>JABTUM010000008.1 GCA_015075375.1 Planctomycetota bacterium | reverse complement strand
TGCATCGATACCGGCCACGTTCGCGGCCAGCAAGGACGTGCGGGTAGCCTCGACGACTTGCTGCTGATTCAGCCCCAACCGCGCAAACGTCACGGCGGCTTCCTGTGCGGAAGTCCCGGACGATCCGAACGCCACCTTCAACCGCAGTATCTCTGCGGAGGCAGCGCGCGCGCCTTCCGCGATGTCTCGCTCGGCTTCGGCGGTTCCAAGCACGGCGTTCGTAAAGCCGCGACCCACGCGGGCCAGTGCGATCGTGCCCGCTTCGATCTCGCTGAAGGTCCGGATGGAGCCCTGAATCGCGCGCATCGTGCCGAAGACCGCACCGGTCGCCACGGTCCAGAGCAGCACCTTGCCGGCCGCGTTCTGGAGCGTGTCCCCGGACTTCGACATGATCCGGTTGAACTCGTTGGTGCTCGCGGTCAGTTGCTTCGTGTGCGTGTTAAGCTGAAAGACCTTCTGACTCGTCGGATCGAGAACGCGCTGAACCTTCTCGAGCTGTCCGGTCTGGCGGTTTAAGACCTCGGCATCCGGCAGCAGAAGGGCTCCGGGCCTGCGGGAGACCTGATCGAACGTGGCCGAGGCAGATCTTTCGCGCTGCTTGGCCGCGCGCTCCTTCTCGAACTGCGCCGCCAGTGCGTCGGCATCGCGCAATCGGCGGATTCGATCTTGGTCCGCGCGCGCCTGATCGGCGGCCGCCTGCTTCGCGCGATTGGCTTCATCTCGCGCGAGCCGCTCACTGATCGCAGCCTTCTCCTGATCCGCCTTGAGCCGCGCCTGAAGCTGGCGCTTCAGGCTGGCGTCCTGCTCGCTTTCGAACTCGGCTTGACGGGCACGATCTTCGCGCTGAACCTTCTCCGCCAGTCGGGCTTTCTCTTCTTCGGCCTTTTGTCGCGCCTGTATCTGCCGCTTTAGGCGGGCATCCAGTTCGCGCTGCGCTTCATCTTGCGCTTGAGTGGCCTCGCGATTGGCCTTCTTGAGATCCTGCGTGAACGTCTGATCCCCGGTCTCGGGATTGATGCGCTGCTGAATCCCGCGGGGGCCTTGCAGCGTCAGCGTCTCGCTGAACTGCGTTCCGCCTTCGGCCTGGGTGGCCTTCAATTCGCGGCGGACCGTGCGCAAATCCTGAATCGTGGTCCCGAAGCGCTTCTCGGCTTCAGCCAGCGCGTTGCCCAGATTCGTCCCGGCGCGCTGCCCTTCGTCCGCTACGCCGCCGGCGGCTTGGGATACCTGCCGCAACTGCCCCGCGACCGCTTGCGTACCGGCGACCTGAAGCTGGATCTTCTGGCTGGTGATCTGACCAAGCCGCGCCTCGAAGCGCTCGATGTCTTTCAGCGCCTTGTCGATGCCCCTGCCGTCGTATTCGCTGCGGATCAGCAGCAGAATATCGCGTTTTAGTTCGTCGGCCATTACGGCACCTCGGGCTCGTCGGCGCGAGCAAAGTCCGCGAAGACGCGGAAGATCACGATGCGCTGAGAGACTTCAAGCTCCTGGGACGGATGCAGGGCCAGCGGAATGGAGTTGCCGATGCGCTTGATCTTCACGCCGCTTTCGGCGAGTTCATGCGCGGCGCCGTGCAGCGCCAGTTCGATCAAATCCTGAATCCGGTCGTTGATGGCCCAGTTCTTATTGGCCGTGTGTACGCGCATGTACGCGGGAATCTCCGAGTCACGCTTCTTGCCGGCCAGAGACGCCTTGCTGATCGCGCCTTTGTCCGGAATGCGCTCGACGTGAATCAGCGGCTTGGTGAGATCCGCTCCGGCTTGCGGCCGGTCGAACGTGATGTCGCAGGCCGGGAACTCGATCTCGTCGCCGCCGAACGAATGCTCGGCACCGTCGAAGTAGCTCGCTAAGAACTCCGTCACGGCGGACCGAAAGCCTTCTTGCGTTGCGCCGCCCTCAATCACGCAGGGCCTCCGTCAGTGCTGCCGCGACTTCACGCGGGATGAGATCGCCGAATATCTGGATCCAGACCGCCAAGAAGTCGCGCTCGGGAACCGCCGCAGCACTGACAAACGAGTTCGCGCTGTTGGCCGCGGAGCCGTATTCGGCCGGCAAAAAGAAACGGGCGTAATGCACGTCGCCGGGTGGACGGACCGCGCGCCCCGCATCGCCCAAGGAGATCACGATGCCGGCGGCCGGCGGCTCGGACTGGATCTCCACCGCGCCGACCGAGTCGAGCAGTTCGAACGTGCGCTCATATTCGCGTTGGTTGTAGGCGGCATAGACCGACGAGAGCACCGCGTTCTTGGCGCGCAGCTCCATGATCGCCAGCGCGCCGGCGCCGACGACTTGCTCTTGGAGCGCCTTACGGATCTTTGAGTTCGCGCCCTGAAGCCAGCGCTTTGTAGTGCCCAGGCCCTTCGCCTTAATGCTCACCGCTTCGGCCGCGCTCTCACTTCCTGGGCGAATCGTTCGCCGCTTGCCAGTAAGACGGGTTGGGTGTGTGCGGCCACGGGCGTATGCGCGTCCGGCACGAAGGATCCGAGGCCCGGTACTTCAAACCAT
>JABTUM010000007.1 GCA_015075375.1 Planctomycetota bacterium | reverse complement strand
AGACGCACCGCGGCCGGCCGTGCTTTACGCTCGAGGACGCGGCGAAGATGGATTGCCCGTGGCCGCCGTACTAAGCCCGCTTATTTAATTCGAATCCACGATTCGCGAATCGCGAACACCTAACTACTTGCCGGGCTACGGATTGTTTATTTGACTGGATCCCCGAATCGGACCATCCCGGCAAGATACTCCGGCGCCCGAGTTGCTTCGAAACATCGGCACTTATCACGAACTACCGACGTTCCGGATTCGCGCCCGTGTGCCGGTATGTGTGCCGGTCATGTGCCGGATTATATTAACTTTAGGTACACAGTAGTTACCTTAATCCACGGGAGTTTCGCTAGTGTATACGTATTTTATTAGTATTCTACAGGTTTTTTAATCCGTTGGTCGGGGGTTCGAGTCCCCCCCTCCTCACCAACTTTGAAAGCCGGCCCGTGCGAAGGTATACCGGGATGGCAGGACGGCCTTGGAATGCTCCAAGGCCATACAATATGCCTCTGAATCCTTTTCGAAAGTCGGTGCGTTGCGTTCGAGTAGAGACGATCAGGGTTCGGTCAGGAATTCGCGGTACACGTCGAGCACGTCCGGTTTCTCGGTATGCAGGAAGTGGCCGACATCCGGAATGATCCGGTAGCGACAGTTCGGAATCCTCGAAGCGGCTTCGCGCGTATCCTGCAGATCCACGATCGGATCGTTGGCTCCGTTGACGATTAACGTCTCAGCGCGTATGGCGTGAAGATCCACATACTCGGAAATATCTTTGCAGGCCTGGAAGGCAAATGTCTGCGCGTATAAGTGGCGCAAGTGGTCCATGGAAATGACCGTGAACTGCTGGCGCATCTGCGTTTTCTTGCTTTCGGAGAGATTCTCGCCGAATCCTTCAATGAGCAGCGCGGCCACTTCATCGAGCCGATTTGCTTCGAACAGCTGCTGCCCTTTGGTCAAAATCCGGAGCAGCGTGGCGTTGGGCTTGGTGCGGAAACTTCCCAGCACCAATTTGGAGACGTGTTCGGGAAAGGAAGCCGCATAGGCGGCGGAGAGCACGCCGCCCCACGATCCGCCGATGAGCCGGATCTGATCGTCGGGCGCGACCTGGGTGGCCACGGCGCGCAGCACCGCCATATGCTCTTCGAAGCTGACTTCCGGAGGCCCCGAATCGATTTGAGCGCGTCCCTGTCCTGGCAGGTCCAGCAGCACCATGCGCAGATTCGTATGGCGGGTGAAATACTTCAGCACCGCAAACCAGGAGACCATGGACTGTTGCAAGCCGTTAATCGCAAGCAGAACCGGCCCTTCGCGTCCGGCGACGGCGTAGGGAACCGTGAACCGTCCGACCTCCAGGCGATACTTGCGTAGCGATTTCAAATGCTGGCTGGAGGGTTCGACTACGATTCCCAGCGGGCTAACCGTCTTGGCAGGCACATTCTCGCTGGGCGTCACAGGTCGTCTCGCAGGCCGGACAATACGGCAGTATATCTGAGCGGGTACATACCACCACCCGATTGCTCTATTTTGCCACGGTTTTCCATTGTGTAACTAAGAGTTTAAAATACAGTTGGTTGTCCTATTTTCGCTTGCCCAGAAGTCCTGAATGGCCATGCGCCTACGCATACTTACGAAGCGTTCACGCAGAACCGGTTTCGGCCGGCGAATGGGCTCTGATCTTGGGTGCTTATGAGTTCGGTAGCCAGGACTTTTTTCGGCAGCCCCCAACGTGGCCGGCGTAAGAAGCTCGCCGGAGTATGGATGTTCGCAGCGACGTTCCTCCTTTGGGGCGGTTGCAAGCATACGCGTGCGCCGCTTTTGGAAGTCCCCTTTCAGCCTCGCAATCCCACTGAACTGGCGGGGGTATTGAAAGAGATGGCCGTCCGCAGGGCAGCCATCCGAACCGTGGTCACGCGCCTCGATCTCGTCTTTTATGACCACGTCAAGAATCGCAAGCTGGGGCTGAACGGGTTTCTGTTTGGCGGTGCCGACGGCGACATGCGTCTGCGCATCAGCAACGGCGATGCGGTGGTCATGGACCTTTCGTATCGCGGCAACGAGGTATCCTTGTACTTGCCCAAAAGAGAACGCTTTTTTCGCGGTTCGCGGAAGGAAGTCCTCGAGAGCAACGGAAACATCCTGGCTTTGCTCGCACACGTCGGCACGGTCGCGGACCTTTTTTTCCCGCGTCTGGGCATGAAGCTCGATGCGATCGGTCCGGCGCGCAGCGAACTGGGCTTCGATCTCGTGACAGCCGCGGAGACCGAAGGCGGAGTGCGCCGAGAAACGCGGCGGCTGTACATCAGCCGCATGGAACCCGTCTGTTCCCGACTGGTGGTGCTCGACCGAACGGAGCACGCGATGGGCAGCGTTGTCTATGCCGATTACCGGTTCCCTGCTCCTTCCGGCTCGTCCAAGCCGGATGCCGCGCCTCAGCCGGTGCATCCCCGCCAGGTTACGTTAAGCACCGCCGATAACGAACGCGCGCTGGAGATGACGGTCCAGGAGATCATTTTGCAGGAAGCGCCGATCCCCAAGGCCAAGTTCGAACTGAATCCGCCCGCGGAATTGCCGATTCGAAGCTTGAGCGAACAACTCAAGAGCAGCAAGGGCCTTTGGGATTAGAAAAGCCGGCGCCGCGGAGGCAACGTAGCATCGTACTGGTGTTCCATCCGCGCCATGCATCGTGCAAGGAACGTCCTGTTGGCCTTTTCTCTGGATAACGCGCTGGGCCGTTGGGGCGGCGTGATCGCCCGGCGCAGCCGATACGTAGAAGGCGCCGTCCTGCTGTTGGCGCTGTGCGCCTTGCCGCTCGCCGCCTACACCTTGCGCCACCTGGACGTGAACGTATTCAACCAGGTGGACGACAGCCTCAAACGTGTCCGTTACCTGCGCGAATCCAGCGAAGCGTTCGGTGGCGACTTCCTCGCCGCTGTCGTCGGCATTCCCGCGGACCTCGCCAAAGATCCGGACGCAGTCCAAGAGCTGCGCGATTTCGGCGACCTGCTCGCCGCCGAACTGGCGCAGGTCGGGCTGTCGCCGGAAGACCACGCCGCCTGGCACGCGCAAGAAACCCCGCACCCTTGGCTGCAACAAGTCGAAGTACGCTCCGGCGCGGGCCTGGAAGCGGCGCGCGAAGAAATTCGGACGAAGCATTTCCACGTAGCACTGACCCCGGCGGATGTGACTCGCATGGGCGAGTGCTTCGAAGACGAAGCGCTGCGCCGGCGCATGGACGCTTTCGTGGCAGAATACCAAGGCGCGCCCACCGACGAAGAGCGCATGAGGTTGCGCCGCGATCCGTTGAACCTGTGGGCGGACATTCAACAGGAGCAGGCCCGGCGCCGTGCTACCCGGCACAGCGGATTTGCCACGGGACCGGAGGGCTACTTCCTTTCGCCCGATGGCACCACGCTGCTGATTCTGGGGCGCCCCGTGGGCATCGCCCAAGACCTGGTGTTCGACCACGCGCTCTTGAATGCCTGCCAGCGGGCCGAAAATCGAGCCATCGAGGCGTTTCGCAACCGCAGCCCCGCGCCGCGCCTGAAGACGGCCCTTAAAGCGACGGAATATGCCGAATGGGCCTCGGGCGAACCGGCCCCGGATCTCAGCGTCGGCTTCACGGGCTTGCACACCATCGCCTATGAGAGCGAAGTGAGCATGCGCAAGGACATCCTGGCGACAACGGGATCCTCCGTGCTTGCGGTCCTGCTGCTTTTCCTTTTCGTTTTTCGGCGCCTGGCTCTGGCGCTGTACATCGGTTTGACGATGGGGCTATGCATCGTTTTCACGCTAGCGGCCGCGGCGCTGGTGCACGGCAAAATCGGCGTCATGGGCGCCAGCTTTCCCTGCATCCTGCTCGGCATGGGCGTGGATTACGGGATCCACCTGTTCAGCACCTTCCACGCTTACCGCGAGGGAGAAGGCGCGGAGAAATCGCCCGAAGAACTCCTGCGGCACACGTTGCAGAAATGCGGTCCTGGAATCCTGGCCGCCGCCGTGACAACCATGGCCGCGTTCTTCGGGATCGCATCCACGCATTTCAAAGGCCTGGCCGAACTGGGGCTCCTATCCGGGATCGGCTTGCTCTGCGCGGCGATCCTGATGCTCACCCTTTTCCCCGCACTGCTGATGCGCCAATGCACGCCCGCCTCGCGAAACCGTGCCGATCCGCTGCGCCGAACGATGGCGCTGTTGGGCCGTCTCCACGCCAGCCCGCGCCTGAACCGGATGGGCCTGGTCCTGGGGTTGATCTTGGCCGCTGCTTGCACCGCACTCGTCATGTGGGGCCCCAAGCCCATACCGGACTCGCTCCTGGGCGTGGCCTTCGACTCCGAGTTCACCAACCTGCGCTCCTTGAATGTGAAAGCCTTCCCCTTGCGCGAACGTATCGCCGAACGATTTGGCCAGGGCTTTACCGATATCAAGGTGGTGGTGGAAGGCCCCGACGAAGCCCGCGCTTTCGCCGCATCCGCACGTGTACTTGAGAACGCGCAGGCGTACATCCAATCGGGTGAACTGCGCCCTTCAGGCAGCATCCTCGATTTCCTGCCCGGGCCGCAGGAGCAAGAAGCGACGCTGGAGCGGCTGCGCGCCCTCGACATACCCGCCTGCAAAGAACGCTTCCTGAAGATGGCGAACGAGCGGTTCGGCGGGCGCGCGGAGCGCTCGTTCGCGCCGTTCCTGGAACGCCTGGACGAAGCGAGCACCGCCATATCCAACGCCGAATTACTTACCTTGGCCAAAGCGCGCGATTCGGGCTTGGCCTCCTTACTGGCTTTGTATGCGCGCGACGAAGGCGAAGGCGCGGCACGCCGGGTGCGCCTGGTCCTGAATTTTTTTCCGGGAGAACTCCTGTATCCCGAATCCTGGTACGACCGAATGGCCGAGACGCTGGAGCGCGATGCGCCTCCCGGCAGCGAGATTCGAGTCTCCGCACCGCGCATGGTGGGATTCGAACTACGCCACAGCCTCTTTTTCGATTTGGAATGGATTTCGGGCCTCGTGGCCGTTTGCGTGGCGATCCTGATGGTGCTCACGTTCCGTTCGATCCTCCGTGCGCTCTGGGCGTCAGTGCCGTTGGCGTACGGATTCCTATTTGTGCTGGCCGGCGTCACCCTGGCTCAAATCACCGGATGGCGCTTCTCGCTCAACTACGTAAACATTATGATTTTTCCGCTCCTGCTGGGTACGGGGATCGATTACGGCGTGTACCTCATCTTCGACGCCTTCGGTCCGCACCGTCCGAGCCTGGAAGACGTGGTAAACAAGACGGGACGCAGCGTGCTGCTGTGCGGACTCACCACGCTGGCCGGCTTCGGCTCCATGATCCTGGGGAGTTTCACCGGCCTGATCGGATTCGGCTATGCGGCTATTTTGGGATACGGCGGCACCCTTTTTGGAGCGTTGATCGTGCTGCCTTGCCTATTGGGCGTCCGGAACATTTGCCGCCGGGCCGGCGACCCGGTACAGACTCTGAATGATCGTGCGGACAGCACGTCCGGAGAAAGCGGACCTTGAGCCGAAGGAAGCTGGCCTCTATGCACAAAATCAGCGCCCTCCCGATCCTCTTACTCTTGGGTCTGTTGCCTTTGCTTTCCGCGGCCGTGCATGCGGAAGCCATTCAAGTCCAAGCCACTCAGGATGAACAGGCCCTGGACGCCGCCGCGCAGAAGGCCGCTTTGGCCTCCATTAAGGGTGCATTCGATCGGCACCCTTGCGTGCGAGCCAAGTTAGTCAAGAAGGTCGATGATCCGCTGGGACTGATGCCTTCAGTCGAACAGGGCGAGCTGCTCGTCAAACGGCCCGACCGCATTCTGCGGCGCTACTTCAAGAACGATGTGCCTCAAAAGGCCGTACTGCTTCAGGGAACGAACAGCCTGACCTACAACCCTGCGACCAAGCTGATCCAAGTGAAGGATTACGCCCAGGCGCCCCGGTACCTACAACTTATGCGTGCGGGCGGGACCGGGGACATGGAGACGCTGCAGCTATATTACGATCTGAAAGTCTTCGAAAAGACCGGATCGAAGCCACGGCAATGGCGCTTGCTGCTGGAACACCGGCGCGGACCGCTGCCTTACAAGCGCATTCAGGCGCGCGTCACGGAAGAGCAACCCTTCTTCTCCGAGATCGTCTACGAATACGGAAACGCCGCCGACGGCGACAACAAGACAGAGACCTTTACGGAGATCGCCGCGCTTGCCGATCTGCCCGACAAGGCTTTCGACGATCCGATGCTCCGAGGCGCCAAGGAACCTCCGGAAGCCGTTCAAGAGATCGAGAAGGAATGAGCGGGTTGCTGCGTACCTTCGCCCAACCCGGAAGGAGACAGGAACTCCAAGCTGGCCGGTAATGTAACCCTGGCCCCGAGCGCTCAGCGCACCGACGCGCGCGCGCGCAACGCCCCTCGCACCGAATCCAGCCAACCTTCGTCGGGCAATGCGTAGGGCCGGAACTTTTCGAGCAGCCCCTCGCTTTCGACGAACAGCAGCGCGTTGTGCAAGCCCAGCGTGTTGGCCGCCGGGGAATCGATCAATTCCGACGAATCCGCCGCGCTGATTTGGAAAAGCACCCTCATATCGAACTCGCGCAGCGTACGGCGGTTCATCGCTCGGCTGGCGTTAGCAAGCGTATCGCACCAGACCACCGTGTGAATCCGCTGCTCGGGACCCTCGCGCAGGATGTTCGCAAATCGCTCGCCCGTGGCCGCGCCTTCGTCGCGGCTGGAAGACATCGAAAAATCGTCGGCTTGGCGCAGCGCGCGGAAGCGCTGCATTCCGAAGACGAATAGGAACGTATGGCGGTCGGGCGGCTGTCCGGCTTCCTGCCCGGCTGCGATCTCGCGGTCCAGATCTTCGATCACCTTGGGAATTTCGCGCATGCCAGGCAACTCGAGTTCCTGAGGCAAGGCGCGCGCGAGTCGCGCGAATGGGTTGGCTTCCTCGTGCTCGTGCCCGCTCCCGTCCAAGACGATGAGCCGCATGTTTCCTTCTCCGGCCGCGCGCGCAGCGAGGCTCAAAAGAATCGAACAACTCATGCCCAGCGCCGCGTCCTTGCGCTGGCCGATCATCAGCAAGTGGCTCCCTCCGGCTTCGGCGAAGCCGATCTCGGTCGGACCTTTAATTGCGTTGGGTTCGCCCAGCCACGCGCGCAGGATGGGATCCGCACCTGCCGGCTTGTGTTCGATCGCTTGGCGCAAAGGTTCGTTCAGCTCCAGACGCGCCGGCGCGTTGCCTTCGAAGACCACGGTGGGGCCCACGGGCGGGCGGCCTTCGGCGCGGTGCCGAGCCGCAATCGACTTGAGATGCCCGGCCTCGACGTCGTCCGGAAGCCAGACGATTTGAAACGGATTGTTGCCTTCGACCAGCCCCGACATGTCGTTGTAAATCGCCTCGCCTGGACGCGACAAGAGCCGCGCGGCGGCGTTGTCTTCGCTCAGGATCAGGTACGAATCCGATTCGTTGCATTGCAACGCGATGCGTACGCCCATCTGGCCCAATGTGCTCTTGGCCAGCGAATATACGCCGCTGAGCGTCTGTGAGCCCAGGATCACGTGGACGCCGAAGGCACGCCCTTGGCGCACGAAACGGTCGAGCAGCAGGGAGGCTTCCTGCGAGACCGCATCGTCTTCGGTGAAGAATTCCTGGAACTCGTCGATCATCAGGAGCGTGCGGGGCATTTCGACGGCCGGATGCTGGCGCCGGTAGCTCGGCAGATCCTGCACGCCGGCCTGGCGGAAAAGTTCGCCGCGCCTGTCCAGTTCGCGGTCCAGGCGTTTGAGCACGCTCAAACCGAAATCGCGGTCGCTTTCGATGGCAATCACGCGCGCGTGCGGAAGGCCGTGGGTGGCATACGCCTTGAACTCCACGCCCTTCTTGAAGTCGATCAGGTAGAACTCGACCTCGCGAGGGCTGAACCACAGCGCCGTATTTGTGACCATCACGTGAAAAAGCGTCGACTTTCCCGAGCCCGTGCGCCCGGCGATCAGCGCATGCTGCGCCGTGCCGCGGCCCAATTCCATTTCCTGCAGCTTGACGGCGCCGGAGCGTCCGATGGGTACTTTGAAGGTTTTCTCGGTCGTACGGCTCCACATCTGCGCGGTCTCGGGCGCGACCGTCCCGAACGCCAGTTCGACGCGCTTGGCTTCCACCGCGCGCCGCCCGATGCGGTCGAGCATGCGCGCGACGAGCGCGGGCTCCGGAACGGACTCAGGCACAAAGCGCCCGCGCTCCAGTCCTTCGCCCAGTACGGCGAAACCATCGTGAGATTCTTTCAGAATCAGCCCGCTGCGCCGTAGCGGCGCCAGGTCGATGGCCTCGGGCCACTTCTGGCGCAGGTCGTGATGCATCAGCACGTGGACACCGCACGGCGCTCCGCTGCTCACGATGCTCGCCAACCGCTCAACGGCCAAGTCACTGATGCCGGTGGGGAAATCGGTAAGCAACAGAAATTGGTACGCTTCCTTCATCTCACCGGCCTTCGCGTTGTACTCGCCAATGGTCGCGAACCGGTTGCGAAGGTACTTCTGAATGATCTTCTCCATGTGCTCGGTCAGTTCGGCGAGGCGCTTCTCGATATGGCCGGCGTCGGTCCAGATACGCCCGCCAATCAGCGCTTCGTCGTGATCGGCCAGTTGCATCAAGGCCGAGAAGTTCTGGCCCAGGCCCACCGGGTCGATGACGGTCAGCTTTGCCAGGCCCGGCGGCAGCGAACTCAACAGCCGCAGCGCCGCGTTGAACAGGATATCGAACGCCTGTCCGCGCCGCGCGCTCCCGGCCTGCACCAGCATCGAGCCGCAGCCCGGCAGCGAAAGCGCCAGCGGCACGGCGATCGATTCGGCGGGCAACTGAAGTTCCGCAACCCCCGGTACGTCCAGGCGCTGAAAGGGCAATTCGAGCATGCCAACGCGGATATCCGGCGGGAAGGCGGGGGCGCCAAGGTTCGGCGCGGCATCGAGGTCCACCCAGGCCGGCTGGCGCTTCAACGATGCGGCCTCGGCCTCTTTCGCAAACCGCTTGATGCCGCCGAGTCCCCCGTTCCACGCCTCCGTGGCCCGTGCCACGCTTTCGCGTTTGGCCGCTTCCGCCTTATCCCGAGCGGCCTGGCGTTTACGCAATGCTTCCGCCGCCGCGGCATCGTGTTCCGCCGTCAACCGTGCGCGTTCGTCCTCGTGCGCGCGCTCGAAACGCTCGCGGTCGCGCTGCGCGGAAGCTTGAGCTTTCTCTTTCAGAGCGTGATGGCGCTGACCCAGTTCCGCGAACGCTACTTCCAGTGCGGTCTTCTTGCCCCCGCTTTCCGTGCCGATCTTTTCTTCGACCGAGAGCATTTGCGCGACACGGCGCTCCATCAGCTCTTTCGAGGCCGCCCAGAAGCGGCTTTTCTCCAGTTCTTCCTGCTTATGCAACCGCGCGATCGATTCCTTGACCGTGGCCAGCAGGCCGTTCACCGCGCGGGTCGCGCGTTCGCGCATGGCGCCGGTCAGGAAATATACGAACAGCGTGGACACGAGAGAGGACGCGAAGAGCGCCATCAGGTACACGCCGCGCTTGGGAGACTGTTGGATCAGCCACAGCCCGCCCGCATGCGCGGCCGCCACGATCACGAACGCGGTGAGCATCCACGCGCGCCGGCCCAACGAAGGCCACAAGCCGTATTGCAATCGGCGGTAGGCTAGATTCGTCTCCGCCATTTTGCCGGCAGTGGCATCGAGAAATTCGCGCGTGTCCGAGCGCTCGTCGGCACGGACATCCGCCTCGGCGCCTTCGGGTTCCGCTGGCGCGCCGAGGGCCCCGGCCAATCCTTCGATCCGCGCCTGCAGGGCCTTGGCCTTTTCGCGCAGCGCGCCGATATCGGCCACCGCCGCGTCGTGCCGTTCGGCCAGTTCTTCCGACTTCAGCTTCTCCTCGGCCATGATGGCGTCCTGCCGGCTTTGGAGTTCATGGCGGCAGCGGTCGGAGAGGGCTTTCTGTTCGCGGATCAGCCGGGCTCGCATGCCGGCGTGGGCCCGTTCCACGCGTGCTGCGCGGTGCTTGGCCCGCGCGGCCACACGAGCACGGCCACGCTCGCCTTCGCGCTCCAACGCCTCCAGCGCGGCCTTGCGCTTCTCCTGCAATTCCTTGGCGGCTTTATCGTGAACCGATTTCTGCTCGAACGCCGCCGCTTCGCTCGCTTCCTCCGCTTCGTGGCGCGCCTGACACGCACCGCGCAGCACGCTCTCGAGTTCCGCGATCCGCGAACCCAACCGGTGCGCGTTCTCGGCCGGAGCCGGATTCGGGTCTGCGCTGGCGCTCTCAGGCACGGGGCCGTCTCCTGTTCCGCTGCGGATTACGAATCAACTGCACTCGCTGATGGCTTTGCGCAGAATCGTATTGATCTCGGTGATCGCGTGAATAGCCTGCTTGACCGAGAACTCGTACTCCTGGACAAACTCCTTCTCGAAGTCGGTGCGCGCCTGATCGTGCCAAGCGGCGGAGGTTTCTTCCCATCCGCGCTTCAGATCCTTCAAGGCGTTCGAGAGCGCCACGTCGCTATGGCTGGGGCTGGGCATTACTCGGCTCCTCCGGACGAAGGCCCTTGGGCGCGCAGGTAATCGTCGAGGCTGTCGATCATCCGGTCCAGCCGCGCGATGGCCTGCGGCGACTGGTGGTCCAGCAGCCGCCCCAGCGCCGCGCAGGGATGCATCAGCTTGCCGGTCTCCTGGTCGACCGCCCAACTCCAGTGCTTCACCCGTTCGATACGATGCTCGGCTTCTTCTTTCAATCGCTGCATGCGGTCCAGGATCTTGCGTTCGTCGACCCCGCTGGATTTACCGTGGAACTTCTCGCCGCTGGCCGCGCGCTGGTATTCCAGCCGCGCCTGCATCACCAATTCCTCGCGCTTGCGCAACTGGCGTTGCCAATGCGAAAGCTGCTCCCGCTGCAGCCAGTCGATGACGCGATAGATGTCGCCGCGCACCGAACCCAGCGCCTGGCGGCAATCCGCGTCGAATTTGACGAACTGCTGGCGAAAACGCTTCAGCACTTCGGGATCGCTGATGTTGGCGTTCGACACGGTCGCACCTCGGGCTTCAGCGTTGGTCCAAATACTCGCGAATCCGCTCCGCCTTGCGCAGCAGCAGCGGAACCTGCTTATCCGACGCTTCGACGAACTTGCCCAGCGCCCGGACGATCTGCTCGAATTCTTCGGCGAACTTGGCGTGCTCCTGATCCCGCCACGTCTCGCCCAGCTTCGTGAACTGGCGGTGAATCCCCGTGAGCTGTGCCTGCACGTCGCTGTTGAATCGCTTCAGTTCCACCGCAAACCGGTGCAACTCGACGGGATCGACAATAGCTTTGGCCATACCGCACCTCGCTTTGGTCAGGGATCAGATTCGGCATCGGGACCGGCCCGCGCAATGCTCGGATTGTATCGTTCCCAGGGGGTATATCCACCCTTTCCCTTGGCCGCCTTCCTGCAATCATGCAACGTTTATTTGAGACGGACCGCACGTCAGCACCGTGATCGCCGATTCTCGAGTTTCACCAGAACGATTCGCCTCTTTATTGGCTTGCACATGCGCGCTTGATACAATTAGAAACCTATTAGCTGCATCGATTTTCTTCGTCCTGTCGCGGAGTCTTTACCATATGGCACGTTCTGGACCCTACCGGATCGAACTTTTGGCGGAGCACCTGCAAAGCCGCGCGGGCATCCCCGAAACGATGAAACGCATCCTGCGCGATATCGCCGAGCCGATCGGCGCGTTTGGCGCGCAGTTGGTGCATATCCAGCGCCTGCAGCGCGGCGAGTTGCTGGAACATTGGTTCTGCGACGATCCCAAATTGGTCCGGCACGCCGAACGCTGCAATCAGGACTGGATGAATAAGCACCCGTACTTCGAGCAACCCCACGCGTTCGATGCCCGGCCGGGCGCGCTGCTGGCCTTTGGCGAGGTGCTGGGCGATGCGTATTTCGAGAGCGCCTATTACGACACCCTGCACCGCCAATCGGGCTACGCCAAAAGCGCTGCGTACGGATTCCTGCTCCCTTCCCTGCCCCACGGTCCGGCCTTCGCGCTGGCGCTGTGTTTTCACGAGCGCCACCGCAGCAAGCAGCAGATGCAGGGACTCCAGAACCTTTCCCGATTGGCGCCCGATCTGGCGCGCTTGTTCGGTGCGCTGCATATGCGCGAACGCTTCGCCGAATTGAACCAGGTGGATACGATACCCACCAACGGCTCGCCCGACCGGTTGGCAGTTTTGCGGCACGGCAAACTCATTGCGTCCACCGAAGAAGCGCGCGAACTCCTGGATTGGGATCTTCCGGCCAAGGTTTTGAAGGCGCCCTACGAAGACCTGCGCCTGAAGACCAAGCGCGCTTTGGACCTAGGCGGAGGCACCTTCGACTGGACCACGCCACGCGGCCTGAACGTTCGTATTGCGGCGCTATCCAGTTTCCGAAATCCGGACGAAGCCCTACTCAGGCTGCGACTGCCCGAATCGGCCTTCCAGTACGACGCCGCCGCCTTCTCCCGCGGCATCGCCAAGGGCCTTTCTGCCTCCGAGGCGCGCGTCACCAGTCTCGTGGCGCAGGGATTGTCCGATGAAGAGATTGTCGCGCACGCAGCCATCTCGCCGAAGGTGGTGCGCGACAACCTGCGGCACATCCAATCGTTGTGGGGCGTGGACTCCCGCGACGAACTGATCGCCGCGTTGCGCGCCTAATCGCTCCGGACCTTCCTGGCACTCCCGCACCGCGGCCTTATAACGCATGGGCCGACGTCCCTTTGGAGAGCAGGCGTGTCCGACAGGATTTCCGACCCGCCGTTTGAAGCTGCCGCTTCCCGCTTTGGAGCCGCCGGGGCGGCGTTCGAAGCGCAGCTTGAAACGCGCCTGGGTGAGCTGCTGGAACGGTATCTGGCCAGCCCGCTCGTGCATCCGCCTCACGACGCCGAGGCATGGGCGCAGCATTTCACGCGCGCCCACTTGCCCGAAACGCCGGCCGGTCTGGACGACTACCTCGAAGCGCTGCGCGCGAATGTGATCGAGCCCTCCACGCACGTGGGTTCTCCGCGGTTCCTTGGGCACATGACCTCCGAGCTGCCCTCGTTTCTGCGCCCGCTGGCCAAGCTCGTCACGGCGCTAAATCAGAATCCGGTTAAGGTCGAGACGGCCAACACCGTCACGCCGCTGGAACGCCAGACACTGGCCGTGATGCACCGCCTGATTTATGGACGTAACGACGCCTTCTACGCCGCTCGTATCCAAGATCCCGCGCAGACGCTGGGTCTGGTGACCGGTGGTGGAACGGTCGCCAACCTATCGGCGCTTTGGATCGCCCGTAACAACCGGCTCGGTCCGCGCAACGGATTCGCCGGAGTACGCGAAGAAGGTCTGCCCGCCGCTCTCAATCAGTACGGTTTCGAAGGTGCGGTCGTCGTCGGCAGCGCGCTGATGCATTATTCGCTGGATAAATCCGCCGACGTGCTGGGCCTGGGCCGGCGCGGCCTGATCAAGGTTCCCGTCGACGCCCAGCACCGCATCGACTTGGAGATCCTTCGCAAGACACTGGACGAATTGAAAGCTCGCCGCCGCTGCGTCCTGGCGCTGGTGGGTATCGCGGGCAGCACCGACAGCGGTTCGGTCGATCCGTTGCCGGAGCTGGCCGATTTGGCCACGGAGCACGGCGCGCACTTTCACGTCGATGCGGCTTGGGGCGGCGCGGCCTTGTGCAGCGATACGCACCGCAAGCAATTGGCCGGCATCGAGCGCGCCGATAGCGTCACCGTGGACGGCCACAAACAATTCTACTGCCCCATGGGCTTAGGCCTGCTGCTGCTGCGCGAACCCGGCGCCGCCGCGTCCATCGCGAGCCAGGCCGAATACATCATCCGCGCCGGATCCAGCGACCTTGGACGCCGCTCGCTTGAAGGTTCGCGCCCAGCCGCCGTGCTCTATTTACACGCCATCCTGAGCCTGCTCGGCCGCGAGGGGCTGGGCGCGCTGATCGACCGGACCTATGCGAACGCCCGAGCCTTCGCCGCACGGATTGAAGCTCGGCCCGAGTTCGAGCTGCTCTATCCGCCGCGGCTCAATATCCTTCTCTATCGGTACGTGCCCAAGGTCTACCGGAGCCACGCGCGCCCGCTGAGCCCCGAAGCGACCCGCGCCGTCAGCGGCTTCAACCTGAACCTACAAGAAACTCAGCGCCGCGAAGGCCGCACCTTCGTCTCGCGCACCAGCCTCGACCCGGCTCGTTTTGGCGGAGGGGAGGCCGTTCTGGCGCTCCGCGCCGTAATCGCCAACCCCTTGACCCAACCGGCCGATCTGGACGCGGTGCTTGAGGACCAGATGCGCATCGGCGCGGCCCTGGAACGCGCCTGATCGCTCCGGTTGCAGGCTCGTTCCGTCCTCGTTAGACTGTTACCCGGCTAAGCTTTAGGCTTTCAAGCCGAAATCCACGAGGTCTCCTTCGAATGCAGATTCGGCTCAATTGCCGCAGCGGCGCCCTGGCTGGACAGGCGTTCGAATTCGACGCCGCCGCGGTCACCATCGGAACCGATACGGGCAACTCGCTGCAGATCGATCCGCGGCAGGAGCCGCGCGTCAGCCAGCGCCATTGCGAATTTTTCGAACAGCAGGGGCAGCTCTTCGTCCGGGATCTCAACAGCAAGAACGGCACCCTCGTTAATGGCTTTCGCATCCGCCAGCCCGTACCCGTCCAATTCGGCGCCGCCGTGCGCCTGGGCAAGGACGGCCCCGAGTTTTCCCTCGCCGCCCCGCGCTCCGATCAGCCGCTGACCATGATGGGCGAGCTTTTCCCCGACAAGGCGCTGAAAGTCGAACGGACCAAGCTGGGCGCGGCCTCCGAAGGCGACGAGGCGCGCAAGCGGCTCAAGACCGAACTCACGCTCACCTGCCGCCGCGGGGCGCTCGAAGGCCAGACCTGGACCTACGCCGACGCGCGGATCTCGCTGGGCCGCGATCCGTCCAACACACTTCAGTTGCATCCCGACAAGGATCTGCGTGCCAGCGGCAGGCACTGCGAAATCTTCCTGCTCGCCGGTCGCTTCATCGTTCGCGATCTGGGCAGTTCGCACGGCACTTGGCTGAACGGAAACCGCATCGCCGAGCCGACGCTCCTTACCAGTGGCTCGGTCCTCGCTTTGGGCCAGCAGGGGCCCGAGTTCGACGTCCGCGTGAGCAATTCGATGACGTTGCCGGAGGCGTTGAGCGGCGATCTGCCTTCGACACTCCCCCCCACGCTTCCGCCCACCCTGCAGCCCGACGGCGGAGCGCCGGCGCGCAAAGCCAAGACCATTCCCACCGGTGACGAGTACATCCGCGTCCCCCCGGAAGAGTTGCTCAAGCACAAGCTCGATATCACCACCAAGCCGGCGGCCGGAGCCCACAAGGCCCCCGCGGGAAGCGAAGGGGAGCCCACCCTGCTGGGTCCCATTCCCAATCTCGCGCCCGGCCCCAAGCGCACCGAAGCGGAACTCGCCGAGACGCTCCTGCGCGAAGGCGCCTTGCCTCCCAGCAGTCCTACGCCCGTACCGGAAGCGGGATCGGCATCGGGCCCTGACCTTTTTGGCCGCTACGTTTCCGAAGGCTTGGGACCGAATGCGCCTGCGGCTCCCGCCACGGATTCCGCTGCAGAAGCCAAGCGCGAAGCCGAAGTACGCGCCAAGCAAGAGGCCGAGGCCAAAGCCAAGCGCGAAGCCGAAGAACGCGCCAATCAGGAAGCCGAGGCCAAAGCCAAGCGCGAAGCCGAAGAACGCGCCAAGCAGGAAGCTGCGGCTAAAGCCAAGCGCGAAGCCGAAGAACGCACCAAGCAAGAGGCCGAGGCCAAAGCCAAGCGCGAAGCCGAAGAACGCACCAAGCAAGAGGCCGAGGCCAAAGCCAAGCGCGAGGCCGAAGAACGCGCCAAGCAAGAGGCTGAGGTAAAAGCCAAGCGCGAAGCCGAAGAACGCGCCAAG
>JABTUM010000006.1 GCA_015075375.1 Planctomycetota bacterium | reverse complement strand
CGAGTCGGCGTCTTCGCTGACGACTTCGCCTTCCAGTTCGCGTCCGTCGTGGAAGATGATCAGATCCGCGCGCGCGGAACCGGCGCAGAGGCCGGCCACCAGGAGGATCCAGACCCATCGCTTGGCCGAACGTCCCAACCGTGCACCGCCTCTCGGAACCGATACGCCAGTGTAACGCATCGCCGTCATTCGACTTGCAAGACACCGCGCCTTACCCAAGGTGCGCGTGTATTAGCCTATAGACTCCCGCCGGAGGCCCGGCTGCTGCATAGAAAATCGGGGTTAATTCGGCTCGCGTGATTACCTGTAAAAACATATAACATAAGAGTTATTATCGGACGTTCGGCGAGAGGCGATTTCTCACGCACGCCCCGCCTTTAGTGCCGCTTAGGCGCTCGGCGCGGGCCAGTCGGGAAAGACAAAGCGCCCGTCTTTGCTGATGACCTGGCCGTCCACCTCGATCGTCCCGCCTTTGCGCAGATCGCAGACCATATCCCAGTGCAGGCCGGATTCGTTGCTGTTGCCCGTTTCGGGATAGCCCGCGCCGACGGCGGCGTGAAAGGTGCCGCCGATCTTTTCGTCGAAGAGCGTGTTCTTGCTGAAGCGCTGGATCTGATAATTCGTGCCGATGGCGATCTCGCCGAGGTTGCGCGCGCCTTCGTCCTGGTCGAGCATTTCCAGCAGGAAGCGTTCGTTTTTCTCGGCCTTCGCCTGCACCACGCGGCCGCGTTCGAAGACCAGTTCGACGCCTTCGACCTCGCGCCCGTGATGCACCGCGGGAAAACTGAAGCGCACGCGCCCGTTGACGCCGCCGTGCGGCGCCTTCAGGTTCGGCCCGGTGAAGACTTCGCCGTCCGGAAAGTTCTCGTGTCCCGAACAGTTGATCCAGCGCATCCCGTCGACCTCGACGGTCAGGTCGGTTCCGTTCGCCGCTCGGAAGCGCACGGCTTTCTTCCCGTTCAGGAAATCGGCAACGCGCTGCTGCCGGACGTGAATCTCTTTCCAGGCCGCGACCGGATCGGGCAGGTGCAGCAAGCCCGCCTTGAAGACAAAGTCTTCGTATTCGCGCAGGCTCATTTCGGCGTCCTGCGCGCTGGCTTGCGTCGGAAAGAGCGTGCCGCACCACTTCAGTTCGCCGCGCGCCGCGCGTTCCATGAAGATTTTGAAGACCGGCTTGCGCGCGGAACTGGCCTGGCCCTGGCGTTTGGGGTCGATGTTGCTGAGCGCCTTGGTGTTCGCGTCGGCCCACAGCCCGATGGAAACGTCGATGGTTTTCACTTCTTCCACGTCAAGCGGCGAGACGAACGCCAGTTGCTCGGCGCTGGCGTGCTTGAGGAAGATCTCTTCGCAGTCCTCGGGCGTGCAGCGGACGCGGACATGCGCGCCGGCTTGCACGAGCTTCTCGTAGAGGGCCACCAGGAGCGGTTCGGCCACCGTCGGCCCGCTGAGGCGGACGACTTGGCCGGGCTTTACCGCGGTGCTGTATTCGACGAGCACCGCCGCGAGTTTCTCCAAGCGTGGGTCTTGCATGATGCGCTTCCTTCCGCCGGTTAGTACTTCACGCCCAACTTAATGCTGTTCTGCGGCTCGGTGTCGATCTTGGGGTACTCGGTCAGCAAGCTATCGAAGGGCACCACCGGCTGCACGATGGACCGGCCGTCGATCTGGCCTTCGCAGATCAGCCGCCAGCAGGTCTCGTAGACGCGCGTATTGTCCCAGCGCGGGTAATCGCGGTCGGGCTGGCTGCACGCGCGGGTGAAAACGATGGTCGGAAGATTGTGGTGCGCTTCGGCGCCCAAGTCGAGCCCCGCGCCGTACGGCGAAGGCGCGGCGCCGGCGACGACGGTGCCGCCCCAAGCCACCGACCGGATGGCCGACTGCATCGCCTGCCAGCTCCCGCTGTACTCGACGGCCACATCGACGCCCTTCCCTTTCGTCTGCTCTTTAATGTAGCGCGCGGCGTCCAGCTCTTTTGCGTTGACGACGAAATCGGCTCCGCACGCCTTCGCGGCTTCGAGCCGGCGCGGAATCATATCCACCGCGAAAATCGGGTGCGCGCCGGCGCGCTTGGCCAGTTGCACGACGATCAGCCCGATGGCGCCCATGCCGAAGACGGCCACCGCATCGCCGATGCGCACGTGCCCGTCGCGCAGCGCGTTCAGTGCGAAGTCGGCGGGGTCCATGCAGACGGCCGATTCCCACGGCACGCCGGCGGGGAGCTTCCAGGCGGTCTCGAACTCGTTGCCCGTGTTCTTCTTCACCACCGTCTGCCGGAAACTGCTGTAGCAAAGCACGCGGTCGCCGGTCTTGAAGCGGTCGACCGCCTTCCCCGTTTCGACGACCTGCCCGACGGTCATGTTGCCGACGCTGGCCTTGCCGAACGGCGCGCCGGTGTCTTTGGGGCTTTCGAAAAGCTGCAGCTCTTTATTGTACTGCCCGCGCTCGTGGAAGCGCCCTTTGTAGACATTCAGTTCGGTGCCGTGCTTCGCCGCGCCGAACTCCGCGCGCACGCGAAATTCGTCGGCTTGCAGCGCGGGTTCTTCGTATTCCTCCCAAGCCAACTCCTTGGGCGCGGGAACGATCACTCGCTTGGGCATGTGCGTCTTCTCCGGTTCAAGGCCGCTTACGGTTGTTCGAGATGCTGCGGGAACAGGTACACGGGCCGGTGCCCGACGCGGACGGCGCGGCGCGCGGTCAGGGGCTTGTGCAGTTCCGGGAACTTGTCCAGGCAAAACGAATCGAGAAACAGGGCGCCGCCGGGCGCGACGCGCGACGCCAGGCGTTCGACGAGGCGCTGCGCTTTTTCAGGCGTGAAGTACCCGATGAAATTCCGGCACAGCACCACATCGAAAGGCTTAACGCCTTCCTGCAGCGGAAGCGCGAACGCGTTGCCGACTTCGAAGCGGATTTTCTGGAGCAACGCGGGCGCCACCTTGCCCGGCGGATCGAGGTATTCGAGCGGAAAGCCGAAGCTGAGCCGCCCCGAACGCGCCGATTCGATCAGCGCGGGCTGGATGTCGAACGCGTGGATTTCGAAATCGATGCCGCGCTTGAGCAGGAAGGCGGCGGCGGTGAAGGCTTCGTCGCCCAGGCTGCACGGGACGATCAACAGGCGCGCCTTGCGCCCTTGCAGGCGCGGGACGATCTCGCGGTCCAGCGCTTCCAGTTCGCCTTCGGTGAAGCGAAAGAGCGTCGTTTCGGGCGTGATCAGGTTGGCCAGCACTTTTTCGCGCAGCGACATCTTCGCGAAGACGTCGGCGCCCGCGTGGCGCTGCCCGCGGCAACCGTCGTTCATCAGGCGTTCGAAGTCGGGGATATCCCGCGCGGCATCGAGCACGCGCAGCAACTCGGGCACATACCGCGACTGGCGGTCCAGTTCGGCGGCAGCATGTTCGATGTACTTGCGCACATCCGGAAGTGTTTTGAAGACCACGGCGTCGGCCATCGGTACAGTCTGCCAAGCTCTCGCGGCGGAACAAGATCAGTAATGGAATCCGCGCCGCGGTTACGAACCGCGGGCGGAATGGCGCCCCACGCCCCAGTATTGGAAACCCAGTTCCGCCATATCGGCGGGATCGTACAGGTTGCGCCCATCGAAGAGCGCGGGCGTTTTGAGCCGCGCTTTCACGCGTTCCCAGTCCGGCGCGCGGAATTCGTTCCACTCGGTGACGAGCAGCAGCGCCGCGGCGCCGTCGAGCGCGTCGTACATGTCCTTCGCGTAGTAGACCGAAGCGCCAAGCCGGGCCTTCACGTTGGGCATCGCTTCGGGATCGAAGGCGCGCACTTTGACGCCCGCGGCGAGCAGCTTCTCGATCACCGCCAGCGCCGGCGCTTCGCGGATGTCGTCGGTGCGCGGCTTGAAGGCCAAGCCCCACAGCGCGACGGTCTGGCCTTTCGGATCGGCGCCGAGATGGCGGAGCACCTTCGGGACCAGGATCGTCTTCTGCGCGTCGTTCACCGCTTCGGCGGCTTCGACGATGGACGCCTGCAGGCCCAGCCCCCGCGCCGTAGCGACGAGCGCGCGGGTGTCCTTGGGAAAGCACGAACCGCCGTAACCCAGGCCCGGAAAGAGGAACGCCTTGCCGATGCGCGCGTCGGCGGTGATGCCGCGGCGGACCAGTTCCACATCGGCGCCCGTGGCCTCGCACAAGCGCGCGACTTCGTTCATAAAGCTGATCTTCGTCGCCAGGAAGCAGTTGGCCGCGTACTTGGTCAGTTCGGCGCTGGCCGGATCCATGCGCAGGATCGGCGCGCCCGAACGGCAGAACGGTTCGTGGAGCGACTCCAGCGCCTTGTACGCGGCATCGTCGTCGGTCCCGATGACCACGCGGTCGGGCTTCTGGAAGTCCTCCACCGCCGCGCCTTCCTTAAGGAATTCGGGGTTGCTCGCCACGGCGAACGGCTGCGCGTAGGTTTCCGCCGCGGCCGCGCGCACCTTCAGGTGCGTGCCCACCGGCACGGTGCTCTTGCAGACGAACAGCGGCGGCTTGGCCTTGCCCGCGGCATCCTGGGCCGTGAGTTCGCGCCCCAGTTGGCGCACCGCGGCGAGCACGTACTTCACGTCGGCCGAACCGTCTTCGGTGGGCGGCGTCGGCAGGCAGAGGAAGAAGATCCGCGCATGCTTCACGGCTTCGGGATAGGACGCGGTGAACCGCAGCCGTCCTTCGCGCGTATTGCGGGCGAAGAGATCCGACAGCCCGGGCTCGTAGATCGTGAGTTCGCCCTTGCGCAGCCGTTCGACCTTGGCCGCGTCGATGTCCAGGCAGACGACCTCGTGCCCGGACTCGGCAAAACAGGTGCCCGCCACCAGTCCGACGTAACCGGTGCCGACGATAGTCAAACGCATGCGCGAAACGCTCCCGTTCGGATTGAAACGCAAGTTTTACACACTAATCCGTGAACGACCTCGTGCAATCGGCTTCGCTCGCCGGGAACCAAAGCCGCATCCGTACCTTCCGTTAACCGCCCGTCGCCGCGCGAAGTCTTCGCGCACCTTGCGTGAAACGTGTACGAAAACGAAGTTCGCGGAATACCCGTAGCTCTTCGGAAAAGCCGTGCGTCTCAAGCCGTATGAACGCGCCAGCTATTCAAGCCGGACGCTCAGGAGAGACGCCGATGCCGACGACCGAATCTTCCCGCATGTTCCGCGCCGCCGAAGGGCGCCGCGTGGAGCCCGTACGCCGCTTGCGCAGCCGCGCGCGCGAGCCGCGCACGCGCGACGACTACCGCGGACGATACGCGCCGGCGCCCGCCGCAAGCCCCTGGCCGCTGGTGCTGGCCGGCGGAGCGTTTTTAGTCGCGCTGGCGGCCGCGGCGTTCATCGTGCTGAAGTCGACGAGCGCGCCCGCCGCTCCGCAGCAGCCGTTTGTGCCCGCGGCGCCCGTGGCCGCCGCCCCCGCGCCGCAGGCCGCTCCGGCAGCCCCCGCCGTAACTCCGGCGGCTCCCGCGCCTCTCGCCGCGCCTGCGCCGCAACCGGCCCCGGTGGTAGCTCAGCCGGCGTCGGCCGTCACGCGCCGCGAACCCTCGCTGCACGCGCGGCTCTTCCCCAGCTTCGGGCTCTCGCACGTCAGCCAGTTCGAGACCGGCGCGCAAGGCCATCTGCTTCAAGCGCAGGACGTATGGCGCATGCGCGTCCAGGCGCTCGACCAGGGCCCCAAGCAGTACACGCTTACCCTGGCCGTCGATGAAGTGCTCAAAGGCGAAGCGCAACCCAAGGACCGCACGCTGATCCTCGGCTGCGCCGATCCCAAGCGCGAATTCGGGCTCACGCCGGGCCGCACCGAAGGCGACCGCTTCGTGGTCTTCCTCACCGCCGATAACCGCTTCTTCATGCTCACGGCCGACGATTACGCCAAGGTTTCGGGAAGCGCCGCGCCAGCCGTCGTGGAAACGCCCGCCGAAACGCCGCCCGCGCCGGTTGCCGATCCCATCGACGGGCCGGCCGCCGAAGCCAGCGCGCCGGCCGTGCCGGAAGCCGCCGCCGCGGCGGGAAACTAACCGCGGTGAACGGACAACTACCCTTCCCACTTCGTAAACGCTAAAGGCCCTTAGCGATCTCTCCGGCTCACACTTCGCCGCGCCCGTCGGTTTTGCCGTCGCTGATGTAGTTCGCGATCAGGTCGTAGGTCAGCGCCACGCGAGCGTGCGTGCGGCCGTGGCGGGCTTTGAGGACTTCAATATCCAGCGCCACCGAGCGCAGCGCGCTGGGCGCGCTCCAGCGCCCCGCTTGCATCAGTTCGGCCGAATCGACGGCCGTCGCGCCGGGTTCCAGCAGCGCCGCGCCCAGCTTGGCCGCGCCGTTGCGCCGCGAACGAGCCTTCCCGCCGCCCGCCGCACCCAGCACCGGCCCGCCCGTCCAGGCCGACCGACCGCCCAGCGGCGGGACGCTGTACCCGCCGAACGAGCCCGCGCCGTTTCCGCCTTCGTCGAACGGCAACGCTTCCGCCGCCGCCTGATGATGGTTGTACAGCCCGTACACGGTCGTCGCGTCCTGCTCGAGGTCGCCGGCTTCGCGCAACTGCCAGAGCCGCGGGCGATCGGTGCGGTTGGCCGTCTCGCTGACGCGGTTAAGCTGCGCCGCCGCGATCACCGGCACGCCCGTCTCCTGCGCCAGCGCCTGCAGCGCGCGCGAAACATAGCCCACCTCGCGCTGGCGCGTATCCATCGCGCGCCCTTTGGAGCGGTCGGGGCGGATCTGCTGGATGTAATCGACCAGCACCGCGCCCAGCGGACCGTCGGACGCGATCGCTTTCGCCGCGCGGCACAGTTCGCCCGCCGTCAGCGCGCGGTCGACGATAAAGAGCCGCTTCTCGATCTGCTGCGCGTCCAGCCAGCGCAGCGAGGCCTGGGCCTGCTCGAGCAGCTCCCGCGCTTCGGGATGCCCCGGATCGACCTCGCCGCGCAGCGCGTCCTCGACCTCGCGCAGCGCGTAGCGCCGCGTCACGCGGCTGACCAACTGGCTCATGAGCTGTTCGCGCGGGCCGTCGTAGCTGAAATAAACGAAGCGCCGCTCGGGGTAGCGCTTCAGCCAGTGCACGACCAGGTTGAGCAAAAACGTGGTCTTGCCGTGGCTGGGGCGCGCGGCGACGAGCGTGATGCGGCCCGGGTGGATCGCCGCGGCCTCGTCGAGCTTCCGGAACGGGGTCTCCAGAAAATCGGGCCGCTCCAGCACCGCCGCGCGGTACGCCGCGAGACTCACCGGCGCCAGCACGTCCTTGCCCGCGTCGCTGTCCCGCAGCGCCGCGGCCCGTTCGAGCCCCTCGCGCAACGAAGCTTCGACGCGCGTAAGCGCCTCCGCGTCCGGCGCGGCGCCGCCGCGCGGGCCCAGTTCGGCTTGAACTTCCAGCGCCGCGCGCTGCAGCAAATCCGCGCGCCGGCGCTGCGCCGCCTGCTTGCGAAACGGCTCCAACGCCGCCGCCAGCGCGGCTTCGTCGAGCGCCAGCTCCGCCGCCAGAATGCGCAGCAACTCCCCCAAAAACAGCGCCCGCGCCGGCCGCGCCGCCTCGCGTTCGACGATTTCGGCCAGCTCCGCCCAGACCGCCGAACCGTTGGCAACGCCTAAGCGCGCGCGCTCCGGCCCCAGCAGCAGCGCCGCGCGAAATTCCGCTTCGCTCTGCGTCCGCTCCGCCAGCAGCGCTTCCCATACCGCCAGGCCGTGCCGGGTCAGCACTTCGTCCGGGTCTTTGCAGCCCAGCTCCTCGGGAATCCGCAGCACGCGCGGGAAAAACGTGCCGGCCTCGGCGAGCCGCTCCAGCGTCTCCAGCGTGCCGCGTGCGCCGGCGCCCGGCGCGCCGTCCGTTCCGCCGTCGGCGTCGAAACACAAAATCAATTCCCGCACGCCCGCCGCCTGCAAAGCTTCGACCTGCGCGCGGTTGAGCCGGTTGGTTCCGGTGGCGACCAGTTGGGCCGAAAGCGGATTTGGGATCTTCGATTTTGGATTTTCGATCGGGGAGGCGCCCGGTCCTTCGCCCAACTCCGCCCACGCCTGCCCCAGCGCGGCGTCGAGGAACCCTTCCACCACCACCACCGGCTTGCGGCGGTCGACCGAACGCAGGAAGGCCGGCGCGTCGAGCGTCAGGCCCTTCGGGTAGCGGTACTTCGGGGCATCGCCGGGCAATTCGTCCGCCGGGAGCGTCGCGCGCGCGATCAGGCTTTGCAGTTCGGGATAGGGAATCGCGAGCGTATAAATTCGCGCGCCGGCGCCGTTGCGCCGGTCGAAGGCCGGATCGAGAAACGCCAAGCCGCGCAAGTCGTCCTCGTCCGCTCCGCCCTGCAGCAGAAACGCGCGCGTCTCGGCCGCGGGCGGGAGGTAGGCGAGCCCCATCGCGCGTGCGAGAGGCTCGCCGTACCCGCGCGCCGCCAGCAGAGCGACGGTGCGGGCCGCTTCGCTCTGGGGGTGACACGCTTCCGCCCACAACCGTTCCCCGGCCCATGTCCAAAACCGCTCGCACAGCCCCGCCCGGCGCTCGCGCCGCCTCCAGCTTTCCGCCGCGGCCTGGGGATCGACGCCGCGCCGCGTCAGTTCCACTCCGGCCCGCTCGGCCAGCGTGCGCAGAATCTCCGGCTCGGGAATCCCCTCCAGCGTACGCAGGTAATCCCATGCCGAGACGGAAAAGCCGCACGTGTTGAGCCGGTTGCAGCGCGCCTTCATTCCGGCGTAGCGCGGATCGAACTTGAGCACGTATACGCTGCGCTCCCCGCACTGCGGGCAGCGTCCGACGAAGCGCCGGCCGCGTTCCGTGAGTTCCAATTTCTGGAACACCCGCCGCGGGTCCAGTCGCGCGTAAATCTCGTCCAGCACCCCCCCGGGCTTCTTTCCGCTTGTCATGGGCGCCGGCTCCGCCTTAAGATCGAAGGCGCGCACCGATCGGGCACCCGCCCGAATCGGTTGCGCCTAGCTCTTGTTTATTAAGAACTACTTATAGACTGTTATCGGTCCTAAAGCGTTCGGAACACACGGTGTTATTGCCTAATACGGCGCTCTTTAGGGTCAAATCCGGTGTTTTGAGCCTCAATGCCTCTGTTATACCGGCCAACGCGTATCACAACCGGCGCGGCATACACGAAACGTAGACGTCGGAGTCTCTTCTTCGAACGCCACTTGAGCCGGTGGACGGGATGAGGTACGGCTACAGGGGAAGCGCACGGTTAAGGGGGCATCGCGTATGCACGGCATTCGAGGCATCATCCTGGCCGGCGGCACGGGCTCGCGCCTGATGCCGCTCACCAAGGTCACCAACAAGCACCTCTTGCCCGTCGGGCGCAAGCCGATGATCCTCCACCCCGTCGGGAAGCTCGTCGAGGCCGGCGTCACCGAAATCATGATCGTGACCGGCGTCGAGCATATGGGCGCGATCGTCAGCCTTTTGGGCAGCGGGCGCGAGTACGGCTGCCGCTTCACCTACCGCGTGCAGGACGAGGCCGGCGGCATCGCGCAAGCGTTGGGTTTGTGCGCCGATTTTGTCGGGCGCGATCATTGCATCGTGCTGTTGGGCGACAACATTTTTACCGCTTCGCTGCGCCCCTTCGTCGACCGTTTCGCGCATCAGAACAACGGCGCGATGATTCTCCTTAAGCAAGTACCCGATCCGGGCCGCTACGGCGTAGCCGAACTGGCCCCCGACAAAAAGACGGTCGTGGGCATCGAAGAGAAGCCCAAGCAGCCCAAGTCTGATCTGGCCGTCACGGGGTTGTACTTCTACGATGCGCGGGTCTTCGACGTCGTGCGCACGCTCAAGCCCAGCGCGCGCGGCGAACTCGAGATCACCGACGTGAACAACGATTACCTCCGCCGCGGCGAACTGCTCTGGGACGAGATTCCCGGCGACTGGACCGACGCCGGCACCTTCCCCAGTCTGCTCAAAGCCAACGAGATCATGGCGGAAGAAGAAGACAAACAGGCGTGAATCGCCGCTCGCACCTTACCGCTAGGAACCCTTCATGCCCTCCCCCACCCTCGCATTTGTTAATGCCGCTGCGATTCTGCCCGGCCGCGTGCTCGAAGACGCCGTGATCCTCGCGCGGGACGGGCGCATCGTCTCGGTGGGCGTGCGGGATAAGCTGGCCGTTCCGGCGGACGCGCGGCGCGTGGACGGCGGCGGCGGTTACTTCGCGCCGGGCTACATCGACGTGCACGTACACGGCGGCGAAGGCGCCGACTACATGGACGGCACGCCCGATGCGGCGCGGATCGCCAACCGCGCGCACGCGCGCCACGGCACGACCACGATCTTCCCCACCACCACCACCGGCAGCCCCGAGCAGCTCGAAGCGATGCTGCGCGCGTGCGCCGAAGTCCGCGGCGATTGGACGGCGGCCGACGGCGCGCGCATTGCCGGCGTGCATTACTACGGGCCTTACTTCGCCGAGAATAAAGTAGGCTGCCACCTCAAGAGCGGCCGGCGCGATCCGGATCCGGCCGAGTACGAACGCGCCTTCGATCTGGATATCGTCCGCATTGCCACCTGCGCGGCGGAACTGCCCGGCGCGGAAGCGTTCTATCGCGCCTGCGCGCGCCGCGGCTATCTCATCACCTGCGGGCATTCCAACGCCTCGTGGACCGAGATGAGCCGCGCATACGAGGCCGGCGCGCGGCACGTCGACCATTTCTGGTGCGCCATGAGTTCCGTGGTCTCGCTGCGCGACCGCTTCGGTACGCCCATGCAAGGCAGCATGGAACAGTTCGTGTACCGGCATGCCGAGATGAGCACCGAAGTGATCGCCGACGGCTGCCACCTCTCGCCGGAGCTGCTCGCGTTCGCCGCCTGGATCAAGTCGCCGGCGCGGCTGCTCCTCGTTACCGACGCCAACCGCGCGCTGGACATGCCGCCGGGGCGCTACCGATTCGGGCCCAGCGCGGACGGCGAATGGTTCGAGTCGGATGGGAAGGTCGGCTTCCAGCCCGGGCACGGACTGGCCAGTTCGGTCGTGGGCATGGATACGATGGTCCGCAACATGCACCGCCTCGGCGGCGTGCCGCTTTACGACGCCGTGCGCATGGGCAGCTTGACGCCCGCCGAGCGGACCGGGATCGCCGCGGATGCCGGGAGCTTGGAAGCGGGCAAATACGCCGACGTGCTGGTGCTGGACCGGGAACTGAACGTGAAGCGCGTGTACATCGGCGGCGCGGCGTTCGGCGGCTGAATCAGCCTTCGCTCTTGCGCTTCAAGCGGTTCAGGCGTTCTTCCACTTCCATGCTTTCCCGGCGCATGGCGCGCAACCGGCAGAGCAGTTCGACGCGCTCCACCAATGCGTCCGGGTCCACGGGTTTGATCAGGTAATCGTTCACGCCGGCTTGCAGCGCGCCGTAAATCAAATCGGGCTGGTCGGCGCCGGAGTAGATCAGGACGCCTAAGTCTTTCCCTTCCGGTTTGGCGCGGATCGAGCGGAAGAGCGTCATGCCGTCCATCTTCGGCATCTGCATGTCTAAAATGGCCACGTCGGCGTGCAATTGCGAAAATTGTTCCAGCGCCGCCAGCGGTTCGCTGAACGCGGCCACGCGGTACCCGGCTTCCTGAAGGATCAGGCGGTTCAGGTCCAGGATATCCACGTCGTCGTCCACCATCAGCACCAACGGCGCATGCGCGAGATTGACCGCGGTGCTTTCGGCCGGCGCACGGCGGGAAACGCTCGTCGGTTCCGGCGCGTCTTTCACTTCGGCCAAGGCTTCGGCCAAAGCCGCTCCGCTCGGGTAACGCTCGTCAGGATTGCGCTGCAGGCACTTCAGCGTGATTTGCGCCAGGCGAGGATCGAGGTCGGGCCGCCGCTGGCGCGGATCGGGCACGTCTTCCTGCACCTGCTTGAGCGCGTACTGGGTGTTGGTGCCTTTGCCGTGCGGGAGCATGCCGGTGAAGAGTTCGTACAACGTCGCACCCAGCGCGTAGATGTCCGCCGCCGGCCCCACCGCCTGTCCCAGCAGCATCTCCGGCGCCGCGAAGCCCACCGTGCCCACCGCTTCGGTCGGCGGGCGCTCCACGTCCTCGGGCCGCTGCAGGACCGCCAGTCCCAAGTCCGTGACCTTGATCCGCCCGTCGCTGCGCCGGATCAGGATATTGTCCGGCTTCATGTCGCGGTGCACGATGCCCTGGCGATGCGCTTCGCCCAGCGCCTGAGCCGCGTGCAAGACGATCTCCACGACCTTGGCCCGCGAAACGAAGCGCTTGCGCTTCAGCGCCCGGCAATGGACTTCGTAGACCGAGCCCCCTTCCACGTACTCCATGACCAGGTAATGAATCCCGCTGAGCCGGTCGGTGTTGACGTCGTAGACCCGGACCAGGTTGGGATGTTCGAGCCGCGCCGTCAGCCGCGCTTCGCGCAGGAACAACTGCAGGTGTTGCGGCGAAGGCTCTTTAAGGATTTTGACCGCGACCGGAAGCCCCAGCCGTGTGTGCTGGCCCAGGTACACGCGGCCCATGCCGCCTTCGCCGAGGCGCTGCTTGAGCACCACGCCGCCCAAGATCAGGGAATCGCCCTGCCACTTCCGCAGCTTGGCCAAGTGCGGGTCGTCGGCCAGTGCGTTCGATTCGTCGGGAAGGGGTGTCGCTTCAAGCACGACCGTAACCTCAATAGTAGAACGAAATACTCTACGAGTAAGCATAGCGGGGCTCAAGCAGGCTATTCTAATCTGTTTCAGCCCCAAGGCGGGCGGAGCCATAGCGGAGCTGGATCGAACGAGTTCCGGCCGGCGGTCAGTCGTCGTCGCCGCCGAAGAGCGGACCCAGAATCGGGACACGCTTGATCACGTCGCCGGCGGCTTTGCCCACGCCTTCGACGGTGTTGCCCAGGAAGCGGGTCACCTTGTTGTTGAAGATCCCGTCCATGACTTCCGCGAACGCGTGCTTGGCGTAGTCCGGCAGTTCGACTTTAGGATCGCTTAACCGGCCCGTGATCCGAATGGGCTCGATGGGCTGCCCGTTCGCCACGCGCGCCAGCGAGCGCGACCGGCGCTCCGCGTCGCTGCTGGCCGCCAGCCGCGTATCGCTGCTGACGGTCAGCGAACCGGACAGATCCATGCGTCCGGCCCGCACCGGCCCGCGGAAGCGCAGCCCCAAATGCCCGCGGACGAATCCCGCGTCACCGCGGTTGCCCATGCGCGTGCTCAACGCCGGCAGCGCCAGCCGCGTAACGTCCAGATCGCATTCGAAGCTCCAGTCGGGGTGCGCGTCGGCCAAGCGGTTCCAGCGCAGATCGAAGAAGCCGTCGCCTTCGCTCGACTGCGTCGGCGAGACCAGCGTCAGGAAGCCGGGCCGGTCGGCCGGCGAGCGCCCCAGCGTGCCGAAGCCGAGCTGCTGCGCCTGGAACTTCAGGTCGGACAGACGCCAGTAGGCCGTTCGCCCCGTCGGATCGGGGCCCGCGAAATCGACAATCGCGTGTTCCGCCGAGGCGTCGTAGACGTAAACCGAAAGCTCCTTGCCCTTTTCCACGTAGCCCGCATCGCCCAGCAGCCCGGCGCGGAGCGTATTGCGGATGCGCAAGAAAGTCTCCGTCTCGCCCGGCGCGGGGAGGAAGCTGCGCGCGCGCAAGCCGTCCAGTTTCGCATGCCGGACCAAGAGCAGCTTGGGCCGGTCCGGATGGACCTTTAATTCCAGCATGCCGCTTGCGGCGCTTACGCCCTCGTCAAGGATGGCTCCGTTGGGCAGCAGCGCGGCGGGGGCCTCGTTTCCGCGCGCCGGCGCTTCGATGTTCAGCTTCTCGAACGCGATCTCCGTCCACGGCGCCGGCGGCGGGCCGGCCTGATCCTTGGTCTGCGGCGCCGAGAGGCTGCGCAATTTGAGCGTCTCCAGCGTGACGAGAACGGGCTCCGGGGTGAGCGTACCTTCCGGCGCGGCAAGCGGTTTCGGCGCGTGGAAGAGGAACGTCACTTGGGCGAAATCCAGCTCGCCGAGCCCCGGCAAGTCGTCGCTCTTGCGGTCGAGCATGCGCTGCAAGAAGCGCTGGAAGTTCGAATGCCCCTGTGCGTCGGCGCCCACGTGAAAACGCGTGCCCTCGAAGCGCATCGACGAGAAAAACGGTCCGCCGACCAGCAACGCCGAAGGAATGTAATCGACCGTGAGCTTCTCGATTTCCGCCAGCGGCCGCCCGCCCGCCTCGGGAACGCGCTCGCCGACCGTCAGGTCCTGCAAGACCGCCCGCGGCGGGTTCAGGCTGACCTCGTAGCGCCCGAGCGTCACCGGTTCCTGGAGCACCTCCGAAAGCTTGCGTTCCAGGGTGCTCTTTAAGTCCGCGGCCGCGGCTGAACCGGTCAGCGCGATAAGAAGCAGCCCCGCGAAACAGATGGCATTCCGCATACTTTGGCGCTCCTTCCCGCGATCCGGCGTCGTCCTAGGCAAAAAGAACCATCCCTTAATTGAGTGACGAAAGCGATTTCTAAAATCTTCAGAATGCCCAATTATCCAGACATTTCGAAAACCAACCCCATACATTCCGTGACTGGCCGCGGCGGCCAACCGACTTTAGCATGTATCGGCTTAAAAGGGCACGAGGTGCAGAACGGAATTCAGGGCACCAAAGGGGTGCTGGGTGGGTCATATCTCTGGAAATTGTGTTCAATGCGGGCGGGTTGAGATTCGTCACCATCGCGGGCGAAATCGAGAGGAGCTAGGGATGATCAGGGCTTGGGCGGCGTTGGGGCTGGTGTTGTGCGCGGGCATGCTGAGCGCGGCGGATACGAGTTGGACGGAAGACTTTACGGCCGCTTTGCAGCGGGCGGAAAAGGAGAAGAAGGACATCCTGCTCGATTTCACGGGCTCCGATTGGTGTCACTGGTGCGTAAAATTGCACGAGGAGGTTTTCAACCAGGATGCATTCAAGAAAGAGGCGCCGGAAAAGTTCGTGCTGGTGCTGCTCGATTTTCCGCGCCAGAAGGAACAGAACGACGCGGTGAAGCAGCAGAACAAGATGCTGGCGGAGACGTTTCAGATTCAGGGCTTCCCGACGGTGATCGTGCTGGATTCCAAGGGCCGGCCGTATGCGCGGACGGGGTATCAGGCGGGCGGCGCGGAACCGTATTTGAAGCACTTGGGCGAGTTGCGGGCGAAGCGCGAGGACCGCGACAAGCTGCTGGCGCTGGCCGAGGCGTCGAAGGGCGCGGAGAAGGCGAAGCTGCTGGACCAGGCGCTGACGACGGTCTCGGACCAGATCGGGAGCCTGGCGGGCTACGAAGAGCTGGTCGATCAGGTGATCGCGGCGGATGCGGACAACGCGGGCGGCTTCAAGACGAAGTACGGCGGGATCAAGGCGTTGAAGGAGATCGAGACCGAGCGCGCCAAGGGCGGCGATTCGGCGGCGACGCTGGCGAAGCTCGAGAAGTTCATCGCCGAGCAGAAGCCGGCGGGCGAGGTGCTGCAGCGCGCGCTCTTCGAGAAGGCGATGCTGATTCACGCGGCCAAGAACAAGGAAATGATCGCGATTCTGCAGGAAGCGCTGAAGGCGGCGCCGGAGAGCCAGAAGGCTCAGGAGCTTCAGGGCATCCTGCAGCAGTTGGGCGGCGGCGGCGAGTAAGTTCGTTCGGCAGACCGGAAGCGTTCAGGCGGCTGGCACTCGGCGACGAGTCCCGCCGCTTTTTTTTTATCCTTACGCTTTGGGGAACTGCTGGGTCAGGCAGTGCAGGGTGCCGAAGCCGAGCACCAGATCGACGGCGTGGATGCCGACGACACTGCGGTGCGGGAAGAGTTCGCCCAGGATGCCCAGGGCCTTGCGGTCGTTCTCGTCGTTGAAGGTGGGGACGATGACCGAGGCGTTGGAGATGTAAAAATTGGCGTAGCTGGCGGGGAGGCGCTGTTCGCCGAAGTAGATCGGCCGGGGCATGGGGAGGTAGACGACTTCGGGCTTGGAGCCGTCTTCGAGGCGCGCGTCCTCGAGGCGCTCGCGGTTTTCGCGCAGGGCGCGGTAATTGGCGTCGGCCGGATCGTCTTCCTGGATCAGCACCAGGGTACGGTCGTCGACGAAGCGGCAGAGGTCGTCGACGTGCCCGTGGGTGTCGTCGCCGGCGATGCCGTGTCCGAGCCAGATGGTATTTCGCGCGCCGAACCATTCGGCGAAGACGGCTTCGTAATCGGCCTTGGTGAAACCGGGGTTGCGCACCTGGACGTCCGGGTCGAGCAGGCATTCTTCGGTGGTGAGGACGGTGCCGCGGCCGTTGAAGTCGAGGGCGCCGCCTTCGAGGACGACGGGCAGTCCCTGGTGCTCGCAGGAGACGAGGGGCAACTCGAGCGCTTTGGCGGCTCTGCGCGCGAGCCGTGCGTCGCGCTTGAAGGTGGGGTAGCGCGCCCAGGCGTTGAAGTGGGTATCGACGACGGCGAGCGCTTCGTCGCGGTGCCCGTCGCGGACGCAGAGCGGCCCGAAGTCGCGGGTCCAGCCGCGGTCGCTGGGCCAGCGGAAGAAGCGCACGCGCTCGGCGGAGATGCCGACCTTTTCGAGGACGCGCCAGGCGCGGGCTTCCTGCGCCGGACCGTTGACCAGAATGTGGGCGTCTTCGCCTTCGACGATTTTTCGGACGATCTCGCCGTAGACCCAGGGGATGGCGGCGAACTTGCCGGGCCAGTCGCGGCCGTTGTGGGGCCAGCCCAGCCAGGTCGCGGCGTGCGGCTCCCACTCGGCGGGGAAGCGGTAGGCGGCGTCCATGAAACTAAGCATCCAGGAAGCGCTTATCGAGGCCGGTGTAGGCGTCGATGCGGCGGTCGCGGAGGAAGGGCCACTCGCGGCGAAGCTTCTCGATGCGGGCCAGATCGATCTCGGCGACGAGGATCGCTTCTTTATCGTCGGCGGCTTCTTCGAGGATCGCGCCGAAGGGATCGCAAATAAAACTGGTGCCCCAGAAGGTCAGCCCCTTGCCGCCGCCGTGCGCGGGCATCTCGTGGCCGATGCGGTTGACGGCGGCGACGTAGACGCCGTTGGCGATGGCGTGGCCGCGCTGGACGGTGCGCCAGGCGTCGAGCATCTCGAGGCCTTCCATGCTGCGCATGACCTCGGGGTGCCAGCCGATGGCGGTGGGATAGAAGAGGACGGGCGCGCCTTGCAGGGCGGTGAGGCGCGCGGCTTCGGGGTACCACTGGTCCCAGCAGACGAGCGTGCCGATCTTGGCGCGGGCGGTGGGGATGGCGCGGAAGCCGAGGTCGCCGGGCGTGAAGTAAAATTTCTCGTAGAAGGCCGGATCGTCGGGAATGTGCATCTTGCGGTAGAGGCCGGCGAGCGAGCCGTCGGCGTCGAGGACCGCGGTGGTGTTGTGGTAGAGCCCCGGGGCGCGCCGTTCGAAGAGCGAGGCGAGGACGACGACTTTTTTATCCTTCGCGATTTTCGCCAGCGCCGCGGTGCTGGGTCCGGGGACCGGTTCGGCCAGATCGAAGGCCGCGTGATCTTCGACTTGGCAGAAGTAGGGGCTGCGGAAGAGTTCGGGCAGGCAGATGACCTGCGCGCCGGCCTTGGCGGCTTCCTCGACCTTGGCGCAGGCCTTCTGCAGGTTCTCGGCCGGATCGGCGCTCATGCCCATCTGCACCAGGCCGACGGTGAAATTTTTGGGCGCGTTCATGCCCCCATTGTGCCGCGAGCGGCGAAGGGCCGCCAGCGACCAACGGAGATAAGACGCGTGATTGCGTGCGCCTCCGGCGCGGGGTAAGGGGACGGTAAAGGAGCGGTGAGCTTTCCTCGCACCCATCACGCGGTGCGCACGCGAATAGCGCGCTTACCCCCGGCTCATCTCTTGTGCCGCTCCGCGGCATTCGGTTCTGCTCTCCAAAATCCAAACGAGACCAATTCATTTCCGGGCAAGAGGTTGCGGGAAATGCGCAGGCTTTGCGTTGGTGCGAAGGATTGGGCGGGGGGCGCGCCTCTCAGGCTTGGGGCGAGGGTTCACGGCTAGGGGCACCCCCCCTGCCCCCCCTTGTACTTAAGGGGGGGAGAACGGCGACGGCTTGAGGAACGGGTGCGGCGGCGGGGTTGGGGGGTGCGCATGCGCGGAATCTGGCAGGCGGCGGCGCTGGTCCTGATCTTGGGCTGCGGTTCTATCCGCGCGGCGCAGGCGGTGCCGACGACGCATCCGCGGCTGTTCGGTTCGCTGGCGCAGCTCCAACAGTTCCGGCAGGAGCGCGCGGAGGCGTATAAAAATCTCGCGGCCAATGCGCGCGACGAGAAGCTGAACGATTACTGCTGGATGCCGGCGGCGGCGCTGGTGAGCGCGCTGGAGAACGACGCGAAGCTGGCGCGGGCGGCGATCGCGCGGGCGCAAACCTACATCCAAGGACCGATCCGGACGGGGCATGTCACGTTCGGGCACGACCTGGCGCTGTGCGCGATCGTCTACGATCACACGCACGCGCATTGGACGGAAGCCGAGCGCGCGGCGTTCGTGGCGTACGCGAACAAGACCATTGAAGCGAACGTGAACTCCGAGACGGGCGTCTTTCACAACGGCTATTACGGCTACAAGAATTGGGGCATCGGTCTGGCGTGCTACGCGACGCTGCACGAGAACCCGCGGGCGCGGGGCTTTCTGGATGCGCTCTTGAACGATTACCGCACGCGCGCGTGCCCGGCGCTGGAATTGGCCGGCGCGGGCGGCGGCTGGGCCGAGGGGCATTACGTCCACTATTGGATCTTCGAATGGCTGGTCTTCTGCGAAGCGGCGCGAGCGTGCGAGGGGCTGGACTTGTACGCGTGCGCGCCGAAGTTTTTCGGGTCGCGTGCGATCGCGAGCTTATTCGAGGTCTGGCCGGGGCACGCGCCGCACGAACTGAACCGCCCGGTGCCGATGGGCGACGGCGGGTACGGGACGTACGGCGGGTACAGCGAGAAGATTCTGGCGGCTCGGCGGATCTTGTGCGCGCATTACCGCGACGATCCGGCGCACGCGGCGGCCGCGGCGTACAACCGCAAGATCGAACGGACCTGCATCCCCGAGGCGTATAGCTGGCTGGATTTTTTGTGGAACGATCCGCGGGTGCCAAGCGGCGATCTGAACGCGTTCAAGCGCTCGCACTTCAGCCCCGGCGCGGGCTGGGCCGCCGCGCGCGGGGACTGGAGCGGCGATGCGACGTATCTGTTCTTCCGCTGCGCCGACCGCTTTACGGCTCACCAGCACCTCGACGCGGCGCACTTCCTGATTTACAAGCACGCGCCGCTGGCGGGGGATGGCGGCGTTTACGACGCGTTCGACAGCTCGCACACGAGCAACTATTACCTGCGCAGCATCGCGCACAATACGATTCTGGTGCACGATCCCGGCGAACGGTTCCCCGACGGGATCCGGGCGGCCGGCGCATCGTTCAACGACGGCGGGCAGGCGTATCCGTGGTGCGGTTCGCCGATGGGGCACAACGGGAACGCGTCCGACGCGGCGGACTGGAAAGCGCAGGGCGCGCTGAGCGATATCGCGGACTTCGCGGCGTTCGAGGACCGCGGCGCGTACGTCTACATGGTCGCCGACGCGACGCGCGCGTACAGCGCGAAGAAGCTGGAGCTGTTCACGCGGCAGATCGTCTTCCTGCGCCCGGATACGATCGTGATCTGCGACCGCGTCCGCGCGCGAAGCCCGGCGTTCAAAAAAACTTGGCTCCTGCAGGCGATGGAGACGCCGAAGGAACAGGACGGGCGGCTGATCGTCGCGAACGGCGCGGGGCGGCTGACGGTGCAGACGCTGCTGCCGGCGCAAACGAGCGTCAAGCTTTGCTCGGGCGCGGACCTCTATAAGGTAGACGGGCAGAGCTGCCCGCCGTCGAAGCCGGTGGACCATGTGCCCGTTTGCCGCGTCGAGATCAGCCCGGTTCAGGCTCAGGCCTTCGACGTTTTCGTGCACGTGCTGACGACCGGGTCTTCCGGCGCTCCGGTTCCGCCCCCCGCCACGGTGAAGGATGAAGCGGACGGCGTCGAGGTGAGCGTTGCCGGGGCGGCGATCCGCTTCGAGAAGTCGAGGCTGGGCGGCTCGGTCTGCCCCGCGGGCGGTGCGCGTACGGCGCTGGCTGCGCAGGCGGTTGCGGACGGGACGGCCGCGCCTGCCGGACGCGTGGCGGCGGCGCCGGCGGTTGCGCCTGCCGCGGTTGCCGCGGCGGCGAACGAACCCAGCGCCGAAGCGCGCGCACTCGCGGGGACGCGCCGCGCCGAACTGAAAGCCGCGGTGCTGGCGGCGGTGCAGTCCGGCCGGCACGAGGCCGTATTCGTGGAGGTGCTGGGCAAACTGAGCAAGGTGAAGCTGGTGGCCGCCAACGAGAAAGAGCTTCAGGTCAGCTTGCAGGGAAATCGTTTTCCCATCGCGTGGGAAGGCTTGCCGCCGAAGCAGATGTACGGGATTGCGAGCGTGTATCCGGTGGACCGGCGGGCGCTGTACGAATATTGCGTGGGCATGGGGTTGAAGGAGGAGGCGGAGCGGGAGTTGATGAAGACGGGGCTATAGGTTGCAGGTTTCAGTCCTCAAACGGCAAACTACAAAGGGCAAACAGGGCTAAACGACTTAACGGCAGCCGGCGGGACGCCGGCGCTACTATGGCGGGTTCCTCGCTCGTTTCAGTGGTGTATCGGCTTCTTGCTTCGGTCCACTGGCCAAGGCCAGTGGCACCCCAAGGCGGGCAAGCGAGAGTGGGGATTAAGCTCTCGGCATGACTTGCGGGCGAGACGCCCGCGATACCAGGGCACGGGGAAGGCAAAGTCGGGGGCGGGGTTTATACTCCGCGCATGAACGCGGCGGCGTGCTTCTTGGGCGGATGGGCGGCGGGCGTGCTGCTGGAGTATCTGTTGCATTGGATCATGCACCGCCGGTCGCTGGGCTTTCATCTGCATCACCATCGGGAATTCTTTCACCTGCCGCCGAAGCGGGTGGCGCTCAACACGCTCGATCCGCGGCTCGATCTGGTCTTCTTCGCGGGGGTGCTGGCCGCGCTGGCTCCGCTGATGTTCGTTTGGACGTGGTGGCTGGTGGTCCTGTTCTGGGCGGGGATGCTCTGGCATGTGGTGCTCGTTTACGAAGCGTGCCACGCGCTGATGCATCACGACGCGTGGCTGCCGGCGTTCTGGCGCGAGTCGCGCGGGTACCGCTGGTGGAAGGGCTGCCATTTCGAGCACCATTTCCACGCGCCGGCGGGCAACTATTCGGTCACGTGCCCGTGGCTGGATTGGATCTTCGGGACGTACGTCCGGCCGCGCGCGGCGTATCCGCCCCGCCCCCACCCCCAGCGGAAGCCCGCGGGCGATGCGGATACGGTTCCGGACGAACCGGCCGCGGCGAACGGAGCGTGAACGATGGCCGGTGCGGTTTTGTACGATTGGCGGCGCGACGGGCACCTCGAGGATTGGAAACTCGAGGGCAACGGCGAGCTGCTCAAGACCGACGACGGCGCGCTGCTCGTGCGGACCTTTCACTGCGGCCCGGGCCGCCGCGCGGCGAACGTGTGGCTGAAGGCGCTGGAGCTGCCCGAGGCGTATCGGGTGGAATGGCGCTTCAAGAGCGACGCGGCGGCAGGCAACGCGATGCTGCTGTTCAATGCGCGTCCGCTGGGGCTGAGCCACTTATTCGAAGATCCGCGCCCCGACGCGCGGTATTGCGATCTGAGCAGCTACGGAAAGATGGTCCTGCACACGCTGGGGTTTCATCGCGCGGTGTACGGGCAGCCGAGCAATCTGCGCAAACTGGGCGGGCACGTGCCGGCGGCGTGGGGGCAGGCCGAGTATCCGGGCGCGGCGTGGCAGGCGATGAACCGCGATACCACGATGAGCAGCGTAACGGAGCCGCTGACGCGGGAAGATCTGGGGCGGGAGCAGGCGTACGCTTTGGAGCATACGCCGGGACGCGTGCGCGCGTGGCTGAACGGGAAGGTTCTGCACGATTGGACCGACGCCGGGGCGTACGTTCACTATAAGGAGCCGCTGCGCGGCGGAAAACTGGGGCTGCGTAATTTCGGCGGGTATGCCGAGGATTTTTATTCGGCCTTTTCGGTCTCGGCGCTTTGACCGGGGCCTTGCGCGGCGATTTCGCCGCCGGGCTGGCCGCGCCCGGCCAGGATGTAGAACGGTCCGGCGACGAAGAGGCGCATGCCCAGCGCGATGAGGTGGAAGGCGAAGGCCAGCGCCGCGCCGGTGCCTTTGGGCAGGTTCAGCAGGAGCTGGAAGAGTTTATCGAAGGCGAACTCCCCCACCCCGAAGCCGCCGGCGAAGCCGAAGACGTTGGCAAAGAGCGCGATGGGAATGACGACCATGCCGGCCCAGGGGTCGAAGTTCTGGCCGAGGCCGTAGGCCAGCGCCAGGATGCCCGCACACCAGACGGCGTGATTGAGGACCGATAAGCCCAGCGCGGCGAAGATGGTCCCCGGGCGCTGCATCAGGTTCGAGAAGCCCTGATAGATTTTTTCGAACTTCTCGGGGAACGGCAGGAGGCCCATGAGCTTCTGACGCAGGCGGCTTTTCTGGATCCAGGGCGAAGCGAGTAAGAGCAGTGCGAGGAGCGAGGTGAGGCAGATCGCGAGGAGGACGTTGCGGACGTGGACGAGCTGTTCGTTGCCGGAGATGGTTTGGCCGCCGGCGAGGCAGGCGCAGAGGCCGAAGCAGAGCAAGCCCCATAGCCCCATGATGCGGTCGAGCAGGACGCACATGGCCGCGACGCCGCGGCGTCCGGGTCCGTAGGTCTGTACGACGTAGACGGCTTTCATCAAATCGCCGCCGGTTCCGGGCATGGCGACGTTCCAGAATTCTCCGATCATGGTCCAGACCAGCGCGCGCCAGTAGGAGCACTCGAGGCCCAGCCCGTTGAGCAGGAGCTTAAAGCGCAGCGTGGCGATAAGGAAGCTGGGCAGGACGATCGCGCAGGCGAGGCCGACGAGGGTCCAGGATTCGGGCTTGAGCGCGTCGAAGTCGAGCACCTTCGTGTGCCACAACCAGGTCAGGATGGCGACGGCGATGCCGGCTTTGACGGGGGTGCTGTTAAGCATGCGCAAGACCCGTCGCGCGCGGCCGGGCGGCGGTGCGGGTTGAGCGGGGGAAGCGTCGGCTGTGGTTTCGTTCATGCGGGGCGCGGCCTGTGCAGCATCGTCGTCATCCTTCAGGTTTCGGCAAGTGACGCCTCTTCGCGCGGTCCAACTTCCCGCGAAATCCGGTAAAGGGCTCGATCCCCCGCCCTGCGTGCCGCAGCGTCACGTGATGCTGTGTTCCGTGGCGCAGCGTTCCGGACCGGCGTGACGCGTGATGCCGCGTCGCGGGACGCCGTAGTCGTGTGCTCCGCACGGTTTAGAGCCGCGGCGCAGGATCGTGTAAAAGTCCGCGCCGCGAAGCTGCGGGCCGCTTCGCGGGATGCCGAAACCTGACTTGAAGCGTTGCGTGAAGCGGCGGCGCGGCGTTGCGTGAAGCTGCGCGGCGGGATGCCGGATCACGCGGTGCGGCGTGGCGCGAGGCTGTTTCCAGGGTAGCGGCAGGGCGTGGAGCGGGGTGGGGGTATGCGGAATCGCGGTTGGCGTAAAAAATTTTCGCGGAAGGCCTCAAGGCGGCGTCCCGCGCGGCCGATCTCAGTTATGTCGTAGAACGCAATTCAGCTCAAGCAGGGCAGGGGCCGCGGCGACTGACTCCCCCCCACAGTCGTCCGGCCCCAGCCCAGGCCTCTCCCGGGACGAACGCTCCGCGCAGCACGGCCGCACGCCAGCGGCGCGGCGGCGGCACGTCCCCGGACCGGAGTTCGAGCCATGCAGACGGTCGCGGTGATCAACCAAAAAGGCGGCACGGGCAAGACGACGACGGCGGTGAACCTCGCGGCGGCTTTCGCTCAGCGCGGCTTCTGGACGCTGCTGGTGGATCTTGATCCGCAAAGTTCGGCGGCGTACTGCCTGGGCCTGGATCCGGCGCGCGAAGAGAAGACGCTGGCGAAGGCGATTCTGGAAGACCGCCCGCTGGTGGAGGCGATCCGGCCGAGCGGGATCGAAGGGATCGAGGTGGTGCTGGGCGGGCCGGAGCTGGCGACGCTGGAGCTGCGGATCAAGAATCCGCTGACGGCGGTTCGGGTGCTCGCGCGGCTGCTGGATCCGGTCAAGCCTGCGTACGATCTGTGCGTGCTGGACGCGCCTCCGTCGCTCTCGCTGATGTTCACGAACGCGCTGACGGCTGCGGACGGTCTGCTGGTGCCGGTGACGCCGTCGTTTCTTTCGGCGAAGGGCCTGGAATCGCTGATGACGACGATCGACGAAGCGCGTGCGGATTTGCAGGTGAATCCGGCGCTGCTGGGGCTCGTGTTGACGATGGTCGACCGGCGGCTGGGCCTGGACAAGGAAGTCGAAGCGAATCTGCGGCAGGTATTCGGCGAGCAGGTGTTGCGGCAGGCGATCCGGCTGACGGTGCGCTTGAAGGAGGCGCCGGGGCATTTCCGTTCGATCTTCGCGCACGCGCCGGGTTCGTCGGGCGCGGAGGATTACGACGCGCTGGCGGTGGAAGTGCTGGGGCGGATGAAGCTGCCCGAACGCGCTCCGGCGCTGGCCGAGCCGGCGGCGGCGGATTGAGCATGCGCGCCCGCTCCACGCTTCGCGCCGCGCTGTTGTTGGGCGTGCTGCTGCTTTCCGGCTGCGCGTACAGCGAGCCGATTCTGCTGGATTCGATAGGCCAGCCCGATCCGATGGTGCGGCGCGCGGCGCCGCCCGTTCAACGCTCGATGCCCGTACCTCCGCCGGCGGAACGCGACGCGTCCGCCACGGCCACCATTTAAGCAAAGGGAGCGACGCATGGTCGACACGAAGGCTTCAGGCTCGAACGGCGGCACGGTTCCGGCGCCGGGCGCGGACGGTTCGCGCGGTCCGGTGCGGGGCGGCTCGGGGTTGTTCAACCTGTACCGCACGCTGGGGACGGGCGAAGCGCCGGTGGCCGGGGCGGTTCCGGCGGCCGCGCCGTCGCGCGCCGCGCGGCTGCTGCAGGCGGCGCCGGCCGAAGCGTCGGCAAGCGAGGCCGCGATCGAGACGCCGAGCGAGGCTCCGGCCGCGGCGGAGGCCGCCGCCGAAGCCCCCGAACTTCCGGTTCGGGCGGCTCGTGCGGTGCGCCGGGCCGCGGCGAAGCGCGCGCCGCGGAGCGAAGACGGCGCGGACGTTTCGAGCCGCTTGAGCGCCGCGCGCGAGCGGCGGCAGTTCAAGCGCCGGGTGCGGGGCGAGGATTACGAGCAGGTGACGGTGATCCTGGACCGCGCGCTGTATCTGGAACTCGACCGGCGGCTGGCGGATCTGTTCGAGTCGGGCGACGGCGTGAAGCTTTCGCGGAGCATGTTCGTGCGCGCGCTGTTGAAGAGTTTCCTGGCGCAAGAGGCGAAGATCACGCTGGACGGGCTTTTCACTCCGGACCCGCGCAATCCGGAAGAGCTGGCGGTGATCGAAGCGGCGCTGGTCGAGCGGCTGGCCGTATCCTAAGCCCACGGGGGAGGGGAGGGGCCGCGCGTGCGCGGCGCCTCCGCAGAGACCTTGAGCACCCGCCGCGTTCCATTCCTTTCGAAACTCGGGCTTTGCGCCGCGCTTGCGCTTGGCGCCGCGGGCCTTGGCGCCCAGGAGGCGGCGCCGCCGCTGCTGCGGGAAGCGCAGCGCCAGGGGCTCGAACGCGCGCTGCACGGCGACTGGCTGGCGGATGTCGGGCGCGAACTGCTGATCCTGTCGCTGCGCGACGACGGTTCGTACGTGCTGGGCGCACGGCGCGGGACGTACGCGCTCAAAGACGGCAAGCTTGAAATGACGACGGACGCCGGTCCCGCCACGTACGCGCTGGAGCTGAAGGGCAACCAACTCACCCTGAGCGGTGCGGACCTCGATAAGCCGCTGGTTTTCGTCTACCGCCCGGCGCTGGCGCGGCTGTGGGGCGGCATCTTCGAATTCAGCTGGGACGAATTCCGGGCGAAGTTCAACCGCATCCTGATGGTGGCGGGCATCACGCTGGCGGCGTGGGTGGTGATCGTGCTGCTGCGGCTTTTGAGCCACGTGCTGATCTTCAGCGACTGGGGTCCGCTGCGCTTCATCTACCGGGTGAACAAGAGCCGGACGGAGACGATTCACCGGCTGGTGCTGAACATCGCCAAGTACGTGATCTGCTTCGTGGCGCTGGGCTATATCCTGGGCGAACTGGGCATCAATTACACGACGTATCTGGCCTCGCTTTCGGTCTTCGGGCTTGCGATCGGTTTCGGTTCGCAGGGCTTCGTGCAGGACATGGTGACGGGCTTTTTCATCATCTTCGAGTCGCACTTCGACGTGGGCGATATGGTCGAGATCTCGGGGCAGACGGGTCTGGTGCAGGATCTGGGCCTGCGCATGACGCGCCTGGCGCATTACAACGGGCAATCGGTGACGATTCCGAACCGCAATATCGCGGTGGTGGCGAACTTCTCGGCCGGCGGCCAGGACGCGTACGTCGATGTGGCGGTGAAGGACCACGAGGCGGCCGAGCGCGCGCGGGGGCCAATCCAGACCCTGGCCGCGGAAGTGGCGCGCCAATTTCCGGGCGTGGTGCTGATGCCGCCGGTGGTGCTGGAAGAGCTGGCGCTGGCGAGCGGCGAATGCTTCGTGCGGCTGCATCTGCGGATCTGGCCGGGGCAAACGTGGGTGATCGACCAGCAGCTCATGCCGCGTCTGCGCGAGATCCTGAAAGCGGCGGCGCTGGAGATTCCGGGCGACCGGATCGTCTCGTTCTACCGGCACGCGGACGCGAGCGGTCGGCCGGGCGGATCGATCCGGGCGTGGCTGGGGAATTTATGGAAGCGCAGCGGGGAAGACGTGCACTAGGACCGCCAGAGAAATCCATGGGCCGTACCGGTTCGGCGCTTTTGCAAGCGGTGCGGATACGTGCTGCGGCTATTGCGCGCCGATACTCGTTTGCGCGGGCTGAAACGAGACGGGCAGGACCATCTTGACGGGCGGCATGGCTTTGCAGGCCATGCGCGCCGCGAGCAGGCGCAGCGCTTGGCGGCCGAGCCCTTCGTAATCCGCGCGCACCTGGCTGATCTCCATCGCTCCGGCCTTTATTTTCGAACTATCCGCGGCAGCAAGACTTACTTGGTTCGGTACGGCTACGCCCAAGCCGCTCAGGACGCGCATGGCCGGTTCGACCAAGCCACAGTTCGCCACCACGTACGCGCCCGGGTGCGCTCGCCGATGGAATTCGGGCAGCAAGCTCTGCAGGAGCTGGACGCTGCGGCGAATATCGAGAATCATTTCGGGCTTAGCGGGGAGGCCTGCCTCGACCAGCGCGCGGATGTATCCGCTCAAGCGTTGTTGCCACGACGGATCTGTCGATTCGGGAAGCGGTCCTTCGCCGATGTAGGCCACGCGCCGATGCCCCAGCGCGAGCAGATGCCGCGCGGCCAGATAGCCGGCCTGGAAGTGATCGATTTCCACGGCATCGAAAGAGGCGGCCGCCGGCGCGAAGTCCACGACCACCAGCGGCACGCCGCGGGCGATTTCGTTCAATTGACCGGCGTGTGTGGCTTCGACGGCCACCACGCCTTGGCAAGTGCGGCGCATTTCGGCGACATCGACGGGGGGAAGATCGTCGAGGCCCATGTTTCGTTCGCCGTGGGTAAAGAAGGTGATCTGTGCGGGCTGATGCAGGGCCAGTTCCATGCCGCGCAAGATCTCGATGCCGTATTCCGACGACGTGAAATAGCCATGGCCGCGACTGGTGAGAATGCCGACCGAGCGCAACTTCGGCAGAACCGGGAAATGAGCTTCGGGCAGGTGCCCGGCCACGAAGGTTCCGACGTGGCGCTTGCGCACGATCAGGCCTTCGCGCGCGAGTTCCGAAAGCGCGGCCCGGACGGCTCTTACGGTGGCCCCGGTCTCGCGGCGTAGTTCGACTTCATCGAGCGGGGCGCCCTCGGGCAATTCGGCCCGCGCGATCATCGTGCGCAGGTGCTCTTTGCAGGCCCGGACTTGGTTTCCTTGCGTGGATTCAGGCACGCTTATTAATTAACATAACTGACAAGCAAAATCAATAGACCTGGTTATTTTACAAGTATAACTATTTAATAAATAAGGAGTAATAGTATTTAGTCTATCGCTATGGATCTTCATAAAGATAATAAATAACAAATATACCGGTGTTAACTAACAATAGGGGTGAAGCTGAGAACTTCTGATTATATAAGGAGCCTGTACATGATAAAGCCCGTTGGATTTGTCCTCTTGATGCTGTGTCTGGCCCATGGGTTTACGCTGCAAGCGGCGACCCCCTCTCTTGCCGCGCCGAACCCCGCGCCCCATCCGAAATTCGCTCAACTGCCCGACCACACGGTGGTGGATTTGGGGCCGTTGAAGCTCGAGGTGCCCGAAGGCGAGGGCCAGGGTTCGGGAGCGGGCGTAACCGATTACAGCGGGATGACGTATGACCTGCACAACCACCGCGTGTTGATGTTCGGCGGCGGGCACGCGACGACTTTCAGCGATACGATTTATGTCTTCGATTTCAAGACCCTGCAATGGTCCTCGCTGTACAAGCCGACGCCGGCGCGCTTCTACAAGCCCGAGAACATGGAGAAGGCCTTCTGGAAGTCGGGGGGCGAAGGCCCGTATCCGCGCCCGGCCGCCCGGCACACCTACGATTTGCTGCTGGTGCCCGAACACCGCAAGGAGTTCCTGGTGCTGATGAACGGCTGCGGCCCTTCGAGCGTGGCGCCGGGCATCGGCTACTTTGGCGGCGGCGGAGGCGCGTACGATTTCGCCACCGGGAAATGGGAACCGTTCGAAAATGCATTCGGAGGTTACGGCGCGGTCGCGGAATACGATCCGATTTCGAAGAAGGTCATCGGGCAGGCGGGGCAGGGTGTGTTCATGCTGGACCTGGAAACCCGCAAGTCGGTTAAGATTCTGGATAACATCATCGACAAGCACAAGGTCACCGCCTACTCGGGCACGCTGGTGTACTACCCGCCTGACCAGTGCATGTACGGCATCGGCGACAAGAAGGAACCCTGGAAGCTGGAACTCAACAGGCAGAACTTCGCGCAATCGAAGATCACCAAGCTGACGGTAACCGGCGAGCAGCCGAAGCCTTCGGAGTGCGCGTTTGCCTATGACCCGAAGAGCAAGCTCATCGGCGGCGGGATCATGGGCGGGAAGTTCTACACCTTCGATCCGGCCCAAAACGTATGGGCCGCGCATGCCATGCAGGGCGATAAGTGCACCGACATGACCTTTCACTGCTTGGTCTACAATCCGGTGGACAACGTGTATCTCTTCATCGGCACCGACCCGCAGAATCAGTACGGCAAGCGAACGTATGCGTACCGATTCAAGAAATAGCCGTGCTTCGGCGCAAGGCGTTTTAAAATTCCACGAGCATTCAGCGGCCCGGGGCGGGCTTATTCCGCCAGGTGGCTCCAGCCTGAATTCTTGAGCGCTTCGTGGGCTTGCTTGATCGGCAGCGGTTCGTCGACGGCATGGGCGGCGTGGGCAAAGACGACGCGTCCGGGCGGGACGATCACCACGAGGCCGCCGTATTCGACGCCTTCCTTCACGTCTTCGAAGCTGGCGCCCAGGAGCGCGGCGAGGCTGCGCAGGATGCCGCTGGATTGGCTGGCTTTGCGGTCTTCCTTAAGCAGTCCGGCGGCGCGGTAGGCGTGGCGTTCGGGATCGACGTAGAGTTCGCAGTCGGGCTTCTGGGCGTCTTCGAAGCGGTCGGCCTGGTCGGGGCGGTTGGGGCCGATGAGGTAGACTTCCGCGCCGAGCGAGCGGAACGGCTTGAGGTGTTCGGAGACGAGCGCGAGGCGCATCCGCGCGGCCTTGGAGCGCAGCGGCGGCAGAAAGACGAAGACGGCGCGCTGATTGGCCCACAGATCGCCCAGCGGAACAGGATCCTCTTCGGCGTCCTGCACGCAGGCTTCCGCAAGGGCTGACAGATTTACGGCCGGCCGTTCGTCGCTCATAGTTGGTCTTCGCGCTATCCTCTTTCACACGTCAAAAGCCAGACGGTGTCGAAGGTTTCGGTTACTTACATATCTTCAACGACGAATGAAGCTCCGTGCAGGGCAACTTTCTGTCCGGACGAACCGGTCATGGTGTATGCAAGTCACCGCGGCTGAGTACGTTAGCTTATCCAGCCGGATCATCCTAACTCAGACGGAGGCCCGATCCAACCGTGAATGTAACCGCCGGCCTGGCCTTGCTGTGCGCGCTGCTGCTCGTTTTGCCCGCGGTTTCGGTTCAAAGCGGCGAAGAACCGGCGTATCCGGCGCTGGTTCCGCCCGCGGACACTTCCGCTTACGGGCGGCATATCCAGCGCACGATGACGCTCCTGGCTTCCAGTACACCTCAGAAGCGCAACCCCGTGCGCATTTTATTTTACGGGCAGTCGATCACGGCAGGGACCTGGTTCAAGCGCGTCGAGGCCGACTTGAAGGCGCGCTTTCCGCATGCCGACCTGACCGTCGAGAACCGTGCGATCGCGGGCTTCGCTTCGCAACTGCTGGTGCGGACGGCGCTGTACGACGTGATTCCGTTCCATCCCGATCTGGTCGTCTTTCATGTGTACGGGAGCCACCATGAATACGAGAACCTGATCAAGCTGATCCGGACGCAGACGTCGGCCGAGGTGATCATGCAATCGGATCACGCGACGAAATGGCCGGAGCCGAAGGCGGAGGGGAATTTCTGGGAGACGCAGAAAGAGTGGGAAGACAAGATGAACTATTTTTTGCTCCCGCCGATCGCCGAAAAGTACGGCTGTGCGTTTCAGCCGCAGCGCTGGGAATGGGTGGCGTACCTGAAGGCGCATGGTCTGGAGCCGAAGGCGCTGTTGTCCGACAACGTCCACTGCAATCCGCACGGCCAATGGCTGATGGCCGAACTGGTGAAGCGCTTTCTCGTGCATGTGCCCGACGCGCCGAAGGACGAATGGAAGCATCTGGCCACCGATTACGAAGTAGGAAAAGACGTGAAGTGGGAGAACGGGAAGCTGGCGCTTCCCTTCGAAGGCCACCGCGTGGTGGCGCTGGCCGGAGCGGGGGAGGGCGGTTCGGCGGAGGTGCGTATCGACGGGCAGAGCCCGGCGGCGTTCGCGAGCTGCTATACGGCAACGCGGCCGAACCGGCCGCCGGGGGGCTGGTTCCCGACCATCAAACGCATCACGTGGGAGAAGACGCCGGCGGCCGAAGAGTGGACGGCGACGTGCCGGGGCTTCAACGAGGCGTGCGACGATTTCGAATTCGAGCTGAGCGGTTCGGTGACCGGGGCGGACGGGAAGGGGCGCGGCAAAGAGAAGTTCGTATCCACGAGCGGGCGCGTGTCGATCGAGCCGCAGGACTGGAGCTTCGATTACGCGAAGAAGATCGGGAAGCAATCTCCGCCAGACGGCTTTCAGGTGAAGTGGAAAGTGGAGCCGATGTTCGCCGAGCGCTACACGACGCCGAAGGTTGACGACCCCGCGCGGGAAGTTCAGACGGTGCTGGCGAATCATCTGCCGGACGGGAAGCATACGCTGGAGTTGATCGCGCAAGACGGCAAGCCGCCGACGCTGAAGGCGATCCGGGTATACCGGCCGGCGATTCGGGAAGAAGCGAAGTAGCGAGGAGGTCCGTATGCACCGCACGCTCTGCCTGTTGCTCGCGTGGACTTTTGCGGCCGCGGGCGCGCTTGGGGCCGGTGAGGCGGGCAAGCCGCCCGAGGTGATCGAGCGCTTCGCGCCGTTGGATACGTCGCGGCCAGATCACGTCATCGGCAACGGGACTCCGCAAAGCGTAACGTTGGAGGCGCTTCAGAGCGCGCTGCAGAAGGGCGGGGTGATCGTCTTCAACACGGGCGGGCAGCCGGTGACGCTCCTGGTGACCCAGCCCCTGGATATGCCGCAGACGGCCAAGCCCACGATTATCGACGGGCATCATTTCGTCACGCTGGACGGCGGCGGCAAGAGCAATCTTTTACAGAAAGGCTGGAAGACGGAGTTGGCGGTTCAGCGGCTCAAGTTCCAGCACGCGCGGGCGGAGAAGGAGGGCGCGGCGATCCACAACACGAAATGGGACGGGCGTATGACGGTGATCGACTGCCAGTTTACGGACTGCAAGACGACCTCGAAAGGCCCCGACATCGGAGGCGGCGCGATCCGCGTCACCGGACAGAAGAACCTGATCGTCTCGAACTGCCTTTTTACGGACTGCGCGGGCTCGAACGGGGGCGCGATCTGCACGATCGGGTGCCAGATGACGATCGTGGGCTGCACGTTCACGAACTGCCGCGCCTTCGGGAGCGGCGGCGGGGCCGATGCGGGCCCGAACGGGCAAGGAGGGATCGGCGGGGCGGTGTATATCGACGGCGTCGATCAGAACGCGGACAAGAAGCTTTTGTATGTGGGCGATTGCTACTTCAAGGACAACAGCGCCGGCGCGCACGCGGGCGCGATCTTCGGCTATACGCGGCCGAATCAGGATTCGGTGAGCATCTACTACAATACGATCTTCGAAAACAGTTCGGTGGATAAGGTGGAAGGCTACCGCGGCACGCACGGCGGGGCGATCTACAGCATGTACTGCCACCTCCACGTGGTGAACTGCACCTTTGCGAACAATAAATCGCCGTCCATCGGGGGCGCGATCTTCAGCGCGAAGCTGATCGATGATCGCTACGTGAACTGCGAATTTTACGGGAATACGCCGGAATTCCGCGGGACGGGCGAGAACGTGAGCCTCGCGCGGATGTCCGTCGCTCCGGCCGTCGCCGCGTTGGGCCGGATGCCGGGGGCGCTGGCTGGTCCGGAAGCGGCGTTAAAGGCGGCTCCGAGCGCCGCGCAGGCCGTTGCGCCCGCGGCCGAAAAGCGTCCCGCTCCGCCGCCGAAACGGGTGGCTTCCTCGGAGGCCGTCGCGCGGTACGTTCGGGATCTGCGCGTGCGCGCCACGGCGGCGCTGGGGCAAGGCGTGCGCCCGCGGTTCATGCTCACGAGTCTTAAGCAGGACGTGGAGCTGCTGAAAGCCGGCGACGACGAAGCGTTGATTCAGATGCGCGGCGGCGGCGGAAAGCTGAATGTGCCGTGGAAGCAGTTCTCGAACGAAGACTGGCGCAACCTGTCGCTCGCGCTGGTCGCCGAGGAATCGGCGGAAGATCACGCTCGCGCGGCGTTCTTTCTGTACCTGACGGACAAGGCCGACCTGGCGCGGGAGCACCTGGACAAGGCGCGCGAACACGCGGCCGCCGTCGAGACGGCTTTCGGCACGGCGCCTTGAGCGCTTATTCGACGACGCGGGATTCGAGGTTGAGCTTCACCTTTCCGGCGCCTTCGACCTCCATTTTCAAGCCGCCTTCGGTAACGTGCCCCGCGACCCTCACCGGTCCGGCCAGGGCGGCTTCGACGAGCCACGTATTGGCGATGCCGATGAGCAGTTCGCCGTCGAATGCGGTGGTCATCTTCTGCTTGTTGCCGGCGGATTCGTCGAGCTTGCTCATGACGAGCCGGGCTTTGAAGACGGCGCAGTCGAAGCCGGCGGCCTTGCGCGTGCCGGTGAGGGTCAGTTCGAAGGTTTCGATCTGTTCGGGATCGGCGGGCTTGAGGTTCAGGAGCTTGCGCGCGAGCTTGCCGTCGGGGGCGAGTTTTTCGTTGAGCTTCACGCCGCGGCCGTCGAGGTAGGCGGCGAGCGGGTCGGCTTCGTGAAAGGCGCCGAAGTCTTCCTCGAGCTTCTGCTTTTCGAAAAGGTGCAGCGCGCGTCCGTCGGTTCGGCGCGTCTGGAGCGCTCCGTCGCGGTGTTCAACGAGATAGGTCTGCCCTTCGACGGCGGACGGCGCGGGCACGTCGCCGGCTTGCTTGAAATCGACGCGTTCGTAATGGACCTTGAGCCCGGTGAGGCGCTTGCCGTCGAGGGCGAGGACGGTTTCGCGGCGGGTCTGGCGGTGGATGAATTCGTCGCGCCCCTGCTGGACGATTTTTCCCGCGGCCCGGGCGGTGACGTCGAGGCGCAGTTCGAGGGCGGAGGTCTGGCGGACGGTCTGTCCCAGCGGCGGGATCTGGTACGCGAAGGTGACGGCTTCTTCGGCGGCGGCGAGGGCCGCCGCGGCGCAGGCCCACAAGAAGAGTACGGGGATCGCACGCATGGGCTTGTTTTACGGCTCCGGGTCCGCGCCGCCAAGTCCGGTCCGGGCGGCGGCTTGGGCCTGGAGGCGGCGGCCGTATTGGACCGAGAGCCAAAGCAGAAAAACGAAGCCCCCGCCGGCGGCCATGCCGACGAGCGCGGCGGTGAGGTGTACGGCGAGGCGGGCAAGCGCGGAACGCAACAGGACGGTCCCGCTTGAATGCGTGTTGCCGTTGTTCGGTCCGGCGAGGTGCTGATGCGTGTAGGCGTAATGCAGCATGCGGCCGGGGCCCGAGCCGAAGAGTTCCAGCGTAATCGTGACGCGGCGGCCTTGGTCGGAGCGGTTCCAGGTCCAGACGAGCGGGCTTGTGCCTTCGGCATCGGGCGGGCCTGCTTGCTCGAGGAAGGTCTCCAGTTCGGGATTCAGGGCCAGTTCGCGCGTCCATGTTTCGAAGCGGACATCGAGGTCTTCGTGCAGGTGGTCGTAACTGGCGCGGAACTCGTTCCACGCGCGCGGCAACCCGATGCCGGTGGCCTCCCGCTCGCGCGCCTTCGCGTCCTGGACGGCGTTCACGACGCCGACGGCGAACGATGCGCAGCATCCGACCGCGAGTAAAAGCGCGAGCATCCAGGCGAGGCTGAATTGGAAGAAAGGTTGATGCGGGTTCGCTATGGTTCGGGGACGCCGAGATCCCGGCAGATTTTCCGAGCCGTAAATTCGTTGATCTCGCGGTGCCTGGGAATCGCGCTGGTCTGTCGAGTCCGCGGATTCCATACGATGGAGTGCTTTCCGCCTTCCCGCAATGTTTTGCATCCGTACTTACTCAACAAGGCGAGCAGGTCGCGGCGTTTCATGCAGGCAGTTTAACTACAAGAGGTTCGCGCCGGACCCGTCCGCCGGCCTGTTTGCGAGCCAAGTCACGATTGACTTCCAGAATAAGACGCAGCGCATCCTTGAGATTCTCGCGGGCTTCCTTAAGCGTACGGCCTTGCGTATTCACGCCGGGAATCTCTTCGATATAAGCGGCATACCAGCCCCGCTTTTTCCGTATAACGGCTGTAAATTCACGCTGCATGGCCCATTTCTCCCATCGCCAAGGTACAGCATATCCCATGGCGGTCCCCCTGTCGCCCTTTACTCTCTCAGACGGCGCGCTTCTTCGAAGAGGCGGCGGGCCATGTGGGGGCGCTTGCCGGCTTCGGCCATGCTGATGGCGGCTTGGGTGACGTTGAGTTTTTTGGCGAGCTGGCCCTGGCTGAGGCCGAGCTTGTTGCGGACTTCGCGGAGCAGTTCGCCTTCGTGCGGCGGCGGCCCGCCGAGTTCGAAGCCCGGAAGGCTGGGCTGGCTGCCGTCGGGGCGCGGGGCGGGCGAAGGCGGTTCGGCGTCGGGCGAATCGAGCGGCACGGCCGCGGGCAGGCCCTGTTCGGCGCGGCGCGCGAGCGTGTTGGCGAGGAGTTCTTTGAGGAAATGCGGCGCTTCGACGATCCAGTTTTCGTCGAGGGGTTCGCCGATGTGGGACGGATCCTTGGGCTTGACGATGAGGCGGCCCTTGGGCGGCACGCCGTCTTCGGTCGGCACGCCGGCGGAGTAGCGGAAGCGTTCGGTCTCGAAGGCCGAGACGTAGCCTTTGTCGACCATGTACTTGATCGTCTTCTCGAGGCGTTCGAGCTGTTCGTAGGCGGTGTATTCGTCTTCGGCAATGCCGGCCATGCGCAGGAAGGCTCGCGCGCTGTACTTCAGCGGCAGACAGCCGCTCATGCGGAACTTGATCGGCAGATGCACGCCGAGGGTGAGCGTGAGGGCGTGCGTGTGCGCGTTCTCGCGGGCAAGCTGCTTGAGCTGGTAGGTGTAAAAGTTCTGCTGCGCGCGGGTGCCTTCGGCGGCGATGCTGAAGAGGTGCGGATTGATGCGCAGGTAAATGCGTTCGTTGGTCTCGATGCGGTCGCGCAGGCGTTCTCCGTCGACGACGACGTCTTCCCAGTCGGTGGCGCTGGCTTCGTCGAGGAGCAGGCGGACCTTGATGGTCTGTCCGCGGCGGGTGCCGAGGCGGATTTCCTGAACGATGGTGAGCCCGCAGAGGATGCCGACGATCTGGCGCGCTTCGCTGAGGTGTTTGGTGGTGTGGTAAGCCTTGCCGTTGACGCGGTTGGAGCGCTTGTAGCCGAGAATGTCGAGATGGCGGTTGATGTCGAAGACGAAGCCCCCGGGCAATCCGCCCGGCGCGGCGTGGGCACCCAGATCTTCGGCGGCGATGAAGACGCCGAGGAGATGCTTCAAGCCGGTGGGTCCGAACTGGCGCTTGATGAGCGCGGAGAGTTCGCCTTCCTGCCATTGGGGATCGTCTTCGAAAAGCGAGACGGTGGTGCGCGCCTGGCTCTCGCGCCCGTTGTACACGATGTAGGTGCGGTTCTGGGTGCTGCGCACGCGTCCGGCCCGGTCGCGGCGCGGGCGTCCTTCGTCCATCAGCGCAGCGGTGAGATCGCCGCGGCGGGCCTGCCCGCTGAAGACGGGGATAAGTCCTAGAAAAAGCGCGGTGGAAGGCAGCCGGAAACTCTCGCCGCCGCTGCGGCTGGCGTGGATCAGCGAGAGCGCGTGATCGGGGCTGAGGGGGTCGCCGGTGCTCATAACAGCAGTGTTATAAGCGCAGGGGGGGACCAGAGCAACGGGCGCTTTGCTGGTGGCGGACGGTCGAGCGGATACGCTGGCAAGGAGCGCTTCTGCATCGAAAGGTCGAGCATGGTCGAGAGCCGTCCGATTCAACCGGGGATCTTCGCGCGGCACGGGTGGCTGCTGCCGGTGGGTTGCGGGGTGGCGTTGCTGCTGGGGCTGGGCGGCTGCGTGGGGATCGTGGGCGCGGTCTTCTATTCGATGCGCTCGTCGGGCGCGTACCAGATGGCTTTGAAGCAGGTGAAGGCCGATCCGCTGGTGCGGGCCAAACTGGGGGCTCCGCTGACGGACGGCTTCGTCGTGGGCGGCAACATCAATCTGACGAACGATGCGGGCACGGCGGCGCTGAACTTCAAGGTCACGGGCACGAAAGGTACGGCGCAGGTCTCGCTGCGCGCGACGAAAGCCGCGGGGGTGTGGACGCTGGACGAACTGCGCGTCGATCCGGACGACGGTTCGGGCACGTTATGGCTGGTGGGGGGGCCGCCGCCCACCACGGCTCCGGGGATGGGCGCGCCGCCGGAGTTGCCGGCGGAAGCCCCTGAGGCGAAGCCTTCGGGGGGACCGAAATGAAACGCTACCGCGCGATCTTCTTCGACTTCGGGGACACGCTGGCGCCGGTCAGCCCGGTGCCGCTGGCGCGCCGCTTGCGGCAGACGTACGAAGAGCGCTTCGCGGAAGCGTTCGACCTGAAGCTGCCGAAGGAAGACGCGGAGCTGTTGAAGCTGCACGAAGCGAGCAACCAACAGGCGGGCTGGCCGGTGGAGGAAGATTCGGTCGAGGCGTACGAGCGCGTGTATACGGCGTGGGCGCGGGGGCTGCTGACGGCGCTGCGGGCGCGGGAGAAGGATATCAAACGGCACGCGGCGGAGTTCGCAGAGGCGTTTCGGGATATCTCGGACCGTTCGCGCGTCGCGTATCCCGATTGCGTCCCGACGCTGGAGGCCTTGAAGGCGCGCGGGTACCGGCTGGCGGTGATCTCGAACAACGACGGGCGTCTGCTGCGGCGGATGACCTACATGGGTCTGACGGGTTATTTCGAGCTGATCGCGGACAGTTCGGTGGTGCAAAGTTCGAAGCCGGACGCGGGGATCTTCAAACACGGCTTGAACGGATTGGGCGTGCAACCGGCGGAGGTGCTTCACGTGGGCGATCTGTACCATGCCGACGTGGAAGGCGCGGGGCCGCTGGGGATCGACGCCGTCTGGATCAAGCGCACGAACAAGCCGGCGCCGGAATCGGCGCACCGGCCGCGGTTCACGATCGCGGAACTCGCGGAGCTTCCGCCGCTGCTGGACGACCCGAAGTAGCAATCGAAGTTCAAAAAGCGCCCGTCCGCGCGGCGTTAGGTGAAACCGGCTCTCCATCCGGTGCGAAATCGGCCGCTAAATACGCGCATCGTGCCTGCCGTGCTTGACACTATCGGGCGCTGCACGAATACTCTTTCCGTGCGATGGCGGCGCCGGCGGCCGCGATCGATTCGAAGCCGTGCCCCATTCAACCCAAACGAGGAGCGAAGCATGGGCGACAAAGTCCGGACCAAGGAAAAAGTGGACAAGAAGACGCGGAAGATCATCGAAGAGCTGATCGTGGCGTACTGGATGGAGATGGAGACGGTACAGAACTACATCGCGAACTCGATCAACCTGGACGGGATCCGCGCGGAAGAGATCAAGAAGGCGCTGCAGGCGGATATCGCGGCGGAGATCGGGCACGCGACGACGCTGGCCCGGCGCGTGAACGTGCTGGGCGGGATCGTCCCGGGCAGCTACGACTTCAAGGCTTCGCAGAAATACCTGCAGACGCCGAAGGACACGACCGACGTGGTGGCGGTGATCGAAGGCGTGATCGAGGCCGAGAACAGCGCGATCGAGCAGTACAACAAGCTGATCCGGCTCTGCGACGGCTTCGACTACGCGACGCAGGACATGGTCATCACGCTGCTGGAGAACGAAGAGGCGCACCGCCGCGAGTTCAAGGGTTTCCTGAAGGAATACAAGAAGTCCTGAGCCGTTCGGAGCCGCAAACCGCAGCCCATCGGCGCGCCTCGCAAGAGGCGCGCTTTTTTTTGGTTCTCGGAAAGCGCTACCGCCCGTTGATGCGCGCGATCTCGGTTTTGCAGAACTCGTAGAGCGTGCGCTCGAGGTCGTTCGCGGGCTTGTAGTCCTCGAGGAAGGCGGCGAGGTGGCGGCGGCCGGTCATGCGCGCGTTGAAGTCGCCGCGGACGCTGTAGCAGAGGCCCACGTGGGCGGCGGCTTCGAAATCTTTCTTGTCTTTGCTGGCGTTAAGCACGCGCTTGTAGGACTCGGCGGCGCGGTCGTAGTACTGCAGCGCCTTGGCGCTGTTCTGGTTGAGCGTCTGGATTTCCTTGCCGACGCGGAGCACTTCGGGGTTGTTGGCGTCGAAGCGCCGGATCGGGACGCCGCGCGAGGTGCGCGTGATCCGCGTGGCGTTCTTGACGGCGGTCTTCCATTCGGCGCCGAGTTTATCGTATTGCGGCATCAGTTCGTCTTTGAGCTGCTGCGCGCGGGTGAAATAGGCTTGGCCCAGCTTGCGCAGCAGTTCGGGGTCGGTGCTGCCGACGCCCGCGGCGGCCAGAATCTTGATCGCGTCCTCGTGCTTGCCCTGAGCCAGCAGCGCCGAACCCTGTTCGAGAGGCGAACCCGGCGGGGGCGGGGCGGGGGTTTTGGCGTCGGTGCCGATGGGATCCCCGTCGATGGGATCGCCGGACTTGGGTTTCTGCTTCTGCGCGTAACGAAGCTGCGCTTCACGGGCAAAGGCGAGCGCCTTAAGCGAATAATCCGTTCCGCCGGCCTGTTCGGCGACCTGGAACCAGCGCAAGGCGATCGCGTAATCGTCGTTGGTGTTGCTCTGCGCGTAGCGTTGAGCGGCATCGAATTTGGCTTTGGCGTCGGCCAGCTTTTCGGCGTCGGGCCCGCCGCCGGGCATTGCCGGCGCGGCTTCTTCGGGCGGATCGGGCTTCTTGGGCGGCGTGGCGGGGGTCGCGGGCGCGGCGCCCACCGGCTTAACCCCGCGCTCTTTGCGAATCTGGTCGATGATCTCGATGGTGGCAAACTTACGCGCCCAGTACAGCGCCGAGTTGCATTCCTGGGCCAGTTCGCTTTCGGACTGCCCGGACGAATCGAGGGCGTCGATGGCGCGCTCGAGCTTGACCACGCATTCGGCGTATTCCTTGGGGTCCAAGGAAAGCCCGCTGCCCTTCTTAAGTACGGCCACCGCTTCGTTCTTCAGCGTCTCGGCCTCGCTGGCCGCCCACGCGCCGACCCCGGCCAGGGTGAACGCCGCGATTCCCAACCACCCTATGTGCTTCCGCATGATCGCTCGGTATCCCCACCTTATCAGGTCCGCACACGGACGGATTACCGGTACAAGCTATGACGCAAGAACCGCCCGTCAGACTGCATTCCGCACCTAACCTCTTTAATTCCAGCTATTTACAAATGAGGTAGCAGACGCTTCCCCGCACTCCTTCGATTAGACGGCTCAGAACCCGCAGCGGATGCGAAGCTCTTGTGCAATTTTTCCACTTGGGTCAGTCGGCAGGGCGGCCGCGCCATTGTTTGACCTGGCTGCGGTGCTTCTTGGCCTCCAGGCGGCGTTCTTTGCTGCCGCGGCTGGGCTTGGTGGCGCGGCGGACTTTGGGACGCTTGAGCGCCCCGCGCAAGAGCGCCTCCATGCGCGCAAGCGCCGCGGCGACGTTGCGCGCCTGCTCGCGGTGTTCGCTGCTGACTACCTGCAACTGGCCCTCGGCGTCGATGCGCGGGGCGAGTTGCTCGCGGATCCGTTCCAGTTCTTCGGGCGAGAAGTGCGCGGCGGCCGCGGCCAGATCGAGGCGCAGGTCGGCTTTGCTCGATACTTTGTTGACGTTCTGCCCACCGGGTCCGCCGGAGCGGGCGAAGCGGATGGAGAGCCATCGAGCGGGCAGCACGCGGCTGCCGGAGAGTTGAAGGTCGCGCAGGTCGGCCATGGGGGGACAGTACCTGACGGAGGCGGAGAAGGGCAAACTGCAAACGGCAAGAACCCCACAATCTGCATAGGACAAACAGGGCAACGGCCGGGCAGGACAGGGCTACGGCTGCGGGCGGGACGCCCGCGATACCCGCGGCAAGCGGCGGTCAGGCGCCGAGTTCTTCTTGAATCTCGAGCCAGCGGGCCTCGGAGGTGTCGAGGATGCCCGAGGCTTTCTCGAGTTCGGCTTGGAGGGCCAGCATTTCCTTGGAGTCGGAAATTTCCTGGAGCTGGGCTTCGATTTCTTTTTTGCGCGCGCCGTACTTCTCGATTTTACGCTCCAGGGAGCGGGATTCGTTGCGGAGTTCGAATTCGCGGCGGTTGCGCGCGGTCCGTTCTTCTTTGGTTTCCTGGGCGCGCGCGGGGCCGGGCTTGCCTTTGCCGCCCTGGTTGCGTTCGCGCTCGCCGGCTTCGACTTCCTGCTCGATGCGATACAGGTACGAATCGTACGCTCCGGGGTAATTGACGACGCGGCTGTCGCGGACTTCGATCACCGAGGTGGCGACGCGCTCGACGAAGTGGCGGTCGTGGCTGGTGAAGATGAGGGTGCCTTTGTAGGTCAAGAGGGCCTGGGCGAAGGCCTCGACGGTCTCGACGTCCAAGTGGTTACCGGGTTCGTCGAGAACCAGAACGTTGAAGCGGCCCAGCAGAAGCCCGGCGAGGCAGGCGCGGGCGCGTTCGCCGCCGCTGAGGACCCGGACGGGCTTCTTGATGTCGGTGCCGCGGAAGAGGAAACCGCCGGCCACGTTGAGGACTTCTTGAAGCGTACATTCGCCGGCGGTGCAGGCGAGGAGGTACTCTTCGACGGTCTGGTCTTCGGGCAGCGAGGTGTAGACGTGCTGCGCGTAGACGCCGACGTCGCAGCCGTGGCCCCATTTGACGTTGCCCGAGAGGGGCGGCAGCGAGCCGACGACGGTGCGCAGGAACGTGGTCTTGCCCTGCCCGTTGTCGCCGACGATGACGGCGCGCTGACCGTGTTCGATGTCGAGGGTGATGTCCTGGGCGATGGTGCGGCCGGGATAGCCCATGGCCAGATTGTGGCAGCGCAGCGCGTTGCCGTAGCGCGGTTCGACGCGCGGGACGCGGATGCGCGCGGTGGCCTCGTCGGCGTCGATTTCGATCAGTTCGAGGCGTTCGAGCTGTTTGGCTTTGCTGCGGGCCTGGCTGGCGGTGTTGGCTCCGGCGCGGTTCTTGGCGATGAAGCGTTCGAGCTGGCGGCGTTTGGACTGGGTCGCGGCGTTGGTCCGTTCGTCCTGGGCCCGGCGTTCGGCCTCGTAAGCGAGAAAGGCATCGACCTTGCCGGGGTAGAGGGTCAGTTCGCCGCGCGAAAGGGAGAGCGTATCGTCGCAGGTATCGTTCAGGAAGGTGCGGTCGTGGCTGACGATCAGCGCTCCGCCTTTGAAGCTCTTGAGGAAGTGCTCCAGCAGGATCTGGGTGCGCAGGTCGAGGAAGTTGGTCGGTTCGTCGAGGACGAGCAGGTTTGGATCGTGAAGCAGCAGGGCGGCGAGCTTAACACGGGTTTGCCAGCCGCCGGATAGCGCGCGGACGGGCCCGTTGAGGTAATCGTTTTTGATCTCGAAGCGGCCGGCGACTTCGCCGCACTTCCATTCGGGCTGCCCGCTGTCGCGGACCAGGAACTGCAGGACGGTTTCGCCTTCCAAAAACGGATCGTGCTGGCGCAGGTAGCCCAAGCGCAATTGCGGGCTGCGGACGACGATGCCGGAATCGATCTCTTCTTCGCCGAGCAGGACGCGGCAGAGCGTGGACTTGCCCGCGCCGTTGCGGCCGATGAGGCCTACTTTTCGGTCGTCGGTGAGCGCACAGGACGCGTGATCAATGAGCACGCGTTCGCCGTAGCACTTCAAGCCTTCCTGAAGCTGGAGCAAAATGGCCATGATGGATGAATCGTCGCTGGGTGGGGTAGGGGGTTCAGGCCTGCGCGCGCGCGGCCGCGGACTCACGCCGGCAGCGCTCGAAGGCGTCGCTTGGGTTCTGCGGCTGGTGCATCTTCTTCATCGGTCCGGCTCCTGCGGGTCGAACGGGCTTTCACTATACCGGAAGGGGGCCTGAAAAGCAGGCCCCCTTTCGGCAAGGCCTCGCTTATTGCTTCACCTTCACGGGCTTCTTCTTCTTGGCAGAGACGTAGGCGGCTTCGGTGAGGCGCGAGACTTCGAGCGCGTACATGGGCGGCTCGTACCCGGCCTTGCCTTGAATCCAGCCGATAAAGGAGCTGTCGGGGGTCTGCGGCTTGTAGCTCGCGGGCAGCTTGAGCGGTTCTTCGTTGATCAAGACGGGCTTGAGCGCCCACTGATGCTGATGGATGACGATCGAACCGGCGCTGGTGTGAATGGCCAAGCGTTCGTCGTGGCGCACGGCGTTGCCGATGGTGTTCAAGGAGATGAGCGCGCCGTTGTGGCAGCGCACGGCGGCGACGGTGTTGATGTCGACGAAGCGGCCGTGGAAATCGACCAGCGCGCTGACTTCCTTCGCCTTGAGCCCGGTAAGGAAGAGCGTGGCGGCGACCAGGTGGCTGCCGGTGTCCATGAACATCCCGCCGCCGGACTGGACCGGATCGAGGCGCCAGACCCGCCGCGGGTTGCCCTTGCCGATGCCGCCCCAGCCCTGCGTCACGTAAGCGACGACGGCGCGGACTTCGCCGAACTTGCCCGACGCGAGGAGATCGCGGATGTAGCGGAATTCGGGAACGTGGTGGCGCTGGTAGCTGACGTGCAGGATGAGTTTCTTGCGTTTGGCGAGCGCGAGCAGGCTTTTGGCGTGCGCGCTGGTGATCGTGAGCGGTTTTTCGACGAGAACGTGCAGCCCGGCATCGAGGGCGGCCTTGATCTGCGCGTAATGCTGGTTGTGCGGCGTGCTGATCAGGACGGCGTCGAGTTCGGCCTTGCGGATCATGGCGCGAAAGTCTTCGTAGATCGGGAGCGGCTGGCCCCACTTTTCGATGGCCTGTTCGGCGTTGGGCCGGAAGGCGTCGCAGAGCGCCGCCAGTTCCCCGCCGGGGGTATTCTTGATGCGCGGGATGTGCGCTCCGCGCATATTGCCGCCGCAACCGATGAGTCCGATTCGTACACGCTTCGCCATGAGGTATGCCGCTCCTGAGCCCCGAAAAAGTAAATCACCCTGAGTGAACCGGATAATTTAGCGTGGCCGAGGTGCGGGCATAGCTCCTTTTCGCCCGCAGGGCTGCGCGTACAATCGGCGGCGATGAACGATCCCGCGGCTTCGTCCGCTCCGGACTTCTCCCGCGCATCGTGGGGCGAACGCGCGTGCGCGGCGCTGCTGCTGGGCGCGGCCCTGGGCGGCTGGTACGCGCTGGTGCGAATCTACGTCCCGTCGGTTCGGCCGCTCTTCGAATCCCTGAAGGTGGATCTACCCGCACCGACCAAGCTGGCGCTGGCCATCGCCACAACCGAATTATGGGTGGCTCTGGCGCTGGCCGGCCTGGTGCTCGCGGTGATCTGCTGGTGGACGCGCCGCGCGTGGCCGCTCTGGCTGCTGGGCGGCGGCCTGTTGCTGGCCGGCGCGCTGGTTTACGCGTCGCTTGAAGTGACGCGGGGCAAGATTCTGGACGCGCTTAGGCGGCAGGAGAAACGCGGAGCGGCCGGGCCGAGGTTCAAGATCGAGCGCGAAGCCGCTCAGCTCAGGCGCGCGGCGGCAAAGGCGCCGAGCGCTTCGCGGCCTTTCTCGGTGAGCGTAAAGTTTCCGCGCAACGGATCGGCAAAGCAGGCCGCGCCGAACGTGCCGATCACGTTGCGTTCCATGCGCACGGTCTCGTCGACGCCCAGCGAACCGGAGAGGATGTTTTCGCGGAAGCGCGCGCCGTCGTTCCCGGCGAGAAAGCGCACGGCGTAATAGCGGTTCGCTCCGGTATCGACGATCGTGTTGCCATGCACGTCGATATCCCGCGTGGTGCAGCATTCGATGGCGGTGTTGGACCCCAAGGCGAAGCGGTTATCTCGGATCGCTCCGCCGGCGACGCTGACGGTTTTCTGCGAGAAATTCCCGTATGAAATGCCGCGGTCGCAGCCCACGAACAGGTTGCGTTCGCAGACCACGCCGGTCGAGCCCTGCCAGATGAAGATGCCCGCGCGCCCGCCGCCGTTGGCGCCGCGAATGCCGATGAAGGTGTTGTCCGAGAAGACCCAATCTTTGAGGCCCATGCAATCGACGCCGGAGATGTAATCGCCGTCGAAGCCGTCCTGGCGGTCGTCCTTCACGCGGTCGCAGAGAAAAAGACAATGGCGCACGCGCCCGTTGCGCGGTCGGATTTCTTCCACTTTTTCGGGTGAATAATTCTTCTCGCCGAGTTCGCGGTCGTCGGGGCGCATGGGATGCGTGCCCTTGAGGCCGCGGACCCAGATGTTGTGAAACTTCACGTCATGCAAGGTGAGGCCGTGCACCCCGCTGTCGCCGTAAAAAAGCACCGCGTACTTGGGGCTGTTCTTGAAGGTCACGCCGGCGATGGTGACGTCGCAGGCACGCTTGAGGCGCAAAATCGCCGGCGCGTGATTCCAGTCGCCTTCGCCGCGGGTCAAGTTGCCGCCTTCGCCGTCGATCACCACGGCGTCGCGATGGCCGCTGGCCGAGCGGATCTGAACGTGGCTGGCCGTAAGCTGCACCGCATGGGGCATGCGGTAATGGCCGTCCTCGAGCAAGAGCGTGCTGTGCGGCTCGGCGCGTTCGACGGCGGCGCAGAAGGCCTCGGCGTCGCGGATGCGCACGATTTTTCCGGCGGGCTCGGGCAGCGGCGGCGCGGCAGGCATCGTGGCCAGGATCGCGGCTACGTCGAAATCGGCGCTCATGCGGGCCCCCTTAAGCGGTGAGCGCTCGATGCTACCGCGCGGGCGGCGCCTGAAAAGCGGAGCCGCGCGAAGCGCCGGGCGGCCGTCCGAAGCGCTGGCGGAAGCAGCGCACGAAGTAGTTGGCGCCGCTGAAGCCGCAGCGCGCGGCGATCTGCGCGACGGTGAGGCGCGGATCGGCCAGCCACTCTTGAGCGCGTTCCAGCCTCACGCCGCGGACATACGCATTGAACGAACAGCCCGCGAAGCGATGCGCCAGGCGGGAGACGTGGTTGGGGTGGATGTCGAGCGCGCGGGCGAGCGTTTCGCGGTCGAGCGGGGTTTCGAGGTGTTCGTCGATGTACTGGCAGGCGGCGCGCCAAGTAAACAACGCTTTGCCGCGCCGTGCGGGCTCGGCCTGCGCCAGCTTCTCGCGCGCGTGCAGCAACAGGGCTTCGAGAAGATCGCGCGTGTAAACGGCCGCCGGTTCGGGATGCGGATGGCGTTCGAGCAGCAGCCCGAGCGCACGGCCCTGGGCATCCCAAGCAGCGGCGGCGTGGTGCTGCGCGGCGATGGACGGTTCCGTTGCTTTTTTGCGAAGGTCCGCGGCGGTGCGCCGGACCAGAATGAAGCGGGTGAAGTCGGGCTGAAAGACGACGCCCACCGACTCGTACGGGCGTTCGTAATGCCGGCTGAGCCAGACCTTCGGTGGAATGTAAAATCCTTCGCCGGGCCGGACTCGCTGGACGTAGGTGCGCCCGCCGGCATGCGTGGTAAACGCGCGCTGCCCGCGCAACACAAAGATCAGGCGCGGAACGTCCATGCGCGAGACCGGATCGGCGCGCTCGAGGGGTTGCGTTTGGCGGACGACGTACGCGGCTTCGACCAGCGCGCCGGAAGCGGGCGGCGTCAGGGCGGCGCGAATCGCGTCTCGGGCGTGCATGCGTGGAGGTTACGTTTGTACCGCGGGCTTGGCAAGAAGGTGTAATCGGCGGCGGCGCGAAATCGGTCTCGACGGGAGCGGCGGCGCGCGTAAGTTCGAGCTTCGAAACCGGAGACCGGACATGCGGGCGTTGCATGAGACGCTGAAGCAGAAGGCCGCGGGGGGACTCTTCGCGAGCTTCGGCAGCAGCAACACGGAAAAGTTCTGGCACAACCAGGGGCGCTTTTCGTGGTGCTGCTGGGTCGAGTGCGCGCTGCGCGGGGCGTTCGGGCGAACGCTGCGGACGATCAATCTGGGCATCTCGGGCGACACGAGCACCGATCTCGCCGCGCGATACGCGCGCGACGCCGAGCCGCTGCGGCCCGCGGCGATGCTGGTGACCGTCGGCGGCAACGATTTCATGCGCGGCAATCTGGAAACCCTGGAGCGCAACCTCGACGAGATCGCGGGGCGCAACCGCGCGCTGGGCTGCGTGACGATCTTCAACGCCTACTACGCTCCGATGCTCGACGAGATCCAGCAGCGCCGTTTCGCGGAGTTCATGGCCGCCAACGAGCGCGCGGCGGCGCGCAACGGAGCGCTGTTGGTGAACCGCTATCCGCGCTTCCGAGCGTGGTGGGAAGCCGAGCCCAAGGCGTACGCCAAGCTGATGCTCGACGGCTTTCACCTCAATCCGTTCGGGCACGCGGTCTTCGGCGCGGAGGTGATCCGCGGGCTGGAGCTGCCTCCGCCCCAGCTTCCCGACGATCTGCACGAGCCGGTGGCCGCGGCGCTGGCGCGGCTGGAGGTTTGCGCAAAGTAATTTGGAGATTCGTGCGATGCGAACCTATCGATGGGTTGCTGTCCTTGTCTTGGGCTGTCTGCTTGTTTGTTCCGCCAAAGCCGCCGAAAAAATCCGCGTCGCTTGCGTCGGCGACAGCATTACCTTCGGATACGGCTTGAGGAACGCAGCTCAGGAATCTTACCCCGCTGCGCTTCAGAAGCTGCTGGGCTCGGCGTACCAGGTGGGCAACTTCGGCGTGAACGGCGCGGCCGTTCAACGCGCGGCGGGGAAGCCGTATTGGACGCTTCCTAAGATGAAAGATGCGGAGGCTTTCGCCCCCCAGATCGTCGTAGTCATGCTGGGCAGCAACGACGCGAATCTAAAGAACTGGAATGCGGCGGCGTTTGCCAAGGACTACGGCGAGTTTCTGGCGCATTGGAAGGCCTTGCCCGGAAAGCCGACCGTGTACGCAGCGCTGCCGGTTCCCGCATACGGCCAAGCGTTCAGCATCCAGCCGGCTGTAGTCGAGAAGGAACTCCCGCCGCTTTTGAAGCAGGCGGCGGAGGCGGCCCACGTGCCGGTCATCAACACGTTTGAAGCCTTATCGGGTAAGCCGGAACTTTTTCCGGACAAAATTCACCCCAACGCACAGGGCGCTCAACTGATTGCGGATACCGTAGCCAAAGCGCTGCAAGCCGCGGCCCAAGCTCAGGATCCGCTCCAGGGGATCGACAAATAACCGATGTCCGCTTCGCACCTTTTCTTGCACCGGTGGTCCGTGCCGGTGCGGCTTAAGCTACCTATTTCATGGACCGGGTACGGGAGGAAAGCCAAGTGCGCTTGATCGTCACCGGAGGCGCGGGGTTCATCGGGTCGAGCTTCGTGCGGCTGGCGCTTTCCGAAGGGCATGCCGTCACGGTGCTCGACGCGCTGACCTACTGCGGCAACCTCGCCAACCTCGATGCGGTCAAGGATCACGCGGCTTACCGCTTCGTGAAGGGCGAGATCGGCGATAAGGCGCTCTGGCCGAAGCTGCTCGCCGAACCTTGCGACGCGGTGGTGAACTTCGCCGCGGAGTCGCACGTCGACCGCAGCATCCTGGATGCGTCGCCGTTCGTGCTCACGAACGTCGTCGGCACGCAGGTGATTCTGGACGCGCTGCGCGCGGTGCATGCGGCGCAGCCTCAGCGAGCGCTGCGCTTCCTGCAAGTCAGCACCGACGAAGTCTACGGCAGCGCCGACGACAGGAAGCCGTTCACCGAGCAGACCCCGTTGAAGCCCAACAGCCCGTACGCGGCGAGCAAAGCCGCCGCCGACCTGCTGGTCCGCGCGTACCACCACACCTTTGGCCTCGATACGGTGATCACGCGCTGCAGCAACAATTACGGGCCGTACCAGTTCCCCGAAAAGCTGATCCCGCTTTTCACGACCAACCTGTTCGAAGGCAAGCCCGTGCCCGTGTACGGCGACGGAATGCAGATCCGCGACTGGATCCACTGCGACGACCACAGCCGCGGGGTTCTGGCGGCGCTGGAACGCGGAAAAAGCGGCGAGGTCTATAACCTCGGCGGCGGAAACGCCTGCGAGAATCTGCGCATTACGCGCCTGTTGCTCCAATACACCGGCCGCGACGATACCTTCATCCGCTACGTCCAGGACCGCCCGGGGCACGATCGCGTGTACCTGATCGACCACACCAAAGCCACGCGGGAGCTGGGGTGGAGTCCGCGCGTCGCGTTCGACACCGGCTTGGCCGAAACGGTGGCGTGGTACCGCGCGCACGAATCGTGGTGGCGCGAGATCAAGAGCGGCGCGTACCTCACGTATTACGCACGCCAGTACGGCGCGCGGTAAGCGGCGCCGGCGATCAGGTGCTCTTCACCGCTTCCTTGCGCAGGTGGCGGTGTACGTCGTCCTGCGGCTCGTAGCCGAGGATTTCGCGGGCGGTGCGCAGGCTGAGGTAAGGCCGGTAGGTGGTCGAAGTTCCGAAGACGACGGCCCAAGGCACGCCGGGCGTCTCGACGGCGCGCGAGAACAACTGCACGGCATCGCGGGGGCTGATCCAGTTGTAGGCGCCTTCTCCGGTGAGGTTAAAGCCGAGCGCGGGCGCTTCGCAGCATCCGCCCAGGCGCACGCAGATCACTTCCAGTCCGCGGTGGTCGTGGTAATAGCGCCCCAGCACTTCGCCGAAATGCTTGGTCGCGCCGTACAGCGTGTAAGGGCGCGGCGGATCGTCGACTTCGACGGTTCCGGGTTCGAGCCACGGCTTACCCATCACCGTCTGCACGCTGCTGGCATAGACGACGCGGCGCACGCCGGCATCGGCGGCGGCCAGGAACGCGTGATTACAGCCGACGATATTGGGCGCGACCAGTTCTTCGGGCAGCTTCGCGAAGGGGTCGGGGTTGGCGGCCAGATGCACCAGCACATCGATGCCTTGCAACGCGTTGCGCAGCGCCTCCAGGTCGGACAGATCGCCCCGCACCGAATCGGCCACGCCCGGCACGGGCGCGCGATCGAAGGCGCGCAGCGCGAACCGTTTTTCGAACTCGGGCGTCAGGAACCGGCCCACGCGGCCGGCCGCACCCGTTAACAGCACTCGAAGCTTGCTCATGCACACCTCGGCCGAACGCCGCGCCGCGCGCAGGCGGAAAGGGTGATCTTTACCATCGAATCCGGTCAGGTAAATCGGAATCTTTCGGCCGGCGCAGCGCGGCCGCTGCATGCTCTGGCGCGCGCGGGAGTTTCCGTTGCTTACGAATTACGGGTTCTTCACGACCTGCGCGCCCTTGCAGGCGTCGCAGCGTTTGGTGGGCGCCTGGCCGCGGCCCATGCAGGAGCGGCAGACTTCGTAGCGGTCGCCGAAATTGAGATACCCGCGCGGCCGGCCGCGGCGGCACCCGTCGCAATCCTGCCAGCCTCCGCCGCCGGTGCCTTCGCATGCCGTGCACTCGCGGAAACCGGGCGGAATCACCGCGCCGCCCGCGGTGCGCGGGCGCTGCGGATCGACCTTGCCGCTGGCCGCGCAGCGCGCGCACGGCAGCACCGGCATGTCGCCTTTGCCCAGGCAGCGCGGGCAGGTGGCCCAGCGTTCGCCCAGATTGATCTGCCCTTTGCGCCCCGAACTGCGGCATTGCTGGCAGTCGAACCAGCGCGCGTAGCCGGTCGCGTTGCAGGCTCCGCACGGCTGCAATTGCGAGGACGTCGAAGCCACCGCGCCGGCGGGCTCCAGCGGATTGGGCGGCGAGATCAGATCCATCTCCGGCTTGGCCACCGCTTCCGCATCGGCCTGAGCCACCCAGCGTTCGCCGACCTTGACCAAACCTTCGGCTTTCATCTTCTCTTCAAGCGGCACCCACGCGCCCAGGTAGCGCACATGGCCCAAGGCTTCGTGCGCGGCGCGCAGGTCCGGATCGAGCGCCACCGCCCGTTCGTACGCTTGCTTGGCCTGCTTGTCGAGCTTCTGCTCGGTGGCGTACGCGCCCAACTCGTGCCAAGCCTCGGCTTTCGCCTTGGGATCGGCGGCATCGAGCGCCGCCCAGCGTTCGTCGAAGATCGTGCGCGGCGATTTGGTTTTGCGGATCTCCTGCACTTCACGCTTGGGCACGCGCGTCTGCCCGAAACGGCCTTTCACGACGTA
>JABTUM010000005.1 GCA_015075375.1 Planctomycetota bacterium | reverse complement strand
TGGCTCTAACCCATTTTTCAACCGCGTGCAAAAGAATGGACGCTATCATATGAGAAGGACATTTTGGGGTTCATGGATGAGCTACAAGGATGCGCTTCCGAAAAGGCCAGATTGCGGTAGCCTAATTTCCCTGTGTCTATGACCTATAACAAGAGAGGTGGAAGTCATGAGGCTCACTCGCGCTGGTGCCGTCTCATACACAGCAGGCTTCAACTACAGAGTCGCAACTTTAGCATGTTTGGTGATTCCGGCTGCAATTAGCGCATGCTGTCTGGCGGAAGACGCCCCCAAAGTGAAGAGAGCCTTACAAGAAGTTGGGGTCTTGCTTAATGGTCGCGGAACAATCCAACACAAGGGCTTGGCGCGTTTGGCGCATCAGGAGGTCGACGACAATTTAGTTCAAAGACTGCTTCCACATTTAATGATTCTAGCCCCAGTTCGAATCGATTTATCCGGTGCGAGCATTACAGACGAGAGCGTGTCTTCCATCTCTAAACTCAATGGCGTCGAAGAGATCGCAGTCATGGGGTGTGCTGTGACCGACAAAGGTCTGGTCGATCTCGCAGGTATGAGTTCGCTTGCGTCTATCCTGCTAGGAAGAACCAAGGTAACTTCAGTTGGTATTCTGCATCTAAAAAATAACACCAAGTTGAAGGCGATTGATATCAGTGACACGAAAACAGATGATACCGCTATGCTAGCGCTAATGACTTGCCCGAATCTGGAAGTCTTGCTGGCCAACAATACTAGTATAAAGGGTAGCGGACTTCAGGGTGTCTTACCTTCCGAGAATAGTTTAAAGCGCATTACCTTGATTGGCTGTAAAGTTAATCCAAGTGGATTAGACTTTATATGCAGGCTAAAACACCTCAAAATGCTCTCCATAAGTGGTAAAGAGATTTCAGATACTGCATGTCTTCACCTAGATCAATTGAAGCAGCTTCATTACCTAATGCTCAAGGACACATCATGTGCAAAGTTTACAGATGTCAACTTCGAGTCTCTCGAAAACCTTCAGATTGTAGACCTTCAAGGCTCGTCCATTGAAGACGAAGGTGTCAAGCAGCTCTGCAGTAGCCCATCCATCCAAGTCCTTAATATTTCTCGGACTAAAATAAAAGGGGAATGTATCGCATTCCTAAAGAAGTTACCGAACCTTCGTAGCCTTAATATGTCAGATACAATACTATTAACGGACCATGCGCGCGAGTTGGCTGGAATAAGCACAATAGAAGATCTTGGCTTAGAAAACTGCATGATCGATGATCTCCATTTTACCGCCATTCTGCAATTACCCAAATTAAGGAGCCTGAACGTCAACGGTACGGCCGTCTCTGATATTGGCATGGAGGGATTCAAGAACCTCAAGGGAAGGTCATTTCAGTCACTGGGATTTGCGCGTACAAAGATTTCTGGAGCTGGTGCAGTTCACTTGCTAAATTTAGACTCATTAACTGCCGTTAATTTGGAAGCCAGCGTACTGCAATCTGAACTTAGGGATGCGCTTTCTAGAAAGTTTCAAAAGATCAGATTCCTTGCCGATTAACTCATAATAAATACTTATCGCGCACACAATTTACCCCTGGCACCTTCAAGAAGTCCTCTATCACGTCCTCCAAAGCAAGCTATTAAGCTGACGTCTCCACCTTTGCCTTGCGCATCAATTTGAATAACGTTCTCCTGATTTGAAAACTCGGCCAAGGGCACCCGAACTAGCCTCGCGGGATCTGAAGTGCATTCCTTCAAAAGATCCCGAGGGGACCTCTGGAATGTACCCATTACCATTACCGTCCAAAATGTCTTGAGGCTATCTGATACTACTTTTGAACTATTAAGCATCCTCGCCTTAAAGATTTCATAGCAGGTGGTATCAAGGCCGATCATGAGCATCACTTCTAACGGCGTCCCAAGCCCAGATAGCTTTCGCAGTGAAAACGAAGCGGCGTCAGGCGGTATAAACATTCTGGCGACTCTTGGATTCATACCATTGGAGTCAGAATCTACAAACTCAATCTGAGATACTGAGCTTGAAGGCCTAATTGAGAAAGAAGTATTACCACCACTAAAAATCTCAAAAAACCCTTGGATACCCAATACGGCTAGACCAGACTCAAACAATCGCCTTCTAATCCCAACATCCGAGTGTGCTTGGCAATTGGGGCCAATCTCAAAATGTATAAAGCACTGTTCGTCGCGTTTACCCCAGCCCACCATTAAACAATTATATCTCGGATCGAGTTGAGATGACGCCGACTGATCAGCAATGGCCACCATTGTAATGCTTTGAGTAACGCAGTCCGTACTTGAAGCCTGAAGCTCTATCGCCACCTCTACTGCGATGGAGTCGGGCTCAAGATGTAGCTCTAAGGACACATCAAGCACTTCGAACATCGAAAGGTCTGGAAGCTCGCGCCGATACAAATTGATCAGAATTGAATCTCTTTCAGTGAACTCCTTAAGCTTAAACCCTGAAATTCTCTTACTCAGAGAACCAAGTTCTGCAGAAAGCTGGTCGCATCTAGTTGTTAGTAGTGGCGCTTCTTCAAACCAAGTAATCAACGCATTAACCTCCGTCAGGAATGGCCCGTCCACGCGCCATAATGCGTTCTATCACTACATTCTTTTGCTTGCTAATCCAGTTCTGAATCACGGTAGGTATAGTAGCTTCCTGCGGCACAATCAAGACAACTTTTTGAGCGCCATCAGCCTTAGCCTTCGCAATCCAAGCGATAAGCTTTTTCAGTGCCTCCATTGAATTTTTTGCGCCTGCAATTATGGCCGCTCTACTTCGCTTGGCTTGATATGCTGTTGCTCCTAGAACTACATCAATATCTGTTTTTCCGAAAGCGTTATCAATGTACTTAGAAAGATATGTTAAATTTCTTCCAGTACCATCACTAAGATGTGATGCCACTTGAAGTTCAAAGAGAAAACCAAATCTACCACTACCGGTGTTGGCGAGGGTTTTGGCTAGCCTATCAAAACCAGGGGCGTCCGCTACTCTTCCAATGTCTATTAGGAGATCAGCGACTTCATACCCGGATCCCAAAATATCATTGTTAAGAATCTTGAGTGCAAGCTCCGGGTCCACTCCATTTTTAATGCCTCTGGCGAGCCCGACGAGGGCGTCCTCAAGTTTTCCAGAGGTCCTAAGACTAGCAAGTACCCCATCCGGCAATTCATCAAGAAGTGCTGTTACGGCCTTAGCGGCGTCAACTCCACCATTCCCAACGTCAGTGCCAATGCGAAGCATGGCATCAAGGAATGCATTCGCACCGTCATCGCCTAGATTCTCAGTGATTTGAATTGCGCTCTTTAATAGACGCTCGGAAGTCAAAACCTCCTTAACCACTAGCGCGCGAGCTGGCTTGGTGAATAGAGTTGCCAGGAAGCGCCCCAAATCGGCGATGTCTTGGCCATTTTGAATGGCTCGTTTGGTCAATACGACAAGAGCTTGCGTGAACGGAATCTTGCCAAAGCCAACCACTACTGCGCGTACGAAGCTAATAGGAACATCTGCAGCCTCCCCAACTCCTACAGCAAGTTCAGTGGCTAAGCCAATCCCGGAGAGACTAACCTCCCAAAGATCAACTTCCTTGTTAGAGAACCCCATCGCACGCCATGCATTTTTCACAAGTGCGCCAACATCACCAACAATTAATATTCCGCCTGCGGCATTAGAAACGATGCCAGCAGTGGTTTCTGGGTCGCCTCCAAAGAAGCTTTGAAAGGAATCAGCAAAGTAGGATATCTTGTCGTGCTGAACAAGATTTATTGTTGTAATGAAACTGTCCTGTGGACTAAGAAGGCTGCTTAACCGAAAACGAAGACTCTTGCGAGAAAACTCCTCCTGCTCTCTTGTAGGCAAGATTCCTTTGCTCTTAATTTGAAAGAGAGCAATGCCATTTGTATCGAGAAATACATTGCCTAAAATCGGATTATCTGTCTGATCTAGCAGGCTCACGTACTGATCTGCATCAGGACTTAGTGATTCAATCGTAATCGAATCATTAGGCGCACCTTCTAAGATCACATCGGAAGCTGTATGGTAGTCGATGCTCGCTGTGCTTGGAGGTAAGCCTTCAGTGGGTACGCCCGAAAATAGCCTTACTGATCTCCTGTCAAACTCAAACGAACCATTCGAGGACTTGTCTCCAGAAATAACAAACCTGTCCAACAACACCTTAAATTGCCCGCTAGACTCATAACGAATGACTTGCGAAAATGTATGTAACCCAATGTTGCAAAGTACGGCAGTATCACCTAGTCGAGACTGCGAATTTAGCGGTATGCTGATTCTCGTTTGTCCGTCATTAACTACGGAAGAAGTGGTATATGCCTCTCCGTCTGCAATATTGGAAATCAGCCAATGCGCTTCCGCCCCATTTCTCGCATTTGTGGTTAGACTTATATCGACTGAACCGGCCTCATCTATGGACACTGTTGAAGGGCAGTTGATTGATCCAAGAATGGGTTCGTGAGGTATTGAAACAGTCTGCACGAACCTTCCCGAGCGCACCTGGACCTTAGCAGGCGTAGGAGTCCAGTGACTGCTCAAAAGCGCTCTTGCCTTGCCCTCAAGACTTAGGTTTTGATTATTCTGACCATGATTGACAAAATCAGATAGCGACTCTTCAAGGATAAAGCTTACAGACGTTCCATCCTCAATGGGAGAATTGGCAGTATCTCGAAAATTCAAGGTTATCTCGGTTGCATCCGCTTCATCAGCGACCAACAATTCCTTCTCTAGTTCAACTGACATGCTATGAGGACTTCCTGGAATCACCGTCACTTTGTTGCTGTGGATAGTATTCCCAGCTGCCGTTACAAGGACTGAATAGGTCTTACCGGCAATAGCACTGGTGTTTACAGGAACTGCGTTTGCGCCAAAGCTATTAATGCGACCAGAAAGTGTATTTTTCTTTATTCCATCCTCAAAAATTGCATACTCGACCTCTAGATCTTTAACAGAACTCACTAGATTAGGTTCATCGGATGGCGTAAAAACGGATGAGACGAAAAACTGGTGAGTATCGCTATCAATCTCCGGCGGAACATCAACACTCAAGTCAAGCACGTCAAAGGTACAAATATCACCCGGGGAGCCATTAACCAGCAGCTGAAGTCTAACTCTTCCGAAGGCTACGCCCTCGATATAAAATTTTGTATTGGAATACTCATCGGAAAGCAGGTGCTTGATATTATTTGTAGCCGTCGCATCCTCTCCAAAAAGAAGAGTGTGGGTTTTAGTTGTCGTATTATATGCAATAAGGCGAACCTTCCCGTCGCCCAACTTTGTAATTGAAACCTCGACAACATTATTAATATCCTCTTGGTCGATGTTTGATATCTGTAACTCGACAAGCTCGTGATCTGCTTTGGGATCATTCAAAATTCCAGGCTTCTCGTTATCGGGTAGAGGTGTCTCTTCATTGTCAGATTCGTCAAAATCATTGTTAAGAACTACAATATTGCGAGTAAGACTAAGGGATAGATTATAGAGAGTGTGCTCAGTGTCAGAGGATAGGCCTGTTGAAAGCAAGAATCCGCGTGTTACGCCGTCTTTTATTCCGAAACCAACGATATCTCCATTTGCGTTAATGCCTCTAGCTTCAATTAGCTCCCACCCTGAGTCTTGTGGAATAAGGTTGCTTAGTTCTACCCTGCTACCTCCTCTAAACCAAGCAATAGCTCTTTTCCGGCGTGGAACTATGTCTTCAATAAAACCTACTACATCTCCGCTGTCATTAATGGAATACGCGCGACTAGATTCAATAGCTGATGGAATATCTAGATGCCGTGCTTCCCATTTCCCTGATCGCTTATGCCATAGCCTAGCAAGCTCGCCTTCATGACCAACAAGTTCATTTTTATTGTTCATCCCATGAACTGATGCACCTCGAGAAACGGGGCCGGTAGTAACATAGGATATTTCGCCACCATCCCAAACAACAGCTAGTTTGTATTGATGTGTGCCCTTATTCCCCCCAATAAGACCCAGATCATTTATGGCAAGCGCTTCGTCATCGGTTCCATTCGTAAGCAAGTGCGTTCCTGGTCCCTTCCAGAACGCGGCACCAGTTGGCCCCGTGTGTGAAAATCCATTTTTCTTCTGCCACCCAACTGCCGTGCTTAATCCGTTAATGGAATGCGCAAGGGAATCAGCGTATGGCCCGGTCGCCTCATCGAGATCGGTTGGCGTCCGTTCGTGCCAAACCGTTGCGTGGCCTCGTGATTGACCAACAATCTCGCTTGAGTCATTGATTCCCCGCGCTTGTCCGGGACCAATACTGGTTGACTGCCCTTCTTCCCATAGAAACGCGTGACTTCCTTGATCTGGAATAAATGAAAAGCCAACCACCTGTCTATGGCTATTTATGCTCCATGCCTCACTATAGCTAGCATTTAAAAGACTAACATCTATAATGCTGTAGTTGACCCAGACAGAAAGATAATCGGACTGTACAGCTCCCTCGCTATTTGTAGCGCGCGCTTCAACTGAATAAATGCCTGGTGTTACGCCCGTCCATGTTAAGCTATGAGGTTCTGCTTGAGTCTCCCCGATTTTCAGTGGTTCCGACGTAAAGTAACTTGAAGCAAAGAATTCAACCCGCTCGACAGGTGCAGGGTCGCTAACTGCGGAAACATCGAGAACAATATCAGCGGGAGAAAGAAAGCGGGCATCCTCTTCAGGCCGAATGAATTCAACCGTAAAAGTGGATGGCTGAACTGTGACAAGAGCTGTGGCAAGCATTTCATCGAATCGTGCTTCAACTGTAAATACTCCAACTCCTTCATCTTCACCACCAATTCCTCCTGCGCGAATCCCTACAGGCGCCTGATCGGTCGTGTACAAACCTGCTTCTGAAATTGTTCCTGTACCACCATTTACACTCCAGATGATATGTGGCTGTGGATTGAGCGGTAATTCAAATGCGTCATATACTACTGCAAAGAACTGTTGGCTTCCATTTCGCGCAATAGTCACCTCACTTGGAAAAACTTCAATTCTGCTGGGTGTTTGAACCGTTATCACAAAGGACTCTGTGGCTTGATTTCCGCTGAAGTCGGTTGCGGTTACCAGTACTGTAGTCTGCCCCACAGGAAATTGTGATCCTGATGGATGGCTATAGGTAATACTTGGAATGGTGGTTGTCGCATCCGAAACAATTGCGTTGTCGTAATTGACAACGCTGCCTGCTGCGCTTGTGGCAACGACCTCAATGTCTGGATGAGGTGTAATTTTAGGAGGAGTTGTGTCTACAACTATTACGCTGAATGTAGAAAGAGAAATGTTTCCAGCATTATCTATTGCAGTTGCATTAACAGTTGAAACGCCTAGAGGCAAGACTGAACCATTGTGTGGATTAAACTCTAATGACTTAATGCCACTACGAGTGTCTTGTGCGCTTACTCCGGTAAAGTAAACGTCGACACCTTCAGGGATTATCGCTTCAGCGACGACGTCATTTATACCATCAATTGTTGGAGCCGTTACGTCAACGTCAACGATGGCAGTAGCTTCGGTTGCGTTTCCGGCCGCGTCTTCGATGCGCACGCTCAGGACGTGTGGGCCTTCCGCAAGCGCCGTTCCCGGCGTAAAGGTAAAGCCCAGCGCCGTGATCACGCCCTGTTCCGAAACGTCCACGCCATCGAGCAAAATGCGCACGCGGGAGGGATCGACGCCGGCATCCGAGCCGGTATCCGAAAAGGACGCGGAGAAGAGCGGCTGCGGGTTGTTCGTGATGCCCGCGGGAGACACGACCAAGTCCACGATGGATGGTTGCACGGTATCGATCGTGAAGCTCCATTCGGCGGCGGTTTGGTTGCCCGCCAGATCGCGGACGACCGCGCGAGCCGAATGCAAGCCTTCGCCAAGTGCTTCGGTAAGCGTATAGGAGAAGCCGGTCGCTTCGGCGGTCGCGCCCGTCGGCGCGTCATCCAATGACAACCCAAACGTGGCGGCATCCACGCCCGAACCGGTTTCCGTGAAACTCCCTGAGAGCGTGGGCAAGGCTTCGCGAATAGCGCCGTCCGTTGTGGGTACGAGATCGGCAATGACCGGTGGAACGGAATCTACCTTAAAGGTAGCGCTGGCGGTCGCCGTGTTTCCCAGGGCGTCGGCGACGGAGACCGTCACCGAGTGCGGGCCTTGCGCCAAGTCCGCGTCCGGCGTGAAAACAAACCCAGCCGCATCCACTTGGGCCGATCCCGTAACATCTACTCCGTTCAGCGTGATAACGACGCTCAACGGATCCACGCCGATTCCCATTCCGTCACTGAAGGCGGCTGAAACGGCAGGGCGTACGGCATTCTGCCACAAGTTATGCGCAGGAGATAAGCCGGAGATTACGGGCGGACTCACATCCAGCGTAAAGCCGCTCGACCCTTGCGCGTTTTGGCCCAACAGATCCGAGACTTGAACGATAAGCTGGTGCGCGCCTTCTACCAAATCGGCGGTCGGCTGGTAGGTGACGCCTTCCGGAGTGACGAGCGCCTGGGCGGTTACGTCGAGACCGTCCAAGTAAACGATTACGCTTGCCGCATCCACGCCAATACCCGAAGCACCATCCGAGAAGGCAGCCGAGACGGCCGGCCGAGGGCTATTTAGGAAGACGCCATGCGCCGGTTGCAGGTCAGTTATGCTCGGGGGGAGCGTATCCACCGAGAAGGTCCAAGCGGCATTCGCCGCGTTACCGGCTAAGTCCGAGACAGAGATGCTGACGGTGTGACTGCCCTGCGCCAAATCGGCCGATGGCGTGAAAGTGAAGCCATCGGTGCCTGCGGCGACCGTGACGGGCAGGCCATCCAAGAGCACTTCCACGCTGCCGGGATCGACACCTGACGAGTCATCCGAGAAGCTTGCCGAAAGAGGTGGCCGGGTCTGCGTGGTCCAAGCGCCATTCGTCGGAGCGAAATCGGCGATAAGCGGCGGCGTTTCGTCCTGCACGCCGCTTACGGTGATCGTGCCCAGTTTGGTGCCGCTTTGGTGAATGACGACCTCTTCAACCCTAAGCTGTCCGCATAGCGAAAAAGTGAAGCGGATGAGGCGCTGAGCTTGAACCTTATAGGTGTACGTGTCGGCGGGTACGGCTGCGCCTCCCTCGTCCTTTCCGTCCCAGAGCATGGAAACGCTCTTCGTCCGCAAGCCCGGTAACTGCCCAGCGGGGCGTTCCGCCGAAAACTCGCTCGCCAGGGTCCGGATCGTGGTTCCAGCCGGGTTGACTACCGTTGCATTGACGCGAACGAGGTGGTCTATGGAGATGTGCGGCGTGCCTACGTCGTGACCGACGGCGAAGTAGCGAACCTCCGCGTTAATCGTGCTGGTCTGTCCGGTCGCCAGCGGATCGGGGCTATCGGTAAGCGAGAGAATATCCAGCGTGCTCGCGCCGCCTGCATGTGCGATTCCGCACAGCGTGAACAGGGCGCATGCGAGCGCGACTTGCCGGAACGAGGGCATAAACGTACCTCCATAGCGGAAAGATGCCTACCGGGAACGTCATCGCAAGACGACTGAGTGAAGTTCGAGTATGTGCGGGGCAACGACATCGGCAACATAAAACTAGGTAAAAAACAAGTGCATTGTGAACTCTATTAAAGACTGCTATGCGTATGTGCGCTCCATTAATTCTGAAACACATGAGACGAGTGAAACGGGAGGCGGGAGATGCTCTTGCGTGGATCTTGCCAAATCTTGCCAAGGGCTATGAGGTGGCTCTAACAATGTGGAGGAAGAATGTCTTCTCTCCTCCAGAAGCTTGCCAAATCTTGCCACAGGTCCAAGGATTTCAAGTGTTGCGTTTAGCAATCGCGGGGTGTCGTTGCCAAGTCGCAAGTGCCTTGAGTTCCAGGGTTTGTGCGAGCAAGCCCTTGTTTTTCTTGGCCTTAAGAAAACGCGGCGAGAAGGTTCCCACCCTCTCCGCCAGTTTTCTCTATCTACTTTTCTGGCTTCGAGTTCCACGAACGATGACCCGTCCCAAGGTCATTCTTTGTCATTTCTTTGTCACTTTGCAGAGATTCAAGACGCGGCCAGTGTCTTAACCGCCTTGTCCATCGCCTCTACAGAGTCCTTCACGTTCACGTCAGCCAGATAGCGGAGCATCGTTTCCAGCGACTTCCAGCCGCCCCATTGCCTGACCGTCTCCGCATCCACGCCCGCACGCATCATCGTCGTAGCGAAGAAGCGCCGCAGCCCGTGGAGGTCGCCAGGAACCATCCCTAGCTTGCGCTGGTCGGCCTTGAGGCATTCCAGCGCATAGGTTTCCTTCAACCGACCGCCACGCGGACCCAGGAAAACCCACTTGCCGATAGGCCGACTTCGCAAGACCGCATCCACCTTCGGATGCACCGGCACGGTTCGATCCCGCCGACCCTTGGGCTTCCAATCCTCCTGCACGCGAACGTGAACCACTCGCTTGTCCAGGTCCACATCACACCAGCGCAAGTTAATCAACTCGCCAATGCGCATCCCGGTCCAAGCGAGCATCGTCACGACAGGGCGCAGGACCGCACGCACCCCGCTTTCCATCCTCTCGACTTCCTCGACCGTGTAGCACCGGCGTTTGGGCTTCACGGGTTCGAGTGTCTCCCAATCCAAGGCCGGGTTGACCTTCACGATGCCCCGGCTTGGCTTGGAGGCCCACTTGAACACGCCCTTAATCACAAGCGAGTCATTGTAGGCCGTCTTTACGTCGCACTTCTCCGTATGCGTCCGCCAATGCGTGTAGCCTTCCAGCACCGGCAACGTAATCGCATCCACGTGCCGCACGCTTTCCGAAGCCAGATACCGCCCGAACGCATCCAGCCCCGCCCGGTAACGGTCGATGGACTTCGGCGCCAAACCCTGACCGCTCTTGAAGGTCAGGAATTGCGCCTGGACCTGCGCCCAGGTCACAAACGCAACCCGAGCCACATCACGCGCCGGCGAAGGATCGTCCAACCGCCTTACCGCTTCTTCAGCTTCCGCCCTGGTCCCGACCCCCAGGCTGAAACGCTTGCGACCGCCTCCAGCCCGGAATGCCGTATACCAGCCGTGGCCCTGCGGATTGTAGAAGACCCGGTATCGCCTACGGAGCCACATTACGAAGGATTTGGGATGGCGTCCCATGTTCCATTCTCGCTTTCCTGGTTATCACCTCCTTGCCCCGTGGGCCTTGAGCTTGGCGAGCTGCCGCCCCTGAACGCTGGGACGGCGTTTTGGTTCAGCAGCCCTTCAACAATACGCGCGTCCACGTATACTCGCCGATGAAGCTTCGTAAAGGGTATGGAACGTTTCGTGATCCAACTACGCACGGTCCTTACCGAGACCTTCAGTCGCTGCGCGACCTCTTGCAGGGTCAGCAGCGAGTCCAGGGAGTATCTAGCCTTCATGGCTCGACCCCCTTTCCGCCGCCTCATCTTCCAGTCGAGCCCGATACGCCGCCCAAACGTGCCGATCTTCGGGCTTGACCGCCGCTTCCTTGGCCTTCTTGGCTTCTTCGAGTTCACCGGTCAGGCCTGCCAAGTCTGCCAGATGCAGGCTCTTGGCTACCGTATGCTTGAGCCAATGCATGACCTTCTCGGGCGATGAAATCCCGCGCATGAGGCCGAGCTTGATAGGTTCCTCCACGCCGACCAGACGAGCCCACCAAGCTGCATTGCGCCGACGTTCTTTGCGGCTGGCCGTATCGGTGGGATCTTTGAAATTGATCCAGCCCGAGAAGACCCGAGGAATCGTAGCCACACCGCACCGCGCGATTTCCTCGAAGACCTTTTGCGCGGCATCCCGCTTGATTTCCAGTTCGAAGCGCGTCAGGTGCCAAATATCCTTGTGGAGCGATTGCATGACTTCTTGCCGCTTGTCATAACAGCGCATGAACCGGGAACTGGTGCGCCCACCTACCATGACGGTCATTCCCTTGCCGGGCGTCGTCGCGACTCCGATTTCATGCGATTGCATGTCTTGAAACATCTTCGCTTTGGAGACGCAATCCCCCATGGCGAGCGCGTCACGCACCACCAATGGATTCAGACTCGGATCGTCCGTATCTATCGCGATATCAATACGCGAAGCCCGCCAGCCTTCACCAAGGAAGTAGCTGCATAACGCCTGATCGGTGGTGGCTTCTGTCAGATCGCCCAGAACGTGACTATCTCGAATCCAATCCAATGCACGCCCCGGCAGGACAAGAAGCACGTCGGCCATACCTTCGGCCTTCCGCGGCCGTAGGCCCAGCTTGCCCAGGCCCCCGGCCACTTCCCAAGCCTTGTATCCATACCCAAGACGCGCTTCGGTCCATTGACCCAGCAATGATTCATGAGTGCGCTCAATCCGTTCAGCAGCCTTCCGGTCGCCCGCCACACTCAATGTAAGCCAATCAATGCCTGCGCTCCGCTGGTGTGACAGCCTAGCTGGCAGCAGGGTTACTGGTGTTACTGGGTGGCTATTAGTGGGTGCCACCCGATTTGCTTCGCCGGAGCTTTCCATGTCTCACTCTCCAAGGAATTGCGGTTTGCGCCTTGGATTCCACGGGACGGGCGCTCTTGCTGCCCGGTTCGTCGCCGTCCCCTGCCGGGAACGACGACGAACCGACAGCAAGACACGATTCCATCGCACCATGCGATGGCATCTGTTCATTGAGACCCGAGGAATGGCAAATGCACCGGCGGGTGCTTGCGCCCTATTTGATGTGTTCGCCCATTGCCAAGGCGAAGGTGAAATGCCTTTTTCCTTTAGGCACGCGTCACCACGCGCTGCGCAACTTCGCGCGGTCTATGATTTTTATTCTCTATTTTCAGTTTGGCTTTTCGCCTTGCCTACATCCGACCGACAACCCTGCTATGGTTCCTCCTTTCAGGACATGCGATGGCCTAGACGTGTTTGCTTGCGACGACGGCTCGCACGCGCAAGCGGCAACGCCAACGGGTTCAGCGCTGCCGTTTGCTTGAGCCCAATCTCTACAAGCGTCGCAAGCGCATTTACGCGGCTTTGCTTCATTCCCTCCGCGAACCGGTCAATCTGAGCCACATATGCCTTGGAGAGAACCGCCTGCACGGGAACCTGCTTCCCATCCCCAGGTTCGGCCGATTCTTGAAGCATGCTTCCCAAGGCGCCAAGAATGCGGCTCAAGAGTTCGTCGCCAATCGCCTTTTGGTTGTGCTCATCCAAGCACCATTCCAGTACACACCGGATGTACTCGGACCGGCTCATCTCAGTCTGCTTTGCCTGCCGATCCAATTCCCGTTTGACGCTCGCCGAGACCATGAACCCAATGACCATGTTGGTTTCGTGCACCGCTCCCATTTCACCCCTCCATGAGCTTCAATGAAATTAATAAGCCAAGAAGCTGTCTTGTCAACTACAATAAAACATTGAATCCGAAGCCAGAAAGACCAACGGCGGCAGGTATGGGTAGAAGCCGAGGTATCGGCTTCTACCGGTGTTCCATTATGGGGAAGGGGGCCGTCAAGGATGCTACGGTCCTCGAAAATCGGTCTCCAAAGATTCGTTGTGCCGAATACGAGATTGGCCGAGGCCCGAGGTCAATTCATGGCTTATCGTCGTGCGCGGCACAACGAATCTTCGGACCCTCCGATTTTCTGCGGTCCGTTCCTCCTTGACGGCAGCTAAGTAAACTAAAAACCTTATTCCTCTTTCGCTTCTTCTTCTTCTTCTTCTTCTTCTTCTTCTTCTTCTTCTTCTTCTTCTTCTTCTTCTTCTTCCACACCCTCAACCGATTTTAGCGCTTCATTAATCATCAATACCATTCTCTTGATACTTGCTTGCTCTTCATTGTCAAAATCACTCGAAATCTCTGGAGGCTCCATAGGCCCTTTGTCAATAAGCGATCGAATCATCCTCACATACATAAACTTTAAGTTGGTGCCCTTGTCACCCATCTCCATTACTACTGCTTCACCGTTCTTGTCTTTTGAGAAAATTAGCTTCACGTGGTGTCCTCTCGAAAGTTTTTAATGTTGTACTTCTTCACCCTTTTCTTAACGGAGGCCTTTCCGCCATCAGTGATGTTTGCAACATAATCAACAACACGATTATCATGAATTCGCCCTTCTAATGCATTTGACCGAATCACAATCTTGTTATTGTCATTCTTGCAGAGAATAATGTTTTGCGCATCGCCAAGCATTGGTATAGTGGCATTGTGCGAAACTAGAATGAGCTGCTTGGAAGATTTGCACTCTTTTATCGCCGAAAGAAGCCCGTGGTTAATATAGTTGGTTGCCAAATTGTCCTCGGGCTGATCGATTATAAGAGTGGCATTATCCTCCTTCCACCCAAGAATAAGATCCAAGACAACGGATGTTTTCCAGCCGGCACTTAGCTGCTCAAAATCCTTTCCATCCTTTGTTGTGATTTTATACTCACGGCTATTCATTCCTTTGAATACTCCATGTACGCGTCGTTCAAAGTCCTCATACCCAGCAACGACAGGGTTTCTCTTCCTAAAATGGGATTCAGATAAAGAGCTAGGAGTTATCGCGTCAAACGAACTTAATTGATGCTCAGACTTAAGCATCTGATTTACAACCATAAGGAATTTTTCCCTTGTGAGCTCAAATCTGTTCTCAATCCGAAGCTTATGCCCCATTGACACTATTTCATTAGTGCGAATTCTAACTTTGAAAGTGGATATCTTATTGCGAGCCTTATAAAATCTCTTCTCTGCACGAATATATTTTTTAACGCTATCAATTAGGCTCTCAAACTGCTTTCTCTTGATCGTCGATTCGCGTTCCTTGTCCGTATGAGACTGATCAACTCTTAAAACTTCTGCGCATACAATCTCAAATATAGAGACCTCTAGACTACTTCGATTAAACGCTAAGTTTAGCTCCTTCTTTAGCTTTTCCACTAGCGTTCGATCATGTGTTATAAGCGGATTCTTTGATAAGAATGCTTCTATCTCGTCAAGGATATTCGTGTATGACTGGTACTTTGACTTCTTTAGCGTCATAGGTATGCGAACTTTTTCGTCAGGTTTGACTGCTTTTAGTGGGTTTACTCTTGGCTTGCTGGTAATTAAATGGCTTAGTGCATATAATCTACTTAGCTCGTCATCCAGCGCATTAATTTCACGTACTGAATGCACTAAAATGGAGAGCTCCTGCTCCAGTGATGCGAGTGCTTGACTTATCTGCTCTCTCTCATCTTCATCCGATGGAAAGACATTCTTTAGAAGAGGAATATGCTGTATCTTATTCTCCTTGTCCTTTGGATCGCAAACACGTGCTATATAGTTCTGGTCAATATAGTGCGGGCGCTGACCAGTGGGATTGTCCACGTTTATATTATGAACTTCGTATGGGCTCAAATAAACGCTGCCATCAAAAGTTGCCGAAAGTTTTCGATAAATTGAGTCAACCAGGAGGGATTTACCACTCGATGAACCTCCAATTACTACATTTAGACCGGGTGTTAAGTCAACGTCTATATCGATGTGCTCATTCTTTAGGGAAACACTTTGAATGCACTTTAGCCAAACATCCGGCTTTGGTCCATATACTAGTTGTGACGATTCGGATAAGGACAGACGCAGACCGTCAAAGGTAGGCTGAGCAAGCATCCAGGTAGGAGTATATCCACCAGCTTCTTTGCCAGCTTTGCAAGCCGGATATTCAGAGGGGTTGTAATTGTCTGTCGCCGTTACTAAGTGTACAAAATCATTAATGCCAAGTCGCTTGAAATACCCCTGTGTTTCCTCTAGGCCTTTATTGCTTCTTGCTGTAAAACCATCAAAATGATTGTAGTATATACTTCTCTCTAATGTCTTGTCGAACTTAACATTCTTGGGAATTGACTTGTCAAATGTTGCATGGTTCTGTCCTCCGTGCGGCAAGAGGAGGAATTCAAAATCGTCAAAGGCATTCATGATATCTGCAAGATGCGGAATGTTAGGGTTGGTCTTTTGAACAACTTTTTGGGGATAGAGTGTGTCTAGTTTGGTATTTAATGAGTCAATAACCTTTTCGGATATTTCAGACGAAAATATGATATGGCAGTGATAGGGATCTGCTTCTTTATAATTACGAACATGGAGCTCTACTCCAAGTAGGATGTGCCGAATGATCGATACTGATTTCAGATAGGCATTCTTGTTAATGGTGTTGTGATCTGATAACGAGATTAGATACTGCGCCCCGTTTGCGATTTTTTCAATTCCATTCTTTAGAGCCTGAATGTCATATGAGGTATTCAAGTCCTCCGGGTTATCAGAGGTGTGTATGTGTAGATCTACGAGTACTGGAGCCATTGCTCACCAATAGATTGGGTGTCACACTAATCGAGTACTACTGACTTACTTCATGTTTGCATAGCCTACGTGATGTAGTTTACTTTTCTAGTGGGTAAACCCAAATCAGTCTTTGTAATTCTTTGTCACTAGCGCTTGCTTGGAATGTATTTCAATTGTCATTGTTGCGTATCGTTGCCAAGCTCAAGTACAGCAGTGACAAGGACTTGCGTTATTAAGTGGCGCGCCCGCAATCGTTTGCAACATCGCGCCTGACAAATCCCACCCTCTCCGCCAGTTACAGCCGGCAGGCAATCCATCGGAAGTCACGGGCCGAATCCATGGATCGGATGTTCCGCCGGGGCATCGGGCAGGGCGGTTCGGCTTTGTGCGTTACTGGGAAGCGCGCACTCCGAATTGAGGGATCGTTTGCCCGAATTCGAGGGCGCCCACGTCGGCGGCTTGGCCGGCGTATTTCAAGAACACGCGCTGCCCTTTCTTCCACGTGAGCGGCGCATCGAGTTCCAGCACGTGCTTCTCGTAGTCGATCTTCAGGATGCGAGCGCTCGCGCCGTCCGGAAGCTGGATTTCATCTCCTTGCTCGCCGGTGATTCCAAAACCGTCGTAGAACCAGCCCGCATCGGTAACGGCCAGCGTCTTCGAGTGAGCCCCATCCGCGGCGGTTTCGGTGAGCGGTAAGGCTTTGTCGATCAGCGGACTTTTCTCGGAGAGGCGGAAGTCGCCCTTTAGATAATCCGCCAGCAGCGGATCGAGGCTCGTGTTGCCGGCGAACGTGCCAGGGAATTTTTCTTCCACGGCCTTCAGGGTGGACGGACCCGTATTGGACTTTTCCTGCACGTAGGCGACGAGGGCGTCCTGCTTTCCGGGCGTAAAGACGTTGTTACCTTCGAAGCGCACCTGCGCCAGGTTGCCGCGGAGTTCGAAGGCGACGGGGTGGCCTTCGAGGGTCTTCTTCCAAGCCCATTCAATGTGCGGGCGGTACGCCTCCGGCAAAAATAGATTGTTCTTAAAGAGGTTGTCTTTGAATTCGAACTTCTTATGGAAGGGCTTTGAGTCTTGTTTTTGTTCCATGGGCGGCGGGTTCAGGAACGCGTTCATCGCATCGTCGCTGGGCACGGTGACGCAGGCATTATCGAAGCCGTGGAAGGTGTTGTGGAAGATGCGATTGTGCGAGACGAAGCCCGCTTCGTGGCCTTCGCCCAGCCAATAACCGGTCCCGTCCTTGCGCTTTTGCCAGCCTTCCCACGATCCGCCCCAGCGCATGTTCATGGCCATGCCGCCTGCGACGCCCTCGGGGAAGTCGGCATTGGGTTTGTCGAGTTGCGGGTTGCAGAAGATGTTGCGGCGGATGATCCCGCACTGCCCGCTGTACTGCATGCTCGAAGGTTGCGCGCCCTTGTTGGGGCGAAAAGGCGTGTAGCCGAAATAGTTGCGCTCGAACAGGTTGTACTTCGTCTGATCGTACTTCGGCACGGGGTTGAATGCCGGGTGATCGGGACTGCGGCTGTCGGTCTTGATGTCGTACACCTCGATCAATTTTTCGGCTCGGGTTCCGACGTAATACGAATTAGTGAAGTGGCTGTTGCGAATGACGTTGAAGTTCCCGGACCGGATCGCCAGCAAGCAGTGCGCGGCGATATCGAAGGTGCAGTACTCGATCAGGTTGTAGTTGCTGTCCTCGAGGATCAGACTGTCGAAGCCCGAGTTTCGGAACAGGCAGTCGGTCCAGCGGCAGCGATCGCACTCGATCATTTTCACGGACCCTTTGCCGCCGTTCAGGCCGTCCTTGAATACGCAGCGCGTAAAGGCAATGTGCTTACAGCGCCGCGCGAATACCCAGCCCACGACATTCTCGAAGCGCAGATCTTCAAAGACGAGGTGCGCCACGTCTTGCAGGACCAGGACCGTGCGAGGAACGGAATACGTTTCGGGCGGGTAGTCCTTGCCGCCACCGCCGATGACGACCTGTTCCTTTTCGTAAGCACGGTAGACGATAGGCTGCTCCGCCGTGCCGGAATGCTTCGGCGCCAGCACGTCGTTGATCTCGGCGCTGGTGGCGTTTTGGTAGGTACCGGAGCGGATGGCCACCGTGTCGCCGGGCTTCGCGGCGGCCGATGCCTTGGAGAGGCATGGATACGCGTCGCCGTCCTGGCCCGAGGCATCGCGTTGCTTCACGCTGTAGGTGCCTTTGCAGTCGGCGCTGAGCTTCCCGTCGACGTAGATCGTAGCGGCAAACGCGGCACTGGGCCCGAGGCTCAGCGCGGCCGCGGCCAGCAGCATCCGTACCGGGCTCCAACGGCGCCGCCGGCCATGCGTAGTATATGCGTTCATGGGATCTGCCCTCGATTCGAGTTCGGCTTACAAAAAAACAACGGCCCTTCGCACGCGCATCCGGCCTTACGCACGGCCCTGGCTTGGAACGCTTGGACTGGCTTCCCCCACCGTGTCCGGCAAGGTCGTGCCGCGGGGAACGAACTGCGTATCCATCCAAACGGTTTCGAAATCCGGCGTATGCATGCGCGCGGGATCGGCCAACAAGGCCACGGCGGTTTCGCCTTCCGCTCCAAAGGGTGCGCGCACCGTGGAGAGGGCGGGCGAGGCGCCTCGCGCCGCGGCGGTGTCGTCGTAGCCGATGACGACCGTCTGCTCCGGCACCTTCACGCCCAAGTCTTGAAGCCGGCGCATGAGCCGGATCGCCAGCGTGTCGTTGCGGCAAAGCACCGCCCGGAGATTACGGGCCACGAGGTCCCGAGCGGCCACTTCCACCACGGCTTCCAGATCCTGGCTGTGATGCCAGTACACGCGGTCGATGCTTATGCGCGAGGCCTTTGCGAGGCGCTGGAGGAGCGGGAGGCGGCTAAACGGATCCTCGGGCGAATCGCCGCAGAATGCGATGCCGCGGATGCCGGTGCGCTGAAGGTGTTGGAAGACCTGCCGGTAACCGGATTCAGGATTAGGCTGGACGCTGTTCTGCGTTCGCTGATTCTGGCCTAGGACCGCGTAAGGAATGCGTTGCGCGCGCAAGTAGGGCTCCAGGCGGCAGGCCAGCGGCTCCTGAAAGAGGATGACGGCTTCGTGGAACGGGGCGACCGCTTCCAGTAACGCCTCGGCGTGAAGATATCGATCGGGCGATACGAACCGCAGGCGGCTCTGCAAGCGGTGCTGGTCGCATGCCGCCGTGATGCCTTCGAGGCGTTCCAAATAAGTGTGCGGGCTATGGCTGGCGGCCAAGTCTTCCTGCTGCTTGGGAATCAAGATGTCGATGGTGAAGGTGCTGCTCCGGCTGGCGACGGGCTGCCGGGGGACGTGGGCGACGAAGGTGCCGCTGCCTTGCCGTGCGGTCAGTACGCCGTCCTGAATCAGCGTACGGATGGCGTGTTCAATGGTGTCGTTGGCGACGCCCCAGCGTTGGCGCATGCTCTGGCGAGTAGGGAGATGGTCGCCGGGCTTAAGATCGCGCCGCGCAATCTCCTCTAAGATGAGGCGCTTGACCTGATCGTACTTGGCTTCGATGCCGAAGTTTTTCATGCCGGGCGATCGTCTCCGTACTCATCGTAGAATACCGATGATTGGGTTAATTACACCGGTATACTTTGAATGTCTCCGTGTTAATCTAAATACATGGGTATATCATAACAATTTTATATATATGAATTTATAAAACTACAGCGGGTTCGGCTCGATGCTATTAATACGATTATCGTATATATTTTATAGCTCGCTGTCTCCCTCGGTGTACCTACCCTTATATAGGGGGCCCCTATGTTTCGAACCAACTCTCCAGCTCGCGCCCTGCGGTCGCCGCGCGTGGTAACCATTTGCCAGGAACGGCTGCCCGGTGATTCAGACGCTCAGCGGCTTGATTTCATGTTGGAGCGCATGACCTTCGCTTCGCCACGCGGACCGGATCTTGTTTGCTTGCCGGAATGCTTTTTGTCCGAGCCCGAAGCGCCGGACGGAACAGGGGTGGCTTTGAAGAAGCTGGGCGCTTGGGCGAAGGAGCATCGCGCGTACGTGATCGCGGCGATCTACACGCTGGATGGCGGGAAGAAATTCAATTCGGCGGTGCTGGTGGATCGGGACGGCAAGCCGGTAGGGCGATACGACAAGATGCATCCGACCGAAGGCGAACTGGACAAGGGCATCGCTCCGGGAGCGTGCGAGCCGACGGTTTTTGAGACCGATTTCGGGCGCATCGGCTGCCAGATCTGTTTCGACGTCAATTGGCCCGAGGGCTGGGCGCAACTGAAAGAGGCCGGCGCGGAGATCATTTTCTGGCCGTCGGCTTACCCGGCGTCGCGGCGGCTGCACGCCTTTGCCTGGCAATACCAAGTCTACGTGGCCTCGGCCACGCGCAGCGGCCCTTCGCAGATCGTGGACATCAGCGGCGATGTGCTGGGCAAAAGCGGCGCGCGGAGCCAGTGGGCCGAAGCGGTGGTGCATCTGGACAAGCGGCTCTTCGAAATCGATTACCACATCCCCAAGGCCCGGGCGATCGAAGCGAAGTACGGATCCCGGATCGAGGTGAAGTGGTTCCACGAAGAGGATTGGTTCACGCTCGCCAGCCTGGATCCCGATCTGTCCGTGGACGCCCTCATCGAGGAGTTCGACCTGTTGCCGTTGTCGCGCTACTTGCCGCGTGCCGAGGCGGCTCAAGCGGCCGCGCGAAAAAGGCTGGCTGAGGCAGGCGGACGGACCTCGACGTGAGCGTAAGGATGTTGGCGCATGAAACAGCTTGGCATTTTTCTAGCGCTGCTGGTTTGAAAAAGGCCGGTTGAATTCCGTGCCCGGCACGAAGGTAAATTAAGTCCGGTAGCGTGAAGGTATTTTAGGTAATTACCATTCCATTTGTTTCATATTGCACGGTGCAGACCCGGCGTGCCAGGTGGGCATTCGTGCGAAGGTCTTAATCAGTAATTCAATTCTCCCAGGCATGTGAAGGCATTCCAATTCAACTGAGGTGGCGCCATTCCTTAGATAAGTGGTTAGTTCATTAGTATAAGGAGGTAACGGGTTGACCTTATTCATATAGCGCATAGCATTTACATGAGATATCGGGAGCTTTCGCCAACTTGTTGGTCGTGCAAAACCAAATTATGGCCTACCCTGAAAGGGTACTGCGGTGCCTGCATATTACGGCAGTCCCTGCTTGGTGTTACAGGCTGGAAAGACGACTTGCGCGTTGGCGTTGTCGCAGGTCGGCGAAGTCATGCGCATCTTGGAAGTGGGCTCCTTGCCGAACATACCGCCCTATGTGCTTGGGTTATGCACCATTAGAGGAAAGCCCACTCCGGTGGTTGCGTTGCCGGCGCTACTGGACCAACCTGAGGGCGAACGACTCGAGCGCTATGTTACATTGCGTATACCACGCGGAACGCTGGCACTGGCGGTTCCCCGGGTTCTGGGACTAGCCGATCTGTCCACCTTGGAGTTGGAACGCTTGCCGCCGCTCCTGACACAGGTGCGCGCCGAAGTCGTGGATTCGATCGCAATTCGCGAGCAAGCCTTGCTGCTTGTGCTTCAGGCTGGACGTATTTTGCCGGACGAAATCTGGAATGTCTTGCCTGTGGAGGCGAGCATCCCTTGAGCGAAGCGCGCTCCGGCGACGAGGTAGATGCGTTTGGCGCGTGGATCGCTCAACGCATGGGATTGCACTTCGATGCGGATAAACGCGAATTTCTGGCCGACGTGCTGCGCGAGCGGATGCAAAAGACGGGGTGCATGCACGCCGGCGAGTATCTGAAGCGGTTGGAAAACCATTTGGTTGGTACGGCCGAAGCGAGGGAACTGGCGCCCAGTCTGACGGTGGCCGAGACCTACTTCTTCCGCCACCTCGATCACTTCCGCGCATTCGAGGAGGTGGTGCTTCCGAATGTGCTGAAGCGGTCTGGCGGCGTTCGGCGCCTGCGGATTCTTTCGGCGGGATGCGCCAGCGGAGAAGAAGCTTACTCGCTGGCCATGTTGCTGGAGCGCTGCCTTCTGGATCGAGCCGAATGGCGGATCGAGATTCTCGGGATCGATATCAATCCGGCGGTTCTGGCTAAAGCCCGGCTGGGCGCATATTCGGCTTGGGCGCTGCGTGAAACGGGCGCTGATGTTCGGGCGCGCTACTTTCGGCAAAAGGGATCGGAATTTGTCCTGAGCGACGCCATTCGAGAGATGGTGGCGTTCGAGGAGCGCAACCTGGCGGAGGAAGACTTTGGATTCTGGAAAGCGGAGACGTTCGATGTGATTTTCTGCCGCAACGTGACCATGTACCTCAAACCGGAATGCACTCGGGCGGCTGTGGCGCGCATGGAGCGCGCGTTGATTCCGGGCGGATATTTGTTCATGGGATACGCCGAAACCTTGCGGGGCATCTCGAACGCGTTTCACCTTTGTCATTCGGACCATGCATTCTACTACAGGAGCCGGGAAGCCGGCGAGGCGCCCATTCCCGGACCGATTCAAGAGGCAACCATACCCGCGGACGATTCCGCGACCTGGGTGTTGCAGGAAGACGCGAGCTGGGTGGACGCCATTCAACGCTCTTCCGACCGCATTGCCGTGCTCGCCGGGCCGGGCGGCACGCAACCGCCGGGCATGAAGCCGGCTCCGGGCGTTGCTGCGGCGGCGCGCTGGAGCTTGGGCGAAGCGTTGGAGCTGTTGCGACAAGAGCGCTTTTCAGCGGCCTTGGAGTGCCTCGATGCGCTGCCTCAGGAAGCTCAGGCCGATGCGGACGCGAAACTGCTGCTTGCGGTGTTGTTGGTTAACGCGGGCCGGATGGAGAAAGCGGAGTCGGTTTGCGGCCAGTTGCTGAAAGCGGACGAACTGAATGCCGGGGCGCACTATCTCATGGCGCTTTGCCGCGAGCGCACCGGCGACCTTTCGGCGTCGGCCCACCATGACCGGACCGCGGCGTATCTGGATGCGGGCTTCGCGATGCCGCATTTTCATCTGGGGATGCTGGCGCGACGTACGGGCGCACTGGGCGAGGCACGCCGCGCGCTGGAGTCGGCGCTGGAGTTATTCGCACGGGAAGACGCTTCTCGCATTTTGCTCTTTGGCGGAGGATTCAGCCGCGAGGCGTTGGTCACGCTGTGCCGTACGCAGCTTCAAGCCCTGGGAGGTGGGAGGTGAGCGACTCAAGCCGGAACGAATTCGACCGGGTGGCGGAGATGCGCCGCGCATTCGACGAGGCGTTCATGGTGGAACCGTCGCTTGCGGACGAGGCCCAGGATCGGCTTCTGACCCTACGCATCTGTGGGGATCGGTTTGCCGTGCACATGACCCAGGTGGGCGGGATTGCGCGGTGCCCCCGAGTCGAACCGTTGCCCAGCCGGGTTCCGGCGCTGCTGGGGTTGACCGGACTGCGCGGGGAGTTGACGCCCATTTACGCGCTCTCGCTGCTCCTGGGTTATGCATCACCGGAAACGCCGCGTTGGATTCTGCTGTCAAGGCGTACGCCCACGACCGGATTGGCCATCGAAGATTTTGGAGGCTGCATTCCGGTGGGCAAGGGGGCCTTCGTGGAAATCGAACGGCCGCAAGGTCCATGGCGCATGGGTTCCTGCGTGCGCGTGCAGGAAACCTTGCACGCCATGATCGATCTGGAGGCCGTCTTCCAAGCGCTTACAAGTGAGGAGGCTTAAGGCATGTTTCAAGGGTGGACGTTCGGCCAGAAGATCGGCGCGGGTTTCGCGGCAACCGTACTGACCTCCGTGGTCATCGCGGTCCTTTCCGTTTTCGCGCTGCGGTCTGTGGTGGAGAACAAGGACCGGGTCATTGAGGTAAATGCGGCCAATTTGCTGGAGGCACAGAAACTGGATGTGCACAGCGAAGAGATATCGGCCAGCATCCGAGGCTATCTGCTCATCAAAGACGAGCGTCGGCTGGACGATATCCACAACTCCCGGACAGCATTTCAAAGTGCGGTAGGTCGGTTGCGGAAGCAAATGGGCGCAGATGAAGCTGGCGCCTTGGACCGGATCGAACAGACGGAACAAGCCTATGGACATGGTGTCGACAGTATCATCAAGAAGCGCCAGACGGAGCAGCCCATCGACCAGATAGCGGCCGAGTGGAACGACACTTTGGTCGCTAAGCGCCGGGAATTGGCTTCCCAGGTGCAAGCTCTGGTGGATCGCGAAAAGGGCCGCCTCGAATCCGCGAAGAAGGCGGCCTCGGAATTGGCCAGCAGCACGACTTCGCTGGTTCTTGCGATCGCCTTAGCCGGTGTGGGCATGGCCGTGGGCCTGGCGTTTTTCCTGACATCCACCTTGTCGCGCCAGATCGGTACCGCCATACAGCACGTACAGAGTTCCTCGAGCGAGTTGCAAGCGGCCGCGAATCAGCAGGCATCGGGCGCCAAGGAACAAGCCACCGCGATGAACGAGATCGGCACAACGATCAGCGAACTGCTGGCGACTTCGCGCCAGATCGCGCAAAGCGCGCAGCGGGTTGCCCAGATCGCCGCGCACACCGCGGCGGGCGCCGGCGCCGGCGACCAGACCGTGCAAAAGGCGCAGGAAGCGGTTTCCGGCATCCGCCGCCAAGTGGATTTGATCGTGAATCACATGCTCGACTTGGGTAAGAAGTCCCAGCAGATCGGCGGCATCCTGGAAATCATCAACGAACTGGCCGAACAGACGAACATTCTTTCGATCAACGCGAGCATCGAAGCGGCCGGGGCAGGGGAGGCGGGTAAGCGCTTCGGCGTGGTCGCCGACGAAATCCGAAAACTCGCCGACCGCGTGGCGGGCTCGACCAAGGAGATCCGCGGTCTGATCGAGGAGATTCGCGCGGCGGTGAACACCACCGTCATGGCTACGGAGAGCGGTTCCAAGGCCGTGGATTCGGGTATGCGCCAGTTCAACGACGTGGCGGCGTCGTTCAAAGAGATTGGCACGCAAGTCGAGACCACGACCGAGGCCGCGGAGGAAATCGAACTCAGCACCAAACAACAATCGACGGCGGTGGAGCAGGTCAACCTCGCGATTTCCAACGTGGCCCAGGCAACGAAGGAGATGGAAGCCAGCTCGATGCAGACGATGCAGACTGCTACGCAGCTCACGAATCTGTCCCAGGAATTGGCGCGCCTGATTCAGGCGCAAAGGGCGTAGGTCTATGGGTAAGGATCCTTACCGTTATTTTCGGGTCGAAGGGCGCGAGTTGATCGAGGCGCTCTCTAAGGGCCTGCTGGAGCTGGAGCGCGGCGCGCATGGCGTCGAGCTGTTTACGCTTTTACTTCGTCAGGCGCACACCCTTAAAGGCGCCGCTCGGGTGGTGCGGCAGCCGCAAATCTCGGAGCTTACGCACGCGCTGGAAGACGGGTTGGCGCCCTATCGGGAGGGCCAGCGGCCGGTGCCTGCGCCGCTGGTCGCCGAATGGTTCGCCTTGTTGGACCGGATGACTGCGGCACTGGCCGCGTTGGACGAACCTGCCGCAGCCGTGGCGCTCGCGGGCGCGCCGGCCACGCCGGCTCAAGCGCAGGAACCCAAGCCTGCTGCCGAAGCCGCGATGGAGACGATGCGTATCGACGTTGCGGAGATGGATGAGCTATTGGAAGGGCTGTCCGAGGTGGGAGTGCATCTGGCCGCTATGCAACGATCGGCCGTCTCCTTGGAGCGCGCACGCAAGCTCGCTGAGGCATGGCTTCAGCACGCACGGCAGCAGGGCGGCTCCGGAAGCGGGCAGGGCTTCGAGCGTGCGGCGCTGTCGGCCGAGGAGCTGCAAGCGCAGCTCGGGCATGCGCTCGGCGCCTTGAACGCGAATCTTGGTCAGGCGAGAACCGAGCTGGGACAAGTTCGCGAACGCGCGCACCGTCTGCGGCTGGCGCCTGCAGGCTTCATGTTCGCCGGGCTGGAACGCGCGGCGCGAGATGCGGCGCAGGCGCTTGGAAAATCGGTTCGATTCGAAGCATCGGGCGGCGAGGTGCGTCTCGATGCGCATGTCCTGGCTTCGATTCAGCACGCCATGCTGCAGCTCGTACGCAATGCGGTGGCTCACGGTATCGAGGGCGCGCCGGCGCGCCGCGCCGGGGCCAAGCCGCCGGAAGGCCGGATCGCCATATCGGTGCGACAGCAGGGGTCGAAGGTGCTTTTCCGCTGCGAAGACGACGGCGCAGGCATCGACGTGGAGTCGGTGCGAGCGGCCGCGCTTCGTTCAGGCAGATTGAAATCCAGTCTGGCCGATGCGACCGAAGTGATCCGCTTGCTGCTGAAGGGCGGCATTTCCACCGCCGGGCGGGCGACGGAGGTTTCCGGACGCGGCGTGGGTCTGGAAGTCGTGGGCTCGACAGCCGCGGAGTTGAAAGGCGAAGTGGACATTCGTACCGTTGCAGGCCAGGGCACCTCCATCGAATTGTGCGTGCCGATCACGCTTGTATCGGTGACGGCCTTGCGCGTGGCCGCGAATCGGCGCATCGTTTCCCTGCCACTCAGCGCCGTGCGCAAAAGCCTGCGGTTAAACGAAGGCGAACTGGAAGCGGGCAGCGCGCATCCTTGCGTCGTCAGCGACGGCAAGGCGTTGCCTTACCTATCCCTTTGGGACCTGCTGGGCGAGCGCGAAGAGTCGCAGGTTCGACGGGAAGCGCGCACCGTCGTTGTGGTGGAAGCGAACGGCGAGACGGCTGCGCTTGGCGTGGACCGTCTGCTGGGTACGTCGAATGTGGTGCTGCGGTCGCTGCCACCTTTCGTACGGGCCGAGCCTTGGATCGCGGGCGCAGCACTGGATGCCGAAGGCCAACCCGAACTGGCCTTGGATCCGCAAGCCTTCGTGACGGCGGCCCATGCCGGAACGGTCCGCCGTCCGCATGCCGCCACGGCGGAGCGCCCGCCGGTGCTGGTGATCGACGATTCGCTGACCACGCGCATGTTGGAGCAGAGCATTCTGGAATCCGCCGGCTATACGGTCGATCTGGCCATATCCGCCGAGGAGGGCCTGGAAAAAGCCCGGCGGCGGGCCTACGGACTTTTTGTGGTGGATGTCGAGATGCCGGGGATGAGCGGCTTCGAGTTCGTGGAATGCGTGCGCGGCGATGCGGAACTGCATCGGATTCCTTGCATTCTGGTGACGTCCCGTGCCTCGCGCGAAGACCTGCAGCGCGGCAAGGATGCCGGCGCGCGGGCGTACATCGTGAAGGGCGAGTTCGATCAAGGGTACTTGCTGGAAACCATCCGCGGTTTGATTGGATAGGCGTGCGATGAACCCGATTCGCGTCTTGGTCGTCGACGATTCGATCACGATTCGCAAGCGCCTCGTAGAGGTGCTGGACGCGGACGCCGGCTTGCAGGTGGTGGGAGAGGCTTCGGACGGCCGTGAAGCGATCGAACTCTGCCAGGAACTGCGGCCGGATGCGATCACCATGGACATGATGCTTCCGGTGATGACCGGACTGGCGGCCACCGAATACATCATGGCTTACGTACCGACGCCGATTCTGATCGTTTCGTCCTCGACCAACCGCGGGGAAGTCTTTCGTACCTACGACGCGCTGGCCGCGGGAGCGGTCGACGTGTTTGAAAAGCCCTCCCGCGACGAACCGCTCGAGAAATGGGATCAGCGACTGGTCTCCGCGGTCAAAATGGTGGCGCGGATCAAAGTGATCACCCACCCGCGCGCGCGGCTGGGATTGTCCACAGGTTCGCGCAAGCTGGCGCACGTGTTACCAGAGACGCCGAAGGATGCGCGCTGCCGCATCGTGGCCATCGGCGCCTCGACGGGCGGCCCCGGTGCGCTGGTCGAAATTCTCCGCCACTTACCGGGTGAATTTCCCGTGCCGATCGTCCTGGTCATGCATCTCGGGCCTGCCTTCGCGGCGCCCTTTGCTGAATGGCTGGACGGATTGTCGACCCTGCGAGTGCGCTACGCCGTTGACCGCGAACAGGTGCCGCGTGGTGAACCCGGCTGCGTGATCCTGGCGCCACCCGACCGGCACCTGGTGGTGCAGGGCCAACGCCTGGTGCTGACGAACGATCCCGAGCGCCATTCCTGCCGGCCGTCGGTGGACACTTTGTTCGAATCCGTGGCCCGGGAATACGGATCGTCGGCAGTGGGTTGCCTGCTGACCGGAATGGGCCGGGACGGCGCCGAAGGGCTTAAGGCGATGCGGATGGCCGGAGGCGTAACCATTGCTCAAGACGAGGCCAGCTCCGTGGTATTTGGAATGCCCCGTGAGGCGATCGCGCTGGATGCCGCGCAGCGAATTTTGTCCTTGGATCAGATTGCATCCGCGTTGAACGCATTGTGTCCGGAACGCCAGGGCCGGAGAAACCCATGAAGCCCTCCGTGCTGATCGTCGACGACAGCCTGACCGTCCGCATGGACCTGGACGGTGCGCTGCGCGAAGCCGGTTTCGATACGGCTCAGTGCGCTACGCTAGTCGCGGCGCGGGAAGCGCTCGCGAAGGCGGCGTTCTCGTTGATCATTCTCGACGTGCTGCTCCCGGACGGCGACGGTTTGGATCTGCTTCGGGATATCAAGCGCTCGCTCGCAACCGCTTCGATCCCCGTCATGCTGCTGACAACCGAGACCGAAGTCCAGGACCGGGTTCGCGGAATCCATACCGGGGCCGACGAGTACGTGGGTAAACCGTACGATGTCACCTATGTCGTCTCACGCGCGCTGGAGTTCGTGCGCCGGGGGCAGGAAGAAGTTGCCAGAGACGCCAACGTTGAAGTATTGGTGGTGGACGACAGCGCGACGTTTCGCGAAGAATTGAAATCGCACCTCGAGACCGCACGATACCGGGTCATGACCGCGGTCAGCGGTGAAGAAGGATTGCGTAAAGCGGCCGATCTGCGCCCGGCTTTGATTGTCGTGGACGGCGTCATGCCGGGCATCGACGGCGTCACGTTTATTCGACGAATTCGCAGCGACGTGGGCCTTCGTCACACGCCCTGTCTCCTGTTGACCGCATCCGACGGGGGCAACGGTGAAGTGCAGGCCTTGGAAGCCGGCGCGGACGCGTACCTTCGCAAGGGCTCGGACATGGCGCTGATCCTGGCCCGCTTGGCTGCCGTTCAGCGGAGCGCGCAGAGTACGGCCAGTTGGGGACAGCCCACGGGGTATCTGGCGCCCAAGCGCGTGCTGGCCGTGGACGACAGCGCGACGTATTTGCAGAGCTTGGCCGATGAGTTGGCGCTGGAGCGGTACGACACGGTGCTCGCACGTTCCGGGCAAGAAGCGCTGGATCTGCTTGCCGTGCAGCCGGTCGATGCCATCCTGCTGGACCTGATCATGCCGGGGCTTTCCGGAGAAGAGACATGCAGGCGCATCAAGAGTTCGCCCGCATGGCGTGATATCCCGCTGATTATTCTAACGGCGCTGGACGAAAAGGAGGCCATGCTGGCGGGCATCAACGCCGGCGCGGACGACTACATTACCAAATCGGGCGATTTCGAGGTGCTGAAGGCGCGGGTGCGCGCGCAACTGCGGCGCAAGCAATTCGAAGACGAGAACCGGCGCATTCGGGAACAGCTCATCTCGAAGGAGATGGAAGCCGCCGAAGCACGTGCCGCGCGGGAACTGGCACAGACGCGCGCTCAACTGCTGTCCGACCTGGAGCGCAAGAACGAGGAGCTGGAATCCTTCAGTTATTCGGTTTCGCACGACCTGCGCGCGCCATTGCGGGCCATCGAAGGCTTCAGTCATGCGCTGCGCGAAGATTACGAGCCGCGCCTGGACGAGAATGCTAAACATTATCTCAACCGGATATGCGAAGCCGCCGAGCGCATGTCGGAGTTGATCGACGCGCTTTTGGAGCTTTCGCGCGTATCCCGAAGAGAAATGCATTTCGAAAGGGTCGACCTTTCGGCACTGGCGCAGTCCATCGTGGCCGAATTGAGGCGCGCTCAACCCGACCGCCAAGTGGAGTTCGTCGTCGAGGAAGGCCTGTGTGCGAAGGGCGATCCGCCGCTATTGCGAGTGGCCTTGAGCAACTTGCTTGGCAACGCCTGGAAGTACACGGGTAAGCGGGAAGAGGCGCGAATCGAATTCGGAGTACGCACCCTGGGCACCGGCCGTACCTTTGTCATAAAGGATAACGGCGCCGGGTTCGACATGGAGTACGTGGGCAAACTGTTCGGCGCGTTTCAGCGGCTGCATACCGACCGCGAATTCGCGGGAACCGGGGTAGGGCTGGCGACGGTGCAGCGTATCATTCGAAGGCACGGCGGCGATGTCTGGGCCGAAGGCGTCGTGGATGTGGGTTCCACCTTTTTCTTCACCTTACCGATTGTCACGGAAGGTTAGCCGAAGTATGCGACCGTAAGGGAGATTCGGGCATGGTGGCCGAGAAGATCATTCTGTTGGTGGAAGACAATCAGGCGGACGAGGAACTGACGCTTCGCGCGCTTGCACGGAACAACATTCTCAATCGCGTGATCGTCGCGCGCGACGGCGTGGAGGCGCTGGACTATTTGCAGGGAAGCGGAGCCCATGCTTCGAAAGACCGGAGTCAAATGCCCGCGGTGGTGCTGTTGGACCTCAAGTTGCCCAAGATCGACGGATTAGAGGTTCTTCGCAGGGTACGTGCAGACGAGCGCATTAAGTTGCTTCCTGTCGTGATCTTGACTTCATCCAAGGAAGAAAGCGACCTGATCGCAGGCTATAGCCTTGGAGCGAACAGCTACATCCGAAAACCGGTGAGCTTCGAAAAGTTCAGCGAAGCCGTGCGACATCTGGGCATGTACTGGTTGCTGATGAACGAATCTCCCCCAGTAAGGTAACGGGTCATGAAACGAACCATTCGAGTGTTGTTGATCGAAGACTCCGAGACGGACGCGGAGTTGCTGTTGCGCGAATTGCGCCGGGGCGGCTATGAGCCTTCGCATCACCGGGTTCAAGCCGCGCCGGAATTGCACGAGGCCTTGAAGGAGTCGTGGGATCTCGTGGTTTCGGACTATTCGATGCCTGCATTCGGCGCGCCGGCGGCGCTGGAGATCGTGAAGCATCGAGCACGGGATCTGCCCTTCATCGTCGTTTCCGGAAGCATCGGGGAAGATCGCGCGGTGGGTGTCTTGAAAGCGGGCGCGCACGATTTCATCTCAAAGGAGAATCTGTCGCGCCTCTTGCCGGCGATCGAACGCGAAATGCGCGACGCCGCCGAACGCCGCGCTCGAAAAGCCGCGGAAGACTCCCTGCGAAACGCCGAGGATCAACTCAGGCAGTCCCAGAAACTGGAAGCCATTGGACAGTTGGCGGGCGGCGTGGCGCACGACTTCAACAACCTTCTGACCATCATCAACGGCCGCTGCCAATTGGCCATCGAACGCCTGGCGGCTGAAGACCCGCTATTTACAGAGTTGGAGCTGATCCTGAAAACCGGCGAACGTGCCGCAGCGCTCACACGCCAGTTGTTGGCCTTCAGCCGCAAACAAATTCTGGCGCCCAGGACGCTCAACCTCAACTCGATCGTTTCAGAAATGCAGCGCATGCTCTCGCGGTTGATCAGCGAGGATATCGAACTGCTCACGGTCTTGGAGCCTCTACTCGGCGCGATTAAAGCCGATCCCAGTCAAGTTGAGCAGGTGATCATGAATCTGGTCGTGAATGCCCGGGACGCCATGCCCCAGGGCGGACGATTGACGATTGAGACGCGAAACGCGGAGTTGGATGACGCGTACGCTCGATCGCATCCATCCGTCAAGCCCGGCGCGTATGTCATGATTGCAGTAGCCGACACCGGAGTAGGCATGGACGAAGCCACACAGGCAAAAATTTTCGATCCGTTTTTTACGACCAAAGAACTGGGCCGTGGTACCGGATTGGGCTTATCGACCGTGTACGGCATCGTACGGCAGAGCGAAGGGCATATTTGGGTCTACAGCGTGCCCGGACAAGGCAGCGTACTAAAGGTCTATTTCCCTCGCGTCTATTCGGCGGTCGATACCGTAGTGAAAGCCGAACTGGCTAAGACTGCGGAGGCCGGGAAAGCGACCATTTTGGTCGCCGAAGACGAGCAGGCTATCCGCGACCTGATCAGGGAAATTCTCACGGTTCGCGGTTACACGGTGCTCACCGCCAGCGACGGGGAAGAGGCGTTTCGCCTGGCTCAGACGCATTCGGGTACCATCGATCTCCTGATGGCCGACGTGGTCATGCCGAAGCTCAGCGGAAAAGACCTCGCCGCGCGCGTGGTGGCCTTGAGGCCGGAGATTCAAACCCTGTACATGTCCGGCTTTTCGGACGATACGCTAACCAATCGCGGTGTGCTTAGCGGGGATGTCGAATTCATTGAGAAGCCCTTCACGCTCGATACGCTGACGGATCGCGTAAAAAGCATCCTAGCCAAGGGGAAATCGAAGCCGTAAGGCCGGCGCGTTCTATTGGTCGCTAGGGGACGCTTTTAATCGAGACGAGCCGGTAGTCCCTTTTGCGAACGGGCAGAATCAGCATGTCTTCGCCTTCGAAGCGAGGCTCGGCCACGCGATTCTTCGAGTCGGTATCCTTAATCAAAAGATCCAGTTCCTGAAGTGCAACATCGGGCGGGCCGTCCAGTGAGGCGCCTTCCGCCAGCGCTTCTTGAACTTCGGCTTCGCGCGATGCCTTCGATTCCAAATCATTGCCGGCGGCCGGTTTGTAGCCCGTATCGAAGAGTTCCAGTTGGAGTTTGCCCTTCAATCCCAGCGCGTCACGATTGAGCTTGATGCGAAACTCGCGGTCATCGATGGCGCGATTGCTGGCCAGCAGCAAGATCGCGCCGGGCTTCCGGTAGAAAGATACAAGCGCCGACGAGCCTTGGCCGTCCACCTTGAGGAATTCCGCGTTGCTGTAGTACGGATGAAAAGTCGCGTCCTGTTCCAGTGCCGCGCCCCAGCGGAAAACGTCGCGCCAGTAGTCCCTATAAACCGACTCTCCCTGTCCGGTGTACGTATAGCCGGTCTCGTAATGGGCCAACAAAGAGTTCACGCCGCGCGCCATGCGCCATGCCCAACGCTTGTGCGGGTTGTACTCTTTATTGTCGAAACCCATCTCCCAAACCGCAGGCATATAGAATGGCGCAAGCCCCCATAGCGCTCCGTTCTGAATGCCCTCCGCGCGATGCAGCGCCACCTGATCCACGAAGTCGCGGCTGTTCGCGCTGACGATGGGCGTGTTTTCTCCGTCCAGATAGGTATCGCAAAAGACCATACCCGCGTACATCCAGGATTTGGTGTGATGTCCGGCGATCATGGGTGATTTGCCGTGCGCATGGAAGATGGCGCGCCAACGCTTCATGAGCTGCCGAAAGCCCCATAGCGTCTCACCAGGCTGAACCGAACCGTCGGGGAGCAGGATCGCCTGGCGTGCTTCTACATTAGAGCTGGGCGCTTCGTAGCACTCATCGAGATAAATGGCGTCATAAATATCGCGTCCAATCCACTCGTTCATTTCCCAGCATAAGTAGTCTACGAAACTCTGGCTAAGAGTCGCTTGGCCGGACGGCCCGTTGCGCCATTCCCAGTGATCGTAAGCGCCGGCGCGGCAACTGAACCAGTACTTAGAAAGGTACAGCGTTCGATACCCATTCGGGCGCTCGGCCTTCATGTGCGGAGCGCACCGCTCGGCGTATTCCCAACTGGGCGATTTATCGGCGGGCTTTTCGGGGTCCGGCGCGGGAAATGCGGCCATGCCGTTGTTGCGCGGGTTTTTGTAAAGGAGCGTGAACGCATCGACATTGCCGTAAATGCCGCAGAGCTTCTTGTCTTCGGCAGGCGTTGCACGCTCGTACAGTCGGTAACGCTCAGGCATGGGGCGCGCCGGATGAGGAAGCAAACCGAATACGATGGGGCTCGGGTCGAGTTTCTCGGCAGGTTCCGCCGTGAAATTCATTTCGAGCACCACGGCGCCATCCCGGCGGACTATGCGTTGAGCGTCTACTTCCTTCGACTGCGACCAGCCCGCCGCGTGGTCGGCAAACACATACACGCCGCGCTGCAGATCGTTGACGCCCCATTGCGTCAGGAACGCATACTGCTTCCACTCATCCAGTTTGATCTCCGGCTTCTTCTCGCGCTTGGCTTGCCAAGCCGCTTGCCAGTAGGAAGGCATGCGGCTGGAGAACAGCGTGCCGTCCTTGGGATCCAGTACGCCGGTGCGCATTCCTTCAGTGCCAGCCACGTTGTAGAGATAGCGTGTGGCCCGGGCGGCTTTCATCGGCAACTCCAGGCGAAGTCGGCCGACTTTTCCTTTGGGCTTCAATGTCCACTCGAAGCGAAGCATTCCATCGTACTCCAGCTTGGCGAGGAGTTCGACGTCAACGGTTTGGCCTTGGAACGAAGTGCGCCAGGAAGCTTCGACCGCGTTAGAGCCCAAAGCTTCCAGCGGAGTACCCGTGAGCGGTTGATCGTTTTCAATGAGCCGCATGGGACTGGCGAGCAAATCTTCACCGGCTGCGTTGATTTGCGTGGGCAACCCGTCGGCGCCGAGTTTGTACACGGTCATGCGCGTGCGAGCTTCGGAGGCGTTCCATTCAATCGGTGTCCAAGGCGGAGGCACCTTCTCGATTAAACCCGCGCGGCTATCTCGCCAAGCCTCCAGCCGAATTTCGAACGGTTCCTCGCCTTCCATGAGGACTTTGCTGCTTTGATCGAGCACCGCGACTTTGCAAAGGTACTTTCCTGGCGGAACGGGCTGGCTTTCGGAAAGCAACGCTTTGCCGCGGTTCTCATCCAGGGGCGCCTCCACCAAGGGGAACAAGGGATCGGCGGAACCTTCGCGATGAAAGCCGATGCGCATGCGTGAGGCGCTGATTCCATCCGGTGGAAACGATTGAACCTGGCACTCCAGCTTGGCGATAGACCATTTATAGCTGGGCTTGATGTGGAAGCGCGACAGAGGTTTGGGCGCTTCTTGCCAGCGTTCGAATGCTTGCTCCAATTCGGGCTCCGATAGCGCATAGGAATAGCCCGCGACTTCGTCCACGGCGATCATCGGCTTCTCGTCGTGGGCTACGGTTACGGCATTGGAGGCTCCCATTTCGATGCAATCGAGCACGAGGCCCTTAACCTCTTCTGGCTTGGCGCGATGTGCTCGCGTGAACCATTTCCCATTGCGATAAAGTTGCGCGCGCAGCGGATCCGATTTTCGCCAAGTGAGTGCCAAGTGCATCCAGGTGCCGGGCTCGTTGGGGCCGCGGCTACGCTCCGCGTTGTAGGCCCGTTCCAGCGAAACCTCCATATAGAGCTTACGGCTTCCATCGGGCAGCTTCCCGTAAACGCGTGCTACACTCAGGAATCGTTCGGGCGGCGGCGAATGATGCCAGTAGCTGGTACCGTCGTCCCAATTCAAAGGCTGCACCCAAAACTCGATCGTACCTTCCTGCGCGCTCATGCCCTGCAGCGGTAAGCGCGGAAATCCGACATCCGGATTAAGCGACCATGCGTGACCTCGAATGCCTTCGTTGCGCAATCCGTCGGGCTTCATACCCAGCAACGAAAGTTCGATGGCCTTCGCGCCGCCCTTATGAAAGTCGAACTCCAAGCCGCGATCCAGCGATGCGTGAAACACGGCCCCGTCTCGGAAGAAGAATGGCTGTCCGAAGGCCGGCGTGCGCTTAGCTTCGGTGTCGCGCCACGGCACCGGGGGCCTCCGGTAAATAAACCGCTCGCGAGCGCTGATCCGAACTTCGTCAATGAGTCCCGCGAATCCTTGCGTGCGATCGAAGTTGTTGCCGATGGTCAGCTCGAAGGGCCGGCGCTCGGCGTCCATGAAGTTGTACCCGTTGCTTTTTTCGCTCGCGTACTGCGCGACGTCGTGGCCGTTGACTTTCAAGGTGGCCACGAAGGGCGCTCCGCCTTGCACGCTGGGTACGTGATTGAAGGCCATGACGTGCACCCACTGGCCCGGAGTAATGGGCTCTGGGGCTACGATCTCTGCGGGTAAAGCCAGGATATCCTTGATGCGTTCCGGAGAATGCTCGTTCGCGTTCGGAATTCCATGCGGCTTGCGCAACTTCAATTCAATGCGCCCATCGGGGCGCAGCAAAACGCGACCTTCGTCCTTATTGATCGAGAGGACGCAGGCCACCTGCTCCGGAAGGCGCTCCACCTTAAAGAAACATTCCATCGCTGCTGTCGGCTGGTAGGTGGCTGCCTTGCAAACCAAGGCGGCGCCGCCGTTTAACTTGAGTCCCGCGCCAAATCGGCCCTGAGGAACGATGACGGCGTTAGCTGTGAGCTTGTACCGGCGTTTCTGAGGGCTGTAATCCTGCACTTCGTCGGGCGGCAGGTTATCGTCATTTACAACCACTTGCTTCACCGTGGTAGGGTCAAGGCCGGCGGGTAACGAGGAGTCGCCGCCTTCCAGCAACAGATCGAGATTCTCGTCCTTCTTTTTGGTATCAAGAGCCTTCGCGAGCTTGGCATGTCCCGATAGCTGCGGCTTTCCGAAGTGGAGCAATAAATTGGTCGATTCGTCGCCCTGATACTCGCTCCACCAAGCCTCGCCGTATTTATAGGCTCCGGGTTTCCCTGCCCAAGCAACGAGCGGCGCAGCGATCAGGATTGCCGCTACCGCCCCGGGCAACAGGAATCTTGCCAAGGTTCGCATCGCAGGACCTCGCTCTCAGGGCGCTTTGCCGCCGGTTTCGAACTCCTGTTTGGAAACTTCCTTATCGCGAAGCCAATACACCGTCTTCAGCAGTACGCCGTCTTCGTCGAAACGCTTCTCGATGCCATGAAATTCGTCGTCCTTGAGCGTGACTTCCTTCTTGAGTTTTCCGGAGTCGAAAAATTCTTGAACCAGACCGTCAACTTTCCCCAGCTTGTAGGGAATAATGCTTTTCGGCTTTCCCGTCAGGGTCCAATACTCAGTCATGGCTCCTTCGCGCTTTCCATTCTTAAAGTGCGCTTCGCGATCGAGCCTTCCGCTCAGGTCGTAACTTCGGCTCGGGCCGTCCGTGATTCCATTTACGTAGGAACTTTCCGACATAACCCGACCGTTGGGATGGAAGAGCTTTTTGACGCCATGCACCTTGCCGGCCAACCAAGGCGTTTCTTTGCGCAAATACAGCACACGCTTTCCTTCGACTTCTCCGAATTCGAATTCCTTCTCTACGCCTTCCTGGACCCCGTTCTTGTAAGGAATGGAACGTAGGATTTCCCATCCGTACTGCGCTTTGACAATGGCTTCGCCGTCCGGCTGGCCTTGAGGATTTAACGGCGTGACGGTTTGAACGCGATCGGAATTGGGGTACAGTTCGAACTTGACGGTATAGCCCGCCGGCAGCTTTTCCTTGAATTTCTCAAGGAACTTGAGTTCGCCCGCGTTCTGTGCCCGAGCCGAGCAGGCGATCACGCAAAGAATCGCCATCAAGTAAGCGGCAGGTGAGTTCTTCATTTCTTTTTTCCGCTCGCGCTGGGATCGAAATGTCCGTAGATGAGCCTGAATCCGTGCGCAGGCACATACAAAGGTCCGTAATACTCTTCCTTGATGGGCCGATGCTCGCCGCTGAATCCTTTGGCGAGTAAGCCGCCGTCTTCCGCGTCCTTCAAGGCCGGGGTCTGACTGCGCATGCTGCCCCAATCGCCGAAGATGCTGACGTCCCCGCCCTCAGGCAGCGGATACTCCGTTCGGATTTCCCCTGCCGTCAGATTATTGGGCCCGCCGAACAGGGCTTTGGGGTTCGTAATGTACAGCTTGGATCGCACGGCCTTATCGCTCTCGTTGTGGACCACGAAGAGACATTTGTACCCCTTCTTAAGGTCCGTGGCATCCAAGGGACGGCGGTAAACTGTGATGTAAACCTTGGCGAACGGGTTCTCTTTATCGAGTTCGAATTCATCGTTCGTGGAGCGCTCCCCGTAAAGCACGAGACCGCTGCTGCGCCAATAGGGAATCATCTCCGTATGCTCGTTTTCGAAATACCCGAACTTGTTCAGAATATTGATCGTTCGAATGAATTCTTCGACGTGTGTCTGGCGGCCAAGGTCCACTCCAATGTCGTGCAGCAATGCGCGGCCGAGAATAGCCCGGTCGTGGATCTCGTTATCGCCGGGATGTACGTGTCGTGTCGTGTCCGCCGTAATTTTCGTACACAGTCCCTTATTGGTGCCGGCGCAGAAGCGGAAAAGCGAAAGTGGGTAAGTAGTGATGTTATCGAGATCGTACGAACCCACGTAGGCGGCGGCGCCTTCGATGAGCTGGCTGTCGCGCGCGTAGGATTCGAACGCCGTTGCCATATTGGCCCAGATGTACGTGTTGTTGGTGACGCCGTGGGTCTGGAAGCAGCGGGAAAGTCGCTTCAGGAGATTACGCCAATGAAAGGAGGCGAAATTGGATTGATAAGGAAGTTCCTTTTCCTTCACGTCTTCGGGCTTACGCCAATAGGCGTTTCCCGTGGCTACGATCTGCGCGCGATAGGGCGGGAAAATTTCGTCCCACCACCAGCCGGGTATGCGGCCCACGCGGATTTGCTTTTCGAGGTGATACACGAAGAAGTCTTCGTAGGACGGGCAGACTTCTATGCTCGCCGCTTCTCCGGGGCGTGTGTAGGGCTGACCGTACCAGCCTTTGCTGTCGCGAGGTGTGGTGGAAATGGGATGTTCCTGAGTCATGAACCATTCGCCTGTGTACGCATTCTTCTGCAGGCATTCGACGCCGGTGTTAATAAGGTTCTTCAGGATGTACAGGCGTGGCGGTGGATTCTCTTTGCTGTGGCGCTTGTTGAAGAATTCGAAGGCTTGGTCCGATCCGTCGATCCCGCCGGGGCCGTCGTTAGGGAGCACAGAGTTCCCGTCGTTGCCGTTCCATGGCCGCCAAGCCAGCCATTGCGTGTGCCGAAAGCCGGCTTCCTTGGGCTTACTGGGGTGGACAAAGATCGCGCATTCCACCGTGCGCTTGCCCTGCACACTGGACTTGTGATTGACGAACTTCGTTCGCCAAGTGACCTCGCCGGCTTTGTTGCGCTCCAGCGTCATGGTGGTTCCGTCGCGGTCGAGTATCCACGGTTGGTCTGTGTCGCACATCCAGGTAAAGCCGCGGTCGCCGTTGCCGAAGTGGAAATAGGATACGAAGCGCGAGTAATAAAGTTCCATCGGTTCGGCATGTTTGGCGCTGTCCCAGACTATGCCTTCGCCGCCGGGTAACGTCAGTTCCCACCCGCTGGTTGGCGCCATGCCTCCGCTTTGATTGATCGAGCGCGTATCCACGGGTCCGGCCACATCCATCACCAGTTCGAAAGCATCGACTTCGGCGACTTGAGCGGCGCCGTAACCGATCTTCAGCGTCATCGCGCCGTCGCAGTCGTACTGGGCGGTCAGATCGATCTCGATAGGTCCGGCTTTAAGCTTGGAAGCGAATTCAAGTTCGCTCTGCCAGGCGCGCACCAGCTTGGCGGGCTCCACCACTTCGGCGGGCACGGCCTGCCCGTTGACCACCGCTTCCAGACGCAACGGCGCGCGCAACTGGGAGCCGCGGCCCAGCGGAACCAACTCCGCATCGCTCACCTTGGCATTCGGCGCGCGCTTCTCGAGCGGCAGGTCCTGCGGATGCGCTTTGATGTAGATTTGTTCCGGAAGGCCTGTGGGCGCCACCGTGTACACATGCTTGAGCGTCTCAAATTTTCCGTCCTTGAAGGCCAGCGGCGTAAAGGGCGCCCAGACCACGTCGTCCAGGCCGAGTTTGTTATGCTCCCAATCGAATTGCCCTTTGTAGAACGGTTTGGGGCTGCGCTCGCCGACAATGCGCTTTTGAGCGTCGAAAAGAAGCAACGATACTTTGTAGCTGCCCTTCTTGAGATCTGGCAGGTCGATCAGAAAGGTCGAGAAGTCGCCACGGAACAGCGCCGTCTGGCTGGCCACCTCTTTTTCCTCGTCGTTGTCTTCCAGAACGATCAGCTTGGACTCCACGGCTTTCTTTGCTTCTTCGCTGGACCCGTGAATGCCTTTGTCAACCCAAGCGGAGAGCCGATTCTTGTAGGGCGAGTAGTTGTAGTAGAAATCGAAATCCTTGCGTGGCGGCCGCAAGCGGGCCAGGACATCGACTCGGCGCTCGCGAAATTCCGGAAAGTCCATGTCGTGGAATTCGATTAAGCGCGTCTGGAACAGCACCTTGGCCGGACTGCCGGCGCTGCGGACATCGAACCAGAGCACGTTCCCCTGCTTGCTGATGCCCGGAAACTTCTTTTTGAGCCGAAGCGTCTTGACTTCACCGGGCGTCAGTTCCACCAATCCGTCTTTGGTTTCGGCGTCGTCGTAGCTGCTGTACACCAGTCCTTCGGCGCTCTCGACGAAGAACCCCAAGCGCACCGTCTCCGAACGATCGTTGTGATTCTTCATGCTGACTTCCACGTCGATGGTATTTTCCATCACCGGCCCCAAGCGATTGACTTGGAAGCCGACGGCCTTGGAATCGAGAACCAGCATCGTTTTGGTGACGTTCCAGACATGCTTGTCGAAGACGTTGAAGTAGGCGCCGTTGCCGCCGATGCCGCGCGTGAACCAGGCGCGATAGGCGGTGCCGTCGGCCGGCGGAAGCTTGACGAGATCCTGGCCGTCCTCGCCTTTCCCCGCGTAGTCGTCGGTCTTCATCTGCGCCAGCGGGACGGCCATCTCGATGAACCAGTCTTTGTCGGTCACGCCGGAGCGCGCTTTCACGTTGGATTTCCACTGCATGCCGTCGCCCGCCTTCAGGGTCCAGAGCTGGTCGCTGTACACATCGGTTGGATTGAAGAACCATTTGAATAGGCCGGTCTTGTAACCCACGGTGGCGTCGTGATAGGGACGCAGTTCCAGTTCGATATGATCGTCCCACTGCAGACCGAAGAGCGGGTGGCCAATAACGTCGGGAAACCGCGCGCGTGCCTTCATCCAGGACGCTTCCGGGTAAACCGGCGAGTGGAAGGCGATGTACAGGTTTTCTTTGTCGTAACCGAGGTACACCTCGACCTGCGTCTGCGTCGGCGCGAGGTAGAGGAAATGCGCCGCGTTGAAGTCGTACCAGAAGCCGGTTAGCGCCGAGGCGTCTTCCCACTCTTTGGGCTCCATCGTGCCGTCGATCTTGGGCGGCGTCTTCATCGAAGGAACGCGGACGATGGGTGTATCGACTTGCGAGGCCGCGCCCGAAGAGGTGGGCGATTCGACCGCCGTGACGACTCCCCCAATCAAGGTGGCCAAGCACAGCAGCAAAGCGCAGTGGCGTGGAAGCTGTGGCATGTAACGGTTCTCCCTATGTGTAGACTATTCGGAGAAACTCAAGGCCGGACGTGGAGACCGTCCAGCACGCCTCCGGCCCAGATCTTCTTGTCGGCGGTCTCCAGCATGCAGCGAATGGGCAGGGGACTTTCCAATTCCGACTTCCATTGCCCGTCGCTAAAGCGCCGCAAGCCTCCCGTAGACTGCGTGCTAATCCATACATCGCCGTTGGCTGTAGTTGCTAGCATGTTGACGGCGCCTTCTCCGGCAAGGTGCTGCGTCCACGCACCGCCCTCGAGCAGCCACAAGCCGTTCGCGTTGGTTGCAACCCAAAGCCGGTCCTTGGCATCCCCGCGGATCGCGAAGACCGTAGACTTCTCTTTTTCGAGGTGCGGAGTCCAGGTCTTCCCGTCGAAGCTCAGAACACCGCCACGCCAGAGGCCCGCCCAGACGTGCTGTTTGCCGTCTTCCGCGATGGTGTTGACGTTGCGTCCTTTGAGGTGCTGTACGGCTTGCCCCACACCTTTGGCGGGATCGATCTCGTAGACTCCATTGCCATCCACCAGCACCCATAGCTTGCCTGAATGGGTTCTCACCAAGTCGACGACCTTTTCGTCCTTGAAGCGCTCCACCGCCTGCCAAGTTCCTCCGGCGTTGCTGTACAAGGTGTTCTGCTCGGATGCTTTATCCTTGCCGATGGCCCAAAGAGTCTGCGCGTCGTAACGCACGACCGGTGCGATCAGGGCGTCCTTGAGCGCGTCGGTCTTTTTTCCGTCCAATAGGTACGCCAATCCATTCGACGTACCGACCCAATATTCGCCGGCCGCGCCCGGGAGAAGGTCGTACACGGAAACGCCTTTCAGGAGCGTCTCCACCTTGCCCTCTTTCACGTGCGCCAAGCCGGCCATGGTCCCGACCCACACACCGCCGCTCGGGTCGGCTTTGAGGAACTGAATTTCGTTTCCGGGGAGCCCTTGCTCCGTGGTGAAAGTGGTCCAGGCTTCGGCGGTATGACCGAGGCTGCACAGGATCGCCAGGAGCATCGCAAGCGTTCGGAAGTAGGGCATCTGCTTCTCCCCAAAATCAGGCCGAACCTGTTTCGGCGCGCCAGAGTCGTGACGAAGGAGCGGCATAACTGTCTGCCTTCCATTCCCACTGCGAGGCTTCATACACCGCGAATCGAATCAAATACTCTAAGATACAATTATGTTTTAAATAATTATGTATATGGCTTTATAAAATTGAATGCGATCCCGTGTTTATCCTATTAAAATACTAATATGAATTCTTGCTTATGCGTCTATTTCCATTCCTGCACCAACTTAGCGGTGCGCCGGCGCGCAAGAAGACCGCAGCACCAAGGACGCGCCGATGAACTGTTCTTCACGCGTGGGTTCAGTCGCGGCGTGAGCCGCGACGATATGGTGCGTCACCTGCAACACGAGTCGCTCGGTATTGAGCTGCACACTGGTCAGCGGTACGGGCATCTCCGTGGCGTGCGGCGTGTTGTAGAAGCCCATGATCGAGACGTCCTGCGGAACGCGCAAACCCAGTGTCGCTAGGCGGTCGAACCACGGTCGCGCGAGATAGTCGGTAACGGCCACCACGGCCGTGGGACGATCGGATGTGCTGAACAGGCTGGCGATTTCGGCCAGGCCGAGCGGGTGCTGCTGGCTGCAAAATTCGATTCGCAACCCCTGGTGCGCGCAGGAGTTCGAAAAGCGGATCATGCCGTCGTGGATATCCGATTCGTACGCACCGGGCGCCAAGGGGGAGCCGAACGTGTGCAGCACGATGCGCCGATGGCCTAGGCCCATGAGATATTGCGCGATCTGCATGCCGGCGCCTTGGTAGTCGAAGAGGAAGTAGCTGCCCGGTACGCGCTGCGGATGTTCCCAGCGGTTGATGACCGTCAGATCCCGGATGCGATCGGTCCATTGCTGCAGCCGCTTGGCCAGAAAGACATTACTGAGCGCCGGATTGGTCGCGATGGAGCCATCCACCACAAAGGATCGGAGCTTCCCGTCAATTAGCTCACGCAGGCGGGTGTGGCGCACGTACTCAAGCGGTTCGTCGGAGAAATCGCAGACAATGGGCATCGCGCCGTGTTGCGCGAGGGTTTCGCGAAGGCTATCGAAGAGCGGTCCAAAAAAGTGTCCGCTCGTGTGCACAAACAGGCCCACGGCAAACGAGGTGGCTGCGCTAAGTCGGCGTGCCGTCGAGACAAAGGTGCCGCGCCCCTGGGTGGTTTCCAGCACCTTGTCGTCCACCAAGGTGCCTACCACGCGCTGAACCGTATTGAGGCTTACCTTATAGCGAGTGGCCAAAGTGCGGAAAGGCGGCAGGCGCTCGCCGGGCTTCAGATCACCCCGCAAGATCGCCTGGAGGAGGTCGGCTTTAAGCGGATCTCCTTGGAAGTGCTCGGCTTTCACGCCTGTGCCCACCCGCCTTACTTAAAGGGAAGTGCCGCGCCTTGGAGCCGGACGCGGCTTCGAGTCGTATACACTTGAAGGTCGAACAAAATCGCATTTCTTATTGAAAACATTAGGTTTTCAAAAAAGTGAATTTCATAGTATGAGGATCGATTGGTGGTGTACTGGCAAGAGAACTTGAGTTCTGGAACAGGCTTACGGCGGGAGGCGCATGAGCATGTCCGAGACCGTTACTACCCAATCGGCGGCTGAGTTCGGGGCCCTGATCCAGAAGGTCAAACACGAAATTCATAAGGTGATTGTGGGCCAGCAAGAGCTGGTCGATTTAACCCTACAGAGCATATTTTGTCATAATCACGCTTTGTTGATGGGTGTTCCGGGACTAGCGAAAACGCTGCTTGTGACCACCATCGCAAAGGTGATCGGCGTCAAATCTAACCGTATCCAGTTCACGCCCGACCTGATGCCGTCGGACATCACGGGCACTGAAATCATTCAGGAGAATGCCGAAACGGGGCGCAAGGAGTTCAAATTCGTGCCGGGACCGATTTTCGCCAACATGGTCCTGGCCGACGAGATCAATCGCGCGCCGCCCAAGACGCAGGCGGCGCTGCTGGAGGCGATGCAGGAAAAGCAGATCTCCGCCGGCGGGAAGCGCTACAAGCTGGACCTTCCGTTTTTCGTGCTCGCAACGCAGAATCCCATCGAGCAAGAAGGCACGTACAACTTGCCTGAAGCGCAGCTCGATCGTTTCATGTACCTGATTGTGGTGGACTATCCGGAAACGGACGACGAGGTGCTGGTGCTGAAGCGCACCACGACGAACTACGCCGACGAGCCGCAGCAGATTCTGGACGGAGCGACCATTCTTAAGTATCAGCGCCTCGTCCGCGAAGTTTTGGTGCGCGACGACCTGTACGCTTACGTCGTGAAGCTGGTCCAGGCCACCCGTGTCAGCAAGGATTACTGCCTGCCGTTCGCGAAGGAGTGGGTGGCGTGGGGCGCCGGTCCTCGGGCGTGCCAGAACCTGCTTTTGGGCGCGAAGGCGCATGCCTTCTTCGCGGGGCGCACGCATATCACGACCGCCGATATTCGTGCCGTGGCCAAGCCCGTGCTGCGGCATCGCGTGATCGTGAACTTTGCTGCGACGGCCGAAGGTATCACCTCCGACCGGGTCGTGGACGAAATCCTCAAAGCCATTCCTACGCCGTCCGAACAAAAGTAGTCCCGGAGCAGCACACATGGCCACGCATTCCGCGCCGCGGATGGACGAGATTCTGTCGCCGGCCGCGAAAGAGACGTTGAAGCATCTCGAACTTCACGCGCGCACGGCCGTGGAGGGGATGCTCCAAGGCCTCCATCGCAGCAAGCGCAAGGGGGTCAGCACCGAATTCGATCACCACAAGCTGTATCAGGCCGGCGATCCCCTGAAGCATATCGACTGGAAGGTTTCGGCGCGCCACGATCGCTATTACCTGAAGCGCTACCTCGAAGACACCTCGATGGCCGTGCGGTTGGTTGTGGACCGCAGCGCGTCGATGGCTTGGGATTCGGGCGGTGCGAGCAAGTACCTCGCCGCCGCGCGCGCCGCGGCGGCGCTGGCGTATCTGGTCGTGCGGCAACGGGATTCGGTGGGCTTGGCGCTGGCTTCGTCCGATGGCGCCGCCTGGCTGCCGCCCAGTTCGGCCGATTCCCAGGTCGTGCGCATCCTGCGCGAACTCGCCCGCCGCGAAGCCGCCGCGCCGGACGGTCTGTCGGCGTGCCTGAAGACGATCTTGGAAAGCGGCGGGCGGCGCGGACTGCTGGTGCTGGTTTCCGATCTGCTTTTTCCGCCCGAGAGCGTGCAGCGTGAACTGGGCCGACTTGCCGCGCGCGGCCATGAGATCCTGATTCTGCAGGTGCGCGATCCGATGGAAGAGGACTTTCCCTTCACGCGCTGGGTGCGCTTCGGCGACCTCGAAGATCCCTCCGTGCGCCACCTGATCGACGCGGTGCTCCTGAAGAAGCTGTATCGGGAGGAGTTCCAAGCCCTGCGGGACGAATGGCAGGCATGGGCGCGCAAGTTGGGCGCGCATTTGGCTTCGTTCCGGACGGACGAGAAGGTCGAGACGGTTTTGTCGCAGTACCTGGCGTTTCGTGCGGGCCGAGCCGGAGTCTGATCGCGCATGACGTGGGTCCACCCCGCTTTGCTTTGGGCGTTGCCGGTCGCGCTGCTGCCCATCGCGATCTACTACCTGATGCGTTTTCGCTCGCTGAGCGTGCGCTGGGGCGCTCACTACGTGCTGGTCCGGGCACTCGCGCGCTACAAGAAAAATCTGTATTGGGAGCAGATCGTCCTGCTGGGCTTGCGCGCGCTGGCCTGTGCGGCGCTGGTGCTGGCCTTCGCGCGGCCGACCTCCTCCGCGCCATCGGAGACGCTGAGCGGGGCCGGCGTCACGCGGGTCGTCGTGCTGGACGCTTCGTACAGCATGCTGGCCGGCCCCGAAGGCTCATCGCGCTGGAGCCGCACGCTCGACGCGTTGCGCGAACTGTCCGGGCAATGGGGGCGGGGCGAAGAGTGGTCGTTGTACCGGATGGGCGAAACGCCGCGCTGGCTCGTCGAGCGCGCGCGCATCAGCGATCCGCTCCGAACGGCCGATGCGTTCGAAGGCCTGGAGCCCGACGAAGCATGTGCGAACCTGGCGCAGGCGCTTGGCGAAATCGCGGCGCGCTTTCCGAATGAGAAGGTCGAACTGTATGTGTGTGCCGACGATCAGGCCTCCACTTGGGAAGGCATGGAGGCGTGGACTTGGCCCACTGAGCCGCGCCCGGATGTTTTCTGGATCAACCCGCCGCTCGAAGACCGCGGCAATCTTGCCGTGACCGGCGTTCGGCTGGCCGGCGCGCGCGTGCTGCGCAAGCATCCCGTACAGGCAGTGGTGAGCGTCAAGAATTTCGGCGCCGAGGCCGTGCAGGACGCCGAGGTCGAACTGCTTCTCGACGGCACGCACCTCTCCCGTGAGTCGATCTCCCTGCTGCCCGGGCAACAGGGAGAACTGACGATTCCCGTCCTGCTCGACGAGGCCGGTTCGCACGCGCTCTCGGCGCGCGTCAGCGGCGACGCGCTTGCCTTCGACAACCGTTTCTCGGCCGGACTGGAGGTGTCCGAGCGCATTACGGTGCAGGTGCCGCGCGATGCCGACAAGCGCGGCAAGTTCGATTCGTGCTGGGCCTTCCTGGAACTGGCGCAGCAGATCCAACAGCGCACGACGGAAGACGGCGCCGCGATCTTCCAGGCCGCGCCGCTGGTGTTCACGTCCCCGGACGGCGAGCCGGATTTGAGCGGACCGGGCGCACCGGAGGTCGTGATCCTGGACGGCGGCTATTCGCTGAACGAGGCGCGCACCGAAGCGCTGCGCGGATTTGTCGCGCGCGGCGGAGCGCTGGTGCTGGCCGCCGACGACCGCGTGGACGCCGCGGCGTGGAATACGCACCTGGGCGCGGCCGGACTGCTGCCTGCGGCTTTGGGCGAGATGCGCACCGAACCGCTGGCCGGCGAACGCTTCGAGCGCATCGCCAAGGCTCGGCTGGAGCGCGGAGGGTTCATGGCATTCGCTTCGGCCGAAGACGGCGATGTGGAGGAAGCGCGCTTCTTCGCGTGGTACGAAACCGCTCCTCCGGCGCCGGAAGCGCAGATCCTGGCGTGGTATGCCGGCGGGACGCCGTATGCGCTGCTGTGCCGCGGGCCCGGCGGAATGGGCAGCGTGCTGCTGCTCACGGCGGGCTTGAACGGCCGCGACAACAACTTGGCGGTGCGCGAGTTTTTTCTGCCCTTCCTGTACCGCTTGTTCATGGCGGGCGTCTCCGAGGCCGGTCTGGCCCGCACCGTGGAACGTGGTGCGCCGATCCGCATTCCGACTCGCGCCGGCGAAGCGCAGGCGGCGACCTGGACGCTCGGCACGCTGCCCCCGCGCCCGCTGCTGAGGCAGACCGGCGCGGCGGGAGAAGTCTGGACGCTCCCCGAGGGACCCGATCGGACCGGACTGGGTTCGGTGCTTCTGGTGAACGGTTCGGCCACCCAGCGCATCTGGCTGGGCGTGCAGGGCCCGCGCATGGACAGCGACTTGCGCGCGCTGGAGGCCGCAACCAAGTCGGCGTTCCTGGAACGAACCGGCGCGCTCGAATGCCCCGATGCCCGGACGCTGCTCGATCATCTGCGCGCACGGCAGAGCGGCGACGAATGGCACCACTGGGCGATCTGGGGCGTCCTCGCGTTCTTGCTGGGCGAACTCTGGTTTCAAAGGCGCATGGGGTAGACGCATGACGCCGTTACGCACCGCGGAGTGGGTCGTTCAGTTCGCCGCGCCTTGGTCGGCGGCGTGGCTGTTGCTGATCGTCCCTGCCGCGCTGGCTTTGGGCGCTTACTGGTACCGAGGCGCCTGGAAAAGCGTTCCGCGCGCGCAAGCCGCGGCGCTGGCCGCCGTTCGGCTCGCGGTGCTGGTGACCTGCGCCGTACTGCTTTTCCGTCCCAGCGTGATTCACCGGCAGACGCTGCGCTATCCAGGACGCGTCGTGCTGCTGCTCGACGATTCACGCAGCATGACCGCGCGGGATACGGAACTGAGCGCGGCCGATGCGCTGCATGCGGCGCGCAAATTCGGAACGCAGGCCTCCCAGGCGGAACGCCCGTCCGAGCGGTTTCATGCCGCCTCCGAACGGTTGCTCGACGCGAGCGGCGAGTTGCAGCGCTTGCAAAACGATGTGCGCGAATTGGATCGCCGCGCCGACGCCTATTGGGAAGCGGCCTCCGCCGGCCAAGAGCGCGTCACCGGCGCGTTGAACGAAGCGCGCGATGCGCTCGAACGCGGCGCGGCGAGCTTGGAGCGCGGACCGCAGACCGCGGCCCAGGTTTTGGCCGAGCGCCTGGCGCATGCGCCCGAAGCCTTGAATGTGGTGCTGGCTTTGGATGCCGCGGCGGCGGACAAATCCGGCGCGGCGCTGCTTAAGGACTGGGCCGCGTGGTCGGACGAATGCCGCGGCCTAAGCGCGGAACTGGACCGGGTCCTGCTCGAAGCCGGCGACGCCGAGTGTGCTTCGATGGTTGAAGCCGAACGCGCTCGGACTCGGCTGGACCGCTTGGGACGCGTGCTCGCGCGCCTGGACGGACGCTGGGAGAAGCTGGCGCCGGGCCTGAATGTGGAGGCGGTGGCGCTTTCAAGCGGCGAGCGCGTGGGCCTGGCGGACGTGCGGGAGGCCTTGCAGCCGGCGAGCGGCGGCACGGACGTGTTGGCGCGGGTGCGTGCGCTGGCGGATGAAGAGCACGACTTTCCGCTCGCGGCGGTGGTCCTGTGCAGCGACGGGCGCGACACCTCGCAGACCGATCCACTGCCGCTGGCACGCAGTCTGGCGGAACGCCAGATTCCGGTCTTCGCCGCCGGCTTGGGTGCCGAAGGGGAGCCCCGCGACACAGCGGTTTTGAAACTCGCCGCGCCTCCGTTCGCGGTCACCGGCGCGGAGGCGCGCGTCTCGGCCGTCCTAAAGACCGCGTGCGCAAAACCTGAGGTCACCGAAGTAACGCTGGAGCGCGACGGCCGGCCGGCGACCGCGGTGCATCCTGAACTGGGCCGCCGGGCGATCGAGGTGCTGGAACTGCGCTTCGCGCCCGAAGCCCCTGGACTGCAACGGCTGCGCGTGAAAGCCGCATCGCGGCCCGAAGAGATTTTCCCTGCTCTTAACAATCTGGCCGAAACGGCCATTCAGGCGCGGAGCGACCGCGTGCGCGTCCTGGTGTTCGACGCCAAGCCGCGCTGGGAGACGCGCTTCTTTATTCATACGCTACGGCGGCTCGACTACATCGAACTCAACCCAATCGTCGCGTCCACTCAGCCGAACGGCGAAGTCGTGCGCGGCTCGCGGCGCGGAGCGTGGCCCGAGAACGCAGAAGCGTTCGCCATGTACGACCTGATCGTATTGGGCCGGCCGCCCGAGGGCTTCCTGACCGAAGCGGATTGGCGCGCGCTTCGAAGCTGGGTCGCTGAACGCGGCAAGACGCTGCTATTCCTTGCGCCGGATACGCCGCCGCCCGCTTCGGTTTGCGGCGAACTGTGGCCGCTACGCACAGACGCTCCCTATCCACCGCCCGCGCAAGCCGATCGGCTCGAAAGTCTCCGGCTCACGCCCAGCGGCCGGCATCATCCGCTTACGGCGGTGCTGGCGCCTCACCTTTCCGAAGAGGCGGAAGCGGCGCGGGAAGATGCGCGGTCCGATACGCAGGTGCTCCTGGCCCATTCCGCGGACGGCGCTCCGGTGCTTGCGTGCCGGGACAGCGGGCATGGACGAACCGCACTGCTGTCTTCCGACGCATTGTGGAAGGCGCTCAACGAGTCGTGCCTGGATGCGCACGGCGAATTGGTGGTGAACCTTGTTACGTGGGCCGTGCAGAACGCGCCCGAGAAGCCGCCGGAAGCCGGACGGTTCGCGGAGCTCGCCTGTGACCGGCGCGTGCTGCGGGAAGGGCAAAGCCTGCAAGTCTGGGTGCGCGGCGCCGGCGGCACGGTGGAAGTGCGCAACGCGGCGGGAATCGTCGCGGAGCAGACGTGCGTGCCGCCACGGCCGGGCGCTTCGATCGCACGGGCGGTGTTTGATCGCCTGCCCGCCGAAGACCTGAGCGTACGGCTCAAGGATCGGCCGGAGACCGAATGCGGGCCGGTGTTGGTGCTGGCCGACGATCCCGAAATGAAGTGGCTTGCCCGCGACGATGCTTTTTTGAAGCGCCTGACTGCGGCCACTGGAGGCGTTTACGCGGAGGCGTCTGATCTGGACCGCATCCTTCCGCGCATCAAGGCAAAAGAGCGCGTAGAGCGGTTGGAGCAGACGTGGCGGCTGTGGGATTCGGCGTGGGTGCTGGCCGTGCTGGTGCTGGTGTTGGGTTTGGAGTGGACGTGGCGCAAGTGGGTGGGGCTGGTGTAACGCATGGCGCGTCGACTGGATCAGATTCCTGCGGTGGTGGCCGATCGCCTGCGCGCGTTCGACCGGCGCAAGCGGATGTACGCGCTGCTGCGCGCGGGATGTGCGGCGTTCGTGGTCTTTGCGCTCTGGGCGTTGCTGGCCTCGCACGGCGATCGTTTCCTGTTCCTCGACTTGGGCGAACGGGTGCTCCTGCAGCGCGCCGGACTGGTCTTGGCGGCGCTGGTGTTTCTCGCGGGCGCAGTGCGCGCGCTCTTGCGGCGCTTCGATCCGCGCGCGACGGCCTACGAACTGGAAAGCAAGCTGCCGGAAAGCGTGCAAGAACGCTTCGTCACGCTTGCCGACCTGGATCCGCCGCTCGAAGCGAACGCCGCCGCGCAAGAGATGCGCGCGGATCTGGAACGCTCCGCGGTGGAGGCCGGGCAAGGTGTCCGCGCCGGATCGCTGGTGCGCGACCGCGCACTTACGCGCTGGGCGCTCGCGGCTTTCCTGGTCCTGGCAGGGCTAGGCGGATTATGCCTCGCGCCCGGCTACGAATTTCCGCTGATGGCCGAGCGATTCCTCTTTCCTGAGCGCAACCTTCCGAAGCCGAGCTTCGTGAAACTCAAGATCGTGCCCAGCGCTGAACCGGTGGGCAAGGGCGGGGAGTGGGTCGCGCAGGTGGAAATATCCGGCGCGCTCCCCAGGCCGCTGGCGTGGCTGTTGCAACAGTTGGGCAGGCGTCCTGAACGCTGCGAAATTGGGCTCTTGGGGTACGCGTCGGAAGCTTCCGATTTCGATGCCGCCGAGCGGCATGAATTGACGCGCGTGCAGCGGCAGCTTTTCCTGTTTCAGCGTTCCGAACTGCAAGAAGGGTTTGCCTACCGCATTCGCTACGGTGACGCGGAGACGAGTCTGGAGCGCGTGGAGGTGGTGGCGCAGCCGCGGATCGAGACCCTTAGTTTAGTAGCCGAACCGCCCGCATACACGGGACTGCCGCCGGTCCCGGTTGACGATGCGCGCCGGCCCATGCGATTCCTGGCGGGCACCAAGGTGACCCTGCGCTTTTCGATCGACCAACCGGTGACGCAGCGGCTGCTGCTGATCGAAGGCCAGCCTGAACCCACACAGCCCGAATGGGATGAATCCGTGCGAACGGGGACGCACACTTTTACGCTGACCAAGAAAGTGGCGCTGGAAGTCCGCGGTGTGAACGCGCGCGGCTTCGCCAACGTGGATCGCGCTCGAGTGGTTATCGAGATGGCCGAAGATCAGCCGCCAAGTGTGAACCTGGAGTATCCGGCGGGCGAAGTGGAAGCCGTGGCGGCGGAGTGGGTGCCGCTGCGCGCGGCGTTGACCGACGACTTGGGGCTGCGCGAAGCGGCGCTGCGCTACGTCGTGAATCCGGGTGCGGCTGCGGACGAGGTTCCGCGCGAGATTCCGCTGCCGCTCGATCCGCCGGGCGCGAAGAACGCCGCGCTCTCCGCGCATCTGGATTTGGGTCAGACCGGCGCGATTCCAGGAGACGTGGTGGCGGTCCGAATCCGGGCCCGCGATTCGGCCGGCTCGGACGGCGAGTCGCGCGAGTTTCTCATCAAAGTAGTGCCGTTTACGCGCGGGGAGGATGAACGACAGCGATTGTTGGCGCTGAAAGTTCTCGCCGAAACGTTGCACGCTGTAGCGGCGACGCCTGCGGCCGAAGGCGAGAAAGGCGAAGATCGGTTTGCGCTCTCGAAAGATGCCGCGGCCCTTGTGGCGCAACGGGCGGCCGCCGAAGGGCTCGCATGGAGCGGCGTTTCCGATCTTCGTGCGCTGCTGGATCAGATGGAGGTCGAGCACCACCTGACCGAATCGCATCTCGCGAAGGAAGACTTGGCACGGCTGTATCTCCTGCTGGCTTGGTATGCCGGCGCCGAGGGCGATCGGCCGGAGTTGCGGGCACTGGCGGCGCGAACCATTCCGGGGCTGCTGCGTTACCGTTCGGCGCGAAATTTGTTCCTGCGACTTTGGGGCATGCGCACCGAAGCGCGCAATCTGGCCGCCAAAATGGCCGAGCAAGATGCGCAAAGCAGTCTTCCGGCCGAACGCAAAGAAGCGCTCAAACGGCATGCCGGGCTTTACGCTAAAGCGCTGGGCGATATCGGCGCGGAAGTTCAAACTTTGGCTGCCCAGATCGAAGGCTTCGATGCCGCGGGTTTGCTCGACAGCTTGGGTGAGTTGAATATCGCGGCGCGTTTCATGAGCACAGGCTCGGCGGCGCGGAGAAAGCAGAGCGCGGCCCAAGTGGTGCAATCCATCGAGCAGATTTGCGCTCGATTGCAGCCCGTGTTGGGCCCCAGCCATACGGTATGGGCGGAAACGCGCGAAGCATGCGATGGTCAGATGCTTGCCGTCGCCGAAGCCGTGGCGAAGGCCGCCGACGACCCGGCCGATATACGGCACGGCGAGGCGATGGCGTGGCTGTCGGCGCGCGCGCGGCTGTTCGACCGCATGCCGTTCGCCGGGCTGGGAGAATGGGTGCGCGCGGAAGGATCTCTCCTGCGGGCGGCCAAGCAGGAAGCGGGGGAATTCGAGGCCACGTACGCATCCGAGTCCGAGATGGGGCGCCGGCTGGCGCAAGAACGTCGCGGCGGCGTATGGCTCTCGTTCGAAGCCGCGATCGAGAGCGCGCTATCGAATCGCCGCCTGGCCGCCGACGAACGTTCCTTCGAACTGGATCTCCTGCGCCTGGAGCGCGTCGTCAGTCTGGGGCTATGCGATGCAGCCGCGGAAAAGGCCGCATGGGCGGCACTGGGCCGCCAACCGTTGGAGCTTCCGGACAGCACGGGCGCTTTGCGCGAAGGGCTTGCCGCCGCGAAACAGGCTGCTCAACGCGCGCGGGCGGAGCTTCCGTCGCCGATCCTGGCGCTGCGGGATTCCCGCAAGCAATCGCAGACCACGATTACGGAAATGAAAGCCTGGCTCGAAGCGCTGAAAGCTGAGGGCAAAGATCGCGAGTCCGGGGCGTGGATGGAACGATTTCAAGCATGGTTCGCCGCCGTGGACCGCGAACGCGGCCGCCTGCGTGCCGCTCAAAGGTATGTGCAAGCCGGGATTGGGTTGGGGGCGTGGAAGTCGGAAGAAGAGTTGACCGCGCTGGGGTTGCTGGAAATGCATGAGCGGATGGAATCGCGCATGCATCGAGTGACGGCGGGTCTGCGCGAGTTGCCCGCCGGTACGCTGGGTGCGCGCGAACTGAGCGGGATGACCGCCCTGTACCAGCAGGCGCAGGAGATTCAGAGCGCCTGGATCGCCTTTCTTGATAAGTGGCAGGCGGCGCTCGAGGCCGGTGAACTGGACGGCGCGTCGTACCGCGAGAAATACGCGGGCTTGGCGGGGCGCGAAACCTCGCGTGCCTATCTGGATGCCGCGCGCGGATGGTCGGATGCCGCACAGGCCGGCGAGCGTGCAGCAACCTTTTTGCGAGAGCATCCCGACGCCGCGCGCGTCTGTCTCGCTTCCGCGCTGGGCTCCGCTCAGGAGCTTACCCGGGCGTTGCAAGCGGCGAGCGAGGCGTTGGCCGGAGCTGCGCCGGAAGGGGCGGCCTATGCCGCCGCCTGTTCGCAGGCGGCCGAAGCCGGCTCGGTGTTGCGCCGCGCGGGAGCGCTGGTGAACTCGCTGGAAGCGCTGGCGGCGCCGGCGGCCAGGATCGAAGCGCTGGCGGTGGCGATCGAACGCATGCCCGCGACGGTACAGGCGGCCGAGCCCGAGGCGCTCAGCCGTCGCAAATACGATTTGGCCGCGCTGCTGAAGGATGCGGCGGCTTTGGAGGCGAGCCTGCGCGAGATGAATACATCCGCGGACGAAGGGCAAGGTCTCTCAGGCGGGCCGGAAGGACTGGGGAAACCGGAATGGCGCAAACAGGCCGAACGGGCGCGGTCCCGGCTCGTGGCGTTAGAAGCGCTGGCCAAGCGCTCGGTTGCGCTGGGCGCATCGCGGCTTGCGAGCCGCTCGCCTGACTCCGATCCTGCCGGTGCGCAAGCGTGGGCCGGCTTGTGGGTGGGATTGCTGCGTTCCGGATTGTCCGGGGCAGGCGGGCAGCGCACGGGCGGCGGCGGCGATTCGGCGAGCGGCGATCCGCATCGGCGCTTCCTGCGCGAAGAACTGGAGAAAGCGCGGAAGGTGCGCAGCCTGAAGCACTACGCCGCTCCGACGTACGAGTATCTCGATTCCATGTCGGACTTTTTGAGGCACTAAGCCCATGAGGATCCTCGCGATGCCGGCGAATCCGATTCGAACGAGCACGGCGATATTAATAGCGCTTGCCTGCATGACGACTGGACCGGAGGCAGCGCACACGGCCGAACCCGAAGCCGCGCCGCCCGCTCCGCGCGAGATTCGCCAAGCGGTGGAAAGCGGGCTGGATTGGTTGGTCGAGCGGCAGGTCAAGGAGGGTGCGGAGAGCGGATCCTGGGAGGGAGCGCGCTACAAGAGCGCCGTGGCGAGTCTCGCGGGACTTGCGCTGCTTGCGAACGGGCACCTGCCGGGAAACGATGCGCGTGGCGAAGCGGTGAAGCGCGCCATGGGGTACGTGCTGCCTACCATGCGTTCGGACGGCTACCTCGGCGGTTCCGACGACTCGATGTACGTCCACGCCATCTGTACGCTCTTCGGCCTGGCCTACCTGGGCATGGCGGGTGACGAAGCGCGCGATAAAGATTTGGCCGCGTGGTGCCGCAAGAGCATCGAGCTAACCGTAAGCGCGCAGAAGGCGCGGAAGTTTCCCGGCGAAGAGGGCGGTTGGCGCTACACGCCGCAAGACGGCACGAGCGACCTCTCGGTCACGTCGTGGCAGTTGCTGGTCCTGCACGCCGCACGGCAAAGCGGATACGAAATTGATGACGCCGTCTTCGAACGCGCGATGAAGTACATCAATGCCGCGTACTCAGAAACGGATGCCGAACGCACCGGCTATTTGTACCGGCTCAAGTCGAGCAAGGAACCCGAACCCGGCGTGACCGGCGTGGCGGTGCTGATGAAGTGCCTGCTGGAACCGGAGCCCGACGAACGCGTGCGAAAGTCGGTGCGATATCTGCGCCGCTTCAAACCGGCGTGGGGTGGGGGCTATAAGGGCTACTTTTACTTCGAGAATTTCTACTTGGCGCAAGGCATGTTCCAACTCGGCGGCGAGGCGTGGCAAGAGTTCGCGCCGCCGTTGCAGCGTGTGCTGATCGACCATCAGGAAAGCGACGGATCGTGGCCCTTCCCGCCCGGCGCCATGCTGCAAAGCCGCGAAGCGGGCCTCGCCTACGCCACCGCGATGGGTGTGCTGATCCTTTCGCTGGAGCGCCAGTATCTGCCTATGTATCAGCGCCAGCGCCGCCTGTTTTAGGCGCAGTTCTCCCCCTAGTTCTTCGCGCCTTCTCTTCTGGCCCAGCGCTTGCGCTTATTCCGCGTGAGCAGGGCGATTCATCAGGTCGGCAGCTATGGTTGTTGCTGTATACTGTTGCCGCCCTAGGACTCACCGGGGTTGGAGCTTGGGCATGGATGGCCATTATAGGCCGCGCGATGCGGCACCGTTGCTTCGTCGAACGTCGCTCCCGCGAACAAAACTCGCGCTGGGCCTGATTTTGGCAGTCCTGGCGGCACACGCGCAGGCCGCGGATCTGGTCTTGAGCAAGGTCCTGGTGGGCGAAGGCTTCAGCCGCCCAGTTGCCGTAACGGCCGTGCCGGGCGACGCGGCGCGGCTCTTCATCGCCGAGCAGCACACCGGCCGCATTCGCATACTCAATCGAGCCACGGGCCAGACCTTGGCCACGCCCTTTCTCACCATCGGGGGCATGACCACCGGTAACGAGCAAGGCCTGCTGGGGCTGGCGTTCCATCCGCAGTACGCGACGAACGGGTACTTTTATGTACACGTCACTGCAAGCGGACCGAGCCGCTCCGATATTTTGCGCTACCGAGTGACCGGCGATCCGGCCACCTCGAACATCGCCGATCCGGACAGCCGCACGGTGATCCTGACGACGCCCCAGCCGGAGAGCAATCATAACGGCGGCTGGCTGGGCTTCGGGCTCGACGGATTTCTGTACATCGCCTTCGGCGACGGCGGCGGCGGCAACGACGGTCACGGCACTATCGGGAACGGCCAGGACCGCACGGTGTTGTTGGGCAAGATTCTGCGCATCGACGTGGACGGCGGAACGCCTTATGCGATTCCGGACGGCAATCCGTACAAGAATCACTCGACCTTCCGGCAGGAAATCTGGGCCTTCGGCCTGCGCCATCCGTTTCGCTGCGGCTTCGACCGGCAGATGGGCGATCTCTGGATCGGCGACGTGGGCCAAGGGGCGCGCGAGGAAATCGACTTTATTCCCGCCGGCGTGGGCGGCCGCAATTTCGGCTGGCGGCCGCGTGAAGGGTTCATCGCCACGCCCGGCGTCGGCGGCACGCCGGTGACCACCGCCACCGATCCGGTGATCGATTACACCTCCGGTGTCGGACACGCGGTGATCGGCGGGCACGTCTACCGTGGCGCGGCCTTCCCCGAAATGCAGGGCACCTATTTCTACGCCGACTACGTTTCGAGCCGGATGTGGACGCTGCGCTACGACGGCACGACGGTGAGCGAAGCGGTGCAGCGCACCAGTCAGATTCAGCCGCAGGGGCCATCGTCCTTCGGCGAGGATTCTGCAGGCGAACTGTACTTTTGCGAGCTTGGCTCCGGCGACGTGTACCGCATCGTCATCGCCGCGCCGACCGTCGAATTTGCCAGCGCTTCGCAAAGCGTGGACGAATCCGCAGGCGCGGCGAGCATCGAAGTGCGCCTCAGCCACCCCAGCGACCAGACCGTTACCGTGCAGTACGCGGCGACCGGGGGCACGGCCTCGGGCGTCGACGACTATACGCTGACGGCGGGCACGCTGACCTTCGACCCCGGCGAGACCTCGCAGTTCATTCCGCTCACTATTCTTGAAGATACCCTCGACGAACCCGCCGAGAGCGTCCACGTGACGCTCAGTGCGCCGGCCAACGCGGTGTTGGGTGCCACCTTCCACGCGCTGACCATAGAAGACAACGACGGCCCGCCGGTCTTCACCACTACGCCCGCTCTACTGGCCAACGTGGGCATCGAGTACCTGTACGATGCGCAGGCTTCCGGCACCGGCGTGGTGCTGTACGAATTGACGCAACACCCGGCGGGCATGGAAGTCGATACGCTGACGGGCGAGGTGACCTGGACGCCCACCGCGGAAGGCTCGTTTCCCGTGACCTTGCGCGCGCACAACGGCGTCCTGCCCGATGCGACGCAAAGCTTCACGCTCCAAGTCTCCCGATACGGACTCGTGGCGCGGCCCGGCGCGGATCCCTACCTCAACATGCCCGCGGACGAGTTCGGAACGCTTCCGGCGCTGCTCTCGCAGACCGGCGCGTTCGACGATACCGCGGCGCTCACGCCCAGCGCCGCGCTGATCCCCTTTAATGTGAACAGTCCGCTCTGGTCCGACGCCGCGATCAAATCGCGCTGGGTCAGCATCCCCACGGGCACGACGGTCGGCTTTGCGCCCACCGGCGCGTGGACCTTCCCGGCGGGCACGGTCTTCGTGAAACATTTCGAACTGGGCATCGACGAAGCCAGTCCGTCCGTGCGCAAGCGCCTCGAAACGCGCCTGCTGATGGTCAAAGCCGACGGCTCGGTCTACGGAGTCACCTACAAGTGGCGCTCCGACCATTCCGACGCCGACCTGCTGGCGGACGAACTCGATGAGGACGTTACGATCCAGCTTGAGGGCGGCGGAAGCCGCGTGCAGACCTGGAGCTACCCCGGCCGCAGCGCATGCCTGACCTGCCATACGCCCAACGCCGGGCACATTTTGGGCGCCAACACGCGGCAACTGAACGGGCTCTATCTCTATCCGCAAACCGGGGAGATCGACAACCAACTGCGCTCGTGGAATTACATCGGTCTCTTCGGAAGCCCGCTGAACGAAGCCTCGATTCCCGGCTTCGCGGCGCTTGCCGCGGTGGGCGATACCACGGCAACTCTGGAGCACCGTTCACGCTCCTACCTGGACGCGAACTGCGGGCAATGCCATCGTCCGGGCGGAGCGCCGGCGAATTTCGACGCGCGCTTCGATACCGCTCTGGCGCAGCAGAACCTCGTGGACGGACCGGTGGATAATCCCCTGGGCATCGCGTTTGCGCGAGCGGTCGCGCCGGCCAGCGTGAGCCGTTCGATCGTCCATCACCGCATGGGGCTGGTCGGCGCCAACCAGATGCCGCCGCTCGCGCGGAACGTGCCCGATGCCGCCGCGCTGTCCGTGCTGGCTGCGTGGATCGATTCGCTCCCGCAGCGCGATCCCGTCGTGAGCGTGCCGCAGCCCGCAGACGGAAGTTGGGTCGCCGGAACGCTGAACGCGTTGGCCTTGGCCCACGATCCCGACGCCGGCACCGAGGAGGGCGATGGGATCCAGCAGGTGGTCTTCGAGCTTCGCCAGGGTGGCAGCGTGCAGGCCACCCAGACGGCCGGAACGCCGCCGTACACATGGAGCTTCGACACCACCGGCTTGCCCGACGGCAATTACACCCTGCGAGCGCGCGCCGAAAGCCTCGCCGATGTGGGCGGAACGTCCGCGCAACAGGATCTGGACATACGCATTTTCAACGCCAACCAAACGCCCACCGTCGCCATCGACGATCCCGCTTCACCCCCGCTGTACCTGGTGCCGGGCCAGTCGTTTGTCTTCGGCGCGTCGGGTGGCGACGCGGACGCCGGTGACGCCGTGAGCTACGCGTGGGATTTCGACGACGGCTCGTTCGGCACGGGTGCCCAGGCCATGCATGCCTTCGAGGCCGCCGGCGAATACACCGTGACCGTGACGGCCACCGATCGGGTCGGCGCGTCCGCGTCCGATGCCGTGTCCGTGATCGTCAGCGGTCTCGTGCAGGATGCCGACCTGCGCATCGACCAGGCGCTGTACGTCCTCAATTTCGCGCTCGCCCAGCGCATCGGCCCGCAAGCGGATCAGCTTACGCTGAAAGGCAAGCTCAACCCCGCCGCCCTGATTGCGGCGGGACTCGACCCGGCCCAACTGGCGGGACAGGCGTTGCGCATCGAATGCGCCGGCGTGGCGCTGACGGCCGCCGCTCCCGTTTCGTCGAGCGCCACTAAATCGATTTGGCAGACACCGGCCGGCGTCATACCGAGTATCAAGTTCAGCTTCGCCCCCGCGACGGGTATCTGGAGCGCGACGGTCAAGAACGCGGCGTTGGCGGCGGCTCTGGATGCGTTGGGCGCAAGCGACGAGAGCAACGTGACGAGCCGGCTGGTGACGGTCCCGGTGCTTCTGGAAATCGGTGGAGCGGCGGGTTGGCGCGCCCAGACGCTGCTGGGCACGCGCTATACGTGCCGGCGCGCGGGCACCTCGGGCAAAGGCCAATTCAAGATGGGCGGCTCGGGCAGCGAGGCGCCGCTGGGGGCCTTCTTTGTGGACAAGCTGCTTATCACCCAGAAGAACGTGGCGGGCGGCGTGCAGCAGCGCCTGCAGCTCACCGCGCTCTTCTGGCCTCCCGCGGACACGGAGTACGATCCCACCGGCGGTGCGGGTGCGGAGGCGACTTTGGGGCTGTACGTCGAAACGGTGGGAGACGGTACGGTGGGCGGTGCGACCTTTGCGGGACAAGGCGGCACGACCTTTACCTACACGCGTCCGCGGAATGTGCCCGGAGGAATCGCGCTGCTGAAGTTCCTGACGACCCGCAGGCAAGTCACGCTCAGCACCAACTACATGGACAGCGCGGGCCCTGGCGTTTTCGGCATCGCGCCGGTCCTGAACGCCACCGCCGATGCGCGCGAGACGGAGGATTTGCGCGTACGGATCGAAGTAGGCGAGACGGGCGGGGAGCAGACGGTGCGGCTGGTGCGCAAAGGCACGAGTTGGAAGCGCTGACCTTCGGCCGGCAGCACCCTTTTTCGACGGGCTGCTAGAACATCCCGAGCTGCAAGCGCGCGGCGTCCGACATCTTGCTCTTGTCCCATGGCGGATCGAGGACGATCTTCACTTCGGCTTCCTTGACGCCGGGCTGTTCCTGGATGCGTTTCAGCGCGTCGCGCCGCAGTACATCGCCCATCCCGCATCCGGGCGCCGTCAGCGTCATGTCCACCACGACCTTGTAGCCGCCTTCGGCCAGGGTATCGACGTGGCAGCCGTACACGAGACCCAGTTCGACGACGTTCACCGGAATCTCGGGGTCGTACACCTTGCGCAAGGCCTGCGTGATGTGCTCGCGCAGTTCGTCGGGGGTTGCCGCGGGCGCGGCCGAGGCTTCCGGCGCCTTTTCGGGCTCCATACCCAAAGCGTCGGCGTCGCGCCCGTCGATGCGCACCATCATGCCTTGAGCGGTGATCACCGTGTGGCTGCCGCCTAGCGATTGAACGATGGTGACCTTGGTGCCTTGCGCCACCAAGGTGCTCTGGCCGCTGGGAACCAGCACGGCGGGGACTTCGCGCGTCAGTTCGATCGAGGCGGGCGTCATGGCGTGCGCTTCCGGATCACTCGGTGGAAATCTCTTTGGCTTCTCGCTTCAGCGCGGCTTCGGCGGTGCGCCACGCGAGACTCGCGCATTTCACGCGCACGGGAAATTTGCGCACACCGGAAAAAACCTTCAGCTTGCCCAGTTCGTCGCCGGCCGTCGCCTTTTCGTCCGTCACCAGCGCGATGAAACCGTCGATGAGCTTCTGGGCTTCGTCGCGGGTCTTGCCCTTTAGAAGGCCGGTCATCATCGAAGCCGAGGCCGTGGAGATCGCGCAGCCCTTGCCTTCGAAGCTCACGTCCTTGATCGTCTCGCCATCCAGATCGAGGTAGATGTGAACGTGGTCGCCGCACAGCGGATTGTGGCCGCCCGCGTCGCACGTGGGATGCTCCAGCTTGCGGCAGTTCCGCGGCTTCTTGCTGTGGTCGAAGATGACCTCTTGGTACAGCTCATCGAGATCGGACATAGTGAGATCAACGCTCCGCTTCAACTCGCCCGCAGGCTGGGCGCCTGGGCCATGCGTGCGCGAACGAGTTCCGCCACGCGCTCGCGCACCCCCGCGTGCTCGATCTCGCCCAAAACTTCTTCGGCGAAGGCGAAGGTGAGCATGCGCCGAGCCGAGGTCTGCCCGATCCCCCGCGCGCGCAGGTAGAAGACGGCGTTTGGGTCGAGTTGTCCCACCACGGCCCCGTGCGTGCACTTCACGTCGTCGGCGAAAATCTCGAGTTGCGGCTTGGTTTGAACCTCGGCGTCGCGCGAGAGCAGCAGGTGTTTGTTGTCCTGCTTCGCGTCGGTCTTCTGCGCTCCCTCGCGTACGAAGATCTTGCCGTTGAAGACGGCAACCGAGCGCTCGTCGAGCACGCCTTTGTAAACTTCGTAGCTGTGCCCGTTGGGCTTGGCGTGGTCCACCAGCGTGTGGTTATCGATGTGCTGGTCGCCTTCGGTGACGTAAAAGCCGTTGACCGTGCACTCGACATGTTCGGCGTCCAGCTTCGCGTTCACGTCGTTGCGCGTAAGCAATCCGCCCAGCGAGATCGAATGCGCGGCGTAGTCGCACTTCTCGCCCAAGAGCGCTTCGGAACTGGCGATATGCCACGCCGCGGCCGATTCCTGCTGCAGCTTGGTATGGTCCACCACCGCGCCGGGGCCGACAAACGTTTCGGTCACGGCGTTGGTCAAGCTCGGCGCTGCACCCGTGCCGGTGTAATGCTCCAGGACCGTGGCGCGGCTGCCGGCCTCGAAGACGAGCAGACTCCGCGCGTGCCGGACCGTATCCGAACCGCCGGTGTTGACGAAGAGCAGGTGAATCGGAGCGTCCACCGCGACGCCCTGCGGCACATGCAGGAAGACCCCGTCGCGCAGGAAGGCCGTGTTCAGCGCCACGAACGGCGCTTCGGACGAGCGCGCAAGGCGTCCCAGATGCGCCTGGACGGCCGGGTGTTCTTTTACGATCGCTTCGGCCAGCCCGCACGCGGTCACGCCGGACGGCAGCGCGGCCGCGGACGAAAGCGCAGGCGCGAAGTGCCCGTCGAGCACCGTCAGGACGATGCCGTTCAGCGCGGGCCACGTATGCCCGGTGATGAGCGCGGCATCCGCGTTCGCAGCCGGGGCGAGCGCATGCGCGCGTTTGGCCAGGGAACTCACGTTGGTGTAGCGCCACTCTTCGTGGCGGGTGGTCGGGATGCCCAGCGCCAGTGCGTGTTCGCGCGCGGCCTGGCGGAGTTGCTTGGCCCAGGCCGGCTGCGTGTTCGCCGCACGCTCGAAATCCGCGTATGCGCCCAGGAAACTCTCGGCGCTTTCCATCTTGGCAGGCATGTCGGGGAATCCTTGTTATCGAGCGCCGGTCTTGGCCGCGAGGTCGTCGACCCAAGCGTAGCCTTTGGCTTCCAGCTCAAGCGCCAGTTCCTTCCCGCCGCTGCGCACGATCCGGCCGCCGGCCAGCACGTGAACGAAATCGGGGACGATGTACTCCAGCAGGCGCTGGTAGTGCGTCACCACCAGCACCGCGCGGTCCTTCCCGCGCAGGCTGTTCACGCCGTCGGATACGATGCGCAGCGCGTCGATGTCCAGTCCGCTGTCGGTCTCGTCGAGGATCGCCAGTTTCGGGTCCAGCACCGCCATCTGGAAGATCTCGTTGCGCTTCTTCTCGCCGCCGCTGAAGCCTTCGTTGACGCTGCGGCGCAGGAGGCTTTCGTCCATCTTGAGCAGCTTCATTTTCTCGCGCGTCAGTTCCAGGAAGTCCATCGCGTCGAGTTCTTCCAGCCCGCGGTGCGCGCGAATCGCGTTCAGCGCCGTACGCAGGAAGTAGGTGTTGCCCACGCCGGGAATCTCGACCGGATATTGGAAGGCCAGGAAGATACCTTCGCGCGCGCGCACCTCGGGATCCATCTCCAGCAGATCCTTGCCTGCGTAGGTGACCGTGCCCGCGGTGACTTCGTACTCTTCGCGGCCGCACAGCACCTGCGCGAGCGTGCTTTTGCCGGAGCCGTTGGGCCCCATGATCGCGTGCACCTCACCGGCCTGGATGGAGAGGTTCAGTCCCTTGAGGATCTCCTTGCCTTCGACGCGGGCATGGAGGTTCTTGATCTCGAGCATCGTTGGTCCGACTCCCCTTTGGGCGCCTGCAAGATGCCGGCGCTACGAATGGCGTGCCGGCGCAACGCCGGCGCCGCGAATTAACCCACACTGCCTTCCAGGCTGATGCCCAAAAGCTTCTGCGCCTCGACGGCGAATTCCATGGGCAGCTCGTTGAAGATCTCTTTGCAGAATCCGTTCACGATCATCGAAACGGCATTCTCGGTATCGATCCCGCGCTGGTTGCAATAGAAAATCTGGTCTTCGCCGACCTTGCTGGTCGACGCTTCGTGCTCGACCGTCGCCGTCGGGTTGGCGACCTCGATGTACGGGAACGTATGCGCGCCGCACTGCTGCCCGATCAGCATCGAGTCGCACTGCGAGAAGTTGCGCGCATTCTCGGCGCTCTTGGCAATCTTCACCAGCCCGCGGTAGCTGTTCTGCCCGCGGCCCGCGCTGATGCCTTTGCTCACGATCGTGCTCTTGGTGTTTTTTCCGATGTGGATCATCTTCGTGCCGGTGTCGGCCTGCTGGCGCTTGCTGGTCAGCGCCACGCTGTAGAACTCGCCCACCGAATAATCGCCCTGCAACACCACGCTGGGGTACTTCCAGGTGATCGCGCTGCCGGTCTCGACCTGCGTCCACGAGATCTTGCTGCGTGCGCCGGCGCACTTGCCGCGCTTGGTCACGAAATTGTAAATCCCGCCGCGCCCTTCCGCGTCGCCGGGATACCAGTTCTGTACCGTCGAATACTTGATCTGCGCGTCTTCCATGGCCACCAGTTCGACGACCGCGGCGTGAAGCTGGTTCTCGTCGCGCATCGGCGCCGTGCAGCCTTCCAGGTAGCTCACGTAGCTGCCCTTCTCGGCGACGATCAGCGTGCGCTCGAACTGCCCTGTATTCGCCGCGTTGATGCGGAAGTACGTCGAGAGTTCCATCGGACAGCGCACGCCTTCCGGAATGTAGCAGAAACTTCCGTCGCTGAAGACTGCGCTGTTGAGCGTCGCGAAGTAGTTGTCGCTGTAGGGCACCACGCTGCCCAGGTACTTGCGCACCAGGTCGGGGTGCTCTTTCACGGCCTCCGAGAAGCTGCAGAAGATAATGCCCAGCTCTTTCAGCTTGGTCTTGAAGGTCGTCGCCACCGAAACGCTGTCGATCACCGCGTCCACGGCGACGCCGGCCAGCATCTTCTGCTCGTCGAGCGAGATGCCCAGCTTGTCGAAGGTCGATTTAATCTCGGGGTCCAGCTCGTCGAGGCTCCCCAGCTTCTTTTTGGGCTTTGGCGCGGAGTAATACACGCTCGCCTGGTAGTCGATCGGCGGGTAATGCACGTTCGGCCACGCCGGCGCTTCCATCGTCGTCCACTTGCGGTACGCCTTCAGGCGCCAGTCGAGAAGCCATTGAGGCTCGTTCTTCTTAAGCGAGATAAAGCGCACGATCTCTTCGTTCAGGCCCGGCGGCGCCGCATCGGCCTCCAGATCGGAGACGAAGCCCCACTTGTATTCGCTCTTGGCAAGCGTCTCGAGTTGCTTGGTATCGGTCGTCACGGTGTCTCCCCTACGTCGAAAGCTTCTGGACGTCGGCGCTGCCGACCTTCAGCCAATCGGCCTGCTCGCCGTGGCCGCGCATGTGATCCACCAAGTCTTGCAGCGTGACGCCGGCCAGCGTCTCGTGCATGCGCCGCTCGGCTTCGCGGAATGTCTTCACGATCAGGCACTTGGTCCCCAGCGAACAGCTCTTCGCGGGCGCGTTACAGTCGTACAGCGGAATGGAACCTTCGCAGACCGTCGCTACATCCAGCAGCGTGATCTCCGCCGGCGGCCGGCCCAACGAATACCCGCCCTTGGCGCCGCGATGCGAACGCAGGATGCCCGCCTTCGCCAACTGCTGGAAGATCTTGGCCAGATAGGAAGGCGATACCTGCTGCGCTTGTGCAATCTCCTCAACCCCGAAATCCAACCGTTCCGGATGCGCGGCGATGTAGAACAGGCTGTCCAACGCCCATTCGGTACTTTGCGAGTATTTCACGGCCGCCTCCCGGTTCGATAGTCCGGCTCTTCTAGGGCTGTCTCCTTTATAGGCGATAACCCCTCTTGATTCAAGTGATCTCGGATAAGTCTTGTCTGTAATATCGGCTTAAAATCACCTGTGCGTCGATGATGAATGGTAAGCAGGAAGGGGAAACTGAGCGCGAGGACTACGAAAAGCCTAGCAAATTGAACTGGAGCTTGCCTTCGAAGGTCATCTTGTCCTTATTCCAAGGCGGGTCCCAGACAAGGTTTACATCGACTTTTTCGACGCCGTTAAGCTTCCCCACGGCTTCCTTAACCTTGGCCGTAAGTTGATCGCCGACGGGGCAGGCGGGATTGGTCAGCGTCATCTTGACTTGGACATGGCCCGGCTGAGCCTGCTCGAGGTCGTAAATCAGCCCCAAATCTAGAATGTTGATCGGAATCTCCGGGTCGAAGACTTCCCGGAGCGCATCCCGCATTTCGTCTACCGTAGGCATCGCACGACTCCACGCTCTTCCTTATCATAGAGGCACTGGCGGGTTGCGAAAAGCAGATCGCCAAGTCCCGCATCAGGATTACGAATTTAATGCCTCATAATGTATATACCACGTGTAGGTAAGGAGAGAGGACTTTGATGCTACGCTTCGTGCTCGCGCTACTCTTGATCGGTTCCTCGTTTTCGGCCTGCGCCTGCAGCACGCCGGTCTTTCGATACGCCTTGGAGCGCTGGGATTCGGATCCTTACCTGCTTCTGATTCTGCATCGCGGCCCACTGAACGAAGCAAAGCAGGAAGCGATCAAAAAGTTTACGGCCGGCGACAGTTCGGCGATGTTCGCGAACTGGATGCTGATGCAGCAGGATCTCGAGCAGCCGGTTACGGATCTATTTCTGAAGGATTTGGAAGGCGCTCTCGAAAAGCCCTTGGCCAAGTTGGCGGACGTGGCGGCCGGCGACGCGCATGCGGTGCTGATGTATCCGCGCTCGCCGATGCTGCCGTTGATTGCCTGGCAGGGCACCCTGGATGAAGCGCTACAGGCCGGTCTCCACGAGTCTCCCATGCGCCGCGAATCGGCGCGCCGGCTGCTCACCGGTGATTCTTTCGTTATGCTGCTGCTCGAAAGCGGCAATGCCGAGCGGGACGACGCGGCGGCCAAGGTTATCGAGCGCCAATTCAAGCACCTCGAGGAGACCACCGACCTATCCGTGCCCGACGAAGAGCATTTCCCCGGAGAAGAGCCGATCGAAGCCGCCGAAAAGCCCGAACCGCTCAAGTTGAAGCTGTCTCTGCTGCGCGTTCGGGCCGACGATGCGAACGAGACCGTTTTTCGCGCCCTGCTGCTCCAACCCTTTCCCGCCGCCGCCAAGCAAGGCCAGCCGCTCGCGTTTCCGCTTTTCGGACGCGGCCGGGTTCTGGATCCGCTGGTGGGCGAAGAGATTCAGCCCGAATTGCTGAACAGCGTCGCGGCGTTTCTCACCGGCGCGTGCTCGTGCGAGATCAAGGAACAGAATCCGGGATTCGACATGCTGATGGCCGTGGAATGGGAGCGTCTGGTGACGGACCGCCACGCGGTGGACCACGCGCTGCCTCCGCTGGTGGGGCTTACCGCCGCACCTGCCGTGGCCGAAGCGCCGGCCGCGCCCGAAGCGAGCGCCGCGGAACCGGATGAGCCGGGAAGCTCGCGATTGTGGGTCGGGGTCGGCGGCGGGCTCGCCGTGCTGGTGTTGGCTGTGCTGCTGTTGAGCGTACTGTCGCGCGCCAAGCGCGCTTGATTGCGGGGGCCTGCCTTGAGTCTGTGGCGGATGGTGTGGCGCGAGATCGCGCATCGCAAGCTGAATTTCGTGTTGGGGATGCTGGCGGTCAGTATCGCCATGGCGTCGCTGGCCGGCGCGTTCACCCTGCTGGAGAGCTACCGGCTGCGCACCGAACTCTTCGTGGCCGAGCGGCGCGCCGAAGTGGAAGCCGATGCCGCACGGATGGAAGACGATGTCCGCAAGATCACCAAGAACCTCGGCTTTAACGTCCTGATCCTGCCCCGCGACCAAAATTTGGCCGACGTGTACGCCCGCGGCTTTGCCGAAAAGACGATGCCCGAAGAGTACGCCAAGCGCCTCGCCAACACCGAACTGATCACCGTGAACCACCTTCTTCCAAGCCTGACGCGAAAGCTGGTCTGGGAAGAACAGAAGCGCACCATCGTGCTGGTGGGGACGCGCGGGGAGATTCCCATTCTGCAGCGCAGCGAAAAGAAACCGATCCTCGATGCGGTGCCGAAGGGCAAGATCGTCCTGGGTTATGAATTGCACCGCCAGTTGGGTCTGCAGCCCGGCGATACCGTGCGCCTGCAGGGGCGCGAGTTCAAGGTCCACAAGAACCACCCCGCGCGCGGCAATCAGGACGATATCACGGTCTGGATCGACCTGGCCGAAGCACAAGACCTCCTCGAGATGCCCGGCCGGATCAACGCGATTCTGGCGCTGCAATGCAACTGTGCGACGGTGGACCGCATGGCCGAGATTCGCGCCGAGATCTCGAAAATCCTGCCCGACACGCAGGCCGTGGAGTTCCAATCGCAAGCGGTGGCGCGGGCCGAAGCGCGCAAGCTGGCGACGGCCAAAGCGCTGCAGGATGTCGAGCGCGAGCGCAAGCTGCAGGAACAGACGCGCCGCGACCGCGAGGCGCTTGCCGCTTGGCTGGTCCCGCTGCTGATTCTGGCCAGCGCCGCGTGGGTGGGATTGCTGGTCTTCGGGAATACCCGGGAGCGCGTCGCCGAGGTGGGCGTGCTGCGCGCGCTGGGCTGGCGTTCGGCGCAGATCGTCTGGCTCTTCATGGCCAAGGCGCTGGCGATGGGCGCTTTCGGCGCGGGAGCGGGATTTGTGCTGGGTTGGGCGCTGGGCGCGGCATGGGGCGAAGCGGATCTGCGCGCGGCCTTCGATCCGAAGCTGCTGGGCGCGTGCCTGGTGCTCGCGCCGCTTCTGGCCGCGATTGCCAGTTGGCTGCCGGCGCAGCGGGCCGCGGGGCAGGATCCCGTCGCCGTGCTGCGGGAGGATTGAGCCATGGCCATCCTGGCTCTGCGCGGTGTCACCAAAGCCTATTCGAAAGACGGCGGTGCCGTAACGGTTTTGCGCGAAGCCACCCTTGCGCTGGAACCCGGCGCCTTCGTGGCTTTGCGCGGTCCCAGCGGCGCGGGCAAATCCACGCTGCTTTGGATTGCCGGAACGCTCTTGGCACCCGACGCCGGCGAAGTCGAACTGGCCGGCCAACGCCCGTACGCGCTGGCTCAAGAAGCCCGGGCGCGGCTGCGCGCAAAAGAAGTGGGCTTCGTTTTCCAGCAGTTCCATTTGGTGCCCTACCTCGACGTGCGCGAAAACGTGCTGGCCGCGACGGTGGCGAGCGGCGGCGATCGGGACGCGGCGGAGCACCGCGCCGCCGAGTTGATCGAGCGCTTTGGGCTCACCGGGCGAACTCATCACCTGCCGTCCGAGTTGAGCACCGGCGAGCGGCAGCGCACGGCGCTGGCGCGGGCGCTCCTGAATGAGCCCAGGCTATTGCTGGCCGACGAGCCGACCGGAAACCTGGACCCCGTGCAGGCCGACGCAGTCCTGATGTGTCTGTCCGATTTCGCCAAGCAGGGCGGAGCGGTACTGATGGTGACGCATTCCCTGGAGTCCGCGGCGCGCGCGGAACGCACCTGGAGCTTGTCCGAAGGCCGGATCGTCGAAGCGGTTTCCGCTCCGGCGCAAGGCTGAACTTTTTTTGGAATTCCGGATAACCGGAAGCCGAGTTGGGAAAGTAAGCCAATGAGCGACCGGCAAGCGATAGCGCTCGAAGTCCTGATCGCCCGGCATTGGGGTGAGGTGTACGGCTGCCTCATGGCGCTGACGCGCCGGCCGGAAGTAGCGGAAGAGTTGGCACAGGACGTCTTCTTGCTGGCTTGGAAGCGTGGGGTGACGCCGGGGCCGGAGTTGAGCACGTGGTTTCGGCGGGTGGCGCGGAATCTGGCGCTGAACGAGCTGACGCGCAAACGGCCGGCCCTGTGGAGCGCCGCGGAACTGGCCGAAGTCGAAGCACGAGATGCCCGGGTCGTAGACGGACCGGATTTCGAAGCTGAGTTGGCCGCGCTGCGGCGCTGCCTGAGCGAACTGCCCGAAGGCGACCGTGAACTGCTGGAAGCACGGTACGCTCGAACGGACTCGCTGGCGAGCCTAGCCGAACGAACCGGGCAGACGGTGGGGTACCTGAAGCAGCGGTTGTTCCGTTTGCGCAAGAGACTGGCCGGCGCCATTCGCATACGCTTGAGCGGAAGGGAGGGGGAGAATGAACAGCCCGAACGAACCCCCGACTCCGCACGCGCAAGATGCCCGGATCGCACGCTTCTTCGACGCTGACTTGAGCGAAGCCGAGCGCGCGGCGCTGGCTTCCGACCTACGCCAAGATCCACAAACCGCCGCAGCGTTCGATCGCGCCTTACGTGCCGAAGGCCTGTTGCACGCCGCCCACGTGCCGGCGCCCGATGCCGCGCAGCTTGCGCAGCGGCTGTTGGAGCGCGCGGAACCTCCGCGCAAGCGCCGTTGGAGTTTAAGCCTCGCCGCGGCGGCGCTGCTGCTGGGTGCGCTGGGCCTTGGATTCTGGCTCTACGGCCAGCCGCCGGCAGATGGCCGCGTGGCGACGGCGGCCATGCCGCATGGCTTACGCTTTGCCGTCTTCGGCACGATTGAAAGCAGCTACGAAGGCGACTCTTTCCGTTTCCGGGCCACGCAAGTGCTCCGTCCCCTCGCCGAACAGGCGCCCGGCTCGCCCTTGGGCCACGGCACCTTTGCGGTACGCGTGAACGGCGCGGAACTCGCAGACGATCCCCGGTTGTCCGAACTGCTCAAGCAGCTTCAGCGCGGTCAGTACGTGACCTTGGCGGTCGAGACGCTTGAGGACGGAACGCTGCGCTTGCTGCAGGTTCCCGAGTCGATCGGACCCCATTATCTGGGCCAATGCGCCTGCCGGCGCGTACGCGAGCCCCAAACGCCCGCGCGCTCGAAAGGATAAGTTTCCGCCATGTCGATGCGAAATCTGTTGATCGGATCGCTGCTGCTGGCCGTAAGCATGGTCGTCCTGCTGCGCATGACCACCGCTCCCGAGGTCGAAGATAAGCCGCGCAATGCGCTGATCCTGTACTGTGCGGCGAACATGAAGAATCCCGTGGAAGAAGCGGCGCGCCAGTACGAGCAGGAATACGGCGTGGCGGTTCAATTGACCTACGGGGGGTCCGGGACGCTGCTGAGCAACCTGCAGGTGGCCGGTCTCGGAGATCTCTACCTGGCCGCCGACGCCAGCTACATCGCGCTAGCGCGCGAGAAAAATCTGGTCGCCGAAGTCTTGCCGTTGGCTAAGCAGCACCCGGTGATCGCTGTGGCAAAGGGCAATCCCAAAAAGATCGCCAGTCTGGACGATCTGCTCCGTAGCGACGTGCGCGTGGCCCTCGCCAATCCCGATGCCGCGAGCATTGGGAAAATCGCCAAGCGCGTGCTGCGCGAGACGAACCAATGGGAGCCGCTGGAAAAAGCCGTTCAAACGCGTGGCGTTTTCAAACCCACGGTCATGGAAGTCGCCAACGACGTGAAACTGGGCTCCGTGGATGCGGCCATTGTTTACGACAGCACGGCGCGCCAGTTTCCCGATCTGGAGGCCGTCGAGTTACCGTTGTTTAAACCGCGCGTAGAGGACGTCTCGCTGAGCATCCTGCGCTTCAGCAAGGCGCCCACGGCCGCGCTGCGCTTCGCGCGCTACCTGCAAGCGCCCGAGAAAGGCGGCGCGATCTTCAAGAAATGGGGCTTCGAATCGGTGGATGGAGATGCCTGGGCCGAACGCCCTGAGCTGACGTTGTTCAGCGGAGCGATGCTGCGGCCGGCCATCGACGATTTGATTCACGCTTTCGAACAGCGCGAGGGCGTGACGATTACCACCGTCTACAACGGTTGCGGCATCTTGACCAGTCAGATGCGCGCGGGCGCGAAGACAGACGCCTACTTTTCGTGCGATTTATCCTATTTCGAGTCGGTTAAAGAGAAGTTCGATTCCGGCGTCATCGTCTCCGCCAACGACATGGTGATTCTGGTGGCGAAAGAGAATCCGAAGAACATCCGCACGATCGAAGATCTGGTCAAGCCCGGCATGCGGGTGGGCTTGGCGCATCCGGTCAAATCGGCGCTGGGCGGATTAACCCAGAAGCTTCTCGATGCGCAGGGCCTGTATCAGAAGCTGATCGATACGGGGAACTGGAAGGTGGAATCCGCGACCGGCGACTACCTCGTCAATCAGATGCGCGTGGGCTCCCTGGATGCGGTGCTGGTTTACACCAGCAACGCGGCCTTCGTGCGCGAGCATCTCGATGTGATCAAGATCGACGTGCCTTCGGCGCACGCCGTCCAGCCCTACGGCGTGGCGAAGGACAGCAAACACCGCTACCTCATGGAACGCCTGCTCGAGGCGATCCGGTCCGATGCCTCGAAAAAGCGCTTCGAAGAACTGGGCTTCCAGTGGCGCGCCGATGCCCTGAAGGAAGCTCCCCAACCGTGAGCGAGCCCCCGGCATCCGACGCCGATTCCAAGCCGGCCTCGGGCGTGCGCGTCGGCTCCGACGTGCCGTTCATTGCCGGCATGGCGTTCATGGGCGGAATCTACATCCTGCTGATCGTCGCCTGCCTGGTGGCGGACGCCGGGTACACGACGCCCAGCCATCTGCTGAAGGCGATCAACACGCCCGAGATTCGCTTCGCCATCAAGCTGAGTCTCATCACCTGCACGCTGACGACGATCTTTTCGCTCTGGGTGGCCGTACCGCTGGGCTACCTGCTATCGCGCTTTCGCTTTCCGGGGCGCGAACTGGTCGAAGCCATCGTCGATATACCGATCGTGCTTCCGCCGCTGGTCGTGGGCCTGAGTTTGCTGATTCTCTTCCAGACCTTGCCCGGAAAGTGGTTCGAAAGCGAAGTGGCGCGCATCACGTACGCGGTGCCCAGCGTGGTGCTGGCGCAATTCATGGTGGCGGCGGCGTTTTCCGTCCGGACCATGCGGGCGACGTTCGATCAATTGCATCCGCGCCAGGAACACGTGGCGCTGACGCTGGGCTGCACGCGCGGGCAGGCCTTCTGGCACGTGACCTTGCCCGAAGCGCGGCGCGGCATGGTTACCGCAGCGACGCTGGCTTGGGCGCGTTCGCTGGGCGAATTCGGCCCGGTCCTGATCTTCTCCGGCGCGACGCGCATGCGTACGGAGGTGCTGCCCACCACGGTCTTTCTCGAGATCAGCGTTGGGAACATCGAGGCCGCCGTAGCCGTCTCGCTGATCATGGTCGCCGCGGCGTTGAGCGTGCTGCTGGTCGTCCGATACTTCGGCCTGGGCGTGCATTCGAGCGTCACGGAGGGCGTGGCGGGATGATTCGCGTCCAAGGCTTGACCGTCCGCGCCGGCGCGTTCGCGCTCGAAAACGTTTCGTTCGAGATTCCCACCGGCTGCTACGGCATGCTGATGGGCAAGACCGGATCGGGCAAGACGACGCTGCTGGAAGCGCTATGCGGGCTGAAGCGCGTGACCGCCGGCCGCATCGAACTGCTCGGACGCGACGTGACCTTCGCCAAACCGGCCGAGCGCGGGATCGGGCTGGTGCCGCAGGACGGCGCGCTCTTTACGAGCATGACCGTTCGGGAGAACATGGACTTCGCGCTGCGTATCCGGAAGTGGCCGGAAGAGAAAATGCGCGCGCGTGTGGCCGAACTGGCCGGCCTGCTGGACATCGAGCGGCTGCTGGAGCGCAAGCCGCAAGGTTTGAGCGGGGGCGAGCGGCAGCGCGTCGCGTTGGGCCGCGCGCTGGCCTTCGGGCCGCAGGTGCTCTGCCTCGACGAACCGCTCAGCGCGCTGGACGACGAAACGCGGGAAGGGATGTATCATTTGCTGGAGCAGGTGCGGACGGTCACCGGCGTAACGGCGCTGCATATCACGCATAGCAGCCGGGAAGCGCGGCGGCTGGCCGGCTGCCTGTTGCGTGTGGAGGGAGGCCAAGTGCGCGTTACGCCACTTGCGGAACTTGCGGCGGCCTCGGATGCCGCGGAGGCCCGGGCATGACCGTGACGGTGAGTTACTCCGGGCAAGTGCGCGCCGCCGCCGGCGTCTCCGACGAGAAGTTCGAGGTGCCCGACGGCTGTGCCCTGGACCAGGCCGTCGCGAGGTTGGCCGCTGCGCGCGGCGCGGCGCTCAAGTCGTTGCTGCTCGATGCCGCGGGCCGCGTGCAGCCGGCGCTGCTCCTTTTCGTCAACGATGAGCAGGTGATGACCGGCGAGGCGAGGATGCTCATGCCCGGCGACCGCATCCTCTTGATGGCGCCGATCAGCGGCGGATGATGCAGATAAGGAAGCTCGGAAGCCCGCGATGCCCAAGGCCAAGCCGCTAACCGACGAAGAACGCGCCGTTTACGAATGGCAGCTCTGGTCGCCCGAGTTCGGCGAAGCCGGGCAAGAACGGCTAAAGGGCAGCCGGGTGCTGATCTCGCGCGTGGGCGGCCTGGGCAGCGTCGTGGCGTACGAGTTGGCCGCCGCCGGGGTCGGTACCCTGATCCTCGCGCACGGCGGGAACATCAAACCCAGCGATCTGAATCGCCAGCTCTTGATGACCCACGCCGCACTGGGCACTTCGCGCGTCCAAAGCGCCGAACGCCGCCTCAAAGAACTCAACCCGCGCCTCGACATCGTCGCGGTGCCGGAAAACATGAGCGACTCCAACGCCGCGGAACTGGTTGCACAAGCGGATTTGATCGTCGATTGCGCACCGCTCTTTCAAGAGCGGTTTGCGATGAACCGTGAGGCGGTGCGCCAGAGCAAGCCGCTGGTCGAATGCGCCATGTACGATTGCGAGGCGAGCATCACCACGATCCTGCCGGGCCGCACGCCGTGCCTGGCTTGCCGGCATCCCGATGCGCCGCCGCATTGGCGAAGGGAGTTTCCTGTCTTCGGGGCGGTTTCGGGAACGGTCGGGTGCCTGGGGGCGATGGAAGCCATCAAGGTGCTGGGGGGTTTCGGCGAACCTTTGGCCGGCCGGCTGCTCACGATGGACTTGCGCACGATGTCCTTTCGGATGCTCAAACTCGCCCGCAATCCCGCCTGCCCGGTCTGCGCCACGTAGATCGCTGCAACATGCGGTAACCCCCGCTCCGCGTTCGCGTAACACAAGTACGGCAATCGGGTTTGTTTTCCTGTCTTGCCTGGAAGACTTGGCCCAATTTCCTGAAAAGCGTATGCAGATGCCTGCTTCCGGACGTCATGTATAGAGCAGCCTCCAAACCGGTACCCGCCTGCGGCGGGCGGTGGTAGGATCGACACGGCGGATTCGGATCCCCCACGGGAGGGCGCTCTCGGGAAGCCTATGCGACCGCACGTACTTCAAAAGTTACGCTTGCGTCCGCGCACAGTGGGCCTGGGGTTGGCGGCCGGGCCGCTGCTGTTGCTTTTGCTGTTTGCCTCGATGGCCGCTTACCGCCTCGCGTTCCCGACGATTTCGACGAATCGCTGGGCGCCGAATTTGGGGCCGTTCGAAGAGCTTTCGGCCTCCGGGATCAAGATCGACGACGTGGCTCGGCTGGCCACGGGAGGCGAAGACGAACGGTGGCACTTCACGATGCCAGGCGTCACCGAGCGGCGGTTGACGCTTGCGCATGCGCTCGATTTGCGGCCGTATCGAGCGCTGCGGATTCCGCTGAAGTTGCACGGCGACCGCATGGGCCGCGTGCAGGTCAAGTTGCGGCTGATTCACCACAACGGTTGGATTTACGAGACCCAGGCCGAGACGCCGGTCGATGCCGGCCGCGAGACGGTGCTGGAGATCGATCTCTCGGCCGGTTCGTCCGATTTCTCGCCGGTGGGGCACGGCCGGCCTTGGGACGGCGAATCGTCCCGCGCAGCCGAGCGCATCATTCTGAAAGCCCGCAGCACGCGCGCATTCAAAGGCAGCCTGGAAGTCGGCAGGCCCGAATGGCTGCCCGCGCCTAGCTCGGATGCACGGCTCGCCGAAGCGACGAAAGCAGGTCTGCCGGTGCTGGAAGAACTTGCGCCCGGGCCTAAAGGCCCGCCGCCATGGGGGGCCAACTCCGAATCGCCGCGCTGGTTCCCGGCCGATCTGGAAGTCCTCGATGCGGAAGCGGCCTCCGCGCCCGGCGAGGTGAACGTGAGTCTGCGGCTGCATCCGGAGCCGCTCAACCCGTTCGATCCCGAGCAGTGCGACGTGCGCGTGCTTCTCGCGCCTGCGGCGTACGAACTGCCCCGCCGCGACGCCGCCTCCGGCGAGTTGAATGCCGAAACGGTGGCTCAAGCGCGCCCGGCTTATTTCGATCAGCATTACGTGCGCTTACCCGAAGCGCGCAACCCGGCGGAGGAACTGCGCCCCTACGGCCGGCCGTGCTTCCGCGCACGCATTCCAATCACCTCGAACGTACTCGGTGCGTCGAGCTTCGCTTGGACACGCCAGGCCGGCGCGGTGGTCGCCCACGTGCTCTTGAACGGGCGCAAGATCGCGAGCTTGCCGGTGGAACTACCCGAGCCGTCGTCGAGCCGGCCGGCCGATGCCGGGGATCTCCTTGCGATTCAGCGCCGGCTAGCCGGAGGCGCGCCGCTTCCCGACTGGACGGGCTCCGGCGGTGAGGCTTTCAGCGGGCGGTACGCGCCTCGCCCGGAACTCACCGGCCTGCCGTGGCAGGCCGAAGCGGCTTGGTACTTGGGCCGCAACGTCGAGTTGGGCAAAGGCGAGCCCGGAGGCGCGGAGCCCGACGCGTGGCGGTATGGGGCTTGGACGCCCGAAACCGTTTGCTGGCGCCCTCCGCTGGAATGGAACGACGAGTGGGGCAAGTGGCAAGGCTTGGGGCGCTACGACTTGGAACTGTGCTGGCGCTTTGACCGGATTTTGGAACAGGCCCAAGCTGAAGGTTTGAGTTTGCCGGTTCTGATAACCGCCGACGACCGCTTCTTCAATCAAGGCAAGTTCCGCTGGCCGATGAATCCGCTTTCGTCCCAATCCGGTGGACCGGTCGAAGGTCCGGGCGAGTTCTTCCTGAAGCCGGCGGCGCGGGATTCCGTGAAGCGCATGTTGCGTTACTTGGCCGCGCGGTACGGCGCCAGTCCGGCACTGGGCGGTTGGCTCTTCGGTGCAACGCTGCCCGCGCGGGGCGTGCCCGAATGGCACGCCGCGCTGGCGTCCGCCGCGGAGGAACTCGAGGCCGCCCAAGGCTTGGTGCACCTGAATCTGGACGGCTTGCCCGCCGGAGGCGAGGAATGGCTGGCCTCCGAGCGCGGCAGGCGCCCGATTCTGAGCCTGCATCCGTGGGCCACGCCGTTCGAAGGCGCCTCGCGGCGCAACAGCTTCGAGGCCGGGGAACCCGACCATACCTTGTGGAAACCCGAACAACGCCTTTCGCCTGGGACGGAATTGACGGTGAACATCGGGCAAGCCAGCGACGGCACGCGCAGCGCGGCCTTGCGCGGCAAGATGCCCGGCCAAGTATGTCTGGTTCGCGAACTGTTGTTTAAAGTGAATGAAGCCGACAACTTTTACGAGTTCCAGTCGCTGGTCTTCGACGTCTACGTGCCGCACGTCGCGCCGCACGACATGCGCGCGATGGTCCACCTGCGCGACCGCGATCTGCTCTGGTACGAAACGCTGCTTGATCCGCTGCTGCGCAACGGCGACTGGACCCGCGTGGTGGTCGACCTTTCGGGCGAGAACAAGCACAAGTTGAAGCCCGTGAACCACCAGCGCCCCTGGGACGATTACTCCCGCACGCGCGTCCGCGAGATCGGCATCCGTATTTTCTGCATGCATAAATACGACGGACCTATCTACATCGACAACATTCACATGCTAGGCAAGCAGCAGTCGCGCCCAATTCCGCAGGTAACGCCGCACGTCGCGTTCCGGCCGGGTACGGCGTTGAAATCCGAGCGCTACGACAAGTGGGAAGTCGATTTCGACCTGAACAAGTCCTATCCCAATCCCTACGACCCCGAAGTGGTGGACGTGACGGCGCTGATCGAAACGCCCAGCGGCAAAACCGAGCGGGTGCCGTGCTTCTTTTACGAACCGTACGACCGCCAACTGGTAAAGAAACCGATCATCGACACGCTGATGGGCCGCCACATCACGCGCACGGTGGAACTGGAAGAGATCATGCCCATCGCCGGCGGTATGGCCGGCTTCTGGAAACTCCGCTATGCGCCCAAAGAGACCGGCACGCATACGGTCAAGATCGAAGTCCGTGAGGGCGGCAAGTGGCTGGTGAAGGGCGAGCGCTGGATTCCCGACGACCGCTTTACCGCCGACGGCCAGCCGCTGCCATGGCGCAAGTACCACGGACAATTCACTGAAATCATAGGGAAGCGCGCCGACGGGCGGCGCCGCGTCCAGGAAGAAGCCTTCGAACCCGGTCCCGTCGCGACGCGCAGCGAAGCGCTGGTTTTCGAGGCCACGGCGTCGAACCTGAAAGGCTTCGTGCAAGTGGCCAGCGACGGGAAACTGTTCGAATTCTCCAATGGCGAGCCCTACTACCCCATCGGGATCAACCTGGCGACGCCCAGCGAGGAACAACTTCCGTACTTCGGCGGCGATTGGGACCCCCCGGGAGGCTACGAACGCCTGCGCGACATCGGGCACCGCGGCACCTACCAGTACGACGAATACTTCGAAGCCTTCCAGAAGCACGGGCTCAACTGGGCCAAAGTCTGGATGGCGACCTGGTGGACGGGCCTGGAATGGCGCCGCGACTGGCCGCCCTTCCAGGGCGTCGGCCGTTACAGCCAGCCCAACGCCTGGAAGATGGACCATCTGGTCGAAGAAGCGCGCCGGCGCAACGTGTACCTCCAGGTGATCCTGATGAATCACGGACAGGTGAGCACCGGGATCAACAGCGATTGGGAAAATTGCCCCTACGCCGCCGAACTGGGCGGACCGCTGAAAAGCGCGCGCGAGTTCTACAGCGAGGCCGAAGGCAAGAAGCTCTACAAGAACAAGCTCCGCTACATCGCCGCCCGCTGGGGATACAGCACCTCCGTCCTCGACTGGACGCTCTGCGGCGAGATGGATTTCACCGAGGAGTACCAGACCAACAGCTTCAACCTCCACGTCCCCTCGCAGGATCTGCCCGCGCCCGAAACGATGGTGCTGTGGGTGGACGAGATGTCGCGCTACATGAAGGAATTCGATTGCGGCAAGCATCTGATCGGCACGCACATCTCGCATCCGCAGCGCGGGCAGAACATCCAGTTCGCCAAAGGCCTCGATTACGTGCAGTCGAATGCGTATTCCGGATTCCCTTGGCTGGCCGACGGGAAGATGGACGCCGTCCGCGCGCTGGACGCCTACTATTGGGGCCAGACCGGGCTGCATCATTTCGAAGGCATGCAGCGCTTCGGTAAGCCCGTATTGGTCTGCGAGCAAGGGGGGCACTGGCACGGCCGCTCGTACAAGTACGGGGACTGGACGCGCAACACCCGGCAATCGCTGGAAGCCGATCTGCATTGCGGTCTATGGGGCGGCATCATGACGCCCATGGCCGGCCAGACCGGCTATTGGTGGTGGATTCACGTCCATTTCGACGGCACGTACCAGCATCTCGAAGGCGCCAGCCGCTTCATGAGCGGGGAAGACCTGCGCGGGCAGGATTTCCGCCGCGGTCCGATCGTCCTCGACAGCCCCGAGCACCCCTACAAAGCCGTGGCATTCAAGAACCGCACCCGGGGCTATGCCTGGATTTACCACGTGCAGTTGCCTCACTCCCTGAATGCGCGGGAGTATTCGGGCATGAAGGCGCAGGTGTACGCCATGCTGCCCGGAACTTACGAGATCGAATACTGGCACACCGTGAAGGGGGAAGTGATTAAGCGGGAGCAGGTCGCGGCGCAGCCGAGCAAGCTCCGCGAGGACCACTACTTGGGCCTCGCACTGCCGCCCTTCGAAGGCGATATCGCGGTCAAGTTCCGCCGCATCGAAAAGCCCTGAAAAGAAAACGCCCCTCGCAAGGAGGGGCGTTGCTTCGAATCCGCGCTACCAAACTTGATTAACCCTTCCGCGCTACCAGCGCGCCGCCAATGATTCCGGCCTCGTTGAGCATCTTGGCGGGGACCACCTGGCACTTGGTGTTGAAGTAGCGGAAGTACTTGTCGCTCTTCTTCGAAACGCCGCCGCCGATGATCAGCATGTCCGGCGCGATGATGAACTCGATGTGGCGCAAGTAGCGGTCCACGCGCTTGCCCCACTTCTTCCAAGACAGCTCCTGCCCTTCGCGGATGCTCTCGGCGCAGTACTTCTCAGCGTCGAGCCCCTTGAAGAAAACGTGCCCCAGTTCGGTGTTGGGAACCAGTTTGCCGTCCAGGAAGAGCGCGCTGCCGATGCCGGTGCCCAGCGTCAACAACAGCACCGTGCCGGGTACGCCCTTGCCGGCGCCGAAGACGACTTCGGCGATGCCCGCCGCGTCGGCGTCGTTGACCAGTTCGGTCGGGCAGCCGGTGGCCTTCTCGATCAAATCGCGGCCATTGGTGCCGATCCAGGACTTATCCACGTTCGCGGCGCTGTGCACCACGCCGTCCTTGACCACCGCCGGAAACGTGCAGCCCACCGGACCCTTCCAGTTGAAGTGCTTGACGATCTCCGCCACCGTGCTCGCCACGGCCTTCGGGGTGGCCGGCTGCGGCGTGGGAATGCGGTGCCGTTCGGCCGTCAGCACGCCCTTGCCAAGGTCCACCGGCGCACCTTTGATTCCCGTCCCGCCGATATCGATGCCCAATACGACCGACCCGCTCTTGGTCGCCGCCTGCTTTGCCTTGGCCATGGTTCCCCCCTCCTTAAGAATGTTTCTTCCGAATTCCACACGCCCGCGTCATCATCGCTTAACGCACCACGGAGTCCGCACTGGCACGTCCGATTACGGGGCCATTCGACCTGTTCAACGAACCGATAGGTTGTAGTCGGGCTCTGGGATAACGCAAGTCGGCTGGCAGGTTCGACTAACCAAGTGGCCGACGCCGCCGGACCTCGCTAGGATAATCCTGCATGGACGTCCGGTGTCCCAATTGCGGCGAAAGCGTTCGCATCGACCCCAAGGTGGGGCCCGAGCAGCTTCGCGTATTGCCCTGTTCGCGCTGCAAGCAGAATTTCGACGCGCGCCGCGAGATGGCCATGGGCCGCGCCCAGCGCGACAGCCACCGCAAGCAGCGGCGCACCGGTTCGCATCCCACCCTGCCCGCCACCGGCGATTCGACCGTCACCGGCGACACCAACCTGCGTAAGCCCGTCGAAGCCCGGACCAAGAAGCCCAGTCAGGAAAAGATCGGGCCGTACGAGGTCGTCCAGGAAATCAGCCGCGGAGGCATGGGCATCGTTTACAAGGCGCTCGACCCGATCCTGCGCCGCCACGTGGCGATCAAAGTGCTCCTGGCCGGAGAAATCGCCAGCGAAGAAGATCTGAAGCGCTTCCGGCGCGAGGCGCAGGCCGCCGCGCGCTTGCAGCACGCCAACATCGTCCCCATTCACTCCATCGGCGAGTACGAAGGCAAGCCCTTCTTCGTGATGGACTTCGTCGAAGGCCAGACGGTCAAGGATCTCCTCGAGGCCGGCCCCGTCTCGCCGCGCCTCGCGTTGCAGATCACCGAACAGTGCTCCGAAGCGCTCGACCACGCGGGCCGCCAAGGCGTCATTCACCGCGACGTGAAACCCGCGAACATCATGGTCGACGAATTCGGCCACGCGCGAATCATGGACTTCGGCCTCGCCAAGCGCGTGGACGAAGATCTTTCGATCACGCAGTCCGGCACCACGATGGGCACCCCTTCGTACATGTCGCCCGAACAGGCCGAAGGCGATCTGGCTTCCGTCGATCCCACCAGCGACATTTATTCGCTCGGAGCGGTCTTGTACGAGATGCTCACCGGCCAACCGCCCTTCGACGGGCCGACGACGATGGCCGTTCTGCGCAAAGTGTTGGACGAGGATCCCGTTCCCCCGCGCCGGATCAACCCGCGCATCCACGCGGACATCGAGACCATCTGCCTGAAGTGCCTGGAGAAGGAGAAGCCGCGCCGCTACCAGAGCGGGCGCGCGCTGGCCGAAGACATCCGCCGCTTCAACGCGGGCGAGCCCATCGCCGCGGCTCCAGTCGGGCCGGTGCGGCAGTTCTTACGCAATGCCCGGAAGCATTCCCACGTCACGATTTCCGCCTCCGCCGCGCTTCTCTTCGGCGTCTGCGCTTTGGCCTACACGCTGTATCAGGCGCATCAGGCCGAGCGCGAGGCGCGCGAGACGCGCCAGAAGCAGTTTCAGGAGAAGGTGATGCTCGGGCGCAAGGGCCTCAAGGAAGCGCAGGAAGCCCTGGAAGATCTGATTCGCGCCGACCGGGATCGCTTCGAAGGTTTGGCCGAACAGGTTCGCGGACTGGTGCAGAACACCGACGACGCCTTCCGCGGCGCGCAGTTGCTGGCGCCCGAAAGCGAAGAGACGCGCGAGGGGCTGCGCGTCTGCGACGAGTACCGCCGCAAACTGGAGGTCGAACGCTTTGTCACCAAAGCGCGCGGCTTTTTGCGCCCGCCCCTCGTCAGCCTCGATCAGACTCCCCTCGCGCCCAACTATCCGGCCGCGCAAGCCTTCGCCGAAGAGGCTTTGGCCAAGGACCCGCAACATAAGGAAGCGCTCGCGATCCTGAAGGAAGCCATCGGCATCCGGCCTATCACGATCACCGCGGGCAAGGAAAAAGCCGAGGTCTTCGCGCGCCGGATCACCGACGAACGCGACCGGCCGCTCCCCAGCGCAGAAAGCGGCGAATTCGTGGGCTGGACCCCGATTAAAGACCACGACCTCGAACCCGGGCGCTACGTGCTGACTTTCAAACGGCCGGGCTTCGAGCTTCAGGAAGCGACGCTCCAGGTTTCGCGCGAGAGCGAGTCCAAGGTGGATCTGGCGCTCTCCTCCGAGGACCTGAACATGGTCATGGTTCCCGCCGGCGAGGCGGTGGCCAACGTGCGCAACGAACGCGTCCAGGTGCCCGCGTTTCTGATCGACCGGTACGAGTATCCCAACCGGGCGGGCGTGGTTCCGCGCGGCGGCGTCGGAACGCTTTTGGAAGCCCGGCAGTTGTGCGAAAGCGTGGGCAAAAAGCTCTGCGATTCCCACCAGTGGCTGCGCGCCTGCCGCGGCAACGAACAGCGCCTGTGGCCGTACGCCGAAACCTACGTCTCCGGCGCCTGCGCGATCGGCCTCGATCCCGAAAAGCAGCGCACGGCCTTTCCCTCCGGCTGGTTTCCGCGCTGCCGCACCGCAGAAGGCGTCTACGACATGTCTGGAAACATGGCCGAATGGACGGCCGGCGATGAGTCCGACAATATCGTCTTCGGCGGCGATTGGACCGGCAGCGTGCTGACGCGCGACAACACGGTTTCGTGCCGGGCGAGCCAGATTCCGATGCTGGTGAACCAGGCTCGAGCCGGCGTGCGCTGCTGCAAGCCTTGGCCTAAGAAATAGTTAGGCCACGGCCATAGGGTAGTCCGCGGAATTCCGCTCCGCTCGGCCCGGCTCGAAACGTCATACGTTCGGGTCGGGAGGCGGAGCCGGTACGCATGAGCACGATACAGGGGCGCATGGCCGGCACGATCCTTTACTGCCAGAAGTGCGGCAAGCTGATTCCGCCCGAAGAGGCGGAAGCCGAGGACTTCGAGGAACTCGAAGACGTCGGGCCGATGTGTCCGTTGTGCCTCGAAAAAACCGATCCGCATCTGCGCGAGCGCTTCGACGCCGCGCGCTCCACGCGCTTGCGCGCGGTTCAGGCTTTGAAGTTGGCTCACCCGCCGCTCCAGGTGTATCCGCCGCCCGGTTCCGAACCCGTTCAGGAATACAAGACCACGCCGGAAATCCGCGCCATCCGCGAGGAACTGGCCGCCGAAGCACGCGGCGATGCGCCCGTCGCGCCGAAGCCTGCGCCCCCGCCCGAGCCGCCTCCGTTCGTGCTTGAACGGACCGTCGGCGAAGCGCTGGGCGAGACCGGGATGCAAGCGCCGCTGCGCCTCCCGCAGCCGACCCGCAAGGTTCTCTGGGCGCTCCTGGGCTTCGCATCGGTCTGTGTGCTCTTTCTGTTGGCGTGGCCTTTCTTGGCCGGAGGCGAAAAGCCCGTGGTGCCGGCTTCGGCCGACTCTCAGCCGGCCGGGCCGGAGGTCGCGCCGCCGGTCGAGCCCGCTCCGCCTTCCGAACCCGCTGTGCCCGTCACGCCTCGGCCGGTGGCTCCCGCGCCCGATGCGAACGCCGCGCTGCTTCAAGAAGTTGAAACCGTGGTGACGCTGACCGGCGAAGCGCCGAACGTGGCTTCGGCCGAACGCGCCGTCGAGCGGTTGCGGCAGCTTGGCGCGGCGGGCGATGCGCGCACCAAAGCCGCCGCGCAGGAGGCGTTGGCGCGCTACGAGGCGTACGTCGATGCGCGAGTGCGCCAGACGGCGCGTGAAGCCGCCGAGAAGGCTCAGGAACTTGCCGCGCAAGGCCGCTACGGCGAAGCCGTGCAGCGCGTGCAGCAGGCCGAGGCCGCCTTATCGGAACGGTCGGTGTGGGCGCAGGCGAGCGGGCGCGCCAAGCTGGCCGCGTTGCGTGCCGATCTGGGAGCGCGGAAGCAGGCCGATCTGGCCGGACGCGTGGCGGCGGTGACGGAACTGGCGCGTAACGGGCAGGAAGCGGCCGCGCGCTTGGCCGCGGAGGAACTGGGCCGGCACCTCGAACCCGATTTTCGAGCCGCCGGGCAGGAGGCGCTGCAGAAGCTCGCGCAAGCCGCCGCCGATCGTGCGGCAGCCGAAGGGCGCCGCGAAGAATCCGCGCGGCAGGCCTGGCGCACCTTCTTCGCTTCGTGGGATACCGCCGTTCGCGATGGCCAATGGGACCGCGCCGCAGAACTCTGCCGCCCGCCCGGCGACAACCCTCTGCGTACCGGCGGACTGGACGAACCGGCCGAGACGCTGGAGCGTTTCGTCGCCGAATCCGAAGCCGTGCGCGCGCTGTACGATGCGGCGCTGGAGGTCGCGCGCGAACGCGCCGGCTCGGAAGTGAATCTGCCGTTGCGTACGGGACGCGCCGCCGGCACCTTGGCCGGCGCCGACGGGCGCAGCCTGATCGTAAAGCTGGGCGGCAAGGCCGAAACGCTGGTGCCCGTGGAGCGCCTGGCGCCGGAAGGCCTCTCCGCGCTCCTGAAGCTGCGCAAACCGCAAACGACCGACAAGCTGGCTCCGGCGGTCTGGGCTCTGGAATTCGTCTCGCGCGCCGAAGCGCCCGACCAAGCCGGTGCGGCGCTGGCCGGACGCTACCGCGACGCCGGGCAGGCCGTCCCCGCGCACTGGGCGCGCCGCTTCGGCCTCGAACGCCACGACGAACTTCGGCGCGAGGTGGCCGAGAAGCTCCAGACGCTGCGCCAGAGCCTCGCCGAAGACCGGATCGAACCTGCTCGCGCCGCGATGGCCGAAACGCGAGCGATGCTCGACCGCCATCCGCACGCGCGGTTGCTCAACGATGCGGAGCGGGCGCTGCTGGACGAGGCCGAGAAAAAGCTCGGAGCCGTGAAGCTGAAGGTGGTCGTCTTCCAGAACGGCCGCCAGCCCAAGCCCGAGTACGTCGGCTTGCACGTCGATCAAATCAATCGCTACTATAAGAACGCGCAGCGCACCGACGTGGACGTGCAGACCGGACTGAAGGCCGGCTCGTTCAACGATCTGCAGCGCATCCTGATCCGCTTCGACGGATTGCAGGAAGCGCTAAAAGGCGCGCGCATCAAACGCGCCGTTCTGGAGCTGTATCAGTTGCCCGGCGGCAAGAGCCGAGCGGCGATCCTGGGCCTCTACCCGCTCAAGAAAGCCTGGACCCCCGAGGCCGGCACGTGGGTGCACGCCGACGAGAAGCGCAAGGTTCCCTGGCAGCGCCCCGGAGCCAGCGGCCCCGACGACGCCGGCGACCTCGCCGCGACCCTGATCTTCGACGGCGCCGAAGGACGCTGGCGCGCGTGGGATCTGACGATCTACATCCGCGAACTGATTGCTGAACAGACCCCCAACCACGGCTTGCTGTTGAAAGTGGCTCAGGACGAACCCAATTTCGACCTGCGCTTTTACCCGCCCACCGATCTCGGCGAGAACCCCGACCCCAGCCTCCGCCCGCGGCTGGTGGTGGAAGTGGAGCAGACCGCAGCGCCTGAGTAAACTGGCCGCATGGCCGAATCTCCGCCTCCTGCTCATCCGATCCGGTTTGGACTAGTGGACTTGCTGGCGTCGACCCTGTTCGTGAGCGGTAAGGTCCTGCTGCTCATGAGGGTGACCCAAGACCCCGAAGCCGGGGATTTGGATATAGAAAAAGCCGCAGGCTGCCTGCTATTCGCGCTGTTTGTGACCGGATGTGCTTTCTTCTTAGCCCTGCGATTGGCGATTGACCACGGGATCGATAAGTTCTGGAAGCGGCTGCTGCTATTCCTGGCACTGGACTTGTCTCTTATGACTGTGCTCCCCATGGTTTTCGTGCTTCCGATCCTGGCTGCCTGGAGCGCCAAGTCGCCGCGCCCACCGGAAAATAGATAGATGAGCAAAGACGAGTCTGAGACGCTCTCTCCTAAACGCCCCATTCGCTTTGGGCTCGCCGAAATACTCTTTGTGCTGTTCTTCGGCAACCTCCAAGGCATGGGATTCTCGGCGCTGATCGACCTCGCAAATGATCTAGGCGCGGACGATATCCAGCAAGCCGTCTGTTTGGTGCTGGGGCTTCTGGTGGCCGGAGGTGCCGCGTATCTGAGTTTCAGGCTGGCTACCATCCGAGGCTTGCACGCTGCTTGGAAGCGGATGAGTCTGATGGTAGTAATCGATGTGGCTATCCTGGCGCTGTTCGCGTTTACCTTCATTTTGTTGGCCTAGGTCGTGCAAACGGCGCCGTCCCCTCCGTAATCGGAGACCGGCCTCCCGTCCTTACTGTTTACTGTTCACCGTTCCCTGTTTACCCTTAAAAGCCTGCCCCGGAGACCTTCCCATGCCCCGACGCGTTTCGATCCACGACCTGCGCGCGATGAAGCAGCGCGGCGAGAAGATCGCCATGGTCACCTGCTACGACTACACCTCGGCCAAAATCGTCGATGCGCTGGGCTTTCCCATCATGCTCGTCGGCGACTCCTTGGGCATGGTGGTGCTGGGGCACGAATCCACCCTGCGCGTGACGCTGGACATGATGATCCACCACTGCCGCGCCGTCTCGCGCGCGGCCAAGAAGTCGATGATCGTGATCGACCTGCCCTTCGCGAGCTACAGCTCTTCGGACTTGCCCACTTCGCTGGAGAACGCCCGCCGCGCGATGGCCGAAGGCGGCGCGCAGGCGGTAAAGGTGGAAGGCGGCCGGCGCATGGGCCCCGTGGTCGGAACGCTCGTCGCCAGCGGAATCCCCGTCATGGGGCACATCGGCCTCACGCCGCAATCGATCCACATGATCGGCGGATACCGCGTGCAGGGACGCACCAAAGAAGCCGCCGACCGCCTGATCGCCGCCGCGCAGGCCCTCGAAGAAGCCGGCGCCTTCGCCATCGTCCTCGAACTCGTCCCCGCTCCTCTCGCCGAACAGCTCAGCAAGATGCTCTCCATCCCCACCATCGGCATCGGCGCCGGACCCGCCTGCGACGGGCAGGTGCAGGTCTTCCACGACATCATGGGCATGTACGAGGACTTCCTGCCCAAGCACGCGCACCGCTACGGCAACGTCGCCCAGGTGATCCGCCAGGCCGCCAAGGCGTACAAGGATGACGTCGAGCAGGGGCGCTTTCCCACGGCCCAGCATTCGTTCGATATGGACAGCGTGCTGGACGGCAAAATCGGCGGCGATACGCCGCACGGCGGCGCCAAATAAAAAGGCGGCGCATGCGCGCCGCCGGGTACTCCAAAACGAGACTGCTCGAATTCAGGGCTGCTGCTTGGGCTGCGCGTACGGAGCCTGCCAGGGATGCGACTTGGAAAGCTCGTCGCGGAGCAGCTTGAGCTGTTGCCAGTAGGTGAAGATGTTGGCGCGGTGGTGTTCGGCGACGGCCGTATTTAACAGGTTCGCGTTCGCGGAGAGCAGTTCCAGTTTATGATGGTATTCGTTGCCGTACTGGCGCAGGCGGTCTTCGTGCAGCGTCACGATCCCGCGGGCGGCTTCGGTCATCGCCTTGGTGACCTTCCCGCACGCTTCGTAATCGTGCTTCACTTCCGGCTTCACTTCCATCAGCACGCCGGCTCCCGCGAAAGCGTTCTCGAAATCCACCACCTCGTCGTGGAACGGCTCGCCCACCTTCTCCGTGACCGCCGGCGCTGGCGCGGGCTGGTCGGGAACTTTGGGCTCTTCCTTCTTTTCCTTCTTGGCCTTCTCCTTCTTCTTCATCGCCACTTCGTCTTCGGCGCGCAGCGAACCGGCGCAGGCCGCCAGCGCCAACGCCAACGCCAGGCAGGCCAGCCGGTTAAGCCAAGTGAAGCCCTTCGAATGTTCGAGTCGCATCGCTCTTCCCCCAAGCGCAGCAGCCTATAACGCGATCCGCGCACGGACCCCGGGCGGCCCCTACGCGGTACGGCAACATTTCTTATTCCAAACAGGCGTTCCAATTAGAGCGAGCGAAGCAGGGTACGTCAACGGGCAAAAAAACCGCCGAATGCGCCCGCGGATCGGTCGGTTCACCATGGCGGGGGCAGAGGGGGGCCGAAGCTTAGATACCTGCCCAATCGGGCGCTTCCATAGCGCCTACCGCCCGCTGGGCTCAAGCGGCTTCGCGCGAGACCGCCACCTTGGGATGCGCGCATCGCCGAAACGGCCACCGTGGCGGCCGAGCCGTTCGCGTCCGCCGCTTTACGCCGTACCGCCGCCCCGGCTCACGCTTCGGCGGCTTTGGGCTTCGAGCCTTCGGGAAGTTTGACTTTGGGCGCGACGACCAGACCCACGCGCTTGCCTTCGCGGAACGGTCCGCGTTCGACTTTGCATAGTTCGCCCAGTTGCGCCAGCACGTCCTGCATCACGTGCTCGCCGATCTCCTGGTGCGTGATCTCGCGTCCCTTGTACATCATCGTGAATTGGACGCGGTGCCCTTCGCCCAGGAATTCCTTGGCGCGGGTTACCTTGATCTCCAGGTCGTGCTTGCCGATGCGCGGCTTCAGGCGCACTTCCTTCAATTCGCCGGCGTGCGACTTCTTGCGCGCGCCGTGCGTCTTCTTCTGTTCCTGATACAGGTGCTTGCCGAAGTCCATGATCTTGCAGACGGGCGGAACGGCCTTGGGAGCGACTTCCACCAGATCCAGTTCCAGTTCGGCCGCCTTCATCCGCGCCTGTTCGACCAGCATGATGCCCAACTGGTCCCCTTCGGGTCCGATCACGCGCACGGTCTTCGTTCCGCGGATATCTTCGTTCTTCCGCAATCGGTCGGTAATGGCCCTTCCTCCTTGTGGTACGAGTCTGCCTCAAAGCGGCGCGAACCCCTTGCCCGCGCCGCGTCCGCTACTCGGTTGCGATCCCTTCGAGCCGCCGCGCGGACACCGCCGCGCGCGCGCGTTCGAGAAACGCTTCCAGCTTCATCTCGCCCAGGTTCTTCCGGCCGCGCTCGCGCACCGCCACGCTGCCCGACTGGGCTTCCCGTTCCCCCACCACCAGCAGGTAGGGAATCTTCTCTTGTTCGGCGGCGGCCACCTTCGCGTTGATTTTGCCGTGTCCCAGGTCAGAGTCCACACGCAACCCGGCGGAACGGCAGGCCGCCTCCACCTGCCGGCAGGCTTCCTCCTGCTTGTCGGTTATATTGGCTACTCGCACCTGGATCGGAGCCAGCCAGAACGGGAACGCTCCCGCGAAGTGCTCGATCAGCACCCCGACGAAGCGTTCCAGGCTCCCGAACGGCGCGCGGTGGATCATCACCGGCCGGTGCGCCTGGTTGTCCGAACCGATGTAGCTCAACTCGAAGCGCTGCGGCAGATTGTAATCCACCTGCACGGTCCCAAGCTGCCATTCCCGCCCGATCACGTCCTTGACCACGAAGTCGATCTTCGGGCCGTAGAATGCGGCCTCGCCGGGCTCCTCGGTGAACTTCGCGCCCAAGTGCTTCGCCGCCTCGCGGCAGGCGTGCTCGGCTTTCTCCCACAATTCCGGCGCGCCGGTGTACTTGGTGCTGGCCGGATCGCGCAGGCCCACGCGCACGCGGTAATCCTGCATGCCTAAGGTGCGGAAGACGGTCTTCACCAAGTCCAGGCAGCCGCGCAGCTCCGCCGCCACCTGTTCCTCGGTGCAGAACAGATGCGCGTCGTCCTGAGTGAAGCCGCGCACGCGGGTCATGCCGTTCAGTTCGCCCGACTGCTCCCAGCGGTACACGGTCCCGAACTCCGCCAAGCGCAGCGGCAGTTCGCGATAGCTGCGCCGCTGGCTCGCGTAGATCTTGATGTGGTGCGGACAGTTCATCGGCTTGAGCAAATAGCCGTCGATCTCCCCCGCTTCGAGCTTGTGCGCCAGGTCCGCGCAACTGCACTTCTCGTCGGCCAGCTTGGACAGTTCCTCGCGCATCACCACCGGAGGATACTGGCTGTCGCTGTAGTACGGGAAATGCCCGCTGGTGCGGTACAGATCCAGTTTGCCGATGTGCGGGGTGAAGACTTCATGGTAGCCGTGCTTCGCCAGTTCTTCGCCGATGAACTTCTGGAGTTCCTTCCGCACCACCGCGCCGTTGGGCTTCCAGAGGATCAGGCCCTGCCCGACCGCCTCGTCGATGTGGAACAGTTCGAGCTGCTTGCCCAGCAGGCGGTGGTCGCGCTTCTGCGATTCCTCGATCCGCTTGAGGTGCTCGTCGAGATCCTTCTGCGACGGGAACGCGGTCCCGTAGACGCGCTGGAGCTGCTGCTGGTTCGCGTCGCCGTGCCAGTACGCGCCGGCCACCGAGGTGACCTTGAACGCCCCGATCTTCCCGGTGTGCGGCACGTGCGGCCCGCGGCACAGGTCTTCGAAGTCCTGCCCGATGCGCGCGCCGGTCACGTAAAAGCTCAGCACGTCGCCTTCGGCGCGCTGCGCGTTGTCCACCTTATAGGGATTGCCCTCGGCCTGGACCTTACTCATGCCCTCGGCGCGCGGCAATTCCACTCGAGTAAACGGGCGCTGCTCCGCCACGATCTTTGCCATCTCCGCTTCGATCTTCGCGAATTCCTCCGCGGAAATCTTGTGCGGCAGGTCGATGTCGTAATAGTAGCCGCCTTCCACGGGCGGACCGTAGACGAGCTTCGCTTCGGGCCACAGCCGGCAAATCGCCTCCGCCATCACGTGCGCGCAACTGTGCCGCAGCACGTACAGCCCGTCCGCGTTCAGTTCGCCCTCGCGGCTGCGCGGAGTAATCACACCGAACGAACCGCTCTGGGTCAGCGGGCGGCTGAGGTCGTAAATTTCGCCATCCAGTTTCACGGCCAACGCGTCCTGCGCGAGCCGCTTGCCGATCGAGGCGGCTACCTCATGGCCGGTGGTCCCGGCCGGCACCTCGCGGACCGAACCGTCCGGCAACCGCAGTTGAATGTTCGAACTCACGTTAAGCTCCCATCGTGTTCGGAAACGGAATACCGCAACAACGCCCGGACCTTCCGGCGCCGGGGCGACGGGGACACGGACCCAAAGGCCCGTCCGCGACTCGCCCATCCCAACAAGTTACGAAAGTTCACCGGCAGCGGGACCGCACCACGGTGCGGCGGCAAGGCAGGAGGGGGCCGTTGAGCCGGCGGAAACACGCGCCCACGGGCACCGCGGAGCTTGCGCTGCGGCGAAGGGGAACGACAGCCCGAGGGGTTGAACGACCATAGTGCGCGCTTCCGCCAGACCACTCCAACAAAAACCGAACACGGCCAGCACTGTAGCCGTGCGCCCTAAGAGCGGCAAGGGGAATTCGACTCGATGCGGCGGAGCTCTTTCAGCGCGCGTCCAGGCAGCGCAGCGTGACGCCGCGCATCACCACGTCGCTGGGCTTGGCGAGATCCAGATCGACCTTCCGAGCCGCGCGGCCGGCGCGGTCCAGCGCCACGCTTTCCAGACGCTCACCTTGCGGATGCGTAAAGGCCCATTCGGCCGCGAGCTTCACGCCGTCCAGCGCGCCGGCTTCGACGAAAAGCTCGTTCGCCCCCGGTACCAGCCTCGGCAGCACGTTCATGTTGAGTTGGTAGCCCACCGCGAGCTGCAGGCCGCGGATGCGCAGCTTCGGCTGCGGCTGCTGGCTCGAAATATCCAGCCGCAGCCAGAATTCCTTCAGGCCGCGGAGCGACGGCGTCTGGCTGGGCAACAGTTGAAGCAGCTTCGGAGGCGCGCCGTGCGCCCAGTGGAACGGATGCAGCGATTTTCCGGCATCGGTGGAGATCGCCAGCCCGATCAGGTCGCTCCCGCCCGCGTCGGCGGCCATATTCACGCGCAGGTAGGTGGCCAAGTACGGAAGCTGGATGCGCCACCAGACCTCGCAATGCTTGCGCGAACCCGACGGGCGCAGCGTGCCGTCCTCGAAGACCGCGAACGCGGCGCTCTCGGCTTGCGCGGCGCCGTGCAGCAGCGGCTGCCAGCGCAGCGCGCCGCAGCCGTGCCAGCGCACCACCTGCGTGCCAAACGTATCGTCGCGATGCGGCCAGACGTAATGCCGCCAGTATTCGTGATGCTCCGGATACCGCGGGCGGCCTTCTTCGTCGTACAGCGCGATATCGCAGTGCGCGCCCGAACCGTCGGCGTTCGCCGGAATCCCCAGACCGGGCTCTTCGGGACGCCACAGATTCGAATAGCTCTGTCCCGCCTTGGGCTGGAAGTACAGCCGCTCGTCCCGCACGGGCTGAACGATGTCGAGCTGGTCGTGGAATTGGTAGCGCTTCAACACGCCGCTGCGTTCGGGATGATGCCCCAGCCGCGTAGGCCCGCCGGGACGCGGATGCGCCACCAGATCCGGATGCGCCGTCAGTTCCTCGCACGAAGCCACTTCGCCGCGGTCGTTCGTGTACCACCAGCCCAGGAACGGATCGAACGCGTGCCAGCCTTCCTCGCCGTCGAGGCCTTTGTACCAGACCTCATAAAAGGTGTGCCCGCTGTCGTGAACCACCACCCGCCGCGCCTTGAGCCCCGCGGCTTGAAGTGCCTCCGTCGCCACCCAGCCCCAGCCCGTGCATTCGTTGTGCCCCCAAGAGGTAAAGAGCAGCAGCGGATCGGCGCAATGAACGTAGCCGCCCATGCTGGGCAGCTTCAGGTTTGCGCCGCGATTCATGCAGCGGATCAGCCAATGGGCGAAGGCGAGCGCCTTCTCGCGATCGGTTTTCGCGTCCGCCAGGCGAAAGACATCCCGTGCGAAAGCCCCGGGTGAAGCCCCCGAAGGCCAAGCGGTATTGCCGAACCAGACATCGCGAGCGCTCATGTAAGGTTTGACTCCATATTTGATTAGATCATTTCAGGCGCCACATCAGCGGTCGGCGCTCCTTTTATAGAATACCCCACTCCGAGTCGATTAGATATAGAGGTCGGATGCCTAGTGGACTAAAAATAAACCTAATTAGATCGGCCTCCCGTTACGGTGTGGGCAGATCGATCGTGGAGACTTCGCGCAGCGGCACACGGATTTCGCGCGACTCGCGGCGGAAGCGGACCTCTTCGGCGCTCCAGCTTACGAAGCTGAACCCACGTTCGCCTCCGGCCGTGAGCACCAGGAATTCGGCGCTGTTCAGCCGGGCGAGTCCGGCCTTCTCGTCTAGCTTCGGCGGCGCGGCGACCCAGACCATGGGCAGTTCGGCAAAAGCATAAACCGTCGCTTCGGCGCCGGGTCCGGCGGATCCCTCGAATCCTTGGGCCGTCAGCTTCCAAGCTGGATGCCGGCGCGCGGGCTCGCTGGGCAGGATGCGCGCGCCGCCCGGCACCCAGGCTTCGCCTTCGGGCGGGACCAGGTAAGGAGAACGGTCGCCCCACAGCGCCGCGAGCGACCCCGCATCGAGCGCCAGCGCGGGAAGCCGCGCGGCGCGCAGCCCGTCCTCCGCGGCGCCGCGCAGCACCGAGCCGTCGTGCAGCATCAGCCAGCAGCCGGGCGTGCGTTCCGGCGGGGTCCAACTCTCGTACGGCATCGCCAGTCCGCGCAGTTCCGCCGCGGGCCGTTCGAGTTTCGCAAGCCCGACGCTCAAGTTCTCCAACCGGCACACGCCCTCGCTTACGGTCAACCGCTCCGCGAAAACGCGCTCCCCGCTGGCGAAGCGTGCGGCGCAGAGCTTGGGATGCGCCAACTCCTGCACCGGACGCGGTGCATCGAAAACGAGGTCGTCGATCGTGTAGTCGGGATCGACGGCCATATTGGGCACTACCTTGATGGAAGCGATCGGCACGCGGCTATGCAGGCCCAGGAACTGGTTGGGTCCGCGCGTGGTCGCAACCGTAAGGATCGGATTCCCGAACGCGTCGAAGGCCTCGATGCTCGTGCTGTTGGGCGAAACCGCGGCGATCCAGAGCCCGAAGGCCGAGACGCAGGCCGGCGCCGAAGGCTGGCCGGGAACGCAGAAGCGGATCGTGATCTGCCCCTGCCAGAGCGGCTGGTGCGTGGCGCAGGAGAGCCCCTGGCTGCGGCCCTGGACGTTGTAGTCGTTCACGGAAACGATCGCGTTCTCGATGGACGTGCTCAGCCGAAACCCGCGCGCTACGAACGCTTCGCGGATGTCCTGCCCGGCGCGGAGCGCTTCGCCGGAAGGAGCCTGCTCGAAGTCGATCCGCGTCGGCTGCGCGCCGAAGGCCGCATCGTCGTCCGCTTCGATCCGCCGGGCCTTCGCGGCACCCGCCGCCGGCCGGGCGGCTTCGGCTTCCGGCGCGGAGGCCGATAGCCCCAGCAGCGTCTCGCGTTCGAGCGCAAGTTCCTGCCCTTGGATTCGCACCTTTAAGGTAAGCGCGCCGAGATCGGCCCGCAGGAGTTCGCCGCCCAGTACGACCTCGTCGCACAGCGCTCCGCCGGGTCCGGCCGCATCCGCGGGCAGGCGCTCCACGATCTGGCCCAGCCGCGTGCGGATCTCCGGATCGGCATGCTCGGCCATGAGCCGCAGCACGTCCTGGCGGATCGGAGCGCCCAGTTTCCGGATCTCTTCGGAAGCTTGTTCGCGGACGCCGTACTCGTCGTCGGCCAGCTTTTTAATCAGCGCGCCGAGTTTAAGCAGTTCGTCCAGCCGGGGCTGGCGCGCGAGCAGGAAACGCTCCAAATCCGACGCGCGTACGGTGCGCGCCTCGGCGGCGCCGGCCGCGGTCACGACCCGCAGGTTCAACGCCGCAGCATCCAGTTCCACCCGCAGGATCGTGCCGTCGCGAAAGCGCGCAAAGCGCTCCACGGCCGGATCGGCCGCGGCGGCCATCCCGGCGAGCAGCCATGCGAACAGCAGTCCGAGCGCGAGGAATGGTTTCATACCGGCGGCCTCCAGGTATCGGACTTCTACTTGGACGCACGACCTTGCAATTCGTCTTGCGCAATCGCGCGCGTTTTGGCTTCGGGTATCATGGCTCGCATGGCGCGTATCGCAACGGACAACCCGGCTCGAGCCCTGACCGTGGGCGCGGTCGAACCCTATTTCGGGGGCTCGCATAAACAGTTCCTGGAGGACCTCGCCGCGCACAGCCGGCACCGCTTCGAGTTCTTCACTCAGCCGGCGCGAAAATGGAAGTGGCGCATGCGCGGGAGCGCGTTGCATTTTCTGGGTGAAGTCGAACGCCTGGGCGCTTGCGATCTCCTGCTGGTCAGCGATTTTCTCAACTTGGCCGAGTTCCTGGGTCTGGCCCGCGGCCGCTGGCCGCGCGGCGCTCCGCCGCCCATTGCCATGTTCATGCACGAGAATCAGCTCACCTATCCGGTGCGCCACGAAGACGAGCGCGACTACCACTACGGCTTCATCAACATCGTCGGCTGCCTGGCCGCCGACGAAGTCTGGTTCAACAGCGCTTTCCATCGCGACGAATTTCTCGCCGCGGCGCCGGCTTTCCTGAAGCGTATGCCCGACGCGGTGCCGAAGGGACTCAGCGAAGCGCTTGCCTTGCGCGCGCGCGTGCTGCACCTCGGGGCTGCCGCTCCGGCACAGGACCCGCCGCCGCGCGCAAGGCAAGCGCCGCTGCGGATCGGCTGGAATCACCGCTGGGAGTTCGACAAAAATCCCGAAGCGTTCTTCGCGGCGCTCTTCGCCCTGCACGACGGCGGCGTACCCTTCGAAGCCGTGGTCCTGGGCGAGCGCTACCGCGACAGCCCGGCCGTATTCGAGGAAGCGCGCGTGCGCTTGGGCCAGCGGATCGCGCACTGGGGCTTCGCCCCATCGCGTGCGGACTACGCGCGGTTGCTGGCGAGCTGCGACGTGACGGTCAGTACCGCCGCGCACGAGTTCTTCGGGCTAAGCACCGTTGAAGCGTGCCTGCACGGCTGCGCAGTCCTGCTGCCGAATCGCTTGAGCTATCCGGAACTGGTCCCGCCCGAGCGGCATGCCCGCGTGCTCTACCGCGACGACGCCGATCTGGTCGAGCGGCTGCGCGCCTACGCGGCGGCGCCCGAATCGGCGCGAGCTTTGGGCGCGGAACTTCGCGCCGACTTCGCGCGCTTTGCCTGGCCCGAACGGATCGCGGCCTTCGACGATGCCGTAGCGGCGCTCGCCGCGCGTTAAGCGGTCTCCCTTGGGTTACGGCCCGGATCGAGTGGTATCCCCAGCTGGCCAAGGAGGGCTTGTCGCGCCGGCTTGTCGCGCCGACTTGTCGCGCCGTAGCGCAGCGTAGGCGGAAGCGCAGCGTAGGCGGATAAATCCTGTCGCGCGGAAGCGCGCCCTGCAAACGAGGAGTGGAAACCGGCGCTAAAGAAGACGGCCCGGCGTGCTGTGCGCAGGCCGGGCCGCGAAAGACACGAGGCCTGCGGTGCTCAAACCGCGACGAAGATCTCTTCGAACTTCACGCCGATGCCCCGCACCGACGATTCGAAGCGCACGGGCCGCGCTTCCAGTCCGATCCCGTCGTACGCACCGCCCTGCATCACGATCTCGAAGCGGAAAGACGAGACCGGGAAAACACCCCGCTCGATCTTCACGTCGCCCAACAGCGCGCCGCTGGGAGAGATGTTCCGGATGGTCGCCGTACCCTTGTCGAAGAGCGAACCGTCTTCGAGGAGCACGTTGATGCGTACGGGAATCTCGACGGGCGTGCGGCGCGTCTCACGGTAGTGCGCGCGCAGGTGATCGTAGAACTCGGCGCTGCGTCCGGCGGCGTCAAATACGGTGCGTCCGGCCGCGACGGGCTGTCCGGTGGCGGCGTCCAGGCGGCCCGCGCGTTCGACGGTGGCGATGCTCATGGGTCCGGCTCCTTTGCGAAATGGGGGGCGCCGCCGGACGCTAACGCGCGCGGCGGCTTCGGACCGCGCGCCTCGGAGCGCGAAGGGCGCTCCGGGCGAACGGTCTTCCCAGGAATCGGCTAATTGAGCGTGCGAGCGCAGCCTAATTTCAGGCGCGTTTACTTCCGGGTGGGCCGGCGGCCCGGACCCATCGGCACCAGCGAGTTCTCGCCGGCGGTTTCGGGCAGCGGCGCGGTCCCCGCTCCCGACGGAGCGGCTCCGGTGGTCCCGAAGGTGCCTCCCGGCTGCAACAGCTTCGCGCCGGGCTGGAGGTCCAGTTCCTTCGGCAGACCGCGTACATCCTTCAGGAGTTGGCGCAGGCGCGAAGCCGGGATGCCGCGCACGCGTCCGTCGAGCTGCAGGACGTGGTGCACGGTCCGGTACTCCCCGTCCAGGCTCGAATAGATGCCCGCCGGGCGGACTTCGAAAAGCAGGATCTGGTCCGACATGTCCTGCAGCGGGCGGCCGGGGACGTAGACGAGGTTGGTCTTCTCGATGTCGTCGATGTCCTTCTCGCTGCGTACGGCGCCCTTCTTGAACGGCGATTCGAAGACCGAGAACTCGCTGACGTAATTCGGATGCAGATCCGAGAGGCGCACGGGGAAGCGGTCGAAGTCGGCGGCGTACAGGTGCAGCCCCAGATTCAGGCGCTTGAAATTGTCTTCGGCCTGGCGGCTGACGGCCATCTGCCGCTCGGCCTGAATCCGCGGCAGCGCGAAGGCCCCGATCAGGCCGCCCAGCGAGAGGTTGCCCGTCGGCGAAACGAACTCCATCAGCAGCCCTTCGTTATGCACCGTCTTGGCCCAGCCCATCGCCGAAAGGTGCGGCACCACGACGTTTTCGGGCGGCAGCAGTTCGAAGAGGCCGTTGCGGCTGCCCGACATGCGCGAAAGCTCGGGCAGAATCTGGCGGTACATCGCCTCGGTCACGCGCGGCAGATCGAGGAAGTTGAAGTTGTAGCGCTGCGCGTCGAACTGGTCCGAGAGCGACTTGAACTCGTCGCGCTGAGCCAGACTGTGGCGATGCACCGTGCCCTGCTGGATCGCTTTCTTCAGCGCCTTGACGCTGTCCGAGAAGAGCACGAACCACTTGCCTTGTTCGCCGTCCTTGGGCGTCACGCTGACCAAGGCATAGCCGACGAAGAACGGCGTCCCGACCTGCTTCTCGACCTTCTGCCCCGGCGCGGCGGAGGGTGCGAAAAGGGCTTCGAGGAAGCCGTGGGTCTGCTGGCCCTGGCCTTCGGCCCCGGGCATGGCGCCCACCTGGTACCACACTTCCGCGTCGTGGTAGGTCAGCTTCTTGTAAGTCATCCCCGATGCCTGCCGCAGCTTCTCGAGCGTATTGGAGATCTCCGCCAGGTCCGCGCGGTTGAACTCCACCGCCAGGATCGGCTGGAAAATCTCGAGCAGGTTCTGGCCGCCCGGAATGTAGCTGAGCTGCACCGAAACCTCGCCCTTGAACGGATCGAAGCGGCGTACCACTTCCTCGAAGTTGGCCGCGCCCATGGCCGTCTGCAGCCCGTTGATGAACTTGCGCAGATTCGCCACGCTCGGGTCGTTGGGCGGAGCGTCGGCGGCGTTGTCCGACAACTGCTTGATGAACGGCGCGAAACTGAACTGCTGAGCGCCAAAGAACAGCGCGTTGCTGGGCGCGAGGTACGCCGAAACCGATCGGCAAGTGCCTTGTACCGCTTCATCCTGCTTGCCGAAACGCAGCAGCCACTTCTCCTTGATCGCCGCGTTATCGCCGTCGAGCACCTTCAGCCCGACTGCGGCCTGCGGTCCGGCATTCTCGGCTTGGGCCAAATCGATGCCCCAGTAGCGCGCCAGCAGCAGGTTGTCCTGCAGCACCGGCTTGAGCATCGACATCGCATCGACCTGCAGGAAGACGTGCGCGTCTTCGCCAACTTTACCGTAGGTGGATGCGTAGCCGGCGTTCTGGGAAAGCGTGCCTTTGCCCTGATTGGTGTGGTACGCCTTCAGCGCTTCTTCGATCAGCCCCGGACCGCGCGCGTAGACGAACAGGTTCTCGACGAACGCCCAACCTTCCTCCAGATCCAGTTCGTCGCAAACGAGCTGCTGGATGCGGTACGGCCCCACCGTCGTGACCCGGTCTTTGTAGCGGCGGTCGATGAGCTGGCTGGCGCTGAAGCGGTCGAACAGATCCGTCAGCTCCTGCATGCGCAGTTCGCCACGCTCGGTCTTCGGGAGCGAAAAGACGAGCAGGAAGCGCGGAACCTGCTGCGGATTGGCCTGCCCCGGGCGCTGCACCTGAACGAAGTCCACGGAGAGCGCGACCTGATGCTCGAAGTACGATTCCAGCTCGTTCAGGACATCGACTTCCAGCTTGCGCCGCCGCTCCTGGATGTCCGTCAACGTCCCGTCGCCGCGGCGATAACTGTTAATCAAGCGCTCCCACGTCGCATGCAGCGGCTCGCCCACTTCGGGCTCTTTGATCAAGCTCCGCAACGCGCTGCGGAAAAACGCGTCCTTGGCCTTCGAGTAATCCTTGATGGCGGCGTATACGACGGACTTGTCCGGAACGATCTGCTGCGGCTCGAGCGCCTTCCAGCGCTGATACAGCGCGATCGGCTTTTCGTCTTCGCCGGTCTCCACCAGCGGCGCGGGAGCGCCTTCGGCGGCTGCGGCCGTGGTCTTCGGAGCTTCGGCGGGCAAGGTGATCTTGACTTCGGGCGCTGCGTCGCCGCCGACTTGGATCGGCTTCGGGCGTTCGCCTTCCGCCACGCCGGCCCACACGGGGTGCAACAGCCCCAGCGCCGCCAGTAAGCAGGCCAGGCCCAACGAGTTGAGACGATTCGTGCTCCGCATCACTGTTTGCCGTGCTCCTGTCCAAAGACAGTCGACCGTGTTTCGCAGGGGCCGTTTCGAATGCCGGCCCACGCTTTACGAGAGAGGTAGAAAGCAGCCCAAAAAGGCCCCAGTATCATGATCCCATTTTACTTATAATCCCGGGAATTTTATGGACTTCGGCGAGTCGCGCCGGTCTGTTAGGAACCTCCATTCTTGTACTTGCAACCATATCGTGGCATCGGTATGCGCAAGGACTTACCTGTAGTCCGGTTTCCCAAATGGGGAGGCGATTCATGGCTAAGGCGCAGGGTTCGACGCAACGTGCGAAGCTGTATGGACTTCTGGGGGATTTGCCGCCGCGGAAGCGGCCGCTGCACGTGCGCACACTAGCCGTCGAGGACCGCGAGGCGTACGTCTTGGAGCGGTTGGTGTTGGACTTGAACGGGATGGAGCCGGTTCCGGCGTTCTTGACGCGGCCGAAGCGGGGGCGGGCGCCGTTCCCGGTGGTGCTCTATAATCATTACCACGGCGGGGAATACAAGAACGGGAAGCTGGAATTGATCGAGCCGCGCGGGGTCTTCGGGAATCGCCGGCCGTACGGGGAAGAGCTTGCCCTGAAAGGGATTGCGTGTTTGGCGCTGGACCACTGGAACTTCGGCGAACGCTACAGCCGGGCGGAAAGCGAGCTCTTCAAGGAACTGCTCTGGAAGGGCCAGGTGCTGTGGGGGCTGATGGTTTACGACAACCTGCGCGCCGTCGATTACCTCTGTTCCCGTAAGGACTTAGATCCGCGGCGCATCGGCACGCTGGGGCTTTCGATGGGCAGCACGCTGGCGTGGTGGACGGCGGCGCTGGACGAACGTGTAAAGGTATGCGTAGACTTGTGTTGCCTGACCGAATACCGCGAACTGATCGAGACGCGGGGGCTCGACGGGCACGGGATCTACTACTATGTGCCGGGGCTGTTGAAGCACTTCGAGGCGGCGGATATCAACGCGCTGATCGCGCCGCGGGCGCATTTGTCGCTCAACGGGAATTACGATAAACTCACGCCGCCACGGGGTTTGGACAAGCTGGACCGGGCCTTGAAGCGAGTCTACAAGCTGGCCGGCGCGCCGGACGCTTGGAAGCTCTTCCGGCGCGACGTGGCTCATTACGAGACGGCCGAGATGCGGGCCGAGGTGCTCGCGTGGCTGGATCGGTGGTTGTAACTTCAACGGGTGTTTGGACATGCGAACGACGCTGATCAAGACGTTCACATTCGAGGCCGCGCACAAGCTGCCGCACGCGCCGGAGGGGAACAAATGCCGCCGGCTGCATGGGCATTCGTTCGGGATCGAGGTGGCGGTGGAGGGCGAAGTGAATCCGCAAACCGGTTGGGTGATGGACTTTGCGGAATTGAAGGCGGCGGCGGGGCCGGTGATCGAGGAGCTGGATCACCGCTATTTGAACGAGATCGCGGGGCTGGAGAACCCGACGAGCGAGGTGCTGGCGCGGTGGCTGTGGGAGCGGCTGAAGCCGAAGCTGCCGCTTTTGAGCGCGGTTACGGTCCGGGAGACGTGCACGTCGCGGTGCGAGTACCGGGGTTTATAACATCGAGCGGTACGGCGGGGGGTGTGATACCACCTGTGCTGCGCGAGGTGAGTGTTACAAAGCGTATGGCTCGGAACGCTATAAAATAGCTCGATTTAGGTTCGCAAGGTGCGCTAAGTGTATACTTGTATACCGTAACTGCATACTGTATACCTAAGTATACGGTTAAGTATACACTTTATTTTTGAGCGCCCCGCGGCGTGTCAAAAGGCGCGGACCGTGTCGAATGGGCTCGAACGAGCTCGAAAAAAGCCGCGTCCTTCCGTGACCTTTGGCGCCCGGAGTTGCGAAGAGGGCTCGGGGCGGGCTGTGGTGGGTTGCATGGCTTCTACCTTTTTTCACACTGCCTTTTGCCAGAATCGTAGCGCGGGTGGTGAGTCGGTGGGCAGGGAGCAAGCCCACGGCGCTTGCTCCGCGGCCCCCGGCCACCCACCGACTTCATGATATAACAACCTATTGACTTCGTTTGTATCCGTGACAGTATATGGAAAGTTCCACGCTTATGGGAGCGTCGTGGAAAAAGGCGGAGCGATTGACCGCGCGGAGGTAGTGGACATGGCCCGGTATTACGTCAACAGACAGGCGCAATCCAACGGGGACCACGAGGTCCACAGGAGCGATTGCTATTGGCTGCCGTCACCCGAGAACCGCGTTGACTTGGGAGAGCACACCGGCTGCCATTCAGCGGTGCGCACTGCCAAGACCATATTCCCGCAGTCGAATGGCTGCCGCACCTGTTCGACCGAATGCCATACGACCTAGGCGCAAGCCAGTCGTTTATCGAGAGGCAAATAATCTTCGGGCGGCAGCGCACGAATGTATTTCGTGCGTGGGCGGCTTGAAGCGCGCGGCACTTCTGCTAGGGTCGGGCGCGGACTTTTGACCCCGCATGAAACGAGAACGGCTATGGCTTCGCTGCACTTCAAGGGCAAGGCGTTCGTGCAGAATTACCACCTCACGGTGCCTTACCACGAGTTGATCCCGGTCAAGAAGAAGAGCGTGACGGCCGAGGTCTCGTTGCACGACAACCTGATCGTGCAAGGCGACAACTTGAAGGCCCTGAAGGCGCTCCTGCCCACGTACGCCGGCAAGGTGAAGTGCATCTATATCGATCCGCCGTACAATACGGGGAACGAGCACTGGCGATATAATGACAGCGTTAATTCGCCGATGATGCAGGAGTGGTTTGAAAAGGAAGTAACCGCTGATGATCTAACTCGACATGATAAATGGCTCTGCATGTTGATGCCCAGACTCAAGCTTTTGCGGGAGCTTTTACATGAGGACGGCGTCCTTTTTGTTTCGATTGACGATAATGAGTCCCATCGACTCAGATGCATTTTAGATGAAGTGTTCGGGGAAGAGTGTTTCTTGGGCGAGGTCTGCTGGAAAACGAGAAATACTGATAACCGAGTTAAGACTTATATATCGAGAGATCAAGAGTATGTCTTTGTTTATGCTAGAAAGCCGGGGGGAAGCCTTCGGGGGAGAATTATTGATAGAACGGCTTTTCAGAACGCGGATAACGACAAACGCGGCCCTTACGTAACGGATCCATTGACTGGAAAGGCGACTAGAAAAGAGCGTCCAAATCTTCACTTTAAAATTATTAACGAAAAGACCGGTGATGTATACGACCCTGATCCCTCTCGTGGATGGATTACTGATTCTGACGGAATTGAGAGCCTAAAGGCCCAGGAGAAGATATGGTGGCCGCCAAATCCGAAGACCGGGAAGCCGAGAAAAAAGCGCTTTTTATTTGAGACCGCTGAGCGAATGCCCGTTTCAACCTTTTGGTCAGATCTCAAGGGACAATCTGGCGCCGATGAGCTAGATCAGATTATGGGCTCTAGAAAATTTTCATTCCCAAAATCTTTAGAAGTTGTAAGCAGAATTCTAGATTACAGTGCAGATAAGAATGCCATTATCCTCGACTCCTTCGCCGGTTCCGGCACCACGGCACACGCGGTGCTTGCCCTGAATAAAGCCGACGGCGGGAACCGGAAATTCATCCTCGTCGAGTGCGAAGACTATGCCGATTCGCTGACCGCCGAGCGGGTGCGGCGCGTCATCAAGGGCGTGCCCAAAGCCAGCGACGAAGCACTCAAAAAGGGGCTGGGCGGGACGTTCAGCTACTTCGAATTAGGGCAGGCGGTGGACGTGACGCGTCTGTTCGACCGGAAGAAGCTTCCGGCGTACGCGGAGTTGGCGAAGTATGTTTTCTTCACCGCGACGGGGCGCGAGTTCGACGCCAAGAAGCTGGACGAGAAGCGCTGGTTCATCGGCGAGACGGGAGAGCACGAGGTGTATCTGTTGTACAAGCCGGACTTGGCGTGGCTGAAGGGCGCGGCGCTGACGCTGGAGGCAGCGCAAGCGCTGCCCAAGCCGAAGGGGAAGCGGCGGATGTTCTTCGCGCCGACGAAGTACCTGGATCAGGACCATTTGGACCTTTTCAAGATTGACTTCGCGCAACTGCCCTTTGAAATCTACCGTATGCAGGGCTGACCGTATTAAGGGCGGCGTAAGGCGCTTGCTCTTCGGAAGGACACGAACCGGCAAGACCCGCGGGCGAGGCGCACGCGATACCTGACGGCACGGACGAGCGGCATGGAACTGAAAGAGTACCAGACCAAGGCGTTGAACCAGGTACGGGGGTACCTGGACGCGCTCGCGCGCTGGGACGAGAAGGCCGCGAAGGTGGCCGAGGTGGCGGGCGTGGACGCCGCTCCGATCGCGGCCGAAAAAGCCTGGGTCGAGACGACCGGGAGCATGTACAAGTCGCGACGCAACGGATTGGGCCGGGTGTTCCCGGACTTCTGCCTCAAGATACCCACGGGCGGCGGAAAGACGCTGCTGGCGGTGAAGACGCTGGACTTGATCCAGTCGTCTTACTTGAAGCGGCGGGCCGGGTTCGTGCTCTGGATCGTGCCGACGACGCAGATTTACCGGCAGACGCTCCAGGCTCTTCGCGACCGGAGCCACCCGTACCGGCAGCACTTGGATAACGCGAGCGGCGGGCGGACGTTGTTGCTGGAGAAGACGGACGCTTTCGCGCCGCAAGACACCTCCGAAAACTTGGTGGTGATGCTGCTGATGCTGCCTTCGGCCAGCCGCCAGAACAAGGAGACGCTGAAGCTGTTCCAGGACAGCGGCGGCTTCGGGGCCTTTTTTCCACCGGAGGAAGACGCCGACGGGAATCGGAAGCTTTTGGAGCGCGTACCAAATCTGGATGCGTTCGGCGGGGCGAACGAGTTTTACGGTCGGCAGGTGAAGACTTCGCTGGGTAATGCGCTGCGGGTACTGACGCCGGTGATCGTGCTGGACGAAGGGCACAAAGCCTACAGCGATACGGCTCAAGCTACTCTCGCGGGCTTCAACCCGTGCTTTTTGGTGGAATTGTCGGCCACGCCGAACAAGGACCGCAGCAACGTGCTGGTGGACATTCCCGGCGTCGAGTTGGCGCGCGAAGAGATGATCAAACTGGATTTGCACGTGAACAACAAAGCCACGGCTGATTGGAAGATGGCTTTGCTGGAGAGCGTGAAGAAGCTGGGCGCGCTGCGCGAGAAGGCGCAAGAACTGGAATCGAACGGCGGCCCTTATATTCGTCCCATGGCGCTGATCCAGGTGGAGCGCACGGGGAAAGAGCAGCGCGGGAAGGGTATGATCCATGCGGAAGACGTTCGGGAGTACCTGATTCAGAAATGCAACGCAGCGCCGGAAGAGGTGGCCGTGAAGTCGAGCGAGAAGGACGATATAGAGGGCCTTGATCTTTTGTCCCGAGAATGCCCGATCCGGTACATCGTCACGAAACAAGCGCTGCAAGAGGGCTGGGATTGCCCCTTCGCGTACGTGCTGACGGTGCTCACGAATCCGGGATCGAAGACGGCCCTGACGCAGTTGGTGGGGCGCATCCTGCGGCAGCCCTACGCGCGCAAGACGAAAATCCAGGACTTGGACGAAAGCTACGTGGTCTGCTTCCAGCAAAAGGGCGTCAACCTGCTGAAGACGATCAAAGAGGGATTCGAGCGCGAAGGATTAGGCGACCTGAGCGGGCGTATCGCCTTGGATCAAGGCGCCTTCGTTTCCGAAACGCGCGAGATTGGCCTGCACAAGAAATTCGAAAAGTTCGCCGGGCGCATTTACCTTCCGGTGTTCGTGATTCACGACGGGACGCATTGGCGCAAAGTCAGCCACGAGATGGATATTGTAAGCCGGATCGACTGGGACCGTGCGGACTTCGAGCCCGTGTCCGCTTTGACGCTCTCGATGGTGGAGGACCGGGATGTCGAGTTCGTCTATGGACTCGACGACGAGCGGCAGACCGTGGTGCGGGAAAAAGGAATGCGGAAGCTGGAAGGGGGCGCGCTGGAGATCGACGGCACGTTCGTCGTGCGGCACTTGCTTGACCTGATTCCCAATCCATGGGTGGCGCATGAGATCGTGGAGCGCGTGCTGGGGAAGCTGAAGGAGCGGTACGCGCCGGAGATGCTGGCCGGCAATCTGGTCTTCGTGATCGAAGAACTGCGCAAGCGCGCGGCGCACGAGCGGGACCGGCTTTCGCAGATTGCCTTCGACACGCTGGTGAAGGCCAAGAAAATCCGGTTCCTGATGATCAAGGACGATCCGGCATCGCGCTTGGCCTCGCATAAGACTATCCGCAAGGACCGCAAGACGCTCACACGCCGAGACAACCAACCGCTGGAGCGAAGTCTTTTCGACTTCGTGCCCGAGGATGACTTGAACTTGACCGAGAAGGCCGTGGCTTGGTATCTGGACGAGCAGGAGAAGCTGTTGTGGTGGTACCGAAGCATTTCCAGGCAGGATTATGCCATCCAAGGCTGGCGCAAAAACCGGATTTACCCCGATTTCATCCTATCGACCGTGGACCCTAAAGATCGAACCGAGTACGACCGCGTTCTGGTGGTGGAAACCAAAGGACTGCATTTAAAGAACGAAGACACCTCGTACAAGCAGGAGGTATTCGATCTTTGCAACCGGCTCGCCGAGGAAAAGAGCTGGAGCGAGTTGGGGCTGGAGTTCGCGGAAAAGAAGGTTGTATTCGAAGTGGTGTTTTCGGATGAATGGCAGCGCGAATTGAACGAGTTGATTTCGGTGTAAATTTTCACTCCCATACGGCGAACGGCTGGTGGCGGTGGCTAACGAGAAAAGCATAGTTGAACGCGTAGCCTCTTTCGACTTGGTGGCACTGCGCAGCCGAAGGCTGCCCGTGCCGTGCGCCGATCTTGGGGAAAGCAGGCGATGGACCCATGCAAAGCGCGGGCGTGACGCCGCAGAGCACGGGTTGCCCACGACCGCATCCCGTGGCACCCAATCCAGAAGGGGCGATGAGTTCGAATCTACCTTGTTCCTTCAGGCAGCGCCACCAGGCGCGGGCGCGATCGGTGAGGCACGGAGTAAGCCCACGGCGCTTGCTCCGCGGCACCCGGCACCGGTCTACTCGAGTGCCTTTTCAATTATTGCTTTTAAATCGGAAATCGGAAGCCAAATAGCCGCTGATTGCACACGATCAGGCTGAAACCAAGGCCTATCAATGAATATTGACGCTTGTCCCTCGGCCGACAGATTAAGTGTAATAGGATAGTCTCCAAATGAGCCAAAGGTTGTGGAAACCGTTCTAGATCTATCGAAAGTATTTATGGCATCTAGGCATGTCAGCAGGAGGGTCTGGTTGGTTTTTATGTCCAGTACCGCGTGAGGTATGCCTATGCCAATTAGAGTGTTTTCGCCTTCCCGTTGAACTTGATAATCAATCATATCGATGACCCTCAAGGCATGAAGTTCTTCCACAACAGCCGCAATCGTCATTTCTCAAAAATGTCCTTTTCTGAAGTCTGAATGGTACCGTATTTCCCGCACGAGTAGTGTAATTGATATGTGGATCGTTAGGATTGGCTGGTGGCGGCGGGCGCAACGTGTTCGACGTGACGCAGAGCCTTTCCGGCACCCCTGCCGGGGTGCGCGGGCCATGGGGCTGCGTTCCGGGGGTGGCGCGCGCAAACGGCCGCGCTTACCCCCGGCTACCTTCCCTCGCCGCTCCGCGGCGAAGCCGTTTCGAGTTTCCGGTTTCCAGTGAACGGCGCGGCACGTGGGCTTGAGGCTCCACCCCCTCTAACTCCCCCTTGGGAAAGGGAGAAAAGGGCGGGCGGCGGAGCCGCAAGGTCGGTGAACGGTGAACGGATCACAACCCCTTCAGGGTTGGACGGCCCTTGGCGGATGCGTTCCCAGGGTAGCGCCTGCGGCGCAACCCTGGGCTTTGGTGCTCAACCTCTTCGAGGTTGAAAGGCTACACCACCCCCTCTGGCTCCCCCTTGACAAGGGGGAGAGAAAGCGGGGCACGGCACCCCCTCTGGCTCCCCCTTGCTAAGGGGGAGAAAAAGCCAACCCAGGGTGGGGCTTTTGTCCAGGGGCGTTGCCCCTGGCTACCTTAATTGCGCCTTTCAGGCGCGAGGAATTGGGGGCTCGACCCTTTCGGGGTTGGAGGGCAACACCACCCCCTCTGACTCCCCCTTGGCAAGGGGGAGAAAAGGGCGGGGCACGGCGCCCCCTCTGACTCCCCCTTGGCAAGGGGGAGAAAAAGCGGGGCGGCGCTTGATCTGAATGGAACGGCGCTATTCGCGTAAGCTTGGGGCGGAAGCGGGGGGCCGAGGTGCGGATGAGGAAGCTCACGGTCAAGCTCAAGGGTTGGCAGGCGGCGGGCGTGGTGGCGCTGCTGCTGGCGTTCGCGGTGGGGCACCAGGTCTTCATCCGGCGGCAACTCGACGCTCAGGCCGTCGAGACGATCAAGCCGTTCATCGCCGGGGCGATCGTGATGGATTCGGTTTCGGAATTCGCGGAGCGCGATTGGGGGCAGCTTAGCGAGGCCGAGCAGAAGCGGCTGAGCGATACGGCGGTCGCGATGCGCAAGCTGGAGGTGGAATTGGTTTCCGCGCGCGGCTTCGGTTCGGACGTGGTGGTGAAGGTGGCGGTGCGCGTCGACGGGAAAGATCCTCCGGACGGGAAGCGCGAGCGTTATTTCCGGTTGTCGTATTCGTACTTCATGGGCTGGACGATGCGCCAGGAAGTGGGGGCGTTTTCGTATTGGATGAAGCTGTGGTGAGGGGTCGGGGCGGGTAGCGCGGCGGATCAGGGTTTGGCGGCTGCTTCGGGCTTCGGCGCGGGTTCGGCCATGGGTTCGACGGCGCGCTTGGGGTTTTGCTCGGCTTCTTCGAGCAGCTTGGCGGTGTGGGCTTCGTCGAGCCAGCGGATCTCGGCGCTGCCGACGTCGTAGACGGCTCCGACGATTTTCACGGTCCCGTCCTTCGCCAGCTTGCGCACGGCGGCGCTGCGGACGAACAAATCTTCGATGCTCTGCCAGACGTTCTCTTCGATGCCCTTGGCGACGAGTTCGGCGTCCTTGAGCGCGGGGAAGCGCAGCCTCGCGCGGGCGACGGCGGGGGCGATGTTGTCGACGAGCGGCGGGATGTTGCGTTCGAGCGCGTGGCCGTGGCCGAGGGCGGCCTGGGTGACGGCGTTGACCGCTCCGCATTGCGTATGGCCCAGCACGACGAGGACGGGCGTCTTCACGTGGGCGAGCCCGTACTCGATGCTCCCGGCTTCGTCGGTGTCGACGACGTTCCCGGCGACGCGGATGACGAAGAGGTCCATCACGCCGGCGTCGAAGAGGCGTTCGACGGGGACGCGGCTGTCGCTGCACGCGATGACGGTGGCGTAGGCGTAATCGGCCTGGTCGGCCTGTCCGGCGAGCTTGACGCGTTCGAGATCGCTGCGCGGGTGGGCGCTTTGTCCGGCGAGGAAGCGCGCGTTGCCTTCCTTGAGCAGCTTGAGGGCTTCGGCGGGCGAAGGCTTGGGCTTGGCGGGCGCGTCGGCGGCGAACGCGGCGGCGCAGCAGACCAAGAGGGCGGAGGCGGCGAGGCGGCGCATGGGGGGCTCCTTAGAGGTGGGTTGGAGCGTAGAAGGTAGAGGCCGAAAGTGAAAAGTAAAAAGCAGGGAACGGCAAAGCCGCGCAGCGGGCGTGCATCAGGCTGCTCGAAAAGCAACGAACGGAACGGAAGTCGCCGGTCGGCAAAAGCCGCGTCTTAACGCCTCCATTAGATCGCCTTTACATGGGTCCGGTAGTTTGCGGCCGCTGGTTTCACGCGTGCGTTGAACGTACATCCTTCCAGGCGGGCGGCAAACTTGAGCGCGTACGACTACGACTTGCTGGTGATCGGTTCGGGTCCGGCGGGGCACAAGGCGGCGATCCAGGCGGCGAAGCTGGGCAAGAAGGTGGGGGTGATCGAGCGCAAGACGGCGGTGGGCGGCGTGTGCATCAACACGGGGACGATCCCGAGCAAGACGCTGCGCGAGGCGGCTCTGCGCTTGAGCGGGTACCGCGACCGCGACCTGTACGGCGCTTCGTACACGGTGAAGCAGCACATCACGATGGCGGATTTGCTCTTCCGGGTCGAGCAGGTGATTCAGAACGAGATCGACGTTTCGCGGCACCAGTTGATGCGCAACGACGTCGATATTCTGGCGGCGCACGCTTCGTTCGTGGACGCGCATACGCTCCGGATGGACTACGTGGACAGCCCGGGCAAGCAGGAACTGCGCGCGGAGAACGTGGTGATCGCGGTGGGCACGACGACGACGCGCGATCCGAACATCCCGTTCGACGGGGAGCATATTTTCCTGAGCGACGACGTGCTGCACTTGAAGCAGTTGCCGCGGACGCTGGCGGTGATCGGCGGGGGCGTGATCGGGCTGGAGTACGCGTGCATCTTCGCGGCGCTGGGCGTGCGCATCACGCTGATCGATAAATACCCGAACCTGCTGCCTTTCGTGGACCGCGAGATCATGGACGCGCTGGTCTATCACCTGCGTTCGAGCCGCGCGACGCTGCGGCTGGGCGAGACGGTGAAGGGGATGGAACTGGCCGACGACGAACTGGGCAAGCGCGTGCGGATCCATCTCGACAGCGGCAAGGAGATCAGTTCGGAGCAGGCGCTTTACAGCATCGGGCGGACGGGGGCGACGCGGGAGCTGAACCTGCCGGGCGCGGGGCTGGAAGCCGACGCGCGGGGCCGGCTGAAGGTGAACGAGCATTATCAGACGGCGGTTCCGCACATCTACGCCGTCGGCGACGTGATCGGTTTCCCGGCGCTGGCCTCGACCAGCATGGAGCAGGGGCGCATGGCCGCGTGCCACGCGTTCGGCGTGCCGTCGCACAGCCTTCCGGAACTCTTTCCGTTCGGGATCTACACGGTGCCGGGAATCTCGATGGTGGGCAAAACCGAGGAGCAACTGACCGAATTGGGCGTGCCGTACGAGGTGGGGCGGGCGAGCTACAAGGAGATCGCGCGCGGGCAGATCCTGGGCGATCACACGGGGCTGCTGAAGCTGATCTTCCACTACGAGACGCGCAAGGTGCTGGGCGTGCACATCATCGGGCGCGAGGCGGCGGAACTGGTTCATATCGGACAGGCGGTGATGGCGTTCGGCGGGACGGTGGACTACTTCATCGACGCAGTCTTCAATTTTCCGACGCTGGCGGAGTGCTACAAGACGGCGGCGTTCGACGGGATCAACCGGTTGGCGAGGTAGCTGATGGGAAACGGGATTTAGGCGAAAGGAGGCCGGGGACATGGCAGAGCGGAAGCAAGTGGTGCTGGTCTTGTGCACGGGCAATTCGTGCCGGAGCCAGTTCGCGGAGGAGTTCCTCCGGAAGCACGGCGGCGACCGGCTGGACGTGTACAGCGCGGGGACGGAGCCGGCGGAGCGCGTGAATCCGTACACGGTCCGGACGCTGAAGGAAGTCGGGATCGATATCGCGCAAAAGAAGCCCATCCCTATCGAGAAGTACCTGGGCCACCTGCCGGTTTATACGCTGATGATCGTGTGCGACGGCGCGGCGAAGACGTGCCCGACGGTCTGGCCGGGGGTGATGGAGCGGAGCGTGATGCCCTTCGAGGATCCGGCGGCCTTCACGGGGCCGGAGGACGAGAAGCTGGCCAAGTTCCGCGAGGTGCGGGATCTGATCGAGCGCGAGATGAAGGCGTGGGTTGAGGGGATCGACGAGCGGCTGCGCAAGCGTTCGGCGCTGGCGTCGCGTTCGTAGGCGATTGCGATCCCAGCGCTGAAGCGCTGGGCTATTGTCACCGCGTCCCTGCGGGACGCGCACGGCTACGGCCGCTCCTTGCCAGCCTTGGCCGGACGGGGTGACGGCGGCGGGCAGGACCTCCCTCACCCTGCCCTCTCCCAGGGGGAGAGGGGGATGCGGAAGGCGCTGCGCGCGATATTTTTTCACCTCCCCTTACCCCCCTTGCCAAGGAGGGGAGACGGCGGACGGCGGACGGCGAACGGCGGGCGACCGGCGGGTTGCGGCGGCTGACGGTCCGGGCGGACGGGCGGTTCAGGCGGGGCGGTCGAGTTGCAGTTCCAGCACGGCCAGCGGCGAACGGTCGAGGCCGGGGGGGAGTTCGATCGCGAGGCCTGTCTCGCTTTGCGTATGCTTCAAGGCGGGGCCGTGGAGGGCGGCGCAGGCGAGCACCTTCGGCTCGAGAGGCGGCAGTTCGAGCTTCGCGGCGCCGTCGAGGACGTGGACGAAGACGCTCTTGCCGCGCTTGGTGGAGCAGTAGCGTTTCTCGGCGGGCTGGAAGGGGCCGGCGCGCGTGCCGTAGATGCTCGTCCCGAATTGCTCCATCCAGGCGCCGACTTCGCGCAGGCGTTCGACGTGCGCGGGGGGGATCTCGCCTTCGCGGTCGGGTCCGACGTTGAGCAGGACGTTGCCGCCGCGGCCGACGACGTTGACGAGCATGACGATGACCTCGTCGCGGGTCATGAGATCCTGTTCGTGGTTGAAGCCCCAGCTTGGGCGGTTGAGGTTGAGGCATTTTTCCCAAGGCCAGTCGATGATGGGGCCGGCGGCGCTGTGCCCGCCTTCGTCGGTGCCGAAGTCGCCTTCCCATCCGCTGCGCGGGCTGATCACGACTTTGGGCTGGTGCGAACGGGCCATGGCGTTGAGCTTGACGGGTTCCCAGAGCCACGCGGCGTCGGCGTCGGTGCCTTTGTGCGCAAGCCAGGCGCCGTCGTACCAAAGCACGTCGATCTGGCCGTAGTTGCGCATCAGTTCTTCGATCTGGCCCCAGCACTGCTTCTTCATAAGCTGCGCGTTCTCGGGGAATTCGTCGGGCTTGAAGTAGCCGGGGAAACGCCAATCCATGGGCGAATAGTAGAGCCCGGCGCGCATGCCGGCTTCGTGGCAGGCTTGGGTGTATTCGGCGACGAAGTCGCGCTTCGCGGCGGTTTTGGTGCTGCAGTAGTTCCCGTAGGAAGCGGGGCTGTCCCAGAGCGCGTAGCCGTCGTGGTGGCGCGCGGTGAGGACCATGTACTTCATGCCGGCGCTTTGGGCGGTGCGGACCCATGCGCGCGCGTCGAAGCGCGAAGGCTTGAATTCGTCGGCGTACTTGGCGTATTGCTCGGCGGGCATCTTGCTGAAGTGCATGTACCACTCGCCGTCGGCGGGGATCGCGTAAAGCCCCCAGTGGATGAACATGCCGAACTTGGCGTCCTGCCACCAGGCCATCTCTTCGGGCGTGAGGCGCAGGCCGTCGCCTTTGACGCCGAGGCGGCGGTTGAAGACGACGTTGTTCTTGAGTTTGGAGGCCAGTTCGTCGCCTGTCAGGGTTTCGACTTCGCTCATGGTTGCGTTTTCCTTTTGAGGAGCGCGCTGCGCGCGCTTTTTTTTAACCACCCCCTGCTCCGCCTTGGCAAGGCGGGGAGAGGGCTGCGGGCAGAACCTCCCTCACCCTGCCCTCTCCCAGGGGGAGAGGGGATGAGGATGGCGCTGCGCGCGATTTTTTTGTTCACCTCCCCTTACTCCGCCTTCGCTGCGCTACGGCGCGACAAGCCCTCCTTGGCAAGGAGGGGAGAGGGCGCACGGCTCACGGCTCACGGCGCACGGCGCACGGCTCACGGCAACGACGTGCGGCAAACGACTGATGTGGTGCGCGCTGCGCGCGATTTTTTTGTTCACCTCCCCTGCCCCTCCTTGGCAAGGAGGGGAGAGGGCTCACGGCTCACGGATCACGGCTCACGGCTCACGGCGCACAGCGCACAGCTCACGGCTCACGGCTATTTGGATGCGGCTTCGGCGCCTGCGGTTTGTCCGGGCACGCCGGCTTGGCGATAGGTTTCGCGCATCTGATGCATCAAGTCTTCGTACTCGGAGACCCCGATGGAGCGGGCCATCTCGCGGATGGAGGTCTTGGGATCGTTGGACCAGAAGAGGTGGAGGCCTTCGTCGCCGTAGCAGCGGAAGCCGATTTGAGCGCCGAACTTTTCTTTCATCTTGCCGCCTTCTTCGCCCAAGCGGCCGCCCCAGGAGGGCAGGATGGCGTAGCTGAGGTCGAGTTCGTGGACGAGGAGCCCTTCGGGCTGCTGGGCGGAGGCGGTGATCTTGCCGATGGGATCGAGGATCATGCAGTTCTCGCCCCAGACGCTGGAGACGATGTAGTAGCGATGCTGGCGGCTCCGGGCGCAGGCGGCGGCGCAGCCGTGGCGCCAGGTCGGCCAGATGACGATCTCGGCGCCCTTCCTGGCAAGTTCGCGCCAGCCGTAGTCGAAGGAGATGTCGAGGCAGATCTGCAAACCGAGTTTGCCGAAATCGCATTCGAAGACGGGAACGTCCTTGCCGGGCTGGAGTCCGAATTCCAGGGTGCTGGGATCGGGCGCGCAGGCGAGGTGCATTTTGCGGTAGAGGCCGGCGACGGCGCCTTTGCGGTCCATCAGGATCGCGGCGTTGGAGGCGATCTTCTTCTCGCGGTCTTCGAGGAGGTTCATCGAGATGACGATGTAGGTGTTGTACTGGCGGGCCTTGCGGGCGAAGAACTCCTGGATGGGGCCTTCGAGCGGGAGCGAGATGGCGAGGGCGTCGCCTTCGAGCCCGGCGGTGACGTTGCCTTCGGGCAGGGTGAGCAGGTCGGGCGTGCGGCCGTACTTCTTCTTGGAGAGTTCGGCCTGGGCATCGATGACGGCCTCGATCTGTTCGAGGCGTTTTTCGAGTCCCGGCCATTGCCACCAGAAGGGCTTGATGTGCGCGCTGCCGACGATGACCTTGCGCGGCAGCTTATCGGATCTGCTGGGGACGCGCGGTTCGTCGAAGGCCGCGAGCGAGGCGCAGAGGAAGGCGGTCATGATCAGGACTCCACGGGGCATGCGTTGCACGGTTCGCTCCTTTTACTTTTGCGCGGTCGCGGCGAGGGCTTCGAAGCGGGCCTGCGCGGGGATGCGGTTCTTTTCGAAATCGGCGTCGGGTCCGAAGGCCGGCCAGGCGAGATCGCCGAACCAGGCGGGCTTGGCGGCGAGGTAGAGACTCGCGGGGAGTTTTTCCGCGCCGAGCGCTTCGCTTTCGGGGACGGCGTTGTCTTTGTAGTTGTAGTTGCCCTTCAGGATCGTGGTGGCGCGGACGTCGAGGTCGAGTTCCTGAAAGCCTCCGGGTCCGGGGCCTTTTCCGGGCGCGGCGGCGCGGTGTTTCTCCGCGTCGGCCCAGGGCTTGTTCTTGCTGGGCTGTGCGGCGCCCGAGAAGCCGCCGTTGCCCATGTTGGGCATGCCCAGGACGTAGATGAAATGCTGGTCGTAGCCGAAGCCCTGGTCGGCGTTGTCGAGGAGCCAGGTGTGGCCCTTCGCGCCCAGGATGTTGCCGACGAGGCTGTAGTGGCGCGTGAAGCGGTTGAGGTTGACGCAGATCCAGAACTTGTCGGTCTTGTCGGAAGTGCCGTGGAGGCGGTTGCGGAAGATGGTGTCGTGGGAGGCGCTGCCGTGGTACCCGTCGCTCTGGAGCTTGGGCGAGACGTTGCCTTCGTAGAGGTTGAAGCTGCTGTGCGCGCCGTGGTTGGTGCAGATGGAGCAGCCGACGATGCCGTTGATGACGCTGTCGTGGCAATAGTTGTAGGCGAAGACGTTGCCCGACGAACCGTTGACTTCGAAGTGCGGGAACTGTTCGGCGACGATGTTGTCTTCGAAGAGCGAGTGCGAGACCTGGCCGATGAGGAGCCCGGCGCCGTTGGAGCCGGCGCCCTTGCGCATGGCGATGCGGCAGTGGCGGATCTCGCATTGGACGGAACCGCTGATGCCGAGGTTGTAGTTGGGTGCGCGCAGCGCGGCGACGTTCTTGACCCAGCAGCCCCAGCTCACGTCGATGCCGATGAGCCCGTGGGGCGTGGTGGAGTTTGCGCCGTCGACGGTGAGGTCTTCGATGCCGGCGGATTCGGCGTAGCGCCCTCCGGGGCGGAGCTGCGGGGCGAGTTCGGCGGGCAGATCGAACAGGAGCGGCGGGGAAATGGTGACGGTGGTGGCGGTCTTGGCGACGATGCGCGTCATCTGCTTGCGCAGGTAGTCGAAGTTGGCGGGCGCGATGACGGGGAGGCTGGGATCGTTCTTGAGCGCGATCTGGCAGATCTGCCCGATGCCGCCGTTGGGGTATTCGTCGAGCTTTTTGGTGTCGCCGACGTTCAGCACGGCCGTTCCGCGCGCGTGGCTGCCTTGCAGGTCGAAGCGCAGGCGGTGCGGATACCACCAATCGCCGCCGTCGCCGGGGACGATGCCGACGATGGAACCGGAGGGCTGGTGGCCCATGAGGAAGGTCTTATCGGGGCCCGCTCCGCGCAGCGTGATGCGGCTTTTGAGGCTGATGCCGCGGTCGAGCTTGTAGGTGCCGGCGGGCAGGTAGACGACATCGTTGTCCTTGGCTTGCGCGACGGCTTGCTGAATCGCCGCATGCGCGTCGGCTGCGCCGGTGGCGTCGGCGTTGAAGGGCGGCTTGGTGACGTCGACGATGTTCGTGCGCGCGGGAATTCCGCCCGGAACGCCGACGGTAATTCCGGGACGCCAATCGGCGAGGCGGTCGGCGGGGATTAACGCGGGCGCGATTTTGGGGGCCGCGGCGGCGGGCGGCGCGGCATCGCCGGCAGGGCAGGCGGCGGCCATCCACGCACCGGCGCAGCACAGGAGCCCGAAGAGCGTCGAGGTTCTGGAGCGATTCGGTTTCATGGGCGGGGCTCCTAATTTGCCGGGATAAGCCAGTTTTCCGAGTCGGAGCGCCGGATTCGTTTCCGGCCGCTTGCACGCGTTCGCCGCGGTCCTTTCATATACGCCAAAGGGTAGCTCTGTATTGCGCGGGAAATGGGAATTTCCGTGCGGTTTGGCGAAAAAATACGAGTGCAAGCGCGCTCAAAATATGCCGGGAAAAAATGGCAAGGGTTTTGGGTGACGCTCACGTGCGCGACGCCCCGGCCGTGTGGTGAACGTCGCGAAAGAGGTGCTGTTCCGTGGGGGCGCAGACGTAGCGGAAGCGCGGTTGCGGGTCCTTAAAGAGGATACGGCGCGCGGCGACGCTCGGCCGGGAAAATGAGCGAACAGGTGCAGTGCGTATTAAGGGCAGTATATTGCGTTCGGATTTCGACCTAAAATACATGCAACGAGTGTGCGCGGGATTGATATAAGGATGGTTCCTCCCGGTATCGAGTTCGCCCACGCCGCGATCAAGCTGGAGTGTCAGGGATGAAATTTTACTTCTGCGAGAAGTGCGATAAGCGCCTGACGGAAGTGGACGTGGCGCGCGGCGCGGCGAAGGACAAGCGATTGCGCGGCGTCTTCTGCGCGGATTGTTCGGCCGGTATTCTGACGATGGAGAATCTGCCGCTGACTGAAGACCAGGCGCGCGCGGTGCTGGAATGCAAAAGCGACAAGCAGTTGCCGGTGGCGGGCCGGAGTCCGGGGTCGAGCCGGACGATCTCGCGCGCTCCGCGGCGCGACGTTCGTCCGAAAAGCGCCGGGGGCGGGAGCCCGATGGTGCTGATCGGCGCGGGGGCCGGCGCGGCGGCGCTGATCGTGCTGGTGGTGCTCTTTTCGGGCGGGAGCAAAGCGCCGGCGCAGAGCGCGGCGAATAAACCCGAGAAGCGCGGGAATCTCGAGGTGGTTCAGCGCGAAGCGCCGGGCGCGGCGAAGAGTGCGCCGCCGCCCGCGGTATCCGCGCCCAAGGTTCAGCCGCCGGCGGTTGTCCCGCCGCCCGCCGCGCCGGTGGTACGCGAGGTTCCGGCGGAGGAGGTGATGGTGGAAGCGCCGGAGCCGCCTGTGCCTGCGCCCGCAGCGGCGGTTCCGGACGAGCCGGTTCAAGCCGCTCCTGTTGTGAAGCCGGCGGCGCCTGAGGTTCCGGCGGTGGCGGAAACGAATCCGGCGCCTGCGCCGGCCCCCGTTCCGGCGGCCGCGCCCGCACCTGCGCCTGCGCCGGTTCCCGTGCCGGCGGCGGCGCCTGCCGCAACGGGCGCGAAGGCGGAGGTGATCTACCGGTTCGACGACGAGAATTGGGCCGGGCACGGTACGGGGACGATCGAGCGCGGCGTACAAGGGCGCGAGGGCGCGGTGCTGCGCGCTCGGCGCGACCTGGGGCAGCCGTGGCACAAAGTGTACGCGCAGTTGTGGCGGCTGGGCGACGTGAAGGTGTACCGCAAGTGCGCGCTTAAGTTCGATTATTGCGTGGCGGCCAAGACGCAGGTGGAGACGCGGATCTGCGGACCGGGCGGTGCGCTCTTCACCAAGCAGGTGGCGCTGGAAGGGGGCGGCGGCTGGAAGACGGCGGAGCTGGTGCTGGACGGCGCGTACGCGGGGAGCAACGAGGCCGAGCTGGCGGCGGGCGCGGCGGTATCGGAGATCATCTTCAGCATCAACCAGGGTCCGGAGTTTCCGGATATGTGGCTGGATAACATTCGGCTGGAGCGGATGCCGTAGGGGGCCTGTTGGGGGCGCCACTGGCCTTGGCCAGTGGTCCTATGCCTGTCGCTGTGCTTATTCAAATGGCTTACTTGTTCCAAGCGGGCTTCAGGGGTGTATCGGCTTTTGGCTTCGAGCCACTGGCCAAGGCCAGTGGCACCCGGCACCCGGCACCCGGCACCCGGCACCCGGCACCCGGCACCCGGCACCCGGCACCTGACACCTGACACCTGACACCTGACACCCGGCACCCGGCACCCGGCACCCGGTTCCACGGGCCAGAGGCCCGTGGAACCTTTTTGCCGGCGTGCTGCGGTGCGGGGATCAGGGGGCTTTTTCGGCGGCGACTTCGATGGGGCAGGTGGCGCTGCGGTTGTCCTTCTTCGAGGTGGCGGTGACGGTGGCTTTGCCGGGGGCGAGGGTGACGACGACGCCCTGGCTGTTGACGGCGGCGACGCGGGGGTCGCTGGAGGTCCAGACGATTTCCTGCGCGCTGGCGTTGGCGGGGGTGACGGCGGCGGTGAGCGTCCAGGTGCGCCGTGCGCTTAAGGCGTGCGCCGGGCGGTTGCCCAGTTCGATTTTCTCGACGGGTACTTCGGGCGCGTCGGGCTTCGCGAGCACTTTCACGTCCACGTCGAACTTGGGATCGTTGGGCTTGGAGACGAGTCCCTGGTCGTCGAAGGCTTTGGCGGTGACGACCCATTCGCCGGCGGGGACGCCGCGCCAGGTGAAGGAGTAGGGGGGCGCGTCGGCGACGCCGAGGTAGCGTTCGTTGCTGTAGAACTCCACGCGCCGTACATCGGGGGTGGTCTTGACCTGGATGGCGAGGTCGCCGCCGGCTTTGACGGCCGCGCCTTCGGCGGGGTAGGCGATGGCGACGCCGGGGCGTTCGTTGGCGGCGGGCTGCTTGGAGGCCGGCCCGCAGAGGAAGCCGTAGGCGAAGAGGGCCGGGGCGTTGTTCTGGACGATGGTGAATTCGCCGCCCGAGATGCTGTATTTGTTTTCGAAGCGCGTTTCGCTGATCGGCCAGGTTTCGACGTCGGGGTAGGCGGAGGAGCGGCTGAAGTCTTCGTCGCCGGTGAAGTGGAAGCCGGGTCCGAAGAAGTCGACGCTTTCGCAACTGCCGTAGGGGATGTAGCCGGGCAGGATCTCGTTCTCGTAGACCTTGCTGTTGTAATCGATGAGCGCCCAGGAATCGGGGTGGAAGGGGTATTTGACGGCGCGCTGTCCGAGGCCGGTCATCCAGACCATGTTGAGGGGGTTGCCGCCGAGGTAGTAGGCGGCGGTGGTGTGCATGACGTCGAGGTACTTGCGTTCTCCGGAAATCTTATAGGCGATGGCGGGCGGGACGAGCATGGGGGTGCTGAGGGTACCGAGGAAGTGCATCTTGCCCCACTCGAAGCCGAGGCGGTAGCCGCGTTCGGCGGCGGTCTTGAGGTATTCCTTGTCGGCGGCGGCGACGATGCGTTCGCGCAACGTCGTGCGCAGGGCGGGATCGAGCCCCGGGAAGTTGTCGGGGAGCAGCGCGTAGATGCCGGCGGCGAGTTCCCAGTTGTTGGCGGCGAACCAGCCTTCTTCGGTCTTCTGGAACGAGGAATCGGCGTTGAGGTCCGCGGCGAAGCGTTCGTGGAAGGCGAGTTCCTTGGTGGCGCGGAAGAGGCAGAGCGCGGCGAGCATGCGGCCGCCCTTGATCTTGGCTTCGTCGCCGTCGCGGAGGTTGGCGCCGGCCCAATCCCATGCGGCGCGGGCTTCCTTGATCCATGCGGCGCTTTCGGGGTGCGTGCCTTTGGCAGCGGCATCCAAGCGCGCGGCGAGCCAGGCGGCACAGGCGGCGTAGATGTACGTGGCGGCGGGGTCTTCGGCCGAGAACTTGAGCGCGCGCGTGTCCTTCCAGGACGCTCCGCCGGCGCAGGAATCGACGCCGGCGTAGCTGCCGGGGACGCCGCCGGTGGTGAGCCCGGCCTTCAAGCCTTCGTTTCGCGCCCGGCGGTAGTACTCGATGAGCCACGCCGCTTCGTCGAGGAGGTCGGGGATGCCGTTCTTGCCTTCTTCGACGGTGGAGCCGTCGGCGTTGGAGGTGTAGCGGTTGGCCACCTGGCCGTCGGCGAATTTTTCGCCGGCGAGTTCGTGGAGCAGCAGGAGCGTGAGCGGCACGCTGACGTGTCCGGGGTAGCCGTCCCAGTCTCCGGCATCGTGGTACCAGCCCCAGATTTTCAGTTCGCCGGTGGGCGTGATCTTCTCTTCGTGGCTGGGCTTATCGATGAAGCGCCAGTTTTTATCGTACTGGAAGGCGTTGCGCCCGTCGGCGGGATGATGCGAGCGCGGGTACTTGAAGCCCGGCTCGATCTCCTTTTCGATGCCCGCGCGCTGAAAGAAGAGCCCGCGGCTGGCGAGGTAGTACGCTTTGCGATAGACGTCCGCGCCGATCTCGAAGGGGAACGAGCAGCCCAGGCCTTCGACGACCACGCGGTAGACGCCGGGGGCCTGGAAGGCGGAGAAGTCGCATTCGAAGACGTCGGCTTCGGTGTAATTCTTCTGCGCGTTGATCTTCTTGGCCATGTTCCAGGGGTTGCCGTCGATCTTCGTGGACGTCTGCGGCGCTCCGGTCTTGGTGTCCTTGCGCTTGGCCACTTTGCCGCTGAAGGCCGCGGCCTGGGTTTCGGCGTTCACGATATGGAAAGGCTTGCCGGCGTAGGCATCGAGGTTCGCGCCGCCGCCGTCGCCCATCCAGTGCGAAAGGTAGGCGTACTTGGGCCCATCGGGCACGAAGCCGACCTGGCTGACGTGGATGGTCTCGGAGCGCTGGCGGAATTCGTGGAAGAGGAATGTGCGCGCGGGGCCGTTGTGGGCGAGGTTCTGGACGCGGACGGTGTAGGTGCAGCCGGACTTGAGCGGCTGGGGCAGGGTGAGGTAGACGAAGTGGTCGAGGACGAACTGCTCGGGGCGGAACTTGGAGAGCGTGTCGGCGGCTTTGGCTTTGCGGTGGACCTGCGTGGGCTGCTGCGCGGTCTGGTAGCGGCTGTCGTCTTCGCTGAGGACGCTGTAGTTTTCGGGCTTCGCGGCGGCGGCGGTGTCGAGCTTGATGATGTAGGCGCGCGCTTCCTTTTCGTCGATGCCCTGGTCGATGTGCCCTTCGTCGAAGTGGAGCATCAGGATCGAGTCGGTGACCGGCGTGACTTCCACGAAGTCGGCGGCGGCCAGGACCGGCGCGAGGAGCGCCAGGAGCAGGAGTGCGGCCGGGCGGGGGAGGGCGGGGCGTGCGTTCATGTCATTCTCCGATCGTTTGGTGCTCTCGTAAGGCATTACACCGTATGGGAAATGGGCGGCGATAGCCATTCCTGACTAATACATGTTCATTTCCGACCCTTAGGGCGCGCCGAACTGCAAACATCTAACGGCAAGACCCCAACCCTCTTCAAAGGCCTAAACGGCCATCGGAAGCTCACGGCGAAGGGGTTGGGCTGCGCGCGGGTTTTCGCGTTCACCTCCCCCGACTCCGCCTTCGCTGCGCTACGGCGCGACAAGCCCTCCTTGGCAAGGAGGGGAGACGGCTACTTCACGGTCTAGGTCTTGGCGGCTTGGGGTGCGCGCTGCGCGCGGGTTTTCGCGTTCACCTCCCCCGACCCCTCCTTGGCAAGGAGGGGAGACGGCTACGGCTACGGCTACGGCTACGGCTACGGCTACGGCTACGGCTACGGCTACGGCTACGTCAACGTCAACGTCAACGGCGCGGTTCTCTTTTCCGGCCACGGTTCTCCTGCGGTCAGGCCTTGAATTGTTCGCGCCAGAAGCGCGGCGAGAGCCCGGCGTAGGCTTTAAAGCATTTGGAAAAGGAAAAGGCGTCGGAGAAACCCAGGGCCTTGGCGATCTCGGCGTGGGTCCGTTCGCCGTCGCGGAGCCAGGCGCTGGCTTGTTCCATCTTGCGGCGGCGGAGGTGTTCGGCGGGGCTGAGGTCGAAGCGTTCGCGGTAGACGCGGGTGAGGTAATCGGGATTGAGGCTGAGTGCGGCGGCCAGTTCGTTGAGACAGGTGTAGCGATCGAAGCGTTCTTCGATGAGTTCGCGGCAGTGGTCGGCGTGGACGTCGCCTTTGGAGCGGGCCGGGGCGGTGTGGGACTGGTCGCCGGCGACGATCCACAAAAAGGTCTGGAGGTAGTGCAGCGCGGCGGTCTGGTCGTGGATGTTCCGCGCGGGGGCGTGCTGGACGAGGCTTTCGAGGTCGCGTTCGGCTTCGCGGCGCCGGCGCACGTTCAGGTTCAAGGGGCGCGGTCCGCCGAGGGCGTTCCACCAGCGTTCGCAGGCCGGACCGGTGGCGTTGGCGATGGTCAGTTCCAGGTCGCGCCCGGGCGGGACCCCGAATCGATAGCGCGCTCCGGGCGGTACGGCCAGAAGCTTCGCGGCGCCGGCCGCTTCGAGCGTCTCCGCGCCTTCGGCTCCGTGTGCCAGATGGCAGGTACCTTCGTGCACATAAAGGAAGACGGCGGTGCGGGCGGTGCCGAAGCCGATGCCGGTTTCGCTGGCCCAGCGTTCGCGAGCCACGCGCTGGACGACGAGTTCGCCGGCGCCGAGTTGGATGGGTTGCGTCGAGGCGCGGAGTACGAGGACGCGGAGGGGACCGGCCTGGAACCAGCGGGGAGCGCTCATGCGTATAGGGTCGTAAATTAACATGTATAAGTCAAGTATGATCATTTCAGGTCCGAATCGCCGTGGGGTACTCTTTTAGCATCATCGGCAGCGGTTCGGAGAATGACATCCATGCGTATCGGCCTGCACAGCTTCAGCCGCCGGGAGGCGTTTAAGAACCCCGGCTACGACGTCTTTACGTTTCTGGACGAGGCCGGCGCGTGGGGCTTCGAGTCGGTGGAGATCATGACGGGGGCCGCGGGAAAGCCGCCGGCGGACATCGGCGGGGATTCGCCGGAGCATTTGAAGCGCGTCTGCGCGTACGCGGCCGAGCGCGGCGCGGCGGTGCATTGCTTCTCGACGTACAACGATTTCGCGTTCGTCGGAAACGAGGCGTGGCGGCAGGAGAACGTGCGTTACATCCGGGACTGGATCCGCAAGGCCGCCGGCTGCGGCGTGCCGAATCTGCGGCTGCTCTCGGGGTACTGGGCGAAGGACCGCGCGCACGAAGAGCTGGAGAAGCTGGTGATCGACGAGGTGCGCGGCTGCTGCGAGCTGGCGGAGCGCGAGGGCGTGAATCTGGCGTTCGAGAACCACAGCACGATCTTCCTGTACGCGGACGATATCGAGCGGCTGCTGCGCGCGGTGGATTCGCCGCGGCTGACGACCTGCCCCGATCCCACGAACGGTTTCGCGATCGCGGAGGGGAAGGCGGGGGAGTTGGAGCGGATGTACGCCAACCTGGAGCGGCTGGCCGGGAAGGCGACGAACGCACATCTGAAAGTGTTTGGGGTCGAAAACGGGACGCTGGCGGGCTTCGACCTGGAGCGGCTGCTGCGGACATTCGCGGAAGCCGGCTACACCGGCCCGCTGCATCTGGAACTGGTGACGGCGGACGCCGATCCTCGGGTGCTGGGCCAGGCGCGCGAGATCGTGAGCGCGGCGCTGGAACGGATGGGCGCGGCGAGCGGGCGGGTTTGAGCGCGGCAGTCCGCTTTTCCAAACCTCCTTGCACACACCCTCGTGCGGCTTCTAAACTTCTCGTTCATGCGCATCGAACGCCAAGCCCAAGACACGCTGACGGCCATCGAGATGGACCTCGGCGACGAACTGCATTTCACGCTCGCCAGCGGCGCCGTGCGCAGGTTGAAGCTGATTCACGCCGGCGCGGCGGTCACCGAGACGACGGTGGAGACGCCCAAGGTCGAGAAGGCCGGAGCGGTGACGAACTACCGCTTCTCGGCTCGATTCGAGATCGATGGGGCGGTGTACAACCTGGTGCGGTACGTCTCGAGCGCGAAGAGTTTCTACGAGCCGTGGCACATCATGGGCATGCATATCTGGCTCGACGCAGTGGACAAGATCTTCGATTTCCTGACCGAAACCCACGGCGAGTGCAAGCCGAAGAAGCAGTGCCGCTTGGCGATCCAGGACGCGACGCTGCGCATCTGCCCGGTGCTGCTGCATCCGTGGTGCCCGCTGCCGCCGGACCGATTGCGCGTCGAAGACGCGTACAACGGCGAGGACGTGTGGATGGGCGCGTACCACGGCGCGTCGGCGCACGGCGGACTGGACATCAACCATCCGTCGGGCACGCCCATCTGGACGCCCTTCGCGATCGACGATCACGAGCTATTCAACAGCCTCGCCAAAGGCGACAACAACAACCGCTGGCGCGGCACGCACCGCTGGTCCAACGGCGCGGAGTGGGTGATCCAGGTGCATCACCTCAGCCGGCTGTACGTGCCCGAGCACAAGCCGATCGAGGCCGGAACGTTGCTGGCCGACGGCGGCGGGGTGTGGGTGGGCAGTCACGAGCACAGCCACTTTGTGTTCCGCGTGCGGGACGGTGGCGGCGAGGTGCTGCTGGACCCGTGGATTCTGTTCTGGCAGATGTACCGAGACCGCACGATCACTTCGACGGCCTGAGTCATTGGCGCGCACGATCTGGAAGGTTTGCAGCCGCCGAATCCCCGGGGAGATGCGGAAGCTCGTGATGCCGTTTAGGAATCGCCGCGAGTTCCGCCAGAGCAAAATTTCGCAAGCGCGAGTTTGGCATCCCCATCAAGACACGTGTCGATCCACGTCTACTGGACGCTAAGTTGCCCTTCGAGATTCGGCTCAACGTACCCAGAGACTAAGCATTGGTTTATGAGGACCCATTCGCATAACCGAGCACCTATTGCTTGCGAGCCGATCCGGTAGGAGGGTCGTATGGTTCGCTTTGGCTTACGCTGGTTAAGTCGTAGAAATGCGATCTAATACCTCCTCGGCCGCCTATGGCAATCATTCCTGATGCTGTTCCTGAAGAATCGCTCGATCACGGCGAGATTATCCGTCGTGGCGGGGCGAATTGCGGCGACGAGGACTTCGCCCTGTGCAAGTGCCCACACTGCGGTCGCGTGTACTTGGTCGAGTACGAAGTAGATACCCTGTACCTTGACCCGGCGAACCTCGACCGCCGTGTCGGCATAAACATCGGAGTGTCGGGATACCGCTGCGAGGCGTGCGGCGGGATGTTCCCTGAACGAACCGCCTGGATCGGCCAGAAGGCACCCGAGAGTATGCAAGTCACTTGGCAGGATTTGGCCGCGAGTCCGTGGCGCTGGGTAGCGGCTCGGACGCGGGAAGGCGGTGCCACTGATCTTTGAGGTTATACCCATGAATGAGCTGACCGAACAACAACTGCTCAACCAAGTGCAGAACGCATACCTGCCGCTCATTCATCTCGACGAAGGTGTCGAGGTGGCAACAACCATTATCGTGAAACTTGCACCACTGACGCCCGACCAACTCATCCGCAACCTGATAGCCACAGGCGCCTCTTGGCGCGAACGCCTCATCGGTCTTGTGTTGGCTACCCAACGCGGTATTGCCGCCTTCGCCGACGCGATGATAGTTAGCCTCAACGACCCTCGCGGCATAAGCATTGTACCCACATGCGCCGCATTGGCGGTGGCCGTGAAACACTTCGGCTACAAATACAGCCCGGACCGCACCTCCGCCCTCGACCGCTCCCTTTTCGATGGAGAGCTGGGTTACGCATTGGACTGCCTTCATGCGTATCTTGGGCTATCCAAATCAAGCAGCCAAGACAAGGGCCCAAATTATGGCCAAGAGTTTTCCCAGCATGTATGCTTCTATGAACGCTTGTGCGGGGTATAAGAAATCGGTGCAGTCGGAGATTGGCCGCTTCTTTGGGCCTTTGGAAACGTCTTGGCAGTTGGGTATCTTTTTGCTCTGGCGCCGCGCCTTGGTGTGCGCGGCCAATCCCGCTGATCCTATCGTTAGGCCACTTCACACGTCATGTCTTGGTCGCATCGCACAACACAGATTGAGAGCCGTCCAGCCGGAGTGCTTATTGACGACCGATTTCGCGGTTCGTTGCCTGTTCGGGAGTTGCCTCGTCTCGCATGGTTCGGCGTCTATTGCCGTCACGACCCAGGCGGCGGCTTCTGGCATCCAGACGAGACGCCGGCTCTTGATGCGATTGAGCAGGATTTGATTCGGCTGTGTGAGCAGTTCGGTCGCGGTTGGGCGGTCTACGTGATGCGTATCGACACGCGCGGCATCCGTGAGTATTACCTCTATTGCGGCGGGAGCGCGGCACTTGCTCAGGCATTGCCGAGTCTACGCGCAGCCCATCCTGATTATCGCATCGAATTTGAAGAGACCGCAGATCCAGAGTGGAGTCGTTACCGGACATTTTTGCCAGACCATGAACCAGTGGCCTAACCATGCGGTGAACGGGAGCCGCCGATGACGAGGGATGTGAAATCGTAGTCATTTGGCGGCGGTCCCGTTACCGCTGCCCGGGAGGCTCACCGTGGCACAAGGTCCCCCGAATCTGATCGCGATCAACCACGACGACTATCACGCCAGGCACGTCGGCCGCACCGCCGATGGGCGCCAGTTTTTCCTGACAGCCCCGTTCGAGCCGGCCACCGGCGGGAGCGAGGGCAATGAGTTCGTTGCCCTCTACCTGTTCGATGCGGCGGGCAAGCTGCTTGAAGCCAGGATCGACGAGTTTGGCCCGCGCTGGCCGAGGCCTCGAAAGGGCGCGCGAAAATCGCGGGGCTCTTGGACGTGCCGAGCCAATCGGCGCGTGGCTTCAAGCGCGACCTGAAGCGCGCGGGCGTACCCGATAGCACCGACGAGGGCGAGCTGGATTTTCACGCGCTGCGCGTGACGGCGATCACCTGGATGGAGCAAGCCGGCGCGACGGACGCGCAGGTCAAGGCCTTCGGCCGACACGCCACGAATCGCGCGAGCGCGCGCTATCGAAAGACCCGCGTGGACGATCTGCGGGTGCTTCAGAGCGCGGCTTTTGGCGCCGTGGTCGCCCGGTCGTCTCCGCAGAGCCTGACGACCGGGTTGACTGGTGTGGCCGGCGCGGCTGTAAGTGCAAGCCCCGCCCCTGCTTCGGTTTGGCATCCCCACAGGGATTTGAACCCTGGTCTTCAGGCTGAGAACCTGACGTCCTAGGCCGGGCTAGACGATGGGGACGCCTGCACTCGATTGTCCGTACCGCTTCGACGTACGAAGGCGCAGAGCATACGCGCTGCGCCGGCTCGCGCAAGTTGGTTGCCCCGCTACGATTCGAACGTAGATTACCTGATCCAGAGTCAGGCGTCCTACCATTGGACGACGGGGCAACGGGCGCGCCGTTGAAGGCCCTATATCAGTAGGCGACGGGCTCCAAACGTCAAGGAAACTTTGTGCTTTGGGCGTCTAAATCGCCGCTGCGGAATGGTGTCTCCGGTGCTTGGCGAGGGGGCGGGCATCGGGTAGGGTATGCGGTGTTCCAAGCGCCGACGATCGTTCCGTCCGTTTGCGGGATGAGTCTCGTTAACCTCTTGCCGAATAAGGCAAGTCGGCGCGTGCGTCTTGACAAGGGTGGAGCCAAACGGTAGGCATGCACGCGTAGGCTCGGCCCACCAGAGAACCTTTAAGTCGGTAGGAGCCCATAGGCCATGACGGCTTCCGTAACGGTGGTGTTTGGGGGGCAGGAGCAAGGCAGCCACGAGCTGACCGCCGACAAGGTGGTCGTCGGGCGCGAGCCAACCTGCGAGATTCCGATCGACAACCTGGGCATTTCGCGGCAGCACTGCGCGTTTGCGATCAAGGGCGGCGCGTACGTCGTCCAGGATCTGGGTTCGGCCAACGGGACGTTCGTGAACGGGAAGCGGATCGTCGAGCATTATCTGAACGACGGCGACGAGGTGGTGATCGGGAAGTACATCCTGCGCTTCCGCAATGAAGAACAGGCCAAGGCGGCGCCACAGAAGGAAACGGTGGGCGTTCCGGACACGCTGAACACGTACGTGATGGACGGCGCGAAAATCCAGGAGCAGTTGGCGAAGATGCGCGCGGGCCAGGGCGAAGAAGCTCCGGCTCAGCCCGCGGCCGGGGGCGGCGGTGCGGCTCCGACGGCCAAGGATTACGCCAAGGCGCTGGATGTTCCGCAGCAGGGCGGCGACCAGATCAAGTCGATCAAGATGCTGGTGATCGTGCTGGTGGCCGTGGTGCTGGTGTTGATGGTGATGGTGGTGCTCTTCGCCGCGGGCGTCTTTAGCGGCAACAAGGGCGGCGAAACGCCTGCTGTTCCGCCAGCGGCGCCTGCGCCAGTGACGGCTCCCGCTCCCGCGGCCGAATAACCCGAGCATTTCCGCATGGTGACGGCGGCGCTGATCGGCGGGCTGGTCTGCGTGAGTCTGGCCGCAGGCGGCATGGTGTACCTCACGCGCCTGGGCGTACAATTCTCCTTAAGCGATCTGATGCTGGCGGTGCTGGCGGTGGGATTGACGCCGGCCTTGGGCGGGATGGCGGCCGGAGAGGCCGATCCGGTGCTGGCGACCCGGGCGTGGATCGGCGCGCTGGCGCTGACGGTGCTGGCGATCCTGTATCAACTGGTGGGTTTCTGCTGGGCGGCGCTGCGCCCGGCGGAGCGGCCCAGCCGCCGGCTGTGGCAGCGCTTCGGCCCGGTGCTGGCGCTGACGATCTGTACGGCGGTCGCGATGGCGTGCTTCGTTTAGGTTCTGACCCGAAACGCTTCTTCGGCTTCGCTTGCCGTAACCACTTTAGAGATACAGCGCGTACGGCTTCCTCGCCTTGCTCGGTCCGCGCGTTGCATACGCATTCGAAGCGATTCGGGTCAGAGCCTAGCTAAACGTCGAAGTGTTGCGCTCCGCAGGCGCCCAGCCGGCGGCGGACTTCTTCTTTCCAATCGGACGGCATGAGGCGTTGGGCGCGTAGGCGGCTGGAGGATGACGTTCCGCGTGGCGGGACGTTGGAGGCGGGCTTTTTGGGGCGAGCCGCCGCTTGGGGTCGAGGTGAGTGACGCATTCGTGTGCTCCCGTCTGTGACCGGCCGACCCGGTGCGCTTGACCGAACGCGCAAGAGACTCAACGTGCTGCTGGAACGTTCGGTTCACCAGCAAATGGAATCCGTGTATAGAAGGGAGTCTATTTAGGATTTTATTTGGTTAATAAAATTGAGCCCAGTGGTCTAAACCTGTTTCTTCGGATTCTATGCAACGCACGTCTGAATTTAGGGTTACAGATTACACGCCAAGCCGAGTAACGGCAGTTTGAGGGACGCTTGGTGCGTCCATTCTTTAGAACCATGCTTCAAGGTGCATGACGGTTGCACAGCGGGGCGGTCTAGATAGCATTAGGAACTTCGTGCGTTCGAGATCCGGTGTGGCGGTTCGCTATGTCCGAAGAAAACAACGATGAGACCTTCGGTCAGCTCGCGGTGGCACGCGGCTTCTGTACGGCCGAGCAGGTGTCGGCGGGGATGGCGACGCTGGAGGAAGTCCGCAAACTGGGCTTGAACGAGCAGTTGGGAAGCATCCTGGTCAAGAAGAAGATTTTGACGCGGGAGCAGGTTCACGAGTTGTTGAAGGTGCAGGCGCAGAAGTCGAAGATCAAGATCGCGGGCTACGAGATTTTGGAGAAGGTCGGGCAGGGCGGGATGGGGTCGGTCTTCAAGGCGCGGCAGATCTCGCTGGACCGCGTGGTGGCGTTGAAGATTCTTTCGCCCAAGCTGGCCGAGGACTCGACGTTCTGCGAGCGGTTCGTCAAAGAGGCGCGCGCGGTCGCGAAGCTGAATCACCCCAACATCATCGTCGGCATCGACGTGGGCAAGTTCGGCAAATACTACTATTTCGCGATGGAGTACGTGGACGGGGAGACGGCGCTGACGCGTCTGCGCGACCGGGGCCCGTTCGAGGAAGCCGAAGCGCTGACGGTGGCGACGCAGATCGCGCACGCGCTGGACCACGCGCACAAGCACGGGCTGGTGCACCGGGACATCAAGCCGGACAACATCATGCTTCCCGCGCGCGGCGAGGCGAAGCTGTGCGACTTGGGGCTGGCAAAGAAGATCGAGCGGGACGCGAGCGGAACGTCGACGGGGGCGGCGGTGGGCACGCCGCACTACATTGCCCCGGAGCAGGCGCGCGGGCTGGACAACGTGGCGATCACGGCGGACATCTACGCGCTGGGCGGTTCGCTGTACCACATGATCACGGGCCGGACGCTGTTCAAAGGCGAGAACAGCACGGCGATCATGACGAGCCACCTGACGTCCTCGGCGCCGAACGTGCGGCAGTTGCGTTCGGAGATCAGCGAGGACTTCGCTCGGGTGCTGGAGAAGATGCTGGCGAAGCAGGCGGCCGACCGCTACCAGACGCCGGCGGAGTTGCTGAAGGATCTGACGCTGTTGGCGAACGGGGAATCGCCCGAGGCTTCGCTGGCGCCGGGCACGGCGTGCAGCATGGAGCCGACGCCGCGCGAAACGGGACGGCGCAAGGGCCGCACGACGGGGGCTCAGGCGGTGCCGCGCGGCACGGGGGCTCAGGCGCCGGTGCGCGGGACGACGGGTCCGCGCAAGCCGATCGACCGGATCCCGACGGGCCAGCGCGCGCCGGTGGACCGCCCGGACCAGCAGACGGGTCCGAAGCGCGCGGTGGAGACGCCGAAGATCGTGCTGGCGGCGGTGGTGGTGGCGGTGCTGGGCGCGGTGGTGGGCATCGTCTTCTTCTCATCGGACGGTCCGCCGGGATCGCGCACGGCTCAAAACAAGCCGTCCGCGCCAACAGCGCCGTCCGCGCCGGAAGATGCGGAGAAGCCTCCGGCGCTGCCGGCCTCCGGTCAGTCGACGGCTCCGGCGCCGCACGTGGCTCCGAAGCCGGCGCCCGCGGCTCCGGGTCCGGCCAAGCCGGCGCCGGCAGCGAATGCGCCGCCCGAGGGCAAGACGGGCGTGGCCGCCTGGGATGCCGCGCGGGACGCCTGGCGCGCGAATCCGGGCGACTACGCGAATCTGCTGCGGTTGTACGAGCAGGCCGAGCGCGGGCTGCCGAATCCCCGGCAGAACGAAGTGCGGGCGGAAGCGCAGACGATTCGGAAGGCTTTGGACGAGCGGATCGGGGAACTGCTGGAAGGGCGCAAGCGCGAAGCGCAGCTCAAGATTCAGAGCGGCGACCAGGAAGGCGCACGCGAGCTGTTCAACGCGTATGCGTTCCCCGATTCGCTGCAGACGCCGGAGACGCGGAAGCGGATTCTGGAAGCGGCCAAGGATTTCGGGGGGCCGCCGGCCGCGGCATTGGCGGTGCTGCGCGGGGAAGCGGAGAAGGATCTTCAGGCGGCGGCGAATCCGGGGCAGTTTAACGCGCTGCGCGAGAAGCTGAAGTCGATGCAGCCGGTCTTCACGTCGCCGGACGGGGTGGCTTGGTTCAAGTCGTTCTGGCCGAAAGTGGAGCAGAAGTCGAGGGCGCTCGATACGGCGGCGCTGGCCGAGCGGAAGAAGCAGTTCGACGAGGCGCTGGCGAAGGCTCGCGAGCAATTCTCCAAGGGCAGCTACAACGGGACGTACGGGGCGCTGAAGGAAGCGCAGCAGCGCGGTTTAAGCCGCGAATTCGGCAAGGAGCTGAATCTGCTCACCGCGGACGTGCAGGCGATCCAGGCGCTGAAGGACAAGGGCGTGCAGGCGCTGCGCGGAAAGGTGGGCAAGCCCGATACGGTCAAGCTGCGCCACGACGGCAAGACGCACGAGGGCCAGTTGATCCGGGAGTCGCAGGACAACCGGGACGCGGGGTTCGTGCTGAAGGACAAGCAGGGCAAGGAGCAGACGCTGTACTTCGATACGATCGACGGCGAGGACCTGGCGAACTGGGCGGGGCTGCGCGGCAAGAATCCGGAGGAGCATTACCGGATCGGCACGTGGCTGTGGTGGCAGGGCGAGACGCGCCGGGCGTATCCGCAGCTGGACGGGATCAAGCAGCAGGAGTACCGCAAGGACCGCGCGGAGTTCTACCTGGAGCAGATGGACGGCGCGGCGAGCGCTCTGATCACCGAGGTGTACCGGCTGCACCGGGAAGCGCAGGACGCGAAGCTTCCGGAGCCGCAGCGCGCGGAGCGCCAGAAGCTGGCGAAGGACGCGGTACAGCGGCTGTTAAGCGAGTATGCGACGACGAGGGCGTATCGTGACGAGAAGGCCAAGAGCAAGCGCTAGCCGCTCCGGCTGGCTGTGCGCGTTCTGTGCCGTGGCGTTGTGCGCGGCGGCGGGCGCCGCCGCTGGCGAAGCGCCGCCGCCGGTCTCGTGGGACGACGTGGAGGCGTGGGCGCTGGGCAAGTCCGAGAAGCCGGCGCCGAAGTCGCCCGCGCCGCCGAAAGAAAGCCCGCCCAAGGAAGCTCCGCCCGCGGAACCGGCGCAAAAAGAGCCGGCGCCCGCGCCGGTGGCGTTGTGGAAGCGCCCTTCGCCGACGTCGCGGCGGCCCGAGCCGAAGGCCTGGCTGGAGTTGCAGCCGAAGCTGCCGCCGCTGCTGCTGGAACGCCCCAAGGATCTTCGGCGCAACGGCGAGTTCGACCGGCTGTACGAACTCTACTTTAATCTCGAGCGCTACGATCTGGCGCTGCAGGTGATCGCGGAGCAGATCGGCGATCCGAAGGTGGCGGCGAACGAAGACCGGGTGAACCGGATCTCGGGACAGTTCTGGCGCGCGGCGATCCTGCATCCGACGCCCATCCCGCAGGCGCATATCGACGGGGCCTATCAGAAGTGGCGTTCGGGTTTGCGCCCGCCGCCGGACGCCAAGGACTTCAACGAGTACGTCAAAGAGCAGGAAGGGATGTACAAGCTGGGCCGCAAGCTGATCGACGAACTGAAGGCGCAGGAGTTCCAGGGCGACGAGCGTCCCGAGCCGTTGTGGGAGCTGATCGAACGCTTCGAGGACGAGCGTCCGGCCAATCCGCTGGGCATCGTGCGGGCGGGGTACAAGCTGCGCGAGTGGTTCCCGGATTTCGAGAAGGTCAAGAAGGGCGACGTGCAGCAGCGGATCACGTCGCGGCTGCACTGGCCGCTGCAGGTTCAGGACGCGGCGGCGGAAGACGGCTTGGTGATGCTGCAGCAGTTTCCCGAGCATAGCTGGGTGAAGAACGGGGATGCGACGTGGACGCGGGCGGAGGATCTGCGCGACTACGGTTATTCGCTGCAGTCGTACAACAAGGCGATTCCGTATTGGCAGCAGGCGGTGACGCACTATCAGGAGTTCAGAAAGCACTATCCGAATCACTCGAACAACAAGATCACGCAGCAGGGGCAGACGCAGCCGCTTTCGGTGCAGCGGATCGGGGAATTGGAAGGGAAGCTGGGACGGCACAAGTAGCGGCGGCGATGGACAGACGGCGATCTATAAGCGGCAAGAACCCCACAACCTTCAACCGGCAAACTTCAAACCCCCATTTCAACGGGCAGGCTTGGGCTCGGGGGCCGGCGGATTCCCTTGGCCCAGGCGGGTGAAGCACGCGGGGCGGGGGCGAATTGAGGGAAGCCGGCTTGAGTGCAGGGCGCTAAAAAAAGTTGCGGGCGGCGCTGAGCGCCGCCCGCGTATGCCCGCACGTTACACGGAAGGATGAGAGCAGAATTTACTTCTTCTTGCTCTTCTTCTTCGTCTTCTTCTTGGCAGCCTTCTTCTTGGCTTTCTTCTTGGCCATCTTGACATCTCCTTTCCCGTTTTACGGGCAGCCCTTCTTGGGCTCGAACCCAGACCACCGCCGGCTCAACACTTGATAGTAGCGGGCACCAAATCCCACTTGGCACCGGCCAGCGGTCCTGCCTTCCTGTTCGAGCCCACGTTCAGGGCAGACGTGTTCGAGCGCCAGGACCGCGAACGATCCATTGGGGCCAGCGGCATGGACACCGTCATCGGGAAGGTGCGGGCGAACTCCCGGACGGCGCAGCCGGACCACCGTGTCGCACGAACGACTGCGCCCACAGAAGGCACAGACTCGAACGAGGAAACCGATCCGCGCAACGCACGCGGATGATAAGCATGAAGGTAAGGGGACGGAGCGTGCAGACGGGCGCAAGGTGCTGTGGAGAAGCGAAGCTGCGGCGTCGCGAAGCGAGGAGTCGTTGCGAACACGCTTTCCCTTCTCCAACTTTCCGCCTTCGATTGCGGCAAGAACAACCTTGCCGCCGTACTTTTGCGTCCTACATCGAAGGTTGTGGAGAGGTTGTTACCTTACTTTGATACTTTTCGTCAAGACCTAAGCCGAAAAATTTTTTTCGAGCGTGCTTCGAAAACGGAAAAATGAGCGCGTCGCAGACGCCGATTACGGCGCGATTCGATCGAGTAACGCGAGTGCGCGCAGCGCTTCGGCGCACTCGGCATCGACCTTCAACGCTTGCCGGTACGCGTCGGCCGCTTCGGCGAGATGTCCCTGGCGCTGGAGCGCGCGCGCGCGTCCGCACGCGGCTTCGGTGAGCCGCGGATCGAGTTCCAGCGCGCGGGTGAAGTGGAAGAGCGCCTCTTCGTCCTTGAGCACGGAGTAGGCGGCGAGGGCGAGGTGATGGTGCGCCGGCGCATCGTGGGGATTTTTTTTCACGGCGGACTCGAAGCGGACACGTTCGGTGCGGTAGCGGCGATAGCCTTCGAGCGCGAAACGCAGGGATTGGTAGGCCACGGCCTGCTGCGGCGCGGCGAGGGTGGCGCGTTCGAACGCATCGACGGCGAGCGCGATTTCGCCGCGGCGGAAGGCCAGGGTGCCGCGTTCGAACCAAGACCGCGCGGCCTGGGGATGGCGCTCGCAGGCCTGATCGAGGACGAGGGCGGCTTCGTCGGGCCGTCCGTCGCCGGCGAGGAGCTGGGCGCGCAGCACGGCGGCGGGGACGGCGATGTCCGCATCGTCGCCGGCCTGGCGCAAGGCGTCGCGGAGGCGTTCGTCGAGGGCCGCGGCGGCGTGCGGGGGCGTCTGTTCGAAGCGCGCGCGGGCCAGTGCGGCGCGCACGCCGTCGAGCAGTCCGGCGGCGCCGCCGGCCGATTGGGCTTCCTGTTCCAGCCGTTCGAGGGCCAGACGGGCCGAACGCGCGGTCGCGTCCTTCGTACCGGCGGTGCCGAGGAGTTCGCGCAGCCGTCCGAGCAAGTCGTACGCTTCGAGCAGACGCGGTTCGGCGCGGATGGCGCGGACGTAGCGTTCTTCGGCGTCTTCGAGGAGTCCGGCCGATTCGAGGAGTTCGGCCTGGTGCACGTGCAAACGGCCGAGCTGAGGAAAGCGGATGGCGAGCTGTTCTAGTTCGGAGAGCGCGCCGTTGAGGTCGCTGGGTCCGTTGAGTTCGAGGCTGTGGGCGAAGGCGATATTGAGGGCCGCGTCTGCGTTGTTGGGGTCCCGTTCGCCGGCTTTGCGGAAGGCGCCGAGCGCGCGTTCGCGTTCTCCGCGGAGCAGGTAGCCGCCGCCCAAGGCGTTGAAGGTTTCGGCGCTGGCCACGTCCAGGCGCGCGGCGCGTTCGAGGTACTCGATGCGTTCGTGCACGACGCGGTATTCGAGGCGCGCGAGTTCCAGATTGGTGGCGATTTCGGTGGACGGTTCCCCGCCGCCGGCGGCGCGTTCGACGGAGAGCGCACGCTCGTAACAGGCGATGCCTTCCTTCAGATCGCCGAGATCGGCGAGGACGTTGCCGAGGTTATTGTGGAGGCTGGCGCGTCCGGGCTGCAAATTGACGGCGAGGCGGAAGCAGCGTTCGGCTTCGCGCAGATCGTCGCGGCGGTAGTGCAGCGCACCGAGTCTCGCATGGAGCGTGGCGTCGTTGGGCGAGCGTGCGAGTTCGTTGCGGAGTTCGGCGATGGCGCGGTCGAGCGGGTGGATGTCCGCGCGGCGCGAGGATTGGGGTTTGGCGCGTGCGCGGGCGGTGCGTCGGGCGGAGGTCTTGCGGGCCGGCAAGGCAGCGTGGCTCACGGAAGGCGGTCCCCCTGGTTCATCCTGCTCCGGCGGTACCGCTTCGCCGGAAGCCGAGGGGGTTGAACCCGAAGGCCGTAACGGCGGTTCCGCAGGCGACTTGTGCTTACTCCCTTCGGCACAAGCGCCTTTCGGACTTGAGGACTTTGCCGCCCTGCGGCCAGCCATGCCGGTGCATCTCCGAACGGGTGTTAGGCCAGCATTCCCCGAATCCGCGCAAGGGCTAGTGCGGCCGCGCTACGCCTTCCACTAGAAGATTTTATCCCATTCAAGACGGCTTCGACACAGCGTGCATGACCGAATACCGGCCTACCCTTGGATTGCCCTAACGCCTCCGCCGGATGCGCGCCTCCTTATGTAGGGATCGGCCGAATCGGATCAGGATTCCAGCGCCGCGACGCCCGGCAGGGTCTGCCCTTCCAGGAACTCCAGGCTGGCCCCGCCGCCGGTGGAGATATGGGTGATCCGGTCCGCGACACCCGCGGCGTTGACGGCGGCCACGGATTCGCCCCCGCCGACGACGGTATGCGCTCCGCAGGACGCGACGGCCTGCGCGATGGCGAAGGTGCCCTTGTTGAAGGGTTCCAGTTCGAAGACCCCCTGGGGACCGTTCCAGATGACCGTTTTGGCTTTGGCGATCTCCTGGCTGTAGCGGGCGACGGTTTTGGGTCCGATGTCCAGGGCCATGGAGCCCTCGGGGATGCCGTCGGCGGGAACCACCTTTGAAGGCGCATGCGCTTCGAACTTTTCGGCGACGACGTGGTCGAGCGGGAGCAGGAAGGTTTTCCCGAGGCGCTTGGCTTCGGCGAGGATCTCACCGGCTTTGGCGACGAGGTCGGCTTCGACGAGCGACTTGCCGATGGGCAGGCCCTGGGCCTTGAGGAAGGTGTAGGCCATGCCGCCGCCGATGAGCATGCTGTCGCACTTGGGGAGCAGGTTGACGATGACCTGGAGCTTGCCGGAGATCTTCGCTCCGCCCAGAATGGCGACGAAGGGCCGCGCGGGTTGGCCGAGCAGCGGAGAGAGCGAATCGATCTCCTTCTGCATCAGGAGCCCCGCGCAGCGCACGGGCATGAGCTTGGCGATGGCGTGAACGCTGGCGTGGGCGCGGTGCGCGGCGCCGAAGGCATCGTTGACGTAGATTTCGGCCAGCGCGGCGAGCTGCTTGGCCAGTTCCGGATCGTCTTTCTCTTCGCCGGCGTGGTAGCGCAGGTTCTCGAGCAGGAGGACGTCGCCGTCCTTGAGCTTGGCGACGGCGGCTTCGACGGCCGGTCCGATGCAGTCGTCGGCGAAGGCGACGGGCTTGCCGAGGTGCTTGGACAGGTTGGCGACGACGGGCTTGAGACTCATTTCGGGGACGCGCTTGCCCTTGGGGCGCTGGAAGTGGCTGCAGACGACGATGCGCGCGCCACGTGCGGCCAGATCGCGCAGCGTGGGCAGTACGGCGACGACGCGCGTGTCGTCGTCGACTTCCCCGGTCTGCTTGTCGAGGGTCACGTTGAAGTCGACGCGGCAAAGCACGCGCTTGCCTTTGACGTTCACGTCCTGAAGCCGGCGGATGGCCATGTTCGGTCTCCCTGCTAGAATGGTTGGGACATCAAGCAAAGCACTAGCGTAGCTGCGATACGGCTGGCAGCAAGGAAACGAGGCCGACTTGAGCGCATCCTTACCTTCCGAGCCCGGATCGACCGGGAACCCTGTGTTCGACTTCCGCGCGGGGTTCCGGCGTACGGCGGGGACGCTGCAGCGCGTGCTGCTGTGGCTGGGGCTGGGCTTGGCGCTGGGCGGCGGCGCAGGCGCGGCGCTGGGCTGCGCGCTCTGCGGCTGGGCGGCGCTGGGCGGGCTGGGGCTGCTGGCTGCGGGGGTCGCGTGGGGCTTCTGGTGGCGTTCGAGCGTGCGCGCGGGGTTTCAGGAGACGTACCGCGCGTTCGAACGGCGGGAGCCGTAGTTCTGCGCTTCGCATTCGCGCTTGGCGGAAGCAGGGACAATCTCTAGCATCACCGGCAACTCATCGAGGAACGCTTATGCCCGTCCGCGCATTTCCGGCGCCCGCGCTGCTCGCGCGGCGTAACTTCGGCTGCCGCGCCGAGACCGAACAGACGCTGTGGGGTTACCGCGCGGTGACGCTGGAGAACGAGTTGCTGCGCATCACCGTGCTGGCGGGAAAAGGCGCGGACATCGTCGAGTTCCTCTACAAGCCGCTCGACGTGGACTTCATGTGGCGCAACACCAACGTGATCCGCGCGGGGCAGTCGGTGAGCGCGCCGACGGACCCGATCATGAGCTTCGGGGAGCATTATCCCGGCGGCTGGCAGGAGCTTTTTCCGTACGGTTCGCGGGTGCAGGCCAAGGTGTACGGCACGGAGATGTACTTCCACGGGGAGGTCTTCGGGCTGCCGTGGGATGTGGCGGTCGAAGAAGATACGCCGAGCCGCGTGACGGTCTGCCTGCGGGTGCGGACGCGCAAGAGCCCGTTTGTGCTGGAGCGGCGCATGACGCTGCGCAGCGGTTCGCCGGTATTGGAACTCGACGAGACCGCCTACAACCTGAGCCGCAAAGCGCAGGGCGTGATGTGGGGGCATCATCCGGCCTTCGGCGCTCCGTTTTTGAGCCCCGATTGCACGCTGTACGCTCCGACGCGGACGGTGAACGCGGGCGGGAAGGACCGGCAGCCGTTTCCGGTGGGCACGTTCAAGGGCAAGCGCCGCGATTTCTCGAAGATGCTCCCCCCGCACAGCGGACACGAGGGGATGCTGTACTGGGACAAGCTCGACGCGGGCTGGTACGCGCTGGTGAATCCGAAGCTGGAGGTGGGTTTCGGGATGCGCTGGGACCACAAGCGCTTTCCGATCGTCTGGATCTGGCAGGAGACGGGGAAGATCGAGGGCGCTCCGCATTTCGGGGAGGCGTACGCGATGGCGGTGGAGCCGTTCAGCCACATGCCCGGCGCGGCGGACCGCGGCGAGAAGTTGCTCACGATTCCCGCGCGCGGCCGGATCGAAGCGCGGTTTTTTGCGTGCGCGATTCCGGGGCGCAAGGCGGTGAAGGGGATCGATGCGCAGGGGCGGGCGGTGCGTTAGTTCTTACCCCTGTAGGGGCTCGTGCGATGGGTCGACTCTTCAAGACCATTCAACACTTGGTTTCCGAGGACCGGTATGTAATCGGAGAACACGCATCGGAACGTCTGGAAGAACGTGGTATTATGGAGTGGCAGGCGGTTGCGGCGCTGGCGGATGGCGAGTTATTGGCTGAGAAGTCCAGGTCGAAACCGAATCCCAGCGTGGAGGTTCGCGAAAGTTTGCCCGACGGAACGCAATTCAAGGCGGTTTGGTCTCACTTGCGACAGAGTGGAGTTGCCAAACTGGTAACGGTACATTTCTTCGATAGGGGCTAGAGCCATGCGTATATCCGGCCAGCGAATCAAGCGGACTCGGCTCATTCAGGCCGAGAAGTATGTGGTTGCGGTCGAGGTCGAAATGGTCATACCGGTCGACGACCCGAGCGAGCCTTGCTACGAAGCGGAGACGGTTCAGCTCCTGCGGGAGATCAAGGAACACGCCGACCAGGGTGACTTGGCTTGGTTGACCAAGAGGGGCAAAGTCTACGCCGCGGTGGACGCTGCGTAAGGACTGCGGGCTGCTGAATAAGGCGGTGCAACGAACTGTGGGCTAGACCCCCTTCGGCAATATATTCAGCGCCTCGAGCCCCGCGGCGACGGCGGTTTCCCAGGCTTGTGGCTGGAAGGGCGGGTAGCCGTAAATCTTCGGGCCCATCAGCGCGGCGTAGGACTCTTCCGGATAATCGCGCGGGTCGCAGATATAGCCCAAATTCCCGTTGGCGAAGTTGGCGATCCAGGTGTTCGGGAAGGGCGACTTGGCGCGGATGCCGTCGCCAATCAGCGTGTAGATCTCGCCGGGCAGGCCGACGACGGCGGCCGGTCCGATACGCAGCGCCTGGGCTTCGCCGCGCACGGTGGCCGGGACGCCTGCGGCGCTGAGGGCCAGCGCTTCGACGGCCCAATCGCGCATGAATCCACCGACGGCGATCCAATCGTGGAGCTTGGGAATCACTCCGCGATAGAGGTAGGCCTCGGCGTCGCGGCGGTAGCGTTCGGCGTCGAGCGGGAGATCGAGGTTCACGCGCGCGCCGGAGACGAACGCGGGCGCGTCGTAGCGCATTTCGGCGAGCACGCGGACGGCGGCCTCGGCCAGCGTGCGGCCGTGATTCTGCGCGGTATCCACGCCGCCGTGGGTCTGTTCGGGGTTGATGTCGCCGAGGCAGCCTTGGAAAAAGGCGCTACGGGCTTCGGGAAAGGCGCGCTTGAGGTCGCGCAACAATCGGCCGGGGTAATCGGCGCTGACGAAGCGGCTGTGGCTGTTCATGCAGACGGGGTGGCAGCCGAAGTGCGCGGCGACGAACGTGGGCCGCGCGGCGCCGGGTTCGCGCGCGGCCATCACGCGCAGGGTGTGATCGACCGGGCCGTCCTTGCGGACGCGGTTCATGGCGACGCCGCGGACTTCGGTTTCGGCGAAGCCCAGTTCGACGGGGCGTTCGTTGCGGGCGGCCTCGACGATGGCGTCGCCGATGGCTTGCAGGACCGACCGGACGTAGCCGGCGTTCAACGCGCCCCAGTGGCGCAGCGGCGAGGTGGTGGGCGTGGAGTGGCTGTGCACGGCCGAGATGAGGACGCATTCGGGCGGGATGCCGGTCTCTTTCTCGACGCGCTTGCGTACGCCCAGGGCCAGATCGCCGGCGATGCCGATGACATCGACGCTGCAAAGGACCACGCGGCGGGTTCCGTCGCCGAGGACGATGGCGCGGGCGTAGAGTTCGTCCAGGACGGCCTGGGCGGTCCGTTCGGGCTGCAAGCCGTATCCGGCAAGCGCCACGCCCATCGGCGGGGTCACGTCGCGCTGCGCGAATCCGAGCGTCCATCCGGCCATGGCGGGGCTCCTTGAAGCGTGATGTTTACTTGCGCTGGGCTTTCACGTGTTTGGCGACGTTGAGCGTCGTGTCGGTCCAGAAGCGGTTCTCGTGGCGCTTGAGGTGGTCGCAGAGTTCGCGGAAATCGCCGTCGGCGACGGCCAGGCCGCCGTCCTGAATGCCGTGGAAGACGAGCAGGAGCCAGTGCCCGCGCGCGGCGGCGCGTTCGCAGAGGCCGATCATCTCGTAGCCGGCGAGGCGTTCGGCGGGATGCCCTTCGAGATAGGCGAGGTCGCAGGCCTGCGGCGCGACGGCGAAACCCAGGTTGCAGGTGCCGCCGCGCCCGGCGACGAAATGCTTGGCGATGAGCGGCACGTAGCTCTGGCGCGTCGGGCCCGACCCGACGTGGTGGTAGTAGCACGGGTAGCAGAAGGTCCGCTCGGTCTGAGCGGGGATGATCTTCCGCAGGCGCTCTTCGGCTTTGAGGATGTCGGCTTCCAGTTCGGCGAGGGTCATGCTTTCGAGGCCGTGGTCCTGGCCCCACAGCGCGCGCGAGCAGGGATGCGAGCAGGTGTGGTTGCCGATCTCGTGTCCGGCGTCGGCGACGGCGCGCCACGGCTGGAGCCGTTCTTCCCATTCGCCGTCCTTGGGGTTGAGGTAGAAGCTCCCGCGCAAGCCGAGCTTGTTCATATACGGGATGGCGCGTTCGAGCTGCGACTTCGTGCCGTCGTCGAAGGTGAGCGTGATGGCGGCTTCGCGGCCGCCGGGCCAGGCGTAAGCGGGACTGGGCATGGGATCGTTCCCTTTCGGCGAGATTCTAAGCCTTGCTCCGGCTGCTTATCGCTTAGGAGCGCGCTTCGCGCGGTTAGCTCCGTTCACCACCCCTGTCCCTCCTTGACTAGGAGGGGGAAAACGGCCCAGTCGACGGCAAAACACGCCGGCAAAACCGTTTAGGCCAAACAGGTCCGAACCTTGCGCAGCGCGGCAATCACGCGGTCTTCCCAGTCGTCGGCTTCGGCGCTGGGGATGCGGCCGTCGCGGTCCATGGCTTCGATGACGCGGGTCATGCCTTCTTCGAGCGAGATGACGGGCCGGAATTCGGGGACGTCGCGGCAGAGCTTCGCGTTGCTGTAGTAGGTGTGGTGCGCGAAGATGTCGCGGCAGATGTTCGTCTCGGGCTGATTCAGCGCGACGAGATCGGCCAGCGGGATTCCGACGAGTTCGACTTCGCGGCCCAGCACCTTCATGGCGATACGGTGGTGATCGGCCCAGGTGATGAAGCCGCGGTCGACCATGTTGTAGGTCTGCCCCACGCACTGCGGCTTGCCGACGACGTGGGCGAAGCAGAGCGCCGCGTCGTCGACGTGGAGGTGCTGGTGCAGGGCGTTGCCGTCGCCGCAGACCAGGACCGGCTTGCCGCGGCGGATGCGGTCGATCCAGCCGAAGCCGCGTCCGATCTGGCGGAGCATGCCCTGTTTGGGCCCGTAGGTGGTCGAGGGCTTAATGATGGTGGCCGGGAATTTTTGGCCGTGGAAGGCTTCGAGAAAGGCATGGTCGGCGGCGACTTTGTTCTGGCCGTAGGGCGTGATGGGCCGGAGCGGATGATCTTCGGTGGCGGGGAACCAGTCGTAGGCGATGCCGTAGGTGCAGACGGTGGAACACTGCACGAAATGCTTCACGCCCTGAAAGGCGCGAATGCTGCTGAGCGCGTCTTCGCGGTTGAAGCAGATCATGTCGATGGCGGCGTCGAAGCCTTCTTTCTGCATGGCGCGTTCGAAGGCTTCGCGGTCCTTGCGGTCGCCGACGATCCTGCGCGCGCCGCCGGGCAGTTCGCCGCTTTGCCCGCGGTTGTAGCAGGTGACTTCGTGGCCGAGCTTCAGGAGCAGCCTGACCGTACTGGTGCTGATGTTTCCCGTGCCGCCGACGATGCAGACTTTCACGCGCCATCCCCCGCGGAAGTGTGGCTCGAACCGAAGGCTCGATCCTACCCCACGGCGGCCTTGGCGCTAAGCGCTTCCGCGTGCGCGCGGACCTTCGCGAAGGCTTCGGCGATGCGGGCCATGTGTTCGCGTTCGGCCAGCAGAACCGTGTGCGAGAAGAGCATGACTTCTTCGGCCGCGCGGGTGCATTGGGGCAGTTCGAAGCGCTGGGGATCGATGGCGCGCCAGTATTCCTCGCTGAGCCGGTGGCGGCGCTTGGACCGCGGCTTGTAGAGCGGGCTGTGGTTGAGCGGCTGGTAGGTGTAGCCGGGTTCGATGCCGAGTTCGGCTTTGAGCGCTTCCTGGACGCGTTTGCGCGGCAGTCCGCCGAAGGCGTCGGCGCGGTAGCGCAGCCCGTAAGCGTAGTAGGCCTGGCGTGTGACCTGGGGCCACCGCGCGAGAGGTTCGAGGCCGGGAATCTCGCGGAGCAGCTTGGACAGGTACTGAGCGTTCTCGTCGCGCCGTTCGGTCTGTTCGGGGAGGCGGGAGAGCTGCGCGTTGAGTACGGCGGCCTGGAATTCGGAGATGCGGAAGTTGCCGCTTTGCGGGACTTCGCCGGGGGGCGCGTTTTCGCAGCCGGCCGGCGCGCGCCCGCAGTGGCGCAGGGCGTCGAGCCTGCGCGAGAGCTTTTCGTCGCCGGTGCAGACGTAGCCGCCTTCGCCGGCGTTGAGGACCTTGCTGGCCTGGAGGCTGAAGGCGGCGAGTTTGCCCCACGTCCCGGCCTTGCGGCCGCGCCACTCGCTGCCGTGCTGGTGGCTGCAATCTTCGATCACGGGGATGCCGAATTCGTTCGCGACGGCGAGGATCTCGTCGAGGTTGGCCATGCAGCCGTACAGATGGACGGGGATGATCGCCTTGGTGCGCGGCGTGATGGCGGCGCGCAGGGCGGCGGGATCCATGGTGAGGGTCTGCGGGTCGATATCGACGAGGATCGGGACGGCGTTGACGTCGAGCGCACAGGCGGCGGTGGCCTGCCAGGTGAGGCCCGGGACGATTACTTCGTCGCCGGCGCCGACGTCGAGGGCTTCGAGGGCAAGCTGCAGCGCGTGGGTGCCGTTGGTGACGCAGAATCCGTAGCGCACGCCCAGGAAGTTGCCGAAGGCCGCGCGGAATTCGGCGTCTTCGGGGCCGTTGAAGCCCCAATTGCCGCGCCGCGCAACGCGGACGAGGCGTTCGACCTCGCGCTGATCGCGCACGGGCCACGCGGGCCACGCGCCGTCGTAGACCGGTTTGCCGCCTTGCAATGCGAGTTCGGACATGGGAAACGCCTCCGGGTGGGGTGCCTGAAGATGAATACCATTTCTCGGGATACGGGCGCCATGCACGGGTTTTCGAAGACCTGCACGGCATTGACGGAGGCTACAGCCCGTGCTCGGTGCGCCAGGCTTTGGGGGAGCGGCCGGTACGCTTCTTGAAGAGGCGCGTGAAGTAGAAGGGGTTTTCCAGTCCGACGCGGTGGGCGATCTCTTTGATCGAAAGGGCCGGGTCGCGCAGGAGGCGTTCGGCCTCTTCGAGGCGGCAGGCGGTGAGGAAGTCGGTGAAGGTGCGGCCGAGTTCGCGGGTGAAGAGCGCGCTGAGGTAGCCGGGCCCGATGCCGACGTGGGCGGCGACGGCGGCGAGATCGAGCGGTTCGGCGAAGCGGTCGCGGACGTAGTTCACGGCGAGTTTGACGCGGCGTTCCTGGAGATCGTCGGGGCGGCGCGCGGCGGCGGCCGACTTGCTTTGCGCGGCGAGGTGCTTCAAGGCCGCGCCGCAGAGGCTCAGCAGCATGCCTTGCGCGCGCAGGAAAGCGCCGGGGCGCGCTTCGTACAATTCCAGATCCAGCGCTTCGGCGACGCGGTGGCCTTCGGGAAAGCGTTCGAGCCCCTGGCGAAAGGAGCCGGTGCGGAAGCGGCCGCCGCCGAGGTGCTCGATGGTGTTCGCGCCCATCCAGCCCGGATGGCAGGCCGACCAGAGCAGGACGTAGGGTCCGGCGCGTTCGGCGGCGTGTTCGCGGTGGAAGACGCGCGGCGCCAGGAGCGCGAGGTCTCCGGCGCGGAGGAGGATGCGTTCGTCGCCGAGGAGGAACGGGCAGCGCCCGTGCAGCGCGTAGCAGAACTCGAAGCTTTCGTGGCGATGGGCGGGCGGGAAACCTTTAGGCGGGGAGGACCAGCGCGCCGGGGGATGGGTGAGCCTGCGGCCGCGGCGGGTACGGTCGCAGTGGAGCCGTTCGGGCGTGAGGGCGCGGATCAGGGCGGGCAGGGTGACGCCGTAGAGTTCTTCCGCGTTTGCCGGACCGGTCCACCGAGCCATGGGCATCCTCTCGGCGCGATCGCGTTCAGACGTAGCGCTCGTGCGGCCAGCGGAACGGCTGGCCTTTCCGCACGGCTTTGAGGTCGGCGATCCAGGGGCGCGCGCGGAAGCGCAGACCGCCCTCTTGAAGCACCCGTTCGAGGCCCTTAATCGCGTCGTCCTTGCGTCCCAGCGCCAGATTCGCGAGCGCGGTCGCGTAAACGGCGATGGTGGGACTCTGCCCGTAGAATAGCTCCTTGCGCTTGCACAGTTCGATCACTTTTTCGAGATCGGCTCGCGCTTCGTCCTCGCGTCCGAGGCGGCGGCGTGCCAGCGCGCGCCAGAGCGGCGCTTCGGTGGAGATCCAGTACCAGTTGTCCCAGTCCTGTTCGTCGGCGGCTTTGCGGTATTCGGCACGCGCCTTCTTTTCGTCTCCGGAGGCTTCGAGCGCCACGCCCTTCCAGTAGCGCCACGCGCTGTCGGTGGGGCGGCTGGGACGGACGGAGAAGGTGGTGGGCGGATAGGTGCCCGCGCGTTCGAACCATTGTACCGCTTCGGCGAAGCGGCGGCGGGCGAGCGCATCGCGCCCCAACTGCAGGCACGAGAAGGCGTAGGATTCGTGCGGGCTGACTTCGCCTTCCCAGCGCACGAAGGGCCGGCTTTCGACGAGCTTCACGGCGTCGGCGTAGCGTCCGGCTTCGACGAAGATGCCGATGCCGCGCTTGAGGAAGCGGTGATTGGCTTTGAGCGCGGCGTTCGCGCCGCGGTAGAGCGCCACGCGCTTGGGGGTGTCGCCCATGCGTTCGTAGAGGCCGAGGAGTTCGCAGGCGATGTCCGGATCGGCGGGCGCGGCGGCGTAGGCGCGTTCGCAGGCCGCGGCGGCCTGGCGCAGGGGGCGCTTGAGCAGCGTGAGCGAAAGGCTGAGATTGCGCCACGCGAGCGCGTCGCCGGGTTCGAGCTTGACGGCTTTTTGGAAATCACTGAGCGCTTCTTCGTGGCGGAAGAGGCTGCCCATCAAGGTGCCGCGCATGCGCCAAGCCTGCGCGTCGCGGGGGCGTTCGCGCGTAGCCCAGTTGAAGAGGGCGAGTTCTTCGAGGCGGAAGGGGAAGGCGTAATCGGCGCGCAGCGCGGCGGCGCGGTCGAGGTGCTTGGCCACCCATGCCTTGGGCGCGGCGGGGCTGTGTGCGGTGATGAAGGCGGCGAGGTAATCGGCGCGCGGATCCTGCAACTTGGAGGCGCTCAGGACGGTAAGCGCCATGCCGTGCTGCCCCAGTCCGAAGTACCACCACGCGACTTCCATTTCGCGGTCGGCAGACGGGTAATCTCCGGATTCGTGGAGCGCGTGGATTTCGTCAAGCTGCGCGGGCATGGCGGCGAGTTTGCCAAAGTGGTGCGCAGCCCAGCGTTCCCAGCGGGCGGGCAGGTAGAGCGGATCGGTGCGCAGCGCGGCTTCGACGGAGCTGAGGGCGCCCCAGTAGTCGCCTTGCATGCGGCGCGCGAGGGCCAGAAGCGTGCGGCGCTGCGCGGTGGCATGGGCGGGATCTTCGCAAAGCAGCGCCAGGCGCGTGCGTGCGCGCGGCGCGAGGTTCTGCGCGAGTTCGATCTCGGCGAGAGCCTGTTCGGCGCGCGCCCATTCGGCGGAACCGGCGGCGGCGAAAGCCGCTGCGTGCTTGAAGGATTCGGAGGCCAGGTCGAGCGCTTCGCGGCAGCGCGCGACGACACCCAGCAGGTAATAGGCCTGCGCGGCGTGCGTGCGGCTGGCGCCGGAGACGACGGCCTTGAGATCGACTTCGGCGCGGCCCCAGAGCCCTTGATCGAGGAAGTAGCGGCCGCGGAGGAGCCGCGCTTGCGGATCCTGACTGCGTTCGCGGACGGCTTCTTCGATCAAGCGGCGCGCGCGGGTGCGTTCGCCGTTAAGTAGCAGGTGGTCGATGCGTTCGAGGCGGTCTTCGAAGGTGGCCGGCGCTTCTTCGAAGCGTTTGGTGCGCGCCTGCTGGCGCTTGAGGCGCGCGAGCGTGCCGGGTTCCTGGTTCGGGACGTACGGATAGCGGGCTTGCGCGACGACGCGGCCGGCGGCCGTGCGGACGGAGGCTTCGAAGGGTTCGGCGCCGGGCGCGGAGAGCTTGAAGAGGCGGCCGGCCTTGAGGTTCGCTTCTTTGCGGGTGCGCTTGGCGCCTTGCTTAACTTCCACGACGCAGGGGCCCAAGTCTTCGCACGGGAAAACGGTTAGCGCGCGGCTCCGGGCTTCGCCCGCGAGGCCGAAGGCAAGGTCGTGGTTGGCGTAGAAGAAGAGGCCTGTGCGGTCGACGGGGTACCAGCGTTCGTTCCAGTGGCGTTCGCCGAAGGGCGGGAACCATTCGCGGTCGGCTTGCGTTTCGAGCGGCCCGCATTGAATCTCGACGTAGTGGCGCACCGGTTTGTCGCAGAACATGCGCCCCCAGACCTTGCCTTCGGGCGCCGAACCCCAGGTGAAGAACTTCTTTCCTTTCATCTTGCGCCAGTCGGCGACGTGGACGATGCCCGCTCCGGTGTCGTGGTTGTAGCAGCCGAAGAAATCCTCGGCGACGCCCGCGCCGAAGAACTCGTCGGGCCCGCGGTAGCTGGTGTAGCGGCTCTGGTCGCGGCCGTTGTGCATCGGATAGTCGCGCTTTTCGCCCGTCCAGGGAATGCGCCCGCATTTGGCGGGGATCGAGAACTGCCAGCCGTCGCTGGTGTCCACGCCGGCGTTGGCCCAGAAGTACCAGCGGTGGGCAAGCGGCGTGGGATTGGCCAGGCGCGTGCGGACGTCGAGCGCCGCGACGCCGGGTCGCAGGATCAATTCGACCTGCCAGCGCATGCGTGAGATGAGTTCGAGGTCGCCGACGACGATACTGGCCGAACCGTCGGCGTGCGTGCGGGCGGTGCTGGCGACGGGCGAGAGCGACATCGGCGTATGGCCGTTGGGAAAGTTGAACTCCAGCCCCAGCGGCATCCACGCGCCGGGCAAGCGGATCAAACCGGGCTTGAAGACATCGGGCGTGTAGAAGACTTCGCGCTTGCGCGCCTTGTCGTAGAGGCTCCAAATGTGCCCGCCGTAGCACGGTGTCACGGTGAGCTTAAGGTGTTCGTTCTCCAGGCACCGCGCGCGGACCTGGAGGGTTTCTTTTTTGAAGCTGAGGTGATCGCGCAGCGGGTACGGATAGATGCGCGTGTAGCTCTCGACCTGATACAGCGGAACCTTCTCGGCGGGCTCGGGCGCGTATCCGGGAATCGAGAAGGTGGTCTCGTAACAGCGGACGGCGGCGGGCATGGATGCGTGGCCTCAGGGTGATGGGGCTGGTGGAAGGGCAAAAAACAGACCTGAATGTTGGCGACCCGGATAGCGTACCCCGGTCTCCCAAGGTGCCGCAAGCGGAACGCCGTCGATTCCAAAGCAGGTCGAAAAGCTAGACCAAGTCGAACCAGAAAGGCACGGATCAGTAGATGCCGACGCGCGGCGGGAGGGGGTCGCAGGTGAAAGCCATGCGGGCGCAGAGGCGCTGGAGGTGTTGTGCTTTGATCGCGGCGTGTTCGGGACGGTCCCAGAGATTGTGGAGTTCGGTCGGATCGGCTTGTAGGTCGTAGAGTTCGCCCAAAGGCTGGCCGTGCCAGGCGACGAGCTTGTGGGTGGCGGTGCGGAGCATCGTACAGTACTGCGGCGGCTTGTTGTTGTTCGAGTTGTAGTACTCGCAATACACGTCTTCGCGATGTTCGCCGGACGCGGACGCGGAAGAGAGCAGGGGCCAGAGGCTCTTGGCTTGCATGCCTGGATGTCGCGGGAGGCCGGCGGCGTCGAGGAGCGTGGGCGCGAGGTCGCCGAGTTCGACGAGCGTAGCGGTGCGGCGGCCGGAGGGAATCGTGCCGGGCATGGAGGCGATCAGCGGGACGCGCAGCGCGCCTTCGTAGAGGAAAGGGCCCTTGTGGTACATGCCGTGGTCGCCGAGCAGTTCGCCGTGGTCGGAGGTAAACAGCACGAGGGTACGCTGGCGCTGTCCGGTGCGGTCCAGGGCGTCGAGCATGCGGCCGACGTGCACGTCGATGAGGTCGCACATGGCCCAGTATGCGGCTTTCAGGTAGCGATGGTCGCTGGAGGTGAGCTTGCGGCGGTCGAATTTGCCGTGTTCGCTGAATTGTTTTTGGTAAGGCGGCTTTTCGTCCAATTCGCCATCGCGGTAAGCAGGCAGGGGCAGTTCGTCGAGACGCTTGAGGTAAGGCTCCAGGTATTCGTCGGGCGGATTGAAGCTGAAATGCGGGTCGAAGATATTAACGCTGTAGAACCAAGGATGCGGCGCGGATGCGTAGGCGGTGAGGAAGTCGATGGCGCGGTCGGCGCACCACTTGGTCTGATGCAACGCTTCGGGCATGCCGTGGTGAATCAGGCCGCAGTCCTCGCGGGGCGGCGTCCGTACGGCGTGCCCTTGTTCGAAGAGCCAGCGCGTATAGGCGCTGCTGCGGTGCGTACCGCCGGGCGCGTGATCCCACTGGAACTCGGCATAGCCGTCGTCGATGCGGCGTTCGCTGCCGGAGAAGTAGAGACTCGCGTCGTGCTTCCACCATTCGGGTCCGCAGCGTTCGATGCGCCGGTCGCAGGCGCTGAGGTGCAGTTTTCCGGAGAGGCCGCCGACGTAGCCGGCGTCGGCGAGAAGCTTGGTGACGAGGACGGTGTCTTCCGGGATGTCCTGGCCGTTCTGGCGCAGGCGGGTGGTGACGGGGTAGCGGCCGGTGAGCATGCAGGCGCGGCTAGGCTGGCAGAGCGGGTTTTGCGCGAAGGTGTTTTCGAAGAGCACGCCGTCCGCGGCGAGACGGTCGATGTTGGGCGTGCGGACGAACCGGTTGCCGTAGCAGCCCAGGGTATCCCAGCGCTGCGAGTCGGTGCAGATCCAGAGGATATTCGGACGCGGGTCGCTCACGCGGAAGCTCCTTGTGAATTTAAGGGCTGAAGGGACCGTGTAAATCTTACCTCATGTACGCCGGATCGCGCGCCGATCGAATCCCTATTTCTCTTGCTTTCAGACGGATTAATGGTCGCGCGGCGCTTCAGTGTTTACGCCGCCGCAGGCGCAGGAATTTGTAGAGCGCGCGGTCGAAGGGGCTGGTGTTGAGCAGGAATTGGAAGTCGGCAGGCGTGGCCAGGCAGCCGCGCCGGACTTCGCCGAGGTGCGCGCGGGCGCGGGCGATGTACTCGGCCTGCGGGAGCGGCGCGAGACGCACGCCGGTTTCGGGGTCGCGGAAGCCGACGCCTTCGGCGACGGGCGGGTCGAGTTCGGCGGGGTCCCAGAGCATAAAGAGGACGATTTCGTGGCCGCGGTGGCGGAGGCGCTTGAGGGCGTCGAGCAGCCGCGCGCGTCCGGTAAGCGCATCGGTGAAGATAATCACCAGTCCGCGGCGGCGTTCTTGGCGCGCGAACGTCTCCAGCCCCGAGGCGATATCGGCTTGTCCGCCGGCTTCCAGCGCGCTCAGTTCTTCCAGTACGCGGCGAATGTGCTGGCGGCTGCTGCGCGGCGGCAGGTAGCGTCCGTCGCCGGCCGCGCCGCCCACGTTCAGGAGCCCGACGCGGTCGCGCTGATGCTGGAGCAGATAGGCGAAAGCCGCGGCGAGCGTGACGGCGTACCCGAGCTTGGTGAAGACCGGCGCGGCGAAGCTGCCGCGTTGCAAGCTGCGGTAGCCCATGCTGGCGGAGGCGTCGAGGACCAGCGTCGCGCGCAGGGCGCTTTCGGCTTCGAAGCGCTTCACGAACAGACGGTCGGTGCGCGCGAAGACGCGCCAGTCGATCCAGCGCGGATCGTCGCCGCGGACGAAGTTGCGATAGTCGCTGAATTCCACGCTGAACCCGCGGCGCGGACTTTTATGCAAGCCTTGCAGGAAGCCCTGAACCACGGCGCGCGCGCGCAGGTCGAGCCGTTTGAGGCCGGCGAGAAATTCCGGCCGCAGCACTTCGCGCGGCGGCCGGTCGGCCTCTTCGGGCTCCGCAAACGCCACCTGGAGGCGCTTGCGCACGCCCTTCAGCGATGAGGGGATATCGAGTCGATGCATGGGATCAGGCCGCGCGGCTCCGCTTAAGGTGTGCCGCTGCGTGCGGCGTGACGGCGCGGTCGCTCGCGCTGGTGATCATTGGGTCAACGCCCATAGAAAGAGGTTGGCGCTCAGCGCGAGCCCGTCTTCGGGCGCGTGCATCACGGGCAGGCCCAAGGGACCGGCGCGCCACGCTCCGCCGAGGTCGTGGGGCGAATAGATCAGCGCCAGTCGCGGGCGCGGTCCGTGCGGATCGGGCAGTTCGAGGCCGTACAATTCGGGCTCGACCGCGGCCAGGGTTCCGGTGCACGGTTTGGCGCTGCGGCGGACCTTATCGATGCGATGGCCGATCGCGAAGATGGGGTGCGCGGGCGGGAGGCGCGTGAGCGGAGCGGCGGGAAAGAGTTCGGCGCAGAGCGCGCGGAGGCTCTGGTCGAATTCGGGATCGGCGCAGCAGGCGTCGGCGATCAGAAAGCCGCCGTTCTCGAGATGTGCTTTCAGGCGCTGGCGCTGCGTGTGCGTCCACTTGAGCGCTTTGCGGCCGGAAAGGTAAAGCACGGGGAAGCGTTCGAGGCCGGGGTCGGTGAGCGCGAGTTCTTGAGCGCGCGGCGGACCGGAGAGTTGGAGGTGCCGCCCGAGGTGTTCGAGCAGGCCCTCGAAATGATGCGGCGACTTCCAGTCGGAGCTTTCGCGCAGCCAGGCGAAGACGGGGGCGCCGCTTTCGGGCGGCTTGCGGGCCGGCGCGGCGGCGTCTTCCTGGTCGCGTTGCTTGGACCATTCGAAAAACCGATTCACATCGACCTGCGCTTTGGCTTGCTGTTCGTTCAGGCCCAGGCCGAAGGCGAGCAGCCACAGGATCAGCTCTTTGCTTTCCCAACTGCTGACCGAAATACCGCCGCCCAAGTCCGATAATTCGACGTAAAACGGGAGCTTAAATACGCGCTTCTGGGCCTCGGGGAGTCCCTGGAGCTGCTGCTTCCATTCTCCGCCCTGATTGGGGATGTAATAGATCCATGCGGTCTGGCTGGCGGTGACGGTATGCAGCACGATGCCGCGCTGCGCGAGGGCCTTGGCCCATTCGCGGCTGCGAGGCTGTTCTTCGGGCTTGGGTTGTTCGTCGCCCATGAGGACGGCGACCTTGCGCGCGCCGGCCGTCCAGCGCAGGCGCGTCAATGCCGCGTGGAGCGCTTCTTCGATCATCTCTTCGCCGCCGCCTTCGGCACGCTGGCGCTGGAGGAAAGCGGCCAGCTCGTCGCGGTCGCCGGTGAAGTCGAGGACCGCGAACTTCTCCTGGCCGCCTTTGTACTCCTTGGTGCGGTACGCGACGACGGCGACGCGGAGGCTGCGGAGTTGCCCGTGCAGCGCTTCGCCGATGCGCTTGATCTGCTCCTGCAGCGTGCCGAGCGTGTGGGTCATGCTGCCGCTGCAATCGAGGAGGAAGGCGAGTTCGACGTCGCCTTGGTTGCAGGGGCAGGAGGCCCAGAGGCTGGAAGAAAGAAAGCATAAGAGGATCGGCAAGCGGTGAACGGCGAACGGCAAACGGCCAAGACGCGGTACGTCCGACCGCGCTCGCGCGGGCCCGTCTGCCGTTGAGCCGCAGCCCTTACCGTTCACAGTTCACCGTTTACCGTTCATCTTGACTTGAACTACCCTTTAGGAATCGGTGTCGCTTCGAGCACGCGGCGGATCAGATCGACGCTGGTGGCGCCGTCGGCTTGAGCCTGGAAATTGGGCGCGACGCGGTGGCGCAGGACGGGCACGGCAAGCGCCTGGATATCGGCGGGGCTGACGGTGGGCCGTCCGTCCATCGCAGCGAGGGCTTTGCCGCCGAGGACCAGGAACTGCCCGGCGCGCGGGCCGGCGCCCCATTCGACGCGTTCGTTGACGAACTCGGGCGCGAAGTCGTCGCCCGGGCGCGTGGCGCGGATCAGCCGCGCGATGTAGCTGACCATGTAGTTGCTGCAGTGAACGTGATGAATCGCGCGCTGGATCTCGCGGATGCGGTCACTGCCGAGCACCGGCCGGGCGTTGAGCAGGCCGGAACTGGTGCGCGTGAGGATCTGTTCTTCTTCCTGCAGGCTCGGATAATTGATCTCGATCTGAAGCATGAAGCGATCGAGCTGCGCTTCGGGCAGTTCGTAGGTGCCTTCCTGCTCGATGGGGTTTTGAGTGGCAATAACGAGAAACGGATCGGGTAGCGCGTGGGTCTGGTTCGCGACGGTGACTTGGCGTTCCTGCATGGCTTCCAGCAGCGCGGCCTGCGTCTTGGGCGGCGTGCGGTTGATTTCGTCGGCGAGGATCACGCTGGCGAAGAGCGGTCCGGGCATGAAGCGGAATCCGCGCGCGCCGTTCTCTTCGAAGAGGACGTCGGTGCCGGTGATGTCGCTGGGCATCAGGTCGGGGGTGAATTGAATGCGCTTGAAGGGCAGATCGAAGGAGCGGGCGAGGGCTTTGACCATGCTGGTCTTGGCCAGGCCCGGAACGCCGACGAGCAGGCAATGCCCGCGCGCGAAGGCGGCGGCGAGCATCAGCTTCAGGACGCTTTCCTGGCCGATGATTTCGCGGGCGATCTCGTCGAGCAGCGCGTTGACGTCGCTGCGCAGCGAAGCCAGAAGGGAGAGCAGTTCGTCGCGCGTCGGTTCGGGCTGGGCCATGCGAGCCTCCGCGGAAGGGTATACCGCATCCTTATAGAAGTGACGATGCCAGGACGGCGGGACTTAGCCACGGAGTTGTGCGCGGTCAGTGGGGCCGGTAGCGTGGGACAACCAACGCGGGAGCCAGATATGAGCGGGACGATCGGCTGGGGCATCCTGGGCTGCGGGCGCTTCATGCAGCGGCGCGTGTTGCCGGTCTTCAGGCAGACGAAGCATGCGCGCGCGGCGGCGTTGCAGCGCCGGGATCCTGCGGCGGCCGAAGCAAGCGCGAATGAGCACGGCGTGCCCCGCGCCTATGCGACGCGGGAGGCGCTGCTGGCCGACCGGGACGTGCAGGCCGTTTTCATCGGCACGCCGAATGCGCATCATCGCGCGGATGTACTGGCCTGCGCGGCGGCGGGTAAGCATGTGCTGGTCGAGAAACCGATGGGCATCAACGCCGCGGAATGCCGGGAGATGGCCGAGGCGTGCGCTGGGGCGGGCGTGAAACTGTTTGTGGGGCATTGCTTTCGTTACGCGAACGCGGTGGAGCGTGCGCGCGCGGCGGTGCACGACGGCGCACTGGGCCCGCTGCTGGGCTTGCGCGGGCTGTACAGTTTTCGCTGCGCGCCCGACGCGTGGCGGCGCGATAGCCGGATTTCCGGAGGCGGGCCCTTGATGGACTTGGCGCCGCACGTGATCGATTTCTTCCGCTTCGTGAGCGGGCAGGAAGTGGCGGAGGCGGCGGCATTCGTAGAACCTGCTCGCGATTTGCGCACGGGTTCCAGCGAGAACCGGGCGCGTGCGCTTTTGAAACTCTCGGGCGGCGCGTGGGCGACGCTGGAAGTTTCGTTCGCCGCGGCATTCCGGAATACGGTGGAAGTTTCCTTTCCGCAAGGGACGCTGCGCGCGGATTACACGCTTTCTCTGATCGAAAACCCTCACGTGCAGTTGTGGAAGATTTCGAGCGATCCGCAGCCGCCCCAAATCGAAGCCGTGCCGCTGGAGAAGCGGGATATTTACCTGCTCCAGATCGAGGATATTTCGCGGGCACTGCTGGACCCGGCGCACGTGCCGCTGGCGGCGACGGGCGAGGACGGGGTGCGGACGCTGGAAGCGATCGACGCCGTGTATGAAGCGGCGGAGACGGGGCGAAAAGTGGTTTTAGGCCGCAAAGCGTGAACGAGCGCACGGTGAACGGTTCAAGGCATGACCTGGGTTGGACGGCGTAGTTGCAGGCGGACGGGCAAGTCCAAACAAGGGAGCGAAAGGCAATATGGGGCGCGAGGTCGAGGTCGCGGCGTACTACTTCCCGAATTACCACGTCGATGCGCGGAACGTGAAGTGGCACGGTCCGGGGTGGACGGAGTGGGATTTGGTCAAGCGCGCGGAACCGCGCTTCGCGGGGCACGCTCAGCCGCGCGTTCCCCTGTGGGGCTACGAAGACGAATCCGATCCGGCGGCGATGGGACGGAAAATCGACGCGGCGGCGGACCATGGGCTTGATGCGTTTATCTTTGACTGGTACTGGTACGAAGATGGCCCGTACCTGCAGCGCGGGCTGGAAAACGGCTTTTTACGGGCAAGCAACGGCGCACGGTTGAAATTCGCGTTGATGTGGGCGAACCACGATTGGGTCGATATTCATCCGGCGACGCGTTCGCGCCCGTTCAAGCAGTTGCTGCCGGGCCGCATCTCGCTGAAGGGATTCGAAGCGGCGACGGAGCACGTAATTCGCTCGTACTTTTCGTGCGAGAACTATTGGCGCATCGGCGGGCGGCCGTATTTTTCGATCTATGAGTTGATGACGTTGATGGACGGACTGGGCGGCTTGGACGAAACGCGCCGGGCGCTGGACGGTTTTCGCGAACGGACGACGAAAGCCGGCTTGGGCGAATTGCATCTCAACGCAGTCGTCTGGGGCGTGAAGATTCTGCCGAACGAGCGTTCGATTCAGAACCCCGTGGAATTGCTGGGGCGGCTGGGCATCGACAGCGTGACGTCGTACGTCTGGATACATCACCAGCCGTTGAAGCAGTTTCCGCAGACGCCGTATGCGGAGATCGCCGCGGCTTCGGCACAGGACTGGACGCGCTTTCGCGAGCAGTATCCGCTGCCGTATTACCCCAACGTGACGATGGGCTGGGATGCGAGCCCGCGGACGGTGCAGAGCGATGCGTTCGAGAACCTGGGTTATCCGTGGATGGCGATGCTGAAGGGCAACACGCCGGCGGCGTTCGGCGAGGCGTGCCGCGCGGCGCGGGCGTTCGTGATGAACGGTCCGGCGGAGCGGCGGATCGTGACGATCAACGCGTGGAACGAGTGGACCGAAGGAAGCTATCTGGAACCGGATACGGAGTATGGGTTCGGATATTTGGAGGCGCTGCGGGAGGCGTTTGGGGTCAAGGGCGCTTAAGCGTAGAGAGCTACTACACCATTTCGTCTTCGGGCCGGACGGGTTCGCTGATTCGCCGGTGCGGCGGGGTTTTGCCGAGGGCGCGGTAGACGAGCAGGCAGAGCGCGTAGATGCTGAAGCCGACGATCACGGGCATCAGGACGGCGAAGTAGAACATGAACGGCGCGTCGGCCCACTGGTGAATCTTGGCCCAGAGGCCGGTGAGCCAGAGCACGCCAAAGCCGAGCGCGAACATCAGCGTGGTGACGATGGCGCTGACGATCCAGGGATGCACGAAATCTTCGCCGGCGGGCGGAAGTCCGATGGGCGGCACGCTGTCGGGGTTATTAGCGGTTTCGTGTGCCATGATGCGCGGCGCCTTCGCCTTCCTGTGCGGCCTCGAGGTCTGCGATCAAAACATTTGGCGAGCGGGGCGTTCGCAACCTGGTGCTGACCGGGCGCCGACCGCTGGCTTGCTCTAATAATGGTCGCTCGGGGGCCGTCTTTCAATAGTATATAAGGTAGGCGAGGGGGCCGGGCGATGAGAAGCTTATCCGGATCGCTTGGCCTGCTGCTGGCGCTTGGCTCCGCCTTTGCCGCGGAAACGCCCGCGAATGCCGAAGGACCTCCCGACGACTTGAAGATCGCATTGAACGCCGAGCAGGCGTTGCTGCGGCATACGGACCTGTTTCGGCGTGTGACGCGCGAGGAGGCCGAAGCGCAGAAGGAGTGGGGCGCGCTGGACGAAAAGACGCGCGCTCGGGCGCTGGGGCAGGTGATGTCGTACGCGAAGGAAGATCTGCGGCTGCAGGCGGTGAAGGCGCTGAGCGAGCTGACGGGCGACGGCGATCCGGTGCAAGAAGCATTAGGCGCGCTGGTGAACGCGGCGCTGCGCGATACCGACGCGAAGGTGCGCGAAGCGGCGGGCGCGGAGGTGCTGGCGCAGCGGCCGGCGGGAGTCGAGAAGGCAGTGGTGAAGCACCTGCGCGCGAAGGATCCGGAAGGACGGGCGCGGGCGGTGAAGATGCTGGAAGCCTTGAAGGGACCGCGGGTCTTCGAGGCGGTGATCGAGCATTGGCGCGAGACGTGGGGCGCCGGCCCGCGCGCGCATATGTTCGTCGCTCAGCAGCGCGCCTACGTGGCCGATTACGAGATCAGCGGGGACAGCTACGATCCGGTGGTGCGGACGTTTCTTTCGGGCGTGGTGCTGGACGTGAAGCCGTTAATGGCCTGGGCGGATATTTACATCGTCAAATTGATGCGCGAGATGACCGGCGAGGATCGCGGCGCGGATGTGGGCGCGTGGCGGCGCTGGTGGCAGGACCAGCAGGCGGCGAAGGCGCCGGAGGTCCCCAAGTGAGGCACCTGGCGATCCTCGCGGTGCTGGCGGCCTGCGGCGTGCACGCCGGGGAAGAGCTTTCGATCGCGCCGAGCGCCGCGACGATAGAACACGCTCCGCCGGAGCCGACCGTTGCCCCTGAAACGGACCTGCGAATCTCCCAGGCTCCCGAGGCTGCCAAGGTGTGCGCGGAGCGCGAGAAGCTGGACGCGTTGGATCTGTTTCGCCGAGCGGTGGCGGGCGGTGAAGCGGCGGAGCGGAACTGGCGCGCGTTGCCGGAGGCGGTGCGGGTGCATGCCTTGGCGCGTTCGTTGGAAGGCGGCGCGGAAGGCTTGCGGCGGCGTGCGTTGGCCGAGTTGCAGGCAGCGGATCTGACCGGGCTGGACGATGAGGCGGCGCGCACGGCGGCTCGGCATGCGCTGGCGCGTGCGGCGGTGCGTGAACCGGTCGACGAGGTGCGCGAGGGGGCGCGGGAAGCCTGGGCCGAGCAGGCGCGTCTGGACGGGAAGCCGGCGCTGGAGGAGATGGCCGGCGCGTTGGATCGCCCGAATGCGATGGAGCAGCGCCGCGCATTTCAGGCGCTGCAGGCGGCCGGGGGCTTGGGCGTGGCCGAGGTGCTGATCACGCGCATCGAGCGGCGCTGGGGCGCCGGTGCGCGGAACCACATTCTCGTGGCCACGCAGCGCAGCTACATCGCCGATTACGACGTGAGCGGCGCGGTCTTCGATCCGGTGATCAAGAGCTTCATGACCGGGGTGGTGCTGGACAGCCGGGTGCTGGGGATCGAGATCACCGAGTACATCGTCGAGTTATTGCGCGGCGCGGGCGCGGGGCCGGACGTGTTGCGCGATCCGCGGCGCTGGGCGGCGTTTATCGAAGAGGCTCGTGCGAAGCAGGCGGCGGGCCGGTAAGGCCGTTCGCTCCCGGAAGAGCGAACAGACTGTCGGTTCACGCCACACGGCGCGCGCCAAAAAGTTATAGCCCATTCCATTTTAAGAGGATTTGGCCTGCCCGCGATTGTGGACGGGACGGCGAGTGGCGCTATGCTTGTAGGCATGCCTCCCGCTTCCTCCTCATCCGCTTCCGGTCCGCGCCGCATCGGCGGCTACGAGATCGTCGAAAAGATCGGCGAGGGGGCGATGGGTGTTGTCTTCAAAGCGCGGCAGGTCTCGCTGGACCGCGAAGTGGCGCTGAAGGTCGTGAAACCCGAAGTGGCCAAGGACGCGACGTTTCTCGAACGCTTCCAGCGTGAGGCGCGTTCGAGTGCGCAGCTTAACCATCCGAATATCGTGCGCGGCATCGATGTGGGGCAGGATCAGGCGAGCGGGCTGTGGTACTTCGCGATGGAGTATGTGGACGGTCCGTCGCTGAAGGAGGTACTGGCGCGCGAAGGGACGCTGCCCGAAGGCCGGGCATTGCGGATCGTGTTGCAAGTGTCGCGGGCGCTGGAGTGCGCGGCGAAGCAGAACATCGTCCACCGCGACATCAAGCCCGACAACGTGATGCTGGCCAAGGGCGAGGTGGTGAAGCTCGCCGATCTGGGCTTGGCGAAGCGGATCGATTCGGAAAACGCGGCGCTGACGCAGACCGGCAAGACGGTGGGTACGCCGTACTACATGGCGCCGGAGCAGATTCGCGGCGAGCAGCAAAAGGTCGATCAGCGCACCGATTTGTACGCGCTGGGCGCGACGCTTTTTCATCTTGTGACGGGCAGGCCGCCGTTCCACGGAACAAGCGGCGCGGCGATCCTGGCGCTGCACCTGAAAGAGCCCGCGCCGAAGGCGAAGTCGCTCAATCCGAAGCTGAGCGAAGGGATCAATGCGCTGATCGCGAAGCTGTTGGAGAAGGAGCCGGCTCAGCGGTATCAATCGGCGCGGGAGTTGGCGGAGCGCGTCGAGATTCTGCTGGACGATCCGGGTGCGACGAGCCGGCGTCCGGGCGTGCGCGGAACGACGGGCCCGCGCACTGCGGTGCACGGCGCGATAACCGGGCGCGTGCCGCTGAAGGGTCAGACGACGGGGCCGCGCGCCGCCGTTTCGAAGCGCGTTGCTGGCGACGGCGCCGCGCCGCGCCCTTCTGCTCAGCCTGCTTCGACCGTTCTGGTGGCGGGGGTGGTCTTCGCGCTGGTGGTGCTGGCGGTAGGCTTTTGGCCCGGCAACGCGAAAAAGGCGGAGATGTCCGCGAAGCCGCCGAGCGCCGAGGCGGCGAAGCCGACACCGCAGGCCGCGCCGGTGGCGGTGGCGCATGCGCCCGAACAGGCGCCGGAACCGAAGGCGGTTCCGCCGGCCGAGACCCCAGTGCCAGCGCCCGTGGCGGAAGCGCCGCCGCCCGCCGTGGCTCCCGAACCTCAAGCGGCGCCTCCTGCTGTACCGGTGACGCCTCCGGTTCCCGAACTCGTTCCGGCGGCCCCTGCGCCGGTTCCAGCGGTTGACGAAGGTAAGGCACGCGCGGCGTACGCGAAATTTCAGGATGCCTTTTTCGACGCCCTCAAGCAAGGCGACCGTGTGGCGGCGGAGCGCGAGTTGCAACGTGCCGAGCGCGATCCGGTTCTGGCGGCGCTGAAGGCGGATCTGGCACTGGACCGGCGCGCGCTGGCTTGGCCGGATGCGCACCGCGAAGCGGTGGCGGCCGGCGCGTCGAAACTCACCGAGACGGAATCGATCGAATTGAAGCTGCGCAAGGGCGCGCCGATTCGCGCGGGCAAGAAGGAAAACTTCAAGGTTCTCGCGGTCAAGGACGGTGCGATTCAGGTAGGCGGGAAGGGCTTGAGTATGCCAGTGCCGCTGGACCGGCTGCACACCGAAACGCAGCAGGCGCTGGCGGAACCGGAGTTGAAGGCGACAGGCGCGGGGCAAGTGATTCTCGCGTTCGTGGCGCTGCTGCAAGCGGAGTCGGCCGATGCGCCGGAGGCGATCCGGAACCGGCTTGCGCAGGCGGAACAAGCCGGCGCGGCGGCGAATGACGCGGCGTATGTGCGCGCGGCTTTGGCCCGGCGCGAAGGGGCGCTGCGCGAGCAGGCGGCGGCCGCGGCGTGGCCGGCGGTGCTGGAAGTCGCCAAGGGCACGGAGTGGCCCAAGGATCAGCGCGAACGTGTGCGGGCGGCGTTGGACGAATTCGAGGCACGGCACGGCACGGCGGCCTTCGCGGCGGCGCATGCGGACGAACGCGCGGCCCTGCGCAAGCAAGCGGTCGGGCGCGGCGCGGACGTACCGCGCGAGGGTCTGATGGCTTGGCTGCGCGCGGACGAAGGCGTTGTGGCCGAAGCCGACGGCGTCACGCAGTGGACCGACCAGTCCGGGCGCGGCTGGCATGGCGTGCAACCCGAGGCGCGCGGACGCCCGCAATTCGTGCCGAAAGCGCTGGGGGAACTGCCGGCGCTGCGTTTCGACGGCGTGGACGATTGCCTGATGATCCCGCAGGTTCGCGGGCCGATGAAGTCGTTCACGCTGCTGTGGACGCTGCGGCCGCTGTCGCGCAAGAATTGGAACCAATCCCTTTCGGCGGGCGGGAGCTGGGGACAGTTCGTCTTTCACACGACTTCCGACGGCGGCGTCTTCGTGGGGACCAGCGTTCCCTCGCGGATCAGTCCCGGCGAGGGCCCCGGCTCGGATACGGTGCAGTTGGAGACCTGGCAGCAGTTCGCGTACGTCTTCGCGGACGGCGAGGCGCGCTTCTTCAAGAACGGCAAGGAACTGGCGAAGAAGCGCCTCGACGTGGCGGCGTGGGACGGGTTCCGGCTGGGCGGATACGACGGCGGCAATACGCTGCATGGGGATGTCAGCGAGGTGCTGCTGTACGAGCGCGCGCTGAACGACGCCGAGCGCCAAGCGGTCGAGAAGCACTTGCTGCCTGCTCATTAAATCCAGGACCTCGCGAATGCGCATCGGTTTGATCGGATGCAGTTACCACTGGGGCAGCTACAAGGCGCTCTTGGAGGCGCTGCCCGAAGCGCGCGTCGTGGCGGTAGCGCCGGGTTGCGCGCAAGAAAAACCGGAAGCGTTCGCCAAGGCCGCGGGAGTCACGGAAGAAACGCGGCGCTTTGCCGACGCGCGGGAACTGCTCGATAAGTCGGAGCTGGATCTGGTGCAGGTTTCCACGGAATTTACCGCCATGGGCGGCTGGGTGCGCGAGGCGGCGCAGCGTGGCGTGCCGGTGACGGTCGAGAAGCCTCTGGCGTTCGATCTCGCGGAGTTGGCGCAGACGTGGGATATCGTTTCGAGCACGGGCACGCCCGTATATGCGATGCAGGGCACGCAGGGCTGGGCGGTATTTGAAGCGGCGAAAGCGGCGGTGGCTTCGGGCGCGGTTGGAGAGGTGTACGCGAGCCACCACCAGAAATCTTATCGTTGGGCCGCGCGTCCGGCCTCGTGGCAGGACCGGCGCACGTTTCCTGGCTTCATTCCGTGGGTGGGCATTCATGCGTTCGGCTGGATGGAGTGGATCCTGGGCGACGTGTTCACCGAGGTGGCGGGCTGGGACGGGTATGCGCTGCATCCTGAAGTTCCCGGCTGCGCGACGCAGGCTGGGCTGGTCTTCAAGCAGGCGAACGGCGGCTTCGCGACGGTGAGCCTGGATTACCTGCGGCCCAAGTCCGCGCCGACGCACGGCGACGAACGGCTGCGCATCGCCGGTTCGTTGGGCGTGGTGGAGGCGTACGAGGCCGAAGGCCGCTGCACGCTGGTGACGGCCGATGCTGCGCCGCGCGCGCTGGAGTTGCCGGAACATCCGGCCGATCCGGTGGTAACGTTTGCTCGATTTTTGCGCGGCGAAACCCAAGCGCCGACGCAGACGTGGGAGGCTTTTCGCGTCACGGAATGGGCGTTGAAGGCGCAGCAGGCGGCGGATACGGGGAAACCCGTGACGCTGCTTCCGACGGCGTACCGCGCCTAGCGCCTCGCCAAGATCGAACGAAGGGCTCAACGCGCGCGCCCGTCAAATTGTGGCACCGGGCCGCGACCTCGCGTATCCTTAGATCCCATGAATGTACGTGTGAAGATTTGCGGGCTGACCCGCGTCGAAGACGTGCAAGCCGCGGTGGCGGCGGGCGCGGAGGCGCTGGGGTTCAATTTCGTGCCCGGCGGGCCGCGCTATCTGGCCGATCTGGAACGTGCACGCGAGCTTTCCGGGGCGGCGGGCCAGGCGCTGCGCGTGGGTGTCTTCGCGGATGCCGACGTGACGGCGATCGAGCGCGCAGTGCAAGCGGCTCGGCTGAACGTGGTGCAGCTACATGGGGGCGAGACTCCGGCTTTTGGCGCACGCCTGCGGCAGGCGCTTCCGAATGGCGTGCAGCTTTGGAAGGTCTATCGCGTCTCTAAGGTAGAGGACCTGGCGCGCGTGGATCGCGAGGCGTTTTCGTGCGAGGCGCTGTTGCTGGATGCCCGGGTGGCCGGAGCGCTGGGCGGTACAGGCCGGACGTTCGACTGGTCGATTCTGGACGGCTGGACACGCGCGCATCCGATGGTGCTCGCGGGAGGGCTTACGCCGGCCAACGTGGCTGAAGCCGTAGCGCGGGTGCGGCCGGCTTGGGTGGATACGGCCAGCGGGGTGGAATCGGCGCCGGGCATCAAGGACGCGGCGAAGATGCGCGCGTTCGTTAAGGCGGCGGAGTCCGTGCGTATTTCATAGGGCGGTCGAGGCGCAGGATATGGTGCGGGTTGGCTGGTTTGGAATTCTTGTGCTGTTCGCGGCGGGCGCGGTATACGCGGATACGGTGACGTGCCACGACGGGCGCGTCTTCGACGGCGAGGTGCTGGAAGAGAATGCGCAAAGCGTGCGCATCCGTACGCCGCAGGGGACGGTCACGCTGCCGCGTCACGAAGTGAAATCGGTCGAGTACAAGGAGTCGCCGCTGAAGGTGTTCAGAACGCGGCGCGGCAAGCTCGCGGCCGACGATGCCAAAGGGCATTGGGAACTCGCGGCGTATTGCTTGACCTCCGACCTGAAAACCGAAGCGGAAAAGCTGCTGACCGAACTGCGCGCGATGGCGAGCCCCTTTTACATGCAGGCGACCCGCAAGCTCGCCGACCTGTACGCGCCGAAGTATCCGAAGCTGGCGGTGGAACTGTACGACGAACTGGTGGCGAAGACGGACGACCTGGAGGCGAAGGTCAAGTCGCGCGAGCTGAAGCGCGAATTGGACCGCAAGCGCCAGGAGGCGTACACGCAGGCGTTGAAGTCGCTGGACGAGAAGCAGTTCGCTACGGCGATCGAGACGCTGCGTTATGCGTACTCGCAGGCGTACCAAGGTCCGCCGGCCGAAGGGGCCGCGGCGGCGGTGAGTCCCGACGAGATATTGGCGAAGCTGGCCTCGATCCGGAAGGATCTCGAGGCGCAAGCGCGCAGCCGGGCCAAGGAGAAGCCGGGTGCCGGCGCAGGCTTTACGGCCTGCAAAGCGTGCGATCAGCATTCGGGGTGGGGCACATGCGTGAACTGCAAAGGGCGCGGCACGGTCGAGCAGATCATCCCGGCGCGGATCACGATGACGGGGGTGATCCCGGAACGCAAGATTCAGGTTACGTGTCCGACGTGCGGCGGCGGGAAGAAGTCGCGCTGCCCGGAGTGCGTAGGCACGGGCGTGGAGCAGAAGCAGATCGACGCTCGGCAGCGCTGGACGGTGAAATCGATCTCCGACAACGCATGGACGCGCAAGAACGACGATCCGCTGCGGGCGATGAAAGATGCGGTCGGGCAAGCGCTGGCCAAGAACCTGCGCATGCCCGAGGGCTTCGCAGCCGATTACCCCACGACGGCGAAGCTGCGTGCGCTGATTCCATCGGTTCCTCCACCCGACGATTTCGCAGCCAGCCCGGAGTACAAAGCCTTTTTAGAGGGCTGGCGCAAGCTGCCGCAGCAGGACCGCGGCAATTTCCTGTGCCAGTATGCGTTCGAAGTCTCGATGAGCGCGCTGGCCGAAGCCGTGGCTCAGCCGGCCGGCGAAGAAGCTCAGGAAGAAGGCAACGCGGATCTGGCGGAACTGCGCCGCACGGCGCCGGTGGCGAGTGCCACGCTGCTTTCGGCGCTGCCGGACGAGTGGGCGGGGCGTTGGGTCTGGGTCGAGGCGGTGTACGCCGCGCCTGACGCGGACTGGAGCGGCGATCAGAAGACCTCGTTTCAACTCACCACGCCGCAGGCGCATAACCTGCATCCGTTCGTGTACCTCCCGGAAGCCAAGAAGGCGCATACGGCCGGAGCCGCGGACGCCGCGGCCAATCCGCACGTCAAGCTGCTGGCCTCGTTGTACGGCTACGAATCGCTTTCCAAGCAAATCGCCGAACTGAAGAAGGACGATCAGGTGCGGCTCTTCGGGCGCGTGCTGTACCGGACTTCACGCGATCCGGAGACGTCGCTGGAAGTGTGGGGCGTGGACGTGCTGGCCAGTCCCGAAACGCAGAAGCTTTTGGCGCTGGTGCGCAAGCCGGTAACGTTCAACTTCGAAGAGACGGGTCTGAGCGAAGCGGTGGAGATGCTGGCTCTGCTGACCAACACGCGCATCCGGATCGACGTGCCTAAAGGCGGCGCCGAGGTGGTCTTGAACGCGCGCGCGACCAAGCAGCCGCTGGCGCTGGCGTTGCAGGAGATGCTCAAGGAAGCCAAGCTGGCTTGGGTGTTTGAAGACGCCGGCTCGGGGCTCGTGGTGGTGCAGGAACCGAAACCCGAAGCCACGCGACGAGTCGAATCGGTCCTCTCGTATTTGAAGTAGCGTTTCGCCTTTTGCCGAGTGCGCGACGCCGCGCCGGTATCAGCGCTTATAAACTTTGCCCGTGAGGAATAGCCGGGTAAGGATCGTGGCATCCGTCGCCCCGCTTTGCAGGCCCAGGACGATCGGTACCCCGGCGGGAGCGCCGGGCAGGGGCGCGGGCAGCCCGAAGGTTCCGGCCGGCAGCCAATCGCTGGTGAGCTTGATCGATCCGCGCGCGCCGAGGATGGAGACTTGCGCGAGGCCGGGGGGCGCTTCGCGCGGGCGGCGGTAGCTGAACGAAAGGCCATCGGCGCCGCGTGTAAATGCCCCGGGCGCCCATACGGGTTCGTAATCGCCCAGCGTCAGCGCGAGGCCGTCGGCCGCGGGATCGAACTCCACGCCCGCGGCGGGGACGAATGCGAGCGAGCAGACGAAGCGTTCCTGCGGGCCGGCCGCGCCGGTGGCTTTATACGAGAACTGCGCCGAGTCGAGGCCCAGATATCCCTGCGGCAAGGTGTAGGCGCTTTGACCGAACCGATACCGCCCGATTCCGGTGCTTCCGGCGCGGGCGCAATCGTAGCGCGTTCCGAGTTGTGAGGCGCCCGTCCAGATCGAAGCGCCTGCCTCCAGTTCGAGTTCCAGATCGAGGAGTACGAGTACTTGCTTGATGGCGTTACCATCGACGGCGCCCAAGGCCGCAAATGCCGAGGCGAGGTCGGCGTTCTTGAGCTGCACGGTGAGCGCTCCGGTGGCCGGTTGATAGGTGGCTCCGAAGGCGGGCCGTTCGGTCTTGGGGGCGGTCCAGGCGATTTTTTTGCTGCTCACACTCGAGGGCAGGCCGGTTTCGAATTCCAAGCCGGCGCAACGCAGGCGCAGCACCGCGCCGTTCAAGACCGCGGAGGTGAGTCCGGCGTCCCACAGCGCGCCGGGATCGAGCTTGGCTGAGAGCGTCAAGGTGTCCACGTCCGCGCCGAAGCGGACTTTCTTCGAGAAGGCCAGCGTATACTGGAGTTGCACGACCTTGAACGAGCCGAGGGCGCCGCCGCCGACGATTACGGTGACGGTGTCGAAGGCGGTCAGGCTACCGGAGTCGGTGACGGTGACGCGGACGGTGTAGACGCCGGGATCGGCAAAGGCGTGCGCAGGCGCGGCGCTGGTGGAGCCGGTGCCGTCGTCGAAATCCCACAGGTACGTGACGGCGCCTTCGAGGTCGCTGCCGGTGGCGCTAAAGGATACGGAGTCGCCGGGATCGGCGTAGTGCGGCTGTTCGGATGGCAGCACGATGCTGACCGAGGGCGGATCGTTGACTGCGTTCACGGTGAGCACAAAAACGGACTGTGCGGTGAGCGCACCGTCGCTGACGGTGAGGGTGACGGTGGACGCTCCGCTGCGGTTGGCGGCGGGCGTGAGGGTGACGGTACGGTTGGCGCCGCTGCCGCCGAGCACGATTCCGGAAAGCGGGAGCAGCGTCGTATTGGAACTCGCGCGCGTGACGGTCAGCGCGGAAGCGGCGGTCTGCGCGTCGCCGACGGTGAAGGCGATCGAACCGGTGGTCGCATCTTCGTTGATGGTGCGGTCGGAGATCGCGGAGATGGTGGGCGGCGTGTTGACCGGCGGCGTTCCGGCTGCTTCGAGCGAGCCGAGATCGTAGCCGCTGCCTTGGGGACGCGCGGCGCCGAGGCGGTCGTCGGCAGGCGCATTCTTTCCGCCCAGCGAGGCCACGCCGGCATCTTTCGCGGCGCTGTCGGTGAGCAGCGCGTAATTGCCGTTGTCGGGATCGACGAAGAGGCCGGCCGCGGTGCCTGCCGTGCTGTGCGTGTCGTATCCCAGCGCCTGCCATTGGGCGAGGCTGAGGTAGGTGCTGTCGTCGTTGGTGGTGACCGCGCGCGATCCGGTCCGGAGGATGTTGTAATCGCAGACGAGCCCCGTCAGGTTTCCGGCGCCGTTTAGGTGGATGCTGCCGCGCGAGGCGTGGCGCGTGACGAAGACATTGTTGAAGACCACGGTATTGGTGCTCCCGTCGTGAATCTGCAGGCACCACTTCCCGTTGTCGGCCAGATCGAGGGTGTTGTTCACTACGGTGTTGCGATGGGAAGGGGAGCCGCCGTCGATCTGGTACAGCGAGATGCCGGCGTGGTGCGCGTTGTAGATGAGGTTATTGCGGATAACCGAATCGGTGACGCCGTCGCAGTTGATGCCCGAGCCGCCGCCGCCGAGGCCGTTGTTGTAGATCACGTTATCTTCGACGAGTGCGTTGCTGATGATCCCGTCGCCGCCTTGCTCCAGGTCGCCGTTCATGTGCAGGCCGTTCGCATTGTTGCCGTAGATTAGGTTGCCGCGCACGACGGGGCGGTCGCCGCTGTTGGCGACGTAGATGCCGTGCTCTACGCGGCTGCCGTAGGCCGTGTTGTTTTCGATCAGCAGGTCGTCGCTGAATCCGGTGAGAATGCCCCAGCGTTCGTTGTCGCCGAGGACGCAGTTGCGGATCGTGATGTGGTGCCCGTCGTCGATGCGGATTGCGGCGCGATTGGCGTCGAAGCTGCGCAAACCGTCGATCACGATGTACGTACAGAAGGTGATGAAGATCGTGTCGCGATTGTCGCTGCGGTCGGTGGTTTTGACGACCACGGCGTTAGACCCGGTGGCCTTGATGGTAATGGGAGCGCCGTTGCCGCCGTCGATGTCTTCCATGGTAAAGCCGAGGTAGGAGCCGTCGGCCACGTGCACGGTGTCTCCGGGGCCGACGACGGGTAGGGCCTGCCGGATCTGTCGAAAGGGGCTGCCGGACGTGCCGGTACCGCCGGCGGTTCCGCTAGGGGAGACGTACCAGTCCGTGGCCGAGCATGCGCAGGCGGCAAGGCTTACGCAAACGAGCAGGCCGGCAAATCGGGGCGCGTACATGGGTGCGGCTCCTCATCTGGCGTCGGCGGCCTGCGGTTCCGCCGTTACGGTGCGGCTTCGTAGCATCCGAGATCGACGCGGTCGCCCTGTTTGCGCGGGCGGCCGTCGAGGTCGGAATCGTTCGTGGTGACTTGGGCGTCGTCGCCGGCATCCCGCGCGGGCGACTGCGGCGCGAGCCGGTAATCGTGTACCGGTGCGTTCAAAAAGAGCGTACCGGGATCGGCGAATCGCGAGCGCGCGTCGTGGCCTTTGCGTTGCCATTCTTCCAGAGTCCACGCGGCGGGCTCGATGTCGTCGATGGCCACGAGACGCGGGCCGGCGAAGAGATTGGCGTCGCTGTCGATATGCTTCAGGTCGGCTTCGCGCAGGAGTCCCAGCGCGGGTATCGAATCGTTGCCTCCGACGAGGAGGTTGTTGCGCAGAAATACCGGTCCTTCGAGGTCGGCGAGGCGGAGTGCGTAGCGACCTCCGGGCGCGGAGACGACGGTATTGTTCAGCACGCGGACCTCGCGCGGGCCGTGGCGGCTGCCGTCGCGGTAGACGGCGATGCCGGACGCACGGTTGGCGTAGAGCAGATTGTTGCGTACGAGCGCCTCATGGATGCCGTCGAGGTTCAATGCCGCGCCGCCGCTGTGTCCGTTCTCGGCCAGGATGTTGCGTTCGATGCGTGCTCCACGGATCGCCCCGCGCATGCCGGGTTCGTCGCCACCCGCAAGTTGCAGGGCCGCGCCGGGGTTGCGGAAGAAGCGCGAATCGACGATGAACGGCCGCTGGCAGTCTTCGAGCGAGCACGCACCGGAAGCGCTGTGAACGTCCGAGAATTCGCAGCGTTCGATTTTTAAGTCGTCGCAGCCGACGGCGCTGAGCAGGGCTTTCGCGCCGTGGCGAAAGGCGCTGTCACGTAGCGTGATATGCGAGCCGTTGATAATCTGCAGCGCCAGCCGATCGGATGCTTCGATCTCGAGGCCCTGCAAGGTGAGGTGTTTGCATTCGTCGAGGCGTACGCGCATGCCGCGGGCGTCGTCGCGCAAACTACCCTCGATGCGGGCCGGGCCGCCTTTGGCGCAGAGCAGGATGGGGAACTCGGCCGACCCTTGCACGTCCTTTAGCAGGAAGGCCTGGTACGTGCCGGGCGCCAGGTGGACCGTGTCGCCGGGCTTAAGGCTTGCGGCCAATTCCTGGACTTCGCGTGCGGGCCGTGCGGCGCTGGCCGGGGCTCCGATCATGCCGTTGGGGCTCAGGTAATAATCGCGGCCGGGCGGCAGCGGCTGGCCCAGCGGAACCGCCGCGAGGCGCGCGGTTTCGCGCGCTTCGGCGTAGTGCCCGGCATCGACTTCAATGCGCGCTGCGTCGAGCTTGCGTTCCAGCTTGACGCGTCCTGCCGCGACTTCCAAGCGCGTGGCTTCGTTTATGGCGGTTAAGGTAAAGCGCGTGCCGAGCACCGTGGCGCGGGCCAGCGGAGTATCGATCGTGAGCGGAGTGGCGGCAGGTTGCGGGGGCACGTCGGCCTCCAGGCGTCCTGCGGAAAGCAGCAGGCGCTTGGCCGCTCGCTCGCCGTTGCGCGGTGCTTGGACGATCTGAAGTTCCGCCGCATTGGAAATCTGCATTCGCGTGCCGTCGAGAAATCGAATCTCCAACGCATCCGCAGCGTCCGCGAGGCGCAGCGTATCGCCCATGCGAAGAGATTCGTCAACCTCGGCGCTGCGTTCGGAGCCGGCCGCATCGGTGATGCGCACGGTTTGATTTCCGTGCAGGCGTCCAAGGCGCGCGACGCCGAGATCCTCCAGCACCGCAGGGGCGGGCGAGGGCGAAGGCTTCTTTCCGATCTGCTGGCTGGCTTGAGGATCCGATCGCGTGCCGAATCGCCAGGCGGCGAAGGCGAGTAATACCGCTGCGGCGCCTGCGATTGCGATGCGAAGAGGAAAGAAAGGCTTCTTGGGTGCGACGGCGCGGCGCGGCACGGGAGTCATGAAGCGGCCGGCGGGGCTTACGGCTCCCGCGGCACGGCCTTGCTTCTGCAGCGCGTGGAGACGGTAGAGGGTCTGGTCGAATCGCGCGGCGCGGACGAAGGCGTGCGCGGCCGCGCGGTCGGAGCGCAGGCGCGCCTCGAGTTCGGAAACGCCGGCCTGGTCGGCGGCTCCGTCGAGATACGCGCCGATCAGATCGTCCAAAGCGGTGGAGTCGCTCATGCGCCGGGCGCCTCCCCGCTCGCGGCAAGCTTGCGCGCGACGCATTCCTGCAAACGCGCGCGCAGGCGCGTGAGCGCCTTTTTCACCGCGGCCACCGAACGGCTGAGGCGTTGCGCCAAGGCATCGAGCCCCAGCGCTTCGGTGTAACGCAGTTCGAGCATGTGCCGCGCGGGTTCGTCGAGCGACGCGACGCAGGCGCGCAGCGCTTCCAGTTCGGCGCCGGGTTCGGAGGCTTCAATTTCGTCGTAGGCGCGCTGCACGGCCGCAATGGATTCCGGCGAAAGCAGCGGCAAGGCGCGGCGGTGGCGTTCGAGGTCGCGGAGGATCAAGTTGGCGGCCACGCCTCGCGCCCAAGCTCCGAACGGGCGTTGTGGATCGTAGCTCTCGAACTTCTCCCACAGGATCAAGGCCAACTCCTGGACCACGTCCTCGCTGCGATGCCAGTCGCGCACGATCGACCCTACGAAGGCGTGAAGATCCTGCTGTTGCCGGAGGAACAATTCGAGGAAGGCGCGACGGTCAGACATGGGCAGCACTCCGGGCTCTTTGGCGGCCCATTCCTATTTCCATTCTGGGGGCCGCGGGGGGACATGATTTTCCCGAATTGGTGGCTTGGCGACAGCAACCGTTCGCCGGGAAGCCGGTTTTCGTCCTACCTTATAAGTGTGTGGGTGAGAATCACTTGTGAGGTTGTGCGGCAGCAGGCTTGCCAACGCGGGTCGGCGTGGGGTATTGTTCCTTCATAAACAACGGTGTTGATGCTAATGCAACAAGAGCGAATCGAAAACGGGGACGGCTACCAGACCGTCGAGCGGGCATTCGAACTGCTGGAGTCCTTGGCCGGCGGGCCGCGTGGCGTGACGGAACTGGCCGTGGAGTTGGGCCTCGAGAAGAGCACCGTCAGCCGGATGCTGAAGACGCTGGCGGGCTTGGGCTATGCGGTGCAGCCGGAGAAGCGCGGCGCCTACCAGCTTGGTCCGCGCGTGCTCTATTTAGCCGATCGATACCTGGACGCAAACCGGTTGATTCGTGAGGCGCGGCCGGTGCTGGAGCGCTTGGCGCTCGAGGCGCGGGCGAGCGCGCATCTGGCGCGTGAAGTAGGTTCGCAGTTCCTGGTGGTCGCGAAGGAGGCCAGCCCGGAGTTGATCCAGGTGGCGAGTGCGGTGGGGGGAAGCTGTGTGCCGCATGCTTCGGCGTTGGGTAAGGTGCTCCTGGCCGGGATGAAGCCGGCCTTGCGGATGCGTTGGCTTCAGGAACCGCTGCAGCGTTTCACCGAGAAGACGATCGTGGATCGCGCGGCGCTGGCGGACGAGTTCGAGTTGATCGAACGGCGCGGGTACGCGCTGGAAGCCGGCGAGGAACATTTAGGAGTGGGTTGCATCGGCGCGCCGGTTCGCGATGCGGGCGGGCGCTGGATCGCGGCACTTTCGATTTCTGGGCCCTTGCGCGGGACGCCGTTCAAGCTGGACCGGGAGCATATCGAGTTGTTGCTGGCGCATGCGCGGGCTCTTTCGGCCGCACTGGGCTACCGGGAAGCGCCCGCCGCGGCGCCCGTGGGATAGGAGCAGGGGATGCCGAAAACGGAATCCATGACGCGCAGCGAGACGTGGAATCGTTTAAGCGCGCGGCACCTGGCCGGTGGCGTGGTCTCGCTGAACCGGAAGATCGATCCGGCGCTGGTCTTCGTGCGCGCGCAGGGCAGCCGGATTTGGGACGCGGAAGGACGCGAGTACCTCGACTACCACGCGGCTTTCGCGCCGCATCTGCTGGGGCACAACGACCCGGAGATCAACGCGGCAATCGCGCGGGCGATGAATCAGGGTTGGTCGCTGATGGGCGCGGGCACGACGCCGTGGGAAGCCGAACTGGCGATGAAGCTGTGCGAGGCGGTGCCGACACTGGAGCGTGTGCAGCTTACCAATACCGGCAGCGAAGCGACGGCGCACGCGATTCGACTCGCCCGAGCGCACACCGGCCGTGAGGACGTGCTGCTCACGCTGGGCGGCTACAACGGCTGGCATAACGAAGTGGCGCGCACGGTGATGCCCACGCGCGCGCAGATCGGCCCGCGCGTCTCTCCAGGCGAATACCCATGGCTGCCCCTGAGCGCCGGGGTGCCCGAAGCCACGCAGCACAAGCTGCACGCGGTCAACTTCAACGACTTGGAGTCGGTCGAATACGCGCTGCGCAAGCACCCCATCGCATGCGTGCTGACCGAACCGGTCCTGCAGAATGTGGGGGTGGTGCTCCCGCAGGCCGGCTATCTGCGCGGGTTGCGCGAGCTGTGCGACCGTTACGGTGCGGTGCTGGTCTTCGACGAAGTGAAGACGGGGTTCCGTTCGGCCTTGGGCGGGTACCAGAGCGTCTGCGGCGTGACGCCGGATTTATCGGTTTTCGGCAAAGCGGTGGCGAATGGGCATCCGCTGGGCGTGATCGGCGGGAAGCGCGAGTTGATGGATCTGTTCGCGTCGCCCGATGCCGGGAAGCGCGTGCTGATCGCCGGTACGTACAACGCGCACCCGCTGGCATGCGCTGCGGCGCTGGCGACGCTGGATCGGTTGGCGGCCCACGGCGGCGATGTCTATGCGAGGCTTGATGCGCTGAGCGCGCGGTTGCAACGCGGCTTGGAAGCGATCTTCCACGAGCGCGGAGAGCCGGCGACCGTGGTGCGGAACGCTTCGGCATTCTGCGTGTACTTCATGGATCACACGCCGCGCGACTGGCACGATATTTTGGAACACCACGACTTCGAGCGCGACCGGCTGCTGCGTTTGGCGCTCTTGGAACGAGGCGTCTTCCATTTCCCGATGCCGTGCAAGCAGGGCTCGGTTAGCGCCGCACATTCGGAAGCGGAGATCGACCGAACGCTGGATGCGACGCGCGATGCGCTGAAGGGGCTGGCTTGACCATGAAGATCACGCGAATCGAGCCCCTGGTTTGCCATGCGCGGATGCGGAATTGGATCTTCGTGAAGGTCCACACCGATCAAGCGGGCCTGTACGGCTGGGGCGAAGCGACGCTGGAATGGCACACGCGCGGGGTGGTGGGCGCGCTGGAAGACCTGAACGGCCTGCTGATCGGCGAAGATCCGACGCGCGTCGAACACTTGTGGCAATCGATGTACCGGCAGCATTTCTGGCACGGAAACGGGATCGTGCGCGGGACGGCGATCAGCGGGATCGACCTGGCGCTGTGGGATATCGTGGGCAAGGTTCACGGCGTGCCGTGTCACGCGCTTTGGGGCGGCGCGGTGCGCGACTACGTGCGGCTCTACTGCCACCTCGGCGGCGGCAAGATGGAAGACTTTTACGAGACGAAGCCCGGCGATGCGAAGCGCTTTGCGGAGTTGGCGCGAAAGGCCGTCGAGGAGGGCTTCACGGCGTTCAAGTCGATGGCCGTTCCGGAAACCATGCCGCTGGAGGGGCTCAAGCCGATTCGCTACGCGGAAAGCTGCGTGCGGGCCATGCGCGAGGCGGCAGGCGACGGAATCGACATCATGGTGGACTGCCACGCGCGGCCGAGTCCGGCGATGGGGATGCAATTCGCCAAGGCACTGGAGCCGTACGGGCTTTATTTTTTCGAAGAGCCGTGCTGGCCGGAGCAACTCGACGATTTGGCGGCGATTCAGCAGGCAGTCTCGACACCCATCGCCACCGGAGAGCGGCTCGTCGGACTGGAATCGTTCCGCGATGCGCTGGCCCAACGCGCCTGCCGCGTCTTGCAGCCGGATATCACGCATTGCGGAGGTCTCACGCAGGCCCGGCGGATCGCCGCGTTGGCGGAGGCTTATCGCGTGGCGTTGGCGCCGCACAATCCACAGGGTCCGGTAAGCACCGCGGCGTCGCTGGAGTTCGGCTTCGCGACGCCGGCGTACGCCATCTGCGAGAGCGTGCATAACGACGTGCCGTGGCGGCAGGACGTGGTGAAGGAAGGCTTCGTAGTGGAATCGAAAGGCCGCCTGGTGCGTCCGAACACGCGGCCGGGGTTGGGCATCGAGATCGACGAGGACGAAGTGCGCAAGCATCCGTTCCAGCAGGAAGTTCTGCAGCGGAGCTTCAATCCCGATGGCAGCGTCACGGACTGGTAGGCGCGGCAAGGTTCAAAGAGGTGCCGGATATGGCCGAGAAGCAAGCGAAGCCGGTGCAGTTGCTGATGCATCGCGCGAACCTGAATCATCTTCCGGTGCTGGAGTTGCCCCCCGGTTACACGCTGCGCGATTTCACGGACGCCGACGAGCCGGCCTGGAATGCGCTCCAGGATCTCGCATACGGCTGCAAGCCCGGGCACAACGATTTCACGAAGCTGATGCGCAGCGATCCGGAGTTTCGCCCCGAGCGCGTGAAGCTGATCGTTTGCGGCGGGGCAGCAGTGGCGACGGCCTCGGCTTGGCATCGTCCGGTTTTCGGTGCGCACGTGGGTTACGTGCATTGGGTCGGCTCGCATCCGGAGCACCGCGGGAAGAAGCTGGGGCATTGGGTGACGGTCGCAGCGATGGAGCACATGCGCGGAGAAGGCCGGATGCAGGTGGTGCTGCACACCGACGACTTCCGGCTCGCGGCCATCAAGGTGTATCTCGCGCTGGGCTTCGTGCCGGTGCTGGACGATGAAAGCCATCGCACGCGCTGGCCTGCGATTCTGGAGCAACTGGGCGCGGCGGAACGCTTCGAGTCGATCCTGTCCGGGCCGCGTGTGACGTTACCCTTGAGGGCGAACTGAGATGAGCGCACGGCCGCATCCGTTCCTGCACGCAGGCTTCGCCGGCCGCATTGGCGTGGCGCGGCGCGACATCACCGCGCCGGTGGGCATTTATGCGCGCAATTGGGGAGCGGCGGCGCACGACGCGTGCGAGGGCGTGCACCGGCCGCTGACGGCCACGGTGCTGGTCCTGCAGAACGCGAGCGGCGGGGAAACGCTGGCGCTTGTTTCCATCGATCTGATCCACGGCGGCGATCCGGAGAACGTTTTGGTCCGCGCGGTGCGCGACGAATTGAAGCTCGACCCCGCGCGCGTGATGCTCGCGTTTACGCACACGCATGCGTGCCCGCGTTGGGAGACCTCGCGCGAAGATCTCCCGGGTATGAGCCTGGTTCCGGCCTACGGCGCGCGGTTGGTGCAAGAGCTTCGCGAAGCAGGACGGGAAGCCCTGGCTCGCGCGGAACCGGCGGTGCTGACGTGGCGGTACGGACGCTGCGCGCTGGCGGCGGTGCGCGACCTGCCGGACCCGGATACGGAGCGGCTCGTCACCGGATTTCATCCGGGCGCGAGCGCCGATGACACCCTGCTGGCAGGGCGAGTCACCAATGCAAGCGGGCGGGTGATGGCGACGCTGGTTCACTACGCCTGCCATCCGACGACGTTTGCGTGGCAGAACAAGTTGCTTTCTCCTGACTGGCCGGGCGCGATGCGCGAAGTCGTCGAAGGCGCGACGGACGGCGCGCCGTGTCTGTTCCTGCAAGGTGCTTCGGGCGAACTCGCGCCGCGCGAACAATACACCGGCGATCCAAGCATCGTGGACAAAAACGGGCGGCAGGCCGGCTACGCGGCGCTTGCGGCCCTGGAGGACATGCTGCCGCCGGCGACGCGTTTGGAGTACGCCGGTGTCGTGGAATCGGGCGCGCCGCTGGCGACGTGGCGGCGTGCGGCGTATGCGCCGTCGACGGTGCTGCGGGCCGATCGGTTCGAGGTGGAACTGGCGCTCAAGGACGATCTCCCGGGGCTTGTCGAACTGCAAGCGCGGCAGGAGTCCGAGCGCGACCGCGCGTTACGCGAGCGGCTGCGTCGGAAGATCGCGCTGCGCGAGCGGCTGGGTGAAGGACGCACGCATCGCGTACCCGTGTGGCTTTGGCGCGTCGGAGACGCCGTGTTGCTGGGGCAGATCAACGAAACGTACTCGGACTTTCAGCGCTCGCTGCGCGCCGCGGCGCCCGGCGTGGCACTGGCTCCGATGAACGTGGTCAACGGAAGCATGGGGTACCTGCCGCCGCGCGAACTGTACACGCGCGACGTGTACCCGGTCTGGCAGACGCCGTACGCGGCGGGCAGTTTGGAAAAACTGACGGCGGCATGCGCCGAGCGCGTGCACGCAATTCTAAAGGACTAAGGGGGAGCCATGGGACTTTCGATCGGGTTGGTGGGACTGGGCGCATTCGGATCGTCGTTCGCGGCGCTCTTTAAAGCGCATCCGCTGGTAAGCCGGATCGGATTTTGCGACCGCGAGGCCGAGCGGATCAAGCGGTTTGCGGAAGATCCGTTTTATAAAGACAAGTTCTCGGAGGGCGACGCGTATCCAAGCCTGGATGCGATCCTGAAGGCGAAGTTCGACGCGCTGGTGGTGATCACGCAACCGTGGCTGCATGCGGAGCAGTGCATTCGGGCGCTGGAGCACGGGAAGGACGTGTACAGCGCCGTGCCGATCGTCTCGCTCCCAGACGCTTCGGAGATTCTCGACTGGTGCGACAAGCTGGTGCAGACGTGCCGGCGAACGGGCAAGCACTACATGCTGGGCGAGACGACGGTCTTTCATCCTGAGACGATGTACTGCCGGCGACAGGCGCAGGCCGGCGCGTTCGGCGCGTTCGTTTTTGCCGAAGGGCAGTATTACCACGACGTGGACAGCCCGGGCTGCAACCTGCGCAAAGTTCAGGAACACCGCCTGAACAGCGCGGCGGGGCGCGAGTGGATCGAGCTTAAGAAGACGTACGACGCACGCGGCATCAAGGGCGGGCCGATGCACTACCCGACGCATTCGACGAGCGGGCCGCTGCATGTGATGCGCACGCACGCGGTGAAGGCGAGTTGCGTGGGCTTCGCGGCGCCGAAGGACGATGCATTCTTTTCCGGTGAGTTCGGTAATGAGACGGGATTCTTCAAACTGGCGAACGGCGCGACGATGCGGATCAACGAGTACCGCCACATCGGCATGCACGGCGAGGAAGCGTTTAACGTGTACGGAACGCTGGGCAGTTTCCGGCACGATCACTGGATCGATAAGCAGCGCGGGACGAAGCTGAGCGTGGAGGAGATGCGGGATCCGCTGCCGCAGGAAGTCTACGACGCATTCTATACGGCGATGAATCGCAAGGATCCCCCCAAGGATCGCGTGGGCTACAAGGACGACGACTTCGAGGCGAAGAAGGCCGACCAGCGGGTGTATGGCGGGCACCGCGGATCGCACGCGTATCTGGTTCATGAATTCGTATCGGCCGTCGCCGAGAACCGTCCGCCGCTGACGAATGCATGGGAAGCCTCGCGGTATATGGCGGCGGGCTGCGTGGCGCACCAATCGGCGCAGCGCGACGGCGAATGGCTGAACGTACCGGATTGGGGCACGGCGCCGGAGCGGTGATCAGCGCCCCAGCAAGCGCTTGAAGAAGCTCTTGCCTTGGGCGAGGACGCGCTCGCCTTTCAGGAATCGTTGCAGATCCTGGGCGAGGTCGTCGGTGGTGGCGTAGCGCGCCGCCGGGTCCTTGCGCAGGCATTGCATGACGATGTATTCGAGCGGCCTGGGGATATCGGCCTTTACCTGCGTGGGCGGCGCCGGATCCTGTTCGACCACCAGCTTCATGATGTCGCCGGTGAGCACCCCCGTATAGAGCCGCGGGAAGGGCGGGTAGCCGGTGAGGCATTCGTACAGGATCGCGCCCAGGCTGTAGACGTCGCAGGTGGGCCGCAGGCGGCTTTCGTCGCCGCGGATATTTTCGGGCGACATGTAGCACAATTCGCCCAGCGGCATGCCCTTCTTGGTCACTTCGGCTTTGATTTCCATCAGGCGCGAGATGCCGTAGTCGGTGATGCGCGGTTCACCGTCGTCGTTGAAGAGCACATTGGCCGGCTTCATCGCGCGGTGGAAGATGCTCTGCTTGTGGCCGGCGTGCAGAGCCGAGGCGAGTTTCACGATCAGTTCGGCGGACCACTTGGGATCCTGGGGTTGCGCGGCAAGGCGCATGCCCAGGTCGCCGCCGGGCAGGTATTCCATCGCCACCTGCGGGTTCCCGTTGTACTGCCCCACCGCGAAGACCTGGACGATGTGCGGATGCTCCAGGTACGCCGCCGATTCGATGTCTGCCTTGAAGCGCAGGCGATCGCTTTCGGTGAAGCCTTTGAAGTCGGTGTCCGCGAGCACCAATTTGAGGGCCATGGGCCGCTTGAGTACGTTGTGGCGCACCCGGTAGACGGAGCCCAGCGGTCCGATGCCGATTTTGCTATGAAAGGTGTAGCCCTGCACGGCGGGGAAGTCTTCCGTGCCCATGGGCTCGACCGGGCGTACGTTCGTGACTGGCTCGAGCGCGTTGGACTCGGCCGGCGGGTGCCCGAGATCGGCTTTCTTCTTGGCCGGTTTGGCTTCGTCGTCGCGGCGCAAGTCAGACCGGAAAATGGTGTCGGGCGTGCGCGGCGCGGAATCGGGCGCCGGGGTGGCGGGCGTGTCGTAACGCGGCAGCGGCTTGGGCGCCACGCGGTCGGCCGATCCCACGACGGTCGTCGGGATGCTTCCGGCCGGTAGTTTGCGCAGCGCCGGATCTCCGGCGGCATCTGGCTTAGCACAGTCTACCGGTGCTTGTACCGTGGGCAGCAGGCCCATTTCGGTCGGCGGCACCAGATTGGCTTCGGCCCGCGGATTCATCGGACCTACCTGCGTGGTGGCCGGCTCATCCACTCCGTTGAACTTGGTTGCGGCGCCGGACCCCGGTGCGGGCTTCGCGGAATTTACGGCCAGCATGGTGGCGGCCATCTCGCCGTCGGCGTCCGCGTTGGGCTTCTTGCCGGCTACAGGCTTGGCGGAATCTACGGCGAGCATAGTTGCGGCCGGCTCTTGGGCATGGGGAGCCGGTACGGCGATCGTGGGGGGCAGCGGGAGCAATTCGGCCGCCAACCCATCTCGGATTTCCGCCCTCTTTTGAGCTTCCGGATCGGGGGATGGCGCAACTTCATCGACGGGGATTACCTCCACCCGATCGACCGCTTCGGCCGTGGTCTCTTGCTTCGCGCGTGCGGCCACGGCTTGTTGTTTACGGACAAGCTCTTCCTGCCGGGCGCGCTCTTCTGCGTGTTGCTTGGCTTTGGCCTCGGCCTCTTGTTTGGCGCGTTCGTCCACCTCGCGCTTGGCTTTGGCCTCAGCCTCTTGCTTGGCGCGTTCTTCGGCTTCACGCTTGGCTTTGGCCGCAGCTTCCTGCTTGGCGCGTTCTTCGGCTTCGCGCTTGGCTTTGGCCGCAGCTTCCTGCTTGGCGCGTTCTTCGGTTTCGCGCTTGGCTTTGGCCGCAGCTTCCTGCTTGGCGTGTTCTTCGGCTTCGCGCTTGGCCTTGGCCTCGGCCTCTTGTTTGGCGCGTTCTTCGGCTTCGCGCATGGCTTTGGCCTCGGCCTCTTGCTTGGCGCGTTCTTCGGCTTCGCGCTTGGCTTTGGCCTCGGCCTCTTGCTTGGCGCGTTCTTCGGCTTCACGCTTGGCTCTAACTTCAGCCTCTTGCTTGGCGCGTTCTTCGGCTTCGCGCTTGGCTTTAACTTCAGCCTCTTGCTTGGCGC
>JABTUM010000004.1 GCA_015075375.1 Planctomycetota bacterium | reverse complement strand
GGCATAACTTAGCTCAAGATAGCTCTTGTAGTCACTGCCACCAGTCCTGTCAAGCCTGCGCCCGGCAAGACGGCTTGGCGACCAGAGCTAGAGCACACAGAGCACCCCCGCGCAGGTTCGGCTCTGCACCTGGGGAACCCCCGTTCCCAGGTTCTGTGCAGCCTAGACCCCCTAGAGCTTGAATCCCTAGAAGATTTCTCGGCGATTTTCGGCCGGAGCGATATTGGAAATCTTTGCACTAGAGCAAGTTCTGATAATCGTGCTGCACGTAGGCTCAGGGTTCGGCTGGCTCGGGTTGCACAAGCGCAGGCTCCACAGGCGCAGACGGGGTGCTCACCGGAGTCGGCTCCAACCGAATGTCGCTATCCAGTTCGGATAGCAAGAGCCGCCAAAACCCAAAAATGGAGCGTTTGGAGAGTTCGTCGACCAGTTTGCCCTCGCGGTCGGTCTGGAGGCCGCCCAAGGCTTTCTGCACCTTTGGGTCTTCAAAAGGCTTCCGCAGCAACGGCTGGAAGCCATGGGCATGAAAGAGTAGCGCGCCGGCGGCCTGGAAGCGCACGTCGAACCGGCCGTCCGGACCGATCGGCACTTCACGCGTGGGTACGCCCGGTTCGAGTACACAGACGCGACCCTTCAAAGGCGTGCCGGCGGGATCGCGCAATACGCCGCGTGCTCGGCATTGGGCCGGCTGAGGCCGTTCGCGTCCGCGGGAATCGAAGTAAATGGGGTTCGTCCAGGCGTCGCGCACGACCTCCTGGTGCTGGCCGCTGGTTTCCACCGCGCGCACCACGTACCACGCGTTGTGTTCTTCCCGGAACGGGAAGCGGAAGTCCTGGAGCAGCGTCAAACCTTCGGTCACCTTTTCGTTATGCAGGATCACGCCGTTGCGCAGGATCTCGATTCGATCCAAGCGCGCGCCCTGGGCCAACGACGCATAAGCCTGGATCTGAAGCTGCAACGGACGCCCGTCTGCGGGCAGGCGATCTCCGGGTCCTCGGTCGCGTTCGAAGACTTTGACGAAGAGAGCCGGTCCGAAGCTGACCGTCGCATGGCCTCCGCGCAGCGCCGCGACGACCTTATCCCGAGTGGGCAAGCCGTCCATGTGCACGAAGGTCTGGCCGTACGGCACGCGCCCGGCTTCCAGGCTGCCGCCCGACGCGCCGACGATGGAGACGGTGTAGCCTTCGTCGAGCAGATTGAACCAAATGCGCCGGGCGCTCTCCGAACCGTCGAAGGCCAGAGCGTCATAGGCCGGACCGGTGACCGTGGCGAAAGGCAACTCCGTGGGCGCGTAAAGCCGCGCGGAGCGGTCGGTGGTCCGGTAGTAGCCGTCTTCGGCCAGGCGCGGGAGCAGCGGTAAAATCGCGCGCTGCGGATCGACCGAACGCAAACCCGTCAGGTCGGTAAAGACCGTCAGCGCGCCGCGGCCGCGCAGGTCTTCGAGGTGATCGCGCAGGGACTGGCGCGGATCGTTCAGGTGCGGCGGCAAGTCGTTCCAACCGGTCATGCCGACGCCGAGCACATTGCCGCAGAACGGATGCCGCGGGCCGCGAAACGCCGGGAGCAGGAGCAGCCGAGGGCCCTGCAGCTCGTCGAAGAAATCCAGCAACTCATGCGGCGGATGCTGGTTCTCGTCGAGCCCCCAAGGCTGCGCGGCGCCCAGGATCTGGACGCCTTCGGCGTATGCGGCGAGGACCGCGTCGGCCAAATTGGGGCGCTTGCCGCCCCAGACCACGCGGTCTCCCCGGTCGGCGTTGAGAGCCAGATCCAGATCGGCGAGGTACCAGCCTTGGAACGCGAAATCCATATGCCGCGGCCGCGCCAAGACGGCTTCCACGGTCGCCACTTTTCCGGCTTCCACTTCCAGACCCTTCAGGAAGGTCGAACGAAACCGCCCCGCGCTGACTTCGATCCGCACTTTGCCCGAAGCCACCGGCACGCGGAACTGCCCGTTGCACCAGAAGCCCACGCCCGGCAGCGGCGCGCCGACAGCCAGATCGCTGGCGTCGACGATCTTTACCCGAGCGGGAATCGGTTGCCGCGTCTCCTGGTCCAGGACCACGCCTTGCAGGATGCCGCGGGGGCGGTCCTGTAGGAAGAACTGCAACGCGCGCAGCGCCTGCGGGTCGTCGGTCTCGATGTATTCGCCTTCATCTTCGGCCGCCGTACCGCTTTCGCCGGTCAATGCACCGGGCACGCTCGGCGGACCCGACGAAGGCTTGTCGGGCTTGCGCTCTTTGAGTATCTGCTTGTTGTGTTCGATCACTTTCAGCAGCGAGCTGAGGCGGTCGTCCAACTCTTCGCTGTTCTTTACGGGGCCCTTGCGCTGCTCTTGCTTCAGAATCTCGCTTAACGAGGGCGGGGTGGGCAGTTCCTCTTTGGGCTCAAGCTTGCGCTTGGGCGGCTTCTTGAGTACGGCTTCCGCATCGATCTCGCCGCCGGTTCCGCGCGGCACGGGCTTTTGAACTTCCTGCGCTCCGGCGGCAGGCGGCGTTGCGGCCGGAACGGATAGCGGCCGGGCCAGGGGCGCCGCGCCCACTTGCGCACGCGGGTCGTCTAAGCCTTCGCCCCAGGCAAATCGCGGGCGGTCCACGTCACCCACGGAAGGCGCGCCGGCGGCCGGCGTAAGCGCGCGCAGCAGCGCCGGAATCGAGCCCGCATCGGCCGGCCACGAGCGTGCGAATTCCGGATCGCCTCGGCGCGGCGCGAAACCGCTCGAAACTGGCGCTTCGCGGCGTTCGGCGTCCGGAATTTCGAGTGCCGAGTCTAAAGGAAAGCTGCGCCGAAACTCAGGATCGCCCGGACGAGGTCCCATGCGCGGCGTGGGCGCGGCAGGTGCTTCTTCTTCCGACATACTCCATGCGCGCTTTGCGGTCTGGGCCGGAACCAGCCATTCGCCGTTCTCGCCCATTTCCAACACTTCGGCTGGAGGAAGAGGAACGGGCGGCGCGGGCGTCACCGGCGGGGGAACAGGCTTGGGCGGTTCGGGCGGGTTTTCTTGGTCGCCTGGAACGCGGGCTTCGGCGCCGGATTCCGCGCGGACCAACCGCACCGGCGCTTCGCCGCTGGAAGCCTGCGCGGAAAGCAGCGCGATTAACGCCAAGCTCATCGCCCAGGAGGCGCGCCAGCGATTCTCGCGAGCGACGTTAACGCGCACTGGCGGCACTCCAAGGCGAATCCATGCAACTCTTTGATTCTAATACCATTGCAGCGGTATACAAGGTCCCGGTTGGGAACCCTAATGGGACGCTCGAAACGCTTCGCATAAGCCGAATATTCTCAGGCCGCAGCCGGAATGCGCAGCGCCGGCGGCATCACCTGCGGGGTCAGCACCCCCAGCGAGAGGTACACCTTCATCAGATCGTCCACGCTCATCTCGGGGATGACTTGAACCGACGCTTTAGGTGCAAAGATCAGCCCACCCGACATCGGCACCGGGCTGGTCGGCACGTACACGAGCAGCATCTCCTGCCCGCCCATCCGGTAGGTTTCACGGTTGGCCAGCAGGCCCAGGAATCCGGCGCCGCCCTCGGCGCCGAAGGTGCAGGAGCAGACGCTCATTTTGGCGAGATCCTGCTCGCCGCTGCCCTTCATGAGTCCTACGACCTGGCTCACCGGCTTGTAAATGCTGCGGAAAATGGGAATCCGATTGAGCAGGCCGTTAAAAATCGCTTCCAATTCGTGCCGGGCGAAGGCGCGAAACAGCATACCCAGCAGCCAGACGGCCACGATCACGCAGGCCCAGCCCAACAGCGCGGCCAGGGTATTGTGTTCGACGAATCGCTCGCCGAATCCGCGGATAAATTCCCCGACTGGCGTGCCTTTGCCGAAGATGCCGCGCACCTGTTCCACCGCCCAGGCCATCAAGCCGATGGTGATCGCGATCGGCAGCAGCACCAGCGCTCCGGCGACGAAGTTATTCAGGACGCCGTGGGTCCAGAGCCAGTTGAAGAACCGAACCATGTGCGCCTCCCCGAAGAACCCTGCCGGTCCGGGCGCCGACGGAGTTCGCCCGGCCGGGCGGCTTCAATTAAGCAATTTCTGGAAAGCCTTTACGGCTTCCTGGGCGCCCAATGCGCCGAAAAAAAGGAGCGTCAGTCCAAGCAAGAGGTTAATGATCCAGCCGCTCTTGAAGCGATCGCCTACCCAGTCGCGCCGGTTGTTGAGGATCAGGAGCGTCAGAGCCAATAGCGGCATGAAGAACGCGCCGAAGATCGCATACAGAAGTTGGATGCGTTTGACTGGGAGCCACAACAAGACCATGGGCAAGAGCGCCAAAGCGACCAGGTAGAGTTTGTATTCCCGCGTCTTCGCCAGATCGACTTTTTCCTGTGCCGCCGAACGTCCGCGGCAGAGCAGCACGAAGTCGGCGAAGAGGTACGGCACGCCCTGCCAGACGCCCAGCAGGCTGGAGAAGACCGCGCCCCAGAATCCGAGCAAAAAGATCCAGCGCCCCCACGGCCCCATCACCTCGCTCAGGCGACCGGCCAGGATGGGTGCGTAATCGTCCCCTTGTCCATCGAGCTTCAGCCCGCTGCCCAGACTGATCATGGCCATTCCGAAGAGGGCCGTCAGGAGGTAACCCACGCCGAGATCGAGCCGGCAGGCGCGCACGCCTGAAGCGCCTTCGCGCCGTTCTTCGCGAATCCAGTAGCCGTAGCATAGGAGCGTGGCCGTTCCGCCCACGCCGCCCAGGACGCCCAGCACCCAGCCCAGACTGGTCGAGAAGTCCGCGCCTGAGCCGCTGTTGGGAATCCGGGGCACGAGAATGCCTTGAAGCACGGCGCCGGGATCGGGCTTCGCCAGTACCGCCGTGAGCAACACCGTGCCGAACATGACTGCGATGCAGACGGCCATCGCGATCTCGAAGACCTTAAAGCCGCCGAACCAGACCAGCAGAAGCCCCGCGAGGCTGTGCACGATGCCCCAGACGATCTTGTCCCGCCGCGCCGCGTCGCGACGGGCAGCGTCTTCGCGTGAAGAAAGGCTGCCTTCGGATTCGCCTTCGCGCGCGACGACGGGCTCGGGTTCGTGCAGCGGCATCAGTCCGTGCCCGGCTACGCCGCAGCCGGACATCATCGCCGCGCCGGTAAAGAACGACCACAGGAGCAGGTACGCGCCAAAGACCCAGCGGATCCAGCGCCCCAGTTTTTGGACCCAGCCTTCGAGCAGGGTCGTGCCCGTGGCCATCTGCCAGCGCGCGAGTCCTTCGTTCAGCACCCACTTCAGGATCGCACCGTACAAAGCCGCCCAGAGGATGGCGAGTCCGAGCTTGGAACCGGCAAAGCCGGCGGTGAGCAGGTCGCCGCTGCCGACACCGGTGGCCGCCACCAGGATGCCCGGAAGGAGCATGGCGAGGCGAAAGCGGGGACGTTCCGCTTCGTTCAGGGACGGTTCCGGAGTGGGCGCGTTCATGAGGTCTCAGCCTATCCCCCGAGTTCGAGCGCGCGCCAAGAAAAAGGGCGGGCCTATCCGGCCCGCCCTCCTTAGGACGCGTATTCGAACGGTGTGGCTTACACGTGGGCGTTGTCCGCCGTCGCCGTCTTGACCGGAGCCGAGGCGCGAACCGCCGCCATCGAACCCGCACCGAACCGTTCCATCCACCACTTCGTCGCCGGCGCGGCCACGAAGATCGAGCTGTAACAGCCGACGAAGATGCCGACGATGAACGGGAACGAAAGGTCCCGGATCGTCGGGCCGCCCAGGATAAAGAGGGACAGCGTCGCCAGCATCGTCGTGCCCGCCGTGATCAGCGTGCGCGTCAGCGTCTGGTTCGTCGCTTCGTTGATGATCTCGCCCATATCGCGTGTGGGATGCTGCGTCTTGATTTCGCGGATACGGTCGAAGATCACGATCGTGTCGTTCACGGAGTAACCGATGATCGTCAAAATCGCGGCGACCATGTTCAGGTCCAGCAGGACCGGCAGGATGCCGGTGGCGTTGACGAGGCAGACGGCGCCGATGGTGACCGCGGCGTCGTGGAAGAGCGCCAAGCTGGCTCCGAAGCCCCAGGCGCCGCTGAACTCGAAGCGGAACCACAAGTACATGAAGATGCCGGCCAGCGCGGCCAGCAGCGCGACGAAGGCATCGCGGCGCATCTCGCCCGAGACCTGCCCGCCATACTGCGTCTTGCGTCCGATCGCGCCTTCGACGCGGTGCTTGATGCTCGCCGAGCGCAGCGCGCCCAACACGCGCTGAAGTTCGAGCGGATCTTCCGGCACGGGCGTCAGTTCGACGTACGCCCGCGTGCGGCCCACGGCTTCGTCTGCGACCGCCGCGCCCGCTTGCAGCGCCTGCAGCGACTTCTTCACTTCTTGGTTTTCAGGTTCCTGGGCCACCGCCGCGACGGCCTTCTCGACTTCGGCCTTAAGCTGCTCGTCGCTGGCATTCTGCTCAGTGTCCTTATCGAAACGGTCGAGGCGGACACGGATGGCCTTGTGCTCCACCACTTCCACCGCGCGCGGCTCCAGCGGGCCTTTGAAGGCCTCCAGCAACCGTTCGCCGAGCACCTCGATCACCGCCGCCTGCGTCACGCGCGTGGTGAGCGTGAAGCTCTTGTAGGTGCTGGTCCCATCCTTCGGCGTACCGAACGGCTGCGCGTCCAGACGCACGGCGTCCCAGTCTTTGAGCACCTCTCCCAGGCCGCCCGCCACTTCAAGCAGGCCTTCCGGCGTGATCTCCGAGCTGAGACTGAACTGCGTCGTGCCCAGCACGGGGAGTTCCTTGACCAACGCTTCGCGCAGGTCGTGACCCTTCTTGCCCGAAGCGGCCAGGGATTCCAGCTTGCCCTTCGCGGCCTCCAGGTCCCCCCGAACCGTTTCGCGCAGCGTCTCTTCCACCGTCTTTTCGACGCTGGCGCGATCCTGTTCCTGGCCTTGCGCGAAGTTGAACTGGATCAAGGTTCCGCCCGTGAAGTCCAGGTCGTAGATCTTGTTGCTGACGACGCCCATCAGGACGAAGCCCGCCAGCGAGAGCCCCACCAGCGTCATGGAGCCCACCATCCACGGCTTGCTCATGCCCATGTAATCGAGGTTCGGGTTCTTCATCATCTGCATCATGGGCAGGCTCTCGATGGCGTCGCGGGAGACCAGCCAGTCGAAGACCTGCCGGCAGATCCACAGGTTAGCCAGGATCGTGACCAAAATGCCCAAGGACAGGGTGACGGCGAAGCCGCGCACCGGTCCGGTGCCCAGGTAGTAGAGGATGATGCCCGAGAGCAGCGTGGTGAGCTGCGAGTCGAGGATCGTGACCACCGCGCGGTCGAAACCGTGCTGCACGGCCAAACGCGCGGGCCTTCCGCGTGCCAATTCCTCGCGTATACGCTCGAAGATCAGCACGTTGGCGTCGACGGCCATGCCCAAGGTGAGCAGGATACCGGCGATGCCCGGCAGCGTCATCGTGGCCTTAAAGAAGCCCAGCGCGCCCAGCAGGATGATCAGGTTCAGCCCCAGGCAGACGACCGCAATGAAGCCGCTGACGCGGTAGTAAACCCAGATGAAGAACGCGACGAAGAACGCGCCCACCAGGGTAGCCAGGATGCCCGAATCGATCTGCTCGTGACCCAGCGACGGGCCGACCGTGAATTCGCTTTCCAGCACCACTTCCGCCGGCAGCGAACCCGCGTTCAGCACGTTCGAGAGTTCGCTCGCTTCTTCCTGGCTGAAGTTGCCGGTGATCTGACAGCGCCCGCCCGTGATCGGCTCGTTGATGCGGGGCGCCGAGAAGCAGTTGCCGTCGAGCACGATCGCCATCTGCTCGCCCACGTTCGCCTGCGTGACCTGCCCGAAGTCCGTCGCGCCCTGCGCGTCGAACTGGATATCGACCTGGAAGCCGCCTTGTTCGTTGCGCGAGATGCCCGAATGCGCGATGCGGGAGCCTTCCAGCATCGGCGTGGCTTCGACGATGACCGGAATCCGTTCGACCTTCTTTTTGTCGTACGCGTCCTTGCGCACTTCGAAGATCTGCTTGTAGCCGTCCGCTTCCTTGTCTTCCGACGCTTCCACCGCCTGGATGATCGCCTGCTGCTTGCTCGGATTCGCCACGAGGTGGAAGGTCAGGCGGCCCTGTGTGCGGATGGCGCGCTTGATCTTTTCCACGTCTTCGGGGCTGGCCTTGGGCAACTGGATGCGCAGCCGGTCGTTGCCGTACTTGGTGATCGGAATGCCCTTGGTGCCCGTCGGGTCGATGCGCTTGCGCACGATGTCCGCGGCCTTCTCGGGCGCCGTGTCCTTGCTCTGAGTCAACGCCGTGATCAAGTCTTCGGTATGGCGCAGCGCGTCGGCTTTTGCTTCGCCGGTCTCCACCTTGCCGCGCAAATCGACGAGCTTTTCCTGTTCCTTGGCGATGCGGCGGTCTGTCTCGCTGGTATCGAGCCGGTAAATCAGTTCGGTGCCGCCGGCCAAGTCGATGCCCATCGGATAGATGCCGTTGGAACTCAAGAACCAGAAGTACCCGCCCAGTAGCCCGGTCATGATCATCACCAGCGCCATGCGCCAAGCTTGCTTCTGGAACAGCCCGCGGAAGGCGCGGTGCAGCACGAAGATCATCGCAATCAGGCCCAAGCCGCTGATCCAGGGGATCTGCGTGCTCGGCCGGATGTTCGAAGTGAAGAACGCGTCGAGTTCCTTCGTGTTCTGCGAATTGCGGATCTTGATGTACTCGTCCTTCTTGGAATCCGCGAGCGGCGTGTAGTACGCCTTGATCTCTTCCTTGCCCGGCGCGAGGAAAATTTCGTCCAGGCTCTGGTTGATCTGCTCCTGCGTCTCGCGGTCCTTGGCCCGGTCGTAAGCATTGTCCACGAGCGAGACTTTGCGCCACTCGTGGAAGAGCGTGTAGGTGACCGCGCCGTAGGCGGCCGATCCGATCAGCAGCGCGATCAGGAACTGCGGCAGCAGCGACATCGTTTTGTTAGGCATGACCTGTGTCCTTTGTTTAAGCCGGCTTGTACGTCAAAAAACGAATGCATCCCATCCGCGCGCTCTGCGCGGTCCTGCGCCCGATTCGATGCGGCGAGTACGGCGGTAGTCAGGCGGCAGGCGGTCCGCGGGGAACGGCGGGAAGAGCGGCAAGCTGCGCCTGCGGAGCAGGCTGGGGTGTGCGTACAAACTCCGGCGGCGCGAGAGCCTGGGCCGGAACCCAAACGGCCAGCCGCGGCAGGCAGGCCGCGGTCGGCACATGAAAATCTTCGTCCAGCAGGCGGCGTTCGAAGAGCGGCGCGGACGGCGCCTCGGCCTCGCCGCTTAAACCGCGCTCGATCGTCGGGTGCGTAGGCGCGCGCCGTTCTGCGCCGTTATCGGAAGCAGGCCCGGCAAGCCCCAGCACCACCTGCACCGCCGCGCGGCGATCCGAGCCGGCCGGGTGCTCGATGACGCGCACCAGTTGCGAGACGGGCGTCCACGCCGCCGTCAACAGCGCCAGCAGCACGCCCGTCAGGACGGGCGCGCAGAAGGCCGCGGGGCGGGCGGGGCGTCGATTCACTTCTTTTCGGCCTCGGACTTGTGCTTCTTCGTGACGCCTTCGATCGAACTTCGCCGGAAGCGCAGCTTGACGTTCTGCTTCGGATCCACCTGCAAAACCACATCGTCGGCGTCCAACTTCACGATGGTGCCGTGCAAGCCGCCGATGGTTACGACTTCATCTTTCTCTTCGATGGTGTTCAGCAGTTCCTGGCGCTCTTTGCGGCGCTTGCTCTCCGGCCGCATGATCAGGACGTAAAAGATCAGAAAGAACGGAACGATGATCGTCAGCAGCGGCCCCAGCGCCTCAAGCCCTCCGGGCTGCCCGCCACCGCCACTGGACTGCGCCAGCACCGACCACGCCATCAGCATTGCCTGACTCATCGTGCTCAACTTTGCTCGTCTGGGCCGTCCGTCTCGTCCGCCGGCCGGCCGTAGGCCCGCTCGAACGAAATACGAAACGCCGCGAAGCGTCCGGCCCGGATCGCATCGCGGCTCTGCGCCATTAAACCGAGATAGAACGACACGTTATGCAGCGAGGTCAAAATAGCCGCGTTCATCTCCCGGGCAAGGAACAAATGGCGCAGGTAAGCGCGCGAGCAGGTCCGGCAGGCGTAGCAGGAACAGTTCGGGTCCAGCGGCGCCGGATCGTCCGCGAAGCGCGCGTTGCGAAGCCGCAGCGTGCCCGAGGACGTAAAGGCCATCGCATTGCGCCCATTACGCGTCGGCAGCGTGCAATCGAACATGTCCATCCCGCAGCTCACGGCGTGCAGGAGGTCCAAGGGCGTGCCCATGCCCATCAGGTAGCGCGGCTTATCGGCCGGCAAAAGCGGCGCGCTGAACGCGATTCCCGCGTGCATCGATTCGGTCGCCTCGCCGACGCTGAAACCTCCCAGCGCGAAGCCCGCAAACGGGAGCCGGCACGTGCCTTCCGCGCTGCGGCCGCGCAGTTCCAGATCGGTCCCGCCTTGCACGATGCCGAAGAGGTTTACGTCTGGCCGGTTGAGCTGTTCCTTCCTTATTATGGCGCGCTCGGCCCAACGGATCGAACGGTCCACCGCGTCCACCAGTTCCGTCCGCGGGCACGGCAGTTCCTTTAAGTGGTCTAGCGGCATGATGATGTCCGCGCCCAGCGCGCACTCCAGATCGACGACGCTTTCCGGCGTGAACATCCGCACCGCGCCGTCCACCGGACTGGCGAACTCCGCGCCGTCTTCGCTGATCTTGCGCAACCCCGGCAGACTGAAGATCTGGAAGCCGCCGCTGTCGGTGAGCATCGGGCCGTTCCATCCGCTGAATTTCTGCAGGCCGCCCAGTTGCTCGACACGCTTCTCGCCCGGCCGCCAGGCCAAGTGCAGGGCGTTGCCCAAGACGATCTGCGCGCCGGCTTCGCGAAGCTGCGCCGGAAGCAGACCCTTCACCGCCGCCAGCGTGCCCACCGGCATGAACGCCGGCGTCTCGAAGACGCCGTGCTCCGTCGCGACCTCGCCCGCGCGAGCCGCGCCGTCGTGTGCATGAAGCGTGAATCGAAGCATGGGCGCAGTGTACTCGGATTTTAAATTCTGGATTTTGGATTTTGGAGGGACACGCTCGCGATTCTGGATCCCAAGCGCGACTCAAGCTCATGCCTTTATAGAGTCCCGCGTCCTTCAACCCTCACTCCGCAATCGAATCACTCATACCGGTACTTGCCCGGCGTAATGCGGCACGCGCGCTTGAACGCTTTGACGAAGTAGCCGGTGCTCGCATATCCGCAGGCTTGTGCGATGCGGTCCAGCGTCCAGTCGCTGCGCTTGAGCAGATTCCGTGCGTGTTCGATGCGGATGCCTTCGAGGGTCTTCTGAAACGACCGGCCGCCGGCTTGCCGGCACAGCGCCGCGAGGTAATTCGGGTGCAAGTCAAGCGCCCGTGCCGCTTCCGCCCGGCTGACGCCTGGATCGGCGTAGCGCTGATGCAGGAATTCGACCAGGCGCCCCCACGTGTAGCGCGCTTTACTCTGCGCGGCCTCGGGCCGGTCTTCGGCCAGATGTGTCCGCGCCAAGCGCAAGAGCGCGACGAACAAGTGGCGCTCGGTCTGCGGGTCTTCGTGGCGCTGCGAGAGATCGGCCAATGCGTCCACCGTATGAGCCCCGGCGCCGGAGAGCGGCTCGGCGGTGTGATAAAAATACGGTGTTCCTCCGTGCAGGCGGCCGGGCTCCGAAAGATCGCCCAGCAGCACGCGCAGAAAGCTACGCCGGAAGACCAGACCGAAGAAAACGCACGGCCGGTCGTACGCCGGAATTGACCATGCGTGCGGCGCCCAGAAGAGGGCTTGGCCGGGCGCGAGCGTGAAGTCCAACCGCCGGCCCGCGCGGCTCAGCGCATGGGACTGCTGCCCGCGCAGCATAATCTTCAGCCGTGGATGTTCGTCGATCTTGAGCGCCCGGTCGCCGGCACGCACCGGGCAAGGCGCGGGACTGCCCAAGTACAGCTTCGAAAAATCGAAACGCTCCAGCATCCCGTCCAGCACCCCCAGGAAGTACGCGCGGTCGGTTCGGAGCGGATAAATGCGCATGAGGGTCCTGACCTTACGAAAGTGCTATTAATCGTACTTCCTTACCATGGCCGAGCGTTCCCGGCAAAGGGTAGATTGTCCGCATCACGGAGATCGCGACGCCGATGCACGAACCGCAAGCGAACTGGAAACAAGCGTACCGCGAGCAGGGCTTCACGTTGGTTCCGGGTCTGCTCCCTGCGGCCGCGTTTTTGCCGCTGTATTCGGATATCGATGCCGCGGTCGAGCGCCATGCGCAGGACCTGCTCCAAGAGGGGAAAGTAGCGGATACCTGCGCGCGGGAATCCTACGACCGCCGGCTGGCCAAGCTTTACGCCGGCCGTGACATGGGCGTGCGCATGTGGGACCAGGCATTGCGTCCGTCTACGTTGCTGGACTTCGCTTCCCAGCCGGCCCTCGGGGGGGTCTTGGCCGAACTGCTGGGTCCGGAAACCTGCTTCAGCGGTGACTATCACCTGCGCCCCAAACTCCCCGAGAGCAGCCTTACGACTTTCCCATGGCACCAGGACAGCCAGTACTACGGACCGCTCACGCGGCACATGGAGATCGTTACCGCCTGGGTGCCGCTGGTCGATGTGGACGAGGCCAACGGCTGTCTGTGGGTCATCCCTGGCAGCCAGCGCTGGGGTCTGCTCGACGGAGCGCGTGGAAGCGACCAGAACATCCGCACCTTCGAAAATGTCGAGCAGCGCGGCCGGGCGGTCCCGGTCCCGATGAAGCGCGGCGACGTGCTCTTCTTCGGCAACCTCACGTTCCACGCGAGCAAGCTCAACCGGACCGACCGCGTGCGCTGGAGCCTCGATTTGCGCTACTACGAACGAGCCGAAGCGCGTCTGCGCGATGCGCTCGAGGCCGAGGCGTACGCCTACTTTGCCGGAAAGCTGCGCGCCGCCGGTCGTGAAGCGGTTTCCGTGCGCCAGCCCGCGCTGTCTTGAATATCACGAGAGACCGAACCATGGATCACCCCAGCCAACCCTTCGCGCGAACCGTTCCCGTACTGGATCGCTACGATCTGGTCGTCTGCGGCGGCGGCCCCAGCGGCATTCCGGCCGCGCTGGCCGCCGCGCGCGCGGGGCTCAAGGTGCTGCTTGTCGAACAGACCGGCCAACTCGGAGGCGTCGGGACCAGCGCCGGGGTCAGCCACCTGCTTGGCGGGCGCCTCCCCGATAACTCCGGCTGGTGTGTTGCCGGCATCTTCAAGGAGATAGTTGAGGGGCTCGCCGCGCGCGGCGGCGCCATCGATCCGCGCACGATCCGCGGCGAACGCTTCAGCCCCTTCGGCTGGACAGGGAAGGTCTCGAGCATCACCTACGGCGTGCCGTTCGATCCCATCGCCATGGCCGCCTATCTCGACGAGTGGATGCTGGAGGCCGGCGTCGACGTGCTCTATTTCACCGCCTTCGTCGATGTAGAGCGGGATGCCGCGGGCCGGCGCGTCGAGCGCGTGGTGCTCTTCAACAAGAGCGGACTTCACGCGTATGCTTGCGCGGCCGTGGTCGACGCCACCGGCGATGCCGATGTCGCCGCGCGCGCCGGTTGTCCGGTGGTCAAAGGACGTCCCGAAGACGGCCTGATGACGCCCGCCACGCTGATGTTCCACGTCGATCGCGTCGATCAGGATGCGCTGGCCGGCGAGATCTACCGCACCGGCTCCAACCGTTTTCGCGAGCTGATCGCCCACCTTCGCTCACTGGGCGAATGGGAGTTCTCGTACGAGATATTCATCACCGTCCAGCTTCACGAAAAAGGCACGCTGATGGTCAACACCACGCGCATCTGCGACGTCGACGGCACCGACGGCCGCTCGCTCTCGCGCGGCATGATGCAGGGTCGCCGCGAGGTCCAGCGCCTCTTTGGGCTGATGCGCAAGCACTTCCCGGGCTTTGCGGATGCGCGGATCAAGCTAGTCGCGCCTGTGCTGGGCGTTCGCGAGACGCGCCGCATTGTCGGAACGTACGTCTACTCCGTCGCCGACGTGCTTGCCGCGCGCGATTTCGAAGACACCATCGGATTCAGCGGCTACCCATGGGATCTTCCCGATCCCAAACGTCCCAGCCACCAGCCGCTGCACGAACGCAAGGTCGGACTTCCGCGCCCCGCCACGCCGATTCCGTATCGCGTGCTCGTGCCGCGCGGCATCGAGAACGTGATCTGCCCCGGGCGCGCGATTTCCGTCGAGCGAGACGTGCTGGGGCCGTTGCGCGAAATGGGCCCGTGTTACGCCATGGGGCACGCCGCGGGTCTGGCATCCGTTCCGGTCGCGCGCGAGGGCGTGGCTTATGCGAAGGTGAACGTGGAAGACCTGAAAGCTCGCCTGCGCGCCGATGGTGCGGCGGTCGATGCGCCCATTCACGACCCCGGGATCGGCTTGGTTGCGACTGCCGTGTGAACCTTTCCACCCAACGCTAAGGAATCTATTACCATGCCTGCACTGACTGCCGAACCGCTGCACGATCGAATCGTCATTCGCGGACTGGCCTTTCCCGCCACGCTTCCGCCGCGCGGATTCCAAACCGACGAAACGCTGGGACTGATCCGTCCTGCCGCGATGCGCGGAATGGTGCTGCACACGAACGAGCACGGCGGGCTTTTCGAGACGCGCGCAACGAAAACGCCTTCCGGCGACTACCTGCTCATGTTTCCGGATTCGCTTCCGAACACGAACGCCAAGTACAACGGCCACTACGGCGGAAAAAAGGAGCTGACCAACCGGCTCGTGGCCTTTCGTTCGAAAGACGGCGGCGAGACCTGGAGCGGCCCCACGATCCCGTTCGAGATCGACTACAACCAGCACGGCTTCATCCCGCTGATCCCGCGCGGTTCAAAGCGCATCTACTGCTTCGGCACGCAGCCGATGTGGAACGATTTCAGCACCGATCGCGGGCAAGGCGAGAACGCGCCCATAGGATTTCGCTACAGCGACGACGACGGGTACACGTGGTCCGATGTTAAGCTGATTCGCCCGGTCAACGATCCGGGCTTCAAAGGCATGTCGGTGATGCGGATGTGCGAGACGGCCTCCGGCGCGTGGCTGCTGGGCGCGCATGAAGGCGATTGGTCCTACAAGCCGCTGATGACTCGCCAGTACATTCTGCGCAGCGAAGACCAGGGCCAGACTTGGCACGTCCTGCCCCACGCGCGCCACGGCGGCTGGTGCGTCCCGCAATTCAACCGCATGGACGAAGGCCGCCCGATCGACCTCGGCGAGGGCCGCGCGTTTTGTATGATCCGAACCTGCGAAGGTCACTTGTGGGGCGCCTGGAGCGACGACAACGGCAAGAGCTGGACCGCACCCAAGCCCACCCCGCTCGTGCATCCCGACGCGCCGCCGATGCTATTCCATCTCAGCGACGGGAAGACGCTCGCCGCCTTCCATCATAACGAGCATGCCGATCTGAATTACCAGGGACTCGACGGGCGCAACGAATGCCAGAGCCCGCGGCGGCAAGTCTGGGTCAGCTTTTCCAGCGACGGCGCGCGCACCTGGAGTGAGCCGCGCTTCGTGCTCGCGAACGCGCTGGCCCCGCGCTACAACAACGCCTGGATGGACCACCAGTGCTCGTACCTTGATGCTTTTACCGATCGCGGCGAACTGCACCTCTTCATGCCGCACCGATGGCATCGCGCGCTCCACCTGCGCATCACCGAAAAGGACCTCCTGGCGCTGCCCACGGCGGAAGAGCTTTCGCGTTTGGCGCCTGAGTCCTGAAAAGGAATACGCATGAACGAACCGAAGCTGCCCCACGCGGATGTCCTGCAACTCGCGCGCTGGAATACGCCGACGATTTACAACGGCTGGGAGCAGATCACCTCACGCAACGCCGCTCGCGAAGGCTTCAATCTCGAAGAAGTCCGCGACTACATGCCGCAGATGGGGCCTATGGCGGGCTGGGCCGTCACGGTGGTCGTCGAACCCGGCAACCCCGAGCATCCGAAGTCGAACCCGCACGCGTGGTCGCAGTACCGCGCGTACGTGGCCGGTCTTCCGGGTCCCAAGATTGTGGTCGTGCAAGACCTCGACAAGCCCGCGCTGTACGGTGCCTTCTGGGGCGAAGTGAACAGCAGCATGCATCGCGCACTGGGCTGCGTAGGCACGATCATCGACGGCGGCATTCGCGACGTGGACGAGATGACCCAATCGGGCTTCAAAGCGCTCGCGCGGCGGCTATGCGTTGGGCACGCCTTTTCGACGCCCGTGCGCTGGGGCTGCGAGGTCGAGGTCTTCGGCCGAACGATTCAGGCTGGCCAATTCATCCACGCCGACAAGCACGGCTTCCTGGCCGTCCCCGACGCAGACCTGCCCGGCCTGCTCGACGCCGTGCGCTTCATGGACGCGAACGAATGCGAGACCGTGATCCCAGCCGCCAAAGGAAGCGCCGGCAAAGCCGCGCCGGAAATCTGCGCGGCGCTGGACGCCGCGGGCGCCGAGTTCGGCCGCCGAGCCAAGGCTAAGTTCGGTCGCAAAGGCGAATGGTAGACGCGCCAAGCCGTTAAGCCCGTTTCGAAGACTGAGCGCGCGGTTATTCGAGGTCCGGACCCGCGGGCACGTCCCGCGGTCCTGCCTCATCCGGCGCCGCCGGCGCCGGATGTACTAGGAAGTCGTCGGCGTACGCGAACCCGGTCTTCGGCTGCGCTTCCCAGAAGATCGTGGCGCTCCGATTTTCCGGGCCGGTGGTGAACACCAGTTCCACTTCACGGTACTCGCGCGCCGCGATCTTCACGCGCATCGTCTCGCCGCCGAAATCTTCGACGCCCAATTCGGACTCGCCTTCGTCGCATTGCAGGTACGCGCGTAACCGGTAGGCCGTGTTGGGCGCCAGTCCGGCGATTTTCTGCTGAAGCCGAGCGCCGCCCGCGCCGATGCGAGCGGCGAATGAACCGCTGAACGGGCGTTCCCGAGCCAGCGTGACGCCGCCGCGGGCGCGCCATGGCCCCAGCGGTTGGGATTCGAAGCCCGGATTGAGCGCCAGGTTGGCCGGCCGGCGGGTTTCCGCATCCGGTACGGTCTTGGGCTTGGCAATGGGGCGAATCTCGTCGCCCGTCAGCTTGATCGCCGGGTGCAGCAGAATCAGCAGCCCCAGCGTGAACAGCATCGATCCCAGCGCGAAGAAAATGAAGACGCTCAAGCGCGAGCCGATTCGAGGCAACTCGGCATCGGGATCGCTGTCGCGTGCGGCGCGGTTACGGGAGGAACTCGCGGGAGACGATGCCATGGGTTGCGAACGGGCGCGGACGTCCTTTCTTTCTCTCCCAAGCGGGACGCCGAGCATACCCCCGGCCTTCGATCTGCCAAGGTGCGGGGGTGAACTTCCGGCGTACCGAACCCGTTGGGCATCCGCAGTTGCATGCGGGGCGCGCTTGCTACAGGCTTTTAAGACCCCCTTGCGAAGGAGCGCAGCGATGGAATACGGCCGTGTCCCGGGCATCGAGCAGCCCGTCTCCCGTCTCGTGCTCGGCACCATGATCGTCAACGCCGACGATATCGAACGCAGCTTCGCGCTTCTCGACGCCTTCGCCGCCGCCGGCGGAAACACGCTCGACAGCGCGCACATTTACGGCGGCGGCAAGAGCGAGCGCGGCATCGGCGCGTGGATGGAAGCGCGCGGCAACCGGGACAAGGTGCTCGTCATCTCGAAATGCTCGCACCCCAACGGCGACCGCAAGCGCGTCACGCCGTACGATATCGCCAGCGACCTCCACGATTCGCTCGCGCGCCTGCGCACCACCTACATCGACTTGTACTTCCTGCACCGCGACGATCCCCAACTGCCCGTCGGACCCATCGTCGATGCGCTTAACGAACACAAGGCTGCCGGAAAGATCCGTGCGTTCGGCGGAAGTAACTGGACCCACGAGCGCCTCGCCGAAGCCAACGAGTACGCGTACAAGAAAAACCTCACCCCGTTCACGCTTTCCAGCCCCAACTTTTCGCTGGCCGACCAAGTCAAGAGCCCCTGGGGTCCGGACTGCGTCACCATCAGCGGTCCGCGCAACGACGCGGCACGGAAATGGTACGCCGAACAAGAGATGCCGGTCTTCGCGTGGTCCAGCCTCGCCCGCGGCTTCTTCAGCGGGCGCCTGAACCGCGAGAACTATAAGGAAGCGGCGCTCGATCCCAGCGTCGTGCACGCCTACTGCTACGAGGAAAACTTCAAGCGCCTCGACCGTGCCGCCGAACTCGCCAAGGAAAAGAACGCCACCGTCCCGCGCATCGCGCTCGCTTGGGTGCTCGCGCAGCCCATCGAGATCTACGCGCTGATCGGCGCCGCCAACCAGCAGGAGATAGACGAGAACCTTAAGGCGCAGAGTTTGAAGCTCACGCCTGCCGAACGCGACTGGCTGGATTTGCGCAGCGAAACGCGCTAAGCGCCGCGCCTGCGCGAGCGGCCGCCGTGCTTCGCCCGGAGGACGTCCGATGGAACTGAACGAAGCCGAACGGGCAAGCGGGACGCTTTCTGCAGCCTCGCTGGCCCAGGCGGTGGAACTGGTTCGGCACGACGGGTATGTGGTGTTCGAAGCGGTGCTTCCACCGGCGTTCATCTCCGAATTACGGGCGGCGTTTCTGCCGCTGCTCGAAGAGACGGTGCGGCGCCAGCCCGAGAATCGCGGTTCGCGCCGCTATCAGATGCATCTCCCGTTCAAGCCGCCCTTTTGCGATGCTCGCTTCATCGAGCACCCCATCGCGCTGGCCGTCGTCGAAGCGATTCTGGGCAGCGACTGCGTCTGCCAGTATTTCGCCAGCGATACGCCCCTGCTGGGCAGCGACTACCAGGCGGTGCACAGCGACATTCACCCGCTTTTCCCCGAGAGCGATCTGATCGTCCCGGCCTACGGGCTGGTGGTGAACGTGAACCTCGTCGATTTTACGCCCGAGAACGGCCCGCTCGAGATCTGGCCGGGTGGGACGCATAAGATGCCCGGAAGGGTGGACCTTAAAGGTCTCGCTCCGCGAATGCGCAGCCATGCGGTCCACATGCCGGCCGGCTCGATCCTGATTCGCGATCTGCGCGCCTGGCACCGCGGCACGCCCAACCGAACCTCCGAGCCGCGTCCGAATCTGGCTCTGATTTACGCTCGGCACTGGTTCAAAACCAGCTATCCGCCGATTCGCATACCGCGCGCCGAGTTCGAAAAACTCTCCGAGCGCGCCAAGAAGCTGTTCCGGTTCGAACAGGTCTTGCAAGACGCCTGAGTCCTATTTAAGCGCGGCCTGCAGCTTGGAAATGCCCGCCGCCACCTTACGTTTGAAGGCTTCCATCTTCTCTGGGCTGAACGGATTGTCGGCCTTGCCTTCGCCATCGCGGGCGTCGGCATTCGACTTGCCGAACGTGAGTTGCGCGAGCACGCCGTCGATCGCTGCTTGAAGCGCCTGCGCTTCGGCCGACGCCTTGCCGGAGGCATGCGCTTCCTTGATAAGTTTGCCCGCGGCTTCCAGGTAGCGGTGGTCCCAGCAACCGGCGCGGATCCATTCCCAGACCGGTGTGCTGCGCAGGCCGCGCGTGGACGGATAGGTCACGCCGTAATGCGCTTCGTTGTGCGAAGCGAGATAGAAGTTCCCGTACGTCCCGCCGCCGTTGTAGACCCACTGGAAGAAGCCTTGAACGCCGTACTTCGTGCGCGCGAAGTACATGTACGTCCCGAAGCTGAAGCGGTTCATGCCGGTGTTGTAGAGCCACAAGCGCCGGCCCGCCTTGGATACCACCTCGGCATCGCGCGGCGAGTGCAGTCCTGCGCCCCAGGTATCGATATCGGCCAGCGCTTCGGCCATGCCCGGGGGAGTTTTCGCGGGATCGCCGAGGTAGCTGCTGTCGAAGGCCACGAAGCGGAAACCCGGCGCGCTTGCCTGCAGGATGCGGTGATGCTCCGCCAGCTTCGCGGGGACGCTGCCCGGGTGGACGATGTACTCGTCGTCGGTGCAGAAGGCGATGGGCAGCCAGTTCTTCGCCTTCGCGTGCTCGCGCACCGCGTCGAAGTACGCTTTGACCAGTTCGGCGTAGCTTGCGGCGCCCCACTTCTTCGCTTCGGCGGCGTGATCGGCCTGCACGCGCAGCGAGACGCCCGTGCCGATGCCGTAGCCGTTCAGTTCCTGCGTGAAGCCCGCCGCGCGCGCCAATTCCATCCAGCGGTCCATGCCGGAGAAATCGATCTCCGCCTTGCCGTTCTCGAACTTCTTGAGCGGGATGGCCACCAGCGGATCGACGCTGGTCAGGCCGTGCGCGCGCGCATCGGCAAGTATCTCCTTCCACGCCTGCCAATACGCTTCGCCGGTGGAGTCCAGGGCCAGGTACGCTTGCGACGGCCCCATCATGAACATTCCCATCGGGAACGCCGGCTCGGGGAGTTTAAGCCCCCAGACCTCGAGCGAGACGGGAACCTTCACTTCGGGAAATTGAGCGCCGGCCAGCGCCAGTTCGCCCGCGTAGGCGCCGGCTTCGGCATCCTCGGGCAGCTCGAACGTGACCCAGAAGGAGCGCGTCACGCCGGGGCGCAACTCGACGGGCCGCACGGCAACCTCATCCAGATACTTCGGCGTGATCACGTAGACGGCGGTCCGGTTCAGCGCCTTGTAGCGCAGCACGCGCACCTTTGCGGCCAGCGTCTTGCCCGACTGTGCGTGCTTCACCGTGCAACTTGCGCGCTCGATCGCTCCAAGGTTCTTGAGCGGCAGCAATCCGAAGCAGCCGTTTACGGGTTCGCCCGGCACGCCGGCCATGTCAATCGCGCTGCGCTTGGCTTCTTCCGCGCTGGGCTGCGAGTTCACCTCGATGCGCCGGTCGGCTGCGTGCACGAACGGCACGTACCCGCGCGCCTTCTCTTCGGCCGAGGCTTCGTACGCGGGCCCTGCCGGAGGCGCCTTTTCGACGTGCTGCGCCTGGAACTGGTCCTTACGAAATCCATCGAAGCCGGCCAGCCAGCGCTCCGCGTCGTTGGCGCTTTCCTTCGGCCAGATCGCCAGGCCGTTGAGCATCACGCTCCACCACGCGCCTTCGAAATCGAGCTTGAGCTGCCCGCCGGTCACCTGAACCTCGAAGCGTTGCGGCATGAACAGCTTGGCGATGTACTTTTCGTACAGATCGTCGCCGGGCAGATCCTCTTCGTCCTGGAAGCGATGCTCGTAAGCCTTGAAGCTTTCCGCATCGAAGGTTTGCTCCACGACCGTCTTCCCATTGGCGCGGACGACGCGGCGAGCGAAGGTCTGCCCCCAGCCGTTTCCGGGCGGGCCGAGCATCAGCCAGACGCCGTAGGTTCCGTCGGGCAGATCGACCGCGAAGCTCGCGTTCGTGGGCTGGCAGAAATCGCGGCACAGATCGTCCGTCGGCCGGTGCCGGCCCAGTACCTCGTTGATGTCGAAGTCGCGCCCGAACTGCCCGCCGGGCAGCCAGCCGAAGCCTTTGCCCGCCGCGTACGCGTCCTCGCGCGTGACCTTCGTGAACGCCGGCATCACCGCGGCGTTTTGCGGGCCGAAATCGAAGCGCTTCAAGCCCGCGACGGGAATCTCCTCGACGCCCTTCACCAACCGCACGTTGTCGATGAAGATCGTGGCCCGGTCCACGGCCAGGTTGAACTTCTTGATCTCCTTTACTTCGATGGGCTTGCCGCCGTTGGGGCCGGTCATGCCCCCGACCGAAAGGCGCAAGGTGTTCAAGCCCGGTTTGAGCATGCGCTCCCAGTTGTGGCGGTCCCAGTAGCCGGCGTTCACGTCCTTGGCCCGGATCCAGCCGCCGACGCCCACCGGCTTTTCCGATGGATTAAAGATATCGATCGCCAGCGTGTCGTAGCTGCTCCAGTCGGCTTCGAAGCCGCTGAATTGCACGTTCCCCGCCGGCGCGCGGCTTTCCAGCTTCAGCGCCTGCTTTCCTTCCGTGGCATGCTCGGCGGCGGGCGCCATCGAAGACTTGCCTTTGAAGTCCTCGGGATAGTCTTCCAGCTCGATCTTGCCCGGGTCCGAACCTTCGAATGAGTAGAGCACCTTCGTCTCGAAGCTTCCGGTGCCCTTCACGAGCCGCGCATGATCCAGGTAGATCGTCGCCGGCGACTTCGGATCGTCGCTCGCGAACAGAATCGCGATCATCTCCAGGTTCTTAAGATCCAGCGCGCCCTTGCCGTTCTGGCGGTTCAGGAGCCCAAGCGAGAAGGCGAGTTTGCGTTTACCCGGCTGCAGCGTGAACTCGAAGTTGTGCCGCGTCCACCAGTCCTTCCCGTCCTTGTCTCGGATAAAGCCCGAGATCTTGACCGCGCCGCCTTCGACGAAGACGTCGTACACCAGTTGGTCGTACTCGCCCCACTTCCCGCCGTGGTTGGTCCCCGCAAAAAAGAAGACGTTGGGCGAGAAGGGCTGGTCGAGCTTCACCTTGCCCGCGAACTTTCCCTGCGTCGCATGGTCCGGTACGCATTCGATCCGCTCGGGGGATTCGAACGCTTGCTGCTGCGATTCGAAATCGAAGAGCAGCGCTTCCCGTTCGCTTGCGTCGAGGCCGGTGGCGGCCGTCAGAAGCACGGTGAGCAGGAAGGCGAAGCGAGTCAGCGTGGACATAGGCGGCTCCTTAAAGGTAAGGCTCGAATCCTGAATGCGTTCACGTGGTGCGCGGAGCGGCCAAGCTCTCGCGGCCGACAAAAGCAACGGGGAAAACCTCTCGGCGCGCGGGCAGTTCCGGACGGGCGATGCGCTCGCGAAGCAGGCGCACCGCCGCCGCGCCGGAGGGTTCCAGCTCCATGTGTACCGTCGAAAGGCCCGGCGAGGAAAAGTAGCCCATCTCGCCGAAACCCACGATGCTGATGTCTTCGGGCACGCGCAAGCCGGCGTCCTTGGCCGCGGCCAGCGCGCCCAAGGCCATCTCGTCGGTCGTGCAGGCCAGAGCCGTGGGCGGCGGACCGGCGCGAAAGAGTCGCGCGGCGTTCTCGTACGCTTGGCGTCCGCTCGGCGGAACCGGCATCAGGCGCTCGGGCGCCAAATCGATGCCGCGCGACCGGAACGCGCGCTCGAAGCCGGCCTTGCGGTCGGCGGCGATCTCGCCCAGCACCGCGTTGCGCGGATCGTCGCTCGAGGCATGCACGAAGAACGCGGCGTCGCGATGACCCAGATCCAGCAAGGCCGATGCCGCGAGGTATCCGCCTTCCTCGTTGGCGTGCGTCACGAAATCGAAGGCCGCCGGATGCGACGGCATCGCGCAGTCGTACAACACCGTCGGCTTGCCCGTGCCCAGCAGCGCATACAAGGTGGGGCGATCGGTGATGCCGATCACGATCACGCCGCTTAAATCCGCTTCTTGGGTCAAGCGGAGCGCCAAGTCGTCGGCGTGCTTTTCCAGCAGCGGGCGCATGCCCAGCGAAACTCCGGCGCCGCACTCCAAGTGCATGCCCTGCAGCACACGTGCGTAAAATAATCCGTCGCGAGCGTCGATCCGCTCGCCGCGGATCACGAGCCCTACCTTAATTGCCGCACCAGGTGCTGCCATGGGCGGCAACTCCGGCGGCGTGGGCTCCGCGCCCGGACGCCGCACGAACGTCCCGCGCCCGGAAATCCGCTGCAACAAGCCTTCTTCCGTCAGCTCGACCAGCGCCCGCCGGACCGTCATCCGGCTCAAGCCCAGCTCGTCCGCCAAGCTCCGTTCGTCCGGAATCGGCTGGTCAGCCAGAAAGCGCCCGGCCAGAATCTCTCGCTTCAAGCTCTCCTTGACCTGGAGGTAAAGCGGCATCGGGTCATCACGGCGCAAGCTGATCATAGACCCGAATACACCCGACTATACCAGAATGTCAATGATTTCTATTTTTCATGTAACATATTTAAATGAAAGTACTTAAAAAATAAAGCCTCCCGTGGAGGGAGGCTTTCAAGAGCATTGGAAAAGCAAGAGCGCTAGTTAGCGCAGGCGCTCGCACCGGTTTCCTGGACCGCCTTAAGCGTCTCAACCAGCAGCTCCCGCCGCCGCCGCTCCCGCGCCAAGCGATCTGTATCCGCGCCTTCGTTCCGCATGCGTTCCAAACGCATATCCACCGCTTCACAAACCGTGTGCAACATCCGCACCGTATCTTCTACCGTCCGCAGCTTCGTGATCTTTTTCATCGTCTGCATCCTCCCGGTTGATTATCGACTGCGCCGGGTTCGCACTTCACCTCGTTCAACGTTCTTGGCCTTGAAAGCCTTCGTTCTAAATATGGCTTCGGCTCAAGACTCTATTCCGTTTAACGAAACGAACCCTTTCGCGGTCACGCAACGAATCCTTGCACGCGTGCAGTACTCGTTTAAACCTCCTTTGCGAGCGCGGCGCCCTACACATCAGTGACGTACGTAAGCGTACTGGCTTGAATGTATTTCCAATCATGCGGCGATCGGCGCTCGATGCGGTCTGGGGCCACTTGCGGCGCGCCCGCGGCCCGGTAACCTGATCCGCTTTCCCGCCGTGTGCGCGCGACGGAGTGGCGGGCTTCGCGAAAGGATTCCGGTCATGGCCGAGAAGTGCATTCTTCTTTACTCCGGTGGGCTCGATACGAGCGTCATCGTTCACTGGCTGGCGCAGAAGGGGTACGAAGTCGTCTGCGTGACCATCGACGTCGGCCAGCAGGAAGACATCCAGTTCGAGAAGAAGGCGCTCGGCAGCGGCGCGACGAAGTTCATGATCCGCGACATCACCGAGGAGTTCGTCAAGCAGGGCGTCTATCAGTGCATCCGCGCGCAGGCCAAGTACGAAGGACGCTACCTGCTCGGGACGAGCATCGCGCGCCCGTTCATGATCAAGGCCATCTGCGATGTCGCCAAAGCCGAAGGCACGTCCGTCATCGCGCACGGCGCGACGGGCAAAGGCAACGACCAGTGCCGCTTCGAACTGGCTGCGTATGCGCTGGTGCCCGGCGCGAAGATCATCGCGCCCTGGCGCGACGCCGAATTCCGCAAGCTTATCCCCGGCCGCAAAGAAGCCATCGAATACGCCGCCAAGCACGGCATTCCGATCCAAGCCAGCGCCTCCAAGCCCTGGTCCACCGATCCGAATATCCAGCACCGCAGCCACGAGGCCGGCGAACTGGAAGATCCGTGGCTGCGCCCGCGCGACGAGATGTACCAACTCGTCACGCCGCCCGCGAAAGCGCCGGACAAGATCGAGACGGTGGAGATCGAATTCGAACGCGGCTATCCGGTGGGATTGAACGGCAAGCCGCTCGGGCCCGTGGCGCTGCTCAACGAATTGAACGCCATCGCCGGACGCAACGGGGTGGGGATCGTCGATATGGTCGAGAACCGCTTCGTCGGCATGAAGAGCCGCGGGGTCTACGAAGCTCCCGGAGCGACGGTGCTGTACGAAGCGCACCGCGATCTTGAAGGCATCACCCAGGATCGCAAGGTCGCTCAGATCCGCGACGGCCTGATCCCGACGTACGCGCAGCTCGTCTACGACGGCTTCTGGTTCCATCCGGCCAAGGAATGCCTGGACGCGCTGATCGACGAATCGCAGCGCCACGTGACCGGCACGGTGAAGGTCGAACTTTACAAGGGCGGCGTGCGGACGGTGGGCCGCAAAAGTCCCCACAGCCTCTACGACGAATCGGTCGCGACGATGGAAGGCGGCGGGAGCTACAACCAGGACGACGCGACCGGATTCCTGCGCATCCAGGGCCTGCCCACGCGCATCCAGGCGCAGATCCGCGCGCGCGGAACCAAGCGTTAGGCGCGGCGCCGAAACCAAGCCGTGTTTGACTTCTATAAAGCTCCGCGGGCAACCCCGCGGAGTTTTCATTTGGCTCGTGGACTCATGACGTAGGCGGGGTCTTGCGCAGCAAGTCGATTCGCCCGCGATGGTAGACCCATCCGTACAATGCGTAGAACAGCAGCGGACCCAGGTGCAGGCCCACCAGCGCCAGGAGTATGTGCGTCCGTTCGTTCGAGTACAGCAGGAAGATGGCGCCGGCCAGACCCAGCCCGATGGGCAGCGCAGCAATCAGCAAGATCGCAACGTTGGTTATGCTCAGCGATTCCACATCGTCCGTCCCGCCCGCGAAGCGCATCGCCGCGATCAGCGGTTGAAAGGCCAAGGCGATCCAGACCGCCTTTACGGCCACCAGCGCACCGCTCAGCGCCGTACCGCCCCAAAAGTTGGAGTTGATTGCCCAGCTTGCCGCATGGGCCGTGGCCAAGGGCAGCCAGAAAAGCGCGCGCAGAGTCGCGGTTTTTAAGAAGATTCGCGTCATCTGCGCGTACCCCACCGGATAGAAGCTGTGGCGCGGCCCGAACTGGTTCCCGCAAGGCAGCATGGCGAAGCCGCTGTCGTAGCCGCCCGAAATGCCGAAGGCCCACAGCGTCGCCAAGATGGCCGGAAGCAGGTGCACCCATCCCGGCAGCCAAGGCGCAAGCCAAATCAAGGCTACACCCAAGACGGTCAGAGCCGCTGCGAACCGCCAGCCGCCGGTCCATGAAGGCGGGGCGCCTTCCATGAAAGCTGCGATGGTACGCTCGCGCGGCGTGAACCAGCGCCCGGCGCACCGTTCGATGAAACCCAACTCCTCCCATCGCCAGCCCGGCGCACGCAGCATTTCACGCGCCGAGGACTCGCAGGCCGCTTCGTACTCCGAACGCAAGAGTGCGCGTGCGGCGTCGCGGTCGGCTTCGAGCACCCGCGCTTCAAGTTCCGGCATCTCGTCATCCGGCGGCGGATCGAGGCGCGCATCAAGGTTTGCATCGAGATGGCTTTCCGCCGTGGCTTGCGAGATCGCCCGGTCCAGGGGCATCTCGTATTGCCGCGCGGCCAAGCGCAGCGCCGGACCGCACGCGTAGATCAGCAGGATCGCCGGAACCGTCGCCAGGACAGCCCATGGATCGCCGCCCAGCACGCCTTCCAGCAAAGCCATGTTGGTCCAACCGGCCGGAACGGCCAATTGCGCCATTTGCGGTAATTGCGGCAGAAAGGTACTGCGGAATACGAACATCACCCATGCACCGACGCTTAGAATGCCGCCGGCCAGCCCCAAGGGCCAATGCGGCACGAACGCCGCGGCCATAGTCGCCAGCGCGACGACGCATTCGCCCTGCAGCCAAGCCAGCATGGGCACCGCCAGCCAGCGCCAGCCGTTCAGGCCGGCGACCAGCCCCGTTACTGTGTAGGCCGCGGCGAATACAAATGCATAGCCCCAAGCTTGCCGCCGCGTCCGCGCCCATTGATGCATGAAGAAATCCCGGTCGCGCATGGGCAGCGCCGCCAGTGCGATGAACTCCGGGCCATTGCCGAGCCGGCCGAGCAGGTCATGGGCTTGGCGCAACGCTTGCCCGGTGGTCCACAGCGCGATGAGCAGCAGGACGCCCGGCATCGCATGGGGTTCGTGTACGGCGGCGAACAAGAACAGGAGCGCGAAGAGCCACCACAGCCAAGCGCCTTGAATCGTGCGCCGATGCGCCTTGCGTACGCGCTTGTATTCGCGCCAGAGTTCGGACGACTCGCGCAGTGCCGTCCGCGCCGCCGCGCGCAACCGCTTCCGATGCGCCCGGTCGGACAGGTTCAAGCGTCGCCGTCCTCTGCGCGCAACCGCGCGAACAGATCTTCGAGCACGCCTCCGTTCGAGCCCATGGCGGCACGCAGAGCTTCGAGCCGGTCGAAGGCGCGCACCTGGCCCTTGTGGATGACGCAGACCCGGTCGGAAAACGCTTCGGCGAGATCCAGAAGTTGCGTGGTGTACAGCACGGTTCGCCCGCGCTTGGCTGCTTCGCGGGAGGCGCGTTTGAAACTGGAAATTCCATGCGGATCCATCCCGCTTGCGAACGGCTCGTCCAGCAACCACAGCTCGGGGTCTACCGCCAGCAGGCCCGCTAGAGCCGATTTGTAAGCTTGCCCGCGCGAGAGCGCCTGCGCCGGAGCGTCGATCAGGGGCAACAGGTCGAAATCCTTGAGCAGCCCGACGATACGATCTTCCCAGCCCGGCTGCGCATCGGCTTCGTACAGTTTAAGGACGGAAGTAAGGTGGTGGATCAGCGTTCCGCCGGGCAACAGCGGCGGGAAATCGGGCAAAAAGAAGAACTTCCGGCGCAGATCCAGTCGGTCGCGCGCGAATCGTTCGCCGTCGTAGCGGATCATCCCGCGATCGGGCGCGGCGATGCCGGCCAGACAGCGCAGCAGGGTGGTTTTGCCGGCCCCGTTGAGCCCGAGAACCGCCACGATCTGCCCCGGCTCGATCTCGAGGTCGACTTCGTCCAGCGCCTTCAGCCCGCCGTAGCGCTTGGACAGGCCGATCAGTTCGATCCGCATGCCCCCGGTTATCGGCTCGAAGCGCGTCCGGTCAAGCGCGGCCTTCGAACCGTTCGAGCCTTATTCGAGCGGGGTTAGCGTCAGCGTGGCCGGGTCCAGCCGCATCACCGCGACTTCCATCCGGCTGCAATTCTTGATCCGGACGACCGCCTTCAATTCGGGGTCGTAGATCGGCGAGAAATCGCGGCCGGCCGCGTTGGGGAACTGAAACTTGTCGCCCGTGCAGGGAGCCGCGTACCACTTGCGTTCGGCGAGCTTGTAGAAATACAGCTGCTCGGGAGCGGCCTTGTCCTGCGTACAGACCAGCAACGCCGCGTCCAGTTCGGGGATGTACGTCGAATCGCCGTGCGCTTTGACGAGCGGCTTGCCTTGGAGCTGTTCCTGCGCCCACTGTTTTGCCTTGAAGTCGAAGCCCCATACCTCGCCGGTGTCGCGCGCGAAGTAAATCAGCCGGTCGCGCTTCGTGTCGTGGCAGAGGTGCCCGTGTTCATCGTGTTTGGGACCGCTGCCCGATACCACTTCCTCCCACTTCCCGGCAGCCACGTTCGCTTTCGCAAGCGTTCCCGTGCTGTACGCGTACAGGCCGTGCGGCGTGGAGCAGAACGAAACTTGCGACGCGACGCCGTACTTGCCGGGGCAGACTCCGATGTTCGTGACGAACATGCGGTGCTTGAGGTCGTACACGTCGCCGATGTAGGTAATCAGGCTGTTGCTCGCGATGTCGATCCCGTAGCTCTTGCGCGAATGCGTCGGCAGCAGCGACCAGCCGCCGGCGCTGATGCCCGGCGGGCCGGAGACCATTCCGTGCAGCCAAACGGGGTTGTAGTTGGGCGCATCGGCCATGCCGACCCAGCGGTCCATTCCCACGTCGTACTCGATCACATCGGCGCCGGGGTAGGTGCTGTGCCCGCCGCCCCAGGCGTAGACGCGGTGAGTGCGCGAATCGTAGACGTTGCTGCCCCAGTCGCGTCCCGGTGGCACGGCCGGCGGCTTGCGCAGCACCCAGGTATTCGCGGGTTGAGCAGCCACGGCGGCGAGCCCGGCCCGAGGATCCTTCGCGGCCAAGTCGCCTGCCAGCCATTCGTCGGGCAGCTTCGCACCCCAGCCCTTGCCTTTGCAGTGGTAATCGAGCTTCGGGTCGCGTGCCGCTTCTGCGGGAGCCTTAGGCGCGGACGCCACATCCAGCTTCAACGTGAAGACCAGCATCTTGTTGTTGCGCGCCGGATTCGGGTACGCCGCCAGGACCACCAGACCGCGCTTGGGATCGAAGTCCGCGCTGGCGTGCGCCGCCGGCGCGGGGAGGTCCAGCCCCAGCTTCGTCCATTCGCCCTTGGCCGTGCTGAAGGCCCACGCGTCCTTCAGCGGCGACCAGTTACCGCCGTATCCGCCCACCAGCAGCATCGCCTTCTGGGCGGGCACGTAAACCAGCGCGTGGCCGGCGCGCGCTTGCGGCGAGACCGGCGGCTTCACTTCGCTCCAGGTACGGCTGGCACAATCGTATACCCAGGTGTCGCCGAAGCAGCGCATCAGGTCGTCGCCGCCAAAAAGCACGATCTTCTTCGCATCCGAGTCGTAGGCCATGCCCGGCAAGATGCGCGCCGACGGCTGGCGGCTCAACGGCTGCTCGATCGCCTTCCAATTCTTCGTGCTCTCCGAAAAGGTCCAGGTGCCGCAGTGCGACGGGTACCAGCGCCGGGCGGAGGTCACGCCCGAATCGTCCGGCGTCAGCCGCCGCACACGCTTGGCTGCTTCGTCGAAGATCCAGTCGCCCTGCTTCACAGGTTCCTTGTCCGCGCTCATTCGGCCCCATACGCCGCCTCCGCCGAACGAGACCGCCTCTTTATTGTGCGCGTCGTAGCAGAGCGCGCCCCACACGGGCACGCGCTTACCCGCTTTATTCGCCGCCTCGCCCACGGGCACCGGAAGAACCGCCTTCGCCGCCGGATTGAAATCTTCGAAGACATCGCTCATCGAGAGCGGGCTTAGGAGCGGTTCCCACGCCATGCTTTCCGGATCGAGCAGCCAACCGGCAGTCGGCTGCTTTTTCGACGACCACCACCATTCCTGTTTGAGAAACAGAATCTTTTTCAGCCCCGGCAGGTAGACATAGCCCTTGGGCGAATCGAATGTGTCGGGCGTGGCGGGCGCCTTGCCCGGAGTAAATTCCCACTTAGGGTTCTCGAATGAGATTTTGCGCAGGCCGGGGCCTTCCTTGGCTTCCGTTTCAGTCAGCATCGGCGCGACCACGCCGCAGTCACGGTCCGCGAGCCAGAGGAAAGCCGGTCCGGTGAGGCTCGGCCAACTCCCCTTTGGCGGCGGGTACGTCCCGTCGCCCAGCGGCGTCCAGACGTTGACCTGGGTGCTCCCGGGGTTCGGCTGCGTGTCGGAAGCGCGCACCAGCGCCACGGCCAGCGCGGCACATGCGAGCAACAGAACGATTCTTGGCATGGGAGTACCTTTTCTTGGATTCATTTGGCCGTGCCGGGAAGGCTGCCAGGCGTATCCGAAAGTTTGAACGCAACAGTTTTCCAGCCGCGGCCAACGATCAGGTGAACGTTGTTCACCGGGTCGTAATCGTGACGGTGGCGGATTATCTTTTCACCAACCAGCGCTTCGGCGCCCGAGCCCGTCTTGTACCAACGGTTTTCGCGGGGGCTGAAGTAGAAGAAATCGCCGTCGGAATAAGCGACGAAGACGCGGTTTCGCGGATCGTATACGGCATTACAGTCGTGTGTGGCGGGTGCTTCGCCCTGCGTCTCGACGGTCGTCCACTGCCCGCTTTTAAGGTCATATTTGCAGAATATTTTATTCTGCGGATTTTCCTTGGGTCCGCGCGGGAGCGCCACCAGCGCTTCTTCGTCAGGGAAATAATCCAGTCCCGCATACGAATACGGCAGACCTTTCGGGATCTTGCCCAAATCGCGCACCTCCTCGGTCTTCCAGTTCACCGCGCGAAAAGTTCCGGCCTGCGCGTAAAAGTAAATCCAATCGGGCTCCTTGGGCCAGACCGCGGAACCGACATGGTTCATCGCGAGCCCGGCCTTTTTGCTCACCGACCACTCGCGTTTGACCGGATCGAACGCCCACAGCCCCGAGCCTTTGTAGCATTCCTTGTAGACCGTTCCGTCGAGGTACGAGCCGCCGATTTCGCCCACCAGCTGAGTGCAGATCATCAGCGACTGGTTGGGCGGCACCACCAGGCCGTCGTAGGTGTGGCGGCTGGAGGCGTATATTTTGCCTTGGAATCGGAGACCGCCGAGGGGCTTCTTTTCCGCGTCGAAGAGCGCGTTCTCTCGGGTGTACTCCTTCGGCGAGATGTCCGGGCTGAGTTCGGTCCACTGCAAACTGGCGGGATCGAATTCATGCACGCTGTTGGGAAACTTGCGCGTGGCGTGCCCGCCGCCGAAGGCGTAGAAGCGGTGGCGGTGCGGATCGTAGACGATGCCGCTGTAATCGAGCACGTTACCGTCGCCTTTGTAGCCCTCGCTGACCAGCAGCGCGGACTTCTCGGCCAAGCCGGAGAGCTTGGGATTGGGCGCGAACCGAGCCGCCGGTTCGCCCGCGTACGCCGCCGCGGCGATGCTCAACAACACGAACAGGATCGAACGCATAGTCCATTTCCTCACTTGAGCGGCTGAGCGCCGAGCGTCGCCGCGTCCACCTTCAATACCTGGAGGCAGCCCTTCTTGAGCGCGCACAGCGTGCCCCAAACCAAATCGCGCTTCGTGTCGTACACGAGGCCCAGATCCACGCTCGAGCCGGCCTTGCCGCGATTCATGAATTCCGCGCCGGGTATCTTCGCGGACAGCCAGCGATTCTTTTCGCAATCGTAGAGGGGCACGGCCAGACCGCCTTCCACCTGCAATAGAAAGCCGAAGAGGATCAGATCGCTTTTGGACAGATAGACCGATTCGCGGGCGAAGCGCTTTCCGGTTACGCCTTCCATGCCTTCGGGATTCAATTTCTTGACTGTTCCGCTCTTCAAATCCGCCGACCAAATCTGCCCGTGCGGGCCTTCCTTGCCGGTCGTGGTGGTAAAGAGCAGCCGGTCCCGCTTAGCGTCATAGGTCAGCGTCGAGCCGTCGCAGACCGTGGGAGGCAGCGGTTCGCCGTTGGTCGGGATTTCCTTCCAGGCCTTCCCGCCTTCCAGCTTCCACAGACCGTGCTTGGACTGGCTTTGCTTCGTCTGCGTCCAGCAGATCACGCCGCCGGGGGTCGAGACCAGGTAGTTGATATACTTGCTTACCGCGAAGGGCAGTTCGCTGAACTTTTCGGCGTGCGGCCAGGTGCGCGTGACCGGGTCGAAAAGAAGCGTCATGCTGCCCTTATTGTAAACCACGCGCTTAAGGGTCGGGTCGTACTCGTAGGCTTGGTAATTGTGATTCCCCCACGGCGCCCCGTTGAACCCCCACATCCCTGGACCGTTCAGGTCGTAGTTGTACTCCAGCGCGAACTGCGGCCGGCACGCGATGCTCCAGCGCCCGGTGACGATATCGTAATGCGCCATATCGTTCCCAAAGTACGCGCTGTGTCCGCCGCCCATGTGGAGGATCTGGTCGCGGTCCGTGTCCAGGGTCACGGTGCTCCATCCGCCGCCCATGCGATTCTCCGGCCAGCGCGGGCACTCCAGCGCCGTCCAGGCGTTGGGCGTGAGATTCTTCAGCACGGCCGCCGTGGCGGAAACGTCCGGCTCGGGAACCTCCTTCGTGTACCACTCGGGATCGAACGAGCCGCTGCGGAATTCCAGGGTTCCGGGCTTCACGCCGAAGGTGCTCGCTCCGGCTGGATCCGGCTTTGAAACATCCAGCTTGCAGAGCCACGCGCTGTGTGCGGAGCCCTTCTCGGTGCCCGGACCGATCCACAGGATCGTGTCGTCCGCGCCGGCCGCGGCGCATGACGCTTCGGTCGGATGCTGCGTGGGACCGCCCTTCTCCAGCCGCTGAATCATCCTCCACTCGTTCGCCGCGAGGTCGTACGACCAAGCCTCGAAAGGCAAAGGCTTGTAGAGCACCCCGCAGTAGGACGTTGAGGAGGTGTACCCCTTGCCGCCCAGCAGCACGATCGCGCCGCTCTGGGGCAGCCGCAACAGAGCATGCCCGAAGCGCGGCGCAGGATTAATCGGCGGCTTCCGCTCTTCCCAGGTGCGTGTCGCACAGTCGTAAACCCAGGTGTCCGCGTAAAGCTGGTCGAGGCGGTCGCCGCCAAAGAGCACGATCTTTTTTGTGGCCGGATCGAAGACCATCGGCGCAAGCGCGCGCGGCGGCGGTTCGACGGCAAGCTCCAGCTTGCGCCACTCGTTCTTCTCGGTCCCATACACCCACGTGCCCGGCGAGCCGTTCTCCGTCGCCACCCCGCAGCCGCCGAAGAGCAGGATCTCTTTGTTTGCTTCGTCCGCGCATAGCGCCGACCAGCTCAGGCTTTCGCGGTGCGAATTGACGGCGGGCATCGGTCCAACCGGCGCTTTCAAATCTTCCCACGTACGCGCCTTCGGATCGTAGCGCAGCACGCGCCCGCAGATCAGCGCATAGACCTTTCCATCCCACGGTGCTCGCGTGTAGTGGTACCACAGGCACATATGCCGCCGGTTTGGACGTTGCAGGCCTTCGTCGTCGCCCATGCCGTAGTAGGGGCTCTTGAAGCCCACGTCCTTGACGTTGCCGGTCTCGCCGCCACGACCCTCGGCGCCTTTGGGAAGTTCGTTACGCCACTGCGCATCCGCCGGATCGAAGCTCATCACGTCGTACGGACGTTCGCCGGTGAACTGGTGGCTGATAGTGCCGCAGAAATATACGAAGCGTTTCAGCTCCGGCGACCAGACCAGTCCCGGCGAAAAGCCCGGACCCAGACTGCCTTCGGCCACTTTCGTCCATTCGCCGGCCGCGGAAGTGCGCACGGCCAAGCCGACGCAAAGCAGGAGCAGCCCCAGCATCAGGCATCGGTGTTTCATACTCACTCCGTTCTATTTGGTTGCCCGCTTGAATCGGTAAACCCACATGGCGCCGTTGTCGGCGCCATCGCAGGCCGCATAGATGAAATGCGCGTTGGCTTCCGGAGAGTAGAACCCGTGGTAGCTGGGGTAGCCGACCTCGGGGAACTTGGACGGCATCGGGATCTTGGGGGTCCACGCGTGGCTGTCCGGATCCCATGCCGCGACGTATTCGGCTGCGCGGAAGATCACCACCCGATCGGCGACCGAGTCGTAGTTGAGCACGCCGGCATTGGATGGCGGCAGTGGCAGCGCGTTCTCCTTGTTGGGCGGGTTAGACCAGGTATCGGTCGCGACGTCGTAGATGTAGACGTTGCCCTCATTGGCGGCCAGTGGCCCCCCCGTGCTCAAGTAGATGCGGTGGCGCTTCGAGTCGTAGCACGCGCCGTAGTCGCCGCCCTTGGGGGCGCCCTTGGGCTTCTTGGTGACCGTCCACTCACCGGTAGCCGCGTTACCGATAAGCATGCCGGCGTCGCTGCTGTAAGCCCAGATGGCCTTCTTGGTGGGCAGGTAGAAGGTGGCTTCGCCGCGGCCAGCGCCGCTGCCGCGCGGGGGTTTCTTCCCCGCCGGGCGCTCAAACTTGCCGGTGATCGTGTTGAAATAGAGCGGCTGGTTGAGCACCTTGTCGGGCTTGCCTTGTGCGGTGAGGTGCTTTGCTCCGGCCAGGTACCACTCCTTCTTCGCACTCCACCAGTCCGGGTCGATGCCGCCTGGGGCGCAGCCGTTGTAGATCCACTTGTGGCTGTCCGTGTCGTAGGTATGGGTTTGTCCGCTGTGGCTGCGCGCACCGAGGGGAACGACGTCCCCGTCTTTGTTGACCAATTGGCCGTCGTCGTTGACCTTGAGCAGGCCGTTCTTGCAATCTTCGCCGAAGGTCTTGGTGTTCACGCCCTCGAAGATGCAGATCCACTTGTGAGCGTTTAGGTCGTAAAAGAAAATGTCATCGTAATGGCCGTCGGGCTTGATGTAAGCGTGCGGACCGGCGCCGGCCAAGAACGCCCCCTGAAGTTCGGGAGCATACGCCATCTTGTGGCTCCAAGAGCGGCCGCGGCCCTGGCCCCATTTGGGGTCGGGCGCTGGCTTGCCCAGGTTGACCCATTCCCCGTCGCCCAGCGCCATGATCTTTTGCATGTGAGGGCCGGGCGAAGACGGCAAGGCCGCAAGCACGCCTTTGCGTTCGACCGGGGATTGCGTTTTGGCTTGTTCGGCGCCAAGCAGTGCAGCTTGACCGGCCACCCATACGAAAGCCACCGCGCACACCCAGTGCCATCCGATTCCTTGCTGCTTCATCGGTCAGGTCCTTCCCGCGCTTCAAGCACTGCCGTCCCAGCCGCGCCGTACTGCTGCTTCCGCCGCTTGTGGCTGGATCAGACTTACGCGCACATCGATGCGGCAGGCCGGACCGTCGGGCTGAACGCGCCGTTCGCGCAGGCGGCTCAAGGCCAGCCGCGCCATTTCCGACGGCTTCCAGACCAGCGTCGCAGGAACATCGCCGCCCAGAAACGCCGCCGCGAGCGTCTCGCGGTACTCGTGCGCATTGGCCCAGCCGACCAACTCCACGTCCTTGCCCACCTTCAAGCCCGCTTGCCGGATCCCGTCTGCCGCGCCCAGCGTCATCGCCACCCAAGGGCAGATCAGGGCCGTCGGCCGATCCGCGGCGCCAACCATCACCCGGACCTGACGCGCCGCGCCTTCCGCATCTTCGTTCGAAGCAGTGATCGCCAAATGCCGGGGATCGAAATCCAGCCCTGCGTCGTTCAATCCTGCGCGAGCGCCTGCGAAGCGTTCGCGCCAATGCGCAAAGCCCCGCGTCGGACCCACCCAACCGATGCGCGTATGGCCCTGAGCCACCGCGTACGCCGCGCCCAACCGCACGCCGTCCACGTTGTCCTGGATCACCATGTCTACGCCCGGCTCGGTCGAATGCGCATCCACTACGACGAACGGAAGTCCGGACTGCTGCGCCGCGCGGATCAGCGGAAGTTCACTCCCGTCCAATAGGACCGCTTGCACGCGGGCTTCGGCCAATTCGCGGAAAACTTCTCCTGCCGGACGCCCTTTGCAGCCCACCGCAAGCAAGGTTCCGCTAGCCCCCACATGCGCTTGCTGAAACGCGTTCAGGATCTGAGCGTGAGTCGAATCCCAGCGTTCGTGAGGCCCCGCCTGCGCCAGTACGTACGCCACCGTCTGCACGGGGGAATGGGCGCTTGAGCGCGGGCGCACGCGGTATCCTTTAGAGGGCACCGGCTCCAACAAGCCTTCCGCCACCAACCGCGCCAGTGAACGACGCACCGTCACCCGGCTTACCTTGTAGCGCTGGCCCAACTCGCGCTCCGCCGGCAAGTACGCATCCGGACCCCATTGCACGCCGCCGACGAAGGCTCGAAGCGTCTCCGCAAGATCGTCCGTCAGGTTTCGGCGAGTGGTTAAGAGCTTGGTCTGCATCGGCATTCCTTTGGTATTAAACTGATACTATAGAGGTATATACACCGGCTATAGGGTATCGCGCTGGAACTTTTAAATTTCTGTTACTGTATATTTTAATTGGAGTTGTAGGAACTAAACCGGACTTATTGAATGCCAGGCCCGGACTTGGGTTCAGCCCATCCTAATAGGAAGGAACATCCGAGTGGGACTAAAGTTCCCGAAGAGCCAAGTCAATCCACCCGGAGTCCCAGTGGTGTTTCAGGTCGGGTCGAGGCAGGAAGGTGTGTGCCGTCCTGGCGCGCTTCAACGCTTCGGACAGTTCGACCATCTCCGTATGAAAGTTCGCGCCAGAAATCAGAATCAGACGATGCGTTAGTGATACCGCAGTTCGAAATGCCTCCAGGTTCTCTATCGGCAGGTCCGTACGCCATGCTTCATCGCCGAAATAAAAAGGAGCCGTACCCCAATTCGGGAGTTCCCTGCGTGCGACCGGCGCATCGAAGAGCACCGTGGCTCCGATACGGTGGGGAAGTTCCCGCGCCAGATTCCAGGCGCCCAATCCCGATTTGCTGAAGCCGAAAAGCACCACCCGTTCCGCACCCAGCGCTTCGATCTGCGCGGCGGCTTCGCGGCGCACCTGAGCGTTGTACCAGACCAGATGCGGAAAACGGACCGCGTGGATGCGCAGGTCCGGCCGTCCGTTAATCCGATCCGGGCTGGAGCCAAAGGTTGGGTCGTTCGGCTCGGTGGCGGGCAGAAAGACGAGATTCACTCGTAAAGCTCCCCGCTCATGTGCGCCAAGCCCCCACGCATGACACTCGTTCGATTTAAGATTACCTCATTAAACAAAATGCGCGGTTTACCTACCACAAAACGAGCGCGACCTCGTTCTACTACGGGTCGTTGCTTGCAACCGGGTGGCGTTTAGGACGCACAGGAGCACGCATGGTCATCGAGTATGCCGTAACTATCGTCGAGTCGAGGGCGGGAGCCAAGGCTGCGCGTCTGGAGGTCGTCGGAGGACTTGATCCCACTACACTCGACTCGTTTAAGGAGGTCGTCGAAAAGCTCTTCGATCGTGGCGCGCGCAATCTGATTCTCGACTGCTCGCGGACCAAGTTCATCAGTTCCAGCGGCTTGGCCGCATTGCTGAACTTCTCGGATCGCTTTACGGTTGCCGGCGGCGGCATGGCCATGACGCACGTTCCGCACAACATCCTGCGTGTGATTTACTTGATGGGCTTCGACAAGCACCTCACCGTTTTTGCCGATGACGCCACCGCGCTGGTCTGGTTCAAAGGCATCGCGATGGGCATGTGATCGCGCCGGACTTACGGATCGCGGTGCACCGTTTCAGGCGCAAAGGCCGGCAGACAAACAGCGACATACTCCGCGCCTTCGGGCTCGGGCGAACTGTAGCGCACCCATTCGCCCGGATGCGCGATAACGGCTTGGCCCGCTCGGACCTCCAACGCGCCGTCTTCGTAATCCACGCGCAAAAGCCCGCGCAGCACCAGCGTGTACTCCGCGAATTCCGGGCGCTGTCCGGGCTCAATCCAGCCGCCCGGAGAAACCATCCGCGCGATGCTGACGCTTCGCGTTCCCGAATTCACCGCGCCGACGAATTCCTCGATGCGCTTGGGCTTATTCCCCGCCGCCTGAATCACCGTGGGTTGTTCGATCTTCGTGGGCATGCGCGCGCTCCTGGGTCACCAGAGCACCATCCCATGCCGGGCGCGAGGATGCAACGGAGCGGTGCGCGAGTGCGGTCAACGGGTGGTAGAGCCCGCTCGCGTTTCTACTTCTCGTCTTCTTCCGCGTCTTCGGAGAGCGCGCGGTAATACTGATCGACGAGCGTGCGGTACTCCTTCGGCGCCTGCTCGTCCTCCTCGGCGCGAATCTCGCGCGCTTTCAGTAAGCGCTCCACACGGCCGTGCAGACCGCTGCTGACTTGATCGAGTGCTTTCTTGGCGCGCTTGAGCGGCTCGCCGCCGCGTTCGGTCTCAGGCGTTTCTTGCGGCGGCCCGGGCTGCTTCGAGGCTTGCGCTTGCGCCTGCTGCAGTTCCTTCATGGCCTGCTGAAGCTGGCCCAGTTCCGGTGCACCGGGCTCCAGCCGCTCCAGCTTGGGTTCGAGTTTCTTCAGATCCTGCTCCAGCTTCTGCGCGGCCTCCTTGGTTTCCTTGGGCTGACCGGGTTCCTTGCCGGGTTCCGGCTGCGGCTGGCCTTCCTTCGGATCCTGCGCCAGCTTCTTGGCCTGTTCGGCCGCTTGGCGCGCTTCCTGCTCCAGCGCCTGGAGTTTGGAAAGCGCGTCGCCCGTCGCTTCGGCCTGGAACTGTTCGAGTTTCTGTTCGATCTTCTTCACCTTTTCAGCCAACTCCTGGCCCTGTTTGCCGGCTTGATCCGGAGTCGGCGTGGGACGGTCCTGGCGTTCGGCGGCCTTTTGGGGATCGCCGATCTGTTCCATCCCCTGCGCCAGCGCTTCCATGTTCTGCGGGAGCTTCTCTTCGGCCGAGACGTCCTTGGCTTCCTGCGCCACCTGCGCTGCCGCGGGATTCGCTTCGCGCGCCAGCGCTTCCAGGCCTTCGAGTTCCTTCTCGAGCCGCTTGGCGAGGCGCGCGGCTTGCTGCTGCTTGGCGGCGGCTTCGTCGCGCTTCTCGGCCGCTTCGCCGGCCAGCGGCTTTTCGGCGGCATCCTTGGGCAGTTCGCCCGCCGTAGCGGCGGCTTGTTCCTGTTGCTCGCGCGTCTGCTTGGCCAGTTCCTGCGCGGCCTTGGCTTTTTCTTCCAGCGACTTCCCGGCGGCGCGTTCCAGTTCGCTCACCGCGCGCTTCAGCGCCTTCTCGGCATTCTCGGCCGCGGGCTTGGCGTTCTCGGTATCCTGCCCCGCCAGCTTGGCCGCGGCTTCGCGTGCCTGCTCGGCGGCCTGCTGCAACTGCTGGCCCGGACGCTCGCCGTTGCTCTGATTCTTCAGCGCTTCCAAATTCTTGGTCTGCTGCGCGAGCGACTCCGCGGCGTCGGCCACCTTCTGTTCTTGCTCGGCCAATTGGATCGGATCGCGCTTCTCGGCGAGGCCCTGGCCGACCTTTTCCTGCTGCTGGGTCAGTTGTTTCGTCTGCTCCAGCGCTTCGGCGAGCTTCGCCATGTCCGCGGCCTGCGTCTTGTTTAGCGCATCCTGCACCGACCTCGCCATGGCATCCATGGCCCGAGCGGCCTTGCGCTGATCGTGCTCCGCCTGCTCCGCTGCACCTTGCTTCAACGCCTGTTCGGCCTTCTCCGCCGATTCGCGGCCCGGCGCGCCCGCGGCGGCCTGCTGCTGCGCTTCCATTAAGGATTCCGCGCCTTGCAGCCCTTCCCGCTTCGCGCGATCCGCAGCCTTTTGAAGCCGATCGGCCAAGTCCTTCAAGTCCTGGCCGACTTCACCTTGCTTGCGCGCCATATGGCTCATCTGGGCCTGCGTCTGCTGCGATTCGCCTTGCGCGCCCGGTTGCTGACCGGACTGAGGTTGCTGACTGGGCTGAGGCTGCTGACCGGGCTGCGGCTGCTGGCCGGGCTGAGGCTGCTGGCCGGGCTGAGGCTGCTGGCCGGGCTGAGGCTGTTGTCCAGGCTGCGGCTGTTGTCCGGGCTGCGGCTGTTCCCCCTGCTTCGGATCCTGCTTCTGTCCCGGCTGCGGCTGCGCATCGCGCTGCATGTCCTGATTGGCCTGCGCGAGTTGCTGTTGGCGCTGGGCGAGTTCTTCCGCATCGCGCTGCAGGTTCGCCATCTCTTTGCGAAGCTGCTGCTCCATCGCGTCGCGTGCGGCCTTCTTCGCCTGCTCTAGATTGCGTCCGGCCTGTTCGGCGTTCTGCTTGGCGTCCTGGGGCTTATTCTTTTCCAGATCCTTCTGCGCCTGCTCCAGCTTCTGTCCGGCCTCTTGAAGCTGATCGGCGCTGGGCTGCAATTCGGGATTGCGGCGCGCCAGTTCGCGGAACTTCTCTTCGCGCTCCTTGGCTTCGTCGGCCAGTTTCTTGAGCGCGTCCTGCTGTTTGCGCGTCAGCTCGCGCTGCTCTTTCTCGCGCTTCTTTTCTTCTTCGGTGGGCGGTTGGCCCAGGTTGCGCGGCGGAGGCTGGTCGAGCTGCATCTTTTCCAGCCGCTCGATCTCGCGCTCGATCTCCTTCTCGCGCTCCAGCATCGGCGGCAGTTCGGCCATCTCTTCGCGCGCCTGCTGCTGGTCCTGCTGCTCCTGGCTCTGCTTCTTCTTGCGGTTCTTACGCGACTGCTGGTTCATCGCGGACTTGAAGCGCGGGTCGCCTTCCTTGTCGGAGAGCAGCAGCCGGCGCGTCTCGGAAAGATGGCGCAGCGACTCCATCTCGGGCGGCACCGCCGGTTCGGGGCGGTTCTCGGTTAGTTCACTTCCGGCCTCGGTCATCTTCTCCGAGGCCTGCTCCATATGCTTCAGTTCCTTCTCGCCGATCGGATTCGGCTGCGGCTGCGGGCCGGGCGGATTGCCGTCGGTGGCGCGCGGCTCTTCCTCGGCCGGCGCTTCGGCCTTGGCCAATTCTTCCTTGATCGTGGCGGTCAGTTCGTCGAGCTTCTGCTTCAGATCCAACTGCGCTTGGGCCGTTTTCAGCGCGTCTTTCTTCTCCTGCTCGGCGCGCTTCAGGGCTGCTTCGGGATCGGGTTGCTTCGTGCCGGGCTCATCTTGCGAGTTGCGCAGACGCGCCATCGCGAACGTTTCTTTCAGCAACTTCTTCTGTACTTCGATCAGCTTGTCGAGCTGCCGCACCGATTCGGGCGTGGGCTGGTTCTGCGGCATGTCGGGGTTCTGAGGCGCGTCGTATTCTTCCTCGTCGTATACGGTCAGGAAATGAATATCGCTCTTGGCCACCTTGGGGCCTTTCAGCGTATCGTTGTCCAGAGCGTAGGCGTAGTAGGCGAGCACCTCGCCGCCCTTCAGCCCCAAGCTGCCCATGTCCCACTTGAGTTTCCCTTCGGCCAGCGTTGGAGCCGGCTCGAAGCGCCGTACCATCTTCTTCTCTTCTTCCATGCCCAAGCTGTGGTAAATGCCCAGTTCGAGCAGCCCCACATCGTCGGTCCCTTCGATCTCCAGCTCGACGGTCTGCTCGCGGTGGATCATCAAGTCGCGCGCGGGCTTCTTGATTTTGACGCGCGGCTTTTGGTCTTCGAGCGCTTGAATGCGATAGCTCGCGGCGCTGCGGTTCGAGCGTCCTTTCGGATCCTCGACGCGGAGCTGGTAGCGATCGTCCCCGGTGACGGTGAAACTCAATTCGCCCTTGCGGCCCTCGATCTTCGCGAACTCCGCGCTGCGCCCCGATTCGAAGGTGGCTTCCGCACCGGCCAGATGCGTATTCGCTTCGATCCGCACCGTCACCTGCGTGCCTTTCAAGGCGCGCACTTCGCCCATGCCCGCGGGCAGGACTTCGGGCGCCTTGCCGGTGTACGCGGGGTATTCGAGCTTCACGTCGAACTCGTCGATCTGCGGTTCCTGGTACACGTTCAGCGTGAACGGCGCGCTTTCGGCGTCGCCTGCTTTAACCATGCAGGTGACCGGCTCCAGCAGGCGGCGCAGCGTCACGTGGTACGCGCCGTCCTCGCCGCGCTCCATCAGCCGATGCTCCCACGGCGCTTCCGGATCGTCGCCCGTGCGCACCAGCAGCGTCGCTTCGTCGGGCCGGCGTCCCGATACTTCGACCGTGACCGGGACGCTCGTCTCGACGGGGAACTCCCCGCCGGCCGGTTCGATGCGTTCGATCAGCGTCAACGTCGGAGCGGGCACGGCGGCGGTGGGCATCAGAAATCGTTGGAACGTGGCGCTGAAGAGGCGCGGATTGATCGCTCCGTAAAGCCCCACACCCGCGGCCACGACGAAGGCGGCCAGCAACGCCCAGCCTGCCGCGCGCCAGCGGACCGTGCGCTGGAAATCCAGCGGTTCGGCGCGGCGCTGCGCCTGTTCCAGCAGCGCGCCGACCAGCGCGGGACTCGAGGTGGCTTCCGCGAGCTTCGCGTCTCGCCCGAATTCCAGCGCCGTCGAAAGCTGCGCTTCCAGTTCGGGGTAAGCGCCTTCCACTTCCCGCGCCACATGAACCGTGCCGCCCAGCTTCTTCCAGGGTCGCACCACCACCCACGCCAGCACCGCGCCCACGCCGCCCAGTGTCAGCGCCAGCCAGAAGAGCCGCGAACCCACCGAGAGCTTGAAGAGGACGTCGATCAGACTGAAGCCTAGGAACGCCGCCGCGAAGACCGCCAAGCCCAGCAAGGCTCCGGTCGCCAGGAACTTCATGCGATGCCGCCGCCGCACGCCCTCCACGCGCCCCTCGATATGCGCCCATGCATCCTGTGCGCGGCCGGTGAGCTGCGGTTTGACGGGCGGCGGTTGAGTGGTCGTCGGCATGCCGTTACTCCTTCGCGTACTTAAGGCTTATGCACCGCAGAGAACGCTGAGAGCGCAGAGATACTAGGAGGGTTATGCGCCAAGATACCTCAGCGCGCTCCACGTTCTCTGCGATGACCTCAACCCTAATCTCCCCAAAAGTCACGCAACGCTACTTCCAACAGCAAGCAGGCCAGCGCGGCCACCAGCAAGTAGCGCCAATCGGGGGCTTGAGCTTTCAGTTCCTCGTCGGCCTGGAGGGCCAGCTTCGGGCCCTCATCCGGATCTTCTTCCTTAAGGTTGGACGCATAAAGGGCTTGTATGGCGGCTAAATCCTCGGCTTTCAGTTCACTTTCCGCCGGATCCAGGTTGACCGCCCACTGTGCTTGTTCGGCCAGTTGACCGGGCTGATAAGTTGCCGTGTAAAGGCCTATCGTGTCTGTAGTTAGATGGTCGGCTCCGGTCAGGTCCAGGGTATCGTTGTGCGGCGCAGGACGGGCTAGGCGCACGGTCGTCTGCGGTTGGAGGGCCAAGCTCGCCAAAGTCAGGTCTTCGCCCACCGTCAGTTGCCGCTGCGCCCCCTGCTCGATTCCAGACAGATGCTTCACGATCTGGTGCATCAGCGGGACGAAAACGGTCCGCTTGGGCAGGTCGGTATCCTTTTCCGGCCGCGGCAGGAAGCTGAACATCAGCACGCGCCCCAAGCCGAAGGGGCGTTCGACGGCCATGGGACTCCCGTCGCTGAACGTCGCCAGCACCTGCCCCGGCGGGCGTTCGCCTGCGGAAAGATCTTTCGGGTCGGGCTTGAAGTGCCGCAGGAACTTGGGCCGCCGCAATTCCTGCTCGATCTCGCCCTTGAACGGCGCAAAGAGCGGGTGGTCCACCGCGAACGTATCCAGCGAACTGAAGCGCACTTCTACCAGGTTGCCTTCGAAGCGGTCCCCCGGCCGCGCGGGGAGCAGCCCCTTACCTTCTTTCCAAAACGGTCCGTTGTAGAAGCCCGTGGCCAGCGTGCCGTCGCTGCGGCCCAGAAAGAGCACCAGATTCAGCCCGGCTTGAACCGCTTGCTCCAAGGTGGCCAGCGTGGCGGCCGGCAATTCGGTGACGCCGACCAGGAAGAGCACGTCGGCGCCTTTCAGGACGGCCGGAGTCAGATCCCGCGCGGCGACGGTATCGACGCGTACGGCTCCGGGGGGAACCTCCTTGGGCGCCTCGCTTCCGCGCGGGCGCGGATCCAGCGCCATGCGTACGTAGTACGACTCGTCGAGCCACGCGCCGGATTCGCGCAGCCGATCTTCGGCGATCACTGCCCGGATGCTGTCGCGCAGATGCAGCGCGAAGAAACGCCGGTCGTCGTCAGGCAGCACATCGCGCCCGTCGATCTCCACCCGCCCGTGCACCGGGCCGGCATTGGGGAATAGCGCGGTGAGTTCGATCTCGCGCGCATCCCGCGGACCCAGCCCCACGGTCCTCTGCGCGAGAATCTTGTCGCCGCTCAACAGCCGCACCGCCAGCGCCGAGGCCTCTCCGTCGCCGTGATTGCTGAGGCGCACGGCAAACCGGACCGGCCGGCCCTCCAACCATACGTCGCTCTTGGCCCGTACTTCGTCGAGGCTCAAGTTGTTCAGCTTGCCAGGCGCTTTGCCGTCCGCGTGCGGCGGCCGGATCTCGATCTGGACCGGACGCGGCATGGTAACCGCGCGCTGGCCGGCTTCGGCCAGGGCCGTGCGGTCCATCTGATTGAGCTGCAAGTCGCTGATCAGAAGCACCCGCCGCCGCGGCGCGGCGCTGTCGGCGAGCAAGTCGAGCGCCGTCTGCAGCGCTTGGGCCGGATCGCCGCGCACGAAACCGGGACGCGTGCGTTTGGCCAGCGCCTCCTTGGTCGCTTCGAAGTTCCGCGCCAGTTCCACCTCCGGCCGTCCCGGATCGCCCGTAAGCACCAGCCCCAGGCGTTCCAGGTTCTTCGCGCCCGCCGCGGCCAGCGCCTGATCGACCGCCATTTGCCAGCGCGTGGTCGAACCGTCCTGCGCGGCCATGCTGGGCGAATCGTCCAGCACCAGCACTAAGTCCTCGCGCAATTCGCCCGAAGGCCCGGCCAGCACGGCGCCCGCCCGGTACGGCCGCGCGAAGGCCAGCGCGATCAGGATGCAGGCCGCACAGCGCAGCAGCAGCAACAGCAAATCGCGCAGCCGCAAGCGGCGCGTCTCGCGCAGAACCGATTCGCGCAAGAAGCGCAGCGACGAGAAAACCAGCGTGCGCTTGCGAAGCTTAAAGATGAGGTGAATCACCACCGGGAGGGCGAAGGTGGCGGTGCCGGCCAGGAAGAGCGCGTTCAAGAAGCCCATGCAGGCTTTAGTCTAGCGGAGCCCGCGTGGGGCGAAAGGCCAAGCCAGGAAAGAAGGTTGGGCTGGGTATACTTTCAGAAACGAGGGACGCAGGCAGGCCGCGGCTACGCGTCGCGGTCTTCGAGCGGCATAGCCTGCGGCTCGATGTTGCCGATATCGCGCCCTTCGGCTGCTGCCTTCTTCTTCTCGTTCCAGCGCTTGACCCAGTTCTCCCAGCTCCGCCCGGCCGCCGGATCGACGCCCGTGAAGGCCACGCTCGCGATCTGCTTGTAGGGAATGGTCTGCTGTTCGTCCTGGCCGCGCGGAATGAACTCGATATAGGGCTCCGGGGCGCCCGCTTCGCGATTGAACACGAATCCCACGCGCTCCTCGCCGCCCTCGAGGATCAACGTCACGTCGCCGCGGTAGTCGAAGGCTTCTTCGAGCACCAGGCGCTTATCGGCCTCGGTCTCGATCTTCGGCGTCCACTTTTCGAGCGTCTTGCGGCTCTTGATCTCTTCGTGGATCGTGCTGTGCTTTTCCTGCGGCATGGCGGACTCCTTGGCGCATCAACAACAAGAAGGGGCGCTCAATGGCGCCCCGGCTCTTGTGCGTATTCTCGATTCGCGGCTCAGTCCGCGGCGGCGCTGATCGGCTCCGGCTGTTCGAGCTTGCGCGGCTTGTTGGGCCGGTTCGCCGGCACGTGCATCGGCTTCTCGTACGTCCCGACGCTCTTGCCCGAAAGCACGAACCACGCCGTGCGCGCAAAGCCGCGCAGGCTGCCGAAGGTGTAATCCACGCTGGTCGGTTCGTAGCCGCAGTGAACCATGCAGTCCTTGCACTTCTCGTTACCGCTGCGCCGTCCGTAAGCGTCCCAGTCGGTCGTTTCCATCAGTTCCTTGAAGGTCTTGGTGTAGCCTTCCTGGAGCAAATAGCAGGGCTTCTGCCAGCCGAACATGTTGTACGTCACGTTGCCCCAGGGCGTGCACTCCAGGTCGATGTAGCCCATCAGGAAGTCCAGGAAGAGCGGCGACTGGTTGAAGACCCAGGAGCGTTTCTTGTTCTGGAACATCTTGCGGAACATCTCGTTGCTCTTCTGGCGCTTGAGGAAATGCTCCTGGTCGGGCGCTTTCTGGTAGCTGTAGCCGGGCGAGACCATCATGCCTTCGACGCCCAGTTCCATCATCTCGTCGAAGAAGCGGCGGTACTTTTCGGGTTCGGCGCCATCGAAGAGTGTCGTGTTCGTCGTCACGCGGAAGCCGCGCTTGATCGCTTCGCGAATCGCTTCCGTCGCCTTCGCGTAGGTGCCTTCGCGGCAGACCGCGAAGTCGTGCTCGTCGCGCGCGCCGTCCATGTGAATGCTGAACGTGAGGTACTTGCTCGGCGTAAAGACGCCCTGTTCGAGCCGCTCTTTCAGCAGGATCGCGTTGGTGCAGAGGTAAATGTACTTCTTGCGCTCGACCAGCCCCTTCACGATTTCGCCGATCTGCGAATGCATCAACGGCTCGCCGCCGGGGATGCTTACCATCGGCGTATCGCACTCGTCGACGGCCTTGAAGCACTGCTCGGGCGAGAGTTCCTTGCGCAGAATGTGGCCGGGATACTGGATCTTCCCGCAGCCCGCGCATGCCAGATTGCAGCGGAACAACGGCTCCAACATCAGCACCAGCGGGTAGCGCTTGATGCCTTTGAGCTTCTGCTTGATGACGTAGGACGCCACCGTGGCCATCTGCGAAACAGGAACGCCCATGGAGCGAAATCTCCCCGGACCTGCACCAGTGCGGTTTAGTGACCCAAGCTAGGTTTGTTAAGCTAACAGGACTGAGTCGGAGTTCAACCCTGTACCCCGTCATTCCACGTTGTGCATCTAAAGCCTTTGAAAAAGTGAATTTAACCCTTGCGCCAGCTCGTGCCCGAAGCTATTATTTAACCGTATGGTTAATAGTTCAGAACTCGTTTTGGATGCAACCTTTGCGGCGCTCGCCGACCCCACGCGCCGAGCCATTTTGACTCGCTTGGCGGCAGGGGAGACGTCCGTCGGCGAACTGGCCGCGCCGTTTGAAATCAGTCTACCGGCCATCAGCAAGCACCTTCGGGTGCTCGAGCGGGCCGGTCTCCTGAAGCAGGAAAAGGACGGCCGGCTGCGGCGCTGCAAGCTGGATGCTCAGCCGCTGCGGGACGCGCAGGTCTGGATCGAGCGCTACCGCATGTTCTGGGAAAGGCAGTTGGACCAACTGGCGGCCTATTTGGCCAAGCAAGCGGAAGTGCTGCCAACGCAGGAGCCTCAAGCGGAGCGAATCCCCGATGGAACTGCTCAAACCGGACCCTCAGACCCTGATTCTGCGCCGAACCATTAAGGCACCTCGCAAGCAGGTGTACGCGGCGTGGACGCAGCCCGAGCACCTGCTGCGCTGGTGGGGTGCGGGCCCCGAGTACGAACCGGAGGTCGCAGAACTGGAGTTAAAGCCTGGAGGCGCGTATCGCTTCGGCATGCGGCATAAAACGAAAGGCGTTCGGCATATTGCCACGGGCACCTTTAGGGAGATCGTGCCCGACGCCAAGCTGGTCTTTACCTGGACGTGGGAAGGGAAGCCGCAGATTGACACGCTGGTCACCATTGAATTGCAGGACGCGCCCGGTGGCACGTTGCTGACGCTGACCCACACCGGTTTCCCGGCCGAACCGATGCGCGACGATCACGGCCAAGGCTGGAGCGGCGCTTTGGAGAACTTGGCGCGCGCTTGCGAACGCTGAAACTCGAACGCTACGCGAAAGGACGATACGCATGAGCCTGATCGAACAGTACTTCCAGCAAACGGGCATGCTCCGAGGCTTCCAGACCAAGCTTTTGGACGGCTTGGACGATGCTCAGGGCTTCTGGCAACCCGGTCCGGATATTCCACCGATTGCCTGGCATCTGGGGCACATGATTTATGTCGAGGCCTCGGTCTTCCTGGGCCTCGTGAAGGGCGCGGCCGATCCGGAGATCGGGAGCTACCAGAAGCATTACCGCATGGGAGCCGTGCTGCCGGAGCCGATCGCGGCGCTCCCCAAACTCTCCGAGGTCCGCAAACTGGGGGAAGCGTGGCGTCCGCGGGTGGCGGAGTTTCTAAAGACCTTGAATCCGCACGAACTCGAACGGCCGCTGAACGTTCCGGCCGGCATCGAGGTGCCCGCGTTTCTGAAGACGCCGGGCGATTGCCTTCGCGCCTTGGCCGTTCACGAAGGACATCATAACGGCGAGATCAGTCTTTTGCGGCGTCTGCAGGGCTTGAAAGGCTTCATTTGAAACGCGGCGATCCCAGCATTCGTCAAGGATTTCAGCCATGGTGAAGCAGGCAAACTCTTCACTAATCTTGAACCTCTCGCGAGTATTGGATGCTTCGCGCGAACGGGTTTGGTATGCGTGGACCGATCCGCTCAGGCTCAAGGAATGGTTTGCTCCCAGCGCGGGGATGGGTACCTGTCTGGCCGAAGTGGACTTCCGGCCTGGCGGCGCGTGGCGCATCGGGATGGGACCGGCGCGGGATCCCATCTTGATCTCGGGCCGCTACCTCGAGATCGTTCCTCCGGAGAAGCTCGTTTTCACCTGGAACTGGCCGCCGGGCATGTTCGATTCCCTGCGCGAGACTCAGGTTACGATCCTGCTCAAGGATCTGGGCAGCGGAAAGACCGAGCTGACCCTGCGCCACGAAGGCTTTAATACCGCGCAGGAGCGCGACGACCACGCTTGGGGCTGGAACGGTTGCTTGGAGCAATTGGCAATACGGCTGGCGCGCTGACTATTTGCGGGTCAGAAAATAGGCTGCGATTGCGGCGGCCAGCACCGTTACGGCGATGATCGCCGGGCGCAGCCATTCCATGCGCGCCTGTTCCTTGAGCTGCGGCAGCGCCACCGACTTGCGGGAAGTGGACGTTTCCGGAGACGCGGCCGCTTTGGCGCGCTCTTTGTGTTTGGTGTAGCAGACCTTACAGACCGGTTTTTCAAACGCCGCGCTTTGGTAGGCTTCGCCGAGCAATTCGGTACGGCAACTTGCGCAGCGTGCACCCATTTCGTGCACCGGCCGCAAATCAATCATCGACGAACTATCGCCGGCCATGAAGCACACTCCCTTTGAAACCGCCAAGGCAAGGACGAGTCTAGCTGAGCAACCTAATGGGGCCAGCCCAATCCCCCGAAAAAAGGTCCAAGAAACCGTTCCATTCGAGGTGGCCGCTTCATGTATCGGCATACTCCGACTGCACTTGTGACCCGTGGGGCCACTCGATGCGGACCTTACTTGGGCACGACCGGTCCAATCGCGCTTGCCCCTCGGCGCGGCGCGAGTATGGTCACGCGCTTCCGGCGCAGCCCTTCGGCGCGCCGACCACCTAGTCCTCAAGGAGACGTAACATGCGCAAGCATTGGATGGCCGGCGCGCTGGTGCTGGCTTTAACCTTCGTAGCGAGCCACGTTCGGGCGGCTGAAGGCGAAGCGCTGCTCAAGCAGCTTGAACCCACCGTCGACAAGATGCTCAAGGCCTACAACGACGGCGACCACAAGACCTTCAATGGCGAGTACGCCAAGATGATGGCGGCCGTAGCCACCGAGCAGATGTTCACGAACTTGTTCATCAACATGTACAAGAAGGAGTTCGGGAACTACGTCTCGAAGGAGCTGATCAAAAACGAGACGGTGCTGACGGGCGATATGCCGCTGCTGGTCTTTCAGGCCAAGTTCGAGAAGAACGAGAAGATCAAAGTAAGCGTGAACTTCACCAAGGACGGCGACGCCCTGAAGGTGATGCAGATGCGCTTCGACAAGATGTAATCAAGTACTCTTGCGGGGAGCGCGGCGTCTGGGACGCGCGGGCTCCTTTGCGGGCGTTGCTTCGACGGCCGGGGCCTCGGCAGGGGTTCCGGCCGTTGCTTTTTGCGCCCTGCGCCGCGCGCCGCCCCGGCGACCCCGGCGCCTGCGCGGACGATCGGCCGCCCCGGCGCTCGCGGCGGCAGGATCCTCTTCTGAAATCCGCCGGCGCGCCTCCAGGGCCTGCGCCTCGGCCTCCGACAGGCGTGGGCCTTCGTCGTCCGCGTCGCCTTCGGGAGGGGCCGCGGTCTCCGGCGGTGGCGGCGGATCGATGCGATCGGCAACGGGTGCTTGGAGTTGCGCGGGGGCGGAAGCCGCGGCCGGCGCAGAACGGCTCGAGCCGCGCGCGCCGTTCTCTAATTCGAGGCCGAAGCGCGTGACGATGTAGGTCCGGTTGCTTTCGTCGCGGCGCAGTTCCACCAGCCCGCGCGCCTGCGCGTCTTCCAGCAGCTTGCTGAAGGTCTTGTAGCCGTAGTAGCCTTCGTTGAACGCCGGGCGCTTGCGCTGCATGGTCTCCTTCACCATGCTCGACCAGAGCGTGTCACGATTTTCGCGGCGCAGCGCTTCGCACGACTCGACCAGCAACTCGAAGAGCTTGCGGCGCTTCTCGTCCAGGCTCTCGGCCACCGGCTTGGGCACCACCGGCGCGATCACCGGCGCGGTCAGGTCTTCGTAGTAGATGAACTCGTCGCAATTGTCGCGGAGCAGTTCGCTGGTGCTGGCTTGCATGCCCAAGCCGATCACATGCTTCCCGTTTTCTTTCAGCTTGCTGACCAGCGGAGAGAAATCGCTGTCGCCGCTGACGATCACGATCGTATCGATGTGCTCTTTGCTGTAGCCCAAGTCCATCGCGTCCACGACCAAGCGGATGTCGGCGCTGTTTTTGCCCGTAATGTGCCGGCGCGGGATCTCGATCAATTCCACCGCGGCTTCGTGGAGATCGGTCGTGTAATTCTGGAAGCGCTTCCAGTCGGCGTACGCGCGCTTGACCACGATATTGCCCTTCTCGACCAACCGGCGCAAAACGCGGGCGATGTCGAAGCGCATGTTCGGGCCGCGGAAGCCCAGCGCCAGATTTTCGAAGTCGATGAAGACGGCCAACAGGCGGCGGCGTTCGGTGGGAGCAGGCTGCGCATTCATGATTGGAAGTCCTCGGGTACGGCGAACGGGCGCTACGCTACTCGGGTTAGGGTGTTTTCCGCAAGGCGGTCGGAGCGGGAACGGAAGTTCGAGGCCCCCGAAGACGGCTTCCCGGTTTATATTGCACCCCATGGTGCCGGGTGCGAATCTGTTACCGTAATCGCATCTTCCGGAGGGGATTCCATGATCCGCATACTGCAAGGCGATCTCACCGCGCAAGCGCTGGACGCGATCGTCAATGCCGCGAACACCGATTTGAAGCTTGGCTCCGGAGTAGCCGGGGCGATTCGCAAACACGGCGGGCCCACGATCCAGCAGGAATGCGATGCTCACGGTCCGGTCGAACTGGGCGGCGCGGCGTTGACCGGGGCCGGCGGCCTGCCCGCGAAGCATGTGATCCACGCCGCCGGGATGCATCTGGGCGGGTCGGTCACGACTCGATCCCTCACGGATGCCACGCGAAACAGCCTCGACTTGGCCGAACGGCACAAGCTCGTCAGTCTGGCCTTTCCTGCCATCGGGACCGGTGTGGGCGGCTACGCGCTCGCCGATTGCGCCCGCGTCATGCTTACGCTGGCCGACGAGCACCTGCGCCGCCCCGGCGTAAGCCTGAAGGAAGTCCGCTTTGTGCTTTTCGACGCGCCCGCATGCGAAGCCTTCCGCCAAGCGGCGCGGGAGTTGGGCATCGAGACGGCGTAGAAAGCTCGCTGGATTCACCGAATTCAAGGCGGCGGCGTCACGCCTGCTTTCTGACCTCCCTCATTTCGGCGCTCCATTAGAATCCGAAGCCATGAACCACCCGCCGCGACGCTGCGTTGATTGGGGCCTAGGAGCGGGCCGGCGATGAGCTTCGCGTACCCTTGGGCGCTGGTCCTGTTTCCCGCCGGCGTGGCGATCCTGCTGCTCCTGCAACTTTACCGCGAACGCCGCCGCGAACTCTACGCGGGCAGCCTACTGCTCTGGAAGCGCGTAGCCCTTCAAGTCAGCGCTCCGCCGCGTTCGCTGAACCTTCTCGATCCTCCCTTTCTGCTCCAGGCCGCCGCACTGTTGGGTATCGCCTTTGCGCTGGCCGGTCCGGCTTGGCGTGGGCAGACGGCCCCAGGCCGGTTCGTGGCGATTCTGTTGGATAACGGTCCCGCGGCGCGGGCTACGCTTCCCGGTGGCCGGCGCGGCTGGGAACTCATGGAAGCTTCGGCGCGTGAAGTGTTGGATGCACTGCAATCCGATGACCGCGTGGCTCTGCTGGTGGCCGCGCCCGTTCCGCGCCCGCTCACGCCGAGCGCCGGCGTCTCGCCGGACGAAGCGCGTTCCGCCCTCAAGCAGGTGCTGCCCGCGCTCTCCGGTCCATCGCCGGGCGAAGCGGCTCGCGCGCTTCTGGATGCCGCACGCACGCTGGGGACCAACGATGCGCCCCCGGTGGCCTTGGCTTTTTCGTTGCGCGAAGCTCCGGCGGATGCCGGCACGGCCGTGCATTGGACGACGCTCGGTCCGGGCGGGCGGCTGAATAACGCGGCGCTGGTGGCGGTGGGCAGCGAACGAGTCCCCGAGCCGGCGGCGGATCTGGACGCGGGGGAGACCGAGGTGCTGGTCCAGGTGCGCAACTTTGCCACCATGGCGGTAGTTGGCTCGGTTGCTTGGAGAGCGCTCGACCCGGAAGGAGCGGTGTCCGGCTCGCGCGAGGTTCGGCTGCAGGCGAGCGGTCAGGCCGGCGATGCCGTGGGCGTGGCGTTTCGTGTGCCGGGCGAATCCCTTCCCGTTCTGGAAGTCCGTTGGAAGAACGAGGCCGGTCCCGACGCACTACCCGAAGACGACCGCTTGGTGCTGGCACCTCGCCCGCAGTCCGCGCCGCGGGTGCGCATCCACGGCAGCGCGCCGGCGGTGGAACTCCTCTTTCGAGCAGGCGCGCAAGCGGTGCTGGCCGAACTCACCGATCCGAACCCCGTCGATCTCCAGGTTTACGTCGATCAAGTGCCCGAGCAGGGCGCGCCCGACGGCGCACGCGCGCTTTTGCTCATCGCGCCGCCGGCTGCGTTCGCGTCCTTCGAGGTAGGCCCTGGAACGCTGAAGTATCCGAGCGTGCGCGTGGGCGATGACGATCCGTTGACGCGCGGATTTGCAGCCGGTGGCGGTGGCTTGGCCTTGCCTGTCGCGGCCGCTCGCGAATTGGAAGCCGTCGCGAATCTGAAGGTGCTGCTGCAGGACGCCGAAGGCCGCCCGCTGGCCGCGCGCTTCCGGCTGCCCGGGAACCGTCCCGGTTTTGTGCTCGCTTGGGCGCCGGGCGACGAACTTCAGAAGCAAAGCACGCATCAAGCGGCCGCGACGCTGTTGCTGCGTATGCTCCGCGAAGCTCACGGGAATCAAGAACCGTACGCGGCGGCACGCGCGGCGGAGTTGGAACGCGCCGCTGCCGCGCCGCTGCCGTTGGACGAGCCGGCCGAGTTCGGCCTCGCGACCGGATTCGGTGTGCTCGATATCCAAGCCTCCGATCTCGCGCTGGGTGCACCTCAAGCCGCCGCGCCCGACTGGGCAGCGTTGCTTCCCGTCGCGGCGCCGCGCGATTTGTCGCTCTGGCCGCTGGGGGTACTCCTCGCGCTGTTGGCCTGGGTGGCGGAGTTGAGCTTGGGCCGGAGCCGCACGCGGGAAGGCGTGGCGCTTGGGGCCGTTCCGGCGAATCCTTAGCGCCATTCGACGAACGTTTACGACGATCTTCCAATTCGGGAATAAAGGCGCCTGCCGTATGGCGTTTGCCACCGCGCCCTGCTCTCGGTATAGAAACGTCATGCAACGCTCGATTCGGACGGTCCTTCCGTTGGCGCTCTTGGCGCTCGTGCTTGCCGGTTGCTTCGGCGGCGGCGAACGCACCGATACCGCTCGCGCGGCGGCCGTGTCCTTCAGCGGCTACGCCTGGGACGGGCAGGCCAGCGGCTATACCTTTAAGACAACGACCGATCAGGCCGCACAGGCCGGTCTGTCGGCGCTGCGCAAGCACGGCTTTATGGTCGAGCCGTACGACGCCAAGCGTTCGGGCGGCGCGCCGAAGCTGCGCGGGAAGACCAAGGCCAACCTCGACGCCGAAATTAACCTCCAGCTCGTTTCGCCCACCACCGTAGACTGCAAGGTGAAGGTCGGATCGCTCGGCGACCGCACGGCGTCCGAGACCATTCTCGAAAGCATGCGCGTTCAGCTCGAACGCTCGGAGCGTTCCGCTCCTCCTCCCGCGCCGGCCACGAAGCCCGCCGAGAAGAAAGCGCCATGAGCCGCCCGGCGGGATTGCTGGAGCATGCCGGGCAAGCCGTGGGCTGGACGCCGCTCGTCGAAATCCAACGCTTGGGCAAAGGCCTTCCTGGCCGCGTCGCGGTAAAGCTGGAGTACTTCTCGCCCGGCGCAAGCATCAAGGACCGCCCGGCGCTCGCCATCATCGAAGCCGCCGAACGCGCCGGGGTGCTGCGCAAAGGCCAACGCATCGTCGAAAAGACGAGCGGAAACATGGGCGCGGGACTCGCCTGGGCCTGTGCGATCAAAGGATATCGTTTCACGGCGGTGCTGAGCGTCGGGAATACGCCCGAGCGCAGCCAGATGATCAAGGCCTTTGGCGCCGAAGTCGTTAAGGTTCGCCAGGCTCCCGGCGCCAAGCCGGGGCAAGTCAGCAAAGAAGATTTGGACCTCGTCGAGGCAGAGACCCAAAAGCGGGTCAAGAAATACAAGGCGTTCCGGCCCGACCAGTTCAACAACCCCGGATCGGTCTGGGCGCACCGCTTCGGGACGGGTCCCGAAATCTGGGAACAGACCGCCGGGCGCGTCACGCATTTCTGTTCGTTCGCCGGTTCCAGCGGCACGCTGATCGGGACCGCTCAAGCCTTAAAGGAACGCTACGCCGGCGTGCGCGTGATTGCCGTCGAACCCGCTCAAGCGCCGTTTCTGGCCGGAAAGCCGGTGCGCGATACGCGGCATGCGATTCAAGGCGGCGGCTATGCCGTCGAGCCGGGGATTTACGACCGAAGCGTTGTGGATGCTTACCTAACTGTGACCGACGCCGAAGCCAAGCGTACCGCCCGAGCGCTGGCCGCGCGCGAAGGGATCATGGGCGGGTATTCCACCGGCGCCAACGTCGCCGCCGCGCTCATGCTGGCCCGCAAAGCTCCGCGCGGAAGCCTTATCGTCACGGTCGCGTGCGACAGCGGGCTCAAGTACCTCAGTACCGGGCTGTATCCGGCCTGAACGCCGAGGCGCTCCGGAGTTTTCCGAAAGGTTCGCCCTGCCGCGCGCAATATCTGCTCCGATTCCAACCCAACGGGAATGCGGAGGATCTGCAGATGGGTCTGTTGCGCGAATGGTTCGGTCCCAGCCGGGAAGAGGTATGGCGGCAGCTTTGCGAGCGGATCGGGGCCGAGTACGTGGACGGCGGCTTCTGGAACGGCGACCAGGTCGAAGCGCGCTACCGCCAGTGGACGATCACGCTCGACACCTACACCGTCTCCTCGAAGGATTCCTCGACCACCTACACGCGCATTCGTGCGCCGTACGTAAACGCCGACGGCTTTCGCTTCACCTTCTACCGGCGTTCGATCTTCACCGGGCTCGGGAAGCTCTTTGGGATGCAGGATATCGAGATCGGCGACGGCTTCTTCGACGACGAATTCGTAATTCAAGCCAACTGCGAAGAGCGCGTGCGCGAGTTGCTGGCTTCGGAGCGGATCAAGAGTCTGATCGAGACGCAGCCGGGCATCCACTTCGAAGTGAAAGACGACGACGGATGGTTCGGGCGCGACTTCCCGGAAGGAGTGGATGAGCTGTACTTCTCGACGACCGGGGTAATCACTGACCTGAGCCGCCTGCAGAAGCTGTTCGAACTCTTCGCGGAGATCCTCGACGAACTGTGCCGGATGGGCTCGGCATACGAGGACGATCCGGGGATGTAGTTCCGATTTGCATTTTCTCTCCGCGTGGGGTTAGTTGTGCGGTGCGGCCGTTTGAGCATGGCCGCGCTCATCTTTTTAAGGGCCCTGGCCATGCGATTCTGCAACGCCCCACTTCCTCCCTGGCCCCGGCTCAGTTTGGCGTTTGCGCTGAACTGAGCGCGGCTCTGCCCATTCCGGGCAAGCCGGCGACCTTTTCTTCTCTCGATTAGGCCCAAGTGGGCCGCCATCCGGCGCGTACGCGCTCCGGATTCCGAAGCGCTTTGTCCGCTCACCGGCGGCGAAGCGAGAGGTGGACCTATGCCTTCGCAGGGGCCGCGTCATGAAACATGCGCAAGTGGACGAGATTCTCCAGACCCTGCCGCAGCCGCGGCAGGTCTTTCACTATTTTCGCGATCGCTACGCGCTGGAACTGCTCGCCTGGGCCAGCCACGGCGGGCGCAAGATCGCCGAACTCAAGAGAGGCCCGGAAGCGGGTTTGCTCCAGAAAGCGCCGGCTCGCGAGATTCTGGCGCGCTGCGGGAGCGGAATCGTCACCGAGCTGGACTGGCGTGCCTGGTGGCCCTCACGCTACCAGACCTATATGCTCACCTTCTGCCGGCACGGGCTTTACCGGAAACGCAGCGTGCGCTGGTGCGAGCAGATTTCGCGGCGCGGACACAACCTGGTTCTGATGCTCTGCCTCAACCGGGCGCATGAAATCTTCTGCCGCGAGCTGGTGGGGCCCGAACGCAAAGTGTCGACGTACAGCCATTTCAGCGACGAGCAGGACCTGCCGGTTCTGGCTTGGTCGCGCCTGGATGTGGAATTGGCCGATGACGAGGCGCTGATCGAAGAGGTGCAGAATGACTGGATTCGGGAAGTCAGAACCGAGCGCGCGCATCAGGGGCCAATGACTCGGGAAGTCTGGCGCAGCGGCGGCAAGACCACGTGGGTCTCGGATCTGAACCGGCGCGAACTGGAACGCTACTACGAGCAAGTCATCCGGCCGCACGAGCGGATATGGGACGAGGCGATGCTCTTGGCCACGCTTCTTTTCATACGCAATGAACTCGGCGTACGAAAGGTCTTCTATCATACGGTTTCGTCGAGTAACGTGTTGAAGCGCTTCTCGCGGTACTGGCATCCGCCGAGGAGTCTGTACACCGATCTGCCGCGGCGTTTCGGGTTCCGGCTTACGCGGGAAGCGCCGCGCATGGTGGCGCGGGAGGCCGGGCGGCGTTTCGACCGCGCGCAGCGGGACGGGCGGGTGGCGTGGTTCGTGAGGGAGTTGTAGCCCTCCCCCCGCACTTGCGCGGCGCTTGACCCTCAGGCATCATTAAGGGCGCGGGCCGGGAGGCGACTCCCGGCCCTTTTCACGCCACCCGCGAATCGAGGCCGCCTGCCATGGACAGCTTTAAGTACAAGGATGGAACGCTTTACGCCGAGGACGTTCCCGCGCGCAAGATCGCCGAGGAAGTCGGCACGCCCGCGTATGTCTACTCCCGCGAGACGCTGCTCGACCATTACACCAAGATCGACAAGGCCTTTGCGGAAGTCCCGCACCTGATCTGCTATTCGGTCAAAGCCAACAGCAGCTTGGGCGTGCTCGCCATTCTCGAACACGCCGGCACGGGCTTCGACGTCGTCAGCGGCGGTGAACTGGCCCGCGTACAGAAGATCGGCGCGGACATGAAGAAGGTCGTCTTCGCGGGCGTGGGCAAAGGCGATGCCGAACTCGTCCAGGCGCTGCGCGCCGGGATCCTGATGTTCAACGTCGAGTCCGAAGCCGAACTGGAGAACATCGACCGTCTCGCCGGGCAACTCAAGGCCGAAGGCGACATGAAAGAGCCCGCTCGCGTGGCCCTGCGGGTGAACCCCGACGTGGACCCCAAGACGCACGCGTACATCACGACGGGCAAAAAAGAGAACAAGTTTGGCGTCGATCTGGAACGCGCCAGCGGCATTATCAGCGCGGCCAAGAAACACGCGCACGTTCGCGTCACCGGGATCCACGCCCACATCGGAAGCCAGATCACCGATGTGACGCCGTACCAGGAATCGCTGACGAAGGTGGTGAGTTTCATCAAGACGCACCGCGGCAAGGATGTGCCGATCCAGTACCTCAACAGCGGCGGCGGCTTCGGGATTTACTACGCCGACCGCAAGGCACAACCGGCGGCGAAGTTCGCCGAAGTGATCGTGCCGATGGTGAAGGACAGCGGCTGCACGCTGGTGCTCGAACCCGGCCGCTTCATCTGTGGCAACGCCGGCATCCTGCTGACGCGCGTGACTTACGTGAAGGAGAGCGGCAACAAGCGCTTCCTGATCGTCGATGCGGGGATGAACGATCTGGCGCGCCCGACGCTGTACGGCGCGTTTCACGAGATCTGGCCCGTCGAGGCCTCGGAATTGCCGCCTACGCGCGGAGGCAAGCCCGCCGAGGGCGAAGCGTACGCCGTCAGCGACGTGGTGGGGCCCATCTGCGAAAGCGGCGACTTCCTGGCCAAGGATCGCGCGCTGCCCAAGGGCTTGGCGCGCGGCGATCTGCTGGCCGTATACAGCGCCGGAGCCTACGGCTTCGTCATGGCGGGCAACTACAACACGCGTCCGTTCGTGCCGGAAGTGATCGTCAAAGGCGGAGCGCACTACGTCGTCAACCGCCGCCAGACGGTCGAAGAACTGCTCGCGCGCGAAAGCGTGCCGCAGGATCTGCTCTAAGCGCGGCTCGTGATCCAGTCCACGAACTCCGCTGCGCGTCCCTGCGCCGCCGTCGTCGTCGCGGCGGGTTCCAGTTCGCGCATGGGCGGGAAGGTTCGCAAGCCGTACCTGAAGTTGCGCGGAAAGCCGATCCTTGCCTGGACCGCCTTGGCGCTCGCGCGAGTGCCGGGGCTTGAGCAACTCGTGGTCGTCACGCGCCCCGAAGACCGCCGCCGCGCGCAGTCGGCCGTGAAGCTCGCCAAGCTGCCCAAGCGCATCGAGGTGGTCTTTGCCGACGGCGGCGCGCGCCGCCAAGACAGCGTGCGCAACGGCTTGCGCGCGACGGCGCAAGACGCCGAACTGGTCTTGATCCACGATGCCGCGCGGCCGTTCCCGCCGCCGGAGGCGATCCGGCAGGCGCTCGACGCCGCGGCGCGTTTGGGCGCCGCGATCCTGGCCATGCCCGTGCGCGATACGCTGAAGAAGGAAACGGCGCGGCATTCGAACTCGGACGCGCCTCCGGTCTCCTCCGAGACCGTACCGCGCGCGGGACTCTGGCAGGCTCAGACCCCGCAGATTTTCCGGCGCGCGCTCATCCTCGACCTCGCCGAGCGGCTCCAGAAGCAGGCCCCCAACGTGGAAGTCACCGACGACGCCGCCGTCTGCGAACGCTTCCGCCAGCCCATCGCGCTGATCGAATCCAGCAGCACCAACCTCAAGATCACGCGACCCGAAGATGTCGCCATCGCCGAAGCATTTTTAAAGCTCGGCCTCGTTCGCTAGTTTGCCGCTTTCGGCCGGCCGGATTGCGCTATTGGAAAGCCCGTCGCGCGTTTCGTGCCCAAATACTCAACGCGCAAAACAAAGCTCCCCATCCCGGGCTACGGGATGGGGAGCGGTAAGGCGAGGTGCGGTCTGACTCGACTGCGTTTAGCGCAAGCCAGCCAGTTCCTGCAGCATGTGCCAGTTCTTCAGACGGTCGGCTTGAGACGCGAGCAGCGTTTCGGAAGGATTGCCTTCCTTGTCGAAGTGCTTGGCAAAGCGGCCTTCGGTGCGCGCAAAGTAGGTGAAGTCGACGGGTTCCTTGGTCTTGGGATTCAAGTACCAGTCGTCCTTCATCGCCGGGTTTCCGGCCAGCGAGAGACGTTCCTTCATGCGTTCGCCCTTGCGCGGATCGTACATGATCAGGGGGAAGGCGCGGGATTCGACGGCCAGCTTGGCCTGGTGGCCGGCCATGTTGTCCGCGACGCCGTGTTCGGGCTGGCAGGTCGTGTAGACGTTGATCACCGCTGGGCCGTCGAACTCGTTGGCCGCCATCACCGCTTTGTAGAAGTGATTGATGTGCGCACAGGTAGTCTGAGCGACCAGCGTTTCGGGATGCATCATGCAGATGGTGGCGAGTTCCTTGCGGCGTTCGGTCTTGCCGCCCTGCGCCTTGCCGTGCGCCGACATCTTGGTTTCCTGGCCGGTGTACGTGCTGGTCGACGCCTGGCCACCGGTGTTGCTGTAGACCTGCGTATCCAGCACCAGGACCTTGATATCCATGCCGCTGGCGAGCATGCGGGAGAGCGATTGGAAGCCGATGTCGTTCATCGCTCCGTCGCCGCCGATGACCCAGAGGCGCTTATTATTCCAGCCCTTCTGGTTCCAGCGCGCGCGGACGCCCATGGCGTCGGCGGGGCCGTTCTCGAAGAGGCTGTTGGTCCACGGCACCAAGTACGGGTTGTACGGATAGGTGCTGGTGTACACCGTATTGCAGCCCGTGGAGGCGACGAGCCCGATGTTTTCCTTGCCGGCCTGGAAGGCGGTGGCGGCCAGCATCATGCGCAACGCTGTCGCTTCGCCGCAGCCCGCGCAGGAACCGGCGCCGCCGACGTATAAGAGCGCCTTTTCGACGAGCATCAGGTCGGTGACGATGCGCTCGTTGACGTACTCCATCGGCGTATCCGGCAGCTTCTTGTAAACCTGCCAGTCCTTGCGGTAGGTCTCAAGGTTTTCGTCGGTCTTCTTGACCATCTTCAGCGCCGCGTGGCTGCCGCAGACTTCGACGCACTCGGCGCAGCCCTTGCACTTCGTCGGGTCGATGAAGATGCCGAAGAGCCCCGGCTCTTTCTTCTGCTTCTCGTACGTGACGTGGAACTTTTGCGTCTTGGTGAACTGCTTGGCCACGTGCGCGCGGTAATCGGGATCGGTAATTCCGCTCAACTCGGCCTCAAGCGCCGGGTTCTTGACCACCTTGCCGAGGATGGCCGTATCCGGGCACTCGACGACGCATTCCATACAGGCCACGCAGTTTTCCGGGATGAACTCCGGAATTTCGGGGGCGATGTAGGAGAAGTCGCGCATCACGCCGGTGCCGGCGGGAATCAAGCTGCGCGAAAGGTCGCGGTCGGCTTCAAGTTCCAACTCGGCAACGCCGCGTTCGTACGCGGTAATGACACGCTCGTTGAAGTCGGCCACATCGAGCACGGACTCATCGAGGTGATGCGGCGCTTCCTTGACGGCTTGAGTGGGTTTCGCGGAGTCAATCATGGGTGCTTCCTTTTCCTATGGCTTAGAGACACGATTCAAACGCGTAAGCCGTTCTACGCTCAGTTCCCGCCCGCGGACGCGGCCTGCACGGTGTTTTCCCCGATCACGGCGCGGGGGATTTCGAGGAACTCCTTGAAGCCACGCGTGATCGCCGCCATGTTTTCGGCCACGACCTTGTCGCCGCGCTTGCCCCAGTATTTGCGCACGACCTTCTCGATGCCGGCGAAAACCTGCTCGTCGGACAGCCCCATGCGCTTCTGGAAGGGCGTGATCTTCATGAACGTTCCGACCAGCACCACGCCCTGCATGCGCATCAGCAAGTCCGGGATCGAACAGACTTCGCGCGCGACCTTGACCATGTCCATGTAGTAGACCCGCACACGCTTCTCGCGAATGACCTCTTTCGCGTACGCAGGGATGCCCGCCCAGACCAATTCAGGCGTCTCCTTGTCCGACTGCATGAAAACCGCGCCATGGTCGGCGATGCCCATCAGCGGATTCCCGCTGACGAAGGCGTTGATGTCGTTGACGACCACCAGTTCGATGTTTTCCAGTTCGCAGTGCGTGCGGACGTGGTCTTTGGCGATGGTGAGGTAATAGGTGGTCGGGAGGCCCTTCTTTTCGCTGCCGTACTTCGGATAGGCCTGCACGTCCATGCCGAAGGTCTCGCCGGCGATGGTCGCGATGACCTTGTTCGTCGTCACCGAGCCGAAACCGCCAACCGAATGCCCGCGCATCGAGAACGCGCCTTCCGGCCGGACGTCCGGGTCGTCGCTGATGTCCAGCGCCAGCGGATGCTTGATGCCCAGTACGTAGTAGTGCTTCGGCTTCGGAGCCATCATGTTCTGCACGGCGGCCCAGAAGTGGCCGGGGCGGCAATCGCGGCTGCCCAAGCCTGCCGAGACGCTGAAGATCGGCGGAATGCGCTCGACCTTCGGCATGTGGTTCAGCCCCGCGACCGCGTCGCAGAAGGCGGCCTTGAGGTCGCGCGTGAGCGGGTTGCTGGGCGCAAGCGGATCGTCCATGCGTTCCAGCACCGTCACGCCCTTCATGTTCTTGAGCGCCGCGAGGAGCTGCTTGTCGGGGAAGGGCCGGTAGCTGGTGACGTGCACCACGCCAACCTTGACCTTCTTCTCTTCGCGGATCCAATCCACCGTGGCCATGGCCGTCTCTGCCAGACCGCCCATCGCGACGAGCGCGTATTCGGCGTCGTCCATCTTGTAGCACTCGATGAAGTCGTAGCGCCGGCCGGTAAGGCGGTAGAACTCTTCGAACGCTTCGCTCAGGGCATTGGGCACGCGCGCGTAGAAGTAGCGCTGCGCAATCTTGCCCTTCATGTAGCTGTCCTGGTTCTGCACCACGCCGGACATCACGGGGCTGTCGGGGTCCATCAGGTTGCGCAGCTTCTTGTTCGGATCGCCGACGTATTCCTTCATGAAGTCCTTCTCGGGCAGGCGCACGTTCTCGACGGTGTGCGTCGTGAGGAAGCCGTCCTGCACGTTCAGGAAGGGCGTTTCGCTGGCCTCGGCGGCGCGGCGGGTGATCAGCGCGAGGTCGCCGGATTCCTGGGCGTTCTTGGCGAAGACGATGCCCCAGCCCGTGTCGGCGACGCCCATCACGTCGTCGTGGCCTGCATGCACGTTCAAGCCTTGGCTGGTCAGCGCGCGTGCGCCGATGTGGAAGACGATCGGCAGGCGCTTGCCGCTGATCGTGTACAAAACTTCTTTCATCAGGATCAGGCCTTGGCCCGAGGTGAAGTTCGTCACCCGGCCGCCGGCGACCGCGAAGCCTTCGCAGGACGAGGCGCTGGAGTGTTCGCTTTCCGGTTCGATAAAGGCGAGCGTTTCGCCCCACAGGTTCTTGAGCCCGTTCGCCACGGCCAATTGAAAGCCGCCGCCCATCGTCGTTGAACTGGTGATCGGATACGCGCAGGCGCCTTGGCAGACGTGCGTTTCGACCCATACGACCGTCGCCGCGCCGTCGCCCGTCGTCGGAATGCCCGGATATGGGAATTCGGACTTGTTGGGTTCGTTCGACATGCTGATTCCCCTTAGTGTCTCGATGGCGGTCCTGCGGCGCGCGTGGCCCACGCACCGCTAGTATCCTGACTTAGGTCACTTTAGGTCTGGAGGCTTGTTCGCCGACCTAACTCTTTGCCTGTTAAAAGGGTACCTTGTTTAGAAGGGGCGTACACTATATGGTTTGAATCGCTGCCATATTTTTTGCTTATGGGAGATTAACTCCATGGACCTCAACCAGTTACGCTACTTCATTGAAGTAGCCAAAATCCGAAATTTCACCCGGGCCGCCAAGAATTGCCACGTGGCCCAGCCGGCGCTCAGCCAGCAGATCCGTAAACTGGAAGCTCAACTGAACTTAAAGCTCCTCAAGCGGCTCCCTCGCGGAGCGGAACTGACGCGCGAAGGGGAGGTCTTTCTGCCTTACGCCGAGCAGGTGCTCAGTGCGCTGAATGAAGCGCAAGGCGTTGCCGAAGAACTCCGTGGAGCCAGCCGCGGCGTCGTGCGCATCGTCACCCTGCCCAGCGCGTGCGTCTATGTGCTTCCGCCCAAAATCGCCGCGTTCAAACGCGACCACCCGCGCGTAGACATCGTGCTCGAAGAGACCGTGAGCGCAAATATCCCCAACCTGGTTTTGAGCGGCGGCTTTGATCTGGGCGTGACCCAAGCGCTCGCGCCGATTCCGCGCATGCGCCGCGCGCTGATTCAGCGCGAGGATCTGCTGCTCGCCGTGGGCGAGAACCATCCGCTCGCCGCGCGCCAGGAGCTGAAACTCGCCGAAGCTTCCGGCGAGACGTTCGTGGTGACCAAGAAGGACACCGAGTTCCGGCACCTGGCCGAAGACTTGTGCCGCCGCGCAGGGTTTGAAATGGGCACGGCGTTCGAGGCCGACCATTTCGATTCGATCCAGGCGTACTGCGCCGTGGGCATCGGCGTGGGGCTGATTCCACGTTCGGTGATCCTGACGACGCTGGAGCCCGCACCCCATTACCTGCGCATCACGCATCCTAAAGCGCAGCGATACTTGTGGCTGGTCTGGCCGGAAGCGGGTCTGCAGAACAAAGCCGCGCAAGCGATCATGCCGTATCTCACGCAGTAGCGCCGGCGGGCGCTTACTTGAAGACCTGCACCCCTTCGGTGGTGGTGACGACCAGCCGTCCGGGCAGGATGGCGATGCCGCCGCGGACAATTTCGCCTTGCTGCACGAGGCTGAACGCGTCTTCGGCAAGCGTCTCGCCCGCGCGATCCTGAGCCGGATCGAACTTAAAGCGCGTCACGCCGGCGTGGGCTCCGGCGTAAAGATAGCCGCGGCCGTCGAGCGCCATAGCCGTCACCGCGCTGGTACCGCGCAGCGAGGCGGCAGCGCCTTTGGGCAGGCCGAGCCGGTTGCCAAGCGCAAGTACGCCATTCCCCAGCGGCCACGTGGAAACCGAACCGTCGGTGGAGGCTTCCAGCTTGCCGTCCGGCCCCCAGTTCGCGAGGCCCCCGTCGGGTGCACTCAGCCACACGCCGCCGTCTGTCCGCGCCACCGGCGGCCAGAACAGGCCCTGCGCGGCGCTCCAGCGCACTTCGCGTACGAGCTTCCCGTCGGGGCTCAGCCGCACCACACGTCCGGCGCGGGTCGCGACCACGATCTGTCCGTCGCTCAGCACGCATGCCGGCGCTTGCAGATCGGTCACGCCTTCGGCGGCGTACGACCAGCGTTCGCGCCCGTCGCGCTCGTCGAGCGCCGCGACGCGCTGGAAGGTGCTCGCCAGGAGCGTGCCGTCCGGCGCGCAGGCCAAGGCATAGACCGAGCTGCCTACGTCGGCGCTCCAAGCCACGCGCTCCGTCTCGGGATCCCAGGCGATCACGTTGGATCCGGTCATCTTCGAGACGCCCAGGACGACCAGGCCACGGGGTGTGACCACCGGGGGGTGATGCTGCCCGTGCCCGTGGATCGCATCGCCGCAGGGCTCCCAAGCCGGCCGCGCCGCGTTCAGGTCGAGCCGGAAGAGGCGGCTGCGTTCGGTATCCGCGCGCCGCAGGATGAAGATGCGCCCGCGCGCATCGGCCACCGCCGGCGCATACTGTCCCGCTTCGGCGCTCTCGGATTTGGGGTACGCATAGAACGCATCGGCGGCCAGCGCGAGCGGTCCGGGGAGGGGACTGACGCCGTCGTGCCCCGGCGAACCGCCCACTTGCGACCAGGGCGCGGCCAGAGCCGAAGCCGTGGACTGTTCGCTTGGCGCCGCGTCCGGCCAGCGCGCGCCTACGGCGCGCGGATCCACCGGCTTGACCTCGAAGCCCGGATCGATCTCCTGCCCGCCGCGCGCCTCGGCGCTGCGCGCATCCGTATGGCGCCGCACGTGTCCTTCCACGACGCGTACGAATGGTCCGTTCTCGGCCAACGCCACTTCGAAGCGGGTGCCCAGCGCTTCCACGGTGCTGCCGTCTTCCAGAGCCACGGAGAAGCGCTCGCGGCCGGGGGCGACCTGAATCAGTACGCGGCCCTGCAGCAGCTTCACGCTGCGCGAGGCAAGTCCTTCGAGGACGCCGTGAGGGCTCAGCCACAGGCGCGAGCCGTCGTCCAGGGCCACCCAAGCTTGAGTTTCACCGGCTTGCAGGCGCTGCCCCACGGCCCAGACGCCCCGTTCCATCTTGAGGTCCGTGCCAGAGACCTGCGCCGCCTTCGCGTCGTATCGGCCCAAAGGAGCCGCTGGCGCTTGAGCCACCGGAGTTTGAGGCGTTCCCCCACCGAGCACGAACGAGAGGCTGATGGCGAAGAGCAACATCGCCGCCGCCGCCGCGAACCAACCCAGCCAGCGCACGCGCTGGGCACGAGCTTCGGCGCGGATGCGGGCTTGGCGCGTCTGGGTGTCGGCGGCTTTGAGGCGTTTGGCGGCGGCCGCGGCCGTCGCGGTGCTGGGCGCGGGGCGCGCGGCCACGCGTTCGCGGACCTTTTGGGTCATCGCTTCGTCGTGCCAGTTGCTTTCGACGACCCGGCTGATGCGTTGCGTCGCGGCGCGGAGCGCTTCGTAGTCGGCTTGCCACGCCGGATCGGAAGCGAGGCGCTGCTCCACCGCCGCGCGTTGCTCGCCTTCCAGCTCGCCGTCGACATACATCGAGAGCAGCAGGTCGCGTTCGTCTTCCCGCAGTACCATCATGGCGCTTCGGACTCCTCGATCGCGCCGGCCTGCGGCACCTGGTGCTTGGTCAGTTTTCGTTCGAGCATCTTGCGCACGCGGGAGAGCTTTTCACCCACCGCAGAGACCGTCATGCCCAGCCTGTCGGCGATCTCTTTGTACGAAAGGCCCTCGATGTGTTTCAGTTCGATGATCTCGCGGTAATCGTCGCGCAGATCGCGCAGCGCTTCGAGGACCTGGACGTCGTCCTCGCGGTCTTCCAGCTTCTCGATCTGCAGTCCGCGGGTCTGGCGCTGCGCCTCGAAGCCCTGTTCTTTCATGGACTCCAGGCTCATCGTCTCTTTTTTGCCGCGCAGATGGTCGAGCGCCGTGCGTTGAACGATGGTCATCAACCACGCGCCAAAACGGTCGGGATTGTCGATTTGCGGGATCGAATCGTAGGCTTTTACGAAAGCTTCCTGCGTGATGTCCTCGGCGGCTTGGAAGTCGCGCACGATGGCCACCGCGCGGTTGCGCGCGGCGTTCTGGTAGCGTTCGACCAGTTCGTTGAAGGCATCGAGGTCGCCTTCCAGGCACTTCACGACCAGTTCGCCGTCGTTGGAACGCAAATACGGCCCCACTCGTAGCCTGCGAGTGGTGGCGCGCACCTTGTATACTTTGCGATCGAACGGCCGGTCGTCCATAAGCGGCACCACCGGTTGTACGGCGCGAGGCGCAGGCCCCCCGCGGCGCGGGCGAGGCCGAGAATCCCTACTGTACGGACGAGGTCCAGCCGATGCCAGTGACCGACGGACTGAGGGTAATCGTACCCCGCCGTCCAACGGCTCCATCCCGGTACGGCTGGGACGTTCTCGGTATACGCTGGGGGTGCGCTCGGGCAAGAGGCCGCTCTCCTTCCATTTAGATGATGGACGAGGCGGTCGCCAAGCGTCTTAGCGAGGATCGGGGAACCGCTGGCTCTGGCTATCCTTTAAGGGTATGCTCCTGTTCAACCGGCCGTTAGGACCTTGTGAGGATGCTTGAGTGAAGCGGGGCTTCGTGGTTTTGGCGCTTGTCGGCCTGATGGCCTTGGCCGCGTGTTCGGCTAAGTTGCCTAATATGGACGAGGTGCTCGACCATCCGTTGATCGATCGCCGCATCGAAGAGACGCCGCGGATGCGCGCCGTCCGCGAGTGCAAAGCCGAAGTGGACCGCTTCCGGGTCGATTGCCGCTTCTGCCACCAGAAGGATTCGGAAGCCGATATTGTTGCTCCCGACAAGCTGCTGCTCACCGATTCCGGCCGCCGTGCGCGGATCATGCGCCACAGCCCGACCTTCGGGCTTCACAACCAGTGCAGCAAGTGCCACCTGAGCAAGTTTAATCTGAACCAGTACGCGCAGGAACTCTTTGGGCCGCAGAGCGAACGGTTCAAGGAGATGCAGGAAGAACTGAACGCGCCGGTTAAGTAGCTTCGCCCGGTGCGCCGCGCGCGGCCAGGCGCGCGTGCATGCACTTGATCGCCTCGTCCACGGCCGCATCCATTTCAGGCTCCTGCAGACTATCGAAACGCCGGAAAGGCAGATTCTGCTGCTGGATGTAGGCGTTATACGCGGCGCGCATGACGGCTTGCAGGTTCACCGCATCGGCCAGATTGTAGCGCGCCAAGCCTTCCAGAGCATCCATCCGGCCGCGCGTTTTGTACAGCGCCCACATTTTGACCGCGTCGTAACCGGTGAAGCGCCGGATCGGTTCGGGCCGCAGCAGGCCGATGGCTTCTTCGATCTTCTTCAGTCCGCCGGTGAGGCCCACCACACGCGTGAGCGGGCGCAGATCCAGGTGCGCGCCCGGGAAGAACCCCTTTCCAAAGCGGCCTTCGAGATACGGCAGGTCGAAACTCTTGCCATTGAACGTGCACAGCACTTTGTAGCGGCAGAGATACTCGGGCAGTTCGCGCATGTCCTCGCCGCGCAGAAAAACGCGCGCTTCGCGGCCGTCCCAGGTGCCGACGACGGTGGTGCCGCCGGGAGCGTCTTCGTCGAGCGGGATCTCGTCGGCGCGCGAGCCGTCGGTCTCGATATCGAGGTAGACGGTCCGGCCGTCGTCGAAGTCGGCGGCGAGCCGCCAGGCGTGGCTGGGACCGAGGAGTTCTTCGAACCAGCGAGCATCTCCCAACCGCAGGCGTTCGCGGGATTCGCCGAGCAACGTTTCGAAGGTGTCGGGCGGCGCTTCCTCGAAGAGGTCGCGCTGCCCCAGCCAATCGTCCCAGCACGAGACGCCACCGTCCCAGAGCGTGCGCTCGCGCTGCGGTCCGATGCTCGGGAGGTGCAAAAACGTTCGTGTCAGCACGGTCTCGTCCAGCGGTTCCGGGAGGCGGTTTTCAGGCTCGGATGCCTACGCACTTCTTCCACAAAAGGCCGACGTCGTCGGTGAAGCCGGCATGCAAAATCGCCGCGCCGGTCACGGAAAAGACGGTGCGGTCTTCGGCGGCAAACACGTCGGCTTGCGCCAGCCCCGGCCAAGCGGCGCAGAAAGCATTCACCGCGGCGGTCGCGTCGTCGGCGTGATCGGTGGGAGCGGGCTTGTTCGTAACGAACGCCTCCCAAAGCAGGAGGCCCTTCGCCGCTTCGTGAAACTCCTGCGGATCGAGGTAGATCTCCGGCGCGCGCCAGTTCTTCAACAGCATCAATTCCTTGATGCGCTGCAGCGTCCAGGCGATTTCGGAGAGCCCCGCCGCCAGCGATGCCGCGCCCGCGCCGGCGGACCAAGGCCGGTTGCCTTCGCCTTTGCGCGCCTTCGTGAGCATGAAATGGTCGGTGTCGACGGGCACGAAGGTGGGGCACTCGAAGCCCAGCGCGACCTTGGACCCTTTGCCCAGTTCGGCGACGACGGCTTCGGCTAATTCCGCCGGGTAGTGGCCCCGTGGGGGCGTTTCATCGACGACGCCGGCGCGCCGGCCGGCCCAGCCGAAGCGGTTGCGCGACTCCTTCGGATCGATGCGCCCGATGTCGGCGCAGAAGACGGAGATCTCGATGGCGCTCATGGGGTCGGCGCACCCTTGCGGGCCAGCAGCGCGTCGATGCGTTTGAGCGCTTCGGGCTTACTCACCAGTACCAGCGTTTCGTGAATCGGCGGCGAGACGGCGGTGCCGGAGAGCGCCACACGAAGCGGTTGCGCGATGTTTGCGAACTTCGCGCCTTTTTGTTCGGCGTACGCGTTCAAGGCATGTTCCAGGGCCGCGCCGGTCCAGTCGGTATGCTTGTCGAGCAATTCGCGGATTGCTTCGAGGTGCGCCCATCCGTCGCCCTTTTCGAGCCACTTCTTGACGGCTTTGTCGTCGTACGCGGCCGGAGCTTCGAAGAAGAGGCGCAGGTTCTCGGCCAGCGCGTAAAGCGTGCGGCTGCGCTCCTGCTCCAAGGCCAGGATTTTGCTCAGCCAGACCGGATCCGCGCCGGACAGATCGTAATGGCGCTTCAGGAACGGCTCCGCGCGCGAGAGCAGGTCCTTCGGCGCAAGCTTTTTGATGTACTCTCCGTTCATCCATTCGAGTTTCGTGCCGGGAAGCGCCGCGTGCAGCCAGTCGAGCCGCTCGTTGTAGTCGCTCCCTTCGGGCAGATCGGCCTGCCGCTTGAGCGTGAACTGCGCGGGCGAAAGCTTGATGCGGTCGAGGCTGAATGCGGCGATCATTTCGTCCTGAGTCATGACTTCCCGGTCGTCGCCGGGGCTCCAGCCCAGGAGCGCCAGAAAGTTTACGAGCGCCTCGGGCAGGATGCCGCACTTGCGGTAGATGGTCACCGCCACGGGGTCGCGGCGTTTGCTGATCTTCTGGCCTTTATCGTTGTGGATCATGGGCAGGTGCGCGAAGACCGGCAACGGCGCGTTGAGCGCCTCGAAGAGCCGGATCTGCTTCGGCGTGTTGGCGAGATGGTCCTCGCCGCGAATGATGTGGCTGATCTTCATGTCGATGTCGTCGACGACGGTGGCGAAGTTGTACGTGGGCGAACCGTCCGCGCGGAGGATCACATAGTCGTCCAGCATTTCGGCCGGGCGGCGGTACTCCTTCCAGACCGCGTCTTGAAGCACCACCTCCTGGGGCTCGCCGGGGTGGATCTTGAAGTACAGCGCCGGCTCGGGGTCGGATGCCGCCTGCGCGCGGTCCTCGTCCCATTTGCCGGCTTTCTTAAGCTTCTCGATCTTCCACTCGGGCAAATCCTTCGCGGCGTCCTTTTTCATCCAGTACGCCCGGCCGCTTGCCTCAAGCTGTTTGGCGACTTCCTTGTAGCGCTCGAAGCGCTGCGACTGGAAGTAGGGTCCGTACGCGCCGCCGACTTCCGGGCCTTCGTCCCACGAGAGGCCGGCCCACTTCATGCCGTCCAGGATGACTTGCACCGCTTCGTCCTGGTGGCGTTTGATGTCCGTATCGTCGATGCGCAGCACGAAAACGCCGCCATGCTGGCGCGCGAAGAGCCAATTAAAGATTGCCGTACGCACGCCGCCGACATGGAGGTAGCCGGTAGGACTGGGCGCGAAACGGACACGAACGGGGGCAGCCATGAAAGCTCCTTACTTGAAGCAAGACACCAAGTTCCATTCTGACTCAGAGGGCCGTGGATTTCCAGCCGCGCGAGTCCGCTGCGTCTTTTTGCTGAAATCTTCTTTACATATCATAACCACTATGATTAACTATGATACATAAGGTGCCCAGGAGAAACGAATATGGCCAAGCCGCGGAAGACCTCGACGGACGCCCTTCCTGCCGAATCGCCGGCCGGTGAACTGATCTCCATGGAGGAGGCCATCGAGCGGCTGAAAACCACGCGCCCAACCTTTGCACGCTGGCTTAAGAGCGGAAAAATCCGCGGGCACAAAATCGGCCGCCAATGGCGCTTCTACCCTAAGGACATCGACGCATTCTTGAAAGGGCAGCCGGTGGAAGCCGAGTTGCCGGCGGATATCGGACCGCTGCTGGAGCAGATCCGCGCCTTCTACGAACGCATTCGCAGGGCCCAGGTTCCGCCGATCGAAGGCCGCAACGTCGCATCGGCCACGAACCATATGCTCTTGTTGTCGGTTGAGGCGAAGGCGAGCGACCTGCATCTCGAGGCCATGTTGCAAGCCGGTTCCAGCGAGCCCGTTGGCTTGTTGCGTATACGCATCGACGGCGAATTGCAGACCGTGGCCCAATTTGACCGCCGCTTGCTCCATCCGTTGGTCGACCGCTGGAAGCTGATGGCGAACCTGGACCTGAACGATCGACGCAAACCCAAGCACAATCGGATCGAGTTGGTCGTAAAGCAGAGTCCGCTGGATATCCGGGTCTCGGTAACCCCGACGGCGTTTGGCGAATGCCTGGTCGCCTGTTTTCTGGACAGCACGCAACTCACCTTCGATCTGGACAAGATGCGCTTTCACGCCGCCGATTTGGAGCGGATCCACGCCGCACTCAAGCGTCCGGCCGGATTGATCGTGGTGACCGGTCCGCGGGGCTCGGGGAAGACCACGGTGCTGTACGCGCTCTTGCAGCGGTTGGCCGGACCCGGCGCCAAGACCGTGACGCTCGAGGATCCCGTTTCCGTCTCGATCCCGTGGGCGCTGCAGACGCCGGTGCATCCGGAGACGCCTTTCGCCGAAAGCGTGCGTGCGCTCCTGCGCTGCGCGCCGAATCATCTGATGCTGGCTCAATTGCCGAATACCGAAACGGCCATGCTGGCGGTGGACGCCGCGCTGACCGGGCACCTCGTGCTCGCGGCGATGTACACCGACGAGGCCAGCGGGGTCATGGCGCGCCTATGCGACATCGGCGTTCCCCCGATGCATGTCGCGGAGACCGTGAAGCTCGTGATCGCCCAGCGCCTGATCCGGGTGCTGTGTCCGCGCTGCCGCAAGCCCGCGGAGCCTGCCGAGGACTTGAAGCGGCGCGCGGAAGAAGCGTACTCGCGCTGCGTCCCCGACGCGGCGGGGTTGACCTGGAACTACCACGAACCGGTGGGCTGCCCCGATTGCGCGCAGACCGGCTTTCGCGGCCGCGTACTGATCGCCGAAACGCTGGAGGTAAGCGAGCGGATCGCCACGGCCATCCGGCGCGGCAGGCCGGCTCACGAATTGCGCGAGATCGCGATCCAGCAGGGCATGACCACGTTCGTAGCCGATGGCGTCGTACGTGCCGCGGCCGGGGAAACCACGTTGGAGGAGGTCTTGCGCTTCGCGCCGCCGGAGTAACTTGGGGTATTCAGGTTGCTTCGCGCTTGGCCTTGATCCAGCCGGCCCACTGCAGCTTGTCGCGGATGATCTCGTAGCGCCCGCGCCGCCCCAGCGTGACGATGTTGAATTCGTGCGGCGATCGCCCGATCGTCACGCGCGTGCCGCTCTTGAGGCTCACGCTGACCTGTCCGTCCATCACCAGTTCGACGGGCGAACCGTTCCGCGTTTCGGGGGCGATCTCGAGTTTCTCGTCGCCGGCCAGAACGATGGGGCGGCTTGCCAGCGTGTGCGCGCAGACCGGGACGACGATCAGCGCCTTGAGCCGTTCGGACAGGATCGGCCCGCCGGCGGAGAGACTGTATCCCGTCGAGCCCGTGGCGCTGCTGACGATCAGGCCGTCGCCTTTGTAGTTCGCGACCGGCTCGCCCGAAACCGAGACGCCGACGGTCATCATGGCCGCTTTGGGCAGGCGCAGAAGCACGGCGTCGTTTAGTGCCTGGAGCGTCTGCTTCTGCCCGGTTCGTCCGCGCCGTGCGAAGGTGGCTTGGAGCATCATGCGCGGCGAGAGCACATACTCGCCTTTCAGCACCCGCGGCAAGACTTGCTTCAATTCGTCGTGCTGAACCTCGGCCATGAAGCCGAGTTGCCCCATATTGACGCCCAGGACGGGGATGGGATTGCCGGCCAGGCGGCGCGCGACGGAAAGCATGGTGCCGTCGCCGCCGAAGACGAGCATGAGATCGGCATCCACGCGGCGCAGATCCTGCCCGTCCTCGCGGTCCACGCCGACGACGTGGGCCATGCGCCGCAGCCACGGCAATGCATCACGCAGCGCCGCGCCCGTCTCCTTCTTGCGCTTGGTGTACGCCACCAGAAAGATGCGTTTCATGATGCGCCCAGTCTGTCCTCATTCGGCGGCGCTGGCAAGGTCAGGCGAGCGGAAGGACGCCAGCGGTCAAGGTTTGAAGGCGGGCAAAAGCGCGAGGTCGCAGGGGTAAATCGTGAACGGCGTGCGGCTGCAGAAGACCAGCCACGCGCCGTCCTTTTTCTCGCAGACCCAGGGGTAGCAGAATCCGTGCTTGCCGTCTTCGGCCAGCGTCCGCGGATCGCTCCAGGTCTTGCCGCCGTCGGCGCTGGTCATAAGGGCCAGGCGTTGGCGAGGGCCGTAGGGCATTTTGGCGGCCTTGGCCTGTGCCTCCCGTGCGGCCTTCGCGCCCTTGCCGGCGATGGGATTCCAGAGCAGCGCGATACGCCCGTCCGGCAGTCTCTTCAGGTACGGCGGCGCGGCAAAGGATTCGATGGCGGTAGGTGCAAGCACGCTCCAAGTTACGCCGCCGTCGGCCGATCGCGATTCGTACAGGACGCCCGTGATGCTGCGCGCGAGCATCAAGACCGAACCGTCGGGGCATTCGGCCAGCGCGGGTTCGTGAATCATCAAAGGCTGCGGGTCGATCTGGCGCGTTTCCATTTCATGCTTGGCGTGGCCCAAAGGTTCGGTGAGCGTCCAGGTGGCTCCCTCGTCATCGCTGCGCGCCACGAGCGTTTCGCGGTCTTTGGCATTGCCGATGTTGACGGTCGATGAGCGGTGCACCGCCATCAGGATGCGGCCGCCGGAGAGGCGGATCGACCGGTCGTTCGCGCCGCAGGCGTCGAAAAGCTTTCGGCGCTCGGTCCAGGTCTTGCCGTCGTCCGAACTTTCGATCGCATGTTTGACGCTGATGTTCCCTTCGCGCATGCGCACGCTGAAGGACAGCATAAGGCCCTTTTTTACCGGTACGAATCCGGCCTGCATGATATTCCGAGTGGCGGCACCCACCGGAAGGGGTTGCGCTTCGGACCAAGTCGCTCCGCCGTCGGTGGATTCGGAGAGCACCAGCGTGGCCGGTCCGTTGTCCCCCAAAGTCCCGCAGCGGTCTTTATGCCCGTCGAACCGGCTCCAAACCAGCAGGATGCGGCCATCGGGTAATTCGACCGCCGAGCCTTCGCTGTGCCGATAGTGCGTGGCGTCGCAAGCCGCAAGGATGCGCACGCCTTCTGCATCGCCCGCACGAACCCTGCCTGCGGGCAGGAACAGACTCAACAACACGAAGAATAAGAGGCCGCGCATGGTCCTCTTGTCCTCTAAGGTCGGAAGCCGCGCAGGTAGCGGCGGTATTGCGCGAACGCCATCAGCGGCCAGTAATGCCGGTAGTAGTGGTACTTCAGGTAGAAGACTCGCGGGAAGCCCGTGCCGGTCCACTCGTCTTCGTCCCAGGTTCCGGCTCCGGTTTGAGTATCGAGCAGGTAGCGCACGCCGCGCCGCACGGCTTGAGATTCGCCTTGGCCGGCGTTGAGCAGTCCCATGACGGCCCACGCCGTCTGGCTCGCGGTGCTCGGCCCCATACCCTTGCGCGTGGGGTCTTCGTACGTATCGCAGCGCTCGCCCCAGCCGCCATCGGCGAGCTGCACGCTCCTGAACCATTCCACTCCTTTGCGCACATAGCCCTTAGACATGTCTTCGCCGATCAAGCGCAGCCCGCGCAGCACCTGCCACGTGCCGTACATGTAATTCACGCCCCAGCGCCCGAACCAACTCCCGTCCTTGCACTGGTCTTTCTTGATGAAGGCCATCGCACGCTTCACCACAGGATGCTCGAGCGTGAAGATCTCCGGAGCGATGGTGGCGAACATCTCCAGGGTGCGGCTGGTGAGGTCCGCGGTGCTGGGATCGATCATCGCATTATGGTCGGCGAAGGGCACCTTGGTCAGGAAGTCCATCGTGTTGTCGCGGTCGAAGGCGCCCCAGCCTCCGTCTTGATTCTGCATGCCCAGCACCCAGCGCAGCGCGCGCTCGATCGCCGCGTCCACGCGCTCGTGTTCGCCCTTCGGATACACGTTGCGCAAGGCCATCATGGTCATGATCGTGTCGTCGACGTCGGGGTAGAACTCGTTCTCGAACTCGAAGTACCAGCCGCTGGGCGGGACGTTGTTCTTCACCGACCAGTCGCCGGGCTGCTTTACCTCTTTGGACAGCAACCATTCGCAGGCAAGCTGCTGGGCGGGGTCTTCGGCACGGCGTCCGGACACCGCCAGCGCGTAGGTCCCGATCGCCGTGTCCCAGACGGGGCTGTGGCAAGGCTGTACGCGGATCGTGTCCGTGGCCGGATCGGCGATCTCGAGCGCGTCGAGTTCTTCGATGCCGCGCTTGATCCACGGATCGTCTTCCTTGTAGCCCAGGATGCGCAGCGCCAGCACGCTGTTCATCATCGCGGGTAGGATCGCCCCCAGGCCGCCCGATTTGTCGAAGCGTTCGAGCATCCACATTTCGGCGCGTTTGATCGCCATGCGCCGCGCCGCCTGGATCGGGAACTGCTCCGCGATCTTCAGCGCCTTGTCCGTCAGCAGGAAGAAATTGGTCCACGAAACCATACGGCTGTCGCCGGCCAGCCCCAATTCCGCATGTTCGCGTCCGCCCACGAACAACTCGTCGACGTGGCATTCAGGCGGCAACGGGCAGACGGGTTTGAGCGCGTAGATGACTGAGAGCGGTACGAAGATGGTGCGCGACCAACTCGACATTTCGTAGATGTTGATCGGGGACATGTTGGGCAGGAAGATCATTTCCGGCGGGATCGCCGGCACGTGCGCCCAGTCGTATTGATCGAAGAACGCGAGATGAAATTTCGTGTAGGTGTTGGCCTTCGTCGCGCCGCCCATCGACAGAATCTTGTCACGGCTCTTGATCATCATCGGATCGTCGGCCGGAACGCCCGCGATCTTCAAGGCGAAGTAGCTCAGGACCGAAATCGAGATTTCCGGCGGGCCGTGCTCGAAGGTGTTCCAGCCGCCTTCCGGCAGGCAGCATTCGCGGATCACCTTCGCGTACTTGGGAATCTTGGGATGATCGCGCTGTCCGAAGAAGGCTTTAAAGAGGATGAAATAACTTTCCAGCGTCGTGTCGGCTTCCAGTTCAGCGACCCAGAAGCCTTTGGGATTCTGGCGCTGCAGGAACCAGGTGCTGCTGGCATCGATGGCCCGGTCGAGCGCTTCGTGCGAGGGCGTCTCCACGACGCGGTTACGGCTCGACGAACCCACTGCCGGAAGCGACGTGGGCGTCAGCGTCACCGGCCCTCCGCCCAAACCCTGCGGTCCTGCGGCGTCCATCGCCATGGCATGACCGCGTAAGCCGGGCATGCCGCTCAGCCATTCCTGCAGCCGTGCGCGCCAAAGCGCCGGTGTAGCAAACGGGGAATCGCTAGAATACCAGTCGCCGGAATTCCGATGGTTCATGCGCGCTCGTAAGCCTCCTCAAAAAATGCACCTATGTGGTCGCCGGGTACGCGCGCATCACTTGTGCAGCACGGGTAAGGGCTGCTCAGAGAAGTCGATGTGCGTGTAACCTTGAAAGCTGAGTCAAGTTAGCTAGGGAGTTGCATGAAGTCAAGAGAATAGCCTCGAGCTGCACATGTGCAGCTCGAGGCTACATATTTGGTTTTTGTTAGAATTTTATCGCTGACCTACGATATAGGCCAACCAGCCCGGCTGATTCTCGGCGCGCCTGCGGGCGCGATACTCGCTTTTGTCTTCATCGTCTTCGATGTCCCAATACACTTGGACATCGCGAAAGCCGGCCAGTTCCAGGGCGTCCTGAACTTCCACGGGCGTGTAGAGCCGCCAGTGATAGGTAAACGCTTTGCGCAACTCGCTTCCGTCGTTGAAGCGAAAATGAATGTGGCAAAGCGCGCGGTTGTCGATGGGGTTGTAGTCCGCCTGATCCCAAACGTAGGTGAAGCGCCCAAGGTCGCTCTTGACCTTGCGCGGCTCCTCTTTGACCTGCTGGCTTTCCCAGCCGCCGTAACAATCCATGAGCATGATTCCGCCGGGCGTCAGGCTTTCGCGCACCTGCTTGAAGTAGGCGCTCAGTTCTTTGATCGAAGTGAAGAACATGTACGAGAAATTCAGCGCGCAGCAGACGTCGGCGCGCGGGCGAGTGACGGTGCGCACATCCTGGCAGCGCAGGTCCACGCGGCGGGCGGCATGGCCCAAGGGCTGAATGTTCTGGCGCCGGCCCCAGTCCAGCGTGGCGGCGTCGAGATCCAGGGCCAACGCGCGGCGCTGCGGCCCGGCGGCGACCCACGTGGCGGCGTTGAGCGCCGTACCGCAGAAATCTTCGCGCAGGATACGCGGCTCGCGCCGATTGCGCTGCCGGTAGGCCTGCGCCATGAACTCCACTTCGAAGTCCGGGGTCTGGACGGCTTCCTGATACAGCAAATGCCGGTCGGCGTGAGCCGCCGTGAGTTTATGCTTCTTGGTTTTGCTCATGGGTGCATGACGTCCTTAGCGCGCTGAATGGGCTGCTAGGTTGTGTGTGCTCGCCCAACTTTTGTCAAACGAACCGAAGAATAACTTGGAACCTTTCAGGCCGGTTGCGGCACTTGGCAAGCGGCTCGGCCGCGCCATGATAGTGTCCGTTCAACTCAAGTGAACCGAAGCGCGGAGCCCCTATGCCGACTTGGCTGAAGCCGTCGTTGAGCTGGTTGTTGATCTTTGTGCCCATCGCCGCGGGTTTGGAGTTCGGAGCGCCGAAAGAGCACACCTGGATCTTTCTGTCGGCGTGTCTCGCGATCATTCCGCTGGCCGGTTGGATGGGCAAAGCGACCGAGCACCTCGCCGAGCGCACCGGAGAAGGCATCGGCGGGCTGCTGAATGCGACCTTCGGCAACGCCGCCGAGTTGATCATTGCGTTGATGGCGCTGCGCCAAGGCAAGTACGACATCGTCAAGGCCTCGCTTACGGGCTCGATTTTGGGCAACATCCTGCTGGTGCTGGGAGCGGCGCTTCTGGCGGGCGGATTACGCTTTAAAACTCAGTCGTTTAACCCGGGCGGGGCGCGTATCCAGGCGACAATGCTGATCCTCGCGGCCATCGCGCTCTTGAGCGAAGCCGTTTTCCATCATTCCGCGGGCCCTGATGTGCACGCCATCGAGGTGGAACTCAGCACCTGGCTGTCGGGCGTGATGCTCGTTACGTATGCGCTGGGCTTGGTCTTTACCTTGCATACGCATAAGCAGTTCTTCGTCAGCGGGCAGGCCGCGGAGAGCGCAGGCGGTCACGGTCACGGCGGCGCCGAAGGCCATGCGATCTGGCCCTTGGGCAAGGCCTTGGCGGTGCTATTGGGCGCCACGGCATTGGTGGCCTGGGTGAGCGAATTCCTGGTCGGTTCGGTGGAGGACGCGGCGCGCAGCATGGGCATGTCGGATTTCTTCGTCGGCGTGATCGTCGTAGCGGTGATTGGAAACGCCGCCGAGCACAGTACCGCGATTCTGGTGGCGCTGAAGAACCGCATGGACCTCTCGCTCAGCATCGCGGTAGGCAGCAGCATTCAGGTGGCCCTCTTCGTTGCGCCGGTGCTCGTCTTCGCCAGCTACTTTATCGGTCCGGCGCATCTGGGCCCGCTGGATCTGGTCTTCACTCCGATCGAGGTCTTCGCGGTGGGCGCGGCGGTGATCATCGTGCATCAGATCGCCGGCGACGGTCAATGCAACTGGCTGGAAGGCGTGCAGCTCCTGAGCGTCTACATCATTTTGGCGCTCGCCTTCTACTTTCTCCCCGTAGGCACCCACGCGGCGCACTAGCGTGTGCAGCTGTTCATGGGGCGGCCGGGACTTCGCATTCGGCGCTTTTGAGGGTGATGCCCCAAGAGCCGGCTTCGGCCGGGTCTGACCTGTAAAGGTAGTGCGCGGCGACATGCGCCGGGGTGCTCGGTTCGGGCAGCACGGTGCGCAGGTCGAGTTCCAACTCGTAGCTTTCGCCAGGGTGAAGCGTTACGGGCACGCGGCTGGGGGTGAGTTCCTCGGCCAAGTCCGGCGCGAGGCGCTTGCGCAGCTTGCGCGGAAGCACTTTGGTAAAGGCCGGCGCGTCCTGTGCCGAAGCGCGCACTTGCAAGCCGAAGTTCACGCCCAATTCGTGGTAGCCGGGCACGCTGAGCACCAGGCTTCCGGCATTGCGCAGTACGATGGTGGCGAGCACGGGGCCTCCCGGGGCGCGGGGTTCGAGGCGCAGGGCGAGTTCCAGGCTCTTCGCAAAGCGTTCGACGACCCACGAGCTGGCGGCATCGGCCCCGGCGTCGTTACGCAGCTCGAGCAGCCCCGCTTCGTTCAAGGCCGCGGCTTGGCCGGCGGCGACGGTGTGCTCGGCCGTTCCGGCCGCGGCGGCCGCCCGGCCTTCGGCGAGGAGGATCTCTTCGGGTTCGCGGCGCAGCACGAAGCGCGCCAGGTCGCCGGCGGCACGGACCTTCATGCGCCCGGCCTGAAGCGTGAAGTCTTTGCGCCCGGCCGGCCAGCGCACGGCGGCTTCACCGGACTCGAGGATCATTTCGTTCGCACTGCGCAAGGTGATGCTCGATCCGGCGCGCAGGCGCACGTCGACGCCGCCGTCGAGCTGGATGCGCTGGCCGTCCTCGCGCGCGGTGAACGTTTCGTTGGCACGCAACGCTTCGCCGCGCTCTTCGCCGGGAAGGGGCTCCACGGTGGCGAGCGGCGGCTCCGGTTTGGGGCGGGGGGGGTGGGGCGGCGGGCCGCCGGCGGGCCCGAAGGCGATACCCACGCCGATGAGCGCGGCGACCGCCAGGAGCAGAAACGCGGCAAACCAGATGCCGGTGCGGCGCGCGGGCGGCGCGGCGGGTGGCGGGACCGGTTTGAGCGCGCTGCGCGATTCTTCGGCGATCTGCTTGCGCAAGCGCTGCAAAACCCGTTCGCCGTCGGGCAGGTCGCCGTCGCGGGGTTCGGATTCTTCGCGCACGCGGGCCCAGAGCGCCTGGTAGGTGGCGTAGAGTTCCTTCGCGCGGGGGTCGGCGGCGAGGCGGCGCTGCAGCGCTTCGGCTTCTTCGGGCAGCATGGCGCCCATGGCCAGCAGCGCGACTTCGTCGCGGAAGGCTTCGGGCAGCTCGTCTGCGTGCGGCTCGCTCATGCTTCCCTCCCGTCCCGGCTCCTGCGATCCCGAATGCACCGCGCTATTCGCGCACGTGCCGTTCCAGCTTGCGGCGCAGCGCATCGGCGGCGGCGGCCATGCGCGACTTCACCGTCCCGACGGGCAATTCCAGAATCTCGCCGATCTCGCGGTAGCTCAAGCCTTCGACCTGCGCGAGCCGGACGACTTCGCGCTGGTCGTCGGGCAAGGCTTCGAGCGCTTTTCGTACGACGGCGCGGAGTTCCTGGGCGGCCAGCGTGCGCACCGGACCGGCGGCTTCGTCGGCGGGCTCGGCGACGCTTCGCGGAGCGTCATCGCCGTCCTCGTCGGAACCCAGGCGCGCGCGCTCGCGCGAGGTTTTGGCCCGCGCATCCAGCCCCACGTTTTTGGCGATCTGAAAGAGGAAGGTGGAAACCTTGCTTTCGCCGCGCCAGCGCGGAGCGCTGCGCCAGACGCGCATGAAGACTTCCTGCAGCGCGTCCTCGGCGGCGCTTTTGTCGTAGCACATGCGGTAGAGAAAGTGGCCGACCGGTTTTTCGTACGCGCGGTACAGCGCCTCGAACGCCTGCGCGTCGCCGCGGGCCATGCCGGCCATCCACTCGCGGTCCTGGCGGTCGTCGAACAAGTCCGGGCTCCGTAAAAGCTGGCGCCAGCACGATAACATCCATTGCAGATTTCGGATGGCGGATTTCGGATAGGCTTCGCTTGGGCATGCAGGGTCGGTAGACTGCCAAGCGCCACCCAAGCTCGGATGTTGCGTGAAATGCAGATTCATGGCGATGCGCTGTTGATACGGCCCGGCGCGCTGGGCGACGCGGTGCTCACTTGGCCGGCCGTCGAAGCCCTGCGCGCGGCGGGTGCGCCGACGGTATGGATCCTCGGAGCGCCCTCGGCGTGGGGCTGGCTGCCGCGCGGGCACGCGCACCTCCGACTGCTCGATTGGAACGATCCGGCCTGGATGGGGCTTATCAATCCGCAGATTCCGTTGAACGCCGAGGCTCGCGCGCGGCTCGCGAGCGTGACGTGTGCGGTGGCTTATTTGCGTAGCGGGCAGGACGATGCGCGAACGGCTCTGCGCGAGCTGGGTATCGCGCATTACCTTGCGGCCGAGCCGCCGGTGCTGGGCGCGCGCGCGCCTGCTCATGCGCCCAGCGCGTGCGACCCCGCGGCTGCGCCCGAGCCTTGGCATGCCGCAGCGAAGCTGTGGGGAGCGCTTCCGGACGGCGCGTATGCCGTACCGGGCACGGAACCGGATGCGGGCGTATGGACGCCCAGCCTCGCGGAGACGGCGGCGGCGTTCGAGGCGCTGGACGTGAACGCTCCACCGGCGCGCGGCTGGTTCGCGCTGCATCCCGGCAGCGGCGGGCGCTTCAAGTGCTGGCCCGTGGATCGATTCGTCGAGCTGGCGCAGCGCGCGGTGGCGGCATGGGGTGTGGAACCGCTGGTCTGCTTCGGCCCGGCGGAAAGCGAGACGCGGGCCGTGTTCGATGCGGCTGCGCGACACGCGAACCTTGCGTACCGATCGGCCGTGGAGCGCCCGCTGCGCGAGTTGTTGGCGCTTTTGAACCATGCGAGGCTCTTTGTCGGCAACGATGCGGGCGTGACGCATCTGGCCGCGCGGGTCTGCCCCACCGTGGCGCTTTTCGGGCCCACCGATCCGCGCGTTTGGCGTCCGTTGGGCAGACGAGTGGCGCTGGCGGCTGTATCGCCGCCGGCGGCGGCGATGGATGCATTGGACGTGGATGCGGTGGAACGGCGGTGCGCGGAGTTAATAGCTCAGTAATCGGCCGGGCGGTTCACGGCAGCTACAGTCCGTACTCTTCGATCTTTTTGCGCAGCGTCGTGCGGTGAATGCCCAGGAGTTTGCTCGCGCGCACCTGATTGCCGGCGACGCGCTTCAACGCCGTATCTATGATCGCACGCTCCAGATCGGCGACAATCTCGCCGTGGACGTTGCCTTCGCCCTGCGCTTCAATGGCGTCGAGGGCTTTGTGCGTGCGGGCGCGAACGAGTTCCTCCAGCTTCTCGCCTTGCTGAGGCGATTCGCCGCGGAGTTCCTGAAGGATGTGTTGCGGGAGGTGTTCTGAGCGCAGGGGCTGCCCGCGAGCCAGAAGCACGGCGTGTTCGACGGCGTTGCGCAACTCGCGGACGTTGCCCGGCCAGTCGTAGCGTTCCAGCAGCTTCATGGCCTCTTGGGTCACCTGCGGCGGGGCTTCGCGGCCGGGCTTCGACGAACGCGACAGAAAGCGTGCGACCAGCAGCGGAATGTCATCTTTGCGCTCGCGCAGCGACGGCAGATCGATGCTGACCACGTTGAGCCGGTAATACAGATCCTCGCGGAACAGACCCTTGCGAATCAATTCGGGGAGATGCTTATTCGAGGCGGCGATGATCCGCACATCGACCTCGATGGACTCGGTGCTGCCGACGCGCTCGAAGCGTTTCTGTTCCAGGAAGCGCAAGAGCTTGGCCTGGATCGAGAGCGGCATGTCGCCGATCTCGTCGAGGAACAGCGTTCCTCCGTCGGCGACCTCCGCCTTGCCGGCTTTGTCGCGGATCGCCCCGGTGAACGCGCCTTTGACGTGCCCGTACAATTCGCTCTCCAGGAGCGTTTCGGGCATGCTCGCGCAGTTGACCGCGATAAACGGGCCTTTGGCGCGCGGACTGTAGTGATGAATCGCCTTGGCGACGAGTTCCTTTCCGGTGCCGGATTCGCCGCCGATGAGCACGCTGCTGTCGGCGCCGGCCACCGCGCCGATCTTCTTGTAAACCTCCTGCATCGTCGGGGATTTCCCGACGAGGGATTCGAGCGTGTAGGCGCCGTCGAGTTCCTTGCGCAGTTGGGCGACTTCGCGCGAGAGCCGCACGGTTTGCAGAGCGGTGCGAATATGATGCAGCGCGTCTTCGTTATGCAGGGGCTTGGTGAGGTAATTGTACGCACCGCGGCGGATCGCTTCGATCGCGGTTTCCATGGTGCCGTGGGCGGTCATCACCAGCACCGGCATCTCGGGCCGCGCTTCCTTTAATTTTGGCAGCGCGTCGATGCCGCTGGCGCCGGGTAAGCGCACGTCCAGCAGGCACAAATCCGGCTGCGCGGCGGCGACTTGCTCCAGCCCTTCTTCGGCGCTGGCGGCAATGAGCACGCGGTAGCCGTGGCCTTCCAGCAACTGCTGCAACGCCCAGCAAATCCCCGGCTCGTCGTCGATGACGAGTACCGTCTGATTAGGATCGGAAGCAGGCTCGGCCATGCGTTTGGTTGTATTCGATGCACGAAGATGCGGCAATGGGGCAGAGAATTCGGAGCTATTTAAGCCGCCATTTAGTGGAACGTATGTTCCAGTGCGGTCGTTCCTTTTGAATCTCGCCGCCAAGCACTGGGAAGCGCCGCTAACGCCTGCAGCCCCTCGAACCGGCCAACTTGAAAAGCGGTCGAGGCCGCCTTGAGGCCATCCGCCAACAGCCACACGCGGCACGCCACACTCCAAGCGTATTGAGAAAAAGATCCCAGCGGAGTTGACAGCGGGGTGACTTGGCAGGTATCTTGTTTGTGGTACAAACAAGTTTGTATTGGGCTATATCGAGGGTCAACCGCATGGCTGCGCTCACGCTTCCTACCTTCGACGAACGGTCTAACGTACTTAAGGACTTGCCTTTACAGGCACGAAGGCGGCTCCACGAAGGCCGCGGATTCCTTTGGATGCTGATCGGTTTGATGCTCGCGGCGGCGTCTTGCCCCCTCCTTATATTTTATCCTTATCAGGTGGGCGCAGGGTGGCTGGCGGGGCTGGTGGGGCTTGGAGCAGTCGCGGTGGGGATGGGATGGCGCGAGTACGTGCAGCGGCGGGCACAAGGGTTAGGCGCGCGCTTTCGCGACTATCGGCCGTTGCGTCACGCGCAGATCGAAACGGCGTTCGCGGCGGTGATTTTAGCAGGATTAGTCGGAGCCGTATTCTTTCGAGTGGATCTCTTGTTCGAACGGACGCCCAGTTGGCTGGCGTGGGCGACCTTTTTCGTTCCGGCGACGCTGGCGCCCTTGGTGGTCTTTGCGCGCTTGCGGTTTGTCGAAGACTTGGCGCTGGCGGTTGCGATGCTGCTTGCGGGGCTGCTTTGCGCGTGGCAGGGCGGCGCGGGGTTGCCGTGGGTGTTTCTGATGCTGGGCGTAGCGCTGGCGGTGTACGGCGGGAGTTTACATCTGCGCTGGCGGCGCTGGACGCGCGCGCTGGCGACCGAGGAGGTGTCGGTATGAGCACGCTTCGAGCGACGGGCGCACCGTTGCCGCTCGATCCGCAAAGCGCGCTGGCGCTGGCGTTCGAGGCGCGGCGGACGCAATCGGCGGGGCGCTGGTGGGTCATCCTGTTTGCCGTGGGCGCGGCGATTCTCGTCACGGGGTTGCTGTTTGCTCTGAATCCGGACGTTCTCTTGGATGGCGTGGATGGGCGTACGCGACTCTGGATTTTCGTGGGAGCCGAAGTGTTTTTCGTAGGCGGCGGGATGTGGGTGCGCCAGATCCTGCAGCGGCGCGCGAGCCGCGCCATCGAGGAGGGGATGCCGCACGCTTCCTGGCCGGCGGTGCCCGCGGCGTGGACGTATGCGGCGATTGCCGTGGCGGTGCTGATCTTCGCGTTAAGCGCTTGTGCGATCTGGTTCGAAGTCGTTCCCAACGACGATTTGGCCGCGATGCTGGTGTGGACGGGCGGCTTCGGTTGTGCGGCGCTTGTGCTGGCTTGGCACGCCTGGAAGCTGCGCTTCTGGGAGTACGCTTGGGCGGCCTTGGCGGCTGGCTGGGTCATGTTCGCGATACACTGGGTATCCGAAGCGAATCTGGTTCATTCCTGGATGTTCATGTCTCCGGCTGGGTTGAGTTTCCTCGTGGCCGGTTGGTGTTTGCGGCGGCGCTGGCTTGCGGCGTGTAAGCCGGAAAAGGTCAACGCATGAGCCGCTCCATCTCCGGCCGCGACGGCGGGCTCGACCCGCTGATCCACGAAGCCGCTCGCTTGAAGATCGTGGCGATCCTCAACGAGTGCGAGGTGGCCGATTTCAACTTTCTGCTGGGCTTGGCGCAGCTCAGCCGGGGGAATCTTTCGAGCCACATGGCCAAGCTGGTCGAGGCCGGGTACGTGAACGAGCGCAAGGGCTTTGTGGGTAAGCTGCCGCATACCGATTACGCCTTGAGTGCTCGCGGGCAGACGGCCTTTCGCGAGTACCTTGCCGCGTTTCAGCGCATCACGCAATTGGCGGCTGGCGTGCAGTCGCCGCGCGTGGGCGTCACGCAAGGAGACACGCCCCGCTAGCGGGGCGCGATTGCGCGAGGTGCGTTAGAAATCTCAGTGCAGCTTGCCGCTCCTGTGCGTCTCATTTAAAAGGTGTCGAAGCATTGCCTTAAAATAAGCGTCTGCCTACTGCTTTCGGAGCCGCGTGTTGGCGCGTGTTCCGTTTCTTGCCCGTACCCCAAGGAGTCCCGCATGCGTTCGCTGGTTCGAGTTACGTGTTTGGTGGCGCTCTTGTTGCTGGCCGGGTCGGCCGGCGCGGTGGATTTGAACGCTCCGTTGCCGGTGGACCCCAAGGTCAAAATGGGGCAGCTCCCGAATGGGATGAACTACTGGATCCGGCAGCACGCGACGCCGCCGGGCAAGCTGGGGATGTGGCTGCATGTCGGCAGCGGTTCGCTGAACGAGAGCGACGAGCAGCGCGGACTGGCGCACTTCCTGGAACACATGGCCTTCAACGGCTCGGAGAACTTTCCGCCGGGCTCGCTGGTCAAGTTCTTCGAAGGGATGGGGATGCGTTTCGGAGCGGACCAGAATGCGTTTACGAGCTTCGACGAGACGACGTACATCCTGGCGCTGCCGAATACCGAGCCGGAGACGATCAACAAGGGATTGACGTACTTCGCGGACGTGGCGTTTCGCCTGAGCCTGCTGCCGGAAGAGATCGAAAAAGAGCGCGGCGTGGTGCTGGAAGAGATGCGGGCGCGCAAGGGCGCGGCGCAGCGGCTGCTGGACAAGCGCCTGCCGGTGATGCTGCCGGGCTCGCTCGTGCCCAAGCGCGTGCCGATCGGCGTGGAAGAGACGCTGAAGGCGGCCAATCAGGAGCGCTTCAAGGACTACTACAGCGCCTACTACCGTCCCGACAATTCGACGCTGATCGTCGTGGGTGACGCCGATCCGGCGGCGCTGGAGAAGCTGATCGCCGACCATTTCAGCGGCTGGAAGAAGCCCGAGACGATCCGGCCGAACGCCGATCCGGCGATCCAGCCCTATACGGATACGCGGGTGGGCATCTTCACCGATCCCGAGCAGGTGATGGGCGAGGTGGCCGTGATCTCGATCCGGCCCAAGACGGAAACGAAGACGGTGGGCGATTTCCGCGCCGAATTGGTGCGCGATGTGGGGAGCTGGATTTTCAACCGGCGCATGGCGGAAATGGTTCAGACGGGCAAGGCGCCGTTCATGGGCGCGGGGTCCGGCGGCGGGAACTTTCTGAACGTGTGCTTGTACCTGGCCGCGCAAGCGGTCGGTAACCCGGACAAGTGGCCGGTCATGTTCGAGACGCTGCTGGTGGAGCTGAAGCGTGCGCGCGTGCACGGTTTCATCGAACAGGAACTGGAAGACGCTCGGAAGTCCACGCTATCGAGCGCCGAGCAGGCGGTGCGCACGGAAGGCACGCAGGACGCGCATAACTTCCTGGGCCGGATGAACGGGGACCTGGGCGAAGGCACCAAGCCGATGTCCGCCGCGCAGCGGCTGGAACTGCTGCAGGCGCTCTTGCCCGGCCTGACGGCGGAAGAGGTCTCGAAAGGATTCGCGCAGGACTTCGACGGCAAGAACATCCTCGTCAGCATCACCCTGCCCGAGAAAGCCGAACTGGCCGTGCCCACCGAAGCGCAGGTCCGCGAATTGGTGGCGAAGGCCGAAGCGACGGAGGTTGCCGGAAAGGCCGCGAAGGAACGGCCCAAGAGCCTGCTCGAGAAGGATCCGACGCCCGGAAAGATCGCCAGCCAGGAAGAGGACGCCGAGTTGGGCATCCTGTCCGTCACCTTCGAGAACGGCGTGCGTGTGCATTTCCGGTCGATGGACTTCAAGAAAGACCAAGTGACGTGCCGGATCACCCTGGGCGGCGGGCTGATTCACGAGAAACCCGAGAACCGCGGCGTGACGGACGTGGCGGCGCTGGCCTTCCAGCAGGCGGCGACGGCGAAGCTGGACAGCACGACGATCCGGGACCTGATGACGGGCAAAAACGTCGGCGCGGGCGGCGGCGCGGGCCGCGATCACTTCGCCTTGACCGTCGGCGGATCGCCGGCTGATCTTGAGGAAGGCTTCCGGCTGGCGTACCTGCTGCTGACCGAACCGAAGATCGAAGAGTCGGCGTTGAAGAACTGGCGCGACCGGACGAAGCAGATGCTGGAGAAGCACAAGACGGACGTGCGCGGGCACATGCGCGAGAAGTTCCGCGAACTGCTCTACAGCGGCGACTCCCGCCTGAAGCTGATCGAACCGGCGCGGGTCGATGCGCTGACGATGGAAGCCGGTCAGGCGTGGCTGGCCGAACGGCTGAACGGGGCCTACATCGAAGCGGCGTTCGTGGGCGACCTGCCGCGCGAGAAGATGGTCGAACTGGCCGCGAAGTACTTGGGCAGCCTGCCCAAGCGCACGGCGACGCCGGCGGACCTGGAGCCGCTGCGCAAGATCGAATACCCGGCCGGGCCGAAGATCGAGACCGTGAAGGTGGAGACGATCACGCCGCGGGCCGAGGTGGTGATGGGCTGGCGCGTGCCGGACGAACGCGCGGTGCACGAATTCCGGATGATCGAAGCGGCGGCGGAGATCCTGCAAGTGCGGCTGCGCGAAGAGATCCGCGAGAAGCGTGCGCTGACTTACAGCACGGGCTGCTTCGCCGATAACGGCCAGATGTTCCGAGAAGCGGGCTTGCTTGGCGTGGTCTTCACGGCCGATCCCGAGAAGGTGGACGAAGCGGCGAAGATCGCGCGGGAGGTGGTGGAGACGTTCGCCAAGGACGGTCCCACCGACGAGGAGATCGAGACCGCACACAAGCAATTCAAGACCGAACTGGAGAAGTCGTTCCAAGAACCCGGTACGTGGCTGTCGATCCTGGGCGATCTGGATTTCCGCGGCAACAAGCTCGAATACGTGAAAGGCTACATCGCGGAGATGAGCGGCTTTACGAAAGAGCAGCTCATGGAGACGGTGAAGAAGTACGTCGTCCCGGAGCGCTTCACGCAGGTGATCGGACTGCCGGTGGTTCCGCCGGGCGCGGCGCCGGCTCCGGCGCCGGAAGCGCCGAAGCCGTAACGCTTCAGGGCTGAAGAATCGCGCGCTTTCCTAAGGCCGCTCTTTAAGCCATTGAGCGGCCTTGGGGCTGCCCGCGCGCGCGGCGCGTTCCATGACGGCGCGCGCTTGGCCGGCTTCGCCCTTGGCTTCCAGGTGCAGCGCGAATCCGTGCAGGATATCCGGGTCGGTCTTTTCCCAATCGGCCATGACGGCTTCCGCGATCCCGGCGCCGATGCCGGCGGCGTCGGCAAGACGGATCCACTTTTGAGCTTCCGCCTCGTCTTGGGCCACTCCTAAGCCCTGGGAGTAGATCATGCCCAGATGCGCGTAGGCGATGGGATCCCCGTTGCGCGCCGCCAGCAGGTACCATTCGCGCGCTTTCGCGTTATCCACTTCCCCCGCGGTACCCTTGAGGTAAATCTCCGCGATGCTGCTCGCGGCTTTCGCATTGCCGAACTCGTACGACTTCTGAAGCCAATGCAGCGCCTGAGCGTGATCTTTGGCGGTGCCGACGCCCAGCTTGTACATGAGCCCGGTGAACTTGGCGGCGTCGGCATGGCCCAACTCGGCGGCCTTCAGATACCAACCGAACGATTCTTTCTCGTCCTTCGATACGCCTTGCCCGTGCTGGTACATGACGGCCAGGTTGAACATGGCATGCGTATGCCCGAGCCGTGCGGCATCCTGAAAATACTTGGCGGCTTTGGGCAAGTCCTTGGCTACGTCCTGGCCTTGGAAGTAACGCAGCCCCAATTCCGAGGCGGCCTCGGCGTCGCCCTTCTGGGCGGGTTGCTCCAATTCGGCGATGCTGAGATTTGCACCGGTCTTATCCGCGGGCGCCGGAGGTTCGGGCGGAACGGTCTTCTCCGAGTTGCTGCAGGCCGAAAGGGCCACGGCGATCAGGCCCAGGAGCAACCCTTCCCAGGCGAGTTTGAATGGCCGGTAAGCGTTCGCAACGGGAAGCCGATGCATGGCGTGCTCCTGTTACCTGCGGCGCCAGCTTCGCCCGGCCTGCATGGCGAGCGCGATTTCGACGCTGGCCAGCGACTCGGCGACGGTGGGACCGGACCATTTTCCCGTGCGCAGCGCTTCGACGAAGGCGGCTTCTTCGCCGAAGAAGCCGCCGTTGACAGGATCGCTCAGGGCTTTCGGAAAACGCGCGAACGGCTTGAACGGGTCGGGTAGCTGGACGGCTTTGCCGCATTCGTACAGGTCGCAGAAACCGGGCTGATCGATCAGCCAGCCGACGCCGCTGCGAACCAGGGCCACGCATTCGGCGCCGAAGATCTCGTACCGCTCGATCGAGACCCCCGCTTCGGGGCGCACGTTCAGCGTGCCCACGCCGCCGTTGGCGTATTCGAAAATGAGGGTGAAGGCATGCCGTTGATCGCCGCGCAGGCGGCGCTTGTCGACGATCACGCGGTCGACGTCGCCGCCCAGAAACCGAAGCGCGTCGATGCTGTGAATCGCGGTGGACCAGAAATCGGGATCGTGGCGGCGGTTGCGGTACATGAGGCCGCTGGCGCCCTTGATCGCCCCGCGCTTGAGCACTTCGGCGCGTCCTTGCACCAGCGGGGGGCAGAAGCGGCGGTTGAAAGCGACCATGTGCTTCGCGCGGCCGGCTTGGGCGGACCGGATCAGGCTTTTGCAGGCCGCCGCCGAATGCCCCGGCGGCTTTTCGAGGATCGTGGGGTAGCCTTTGCGCAGGATCGCGCCGGCCACGGCCGCCGTGGCGACGACGGGGACGATCACCGCGACACCGTCGGGCTTCGCTTCACGAAGCATCGTATCGATATCGGTGTACGCCGCACGCGCGCCGAACTTTTTTGCCGCCGCGGCGGCCAGGTCGCCGTTCAGATCGCAGACTGCGGCGAAGACGCAGCGCTTCATGCGCTGCAACTGCGCGAGGCTGGGAAGGTGCTGGCGCTGCGAGAGGTTGCCGCAGCCGATGACCACTACGCGCGGGGCGGACATGGGGCGTTCCTTAAAGTAGAGGCGTTACCGATTCAGCATAACGCAAAGGCAAAACTTCAAACGGCAAGAATCGAGCACGCCGCGCACCGCGGTTTGCGGATTGCCGCACGCCCGCGCGCGCCTACAGTAAGCGCGTTGCTATCCCATCCAAGGAGGGCCGGTCATGAAACCGCTTCGCGTCGGGATCGTCGGGTACGGCTGGGTGGCTGGAGCGCATATCACGGCGTTGCACGAACTGGAAAACGTGCGCGTCACGGCGATCTGTTCGCGCCGTGCGCTGGACGAGAAGGAACTCGCTGCGAAGCACGGCGGGCCGGTGCGCGCGTACACCGACTTCAAGAAGATGTGCGCCGACCCCGAATTGGACGTCATCAGCATCTGCACGCCGCACCCGATGCATCCGGAGCAAGTCGAGATCGCGGCGCAGGCGGGCAAGCACCTGATCATCGAGAAGCCGGTGGCGATCGACCGCCCGGGACTGGACCGCGTGGAGCGGGCGGTGAAGAAAAGCGGCGTGAAAGCGTGCGTCTGCTTCGAGGTGCGGGTGGCGGGGCAGTTCCAGACCTACCGCGCGATGCTCGACCGCGGCCTGATGGGCAAGCTGCACTACGGCGAGATCGACTACTATCACGGGATCGGGCCGTGGTACGGGCAATACGAGTGGAACAAGAAGAAGGCGTTCGGCGGGAGTTCGCTGCTGACCGCCGGCTGCCACGCGTTGGACGCGCTGATCTGGCTGATGGGCTCGAAACCCGTGGAGGTGATGAGCTACGCGGCGCAATCGGCGCACCCGTATTTTCAGGCGTACGATTACCCGACGACGAGCAGCACGCTGATTAAGTTCGAGAACGGGGCGGTGGGCAAGACGGCGAGCGTGATCGACTGCTTCCAGCCGTACTTGTTCAACGTTCATCTCGTCGGGAGCGAAGGGAGTGTCTGGAACGAGAAGTTCCACAGCAACACGTTCAAGGGCCTGGACAAGTCGGGCTGGAGCGCGCTGCATGTGCCGCTGGTGGACAGCGGCGACGTGGCGCATCATCCGTACACGGCGCTCTTCAAGGATTTCGCCGCGGCGATTCGCGAAGACCGCGCGCCGCAGTTCGGCTTCGACGAAGGCGTGCTCTCGCACCGCACGTGTCTGGCCGCCGATCAAAGCGCCGCGGAAGGCCGGCCGGTGAAGGTGGAGTAGCCGCGAAGGGTATGGGGGCTGCTAGACGATCACCTGCCTTGCTTCCACCAGTCCGGGTCGCGTTCCCAAGCCTGGCGCGGTTCTTCGCCTCCGAAGCCGTAGCCTTGCACGGCCATCTGCCGGAGCTTCCAACTGTAGTAAGCCAGAACCCCGAAGAGCAGGACGGGCCACCAGATCGACTTCAGCGGTTCCTGTTGAATAATCGCCCAAGCCGCGAAGCCTAGTATGGCGAGTAGCGCGGCGGCCATCGAGATGCCGAAGGCGAGCGCGTTGCCGCGTTCGCCTTGGCGGCCCAGTACGATCTCGCGCATGATCTGGCCGCCGTCGAGCGGGTAGACGGGAATCAGGTTCACCAGCCCCCACCACAGGTTGATGTGTTCAAGATGCCAGAGCGCTTGGCTGGCGTAGGGGTGCAGGGTGCTAGGGTCGTAGAGTTCCAGTTTTCCGGCGCCGTAGATCAATCCGAAGAGGATGAATCCCGCGCCGGGCCCCATGAGCAGTTCGACGATGCGCTGGCGGCGGGTCAGGCCGCCTTCGCTGATCGCCAGGCCTCCGAGCGTGTACAGCCAGACGCGCGTGCCGCGCGCGCCGAAATGCCGCGCCGTCAGCGCGTGGCCGAATTCGTGGAGCAGGATCGAGACGAAGACGCAGGCGACCCAGATCAGGATCGAACTGAGCTTCGCGTTCTCGTGCCAGCCCATGAGCACGGAGCCGAGCCAGAAAAACGGATGGACGCGCGTGGGGATGCGCAGCAGCGTGAAGCGCAGGTCGTACGCGGTGCGTTGCGGTTCGAAGAGCATGTCGCGTTTGCAGTCCGGGCCGGCGATGAAGATAGCAGACGCCGGGAAGCTTGCGAAGCGTCAATGCCCTTCGCCGGGATCGGTGAGCCACGGGGCGAGCGCGAAACATCCGGCGAGGACCAGATAACCCAGCGCCCAAGGGCGCGCAGGATCGAAGCTCAGGTCGATGCCGGCTCCGCCGTGCGGCAGTTCGACGTACGCGTGCATGAGGCCGCAGGCGCACAAGACCGCTCCGGCCAGACACCACAGCGCGGCGCGGCGCCACTCGCGTTCGATCACGTGCACGAAGGCGGCGGCGAGGATCATGGCCGAGAAGATCATGCCCTGCTCGAGCGCAAATACGCCGCGCAGGTAGATGTCGCCGCGTTCGAAGGCCGCGTACAGCGCCGCGTCGTAGGCCTGCGCGTGCCCGGCAATGCGCAGCGTGCTGCCGATCAGGAACGAGGCGTACGCTCCTACGCCGACGAGGAGCCCCATCACCGCCGCCGGGGCGTGCGCGGGCGGCGTGCTCTGGAACGCCTGCGCGGTAATCACGATCCCGATGTAGAGGACGATCGCCATGCCGGCTTCGATCGGCACGGCCCAAGCCACGTAAGCCAGCGTGCCGCTGAGGCAGAGCAGGGTCATGAAGCCGGCGTTGAGAATCGAATAGCCGGCCCGCGCGCCCATGGCCTTCCAGCCCGGATGGCCGATGTAGATGGTCGTCGGAAAGCAGCTTCCGAAGCACGCCGCGGCCAGAGTGCCGATGCCATTGGCGGCCAGCGCGCTGCGCGTGGGGAAGCGGTCGCCGGCGGCTTCGGCCGATTCGATGTTCTGCATCGAGCCCACCACGTTGAAGACGCCCATGGGGAGGATGACCGAAAAGTACGCGAGCGCGTGCGGGCCGCGCAGCGCTTCCCAGAGTTCGCCGAAGACCGGCACCGGCGGGTAGAAGCCGACGCCTTTCAGTTCCACGCCGGGCACCGGCGCGAGTCCCGTCAGCCAACTGAGCAGCACGCCGAGCAGGACCGCGACGAGACCTCCGGGGAGGCCGCCCTTGAAGCGCACGCGGCCGAAGTAACTTGCCACGAGCACCCCGAGGGTCGCGAGCCCCACCATCGGAGAGGCGAAGGTGCGGAAGAGGAAGTTCAACGAGATGAAGGTGAGCGCGATGCCGGCCAGCGTGGAGAGCAGGGCCGCGCGCGGACTGGCCTTGCGCAGCCATTCGGCGACGAACGCGCCGCCGAATTCGATCAGGCCCGAGCCGAAGCAGGCCACCAGCCCGGCCTGCCAGGCCACGTGAGTGGGATCGGCGGCGCCCGCGGCTTCGGCCGAAGCGCGCGCCGGGAGCAGCACCGCGAAGAGGTATACGAAAACCGAAGGCGTGTTGATGCCGTAGGGGAGCGCGCAGATATCGTCGCGCCCGGTGGCGCGCGCCAATTGCCGCGCTTGCCAAGCGTAGAACAGATTACCCACCAGCAGCGAGACGGCCGCGCCCGGAAGGATGCGCCCGTAGACTAGTTCGGGCGGCATTCCGATGACGGCCCGGCAGAGCCCGTCGATGACCAGAAGCTGGATCAGGTTATCGAGCGCGAGGCCGAAAAAGCCGTCGATGTCGCCGCGCACGAACCAACGCATGGTCGGGTTCCCGATTGAGCCAAGTCGATTGAATCCACAAGTTGTAAGGGGTAGGGTGGGGCGACTCAACGACCGGTCGGGCCGATGCTTCGCGTTTGGGCGTGAGGCCAGGCGTGGCGGATCACATTCCGCCTGTGCAGGTACCTTCTAAAAGGAGCGCAGCATGGCCGAACTTCAGATCGAAGTGCTTACCGCGGGCACGGGACCGCAGGCGCAAGCCGGGAAGACCGTTTCGGTGCATTACACCGGTTGGTTGACCGACGGCTCCAAGTTCGACAGCAGCCGCGACCGGGGCCAACCGTTCGAGTTCAAGCTCGGCGCGGGCCAGGTGATCAAGGGTTGGGACCAAGGCGTGGCGAAGATGAAGGTCGGCGAGAAGTCCAAGCTGACGATCCCGCCGGAAATGGGCTACGGCGCGCGCGGCTTCCCCGGCGCGATCCCGCCGAACTCGACGCTGGTATTCGAAGTCGAACTGCTCGCGGTCAAGTAAGCGGCCGTTCGCGTGGCGGCGGCGAAAGGCCAAGGACTCGCCCCCGTCTATTCATGGTCAAGGACTCGCATGTACCCTCGTCGCACAGGCCTGCTTGCCGTCTGTCTGGCTGCTTCGGTGCTTGCCGGTCAAGAGCCCGAGCCTTCGCCTGACGGCGAAAACAAGAAGGACGGATCGAAGACGATCTCGATCGAGGTCACCGCCCGGCGGGACGCCGCCGAGCCCGGGGCGTCGAGTTCGTTCAGCGGGAAGCAATTGGAGCGCATGCAGGCCGGGCAAGGCGAAGACTTGGGCGTGCGCATCCCCAACGCGCACATGCCGCAGGCGCCCGAACCGCACTCTCCGTTCTTCATCGTACGCGGCTTCGGCAACGGCACGGCGCTTGGCGATCCGACGGTGGCGCTGTACGTAGACGACATCCCGCTGGGCGATTTGCGATCGTTCAGCTACCGATTATGGGAGGTCGATCACGTGACGTTTCATCGCGGCCCGCAAGGCACGCACGCGGGGCGAAATGCGGAGATGGGGCTGCTGGAAGTTCGTTCGGTTCGTCCGGGCAACCATTGGGAAGGCCACGCCGAAGCGCGCTACGGGAATTACGATTCGCAGCACTATTACGCGTCCGCGAGCGGTCCGGTGCTAAAGGATAAAGTTCAGTTGCGCGTCGGCGCGCTTCTGGAAAAGCGCGACGGCTATCTGCGCAATACGTTGCGCGATTCGCGCCCTGACCATCGCGAAAGCCTGGAAACGCGCGCGCAGGTATTTGCGCAGCCCGCCGACGGCCTCGACATACAACTAACCGCCCAGGCGCGCCTCGACGATGCCGGCAGCGAAGGCTACGTTTCGTTTCGCCAGCGCGATCCGTTCGAGGTGCAGCACGATATTCGTGGCGAGCATCAGATCGATCAGTACCTTGGCGGGTTACGCATCAAGTACGAATTCCCGGACTTCGAGTTGCTATCCGTCACATCGCGGCAATTTCACGAACTCGATCAGACCGAGACCGAGATCGACCTGGGGCCCCAGCGCTTCATCCTGCTCCTGGATGAATACGAGAACACTCAGTGGACGCAGGAACTGCAGGCCCGCTCGCGCCCGGACGGCGGCCCCTGGGGCTGGCGCGCCGGAGCGTACTTCGAAGATCGAACCACGCGGATGAAGAACGGGATCCGCTTCCTCGATTCGGCTTTCATTCAGGCCGCACCGCCCGCCGGTCTGGGATTGCCCTTCGACGCGCCCGTCACGCAAAACCGCTCGGCGAATTTCTACCATCGGGCCTGGGCGCTTTTTGGCGAAGCAACGTATGCGTTTCTGGATGATTTCGAATGGCGGTTCGGCCTGCGCCTCGAACGCTCCAGCCATCTCATTCGCCGCAAGAATGTCTTCGAAGCGCCCTCGGGCAATACGTCGATCACCGTCGCGCCGGCCTATGACGTGGACCGAGTGGATCATGCCGCGCTGCCCGCGCTGTCGCTGGCCTGGAACGGCAGTGGCTTCGTGAAGCAGGTGTACGGCCGCATCGCCCGCGGTTGGCGCCCCGGCGGATTCAGCCGTGCCAGCGACGACCCCGACGAATCGGCCTGGGAACCCGAGTGGCTCTGGAGTGGCGAGATCGGCGCACGCTTCGCCTGGTTCGAAGAGCGCTTGAGCCTGGACGCCACGGCTTTCTGGATCGATGCTCGGGATTTTCTGGTGCGCCGCACGGTCACGCCGCCGTCTTTCAGCTTGGTCAACGCCGACCACGTCGTATCGCGCGGCATGGAATTCGAAGCGCACGCCGCGCCGGTCCAGGGCCTCGACGTTTCGCTTGCGCTGGGTTATGTAGACGCACGCTTTCGGGAATTCGTCGATCCGATCACGGGCGCCGACTTCAGCGGAAACCGCGTCCTGCTTACCCCCGAGTACACCTTCGCGCTCGGCGCGTCCTATCGCCATGCCACCGGCTTCATGATCTGGGCCGAATGGCAGGGCCGCGGCGATATGTTTTACCTGGAAGACAACATCAAGGAACAGGGCAGCTACGAACTGCTGAACGCCAAGATCGGCTATGAGTCCGAACGCTTCGACGTGTTTTTATTCGGCCAAAACCTGCTCAATCGCTCCTACCATCACTTCGCCGTTCCGGCGCTGGGCAGTCCCACGTACCTTGGGACCGTCGGTGCGCCGCAGACCTACGGCATCGGCGGGCGCGTGCGATTCTAGGCGTGCTAGTCCCGTCCCAAATCCATCAGGATCGAACCCGCGCGGCGCTTCCAGCGCATGCCGATGGGCGGCGTGCCCGCGGCGAAGGCTTCCGCGTATTCGCACCAGACCGTTTTGCCCGTCATGCGGTTGTAGTCGGTCAGGATCTTGGTCCATTCTTCCGCATGGGATTTATGGCATGCGATCATCTTGAGCTTCTGCTCGAAGACCGCGCCGATGTTCACGTAATAGTCGGGCTTTACGACGCAGCGGTCGTCGCCGGCCATCAGCCCCATATACACTTCGGTGGTCCAGAACAGGTTGGCCAGATGCAAGGCCTTCCAGGCGATGCCCCAGACCGCGGCATGATCGGGCTTCTCGTGCGGCCAGTGCGTGAATAAGGCGGCCGGCTTGAGTTTCTCCAACACGCCGGCCACCCGCGCGCAGACTTCGCGGTGCGCGTAGATCTCCGAATCCGGTTCGTCGAGGAAGGTCACTTCCGCCCCGAACATCGCGTCCGCTTCCACTTCCTCCGCGCTGCGCGTGGCGGCGACTTCCGCATTCGGCGGTCCCAGGCCTTCGCCGGCCCACTTGTAACCACGCTCGCCGCGCGTGACGCAGATCACGTGCAGCTTGTAGCGCTCCTGAAGCAGCAGCGCCGTTCCGCCCATCACGAACGTGGCGTCGTCGGGATGCCCGAAGAGGCAGACGATGTTGGGTTTCGATTCGGCCATGGAGGCGTTCCTTTAATAGGCTTGAAGGTCGAGGTTCGGTTCAGTATGGCGGGTCCGTTCCTCGCCGCAAGCCCGGTGAGCGCGTAATCAAGCCTGCCAAGGGTGGTGTCCAGGCGTCTGGCGCCGCGCCGTCGACAGGGTCCGACCTCGATTCCCCGTAACTTACGTACTACCGCGCCGGTTGGAAGCCCACGGGACTCCGGCAGCGCGAGGGACACGCACATGTTCTTTCATCCCGAGCCGCAGGGCCAGCGCCCCTGGCTTCAATTGCATCTGCTATCGCTGCTGCTGTGTTTGTTTGGTGTGTCCGCTTGGCTCTATATTGCGGTATGCATCGATTTACAATACATGGCTATCCACGCGAATGAGTATACGCTCTGCGCGTGGCTGGGAAGCATCCTTATATATCTCGCGGGTTACTTCGAGACTCGCATTCAAAGACTGGAAAATCTGCGGCGGCAGGACGCTTTTTCGGCACCGGACCCGTGCCGGATCGAGCCGACTCAAGCCCGTCAGAGGCATCCTGCTAATTCCAGTATCCCCGCGCAGCCGTAGCGGTTATAGAAAGTGGGCTGGTTCGGTCCCAGAATCGAGCATGCGGACTCAGACCCGGTTCGTCATTCCATAGGAGCTGCGGCGCGCGCCGTCCCTTTCGAAATCCAACATCGGCAATCTAAAATCGACTAACGATGGACCTTCCCTTCCTGCTCAATACGCCCTGGCCCATCTGGCTGATTCTCCTGACGGCCGGTGGGGCGGGTGCGTTGACGTGGCGGGGCTACCGGCGCCGCGCGGGGGAACTCAAGCCGAGCCGGCGGCGCATCCTGCTGGCGCTGCGACTGGCCGGCTGGGGCTTGCTCTTCGCCTGTCTGCTCCAACCCGTGTACCGCATGTTCATCCGTGAGGAACGCGCCAGCCGCGTCACGGTGCTGGTGGACCTCTCCGAGAGCATGTCTTTCCGCGACCGCACCGACGGCCCTACGCGCGCCGAACGCGTGACCGAAGCGCTGGGCCGCGAGGAAGACGGCAAGGGGCTGCTGGCCAAGCTGGCGCGTTCGTTCAAGGTTCATACCGAAGGCTTCTCGGCGCACGCCCGGCCGCTGGAACTCGGCGCCTTTCCGCCGCCCGACGGCCCGCGCACCGATCTGGCTCAAGGTCTGAGCGACAGCTTCGCGCGGCTCAAAGGGCCCGACGCCGCAGGATTGATCCTGCTCAGCGACGGCGCGGACACCGCTCGAGGCGATTACCTCCGCGCGGCGCGGCAGTACCGCCGCTCGGGCGTCCCGATCTACTGCATCGGCGTAGGCGCGCCCGATGTTCCGGACTTGGCCGTCACGCAAGTGCGCTGCCGGCGCACGGTCAGCAAGGACACGCTGGTCCGCGTTGAGGTCGATGTCGCGCGCGTCAAGATTCCGCCGGGGAGCTACAAGGTCCGCATCGTACGCAACGGCGAGACCGTGAAGGAGGCGGAGGTCGATCTGCAGGGCGAGCACGCCACCGCGATCTTCGAATTTCTGCCCACCGAGCAGGGCTTTCTGGAGTACGAAGCGCGGATCGATCCGTACGGCGGCGAACTGGTGCTGAGCAACAACGCGATGTCCTTCGGCGTCGTCGCCTACTCGCGCAAACTGAAGGTGCTGTACATGGAAGGAAGCCAGCACAAGCATCGCGAATACGGACGCTACGTGTGGGGCGAACGCTGGGAGCACGAGTTCCTCGTCGAAGCGCTGGAGGAAGACCGCGACGTGGAAGTGGACGTGCTGCTGCGCGAGCTTCCCGCCGACTACGATGGCCCGATCAAGACCGTGAAAGAAGGCTACCCGCGTTCCAGGAAAGACCTCTTCGCCTACGACGTGATCGTCAGCTCCGACATTCCCATCGACCACTTCAACGAAGACCAGATCAAGTGGACCGTGGAGTTCGTCGCCAACCACGGCGGCGGGTTCATCATGATCGGCGGCTGGACGGCCTTCGGCGAGGGCGGTTACGCCGGCAGCGCGTTCGACAAGATGCTGCCTGTCGAGATGAACAAGCACGATAAGCACACCGACGGCGATCCGTTCCGCTGGCTGGTCACCGACGAAGGACTGAAGCATCCGATCATGCAGGTCGCGAAGGATCCGAAGGAGAACGAAAAGGCCTGGGAACTGCTCAATACGCTGGGCAGCGATTACAGCGGCAACCCCGGCCCGTCCTTTTTCGGCTTCTCGAAGACGACGCGCTCCAAGCCGGCCGCCGAGACGCTGGCCGTCGTCGCCGACGAAATTTACGAGACTTACATGGGACCGGCGGTGCTGGTGGCGGTGCAGAAGTTCGGCAGCGGGCGCAGCATGGCCTTCACCACCGACTGCACCGGGGGCTGGGGCGCGATCTGGGAAGACAGTTGGGGGCCCGACAAGACCGATCCCGAGAAGCGCAATCTGTACTACAAAACATTCTGGAAGAACGCCAACCGCTGGCTCTCGCATTACCGCATCGCCGCGCCCAATCAGCTCGTGCAGTTGGAAACCGAACGGCTCGTCTACGGCCGGGGCGAAACGCCTCTCGTCCGCGTCAAGGTGTTGAACACGGATTTCGAACCGACTCACGACGCGCTGGTCACGCTCAGCGTGGCCGGCCCCGAAGGCAAGCCGCAGAATTTCACCCTGTTCCCGCGGTACGAAGAGCCCGGAATGTTCGAGCGCAAACTCGAACTCGGCGCGGTGGGCCGCTACGACCTGCGCGCGAACGCGAAGCTGAAGGGAGATGACCTGGGCGGCGACCAGGCGCTGCTCCAAGTCCGCCCGTCGACGGAGGAACTCCGGCAACTCAGCCAGGACGTCGACACACTCAAAAAGCTCGCGCGCGAAAGCGGCGGCGAATACTTCGATCTGGAGAACGCGGCCGGTGTGACGGACCTGCTGCGCCAGGACACGCATGTCGTCCAGCGCTTCCGCGATCGCGACCTCTGGGACAATACCTGGGTCTTCGCGGCGATCGTGGGGCTTTTGTGCAGCGAGTGGTTCTTCCGCAAGCGCGCGGGGTTGCCGTAAAGCCGAGATTCGGTGAACGGGTGCATTCCTTCAAGCGTCCTACGCAAGTGGGCAAGGAGGCGGAGGCGAGACGCATGCGTAAATCGACGCTTCTCCTTCGCTTCGCATGCGCGCTTGGGATTTTCCTTAGCGCCCTGCCCGCCCGCGCCGCGACGATCCCGCCGCCGCCGGATCCGGGACTTGAAGCGTCCATCCGCGCCGCCGATTGCATCGCCGAAGTCGAGATCCTCGCCGGCGGCCCCTTTCGCGCGGCGGGCAAGGTGCTGCGCACCTTTAAAGGCGAAGCGCCGGCGCTCATCGAACTGGAAGGCTACAATTCCCTCAACGGCGATACGGCCAGCGGCGGGTTCGCCGGCGGCGATCGCTATATCCTCTTCCTCTCGCGCACCGGCAAGCCCGATCTCTTCACGACCCTGACGCCCACCGCGCCGCGTTTGGCCGTAACCGACGACGGAGTGAACCTGGTCCTGGGCGATCCGCCGTTCACCGTGCCGGTGCGACCCGAGGCGATCGAGACGGCGCTCAAGCTGGTCCTCGAGCGCGAGCGCACGGGCCAGAGCCCCAACGGGGCGCTCGCCGCAATTCGCGCGCTGTGGGAGAAGGACGAACTCGAACAGCGCTACCTCGCGGTGGCGCTGGCGGGGATGCTGCGCGACGAACGCGCAACGGGCCTGGCCGTCGAAGCCGCGCAGGGTCGTCTCTTGCGCCTGCGGCTGACGGGCATCGAAGCGCTGCGCAAGATCGCGACGCCGGAGGCCCTCGCGGCGCTGCGGCCGCTGGGCAAGGACCGCCGCGCGACGGTGGGCCTGGAAGCCGCGCGCGCCCTGGTGGCGCTGCGCGATCTCGAATCGGTGCCCGCGTTGTTGGACTGGGCCGCTCGCGCCGCCGCCGAACTCGCCAAGCTGCCCGACGGCGACGCGCGTAAGAAGCCGACGCAACAGGTGCTCAATCAGCTCTTTTTCTGGCTCGATGAAGAAGGCGCGCTGCTCCCGCCCGAACAACTCGTGCCGGCGCTGCTGGATCTGGCCAAGTCGCCCGAGGACGGCGCCGCCGATAACGCGCTTTTCGTGCTCGGCTCGCTCGCGCGCCGCGACCATATCCAGCGCTTGATCGATCTGGCCGACGATCCGGTTTTTACGCGCCGCGACGAAGCGCGTGTGGCGCTCTTCCGGGCCACTTCGCGCCCCGTGGACGACCTTGATCGCTTTCGCGCGTGGTGGCAAGAGGCGCGAACGGCCTTCGGCGAGGACCAGCGCCGCGTAGTCGTCGAGCAGGCCGCGCGCGCGCTGGCGACTTTGCCCGACGACGAGAGCCGTGTCGGCTATACGGCCGTCCTGCGCGCGTCGCCGGCGGAATTGGCGCTGGTCAGCGCCGCGCCGCTGCTGCTGAACGAAACCTCCGCGGCATCTTTTACGGCCGCCGATCTGGGCTACTGGCGCTCGCCGTTGGTCCTGCCGTTTCTGCTCGAACGCCTGGGCCACGATTCGTACACCGAACGCCGCGCGGGGCTCGACGGCGCCGCGTTCATGGCCTCGCGGTATCCGCGCCTCGCGCCGCTGGTGCGGCCGTTCGTGCGCGGCGCGCTCTACGACGAGTACAGCGGCATGCGCCGCAGCGCCGCGAGCGCCGCAGGCAGCCTGCAGGACACCCGCGCCGCGCCGCACCTGATCGATCTGTTGCGCGGCAACGGTTACGAAGCCGCCGACGCGGGGCGCGCGGTTTTTCAGCTCACCGCGCGCACGCTGGGCTACAGTTCCTACGAGCCGTTGGCCGACGAAGAAGCCGCCGCCGAACGCTTGGGCGACTGGTGGACCGAGTGGTCCGCCGCGCATGCGAATGCGGCGTATCCGCTCCCGTTTCCGCCTACGCGCATCCCAGCGCTAACCGATCCGCTCGAACCGGCCGAACTGGAAGCGGCGTGCCTGGGCGCCGACAGTCGCGCCAGCGCCGCGGCGCTCGCTATTCTGCTCGAACGCCGCAAGCCGACCGATCCGCTCTGGGCGAAGCTCCTCGCTTCCACCCGCGTACGCGACAAGGCGCAGGGCGTCACCGGGCGCTTTGGCGGCGAAGCGGCGCTCGCCGACGAGCTGGGCCGCCTCGTCGCGGGCACGCCGGCGCAGGCCGATCTTGTCCGCGCGCAGGCACTGGTTGCTCTGGGCTCGCTCGAAGGCGGCGCGGGAGCGGCGTGGATCGTGCGCTGGCTTCAAGGCGCCGGTTCGAGCGCGCCGCTGCCGTACCGGCGGCTGGCGGTCGTGCTGCTGGGGTTGGGCGACGGTGAGCCGCTCTCTCGCGCGTATCTTTCGAATCTCGTCACGCAAGCCGTGCCGGTCGAAGCCTCGCTTGTTGATATCTTCGTGAAGCGGCCGGAAGACGCCTTGCTCCGCGCGGCGCTGGCGGCGCTGTGCGCGCGTTCGGACGGGACGGAAGGCCTGCGCGCGGGCATGCGGCTGACGCAGGCGGCTTTGCGCGAGACGGCCGCCCGCGCGCTGGTGATGCAGCGCCGCCCCGAAGTTTTTCCCGGCTTGTTCGACGTCCTCGCGCTGGGCGACGCGTACACGTTGCCGCCGCTCGTGCGCCTGTGCGCGCCGCAGGTCCAGGCGCCCAACGCCGGGGCTTTGCGCGCGATGCTCAGCAGCACCAAGGAAGGCGCGCGCATCGCCGCCAGCGGCATTCTGGCGCTGCGCCCCGACCTGGCCGCCGATTCGGAGACGGTCGCGGTTCTGATTCCCGCGCTGCGCGATTCTTCCGACACGGTGCGCGAGCAGGCTGCGCAAGCACTGGGCAAGGCCCGCGCGCAAGCCGCGGTTCAGCCGCTGGCGATGGCGCTGGCCGACCTCGATACGGGCGTCAAAGCCGCCGCCGCGGAAGCGCTGGCGCGTATCGGCGACCGCCGTGCTTGCCAGCTAGCCGCCGGCGAAGCCCAAGCGTTGCTGCGCATCGATCCGCGCTGGCTGCGCGCGCTCGGCATTGCCGGCGGCGAAGAGGAACTCACCTTGCTCTTACGCTTCGCCAAATCGACCGCGCTGCTGGATCAGAGCGCCGGACTGGAAGGATTGGGCGCCTGTCCGCGCCCCGAAGCGCTGGCGCGGCTGCTGGAAGTTTTTCACAACCGCGAGTCGAAATTCCAGACCCACGCCGCGCGCGCGCTGCAGGATCAGGGCAACGCCGCCGTCGAGGGTTTGGCTTCCGATCTGGCTTCCACCGACGTTCAGGTGCGCGCCCGCGCGCTGCATCTGCTGGCGCATATACCTACCCGCTCCAGCGCCGCGGCGCTCGAAGCCGCCTTGCGCGACCCCGACACCAAGCTGCGCGAATTGGCGGCTTGGGCGCTGGGACGGCACAAAACCACGGCGAGGCGTTAAATCCGGTTCAAGCTTGGCCCAGTTTGGCGAACAATTCGCCGAGCGCCGGCTCGTAGTTTTTCCAGCGCGCCACCGAGCGCTTGTAGATCGGCTCGCGCACCTGCGTGACGCTGGCCGTGCGCACCGGCCGGTCGGTCTTGTGCGGTTCCAGGCAGGCGTCCTCGAACTCCAGCCCCACCCAGTCGATCAGCTTCCGCGCCGTGCCTTCGGGATCTTCGACGGTGGTCTCGTAATCGATTTCCAGCATCGGGACCGGCATGACCTTGCGCCAGTGTTCCATCACGCGGACGTATTGCCCGAAGCGGTGCGCGATCTCGTCCTGCACGCAGGCCCAGCGGATGTGGCGGAAGTTGGTCATCCAGCAGGAGACCGCGATGTCGCGCAGGTCGCGGCGGCAGTGAATGAATCGCGCCTTCGGGAAGAGCACCGCCAGCAAACCTATGTTCAAGTAGTTGTCGGGCATCTTGTCGACCACGCGCAGCGCGTCGGCGTTCAGGTTGTCCAGCTTTTGCAGATGCTGCTCCGCCACGAGGCGAACGCTCTCGGCGTCCAGGCGGTCCAGCACTTCGAACGTATTCTTGGACGGATCGATTAGTCCGGGGATCGCCTCGAAGCTCTCTCGCGCGAAACGCCGTTCGCCCGCGCCGAAGACTTTGGAATGGCTGGCGATGATCTGCTCGGTCAGCGTCGTGCTGCTGCGCGGCAGTCCGAAGACGAAGACGGGCCGTTCGCTCGCGGAACCGAACTCCTTCACGCGCGCGAAGAACTCGGGCGTGAAATGGGCGATCAGGTTATCGACGAAGCGCTGGTGCTCTTCGGGGCGGTAGTCGAGCCCCTTCTTGACCATCTGGGCTTTACGCAACTCGTTGGCGATCTTGAGGTGTTCGGCCGCCTCGGCGTATTCGCCGCGGGCATCGAGCACCTGGGCGAGTCCGTAATGCAGGCCCATGCCTTTGCCGCGGCGGTCGCTGCGCTTCTCGAGCAGCGCTTTCATGTTCGCCAGATCCTCGTCGGGCATCTTCTTGCGCAGCAGCGTGGCGAGTTGCCCGTAGGCGCCGGCATGATTCGGCTCCTGCTCGAGCGCTTTGCGAAGGTGCTGTTCGGCTTTTTCCAGATCGCCGGTTTCTTCTTCCAGCGTGGCGAGGCTGACGAGCGCGCTGGGCAGCTTCTTCTTCAGTTCCAAAGCGCGTTCGAGGCACTTGCGGGCTTCTTCGTTGCGCTGCTGGTCGCGGAAAAGTCCGCCCAGGCCGGTCAGCGCGTCGACGTAGCTGGGGTCCAGCCGCAGCGCCGCCTGGTAATGCGCGATGGCGTCGTCGTCCATCTCGCGGTCGGCCAGCAGGCTGGCGATGTTGCTGTAGATCCGCGCGGAATTCGGCTCGGCGCGCAGACCCTTGCGGTACCACTCCATCGCTTCTTCGAGCTTGCCTTCTTCCTGCAGCGCCTGCCCCATGTTGCTGAAAGGCATGCCCAGCGTCGCGTCGCGCTGGATCGCCTGCGCGTAACACGCCTTGGCCTCGTCGAGCCGCCCCAGTTCGCGGTACACGTTGCCCAGGTTGCTGTGCGCGGCGGCGAGATTGGGCTTCAGTTCGACGGCCTTTTCGCAGTGCTCCAGCGCTTCTTCGGCGCGGCCTTCTTCCAACAGGATCTGGCCCAGGTTGCTGCGTGCTTCGGCCATTTCGGGCTGGGCTTCGACGGCGAGCTTGAAGTGCAGCAAAGCGCCTTCGAGGTCGCCGCTCTCGCGCAGCGCGTTGGCGAGGTTATTGTGCGCGAGTCCGAATTTCGGGCGCAGGCGCACGGCTTCGCGGTATTGCTCGATGGCCCGGTCGCGGTGGCCCTGCGCGTGCAGAATCAGGCCGAAGTTGTTCCGCGCATCGGGGAAATCGGGCTGCAGGCGCAGCGCTTCCTGGCACGAATTCGCCGCACGGCCCAGGCGGCCCTGCAGGCGCAGCCCTTCCGCCAGATTGGCGTGGTACGCCGCCATGTTCGGATTGATAGCGATCGCCTTTTCGATCAGCTCCGTCGCATGCCCCATATCGCCCTGCTGGAGGCGCAGGACACCCAGCAGATGCAGGCCATCGGGGTGATTCGGCTGGCGGTCCAGCGCCTGAGCGTACAGGCGCTCGGCTTCCGCAAGCCGCCCGGCCTGATGGTGCTGCAACGCTTCCTGCAACAGCGGTCCGGCTGCCGCTCCGCCGCCCCCTCCGCCGCCGCGCGCGTGGCCCGGACCGGGCACGACCTGCCCGCGCCCGCCCTGAGCCGGCATCACGTTCAATTGCGGCGTGGCTCGTTGCACCGGCGAGCGCGGCAAGCCCGCGTTGGGGACCATCGCCGCTCGCGGGCGTTGCGCCGGAGCTTGGGCATTTGCCCGCGGGGCATTCACCGCTCCCGCCGGCCGGCCTTCGGCGAGGTGCGCTTCCATCCGTTCGTACAAGCGCATGCCTTGCTTGGGCGGATCGAAATCGGCGTAGCGCTTGGCGAAGGCTTCGGCCGAAGCCATGTACGACGCCCCCGTCAGCACCGCGTTCAGCCGCGTCGCCAAGTCTTCGGCCTTCTGATCCTGAATCACCAAGCCCACGCCCAACTGCTCGGCACGCCGCGCGAGCAGGAGTTGCTCCAGTTGCAGCGGCACCATTAAGGTAGGCTTTCCGGCCAGCAGCAACTGAGCCATCGTCCCGTGGTTCGCGTTGTGCACTGCGAGTCGGCACTCGGCTCCTACGGTCTTTAAATCAAACAAATTTTTACTGAAAACCATGGTATCGGAAGTGAACTTCTTAAGCGTATCTTCGGGGATGTGATCCGGCACGATTAAGGTCGGCTTCTTGAGTACCGTCAAGGCCTGAAGAATAGGCACAAGGTTCTTGCTGGGCTTAAGATAAGCGAAAACTTTAGCGCCTTCACCGCCCGGCCATTCGGGCTTGGCGCCGGGGTAATACGAACAGATCCCCCAATAGTTTCCGCCCTCACGCTCCGCGTAATGGTCCAGTTCCTTAAAGGTTGTGAGGACCGTTTCTTCGACATCCGAGAAGAGCTGTCCCAAGCGCCGCAGCGTGGGCGCGCGGAGGTCCTCCAGAACCAGGTTGATCCGGTGCAGGATCGAGTCCTCGAAATGCCGCAGTTGCTCCGCATCGTGGTTCATCCAAGGACGCTGGCTGGGCAGCGGGTAGATGTCCGGCGGGACCAGGAACCCAATCCCGATCACCATCTTGCGCGTGGGAACTCCGCGCGCCGCCAGCATCGCCGTGGGGCTGTGGTCGAAGACCGTCAAATCCGGCTGGATGTACTCGAAGAGCGAACGCCACGCCCGCACCAGCCCGGTCAACTCGCCGGGGCTCTCGTAGCCCAAATTGTGGAGCATCTGAGCATACGTGGCCGGCTGGAGGATAGGCTTGGCGATGGGCGCGGTCTTGATCGGCGCCTGCACGCACGCCACGCCGATATCCTGAAAGACCGAATGCGAGCGGCTCAAATCTCTGAGGGCGAAGACCACCCGATGACCGTTCCGAATCAGGCGCTCGGCGATCTCGCGGTAGGGCGCCATATGGCCCACTCCGGCGCCGAGTTCCCAGGTGAACAAAACAGTGCTCATGTGAACCCCCGGATTTATGTCCTAAAGCCTTATTAATCAATGGGTTAAATGTTTAAAAATCGAGGTAATCGCCAAACCGAAAAAGGTCACACTTTTCCTCGAGTTGCCTCTGTACTTCATTTCGACTCCCGATACTCTTAGCGACTCATTCACGTTGTGCAAGAACCTTTGCAGCAAGCAATGGGTCCAACATCGTTGTTCGGGAAGCGTTGTGAGTAACGTTTTCCGGTTCGATTTTTGGTGACTCGCAGGCAACTTGGTGAGGAATCCGCAATGCCTTCAAATCCGAAATTCTACCGCTACTTCGAGAAGGCGCCGCTGGTGGTGGCGTTTGCTTGGATGGGCTTCGCCGGGAATGCGAAGGCCGAAAGCATCGTCGTCGACCGCACCGACGACTTGCCGGCGGTTAATCCCGCCGTCGATGCGCAAGTGGCGGGCGGCGGCATCACGCTCCGCTCGGCGTTGCAGCGCTTGAATCAGAACACCAACTCCGACGACGACGAAATCGTCCTCACCGCCAATTCGGTCTACACGCTCAATTACGGTGTGGGCGTGCTGGACAACACGAGCTATCAGGGCGACCTCGACTGGAACCGCGACCAAGCCTACGGCAACCTCACCATCCGCACCGATACCGCCGGCACCCGCGCGTTCATCGACGCGACGGGCCTCAACGACCGCGTCTTGCACGTCCTGGTCAACCCCACCAACGGCGTGGGATACGGCGAACTGACGCTGCGCGATCTGGAGATTTACGGCGGCTTCGCGGACGACGATGGTTTCAATGGCTCCACCGAAGCCCGCGGCGGCGGGTTGCTGTACGCCTACGGCGGGTTGGTCACCCTCGACAACGCCCTCATCCGCAACAACACCGCGCAGGGCCAGGTCGGCGTGGACGGCAACAATGCGACTTCTTTTTCCACACCCACGGCTAGCGGCTCAACACCTACCTTTTTCTCCGCCAGCAGCGGCACCTCCGGTTACGGCGCGGCGGGCGGCGGGATTTACATCGGCGGCGATACGGGCTACGGCGGGCTGGTGCTGATTAACGGCAGCGGGGTCGACCGGAACACGGCCCAGGCCGGCCGCGGCGGGAACGGCGGGAACACCAACGGCTTCGGCGGCAGTCCCGGCTTCGGCGCATCCGGCGCGAATGCCACAGGCGGCGGTGTCTACCTGGTCAACGGCACCCAAGGCGTCACACTCAACCAGAGCAACATCAATCTTAACGGCGCCTACGGCGGGGCCGGTGGGGTCGGCGGCGATGCGGACAATTTTGCTGCAGGTGGCGCCAACGGCGGGGACGCGTTTGGCGGCGGGCTTTTCGCGGAAAACATCGGGTTTGTGACGCTGACCGATGCGAGCGTGGACGTGAATAAAGCCTACGGCGGCGACGGGGGCGACGGCGGAACGGCCAACACCTCCATCGTCGGCGGCAGCGGCGGATCGGGTGGCGATGCTTACGGCGGCGGCATGTACCTGGGCGGAGCCGATCTGGGCAGCTACGGAAGCAACAACAGCATTTCGAATAACCGGGCGGAAGCCGGGGACGGCGGGGACGGCGGTTCGGCGTCTTCGAACGCCGGTGATGGCGCGCGCGGCGGCGGCGCGCGTGGCGGCGGCGCGTACGTCGAAAACGGGTACATCGCGCTCACCGTATCGACCTCCGTGTCCAACAACTTGGCCGAAGGCGGGGCCGGCGGCACTGGCGGCAACGCATCCAGAAGTGCCGGCACCGGCGGGGCGGGCGGAGCGGCCGAAGGCGGCGGTTTGTACAACGAAAGCGGCGCCGGCATCTTCCTGACCAATGCGACCGTGGATAGCAATCAGGCCTTGGGCGGAGACGGCGGGTCTGGCGGCAGAGCGTTTGATAGGAGCGGCGGAGATGGCGGAGACGGCGGGCGCGCCTACGGCGGCGGGCTCTTCGTCGGGGGCGGCGACTTGGTGACGACGAGCACCGACTTTACGAGCAACCGCGCCGCCGGCGGCCAAGGCGGTTACGCCGGGGATGGCAGCAGCACAGGCGGGGAAGGCGGAGACGGCGGGTCCGGCTACGGCGGCGGCGCGTATGTCAGGCAGGGCGAAGTGGACCTCTCCTCCGGGGGCTGGTTGAGTAACAGGGCGCAAGGCGGCAACGGCGGCTACGGCGGCGAGGCCACGGATGAAACCAGCGGCGGCAACGGCGGCGACGGCGGCGACGCGCGCGGCGGCGGTCTGTTCGCCGACAATTCCGGAGAGCCGGTCACGGTTTCCAGTGTGGACTTCACGTTCAACCGAGCGGAAGCCGGAGAGGGCGGTCCGGGCGGATCTGCCGAATCCTCCAGCGGCGGCAACGGCGGCGACGGCGGGGATGCCGAAGGCGGCGGGATCTGGGTGGACGGTGGCAACCTCACGCTGACCAACGGCAGCGTCATCAACTCCAATGAAGCCCTCGGCGGCGACGGCGGGTACGGCGGCGAGGCCTCTTCGAGCGCCGGGACCGGCGGCGACGGCGGCGAGGCGGCCGGCGGCGGCGTGTACGCGGTCGGCGGCTTCACCACGACCCTGACCGACGTGTCGAGCGTTTCCTCCAATTTTGCGCAAGGCGGCGACGGCGGCGAAGGCGGGACGGTAACCGACGGGACCACCGACGCCGCGGATGGCGGGTACGGCGGCCACGCCTTCGGCGGCGGGTTGTACGTGGACGGATCTCTGAGCATTCAGGGGACGACGAGTTTCGGCGCCTACGGCAACGAAGCCGAAGGCGGCCGCGGCGGCACCGGAGGTTTCGGCAGCGGCACCGATGCCGGCGAGGGCGGCGGCGGCGGGAGCGCCTACGGCGGCGCGGTTTACCAGACGAACGGCAACGTCACGATCGATACCAGTTCCTTCTTCGAATCCAACCGGGCCGACGGCGGCGACGGCGGCTATGGCGGCAGCGCCTCAACCGATGACGGCGGAGACGGCGGCTACGGCGGCGCTGCGTTCGGTGGCGGCCTCTACGTAAGCGGAAACCTCAACATTAATGGGGGCGGCTACGGGGCGTTTAACGCAACCTTCAATACCGCCAACGGCGGCCAAGGCGGTTACGGCGGCATCGCCACCAACGATACGGGCGGGGACGGCGGAGACGGTGGAAACGCCTACGGCGGCGCGATCTACCAGACCAACGGCGATCTTATCATCGATACGACCTCCTTCTTCGATTCCAATCGGGCCGCGGGCGGTGAAGGCGGCTACGGCGGCGAAGGCAATACCGCCTTTAGCTCCTCCAGTGGAACAGGCGGAGACGGCGGGGACGGCGGCAGTGCTTACGGCGGAGCGGTCTACACCGAGGCCGGCACCGTCCATTTCAACTACGGCGCGACCGTCTTGTTTAGCCGAGCCGACGGCGGCCAAGGCGGGTACGGCGGAGCGGCGTATGGCAGTAGCTCCGCTTCCGGCGGAAGTGGCGGTGACGGGGGCGACGCGGCGGGTGGCGGGATTTATGCGTCCAATCCGACCGAACTGGTATTCAACGGTCTCTATGCGGACGAGAACCGCGCGTACGGCGGCTACGGCGGAAACGGCGGCTTCGCCGCCGAAACCAGCGGCGGGGACGGCGGCGACGGCGGCGACGCGCGCGGCGGCTCGATCTTCTCCGGCGGCGGCCTGCTGCAACTGAACAGCGGCTCGTACTTCGGTACATCTTTTGCCTACGGCGGCTACGGCGGCGACGGGGGCCGTGCCGAACAAAATTCCTCATCCTTCCTCCCGACCTTCTCTTCGTCCTTCACCGGCGGCCAAGGCGGCCGAGGCGGCGATGCGTTCGGCGGCGGCATCTACCACACCGGAGGCACGCTGGAGGTCAATGGATACAGCAGCTTCGGAATCGGCAGCATCGGATTCACGGTCGCGGCGGCGATCGGCGGCGACGGCGGCGACGGCGGCGACGCCAGCAGCGATCCGGGCAACGGCGGCGACGGCGGCAGCGGCTTCGGCGGCGCGCTTTTCGCGGGCAGCGGCGCCGCGACGGTAACCATCAGCGACCTCAACGTCTATGGCGGAGCGGGAACCGGGCAAGGCGGCTACGCCGGTAACGCGAGCTTCTCCGACGGCGCCGGCGGCGACGGCGGCGATGCGTACGGCGGCGCGATCTACGTGGCCGGCGGAACCGTGAACCTGACTGGGACCAATACCTTCCAGACCGTTGTCATTGCCGGATCGGGCGGCGACGGATTGAACGCCTCGTCGGGCGATGGGGGCGGATCAGGCGGCGACGGCGGGAACGCCTACGGCGGCGCGATCTACCTGCCCAACAACACCAGCTTGACGATCACCGATGGCAGCTTCCTGAACAATTTCGCCGCGGCTGGCCAGGGCGGCGACGCGAACGCTTCGGGTTTCGTGATATTCACTCCGTCCTCTGCCGGCTTTACCGATTACACGCCCACCACAGGGGGCAACGGCGGGCAGGGCGGCAGCGCGGCGGGTGGCGCGATCTACGTGAACGGCGGCACGGTCACGATGATCAATCCCACCACCTTCGATAGTTGCGGGGCATACGGCGGGGACGGCGGAGACGGATCCTTCGGCGCCCGGGGCGGGAGCGGCGGCCAAGGCGGAGACGCGGCCGGCGGCGCGGCGTTCCTCTCCTTCGTGGACGCGGAATTCGAAGGCGGAAGCTTCACCAACAACTCCGTCCGGGCCGGCGACGGTGGGAACGGCGATGACGCGACGAGCTTCACGACAACCACCTTTACTTCAACCCCCACCTCTGACACCATCACCAACACCTTCTCCGGGCCTGCGGGCAACGGCGGCGGCGGCGGACAGGCGCAAGGCGGCGCGATCTTTGTCTCCGACGGGTCGTTGATCCTGACGGCCGAGACGGTCTCGAACAACTCAGCCACGGGCGGAGACGGCGGCTACGGCGGCGACGGCAACAGCGCGGACTTTACGGGGGGTGTCGGCGGGTTCAGCGGAAATGCCCTAGGCGGCGGCATATTCGCGTCATTCAGCGATGTCACGATGGATACGTCTACCGTCTCCAATAACGCGGTTCAAGGCGGCGACGGCGGCGCTGGCGGCCGCGGCGGACGTCTGGGACAGAATGGCGGCAACGCCGGAAGCGGCAGCAGCGGTCATGGAGGCGGGATCTATCAGGAAAGCAACACGCTAACCATTACCAATTCCACGCTGAGCGGCAACCAGGCGTACGGCGGCGACGGCGGCGACGGAGGCGACGGCGGCAGCGTGGGCAGTTCCAGCATTGCGGGCGGCAACGGCGGTAGCGGGGCCAATGGAAGGGGTGGCGGGATCTACCAAGCCTTCGGCAACGCCACGGTTCAAAATTCGACCCTAAGCGGGAACAGCGTCCACGGCGGCGACGGCGGCAACGGCGGGAGCGGGTCGTTCTCCGATGGCTTCGGCGGCAGCGGCGGCGACGCCGAGGGCGGCGGCATTTACGCCGACGGCACCGTCAACCTGCGCAACAGCACGGTTACTCTGAATTCGGCCACCGACGCCGGGTTCGGCGGCAGCGGCACTTCCTCGGGCGGTTCGGGTCTGTCCCATGGCGGCGGGCTGGCCACCGATTCGGGCACCTTCAACGTCGTCAGTTCGATCGTGGCCGGAAATACCGCCGAATTTGCGCCGGATATCGACGACGATGAAAACAATGCGACCGACGTAGGCTACAACCTGATCGGCGACAACGAAGGAGCCTCGAACTTCATCGAAGGCAACCCCAACGGAAACGGGAGCATCGTCGGCAGTTCGGCCGGCTTCGGGATTGTCGCTCCGCTGCTGGGCGCGCTCGCCGACAACGGCGGCCCGACGTTGACGCACTTGCCCTTGGGCGGCAGCCCCGCCATCGACGCGGGCTCCAACCCCGACGCCTTGGCCTTCGACCAGCGCGGCGATCCGTTTGCACGCGTGGCGGGCGAATCGCCGATCCCGGACATCGGCGCCGTCGAAGTGAACGTGAATCAAGGCACGGGCTTCCGGTTGAAGACCCTACGCATGACCAGCAACTGGCGCACGCCGAACAAGGACCGCGCCACGTTGCAAGCCTTCATGGACAACCCGGGCGCGATCCCGGCCCCGAGGACGAAGTATCCGTTCGCCGGTTCGACGGTGCAGATCAACGTCGGCGGGCAGGTCTACGACTTCGTCCTCGACGCCAAAGGCAGGGACGTCGGCGTGACGCGCAACGGAAAGAACCTGCTGGTGAAGTACATCAAGAAGACCAATCAGTTGCAGTTCATCTTGAAGGGTCCGTTCGGCGACTACCAGGACCAGTGGACCGACGAAGGTTTGACGAACAACCTCATCTACGGCGAGAACCGGACGGTGAACTTGACCATCCAGTTCGACAACACCATCGTCGGAGGCGATGTCCTCATGCGCTGGTGGAACCGCCCGAATTCGGCCGGCAACGCGATCAGCGTGGGCTTGGTCTTGCCGCCCGGATAGCCATCTGCCGGTTAATCGAAGACGCAGGAAACTCCGCGGGCGATCCCCGCGGAGTTTTTTTTGGGTGGCAGGTCAAGGCGCAACTGGCGGAGGTGCGGCGCTTCGTCCAGGGCGGTCGGCTGCGGGGAGTTCACACCATAAACGCTGCCAACTGGTCGTAATGGAAGAGTTGAGCGTTCGCACGTAGATGCTGGAACTCAATAAGTAAAGAGCCGTGGAGCAGACACGGCCGCCGTTGCGCCATTCTCCCATCGGCCGGGCGGCCAGAAACCGGCCTTCGCGGACCCAGGTCCGCTCTGCGCGGCTTTTCAAGGCTTCGTTCCAGGCCTTCCAGACTTCGCCCCCTTCCCGAAAGGCCGCGTAGGAGCAGACGAACTCCATCCAAGCGTCGCGATTGGGCGCCGAATCGAAGGCCGGCGTGACCTGAGTGAGAGCGGCGCCGAGGTCGCCGCGCGTGTCGCCCGGCGCATGGGCGCACATGCGTTCCACGGCGCAGCCCAGCACGGTCGCCCATGCCGACGGGGCATGCCCGTCGGCGACCCGGTAGCTGCGAGTGGGTGCGTCGAAGAGTTGGGCCAACCGGGCGTTCTGGGCTTCGAAGACCTGCGGATCCACCGGATGGCCCCAGCGCCGTGCGGCATGGAGCGCCCCCGCGGCGAAGAAAGCGGTGAAGAGATCCAACTGCGCAGCCGGGGGCAGGAGCCGGGTCTGGGCATCGGCATCGGCCGCCGGCAATAGGGATCGCGTGAGGACCTGAAGCGCCGGATCGAGGCGTGTGAACCACGCTTGGGCATCCTTTTTGAGTCCGGCGCAATCGACGCAGGACCAGACCGCGAGGGCATGCGCCAGGCCGGCGGCACGCCGCCCGCCTTCAAGGGTGAAATAACCCTCCTTATCCAGGCGGCTGAGCAGCCATTGTTGCGCCTTGAGCGCCGCGGCATCGGGACCGCGCGCCGCCAGCAGGGCCATTTGCGCCAACGCCGTCAGCTCGAAGTCGCCGTCTTCTTGAGCGCCCCAACGCCGCGCATCCCAGTGCCCATCGGCTTCCTGTGTGGCCGCCAGCCAGCCGCTCGCTCCTTCGGCATTGGAAGGCGTCGCATGACTGCCGCTGCGCCGGCCCCGAGATTCCCGGCTCGCCGGTTCGGGTTGGGGCATCGCGGGTGGTTCCGCGCCAGGCGCCGGCTCGCCTGATCGTAAGGGCTGTGTTCCCAATCCCGGTTCCGTCGCTCCAAAAAGCTTGGGCCAAGCCGCGTGGATCAAGCGCCGCAGGGAAGGCTTGTCACCGTCCAGATCGAAAGCAAGACGCAGGTCCTGCAACTTCCGGAGCACTTCCGGATCGTCGGTTGCGTAGGGTGGCTTCAACGCGCGCGCGGCCGGCCGTTGCAAGAGCGCTTCGAATGCGGCTTGGCGAACCGCATAGGCGTCGTCGCCTAGTTGCAGGAGCAGAGGCTGGATCGATTCGGCTTCAGACTCGGGCGAACCAGGCGGGCGCTCGATCCCATACACGCAAGATGCGAGAGACAAGGCCAGTGCGGATAAGCAGATTCGCATGCCAGGTACTAACGGCAGCGGCGGGATTCGGTTCACCCAATCCCGCCGCCACGTCTTGGCAGGGCGAGGCAGAGCAGGGCAACGCGAGAGGTTCTTGAGAAGATTGAAGAGGGTCTGGAAACGAAGCGGGCGGCCCGAAGGCCGCCCGCTTTACGGTTTCAAGAACGGCTTAGAAACTTACCAGCCGACCTGGAAGTTCAGGACCAGGTTGTCGTTGCGGACTTCACGCGTCTCGCGGGCGCCGGCAATGTCGTTGTCGTCGTCCTCGATCACCCAGTTGTAATTGAACTGGATCTTCGCGTTGTGGCCCTTGATGTAGTAGTTGACGCCCGCCGTGACGACCTGGGTCTCGAAGACGTCGATCTGGCGGTTCGGATTCGGGATGTCCGGGTAGAAGAGGTTCTCCATCACGTCGCAGCGGAAGACGAATTCCGGCTTGACCCAGCCGCCCACATCGTCCGCCCACAGGCTCTCGCTCAGCTTGTAGCCCATGCTCACGTTCCAGCCGTCCACCGTGAACGCGGCCGGATCCTGGACCGTCAACCCGCCGCCCACGTTATAAGCCAGTTCGTCTGGCGCGAAGCGGTCGCGGTACCGCCCCATCTCGCCGCGCACCCACCAGCCGCGGACTGGCTTTCGTGCCCGCCGCCCAGTGCAACCAACCGTACTGCAGGCTGTGCCACGTCTCGCGGCGCGCCAGACCGTCGGAAGATTCAGGGTGCCGTGCGCGAAGGCCGTCCGTCTTCGCCGCGCAAGCCGCCCAAGTAGCTGTAGCCGATTTCGATGCTGCCCCACTTCTCGTCGTTCCAGAGCGGGCGGACGAGGATGGTGCCGACGATCGAGCTGATCGTTATCGTTCGCGCGGTTCTGGCGCTGCTGGAAAGCCGTGCCCGCGCCGTTGAACCCGCCGACCCAGTACTGCAAGCGCTCATCCCACCACGAACCGTGCGCCTGATGCCCAGGTCGCGCAGGTCGGCGAGCTGCGTGATCATCGCGCGCTCGACGAAATCGAGGTCCTTGCTGTCGCGCGTGCCTTCTTCACCCAAGCGGCGCTTGAACTGACCGACCGTGAAATCGTGGTGCGGGATCACGCCGTGGTAGTTGATGTAAGCGTCCTGCAGCGCGCGGTTGGCCGCGCCGCCGCCGGTGCGGACGTCGCCGTTGCGGACATGGCCCAGCGGGAACTCGGTGCCGTTGCCGCCCGGAGCCCCAACGCCCGGATTGGTAAAGGCCACGCCGTCGCCGCCGATCACGCCGCCGGGCGAGTTGCTCGCACCGGTGGAGACGTTCGCCGGGAAGCTCGGGAAGCTCGTCGCTTCGCGCGCCGGATCAATGCTGATGTACGCGCTGATGTTCTCGGTGATGTCCATGTTGAAGCGCAATTCGCTGCGGCGCACGCGGAACGAATCGTTATCGTTCACTTCGTTGCTGCCCCAGCCCGCACCCGGACCGCCATTCAGCGCGTCGGTATCGACCCAGCCACGGTTGTCGTTCTGGATGCTGTAGAACCAAACCTGGAGCAAGCCGCCGATGGTCAACCGTCCGGCCCGGGTGCTCACGCGAGCGTTGGGGCCGTACTTGTTGTCCAGCGCCTCGTCCACCACCGGGCTCGACGGGCCGATCGGCGTCGTGGACTCAAGCTGGCGCTTCAGATCGTCCAGCTCCTTCTTCATCTGCTCGTATTCGGCCTTCGTGACTTCTTCGCCGCTGGCTCCCGCCTTCAAGCCGGCCGAAGCCAAAGCAAGCACGACGGTTGCCAACACGACCAAGCCACCGCGAACGCGCGACATCGGGTCCCCTCCACGGACTTCGCCCGCCTTTAGCGGACGTCGAGAAAGCCTTTGCCTACACCTCACCAACCGGTGAAGAACTGTTTAGGCCACACAGCACATGTTCCTATGAGCGATTGAGGATTCTAGCCCTCTTACCTGAACCGTCAAGCGTGATCTGCCTCTTTTCCAACACCTCGGATTTTAACATAACCCCTTTCTACATAATGTATTACATGTCGTTTGGGCGGCCAATCTAAAGGGACTCCCGATCCCGAAACGCTATTTTTTAGCTTTTGGGCCTTCAAACCATCTTTATGCACGGGTGCGTCATTATTGCGGCGCCGCGGAAACACGGGCTGCGGGCATCCTTATAGGTAGCGTGGGCTGCACCAGGAACTGCTCTTGGAGCCGCTTCATGTAGGCGCGGGTTTGAGGGTAGTCCTGCTGGAGAGACAGGACCGTGCGGAAGGCTTGCTGGGCCTTCATGTAGTATTCACGATTGCCCGTCTGGAAGCCTACGTTCCAATAGGCCAAGCCCAGCGCTTGGTAGTAGTGCGGGCTGTCGCTGCGCAGGGCCACGGCGACTTCGCGTTCGCGCACTTCGTCGGCGTAGCGTCCGGCGAACATGTAGAGTTGCCCGCGCTGAGTCGCGGCTTCGGCGCGCAGTTCGGGCGCGAGTTCGGCTGCGCGAACGGCCAGCCCCAAGGCTTCGTTGAATCCCGGGCCGTCCTTAATCTTGCGCTGATTGCGGTCGACGCTGCGGGAGCCCAGGATATGCGCCAGCCCCAAGCTGGCCTGCGCCTGGCTGGCGTCGAGGTCCAGAGCGCGCCGGAAGGCGGCTTCGGCTTCGCCGAGGCGCTGTTCGCGCAGCGCCTTCCAGCCGTCTTCGGTAAGCGATCCGGCTTCTTGCGGCGCGAGCGCCACGCGCACCAGCACGCCCACGAGCAGAAGAGCCGCTAAGCCCACGCCGGCGATGGCGGCCACCTTGCGGTGTTCGTGTACGACTCGGAAGAACTGAGTTACGTTCTGGCCGCGCGCGGCTTCCACCGGCTGACCGGCCAAGAAGCGGTTGAGGTCTTCGGCGAGCGCGCGTCCGTTGGGGTAACGCCGCTCGCGGTTCTTCTCGAGGCACTTCATCACAATCGATTCGACATCGCGCGGCACTTTGGGGTTCAGGAGCCCCGGCCGCTTGGGCGCTTCTTTCGTGATCTTGAGCATCAGGCGCAGCGCGTTATCGGCGTGGAACGGCGCTTGGCCGGTGAAGAGTTCGTACATCACCGCGCCCAAGGCCCAGACGTCGGTGCACGGATCGATGGCTTTGCTGTCGCCTTTGGCCTGTTCGGGAGCCATGTAGGCCGGAGTCCCGCAGACCAACCCCGATGCGGTGAGACGCGTGACCTCGTCCAGCGATTTGACCAGTCCGAAGTCGGCCACCTTCGGCGTGCCGTAGCGGTCGAGCAGGATATTGCCCGGCTTCAGATCGCGGTGAACGTAGCCGGCTTCATGCAACCGCCCGACCGTATCGGCGACGGACTGCATCAGCAGCAGCCCCTCGTGGACCGCCAGCCCGCCGTCACGAATCAGCCGGTCGAGCGACTTGCCTTCTACTAACTCCATGGCCATGAAGGGTTTACCGTCGATCTCGCCGACGTCGTAAATCTCGATCATGCCGGGCAGCGCCAGCGCTTTGGCCGTCTCGCACTCACGCCGGAAGCGTTCGCACTCGACTTCGTCGGCGTCTTCGCCGTCTAAAAGGACCTTGAGTGCGACCTGCCGGCCGGCTTTGGGTTCGTTGGCCTTAAAGACCGCGCCGACGCCGCCACGGGCGATCTCGCATTCGATCTCGTACGGCCCGAAGCGTCCTTCGAGGAGCGGGGGGCGCTTGCCGCGCTGGCTTTCTTTCGCGGGAACGGCCGCAGGCGCCGGAGCCGGGGCGGACAAGCCCGCCGCAACGGCTTCGAAAGCCGCCAACGGGTTCATCTGAGCGCTGGAGGGCGGGGGCGCCGGTACTTCGGGATCGGCGATGACCGGAACGGGCGCCGGAGCGGGCTTCGGCGGCGGCGCATCAACGGCCGGATGCGTTCCGGTGGTCAGCGCCATGCGCGTGCTGGGCTTGCTGGGTTCGATGGCTTCCGACTTGAGCGCCCGGAAGCGCGCGGTAGTGACGGAGGCTTCGAGGAACGATTTGGGCCGCGTGAGCGGCGCGTCGCTTCCGTTGCGCTTATCGGGCGCCGCCGCGGGTTCGGGCGGCGCGGCGTCGAGGGCCACCGTTTCCACGGTTTCGTACTTGGTCGGCTCGGCCTGCTGAGCGCGGTAGCGCACGAAGCAGGCGCGCGCGCGCGCCGAACGGATCGGCCGGCGCTGCGGTCAGCGCCGGCACGGGCTTCGGAGCGCGGAAGGATTCGGAGCTGTCGTCGAAGGGCAGGCCGCCGGTGCGCGTATCGGGGTTAATGGCGGAACGGGTGCCGGAGTCGGTATTGACCGTGCGGATCACGTTTCCGGCGGCGCGGGTGCCGCGGTCGTAGCTCAGCTTGGTCCCCGCGCCCGGCCGGCGGTCGCAGATGGCCCGGAATTCGGAATCGGGCAGGTACTGCGCGGCGTTAAAAGCGACCCCGCAGGCGCTGCAGTTGAGTACGTAATCTTCGCGGCTGATGCCGGCTTCGAAGGCGGCTTTGCAACTGGGACAGACGACGCGTGCCATGCCACGGCTCCCTCGTGAACGCGGCGGCCTGCGCCGCGGATGCGACAGTCTTGCACCTCTAGCAGCCCGTTGAAAAAGGCTGCGACCGCGCAGCCTTGGATTTGTGGTGCGGATCGAGGCGCGCGAAGGGGAGGCGCATCGAGAGATGCGACGACCGCAGCGCAACGCGGAGCCGGGCCACAAGACGAGGCTGCCCGAAGGGTTGGGGGATCATTCGAACTGGGCATCGTTGCGCTTCGCTCGCCGCATCGTCTCGATGCGGCTCCCTGCGCGACGCCTTGCCCAGTTCGAATGCTCCCCCAACGCGGTCCGCACCCTTTTTCAACGGCCTGCTAAGGAATCGTCCAGGCGCGCCGCTACCTTTATAGGTAAAGGCCATTCGCGGGTGGCTTTATACCCAACTTGGCGGGCCTCCCGAAGCCCGAAAACTCGCGCGAAGCACTTGCGTACCCGCGCGCGGCTCCTTTTAATCGAGCGATGCCCAACGCCCTGCTCTTCGACATGGACCAGACCCTCGTCCACAGCGCCGACGTCTGGCGCGAAGCCGTCATCGACCTGTTCGGGTTCCTGAAGCGCGATTTGTCCTACGAGATCGCGGCGCACTTCAGCGGGCTCAACATGTTCGACCTGACGGCGAAAGCCATCGAACTGACCGGCGCGACGGTTCCGCTGGCCGAGGCGCAGCACTACGGGCGCGAGGCCCTGGTGCGCAGCTACCGGAAGGGTTCGGTGAGCGCCATGCCGGGCGCCGTGGAATTGGTCAAGCGCCTGCACGGCATCGCTCCGATGGTCGTCGCCAGCGGCAGCCCGCTGGAAGGCATCGAGATCGCCACCGAACACCTTGGGATCAAGAGCTGCTTTACGCGGCTGCTTTCGAGCGAATCGGTGGCGCGGGGCAAGCCGCATCCGGACGTATTCTTGAAGGCCGCCGAGCTGGTGGGCGCAACGCCGAAGCACTGCGTGGTCTTCGAAGATACGGTGGTCGGCGTGCAGGCGGCCATCGCGGCGGGCATGCCAAGCCTGGTGGTGCCGTCGTGCGACCCGGCGCTGCTGAAACCGCTGGCGACGCGGATGTACGGGCATTGGGATGAGGTCAAGATGGAGGAAGTTCAGCGCTATTTGAAGGGGTAGGTAATGGAACCTTATTATTTTATGTTGCCTGGCTTTCGGGTGACTCCATCCAAGTCCTTGAAATCCACACATTGGATGGGCGGCGAGCCTTTCCACGCCAATGCGAAGTGCGATGTTTGCAAGCGTCCGTATGGTCAGCTTTGGTGTATCGACTGCAGCGATCCCAAGATCCCCGCGCTACATCAGCCCGATTTTTCCCGGCTATCCTTATACTTTTGCTGGACTTGCGGGAACGATTTCTATTACGAGATCGGTGATCGAAAGGGTTTTAAGTTTAAAGGCTATGCGAGTAAGCGGGAGCCGAGCAGTGACTTTCCATATACCAATTACCCCAAAGTCTTTGATAGAATTCCCATAGGCATCCAACGGATACCCTATGAAGTTGAAAAGTGCGCGCTGCTCGTGCTTGGTGTAATGGGGGAGGGATTTGAGGACTCCTTAGGCATGATGAAGCCGTGGATGACTGCTTCCGATCGGCGCGAGCTTTCGGCGTACTACGGGAGGGACGTAGAAAGCCCATTGGATATGCGAAGTGACCAACTAGGCGGATTGCCCTATTTGATCCAAGGCGCTGAGACCATTGCCTGTCCTAGTGGTTGTACTCAAAGAATGCGAGTATTGGCCACGGTTTACAGCAATCCCAAGAATGGACTGCCTATGTTAGCGCCACGGGAGCATCCCGAGAAGAACAACCCATTCGCGCAAGTCGTATTCCACATTTGCCCGAGCTGCTATTGTATTCATGCTGGAAATCGATGCGATTAAGTAGGTCGTTTTGAACCAATCGTGGCATTCCCACGCTGCTTAGGACTTGCTACCTACCTCAATATCTGGAAGATGAGTTCTAGGGGAACTATCGCCATGCGCGTTGCCGTAGCCATGTCCGGAGGGGTCGATTCGTCCGTCGCCGCGGCGGTGCTCAAGGCTCAGGGGCACGACGTCGTCGGCTTGACGATGAAGCTTTGGGTCTGCAGCCAGGCCAACCCCGAACGCGCGGCGTACGAAGCGGCGCTGGCGCAGAAGACGCGCGGCGACGTCTGCTGCAGCCCGCAGGATGTGCTCGACGCGAAGGACGTCTGCGCGATCCTCGGCATCCCGCATTACACGCTCGAAATGGCCGAAGATTTCTCGCGCCTGGTGATCGATTCGTTCGTCGACGATTACGTGCAAGGGCGCACGCCCAGCCCGTGCGTGCGCTGCAACGAGCGCGTCAAGTCGAAGGGCTTGGTGCTGAAGGCGCGCGAACTGGGCTGCGAGCGGCTGGCCACGGGCCATTACGCGCGCATCGCCCGCGGCGCGGACGGATCGTATAAGCTGCTGCGCGGCGTCGATCCGGCGCGCGATCAGAGCTACTTCCTCTTTCCGCTGACGCAAAACGAGCTGGCCTACCTGCACTTCCCGGTGGGCGATCTGCCGAAGCCGGAGGTGCGGCGCATCGCGAGCGAACTGGGCCTGCGTGTCGCCGAGAAGCCCGACAGCCAGGAGATCTGCTTCGTCAAGGATAAAGATCACCGCCGCTTTTTGCGCGAAAAAGCGCCGGCTCAATTCACGCCCGGCCCGATCCTGCATGCCGACGGGCGCGAGATCGGGAAGCATGATGGGCTGATCGGGTACACGATCGGGCAGCGCCGGGGCTTGGGCGTGGCCTGGACCGAACCGTTGTACGTGGTGAAGCTGGACCTGGAACGCAACGCCGTGGTGCTGGGGTCCGACGAAGCGCTGTGGAGCCCCGGGCTGGAGGCGCGCGCGATGCATTGGATCGCTGGCGCGCCGCCGGCGGAGGCGATTCGAGCCGAAGCGAAGATCCGGCACTCGCCGCGCACGCACGGCTGCCGCGTGGAGCCCCAAGGCGCCGAGGGGATTCGCGTGCTCTTCGATGAACCGCTGCGCGCGGTATCGCCGGGTCAGGCGGTGGTGCTGTACTCGGGCGAGGAAGTGCTGGGCGGCGGGTGGATCGAGCGGGCGGTGGAGCATTCTGGAAGCAGTGAAAATTTCGATGCTTCAATTTGCTCCAACGTGATTAGGGCTCGCGTGCGCCCGAGCTGACTTAATTTGTTGGGTGAGTTTCTGGACAAAGCCTTCAAAGTTGTGGACTTCACGCCCGGCCTTTGCGATGTCCAGTACAATCATTCCCGAGCTGTTCTTAAAGCGGGCGTATTCAACTTTTTTTCTTGTATAAAATGAAAGCAAAAAACCAACAAGGGAAATCATTCCCGCCAAGCCTGGAAGAAACGAGTACCCAGAAAAGTTAAATCCAAAAACCAGTACAGCCCAAATGGCTCCCGCAGCCAAAAAAAGTCGGATACCTGCGATAAAGTTTGGATTTCGGATTCGCAGGATTTCAAGGTTGGGGTCGATGGTATTAAGAATAATCCGAGTTTCGAACTCGGACTGGAGCGAGTGAACGCCTTTAATTAGGATCGAGTCCGCGTAAAGCGTAAAGGTACGCTTCCCATCAAACCTTATTTCGTCGTAGGCGGCTATTGGTTGATCGCTCACACGTGAATTCCCAAGACCTATCCAGAACCTTAGGCTACGCTCGGCTACTGGTTATTGCGCACCATGTTAATGAGCGAGCAATTCTACAGGTACGGCTTCCCGCAGGACTCGATCCTTGATGCGTGGACGCAATCGGTCATCGGGAGCGACATCCACTTTGCGTCCCAAGAGGGCTTCCAGGTCCGCGAGTAGCGCGGCATGATCCATCAAACTGGCCGTGGGTTCGAAAGCGACCAGGAAGTCGATATCGCTGTCCTTGCGTTCTTCTCCGCGTGCGGCGGAGCCAAAAACGCGGACGTTGCGCGCGCCATGCTTGGCAGCCAGCGTTAGGATGGCTTCGCGATTCGATTGCAGCAGTTCGCGTATACTCATCGCCCGATCCTCGCCTGCTTCATATTACCGCTTTCAGGGATCAATGGGTAGGCCATGCCGCCCCGACCCTTACAACATCACCCCCGCCGCCGCGGGAAAAAGCGCCTGAAAGCAGAGTTCCCCCCACAGAATCCGCCGGAGCAGCGGGCGGCAATCGGGCGGATAGGCGGCCACGCCGAGGCGGAACTGGTCGAGGCAAGCCAGCGACCCGGCGGCTGCGGCGAGCAGCGCGGCGACGAAGGCCGCCAGCGCGGTTTCGTCGCGCTGGCCGGCCGGAAGCGAAGGATCCAGCAGCACGATTCCGCCCAATGCCGCGGCGGCGGCCAGGCAGGCCGTCGCCGCCCAGGTGGCGCCGCGCGTGCGCGCGCGGCAATCGGCGTCGTGGGCTTCGATCCGTTCGCGCGGCCAGCCGCTGCGTTTGAATAGATTGAACTGCCCGCTGAAGCGCAAAATTACCGCCGCGATCCACAAGCCCAGCGGAATCAGCACCAGCGCCGGCTGCCCGTTCATTCCGGGGCACCTGAGACGGCCGCGTCGCCCACGATTTCGCGCAGCACCACGGTGGCGTAGCTTCCGGCGGGGAGCGCGAAAGCCAGGCGCACGCCTTCCGGCGCCGACTCGATGCGCGGGGCATCCAGCAACGGCACCCGCAGCGGTCGGCGCGCACCGGGTTGGCGTCCGGCTTCCGGCCGTCCGAAGTCCTCCAGCGTCACGCCGCTTTCGGCCAGCACCGCGCGTTCGATCGCTTCCTGCTTGCCTGCCGGAAAGAGCAGCTTCGGGCCGAAGAGCGGCCCGCTGGGGCTGATTTCCAGCGCCGCGCAGCGCGGCTGTTCGGCCGCGGCTTGCGGCACTGCGAAGACCGCGCCGTTGCGATGCAGGAAGGCCAGGTCGCCGTCCCAGAGCGCGTCGATCTCCGGGATGCGCCGCGCGAGGGCCGCGTTGAAGAGTTCGGCCTGGAACGCGTTCACAAAGAGATTCATCAACTTTTTGTCTCGCGCTCGCGGACCGCGCAAGCCGCCGGCCTGGGCGGCCTCGGCATACGCATCCGTTTCCCCGCGCACCAGCAGGCGGCCCAAGTGCGCGTTCTGCCCGTCGCGGCCGAAGCGCTGCGGGCCGAAATAGTTCGGCACGCCGCGCCGGTGCAACTCATGCAGCACGCGCTCCGCTTCGGCGCGCAGGTTCGCCGTGGCTTCCGGACCTTCGGCGCGCAGCACGATCTCGAAGCGATTCCCGCCGGCGTGTCCGCGTTTGAGTTTGTTCGCGTGGCGCGTGACGCGCAGCACGCGGAGTTGATCGCCCAGGTCGAGTTTGCCGTCGGACGCCGCGCGCTCCAGGTCCGGCGCGACGTGCTCGAAGGTGAGCCACTGGCGCGTGACGCCCTTGGTGTCCTTGAGTCCCGCCGAGCCGCCGTCGGCGGGGCGCTTCTTGAGGGCTTGTGCGAGCTTGCGCAGCGCGTCGAACGTAGAAAGGTTCCGCTTTTCGATCCAGAACCAAAGGTGCGTGCCCGAGCCCGAGGGCTCGTACAGCGGCAGTTCCTCGACGACGAAATCTTCGGGCTGGGTTTTGACGCCCACGCATAAGGGGGTCTGCGCGGAACGCGCGGTTAAGAACGGCAGCGGAATAGCGATCACGTGCGTGCAACGCGCTCCGGTTGGATCGAAGGCGGGGAGTCTACCCGAGCGCCGCCCCGCAGGCCACTCGCCGCGCACCCGCGCTGGCGTCTTACGCAATGCGATATATGCTGTTTCGAGCGGTGCGAGACCGCGCGCTCCGAGCTGCCGTTTAGGTCACTGCGAAGCGGTTAATGCACGCGTGAAGCCTAACGCAATTCGTGAGTTACGCATTCGTTTCGGCGGCGCAGTGCACACGTGAGGCACTTCACGACCGGGCGGTCTGTGAATTGTAACGAAGAGGCTGGCGGCGCTTCGTACGCGCGCTAAAGTAGTCTGTGGTATTGCCTCGCGGCGCCCGCATTCGGGCGGAGGTTGCTCCGATGGAAGGTTCCATCGCCCAAACCCTCAAAGAGCGTTATCCGCACCTGGTGCTCGCGTTTCAGCGCAAGCAGATCACCAAACACCAGATTCAGGAAGCGATCAAGGTTCAGCAGTCGCTCAAACTCAGCGGCACGAAGAAGTCCTTGGAAGAAGTGCTGGTCGAGAAAGGCTATTTGACGAAAGAGCAGCTTACGCAATTGACGCGCGAGGCGCCGCCCAAGCCGAAGGGCAACCTGTTCGGCGATTACGAGCTGATGGGCGTGATCGGCACCGGCGGGATGGGTACGGTCTACAAAGCGCGGCAAGTTCACCTGGACCGAATCATTGCGTTGAAGATATTGCACGGGGAGTTGGCGCAGAATCAGGAATTGCTCCTGCGCTTCCAACGCGAAGCGCGCGCGGTGGCGAAGCTGAATCATCCCAACATCGTCGTGGGCATCGACGTCGGCGTAAATATGGGCCGGCATTTCCTGGCGATGGAGTTTGTGGAAGGGGAGTCGCTCGACAAGCGCTTGGCGCGCAACGGCGGGACGGTCTCCGAGCACGACGCCATGGACATTTGCCGCCAGATCGCGGAAGCCCTGCATCACGCGCACGAACGCAATTACGTGCACCGCGACGTGAAGCCCGAAAACATCATGATGACGTTCGACGGGGTGGCGAAGCTGATGGACCTGGGCTTGGCGCGCGCTCTGGGCCCGCAGTTCCAGCCGCTGACCAAAGACGGCCTGGCGGTCGGTACGCCGCATTACATCTCGCCCGAACAGGCTCAGGGCGAACGCGACCTCACGCCGGGAACGGATCTCTACAGCCTAGGCGTGGTGCTCTTCCAGTGCGTGACGGGACAGCTTCCGTTCGAGGCCGAGCACTTCAGCGACGTGATGCTGAAGCACGTGAACGATCCGCCGCCCGATCCGCGCACGCTGAATCCGACGCTTTCCGACGCGCTGGCGCAGGTGATTCTGAAGCTGTTGAAGAAGAATCCCAACGAGCGGTACCCGACGGGGCAGGCGCTGGCCGAAGAGTTGCAGCGCCTGCTGAACGGGGAGGCTCCGATGCTGGTCAAGGCTCCGCCGCCGCCGAAGCGGCCGCAGAAGCCGGATGGCACGTCGCCCACGCCGACGCAAGCCGAGGCCGCGCGCAAGCGCAAGGGCCACCGCTTCGGGTTCGAAGGTTTTTGAAGCTCAGGCGCGTCGCTTGGCGAGTGCGGCGTTGAGGTCTTCGGCCATGCGTTGGGCTGCGGCGCGCGCGGCATCCGCGAAGCGCGCTTCCCCGAATTCCTTGGCGTACGCACTTTCCTTGTAGGCAAAGACCAGCGCGCGCGAGTTATTCACCACCGCACCCAGCCCGTCCCGGTGAAACCCGCGCGCCGCATCGTCCGCGGTGCCGCCTTGCGCTCCGTAGCCGGGGATCAAGAGCAGCGCTTCCGGCATTTTCTCGCGCAGTTCGGTGAGTTGCTGCGGATACGTCGCGCCGACCACCGCTCCCACGATGTGGAAGCCGCTCGCGCCGCGGTGCTTCTCGCCCAGCTTGTTGACCATCTCGGCCACGTGTTCGTAGACGGGTTTGCCTTCGGCCTTGAGGTCCTGCAAATCCCCGCTGCCGGGGTTGCTGGTCTTGACCAGCACGAAGAGTCCGTGGCCGTTCTGAGCGCCGATCTCGAGGTACGGCATCAGCGTATCGTGGCCGAGATACGGGTTCACGGTCAGCGCGTCGGAATCGAAACCCACGCGTTCTCCGCCGGTAATGCTCATCCCGCCCAGGTGCGCGCGGGCGTACGCCACCGCGGTGCTTCCGATATCGCCGCGTTTGGCGTCCCCGATCGTGACGAAGCCGCGGGCTTTGGCGTGCCGGATCGTCTCGGCGTATGCGCGCATCCCTTCGTGGCCGAACTCTTCGTAAAACGCCACTTGCGGCTTGCAGACGGGGACGAGATCGGCCAGCGCGTCGAGAAGTTCGCGGTTGAATTCGATGAACGCCTCGGCGACGGCTTTGGCCGTCTTGCCGTGCGTGCGGATGGCGGAATCGCGGATCGAGGCCGGCAACTGGTCGAAGCGCGGATCGAGGCCCGCGCAGACGGGATTGCCCTTGGCTCGGACGGCGGCGATGAGTCGGTCGGCGAAGTGATTCATGCGCGGCATGGTAAACGGTAATCGGCGAGCGGTAAACGGTAGACTGCGGCCGCGCCGTTTACGGATCGCCGGGCAGCGATTAACTTCGGATTGTATGGATCAAGTCCAGCCATCCGGCGACCTCGCGCTGCTCGACGCTCCGCGGCGGATGCTACTCATCAGCCGCACTCCGCGCGGGACCGAACCCGGCACGCCGTGGGTGCGCGCGGTGGTGGAGTGCGTGCGCGCCAGCGCCGCCGCAGGGGAGGCGCTGGTTACGGGGCTGGGCCGCGAGCCTTACGACCTGGCGCTTGAGGCTTGCCGCGAAGCCGGCGGCGCGGCGATCGTGGTGCTCGAAGCGCCGCTTGGCGAAGACAAACACCTTAAGGATGCGGAGGCTTGGCTGCCCGCGCGCCGCCTGATCGTGGCGCCGCTTGGAGCCTCGTCCAAACGAGAAGCGCGGGCGTTGCGCGACCGCCGCATTGCCGAGTTGGCCGATCGAGCGTCGGTCCTCGCGGTGCGAAAGGGCGGGAACATGGCGGCGGTGGAGGCCGAGCTTGGGACGCGTGGCGTGGCGCTCGACCGAAGCTATCAGATCGGAGAAGCCGAAATGCGCGGCGCTCCCAAGCCGGCGCCGTGGTCGCCTTCGAACTTGCGGACTTTCGATGCGTGGGATTACCTGACTCACTATACGCGCGAGCCCGATGGCGTATGGCCGGGCGAGACGTACGCCGAATACTTGAGCTGGTTGCTGCATGGCGCACCTGGCCGGCCGCGCGACGCGGCGGCGGCGCTGCGCCGCATCCTGGGGCAGCAGCGCATCCTGGGTTCCGGACGCCTGATGCCCGCACGCGAACCGATGGTCAGCTTTACCGCGCGTCCGCCGCAGGAACTCCCCGAGCTGATCCGCTGGCGCAAGGGTTTGCGGCGCTGGACCTTCCGGCCCTACGGCGTGGCGATACGCAAAGCAGCGCTGGAGGCGCTGGGCGCCCGGCCGGTTCGTTATTTGCCGTACGAAGCACTGACCGAATTACCCGACGCGGAGCGCCGCTTCGCGCAGCTCTGCGCGCCGCTCGACGCGGACTGGTCCGTCGAAGCCGAATGGCGCCTGCCGGGCGACCTGGACCTTTCGGCGTTGAGCCCCGCGGAATGGTTCGCACTGACGCCGGAGCGTGGTGAAGCGGAGGCGCTCGCCGCGGAGTGCGGCGGGCTGGTTGCGAGTCTGGAAGCCTGAACGTATCGTGGGGCGCGGCAAAAATTATAAGCAAAGGAGCACGAACCATGTCTGCTTCGAAGCCGGTCTGTGCAGTTTGTCACATCGAAGTGCCCGCACCCGATCTGGCCAAGGCCATGCGCTTTTACGGGGAGGTCTTTGGCTGGGAGATCGGTGAACAACTCGGTCCGAATTATTGCATCTGGCACGCCGGCGATCTGGGCGGCGGATTCTCCGCCGATATGGCTCCGCGCGAGGACGGCATGAATGTCGTTCTGGGCGTGGAAAATATCCCCGCCAAGCTCGAGGAGATCGCCAAGGCCGGCGGAGCCGTCGTGAAAGAGAAAACCGAGATCGGCGGCGACTACGGATTCTACGCGCTCTTCAAGGATCCCAACGGCAACCGGCTGGGCCTCTGGTCGAAGACGTGAAGTCCCGTACGGCTCCCTTGGGTTGAATATTTGCTGCGTTCGCTCTAACCTCGCGCCTGCCGACTCAACGGGGGAACTCAAGCATGCGCGCCGCCTATATCCAGACTTTCGGAGGACCGGAAGCGGTCCAGATCGGCCAACTCGAGAAGCCCGCGCCTAAACACGGCGAAGTGCTGGTGCGCATCAAGGCTTCGGCGCTGAATCATCTCGACGTCTGGGTACGCAAGGGCCGCCCCGGCGCGGAAATAAAGCAGGCGCATGTGCTGGGCAGCGATGCCGCGGGCCTCGTGGAGCAGTTGGGCGAAGGGGTGGAAGGCCTGGCGCCGGGCGACGAGGTCGTGATCAACGCCGGCGTGAGCTGCATGCAATGCGGCTGGTGCAAGCGCGGCGATCACAGCGAGTGCCCGAAGTTCAGGCTGCTGGGCTTCCAGCTTCCCGGCACGCACGCGGAGTACATCGTCGTGCCCGCCGTAAACGTGGCGCATAAGCCGCTGCATCTAAGCTGGCCCGAAGCCGCGGCCTTGCCGTTGGCGCACCTGACGGCGTGGCACATGCTGTTTCCGCGTGCGCGCTTCCGCGTCGGAGAAACGGTGCTGATTCACGGCATCGGCGGCGGCGTGGCGCTCGCGGCGCTCCAGATCGTCAAGATGACAGGCGGGAAGGCGATCGTCACCAGCGGGAGCGACGAGAAACTCGCGCGCGCGAAGGAACTCGGCGCGGCGCATGGGATCAACTACAAGACCGAGCCGAAGGTGGCCGAGAAGGTTCGCGAACTGACCGGCGGACGCGGCGCGGATATCGCGTTCGATACCGTCGGCGCGCCGACGTTCCCGATCAGCTTCGAAGCCGTCCGCCGCGGCGGGCGCATCGTCACCTGCGGCGTCACCGGAGGCCGCGAGACCACCGTCAACCTGCAGCTCTTGTATTGGAACCATATCAGCCTGATCGGTTCGACGATGGGCAGCCTGGAAGACTTCCAGTGCCTGCTCTCGGCCGTAGGCATGGCGCATCTGCGCCCGGTCGTGGACCGCGTGTACAAGCTGGAGCAGTACGCCGAGGCCGTGCAGCGCATGGAAGCCGGCGCGCAGTTCGGGAAGATCGTGCTGGACGTGGACGCGTAGCGCTGGCTACACGCGTTCCATGCGATCCAGTTCGATCAGGCGCCGGTCGGCGTTGAAGACCGGCGGAGGCAGCGCTTCGGCGCGTCGCTGCGCTTCGGCCGGGTCCAGATCTTTGCGTGCGCGGCCCAGGCCTCGGAAAATCTGCAGCCCCCGCTTGCGCGCGAGGATCTCACGGCGGGTGCGCCCGCGCGGCGCGTCTTCCCACGGTTCCGGATGTGCTTGGAATTCGAAGAAGATCGGCGCCACCTGCAGCATGTATTTCCAGTACGCCGGATGATCGGTCTGGAGTACCAGCAGTCCGCCCGGCTCCAACGCGCGGTGCGCGAGCCATAAAAAGCGCGGCGTGATTTGGCGCTTATGGATCTCGCCCGGATCGTAATACGGCTGCGGGTGGTAAACGTGAAGCTCGTGCAGCGAGCCCGGCGGTATGTACTTCTCGAGCACCACGCGTTCTTCGCCCACCGCGAAGCGCAGGTTCTTGAAGCCGCGCTGATTGCCGCGCCGCCGCGCGTAGCGGATCACCACCGGCAGGATGTCCACGCCCAGATGATCGAACTGCGGGCGATAAAGCGAACTGCCCAGCAGATAGCGCCCGTTTCCGCAGCCCAAGTCGGCGACGACCGGCGCCTTGCGCCCGAAGAGTTCCTCCCAGTTCAGGAGGCCATCGGCGGGCCACTCCTTCAAAGCCGTCTGCGTCCAATATTCTTGCGGCAATATCGCGCCGGGAATCGGCACGCCGAATTCCTTCTCGTGCTTGCCGACCTTCGGCCCTTCGGATTCGACGGGCGCGGTGCGTGAAGGCTTGAAATTTCGAGGCGGCCGGCGCGGCATGCGCAACCTCCATGCGGTTCGGACTATCGAGTCCGAGCCTGCCCATTATGCTGCGTGCGTCCGCATCTGCACGCACACGGACGCAATTTGGGAGAACGCTGCATGTTTCGCGCTTGGCCGGCCGTGGGCCTGCTTCTGCTGATCGCGCTGGCCATTCCGCCTGAACTGCGCCCGCGGGCGCCTGAAAGCGCCGCGAAGATTCGAGTGCGTTCGGGATCCGCGCATGCAGGAGCGTGGCAAGGCTGGAGCGACGACGTCTTCGAGCGCGCGCGCGAAAGCCGCAAGCTTGTTCTGCTGGATCTCGGCGCCGTGTGGTGCCATTGGTGCCATGTGATGGAGGAGACCACCTATCGCGATGCGGAGGTCAATCGTCTGCTGGGCGCGCATTACATGACGATCCGGGTCGACCAGGACGCGCGGCCGGATCTCTCGAACCGCTACGAAGACTACGGTTGGCCGGCCACGATTCTGTTCGATTCGAACGGGCGCGAGTTAGCCAAGCTCAGCGGCTATATTCCACCCGAACGGATGCGCGACATCCTCAAAGCGTTTGCGGACGATCCGACCCCCGGGCCGTCGGCGCGTGCATTAGAACCGCAGGCTCCGGCCGATGTGCCGGGGAAGCCGGCTTTAAGTTCCGAACGGCGCGCGGAATTCGAGGCCGCGAACGCACGTCATTACGATCCCGAGCACGGCGGTTGGGGGCGTGTGCATAAGTGGCTCTTCGCGCCGGGCGTGGAATACGCGCTGCGCCGCGCGCAGTCCGGCGACGCGGAGCAAGCCGAACGCGCGCGCACGACGCTGGACTTGAACCTGCAGCTCATCGATCCCGTCTGGGGCGGCGTGTATCAGTACAGCCACGGCGGCGTGTGGACGAATCCGCATTTCGAAAAAATCATGCGCATGCAGTCCGACAACATGCGCCTGTACGCGCGGGCGTATGCGCTTTGGCGAGAACCCCGGTACCTGCAGGCGGCGCGCGACATCCGGCGCTTCCTGGCGGATCACCTGCGCAGCCCCGACGGCGCGTTTTACGCGAGCATGGACGCCGACCGCGTGCCTGGCGAGCACGCAGGAGATTACTTCGCGCTCGACGACGCCCGTCGCCGCAAGCTGGGGCTGCCGCGCGTCGACCGGAACCTCTACGCACGCGAGAACGGCTGGGCGATCGAGGCCTTGTGCGAACTGTATGCTGTCAGCGGCGACGCGGCCGACCTTGATCTGGCCTATGCCGCGGCGGAATGGATCCATCAAAACCGGCTGTTGGAAGGCGGCGGATATGCGCACGGCGAACGGGATTCCGCGGGCCCGTACTTGGGCGATACGCTCGCGATGGGGCAAGCGTACTTGAGCCTTTACCGGGTGACGCGCGATGCGATCTGGTTGAACGACGCCGATCTCGCATCGGGTTTTATCGACCGGACTTTTTCTCCTGAGCAGGAGGCCGGCGGCTATGCTACGGCGCGCGGCGGCGGGCCGCTGCCGGCGCTGCCGAACCGCGAGGAGAATTTGGACCTGGCGCGGTTTGCCTTGCGTCTGTTCCGGCTGACGGGACAGGAGCGCCACCGGCTGCAGGCCGAGCGTGCGCTGAAGTACCTCGCGCGCCCCGAAGTTCACGAAGGCCGCAGCAAGGCCGGGGTGCTGCTGGCCTTCGACGAGTTCGAACGCGAGCCGTTGCATGTGACGGTGGTCGGTTTGCCGGACGATTTCCGCACGCGCACCTTGCTCTTGGCGGGCGTAGCTTTGCCCGGAACCGATAACCGGATCGAACACGTGGTGCCTGGCACGAGAAGCGTATCGGGGATCAAGTTCCCCAAGCTGGATGCGCCGGCGGCGTTTCTCTGCGCCGGGAAACGCTGTTCGCTGCCGATGACCGATCCGGACGCTTTGCGCGCGGCGGTGCTGCGGCCTGCCCAAGCGCCCTGAGCCAGGCTTTCAGGACGGGCCGGCTGCTTGCCGCGCCGCGGATTGTCCCGCCAAATACCCGGTGCTGAAGGCGGCCTGCAGGTTGAAGCCGCCGCAGCGTCCGGCCAGGTCGAGGATCTCGCCGGCAAAATACAGCCCCGGCACGCGCTTCGACTCCATGGTGCGCGGATCGATATCCTTCCAGTCGAGGCCGCCGGCCGTCACCTCGCCCCATTCCATCCCGCGCGTGCCGAGCACGGTCAGTTCAAGCTGTTTGAAGCGCTCCAGGAGCGCGCGGCGCTGTTCGCGCGTCACGCGTTGCGAGGGCGGCGCGTGCGTCCCGCAGACTTGAATTTCCAGCGCGTCGAGCAGCCGCGCGGGCAGCATGCCCAGCAGCGCCAGGCGCGGCGGCCGATGCGCGCTGCTCTGCAGGCGTTCCAGTATTTCGCGCTCCAGGTCTTCGCGCGAACGATCCGGGAAAAAGTCGATCGTCAGCCGCGCGCGGTCCAATCCGGCGAGGACGTAGGCGTTGGAGAGATCGAGGATCGCCGGACCCGAGATGCCGAAATGCGTAAAGAGCATCTCCTTACGCTCGGTGGCGACGGGCTTGCGCGCGGGGGTATCTTCGATGCGCCAAAGCCGGCACGCGGCGTCGGGCCACGCGGTGCCGCTCAGCTTGCGCGGCCACTCTTCCTCCAGCCGCAAGCCGACCAGCGCCGCGCGCAGGGGGGTCACAGCGTGCCCCGTTCCGCGCGCCCATTGATAACCGTCGCCGGTGCTGCCCGTTTGCGGATAACTGAGCCCGCCGGTGCAGACGACCACGGTTCGCGCGCGCCGCGTTTCTTCGCGCTGCGCGAACCTGCCCCGCAGCAGGAAGCCGCCCGCCGGATCGGCTTCGATCTGACCCACGTGGGCGTTCGTGATCAATTCACCGCCGCGTGCGAGAAACTCCTTCACCAGCGCGTCGACGACATCTTGCCCGCGGCCGCTGCTGGTGTAGAGCCGGTAATGGCGCTCCAGTTCGCCTTCGACGCCGTATTTCTTGAGCATCTCGATCAGGGCGCGGTTGTCGAAAACCTTGAGCGCGTGGCCGAGGTGCTTGACGTGCGGATCGCCGAACTCGCGGACGAACGCGCGCGGCTCCAGCGTATTGGAAAAATTGCAGCGCCCGCCGCCGCTGATGGCGACTTTTTTCGCGGGCTTGGGCATGCGCTCGTACAGCACGGTGCGCGCGCCGGATCCGGCGGCGGCGATACCGGCCAGGAGGCCCGCGCCACCGGCGCCGATCACGGCTACGCCGGCGGGAGTGGAATCGGATTCGGACATCGGCTTCCTTTAAATGGGCACGGGCAGCGCATCGCGCTGCCCGTGCCCGCCTGCACAAGATTGCACGGCTTAGTACTCCAGCTTGACTTCGCGGTTCTCCGCGCTGCTGCGGTACAGCCCGTCCAGGATCGCGATCACATCCAGCGAGTGCTCGGCAGGAACCGGGCTGGGCGCGCCGGTGGCGACGGCTTCGGCGAACTTGACGCATTCCAGCGCATGCGGCTCGGTGTTGTGCGGATTGCGCTTCAGGCTGATGTTCATGTGCTGCTGCGATTCGTTGCAGGTCTTGTAGAGGGTGTTGCTGGGCCAGTGGCTGCCGCCTTCGTCGCCGTAGAGCCACATCTGCATGTCTTCGCCTTGCGTATCGTGGTTCAGGAGCCAGCTTACTTCGAGGACCAGCGTCGCGCCGTTGGCGAGGCGCACGAAGGCCGAGGCGAACTCTTCCACGTCCCATTCCGGCCCGATCGGACCGCCCCAGTTGCTGAACGCGCCCTTGCGCTTGCGCAGGCGGTCCTGCGTGATCCCGCTCACCGCCACCGGCTTGGGATTGCCCATCATCCACAGCGTCAGGTCGAGGATGTGGACGCCGATGTCGATGCAGGGTCCGCCGCCGGCGTGCTTCTTGAGCACGAAGCCGGGGGTGGTGGGCGCACCGGCGCGCCGCAGCATCCAACTCCGCGCGTGATAAACCTCGCCGAGCACGCCGCGGTCCAGTTCGGCTTTCAGCGCCTGGCTGCGCCCATCGAAGCGGAAATGCTGCGCGGTCATCAGCAGCTTCTTGGCTTTGTCGCGCGCGGCGATCATCTTGCGGATTTCGCCCGGAGTTGGCGCGAGCGGCTTTTCGCAGATGACATGCTTACCCGCTTCCAGCGCGGCGATCGAGAGCGGCGCGTGGTACATGTTCGGAGTGCAGACGTCAACGATATCGAGATCCTTGTCGGCGATCAGGTCTTCGGTCTTCGTGTAGCGCTTGGGCACTTTCAGTTCGTCGGCCACCTTATTAAGCACGTCTTCACGGATGTCCGAGAGCGCGGCGAGTTCGACGTGCGGGCTTTGCAGCCAGCCCGGAAAATGCGTTTTGGCGATGCCGCCGACCCCGATGACGCCCACCTTCAGCTTCTTTGACATGTCCCTGCTCCTTGAGTTCCGATCGAGTTGCGCCCGCGTCTCAAACGGGGCGCGAATCCGGATGACGCTAGCAAGCGCGGCGGGGATGTCCATTCCCGATGCCGGGGCGGAATAATCCCCGCGCCTTCGGGCATCTACCGGCATCCGCGCCCCAAGGCGCGAGTTATCCCAAAAGGAGCGAACTTCGATGCTGTCCCCAACCGATCATGCGCTTAAGCCGGCGCAGCCCGTCGTCCACGTGAAATGCCCGCTCTGCGGTCAGCGCGTCCCGAAGGAGTCGTATTTTGTGCATGCCACCGCCGAACGCTGGGTGCTCGAAAAAATTCAAGCCGCGCATCCGGAGTGGGTCGAACAGGACGGCGGTTGCCGGCCTTGCTACGAGTACTACAAGCAGCTCTGATGCGCGTCTTCATCGACGATTCATCTTGCCTCCCACCGGGCGCGGGCCGAAGATAGTCCGCGATCCGGCGGAGGAAACAGCATGCGCGTGGCGTTTTTCAGCACTCATTCGTACGACCGCGAATTTTTCGACGCGGCCAACGCATCCGGCGAACACGAACTGGTCTACCTGGAGCCCAAGCTGAATGCGGCCAGCGCCGCGTGCGCTGCGGGCTTTCCGGCCGTTTGCCTCTTCGTGAACGACCGCGCGGATGCGGAAACCATCGAACGCCTGGCGCAAGGCGGGACGCGCTTGATCGTGCTGCGCTGTGCGGGCTTCAACAACGTGGACTTGCGCGCGGCGAAAGCGGCGAATGTCTCCGTGGCGCGCGTGCCGGCCTATTCGCCCCATGCTGTGGCCGAACATGCACTCGCGCTGATCCTGACGCTTAACCGCAAGATCTGCCGCGCCTATTCGCGCGTACGAGACGGCAACTTCGCGCTCGACGGCCTGCTGGGGTTCGATATCCACGGCCGCACCGCCGGCGTGGTGGGCACCGGGCGAATCGGTCAGGAGATGGCGCGCATTCTCAACGGGCTGGGCTGCACCATCCTGGCTCACGACATTCAAACGAATCCCGAGGTCACCAAGCTAGGGGTGCGCTACACCGCCTTGGAGACGCTTCTGGCCGAGTCCGATATCGTCACGCTGCATTGTCCTCTGACGCCACAGACGAAGCATATGTTCGACGCTGCCGCGCTGGCGCGGATGAAGCGCGGAGCGATGCTGATCAACACCAGCCGCGGAGCGCTCATCGACACCGCCGCCGCGATCCAAGCGCTCAAGTGCGCCCACCTGGGAGGTCTGGGGCTGGACGTGTACGAAGAAGAAGAACATCTCTTTTTCGCCGATCGTTCGAACGAGATCCTGCAGGACGATATTTTCGCGCGGTTGCTGACCTTCCCCAACGTGGTGATCACGGGGCACCAGGCGTTTTTCACGCGTGAGGCGCTGGAGAATATCGCGCGGACGACGCTGGATAACATCGGCGCCTTCGCCGCGGGGCGGGAACTGCGGAACAAAGTCGAGGCGGGCGGGTAAAACGGCGGCTTACTTTTCGCGGAAGACGATGCGGCCCTTGGTCAGGTCGTAAGGCGACATCTCGACCAGCACCTTATCGCCGGGCAGCACGCGGATATAGAAGCGCCGCATCTTCCCGCTCAAATAGGCCAGGATGTCAATGCCGTTGTCCAGCTTGACGCGAAACTGCGTATTCGGCAGCGCTTCCGATACGGTGCCTTGAACTTGAAGCGTTTCCTCTTTCGCCATGGGACCCTTCTACACTTCGATGCTGAGGACGCCGGCGCACGACTCTGGACGCGAGCCGCCTGCACCGCCGTCCTGTGAATCACCTGGCCCGTCCGGGGCTTGGCAACGAAGCCAAGAGTTTCCCGTCCGCCCCCCGCTCGTGCAACTCTAGATTTCCATGCCGGACCCCCTTCCGCTAATCTTTCCTTGGACCCGCACGCAAAAGGAGCAGCGCTTATGGCGACCCGCGGACTGGCCGTAATCCTGGCCGAGAACATTTACGAAGACCTGGAACTCCATTACCCGCGCCTGCGGCTCGTCGAGGCCGGCTTCGACGTCAAAGTTGCCGGACCCAAGGCCGGCGAGTCGTACGCCTCGAAGCACGGGTATCCGGTTCAGGCCGACGTATCCTTCGAAGCGGTGGACCCGCGGTCGGTCAGGATCCTGGTGGTGCCCGGCGGCTACGCCCCGGACAAACTCCGCCGCTATCCGGCCTGCAACAAGCTCGTGGCCGACGTGCACGCGGCGGGCGGCGCGATTGGCTTCATCTGCCATGCCGGCTGGGTGCCCATCAGCGCGAAGATCCTTAAAGGTAAACGGGTCACGGCGCACTTCTCGATCCGCGACGACCTGGAGAACGCCGGCGCGATCTGGGTCGACCAGCCATGTGTGGTGGACGGGAACTTGGTCAGCGCGCAGGTACCGAAGGATTTGCCTGAGTTTATGCAGGCGCTGCTCAAGCTGACGACCTAAGGCACCTGGTGCATTGGCCGAAAATTGTTAAGGCTCGGGGTTTCGCTCCATGGGGGGCGTTGAGTACAATCGTCTCCTCATCATCGGGAGCTTGTCCTTGCGATTGAGTGGCTTGGGGCTGCTGGCCCTCTTGCTGTGTTTCGGCTGCGGCACGCGGGTGCCGAATGCTGGCTTGGACACGTCCTACCGTTCCGCGCCCAACGAACCGAGTGCTCCCGTCGCCGAAGCGAAGCCCGAGAAGCGTCCGATCGGCATCGTGCGCTTCTGGCGGCGCTTGAGCGGCAAGAACGAAAATCCGAAGCTCACCGAACGGCCGCCCGTAATCGAAACGCCTTCCGCTCCGGCTGAATTGGTGGTGTTGGACGAACCGCAGCCGGTGGAGCCGGCCGCAGAAGAGCCTGCGCCTTCCATTGCCGTGAACGTCGTCTCAACCGAGTACCGCCCGAATCAGGATCGCGTGGCCGCGCTGCCTCAATACGGCGCGAAGCCGGTGGCGCAACCGCAGCCGGTCACCATGGCGCAGCTTCCTCAAGAAGAGGAATTGCCGGCGATCGCGCCGGCGGTGAAACCGCAGCTCAGCGTGGCGGGGATCCGTTCGGCCGATCCGGCGGCCCCGCCGGAAGCCGTCTCGCTGGAAGCTCAAAAGCCGATGGTGGTGCTGGCCGGATTGGGCGGCAGCGAAATCAAGATTCCCTGCGAATGGATTTACCATGACCGTGCCGCCAAGTTGTATCGCTATCGCGACGAGGCCGGCCGCATGATCGAATCCCCCGAGAAGCATATCCTGCGCACGGAGGGCACGCTCGCGCCGACCGAGCCCAAGCTCGTTCCGCGCACCCTCAGTGGATTCACGTGAGGGCCTTCCGGCTGTCCGGACGGTTCGTCCGGACCTTCCCAGTTTGCGCCGGTCGCGATCCCGATTCCCGCCTACAAATAAGCGGAGACGGCCCGCTCGCGCACCGGCTTGCCCCACGGATATCGCCCCGTGCCTTTCGAGCCCGAAGCATCCGAACCCGACGCGCCGCGTAAAGCCGGAGCCAAGGTCTGGCTGTTGCTCCTTGCGATGTTCCTGATCGGCGTCGTGCTGCCGGGGTGGTTCGCCTACTCGTCTTCCATCGAGCAGGACCGATTGATGGAGCAGTACGCGCGCGAGGTCGAAGCACAGGCGCAAATGCTGGAGAACCAACTCCGGCAGGAAGAGTTGGCGCTGGCGGCGGAGCAACGGCTGTCCGAAGAAGCGGCGCGCCCGCCGGCGCCCGCGAGCCCCGCGCCCGCGGCGCCCAGTGCCGAAGAACAGCCGTCCACGCCCGAGCAGCCGCCGGCCTTCGAGCCGCCGCCCGCCCCGCCAAGGCACGAAGCCGAGGCCAAACACGATGCCCAGGGCCTGCGCTACGTCGAGGTCCGTTGCGCGCCGCGTCCGGTGGATTGGGGCGCCGGTTTGAGGCAACTGGCGGTCGCGGCGAACGGCAAGCTGGTCTTTGCGCGGCATGAAAGCCAAGCGCGCGTGCGCATCTTCGACGCCGCGACGCTGGCGCCGGCCGGCGAGATCGTCACGCCGCGTTTCCCGGACCATCTGTGGTGCGAAGGCGCCGAGTTGGCCGTCTGTTGCGGCGAATCCAAGGTGCTCGTTTTTGCCGATCCGGCGGCGCAGGAGTTGAAGCGCTCGGTCCGCTTCGAACAAGACGGCGAGACGCTCGCGCCGGTGCGCGTCTTCGGGCGCGCGCCCGGCGGCGAACTCATGCTGCGCCTGCACCACGAAACGCATGACGCCGATTACCTGTACCACCTGCGCCCCGACGGTACGTACGAACGCAAGATGCGCGCGGCGTCCGAAAACGCCGTCTGGTTGACCGATCCGCTCCGCATCCTGACCCAGTCGAGTTTTCGCGGCAGTCCGTGCGGCGCGCCGGATGCCCGCGACGAATCCGGACGGAACCTGCGGCTCGAGGAAGCCCCCGCGCTGGGTCCGCGCGCGAACTGGCATCGGGACACCGGCCGCATCTTCGCACTCGCCGGCGGCCGGCACCTCGCGCTGCCCACCACTCGTCATGTCGAGCCGCACGAGTTGATCACGTACCTGCTGACGCCCGATCTCCAACGCCTGGCACAGACCTTGCCCGGCGCGGCGTTCGCCGAATGGCCCGAGCGCGGGCTGCTGATCGCCTGGCGTCCCGATCCGGACGAACAGAAGCGCGATGCGATCCAGATCCTGTACGTCAGCCGTTCGACCGGACGCATCGTCCGCATCGTCCAGCCGGAGAAGGCGTACGTCCATCCGTCGCAGTTTCTGCGCTGCGCGGGCATGGGCGGGATCGTCTTCGTGCCTGAAGGCGAACGCGTGCTTTTCTTCGAACCGCACCGCGGCGAAGCCGACCAGAAGGTGTTGGCCATTCCGTGCGGGTTGCCCGATGGACTCACGGACGAACCGGCCGATCCCTTCCTGGCATTGAAGAACTCGCCGCCCACCCGGGCGAACGTGAATGCGCCTTACCGCTTCGACCCGCGATTCGAGCACGAGCCGGCCGGTATGGCCATCGTCTTCAAGCTGGCTGCGGGCCCCAAAGGGGTGCAAGTCGATGCGGCGACCGGTTCGGTGACTTGGCTGCCCAGCGCGGCCTATTTGGGCCGTTACGATCTGGCGCTGGTCGCGGTGCTGCCCAATCGCCAGGAAATTCCGCTCGCGCAGTGGGTGCTTGAGGTCAAGCCTTAGCTGCTTTTTTCTTGGAACCGTGCCGCTTCGCGCCGATCGCCGCGGCTTCTTTCAGCAACGCCACCATTTCCCGGCCGCGCGCCGATTGGGCGACCGTGCGCCCCCGCGCGTCCTTGCGCCGGGGGTCCGCGCCGTGCTTCAGGAGCAGCCTCGCGATCTCCAGCGCCGCGTCCTGCTTGCCCGCGGTGCCGCCGGCGCCGGTGTTGGTGACCGCGCGGCGCAGCGGCGTGGAGCCGCGCCCCTTGTCCTCGGCGTCCACCGCGGCGCCATGCTCAAGCAGCAGCTTGACGGCTGCGGGCTGCCGGGCGCGGACGGCGCGGTGCAGGGAAGTGACGCCAAGCCAGTCCCGCGCGTTCGCGTTCGCGCCGTGTTCCAGCAGCAGGCGGATCGTGGTTGCGTACGCGGGGCCGGATGCGAAGCGCAGGTCGCTCGCGCACATCAAGGGCGTACGGTCTTGCGCGTCGGCGGAGTTCACGTCCGCGCCGTGCTTGAGCAGCAACTTGACGTGTTCCGCTCGTAGCGCGCACGCCGCGTAATGCAGCGGCGTCGAGCCCGATTCGTCGCGCAAGATTGCGTGCTTGGGGTTCTTCTTGAGCGCCGCGGCGAGGGCTTTGGTCGCGCCGGAGGCGGCGGTCACGAAGAAGTTGGAACGAGCTCCGTGTTTGCGCAGAAGGGCCGCCATTTCCGTGTGACCGGCCGTAGTCGCGACAAGCAGGGGCGTCAGGAAGCGCTGCCCGCCTTCCACGTCCGCGCCGTGGCGAAGCAGGAGGTCGGCGGCCGCGAGACGGTTCATGCTCGCGGCGGCGCGCAACGGATGAAAGATCCCGTGCGAGGCGCTGGCCTTGCCCACCGGAAATGGGGCATTCGGCGGAAACCCGGCCTGGAGCAGCTTCGCCAGTTCGGCTTCGCGGCCTCGAATCAGCGCGGCCCAGAATGCTCGGGCTTTGTGGTCGGATTTTTTCATGCCGAGTCCTTGCGGCGGATCGTTTCTATAGGCGTCTCCACTCTAAGAAACCCTGCACCGGCGGGCCAATCCCATTTTGGCCGCGGCATGCTATAAGCGTCGCATGCCCAGGACTCCCCGCGCCGCACGGCCGGACCTTCAGCCCAGGTTTAACGCGCCCATCGCCGATCGGCTCGCCGAACGCGGTTGGTACCTCACGCTTCGGCAGCCGATGCCCGGCACGAGTTTCCATACGCAGCCCGGCCTGGAATTGAACTTCACGCACGAAGGCCGCGGGACGCTCTGGATCTCCGGCCGGCCGATCCCGGTCTCGCCGCGCTGCGTCGTGCTCTTCGATGCGCGCCGGCCCCACCGTCTGACGCTCGACCGCCCGCAGCCGTACCGGCGCACGGTGCTCTGCCTGGATCCCGGCAAGCTGCGCGATCTCGATCTGGCCTGGATCGGCGGCGGGCCGCCCTTGACGGCCTGCCTGACGAAAGAAGCGTACGGAAAACTCGACGAGTACTGCGGCGCGCTCCAGTTCGAGGCGCTCGTGCGCGGAACGGGTTGGGAACCGTTGACGCGCGCGCTGCTGACCCAGATCGTCGTCTTGCTGCGCCGGCAGACCGCCGGGGTTCAAGAGCCGCGCAGCGAAGAAAACGCCGCGCAGCTCACCCAACTGGCCGCAGGCTACGCCGCAGGGCGGCTCGACCAACCGCTGCGTCTCACCGAGGTCGCGCGCAAGTTCCAAGTTTCGCCCGAGCACCTCACGCGCGCCTTCAAAGCCGAGTACGGTGTCCCGTTCCACCGCTGGCTGTTGCGCATGCGTATCGCACTGGCGCAGACGATGCTGCGCGAGGACCGGACGGCAAGCCTGACCGAGATCGCCCTGCGCTGCGGCTTTGCGTCCTCGGCCCACTTCAGCCGCGTCTTCCGGCAATGGGCCGGTTCCACCCCTTCGCAGTACCGCGCCGGCGCCGCCGACCTCGAGGCTTAATGCCTCTAAGGCCGACTCGGCGGAAAATAGCGCGGGCTCAGATCAATTTTCGACAAAAGCACGATCAAGCGCCGCCAAGTTCGCGATTCCGCGCCAAGGTAGAGTTCGGCATACGCGGACGCACGAACCCCGAGGAATGCGCGATGCTGATCGACTGCGACGTACACAACCATCCCCCGTCGCTGGACCAATGGCTTGAATTTTTGGACGAGCCGTACCGCAGCGAGGTGGCGCGCTGGAAAGGGCTGCGCCACACGCACAGCGGCTTGCGCGGCGAGGGCGGCAGCCGGCTCGACGCGGATGCGCGCACGCCGCAGTCGGTTAAGGAGCAGTTGCTCGACGTCTACGGCCATCGCTACGCGATCCTGACCGGCACCTACGGTTTCGCGGCCGCAACGAACGATCCGGAGTACGCCGCCGCCGTATGCCGCGCCTACAACGATACGGTGATCAAGTACTGGCTGCCGCAGGACGAGCGCTTCGTCATGGGGCTGGCCGTTCCCATGCAGGACCCTTTGCTGGCCGTGCAGGAGATCGAACGCCTGGGCGACCACCCGCGCGTCGTCTGCGTCCTGTTTTGGGGCGCGAGTAACCGCATTCCGTATGGGCAGCGCTACTTCTGGCCGATCTACGAAGCCTGCGTGCGCAAGGGGCTGCCCATCCACGTGCATCCGTCCACCACCACGGCGGTCTTGAACCACAGCACCACGCCCGCCGGCATGGCGACGACGTACCTGGAGATGCACACCTGCCTGCCGCAGTACTACATGGCCAACACGGTGAGCCTGATCTTCGAGGGGGTCTTCGAACTCTTTCCGGCGTTGAAGTTCGCGCTGGTGGAAGGCGGCTTTGGCTGGGCGCCGCATCTGATGTGGCGCATGGATAAGGAGTTCAAGGGCCTGCGCCAGCAGGCGCCGCGCCTGAAGCGCCTGCCCAGCGCCTACCTGCGCGACCACATCAAGTTCGGCACGCAGCCCATCGAAGAGCCGCAGAAGGCCGCGCATCTGCCGCAGTTGATCGACATGCTCGGCGGCGACGAGATGCTGATGTTCGCCACCGACTTCCCGCACTGGGATTTCGATCCGCCCAGCGTCCTGCCCAAGAGCCTGGGCGAGTCTTCGCTGCGCCGCATTCTGCACGACAACGCCGCGGAGTTCTTTCGTTGGCCGAAAGGCGCGTTTGAGCGCACGTGCCGGCCGGAAGCGCTGGCCGCGCAGGCTTGAAGCAGGAAAGGGGAACCGGCATGACTTGGCATCGCGTCGTTCGCCACGAGGAACTCGCCGAAGGCGCCTGGACGATGGTCACGGTGGAACGCAAGCCGATCGGGCTGCTGCGCCGCGGCGACGCCTGCCACGCGGTGCTGAACTTCTGCCCGCACGCGGGCGCGCCCGTCTGCCGCGGAGACGTGACCGGGCGAGTCATCTGCGACGAGCGGGGCCGAGTCGGTTACGACGCGCAGGCCGCGACGCTGCGCTGCCCGTGGCATCGCTGGGAGTTCGATCTGCCCTCCGGCCGCGCCGTCGCGCCGATTCGCGAGCGGCTCAAGACGTTTCCGACGCGCGTCGTCGAAGGCATGGTGGAGGTGCTGGTGTAGCCGCATGCGGGTACGTAGGATGAGGCGTTCCTGCTCGCGAGGACCGCCAAGTTGCGCATCGCTCACCTGACCGATCTTCATTTGCGGCATCACTTGCCCGGCACGGCGCAGGTGCCCGCGCGGCGCAGCCGCCGGATGCCGGAGTTCCTGGAGCGGGCGGCTCAAAGCATCCGCGACGCGCGCCCCGATCTGCTGGTGCTGAGCGGCGATCTGCTCGACTATCCGCCCTATGCGATGCACGACCCCGAGATGCAGGCGCTGGCCGAGCGCGATCTGCGCCTGATCGCGCAGGCGCTCGAAGCAATTCCCTGTCCCAAGGCCGTCGTGCACGGCAACCACGATCACGCCGAGGTCCAACGCCGCGTCTTCGGCGCGCTCTCCTCCGATTTTGCGTGCGCCGGTCACCGCGTGCTCTGCTTCCACGACGACGAAGGCGACGGTCATTTTCCGCGCCGTCTGGGTCAGGAGCGCGAGCGGTTTCTGGCGGCTCTGCGCGATGGCGATCCCGCGCCGCAGATTCACGTCCAGCATTACCTGATTCACCCCGAGCGAAACGCCGGATACCCGCACTCGTACCGCGAATGGGAGTCGCTGCGCGCGGGCATCGAAGCCGGCGCGCGCGTCAAACTGGTGCTCAGCGGGCACCTGCACTCGGGGACCGAGCCCGATACACAAAACGGAGTCGCCTACGCTGCCGCGCCGGCCTTCTGCGAGTTTCCGCATCGCTGGCGGCTGTACGAGGTCGGTGCAAACGGTGTCGAAACGATCGAGCAGGCCGTGCTGAGCGCCTCCGCGCCGCGGCGGCGCGCGGTCTTCCTGGACCGCGATGGCACGATCAATCCGCAAGCCGCGTACCGCTGGGGTCCGGAACCGTTCGAGTTGATTCCCGGTGCGGCGGAGGCTCTGCGCGACCTGCAAGCGGCGGGTTACGCGCTGGTCGTCGTCACGAGCCAGTCGTGCGTGGGGCAAGGCTACGTGACGGCCGAGACGGTGAATGCCGTGCACGACAAGATGGCGCGCCTGCTAAAGGAAGCGGCCGGCGTGGAGTTGGACGGCGTGTACGCCTCGTACCATGCGGGCGACCACGCGGCGCTGCCCGAATACCGCGGCTCGCACCGGGACGTGAAGCCGGACACCGGGCTGCTGGAGCGCGCCGCGCGCGATCTGCATTTGGAATTACGGGGTTGCTGGATGATCGGCGACAGCGCGACGGATCTGGAGGCCGGGCGCCGCGCCGGTGGGCAGGGCATCCTGGTGCGTACCGGCCACGGCGCGCGGGTGGAAGCCGAGTTGGCGCCGGGCGCGGCGGCCTTTGTCGCCGACGATCTGCGCGCGGCGGCGGAGTGGATCTTGAAGCAAGACGGATCGAAGTAAAAGGCTGAAAGCGAACGAGCGGGTTTACGCCTGCCGGTGTTGCGCCGGAAGTTCGGCGGGATCGTCGGCGGAGGAACCGTCGCCTTCGCCGGATGTGCGCGGCTCAGGGGTATCGTGCGGCACGTCGTCCGATGCATCGGGCTTGTACACGGCCGGCTGAATCGGGTCGTCTTCCCGCGCGGCTAATTCGTCGGCATGAATGGGCGGCGGCGTCTTGACGCGGTCTTCCGCGGCCAGGACGGCGGCCTCGGTCAGCGGCTTGAAGTGCTGCGTCTTGCCCGGCGGCACGCGGCGCAGGCTGACCTTGCGCACGCGCCGGCCTTCGCGCTTGACCACGCGGATGATCACCTGTCCCACGCGGAACGTATCGCCTTCGCGCGGCAGCTTGCCGGCCAGATGCAGCACCAGCCCGCCCACCGTATCGAAATCCCCTTCGGGCCACTCGATGTCCGGGAACAGATCTTCCAGGCGTTCGACGGACGCTTTGCATTCGACGAGGTACACGCCGCCGGCCAGTTCCTCCACTTCGGCGGGTTCCTGGTCGGTCTCGTCTTGAATTTCGCCGACGATCTCTTCGACGATATCTTCCAGCGTCACCAGCCCGGTGGTCGCTCCGAACTCGTCGACGACGACTCCGAGGTGGATGCGGCGGCGCTGGAATTCGCGCAGCACATGCCCCAGGTTGCTGGTTTCGGGAAACTCCAGGACCGGACGGAGCAAGTCGGGCAGCTTGATGAGCTGCGGATGGTGCAGCGAGTAAATCAGATCCTTCACGTACACGATGCCGACGATCTCGTCGAGTTCGCCGTCGTAGACGGGCAGGCGGCTGTAGCCGGACTTATGCGCGACTTCCACGACCTCGGTCTGCGTCGAATGCAGTTCGAGGCCGATGATATCGGGGCGCGGGATCATGATTTCCCGGACGGTCTTGTCGTGGAAGCGGAAGACGCGCTCCAGCATCGCGTGTTCCTGATCGGTCAGGACGCCGGCGCTGCGGGATTCGGCGAGGATCATGGACAACTCTTCTTCGCTGTGTACGCGCGAATGCCCGTGCGGGGGCTTCAGGCCCATGAGCCGGATCAGTCCCAGCGAACTGGCATTGAGCAGCCAGGTAACCGGGAAGAACAAGCGGTGGAAGAAGCGCATAGGCCAAGCGATGTACAGCGCCAGGACCTCGGGGAACTGCAACGCGAGCGTCTTGGGCATCATCTCGCCGATGACCACATGCAGGAATGTGACCATGCTGAACGCCAGCACCACCGCGATGACATGGGAACTCAGATTCGCGATGCCGCCTTCGAAGCCTACGAGCGTGAAAATCCATTCGAAGATCTTGGCGAACGTATCTTCGCCGATCCAGCCCAGGCCCAAACTGGCCAAGGTGATCCCGACCTGACACGTGGAAAGGTAGGCGTCGAGGTGTGCCAAGATCGCCTTGACCGCCAGGGCGCCCTTGCTGCCCTCGTCGATCATCTGCTCGATCTTGGTCCGTCGCAGGCCGACGAGCGCAAACTCGGCGGCTACGAATAAGGCGTTGGCCAAAAGGAGGAGGGCCGCCGCCGCGATATAACCTATGCTTACGTCCATTGTCCAAAACAGCCACGCCTTGGGAAACTCACCGTCCGGCGCGGCAGCCACCGACCTCCAGAGACCTTAATATCGAACCCGGCGTATGCTACCACCTCAAGGGAGCGCTGCAAAGCATGTGTGCCCTTGGAAGCCATTGAGGTTTCTGGATTTATTGCACGGGTGCAATTTGGCGCCTTAGCCCTAGAAAACTCATAACTGATTTGAATTAAAGACGTTAGATGGTAAGAACGAAGCGTCTGCAGCGACCGATATGAAGCCCGAACCTGGGGCTGGCGTCTTGTCGGTTGGCATGCACATGTGAATCGATGACGCCGATTCGGGGCTTGGCCGATACCCAAGGCATCCCCAGGCCCCTAGCAGGAACCGTTAGATGCCCGACCCGTCTGCCGCAAAGCCCCCTTATTTAAGCCTCGTAGCCCCCGTTTACAACGAACGGGAGTGCATCGAAGAGTTCATCGCCGAAGCCGAACGGGAATTGAAGAAGCTCGGTAAACCCTTCGAAATCGTATGCGCCGACGACGGCTCGACGGACGGCTGCCGCGAACTGATGATCGAGTTGAAAAAGAAGTATCCGTGTTTGCGAGTGGTGGGGCTGGAAGGCAACCACGGGCAGTCGGCGGCATTCGCGGCGGGCATACAAGCCGCGCACGGGGAAGTCATTGCCCTGATCGACGCCGACTTGCAGAACGATCCGGCAGATATCGCAAAGATGCTGGCCCTGTACGAAGGCCCGGACAAGCCCACTTGCGTGGCCGGCCGGCGCGCGAATCGACAGGACAACTGGCTGCGCAAAATCAGTTCGAAGATCGCCAACGCGGTACGCATCTGGATCACCAAGGACCCCATTCGCGATACCGGCTGCAGCCTCAAGCTTTTCAAGGCCGAGGTGCTCAAACGGGTCAAGCTGTACAATGGAATGCATCGGTTTTTCACGACGCTGATCCGGATGGAAGGCGGTACGGTGGTGGAGGTGGACGTGAATCACCGCCCGCGCACCATGGGCAAACCCAAGTACGGACAAGGCTTAGGACGCACCTTCAGGGCCTTACGCGACGCTCGAGCGGTACGCTGGATGCAAACCAGATACTTGCTTTATCGGTCTAAAGAACTGTAGAATCGCAGTTTCATGCTCACGTGCGGAGAGGCGGCTTAAATGGACACACCGATATTCAGCGCGCACGGTGAGTTGCTGGGCTATCCGTTCAATTTCGTGCTCACCGCTTGGAAGTTGTTCGGATACGTCGGGATCATCTTGTTCGCGGGCAGTTGGTTGATTCAGCTTTTACAAAGCCGCGCAGCGGGCCGGCCGGTAATCAGCAAGTGGTTCTGGTTGAGCCGCATGTCGGGCAGCTTGATGCTCTGCTCGTACTTCCTGTTCAGCCCCAAGCAGGACAGCGTGGGCATCTGGAGCAACGTCTTCCCGGTCTTTGTCGCGGGCTATAACCTTTACCTGGAAGCACGCTACAAGCGCAACAACGGTACGACCAGCCCGGCGTCGGGGGCTGAAACTCCGCAAGCCAAGACCTTGTCCAAGCCTGCTTCGAAGCCGGCGCTTAAGCCGGCCTCGAAGGTTCGCAAGCCCGATCGCGCCAAGGACGAAGTGCGCGCGGCGGTCGTGAAGCCGGTTACGGCCGAGTAGTCCTTCGCCGCCAATCCCGGCTCAGCGTTTCACTTCGTAGTAGTAGGTCTTATAGCGACCGTCGATGGTGAAGGCGTTTCCGCTCACCGGCGCCTGCTTGCCGGTCCGGTCGCCGTACATGTCCACCACATTCACTTCTTTGAGCGGCGCGCCTTTCAGCGTGATCGTGGCTTGCACGGGCTCCAGCAGGAGCGGCGGGCTGCCGGTCTGCTTGAGCTGCGTGTAATCGGGGCTGTACTCGGCCCCGGTCTGCTTATCCTGCGCCAGCGCGGTGATCAGGATCTGCTTCGATTGCTCCAGCGGCTGGTCGTCCAGCGCGGTCAGGAGCAAGCTGACAAACGGCGTCTTGAGTTCCACCGTAGCGCCGGGCAGATCGTGCGTGCGCCCGCCGGCGAAGCCGAGCAGCCCTTGCGTCTTCGGCGCGCGGACCGCGACGAAGCGGTTCCCGTAGTCCCAAACCAGTTCGCCCGTCAAGCTCGTGACGATCTTCTTCTCCTGATCCCAGTACTTAGTCCAGTCGGCCTTCTCGCTCTTCAGATCCTTCCCGAACTTGACGGTGACGCGCCCGATCGCGAGCACCTCCGCGGGCGTGGCGAGGTTCCCCTTCACGTCCTTTTCGTCGTAGCCGCCGGTGAGGTCCTGGCTGAGCGCATCGACGCCTTTGAAGATCTGTTCCGGATCGAGCCGGCGTGCGGCGGCGACCGGGGCTTCCTGGATGTGCTTCTTATGCAGCGCGAAAGCCAGCGCCGGGAACTGTCCGGCGTAGTGCGGCGTATCCGTCACGTAACTGGAAAGGCTCGGCCATCCGCCGCTCAGGTGCGGGCGCGACGAGAGAAAGTGGAAACTCGCATCCCACCCTTGCAGGCCCAGACCGTACAGCGCGAAGAGCGGCGCGGCCTCGGCCTTCCAAGGATTCGGCGGCTTGCTGGTCCACTCGGTGGTGCTGAAGGGCTTATCTTCGATCTGGTACATGCCGGTGGCGAGCAGTCCGCCGCCGGGATGGTCGAGATGCGTCGCGGCGTTGACTTTGCCCGGCCCGATGTTGTGCCCGCCGTCCCCGCCGCCGAAATAGTTATGCCGGTTGACCAGGTCCATCGCGTCGTCGCACCACAGGTTCGCCGGGTCGGCCGCCGGTCCGCCGGCCTTCCACGCCGTGGTGATCGTGACGCCCTTGAAGCCGAGTTCACGGAGCTGCTTTTCGCGGCGTTCGTAGTAGCCGCGCTGCTGTTCGGCCAGGAAGCGAATGAAGTCGCCCATGCGCTGCGTTTCCTTCGCGTTGCGCTTCGGCCCTTCGGCGGTCATCTCCCAAGCGCCGTAGATGCCCATCGCCGGGCGGTCCACGCCGTCGCCGTCGCGGAAGCCTTCGCCCCAGGCGGCCTTGAGCTTCTCGTCGGTGCCGTAGCGCGCCTTCAGCCACGCCGCCCAGCGCTGCTTCAAGCGCGCGGTGATCTTCGGGTAGCCCTTCCCGCTTTCCATCGTGTTCAGCGGGCCGTGCCAGAAGACGCTGTCTTCGTTGTGGATCTCGACGATCGCCAGCGCCGGATCGTCCACGTAACGTAGGCCGGTGTGTGGGTTCTTGTGTTCCAGCAGGGTCTTGAGGTACGTCCATTCCGACTGCTGCAAGCCCTCTTCAATCGCCACCACGCCGCTGCTGCTGCGCAGTTCGCCGCTCTTGTCGCGTTTCCCGGCCGGTAAGTCGTCGAAGAGGTCGTAGCCGTCGTCGGCGGAAACCATATGCGGATAAAAGACCGACCACGCAGTGTAAATGCCCTGCTTCTTCAGTTCGGCGAACCACCAGTCGTACTGATCCAGCTTGGCCGCATCGAGGACGCGTTCGCCCTTTTCGTTTTTGACCAGTACGCCGACGTGCGCCTGGACCGAGTGCTGGCGGACGATGTTCACGCCGTACTTGGCGAGATACTTCGCCCAAGCCGACTGCGTCTCGCGCGGCTTATCCCCCTGAACGTTCGCGCCGCAGCCCCAGAATTTCACCGGCTTCCCGTCGATGGTCAGGTTCGCGCCCTCGCGCTTCACGAAGCCGAACTTGCCGGCCGGCGCGTGCCAGAGCTTGCGCATATCGATGACCGAGTCGGCGCTGAACGGATCTTGCGTGGGCAGGAACGGAAACCACTCGTCCGGCGCGCCTTCCTTCGCGGCCGCGCCCGGCTGAATGGTGCCCGACGGCGTAAAGGGCACGTTCGAGAGCACGAAACAGTCGATCCCGCCGTGGTTCTGGAGCTTGCTCGTCAGCCGGAAGGCCAGGGTATGCGCGCCTTTTTCGAGCTTATGCGCCCCCAGCGAGTGCCACCCGATCGTGCGATGATCGGGCTTCGGCGAGATCATCGACGTCTCGCGCGGATCCTTCGTCAATTCGCAGTCTTTCCATTCGCCGCCGTCGAACCGGTAGTGCTGGGTCACGTGAAGGTTGTTGCAGCGCACCCAAAGCGTGTAGTCGCCGCCCTCCTTGATGTCGAAGGCGTAGCTGGCCTCCCCCGGCTCTTTGCCGTAGTGGCTGAGCCAATTGGCGCCCGAAAGTCGATCTTTCAATACCCCGTCGTACCAGCTGTGCTTTAAGAAGGTGCTCTTGGTCGGCTTCTCGCCTTCGACCCAAACATGTTCGGCCCGCAGGTGGGAAGCGCTCAGAAACAAGACTCCCCAAAGGAGGCTTCTTACAACGATTCGTTTCCAGGACTTTATGTAACTATCCATGGTAAAGCTCCTTACCGCTATTTACGAATTTCAATGCTTACTTACAGCTGTTAATTACACCCCATGTGGCTCAATATCATCAGCTTTGGAAGCAAACATCGCAGGTTTCTGGCGACCGACGAAAAAGCCGCCGCGAGGGTGCCCCGCGGCGGCTTGGTAGGCCAGCGCTGTGGTTGGATGCCCGTCAGATGCCTATGCGTGAGAAGTGTTCCGGTTTGCCCTTTGCGTTCAGACCGGTGATGCGGAAGAGCGCGCCCGCGTCGGGGCCCAGCTTATCGCGCTCGTGCCCGCCCGCGGTGGTGACGTACAGTTCGTCCAGGTTTTCGCCGCCGAAGCATGGGCAGCTCGTGTTCGGGGTGGGCAGCTTGACGCGGAATTTCTCGACGCCGTCGGGTCCGTAGCAGACGACGCAACCGCCGCCCCAGCGCGCGCCCCAGACGTTTCCTTCGGCATCCACGGTCATACCGTCGGGCTTGCCTTCGCTGGCCGGCGCCGGAGGTACCATCGTGAAATTCCGCTGCCGCGTCAGTTCGCCCGAAGCGCGGTCGTAATCGAAGCGGTAAATGATCCCCATGCCCGTATCGGTGTAGAAGAAGGTCTTCTGGTCGGGCGAAAAACCGCTCCCGTTGGAATTGTGAATCCCCGCCAGGATCTGATGGACCGAAGCGTCGCGGTCGAGGCGGTACAGCTTGGCATCGCGAAGGATGACTTTCTCCGGTGTGCGCACCGGCATCGTTCCGCAGTAGACGCGTCCTTCGGGGCAGGCGCAGACATCGTTGAAGCGCGTATCGCGCTCCAGCGGAATGTCTTCGACGATCGTCTTGGCGATCTTCCCGTCCTTCCAGAGGGATACCGTGCCCTTGTCCTGGAAAAGCAGCATGCTCCCGTCGGCCTGGATCGTGAACGCCGCCACTTGGCGGCCTTCGTAGACCTGCTTGTGGGTGTTCGTCTTCGGATCGTAGCGAAAGAACTTCCCCGCCGGGATGTCCGTCCAGTACACGGCCTTTTCGAGCGGATGCCAGATGCAGCCTTCGCCCGTGTTGCACGCGTAGTCGGCGATCTTTTCGATCTTCATGTCAGGCTCCTTAGTACACCGCTCGTCCCGGCCAGTGTTCAGGCACGGGGGAGGTTGCGAATCGCTTCCAACGCCCGCCGGTGCAGCGGGCCGTTCGTCGTCAGAATGCCGCGGTTCTTAAGCAACTCGCGCCCGTGCGTGAAATCGAGCGGTTTGCCCTCGATGTCGCTTACCGTCGCGCCGGCTTCGGTTGCAACCAGTGCTCCTGCCGCGTGGTCCCAGATTTTCTCCTGGTACTTCGCGCCGGTGGGCAGGCGCATGTAAAGATCGGCCTCGCCGCGCGCAACGAGCGCGTACTTGGCCATGCTGTCCAGCCGCCGCGGCGGGAGCACGATGCCCAGCGCCTCCGCCACGCGCGCCGCGTCGCTCTGCGAACTGTGCCGCGATTCGACCGACTCGCAATAGCGCGCCTGCGCCGCATCGCCCGACGCTCGAGCGCGAATCGCTCCGCGCGGGCCGCCGGAAAGCGGTTCCGTCCACGCGCCGCGCCCGCGCACCGCCGAAAAAATCACGCCGTCGCCCGTTTCGGGCCCGGCCTGCGGAGGCAGGTTCGGACACGCCACCGCCGCCACCGTCACCTGACCGTCCACCAGCAGCGCCAGCGCCACCGCGTACTGCTCACCGCGCAAAAACCCCTTGGTCCCGTCGATGGGATCGAGCGTCCAGAAGCGCGAGCTGAACGCTTGGGCGCCGCCGCGGTCGATCCACGCGCAGGCGCGTTCGGCCGTCGCGCCGGGTGCATGGCGGCTCACGTGTTCGGCCACCCGCGCCAGCAGCTTCGACTGACCTTCTTCGCGCAGCGCCGCCGCGTCTTCCTCGCCGATCACCGGATCGGACGGAAACGCGTCCTGCAGCGCGCGGCAGATCAGCGCCTGGCTGCCGAAGTCCGCGATGGTCACGGGGCTCTTGTCGTCCTTCTCGAGCACCGCGCCCTTCAATTCGCGCTGCACGTCCCGGCACAGCGCCGCGGCTTGCCGCACGGCGGCCACGGCGACATCCCATTCCCGGTCGAAAGGCTGGCTCACGCGGTCTTCCTCGGCTTGTAGTGGCGAGCATTATGCGCGCCGCCATCGCGGCAGACAAGCCAAGGCCGCGAAAGGCTTCGCGCGCTACCACTTGATCTTCGCGAAGTCTCGCTCCAGCCGCGCGGCCTTCTGCGGATTGACGCTCTTGACGAACGCAAGCTTGCCCGACAGGTACGCCCGGAAATCCGCGTGCCCGGAGCGGTTCTGCGAGGCCGGTCCCTGCTTCACGCAGTTGTGCAGGATCGCCTTCAGCGTTTCGAAATCCGCCCGCCCGACGTTGGGCTTCTCGTTCACCGTCAGGCCGGTCACGATCTGCCTAGAGCCGCGGCGCACCACGCGGACCTTCTTCGGATGCCATTTGAAGCGCTCGTTGCGCACGATTCCGCGCACGTAGCGGACGAAGTAGTTGATCCGCCGCTTGCCCATCAGTTCGGCGGAGCCGCTGAAGGTCAGGTCGTCGGAATAGCGCGTGTAGACCGCGCCGAACTTGCGGGCCAGGCCGTTCAAGCGCACGTCCATGGCCCAGGCACAGAGGTTCGCCAGCGCCGGGGACGTCGGCGCGCCTTGCGGCACGTGCCGGCCCAGCGAGGTCGCCAAGTGGCCCAGCACCGAATACAGCGCCCACGTGTTGTTCGTACCGGGGATGCTCAGGTCCGGCGGCAGGCGGTTCGTACACAGCCGCGCCAGCCACCGCGCCAGCTCGAGGTTGTAGCCCAGCCCGCGGAAAACCGAGACCACGCGCTTGAAGCGGATGCTGGGAAAAAAGTACGAGAGATCGGCTTTCACGATCGCGTATTTGCCTGCGTGAGCGGCGGCGTTGGTCTTGATCGACCGGCCCGCGCGGAACGCGTGCGCCGCGCCGTGCGGCGGAACCCGGTCCAGGATCTCGCGCAGCACACGCTGCTGGCAATGCTTCAGCAGCGGCTTCGGTGCTTCGATCAAGCGCCAGCCGCCGGCCTTCTTTTGCTTCCAGACGTAATGATAGTGCTGCTTCTTCTTGACCTTCTCGTCGGCGTTGCGGCGGTGGTAATCGCACAGCCACGCCAGCGTCTTGAGCGGCACGCCGCACAGCTTCGCGAGGTCCTCCGGCGTCTCGAGCCGAGGCAGGTTCCACCCTTTTTGCCGATCGGGCTTCCCGCCCACGCGGCCGTCCAGGAAGCGCGCGCGCGATTCCTTCTGAGTGTCCGGAGCGAAAAGCGGAAAGGCGTAAGGCTTTTCGAAGACCGGCAGCGGGTGCGCCGTCGGCGCGGGCGCGTGAGCGCCGGGTACGACCGTGGGCTTCAACGCCCGGCGTTTCGGATTCGTTTTGCGCCCGCTCGGCGGCTTGTCCGATCCGCCGCCGAATAAGCGCCTCAGGAAACCCAAGCCCATGCCGATGACCCCTGAGGCATCGAAAACGGGGCGCCGGCGCCGGGGGAAATCAACAGCACCTGTGTGGAGCTAGCGCGCGATGGCGCGTCCGCGCCCATCGCGCGTCTAGCTCATACGACGGATCCAAGCCGTGTCTTCGCCCGCGGGGTAACCCCGCGGCCCGAGCTTGCGCTCGTTCGCTTGACCTGTCCCCGGCGCCGGACGCCGAGCAGGTACTGTAGCGCGATGCGGAAAGCCGAAAAGCTCAAAGCCTGCAGGTCAATAGGGTCGTTCGGGCGACGGCAGGCCGGGGGAGGGCATCAGCTTCGGCTCTTCGCCTTCCGGCAGCGGCGCATCGGCGGCGGTGGGCATGCGGATTCGCATCGCCGCCGCGCCCAGCCAGCGCTCGAAGGCCTCCAGCCGCGCGCCTTCGAAAAGCCACTCGTGCCCTCGCCCGGAGACTTGCGTGAACTCCACCGGCACGTACGCGCGCTTCCAAGCGGGCAACACGTCGGCCCACAGCGGAGCGCAGTCGTCGCCTTCGCCCACCAGCACGAAGATCGGCGTCCCGCGGTGCGGTTCGGCCGGCGGCGCCAGCGGAGCGATCTCGCCTTTCGCATGCCAGATGCGCATGTCGGCCGGGCGCGCGGCGCTCACGATCAGCGCACCGTACGGTCCCGCCGCGTCGCTCCAAAGCGCCAAAGCCGCCTGCCCTCCCGCGCTATGTCCCCACAGAATGGGGCGCGTGATGTCCACCCCGCGCACCTCGGCCAAGGCCGGGAGCGTGCGTTCGAACAGGCGCTGCAAATCCTCGCCGTTCCAGCCTTGGGTCCAATCGAGTTGCACCGGGACCAGCAGCGCGAGGTTGTACTTGGCCAGCATCGGCGCGAAGGCCTCGATGCGCTCGACCATCGACTCGCCTGTGGGATGCAGCCAGATCACCAGCCGCTGCGGTTTGCCCGGTGCGGCTTCCGGATGCAGATGCAGCCGCACGCGCAAACCGCCTTCGGGAAAGAATTCCTGCGTTCGCACGCCTGCGATGCGCGCCGCCGCCGGCGCGGGCTCCCCGCGCCGTTCTTCGGATGCGCGCACGGCTTTCAGCACCTCCGCGAAGCGCGGGTCCTCGCGCAGCGCGGCAAAATGGGGGTCATGACGCAAGGCGTACGGATCGTCGAAGCCGCGCGCGGCCGCTTGCGCCAGCGCTTCCAGCGCCGCCGCGGGCAGGCCCATGCGCGCCCGCGCTCGAGCCAGCGCGCAATACGGCACGGCCAAGTCCGGCTGTAAGGCGATGGCCTGCCGCGCGTACGATTCGGCGGCGCGAAAGTCGCCCGATTCGAACGCGGTTTGGAAGCGCCGCGCGATCTCCTGCTGCGCGTTCCGCACGCGCTCGGGATCGAACCCCGGCGCGGGCTCTGCGCCCGCGCACGCGATGCAGCACGCCGCCGCCAGGACCGCGCAACCGCTCTTCAAGGAGTGCATGGAAGTTCCGTGAATGCAAAAGGCAAGCCCGCTCGCCCTGAGCGGGTTCACCCCTTTGCTACCGGTACGATGTTAAATTTCGATGGCTTGCGTCGTAAATCCGGCCCGATTGTTCAACCCTTCCTACTCCCCAAAGCACCGTGCGTTTAAGGCGCTTGGGGGGAAGCGTAGCCGGAAGCGGGTGCAATAACGCTAATTCAGGCGCTATAAGAAGTTAAATGAGTGCAGAGCTTATTTCGCTGCTTCCGGTTCGGGCGTGGCGAGCGGGTCGCTCGGGAACTTTCCACTATTTACCGAATCCAGCCACGCCGCCAATGCGGTGCGTTGTTCGACACCAAAGAGCCACGTGTGCCCTTTGCCAGGTACGGTGCGGTATACGAGCGGGATGCCGGCTTCCAGCCATTTAGGTTTGATTTGAGTCCAGAGCTGGTGCCCGCCATCGGCTTCGCCCACCAGCGAAAAGATGGGGACTTTCTTGATCGCTTCGTCTTGGGGCAGCGCCATGGCCTGCACTTGTCCTCGGGCGTAGGCGTTCGTATCGAGCGGGTAGGCTGCGTCGATGACCAGCCCGCCGTAGCGTCCGGGGCTTTCGGCCCACAAGGTCAGCGCCATCTGCCCGCCGGCCGAGTACCCGAACAGGATCGGCTTCGACGCGTCCAATCCTTCGACCTTGCCCAACGCTTCCAGCGTCGGGGCCAGCTTCGCCGCGTCTTCGCTGCTCCAGCCGCCCCAAGCCTTTTGCGTGAAGACCGCCAGCGCGCAGCCGTGCTTCGCCAGCAGCGGGGCCATGTTTTCGGCGACTTGGTTCATCGAGCCGCCGCTGGGATGCAGCCACAACATCAGGCGCTGCGGCTGCTCTTTCGTCGCCTCCGCGCTCAGCCGCAACCGGTAGCGCAGCCCGCCTTCGGGGAAATCCTCGATCGACTTGAGGCCCGAGATCTCGGGGCCTTTTTCGTAGTTGCCTTTCTGTTCGTTCTCGCGCGCCTTCGCCGCCAGATCCTTGAAGCCCTGCAACTCGCGCAGCGACGCCAGGTCCTCGTCGGCTTTCAGATGCGCCGGATCGTTGTAACCCTTCGCGACAGCCGCCCCCAGCGCTTCCAGCGCCGCGTCGGGCTTGGCCTGCCGCGCCAGCGCGCAGGCGAGGTTGTAGTGTCCGTTCGGTTCGTCCGGAGCCAGCGCCAGCAACTCGCGGCACTTGGCCTCGGCGGTCGCGTAATCCTTTTGCGCGAACGCCTGGTGCAGTTCGTGGCTGATGCGCATGACCTGCGGGCGGATGGCCTCTTGGGCGCCCAAACCGCTGCCGGCCGCCAGGAACAGGATCAGTACCTGAAGCGCGTTGCGCATTCTCATTGTCATGCTCCTGGGCCCGCTTCTTAAGACGCAGCCGGGCGTGCGGTTGTAACCGCAGATATCTAAGGGGAACCTTTTCGCCCGATGCTGCTGCCGGAATTGTGCGGGGGACAAGGTGCAGGGCTGAAATACAGGGAAGGCAAGGAGTAGGGGAACGAGCCGAATGCCACGAACGAGGGCCGCCTAGCGACCCGGCGCACGGTACGCATGGATTGCCACCACAACGCTCGCGCCGGCTTCGCTGCTGCGAATGGTTTGGCTACAATTTATCGGCGTGCTCCCACATGCCGGGCGAAGCGGTCGAGAATCGCCTGCCAGCCCTGTCGCTGCTGGTCAACAGAGTGGGTCTCCTCCGAGTCGAACGTCTCTCGAATGATGACGCAATTGTCCTTGCGAAGGAACTCGACGACCGCGGTGCGTCCACCGAAGGACATTTCGATCAACTGGTGAGGAACGACCTTGGTATAAGTCCCGGCGAAATCGAAACCAAAACTGCCGTCCTTGGCCTCCATGCGCGAGGAGAACGCGCCACCGACTCGCAAATCCACCGTGGCGGCGGTGGTGTGCCAGTCATCGGATGCGGCGTTCCATTGCTTAATGTCATCCGGCGTCGTCCATGCGCGCCAAACCTCTTCGATTGGTGCATGGACCGTTGTCTCTACTGTGATTTTCATGTGCGGTGTTCCCTACTTGTAGTGGGTGTGTGATGCCGCCTAACGGTCCTCATCAGCGGCGGTGCGAAGCGCCTACCGCTGCATACTGTAGATAAACCGCTGATTTCTAGCCACGGACCGCGGCCTCGATCGCGGCGACGTCGATTTTCTTCATCGTCATCATGGCATCGAACGCCCGCTTGGCGGCGGAGGGATCGGAGCCGGTATACGCCTTGATCAATGCGATGGGCGTAATTTGCCAGGAGATACCCCATTGGTCTTTGCACCATCCGCACTCGCTCTCTTGGCCGCCGTTGCCAACGATCGCATTCCAATACCGGTCGGTCTCGGCTTGGTCCTCCGTGGCCACTTGGAACGAGAACGCTTCGTTGTGCTTGAACGCGGGTCCCCCGTTTAGCCCCAGGCAGGGAATACCCATCACCGTGAACTCGACGGTCAATACGTCCCCTTGCTTGCCCGAGGGAAAGTCGCCGGGTGCGCGATGCACCGCGCCGACGGACGAATCGGGAAAGGTCTTGGCGTAGAAATGCGCCGCCTTCTCGGCATCGCGTTCGTACCAAAGGCAAATCGTGTTCTTTGCGATCTTCGGCATGACGGTCCTCCACGCTGCAAGCAAGACATCTCTGTTTCACGACGCTCGGAGTGCCTGGTCAGAACCCATTTCTGCCAGTTCCAACAAGCTAATTGCTCACCTCTTCAGGTCAACCAAGATGCAAAAGGCAAGACCGGCTTTGGCGGGAAGGGCGGCGTCCGCACCTTGCCGCGAAACGGTTGGACCCGGTTCGGCGCCTCCGACGTGCTTTCGCCCCGCCGCGGCGCATGATAGAAGAGCGCCATGGAGACGCCGAACGAACCGAACGCCGGACGCGACGGGAGCTTCTACCCGAAGCCCGAACGCCGCCGCGCGCGCGAGTTCCCCGAGTGGCTCAAGAAGCCTTGGCCCGCGCAGTACGATACGCGCACCAAGGAGATCCTCGAAGGCCTCAAGCTCAACACCGTCTGCCAGTCCGCCGAATGCCCCAACCTGGGCGAATGCTGGAACCGCGGCGCGGCGACGTTCATGATCCTGGGCGAACACTGCACGCGGGCCTGCCACTTCTGCGCGGTCAAGACCGGGCGCGGCGAATCGCTCGAGAGCCTCGCCGATGAGCCCGCGCGCGTCGCGCAGGCCACCAAGCAACTGGGCCTGCGGCACGTGGTCGTCACCAGCGTCGCGCGCGACGACCTGCCCGACGAGGGCGCCGGCCACTTCGCCCGCACGATCACGGCTTTGAAGCGCTATTGCGGTCCCGAACTGATCGTCGAGGTGCTGACGCCCGACTTCCATGCGCGCGAGGACTGCCTGCGCACGGTCGTCGAAGCCCGGCCCGATGTCTTCAACCACAACACCGAGACCATCGAGCGGCTGCATCCGCCGGTCCGGCCGCAAGGCAACTACCGCCGCACGCTCGACGTGCTGCGCACGGTCAAGCGCCTCGATCCGGACCTGACCACCAAAAGCGGCCTGATGGTCGGCCTCGGCGAGACGCCCGAGGAAGTCCTGCGCGTGCTCGACGACTTGCGCGCCGCCGAGGTCGATATTCTGACGGTCGGCCAGTATCTGCGGCCCAGCCCCGAACACCTCCCCGTGGCCGAGTTCGTCCACCCCGATACCTTCAAGCGCTACGAAACCTACGCCCGCTCGATCGGCTTCAAGTCCGCCGCCTGCGGGCCGTTCGTGCGCAGCAGCTACCAGGCCGAGCAGGTCCTCGCCGACTCCGGCCACGGCGCACACTGATCGATCCTGCTTGAGTTTGATTCTTGCGAAATACCTGCCGGCGGCTCCGGCCGTTCAGACCGCCTGCATGGATTGCGGCGTGTCTTTGTTGGGCTGGCCGTCCGTTCCCTGCTTGGGCGGGGCTTCCGGTTTCGATTGGGCATCGGAAGGCGGAGGGGGCTCCGCCGCCACGCCGCCCAGCAGCAGTTCGACGGCGCGCGCTTCGGCGAATTCCTTGCGGCAGGCTGCGCAGGCTTTGAGATGCGCGGAAAGCTCCTTCGCCTCCTCCGCGGTCAGCTCGTCGTCGAGGTAGTGGTTGATCAGGACTTCGGCGCGATGGCAGGAGCTTTCGGACATGGCAAAAACGCAAGCTCCGTATCGGCGTGGCTAGACCTTCACGGTATCGACGGACACCGCACAGTGTAGGAGGCTTCCGGCGCGCCTGCAACATGCCGTAAGCTAACCGAAAGCGTATGGAGAGCGGTTACTTGCGGTAGCGTGCGGGAATCGCCTCCCCTGTGCCGAGCTTGGATTTCGCGTTCTCGTACAACATCAGCGCTTTGCCCTGAAGCTGTTGAAGCTGGCCGACGCGTGTATCGCCGCTGGGGTGCGTGCTGATAAACTCGGGCTGACCGCCCGACGACCCGAAGCTCTGCCAGAATTTGACCGCTTCCGCCGGGTGGTAGCCGGCCTTGGCCATGTAATACAGCCCCAGCTCGTCGGCCTCCGATTCGTGCGTGCGGCTGTAAGGAAGCAGGATGCCCACCTGCGCCCCGGCGCCGAAGGCAGCCAGGGCGATGTTTTGCGTCGTCGGCTCGACTCCCTTGGACTTGAGGTACGCCGAGAGCCCCACCGCCGCGCCTTGCACCAGAATTCCCTGGCTCATCCGTTCGCCGCCGTGCCGCGCGATCGCGTGAGCCACCTCGTGGCCCACCACCGCGGCAAGCTGCGCCTCGTTTTCCATGTACTTCAGGATGCCCGTGTAGACCGCCACCTTCCCGCCGGGCAGGCAGAAGGCGTTGGCCGTCGGCGACTCCAGCACCGTGAACTCGTACTTGAAACCGTGGTCGGGCGCCGCCGCCGCAATCCGCTTGCCCACGCGCTCCACCATCGCGATCAGCGCCGGGTCCGTCGAACGCTTCTCCGTGCCCAGCACTTCCTGGTAGCTCTGCGCGCCCAGCTTGTTCTCGTAGCCTTCGGTGGTCAGCACCAGTTGCCGCCGGTCGGTGCCTTCGACCTTCCGGCAACCGCTCGAACATAGCAATAACCCCGCACTCAGCAGCAATCCCAGCAGCACGCGCATGACGCACCCCTCCCGATCGCCCGTCGCCGAACGCATATCGACTCAAGCAGGCGTTTAAGTTTAGCGAAATGAGGATAAGGCAGGAATGGCCAATCGCAGCGCCCGAAACGCGTTAGCCGTTAGGTGGAAACTGAAACCTGGTCTTTTAGTTTCCGCGCTCGAAGAGCGGGATGAGCGGCGCTTTGGGGTCGCCAAGCTGTTGAGGCACCACGCTGCCGGCCTTGAGCTTAAAGCCGCCCTTGCCGACTTCTTCGCCGCCCTTCTTCAGCACCCAGTTCACCGACGCGGCGCCGTCCTCGATCTTGGCGACGGTCACCTCGCACTGGTACGCGCCGGCGTTGAGTGTGGCCTGCTCGCCTTCGCCCACTTGCTTGGAGTCCCGGCCCACGAACGAGAATTGGCCAAAGCCGCCCAGTGCGCTCAAGACCTTCTTGTACGGGGCGAGCTGCGGATCCACCTTGGGGTTTTCGGCGCCGGGGCCCGAAGCCTGGGCGACGGTGACCTTGATGGTGACTTTTTCGGCAGCATGCGCGGGAGCGAGAAGCAGACCCAGGAACAGCAGGGTGAGCGTCAGTTGGGAAGCCAGCCGGTACGCTCGTGACGCCTTCATATGCCTGCCTCGTGCTTGACCGGCGCCGAGCTTTTGGCTCGTCCGGTGCCCGTTAAACGTGCGCCTTTACTTCCGCTGGTCTACGCGCCCTTCCGGTTCTTGCAAGAAGAAACAGACCACCGGCTCGTCCAGCCCCGGCACGTGCTTGACCACCATGAGGTAACGGTTGTCGAGCACCTCGGGAAGCGGATCGTATTCGACGTGAGCCACCCGGATCGGTCCGGGGCCTTTACCGTGAGGCGAACCTTGAACGACATGTGGAGCCGGCGTGCCCGCGGGGTCGGGATGCTGGGGCAGGCCGACCAGCCCCGCAGTGGCCGCTACGATCACCAGCGCCGCCGCCGCGAGGAACGCCGCGGCCGGCCAGATCGAAACCGCTTTACGGGGCGCCTTCGGCGCGGCGCGAAAGTCCTGCACGGCCGGCATCTCACCGGGCGTCAGATCGGCCATCAGCGGCTCGTGCCGCTCGCTGGGCTCGTCGCGCTTGTGCAGCACGGCCGTCTCGTGCACCGCGGCGGCAGCCACCGTGCGCCGGCTGATGCCCTCCCACACCCGGCCCCAGCGTTCGGGGTCGACTTGGGGCACCTCGGGAAGCCGGCCGGAAACCTTCTTCCAGGCCTCGTGGCTGAGGGTTCCGGCCTGGGCCGGCTGAGCGACGGTGCGTTCCTGGACCAGCGCCCAGAGCGTCGCGCCGGTGTCTTCGTCGAGGCTGGGGACGGGCAGGCGGGCGGCTTCGGCCTGCAGGCGCTTGAACTGCGCGAGCGTACGGCCCAGAGCCGCGTCGCGCGCCAGGGCGGCTTCGACTTCAGCCACCCCCGCGGCGTCCAGCTCGCCGTCCGCGTACGCGGAGAGTTTTTCCAGCAGCGCTTCGTTGGCCATTTTACACCCGCTTCCCGCGCGGCTCGCCCGCCGCAGAGAGGCCTCTCTTTCTTATTCGTCACATTGGGCCCGTTCGGCCCGTCCTTTTAGCGGCTAGCTCTCGCCTTCCAGGTGCGGAGCCAGCAGTTCCTGCAGCTTCTTGCGCGCGTAGAACAAGCGCGACATCACGGTCCCGATGTTACACCCGATCGCATCGGCAATCTCGCGGTACGACATCCCTTCGGCGGCATGCAGCAGGAAGACCGTCCGGTGCGCCTCCGTCAGCTTGCCCAGCGCCTGCTCCAAGCTGGAGCCGAACTCGGACAGCTCCGCTTTGCGCACCGGGCTCTCGCGGCGGGCGCGTTCGTCGGGATCGCCCGGCAACCGGTCGCCGTCCGCTTCCTCGCCCCGTCCGAATTGGGCTTCGTCAAACCCGACTTCCACCCCCCGCTTGATGTGCCGCACGCGGTCGATGGCCAAGTTGACCGCGATCCGCCGCAGCCAAGGGAAGAACCGGCTTTCGCCGCGCAAATCCCCCAAGCGTTCGTACGCCTTCACGAACGCATCTTGAACCACGTCCAGCGCCGCCTCTTCGTCGTGCAGCACCCGCCACGCCGCCGCGTACACGCGCTGGCGATACTTCACGAACAGCCGCTCGAACGCCTCCGCGTCGCCGCCCAGAGCACGCTCCACCAGCGGGCCGTCCTCCGGGTCCACCGGCGGGCCCGCCGATACGGCGGAACCTTGCACCGGTGTGCTCTGAGATTCCGACGAGGTCGCGTCTGGTTTATTCATGAGTGCTCGTGCAACTGCCTGGAATTTGTACACGTGCTGTGCAGTTTATCCGCTTTGTCCGCTGGCGTCATGTTTGTTTAGCACCCAAATCGAAGGACGATCTTCGGTCGATGATGGGGCGAGTGTCCCGTGGACTTGACCCCCGAGGCGATCGAGCGGAAGCTTCCCGCCATGGCTCGCTCACGCAAATCGACGCCCCCTCGTGCAGGAACTTCACGGTCGGCGAAGGCCGGGGTGCCCAAGCGCAAAGTCTTATTCGCGCCGTGGCGGATGGCCTTTCTGCTGGGGCCCAAAGACCAGGGCTGCTTCCTATGCGAAGCGGCTCGTGCGAAGGCCGGAGACGAAGCGCACTGGAAGGAACTGCTGCTGCTGCATCGCGATAAGCACGCCCTGATCATCATGAACCGCTACCCTTATATCGGCGGGCACCTGCTGGCCGCGCCGCTTAGGCACACGTGCGATCTGGCGGGGCTTTCGGAGGCCGAAAGCGGAGCGCTGTGGGAGCATGCCCGCCTCTGCGTGGATGTATTGGGCAAGGTGATGCGGCCGCAGGGCTTCAACGTCGGCATGAATCTGGGCAAGGCCGGCGGTGCGGGGATCGAAGCCCACTTGCACATGCACGCCATGCCGCGCTGGCTGGGCGATACGAATTTCCTGCCCATCGTCGGACAGACGCAGACCGTGCCGGTGGCGCTCGAAGAGCTGTGGGAAGAGCTGCGGCGCGCGTTCAAAAAATGAGACTACTCGAAGGAACGAAGCCATGGCAACGGACCGATTCGCGGGCGCGTGGCGGCTGGTTTCGGGCGAATTCAAGCGCAGCGACGGGAAGGTGATTCATCCGGTCGGCCCGCGCGCGGCGGGGCAGTTGCTCTACGACGGCCGCGGGCGCATGAACGGCCAGTTGATGGGGCTCGACCGGCCGAAATTCAGCGACGAGAATCCGCGGCGCGGCAGCGATGCGGAGGTCCGCGCGGCGTTCGAAGGCTATCTGGCCTACTGGGGCACGTACCGCTTCGACGAAGCGGCGGGAAAACTGGTCCACCACGTGGAAGGCAGCCTCTTTCCCAACTGGGTCGGCACCGACCTCGTCCGCAACGTCCGCTTCGACGGCGAACGCATGACGCTCACCACCGATCCGCTGCCCGTAGCCGACGGCATGACCTATGTCGGCACCCTGGTTTGGGAACGGCTGGTTTGACGCCGACTTGCGCCGCAGCGGAATCCAGGCAAAGTGAGAGACAGATCCGGCATGCCGCCGGCGGGAACAGGCTAAATCATGGCGCGAGCAGCCAAAGCCATTAGCAAGGGCGACCTGGATTGCGTGGTCGCCATGAAGGCGCTCGCCGATCCCGGCCGCTTGCGCATGCTCGACGCGCTGCTGAACGGTCCGCGCAGCGCCGGTGATCTGGCCGAGATTGCCGCACTGACCGCGTACAACGCCAGCCGCCACCTGAATGTGCTCACCCGCGCCGGCCTGCTGGCCAAAGAAAAGAGCGGGCAGCGCCGACTGTACCGGCTTAGCGATGCCTGCGAAGTGCATCTCGACCGCAAGCGCCGCGTGTTGAGTCTCGGCTGCTGCCAGTTCCGCCTCGACGCCTTGGTTGCCCGCTAACGTATAGACGAGCCGGTCGGTCGGGCTACCCGGCGGCCGCGCCGCACGGATTTTGTATTTGCATTTATGCGCAAGTACGCAAGCATCGCGAGCGTCCACGTACGCCCCATTGGAAGGAGGCCGTCGCGATGCGCAAGGCAGGGACGCTATGGTGGTTGGGAGTCTTTGGGGCGCTGTTTTCGGCGGGGTGCGGTTCCAATGCCAAGCCGGAAGCCCAAGCGCTCACCACACCGGTTGCGCCCGTTGCCCAACTGGAAGGGAAGCTGGAGGTCACCGGTTCCAGCACCGTCGCCCCGGTGGTTCTGGAGGCGGCCAAGCGCTTCGAGAAGCTGCACCCGGCGGTGCGTATCAACGTCCAGACCGGCGGATCAAGCCGCGGCGTGGCCGACCCGCAAAAAGGCATCGCCGATATTGGTATGGCCTCGCGTGCGCTAAAGGAAGACGAAGCGAAAACCGTGGTAGCGCACCTCATAGCGCTCGACGGAATTTGCGTGATCCTGCACAAGACCAATCGAGTCGAAAATCTGAGCGACGAGCAAGTGATGGGTATTTACCTGGGCAAGTGGACGAACTGGAAAGACGTAGGCGGCCGAGACGCGCCGATCACGGTGGTCAACAAGGCAGAGGGCCGCTCGACGCTGGAACTCTTCGCCCACTACTTCAAACTCAAGACCGCCGAGATCAAGGCTTCCGTGATCATCGGGGACAACGAGCAGGGCATCAAGACGGTGGCGGGCAATCCAGACGCCATCGGTTACGTCTCGATCGGATCGGCCGAGTACGCGGCGGCTCAGGGCACGAACATCAAGCTGCTGCCTATGAACGGGATCGCCGCAAGCGTCGAGAACGTACGGAACAAGACGTTTCCGCTCTCGCGTCCGCTGAATCTCGTGACGCTGCCCGATCCCAATGGCCTCAAGAAAGCGTTTATCGATTACGTGCAATCCGAGCAGGTCGAAGATCTCGTAAAGGAACTGAGCTTTGTCCCCGTCCGCTAAGGACCGGCTGCTGCTCGGAGTGCTTCGCGGCTGCGCGGCCCTGGCGGGCCTGTTGGTGGTCGTTATTGCCGCCTTCCTGATCCTGGAATCCGTGCCCGCGTTTCGGAACGTGGGATGGACGCGCTTCTTTAGCGATCCTGCGTGGCATCCCGCGCCTCGCGCGGAGGCCGGACAATTCCAGATGCTGCCCATGCTCGCGGGGACGCTGGCGGTGATGGCCGGCGCGGTGCTTCTGGCGACTCCCTTGGGCGTGCTCTCCGCGGTATTTTGCCGCTATTACGCGCCGCCGGCCCTCGGTAACGCCTATCGCCGGCTGATCGAGCTGCTCTCCGGCATTCCCTCGGTGGTCTACGGCTTCTGGGGCTTGGTTACGCTCGTGCCGCTGATTAACCAGGTCCGTCCGCCCGGCGCCAGTCTGCTGGCGGGCGTGCTCGTGGTGGCGATCATGATCCTGCCCACCGTGGCGCTGATGGCCGACGGAGCGCTGGCCCAGGTGCCGCAGGAATATCTGCGTGCCGCGGCGGCCTTGGGACTCTCGCGTTGGACGACCGTTCGTGCAGTGGTCTTACCTGCCGCGAAGTATGGGTTATTCACAGGCGTGATGCTCGAAACTGGGCGCGCCATCGGCGAGACCATGGCTACGCTGATGGTCTGCGGGAATATCGTCCGCTTTCCGCAAAGCGTCTTCGACCCCGTGCGCACGCTTACGGCGAACATCGCGCTGGAAATGGCTTATGCCTTGGGCGACCACCGCTCGGCGCTCTTCGCGTCCGGTCTGCTGCTATTGGTGTTGATCGTGATGCTCGCGGGGGCTGCCGAATGGATCGGCGGGGAGCCGGCACGTGATTGATGCCACGACGGCATTCCCGCCCGCCCGCGGTTCGTCAGGCGAACGGCTCGCCACCGCGGCCGTGTGGTCCTCCGCGCTGCTGGTGGTGGGGGTCAGCGTCTGGATGCTCGGCGGACTGTTTTGGCAGGGAGCAGGCCGGATAAACTGGGCGTTCCTTACCACAGAACCTGCGAACGCCGGCCGCTCCGGCGGGATCGCGCCCATGCTGGCCTCGACGGTGCTGGTGCTGGGCGTCGCACTAGCCGTCTCGGTGCCCTTAGGCCTGGGCGCGGCGGTGCTGCTCGCCGAATTTACCGATTCGGGAAGCGTTTTCGGGCGGTTGGTGCGCCGGAGCTTGGACGTGCTCGCCGGCGTCCCCTCGGTCGTTTTCGCGCTCTTCGGCAATGCACTTTTCTGCCAATACCTTGGGTTGGGCTATTCGATCCTGGCCGGCGGACTGACGCTGGCCTGCATGGTGTTGCCAGTCCTCATTCGCGCGACGGAAGAAGGCTTTCGTGCGGTACCCGAGGACTACCGCCGCGCGGCGGCGGCGCTGGGCATGTCGCGCACGGGTACGCTCTGGCACGTGCTTCTGCCCGCCGCGGCGCCGGGGCTGGCCGTGGGGCTCGTGCTGGGCATCGGGCGCGTGCTGGGCGAAACGGCGGCACTGCTCTTTACCAGCGGCTACGTCGACCGCATGCCCGAATCCCTGCTCGACAGCGGCCGCACGCTTTCCGTGCACATCTACGATTTATCCATGAACGTGACCGGCGGCGATGCCAACGCTTGTGCGACCGCAGTGGTGCTGGTCGTCCTGCTGCTGGTCGTCAATGCCGCGGCGGGCTGGATCGCGCGGCACTGGATGCGCGGGAAACGGATCAGCGAATGAGCGCCGGAAGTTACTTCGAAGTCTCTGATATGAGCCTGCATTACGGCGCCAAGTGCGCGTTCGAAAGCGTTGTCATGTCGGTTCCGCGCGGGGAAGTTACCGCACTGATCGGCCCCAGCGGATGCGGAAAGACGAGCTTCCTGAACTGCCTGAATCGTCTGATCGACCTTGCTCCGGGCGCGCGCGTCACCGGAAGCGTGCGCGCCGGCGGATTGGACCTGTACGCCCCTACGACCGATCTACTCGCGCTGCGCCGGCGCATCGGGATGCTTTTTCAAAAACCTAACCCATTTCCGCTTTCGATCCGCCGCAACCTCGAACTGCCGCTTCGAGAGCACGGCATTCGCGACAAGCGCCGGCTCGAAGAAACCGTGGAGCATGCTTTGCGCGACGTGGGGCTTTGGGAGGAAGTCAAGGATCGCCTGGACCGCCCGGCGCTGCAGCTTTCCGGCGGGCAGAAGCAGCGCCTGTGCCTGGCGCGCGCCCTGGTCTTGGAGCCCGAGGCGCTATTAATGGACGAACCGTGCAGCGCGCTGGACCCGCTCGCGTCGGCGGTGGTCGAGGATTTGATCAAACGCTTGCGCGGGCGCTATACGCTGCTGGTGGTGACGCACCATCTCGCGCAAGCCCGCCGCTTGGCCGATCACGTGGGCCTTTTTTGGATGCTGGAGGGCCGCGGCAAGCTGATCGAATGGGGCCCGGCCGGCCAGATTTTCGAGGCGCCGCGCGAGGCGCTGACCGCCGAATACGTGCGCGGCCGCCAAGGCTGATCGCCGCGCCTGATTTGGACAAACCTAGGCGGCCCGCTACCTTTTCCTGCATGCGTGAACGCGCGGATCTCGAACGGCACCTGGAAACGGCGCTGGCACCCTATGCGGTGCGCAGCGCCGACAGCCGCGGGCGGCGCGTCGCCGAAGACGAACCGCCTTACCGCGGGCGCTTCCAGCGCGACCGCGACCGGATCGTGCACTCCACCGCGTTTCGGCGGCTGGAATACAAGACGCAGGTTTTCGTCAGCGTGCTTGAAGACGATCACTACCGCAACCGCCTGACGCACACTCTGGAAGTCACGCAGATCGCCCGCACGCTGGCACGAACCCTGGGACTCAACGAGGACTTGGTGGAAGCGCTGGCGCTGGCTCACGATTTGGGCCACGGGCCGTTCGGGCACAGCGGCGAAGACGCCCTTAACGAAGCCATGCGCGGGCACGGCGGTTTTAACCATAATCTGCAGGGCCTGCGGATCGTCGACCTCTTCGAACGCCGCTACGCCGAGTTTCCAGGCCTGAACCTCACGTACGAGACGCGCGAAGGGTTCACCAAGAATTTGAGCGCCGAGTCGCGCGCGAAATTCGGGTTTCTGAACGACCGGCCTTCCCTTGAAGTGCAACTGGTCGGGCACGCCGACGAGATTGCTTACGATACGCATGACATCGAGGACGCGCTAGTCTCGCGGACGCTCGAAGAATCCGACCTGGAGAGCCTGGCGCTATGGCGGCAGGCCGTGGCCGAAGTGCTGAACGAGCATGCGGAGCTGAAGAGCGATCATCGCTTGCGCTGGCGTTCGGCGGTGCGGCGGCTGATTCGTATCCTCGCCGGCGATCTGATCGCCGAGACCGAGCGGCGCTTGAGCGCTCAGAAGATTGGCACGCTGGCCGAGGTGCGGTCTTGTGCACAGGAGCTGGTGGGATTCGGGGCCGAGTTGCGGCCGAAGAAGGTGGAACTCGAACGCTTTCTCCGCGCTCGCTTTTACTACCACCCGCGCGTGCGCGAGCACGCGGAACTCTGGCAAGGGCGCTTAAAGCAGCTCTTCGCGTACTACGTCGACGATTCCGCGCGTCTGCCCGACGACCACCGCCGTCGCGTCGAAGCGGAAGGCGCGACCCTGCATCGCGTGGTCTGCGACTACGTCGCCGGGATGACCGATCGCTACGCCGAACGCCGCTGGTCGGAGCATTGCGGCGAGCAGCCCGTTGCTTGAGGAGCCGATTTTCGCGCGCTAGACTTTTCGCTCCGGATACGCGACAAACGCCATGGGCGCTCCCCATGGCGTTTTCGTGTGTTTCGAAAGGAAGGCTGCATGCCCGGCGACGTGTTCGGCGAACTTCAATGGCGCGGATTGGTCCACCAGACCACCGATCCGCATCTCGGCGATCGGCTCAAACGCGAAAGCCTCACCGTGTATTGCGGCTTCGATCCCACCGCCGACAGCCTGCATGTGGGCAATTTGCTGGGCCTGGTGAACCTCGCGCGCTTCCAGAAGGCCGGGCACAGGGCCATCGCCATAGCCGGCGGCGGCACGGGCTTCGTCGGCGATCCCAGCGGGAAGACCGTCGAACGCGGCTTGCAGACGGCCGCCCAGATCGATGCGAATTGCCGCGGCATCCAGGAAGTGATCTCGCGCGTCTTCAGGCACGCCGGCGCGGGTGACGCGAAGCTGATCAACAACGCCGACTGGCTCTGCAAGATTTCGCTGATCGAATTTCTGCGCGACGTGGGTAAGTATTTCACCGTCAACGCGATGATGGCCAAAGAGTCCGTCCGCGCGCGCCTCGAAGATCGCGACCACGGCATCAGCTTCACCGAGTTCAGCTACATGCTGCTTCAGGCGTACGACTTCTGGCATTTGTACCGGACTTTCAACTGTCAAATGCAGGTGGGTGGAAGCGACCAGTACGGCAATATCACGGCCGGTTGCGAACTGATTCGCCGTAGGCTTGCCGCCGAAGGCGAAGAACGCGAGCATGCCGCCGTGGGCCTCACGTGGCCCCTTTTGACCCGCAGCGACGGGAAGAAATTCGGCAAGACCGAAGAAGGCGCAATCTGGCTCAGCGCGCACAAGACCACACCCTACGCCTTCTACCAGTACTTCATCAACGTCCCGGACGCCGACACGGGGGGCCTGCTGCGCTGGTTTACGGAGCTTTCCCGCGAAGAAATCGAGGCGCTCGAGGCGCGCCACGCTACCGATCCCGGGAAGCGCGAGGCGCAGAAGGTGCTGGCGCGCGAACTGACGCGGTTGATTCACGGCCCCGACGAGACCGCCAAAGCCGAACAAGCTGCCGCAGCGCTGTTCGGCGGCTCGAAATCCGGCGATGCCGGTCTGGCCGATCTGGACGAAGCGACGTTGCTTGAACTGGTCAAGGAAGCGCCCGGTGGAACGCTGTCCAAGGATCGTCTGGGCGGAGAAGGCGCGCTCTTTTTGGACCTGATGGCCGAGAGCGGACTCTGGAAGAGTAAGGGCGAAGCCAAACGTGCACTGCCGCAGGGCGCCGCCAATCTGAACAACGTCCGCGTCAGCGATTTGAACAAGAAGGTAACGCCCGCCGACTTGCTGCACGGGAAGTATCTCGTGCTGCGGAAGGGCAAGAAGGAATACTTCCTGTACCGAGTGGAGTAGCCGCTCTTACGCTCCGGCGGCCATGCGCACGGGCGATTCGGATTCTTCGCGCAGCGACGAAAGCGGGATCGTGTTCGAAGCCGGCAGGGTGAGCGGTACGCCGGCGGCTTTTTGTTCGGCCTCCTGGCGCAGCAGTTCCGCGAACTTCCCTTCGTAGCGCCGTTCGACCTTGGCGCCGAGCTGAGTCGTGACCACGTAGGGGATCGTACCGCTGGCGCGCGCGAGTTCTTCCACCGTGATGCGCTCGCGGGCAAGCGGATCGCTGCCGATCAGGATGACTTCGTCGCCCACCTTCGGCAGGCCCTGCGGTGCGTTACCCAGCGCGGTCACGTCCACCACTACGAAATCCATCGAGATCGTGCCGATCACCGGACAGCGCCGCCCACGGATCAGGACTTCGCTGCGCCCGCTCAGTGCGCGGCGGTAGCCGTCGCTGTAGCCGATGGGCAGCGTCGCCAGGATCGATTCCCGGCTGCAGGTGTGCACGCGGTTGTAACCCACCGTCCATCCGGCCGGCCGCTTGCCGACATGCGCCACGCGTGTATGCAGCGAGAGCGCCGGGCGCAGTTCCAGACCGTCGCGCGCATGGTCCCACGCGCGGCAGCCGTGCAGGAGCGCGCCGATGCGGACCAGATCGAGCTGCGATTCGGGATAAAAGAGCGCCGCGGCGCTGTTCGCGGCGTGGCGGACCTTGATGCGTACACCCTTTTCTTCCAGATCGCGCACGAGGCCGCGGAAGAGCGCGATCTGCTGCAGGCTGAAGCTGCGGTCCTGCTCTTCCGCGCTGCTGAAGTGCGTGAATAAGCCTTCCAGTTCCAGCGTGTTCTCGGCGAGGATGCGCGCGGCCGCCGGCCAGAGTTCGTCGGGCGCGAAACCGCCGCGGCCCATGCCGGTGTCCACGAGCATGTGGATCTTCGTGCGGTTCCCGCGGCGTCGGCCCTGATGGACCGCCCGGCTGCGCGCGGCGATCAATTCGATCTCGTCTTCGCTGCTGACGCCGAAGGTCAGGTCGCCTTCGATGCCGGGGCGGACTTCTTCGGGCAGGCACGGACCCAGCAACTGGATCGGCGCTTCGATTCCGGCTTCGCGGAGTTCCAGGCCTTCGCGCACGCAGACGACCGCGAGGCGCGAAGCACCCGCCGAGAGGCACGCGCGGCTCACCGGGATCAGGCCGTGCCCGTACGCGTTGGCCTTCACGACCGCGCAGAGGCTCGCGCCGCAGGTCAGCGACGCCAGCACCTTGCGGACGTTGTACACGTACGCGTCGAGATCGATCTTCGCCCAAACCCGTACCAAGTCGCCGTCCCCGATGTTCGAATGCATGGCTTTCGCTCCCCCCCGAGAGCGCCGCTCAAGTCGCGGCTCCTGACCGTCCGCATGCGCAGGAATGTCCTTGGTCGAGGTATCGGGCGGGTAGGGGGGTGAACCTGAAGTAAATCGTTGGAATTCGAGGGTTTAAGACCAATTTCGGCTTCGTTTCGGAGCTTCGTTCGGGAACTGTTCGCGAAACTTTGCCGAAATGGGCGCCGTGAAGCCGTGCACCATTAGCGATTTTGGCTCAAGTCGGCTCGAAAAATTCCTGCCGGGAACGCAGATCCCCGCCGTTGTTGAGGTGGGTCGGCAAACCCCAGGCGCGCGTGCAAACGCCGCGCCGCGGAGGATTGCCCGCATGCCGACCGACTCCCCCAACCGATCGAAAAGCTTGGCCCGCGAGGTCGAATGCGACCTCACGCCGATGATCGATCTGGTATTTCTCCTGATCGTCTTCTTTCTGTGCGTCTCCGATCTGATCAAGCAGGAATATGTGCAGCTCACCCTGCCCCAGTCCCTTGCCGCTGCCGAAGACGTCCCTGCGCACACGCGCCGCGTGGTTGTGAATGTGGCTTGGCGCGACGATGCGACGGAAGTTCTGGTGCGGCAGAAAATCTACCGGCGCACCGAAGACTTGATCGAACTGTTGCGCGCGCAAGCAGCGCCGGACCCCGAGCGCCCGCTCGAAGTCCGCATCCGAGCCGATCGGCGCGCGCCGTATGCGCGCGTCCAGCAAGTGCTGGCCGCCTGTGCGCGCGCCGGCATAGCCCGGATTTCCATCGCCGCCGAACCCCAAAAAGAGGGAGGGATATGAAGATGCTCAAGCATGCGCAAACGCTGTCTGCCGAAGTGAAGCAGGACCTCACGCCGATGATCGACGTGGTATTCCTGCTCCTGATCTTTTTCATGTGCGCGACGAAGTTCAAGCAAGTCGAGCAGCGCTTAGATGCGTTCTTGCCCATACCTGACGGACTGGACGGCAAAAAGGAGCAGATAATCAAAGCGGAAGAACTGACCGTCTTCGTGCGCGACGACGCGGTTATGCGTGCGAGCGCCGACTTCCAGACGCGTGCGATGCGCGAGGCGACGTATTACCTCGCCAGCCGCGACGCCACGCCGGTGCGGGATGTGAACCAGCTTTACCAAGCTTTGGCGCAGATTGCGGCCAATCCCGAAGCCAGCGTGCTGATTGCGCTTTACGACGAGCCGCGCGGCAAAGACCAGCTCGTCCCATTCTTCAACGTGGTCAAAGTAATCGACCTCTGCAAGCTCGCCGGCATCGGGAGCGTGAAGTTCCAAGCGCCGGCACAGGTGGACTGAGGGCGCTACTTAAGCATCTCGACGCGAATGTCGTCGTAGTCCACGGTTTCTTTGCTGTTCGAGTTGTAGAGGTAGAACTGCGCCTGTTTCAAGTCGGGAGGTGTCTCGAATTCGGCGCTTAGATTCAGCCATGCGGAGAAGTCGGTCTGATCTTTGGGAAAGTTCAGGCCGACATGCTGTTGCTTGCCCGAGTCCAGCTTGAGAATCACGAGCCCGTGCATCTGGCCTTGGGCGCCGCCGCGGCGGGCTTTGACGCCGATGCGGTAGCGGTGGCCGGGTTCGAGCCAGAGTTGCCCGCCGTGTCCTTGCCAGCCCTCTTTCGGAGGCAGGCGCAAGATGCGCTGCCCGTCCGGCGCGGCGGCTTCGGCCGTGCCGCGGCGCTCGAAGCTCGGATCGTCGTACAGCGGATACAGGTAATTCTCGCCGATCGGTTTGCCCTGGGCGAGCAGCCGGACGAATCCATGCGCCGCGCCTGGATTCGGCAGGTTCATTTCGTAGCGGTGGGAGAAGACGCCGAACGGCTTGAGCGCCACGGACTGCACGGGCGTTGCCGCGCCCGGCGCTTCGAGGAGCAGCGGGAGCGTGCGTGGTGCGTCCGTCAGGTTGGCGATCCAGACGCGCGCCGCGAGACCTTGCGGTCGGCGTTCGACGACGACACCGCCAAGCAAGTCTTCGCCGGCCGGCGCCTGCGCGACGCACAACAGCGCGCTGGCTCCCGCCGCCGGCGCCTGCGTTGCGCCGAAGCCGCGCTCGAAGGTGTACATCGACGCTTCCTTCGCATCCCCATCCTCGGTGAGCCAGAACGCGCCGTAGCGTTCGCCCAAGGCGGCGACGTCCACTTCGATCTGTCCCTGCTCCACACCCGCGGGGCGCACGGTCGGGATCAGGATGGCGCGCACGTCCTCGCCGATGCGGTCGTGGCGAGCGGCCAGCAGCCCGCCGCCGGCTTTCACGCCCACCGTGTCGCGATATACCCCGCGCGTAGCCCAGCGCTTCAGCGCAGTGCGGAAACGCACCAGTTTATGCACGTCTTGAAACTCGTCGGTGGGGATGATGTCGAACCACGTGCCAAAGAGGAACGATAGCTCGCAGTTGTGGCGCATATCGTGATAGCCGCCGTTGGAGCCGCCCAGCGCCAGGATATGGTCGGGATGGGTGTAGCGCAGCGCGCGCAGATCGCGCCAGCCGTAATGTTGATTGCTGGTCATGCCCACCGCCCAGCGCGTCACCAGATTCGATTTCCCTTCAGCCAGCAGGGTAAACTGCTTGTCCGCCTTTTGGCCGGCTTCGAACAAACGCTTGGCGGTCAGGTATTCCGAATTGTGCACGTGGCCGTGGTCGCCTCGCGCGAGATCGAAGCTGCGCCCCAGATGACCGATGCCCAGCACATCCTGGTACGGCGAGTCCGCATTCCAACGCTTGGCGTAAAGATCCACGGTGTACTGTTCGAGGTGCCGGTACCAGGTCTCGTCGAGCGGGTTCATGTTGATCATGCTGCTCTTCGGCCACGTCTCGGGCGTGCCCTTGGCCCAAGTGGTCAGTTCTTTCGCAGCCAGCAGCCGGTCCAGGTTGGCGCGGAACTCCTGCATCTGCTGCTCGTTCGCGGGCCATGCGTCGGGTTTGCCCGCGGGGTCTTTCACGTACGCCGCGCGCTTGAATTGCTCCAGCGTCAGCATGGGGACGGCTTCGGGGTAGGCGCTGCGGGGCAGATAACCTTCGTAGGTTTGCGCGTCGAGATAGTTGTAGCGGTTCTCGCGGTCGTACATCAGGTAGTAGCCGATGTGCCCGCCGGCGTCGCGAATCTTGCGGTTCACCGCCGCGAACTCTTCCTGTGTCCCGTAGTTAGGCGAAGGCCACCAGAACGCCGAGCACGAATTCGCGCCGAACTGGCCCCACACTTGGACATGATTCAGCCCCATCCGCCGCGCCTTCTCGTAGAGGTCCCAGAGCTGCGGCCATTTGAAATGCTTTTCGTGGAGAGCCGAGTTGTATTGCAGCCAGCCGTGCCCGTCGCGCGCCCAGTCGGGGAAGTGATCCGCCACGCCGAAGGCGCTGCGGAACCAGCTCCGGTACCAGTCGGCGCCGCTGTGCCAGTCGCCGTCGTGGAAGTACAACGCGTAGCTCCAGGTCTTCTTCTCTCCGCCGGCGACGCAGTGCTCTTTCTGGACATCCAGCGTCACCGTCTCGCCGTAGCGCGGACGTTCGGGCCGCAGCAGGAAATGCGTCGCGCCATCGCGCGGCTGCAGCGTCGCGACCGTCAGTCCCGCGGCCGGGTCGTACAGGCTCGCGTAACCCAGCGCGCCCCAGCCCGGGTACTCGCGGTCTTCGGGGCGGAACTCGGCGAAGTACGCGCTGCCCGGCATCCAGGGACCGTAGAAGTTCGTGTTCAGCCACGCATCGTCGTAGCCGCTGGAACCGATGCGCAATCCGCCCAAGCGCGGAAACGTGTAGGTCAGCACATCCCACTCGGATTTATTGTCCAGTTCCAGCGCCCACTGCGTCTCCAGGCCCGCGCCCAGGTCGACGCTCACCTTCGCCTTCAGCTTCCCGTCCAGGAAGAGGTACTCCAACTCGGCCTGCGTGCCCTTACCGCGCACGCGCGCGCTTTTCAGCACCCCCTGTTTGGGCTCCAGCACATGGCGGGGCTCCGGCCACGGTTCGCAGCGCTTCTTCAGTTCCAGCGCAAAGAGCGGCCGGACGGTGGCCGGTGCGGCCTCGGTCTTGCCGCCGCGATGCGTAAGCTTCAGCACGCCGTGAGCCGAGGTGTCCAGCACCAGTTCCAGCAGCGTGTTCTCGAGCTTCAGCACGCGTTCGGCGGGTACTTGGATGCGCGCGGAGAAATGCGCGAAGCGGCTGGTTTCCTCGGCGGCGGCCGAAGGACTCGCTTGCCGCTGAGCGGGATCGGCGCGCTGCGCCGGCATGGTCTGAACGGTAGCGGCATCGAACACCGCGCGGACCGTCAGCTTCGCGCCGGCCGGATGCGAATCCGCGGTCACCCACGTTTTTCCACCGTCGCTCGAAACCTGAAGGGCTTTTGCGCGCATGGGCTGAGCAGGCTTAAGGCTTTCCAATCGGCTGCCCGGCGGCAATTCGTGCGCGGCGGTCTCGATCCAGTACGCCTTCACCGCGGCTTTACGAGGCTGTGCGCCGGATTGTTCGGGAGCGGCACCGCCTTCGACCAGCACCAGCTTCTCGATCTGAAAGTGATGCGGCCACGGCAGCAACGGCGAATGGTTGTAGCCCGGCCAATCGGGGATCACTTGCAACGCTTGGAGGCCCGCGCCACATTCCACCTCGGCGAGCTTCACCCAACGCCAAGTATCCGCAAAATCCTTCCATGCATCCTTATCTTTGAGGTCGCGGCCGGCCGCCTTGATTTCTTCGGCGGGACTCCAAATGGCGTCGTTCACGTACAGGCGCAGATCCCGGGGGCTGTGGCGCATACGCGCCCAAACGGCCACCTTGCGCGGCTGAGCCGATTGAACGTACCAGCGCAGCAACTTGAAGCCCGCCGCGTACGCCGGCCCGCCCGATTCCTGCTGCATCCCGCCGCCCAGCGCCCACAGGCGCTCGTCGGTCGCGCCGGCGTCGAGCGTCAGAGCGCCGCCGTCGAGATCGTGCGCCTCCTTGAGCGGAACCCAGTACTCGCCCTCTTTTCGGAAGCCGCCAACGCGCTCGGCCGGCAGGGCCAGCTCGATCGACACCGTCTCCGCCGCAAAAGCTGCCGTAAACGCGCAGGCCGCCACCCAACCGGAAACGAGAAGCCTATTCCGCATCGATCGATCCCCCGCATGCATACTTTTTCAGTTCGAAAGCAGTTACGCGACTTGTCCATCGTGCCAGGAGGCCGGGCGCGAACGCTTCAGCGCCTCGGGTTCCACCAGTGCGAAGGGAGACACCACGCGCCGCTCGGCGATGGCTTCGCCACGCAGCCGCTGCAGCAGCAGTCTGCCCATCGCTTCGCCGTAGGATTCCGGGTCGTGCTCCAACTCCACCACCGGAAACGGATAGCTCAAGCCCGAGCCCTTGTTCGAATGCGCCAGCAGCAGCAGGTCTTCGGGAATTCGAATCCCGATTTCCAGCAGGGCCGGTACGACCTCTCGCGCCTGCCAGTCGTCGCCGATCACGAGGCCATCGGGCTTCAGGGGACTCGAACTCCACAAGCGCCGAAATTGGCGCCAGGTTTCACCGACCTGAAGATTGCTCGCGGCCGGCGGCGCCCAATCGGGCGGCGTTTGGAGTCCGTGCGCCGCGCGAAGCTCGTCGAGTGTCCGGTCGTAGTAGGCCGAAGGCTCCTGGCGGCTGTGCCAGCCCAGCAATGCGATGCGCCGCCGGCCGCGCGCCACGAGGTATTCCACCGCGCAGCGCGCGAAGTTCGCGTGATCGTGCGTGACGCCGTACTCGAAGCGATGCGCCGGGCCGACGATAGGTACTTGGCGAGCGGTGAGCGGCTCCATCCAAGCTGCGTTCGGCTGCGTAGCCAGCGCCGCCACCCCGAGCACTTCCTCCTTTTTCACCGCGTCCGACCAGTACGTCACCGGTCGATCCTTGTCCGCCGGGCATTCTTTCTGGCCGCCCATGTAGCAGCGAGCGGCATATCCGGCGGCCGCGAACTGCCGAACCATCGCCATCGCGGCACTCAGAAAAAAGGGAGATGTTTGGGCGTTGTACAGGTGTCCATCGGTCAAAATGGCCAAGTGCATGGACTTGGGAGGTTCTGCGACATAAGTCCCGCTGCCTTGCTTCCGGATCAGCAAACCTTCTCGAGCGAGCAGTAACAAGGCTTCACGAACGGTCACGATGCTCGTTGTAAACCTTTTAGATAAGGCACTTTCCGAATCTAACTTAGTGCCCGGACGTAAGCCCGCACGAATCTCATCACGGAGCGTTTGGGCGATCTGCTCGTGTAACGGCTCGCGGTGGATGCTCATGAGTCTGCATACAAATCAACTAGTGACTTAGTTACTTGTTTTTTAGAAATCTTTTTCTGATCAATCAACCTGCCGAAATCCTAATGAGGAGTCAAGCTCACCCCTTTATGTAGCCGAAACCGGTGTGGAGGCTCCGCACTCCTTCCCAAGGAGCCAACGATACGCGCGTGGGGGCGCTTGACCGATGCTTTCCAAGTACCTATCGCTTTTCCTTTGGCTGAGCTTCTGGACGGTTTGCACCTGCGCCGGCCAGGAGACCCTTCAATCGATCGTTACGGATCCGCTCTCGGTGCTGAAGCCGCCGCCGCAATTGCCCGGTGGCGCTGCGGCGGCTGAGGTGATCGAACTGCCTGAAGATTGGGAAGATCCGCGCTTTGGCGTCTACGCGGACAATCCCAGTACGTACAGCGGTCCCAAGATCGACGGCTACCGGATGGTCCTCGGCGGCACGTTGACGCGCGACACGACGCTCACCGCCGATCAAAGCCCCGTTCTGGTGCGAGGGAGCCTGGTGGTTCCTGCGGGCCGTACGCTTTTACTCAAGGAAGGCGCGAAGTTGTACCTGCAGCCGGACCTCCTCGCGCCACGACCTCTGCAAGCTGGCGCTCCCGATCCCACCCAGCAAGGCATGCTCTGGATTTACGGCCGCCTGCTCACCGATGGGCTCTCGAAAGACCGCGTGGCCCTGCAAGGATCGGGCGCGCGCAACGCCGCGCTCTTCCTTTACGGCCGCGAAGCCAGCGAACTGCGCGGAGCGGATCTGCTGGATGTGGCCGTCACACAGCGCGGCGGTTCGGCCCAATGGCTGGGCTGCCGGTTTACGCGCGCGGAACATTATGCATTGGCGCGCGGCGCCGCTCTGTTCGTGCACACCACCTTCGAGCGCTGCGGGGGTGTCCTGGCGACGTACGACGCCGGCCCGTGGGCGCTTTTGGCGCGGCGCTGCCTCTTCGAGCACGGCCGCGAAGGCATTGTCCTGGGCTCCAACCCCGGCGCCGACGCGCTGCATATCGAACAGAACCATTTCGTGGACTTGGCCGGCGCGCATCTGCGCGCGTTGCCGGTGCAGATCAAGAGCCCCATGGAAGTCCTGATCGGGGAGAACTGGCACGGCACGTCGATCCCCGAACAGATCGACGCGCGCATCGTCGATCGGCGCAGCGACCGCAAGCTCAACGCGCGCCTCAACACGCGTCCTCCTGCCGAAGCCCCGTACGACGAAGCGGGCGCGGACGTGCCGCTCAAGGCGCTTGCGCGAACTTACCAGGATGCCGGGGCCTCGCGGGAGGCCATGCTGCAGCACTACGCGCGGCGTGAGAAGGAAATGGCGTCGAAAGCGCAGGCCGCCGGCGATGCGACGGCCCAGAACCGCTGACGGGCTCTGGCTTACTCGATGACCTTGGGCACCACGAAAAACTCGCCGTCGGACTTGGGCGCGCTTTGCAGCGCCTCTTCGCGCGTCAGGCTCGGGCGCGGCTCGTCCGGACGAAAGACATTCCCCGAAACAGTGGCGGTGATCATCGGCTCGACGTTGGAAGTATCCAGCGCATTGAGTTGCTCGACGTGCCCCAGGATCGCGTCCAGTTGCTTGGTGTAGCGTTCGACTTCGTCTTCGCCGAGTTGCAGGCGTGAAAGCAACGCCACGTGTCTAACTTGATCGGGCGTAATGGACATCGAAGCGGTCTCCGTGCGATGCGGACCATTCTTACCGGGCTTCCGCATCGGCGCAAGGTGCGGGGTGGCTTGACAGCGCTCGAACCGAAAATAAAGTATCTGGACCTCCTTTTAGTGGGCGGAGCCTTACAGCGATGAAGATTTACAAAGTGTTGCCGGACTTGTCACGGCAGCGGCACATGTCCATCTGGCACAAGGCTCTGCGCAGCCAGTGGTCGGCCGAGGATCTCGATTGGGGTAAGCCCCAGCGCATCACCAAGGATGTCTCTAAAGATCAGCTCGCCAAGGTACTGACGCCAATCATCATGGGCGAGCAGTCGGCGTTGTACAGCGTCAGCGGATTGATCCCGAAACTCGGCGCAACTTGCGAAGTCGAAAGCCAGTTTTACCTCACGACTTGGGCGGTTGACGAAGCGCGCCACACCGAACTGTTTGCGCGCTATTACCATCGTATCGGGCGCGAGCCGCTTCCCATCCGCAAGTTTCCATCCGGGTATCTCTTCCAGAGCGCCATCGTGAGCGACGACGTGGGCGAGTGGCTCAGCGGCGTACTGATCAGCGAGGTGCTTGCCAAGCTGGTGATGGAAGACTTCCGCCGTTTGGACCTTGATCCGGTGCTGAGCGAGATCGCCGATGGCATTCTGGTGGACGAAGCACGGCATCTTGGCTTTAACCACATTTACCTAGAGGAACGCTTCGCAACGCTCTTCCGGAAGGCCCAGGAGGAAGGACAGACTTTTGGCGACCACCTGCGCTCGCGGCTGCACCGGGTGCTCCAGTTGATTCTGCCGATCTTCGAAGCGCTCGGCCCCGACATGCGCGGCGTGGGGCTCGACCCCGAAGCGCTCTTCGGCGAACTGGAGAAGGATGCGATGCGCCGGCTGGAGAAGTCCATCGAGGCCGGTCAGAAGGTGGCGGCCCGGGAAAGCGCCGCGAGCAATCCCGCGGAAGCCGCGCGCATCGGGCGCGAATAACCGTTCGCGGGCGCGTGCATTCGCTGGAAACGCGCGCGCCGGATACCATGCCCAACATGCTGGATACGCCACAGACCTTGCCCGAAGTGCTCGCGCATGCCGCGCGCACCGCGCCCACGCGAGGCATCCGCGTCTTCGACCGCCGCGGTCGCGAGAGCGAGTTCCGTGCGTACCCGCAGGTGCTGGCCAGCGCACGTGAAGCCGCCGGACGCTGGGCCGCGCTGGGTGTGCGCCCCGGCGACCGTGTCGTCGTCTGCCTCCCGACCACCTGGAACCTGCTCGAAGCGTGGTGGGGCGCGGTGCTCCTGGGCGCGCGGCCGGTCTGCGTTGCGCCCGGCGGCGCGATGGGTTCGCAAGAAGCCCATCTGCGTAAACTCGAAGGGATCGTCGAGCGCTTGGGCGCCGCGCGCATGCTATGCGACGAGAGCCTGGTTCAGGAAGTCGAAGCGGCGGGAATGTCGCGCGCTCGGCGACTTGCCTTGGGGCCCGAAGCTTTTGCCAAAACCACGCCGGCGAGCGGCGTGCGGATCGCCGACCCCGAACCCGAAGAGCTCGCATTCTTGCAGCTTACCAGCGGCAGCACGGGCATCCCGCGCGCCGTGATGATTCCGCACCGCGCCGGCGTGCATAACCCGCGCGCCATCGCCGAATCCGTGCGCGCGCCCAGCGGCCATCTGCTCCACGATCTGGTCGACGGCATCGTCTCCTGGCTTCCGCTGAATCACGATATGGGGCTGGTCGGATGCCTCCTTTTTGCGATCGTGCACGGCATCGATCTGGCGCTCATGCGACCCGACACCACGTTCCTGATGCGTCCGCAACTTTGGCTCCAGCAACTTGGGCTCAACGGGCGCACGCTCGCGCCCGCTCCGAATTTCGCCTACCAGCTTTGCGTGCAGCGCGTCGACCCCGAGCATCTCAAGGGCGTCAATTTAGGCAACTGGTACGGGGCCATGACCGGCGCCGAGATGGTTCGCCCCGAAACTTGCGCCGCATTCTCCGAGAAGTTTGCGGCGGCGGGCTTCCGCCCCGAGACGTTCCGCCCCTGCTACGGCCTGGCCGAAGCGACGCTCGCCGTCACCTTCGATGTTCTGTGCCGCGGCGTGCGTACGCGTCCCATGCCTAAGGGCGCCGATTCCGGTTTGGGCTTGAACGAAGTGGTCTGTAACGGACGCCCGGTCACCGATACCGAAGTCGTAATAGCCGCGCCAGACGGTTCGGCGCTGCCCGCAGGGAGCATCGGACAAGTGCGCGTAAAAGGGCCGGGCGTCTTCGCCGGCTACTACAACGATACCGAAGGGACGCGCGAAGGACTTCAGAACGGCTGGCTTGTCACCGGGGACTTGGGTTTCCTGCATGACGGCGAACTCTACCTCACCGGCCGGACCAAGGATCTCCTGATCGTCCACGGGCATAACGTGATGCCGCACGAATTGGAATGGATCGCCGAAGCCTGCGGCGGCGGCGACGGCGGGGGTGCCGAACGCTGCGGCGCCTTCAGCGTTGCCAAGGATGCCGAAGGTGAGCAGGCCGTGCTGGTGATGGAAGTCTCCGAACGCGAAGGCGAGGCTTTGGCCGACCTGGAGCGAGAGATCCGCCAGCGCATCGGCCGGCAGATCGGCCTGCCGCTGTCCGACGTGGTCTTCGTCAAGCGCGGCAAAGTGCCACGCACCACCAGCGGGAAAGTGCAGCGCCGCGAATTGCGCCGACGCTACATAGACGGCGAACTGGAACGACTGTGAAGGTCCGGCATTTGAAGCGAACCACGAAGGTCAACCGAGGATTCGACAGATGAGCAAGCAGGACACCGTGCTGGATGTGCTGAGTAAGGTCTGCGGGAAGCCGAAAACCGAGCTGAAACCCGAGCACGAATTGGTTGCCGATCTGGGCATCGATTCGCCCAAGGGTTTGCAGTTGCTCGCCGATCTCGAAGACGCGCTGAAGGTGGAGATCAGCGACGAAGACGCCGCCGCGTTGAATACGGTGGGCGATCTGCTGAAGTACGCCGGAAAGTTGGGGTAAGCAGAAGGCGCGTTATCCGCGCCTGCGCCTCCGGTCTTTCTGCTTCCGCACGCGCGATTGTTCCTTCAGGCGCGTGCTTGTTCCGGGCGATATGCGCAACTCGATCTCTTCGGCCAGTTCCCGCAGCGCCAGAAAGCGGTTCAGCGCGCGGCTGCGCTCGCGGGTCCATTTCACCGTCAGCTCCAGCGGCGCGTAACGAAGCTGTACGCCACTCTCGGTCTTGTTCACCTTCTGTCCGCCCGGTCCGCTCGCCTTGACGAAGCGCTCATCCACCGCGTTGAGGTCCACACCCAGCCGGATAAGCTGCGCGCGGAGGCCCACTTTCTTGGCCGGCGTCACCGGAGCCTCATCGGGAAAGCGCATCGCGAATCCTGTTCGGGTAGCAAGCGGCGCATGGCGACCGTTGTCTCAACTCTATCGGAAGGATGCCGGAGATTGCCATGCGCTTCGTGATTGAGCTATTGCCGGTCCCGGCCGGGGCGGTCACGGCAGGGTAAATCGTTTCGCGGGGCGCGAATTGTCCCGCCGACTCGCCTTGAAAAGATGGTAGGCTGCTGCGCACGGCGCGGCGTTCGGGTTCGCGCCGCTTGAACCTTCGGCGCGCATGGCTCACGATTCGACCGGCCTACCCGTTTCGACATCCCTGGCCCGGTTCCGCCGAGCGCGGCGCGGGCTGCATGCGCTCTGCGCCGCGTTAGCGGGCGCGCTGGCCGTGGCACTCGCGCTCAACGCCTATTCGAACGCCTTTGGCGAACTCCCGGCCAGCGACGAGTGCAATTTCCTCCACGAAAGCTGCTCCATCGCCGAAGAAGGCGGGCTGATCGGCTTCCTTTCGAATTGCTTCCGCGGAGCGTATCCCTTCGACAACCGCACGCCGGGCTTGCCGCTGCTGGGGAGTTTCATTGCCGAGCGCAGCCTGAACGCCGTGCATCCGTTCCGCGCCTTACAGGCGGTGCTTGCGGCGCTGGCGGTAGGGCTGGTCTATTTCGGCGCGGCGCGAGCAGCCTCGCCGCGCGCGGGCCTCGCCGCCGCGACACTCTGCGCGGCCTGCATGCCGTGGACCCACCTCGCAGCCAAGATCGCCGCCGAACCGTTGATCTACGCGCTCACCTTCGTCGCGTGGCTGCTCTTATCCGGGGCGTGGCGGCCGCGGACGCACGCGTTCTGGGCCGGGCTCGCCGTTGGCGCCGCGTACCTGTTCAAAGCCACGATCACCGTTCTGCTTGCCGCATGGGTCCTGGCGTGGATCGCCGATCGCGCGTGGCAGCGCTGGCGCAAAACCCCAGAACCTCCGGCGGCCGTTTGGCGCGAACGCCTCCGCGCGCTCGGACTCTTTGTCCTTGGCGCGCTCGTGCTGGCCTGGCCGGTCCTGATCAACAACACGCTGCGTTACGGCAGCCCGCTGCATAACCGCAACGCGCAGTTTTTCTGGCTGCCCTACTACGACGCGCGGCTGCTCGACGACGGTTCCGCCGGACCGTTGCGTTTCATCGAAGAGCAAGGCGTCGGCGAAATCTTCGCGCGCTTGGGCGACGGGCTGGCCTTGCAGGCCGGCACTTTGCTGAGCCTCTTCGGCGGATCCTCCGCGCCGTGGGCGCTTCTGGCGCCACTCGTGCTTGTGCTCGCCGGCGTGGGGCTGCTTACCGACCGCCGGCGCTTCCGCAAGCTATTCGCTTTGTTCTTCGTGCTGCTGGTCGTGATTCTTTTCGCGTGGTGGGCGAAGTTCACCTCGATTCTGCGCTTCACCGCGGTGCTGACGCCGCTGCTGGCGTGGTACGCGGTGCAAGGCGCGGCCTTCGGTTTACGGCGCACGCGTGCGGCCCTGCTTCGGCGCGAACGCCATAAACTGCGCTTCGCGCTCGCGTTCGTCCTGGCGCTCGCCGCCACGGCACTGCTCGCGCGGGGCGTGCGCGGCACAGGCGTACGGTCGCCCTGGGAGCCGCTCGAAGCACCGCCCAAATTTGCGTACCTGCGCGACTGGCTGCTCGAGAATCCCGTTCACCGCCGGCGCGTCACGCTCGTGACCAGCTACATGCGCCCGCATTACGATCTGCTCTGGCTGCTGCCGCAGCCGTATGCGATCCACCTCGTGCCGCCCTACGAGACCTGGAGCGAGTTCGAAGGGTTTGCCCGCGAACGCGGCGCGCGCTATTTGTTGATCGAGCTGCATTCCTGGCGCGAGCGCGAGCCGCTCCTGCGCCCCTATTTCCGGCGCGAAGCCAACGGGTGGCCCAACTTCGACCTTCCCGGCTGGCACCCCGTCGCCGCAGATCCCCACCCGCCGGGCCCGGATTACCTTATGTTTGAACGTGTGCAGCCGTAAAAACCAGCCGCACCTCGTGAACCCCGCCACCACCCCCGCGTTTAGCCGAAAGGTTGGCGCGCGAACCAGCTAGTTAATGCCGGGTGCCCGAGGAGCGTGTTCGTGGCTGAAATGAAAGGACCGAACCGCGCGAGATTTTGGACCCAGCATCCCCAGGGGACGGCTTGGGTCACTTCATTGAGCGTACATGCCCTGTTCGTCGGTGGACTGTTGGCGGCTGGTCTGTGGTATCTCGGGGCATCCAACGCGCTGCGCCGACCCATTCCAGCGCGCGCCTACGGTGAGAAGCTCGAAGAGCGCGTCGGAAGCGTAGAAGTCGAAACGAATTGGTCGCTTCAAGCGATTCATCGCGAAGAAGCAGTAATCGTCGTTCTGTTACCTGACGAATCTCCCGAGGTCAAAATACGAGAAAGCAAGCAACCTATTCCGCGTATCGATTTCGCGTACGCATCAGATGCGATTTCGGATGTCCCTCTTGAAGGCTATGGCACTAATCCGGCCTTGGGTCCAGGTGGTGGCGGGGCGGGAAACTTTGCGACCAATTGGAGAGACGTGTCTTTCGCTCATACTCGATCTCGCGCCCATGGATCGGGAAACCCGATTGAAGATGCTGCTGGCGGATCGGCCATTCAATGCGCTCGGCAAGCCGCGTTGGCTTGGTTGCTCGAACACCAGGAAATTGACGGTCATTGGGATGCGCGAGTTGAGGGCTCGGGCTTTGATGCCGACGTGATCGTCACGGCGCTTGCACTCGCGGCGGCAGTCGAAGCAAACTCCCGGCTTCAACCTGACCCGGATTTTCGACAACGCATGCTAAGCGCTGTGGATTGGCTGGCGCGTTGGCAGAAACCCGATGGCTCCATCGCGGCCATGGATGGCGGCCCAACTCCTTGGGGCCAAGGAGGTGTACATGCGTTCGCGGCGTTGGCATTTGCCATGGCCAACAGATGGTCCGGAAAATCCGAAAAAGTTGGAAGTCTGGCTAACACCACCTGTGAATACGCGTGCTTTGGCCATGCATTTCCCACCGATCACGAGCCAAGCGGCTGGTCACGCCAGGCTTTCGATACCTATCCCGACCTGCGAACCTCTGCACTAATGGCGTTTATGCTCGACGATGGCTGGACGAATCGAGTCTTGCATTCCGAAAATTTTGACCGAAGAGGTCGCATGATCATGGACTTGACCAAGCCTAGATGGAGAGCGGTAAGGGCGGGTGCCAATACCTCGACGTTGATCTTGCTTTGGACCTGCTACGGGCAACACGAATGGGGAGTTTCGACGTGCTGTAGCATGTTTAATTGCCGGCAAGCAAAGGCCGATTTGGAAGAAGAGATTTTAAATGGGATGCTCAAGGAAGCGCCACAGATGGAAGTTCCACTAAACTCCTGGGAGGCATTGCCAGCGCTCTGTATGTTGAGGGTAATCCTCAAGGAAAACCCAGCCCGCGCGAGTGATGCCGAAAAGTTGCGCAACGATATTGCGCGCATGATCGTAGACAGCCAAGACGAGGACGGCGGTTGGTCGGGCGGCGGCGAGTGGGATCAAGGCTGGGGACGCGTCGGGCGCACGGCGCTCTTCTTGCGCTGCTTGAACGAAGTTTCACCCGCCGAACGCTGACGGTGCGTGACAGGAGGATTAGCTCTCCTGCGGCGGCTCTGTCGCAGCATCGCTTTCCGCCGCGCTCGACCTTGGCGCGTCCTTCGCCGGACGCCGAATTTTCTGGATCTTGCCGCGCGCCACCAGTTCGCCCAAATGCACGATATTGCTCGCCGTCAGCAGCACGTGCGGCGTGAAATCGGTTTCCTTCGTCTCTTCCTTGCCGTCCTTGTTCAATTCCAGCTCGTACCTGACCACTTTATACGTGCCCATATTGCCGCAGGCCGGACACAGGTGCTGATCGACCCGCAAATACGACCGATCGCCGGCCGCCGGCGGCGGAACGTCCACCAGCGCGGCCAGATCGCCCTCGCCAAGCGCCTGTTGAAGTTTGGGCAGAATCTGTAACTCGGCCCGCGCCACGTCCGGCTTGACTTCGCACCAGCCGTTGCACGATTCGCAGAACACACGTTTGTCCAGCTCCGCCTTCGCGTACATCACTGAACCACCCACGATCATGCCGGCTTCGACCAGCCAAAAGGCGTACAGGGCCACCCCTGTCGGCGTCCATCCGAACAGGTTGAACCAGCCCGCTCCGGCGAGTGTGGGAACGAAGCTCAGAACACCCAGCGGAGACATGAGGCAACTGAGCAAGCTGAATCCGGCCCCTGGACTGCCGAACTTTTGGACCAACGCGAACATGAACGAGGCCCAGGCCACGTACAGCCCGGCCACGCCCACGACTGTTCCTGATACGGCGGCCATGAGGGGCGAACGGCACTTCGATGCGATGCCCGCGCGCCCTACCATCCAGCCCAGCGCCAAGGCGTACCCCCATGTGGCAAAGAATTGCACGTACAGGAGTGGATTCCAGACGTTTAGGAATCCGTACACGATGCCCAGCACTGCTGCGGTCGCCATGCCCGCAACGAGCATGGCCGCTGGCCCCGCGCCCATGATGCCCGAGTGGCGGTAGACGTTCTCCGAAGAGTGCATAGTCTGTCCTCGCTTTCAAGAAATTGCCGTACAACCGCGTGTACTTTACACCGTGATGTAGGTTTGCCGATGACGCATGAGGCTAAAGCGCCCTGCCAAGATTGTCCATAGGGCGGCACGAAGGCCGCCAAGATGATTTCAAGAATCGAAACTCGTTCAATACGACTTCGCCATCACCACACGCTGCGCGCTTGGCCGGCCCGTAAGGATGCACGTACCCGCGCCGCGTGCGGCATCGGGAATCTGGCTCGCCAGCGGGATGCAGCGGATCGACGTCTCGAAGCGCTTCGCCAACTCTTCTTCCTGTTCGGCATTTCCCGCCCAATGCACCCAGGCGAACCCGCCGTCGCCCTTGAAGAAGGCTTCGAATTGGTCGAGCGTGTCGATAACGCGCGTGCGGCTCTCCCGGAAAGCCAGCGCGCGCTGGAAGAGTTCTTTCTGCATCGAGTCCATCAGCCCTCGAATCTGCGCCAGCGCTTCGCCCCTCGGAATGAAGCTCTTCTTGCGCTTGCGCCGGTCGTCCTCGCTCTCGCCGGGTTGCTCGATCACGAAGCGCCGCACAAGGCAGACACTGTCCTTTTCCAGGTCTTTCGGACCGATCTCGATCCGCACCGGCACGCCCTTCATCTCCCACTCGTAATACTTCGCGCCGGGATGCAGGTCGCGGTCGTCGAGCTTCACCGCCAATCCCGCCTGGCGCAGTTCCTGCTGCAGCGCCTCGCACGCCGGCAGAACCTTGGCCTTCTCGTCATCCTTGCGGAAAATCGGCACGATCACCGCGTGGATCGGCGCCAGCTTCGGCGGGCAGATCAACCCCGTGTCGTCGCTGTGCGTCATGATCAGCGCGCCCATCAGCCGCGTACTCACGCCCCAGCTCGTCGCGTACGGATATTCCAGCTTTCCTTCTTTATTGAGGAACTGGACCTCCGCGCTCTTGGCGAAATTCTGGCCCAAGTAGTGGCTGGTGCCGGCCTGCAGCGCCTTGCCGTCCTGCATCATCGCTTCGATGGAGAGGCTCTCGACGGCGCCGGGGAAGCGTTCGCCCGGGCTCTTCGCGCCTTGTACGACGGGCATCGCCATCACGTTCTCGGCGAAGTCGGCGTACACGCCCAGCATGCGGTGCGTTTCTTCCCGCGCTTCCTGCTCGCTCGCGTGCGCCGTGTGCCCTTCCTGCCACAGAAATTCCGCCGTGCGCAGGAACAGACGCGTGCGCATCTCCCAGCGGCAAACGTTCGCCCACTGGTTGATCAGGAGCGGCAAATCGCGGTAACTCTGGATCCAGCCTTTGTACTGGTTCCAAATGATCGTCTCGCTGGTGGGCCGCACAATGAGCGGCTCTTCGAGCTTGGAGTCGGGATCGACCTGCACCTTCCCGTCGATGGTTTTCAGCCGGTGGTGCGTGACCACCGCGCATTCCTTGGCAAAGCCGGCAGCGTGCTGCTCTTCGCGCGCCAGGAAGCTGAGCGGGATGAAGAGCGGGAAATACGCGTTCACGTGCCCGGTCGCCTTGAAGCGGTCGTCCAGTTCGCGCTGCATCTTTTCCCAGATCGCGTAACCCTGCGGGCGGATCACCATGCACCCGCGCACGCTGGAATGTTCGGCCAGCTCCGCGCGCTTGACGATATCGAGGTACCATTGGCTGTAGTCGGCCGCGCGCGTCGCGATGCCCTTCGCATCGTTCCCGCTTTGCTGCGGCTGTTGCTGCTGCTTGGCCATCTCCGGCACTCCTGTCCCGTTCGCCCCAAAAGGTTTCGCATTGTGGACCGATTCGCGGCCGCCGCCAGCGGAGATTGAGCCGCTGCGCCGGCCGCCGATTCCCTTCAACTTCCCCCCGGCTTTATCGAACGTTCACGCCCAAGGCGTACCGTTCCATCAGTACTGCTCAAAACCTGACTTTGGGTTCCCCTTCGCCGAAAGCCGGAAGTCATGGACCTGGATGTTGCATCGAACCGGCGTGGCGCCGAGTCGCCGCGCAAGCCCAGCCTGCTGATCGTCGAGGACGAGGCGGATATCCGCTTTTTCCTCGAGCACTGGCTGCGCAAGCAGGGCCTGCGCCCGGTGCTGGCCCAGAATGCGCGTGAAGCGATGGAACTGCTGGGCGACATGCGCTTCATCGGCGCGGCTTTCGACGGGCTGCTCGTCGATTACCGCCTGCCCGACGCCACAGGATGCCGCATCATCCGCGCCTGCCTCGACGAGACCCCCGGCATGCCCGTGGCGCTGATGACCGCCTATTTCGACCTCTCGCTGGAACTCTGGCTGCGCGCCCGGCAGGTACCCCTGCTGCGCAAGCCACTCGACCTCTCCCAACTGCGCGCTTGGCTCGACCGCATCCCCGTCCCGGCGTAAGCGCAGGCGGATCTCTTTCTTACGTGAGCTTTGAGGATGGCCAGAGCGCGGTAAGCTGGGTGCTTGGTTGCCAGGAGACCCCGTTCGGCATGAAGACCATCCGTGTGCTGATGTACAGCGGCCCCTACGGTTCGGCCAAGGGGTACGTTGCCAGTCTGGCATACTGCAACCGTCACCGGTTGATCCCAGGCTATAGATTCCGGTTCAAGCTGGCCAAGCGAATAGGTGACGAGGTCTTGAAGGACCGTAACGGCCGCTATCGCTACGACGTGCTGATGTACCCTGGCGGAAACTATAAACAGGGGCGCGACGGCGAAGGCAGCGACGTTGCCGCGGTGCGGCGTTTCGTGCGGCGTGGCGGCGGATACTACGGCACCTGCGGCGGCTGCGGGGCTGTCATCGGACGGATCGTCAACCGAGACGGCTCCCCGTATTCGAACAGCCCAGACGAGCGATCCCTTCAACTGTTGCCCCAACTGCATGCCGAGCAAGGCTGGTTTACCGGCTATTTTTGCGGACTCCTGACCCCCGAAGGCACACGCCTTACCGGGTATGGCGGCGAGCAAATCTCCATGCTGGGCAAGGGGACATACCTCTTCTATCCGCGAGGCAAACCGCACGGGCACACGGACTTGTTTTTTCCGTTCAACAACCACAAGGGCCCGCACGGGCGACGCTCATGGCCGAGCGCGCCCGCCAAAGCCCGCGAACCCTTCCAACCCAAGTACGACACCATGCGAGACGGTGGTGGACAGCAGAAGTACCGCTCGCTCGTCCGGAGTACCTACGGGCGCGGGCGGGTGCTTGTGGGGCAGACGCACGTGGAAGGCGGTTCACCCACCGGGCATTCCTGGTTCCCGCGCTGGGTGGGTGGCGGTGTGGTCTGGGCGGCCGGATACGAACCGCCCTTCACGTCGTACATCCTGGGCTCGGATCGGGGCGAGCACGCCATGGGCAAGCGCGATCCGGACCTCGCGGGACGCCGCGTGCGCTCGCTCGTGCAGGCCGAACGCGTCACGCATTCGGGACGCGTTTCCGCCATCCGAGTTCTTCACGCCGGAAAAGGCCCCGTTACGGTGAGCCTTTGGCGCGGAGCGAAGAAGCCCGTAGAGAAGCTTTTCGCGTCCGAACCGAACCTTGTCCGCTTGGTCCGGCGCCAGTGGCTCACCTTCGAACTGGAGCGGCCCGTCCGCGTGCACGCGGGCGAACGGATCTGGCTGGGTGTGGAAACCAAGAACAAGAGCCAGCGGATCTTCGGCCGACGCTACCCGGCGCTGGGCCGGCGCACACTGGAGCGCCGGGCGTTCACGGAAAAGGCGGAGGATTACGTGGCGTCGATTTACGCGCGAGTGGAATTCACGGACTGAGTCACCGCGCGCCGTCCAATACCTCGCGGACCTTTTTCGCCAGCGCAATCGGGCTGTAAGGCTTCTGCAGGAAATTCACGTCCGCGTTAAGCACCCCGTGATGCACGATCGCGTTCTCGGTGTAACCCGAGGTAAACAGCACCTTGAGCCCCGGATGCGACTGGGCAAGCCGGCGGGCCAGCTCCGATCCGCTCATGCGCGGCATCACCACATCGGTGACCAGCAAATGCACCGGGCTCGCGTGCCGGGCGATGCGTTCCAGCGCGTCGACGCCGTTCGTGGCTTCGAGCACCGTGTACCCCAGATCCCCCAGGCATTGGCAGGCAAAATCGCGGACGAGCGGCTCGTCTTCCACAAAGAGCACGGTTTCGGTGCCGCCTGTGAGCCGTTCCGCGACGGCGGAACGGGCCGGAGCGGCACGCTTGTCGCTGCAAACGGGAAGGTAGACTTTGAACGCGGCTCCCTGGCCCTCTTCGCTGTAAACGGCGATGTGTCCGCCGGCTTGCTTTACGATGCCGTGGCACATCGCAAGGCCCAAGCCGGTGCCTTGGCCCACCGGCTTAGTGGTGAAAAACGGATCGAAGACCTGTTTCCTCACCGTTTCGCTCATCCCCACGCCGGTGTCGCTTACGGCCAGCATCGCATACGGCCCTGGCGTCACATCGGGGTGGGCCGCCGCATAGCGTGCGTCCAAGGTGACGTTTTGCGTCTCGACGGTCAACTGGCCGCCGTGGGGCATCGCGTCGCGGGCGTTCACCGCCAGATTCACGATGACTTGCTCCATGCTGCCCAAGTCGACCTGGACCGGGCTCAGATCCGGCGCGGGGACGAAGACGAAGTTCAGATCTTCTCCGATCAGCCGCCGGAGCATGGGTTCGATCCCGGCGACGACTTGGTTCAGGTTCACGATTTCGGGCCGGACGATTTTCTTGCGCGCGTAGGCCAGCAACTGCTGCGTGAGGTTCGCGCCGCGGCTGGCGGCTTCCAGCAGGCGGGACAGTTGCCGTGCCGGCTTCGTATCCGGTGGCAGGCCAATGCGCGCCAATTCGGCGAAGCCCATGATCGAGGTGAGCAGGTTGTTGAAATCGTGCGCCACCCCGCCGGCCAGCCGGCCGATGCTCTCGACGCGCTGGACTTGCAGCAACTGCTCCTCCAGGCGCTTACGTTCGCGGATGTCGATGATGCTGCCGCGCACCAGCCGGCGCTCGGGATCGGGAATGCGCACCAGCCGGACCTCGCTGGCCAGATCGCGGCCTGCGCTGTCGCGGTGGGTCCACTCGAATACGACCGGCTCGCCGCTTTCCATGGCTTGGCGTAAATACTCCCGGGCGGCTTCCGCCGCAGGCCGCCCATCCGGCGTCAGGGGTGCGCTCAGGTCGAGCGGGTTCAGCTTCAGCAATTCCGCTTGGGGCAGTTCGAAAAGCACTTCGGCCTGCGGGTTCACTTCGACGAAATGCCCGGCGTCCAAATCCAGGATCACCAGCGCTTCCGGCGCGTGATCGAAGAGCGTATGGTAGCGCTGCTCGCTGAGGCGCAACGCGTCCTCGGCCGCTTTCCGTGCCGAAATATCTACGTCCATGCAGACAAATTCGGGCTCGGAGCCCGTTGGAATGACGAAGGTGGTGGACAAACACCAGCCGCGGCTGCCGTCCTTGCGCCGGAATTGGTATTCCGCCGGTCCGACGGCCTCGCCTGTCGTGTGGATGCGACCCAGCATTTCCTGAAAGTAGCGGCACTCTTCCGGCGTATGTATCAGTTGATCCAGCGTGCGCCCCAAGGCTTCCTCGGCGCCAAAACCGAACATCGCCTCGGAGGCCTTGTTCCAGGAAAGTACGCGGCCCGTACGGTCGTAGGCCTGGATCGCGACGTTGGGCGTTGAGGCCACGATGGCGCTCAGGCGCGCCTCGCTCTCGCGCAATGCACGTTCGGCCTTCACTCGCGAAGTGATATCGGCCGCGCACATCGTCGCGGCCACGACCTCGCCGTCCCGGACCAGCGGCCCCACGTGGACGTGGCTCCAGATCCGCTCCCCGTTGGGCAGCACCGGCCCTTGCGTGTCGTACTCGACCATCTCGCGTTTCGTGAATACGCGTTCCAGCGCATCGCGGATCGTGGCGCGCGCTTCCTCGGGCACGTAGTCGTAACAACTCGTCCCGATGATCTGTTCCACCGTCTGCTCGGTGGCGGTGCGATTAATGAAGAGAATCTTTCCTTCGCGGTCCACGGTCAGGATGTAGTCCGGCGCCGTTTCCAGCACCGAGCGATACAGCGCCTCGAAGTGCAGCGTTTTCTCCTGAGCCGCGCGCGCCTCCGTCACGTCGATCGCGAAGACGGCGACGCCTTTGACCAGTTCGCCCGTCAGCACCGGGTACAGGAAGTTGCGAAAGTCGCGCCCGTGGTTGCGGTCTTCGAAGACCTGCGGTGCGCGCGAGTCGAAGACCTGCCTGATGCGCCGAAACCGTTCGTGCATGATGGCCGGATCGCGTAGCAAATCCCCCATCTTGCGCCCGGCGACTTCGGAATGCGGATACCCCAGCGAGCGGGCCAGCGCCTCGTTGCACACGATCACCCGCAACTCGCGATCCAGAATAAACGCCGGTTCCGGCAGCGCATTGATCAACGAACGCAGCCGCTCTTCGGACGCTCGCAGCGCCTCCCGGTCGCGTTCGCGCTCGGAAAGATCGCGCACCACGCCCAGCAGCAGCCCGTTGGGAAGCACCTGCTCGGTGATCTCCGCGTGGACGAGACCGCCGTCGCGGCGCACCAGAATCCACTCGCAGGTTGCGGAACGCTCGTTTCGGATTTTGGCCATCTCGTTCCGGAGCTTGTTCGCGTCCTCCGGGCGGATGATGTCCGCGATGGTCTTCCCGATCAGTTCGCCCGGCGCGTAGCCCAGGAGTGCGTGTCCGCTGGCGTTGACGGCGAGGTAGCAGCCGTTGGCGTCGGCTACGAATATCCCGTCGCGCGCCTGCTCGAACAGGATGCGATACACTTCTTCGGGATGAAAGCCTGACGATTCCGCCATTCGATAGCATCCACGGGCGTGAAATAGACCCGCAAGGCTATCATGGGGGTGGAAGGATTCAACACGACGGGCGGTCAGGGTCCGGCTACGCCCGCGATTCCTCGTCCAGCAACCGGCAGCACTCGAAGATCAGCGTGATCGTCGGCGTTTGCACGTTTGCTTGCCGGTCCGGCGGGAAAATGCGGTTCTTGAATTGGAACGTCCCGTCGCGCAAGCGGCCGAACGCGAAGATCGCGTCGTCGCCCTGCTGCACCCCGGCGCGTGCGCGGAAGATGTTCCCGCGCTCGAAACAGATGGTCCCGTCCACGCTCGCGCCTTTCACCAGCAGTTCGCCCGTCTTGGCGTTGGCGTTGAGGTACTGCATGATCTGCGCGAGATTCTGGTCGTTCAGGCTCCCCGCCAGCGCGATGGCCGAATCGCCTTCCTTGAGCGGCGACCACGTCTCCTCGCTGTTCACGGCCTTTTGCGGGCGCGTCGGCGGCTGAGCCGTCTCGCGCTGCACGTCGGCTTTGTTGAACATCAGCGTCTGCATCGATTCCATCTGCTGGTGCGCGCTGGCCTCGACCTTGCGCGGCTCCAGCCCCGGCAGATTGCTGACGAACGTAAAGACTTTCCCGCCGATGCGCACGTTGTCGCCGCTGCGCAGCGGCTGAGGCTGATTGGCCGTCATGCGCTCTTCGTTGAAGTACGTCCCGTTGCTGGAACCGAGGTCCATCAGGAAGACTTCGCCGCGCGCGCTGCAGAAGACTTCGGCATGGTGGCGGCTGGCATGAGCGTCGTAGAGCACGACGGCGTTGTCCGATTCACGCCCCAGCGTGATCGTTTCGCCCGGCCGCACCGGGTACGGGCGACTGCCCGCGCCCAGCCAGTATCCCACCAGTTCTTCTTCGCTCATGCTCGCGCGTTCATGCCTGCGGCGATCCGCTCGGAGGCGTCTTGCCGCTCTCTTCGTCGATGCGCCGACAACACTCGAAAATCAAATGTATCGTCTTTTCTTTCACGTTGCGTTTCAAGTCCGGAGGAAACTCCTGCCGCGTGAACCGGAACGTGCCCGACCGAATCCGGCTGCACGCGTACACCGCATCGTCTCCCAGTTGGGACGAAGTCGTCGCATAAAAAATCGTGCCGTCCTGAAACGCGATCCTACCTTCCTCGGACTTCCCATTCACGGCCAGTTCGCCGGTTTTTGCCGAGCTGTTCAGGAATTGCAGAATCTGCGGCAGCGACTGGTCTTCCAGGCTGCCTGCCAGAATCGCTTCCTTGGGCTGTTCGCGCGGAATGTTCGTAAGCGTCTGCAGCGCTTCGGTCGATCGCGGTCCGGGCTTCTTCGTGCCTTCGTCCGGCGGCGGCGGAAGATCCGGCTTGTCCATCGAACGCGTCTGCATGTGCGCCAGGTCGCGGTACGCCTGCATCCCGACTTTGCGCGGTTCCAGGCCCGGTTGATTGCTGATGAAGGTAAACATCTTGCCGCCGATCCGGATCAGGTCGCCGCTGCGCAGCGGAGTCGGCTCGTTGGCGTCCAGGCGCTTCTCGTTCAGGTACGTGCCGTTGCTGGACTTAAGATCCTTCAGCAACACCTGTCCGTCCGGCGTCACCTCGATCACCGCGTGATGCCGGCTTGCGAACGTATCCTCCAGCGGGAGCGCGTTTTGCGGTTCCCGGCCCATGGTCACCACGTCCGTCTTCCGGAGCGGAAGCGGACGAGGACCGTGGCCGAGCCAATATCCGAGAACTTCCTCTTGCGGCATACATCGATCCGCCAAGGCGAGAAAACGTACCAACCATTCAGTTTTTACCACAAGGTGAATACCGCGAAACTGACTCTTTTAGCGTTTTATGCCTTCCTTGTTTCAACGTGCGACGGTTTGAGCGCGGCGCCGGTATTGCCGAGGACTCGTCCCCAGGACTCGCTTGAACGCCCGGCTAAAATGGTACGGATCGTCGTAGCCCTCCGCCCGGCCGATCGCATAGATACTCCGTTCGGTCTCCAGCAGCATCCGAGCGGCCCGTTCGATCCGCCGCTCTTCCAAGTACGTTCGCGGGCTGCGACCGGTCGCTTCCAGAAAAGCCGCGCGGAATGCCGTCTGACCCAGTTCGGTGCGCTCGGCCAGTTCCTCAACGCTTGGCCTCCGCGCCTGAAATGGCCCGTTCGGGCGATCCAAATCGCGCAGCAGGGCCAGGATACGCGGATCGGCAGCGGCTCCTCGAGCGCCTTCGGTGGCGGAGGAGGCCGCATCTTCCACAAGGGTTCGCCACGCCCAGCCCAGGGCTTCGGCGACGCGGGCTTGCGCCGCCAAGGTCTTATGCGCGCGCAAGCTATACAGCGTACACAGCGGTTCGAGGCGTTCCCGCCAAGTGCGCGGATCACGTACATCCGTAACCATCGGGATACGCCAGCATTCCTGCGTGTCCTTTTCACGTGCCAGCTCGAAGACCGGCCTAACATCCAGCGGCGCACGGGTATGCGATTGATCGTAATAGCGAATATGCGCGGGATGCTCCAACTCAGGCTGAGCGTGGAAATCGAAATGCACCGCCAAGTGCGACCCCGGCGCGTTCGCCCAGCCGTGCCGGAAACCGGGCGGAAAAAACGCGAGCTGCCCCGGACGGATCTCCACGCTCCCCGCCGGTTCGTCCACCCAAATCCAGCCCGCGCCGTCCAATTGGAGCACCAGTTCGAAGTCCAGCAGTTCGCGCACCCGCGCGCGCTGCGTGGCGTTTTCGGCCGAGGACGTGGACATGTGCGCCAGCCGCAACCACGGGCTGAACGGCCGGTCCGGCAGCGTGACGCGAGTAGGGGAGCTTGAAAGTGATGAAATATCCATCTTTTAGTGCGGCTCCATCCATTCCTTCTCCCGGACTCCAGAGGTATTCTCCCCTCGGTGACGCGCGGATGCAAGTCCGCTCTGGTGACGAAAAGAACAGGTTCAAGCCCAGGAGACCGCCAGCCATGCTGCTCACTTCGGCCCAGATCGACGAATTCCACCTCCGCGGCTTCGCCAAAGGGCGCCGCGTCCTGGACGACGCCGAGATCGAACGCCTCCGCTCCGAAATGCAGCTCGTCATGGAAGGCAAATCAAAAGAGAAGCCGGTCCTGAACCGCAACCTGTTGGGCGGCGCCAGCGAATACGGTCCGCAGGCCGATCCCGGCAAGAAGGTGGTCGTCCAGATCGTCAATATCTGGGAAGCCAGCCCGACGTTCATGGAACTTTGCCGCAACCCCGAGATCACCGCTACCGTCTCGCGGCTCTGCAACCACGCCGATAAGCTCCGCATCTGGCACGATCAGATCCAGTTCAAGCCGCCGGTCGTCGGAGGGCGCACCGGCTGGCACCAGGACTTCCCGGCTTGGCCGATTCTGCAGCCGGCCGACTTGATCAGCGCCTGGGTGGCGCTCGACGACGCCGAGATCGACAACGGCGCGATGTGGATGGTGCCGGGCAGCCATCGCTGGGGCAAAGTGCCGCTGCGCACGGGCGATAACTTCGAGCCAAAGTTCGACGAAGCGCTGCTCCCCGAAGGCGTCACGGTCAAGCCCGAACCGATGGTGGTGAAGAAGGGCGAGGTGGCGTTCCACCACTGCATGACCTGGCACGGCAGCCCCGAGAACAAGACCGACCGGCCGCGCCGGGCCTTCGCGATCCACTACATGCCCGGCTACACCATCTACGCGCCGCGCGCCGCGCACCCCGTCGAGAAGCACGTCCGCGTCAAGCCGGGCGAGGTGCTGGAAGGCGAGAAGTTCCCCGTCGTCTACGAGCGCGTCCTGCAGCCCGTGTAAACCGTCCGTGCCGTTGGCTGACGTGAGCGCACTACGAGCCCCGCAACTCCCCCTGAATAAGGGGGAGTTTGCATGTGGGCCGCAGCCGTTCGTGATATCTGCCCTTTGAAGCTTGTTTGGTTCTTGCCGTTTGGCGTAAGGAATCCCGCGCTCCAACTCAACCTTGCGGCCCTTCGACTGCCGCCTCGCGCCGCAACGCTTCGATCTCGGCCAGCAGCGCTTGGCGCTCGGCGCTCCAGACCTCGATTTGCTTGAACCAGCGCCAAGCCAGATAGCGGTTGACCGCTCCGAAGCAGAGCGTCAGCGCGGTGAAGACGTAGAAGCCGCCCATCCAGTCCTCGAACTTCCGCGACCAAGCGAACATCAGGAACATGATTGCGCCAAAAGCCGTCGCCATAGCGACGGCGCCGGTCAGCAGCGCCGAACTGGGCAGCTTGGGCTCGAGCCGGAATTTGCGCTCAAACTCCGCTTGGCCCGCGGCCAAACGCTGCGCGGCGCTGGCAGCGGACGAATCGGGCGGTGAAGCGGCGGTCATGCTCCTAGTGATACGCGCGCCGGGCGAAGGCGGCAAGGGTCACTTACCTGTCCGATCCGCTTATCTGGGGTTTAGGTAAGTAGCAGTACGGCGAACCAGGGTGGTATGCTCAGGCAGCTCAAAACCACATCCGAAAGCGCTAGCTGTCATGCTCTTCACGTTGAACCCGGCAACCTTTAAGCTGCTTACCCTCACCGGCGCGGTCCTCTTTTTCCCCTTAATCTTCGTGCAGGTGTGGTTACTGCGCGCGGTCGCTCGCCGTCTGATCGCGGATCTGGATGAAGCAGACAGTCTCCGCGTGCGCAAGGAAGCGGCGGTGATTTACCTCTTCTGCAGCGGCACCTATTTGGTGTTGGTGGTGCTTGGGCTGGCCTGCGGAGTGATTGGCGGCGCGAACCCCGAACAGGCGGGAGTCCTGCTGGGGATGGCGCTGAGTGTCTCGTTGGCGGAAGGCGGCTGGTTGTATTGGCTTTACCGCAAAGCATTCAGGCAAGCCGCTCGATCAAGGCACGGTTTTTTGCTGTTCGTTAATTTCCTGATCCAAACGCTTGTCCATATAGCGGGAACTTTAAGCTTGGTAAGCGTGCACGACTCCATCAGGTACTTGCTGACCTGACCAGCCGTGGCGTTCAGCGCTTCTCTTCTTCCGCCGCGACCGAAGCGAAGTACGCCTGCAGGCGCTTGCGCCAGCGTTCGGGGAAGCCTTCGCGATAGGTCTGGAGCATCTCGTCGCGCATCGCCGGGGGCAGTTGCGCCCAGTCGTCCTGGTGCCCGGAGACCTGCGCTTCCTGCAAGGCGCCCCGCGCCACGTTGCCGCCCAACTGCGAATCAGCCAGCGGACTGCCCGCCTGCTTCGGCCCGCTCTGCTGGCCCTGCCCTTGTTGTTGTTGCTGCTGTTGTTGTTGCTGCTGTTGCTGTCCCTGGCCTTGGCCCTGCTGCTGCATCTCTTCGACCTTCTTGATCAGTTCGGCAAGCTGCTTGGCCACGTCTTCCTGCTGCCCCTGTACGGCTTGGTCGTGGCGATCGGCGCGCAGCTTCTCCTCGATCTCCTGCATCTCGCGGCTGAGTTTCGAGAGATCGCCGCCGTGCTCTTCGGTGGTCGGTACGTCCTTGGTGTGCGGCGTTTCCTGCCCGCGGATATCGCGGATTGCGCTCGCGATCGCCATCTTCACGCGGTAGTCCTGCTCCGCGTTCAGTGCCTGCGCCAGAGCCTCCAGGCTCTTGCTGTCCTTGATCTCTTTCAGGGCGCCCGCGGCCTTCATGCGCACGGCGGGCTTGGCGTCGGACGAAAGCGTCTTCAGCAGCGGCGCGGCCGCGCGCGGATCCTTGATCTTGCCCAAGCCTTCCACCGCCAGGCCGCGTACGGCTTCTTCGCCGTCGGCAAGCCCTTGAATCAGCGGCTCCACGCCCGTCGCGTCGGCCAGTTCGCCCAGCGAACTGACCACCGCGGTCCGCACGTCCGTGTCCGGATCGGCGCCCACCGCCGCCGCCAACCCCTTCACCGCCGCCTGCTTGTCGGAAGCGAACTGCAAGACCCGCGCGGACAGTTCGCGGTGAATCACCTGGCTGGCCTGCAATGCCTGGACGAGCTTCTCCTGGTTCGCCTTGGCGTCTTCCTGAAGCGCCTTCTCCGCGTCGCCTTTGGTCAGCTTCTCGCCGGCGACTTCCAACCCGCGGTAGGCGTCGAGCTGGCGGCGCAGCTTCTGGTACAACTCCAGCGGCAGGTCGTTCTTGGCCTCGCCGTACGCTTTGATCTCGGGCTTGGGACCGTCTTCGCCCGAAGCCGTTAGCGGACACGCCGAACAGGCCAGCACCGCCAGCACCCAGATTCCGTATCGCATCGTTTGCATTCCTGTTTCCGTGAACCGCGCCGCAGCCGCCCCAGCCCGCCCATCAGTGGTCCGGAGGCCCGCCGCCGCCCTGTTGCTCCAGCGAGTTGGCCAGTTCTTTGGTCAGACCCGCGATCTTGCCTTCTTTCTGAGCCATGCGCCGCAGTTCGTCCTTCTGAGTCGCGGTCAGATCCTTCTCTTCCGATTGCGCCACCGCCTGATCGATCCGCTGCGTGCGGCGATTGACGTCTTTTTGCATGATCTGCAGCATCTTCAATTCGGCCAGCGGCGGCACCAGCGGGCCTCCGCCGCCCCCGCCTCCGCCGCCCTGCTGCTGTTGCTGCTGTTTGCGGTTGCGTTCCTTCCGCAGCGCATCGATCAGATCGCTCAACTGCTTCAGGATATCCTCCTGGATGTTCTGCGTCAGCGTCCCGGTCTGCTCCTTGTCCAGCCGCACCGCCGCCTCGCCCATGTCGTCCACCGCCCATTGCAGGACTTCGCGGAAGACGATCACGCCCTCTTCTTCCATCTTCTTCACGATCACCTTGGTGGCGTCGGCCAACCCGCGCTGATCGTCGTGGACCTTGCGCACCTGCAGCCGTGCGCGGCGCGGCAGCGCCTCGGTCGGCGACGGGCGCTGTTTCTCGATCTCCTGCGTGTCCACCAGGAGCTTCTTCTGCGCGCCCAGCATCTTCTTCAGTTCCTGCTCGATCTGGAACAGCGTCTCCTGCTGGTCCTGCTGCTGCATCTGCTGCTGGAGCTGATCCAGGTTGTCCATCGCCTCCTGCAAATCTTCCTCGGCGTCCTCGCTGCTGTCCTGGGACCCGCTCTGGCTCCCGCTGCTCATCGAACTGCTCGCCTGCGACTGATTCCGGCTCGCCGACTGGTTCGACTTGCTCGCCTGCTGCGCCTGCCGGCTGCCCGTCTTATCGGCCAGATCGTCGAGCTTCTTCTGCAGGCGCAAGACTTCTTCCCGGTTCGCGCGCTGCACCTCCGCCAGCTTCTTCAACACCTCGCCCGTCCGCGGATCTTTCTCCTGATCGGCCAGTTTCGCAATCTCTTCCAAGTTCTTCAGCGCCTTCTCCAACTCGCTCAACGCCTTCTCCTGCTCCTTCGCCGCGCCTTCCGCATTGGGCTCGCTCTTCTGCCCGCTCTGTTGGCCCGACTGCTGCCCGCTCTGTTGGCCACTCTGCTGACCCGACTGCTGTCCGCTCTGTTGACCGGATTGCTGACCGCTCTGCTGGCCCGACTGCTGGCCCGACTGCTGGCCGCTTTGTTGACCGCTTTGCTGGCCGGATTGCTGGCCGCTTTGCTGGCCGGATTGCTGACCGCTCTGCTGGCCCGACTGCTGGCCGCTTTGCTGGCCCGACTGCTGCTGTTGGTCGCCGCCCAGTTGGTTCTGCGCATTCTGCATGTGATTGCTGGCTTGGCGGACGCTCTCGTCGGCTTTAGGTGCATTGGGCAACTGGACTTGCAGGTCTTCGATCTTGTTCGCCAAGGAGCGGGCTTCGTCCTTAAGCTGCTTCTGGATGCGCTCCAGCCGCCGGCCGGGTTCTTTCATCTCGGCGACTTTGCGCTGCAGCGAGGCCAGCGCTTCTTTGGCTTCCTCGAGCTTCTCGATCGCCTGCGCCTGCTGCGTCGTCGCCTGCGTCGGATTGGGAACCTGTTGCTGCTGCTGAGCTTGCCCCATGTGGCCGGCCGCTTCGCCCAGCTTCTCCGCCGCCTTTGGAGCCCCGCCTTCCTGCCCAGCTTGTTGACCGCTCTGCTGGCCGGCTTGCTGACCGCTCTGTTGCCCGGCTTGCTGGCCGCTCTGCTGACCGGCTTGCTGACCGCTCTGCTGCCCGGCTTGTTGCCCGCTCTGCTGCCCGGCTTGCTGGCCGCTCTGTTGACCGGCTTGCTGGCCGCTCTGCTGACCGGCTTGTTGCCCGCTCTGTTGACCGGCTTGCTGACCGCTCTGTTGGCCGGCTTGCTGGCCGCTCTGCTGGCCGGATTGCTGGGCTTCGCCGGGGAAGGCTTTGGAGTGGGCGGATTCGATCGCTTGGGAGAGTTCGTTCAGTTGCTGCTGAAGGGACTTAGCTTGTTGCTGGACTTGACCTTGCGTCTGCGCGAGCGCGCGGTGGTTAGCGGCTTTGGCTTGGGCGAGCGCGTCGGCGGCTTTCTGGAGCGTCGCTCGGGCTTCGGCAAGCTTTTCGGCGGCTTGGACTTGCTCGCTGGCGGCGCGGGAGGCCGCGGGCGTCTCGGCATGCTCGCTGCCGCGGCGGAGCTGATCGCTGGCTTCGGCCATGTGAGTGCCGGCTTTTTCGATGGGCTCCAAAGCCGCCTGCGCGGCGCTGGAGGCCGTCTTAAGTGCCGCGTCGGCTTGGTTTTCCGCGCCCGCGCGAACCAGCCCGCCCAAGCGGCCGGCGATCTCGTCGGCGCGGTTGCGCCCCTCGGCTTGCTTGTCGGCCACGGTACGCATACCGGTCTGGAGCCGTTCGCGTTCTTCGGCCAGCGCGCGGTCGAGCCCGTCGCGGGCGCGTTCGAGCGCTTCGGCGGCGCGCTGTTGAGCTTGTTGAGCGGCCTTACTGTCGCCGGCACCTAGCTTTGCAGCGGCCTCGGCGAGCGCCTGCGGAGCTTCCTTCGAGGCTTCTGCGGCGCGTTCGAGCGCGCGTTGCGCGGCGGCGCGAGCGGCTTCACTGCCGGAGGCTTCGGGATGCTGAGCCAACGACTTAGCGGCGGTATCGAGGGCTTCGGTGAGCGCTTTGAGGTCCTTGCCCAACTGCTGCTGCGGCTCCTGGAGCGCTTTAAGTCCTTGCTGGCGCTGCGCTTCGTCACCGGCGCTCTGCGCCGTCGCGGTCTTCAGCTTGAGCGAATCGTTCTTGGCCAAGCCGTCGCGGACGCGGGCCAAGGCTTCGTCGAGCGCTTTTTGCGGCTGTTCGGCTGAAAGTTGCAGCGCTTGCGCCTGCAACTCGCGCTCTTCTTTCTCCAACATTTCAAGCTCGTGGATCGACCGCGCTAGGATCTTTTCCGGATCGGTCATCTCGCCGATGGTGTCGGCCAGCACCTTATTTTCCTGCTGCAGCAGGTTCTCGAGTTCCTGGCGCGCGCGTTCGATGGCGCGTTCGTAGCGGTCGGCTTCGGTGTTGGGCTGCGGCTTGAACTGCTCGGTCTCCTTCTTGAGCGCCTCCTGGCGCTTACGCAGGTCCTGCAAGTCGCGCTGCGCCTGCGCGACTTCGCGCTGCAGCGCCTGCTTGTCCTTGATGTTCTCGGCGCGGCGCGTGATCTCTTTCTGCTGCTCCAGCGCACGCTGGAGTTCGCGCTTGCGCTGTTCGATCTCGCGCATCAGTTCCTTCATGTTCAGGTCGCGCCGGCGGCCGAGGACCTTGATGATGCGTTCGAGCCCGGTCTCGACACCCTTCTGCTTGGCGTTGGCGGTGCCGAAGAGGAACTGGTCGATGTCCGTCTGCGCGCCGGACATCTTGTCCTTGATGCCCGGATACTTGTCGCTGCCCACGGGGAGATCGGGGTTTTCGGGCGTCGCGTCGCTGTTGAGCGCGATCTTGATGGCGTCCTCGATGTTCCCGGCCACCCATTTGTCCACGGCGCTCATCTTGCCCAGCGCTTCCTGCATGCGCGTCATCAGCGCGTCCATGTCCACGCCGCAGTCGCGCTGATCGCGCTCGACAACCTTCACTTCGGCCTTCTCGTCCTTGCTCACGTCGGCCGGCGCCTTGCCGCCGAACTTATCCTTGAGCCCCTCGGTGGACTTCGTGACCGCGCGCTGCTTGACCAAAAGCGCGCGCGCCATGCGGATCAGTTCTTCCGTCTCGGCCCACTTCTGCATCTGTTCGAGCAGCGCCTTAAGCTCGTCGATCACTTCCTGCTGCTGCACCGACGCCGCGCCCAAGTGCTCCTGCCGTTCGCTGTCCTGCTTGGCGATGCCGCAGGCGGCGATCTTTTTGGCGGCGGCGGGCATGCCTTCGGACGCGCAGTCGTGAAGCACGGAAATGATGGCCTGCAAACGCGTCTCGTCTTCCGGAGTATTCAGGTCGTTTGCTTTGTAACGTTCCAGCAAGTTCGCAAAGCGGCCTTCCAATTCGATGGTTTTGCGAATGATCGTCTGCTGCAGGGATTCGGCCTCGGTGACCTGCGTTCGTTCGCCCATCCCGAAGACGTTTCCGGCTTTAAGGTGTTCGACGACGGCATCGACCGACTTCTTGTCTTCCTCCTGCTTCCGGATGATTTCCTTAAGATCGTCGATCAGCCGGAGGCGTTCGATGTCCAGTTTCTGCTTGATCTCTTCCTTACTTAAGATGCGGAGTTGAAATTGCAGCGGCGCATCGCCGGAACGCGGGGTGGGACAGAAGTCGTAGGCCTCGCCCTGGTAGACCACCACGTCGCCGGGTTGCAGCGCCAAATCCACAAGTGACCAATCGTGCCGGACTTCCAGCTTTCGAACGCCCTTGCCAAAGCCTTCGGTGGAAAGCTCGAACCCGCCTTCGATGGCCGGACTCTCGGTGTCGGGCGCGGCGCGCGGAGCGGGTTGGCCTTCGGCGGGGACGACGCCGGCTCCCTTAAGGATGCGATACTTAACTTCGCCGCGGTGCAAGCCCCAGTCGTCTTCGAGTTGGATGCCTAATGCAACTACAGCGCTGGGCGAGACTTCCAGGTCTTGAGCAGGGGCGGTCCAGCGCACTTTGGGGAGGTCGTCGGGGAGCGCCCAGATCTTGTGGCGGATCTGGTCCTTGTTCTGGAACCCGTCTTCGCAGACGAGGAAGAGTTCGTAATCCTTGACCTTATCTATCTCCAGCGTGTGCGCGAACTTATCGCCTTGCAGCTCCTGCACGGGAATCTTCTCGGCCTCACCGATGCGGATGAAGGCCTCCTTCAAGGGCTTGTTGACGGTCCCGTAAAGCGTGGCCTTGGTTCCGGTTACGTTACGCAGCGACCGTTCGCGCTTCATCTCGCTCAGATCGGTGGTGATGTACTCGGGCTGGCGATACTGGACCTTCAGATCGTTCAGGGTCGGCCGCTCAACTGCTTTCACCGTCTGGGGTTCCGACTGGTTGTCGCCGGCTTCGATGTAATACATGAAGCTCTGAATCACCGGGTTGTACTCGTACTGGAAGTCGATGGTTTTCTCGCCGCTGGGCGTAGCGCCGGCGGTGGAGGTGGTGATCGGTTCTGGCTTGCTCCAAGTCCTTCCCTCGTCGGAACTAAAGCGAATGTAGGCGCGCGACGGGAGCGCTCGGGAACACTCCACCGCCAGCGAGACGGATTCGCCCTTGGGCACCACTAAGTCCTTCTGCTTCAAGGCAATATCGGTACGGACGGGGTAGCGGAAGTTCTGCAGCGTAAACATGCGCAGGAGGCCGACGCCGACATACTCCCGCAGCGGGACGGCCAAAGCCAGGAAAAGGAGCAGCGCGCCGCCGGCCCAAGCCAGGACCGGGCGGATCTTGTCGAACTTGACCACTCTTGCAAAGTCAAGCGTGGCCGCCTTTTGGTGCGCTTGACGGGCGATTTCCTCGACCATCGCCTGGCTCATGTGGCGGTCGTCGCTCATCATGCGGGTAAGCTGGATGGAGGAGATCAGGCTGTCCTGCAGCTCGGGAAACTCGCGTTCGACCGAGAGCGCCATATCGTCTATAGATAGAGGAACGGCAAGGGGTTGCAGGATTCGGCGCCAGACGAAGTAGGCGACCGAACCGAGCAGGCCGAGGGTGAGCAGGAGGCGGAAGGCGGTGTTCACGCCGCTGTCCCAGCGGAAGAAGAAGTAATCGAGCAGGATGACGGCCATAACTCCAAGCACCGCCGTGAGTACCGCGAACGCGGCGCCGTGGATGAGGCAGGCGCGGCGGAGCGTACCTTTGAGGGTTTCGAGCCGTTGTTTGAGATCGAACGCCATGTCTTAAATTCCTGGGGTGGATGGCTTTAGCGCTTGTCTCGGGTGCGCTTTACAGAGCATAGGACGGAGCGGGGCTGGTTTTGGCCGAGGCATTACGCGGAAAAAGTGTGCCCGAGGTGCAGATTGGGCTTGGGAGGTGGCTTGCGCGTGGTGATGCATATAGCATTGCACGGTGCAAAGAGTTGATCGTGCCATAAAACTGCTATAAATGGGTCATGCAAAGCGTATCTTTTTATACGGGGTGCATGGTTGATTTTTAAGCTATGCACGAAGGGTGACGGGGGTGGTGAGCGGTGGATAGTGAACGGTAAGAGCAAACGGCAAGAACCAAACCAACGTCGCAACGTCGCAAGGGCGATGCGTCGCAACGTCGAAGCGGCGCAACCACGCAACGGCGAAACGTCGCAAGGTCGCAAGGGCGTAAGGGCGTAAGGGCGTAAGGGCGATGCGGCGAAGCGGCGCAACCACGCTACCACGCAACGGCGGACCGGCGGACCGACGAAACGTTGACGCGGCGCAACCATCCAACGGCGGAACGGTGGAACGGTGGAACGACGGAAGGGCGAAGGGCGAACGCAAAGGGGTAAACGGGAGGTGGCAGCGCATGGGCGGGAACCGCCAGGCCGCTTAAAGGGAAGAACATGGAGTTCGTGGGCCAGGTGGGCGGAAGAGAAAGCGGGCGGAGTCCGGCAAAGGGAAGTGGACGCAGGAAGAATATAAGGGTGGGGTTGCGGCGGGTGGGGCGAGCCGGGTTAGGGTTAGGCCGCGCAAGACTAGGCGAGGTGTGCGATGGCGTTCCATTGTCCGCAGTGCAAGGTGATGTTGGCGACGCGGCGGCTTAAGCATTGCAGCACGTGCGGGGCGGCGTTGCCGGCGGAATGGCTGTTGAGCGAAGCGGAATTGGAGGCGTTGAGGCAGGAAGATCGGAAGTTGGAGAAACGCCGGAAAGCTCGGCAGAAGCAGCGCGAACGGGATGCGGAGGCGCGGCGGCATGCGGGCTGGGGAGGGGTGCGCGGAAACACGGTATGGGGGGTGAACCGCTTTTTGGGGTAGGACCAAAAGGGCGGTGAATTGTGAACGGTAAACGGTCAGGGCTACGTTTGAGGCATGCGGTTGGCAGCGCAGGTTCGTGGATCGATGCGGCGCGTTGGGTTCGCGCGCGGGGTTTTGGCCGCCCCTACAGGGCGGGATGGATGGTGGGGGCGTTTGGGGTCCTAGGGCGTCGGCGCGTTTCGCGCCTCGCCCTAGGCTAACGAGGGTTGTGCCTTTGGCACAAAGGCGGAGGACGGCGTTTTTAGGGTTAATGATCGCGTCCGCATGCGGATGTTCGCGGGGTTTGGTGGTTGGATACCCTGAAGAAAGACATGAACTATCGCAAGGTATTGGCGTTCGTGAATAAGTGCGACCACCGCGCGAATGGGGAGAGACCTGTATCGCGGTAATCTCGGTAGATCGCCTCACTTCAAGGAGGCGTGCATGACACATCTAAGGGTACCTCTTGCGCTTAGTTATTTGATCGCAGCGTGTTCCCTGCTCCAGGCCGAAGAGGGTGGAGCGAACCTTTTCCATCTATCGGTTCCAAGTGAATTGCGGTTCAGTTGCGTTGATTTCTCTTTTGGTGAAGAAGAAGAATACTTTAGGACTTTGAATGAGGGTGACCCGCATGAACAGCTGGAAGCCGCGCGATTGCTCTGGTCGAATCACAGTCGCAAATACGCAGTTGCTGTGCTGAAGTTCGTGGCTGGACCTCCTCCCGGCGGCGAAGGCTATCGCGCTTTTGCAGTTGAAGTTGAAGCGGCGTTAAAACCTCACGCCATCCTCCACGAATTGAAGCATGGGCATTATCGCTGGGGAGCTTGGTTGGCGTTTCTGCGCCCGCATCGGGAATTTGTCCCGCTTTTAATCGCAAACCTAAAGGAGAAACCCGAGGATCTTCCGGAAACGATGCTAGCGCTGGGCCAATCGGGCGACCCAGCCGCACGGCAGCCTTTGCTGCAACTACTCAAGTCGCCAGAATACCGAATCGCGGGGGATGCAGCACAAGCGTTGGGCTACTTAGGCGGCCCCGATGTGGAGGCTGCGCTAATAGACGCTCTTGCGGCTGGCAATGGCTGGCGCACGGTTCAGTCTTGCGCGGCACTCGCGAAACTGGGCACGCCTCAAGCGCTTCCGGCGCTCGAGAAGTTGGCGAAAAGCGACAAGTATACCGGTGCGCTGGCCATTAAGCGGATGGCCCAAGTAGCCGTTGACCGAATTCGGAAGCGTGCAATGCGAGAGGCGAATGGCCGGTAGTGCGCCGTCCTTGTGGTGGTGAGTTGGCCGGAGCGCCTCTCCGCGTCCCTACGGGACGCGAGCGGTATTGAAAGGCGTTTGGTCCCAGCGATGAATCGCTGGGCTATTTTCACTGCGTCCCGGTGGGACGCGACGGGCCGGGTTCGGCGCGTTCCGCGCCTCGCCCTAGGCTAACAAGGGTTGTGCCTTGGGCACAAGGGCGAAGGACGGCGTTTTGGGAAGGCCTGAAGGGCAGGTAGGATGGTAAACGGTAACGGTAAATAGTAAGCGGTGAACGGGAGAGGCTGCGCCCATGTCTCGCGGTAAGTTAATGCTGTGCACCGGTATCGCGCTCGTATTCTTCGCGTATCTCGCGAGTTATTTCATTCTTTCGCTGCAGGGCCGGTATGAACCCGCTGTCATTGGACTCCATGGAGTCAAGCAGTACGGGTGGGCGCCGCGGGGTTTTGTGAGCGAATTCAAATGGGACGCCACGCGGATGCAGGTTTACTTTCCGCTGTATTACTGTGATTGCCGATTCTGGCATACCTCGGACGATGCTTTCGACAAGGGTTACCCCATAAATAAAGTGGATGCCAAAGATATTGGGTTGGTATATCGAGCAGGCCAAAGGTAACGCGGGTGTTCGAACGGTGATCACGCATTAAGGTATTCCGCCTTCGCGCCAAAGGCGCGAATTTGGTTAGCCTAGGACGAGCCGCGGGGTTTTGCGCGGCGCTGTCCTAGGTGACGGGTGCCGACACCGGCGTTCCGCCCTGAAGGGGCGGAGGAACGCGCATCCCGGAAGGAGATCGGCATGCCGCAGTCGCTCTCAAAGATCCTGGTCCACATCGTCTTTTCGACCAAAGGCCGCGAGCCCTTCATCGATCCGTCGTTCGAGCGGGGCTTGCACGCGAATCTGGGCATGGTCGCGCGCTCTTGCGACTCCCCGGCCCTGCAGATCGGCGGCATGCGCGACCACGTTCATCTCCTGGTGGGGCTCGGTCGCGGCACCTGCATCGCGGATCTGGTCAGGAAGCTCAAGCAGAGCAGTTCCGTGTGGTTGAAGTCGCACGGGCGGTTTTATTGGCAGCGCGGGTACGGCGCGTTTTCGATCGGCGAGTCGAACGCGGCGGCGTGTAAACGGTACATTCGCGAGCAGCATGCGCATCACGCGAAGATGACCTATCAGGAAGAATTGCGGGAATTGTTGCGCAGGTATCGCATGGATTTCGATGAGCGGTACGTGTGGGATTGATGCGGTTGGGTTTGGGCCGCCCCTACAGGGCGGGATGGATGGTGGGGGCGTTTGGGGTCCTAGGGCGTCGGCGCGTTCCGCGCCTCGCCCTAGGCTAACAAGGGTTGTGCCTTTGGCACAAAGGCGGAAGACGGCGTTTTTGGGAAGGGCGAAGGCTTAGGCGGTGATCGGTGAATGGGAAGGGATACGGCCATACTACGGTCCCTACTATCGCCATGACGGTTACGGTTCGCGTTACGAGTCCTCTGCGATAACGAGCGCAAACTCGAGAAGAACGAAGTTGACCGGTGTGGTGCGCCGATTGGCAAAGGCCTTCGGCTGGCTTCGAGCTATTTCGCGTTGCAAAAGGGTTCATGCGGTTGGAATCCGGTTCCCTTCGGTTGGGGGCCGGGGTACGAAGGGTGGGGTTCGGGCGGGCGCGGTTCGGGTGGTGGGGCGGTTGGGCGGCCGGGTGAGGGCGCTCCGGAAGCTTGCGAAGGAGGTAGACGATGCTGCGCTGGCTTGGAGGGGTGTACGGGAATCCGGGTCGGGCGGCGGCGCTGCTGGCGGTGCTGGCGTGCGCGGCGGGGACGGCGGGAGCGGGGGAGGTTCCGGCGTCCGAGCCTGGCGCGGCCTTGGAGTGGCCGGAGGCGTTGGCGAAGGCGCCGGTGCATACGTGGACGATGCTGGATGCGGGCGGGTACGGGGCGCGCAATTCGGTGGGGCTGGTCTATCTTCCGGACGAGCGTTCGTTCGTGGTGCTGGGCGGCGCGGCGGGGAAGGCCGGGGCGTATTCGGAAGTCACGTTGAACTTGAAGGCGTCGCGCTGGGAGAACCGTTTTCCGGTTGGGATGGAGGGGAAGTGGGGCGAGCCGACCGGTCCGACCCAGGCGCCGGCCTTTAATCCGTATTCGGCGTTCAAGGATCTGGAAGGGAACGTGCGGCCGAATCTGGCCTATGGCTACAACAGCCGGATGGAGTTGTGGGGCAACGCGGCGTACGACGCGGCTCGGGGTAAGGTGGTGGTTCCGTTCCACCGCCTGTCGCAGACGTGGGAATACGATCCCAAGACGCGGATGTGGTCGCATCTGGCCTCGGCCGACGGCGCTCCGTACGCGTTCTGGGACGATCTGGTTTTCAATTCGATGTGCTACGACCCGGTGAACCGCGAGGTGCTGGCGGGAGCGTGCCGCTGGGCGTTGCGCAACGGGAAGTGGGAAGAGCAGGTCTTCGGCGGCGTGTTGGTGAATGAGCTGCGCGGGAAGGCCGAGGTGCTGGCGCGGCGCGTGCGGCATCTGACGGGCGCTTGCCGCGCTCGGTATTACGTAACCGAGAGCGCGGCGATGGCCGCGGTGAAGCTGGAAGAAACGTGCGCTGCTTTGGCGAAGGAGATCGCGGCGTTCGCATCGGAGTCTTCGGGCGCGGCGGGGAAGGCCGGGGCGTACGAGAAGCAGCAACTGGGCTGGGCGGCGGAGGATTTGAAACGGGCGCTGGAGCACCTGGGCAAAGCGCAGGGGCTGCTGGCCTCGCGCGTGACGCCGGAAGGGATCGCGGCGGCGGAGGATGCCTGGGAGGCGCTGGACGACGTGCTGGAGGATCTGGCCGCGCATCCGCCGAAGCGCGCGTACGCTCGGCCGGCCGTCGACGAGCGGCGCGGAAAGATGCTGCTCTTCGGCGGGCATCGGTTGGACCGCATCACGTCCGACACGTGGGTGTACGACTGCAAGACGCGGACATGGGAGCAGCGGCGGCCGGCGGTGTCTCCGTCTCCGCGTTACGGGCATGGGCTGGTCTGGCTGCCGCAGAGCGGGAAGTTTGTGCTGGTGGACGGCGCGGGGCGTGCTGAGCTGTGGAGCTACGACCTGGAGGCCGATGCGTGGAGCCTGCTGGACGAGGGCGGTGCGAAGCGGGAGAGCCTGACGTCGATCGCGAGCACGTGGGGCTGGCAGCCCGAGATGTCGGCGTCGGGTCCGGGCGACGTGGTGGTGACGCTCTCGAACCACAACGAGAGCAAGGTGCCGCGTTTCTCGACGTGGGCGGCGCGGATCGACGTGTCCAAGGTGGATGCGGCGGGGACGCAGCAGAAGGGCGTGCCGTTCCGGACGGAGGCGTTCGAGGGCGGTCCGACGGCCGATCCGCGCTGGTACGAGCAGAAGGCGGGGGCGGTGGAGACGGCGGAGCAGGAGGCGTGGCTCGACGGGCTTCCGGCCAACGCGTGGGTGACGCGGGAAAAGGCAAGCCAGAAGAACAACCCCAACGACAACCGGGCCTGGGGCACGGTGATTTACGATCCGGAGCGCGACCAGTTTTTGCATTGGGGCGGGGGGCACGTGGCGTACGTGGGCAACAGCGTGCTGCACTACAGCCTGCGCACGAACCGTTTCTACATCGGTCATCGTCCGGAGTTCGGGCTGGTGTACGCGGCCGGGCAGGGCGGGATGAAGAACTCGACGTCGTACCGCAACCGTGCGTTCATGACGGGGCATTCGTATCACTCGTACGGGTACGACCGGCGTTCGGACAAGGCGGTCTTCTGCGGGCAGACGCTGGCGGAGGGGACGGTGAAGGCGAGCTTGTACTTTGCGTACGATCCGGCGGGCGGGGAGTGGCTGCCGGGTCCGCTGGCCACGCCTTGGGAAGCGCACTACGGGTTCGACCGGCTGTATCCGGAGCCGGAAGGCCTGCTGGCTTGGGCGAGCGGGGAGTTCTGGCGGCCGGACGTGGCGAAGCGCGCATGGGAGAAGCAGCCGCGGACGGGGGCGAAGCTGCCCAATCCGAGCCACGAAGGGCACGGGATGGCGTACGATACGAAGCGCGGGCGGATGCTGCTTTTCGCGGGCACCTACGTGGCGGCGTACGATTCGAAGTCGGGCGAGGTGAAGGCGCTGGAGCCGCAGGGGTTGAACAGCGGCCACAAATTTCAATGCCGGGAGCTGGTGTATCTGCCGGATTGGGACGCGGTGCTGGTGGCCTCGCGCGTGCCGGACTCGGACGGGAAGTTGCGCTGGCTGCTGTACGACTGCGCGAAGAACGCGTGGCATGCGGTGCTGCTGGGCGGCGCGGAGATCACGGGGAAGACGTACAACGTGGCCTTGGGGCTGGTCTACGATTCGAAGCGCAAGCTGGTGTGGGGAGTGGATAACACGGCGACGGTTTCGGCGTTGCGGCCGGATTTGAAGACGGCGGATGTGCGCGTGCTGGAGGCGGCGGCTCCGGAAGCGAAGAAGTAGCAGGGCGCGGTGAATGGTGCACAGTAATCGGTCTCGCTGGCGGCTCTTCTTTCCAACAAAACTACGAATGGCCAATGGAACCGGCTCGGGGCTGCGGCTCGCGGGGCGGTTCGTTGGTCTATTTGGGGCCGCGGGGCGGCTGCGGTGCGTCTGTATATAAGGATACGGTGGGGATGGGGCCGGTTTGACAGGATCGCCGGTGAAGGCTACAACCTATTCCGCATCTTACAGTTAGCGTTTGGAATGAGGATCGGAAGCGATGCGTAGCGCGTGGGGCATCGGGGTGTCGTTCGTGCTGGCCGCCGGGGTTTTGGCGGCGGGTGAGGATTGGCCGGAGGCCGCGAAGAAGGGCTTCGAGGCGGCGTGTCCCGAGGCGACGATCCGGGAGTCGAAGGCCAAGTCGCGCGACGGGGGCGCGGTATACGAAGTGAAGGCCACCGACCGCTTGAATCAGGGCGAGGCGTTCAAGGTGGTGGTGCGCGCGGACGGGACGATTCTGGAAGAGGAACAGCGGCGCTTCGCTCCGGCGCAGGTTCCGGAGGCCGTGCAGGCGGCGTTTCGGACGTGGGCGGGCGACGCGGCGGGTACGGGTGCGTGGGAAGTGAAACGCGAGGGCGGGAAGGGGCGGGTCTTCGAGGTACGCAAACGGTATAACGGGAGCGAAAAAAAGTACGAAGCGCGGTTCGGCGAAGACGGCGGCTGGCTGGGCGGGGACGAGTTTCCCGGCGGCGGCGCCCCGGCGGCGACGCCGCCTGCAGCGCCGGCGCCCGCGGGCGAAGCGGCGCGGCCGGGAGCGGCGAAGGCTGAGCCCGCGCAGGCGGTTCCCGCGCCGGCCGAGGCGGCTGTAACGGAAGAGCCGGCGGACCCGGACATGGTCCGCAAGGTGAAGCGTTTGATCCGTGCGACGTTGGAAGAAGAGAAGGAGGCGCGCGACGCAGCTTGGAAAGAGTTGCGCGAGATGGGCAACCTGATCGTGCCGGGGCTGGTGGCGCTTTTTCGGGCCGAAGGCACGACGGACGACGAGGTCCGTTCGATCCTGATCGCGCTGGGGGATTCGAAGGATCCGCGTTCGGGTCCGGCGCTGGTGGAAGTGCTGGAGCACAAGAACCCGAAGATCCGGCGGGACGCGGCTCGCGCGCTGGGCAACAGCAAGTACAAGGCGGCGGTTCCGGCGCTGGCGAAGCATTTCGATGCGGCGGGCGAAGACGAGGACGTGCGGCTGTACGCGGCGATCGCGGCGGCGCAGTTAGGAAGCGACACGGGCTACGGGGCGCTGAAGGCGCTGATGGGTTCGGAGCAGGAAGCGGTGCGGACGCGGGCGGTCTTCGCGCTGGGGCAGCACGGCGGGAAAGCTCGCGCGGCCGACGTGGCGCTGGCCTTGAAGGATTCCAGTCCGATGGTGCGCAAGGACGCGGCGGATATCCTGCGGCGGATGAAGGCGGAGACGGTGACGGGCGCTCTGGTGGAGGCCTGCGGCGACGAGGACTACAAGGTACGCGCGGAGATCGTGAAGGCGCTGAAGGAGCTGACCGGGCAGAGCCACGACACGCCCGAGGACTGGAAGAAATGGTGGTCCGAAAAGCAGGGCGGCGCGAAGACGGACGCCGCGGCACCCGTCGAGAAGAAGAACGAGGCGAAGATCGAGATGTCCGACGAGGCGCGCAAGAAGCTGAAGGATGTGCGCACGTCGGAATAGCGCGTTGAACGAGGTGACGCATGGATGTTCCACGAATGCCGGTCGTTGTGCTGCTGCTGCTGTGCGGAGCGCTGCAGGCGGGCGAGTTCACGCTGGTGAAGGTGGACGGCGAAGAGGTGAGCGGCCCGCTGAAGGCGGTGGACGCGGAGAAGGGCCTGACGGTGGGGGCTCAGACGGTGGCGTTGACGGATCTGGAAGAAGTGACGGTGCAGGGCGCGCGGGCCGAGGCTTTGGGCACGCAGCCCGAGGTGGTGCTGCGCAACGGCGACCGGCTGGCGGCGGCGGTGCTGTCGGGGAACGAGAACGAGTTGAAGATCAAGTCGGAGCTGCTGGGCGAGTTGACGCTGAAGAGCGGGGTGCTGCGCGGGATCGTATTTCGGCCGAAGGTGCCGCTGGCGGAGGGCACGGTGAACGCGTTCTTCGAGGGGGCCGATCCGGACCAGGACAAACTGCTGACGGCTCGCGGCGAGTCGCTCTCGGGGTTCATGGGCGCGTTCACGGACAAGGATCTGACGTTCGAGGTGGGCGGTCAGAAGTCGACGCATACGTTCGAGGATTTGGCGGGCTTCCGGTTCGCGGCGCTGGAGGCGTTCAAGGGCGCGGAGGGCGTGAAGGCCTCGGTGCGTCTGGCGGACGGATCGGCGTTGAGCGGGCGTCTAGCGGGCTTGGCGAACGGGATCCTGCAGATCGAAGCGGCGGCGGGTCTGACGTGGGCGGTTCCGCTGGGAAAGGTGCTGCGGATCGGGGTCAGCGGCGGGAAGCTGACGTACCTGGGCGATCTGGAGCCGAAGTCGGCGGAGCAGCTTCCGCTGGTGGGCGGTTCGCCGGTGGCGTTTCCGCTGCGCAAGGACCGCGCGGCGAACGGGACGAGTTTGAACATCGGGAAGCAGGAGTACGAGAAGGGTCTGGGCGTGCACAGCTACAGCAAGCTGACGTACGATCTGGGCGGGGGCTATGCGCTGTTCCTGGCGGACGTGGGGCTGGATGCTTCGGCGCCGGCGGGCGCGGTCTGTTCGTGGAAGGTGCTGGTGGACGGCGCGGAGAAGGCGCAAGGCGAGTCGAAGGGCACGCAGCCGGCGCAGAAGGTGAAGGTGGCGCTGGCGGGCGGGAAGACCTTGGAGTTGATTTGCGACTACGGTTCCGATAACGATGATGCGGGGGATCACCTGAATTGGGCGAAGGCCCGTCTGGTGAAATAACCTCCGGCGCCCGTAGGGCGGCGGTTTTTCGAGGAGAACGAGCGGCATGACAATCTGGAAGCGGCGTGGCACACGCCCGTCGAAGTGGAGTGCGCTGCTCGTGCCTTTGGTGGTGGTCGCCTTAAGCGGATGCCAGTACACGGTGGAACCGTTGAAGGGTCTGGAAGGCAAGACCTACGTCTACGCGGCGATGGGCAAAGACGGCGCTCCGAACGCGGGAATCGTGACGACGAGCATCGGCGCGGTGGTGATCGATCCTCCGTTGAGTCCCGAGATCGGGAAGAACATCAACTTGGCCGCGCTGCGCGCGAGCAAGGTGTTCTGGGACGAGAAATTCCGGGCGGGCAAGGAGCGCATGCCGACGCTGGCGCCGCCGGTGCTGTACGCGCTGAACACGACCTACCGCGCCTCGCACACGTTCGGGAACCAGGAGTTCAACGCGAGCGCGGACGTGATTTCGACGGACCGCGCGGGCAAGCGTCTGGCCGATCTGAACGAAGTGACGCGCATGCGCGAACTGCTCAAGAGCCAGTTCAAGGTTCCGGGGCTGGAGATGCACGCGCAGAGCCTGACGCAGCCGACGATCACCTTCGAAGGGACGCTGACGCTGCACACGCCCGAAGTGGAGATCAAGATGATCTCGATGGGCGACTGCGTGGGCGAAGGCGACTGCGTGGTGCTGCTGCCGCAGCAGAAGGTGCTCTTCGCGGGGGACCTGGTGCTGGTGGGCTTCATGCCGTACTACGAAGGGCGGACGCGGTCGGTGCGGAACTGGATCAAGAAGTTGATGGAACTGGAGCAGATGGACATCGACATCGTGGTGCCGGGGCACGGCACGCTGGGCGGTAAGGAACTGCTGAAGCAGCAGCGCGAGTTTTTGACTTCGCTGCTGGGCGAAGTGACGGCGGCGGTGAAGACGGGCCAGTCGCTGGATCAGGCGATGAAGAACGTGAAGGTGCCCAACGCGGCGAACTGGCGGAACTACGCGGAGTGGCTGGGCCCGAACGTGCGGATCATCTACGAGGAATTGACGACGCAGGGTTCCGAGAGCAAGGGCGCATCGGGCGGCGCGGCGATGACGATGCCTTCGACCGTCGACGGGCGGGATCCGTTCCGCGACCGTTAAACCGGTCCGGGGGAGGGCGCGTGAAGATCACCATCTGGGGCGCTCGCGGGAGCATCCCGACACCCAGCACGCCGGAGTTCGTGACCAGCCGCTACGGCGGGAACACGACCTGCGTATCGGTGGAGGCGGCGGGCCGCCTGGTGATCTTCGACGGCGGTTCGGGGCTGCGGAACTTCGGGCTGCATCTCGTCGAGCAAGGCCAGCCGGTATCGGCGGACTTCTTCTTCAGCCATGTGCATTGGGACCACATCCAGGGCTTCCCGTTTTTCGTGCCGTGCTTCATGAAGGGCAACTCGTTCCGGTTGTACGGCCCGGTGCACGAGCGCGAGACGGGGGTGGTGGGCAGCGTGCTGGAGAACGCGCTGCGCGGTCAGCAGCGCAGCCTGAACTTCCCGGTGCAGCTTGCCGACATGGGCGCGAAGCTGGATTTCCGCGAAGTGGAGGCCGGCTCGCTGGTGAAATTGCCGGGTACGTCGAGCGAACTGCAGATCCGCACGGCGGAACTGAATCACCCGGGCGGCTGCTTCGGTTTCCGCGTCGAGGAACACCGCCCCGACGGCGTGGGCGTCTTCGTCTTCGCCACCGACACCGAGCACCTCGACCAGGTGAATCCGAAGCTGCAAGGGATCGCGCAAGGCGCGGACGTGCTTTTGTACGACGCTCAGTACACCGAAGACGAGTACGAAGGGACCAAGAGCTTTCCGCGCAAGGGCTGGGGCCACAGCACGTGGCGGCACGGGATGAAGGAGGCGCTGGCGGCGCGGGTCAAGCGGCTGCTTTTGACGCACCACGATCCGATGCACGACGACTGGTACATCGCGCGGATCGAGAGCGACGCTCGCCGCGAAGGCAGCAAGGTGGGCGTGGACGTGGATGCGGCCTACGAGGGGATGGTTATCGAGTTGTAGCCGCGCGGCGGCAGGCGCGGACGATCCAGATGCCGCCGGTGAAGAGCAGCAGGGTTCCCGCCGCAGCCAGATAAAAACCCAAAAGCAATCCGTCGTCGATGCTGGCTAGGAAAACAAGCCAAGCGGCGGTGGGAATCGCACCGGCAACGGCGAGCCAGCCGGTCTGTTCGGCTGGCGAGCGGGCGTGTTTGGCGCTGAGCAGCAGGTAAGCCACTACGCACCAACTCGCGACCAGAACCGGGAAGGCTTCTTCGTGGATCTGCCAAGCATTAGCGTAAGGGCTCTTCACATCGTAAGTGAGGTAGATTAACGAAGGCAACAGGGTGACGAGCGCTGCCGAAGCGGCTGTCGCCACGGCGAGTAGCCGAGTGGCAAGCGAAAGCCGCATGCGCCAAACCAGGAGCGCTGCCAGCGCCACGAGGAGTCCAAGCAGGTGCGGCGCGGCAAAGCTCCAAGCGGTCATGTAGACGTGTCTGAGGTGCCAATTCCAAGCCTCGGGATCGGCAGTGCGCTCCGGTTCACTCATTTCGTTCAGCCATTCGGCAGGTGAGTCTCGCACGATGTTCAGCGGACTGATCTGAAAACACCCGCCAAGCATGGGCAGAAAGAACGTGACGGCCAGCAACCCGCCGCCGCAAACGAGCTTCCGGCGGGCCCAAGCGGGCGGGGGTGGGGGAGCGGGATCGGCCGGATCGGCGCACATGTTCAGAATATTGTAGCACGCTTGTAATTCCTTTTAGGTATTTAGATTAGATCAACCCAAAAGCATCTCGGGAAGCCTCAAACGGCCCGAATCGGCTTGACGTATGGGATATTTTGTTACAAAATGTGATCATCGCACAGTGGGAGTTCCCAAGCATGCTGGTAGAGGACCGACGGCGCCGCTTGCTCGAAGCGCTGCGCCGCGACGGATCGCTGACGGTGGCCCAGGCCGAGAAGGTCCTGAAGGTCAGCCGGATGACGATCCACCGCGATCTGGACGCGCTGGCCGAACAGGGTCTGGTGCGGAAGGTTCACGGCGGCGCGGTGGCGGTGGAGGAGAACGGGGGCGAGCCCAACCCGTGGGCGCGGACGTTCGAAGATCGCCGCGCGTCGGCGTGGCAAGCCAAGGTCGCGATCGGGCGTCATCTGTTCAAGCTGCTGGGCGAGGCGCGGACGATTCTGATCGACGCGAGCACCACGGCGTATCCTTTGGGCCAGTTGCTGCCGCGGCATCCGGCGGCGCGGGAACTGTTCGTGGTGACGAGCGGCCTGCCGCTCTTCGCGGACTTGTACAACCACCCCAGCGGGATCCGGGTGGCGCTGCACGGGGGCGAGCCGCACACGCGGACGGGGAGCCTGGTGGGCCCGATGGCAGCGGCGAGCCTGGCCGGGATGCGCTTCGATTGGGCCGTCGTCTCCGCCGCGTCGCTCTTCGAGGACGAAGGCGTGGTGTACGACTCGACGCCCGAAGAAGCCGAATTGAAGCGGACGTACCTGCAGCGCGCGCAGCATAAGGCGCTGGCGCTGGACACGGGCAAATTCAATCTCTCGGCGCCGTTCAAGCTCGCGGATTTGAGCGAGTTCGACGCGCTGGTGACGGAACAGGGCGTGCGGCCGTGCGCGCCGGCGAGGATGCGTTCATGAGCGTGATCGGTCTGGATATCGGGACGACGGGCGTGAAGGCGTGCGCCTTCAACGCGGCGGGGAAGCTGCTGGGGCGCGCGTACCGCGAATACCCGCTGCACTTCCCGCAGAACGGCTGGATCGAGATCGATCCGAACCAGGTGCTGGAAGCGACGCGGACGGTGCTCTTCGAAGCGGCGGCGCTGGCGGCCGCGGCCGGCGACGCGGTGCGCGCGGTGGCGACGAGCGCGCAGGGCGAAGCGGTGACGCCCGTCGACGCGGCGGGCCGGCCGCTGGGGATGAGCATCGTCACCTTCGACAAGCGGACCGAAGGTTACGTGAAGTTCTGGGACGAGAAGATCGGGCGGAAACGCTTCTTCCAGACCACCGGGATGCCGCTGCACGGGATGTATTCGCTCCCGAAGGTGCAGTGGTGGAAGGACACGAAGCCGGAGGTGTACGCGAAGGCGAAGTACTTCCTGTGCTACGAGGATCTGGCGTGTTTCGCGATCTTCGGGCTGCCGCCGGCGATCGGAACGAGCCTGGCCGGCCGCGCGGGCGCCTACGACGTGAAGGCAAAGGGGTGGTCGAAGGAGCTGTTCGGGCTGGCGGGGGTCGATCCGGAAAAGTGGGCCGAGCCGAAGGCGGCGGGCGCGGTGATCGGCGAGATTCCGGCGCAGATCTCGCAGGCGCTGGGCTTCGCGAAGGGCGCGAAGCTCGTCGCGGGCGGGCACGACCAGGCGCTGTGTTCGCTGGGCTGCGGGATCGACCGGCCGGGGCGGGCGAGCTACGTGACGGGGACGGTGGAGTGCATGGCGCCGGTCTTCGACGCGCCGGTGCTGGACCCCGAGATGCAGACGCACAATTTCTGCTGCTACGAGTCGGCGCTGCCGGGCAAGTATCTGAGCATCGTCTTCAATTTCACGGGCGGCTCGCTGTTGAAATGGGCGCGCGACTCGCTGTTTCCGGAAGTCCGGCAGGCGGCGGAGATCGAGAAGCAGGAGCCCTACGAGCGGCTGCTCTCGAATTTGCCGGAAGGCCCGACGAATCTGCTGGTGCTGCCGCACTTCACGACCACCGGGACGCCGTACCTCGATACGCGCAGCCGCGGTGCGATCGTGGGCCTGCAGCTCGAGACGAAGCGCGAAGAGGTGCTGAAGGCGGTGCTGGAAGGCGTGACGTACGAGATGGCGCTGAACGCCCGGTTGCAGCGCGAGCGCGGGATCGTGATGCAGGAGTACCGCGCGATCGGCGGAGGCGCTCAGAGCGCCGCGTGGATGCGGATCAAGGCGGACATATTGGGCGTGCCGGTGGCGCGGATGGAGAACGGCGAGGCCGGCTGTTTGGGCGGCGCGATGCTGGGGCTCGCGGCGCTGGGCGAATTCAAGAGCATCGGCGAGGCCTGCGCGCTGGCGAAGGTGACGTCGCGCTTCGAGCCGGACGCGAAGCGGCACGCGGCCTACGGCGAACGGATGAACCTGTACGCGGGGCTGTACCCCGCGCTGAAAGAGACGGCGCACGGTTTGGCGAAGCTGGTTTGATCGCCGAGACGCCGAGCGGAGAAGGGCCAGGCAAACGAAATTCACGGGTGACGGCATTCCAAAAAAGGGGAACAACATGAGCGAACTGTGGCGGGACGAATACAAGCTGCTGGAGAAGAAGCTGGCCGAGCGCGGGCTGGACGGGAAGCAGATTCGGACGGCGATCAAGAATTTCCGCTGCGAGACGCCGAGCTGGGGCTACGGTCCGAGCGGTACGCGCTTCGGGGTTTTCGCTCAGCCGGGCGAGGCGCGGACGGTATGGGAGAAATTCGAGGACGCGGCGGAATGCCACCGGCTGACGAAGGTCTGCCCGACGGTGGCGGTGCATATCCCGTGGGACAAGTGCGAGGATTACAACAAGCTCAAAGCGTACGCGGCGGAGCGCGGCGTGGCGGTCGGCGCGGTGAACCCGAACGTCTTCCAGGACAAGGCGTACCAGTTCGGGAGTTTCGGACATCCGAACAAGGACGTGCGCAAGAAGGCGCTCGCGCACATGCAGGAATGCGCGGAGATCATGCGCGCGACGGGCAGCGATATCCTGTCGCTGTGGTTCGCGGACGGGACGGACTATCCGGGGCAGGACGATTTCCGCGCGCGCAAGCGCCGCTTCGAGGAAGACCTGAAGGCGACCTACGCGCTGCTGCCGAAGAACGCGCGGATGCTGATCGAATACAAGTTCTACGAGCCTGCGTTTTACGGGACGGACCTGCCGGACTGGGGCATGGCGCTGCTGATGGCGCAGAAATGCGGCGAGCGCGCGCAGGTGCTGGTCGATCTGGGTCACCACGCGCAGGGCGTGAACATCGAGCAGATCGTCGCGACGCTGATCGACGAGCAGCGGCTGGGCGGGTTCCACTTCAACAATCGCAAGTATGGCGACGACGATTTGACCTGCGGGAGCATCAACCCGTACGAGCTGTTTTTGATTTTCGTCGAGCTGGTGACGGCCGAGGCGGAGCCGAAGACGCTGCCGTTCCCGATCGCGTACATGATCGACCAGTCGCACAACAGCAAGCCGAAGCTGGAAGCGATGATCCAGACGGTGGAGTTCATCCAGTCTGCTCAGGCGAAGGCGCTGCTGGTGAACCGCAAGAAGCTGAACGAAGCGCGCGCGAAGCTGGATGTGGTGGGCGCGGAGCGCTGCCTGACGGAAGCGTTCAACACGGACGTGGAGCCGCTTTTGAAGAGCGTGCGCGAAGAACTGGGCGCGGCGCTGGACCCGGTGGCGGCGTACCGATCGAGCGACTACCACGAGCGGAAGTCGCACGAACGGAGCGGCAAAGCCGTGGGCGCGGGGCTGGGCGTGAACTGACGTGTGGAGCGCCGGCGAATGCAGGCTTCGCCGGCGCTCCACTTTTTGAGATGCATTCGGAATCGGCGGAGGGAACTCCGCCCAGCAAAGGAAGATGGACACCATGGCCATCCAAGCCGATAAAGCCGCTCGGTACAAGCACGTGAGCTACCTTTGGGACGACGCGAAGGCGCCGAAGGACGAGGTGGCTTCGTTCATTCAGCGCAGCAACTGGCTGGGCGCGGACCTGCGGCTCACGAATTTCGCCGGCGGGAACACGAGCGTGAAGGTGAAGGAGACCGACCCGCTCACGCAGGAACCGGTGGACGTGATGTGGGTGAAGGGGAGCGGCGGCGATCTGGGCACGCTGACACAGGGCGGCTGCGCGAGCCTGTACCTGGACAAGTTCTACGCGCTCGAGAAGTTGTACCGCGGCAAGGCGCAGGAAGACGAGATGGTCGGCTACCTGCCGCACTGCACGTTCAACCTGAACAAGACGGCGGCGAGCATCGATACGCCGCTGCATGCGTTCCTGCCGCACAAGCATGTCGATCACCTGCATCCGGATGCGATCATCGCGATCGCCGCGTGCGCGGACGGGGAGAAGATCACCGAGCAGCTTTTCGAGGGGCAGTTGGGCTGGGTGCCGTGGCAGCGCCCGGGCTTCGATCTGGGCCTGAAGCTGCGCGAATGCTTCAAGAAGAATCCGAAGATGCGCGGGATCGTGCTGGGCGGGCACGGGCTCTTCACGTGGGGCGATACGTCGCTGAGCTGCTACGAGAACACGCTGGCGACGATCGAGCAGGCGGCGCGGTACCTGGAAGAGCAGAGCAAAAAGGTCACGATCTTCGGCGGCAAGGTGCGCGAATCGCTGGCGCCCGAAAAGCGCGTGGAGCAAGCGAAGAAGATCATGCCGGTGCTGCGCGGGCTGACGAGCACGACGAAGCGGACGATCGGTCATTTCCGCGACGACGCTCCGGTTTTGCAGTTTCTGGAATCGAAGGATTTGGAGCGGCTGGCGGCGACGGGGACGAGCTGCCCCGACCATTTCCTGCGCACGAAGCGCTGCCCGGTGGTGCTGGATCTGAAGGCCGACGCCGATCCGACGACGGAGGACGCGCGCAAGACGCTCGACGCTCAGTTCGCGAAATACCGCGAGGAATACGCGGCCTATTACGCGCGCTGCAAGCATCCCGACAGTCCGGCGCTGCGCCCCGCCGATCCGGTGATTTTGCTCTGGCCGGGCGTGGGTTTGTTCAGCTTCGCGAAGGACAAGCAGACGTCGCGGGTGAGCGCGGAGTTTTACGTCAACGCGATCAACGTGATGCGCGGGGCGGAGACGGTGAGCACGTACCAGGCGATCAGCGAGCAGGAAGCGTTCAACATCGAGTATTGGGCGCTGGAGGAGGCGAAGCTGCAGCGCATGCCGGCGGAGAAGACCCTGGCGCGGCGGGTGGCGATCGTGACCGGCGCGGGAAGCGGGATCGGGAAGGCCATCGCATTCCGCTACGCGCGCGAAGGCGCGTGCGTCGTGATCGCGGACTTGAACAAGGAAGCCGCGGAGAAGGCCGCTCAGGAGATCAACGCGAAGCATCCGGAGCAGGCGTTTCCGGTGGCCTGCGACGTGAACAAGACGGACGATATCGTGCGCGGGTTCGCGGACGCGGCGCTGGCCTTCGGCGGCGTGGACCTGATCGTGAACAACGCGGGGCTTTCGATCTCGAAGTCGCTGCTGGAGACGACGGAGCGGGACTGGGATTTGCAGTACAACGTGATGCCGCGCGGCAGCTTTTTGGTGAGCCGCGAGGCGGCGCGGCAGTTCGAGCAGCAGCGCTTGAGCGGCGATATCGTAATCATTGCGAGCAAGAACGGCGTGGTGGCGCAGCCCAACAACATCGCGTACGGCACCGCGAAGGCGGCGCAGTTGCATCAGATCCGCCTGCTGGCCGCCGAACTGGGGCCGAAGGGGATCAAGGTGAACGGGATCAATCCCGACGCGGTGGTGAAGGGGAGCGGGATTTTCGCATCGGGCTGGGGTTCGGACCGCGCCAAGACGTACGGCATCGCGGAGGAGCAGCTTCCGGCCTTCTACGCGAAGCGTACGCTGCTGAATAAAGAGATCGAGCCCGACGACATCGCCAAGGCCGCGTTCGTGCTGGTGGGCGATCAACTCGATAAGACGACGGGACAAGTGATCAACGTGGACGGCGGGCTGGCTCCGGGTTTCATGCGCTAGTCGAGCGCCGCGCACAAAATAAGGAACGCTGGCATGGCTCAGGTGTTCGGTCGGTCGTGGACGAAGGACGAGTTGCGCCGGCGCGTCGGCGACGTTTCGCAGCTTTGCGGCGTGGAGCGGGTGGTGCTCGACGACGGCGCGGCGCGCGGGAGCCGTGCGGCGATCGTGCGCACGGGCGGCGGGCTGGAGGCCGAGGTGCTGCTCGACCGGGCCATGGACCTGGGTCGCGTGAGCTTCAACGGCGCTGCGCTGGGTTTCCGCGCGCCGTGCGGCGACGTGCATCCTTCCTTATATGAGGAGCAGGGCGTGGGCTGGCTGCGCAGCTTCAGCGGCCTTTTGGCCACCTGCGGCTTGCAGAACGTGGGCGGTTCGTGCGAGGACGGCGGGCTCGCGCACGGGGTTCACGGGCGGATCAACAACACGCCGGCGGAGCAGATCTCCGTCGAGCAGGAGTGGCAGGGCGACGAGTACGTGATTCGGCTGCGCGGAAAGATGCGCGAAGTTACGGCGCTGGGGCTTTTCGGCCCGAATCTGACGCTGACGCGGACCCTCTCGACGGCGCTGGGCGCGGACTGGATCGAGCTTTCGGACACGGTGGAGAACGAAGGCTTTTCCGAAGCGGCCTTGATGCTGCTGTATCACATCAACGTGGGCTTCCCGGTGCTGGACGACGGCGCGCGGCTGCTGGCGGCGGTGAAGAAAACCGAGCCGCGGGACGAGACGGCCAAGCCTGGCTTGAAGACGTGGGATCGTTTCGAAGCTCCGCAGGCCGGCTACGCGGAGCAGGTTTTCTTTCACGAGATGATTCCGGACGCACGGGGGCGCGTGCAGACGGCGATCGTGAGCCCCGAGCGATCGGGCAAGCGCCTGGCGCTGTGCGTGGACTACGATCCGGCGATGCTGCCGAAGTTCATCGAGTGGAAGCAGATGGGCGCGGGGCCGTACACGGTGGGGCTGGAACCGGCCAACTGCCTGGTGATGGGGCGCGCGAACGAGCGGTCGCAGCGCGGCTTGACGATGCTGAAGCCCGGCGAGCGGAAGTCGTTCAGCGTGAAGCTCCGTGCGCTGGCGGACGAGGCGTCGATCGGCAAGCTGGAAGACGAACTGGCGAAACGCGGCGGGCGCGCGTAACCTCGCAGCGTCCACGGCCACCGGAATCTTCTAAGCGCGCATGCCTCGACGGGTCACCCTTTTCGTCACCTGCCTGGCCGATCAGGTCATGACCGAGACGGCGTGGGCCGCGGCGGAGCTTTTGGAACAGCTCGGCTGCGAAGTTCATGTGCCGCTCGAGCAGACCTGCTGCGGCCAACCTGCATTCAACACCGGCTACCGAACCGAGGCCCGCGAGGTGGCGCGGCATTGGCTGCGCGTCTTCAAGGACGCGGAGACGATCGTTTCGCCGTCGGGCTCGTGCACGAGCATGGTCAAGGTCTTCTTCAAGGAACTCTTTCCGCCGGAGAGCGAAGAGTTCAAGGAACTCGCGCGGCTGACGGCGCGGACGTTCGAACTGACCCAGTTCATCGTGCGCGAGCTGCGGCGTCCGGACGTCGGCGCGCGCTACCCGGGCAAGATCGCGTATCACGCGAGCTGCCATTTGCTGCGCGAACTGGGCGAACGCGAGACGCCGCGGAAGCTGCTGGAGCACGTGAAAGGCGCGACGCTGGTCCCGCTGCCGGGAAGCGAAGAGACCTGCTGCGGGTTCGGCGGGACCTTCAGCGTCAAGATGGCCGATCTCTCGAAAGCGATGCTGGACGAGAAGCTGAAGGCGGTCGAGGCCGGCGGCGCGGATTGCGTGATCGCGTGCGACGCGGGCTGCCTGTTGCATATCGGCGGCGGGCTGACGCGGCGCGGCTCGCACGCGAAGGCGTTCCACATCGCCGAACTGTTGACCGGGCGCGTACCGCATCCGAACGCGGAGGCCGGACACTAAGATGCATCCGACCTCCCACCGCTTCGAGGAGAACGCGCACCGGGCGCTGAACGACGAGCGGCTGCAACGTGCGCTGACGGGCGCGACGGGGCGCTTCGTCTCGCACCGCGCGCACGCGGTATCGGAGCGGCCCGACTTCGAGGCGCTGCGCGAACAAGGGCGCGCGATCAAGCAAGAGGCGCTGGACCGGCTGCCGCAGCTGCTCGAGGAGTTCGAAGAGCAGGTCGTCGCGCGCGGCGGGCGGGTGCACTGGGCGCGCGACGCCGAAGAGGCCAACCAGCACGTTTTGCGCATCGCCAAGAACGAGAACGTCCGCGTGATCGTGAAGTCGAAGTCGATGGCGACGGAGGAGATTCACCTCAACGATGCGCTGAAAGAAGGCGGGCTGGAAGTCGTCGAGACGGACCTGGGCGAATACATCCTGCAGCTCGACGACGACTATCCTTCGCACATCATCGCGCCGGCGGTGCATAAGACGAAGGAGCAGGTGGCCGAGATTTTCGAGCGCGAACTGCACGAGACCAACCCGCCGGGAGCGGGCATACCGGGGCTGAACGCGATCGCGCGGCGCTCGCTGCGGTCGAAGTTCCTGGTGGCCGACATGGGCATCAGCGGCGCGAATTTCGCCGTCGCTCAGACGGGCAATATCGTGATCGTCGAGAACGAAGGCAACGCGGCGCTGTGCACGTCGCTGCCGCGGATCCACGTGGCGGTGGTGGGCATCGAGAAAATCGTGCCGCGCTTCGACGACCTGCAGGTGCTGCTGAAGCTGCTGGGTCGCAGCGCGACGGGGCAGCGGCTGACGAGCTACACGAACTTTCTCACCGGCGTGGCCGGCGAAGGCGAAGAAGGCCCGCAGCAGTTCCACGTGATCCTGCTCGACAATGGGCGTTCGCGCATCTACGACGACGACGTGCTGTACGGCTCGCTGCGCTGCATTCGCTGCGGGGCGTGCTTGAACGCGTGTCCCGTTTACAAAAAGGCCGGCGGGCACAGCTACGGCTGGGTTTATGCCGGTCCGATCGGGGCGATCATCACGCCGCAGTACCTTGGGCTGGAGCAGGCTCCGGCGCTGCCGTACGCGAGTTCGCTGTGCGGCGCTTGCTTCGAGGTTTGTCCGGTGAAGATCGAGATTCCGCACATGCTGCTGGAGCTGCGGAACCAGGTGGTCGAAGGTTCGACGCAGGCATCGCGGCTTCCGGCGAAGCGTCCGATCCTGGAGGCGTTGAGCTTCAAGCTTTTCTCGCTGGCCGCGCGGATGCCGGGGCTCTGGAATTTCGCGACACGGCTGGGGCGCTGGGCGCTGCGCGCGAAGGCGTGCGGCGGGCAGGTGCCGAACGTCGAGCTGCCGATGCTGAAGAATTGGACGCGCGACCGCGACTTGGCGGCTCCTGCGCAGCAGAGCTTCCGGGAGCAGTGGGCCGCGCGGCGGGGAGACGCGCAACCATGAGCGCGCGCGACGAGGTGCTCGACCGGCTGCTGACTTCGCAGGAGCGGCGCCAGCGCGAACAGCGCCTGGGGTTGGGCGGACACGCGCATGCGCACCCGCATGCGGCGGCGCCGCAGGCCGTATCGCCGGCGGTGGACGCCGGGGATCGCGAGGGGCTGATCGCCCGGTTCGCGGAGCGCTTGCAGACGGTCGGCGGGCTGGCCCTGCGCGCGGCGGATATGGACGATGCGCGAGTGGAGATCGGGAAGCTGCTGGAGCGCTGGCAGATCAAAGGCGTTGCGGTGAGTCTCGATCCGTTGGTGCGCGAACTGGATCTCGGCGCGGTGCTGGAGCCGCGCGGCGTGAAGATTCAGGTGCTCGACGGCGGCGCGAGCGAGCGTAGCTGGCGCGAGGAGCTTTCGGCGGCGGCGCAAGCCGGCCGCGAGCCGAACGCGCCGTGGGATCTGGCCATCGGCGGTTGCGCGGGGGCCATCGCGGAGACGGGGAGCATCGCGCACCTGACGTCGGCGGGGCACGGGCGCGGCGGCTGGCTGCTCTGCCAGGGCCAACTGGTGGTGCTGACGGCCGAGCAGATCGTCCCGGACCTCGAGGGGCTGTTCGTATCCGGCGGCGCGCTGGACCGCACCACGCTGCCGCGCGCGGTGACGCTGGTGACCGGGCCGAGCCGGACGGCCGATATCGAACAGACGCTGACGATCGGGGTGCACGGACCTGGGCGTTATTGCGCGCTGATCGTGGGCTGAACCACCGCTTCAGGCACGGTAAATCACCGGACAATACCCAGGCTCGTCGAGATGCGAGGCGTAACCGCCGTCGGGGACGCTTGCGACTCGGCCGGACTTTTCGGTGCGCAGATGCAGCGCGAAGCTGCGACGCGGGCGAAGGGTCCGGTTGGGGCCGCTGCCGTGGATGGTCAGGCGGTGGTGCAGGCTCATCGCGCCGGCGGGCAGGAGGCCTTCGACCTCTTCCCATGCGGCGCCGTTCGGGATGGTCATTTTCCCGCGCAGCACGTTCAAGTCGCCGCCGAAGAAATCGCCGCCGGAAAGCTCGCCCCAGCGATGCGACCCGCGCACGAACGTCACCGGGCCGATTGCGGAGTCGATGTCGCACAGCGCCAGCCAAGCCGTGAAGACTTCGCCGTCCCAATACTTCCAATACTGGCGGTCCTGGTGCCAGCCGACGTTGCCGGCCGTCTCACCGCCCGGCGGCTTGTAGAGCAATTGGGTGGACCAGACCTGGACCATTCGCGCGCCGGTGGCTTCGGCGGCCCAGCGCCCGATCTCGGGATGCGAGATCAGTTCCAGGATGACGGGATCGCAGACCTGCGCATTATCGATCTTGCAGATTTTTTGGGGATCGTCGCCGGGGTTCCAGCAGCGGCTGCAAGGGGCGCGGCCGGTCGCGTACTCGCCTTGGATCACCGCGTCCATGCGTTCGACGGCGCGGCGCACCAGGTCCGGCGGAAGGATCGGCGGTGTGAAGGCGAAGCCGTCGCGCTCGAAGCGTTCGGTAAGGGTAGACGTTTCGGGCTCCAACGTGCGCGGCATCGCATGCTCCTCGAATGAAAAGCTCCGGCCCGCGCGTCGAGCGCGGGCCGGAGCGGAGGTCCGAGATGCTTACTCTTCGACGAACTTCGGCGCGGTGAACTGGGCGCCGGGGAGCGAGCCCTTGGGGCGGCTGCCGCGGACCATCAAGCCGGGCCGTCCGAGCGACTGTCCGCCCTGCTGCTCGTTTTGCGGATCGCGGTAGCCGACGCGGACGAGGCGGCGGACTTTGTCGGTCACGTTGATGTGGCTGCCGTGAATCGTATGGATGTTGAAGACCACCACGTCGCCGCGCTTGGCGGGCACGGACACAGTGTCCTTCAGATTGTACTGGTCGGTGGGCAGGTGCGGCGTGCAGGGACCGTCGGGCGTCTGGGTGATGTGTTCCAGCGCGCCGAACTTGTGGCTGCCGTCCATGAAGCGGATCTCGCCGTTGGCATGGCAGGTGTCGTCCAGGTGCACGAGCACATCGACGTAGCGGCCGTCCTTGTGTTTGTAGAAGGCCCAGTCCTGGTGCATCGGGAACGGATGCCCGGTCTCGGGCGGCTTGGCGTGAAGGGTGCTGTGGTGGAGTTCGACGTTGGGTCCGAGCAGGTCGGCCATGGCATCGCAGAGGCGTTCGTTCGTGACGGCGCGCATCCAGGATTCGCAGAAGAACTGGAGGTCGTGCATCGCAATCAGCTTGGACTTCTTCTCGGTGGCGGCGTCCATGTAGACCTTGCGCCACGGTCCGGTCCAGCCGGCGCCGTCGGTGGCGTAGGTTTCGATGAGGTACATCAGGTCGCGGTCGAGCGCGTTCATTTCTTCGGGCGTAAAGACGTTGGGAATGCGGAGATAGCCGTGCTCGTGGTAGAACGCGACTTGCTCCTCGGTGAGGTGCCGCAGCTTGCGATCCAAGGTGGCTTCGAGCATGGCCATCGATGAACTCTCCTTCGAGCGATCCGCATCGTTTGAGTTTTCGGACGCGCCCACGCGCGCCGTTCCCTTATCCATACCTTGCGGGGGTGGCGATGGGGATTAGAGCGGCCAGACACGGATGTTTAAAAACCGGACATGTATCATAAGTACTTGATTTAAAAGAACTTAACGGCTTGTCTGGGGAGTTTTGTTTTTCGGCCTTCAAGTATCAATCTACCGTCATGTACGGGCGGGCGGCGGTTCTTTCACGACGTGGCCGGGGAGTTGGCGGCGGTCGCGGGCCGGATCCTGGAAGCGCGTACCGCCGCGCGCTCGGAACTGGGCGGGCGGGAGGCCCATCTGCTTGCGGAAGACGGTGGTGAAGTAGCGCACGTCGGGGTAGCCCACTTGGGCGGCGATATCCTTGATGGGCAGGCGGCGGTCGATGAGTTTTTGCGCGGCGGCTTCCATACGCAGCGCGGTGAGCGCGTCGAGCGGGCTTTGGCCCGTGGCCTTGTGGAAGACGCGCGTGAAGTGGCGTTCGCTGAGGTTCACTTGCGCGGCGATTTCGTGCACGTTCTGGATGCGCCCGTAGTTGTCGCGCATATAACGCCGCGCCTGTTCGATGAGCGCTTGCAGCGGATCGCGCGATTCGGGCGCGACGGCTTCGCCGGGCAGGATGTCCTCCACCGCCGCGCGGGCCGTATCGAGCAGGAGCTTCTTGACCAGCCCCTCGATGACGCCCACGTAACCGGGCTCGCTGCGGAGAATCTCCTCGGTGAGAAGCTGCAACGTGCGGTCCATGCCCGGCACGCGGCGGCTGACCCAGCGCTTCGAGGCCATGAACGCATGAAGCAGCTTGTCGATGGCTTCGTGCTGCGCGCGGGTCTGCGGATTGAGCAGTGTTTCGGCCGAGGGCGTGACTTCGGAGAGGAGCGTGTAGGACCAGAAGTGGATGCCCAGCGGATCGGATTCGTCGGCAACGATCTCGTGCTCTTCGCGCGGCTTGGCGATGAAGACGTCGCCGGCCGCGACAGGGTAATCGACGCCGAGCATGCGGAAGATTCCGCGCCCGCGGAAGGCGTAGCAGATTTCAAAGTAGCTGTGCGCGTGGAGGTAGTTGCGCCAGGGTTTGGTCCCGTCGATGAAGCCCCAGCCCATGAGGTCGGCTTCGAAGGAGCCCAGGCGCAACTTGAGCGGTACGCGGCGCAGTTCGCCGTAGCGTTCGCGCGGAAAGGCCGTGAAGTCCCAGGCCTCGGATGGCGCCGCAGCCGGCGCGGTCGAATCACTCATCCCTCTATTCTAATAATCGGACCGCTCCCGCGCGAGACGGCGCATCGAGATTCCTATGGCCGGGATGCAAACATGGCGGTAGGAGTCGAGTATTAATCTCTTACCTGTTGACAGGCAGGAGGTTACAGGTCTCGTCCGGCAGGGCGGGGGGATGTGTCCGCGCGTGAGGCGGCAGCCTTTTCGGCTTCGCCGGGGAACTCTTCGCCCGGATTGATGAACGTGTTGCTCTCTACGGCGTGCTGCTGTTCGTAGAGCACGCGGTAGCGCCCGTTGAGGGCGAGGAGTTCGGCGTGCGTCCCGCGTTCGACGATCTGTCCGGCTTCGAGGACCAGGATTTGGTCGGCGCTGCGGATCGTCGAGAGGCGGTGGGCGATGACGAAGGTGGTGCGCCCGGCGCGCAGAGCGGCGAGGCCGGCCTGGATCTGGCCTTCGCTTTCGCTGTCGAGGTGGCTGGTGGCTTCGTCGAGGATCAGGAGGCGCGGTTCGGCCAGAAGCGCGCGGGCGATGGCGACGCGCTGGCGCTGGCCGCCGCTGAGCTTCACGCCGCGTTCGCCGACGAGCGTCTCGTAGCCTTTTTCGAAACGCGAGATGAACTCGTGGCAGTGCGCGAGCTTGCTGGCGCGTTCCATCTCGGCGTCGCTGGAGCGCGGGCGGCTGAAGCGGATGTTCTCGCCGATGGTGCCGTCGAAGAGGAAGTTTTCCTGCAGCACGACGCCGAGGTGGCGGCGGAATTCGCGCAGGCGCAGGCCCGACAGGTCGCGGCCGTCGACGCGCACGGCGCCCTTCGTGGGCCGGTGGAAGGCCATGACGAGGCCGATCAAGGTGCTCTTGCCGCTCCCGCTGCTGCCCACCAGCGCGGTGGTGCTTCCGGCGGGCGCATGGAAACTTACTCCTTTAAGGACCGGCATGCCGGGCTCGTACTCGAACCAGACGTCCTCGAAGTCCACGTCGCCGCGCACGCTGGGCACTTCGGCGCGTTGGGCGTCGCCTTCGTTCTCGCACGGCATGGCGAGGACCTCGCGGATGCGGTCGAGTCCGGCGAAGGCTTCGCTGATCTGCGTGCCCACGTTGGCGATGTTGATGATCGGTATGGCCATCAAGCCGGTGAAGAAGATGTAGGCGATGAAATCGCCGAGGGTCATGGTTCCGGCGGCCACGGCGCCGCCGCCGAAGTAAATCAGGACGCCGCCGATGATGCCGATGACGAGCGTCGCGAAGCCTTGGATGGCCGAGATGCCGGTGACGGCCATGGCCACGTTGCGGAAGAGGCGGTGGGCGCCTTGCGCAAAGACGAGCCGCTCGCGTCCTTCGGCGGTGTAGGCCTTGACGACGCGCGCGCCGCTGAGGGATTCGCCCAAGCGGCCGGTGAGTTCGGCCTGGATCTTGCCGCGTTCGCGGAAGAGCGGGCGCAGCCGCGTGAAGCCCACGGCCATCACGCCGCCGAAGAGGATCAGGATGGCCAAGGTGATGAGCGTGAGCTGCCAATTGAGGTACATCAGCACCGCCAGCGCCAGGACGGCCGTGAAGAGTCCGCCGACGAGTTGGACTAGGCCCGTGCCGACGAGGTTCCGGATGCCTTCGGCGTCGGTCATGATGCGCGAGATCAGGACGCCGGTCTGCGTGGAATCGAAATAGTGGATGGGGAGGCGGACGATGTGTTCCTGGATTCGCTTGCGCATGTCGGTGATCGCGCGCTGCGCGGCGAGGCCCAGAACGCGCGCGAGGACGAGCCCGCAGACCGCATCCATCAGCGCCGCTGCGGCGACGGCGAGGGCGAGCGGGAGCAGGAGTTCGTGGCGGTTCTTACCCACCACTTCGTCGATCAGAAACTTGGACGAGGCCGGCAGGACCAGTCCGCAGAGGCGGCTGGCGACCATCATCAGCATGCCCAGCGCCATGCGGCGGCGGTGCGCCCAGATCAGTTCGCGCGCTTCGCGCCAAGCCGATTGGAGCGTGGCTTTGCGCGGCGGCGGATCGCCCAGCGCTCCGCGTTCGGAGCGCGGAGTGCCTTCGCGGGTCATGGGCATGACATTGAACGCACGAGCCATGACAAGAGCGTAACCGGTGCGGCGCAGTATTGCATGGTACGGGCGGCGAGTCTTCGCGGCTTCTATTTCATCCGCTTGAGCATGCGCAGGATTTCGGGGCGCCGCGGCATGCCGGCTTGCGCGCCGTGGCGCGTGACCTTCAGGGCGGCGGCGGCGACGGCAAAATCGACGGCTCGATTGATGTCCGCATGGTCGTCGAACGAGAGGTGCGCGGCGAGGCAGCCGTTGAAGCAGTCGCCGGCGCCGACGGTATCCACCGCTTGGACTTTGGGCGCGCGCGAGAAGTTCCTCGCGTAGTGGTCGCCGTCGCAGAGATCGACGCCCCGGGCTCCGCAGGTGATGAGCAGCATGGGGTAGCCCAAGGTCTGGAAACGTTGCGCGATGCTTTTCAATTTGGCCGGGCCGCGCGTGGGGATCGCCGGCGAACCGTGCGGCAGGCCCAGGATGGCGGCGCATTCGGATTCGTTGGGCGTCAGGAAGTGCGGGTGGCGCATCAAGTCGTCGGGCAGGCCTTGCGGCGGCATGGGCGCCGGATTGAGGATGGTGGAACAATGCGCGGTGCGGGCGGCGGCAAGCGCCACGGCGATCGCGTCGAAGGGCACCTCCAGGGAACAGACCAGCGCGTCCTGAATGGTCAAGTCTTTGGGCAACCCGCGCTTCACGTCGGCGGAGGTCAGGCGCATGTTCGCGCCTGGCGCGACGACGATCTGGTTCTCGGCTTGAGCTTTCCGCTTGCCCTTGCCGCCCGTTCCGATGGCGATCAGCGCCACGCCGCTAGGCACCCTCTTCTTGGTCACGCAGCCCGAGCAGTCGACGCCTTCCTTCTCGAGGTCCGCGCGCCGCGCGCGCCCGAAGGCGTCGTCGCCGAAGGCGCCGATGAAATGGACCTTCGCGCCCGCGCGCGCCGCCGCGACCGCTTGGTTCGCGCCCTTGCCGCCGGCAAAGGTAAGCAAGTCGCCGCCGAGGACGGTCTGGCCGCCTTCGGGGAGCGCTTCGCAATGCACAACCAGATCGGTGTTGGTGCTGCCGACGACGATGACGCGTCCGTGTGACGTAGGCATGTCGATCCCCGGTTAAGTCCCATCGCAGAGAATGCCAAGAGCGCCGGGATCTTACCGGGTACGAACGACTTTGCTTAAGCAAACAAACGAACCGGCTACTTCAACACCACCGGTTCCACGTTGGTCAGCTTGCAGACCTTGACCAGTTCGTCCACGTAGTCGCCGTAGACTGCGTGGATGTGGTTGCTGGCGTAAGACTGGAGGAAGGTATCGGCCGGGCAGTCGAACTTCGCGAAGGCGTGCGGCCAGTTGTCCTGCACGGCGTTGACGAGTTCCCAATCTTTCTTTTCGCCGAAGCGGACGAATTCGCCGCGCAAAATGGCCATCCAATACTTTCCGTCCCGGCGCGTGAGGCGCGCGAAGGTAAGTTTGCCGGGCTCGGCCAAGTGCATCACGCTTGCGCCGCCCGCCGGGAAGTAAAATCCTTCGGGCCGGAAGCGGACGTGCGGCAGGTTCTCGGTGTGCTTGAAGCTGCGCTTGGCGAAGTACGTCGCGTGCTGCCCGCTGTTGACCAGATCGAAGACGCCTTCCTTTTCGAAGTAATGCCGGACGTCGGCGAAGAGGACCGGGGTGGCGCGGCCTTCCTTCACTTCGGTCAGGAGCTTGAATATCTGCATCGTCAGCGCCGCGTCCATATCGGCTTCGGTCGAACAGACGTGCGGCTCGTGCGGGCCGTCCCAGTCGTAGGGATCGTTCAGGAAGGCCTCGGTAATGTCCATCGTGCACCAATGCGTGGTCAGTTCGGGCTGTGCCTTGATGCCGCTGAAATCGAGGTTCCATTCGCGGATCAATTGCTTCATCACCTCGGTGCTGCGGATCTGCCGTTCGAGCAGTTCCGGCGTGAGTTGCTTGCCGTCGTATTCGATCTTACCTACGTGTTTCTCGAGCCACTTGCGCGCCTTCGTTACTTGTTTGGCGTCGATGCTTGGCGCGCGGCGGACAAGTTCCCACTGGTCGATGTGCTCCACGTCCACGCCGAATTGGCTCATCCACTGGTCGGTGTTGCTCACCGCCGTATACATGCCCATAGGCCGCCCGCCGACGAGCCCGTAGGTCTGGCCCTTGAGCGTGTTGGCGCAATGCGCCGCGGCGACGAAGGCCTGGACCTGCGCAAAGACCTTCTCGTCTTCGATCTCGCCGAAGACGCGGTCGTAGCGCACGCCCAACTGATTCAGGCCGCCGACGCCCGCAAGCAGTCCGACCATGCCGGGGAACTTGGGGTTGATGCAGCCGAAGGCCAGGATCGGCCCCGGCGCGAAGCGGCTGGCCAGCGCCGTGAAGTGCGGGAAGCACCAAACCGCATAATTGAAGATCGTGCACTCCACGCCGGCCTTGGCGAGCTTCTTCGCTTCGCTCGTCGCCAGCGCGTTCGTCCAGACTTGCTTCGCGGTGACCACCTCGTGCCCGGCTTTGGTGAGACGCTTGACCAGACGATCTTCGAAGCCCTTGAGCATCTGCACGAGATTCTTGTGCACGAAGGCCCGTCCGTCCGAGAAGCTGAGGATGCCGATCTTGGCCATGGCCGATTCCCTTTCGTAAAAGGCAGCGTCTTCGCGGTGAAACGGTTAAAACCCGAATTTCTTCTGTTCCGTCTGCAGCAGGTCATGCGTATACGGCTTGTTCATGCGCGGGCTGCCGGGCGGTCCGGAAAGGATGCGTTTCAAGAGCAGTTCGACCGCGCGAGCGCCGATCTTGTGTTCGGGCTGCGCGGCGACCACGAGGGTCCGGCCCAGCACCTTCATGAACGGGGTTTCGTCGAAGCTCGCGATGGGCAGCGCGGCCCAGGGCTCCTTGGGTGCGCTTGCCAGACGGTCGAGGCAGCCGAAGAGAATCTTGTTGTTCGCGCAGAAGATGCCGTCGGGCGGGACGGGCAGCTTGAGCAACTGTTCGGCGCCGCGCCGGCCGGACTCGACGCTGAAGTCGCTCAGGTGAACCCGCGTCTGGTCGAAGGCCAGGCCTGCGCCGCGCAAGGCCGCGCGGTAGCCTTCCAGGCGCAGCCGCGCGGTGCTGGTTTCCATGCGCCCGCCCAGAAACGCGATGCGTTTGCAGCCGCGCTCGGCCAGCACTTCGCACAGCCCGCGCGCGGCGCCCTGGTTGTCCACCGCCACCCAGTCGCAGTCGAGGTCTTCGAAGACGCGGTCGAGCGTGACGAAGGGGTATCCGTCGCGCTGGAGTTCGGCGAGGTGTTCGTAGTCGGGGCCGGCGGGCGCGACGATCAAGCCGTCGGCGCCGCGGCTGATCAGGTTGTTCACGTAGGCGCGTTCGCGCTTCAGGTCTTCGCCGCTGGAGCCCACGATCACGGCGAAGCCCTGCTGTTCGGCGGCCTGCTCGGCGGCCCAGGCGATGTTGGCGAAGAAGGGGTTGGAGATATCGCTGACCAGGAGGCCCAGCGTGCGCGAAAAGGCCGTGCGCAGACCACGGGCGAGTTGCGAGGGCTGGTAGCCGACTTTCTCGGCTTCCTTTAGAATGCGTTCGGCGGTTTCGGGCGCGATGCGGAAGGCCACGCTTTTTCCGGAGAGCACGCGGGATACGGTGGTACGGCTGACGCCCAGCTTGGAAGCGATGTCGGCCATGCGAATGCGCTGAGCCATGCGTTCCGATTCCCTTATTTGTTAATGCTCAATCGAGTGCGCACGTATTTATAGCCGAATCTCCAGGCGGCCGCAAGCCCCCTTTCCGGCCCGCCGCGCACGGTTCTTGATCCTGCGGGCATTGGCGTTACAACGGGGCGGACAACTTGGACATCCGGCGGCTGCTCCCGGTTCGGCTCAAGCCGAAACGACGCACGGGACGTTGCCTGCCGGCGGAGGCGCAACGAAGATGAAGGCGAGCATCCGGTGGACGGGCGGTACGGCGGACGTGGAATTCGTGACCTGCCGCGTGATCGCCAAGGGCCCCGAGACGGGCCGGCTCGACGTGGTGCTCAAGAAGCCCTTGGGCCTCGAATGGCCCAGTGCGCTGGCCAAGGCGCTCGAGTTGGATATGCAGCTCGTGGTGCCCGGCGATGCGCAGCCGCGCAAAGGGGTGAAGCACAGTCTGCCCGGCAACGAGATGGTGATCAGCTATCCGGGGCAGACGGCCGCCGGTTCGCCCGTGGTGCCCGAGAAGGTCGAGCTGCATTGGACGAAGCTCGAAGAAGGGAAGCGCAAGATCGCCGAAGTCTCCTGCTCGACCTTCGACCCCACGGCACTCCAACTTCCGATTCCGATGCCCAAGCCGCCGGCGGGCTGCTTGCCGATGCTGTTGGCCGGGGTCTTCGGCGGCGTAGCGGCAGGCGCGCGCGTACTGAGCTGAGCGACGGCCGAATTACCTGCGCAGGTTCGGCACGCGCCAATCCACTTCCACGTCTTCGACCGGTCCGGCGCCCGTAGGCACACGGTAGCCGTGCGCCACGACGCCGGCGGGCAGTTCGACGCGGTACTCGCGGGAAGCGTCCGCTTCCTTCCAGCGATGCACAACTTCCAGCGGCGGCATGCCGGCGGGCGCGTCGTCGAGCAGGCAACTCAAGCCCGCGCGCACTTCCCACCCCGGCAAATCGGAAGTGACGCGCACGTACACGGCCTCCGCGCCCGCCGCCGACGGGACGGTGTACTCGCCGTTGAGGCTGAAGTGCCAGCCGTCCTTATGCAGCGGCGCGCTGCGTTCGTCGACGGTCGTCCACGCGCCTTCCAGCACGGTTGCGGCTTCGAGCTTTGCGCGCGGCGGACGCTGCGTGTAGCCCTCGGGCGGACGATCCGGATCGCCCTTCGCGCTTTGGAGCGAGGCCTGGAGCCGCACGCGGCGGATGGGCCGCCCGTGCAGCACGCGCGGCTCGACACGGAAGACGGCCGACCACGGCCGCGCGGGATCGATCGGACTCAGCCGGTCGTACGGCTTCGGCCCGCGCCGGAGATTCTCGGCGCAGACCAGTTCGGGCGGGAAGCCGTCGGCGACGGCTTCCAGCCCCGCCGCCCAATGTTCCGAAAGCGTCCGCTCGCCGCGTTCGTCGAGCGCGTGGAAGCGCATCGCCGTGCCGTTCGCATCGAGGAACGGGTACGCGTTCGCCGCATGCTGGACGTGCCCGCGCAGCGTAACGGCGTTCAGCACCGCGGCGCCTTCCAATTCCAGGATCACGCGCGCGCGGTGGCGGCGTTCGACCCAGGGCGTAAGGTCCACGCGGTACGCGCCGGCATGGGCGAAGCGACCGGCGTCTTCGAACGTCACGCCGTCCGCCGAGACGCTTACGCGGGCCGCGCCCTTCGCTCCGCCGGGAAAAGCCAGGACCAGTTCGACGCTCGCCGCGTCGGACTTGGCGTCCGGATCCTGCGCGTCTTCGACCCGTCCGGTGAACGGCCACGGCGAAAGGAGCAGGACTTCCGCGCGGCCGCTCGCCGCCGGAGCGGCCACGGCCAGCCCGTGGGGCGTGCTGGCCAGCCCTTCGAGCTTCCACGCGCCGGCTTCCAGGTCGCGGCTGCGCGACGTCAGATCGGGCGCGTACTCGAAGCGGCCGTTGCCGTACGTGCGATGCGGTTCGAAGCGCTCGCGCGGTCCCTGGCCTTTCCACTCCTTGGCGTACTGCTTCGAGTCGGCCACCCAATGCGGCGGGAAGCTCCAGCGGTTTTCGCGCGGCCCCGGCCAGAGCGTCAGGCGTTCGCCCGGCCGCAGCGCGAAGTCCATGGTATGCAGGTTCTCGATCCAGCGCGGCATCTGCCCGCCCACGCCCGGCGCGTAACAGGCCTTCGCCATGTCCGCGGGCGCGCGGTCGGCGACATAGTACGGTTCGCTGGGCGCGGTGGGCTTGGCGACGAGTTCGGGATTCGCGAGCAGTTCCTTGAGGCTCGCGATGGATCCGTCGGGCTTGCGATGGAAGGCCCGCAAGTCGCAGTCGATCAGCCGCCAACCGCCGTCGAGGTACACTTCGTTAAGCGTGTGTCCGGTGACACCGACGATGGCGACGCGCAGCCCCACGGCCTCGCACAGATTCGCGTAGATGCTCGCCACGGTCCCGCACAACATGTACCCGTAGGAATTGATCAGCTTCAGCGGATCCTTTACGTAATCGCCTTTGTGATAAGGGCGTTCCACGTCGCGATCGGCGGGCGACCAGAAGTGATAGAAGCCCGCGCGCGGATCGATGGTGTACTGCCACAACGCCAGCGCGAGCTCCTCGCCTTGCTTGCCGCGGAAACGTTCGTGCGCGACCAGCCTCGCAATCGAACTGGTGTCGGGCAGAGCCGCATTGTGCAGCCAGGGGGTAACGTGCATGGGAACCTAATCCTCAATCCAGAGCGATATAGACAACATACCCTCTGATTCCAGTGGCTGCGCCAGGAATGTCGAAGGTTCAAACGGTAGTCTTTACGCGGACATGGCTTCTGGTAGGCTCTGGCGATTCGTAAATTCACCTATTCAGCAGTGTGGAAGGGGAAGCGGTTTTGAGCGAGGCGATCGTCCCACCGTCGAGCCGTCCTTCCGTCTGGAGCGTTTGGGCGATCGGCGTGGGCGTCACGGCGGTTTGCGCGGGCATGGGCGGATTGCTGGGGGCGCTTACGCTGGACCCCGAAGATCTGCGCGTGCAGCCGTTTCTTTGGGGCGTGCTGGCCAGCGCGCTGCCTTCGCTGGTAGCGGGCTGGGTCTTCGCTCGCAACGCCTCGGGCCGCCGCGATGCGAATCCCGAAGGCATGGATCAACTGACCGGCCTCTTCGGTCCAGACCGCTTGCGCCAAGATCTGGAAGTGGAGTGGTCGCGTTCGGCGCGGCTGGGTAAACATGTCGGCATGGTGCTGGCCGATCTCGAACAGGGTGAACGACTTACGGTGCCGTCGTATGTGGCGTGGCGCGCCTTGGCGCGGACGCTGCGGGCTGCGACGCGCGCCAGCGACAGCGCTTATGTGCTCGGCCCCGGCCGCTTCGCGGTGCTCCTGAGTCTGACTAATAAGGGAGGCAGCGACGTGGTGATCGACCGGCTGCGCAAGGCCGTTCAAGCCGTCCCGGAGCTGTACGAGGTTCGCCTGCGCTTAGGCGGGCACGAAGAAGATCCCAGCCATCCGTCAGAGCCAGGGCCCGACGACCTCTTCGCGGGCGCACGCAAGGCGGCTGAGCAAGCTACGCCTGAATCGATTCAACACCGCACGCCCGACCCCGTCGCTGAAGTCCGATGAGGATGAGCGCCACACGTGCATCTTTTTTAGTTGCCGGATTGTCGAAGCATGCGCGTTAAACTTCCTGGACGCACCTCGTGTGTTTCTTGCAAGCCCCTGTCTAGTAAGGGGTTTTGCGAGCGTTATTTTTTGAACCTCCTCCTAACGGGGAGCGTTCCTAACCCTGCGCGACCGGGACGCTTGGCAAGATGAAAAGCGATCCTGAGCTGATGTCCGAGTTTGCACAGGGGGAAGAATCCGCCTTCGACAAGCTCGTCAAGCGGCACCAAGTGGGGCTGCTGAACTTTTTCTTTCGCTTGGTTTGGGATCAGACGCTGGCGGAAGACTTGACGCAGGAAGTTTTCCTGCGGCTGTACATGCACCGGGAGGAGTACGAGCCGCGGGCCAAGTTCACGACGTATCTGTATCGCATCGGCCGCAACTGCTGGATCGATTACCTGCGGCGGACGAAGAGCGAGCGGAAGGTTCGGAGCTTGGACGCGCAGGACGAGAACGGGCATTCGCTGGCCGAAGCGGTGGCCGCGCGCGCCGAGGACCCGCGCTCGACGGTGGGCAAGGACGAACTGACCGGGGCGGTGGTGGAGGCGATCGACGCGCTGCCCGAGGAACACAAGCTGGTCTTCATCTTGAGTGAAGTGCAGGGCCTGAAGTACCAGGAGATTTCCGAGACGTTGAACATTCCCGTGGGCACCGTGAAGAGCCGCATGTTCCACGCGGTGAAACGGTTGCGGGAGCATCTCGGGCGGAGCATGAAAGGGGCCACGGGCCCCTGGCAGGAAGCGGCGGACGAATCGAGTTGAACATGGACGAGCAGCTTCAAGAAGATCTGGTGGCGCTGGCGAAGGGCGAGTTGGAGCCCGCGCGCCAGGCCGAACTGGAAGCGCTCGCCGAGAGCGATGCCGCGGTGCGCGAGGAACTCGAGCAGATTCGCGGGACGCTGCGCGCGGTTCAGCGCATCGGAGTGGTGGAGCCTTCGGCCGAGTTCCGGGTGACGCTCGAGAAGCGCATCCGCGATTCGGTGGCGCACAAGGAACGCAGCGGGCGGATGCAGCGCCCGGGCAGCACGGCGATGCGGCTGCCGGGCGTGGTTTCGCCGGGCGCGCGCGAGAGCGCTTCGCGGATCGACGCGCAGAGCGTGAGCGAGAGCGCCCGTGCGGCGCGGCCGGGCAGTTTGTCGGTGCGCCTGGCCGAACGGCGCGAAACCGGGAGTCCCTTCGCGTGGCTGCGCTACGTCGCGCTGGCCGCGGCGATGGTGCTGGTGACGCTGACGCTTTCGCACTTCCTGGCTTTCCCGGCGGTGGCGCCCGAACATCCGTCGGCGACCGAAGTGGCGATGAAGCGCTGGGTCGAACGCAAGGACGCTCCGCGCTGGGACCGCGTGCTGCGCGGCGACACGCTGGAGCTGGTCGAAGTGCCCGACGGGACCGAACTGGTGCTGATGCCGCACCTCAAAACCGATGCGCGGGAAGAGTGCCTCGTCGCGTACACGCCCGATCAGATCGAAGCGCTGCGCTCGAATCCGGCGTTGAACGCCCAGCAGCTGGAGGCGGCGCTGGCGCGGTCGTTCAAGGCCACGGTGGAAGGCGGCACGGTGGCGCTTCCGCCGCTGCTGCGCGCGCGGCATCTCGGCGACAGCGGCGCTCCTGTAGTGGTGCTGCGCTGTCCGGGCCGCTTCGAACTCTGGTCCGAGCCGGTGCTGCGGCGCTACCTGCGCGACGAGCCGCGGATGGAAGCCGTTCCCGCACCCGCAGCGGACCTGCCCGAAACGCCTCCCGGCGTACCCTCCACCGGCAAAGCCCCCGCCGAAGACGACCGCGCGTAGGTCGTCGTTTCCGATTACCTGCCTGAATGGAATTTGCGGCGAGCCGAGTCGACGCGTGAGTTGGCTTGCGTTGAGCAAGCCCGCGGCGACGACACGCGTTCGCTACTTCTGATACGCCGAGCCCTTCAGCCGCAGCAGGGTTTCGGTGCCGCTGATCTGGCCGTCCACTTCGAGTTCGAGCGGCAGCAGGATCGTGGGCGGGGCGCCGATGCCGGTCTGCGGCGTACCGAACGTGCCCGCGAACCGCTCGGGCTAGACTCCTTGGCATGCCCCTCCACCGCGGCTTCGTGTACCGAAAAGCGGTTCGATACAACCTGCCGGGCCACGTGCACTTCTAGACGTTTTCGTGCTATCGGCGTCTGCCGTTACTCACCAACGAACGCTGGGAGAAAGCGGAGTATTGCCACAACAATCCCGTTAAACGCGGCCTCGTGCGTTCGCCGGATGCTTGGCGCTGGTCGAGTTTCCGGTGGCTTGAGCAGGAGCGACGAGAGGGCGAACCGGTGGCGGTGGACGAATGGAGGGAGGCGTGAGCGTGCGCGGGCGGTGAGGCACGGAGCAAGCACACGACGCTTGCTCCGTGGCACCCGGTCCCGGCCACCCGTCATAAGTCCGCCTTGCTATGCTACTCCATGTTGGGACTGGATTGTATGGCGGTGTACCTCAATGGGGGGACTGCCGCCAGCTTTCGCTTGGCTGTTCGTATCAGCCGGCGACACTTGTGTTGTTCCGTAAAGTTTCGGCGAGTAAAAACTGGTGGACTATGGTCGGGTTCAACCCAAGACTTTATAGGGGAATCATTTACGCGGTAGCTATTGGGTGCTGTGTTGGTACTTCATTGCTAATGACAAATTTCGGCTTAATTTCAAGAAATCCGCAAGGACGCGGTAATCCAGGGGGTTACACTGGAATTTACAAGGTGGAATTACTTGAGGACTATTATTCTTACATGGATTTAGAGGGTCCAACCCATAGAGGTCCACGATTTGAGAGCCTGTCCATACGTTTGGCAAAAGTTCATAGCCGAGATCGAGCGTTATCCGAAGAAACACTGGTTTCATATTTAGGTCCTCCAGATAATCACCTCAATGTCGATGGTGAAAGATCGGTCGCTTACTATTACTCCAATGGAGAGGAAATGGTGTTTTTGGTGTTTTTCGACGCTACGACTGAGGACCCACGTGCATTTGGCTATACTTCTTCTGCTGAATTTAAGAAACTACTCCTTAAGAGCAAGGTAGAGGCTGAGAGTGTTGTAGAGACTGAAGCGGCCCAGGCCATTGTTAACCATCCCAGCGAACCGGAGCCGCGCGATAAGTGAAATTTTTAAAACGGGCCCGCTGTAGCGGCCAAGGAGATTGTTAAGCCTGTAGCTGCTCAAGCGATTGTGAAGCCTCCCGAAGATCCAAGCGAGCCGAAGAAATGAAACAAGCTCGAATACACTTCACGCGCTCGGATGCGTCGAGGCTTTTGAATTTCAAAGAACGACATCCATCTCGCGCGTTACGCGATGAGCCGAACTGATCGCAGCACGCGGATGTCGAGCTTGAGCTGGTTGGGAGCGCCGCCGTAAGCGGCCCGACACCCAAGGCCACCCAGCCGCGACTTCCCTAGTGACGCCCCCCTAACCCGCGTTATGATGGTTCCAGTTGGCGTGAATTTGGATCGCGGCCGTGGCCCGCCAAGAGCCGGGCGTCCGCGCCGAACACGGACTGTTGCCGGGAATCGAAGGCCGCAAACGCGAAGAAGAGGCCGTCCCATGCACGGCCGTCAGCCGCACCCTATTTCAGCGCGGTCTGCTTACCATCCGGAGGAGGCGATTTACTCCATCCATTAAACGCTCACTTTGGTCAAAGATTACGTAGGGGGCACAGTGAAGTAAATTGTGCGTACACTTGCTGGGGAGGTAAGCGGTCGCTAAAGCGAGATGAGTATACCGGTATGGTAGAATTTGAAGACTCGGTTAAGTGGTCAGTGGCGCTGGATCCTTGGCAGCTACGTCGAAAGCAGAAAAGGTAACTTGTCAAACAAAATGAAGGCCCCTTTTGACTCCCCAGGCGCGCGTTTGTCGGCTTTAAGAGGACAGTATGTTTTGCTATTGAAACAACTATTTAAATACCTAAATGATCAAAACAATAAGGCTGTGCGCCAATTACTGTCTACGCAGCGAGCGTTACCGAAGTTTCAAGATGGGCTGCTCGCATATATCGATTCTCCAGAGGCCCAAACGGATATCTCTAACCTGTCCCCTCGCGCATTTTTCGGGCTGCTAGAGATCGCAGGCGACAGGAAGCATATTGGTGCAGGAGCTGCAATAAGAATTTTAATTCAGATGAGTCCGAGATCTAAAGCGCTCGGCGCACTTAGGAGTGAGATTGAGCCATATTTGCTTAACTCAAAAACAGCTTCAATTGCCTCGGTAGTGCTCTCGGTTAAGGCGAGAGATAAAGTAAGGATAATCATGTCGAATAAATTATTCGACCGCATGTTTAAAAGTAAATTTCAAAAAGTTCGCTTGGCTGCGGTCAGGCTTATTACCTGTAGTGGTGGCATGCTGCATCGTAATCACAAGCGGCTTGTTCGTATACTGTGTGACCGCGATGTTAATGTTCGCCGTCTTTTTCTGAGGGGAGTTTCCCATTGTCCCGGGCTGGCAAGTACGCTCGTTGGTGAAATTGAAAAAGCAGTTCGGATTGCGCGCGACGCCAAAGTTAGGAAAAAGATGCAACGTTCGCTTAATCTACTGAAGCACGCGTCCGTAGAGAATGCTCGGCATTGGGAAATAGCGCTCAAAGATTTAGACGGCCTTGTAGTGGCTGCTGGGCCGGCTGTACCGGCCCAGGTGCGCCGTGAAAAGGCGGAAGGTTCCAGCGGGTGCGAGACCCGACCCGGCAAAGGTCGTCCCACCGGGTAGCTATCCCAGCGGCGGTGGAGGTAACGAAACCGTCGAAGCCTGGGAGAAAGAAGGCGGTGAATGACCGCCTGCGAGTCAGCAGGCAGTCCCACCTGTCCATGGACGGGAACCTTTACGAAGTCGGCGGACGCGAACTTTTTCGTCGTACGAATACGATCCCCGGAGGCGCCATGCCCACCCTAAGCGGCTCCGTCCCGTGCGAGTGCGGCACTGCTCTACGCGATGAGCCGGACAGCCCGCAGCACGCGAACGTCGAGCCTGATCAAGTTTGGTTCGCCGCCGTAAGCGGCCCGACACCCAAGGCCACCCTGCCGCGACTTCCCTAGTGACGCCCCCCTAACCCGCGTTATGATGATTCCAGTTGGCGTGAATTGGGATCGCGGCCGTGGCCCGCAACGAACCGGACGTCCGCGCCGAACACGGACTGTTACCGGGAATCGAAGGCAGCACACGCGAAGCAGAGGCCGTCCAACGCTCTGGCCGCAAGCCGCGCTCTCGTTCAGCGCGGTCTGCTTACCATCCGGATGAGGCGATTTACTCGCGATTTACCCCACCCATTAAACGCTCACTTTGGACAAAGATTACGTAGGGGGCACAGGAGAGAATCCGATATTCCCGACACGACAGATGCTAGGGTAAATTTGAGTTTTTCGACCTTAGGATCACAGCTTGGCAACCTTGCCTGTAAGCCCTGTGTGATTAATGTTTACGGATGTAGTTTCGGGGGTGGTGGGGCAATTGGAACGCCTCCCCAAACGGCCCTCCAGAGACTGGCCCAGGCAAGCGGATGTACTGTTTACGCAACAGACCAAAAGAATGCAATTTCAGATGGAGGCAAGTGGAAACTAGTTAGTCCAGGAAAAATTGTCGGGTACGACCCGACAACCGGAGCGCTCCCTCCAGCAGTTGGTCCGTCAACAGATGCCACTGCGACTGATCGAACGCTTGAGGAATATTACAAGGGCTAACGCTGATAATGCGCTTTCATCTTTCGACTGCTATACTATGTGTATTAGTTGCTTCACTCTTTATCGGGCGCAACCTTGAGTTTCGCCCCGTCTTTGAAGAGGTATCCTCGGTATCAATTTATCGCAAGGGGTGGCCCTTCGCATTTCTTGAAAGGAATGTTGTTGATGCGCGTATGGTTGAAATATTTACTCCAGCCAAATTGGTAGTAAATATAATTCTTGCAATTGCCATTATACTGTTATTTGCCTTTGTGCTTGAGTATAGGCAAAGAAGGTTAAGAGACAATAGCTGTACACGATGTAGCTGCTCAGCCGACGTGAAGGACGAAAAGAAGTCCGAGCGATGAAAGGAGTGCAAGTGCGACCAGCGCAGACTGGCGCGTTCCGTGGGAGACAGTCCCGCCGAGGTAAAAGCCAAAGGCTCGTAGCTTAAATGGCCTGGTGGTGTTTCTTGTTGGTGTTGGGAGTAGGTCGCAGGAACGAAGTGTGAAGACAATCCCCCGCCAGGAACTCAGGCTTACTTTGTGGACTGTGGAACTGGTCGAGGTAGCAAATAATCCAATAGCACTTACATATTGAGGCAAGGGGCTCATGTGTTAAGAGAGGTCATAGTCGCGGTAGTCGTCATAGGACTCTTTGCTTGGATTGCCTTGGAGTCTAGCTCTAGCGGTAGTCACGATTATCGACGCCCGGGAAAGTGGCGATGGCTTTGCCTCATTTTGACAGTGGTTTCAGGTGCCTTTTTTGCTCACGCGATTATAAGCTATAATCCTAAAGCTTGGTATATTCTGCCCTTTTTTTGGGCTGCATTGGTGTGCGCAACTATCGAAGCCTGGAGCTTTCGCGTCAAAGTGAGCAGCGATTTTATTTATGTTCGCTACTTTCTTTTTTGGCGGAAAATTGATTGCAGCGCATTCGCATATCATCAGACTTCGAACGAGGATCGGTTTTATGTGGAAAATGATCGAGGGCAGCAGTTTTGGTTTATTGGCCCAATTGCAGGATTTGAGTCGCTGAAAGATGAGACTCAACGCGTATGTGGTGTAGCGGCCCAGAAAACTGTTAAGCCTCCCGAAGCACCCGACGAGCCGCAGAAATGAAACGGCCCCAGAATCCGCCCATGCCCCCCGTAAGCGGCTGCGTCCCGTTCGAGTGCGGCACGCGCTACCGCTCCAACCGCATCGCCATGCACCTTCGAGTACGAGACGCACGGATCCTGGCTCTTCGCACTGCCCGTGGACGCCCAGCCGATGATAACGTCCGTTCTTTTGCGCACATTTGAATAATGGGTTAGAGCCGTCTCGGTCGCCACGTTAAGGAGAGTCGGGCATGGACGCAAACGCAAGGTGAAACCCTCTTGACGAGCTAGTACAAACCTGGAAAATATCGTCTTGAACGTGGGATAATTTTTCGAGGCAGGCTGAGGACAGGAGGGTATGCGATGCTAGTAAGCAGAGGGACGCTGTGCGCGCTGGTGCTATGTGCGGCGACCGGCGCGAGCGCGCAGCAGGCGGAACGCTGGGATAAGGACGTGGGCAAGGAGGCGCCCGCGCTGATCGCTTCGGCCTGGATCGGCACACCGGTCTCGCTCGAAGCCGTGAAGGGCAATTGCGTCGTGTTGGCGTTCTGGAACGCCGACGTCGCCTGCTGAGGCGGCCCCGGACCCTTCCTGGCCAGTTTGGCTCAGGACTACGCGTCGTACAAGAACTCTCCGAACGTAACCTTCATTGGTATCAACATGTCCCGCACGGGCGATGCGCGCTCGGTCAAGGCGCAGGTGGACCGTTACGACCTTAAGCCGTTCGCGAACATGGTAGACGCTGGCGGTGCGACGTCCTCCGCGTACGGCGTGCCCAAGAACGCGGCGAACTGGCTCGTAATCGTGGATCCCGAAGGAAAGATCGCCTACAACGCGAGCAAGGGTTGGACATGGTCAAGCGGCGCTGATCGCGGCCGGGCGATTCACCAGACGGTCATTGAGCGCAGTCTAAAGGGTGCAAACGGCCTGCTCGGTGTGAAGGAAATCCCCTCCAGCATGGAGTACGCGGCGCATCTCTTTGACTTGCAACAGTTCTCGCTGCTTGAGGTCGAGCTGTTGAAGGCCGAAGCCAAGGCCGGCGATACGGAAGCGCAGGGCTTCGCGAAGAAACTTCGCGAGCGCGTGGCGGAAGAGCGGAAGCGGCGCATGACGCAAATCCAGGGGTTAGTCGCCACTGATCCCGTACAGGCCTACCGCGAGGCGATCGCGTTCGTCGAAGCGTTCCCGAAGGCGCCGGAGATGGCGGAACTGCGAAAGCTGGGCATGGAACTGAACCGAAAGCCAGAAGTCCAGTTAGAACTGAAGGCGGAGGACGGCTACCGGCAGGTGCTGGTGCCGGCCATGCGGCAGTGCCGCGATATGCGCACCTTTACTTCCAAGGTAAAGCCGCTGCTGGATGGTTATCTGCAAACCTTCGGCAAAGCGCAGTTCGCCGAAGTGGTTAAGGCGGCGGTGGACGAGCACGGGTTGGCGGTGTCCAAGGTTCGCTGATCCGAAATTCTTTACACGTAGCAGCCGATCGGCCTTGCTTACGCAAGGCCGATTTTTTTTGGTTTGGGCTCGAAGCATGGTACGCGGAGTTAAATTCGCATCTTCCTGCACGCATTCCGGATTGGGCGTCGGTGAATCTCGGCGAGGCGTTCGACGTTCTTCGGATCGGGTCGGCTGCTACCAAGCTTCTCTATAAAGCTGTGCGATTTCTTCCGGCGTCGGGAGGCGGGGGTTTTGGGCGGGGCTGCCGGAGGCGAGGGCGTCTTGGGCCATCTTGAGGAGTTCGGGTTCGACGCGGGACCAGGGTTGGCGGGCGCATTCGGAGAGGCGGGGGATTTCGAGCGTGCGGTTGAGGGCTTCGAGCCATTCGACGAGCGCCGCGCAGGCGGCAGGAGCGGAGGTTTCGGGAGCGGCGCAGCGGACGGTTCGGGCGACGGCGGCGTAGCGTTCGGACGCGGCCGGGATGGAGTAGCGCGTGACGGCGGGCAGGAGGACGGCGTTCGAGAGGCCGTGCGGCAGATGGAGCAGCGTCCCGAGCGGGCGGCTCATGCCGTGCACCAGCGCCACGCTGCTGTTGGAGAAGGCCAGTCCGCCGAGCGTGGCGGCGAGCATCATGCCTTCGCGCGCTTCGCGGTTCGACGGTTCGGCCCAGGCTTGGCGCAGGTGGCGCGCGGTGAGTTCGATGCACTGCAAGGCGAGGGGATCGGTGAGCGCGTTGGCTTTGCGCGAGACGTACGCTTCGATTCCGTGCGTCAGCGTGTCCACGCCCACGGCGGCGGTGAGCGGTTTGGGCATGCCGAGCGAGAGTTCGTAATCGACGAGCGCGGCGCGCGGCAGCAGCCGGGCGCTGAGCATCATCATTTTGACTCGCCGGCCCACGTCGGTGATCACGGCCACTTTGGTGACTTCGCTGCCGGTTCCGGCGGTGGTGGGCATGGCGATGACGGGCAGGCCGGGGTGCGCGATTTTGTGGAGGCCCATGAACGCGGGGAGCGGTTCGGGATTGGCCGCTCGAATCGCGACGACCTTGGCCACGTCGATGGGCGAACCTCCGCCCAGCGCGACGACGAGGTCGGCTCGATGCGCGCGCAGGGCTTCGAAGCCTTGCGCGACGTTGGCGTCGGTGGGATCGGGCTGCACGCCGTCGAAGACGGCGACGGCGATCCCCGCGCGTTCGAGGGCGGCAACGGCTTCGCCCGCGACGCCCAATTTGACGATGCCCGGATCGGTGACGAGGAGGACGCGCGTGCCGCCGAACTCGCGCACACGTTCGGGAAGCTGGGCGCGCACCCCGGCGCCGTGCTGCACGCAGGCGGGCGCGTCGAAGCGATGCGTCGGAGGCGATTCCATAGTTTAGAGCCTCTAACCAAACCCTCGCCGGGCGTCTGCTTGCGGCGGTCCTGCGCAGGACTTCATCAAGCTCAGGCGCCGGATGCTCGTCCCGATACGGCTTCTTCGCTTTCTTCGTCCTGCTTGACCGGCGCGGCGCAGCCGCCACGACACCGGTTTTGTTAGAGGCTCTTAAAAGACTCCGTCGCGTTCCGCGTAATGCGTGGGTTTTCCATGAAGCGGCAGGCCGCGGCTTAGCCAATCGGCGTTCCAGCGAATCATCGTGTCGAGATCCACGGCCGGATCGCCCCAGAGGCGTTGGGCTTCGGAGCAGTCGTTGTGCCAGGCGTGGCTGGCTTCTGTGCCTTGGAAGACGGGTGCTTTGCCGAAACGTTCGCCGAAGCGTTGGGCGATGTACCGCACGGAGGCGGTGCGCGGCGCTCCGATGTTGATCGCTCGGGCCGGGATGCGGCCTTGGGTGAGCGCGCGCAAAATATGCGCGATGGCGTCGCCTTGCCAGATGCAGTTGGCGACTCCGGTGCGCAGATCGATCGGCGTGCCGCTCAGCACGCAGCGGCCGATATCGCAGAGGACGCCGTATCTGCAATCGATGGCGTAGTTGAGGCGCGCGAGGACGCCGGGGCTTTGCGTGCGTTCGGAGAAGTATTGAAACACGCGCTCGCGGGCCACGCAGGAGTTCGCGTACTCGCCCACCGGCGTGGGCGGAGTGTTTTCGGGCGCGGAGCCGGGGCCGTCCACGGGCGCGAAGGGATAGACGCACAGCGTCGAGAAGGCGACGAAGCGCGTGCGGCGGAAACGCTGCGCGACGTACGTGGGCGCGACGGCGTTCATGGCCCAGGTGAAGGGTTCGGTGCCGGCGGTGCCGAACTTTTTTCCGGCCATGTAGACGACGTTGGGCAGATCGGGCAGCGCGGCGAGAGCCTGCGGATCGAGCAGGTCGCAGGCGCGCGTTTGGATGCCGGCGGCTTCGAGGCGGCGTTTGACGGCGGGATCCGAGAAGCGCGCGACGCCGACGATGCGTTTATCCGGTGCGGCGCGCTTGGCCATCATGGCCAGCGTCGGGCCGACCTTGCCGGCGACGCCGAGCACGAGGATATCGCCTTCGAGCCTGGCGAAGTCGTCCACCAGCGCGCGCGGGGGCGTGGACATGAACGCTTCGAGGTGCTCTTCGTTGCGAAAGGCCTCGGGCAGGGCCTCGGTTTCGAGCGTTTCGGCGAGTTCCCGTTCGGGCATGGGTTGCCTTTCTATTCGTTCAGCCAACGGTCGAGGTTCGCTTTCACGAAGTCGTCGTCGGTCAGGTGCGGATAGGCTGCGCAGACGCGGTCGATTTCGGCGGCTTGTCCGGGCGAGAGGGTTTCGTCGCGCTTGAGCGTCCAGGCGCCTTCGAGCAGGCCCTGGCGGCGCAATATCTCGTTCACGCCGGGGATGCTGCCGGCGAAGCCGTACGCGGGATCGAAGAGCGCGGCGTTGGCGTCGGTGATCTGGGCCGAAAGCGTGAGCCACTCGGGCGCGATGGGCTCGCCGCCCTCGGCCAGGCCGCGCACGCGTTCGTGGAGTTCCACCGCTCGCCGGGTCCAGCAGGCCCATTGTCCGAGCAGGCCGCCGCGAATGCGGACGGTTGGGGCGGAGTCCGGCGGGCCGAAGCGGAAGGGCGTCAACAGGTCGTAAAGGATGCTGTCGTCGTTTCCGGTGTAGAGCGCAATGGAGTCCCCGCGTCCGGCGTCGGCTACGGCGCGCGCGACGTCGATGGTGCCGTAGCGGTCAAAGGGCGCGATCTTGATCCCGATGACCTGTTCGATCTCCGCCAGTTCGCGCCAGAAGGCGTAGCTGAGGCGGATCCCGCCCACTCCGGTGAGCAGGTAAAATCCGAAGAGCGGCATGATCTTGCCGAGCGTCCGGACGTGATGAATGAGTTCCTGTTCCATCGCGCCTTTGAAGGCCGCGAGCGAGACGATGCCGATGTCGTAGCCCAGATCCCGCGCAAGTTGCGCCTGCTGCACGGCGCTGGGCGTCGTGCCTTCGATGCCGGCTATTTTGGCGATGGGGCGCCCGAGCGCCTTGGAACGGCGGTCGATCTCGCCGGCGCAGACGCGCAGGACCGGTTCGAAGAGGTCGATGCCGGGTTTGCGAATCTCGAACTGGGTGAAGTGCATGCCGACGGCGATGCCTCCGGCGCCGGCGTCGGCGTAGTAGCGCATCAGGGCACGCTGGCGGCGTTCGTCGAAGCGGCGCTGGGCGTTGAGCGCCAGCGGCGTGGCGGGCATCACGGTTCCGCGGCGGATGAGCGTGTCGATCGCTTGGGACAAGGGCATCTCGAGTTCCCCGGTACGGCGTACACCCGCACTTTACCGGGCCGGGCGGGCGAACTCCTGGCGAGGCGGGCAAGCGGCGTAGGCAATTCGGGCAAGCGTGCGCTTGGTTACCGGCCGCGGGCCGAGGCGCCGGGCGAAGGACGGGTCTTTTTCTGCGCGTTGACCCATTGCGTGGGGGTGACGCCTTCGACCGCGCGAAAAGCGCGATAGAAGGTGGAGAGATCCTGAAATCCGGACTCCAGGGCCACCCACAGAGCCGTATGGCCGTCGCTGAGGAGCAGCGGTTTGGCTTTGCGAATGCGGACTTCGCGCAGGTAGCGGTGCCAGGATTGGCCGGTCAGCCTGCGGAAGAAGGCAGTGAACGACCGGCGGCTCATGCCCAGGCGGGCGGCTACGTTGTCGAGCTTCTCGTCGGCCGCGTAGCGCTCTTCCAGATCGCGGATGTAGTCGTGAACGCGCGCTTCCATGGGCGTTTGGGCCGCCGGCGCTTCGGGCTGCCGCGCGTTCAGGCGTTCCCGGGCGCGGGCCATGACGGCGAGCAGTTGGACGGTGAGCCCCTGCATCATTTCGGCGTAGGCCGGCCGGCGGAGGTATTGTTCGAAGAAGAGCCGCCGGAAAAGTTCGTCGGCTTCCTGGGCGAGCGCGCCGTTGCGCAGGCGGATCGGGCGCGGGACGCGCCACAGGTCCTCGCCGCAGCGTTTGAGGACTTCGATGCGCACGCAAAGCACGATGTACGCGGCTTCGGAGCGCGGATCGTCGTGGAAGGCGTGGCGTTGCTGCGGCGAAACGAGAACCAGATCGCCTTGCCGAACGGGCAGGCTCCGTTCCAGCAACGGACTTTCGACCTGTCCGCTGCCCTTGAGTACGTAGACCACCTTCAGGAAATCCTTGCGCGTCGGCGCCATGTAGAAGCGCGCGCCGTGGTGGCTTTCGAAAATGAAGATGCCGCTGGGCGGGAAGCGAACCTCGATGGGGCGCGTGGCCTGAGTGGTGTACATGCGCGGGATTATAGCCGCGCATGGCGGGATGCCTGGGTAAAGCGAGGCGCTTGGGTGCGCGCGTCACGCCGGGCCGGGGGCGTACGATTCCTCCGTCACCTGATCGAGGTACCACTGCAAAAAGATTTCGATGCCGTCTTCGATCGGCCCCAGCGGGCCGGGGCGGTAGGCGGAGGACAGGATGCCGGCCTGGTTGTCTTCGCCGAGTTTCCAGTCCTGTTCGGCGGTGGCGCGCCAGAACGCGGCCACGCGTTCGGGTTCGTAGTCGCGCCCTTCGACGGCGTCTTCGCGCACGTACCAGCAGACATCGGCGTCGCTGCGGGTGGCGGAGATGGGAGTGACGCGGATGGTGATGAAGTAATCGCTCGACGATTCATGCCAGAATTGCGGATAGCTGACGATGGCGAAGACGCCCACGTCGCGGTCGGGCAAGCGTCCCAGCAGCGGCGCGCAGGGTTTTCCATCCAGCGTTTGGCTCACGAAGCCCGGACGGAACGGGTACCGGTTGCAGTGGTACCAGCGTTCGCGGGTGAAATCGACGGAGCCGGTGGCGAGGCCCAGGCGCTTCCAGTGGGCGGTACGGTCGGCCCAGACGGCGGCCCGGTCGTCCTTGACGTAAACCGGGTGATCGGTGCCGGAACCCAAGACCGCGCGGCAGTATTCAGGGTGCCCGCCCGCGCAGTGGTAGCACTCGCGGAAGTTCTCGGTAATCAGCTTCCAGTTGGAGCGGAGTTCGTAGCGGCGCGCGCAGGCGATCTTGACCTTTTCCATCTCGTACGGAGCAGTAAAGGGTTCGACGGCCGCGGCATAGGGCTCGAAGGGCGGCGGGGACTCGTGTAGGCAGACTAAGATCAAGCCGGCCAGGACTCGAACGTGGACCGGGCGCAGGCCGTAGGCCGGCTGTTCGAAATCGTCCGGCATGTGGCGCGCCGAGGCCAGGCGCCCGTCGAGTTCGAAGACCCATTGGTGGTACGGGCAGACGAACTTGCCGGCGCGGCCGCAGGCTTGGTCGGTCAGGATGGAGCCGCGATGGGTGCAGACGTTGTGATGCGCATGCACGGCGCCGTCTGCGCCGCGGACGATCAAGAGCGGATCGGCGCCGACCTTCCAGGTGAAGTAATCGCCGCGCCTGGGGATCTGGCAGACGTGCCCGGCGAAGAGCCAGTGGCGCTTGAAGACGCGCTCGAGGTCGACGGCGAAGACGTCTTCGTCGCAGTAGAAAGCCTGCGGGAGCGAATGGCGGGGGCGTCTTTCGGAGGCCAGGGCGCGGACGCGCTCAAGGGCGGCGCGGCGTTCGGGAACGAGGGTGGGGCAGGCGGCGCTGGGCATCGTCGGACTCCTGGCGGGTTGACCGTTCGTGACGGATCGACGCCCCGCATTCTACGTATCCGATGGATACGCAAAATACCTGCGGAGACTAAAAGATGGATGTTTATGACAGATTTAGCGCTTATGCGCGGCGGACAAGTTCGGCGTAGGAGCGCGGCGCCATGCCTTCGTACTGCTTGAAGGCCCGGCTGAAATGGTACGGGTCGGCGTAGCCTACGCGGCGGGCGATTTCGCGGTGCTTCAGTTCGGTTTCGCGCAGCAGGCGCTTGGCTTCGCTCATGCGCAAATGCTGCTGATGCCGCAGCGGGGAGCGCCCGGTCAGACGCTTGAAGAGGTGGGTCAAATGCGTGGGGCTGAGCCCGACGCGGCGGGCCAGCGCTTCGCGGTCGAGCGGTTGGGCGTAATGCGCTTCCAGCCAGCTCACGGCACGCGCGACGCCGGTGCGGTGCCGGATCAGGCTGCCGCCGGGGCGGCCCGTTCCGGCGAGCGCGCGGACGAGCAGGTAGAGCAGATCGAACCAGCGGGCGCGCACGCGCAGGACGTCGGCGTCGCGCCGCTCGTGGAAGGCCGAGACCAGTTCGGTAAACGGCGCGCGCAGATCGGGCAACGCCGCGGCTTTGTAAACGCCGGAGAGCACGAGATTTTCCGGCAAACATATGGGGCGGCGCAGCGGAGGCACGCGGCGGCCTTCGTGAAGCGGATACTGCCAGCGCGGCGAATCGGGCTGGGTCTGGTAGTCGAAGTGGACGCCGAAGATTTCGGTCTGGGTGGGTTCGGGCACGCCGGCGTGCGCCACCCCGGGCTCAATGATCCACAGATCGCCCGGCAGGAGCGTGACCTTGCGCCCGTCGAACTCGGCGCGCACCCAGCCTTTGAGGACGTAGATCCACTGGTGATCGAAGAGCGCGCGTTCGGGCATCGGGCTCAGCCAGATCTCGCGCTCGGCATAGCGCACCCACGGTTGCAGGGCGCTCCATGCAAGCGGCATCCGAGCGCGTTCGCGTCCGGACATAGGTTCTCCCGCCGCGTTACTTCAGCGCGTTGAACTGAATGCTGGCCGTCGTCGGCTTGCCGGTTTCCTGCATGATCGAGAGGATGACGCTGCGGTTGGCCGCGTCCTTTTCGGTCTGCAAGCTGATGACGGTCTTCTGATCCTGCTGGAAGGTCGATTGCTTCAGCTTAAAGCCGGAGGCTTCGAGCTTTTCCTTATAGAACGCGGCCACTTGCTCGGCGCCATCGGAGGTCTGCTGGCTGAACATGCCCTGCACGCGGTCGGCGGTCTGGTTGGACATCAGGCTTTGCGCCTTCGCACCGGGATAGAGCGGGAGCCACTCGGGCGTTTCGACCGTTTTTCCGCCGTAGGTCATCACGCCGTCTTTGGTCGTCACCTGGAGCTTGCCCGGGTCTTCGGCGCTGCCGCTGGGCGTGGCCTGAAACTCCACGAGTTCCGCCTTGCCGTCTTCGCCGACGGTTTCGAAACTCCAGCCGTCGTCCATCGCCTGCTGCAAATTCACCGTCGTGACTTTTCCGGATTTCTTATCTTTCACGGTCAGCGTGCTTTTGCTTTCGTCGATGCTGACGAGTTCCACATCGGGGTTGGAGACGATGGCGATCTTGGCCGCGGCGAGTTGCGGATTGCGCTTCATCAGTTCGTGGTCGTAGCCGGCCTCTTTGGCTTTGCTCCAAACGAAGAGGGACAGACCGACGACCATCAGGACGCCGAGGACGGTGACGCCGCCGCAGCCGATAAGGACCCACTTGAGGACGTTGCCGCCGCCGCTTGGAGCGGGCGGCCGCGCGGGTGTGGGCACTCCGGGTGGCGCGGGCGCTCCGGCGGGGGCAGGTGGAGCGGGGGGCGGCAGATCGGACATGGGGCAGCCTTTCTATTCTTTCCGCGCGTTCATCGGCCTAAGCGCTTGCGCGCTTCGTCGAGGATCTCGGCGGTTTTGCTCGCGCCGGCGCGGGTCACGCCCAAGGCGCGGACTTCGAGCAGGCGGTCGAGCGTTCGCACGCCCCCGGCGGCTTTGACCTGCACGCGGGCGGGGCTGTGCTTGCGCATCAGCGCCAAGTCCGCGTCGGTCGCGCCGCCGCTGCCGTAGCCCGTCGACGTCTTGACCCAATCGGCGCCCAGTTCGGCGCAGATTTCGCAGAGCCGGATTTTATGCTCGTCTTGCAGGTAGCAGTTCTCGAAAATAACTTTTACCTTCTGCCCCGCGGCGTGAGTGGGTTCGATGACTGCGCGCAGATCGTCGCGGACGTACGCCCAGTCGCCGCTCAGCACTTTGGAGATATTGACGACCATATCGAGTTCCTCGCCGCCGTCCTTAAGTGCGCGTTCGGTTTCGGCGGCTTTGACGGCTGTGGTGTGCCCGCCGTGCGGGAAGCCGATGGTGGTGCTGGCTTTCACGGCGCTGCCGTGCAGGATTTCCGCGCAACGGCGCAGCGCATAGGGCAGGATGCAGACGCTGGCGACGTCGTACTCCAGCGCGAGGCGGCAGCCGGCTTCCAGTTCGCGGTCGGTGAAGATCGGATTAAGCAGCGAGTGGTCGATCATTTTGGCCGCCTCGGCGTAGGTGCATTTCATGGCAGGTCTCCTTTGAGTGTGCTTGTTCTCGACTAACAATCGGCCAGGTAATTGCGCAGGTACCGGCCGCTCTGGCGCAGCGCCTGCTTACGCGTCTCGACGGACTTCTCGTACGCCCGGTCCTCGACTTCGATGCAGACCGGGCCGCTGTAGCCGGCGTCGCCCAGCACCGAACAGAAACGTCCCCAGGAGATTTCGCCCAATCCGGGGAGCTTGGGGCAGTGGTACTCCAGCGGCGTGGCGAGGATGCCGGCGTCGTCGAGCATTTCGCGGTCGATGCGCACATCCTTGGCGTGCACGTGGACGAGGCGTTCCCGGAATTCAACCAGGGGCTTCAGGTAGTCCATCTGCTGCCAAGCGAGGTGCGAGGGATCGTAATTGAGTCCGAAATGCGGGCTGGGAATATCTTCGAACATGCGCCGCCAGATTTTGGGCGAGGTGGCGAGGTTTTTGCCGCCGGGCCATTCGTCGGAGGTGAAGAGCATGGGGCAGTTTTCGATGCCGATTTTCACGCCGCGATCCTGGGCGAACTTCACGAGAGGCTTCCAGGTTTTGAGGAAGCGCGGCCAGTTGGCGTCGACGGACTTCGTCCAGTCGCGGCCGACGAAGGTATTGGCGACGTTCACGCCCAGCAGGGCCGAGGCTTCGATCACTTTTTGGATGTGCGCGACGTAGACGGCGGCTTCCTTCGTGTCCGGCGCGAGAGGGTTGGGGTAATAGCCCAAACCGCTGATGGCGACGCCGTGCTTCGCGGCCAGCTTGTTCACGCGCGCGGCGTCCTGCTTCGTGAAGCCGGCGACGTCGAGATGGGTGACGCCCGCGTAGCGGCGTTCGGCCTTGCCTTTGGGCCAGCACATCAGTTCGACGCAGGCGAAACCTTCGGCCGCCGCGAAGGCGAAGACTTCCTCGAGCGACAGGTCGGGCAGAATGGCGCTTACGAATCCGAGCTTCATGCTTCGCCTCCGTTGAGTTGAACCCAGCCGCCCTGGCGATGGCTGGCGAGGATGGCATCGCAGAGGCGCATCTCGCGATGGCCGTCGGCGAACGTGGGGAAGGGCGGCGGGGCGCTGAAATCGCCCGCCGCGATGTAGCCGTAGAAATCGCGGAAGAGCTGCTTGAACGTGTCGGCGTAGCCTTCGTTGTGCCCGCCGGGCTGTTCGGCCGAGCGCGCGGCGAGGGGACTGAGCAGCGCAGGATCCTTCAGCAGCAGGGCGTTGGGTTCGTCACGCGCGCCGAGCCAGAGTTCGTTGGGGCGTTCGCTTTCCCAGCTCAGCGCGCGGTGTTCGCCGGCGACTTCGAGGCGCAGGCAGTTCTTGCGCCCGGCGGTGACTTGGCTGACCCAGAGCGTGCCGCGCGCGCCGCCGGCGAAGCGCAGCAGCACGGCGCCGTAGTCTTCGGTGCCGATGGCCACCGCTTCGGTCTCGGCGGCTTGACCGCGCTTGAAGGTTTCGACTTCGCCCTTGGGCCGCTTGCGCACGGGGTGGACGGTGTGGAGGTCGGCGCAGAGCTCTTCGACTTCGAGGCCGGTGATGGCGTGGACGAGATCGAGCCAGTGCGTGCCGATGTCGGCCACGGCGCGAAGGGCGCCTCCTTCGGCTTCGAGGACGCGCCAGTTGTAATCGGTCTCGCGCAGGAGCCAGTCCTGGACGTAGCTGCCCGCGATGTGGAAGACGCGCCCGAGTGCTCCGCCGCGCACGCGCGCGCGGGCTTCGAGGCAGAGCGGGTAATACCGCATGTTGTAGTTCACGCCCGCGGCCTGCTGCGGATGCTTGCGCGCCAGCGCCACGAGGTCCGACGATTCGGCCGAGGTGAGTGCGAGCGGCTTTTCGCAGAGCACGTGTTTCCCGGCGGCCAGCGCCGCGCGGACCTGCGCGCCGTGGAGTTTGTTGGGCGTGCCGATGTGGACGGATTGGACCTCGCGATCGGCAAGAAGTTCGCCGAGCGACGTGTAGGCGCGCGGCAAACCGAGCTGCTTCGCGGCGGCGCGGGATTTATCGGGCGAGCTGCCCAAGATACCGCGGACGTCCACGCCCGCTCGGCGCAGCGCTTCGACATGCACGCGGCCCATGAAGCCCGTGCCGACCATGGCCGCTCCGATGCGCTCCATCAGGCACCTCCTTGACCGGCGGGCGCGGGGACGGCGGCGCCGCGCGCCGGCATGAAATGGCCCACGGCCGGATGCGCGTCGCGCAAGCCGCCGAGGCGGTTCTGGAATTCGTACGCGTCGGCGCGGTAGAGCGTCCATTCCCACCACAGCGGCGCGCCGCCGGCCAGGTATCCGGTGGCGATGGTGAGCAGGCCCGCGCGTCCGGGCCGCACGCGGAGGCGGCGGGCTTCGTGCGCGGAAAGGTCCACCGCGCGGATGGACTGTTCGGCGCCGGCGATTTGAAGCCGGTAGCGTTCGGCCCAGAGCGCGTAAAGCGAGCCCGCGCAGTCGGCGCGGCTCAAGCCCAGACAATGGCTCGCGGCGATGTAGCGGCGCTCCAGGATGACCGGTTCGCGGTCGGCCAGCCGCAGGCGTTCGACAAAGTAGAGCGGTTCTCCGGCTTCGGCGCGCAGGGCCGCGCGGACTTCGGCCGGCGCACTCCGTGCGCGGAGCTTGGCGAAGCGCAGCACTTTGGTGGACGGCGTGCGGCCGGCGTCGCGGCACTTGCCGGTGAAGCTGGCCAGTGCGCGCAGATCGTAGCCCAGCGGCGCGGCGGCGACGAAGGTTCCTACCCCTTTGCGAAATTCGAGCATCCCTTCGCTGACGAGACCGGCGAGGGCTTTGTTGGCGGTGGCGCGGCTGACGGCGAAGCGCGCGCCGACTTCGCGTTCGGTGAGGAATTGCGCTCCGGGCGGGAAGCCGCCGGCGCGGAGGAGCCCGCAGAGTTCGTCGTGGAGTTGCCGGTAGATGGGGTCTTTGACGAGCACGTGGTTCGCGGTCCTCGGCCTAGCCAGCCGGTGGCTAAGCCACTATACCGCCAAACGCCTTCGCGGCGCAAGGCCGTGTTATTAGGTCGAGCGCCGGCCGGGGCGCCAGCGTTCCAGCAACTCGGCCATCGTCTTGGGGTTAACGGGCTTGGCCAAATAATCGTCCATGCCGGCGGCGAGGCATTGTTCGCGGTCGCCCTGCATGGCGTGGGCGGTCATGGCAATGATGACCTGATGCCCTCCGGACACGCCTTCGCGCGCGCGTATCTCCCGGGTGGCGGCATAGCCATCCAGTTCGGGCATCTGGCAGTCCATGAAGACGAGGTCGAAGCTGGACCTCGCGAGCATCTCGAGCGCTTCGCGTCCGTTGGCGGCGATGTCGACGCGGCAGCCCATGTTTTCGAGGAAGCGCCGCGCGACCTTTTGGTTGACCGCGTTGTCCTCGGCGACCAGCACGCGCAACCCGGTCCCGGTCCCGGACCCCGACCCGGAAGCCGATGCGGCGGCCGGTGCCGGCAGCATGGCGGTTCCACCGCGGATGGGCTTCGTTTCACGGACGGTACGGCTCGTGATGAGCGAGTCGGGAGATAGGGGGCGGCGCTGCTGCCAGGCCAGGACGAGCGTATCCAGAAGCAGGCTGGGCCGGACGGGCTTGAGGAGGAACGCTGCGAACCCGGCGCTTTTCATGCGCTGGGCGTCGCCGCGAAGCGAGGAGGAGGAGAGGGCCACCAAGAGGAGCGATTCGAAGCGGGCTTGCGATCGGACCGCGCGGGCGAATCCTTCGCCGTCCATGAGTGGCATCTGGTAATCCACCAGCGCCAATTGAAAGGGTTGGCCGGCTTCGAGCGCCTCTTGCGCCGCGCGCAATCCGGCTTCGGCGGAATCGGCCTCCGAAGGCTGCATGTGCCAGGAGCGCAGCCGTTCGGCGAGGACGCGGCGGTTGGTGGGCAGATCGTCGATGATCAGCACGCGCAGCCCATGAAGTTCGGAAGGATCGATGGCCGGAGGTTCTTCTTCGGCGGCCACGGGCAGCATGAGTTCGAACCAGAAGGTGCTGCCTTTACCGAGGGTGCTTTCGACGCCGATGCGCCCGTTCATCAGTTCGACGAGCCGTTTGCAAATGGTCAAACCCAAGCCGGTGCCGCCGTAGTGCCGTGTGGTGGAGGCGTCGACCTGGGTGAACTTCTCGAAGATGGCGCCGATCTTATTTTCGGGAATGCCGATGCCGGAATCCTGCACGGCGATGCGAATCTGGGCTTTCCCGTTATCCAGAGCACGACCTTCGACGTCGAGCAGGATCGATCCGGTATGCGTGAATTTGATCGCGTTGCCGAGCAGGTTCAGGACGATCTGGCGGATGCGTCCGGGGTCACCCACGGTTCCGATCGGCGTGCCCGGCGCGAAGCGCAGGATCAGTTCCAATTTCTTTTCGTGGGCCTTTGGGATCATCAGATCCAGGACTTCTTCCATCGCGACCTGCAGGTTGAATGGCACGGGCTCGATGTCGAGCCGGCCGGCCTCGATCTTGCTGAAGTCCAGGATGTCGTTGATGACGGTCAGCAGCGCTTGTCCGGACTGTTCGGCCGTGTGGGCGTAGTCGCGTTGTTCGGGCGTGAGCGTGGAGTCCTGAAGCAGGCTGAGCATGCCCAGGACTCCGTTCATCGGCGTGCGGATTTCGTGGCTCATGTTGGCCAGAAATTCGCTCTTGGCCTGGTTGGCTTCTTCGGCTCGCTGCAGCGCGTGCTTGAGTTGCAGTTCGGACTTCTTGCGTTCGGTGATGTCCTGCGCGCAGGCCAGCAGGCCGGCGGGATGGTCGCGGGATCCTGGCAAGTGCGTGATGTTCCAGAGCAACGTGCAGCCGCGGCCTTCGGTGGTTTCGACGGCGTATTCGTAGCCGCGCGAAGACTGGCCGCCGAGGACTTTGCGCAATTCGGCTTCGAAGCGCGGCCGCTCGGGGACGGGGACGAAGCTGGCGAGGAAATCGGCGCCGAGCGCGGATTCGCGGGACAGGCCGAGCGTGCGTTCGGCCTCGAGGTTCCATTCGAGAATGCCGAAGCGTTCGTCGAGCACGACGATGACGACGGCGGCGGTTTCGATCAGCGAGCGGAAACGCTCTTCGCTTCGGCGCAAAGCGTCTTCGAAGCGCCGGCGGCCTTCGATCTCACGGGTCAGCAGCGCATTGGCTTCGGTCAAGTCCTTGGTGCGCTCTTCGACGCGGCGTTCCAGGCTGTCGCGCGCTTCCTGGAGGGCCGCGTCGCGGGTCTGAATCTGGTCAAGCATCTCGTTGAAGGCGTCGGTGAGAGTGCCTAGTTCGTCGCCGGAGAGCTTTTTGGCGCGCGCAAAATAAGCTTTATCGGCGGAAACGCGGTTGGCGGTCTGGACCAGTTCCATGACCGGGCGGGTCAGCATGCGCTGCATGAGCGCGGATACGAGGAACGCCACGAGCAGCGCGGCAACGGCCACGCCGCTCATGATCGCGACGTAGCGCTCCTTGCGTTCATCCATCTGTGTAAGGTCGTTTTTCAGGTAGACCGTTCCGATGCGCCGGCCGTCGAGCAGGACCGGGCAGACGACTTCGATGTACTCGCTGGAGAACTGGAAGTCGGTGTTGGCGGCCCAAGCATGATCCTGCATGCCGCCCTTTCCGATCATGGCGCCGCCACGCTCGAACCCGGCAAAGAATGCGCCGGTTTTGTCGAACAGGCGGGCCTCGACAAAATGCGGATTCGCCTCAAGGGCTGTGAGGACGTCCTCGGCGTCCTGCCGCGCATCGAAGCTCAGGGCGGCGGTGGTGTTACGAGCCAGGATCGCGGCCTGGGTGCGCGCTTCTTCCACCTCCTGTTCGCTGAAGGTTGCGATGTCATACGAGAAGAGTCCGGCAAAGGCCATGGCGAGGGCGACGCCGCTGACCAGGAGGCTGGTCAGGAGGAGCTTGGTGCGAAAGGCCAGATCGCCGAAGCCCGGCACGCGCATGCGGCTGCCCCCTCCCCCTGATGCGCACCTAGTCCGGTACGAGGCGGCGCACCGAAGGGGCTATTCCTTCTTGTCCGATTCGACGATTTCCGCCAGCCTCAGCAGCTTGGAACTGATCTCCAGGCTCGAACTTTCCGCGGCTTTCGAGTTTACGCGCATGGCAATGCGCGTCTCCTTAAGGAACAGCTCGATCATCCCGCCGCGCCGCGCGAAGCGGTCTCCGTCGGAGACGGTCAAGACGGGCTTTTCCTTGAGCACCTGGATCGCGGCATCCTGGGCCACGCGATTGTCTTCGGAAACGAAGACGAGGTGAAACCTCGACAATTGCCCGGCCGCGTCTTCCTCCAGCTTTTCGAGGAGAACGACCTCCAGCGCGCGGCCCTGCACGGATTCGTTCACCACGGCTTCTTTCAATAGCCCGGCGATCTGGGGGCTGCCGACGATGGCGATGCGCACGGGCGCGGTGGCGTTGGCGAAGGCTCGCCCTGGCCACTGGACGAACTTGATGAAATTGTAGAGATAGCCGGCTTTGACCTTGGCGGCTTTGCCCGTATCGATTTCGCTGCACAGGGCGGGAGCGCCCCAAGCGCAGGCGAGAGCCAGCGCGCCGGCGACGAGGCCGCGCAGGCGCCGCGCGCGCCGCAAGCAGGTGACGAGGTTCGCTACCATCGCCACACCAGCTTCGCGTAAACGCTGCGCGGCACCCGTCCGCGCGAACGCGTGGCGATCCCGTCGTCGCGGAATTCTTCGTGTTCGTCTTCCAGCAGGTTCTGGCCCCAGACGCTCAGTTCGAGGTCCTTGACCGGGCGCCACACGATGCCCAAGTCGGCGCGCCAGTATTCGGGGATCTTGAAGCGCTGCACCGATCCGGCGTGGTACAGAGCGGCATTCAATTCGAGGTCGTGCGGCAAATCGAGGTAGCTGCGGACATGAAACTGGTGCCGTGGCGCGCTGTCGTCGGAGCCGCTCTCGGTGCTCCACGCATCCAAATGGCTGTACGTGGCCGTCAGGCGCCACGGATCGAATGGCTGAAACGTGGCGGTCAATTCGACGCCGCTGGAATGCGCACGCTCGTTATTGACGAGCTTGAAGGCCGGCGGCAGCGCGGAGATCAGGCGCGTCCCGATCAAATCGTCGTAGCGATTGTGAAACGCCGCCAAATAAAGGCTGAACCAGGAATACGGATGAGTGCGGTAGCCGGCCTCGAACGCCCAGAGTTCTTCAGGCTCCAAAGCTCGGTTAGGCAGCGCAGGGACCGGAACGCCGGGCGCGGCGACGCCCACCAGGAGCGTCGCATCGTTCTCGAAGAGCGAGGGGACGCGCACCGCGCGCGATACGCTGCCCCAGAGCAGGTGGTCTTTATGCGGCGCGAGAGTCGCTTTGAGGCTGGGCTGGTATTCGAAGTTGCTGATCGAATTGTGTTCCAGCTTGGCGCCCACGGTGAAATCGAGCTTGTCCGGAATCGCGGTAATCGTGTCCTGAATGAATCCGCTGATGGCGTGCGTGCGCCTGCCGCTTGGGTCAAAATCGACGATCCAGCCGTTTTGAATTTCCAGATCGACGGTGCGGTAATTCAGGCCGTACACCAACCGCTGGCGCGCATCGAGACGAAGGCTGTGCTGGAAATCGAGGTCGATGGTGCCGTGGGCGGCGCGGAGCACGCTGCCGCGGCCTTCCTCGTTATGAGGCGCCTTGGCCTGGAAGTAATCGTAGTAGACCTGAACCTGGGTCTGATTTTCTTCGCCCAGCTTATGGGTCCAGCGGGCGAGGGCGTTGTAGCCGCCGTAGTGTTCGTCGTCGATGTCCTCGCCGTCGGTTCCGGCCGCGGCATTGGGCGCTCGCAAAGACGAGCCTGCGCGTTCGACGCCGTAGACATCGCCCTGCCACGTGACGGTGTCCGCGCCGTCGCGGGGCGCCCAATCGAAACGCGCGCCGGTCTGCCAGCGCTGCCAATCGTCGGAATAATCGGGATCGCCGGTATCGAACGAAGCATGTTCCTGGATTTTCGCGTAGACGCGGTAGTGCAGGTCTTCAGCAGCCTTCCCGCCGAAGCGGACGGTACCGAAGCCGCCTTCGGTATTGCCGCCGCCGCCCGAGACCAAGAGGCCCTGGGTATCCTGGGCCGATTTGGTGGTATAGCTGATGATCCCGTTGACGGCGTTGGCGCCCCACTGCGTCGCGCCGGGACCGCGGATGGCTTCCACGCGTTCGAGGTCCTCGAGAACCGTATCCTGGGCGATCCAGAAGACGCCGGCGAAGAAGGGGGAGTAAATCGTGCGCCCGTCGATCTGCGCCAGCATGGCCGGATTGAAGGTGTCGGAGAACCCGCGCGCCGTGACCGCCCATCGCATGGCATTCGATCGGCCAATGTGCATCCCCGGCACCAGCCGCAGCAATTCAGGGAGATGCTGGTGGCCGGTGCGCCGGATGTCTTCGGGGGTCAGGACGGTAACGGCGGCCGGAGCGTCGAATAGCTTTTGCCCGGGCCTGCGCGAGACGGAGGTGACTTCCATCTCCGTGAGGTCTTCGAGGGTGAGCTTGGTCAGGTCGTCTTCAAGGCTCACGGCTGACGTAACGGGGGCCTTGTCCGGTTGGGCGGGTCCGGGGGCATCGGCTTCTCCGCCGCGCACGGAGCCGGCAGAGGAAAGGAGCAGCAACGCCAGCAACGCGCACCACGCGGGCGTCAGGGATCCTCGCTCAAAACCGGCCAGCCCAGCCACGTGCATCATGTCTTGCCTTCTTACCCACCCCTTCGACGAGCAAGTCAACGGCATGGAACTTGTTGACTGCAACGGATTTGGCGCATCCTATCCGGCTCACGCAGAGCTGCAAATTGTCAAACCAGGACGGAAGTCCCTTACCAGCGGAACGTCAACTTGCCGAAGAATCCGCGCGGTACTTTAGCGAAGGTGCGCGAGAGCGTCGGCGCGCTGTAAAACTCGACCTGTTCGCTCTCCAACAAGTTCTGTCCCCACAAACTCAGTTCGAGCTGGCGGTGCGGGCGCCACGTGAGCCCTACGTCGGCGCGGAGAACCTCCGGAATGTCGCGCGCGTCGAATCCGCTCGAGTAATACAACGCAGCGTTCAACTCGAGGTCTTCGGTCAGGTCGAAGTAAGCGCGCGCGTGAAACTGGTGTCGAGGAAAGAGCCCTTCCTTGTCGTTGGGAGCCTTATGCGCATCCAGGACGCTGTAGTGCGCGGAGACGCGCCAGTTGGTCTGAGGGCGAAAGTGGACCGCGAGTTCGGCTCCGATCACATCCGATTCGCCGACGTTGTCGAACTCCAGGACCGGCGGGAAGCCGACCTGGGCCTGGTTGGCGATTAGATTATCGAAGTGGTTCACGAACCCGGTCACATCCAGCGTGAACCATTCGAGGGGCTGAGTGCGGTAGCCCATCTCGAAGGAAGTCACGACTTCGGAATCGAGGCCCCTGTTGCCGGTGATGGTGACCGGTATGCCTTGCCCCACCAGTTCGGGCACGAAGGAAAGCAGGTCGTTTTCGAATAACGCCGGTACGCGCACGGCGCGCGAGGCGCTCCACCAGAGCACGTGATCGGGAACGGGTTTGTACAGGGCTTTGAAGCTGGGCTGGTATTCGAATCCGGTGAAGGCGTTGTATTCCACCTTGGTGCCGACGGTGAATTCCAGGGTGTCCTCGATGGCCGTGATCGTATCCTGGAAAAACCCGCTGATGGCGTGCGTGCGCCTGCCGGTGGGGTCGAAAGTGAGGCTCCAACCGTTCTGGATTTCGTAGTTCACGGTGCGGTAATTGACACCGTATACCATGCGCTGGCGCTCGCCGACCGCCAAGCTGTGCTGGAAGTCGATATCGACGATATCGTTGGCGACACGGAGCACGCTGTTGGAGACCGTTTCGCCGTGCGGGATCACTGCGTCGAAGTGGTCGAAGAAGGCCTGTAATTGAGTCTGATTATCCGGAGAGAAGTCGTGGGTCCAGCGCGCGAGCGCGTTCCACCCGCCGTAGCGTTCGCTCTTGTCTTCTTCGGTCACCGTCGCGTTGGCGAGGTCCGGCACGCGCCGGGCGGTGCCTGCGCGTTCCACTTCGTATACGTCGCCCTGCCAAGTCACGCGGTCCTTGCCGTCTTTGGGATCCCAGTCGAAGCGCGTGCCGGCCTGCCAGCGCAACCAGTCGTCGCTGTAATCGATCGGTCCGCCGGTTTCGAACTCGAGATGCTCCTGCACCTTCGCGTAAACGCGGTAATGGAGATCATCGGTGACTTTGCCGCCGTAGCGGACGGCTACCGCTCCGCCTTCGGGTACGCCGCCGTGTCCGGTGACCAGGAGCCCCTGGGTATCCTTAGCGGCTTTGGAGGTGTAGCTGACGATTCCGTTCACCGCGTTGGCGCCCCATTGGGTCGCGCCGGGTCCGCGGATGGCTTCCACGCGTTCGAGGTCTTCGAGCATCGTGTCCTGGGCGATCCAGAAGACGCCGGCGAAGAACGGGGTGTAAATTGTGCGGCCGTCCATTTGAACCAATTGCTGCGCATTGAATTGGTCGTTGAAGCCCCGCGCCGCCACCGCCCACTTGTTGGCGTCGATGCGGGCGACGTGCATGCCCGGGACCAGCCGCAGCAGTTCCGCCATATGCTGATGGCCCGTGCGGCGAATGTCCTCATCGGTGATGACCGTAACCGCCGCCGGCGCGTCGAAGAGTTTCTGTCCGCTGCGCCGCGAGACGCTGGAGACTTCGATGGCGCCCAGATCGTCGAGCGAGAGTTTGGTGATGTCTTCAAGATCGGTATTCTTAAGTTCGGCGTTCGGATCCGCCGGCGCCGGAACCTCTTCCGCGAGGGCTCCGGTGACCGTCAGCGCGAGCAACCACCAAGTGCATGCATAAGTACGGCGTGACTGGTACGCCATTACGCAAGCCTCCGTCTCATAGACCCCGCAGGAGCGCCTGCATTCAATAGGCCTTGGCCGCTCGGCACCGGGTTCGAACAGGTTTTAAGAGTAAAAAGGCGAGTATACGGCCCGGGTAGGTCAATCCAAGTGCATACCGGCGCGTAGGTAATATGAAACGGATGAAACGACGGCACCCAAGGCGCGCACCCTTGCGAGTAAGGGTTACTTGACCCGGATGACGTTCGTTAGCGCACCCATCTGGCGCAGCGGGGTCAGCGTGCGCAGGCGGTAGGAGTAGGCTTGGCCAGCTTGCGCGGTGGTGTCCAGGTATTCGGTCACCACGCCGCCGGGGCCGGCCATGATGCGGCCGGGTATCACGGCGAGCGACACGGGTTCGGCATCGCCTTCGGCGCGAAGCACTTCGTAGCGTTCGATGTCGCAGCCCATCCAGTCCGCGAAAGGAAGCTTCCACGCCAGCTTCACGCCCGCGGCCTCGCGCGTGGCGGTAGGTTCTAGGAGGTCCGGGCCTTGGGCGAGCGGCTTGGGGCCGGTCCACTGCTCGTTCGGGCCCAGGATCGCGATCAGCCGGTACCACGCGGCGGGGACGGTAAGTTTCACGCGCCAGCCTTCGGAACTTTTTGCCAGGGTAAGCTCCTCGCCGCTTTCGATATCCCTGGCGCGCAGGCCTTCGCGTTCGTCGCGGATCAGGAGTTCCAGTTCGTTGTCCACCCCCCGGCTTTCCGGACCGCCGGCATCGCCGTTCGATTTGCGCAGATCGTTGACCACGAACGCGACTTGGACGCCGCGGTACTCGAAAGCGCCGAGCACGGCGTCGAAGTTTTCGCTGTCGAGGTACGGTTTGAAGTTCGCTCCGTGGAAGGTCTCGCGAAAGGTCTTGGCCCAGAGGTGCGATTGGGTGCGCTTCTCGGACGGCGAAAGCGCGGGAGCCTTGGGGGTCTTGGGTTTGCCATCGGCTCCGGTCACCGGTTTGGGCAGCATGAATTCCGGCTCCCATACGACGGCCTTGGCGAGCGCGGGCTGTCCCTCGGGAACCTGGAATCCGGGCGGGATCAGAATCGTCGCGCCGAGGCGCTCCAGTTCGAGCAGGTCGGCGTAATCGGCCGGGCTGACTTGGGTTTTGGCGGAAGCGATGCAGCGGTACGTCTTCAGGTTGGCGCGGCGGTCGGACTGTTCGCGCAAGATGTCGAACGGAAGATGACCGGCCATGAGCCCGTGCAGCGTCTCGGTGCCGCCGTAGACGCCGGTGAGGAGCGCGATGCGCGGTCCGGCGGGTTTCCAGTCGCGGAAGAGGTTTCCGCGATCGCGCAGCAGGCGTCCGGTCGCGCGCAGGGCCGGCTCTTTTTCGCGGCGCTTAGCGCGCAATTCTTCAATCAACCGGGCTTCGGCCTCCGGGGTTTTCTCGATTTTCTGGCGGTAGTACGGATTGGCTTCGTGTCCGGGCTCGAGCGTGTGGACGCCCCAATGGTAGAGCCGGTCGGCGCCCATGCAGATCGAGAGGAGGTTCGACTCGAGGATGCAGTCGTGGTACGAGCCGCGGATCAACTGGGTGCTGTGAATCGTAGGCGCGGGGCGGCATTGCGCTTCGAGCCGCAAGACCGCAAAGGCGATGTTCTTGGGATCGCCGTCGATGTAGGTCCAGTCGCCGCCGAAGCCGTGGACAATTTTGACGGCCCAGTTCGGATCGACGAAGAATTCGGCCTTCGGGATCTGCTTCAGGATCGTGTCTTCCACGCTCTTGCGCAGCCGCCAGTCGCGTCCGTGGCCGTGCGCGCCGTTCCACCAGTCCGAGAGCTTCGCGAAGTCCGATTCGCCTTCCTTAAGCACGCCGTCTTCGCGCGCCGCGCGGCAGACCACCTCGAACGCCTGCGGATGCCATTCGTCGGCGCTTTTGGGAAACCCCCATGTCCGCTCGGTGCCGATGAGAAACCACTGCAGCCGTTTGCCTTCGTCATGCTTGAGGTAATGGGCGATCGTACGATCGAACGCTTCGGTGTAGTACGCGATCACGTCCGGGTGCATCGGGTTGTACGTGGGATGCGTGCCTCCGGCATTCTTGGCGAGCTGCACGCCGCTGGCGATGCGTTCTTCGGGCGTGCCGGGAAACGCGTCGAAGTCCCATGGGAAGCGCAGCCCGGCGTAGAGCCCCGCTTCGTCGAAGGCGGCGAAAAGCGCGGTAAGCTGGCCGTCCATCTCGGCGCTCTTGCTTTTGCCGTTCTCGAAGCGCAGGTTCGCGCCGATCAGCGAATGCGTGAAGCCCAGATCGCGATACCAGCGCACGTCGCGGCGGCAATCTTCGGGTGTGCGCGCGAAGCGGTGCCCGTCCCAGATCAAATAAGGCACGCCCGGCGGTTCGGTTTCCGCGCCGAAGGCCGTGCCCAGGAGCAAGCCCAACAGAAAACTCAAGGTTCCGAGCGTTTTATACATGGCGCGCTCCTCTCGATTCACGGCGCGGGCTTGAAGTCGGTGGCGAAGCGTTCGCTGGTGCGCAAGCCACCCAGGACCACCTCGACGCCGGCCGGTTCGTAGTTGACGATCGCGTGGCAGACGGTTCCGTCCTTCAGGACGAGCTTGACGCCGATGGCGTCGGCTTCGGCGCCGTCGGCTTTCTTGACCGGCAGGCGTTCCAGGGATTCGGCGGCGTCCGTGAAAGCGGCGACGAAATCGGCGCGCGGGACACCTTTGCGCCGGACCATCAGGACCGGGACGGCGGAGGTCTTTTCCTTTTGCGAGGCGGAAAAAGCGGCGGCGACGCCGAAGGCACGCAACTCGGAGCCGGGCGCGGCGGCCATCAGGAGCTTGGCCTTGGCTTCGCGCCACGCGCCGTCGCTCGTGGCGACGAAGTGTTCGTCGTTCTTGAGCCGCTTGCCAAAGTCAACGCCCTTGCTCGCGAGGGCTTCTTTATCCGTAAAGGATCCGGATTTGCGATCGGCGGGGACCGAGAGACCCTTAGCGAGCGCCTCGTGGGTGAAATTTCCGCCGCGGTAGTGGAGGCACCAGTCGTAGGTGTGCGGCGCGTCGCCGCGGGCGGTATCCACGGTGAGGACGTGCTTGTCCAGAAGCGCGAAGGTGCGGGTGAGGCGCGTGCCGGGAAAGTGCTTATCGCTCGCCGCCTGGACGAACTGCACGGGCCCGTCGAGGTCCAAGGCGACGACTTCCGCGGGCACGGCGTGCTGGAGGCCTTCGTCCACGATCAGGATGCTCTGCCCAAGCGAGCACTTGGTGTAGTTGCCTCCGCCCACGCCGTCGAGGCCCGCGAGCGGGTGCGTGCGGTCGCGGACGGCGAAGCTCAACGAGCAGCGGTCCGGGGCGCTGCGATGAAGCTGCGTGCCCCAGTTCATAATCACCTCGAAGCCCTTCCAGCGCAGGCTGGTGAGTCCGGAGGGCAGGTGGAGCCCGTCGTGTTCCTGCTTCGGCTTCTCGATCTTCTTTCCGGTGAAGCGGTTCGCGTCGGCGTAGGCGGCGATCGCGTCTCCGTAGGGTCCGCTCATCGCTTCGTATGCGCGGCTGTGCAGGATCGTCCAGAGGCGCTGGTCGTAGAGATCGACGCCGCGGTGGTAGAGCAGTTCGGTGGCATAGAGGATGGGGCGCAGCGACGGAACCTGGTAGTGGGCCTCGGTGCAGAGCCCCTCGTCGTCGAAACCCTGCGCGATCTGCGTCAGCAGCCCGTAGTCGCCGGAGTATGCCAGTGAGACGAGCGCCCAGTTACGCGCGGCCAATCCCGCGTACAGGATAGGGTAGTTGACGACATCCTGCTGGTTGCTGAGCCCGAAGCGGTGCCCGGCCATCTGAATCGCGGCGGGAACGAGGAAATCCGCGACGATTTTCTTGCGGGCCGCGGAGTCCATGTCTTTGGCAAGCAGGTCGAAATCGTTAAAGAGTCCGTGGCGATCGAACACGTACGGCGCGCGCATGCTGCCGGTGGCCCAGCCCAAGCGGAGCGTATTCTGCGAGATGCAGCCGTCGCTGATCATGGCGTACTCTTGCACGGCCCAAGCGCGCTGCATGCGCGGAAAGCATTCGGCTGCGCGCACCAGGAGCGCCGTTCCTTTCTCAAGATACTTCTTCTCGCCGGTCAGATCGTAGAGGAATGCGCAGGCGGTCGATCCGTTGAGATAGCGTCCCTGTGCGGCAATTGGCGCACCTTCCTTGCCCCACGGATAAAGGCCGCGCTTGCCGTGCATGGCGTGGTTCCACGCGGACTCCTCGATGCTGCCCACGCCTACCTCGAGATCCTCCGGCTTGGCTTCTTCGGCCACGGCCAAGGCGGCTTGGCGTTCGCGGTCGCGCATACCGGTGATCTCGAGGAGGTCCTTGCGGCGCGGGAGGAGCGGGAAGGCGAGGCGCTCTTCGGGAATGGGTACGGTCGCCGTGAGGTAGAGCAGGTCGGACGAGCGCAGGAGCGTGACGTCCGAATCGTCCAACCCTTCGGCGTCGGCGTGAAGCGTGAAACGCTCGCAGTAGAGGGGCTTCTCGCGCGCGGCGACTTCGGCGGGGAGCGTGACGGTGATCTGGACGGTCTTCGTCTCGCCGGGCAGGAGTTCGACCCGCTCCGAGGCGAGCGCGACCTTGGCGTGGGGCGCGTTTTTGTAAGGCGCGGTCCTGAGGCGCGCAGTGAGCGGGCGGTCGAGCGCGTTGGTCACGGCGATCGGGTAGCTGCAGACGAGATCCTGTCCGGAGCCCCAGGTGTACGGCGCCTGGCTCATGTCCCAATCCACGCGCACGGCTTGTTTGACGAGGCGCGCGGCGCGCATCCAGAGGAATCCATCAGGCGAGTCGGCTTCGCGCATGCGCTGCCCGATGGTGCCGCGGATGGTCAGTCCCCGTGCTTCGGGGTCGGCGTTCTCCATGCCTTTGTAGCTACCGGCGGGTTTGATCTCCTCGGGGCGGTGCAGATCGATGTAGAGCGTGCGCCAGCCGAAGGCCTGGTGCACGCCGCCGATCGCATACCAGTGCGAAAGGTCGCCGGGTCGGGGGAAATTCTCGAGCGAGACCTGAATCTGTGCGCGCGCGTCGGCCTTGACTTCGAGCTTTAACAAGTCGTAGCGCAGGGCATCCGCTCCGAGCTTCTTCAGGTCAAGCCGCAGAGCGAACTCGGCGCCGCGCAGAACCTTTTCCCCTTGAGGGCCTTCGGGGACGATCTCGGCATCGGAGCCTTCGGCCAGCGAAAACGCTTCAAGGCTATCCATCGCGGCGAGCGGCTTGACGCGCTCGTCGGACGCGTGCGCGGCCAGCGAGGCCAGAAGCAGAGCCGCCGAGAAACACCTGCGCAGCGGAAGCATCTTCGATTCTCCCATCCGTTCGGGCCGATCAAGGCTTTTCGTAATCGGTCGCGAAGCGCGCGGCGGACTTGAGCGCGCCGAGCGTGAGTTCGGTTCCCGCCGGTTCGTAGCTGACGAAGGCGTGGAACGTCCTGCCGTCCTTGAGCGTGACCTTCACGCCGGAGGCTTCGGCGGGCGAGCCGTCGGGCTTCGTGACCGCCGCGCGTTCGACGCTCTGAGTTTCGGTCGAGAAGAAAGCGGTGAAGTCGGACTTTGTCACGCCTTTGCGCCGGACCATCAGGATATTCGGATCTCCCGGTTTGACTTTCGATCCGCCGTAGCCAGGCCAGCCGAAGCTGAAGAGTTCGGTCTCCGGCGCGCCGAGCATCGTCAGGCGGCCCTGGCCCTCGGTGAACGATTCCGCGTGCTTGGTGTAGCGATGCGCGGGTATCTTGGCGCCGTAAGTGATCTGGGAGGGGGTGTAATCGGGCTTCTGCGTGAATGAGCCCTCTTTTTCTTCGAGCGAGACGCTCAACTCTTTGCCCGCGTTCAGCAAGCACCAGTCGGCGGTGCGCGGCTGGGCACTCTCGACGCGGTCGAGGACCAGAACATGCTTCTCGAGGAGCGCGAAGGTGCGGTGAATCGTCGTGCCGGGGTAGTTCTTCGTATCGGTGACGGAAATGTGCTGCACGGGCCCGTCGATGTCGTGCGAGATGGGATCGGCGTAGCCGTGGTGCTGTACTTCTTCGTCTATGACGATCACGCTCTGCCCCAGCGAACTGTGCGTGTAGCTGACGCCGCCGACGTCGAGGGGCGAGCCCTTCTTCTTGATCCAGAGCGCGCAGCGGTCGTTGTTGCCGCGCATCACGTGGGTCTTCCAGTTCATCGAGACTTCGAGGCCTTGCCAGCGCAGGAGCGTCGCGGAAGCCAGGTGCAGCCCGTCGGCTTCTTTAGGCAGCTCTTTGAGGAACGGCTTGCCGGCGAAGCGGGTTTCGTCGAGCCAAGCGACCAGGCGCGGATACAGGTAGCTCTTGTCGATCGCCTGCGCGCCTTTGCTGTGGATGATCTCGTACCAGCGCCGGTCGTAATGATCGTAGCCGCGTCCGAGGAGCAGTTCGGTCTGCCACAGCATCGGGTTGATCGTGTAGGTCTGGTAATGGCCTTCGGTGCACAGCCCATCGTCGTCGTAGCCCCATTTGAAATGGTTGAGCAGGCCGTGCTCGGATGAGTAGGTGAAGGCAACCAGCGGCCAGTTGCGCGCGACCATGCCGCAATACATGGCAAGATAATTGACGGTGCACTGCTGATTGCCGAGCCCGAAGTAGTGGTTGCGGACATGGACGCCGATGGGCAAGAGGAAGCCGTTAACAATCTTCCGCCGCGCCTCGGGATCCATATCCTTGGCCAGCAGGTCGAAATCGTTGATCACTCCGTGATTCTCTTCAAGATAGGGCGGGCGCTGCGTGCCGGCGATTCGGAAGCCCATGCCCAGTGTATTGGCGGTAAAAATGCCCTGCGAGATGCGGCGGATCGGCTGCGCGCGCCACTCGGCGATCAGCTTCGGCGCCAGGTCCGCGGCGCGCAGGAGCAGGGCGGTGCCTTTTTCCAGGTACTGTTTCTCGCCCGTCGCCTCGTAGAGCCACGCGCAGGCCGTCAGTCCGCTCTCCCAGCGCGTGCGCGCTTCCGCGGCCGGCCCCTTGGCGTTGTCCGACGGCTGCAGGCCGGCGGGGCTGGTCAGGAGCAGATCCAGGTCTTCGGGCTTGGCCTCGGCCGCCAGCGTCTTGAAGCGATCGATCGTTTTGTCCGTGATCCCCGTGATCGTTTGCGGTTTATCCTTCCACGGTCCGAAGAGGGGAAAGGCCAGCTTCTCGTCCGCGAACGGGACGGTCACGCCCAAGTGGATGGGGTCGCTGCTGCGCAGAATCGTGGTGGAAGAATCGGCGATGCCTTCGGCTTCGACGCGTGCTTCGAAGAGTTCGCTGTAAAGCGGCGGTTGCTTCGCCGCTTCGGCGGCTGGGAGAATTACCCGGGCTTCGATGGTCTTGGTTTCCTGGGGACCCAGTTCGACGCGAGCGGCGGATAGTTCCGCCTTGGCGTGCGTGACTTGGAACGGAAGCAGTTCCACTTTCGCCGCGATCGGCCGGTCGAGCTTGTTGGTCACCGTCAGCGGATAGGTGTAGACAAGATCCGTTCCTGCGCCCCACGTATAGGGCGCTTGCGCCTGGTCCCAGTTCAGTTCCACGGGCTGTTTGACGAAGCGCAGCGCGCCGATCCAAAGCGTGCGTCCGGGGTCCTGCGTGGCGCGCTTCAGATCGGCGATATTCCCGCCGAGGTGAAGCCCGCGCGCGTCGGGCGCCACTTCCGCCATCCCGCGCTTCCCTTTCGGTGGCTTGATCTCTTCGGGCTCCTTAAGACTGATCCAGAGGGTCCGCCAACCCATCCGACCGCGCGACGAATCGAGGCACCACCAATGCGACATGTCCGGCGCTTGGGGGTAATTCTCGAGCGAGAGCGTCAGCCAGGCGTGCGGATCGCATTTCACCTCCAGCTTGACCAGATCGAATTCCAGCGGATCGAGACCCAGCTTCTTGAGGTCGATGCGCGCGCTGAACGAACCGTCCACCCGCAGGACGGTCTCGCCGTTCGGGCCTTCCGGCACGAACTTCGTCGCCCCGTCGACGACGACTCCATCCTGCGGACCCACGAATGCGGCCACCGGCCGCACGCTCTCGCCGCTTTCGCTGCCTGCGAGCGAGGCTGCGGACGCAAGGGCCAGCATCGCACCGAAGCAGCATTGAGCTAAGCGATTCATGGCGAGCCCTCCCCAAGTCTGGTCGTCTTGGAAATCCGTTCTGCGCCCAGGTTCACGGTGCAACCGGCCGAAGGCGAACTTTCGATCAGTAACCTACTAACACCGAGGTTTAATACCCCCTCTTTGTTCCGTTGTTCAGTATAAATGACAAAAATCTAAGCAAGTCGGGCTAATTTCCATAGTCCCTTGATTATAAAGAGGTTGTGTGTACGATCAGTGCGTTCTGACTATCCTTTGGTGCTCGAATGCACCCCCGACCGACTCATATAAAGGTAGCAGCATACCTCCTGGCTGCTTTCGACCTATATCTGCCTGGGACCTTGTGATGGCGCAAGACGGCGAATCGATTTCCGAAGGCGCTTCCGCGTTTAGGATGGGCCGGCGGTTCGGCGGTCTAGAGACCGCCGATTTGAGCGCGGGCAGTCAAACCGTCGGGGCCACGTGGCGCGGTTGGTCCATCGGCTTCGCAACCGTCATCCTGATCAGCCTGAGCATCCCGTACTTCGACTTCGTGCTGCGCGGGACGCTCTTCTCGAACAACATGTTTCCGGCCAGTGCTATTTTCTTCATGGTCCTGTTGCTGGGCTTGATTGGATTCACGCTTTCGACTTTTCGCACGGCATTGGGTCTGACCATTCAGGATCTGGTACTCGTTTTCTGCATGGGCATGCTGGTGACGGCGCTGCCCGGCAACGGGTTCTGGGCGTTTTGGGTGGGGCAGGTGACCGGGGGTTCCTTCTACGACAGCCCCACGGATACGTTCAAGCAGACGGTTCTGACCCATGTGCCGACGGCTTGGTCGCCGCACGACACCGAGACGGTGCGGCCGGTGGAATGGTTCTATACGGGACTTCCGCCGGAGGCTTCGATTCCCTGGGGGCCGTGGGTGCAGCCGTACCTGATCTGGTGCGCGGCGCTGCTGATGATCTTCGGGATCCTCTTCGCGCTTTCGGGGCTGTTGCGCAAGCAGTGGTCGGAACGCGAACAGCTCGCTTTTCCGCTGGCTCAACTGCCTGAAGACATGCTGCAGGGCGCATTGGGCGGCGAGCAGAAACCGTTCCTGAAAGACCGCATGGCGCTGTGGGGCATCGGGATCACGCTGGCCTTCCATTCCTGGAATAATCTGGCCGATTATTTCCCGGCGGTGCCGAAGATTCCGCAGGGCGCTCAGCTTACAGAGTACCTGATCGAGCCGCCGTGGAACGGCTTCCTGCCGCTGTGGACGCACATTTACCCGTCCGTGATCGGCCTGACGTACCTGCTCCCGCTGGAGGTGTCGTTCAGCCTGTGGTTCTATTTTCTCGTGCAGCGGCTTTGCGCCTTCGTGGCGACGCGCGCGGGGTTGATGGCCGGGCAGTCCGAGTACTGGAATGGCCCGTTTGTGGCGCAAGGTACGGGCGCCTGTTATGCCCTGGCGCTGGCGGCCTTCTGGATGGCGCGGCGCGAGCTGGGTTCGTCGTTCAAGGCCGCGATCGGCATGGCTCCGGCGCAGACCGAGCCGCACGAGTTCCACCCGCGCACGCTATGGGGCGTGCTGGCCTTCTGTACGGCCGGTTCGCTGGTCTGGATGACGCTGAGCGGGATCGATTTCATCTGGGCCGTGGCGCTGCTGGCGCTGATGCTGATCGCGATGGTGGGGCTCTCGCGGCTTTCCTGCGAGGGCGGGCTCTTCTTCATGCAGATGAGCATCTTTCCCTCGCACGTGCTGAACGCCGCGGTGACGCCGCAGATCCTCGGCGCATCCAATTACGTGAAACTCGAAATCTGGAACCGCACGATGGTCGCCGACTGGTTCCGGGTGGTCTTCATGCCCGGGATTATGAACGGGCTGCACCTGGCGACTCGGACGGGCCTCACGCGCCGCAGCGTCACCGTGGGTATGGCGGCAGCGGTGGTGCTCTCGCTGGGCGTCAGCTTCTTCTCTTTCTTGCATACCGCGTACACGAACCCCGGCGGTGCGCAGCAGATGACCTGGCGCTTCACGAGTCATCCGGTGAACGAGTACCGCACGATGGCGGGCACCGTCACGAAGGTGCGCGCGTTCGAAGCGAAGCAGAAGGAGGCCGAGGCTTCCGGGCGGCCGATCCCGCGCGAAGAGGTGCCCCAAGTGGCGCGCGTCGACAGCAGCCGGCTGGCGTGGATGGGCTTCGGCGCGTTCTTCATGATCGCCAGCCTGGTCCTGAGAACCTACGTATTCTGGTTCCCGCATCCGATCGGGCTGGCGATGTGGATGGGTCCGTATCCGAATTTGTGTCTCTGGTTCTCCTTCCTGCTGGGTTGGGGCGTGAAAGGCGCGATGCTCAAGTACGGCGGAAGCCGGGCGTACTTGAGCGGGAAGCGCTTCTTCATCGGGATCGTAGTCGGCGAAGCGATCGCCACGGTGGTGTGGAAGCTGATTGCCTGGGGCGCCTTGCGGATCGACGGTCACAACATGCTGCCGGGATAACTGCTGGGAAGCCCGCCCGGCGTTCGAACTTTACACAACCAAGCTCCGATCTTTATAAAGCGAAGGGTGATTAAGCCCAGGAAACGGGCTGCCGCGGACTCGAGAGCGTTCTGTAAGTCGTTTACTTGTATTATCTTATAATAATAATGCGCATGTGGCGTAAGTTTCCGCGTTAAACACTTCCTCTTCATTTTGTCTTTACGTTCGCCCCGTATTCATATCCCCGCGAAGAGTGAAAACTCGGGATCAAAAAAGGAGAACCAGCATGCTTCGCTTGTGGTCTTTGGTGGTGACGGCCTTGTTGGCCGTGGTGGTAACCGGTGCTCGTGTGGACGCGGCGGTGGAAGTCGATGCGGCTCTGCCCGCGTACAAAGCGACGTCGGGGGTCAGCGGGAACTGCAGCAGCATCGGTTCCGACACGCTGAATAACCTGATGACGTTGTGGGCGGAGAAGTTCAAGAGCTTCTATCCCAACGTGAACATTCAGATCGAAGGCAAGGGCTCTTCGACGGCGCCGCCGGCGCTGATCGAAGGAACGGCTCAGCTTGGCCCGATGAGCCGTCACATGAAGAGCAAGGAGAAGGATGACTTCGAAAAGAAGTTCGGCTACAAGCCGACGGAAATCCGTGTGGCGGTGGACGCTCTGGCGGTCTTCGTCAACAAGGACAATCCGGTGAAGGGGCTGAGCCTGCCGCAGGTCGATGCGATCTTCAGCAAGACTCGCAAGGGCGCGGCGGCGGAAGATATCAAGACGTGGGGCCAGGTGGGTCTGGACGGCGACTGGAAGGACCGCCCGATCAGCCTCTACGGCCGCAACAGCGCGTCCGGTACGTACGGCTTCTTCAAGGACGAAGCGCTCTTCAAGGGCGACTTTAAGGACGAAGTGAAGGAGCAGCCGGGTTCGGCCGCGGTGGTGCAGGGCGTGACGGTCGATAAGTTCGGCGTCGGTTACAGCGGCATCGGTTACATGACGGCCGGTGTGCGCGCGGTGCCGCTGTCGAAGAAGGACGGCGAAGAGGCGATCGAAGCGACGGCCGACAACTGCTACGCCGGCAAGTACCCTCTGGCGCGCTTCCTGCTCATTTACATCAACAAGGCTCCGGGCAAGCCGCTCGATCCGCTGACGAAGGAATACTTGAAGCTGGTGCTCGGCAAGGAAGGCCAGGAGGTGGTGGTGAAGGACGGTTACTTCCCCATTCCCGCCAAGATTGCCGAAGCCGAACTGAAGAAGCTCGAAGACTAAGCTTCCGCTCTGCCAGGGGCTTTCCCCCGACCCCGCTCTTGCGAGCCGGGAAGGGGGAAGCCCCTGCACTCATTCAGCACTGCTCGACCTTGAACAAACCCAGACGTGCACCCCTTGCTTGAGAAAACCGCGGCCATGAGCGTACCCACCCAGAAGCCGGATGCATCGACGAAAGGCGCCGCGGGAACGGTCGGGCTGCGGCCCGCGGGTGAGATTCCGAATCCGCTTCACGGCAATCCTGCACGCACCGCGCGCCGCCGCCACATCGACGTGCTTTCCCGGGTTGTGGTCAGCTTCGGCGGCGCGGCGATCATCTTCTGCATTTTGGCCATTCTGATCGTGATCCTGCACGAAACCATTCCGCTCTTTAAGGGCGCTTCGGCGCAGCCTCAGGCTGCGTACGCGACGGCCGGGGTCGAGAGCGTGATGTGCGTGGATTGCGACGAGTACCTCGATACCGGGTATTTTGTGCACGCGAAGGGCGTGTACCTGTTTAACCTCAGCGACGGCAAGCCGGCGGCCGAACAACCTTCTTTGCCGCTGGGCGAAGCGCGGGTGGTGGCGCATTCGGACCTGATGCACGGGAGCCGGACGCTGGCGCTTTCAGACCGCCGCATCCTCCCGCTCGATTTTTCGTTCCGCGCGACGTTCCCCAAGGGGGCCGAAGGACCGCGCATAATCGTGCCGAAGGTCGAACCGCACGCCGCCGTTCAACTGAAAGATGTGCCGGCGACCTCGACTATTCGAGCTTTGGCTTACCTGCACGACGGCGAGCGGGCGTTCCATGCCGCGGCGATGGATACGGGTGAACTGATCCTGCTGCGCACGGCCGAGAGCACCGGCGGAGGGATGTTCGCGTCGGAAGACGACGAAAAAGACACCGCGCTCGAGCAGTTGCGCCTGCCCTTGAAGCTGGAAGGCCAGACCAACGCGATGGTCTTCAGCGAGACGGGCGACTACCTGTACGCGGGGACGGAAGCCGGCGAATTCATCGCGATCGATCTGCGCAAGCCCGAAGCGGCGGCGATCTCCAGCCGCGTGGATCTGGGCAAGGAGCACGGGGCGATTCGCGAACTGGGCATCCTGCTGGGCGGGACGACGCTGGTCACGGCCACCGAGGACGGAACGGTGCAGGCGTGGCAGAACCTACGGCAACCGGACAACACGCGCGAACTGACGCTTATTCGCACCTTCAAGCCCCATGGCGGGAAGCCCAATTCCTTCTCGCGCTCGCGCCGCAACAAAGGCTTCCTGACGGCCGATACCACGGGTCATGTGCTGTTGCATTATTCGACGACCGGAGCGACGCAACTGGACCTTAAGGCCGACGTCGGCGATCTGAGTTCGGTGGCGCTCAGCCCGAAAGGTGACGCGATCGTGGCCGCGGGCCAGGACGGACGCGTGCAAACGTGGTCGCTCCATAACGAGCATCCGGAATCGACGCTGGGCAGCCTGTTCGGGCAGGTCTGGTACGAAGGGTACGAGCGGCCCGAGCACGTCTGGCAGTCGACGGGCGGAAGCGACGAATTCGAGTCGAAATTCGGACTCACGCCGCTGATCGTGGGAACCATCAAGGGCACCTTCTACGCGCTGCTGTTCGCGATTCCGTTGGCCTTGCTCAGCGCGCTGTACGTTTCGCAGTTCATGCACCCGAATCTGCGCACTTGGGTCAAGCCGACGGTGGAGATCATGGCCGCGCTGCCGAGCGTGGTGCTGGGATTCCTGGCGGGTCTATGGCTGGCGCCGAAGGTGGAATCGATCGCGCCGGGCGTATTCATGACCATCCTCGTGACGCCGGCCACCATCCTGGCCGCGCTCTTCGTATGGGAATTTCTGCCCGACAAGGTCCGGCACCGCTTGCCCAAAGGCCATGAGGTGTACCTGTTGCTTCCGATCGTGCTCGTGGGCGGTTGGCTCTCGCTGCAACTGGGCGAGTTTGTGAACACCGGGCTTTTCGGCGGGGACTACCGCAACTGGCTGCGCGACGAGTGGAAAATCAAGTACGACCAGCGCAACTCCTTGGTCGTGGGTCTGGCCATGGGTGTGGCGGTCATTCCGATCATCTTCACCATCGCCGAAGATTCGCTTTCCAACGTTCCGCAGCACCTCAAGGCGGGCGCGCTGGCCCTGGGTTCGACGCCGTGGCAGGCGGCGGTGCTGGTGATTCTTCCCACGGCCAGCCCCGGCATATTCTCGGCGATCATGATCGGCTTCGGGCGCGCGGTGGGCGAGACGATGATCGTGCTGATGGCCACCGGTAACACGCCGGTCATGGACATGTCGATGTTCAGCGGCTTCCGTGCGCTTTCGGCGAACATCGCGGTCGAACTGCCCGAAGCGCCCGAAGGCAGCACGCATTACCGCACGCTCTTCCTGGGCGCCCTGTTGCTCTTTTTCATGACCTTCTCCGTGAACACCCTGGCGGAGATGATCCGCCTGCGACTGCGCAGAAAGTACCGCGTCCTATGAAGCGCCACTGGAAACATATCCTGCTCCGCAGCGGCGATCCGTTCATCTGGCTGACCGGAGGCGCCTTGGCGGCCAGCCTGCTGCTGGTGATCGGCATGATCGCGCTGATCTTCGTGAGCGGCTTGGGCTTTTTCTGGCCTCATGCGCTGACCAAGTTCGATCTTGGCGACGGGAAGCAGGTGTTGGGCGCGTTGATGGAACGCGAGGAAGTTCCCAACCCGGACAACCCCGAGCATGCGGTGCGGCATCGGATCAAGGTAAAGCAGGGCAACCGCGACCTGTACGGGATGGACTTCCTCTGGATCGACGAGGACCAGATCAAGAGCCGCGAGTTGCCCGGGGACGCGGTGCAGGTCGAACGCATGGAGTGGGGCCATTTCTACGGATACGTGAAGGAAGTGAAGGACGGCGACAAGCCGGTGGCGACAGGCGCGGAAGCGTTCGCCAAAGTCCAGGCGCTGCTGCCGGAAGCCGAACGGATCCGCGAAGAGATCCGGAGCCTGGAGCGCGATTCGGTCGGCGAGATCAACTACTACCAGAACCAAGTGCGTTTGAAGCTCAAGAAGCTGCACATGGACGGCGTGGACACGGGTCCGGAAGTGGACGCGCTGACCAAGGAAATGGATTCCTGGCAGCAGAAGTACATCGATCTGACCAAACGCATCGCCGAGTTGAAAGCGAAGCAGACGTACAGCGTGAGCTTCACGGCTCCGGCGGGGGCGCTGGCGTCGGGCGAACGCGAGAAGACGATGGCGCTGGCCGAGATTCTGCGCGTCGACAAGCCCAATCACATGAGCTTCGTAGAGAAGTGCAGCTACTACCTGGCCAAGGTTTGGGAGTTCGTAGCGGCCGATCCGCGCGAGTCGAATACCGAAGGCGGGGTCTTCCCGGCGATCTTCGGGACGGTGATGATGGTGATGATCATGAGCGTGCTGGTGACGCCGCTGGGGGTGCTGGCGGCGTTTTACCTGCGCGAGTACGCCAAGCAGGGCACGATGGTGAGCATCGTGCGGATCGCGGTGAACAACCTGGCCGGCGTGCCATCGATCGTCTTCGGGGTCTTCGGCGTCGGCTTCTTCATCTATTTCATGGGTGCGGGCACGGACAAGGCGCTCTTTCCCGAAATGCTTCCCACCCCCACCTTCGGCACCGGCGGCATCCTGTGGGCGTCGTTGACGCTTTCGCTGCTGACGGTGCCCGTCGTAATCGTCGCCACCGAGGAAGGCTTGGCCGCCATCCCGCCCAGCATGCGCGAGGGCTCGCTGGCCCTCGGTGCGACGAAGTTCGAAACGACGGTCCGCGTGGTGCTCCCGGCGGTGATGCCGTCGATCCTGACGGGGTTGATCCTGGCGATGGCCCGCGCGGCGGGCGAAGTTGCGCCGCTGATGATCACCGGGGTCGTCAAGCTCGCGCCGTCGCTGCCGCTGGATGGCTACTTCCCGTACGTGCACCTCGAACGGAAGTTCATGCATCTGGGGTTCCACATTTACGACGTGGGCTTCCAGTCGCCTAACGTGGACGCGGCACGTCCGATGGTCTTTACGACTACCCTGTTGTTGCTGGGCATCATTGTGCTGTTGAACATCGGAGCGATTTTCATCCGTAACCGGCTGAGAAAGAAGTTCTCGGCGGCGACCGCAGCCATTTAGCGCCCGCATCCGAGCGAGGAGACCGAACATGAGCAGCCCCGCATCCACCGATACCGACCGGACCGATCTCGAGGTTCCCGGCCGCTCCACCGAAAAGACCGCGACGGGGCATTCGCCGATGCGCATCGCCGTGCAGGACAAGGCGCAGGATGCCGACGCGGCGCCGGAAGTGCCCATGGTCGAGGTACAGAACGTCGATCTGTATTACGGCCAGAAGAAGGCGCTCAAGAACGTCAGCTTGGTTTATCCCCAAAAGCGAGTCACGGCGATGATCGGTCCGAGCGGCTGCGGCAAGAGCACGCTGCTGCGCTGCTTCAACCGCATGAACGATCTGGTGGAAGGCTGCCGCGTCGAGGGCTCGATCAAGATCAACGGGCGCGACATTTACGATCCTGCGCTGGATGTGACCGAGCTGCGCAAGAACGTGGGCATGGTCTTCCAGAAGCCCAATCCGTTTCCCAAGTCGATCTTCGAAAACATCGCCTACGGCCCGCGCCTGCAGGGCATCAAGGACAAAGCGAGGCTGGACGAGATCGTGGAGCGCAGCCTCAAAGGCGCGGCGCTCTGGGAAGAAGCCAAGGACCGCTTGAACGAGAGCGCATTGGCGTTGTCGGGCGGGCAGCAGCAGCGCCTGTGTATCGCGCGGGCGGTGGCCGTCGAACCCGAAGTGCTGCTGATGGACGAGCCCTGCTCGGCGCTGGATCCCATCAGCACGGGCAAGGTCGAAGACCTGATCGTCGAACTGAAAGAGCGCTACACGATCATCATCGTGACCCACAACATGCAGCAGGCCTCGCGCGTATCCGACTACACGGCCTTCATGCTGCTGGGCGATTTGATCGAGTACCGCGACACCACCACGCTCTTCTCGCGCCCTTCCGACAAGCGCACCGAAGACTATATCACGGGCCGTTTCGGTTAGCCGGCCCGGCCGTACCCGCGCGCGCGTATAGGAGAGTCCGCCATGGCGCAGTATTTTCATAAAGAAGTCGCACGGCTGAAGAAAAAGGCGCTCTCGCTGTGCGCGCTGGTGGAGCAGAACGTGCATCGCGCGGTGCATTCGGTGGTGCATCGGGATGCCGCGCTGGCGCAGGAAGTGATCGACAGCGACGATCAGATCGACATGGCCGAGGTGGATGTCGAAGAGGACTGCCTGAAAATTCTCGCACTGCATCAACCGGTGGCGATCGACCTGCGGCTGCTCGTCGCCATCCTCAAGTTCAACAACGATCTGGAGCGCATGGGCGACCTCTCGGTCAATATCGCCGAACGGACGCTGTTCCTGGCCGGGCGCGAGCAATTACCGGTGCCCTACGACCTGCCCGAACTCTGCGCCAAGGTTCTGGAGATGCTCAAGAAGAGCCTCGACGCGCTGGTCAATCTCGATCCCGAGATGTCCCGGCAGGTGCTTGCATCGGACGACGTGGTGGATGGCCTGCACCGGCGCATGTATACGTGGATTAAGGATGCGATCCGCAAAAATCCGGATCACCTCGACGATCTGCTGCATTACCTCTCGATCAGCCGCAACCTCGAGCGCATCGCCGATCACTGCACGAATATTTCGGAAGACGTGATCTACATGGTCGAAGGCAATATCATTCGCCACAACGCCGAGCAGGCGAAGCCGAAGCCCGCTCACGCGACGGCCGCATCGTAATTCGCGCGAGTTGGATCCTGGCCGGCGGCACGGACGGCGGCTGTACAACGTCCGTGCGCGAGGCTGTACATTCTCCCGTCAAAGCATTCCGCGCCATCTTGCAACTCCTTCTAATTTCCAGATTTCATTTTGGCACAGGCCGTGCTGAATCCTCGCAAGCGTAATCTTCGCGTGACCCGGTATTTCAGGATCATGGCGGAGAGCGCCGAGTGGTAGCGGCTTTAATGGCTTGGGCTTTCGAGCGACCGATTGAACCGGGCAGGCCCGTTCCCGGCGGATGTCAGGGCTCCCTCCCCGACTCCCCCTTCCGCCGGGACGGGCCTATCTTTCCGAGCTGACGATAGAGAGAGAAGGACAAGCAGGATGGCGCGCCCGAAAGCATTCGATCAGACCGAGGTGCTGGATCGCGCGATGGATCTCTTTTGGCGCCAGGGTTACGAGGCGACCAGCATTCAGAATCTGGTCGACCACATGGGGATCAACCGCGGGAGCATGTACGAGACTTTCGGCGATAAGCATGCGCTTTTTCAGCGCGCGCTGAACCGCTATCTGGACCGCGTCATCGCCGAAAAGCTCGAAGCCGCGCTCGCCGCATCCGATCCGTTGCAAGGGTTGCGCACGTTCTTCGAAGACTTTGCCGAACAGGCCGAGCGCGGCGAGGCTTGGCGCGGATGCTTCCTGGTTAATGCGATCGTGGAGCTTTCGCCGCGCTGCGAGCGGATGCGCAGTTGCACGCGGGAAGCGATGGACCGCCTGGAAGGCTTTTTCCGGGAGCGCCTGCAAGCCGCCGCGGCGCGCGGGGAATTATCGGTGCGCCACGAACCCGTGGCGTTGGCGCGCTATCTCGCCTGTTTTCTGCAAGGCCTGGCCGTGCATGTCAAATCTCGCCCCGATCCTCAGGCCATCCGTGAAAGCCTGCGCGTAGGGCTCGCGATCCTGGCTTGAGCGATTCTGCCTTACCTTAAACACATGCCGGGGAGTATGACCCTGTCCGGGGAGGGACGGTTCGGATGGGCGTCATTCTGCTCGAACGCGCGACGCTGGCGCACTACGAAGCGCGGCTCGACGCGTTGCGACCGGACAGCGCACGGCGCTGGGGCAGCCTTACGCCCATCGGCCTGCTTGCACACCTGACGCGTACGTTCGAACTGACGCTCGAAGAGTTGCCGTGCAAGGACGAGAGCATCCCGGTATTGCGCGTGCTCTTCCGGTTCCTCGCCTACCATGTTCTGCCTTGGCCGAAGGGCAAGATCAAGGTGCCCGATTATTTCATGGGCGATGCCGCGGGCGATTTCGAAGCCGAGCGCCTGAAGGTCAAAGCGGCGCTGGAGCGTTTCTGCGTGGCCCTGGAGCAGAACCCCACGCGGAAGACGCTGCATCCTATGTTCGGAAAGTTGACGCTGCGGTACTGGCGGCGCGTCCACGGCATGCACTTGGACCATCACTTCAACCAGTTCGGCGTGTGAAGCGATCTCCTTAAACGAAGCGGGCAGCCGTTCGACAGGCTGCCCGCACCGCATTTCGATCGCATCGTGAAACGTGCTTAGGGCTCCAGCACGCGCCGGCCGGGATTTCGATAGGCTTTGTGGCAGACGGTGCAGTTGGCCTTCAGCGCCTTATAGGTGTCGTCCAGGGCCTTGTCGGGATCGCCCGCGTATTTCGCTTCCTTCCGCAAGTTCAGGAGCGTCTCCATCTTCTGGCTCAGCTTCTCGCCTTCCTCGAGCCAAGCCTTGAAGTCGTCTTTCTTGATGCGTTCGTCTTCGCCGATGCGGTTGGTTTCGTGGTAATGCTCGCGAAGCTGCAGGGCCACGTGCGGCGGATCGAGATCGGGGTGGTCCGCGCTGGGCTTCCAGCCTACCTCCTTGAGGTGGATGAGGTGCTCGAATTGCATGTCCATCTCCACCATCAGATCGGCCATGGGGGGAACGGGGGTGGTTTCGGGAAAGTTCTCGGGGACCTGCTTCAGCTTATCGGCATCGAGGGGCTTGGCGACTTGGGCGGACTTGTAGAGGCCGGTATAGCCCGGATCGGTGCCGGCCAGCTTGAGGATGGCTTCGCCCCATTCCGGTTTGATGCGCCCGCACATCACCGCGCCAACGGCGGTAGCCGCCGGACTGCGATGCTTGCCGTGGTGGCAGTGGACGTAGATCGGGCCTTCCAGGACTGTGAAGGCTTTAGCCAGCGCTTGCGCCTGTTCCCGCGGCACGCCGTCGTAACCGATGGGCAGATGAACGTAGCGGAGGCCGAACTTCTTGGCCGTCTCGACGTCCGGCTTCGCGCCGTCCACGGTGATGATGGTTTTGATGCCCAGCTTCTGCAATTCGGCGAAGGCTTTTTCTCCGTCGGGTACGCCGCCCGAGTAGAGCGTCTCGTCTACCTTCACGACGTTTTCCAGCGCACCGTTGGGCAGCTTGACAAACGGAGACTCCAGCTTGGGTGCGGTGGCGTCTTCCGCCTCCCCGGCGAAGCACGCGCTCAGCAGCATGAGGCCAGCAAAGAGTCGAAGCTTGGCTCGATGCATCCGCGGAAACTCCTTGTTCAGCAACGGTTCAGAAGGACCCTTAACCGTGCTATTACATCCTGAAGCGGTTGCCATTCGTTCTAGAATGGGAAATAGGGCTGCTTCTATGAACTATTGACGGAGACGAGCCTTACCGCACACCTTAGTTTTGAAATATTGCGCGGCCGGCCGGTTCGCTTAGGCGCAATCCATTAGGGCTTTCCTTGGGGTGGTTGAACCACGATCTTGCGGAGCACTCCCGTTGGCATAAACTAAGCCCCTTCCCGGGGCTACGTTCCATGACACTCAGCGAAATCACGGCTGCGCTGGTGGCGGATCTGAAGCCTCTGCGCTTCGGCGCTCCGGTGACGCATGTGTACAACCCGCTCGAGTACGCCCGCGCACCCTGGGAGGCCTACCTTGAGCGCTTCGGCGCTGCGCCGCGAGAGTTCCTCTGGCTGGGCATGAACCCCGGACCCTGGGGCATGGCGCAGACCGGCGTTCCGTTCGGCGAAGTGGAGCACGTTCGGACTTGGATGAAAATTGAAGCGCCCGTCGCGAAACCGCGGAAGGAACACCCCAAGCGACCGGTCGAAGGGTTCGCCTGTGCGCGGAGCGAGGTAAGTGGCCGGCGGCTGTGGGGTTGGGCGCGGGAACGCTTCGGCTCGCCGGAGCGGTTCTTCGAGCGCTTCTTCGTCGCCAACTACTGCCCGTTGGTTTTCATGGAAGCGTCGGGGCGTAACTTCACGCCGGATAAGCTGCCGGCCCAAGAGCGCGAACCGCTCGAGGCGGCGTGCGACCGCGCACTGCGCCGTACGCTCGAGTATTTCCGTCCACGCATCGCCTTTGGCGTCGGCGGATTCGCGGCCGAGCGCCTCAAGCGCGTCGCCGAGGGCTTGGATGTGGAGATCGGCCAGTTGCTGCACCCCAGTCCGGCCAATCCGCACGCGAACCGAGATTGGGCGGGAACCATAGAGAAACAGCTGCGCGCGTCGGGCATCGAGCCCTGACTTTGCGTTTTAGCCAAGGAGCGGAGCCTATGAATCGAACGAGCATGCGGGCGGTGGCAGCTTTCGGCGGCGTTTTGATTGCGGTGATCTTGAGCGGCTGCGGCGGCGGAGATCTGCCCAAGACGGCCGACGGCAAGCCCGACTGGCACCTGATGCTGAACGTGGACGGCGTGGAGACGAAGATCCCCGCACACCGGCTTGCGGTGTTCCTTACCGACGACGAAGAGTACTCCGAAGTCTTCGAACTCGACGGCCCCGGCCTGATGCTCGCCGGCGCCTGTCCGCTCGAATCGCGGGTGGGCTACGGCGAAAAGTGGTCCAACATTTTCGGGAAGAGCTACACGATTCAGGCCACAGGCGGGGGCGACCGCGGCGAGCCCAAGAACTCCGTATTCACGCTGCCCGGCGGCAAAACGCAGAACGTCAAAGGCGGAACGCTTACGTTCGAGAAGGTAACCGGCAAGTACACCGGGCAGGATGGCGATATGACCATCTGGGGGACGATCAAGATCGAACTCGAAGGCAGTAAGACGCTCGAAGGCACGTTCTGCGTGAATTGCATGACCTGGGGCTGATCGATTTCTGTGCGGTTGCCGCAGGCGTCAGCGCGCGCCTTTGCGGTAGGCGGTGGGCGTGCAGCCGGCTTTCTGCTTGAACTGCTTCGAGAAGAAGTAAATGTCGCGGTAGCCCAGCGCCGCGGCGATGGCGCCAATCCCCAGGTTCGTCTCCAATAAAAGCTGCCGTGCGCGGTCGATCCGCGCGCGCAGCGCGTAGTCTTGGGGGCTCTGCCCCAGGACTTGCTTGAAGACGCGCGAGAAGTGGTCGGCGCTGTAGCCGTGCGCGGCGGCCAGTTCCGCCACCGGCGGTGTGGCGTTGGGGCTCTCGTCGATCCGCTGAGCCAGGCGCAGAACCCGTTCGCGGTGCGCGCGCTCAATCCCCGCCGGGCCGCTCGCCGCACGGCTCGAACGCGCGTCGAGGTCCATCAACAGCCCCGTCAGCAGGTGCGTGGCTGTGGCGCGCGCGCCTTCGGCGCGGTCGCGCTCCAGTTCGTGAATGCGCCGCAGGATCCCGTCCACGTAGCCGACGTCCGGGAGGTCGTGGACCAGAGGCGGGATGGGGGCGTCGTAGGGCCGCAAGGAGCCGTCCGGGTGTTCGAGCGCGAAATGCCGGAAGCTGACGCCGAGGCGATCGTCGGAATCTTGCTCGGCCAGATACAAGCCGCCCGGCCGCGCCCAAATGCAGATACCCGGGCGCAGGTTAACCACGCCCTGATGCGTGCGCATTACGCCGTGGCCCGCCCAGACAAACCATAAGTCGTAATCATGTAACCGATTAGACCATTCTTGAGCCAGCCGCCAGCCGGGTTCGCAGCGTACTCGGCCACCCGGAGCGAGGCGCACGCGAGTCTGAGTCCAGTCGATTACCATTCGCATATGATATCGTATAAATACAAATCTATCCAGCTTGGCTCCATGGTTCCCAAGCTCCGCGCGAGCGATACTTCCCCTGCGCGCATCGAACCGTACGCGATGGCCGCGCGGAAAACTCCAGGAGCGCCCCGTATGTCCAGCCCCGCCGCCACCCTGCCCGCCGAACCGAAATCCAAGACGCTGCGCGATCCGAAGGATGTACCGGTCAAGCCGGCGGCGCGCGTCTGGACCGAGGCGATGCCGGAAAGCCTAGAAGATCAAGCCGAGTTCCTGCGCCGCGAAGGATTTCTGATCCTGCGCGGCGTGCTGAACCGCGACGAACTGGATGAACTCGACCGCGAGGTGGCGCGCTTCGTCCGCGACCACGCCCAATTGCCTCGCGTGCGCGAAGGCTTCAACTTGGAGCCCGTGCAGGACGGCCGGCGCACCGCGCCGACCTTCCGCAAGATCGGCGGCATGAGCGACTTCTCTGAGGCCTTCCACCGCCTGATGTGCCACCCGCGCATCACGGGCATGCTGCGGCGTGTCATGGGGCCGGTGATCGAACTGTACCGTGATGTGATCATGATGAAGCCCGCACGCGTGGGACGCGAGAAGCCGTGGCATCAGGACAGCGTCTACTGGCCCTGGAATCCGATGGACCTCTGCTCGGCGATGACGGCGCTCGACGACGCCGGACCCGAAAACGGCTGCCTGCAGGTCGTCCCGCGCTCGCAGCATCAGGAATTGCAGCACTACGGGAGCGAACTGCAACTCGACTTGAGCGACGAACTTCAGGCGCGGACGTGCTACGTGCCGCTGAAGGCCGGCGACACGCTGCTCTTTCATTCGCTGCTGCTGCACGGGAGTGAGCCGAACACGAGCGCCCAGGACCGCCGGGTCGCGATCCTGAGCTACAAGACGCCCGGTTTGCGCTACATCGGCAAAGGCCAGGCGCCGGAATCGATCGTGATCCACGACGTCAAACCGCACGGCTACGTCTAAAGGAAACCCGTCCATGGCCGAAGCCAGCACCTTAATCGAACAGGCCGTCGCCGAAGAGCACGCGCCCGAACTTTACACGCTCGGCGCAGTCGCCACGCCCCTGAACGGGCTCGGCGCGCTCGACGATGCCGCCGTCGCGCGCTACCGGGCGGACGGGTTCTTGGCCGTTGCGAACGCGCTTTCGCCGGAGGAAGTCGAGGCCGCGCGTGCCGGACTGACGGCGCTGACGCTGGGCGCGAATCCCGACTTCAAAGGGGTGCTCTTCGAGGCTGCGGCGCGCGAGCGCTTGAGCGATTTAAGCGGCCCCGAGCGCGAACTGGCCGTGCGCAAGCTGTTCAGCTTCGTGAACTTCGACGCACGTCTTGGACGGCTCGCGAATGGGCATGCGCTCCAAGCCGCAGCCTCTAAACTGATGGGCGGCGCGGAACCGAAGCTGTTTCAGGACATGGCGCTGGTGAAGCCGCCCAAGATCGGGCGTGAAAAGCCCTGGCACCAGGACTGCGCATATTTCAATTTCGCACAAGGCACGCCGGTCGTTGGTATCTGGATTGCACTGGACGAAGCGACGATCGAGAACGGCTGCATGTTCGTGCTCCCCGGGGCTCACCGCGACGGCCCGCGGATCCACTGGAAGCGCCGCGACTGGCAGCTCTGCGACCGCGAGATGCTCTGCGTGCCGGCCACCGCCGTCCCGCTTCCGCCCGGTGGCGCGCTCTTCTTCGACGGCCTGCTGCCGCACGGGACGCCGGTGAACAAGAGCGGCAAGCGCCGCCGCGCGCTGCAGTACCACTACGCGCCGGCCGGCGCCGTGCAGGACGCCAAGGAAGAACGGCTCAAGCTGTTTGGAAGCGAAGGCAAAGACGTGACCTGTTAAGCGGACAGGCATCCGGCGCGAAGGTTGCTCGGGCCTGCTCTCCGTCAACTCACCTTAACCATTCTCTGTTCCAGCGGGCTCACGCGCTCGTCGGGCGTCAAAATGCCTTGCAGGTTCAGCGGATCGGCGGCGCTGACCGTGACGGGCGGGCGCGGGCCGGCGTTGCGGAGTTTGCGCAGCACCGCGATGGCGTCGGGCAGCGCGTATTGCTCGCCGGCGAAGCGGTTCACGAAGCGCCCGCCGCGAACTTCGCCGCGCAGTTCGAGCCGCCGGTATACCTTTAGAATCTCCCACCACGGCAGCGGAAGCTTTTCGCGTTCGAGCAAACGCTTGAAGACGACGCCCCAACGCGCGAGCAACTGGCGCGCGACGAACTCGGGGTCCGGCGCGGGCGGATAGTCGCCGGCTTCGAGCGGCCGGAAGAAGCACCAGCGTCCGGTGCCGCTCACGCCGTGCCGGCGCTGCGAAGGCGGGACCATCAGGGCGCGCAAGCCTCCGAAGCTGTCGCACGTCAGCAGACCTTGCCCGATCAGTTCCGCCAGGCCCCACTCGAAATGCTCGGGCAGCAGCTCGCTGGCCTGTGCGAGTTCCTGCGGGAAGAGCGCTCCGCGGCTGCGCAAGAGTGTGAAGAGGGTCTTGGCGTAGCTGCCCAGTCCTTCGGCGCCGCCGGCCGCGGGCTTCGCGAGCCCCAGCCACTTGGCGAGATCGGCACGCGGCAGGAGCGCGATCGGCGCGGTCTTGATCGGCCCGTTGCCTTCGCCCCACAGGCGGCCCCAGACGGCGGTACCGTTGAGCATCCAGGCGTCGAGCCATTCGCGGGAGTAATTGCGCACGCGCTGGCGCAACACGAATTTCTCCCACGCCGCAGCCGGCAATTCGTATCCGGCCAGTTGCCGGATGACTTCGGCCACGCCGGGCGGTCCCTCGAGCTGGAAGCCTTCGTCCACGTGCTGCCAGCAGGCCAGGAAGCGCATGAATTCTTCGGCGGAAGCGGGTTCGATTTCCCTGCGCAGGCGGTCGAGCGTGTAGCGGTGGATGCGCGCAAGCAGGCGGCGTTCGCACCAGCCCTGCTTGCCGTCCATGCGCACGCGCAGGACGTGACCCTCGTGCTCCAAAGCGATGAAATCGGTGAGCAAATCCTGCGGCGCATCGAAGACCGGCCCCAGCGCTTCCATGCGGCCGCGCAGGACTTCCTTCGGTTCGCGTGTGGCTTCGGCGGCAAAAAAACGTTCGCCGTCGGTTTGCACCCGGCCCGCGGCGGCCAGTTCGTCGAGCCACGCGGTCCAGCGCCACTGCCGCGCTTCTTCGGCGGTCGCGTAGCCCATCCAGAGCAGCGCTTGATGCAAGTCTTCGGCGCTTTCGGGCTGCGGCCAGGCTTCTTCCTTCACGCGCGCGACGGCGGCGGGGTCGAGTTGCCCCACGTCGTCGGCGCTGCGCGGATCGAGTCCGCGGCGCTGCACGACCGCTTGCGTGCGTCGCTCTTCGAGCGGCGCGTCGTCGAGGAAGGCGTAAGGCGCGGCGTTGAGGATGCCGCGCGCGAAGGCCGACGGCTCGGGTGTATCCACCGCGACGCGCTCAATGCTCCCGTCGCGCAGCCCGCGCAGCACGTCCAGCAAGCCTTCGCAATCGAGGAGTTCGGTGAGGCAGTCGTCGAGCGTCTGCTTCACGAGCGGGTGGTCGGTGGGGACTTCGAGCGGTCCGGGCGGCAGGTTTTCGGGGCACGCGGCGACGTTGGGACAGGCGCGCTGAAGTTCGTCGTCGGCGCGCATGCGCATGAGCGGGGCGGGGACGCGGCGGCCGCCTTGCTGGCGTTCGACCAGTAGCGCGCGCTGCACGTTCCAGCGCCAGCGCGTCTCGAACTGCCCGCCGGTGAGCACCGCCTGTTCGAGCACCTGCTTGGCGCTGTTCGGATGCAGGAAATCGAAGATCGTTTCCAGCTCGAAGCTGTTGGTCGGGGCGAGCGAGAGCAGCAGCGCGTCTTCGTTGGCGGCGGCCTGGAGTTCGAAGCCGAAGCCGCGGCAGAAGCGCTTGCGCAGCGCCAGCCCCCACGCGCGCATGATCCGCCCGCCGAACGGCGCGTGAATCACGAGCTGCTGCCCGCCGCTTTCGTCGAAGAAGCGCTCGGCGATGGCGCGGCGGCGCGTGGGCACCGCGCCGAGGACACGCTTGCCTTCGGCGAGGTATTCGAGAATCTGGCGCGCCCCGAACTCGGGCAGTGCGGCTTCACGCATCAGTCCTTCGACATCCAGCGCCGTCTCGCGCAGGCGGCCGACTTCCTCCGAGAGTTCCTTGGTGCGCGCGAGGGACTCCCCGAGCCAGAAGGGGATCGTGGGCGGCGCTCCCTGCGCATCGGCCACGCGCAGCATGCCGGCGCGGGATTCGACCTTCAGCACGCGCCAGCTCGCGTTGCCGAGTTGGAAGATGTCTCCCGCGTTGGACTCGATCGCGAAGTCTTCGTTCACGGTGCCGACGAAGACTTCCCCGGGCTCCTGGAACACGCGGTAGTCGGCCTGGTCGGGGATCGCTCCGCCGCAGGTGATCGCAGTAAGCCGCGCGCGCTTGGTCGCGCGGACCTTGCGGTTCACGCCGTCGCGGTGCAGCAGCGCCGCGCGGCCCTGCGTGTGCAGCTTCAGGATGCCGTCGAACTCTTCGGCGCTTAGCTCGCGGTACGGCCATGCGCGCTTGAAGGTCTGGTACAGCTCGTCTTCGTCCCACGTTTCGCTGACGCACGCGGCGACTACCTGCTGCGCGAGAATGTCGAGGGGTTTGACGGGCTGCGGCGTGGGATCGAGTTCTCCGCGGCGGACGGCCTGGATCAGCGCGGCGCTCTCGACGAGTTCGTCGACGGTGAGCGGAAAGATACGGCCCTTGGGCACGCGGCCGACGCCGTGCCCCGCGCGTCCCACGCGCTGCAGAAAGGTGGCGATGGCGCGCGGGCTGCCGATCTGGATCGCCAGGTCCACGTCGCCGATGTCAATGCCCAGCTCGAGCGATGCGGTGGCGACCAACGCGCGGAGCTTTCCGGCTTTGAGGCGCTGTTCGGCGTCGAGGCGGTGTTCGCGCGAGAGGCTGCCGTGGTGGCACGTGACGAGATCCTTGCCCACGCGGTCGCTCAGGCGCGCGGCGAGGCGTTCGGCGAGCTTGCGCGTGCCGACGAAGATCAGCGTGGTGCGATGTGCGCCGATCAGTTCGACGATGCGCGCGTAGATCTCGTCCCATTGCTCGTGGCTGCAGACCGGCGCGAGCGGCGAAGGGGGAATCTCGACGCCCAAGTCGAGTTGGCGCAGGTGCCCGCCGTCCACGATCGTGCACTCGCGTCCCGCACCGACCAGAAAGTTAGCGATCGCTTCCAGCGGCTTTTGAGTCGCCGAAAGCCCGATGCGCTGCACCGGGCCAGCCAGCGCTTCCAGGCGTTCGAGCGAGAGCGCCAGATGGCTGCCGCGCTTGTCCCGAGCCAGCGCGTGAATCTCGTCGACGATTGCGGTCTTGACCGTGCGCAGCATGCGCCGGCCGCCTTCCGTCGTGAGCAGGATGTAGAGGCTCTCGGGCGTCGTGACCAGAATGTGCGGCGGGCGCTTAGTCATCGCCGCGCGGTCTTTCGCCGGGGTGTCGCCGGTGCGCACCAGCACGCGGACTTCAGGCAGGAAGAGGTCTTCGGCGGAAAGCTGTTCCAGCGGCTGCTGCAGATTCTTCTGGATGTCGTTGCTCAACGCTTTGAGCGGGCTGACATAGAGCACCTGCGTCGATTCGGAGAGGTTCGGTCCCTGGCGGAGGAGTTCGTCGAGCGCGATGAGGAAGGCCGCGAGGGTCTTGCCGCTGCCGGTCGGTGCGGCGATCAGCGTGTGTTTTCCGGCGCGGATCGCCGGCCAGCCTTCGCGCTGCGGCGGCGTGGGCTCGCCCAGGTTCGTCTCGAACCAGCCGCGGACGGTGGGGTGAAAGGCGTCCAGCACCATGCGCTGCATCCTATCCGTATCCCCGGCCGCCGCCAGAGTTCACAGGTGCTCGAAATTCCGCACGCTTGGCCGTGAACCTATCCCTTCGCTTCGCGTTTAGCGCCACCGTCAGAGGGACGGGTCGGCGACCCGAGGCACTTAAGAGGGAGTGGGATCATGAGCCAGCACGTACACCCGATTTTCGAAGAAGAGTACGCGGACGAAAGCGGCGTTGAGGTTGCGCCGGCAGGCTTGTTGGACGGCTTGTCGCAGCAGTTCGGCGCCGCGCCGTGGTGGGTGGTGAGCGGGAGTTTCCACGCGCTCCTCTTGCTGTTGATCACGCTGATTGGCATGGCGGTCTTCCGAGCCCAACCGGGAGAAGCGATTTACACGGTGGAGATCAAGAAGAACGAGCCGCCGAAGTACGAAGAGAAGAAGCTGACCCACGTGTTCGAGCAGCCCGTACCGGTGGAGGTCAATCTGCCGCCGGTGGAGCAGCAGGTGGTGTACCACGAGTCCATAGAGCCTTCGGAGTTCGTCGAGACGGAAGACGACGCGCAGGAGCACGCTGCTCGGGGCGACGAGAAAGCCATCTCGGACGTGGATTTCAAAGGCATTTCGATCAGCGCCTCGATCGGCGTGGGCGGACCTTCGGGCGGGATGCACGGCACGCGCGGACTAGGCATGCGCCGCCGGATGCTGCATGAAGGCGGCGGTACGCCGGGAACGGAATCGGCGGTGTTGAAAGCGCTGGATTGGCTGGCCCGGCATCAGGAAGCGGACGGACATTGGGACACGATGAAGTACGAGGCGCGCTACAAGACCGATACCGCGGTCACGGGCTTTGCGCTGCTGGCGTTCCTGGGATACGGGCACACCGAGCGCGTAGGCAAATACAAGGATACGGTCAAGCGCGCGACGCGCTGGTTGATCTCCAAGCAGCAGGCCAGCGGGCTGGTCTTCGACAGCACCGACGCGGGCGGGCACCGCGGCGTGGGCTATCCGCACGCCATCGCAGGCATGGCGCTGGCCGAGGCCGCGGGCATGGGGGCGCCGGATGACGTGAAGAAGGCCGCTCAAAAAGCCGTGGACTACAGCATCGACGCGCACCAGCAGGGCGACGGTTCCGACAAGCTCGGCTGGCGCTACCAGCTCAAGCAGACCGCGGACCTTTCCGTCACCGGCTGGTACGTGATGCAGCTCAAGAGCGCCGTGATGGGCAAGCTGAGCGTCGATCCGGCGGCCTTCGAGGGCGCGCTGAAGTTCCTCGACAGCGTGGAAAAGAAAGTGGAAGGCAGCGAGTACGGCGCGAGCGTGTACCACTACCAGCCCGGGAATCCGCACGAACACACCGCGCACCGGCTGACGGCCATCGGCACGCTCTGCCGGCAGTTCATGGGCTTCAAGATGGAAGAACTGCAAGGCAGCGTGGACTGGTTCGTCGAAAAAGGCGGGGTGCCGGAGTGGGGCGCCACTGGCGACCGGGTCGATCTCTACTACTGGTACTACGGCACGCTCTGCGCGCACCAGCAGAACGGCGCCGTCTGGAAGCGCTGGAACGATGCGATGATCAAGGCCCTCTGCGACAATCAGCGCAAAGGCGGCGATGAAAACGGCAGTTGGGATCCGCTGGGCGCGTACAGCGGCGAGTGGGGCCGCGCCGGCCAGACCGCGCTGGGTGCGCTGTGCCTGGAAGTCTACTACCGCTACCACCGGCACCATCGCTGAACGAGAGTAGCGGCAGGCAGAAAAAAAGCGGCCGGCCCTCGACAGGGCCGGCCGCTCGATTTTGCGGGTGCGCGAACTTTACTTCGCGTTGACTTCGGCCGCGGGCTGTACGACGGCTTCGGCGTTCGGCGCATCCTTCGCCTTCGCTTCGAGGAGCGTCGGGCAGCACGCCTTGACCTCGGCTTCGGAGCAGCAGGCCGAGCCGGCTTCCTTCGTTACGGTGGCCGTCGCCGAAGCGCAGCAACCTTCCGCCTTCTTTTCGGCCGTGGCCGACGCGCAGCACGAAGCTTCAGGCTCTTTGACGGCCACCGCCTGGCTCGAGCAGCACGCGTCGGGTGATTTCGTGACGGCGGCCGCATTGGTGGACGGGCAGCAGCTTCCGGCTTCCTTCTTTTCCGGCGTCGTCGGTGCGCCCGGAGCCGCCGCCGGCGCATCGGGCTGCGTCAGGCTGTAGACAATCCCTACGCCCGCCGCGGCAATGGCCAGCAGGACCACCAAGGTCAACGTTTCTTTCATCGGGTTTTCCTCTCCCAGTGTATGCACCGAATAACAACCGGCCCCATTAACGTCCAAACTTGGGACGGCGTCAAGAGGTTCTCGCTTCGAGTAAAAAGGAGTGGCCTTGTACCGTGGGGTGGATCGTTTAGCGTTGGTGGTTCGGGTGACCTACACTTAAGGAGTGCGCGATGCGGCGTTTAGCCTCTTGGGTTCTGTTCGGGTGTCTCGTGCTGGGCGTGGCGGGATCGGCTAAGGCCGAGGTTAAGCTCGCTCGCGTTTTCGGTGAGCACATGGTGCTACAGCGGGATATCAAAGTTCCGGTCTGGGGTACGGCTACGGCTGGAGAAGAGGTGGCGGTCACCTTTAATGGCCAGACGGTTAAGGCCAAGGCCGATGAACACGGGCGCTGGAAGGCGATCCTGGAGCCGATGGCCGCGGGCGGTCCTTTCGAGATGACCGTGCAGGCCGGTAACACGCTAACCCTGAAAGACGTGCTGGTGGGCGAAGTCTGGGTGGCTTCGGGCCAGTCGAATATGGAGTGGGTGGTCAAGAACTCGCGCAATTCGGGGGAAGAGATCAAGACCGCGGAGTTTCCGCAGATCCGCATGTTTACGGTGAAGAAGAAAGTCTCGATGGAGCCGCTCACCGATTGCGAAGGTACCTGGCAGGTTTGCAGTCCGCAGACGGTAGGCGCGTTTTCGGCGGTGGGATACTTCTTCGCTCGCGACCTTCATGCGCAGCTCAAGGTGCCGGTGGGCGTGATTCACAGCAGTTGGGGCGGCACGCCGGCGCAGGCTTGGACGCGCAAGGAGACGCTGGCGAACGATCCGGACCTGAAGACGTATGTCGATCGCTTGGAGAAGGCGCTGCTCGAATATCCCAAGCTGAAGGCCGACTTCGACGAGAAGATGAAAGTCTGGGTCGAGGAAGACAAGAAGGCCAAAGAGGCCAAGGAAAAGTCTCCGCCCAGGCCCCGCGGTCCGATGGGCCCCGACCATCCGCACAGCGCCGCCGGACTCTATAACGGCATGATTGCGCCGCTTATTCCGTACGCGATAAAAGGTGCGATCTGGTACCAGGGCGAATCGAACGCGGGCGAGGCCGACCGCTACGCGAAGCTCTTTCCGGCCATGATCCGGAACTGGCGGGAGGACTGGGCGCAGGGCGATTTCCCCTTCCTGTTCGTGCAGTTGGCCGGCTTCATGAAGCGCATGGATCAGCCCACCGACGACGACTGGCCGCGCCTGCGCGAGAGCCAGACGAAGACCCTGGCGTTGCCGAATACCGGCATGGCCGTGGCCATCGACATCGGCGAAGAGAACGATATCCATCCGAAGAACAAGCAGGATGTGGGCAAGCGCCTGGCGCTGGCGGCACGGAAGGTGGCCTACGGCGAGGATCTGGTCTTCAGCGGCCCGGTGTACGAGAAGGCCGAGTTCGTGGAAGGCGCGGTGAAGGTCAGCTTCACGAATGTGGGAGGTGGTTTGACAGCGAAGGAAGGCGACACGGTCAAGGGCTTCTCCGTTTCAGGCGAAGACAAGAAGTGGGTCTGGGCGCAGGCGAAGATCGACGGATCCGGCGTCCTGGTCAGCAGCCCCGACGTGGCCAAGCCGGTGGCGGTGCGCTACGCTTGGGCCAATACTCCGGATGCGAATCTGTACAATAAAGAAGGGCTGCCCGCGGTGCCGTTCCGCAGCGACGACTGGCCCAAGGCGGCGCCGCCTCCGAAGCCCAAGCCGGATGCTCCGCCGGCGGCCAAGACGGCCGAACCGAGAACCGGACAGCCCGCGGAAAGCAAGACGGGCGAAGCGCCGAAACCGGTCAAGCCCCCCGCGCCGCCGGCCGAGTGACGGCGATTCAGGCACCGGGACGGACACCTTGGGGATCTGGCTCGCATGCGCATCGCACTTTTCTCCTGGGAATCCCTGGATGCGGTGATCGTCGGCGGCGTGGGCGTACACGTCAGCGAACTGGCTCGCGCGCTGGCCCGGCGCGATCACGAAGTTCACCTGTTCACGGGCACCACGCGCGGCGACCAGCAGCACTATGAGCGCGTGGACGACGTGTTCGTCCATCGCTGCGGCTACGAACGGCACAACGATTTCCTCTACGAAATGTGGAACATGTGCCGCAGTTTCGAGCACCACTTTTTCACGACGCGCGCGTTGACGGGCGAGTTCGACATCGTTCACGCGCACGACTGGATGACCGCCGAAGTCATTTCGCTCATTCGCGGGCAATGTACGGCGAAGCATGTGCTGACGATCCACTCGACCGAGTTCGGGCGCTGCGGAAACAGAAACCACGGCGGTCCCAGCGAGACGGTGCGGCACGCGGAGTGGCAGGGCATCTACCTTGCCGAGCGCGTCATCTGTGTCAGCCAGGCTCTGAAGAACGAGATCGGCTGGCTGTACCAGGCGCCGGCCGACAAGGTCGCGGTGGTTTACAACGGCGTGCGGCCCGAACGCTTCGATTTCGAGACCGACCTTGGAGAAATCAAACTCGGGCTGGGCATCCACCCTCTGGCGCCGACGTTTCTCTTCGCCGGACGCATCGTGTACCAGAAGGGCGTCGATCTGCTGATCGACGCGATTCCCAGCGTGCTCAAGCACGTGCCCACCGCAATGTTCGTCTTCGCCGGCGACGGGGAGATGCGCTGGGACCTGGAAGCACGCACGCGCTCGACGGGGTTGGAACACAACACGCGCTGGCTGGGCAAAGTAGAGCCCGACCGGCTGCGCGCCTATTTCAAAGCCTGCGACGCGGTGGTGGTCCCGAGCCGCAACGAGCCCTTCGGTATCGTGATCCTCGAAGCGTGGTCGGCCAAGAAACCGGTGGTGGCGACCAAGAACGGCGGTCCGGGGGAGTTCGTCGACCACGGCGTCGACGGGTTCTCGATCTTCGATACGCCCGAGTCGATCGCCTGGGGCATCGGTAACGTCATGGTCGACTGGACCAAGAGTAAGCAGATGGGCTTGAACGGGCGCAAGAAAGTGGAAGCGTCCTTCACGTGGGACCGTATCGCGAGCCAAGTCGAAGATATCTACCGCACCTGACGCGCCGGGCGGCGTGTTCCTTATCGCGCTCCATGGTGCTATTCTGGATCGAGCGGTTATTCGAGCCGGTGCGGCGTTACGCGTGGAGCGCGCGGTTTATGCGAACGGCCTTCTGTTGCGTTGCCCTCTGTCTGGTGGGATGTGCCTGGCTGCAAGCCGGCGAATCCGCGCGTGATCGCGCAATCGCGCGGCTGCGCCCGCATGTGATGCTGGGCGTCGCCGCGGCGCCGGGCGACAAGTGGATCGAAGAGACGCAGGCTCAGGGCGCGCGCTGGGACGTGCGCTATCAGTACATCTGCGGCGGAGCCAACACGCCCAACAACTGGAAGACGTGGAACCAGCCCGCCGGCGCCTTCGCCAAGTTCTACCTCGACGACTCGGCCAAGCAGGGCTGCATCCCCTGCCTGACGTATTACCAGATGCTTCAGTCCGCGCCCGGCCACGGGCAGGGCGGCGAGGACGCCGTCAACAAGATCAACTGCGCCAACGCCGAGACGATGCGCGCGTACTTCGACGACTTCATCGTACTGCTCAAAGTTTGCGGCGAATTCAAACAGACGGTGCTGTTGCATCACGAGCCCGACCTGTGGGGCTACTTCATGATCTCGCCTGTATTCGCGCCCAACACCGCCGACGGGGTGAAGGTCCAGGTCAAATCCAGCGGGCATCCGGACGCGGCGGCCTTCGACGACAGCGCCGCGGGCTTCGGAAAATGCCTCGTCGCGCTGCGCGATAAGTACGCGCCCAACGCGTTGCTGGCCTGCCACGTCAGCAAGTGGGGCGCGCCGGATACGGAAAAGATCGCGGCCTTTCTGGCGCAGTGCGGGACTTGGGACCTGCTCTTCAGCGATCCCAGCGACCGCGACAGCGCCTGGAAGATCGCGAAGAACTACCACGCCGAAGGCGCGTGGTGGAAAGAAGAGGACTTTACCGGCTTCCGCGACTGGTGTGGGCAGCTTCACCGCAAGACCGGGTTGCCGCTGATCGCGTGGCAGATCCCCATGGGCAATACGATCATGGCGAGCTGCGACAACACCGAAGGCCACTTCATGGACAACCGCCCGGAATACTTCCTCGAGAAGTATCCGGACAATACGCATCTGGCCGAATGGGCGCGCGCGGGTTTCGTGGGTTTCCTGTTCGGAGGCGGCGCCGGCGGTTGCACCTCAACGCGCGACACCATGAAGGACGGCGTTACGAATCCGCCGAAGATCGAAGGCAATCGCGGGGAGCAGGCGCAGTTCGCGGATGACGACGGCGGCTATTTGCGTCTGCGCGCGGGGCACTACTACCGCAAAGGCCCGTATCCGCTGAAAGGCGAACCGCCCAAGCCCGAACCCGCAAAGCCGGCTCCCGTGGCGGCCGCGCGGGCGGTGGAACGCCCAAGGGTGGATCTCTCGGTCTGGCATCCGCGGTTGGCGGCGCTGGTGGCCGAAGGACTCAAGGCCGGGCGGACGCTGCAGATGCACGCCGACCTGATGGGTAAGAAAGGGCGCTACCGCGTGAAGGACGCAGCGCCGGAAGCGTTGAAGGTCGATATGCAGGGCAATCCGTGGCCGCTGGCATGGAAGGAACTCCCGCCCGCCGCCGCCGCACGGCTGGCGCTGGACGCAGGCGGAGCGGGCGATAGCCAGGCGCAGGACGGGGTCAGCGCCGAGGCGTTTGCGGTGGCCGCCGCGTACCACCTCGCCGCCGGAGAGCGCGAACAGGCCGAGACTTGTCTGGCTCAGGCCGCGCGCAGGGACGCGGCGAGCGCCTCCGCGGCACGCAAAGTGCTGGGATTGGGCGGGGAGTAGCCGGCTTCAGTCGTTCGCCAAGCGCGGCAGGCGCCGGTAATGCTGCGGCGCGCAACCCGTGTGCTTTTTGAAAAAGCGCGAGAAGTAGTATACGTTCGCAAAATCCAGTTCGCGTGCGATCTCTTTTACTTTCTGGCTCGTCATCAGCAGGCGTTCGGAAGCCAAACGAACCAGATGGTTCGTCAGATAGGTCTTCAGCGGAACGCCGATATCGCGCGAGAAATTCTTGGAAAGCATGTCGCGCGAAAGGCCCATGGCGGGGGCCAGGTCCGCGATGGTCAGGCGCGCGCTGGGCGCGCGCTCCAGGCGCTCCAGCAGGGGCCGGTACGTTTCGCGCAGATCGAGCAGCCGTTGCAGTTCGCGCGGATTCTGTTCGGCGAAGAGCCCCGCCAGGTACAGGATCAGCGCGCGCAAGCGGCAAAGCGCGCCGATCGTGTGCAATTCGCGCTCCAGCGCGTTGACCTCCCGAATGATCCGGCCCAGGCCCGCGCGAAACTGAAACCGTTCCCGTCCGGTGAACAGGCTTTGGCCGGTGAAGACTTCCAGGGCGAGGTGAAAGCCGGTGATGCGCAACCCCGGCAGGAAAGAGAACTCCAAGTCCACGTGCGGCGGGATGAAGTAGACGCAATCCTTGAGCAGCGCGAGGCGCTCGGGTGCGGCGCCCGGTGTGCGGTTCCGGATCCAGCCGCCCTCGCGGCCGCGCGTCCCGGCAATCAGGAAGATGCGTGCGTGCGGGAAGCGGTTGGTCGCTTGCATCCCGTTCATGGTGCCGAAGGCCGCGTGCGAGATCGTCAGGCGCAGCAGATTGCCGTGATCCACGACGAAAGGATTCTGATGCATGGGCATTGGAGGCGGCTCCTATTCTTAAAAGTATAACGAATTGACCGCAAAGTTGCATGGCCCCGGATCGTCCCTGCAGGCTATGTTGAGATCAGGCGAATAAAGGGAGAGAACCCGCCATGAAAAGCCGCGAGCAACACGCGTTCGAACTGGATCTGCACGGGTTTACGGTGATTGAAAACGTGCTAAGTGCCGCAGAAGTGTCGGAACTGCGCGCCTGCACGCGCCGTTTGGCGGAGGAGGTCGGCACCGAAGCGACTTTCGGCGGTCCGGCTCGGCACGTGGCCAACCTGGTTGCGCGCGACCGCTCCTACTGGCCGTTAATCGATCACACTCGGGTGCTACCGGTAGTCGAAGCGGTGCTCGGCCCGCAGTTGATTCTGGGCAGCCTGAACTCACGTATTGTTCGCCCGGGCGACCGCGAGCAGGCGCTGCACAGCGATATACCGGCGGAGTTCCGGAGGGCCGGGCGTCCGATCATGGCCAACACCGTCTGGCTGCTTGACGATTTCACGCTCGAGAACGGCGCCACGCGCGTCGTTCCCGGAAGCCATCTCAGTCCGATCGAGACGCCTCCGGCGGACCGCGAAATCCTGTTTGTGCATCAGGCCGTGGCTCGCTCGGGCAGCGTATTGGTTTTCAACGGGCAGCTCTGGCACGGCGGCGGCGCCAACCGGACCGACCGCGAGCGGGTTGGCCTTTTCGGGCATTACCGTATAGGCGCCGGCGGCTGGATGGATTTCCAGAACGACCCGCATGAAGGCTTCCCCGCCGAAGCGTGGAGCGCGCTCAATCCGCGTCAGAAAGCCCTGCTGCGCATGACCGGCGGCGTGCGCCCGCGCGTGGAAGCCGTGACCGCTTAGCGGATTCCGAAGAGGGCTTTCGGATTCTGAATCAGGATCCGTTCGGCCAGTTCCAACGCGGCCTTGGTGTCCAAGGGTTCGGTCACGCTGCTGCCCGCGACCTGGCTCTCTTCGATCTTCTCGGCCAGCACCTTGGCGAGCACCAAGCGGTAGGTGTTGAATTTGGGCAGGATGAACTCGCTCGAATACCCGTCGCTGTGGAATCCGATCATCTTATTGCGCGGAAGCACGTCCAGGCGGCGGCGCACTTCGCGGCGGATGTCTTCGGGGTTGTTGGCGTACCACCAATGGCTGAAGACGAATACGTTGTGCCGGATCCAGCCCTGCGCGGCCAGTTCCAGGCCCGCCGTATCGCTGACCACCATCACCGGGAAGCGCACGTCCGCGTATTTGTTGAAGAGCCCGTCGAGCCCGCGCAGGTGGCTGTCGCAGCGGAAGAGATCCTGCCCCGCCGGAACGCCCTGCGGATACACCTCGCGGTCCGCGCCGACCATCACCACGAACGGCGCCTTTACGCGCGCACATTCGGCGGCGATCCGGTCCAGCATGTACGCGGCCCAAGCGTAGCGCTGTTCTTCGCTGAGGTGTTCGCCGGCGGCGAGTCGACCGTGCACCAGTTCGGCCTGGCTGCGGCTGACTTCGCCGGCCTGGATGTAGTTCGGCGGCAGGCCCAGTGCGGCGTAGCCCATCTTCCAGCCCGCGTAGCGTTCGAAGATTTTGCTCAGGCCTTCGTTGAATCGGTCCAGCGATTCGCCGACCTTGATCCCGCTGGCTTGTTCTAGCCGCGGGAGGGTCTTCTGTTTGACGAGGTGGAAAACGAGGTCGTCGGTGCGCAGGCACGGGACCAGCCGCGCGTCGGCGTGCTTCGAAAGGTCTTCGTCGAAGAGGTTGGTCATGTAGGCCTGGGTGAGGTTGCTCTTCTCCCAGACCAGGCTCGCGTAGCTCTTCGACTCGATCACCTGCTGCGCGCGCTTGACGATCGTTTCTTTGGGCTGCGTCCACCAATCCGCGCGCGGAATGCCCAGCAGGATTTCGCTGATGCCCATCATCCAGTCGAACTGAACGGTGCCGCGCAGTTGCGGCAGGTGCGGCCAGACGTAGTCGATGCGCGCCTGCGGATCGTCGGGGAGCTTCACCGGCGTGCCGCGGCTGCTGTTGGCCAGCTCGGTGTAATAGTGGTAGCCCAGCAGGTCGCCGAGGTGCTTTGCGACGGGCTGATCGGCACGGACGTGCGTGTGCGGATCGAGAATCGGCAGCTTTTGCAGTTCGCGAAAAAGCTGCGAGACGAGCGTGGCGTTCATCGGCGACTCCTGAGTTAACTGGCGTTAAGCTAACAGGATAGCAATCCGGCTGCGCGCTTCAACTGAAGCGCCGGAAAGCGCTGCAAATCGGTGCTGAGAGGCGTCCGGCGCCTTCCGTCCTTTAGGGAAGCGTACAAGTTTGGCGAAGGGGAGAGCGACTATGAAGAACCTTGGGACCGCGATCCTGGTGGCCTGGCTGGTGCTGTCGAGTGCTGTGGCGGCCGAAGAAGCTAAGAAGGAAGATCCGATCCAGCGGCTGCGCGACGAACTGGAAGCGCAGGCTCGCCGCGCCGGCCAGCAAGATGCGGCCCGCGAAACGGGAGGCTCGGCGCGGGCCGACGCCCCCGCGGCCGGTTGGTCGAAGGACGTCGTCGCGCGCGCCAAGGCTCAGGACGAAGAACGCCGCCGCCGCGAAAAGGAAGCCGAGAAGGCCGAGAAGGAACTCGCTAAGCGCGCCGAGGAAGCCCGCAAGCGCACGGAGAAACTCGAACGCGAGGAACTCAAGCGCGAGGAAGAGGAGCGCAAGGCCTGGGCGCGCGGCGGCGAGGGCCGTGAGCGTGCCGCCAGCGGATACGCTTCGCGTGAACGCGTGTACGTCGAAGGCGCGGGCGGCGGCGGGTACACCGTGGAATCCGGCGGCTGGACCGAACTGGGCGGTGTGAGCCGCTCGTCGTCGAGCCACAGCGGATCGGCCGGCGGGTACGCGAACGAGGGCGCTTCCGGAGGCAGCAGCATCGGAGTGCGCGCGACGGTGATCCGGCTGGAAGATTGAAGCCTGCACGTTGCTCCGTACGCGCCCATAAGCTACGCTGCGAGCCGTGTTCGATCGGCATCCCTCGGTTCGCCTCGCATGACGCGCTTTATTCTCATTCCCTACGGCAGCCACGGCGACGTGCATCCCTTCACGGGGCTGGGCGAGGAACTCCGCCGCCGCGGCCACGAGGTGCTCTTTTTCGTCAACGGGCACTTTGCGCCGCTGATGGAGAAGCTCGGGTTTCCGGTCGAACTCTTCGGGACCGACGAAGAATTTCGCAAAGCCACGCTCAATCCGGACATCTGGCATCCCACGAAGGGCTTCGGCGTAGTCGCTGAGGGCGTCAAAGAAGGCTATTTGATGCATCTCTACGAGCAGATCCAGAAGCACACGCGACCGGGGCGGACCGTGCTGGTGACCTCCGGACTCGCACTGGGCGCGCGGGTGGCGCACGAGAAGCTGGGCATCCCTCTGGCGACGGTGCACCTGCAACCGGCGATCCTGCGCAGCGTTCACAAACCGCCGAAACTGCCCGGCGCGCCGTGGCCGGCGTGGGCGCCGCACGCATATACGCGGCTGATGTACTGGCTGGCCGATCTCGGCTTCGTCGATCCGATTCTCGGAAAGCCGCTCAATGCGTTCCGAGCGGAGTTGGGCCTGCCGCCGGTCAAACGATTCATGCATGCGTGGTGGCACAGTCCGCAGCTTGTGGTGGCGCTCTTTCCGGAATGGTTCGCCGAGCCCCAACCCGATTGGCCGCCGCAGACGGTTTGCGCGGGGTTTCCGCTTTACGACGAGCGCGGCGTGGAGCCGCTACCCGCCGATGTGGCCGCGTTCTTGGATTCGGGCTCGCCGCCGATCGTCTTCACGCCGGGCAGCGCGCACCGGCACGGGCGCGGTTTCTTCGAGACGGCCGCCGCGGCGTGCGCGCTCTTGGGCCGGCGCGGCATGCTGCTCTCGCGCCACCGCGAGAACGTGCCCGATAAGCTGCCGGAAGGCGTGCAGCACTTTGCGTATGTACCCTTCAGCGAACTGCTTCCGCACGCGGCCGCTTCGGTGCACCACGGCGGTGTGGGCACGTGCGCGCAGGGCTTGGCGGCCGGCGTGCCTCAATTGGTCTGGCCGCTGGCGCACGACCAGTTCGACAACGCCGCTCGGCTCACCGCCCTTGGCGTCGGCGACGAACTGCGGCCGAAGCACTTCACCGTCCCGAACCTCGTCGCGAAGCTGCGGCGCCTCTTGGACGATCCCCAAGTGAAGTCGCGCGCACAGGCTTTGGCCGCGCGGATCGACGGTAAGCTGGCCCGCGAACGCGCGGTCGATGCCATCGAGCGCTTGATTCCGGCCCCCTGACGCTTTCGCGCGAAGCCGGGCGCGCACGCGGCGTCCTACCCAAGCTCGCCCAGCGACCCCGGCATGCACGAGGTGCCTCGACGTTACCTTTAAGGTAAAGCATGCTACGCCGCTTGATTCTGCCCCCTTGGGCGCGTATCTAAAGGGGCTTAAATCTTTGCCCAATCGGGCTGTTGCAGGAGTGGACGGATGCAAGCCGTGGCACGCATGCTCGGCGCACTGGGATCCGGTGCGCTGGCGCTGATCGAAGAAGTCGGCCATATGGGCCTATTGGCGAACCGTACGGCGGTCTCGCTGCCGCACATGCGCGCCGAACCGGTGGCGCTCCAGATGATCCGCTTCGGGATCCGCGCGATCCCGATCGTCGCACTGGTGAACCTCTTCGTCGGCATGATCGTCGCCGTCTCGATGTCCGAGATGCTGCACAAGCTGGGCGTGATCACCTGGACGGCGAAGGTGGTGGCGGTGGCGGTGACGCGCGAACTGGCGCCGCTGATGACGGCGATCGTGATGAGCGGCTTCGCGGGCGCGGCGATCGCGGCCGAGATCGGCACGATGACGGTAAACGAAGAGATCCTGGCGCTGGAATGTGCAGCGCTTTCCCCCGTGCGCTTCCTGGTGCTGCCGCGCATGCTGGGCGTCTGCCTCATGATGATGTGCCTGACCCTGATCGCCGACGTGCTGGGCATGTTCGGCGGCTACCTGGTGGGCACGACGATGCTCGACATCGGCAGTCCCACCTATGTGGATATCAACAACAACGCGGTGGAATGGATGGACATACCTAAAGGCTTGGTGAAAGCCTTCGCCTTCGGAATGATCATTACCCTGGTGGCCTGCCGCCAGGGGCTCAACGCCCAGGGCGGCGCCTTGGGCGTCGGCCGCGCGACCACCAACGCGGTGGTCCTGAGCATCGTCCTGATCATCTTCGCAAATCTCTGCTTCACGATCCTCTTCCACTGGACCCTGGCCGCGGTATGACCTCCGAACGCAAAGCTCCGCAGATGGCTTCGACCGGCTCCGGCATCACGCCGGCGGCCGATCCGGTCGAAGTTTTTACCGACGACCCGCAGGTGGTCATTGAGACCAAGGCGCTGCGCAAGCGCTTCGGCGAGAAGACCGTGCTGGACGGGATCGATCTGACGGTGCGCCGCGGCGAAACGCTCGTCGTGATGGGCGCGTCCGGCTGCGGCAAATCGACGTTGCTGCGGACCCTGATCGGCGCGTATCCGCCCGACGAAGGCACGGTGAAGCTGTTCGGGCAGGATTTGAAGCTGGCCAATACGCGGGAACTCGACGGCGTGCGCAAGCGCTTCGGCATTCTCTTTCAGAGCGGCGCGCTCTTCAGCAGCATGACCGTCGGCGAGAATGTGGCGCTGCCGCTGCGCGAACACACCGACCTCAACGACGACATGATCGATCTGATGGTGAAGGTAAAGCTTGAACTGGTCGGCTTGCGCGAGGCCGAAGACCGCCTGCCCAGCCAGATCTCCGGCGGTATGGCCAAGCGCGCTGGACTGGCCCGGGCGATTGCGCTGGATCCCGAACTGTTGTTCTACGACGAGCCGACCAGCGGCCTCGACCCCATCATGACCGGCATCATCGACGGCCTGATCATGGATTTGGCTCGGACGATGAACGTGACGAGCGTGGTGGTGACGCACGACTTGAAGAGTGCGTTTCGCGTCGCCGACCGCATGGTGGTGCTCCACGAAGGCAAGGTAGTCGCCGAAGGGATGCCGCACGAGATCAAAGGCAGCACGGACACCTTCGTGCGCCGTTTCATCCAGGGACCGATCGAAGCCAAGACGGCCGTCTTCCCGCGCAGCGCGCTGGAGAAAGGCCGCCTGGGCTGATGCTCCGGCAGGGCCGTAAGCCGGCATGCGTTCGCCGCCGGGGCGGACGCCTAACGAGTGAGGTTGTGCCGTGGCGCGTGGACGCATCAGCAACGCCGAGGTCAAGGCCGGGATCTTCCTGACCTTTTGCATCGGCCTGCTCGTCGCCATGCTCTTCGTCTACGGCAAAGTCAGCCGGTCGTGGCGCGGGCGGCAAATCCTGCCCGTCGCTTTCGCCAACGTGACCACGCTGCACCCCGACGCGCTGGTGCTCTACAACGGGCTCGAGATCGGCCGCGTGCGGCGCATCGAACTGCTGGAACTCGATGCGGCGGCGCTGGAGCGCTTTCCCGAATTCGCCGAGCGGCACCTGAGCTGCCTGCCGCTGACCGATGAAGAACGCGAAGCCTTGCTGGGCGTGGGCCGTGAGCGGATCGATGCGGCGATTCGCGAGAAGCTGGTGGGGCGTTCGATGGCGCTGGTGGGACTGGAAGTCCTCGCCGAAGGCGACACCAAGCGCTACCGCGTGGACGATCAAGTTCGCGTTACGGCGACGATCATGAGCGAGTCGGCGATCGAGATCATATCCGGCACCGGTGCGCCGTACGATCCCACCGAAGGGCGCGTACTGCTGGGCGTCAGCGGCGACATGTATTCCGATCTGGCCAAGAGCATGGACCAGGTCGCGGAGATTCTGCTCTCCGTGGGCGAGATGGTGGGCGGCGGGGCCGAATCCCCGATGGCCCAGAAGCTGCGCAACTTCGACAACTTCACCGAACGGATGGACGCGACCTTCGGGCAGGTGGCGCACAACCTGCCGGGCATCTGGGACGGCCTGGATCGCAACATCGACGACGGCAAACTGAAGGTGGAACAGACGCGCGAGAGCATCGCGAACATTCGCCCCGAACTGGAACAGAAACTGGCCTCCGGCAACCAGGGGCTGGTGGACATGAAGGCCAAGGTGGCCGAGTTCATGGACAGCGCCCGCGTCAAGGTCAAGGAAGTCCGCGAGGGGACGCTGGAAGACCTGAAGGTCGCCGCGGAGATCTCGAAGCGCTACAAGGGCGAGGTTCCGACGCTGATCAAGGAGTCCCGCGAGTTCGCGCGGCGCATTACGGGGCGCGTGGAGAGCATCGAGCGCGCGATGGTCCGCGCCGACCGCACCCTGCGCGAGGGGATCTCCAGCACGCGTTCGCTCTTTCAGGGATTAAGCGAGACGGCCGACAGCTTGGAAGAGAAGTTCTGGTACCTGGGGCATTATCCGTACGCGGCGCTGCAGACGGTGCGCGGGCCGGAAGGCGCGGCCATGGACGCCGAATGGCGGCGCGATCTGATGCGCTGGCACTTCGACAACCTGCGCGGGACGCTCGAGGAAGCGCGCCGCGAGATCAAACCCGGCGATCCTTCCGACCAGCAGCGCATGCAGCGCGTGCAGGCGATTTTAAGCGAGATGGACCGTTACCTGTTGGCGCCCGAGCCCGCGGCTCCGGCGAAGAGGCGTTAGGCAAACCGGAGCACGCATGGCCCGCAGTCCCCATTACTCCGAGGTGGAAGTGAAGGCCGGCTTGTTCCTGGCCTTCTGCCTCGCTTTGTTCGTGGGGATGCTGATCCTCTACGGGCGGGTCTCGCGTTTTTGGCGCGAGCGTCAGGAAGTGAACGTCATCTTCGCGTCAGTCAGCGCCCTGCGCCCCGAAGCCGCGGTGCGTTACAACGGCGTCGAGATCGGCCGCGTCAAGACCATGCGGATCGTGCATCTCGACCCCAGCGTGCTCGCGCGGATCAGACCGTTTCACCGCTCCAACCTCGACGATCTGCCGCTGACGGAGAACCAGCGCCGCGAGCTGCGCCTGGTTCCCGATTACGACTTCGACAAGGCGGTCAAGGATGCGTTGCTCGAAAAGACCATGATCCAGCTTTCGCTCGAGGTGCTCGTCGAGGGGCACCACCGGCGTTACCGGGAGGACGATTCGGTTCGCATCTCCAACACGATTCTGGGCGACGCGAGCATCGAGATCGTGTCCGGGAACGGGCGCCCGCTGGAACCGGAAGAAGACACCATCCTCTTCGGCAGTTCGGGCGATTTCTTCCAGAGCCTGGCGCGCAGCGTCGATCAGGTGGAGGACGTCTTGTCCAGCGTCACCGACGTGGTAGGGGCGCAGGAACGTCTGGCCTTCAAGCGCGCATCGGTGCGCGTGGACGCGATCATGACGCGCTTTGGAGAGATGACCGCGATCTCGGAAAAGCGCGCGTCGATCACTTCCGAAAAGTTCAACAAGCTCGACGACGCTTCCTCCGGAGCCATGGACAGCGCGGGCAAGCTTTTCGAACGCCTGCAGCCCGATTCCGCGCGGCTGTTCGACACGCTCTCCGGCGCGCGGCGCGACGTGAGCGACCGGCTGCAGAAGCTTCAGGATACCACGAAGCAGGCCCGCGCCGAAACGATGGGTGTCTTCAACCGGATTCAGGACGACGTGCGCTTCATGCTCTCCAGCAGCAGTCCGCATCTGGAAGAGATGAAAACCAATTTGCAGCGCTTGGCCATGACCTTGGGTGGCGTGACCGACCGGGTGAGCAACATGGAGCACATGGCCTCGCGGTCCCTGGAGCAGTCCATGCCGGACCTCGAACGCGGCGTAGAAGGGATCAAGATCAGCGCCGAGAATCTCAAGACGCTGCGCTACATCCGCGAGATCACCGACAAGCTGATCTCCAGCAAGGAACTGGGCGAGCACAATTTTTACACGATGCTGGATACGTACGACCGCCTGCAGCGCATATCGCGCCCGCCGCGCGATGCGCTGGCCGATGTCGAATCCCTGCGCGAGTACGTACGCGGCTATCCCGAACCCAATCCGCCGCTGACCGAAGCGGATTTGGACCGCGTGAACGCGAAGATTCGTAAATTTGCCCAGGAACTGGACGATGCACGCACCGAGGCGGGGGGGGCGTTCCTGCCGCCCTTTACCGGGAACGCGAACGCTTCGGGCAAGCCGTTCGTGCGCAAGCGCGCCGGGCGGGTGGAGATTCCGGTGAAGTAACCCCGCCGCGCGGTTCGAACCGTGCGGGCAGGATTCATATCCCTGGCGCGTTTTTCGCGCCGGGGTTCAGGCAAGGTAGGGAGGATCGGCCGGTGGCCAAGGACAGCGGGTACTCCAGCGCGGAGGTCAAAGCGGGTCTCATTTTGACCTTCTGTCTGGCCTTGTTCGTTTCGATGTTGTTCATCTACGGCAAGGCTTCGCGCATTTGGAAAGGCCGGCAGGAACTGACGGTCTTCTTCACCTCGGTGACTTCGCTGCGCCCCGACGCGCCTGTGCGCTTCAACGGCGTCGAAGTCGGCCGCGTGCGCAACATCCGCATCGTGAACCTGACCGAGAAGAATTTGGCGCGCCTGCCGCGCCTGGGCCTGCGCGATCTGGACCACCTGCCGCTGACCGAGAAGGAGAAGGTCGAACTGCGGCGGGTCGAACTGCCGCCGCCCGACGCCGACGAGGCCACGCGCACCGCGGCCGCCGAGGCCTACCACAAGGCCATCAGCGAGAAGATCGCCGAACGGACCATGATCGAGCTGGTTCTGGAAGTCCTGAGCCCCAAGGACGCCGACAGCGGCGGGAAGCGCTACCGCAACGACGACCGCGTGCGCATCAATACCACCCTGCTGGGCGATACCTCCGTCGAAATCGCCTCCGGCAGCGGGGAAGCCATCGACATGGCCGCCGAACGCGTCCTGCTGGGTATCTCGGGCGACTTCTTCACCAACCTGGGCCGCAGCGTCGAGCAGGTGAAAGAAATTCTGGCCTCGGTCAGCGACGTCGTCGGCCCCGACGAACGCGAGAGCGTGCGCAAAGCGCTGCGCCGCTTCGATACCATCACCGAGAAGATCGAGACGATCGCCGACGTCTCGCACAAGCGTCTGCCCGTCACGTGGGACAAGATCGACCTGCTGGCCGACAGCGCCAAGAAGGACCTCGACGCCATCGGCGACACCGTAACCGGCCTGCAGCCGCAAATTTCCAAGACCCTCACCAGCGCCGACGAGGCGGTGAAGGATCTCCAGAAGCGCTTGGGCGATCTGGCCGACGAAGCGCGCCAGGCCGTCGTGGAGGTGAAGGGACAGGTCAAGCCGATCCTCGAAGACGTGCATTACATCACGCAAAACAGCAAGGAAGACTTCCCCGAGCTGGTCAAGAACAGCAAGGAACTCGCCGCGCGCTTGAAGCTCAGCGCCGACAAACTCGACGGAGTGCTCCAGACCGGCGAACGGCTGCTCAACGAAAGCTACGGGGACTTCCGGCGCCTGATCCTGGCCTTCCGCCGTGGCAGCGAGAACTTCGAGGAAGCGACCAATCTGATCAAGCGCAAGCCTTGGCTGCTCCTGAACAAGGCCGAGAAGGAATCCGAGTTCACCGACGCCAACCAGGCCGTGCAGAAGCTGGAAGTGGCCATGAAGCAGTTTAAGGATCTGAACCTCGAGCTTCAGGCGATCCGCCGCAACCTCCCCAATCCGCCCAACGAAGTCCAGATGCAGCGCATGAACCATGTAATCCAGCAATTGGATATCCTGATGGATACCTTGGGCAGCGCCGGCGATGTGATGCGCAAACAGGTTCGCCCAGAGTTCCAGCGCAAGCAAGGAGCCTTCGTGGACGCGCCTGAAACGCAGGAAGTGCTCAAGCGCTAAAGGGTTCCCGGCGATACCCCAAGAGCTTTCAGGCACGGAGTTTGAAGAAAGGGCAGAACGTGGTGCTTAAGGCCGATTCTGCCTTGCAAAGAACTTTGTGAGGTGTACAGTTCGGCCCATCGGTCCAAGAGTTGAAAATTTTTGCATACTCAGCTAGGGGTCGCCGGCGCCACCGGCGGTCTGGCTACCTGGAGGAGGCTCATCCATGGCGCACGTTGTCTGCTCTCCCTGTGTCGGAACCCATGACACGGCTTGTATGAAGGTTTGTCCGGTCAATTGTTTCTACGATGTGCCGCTGACGGAAGTGGGCGTGGACGAGCCCGCCGATGCCGCAGGCAATGAAGAACTCAAGAAGATGCTGATCATCAGTCCGGACGAGTGCATCGACTGCGGGCTGTGCGTACCGGAATGCCCGGTGAGCGCGATCTTCCCGCTCGACGAAGTGCCTGAAGAAGAGCAGAAGTACATCGAGATCAACTCGGGCTGGTTTGCCGGCAAGGAAACCGAAGCCCTGGACGCGCACCGCATCACGCCCTGATGCGCCGGGTGTGCCGCATGAAATCGAACGCCCGCCTGGAAGCTCCAGGCGGGCGTTTTTTTGTACCGCTGCACGGTGCATGGACGGCGGAATGCAGGAACAATCCGGCCGCCAAACGCGTCTAACCCGTAGTGGCGCCAACGGGTTTCGGGAGCGCGAAGCGAATCATGCCTGAATCCACGCGCCCTTCGCTCGATGCCCCGCCGCTGCGCGCCGAAGCGCCGCTCTCCTCGCCGGCTTCCCTGGATACGCCTTGGGCGCGCGATCCGGTTGCTTTGGGTCTGCGCACCATCGTGCGCCGGGAACGGCTGTACCATCTCCTCGCGATGCTGGTGGCGCTGGTGGCCGGCGCCGTCGTGTTCCTCTTGGCCGAGATGATTGGCGACCGCGTCTGGGAGTTCGAGAGCCTCACGCGTTGGACGTTGCTGCGCGCGGCCGAGGCGGCGTTGATCGGACTGGGTTTGATCGCGGGCCTCTGGACGCTGCTGCGCCGCCGCCATCCGCTCTTTCATGCGCGCGAGGTGGAGCGCGCGCTGGATCTGCACGACGAAGCACTGATCACCTACGTGGACCTGCGCCGGCGCGGCGCGCTGGATCCGGCGCAGGCCGAAGCGGCGGCGGTGCTGGGCGAACAGGCGCGCCGGCGGCTGCGGGAGGTCGATGCCGACCGGGTCGTGGACGTTCGCCCGCTGGCGTGGGCGGCGCGGGCGTGCGGCGCGAGTCTGGTGCTGCTGGTGCTTTTCGGCTTCTGGTGCGGCAGTACGTTCTGGCTCACGTTCAAGCGCGCGGTGCAGCCGTGGCGGGAACTGCCGGTCCCGCGCGAGACGCAGATTCTGGAGGTCAAGCCCGGGACCGCGGAGGTCGTCGCCGGGGAGCCCGTGCCCTTTGTCGTCAAGGTGCGCGGCGAAGAGCCCAAGACCGGTGCGCTGCATTACCGGATTGTCGGAGAAGCGGCCGAGACCGAGGCGAAGCTGGCCCGCTCGCCATCGGGAACGTACGAGGTCGAACTGCCCGGATTCACGCGGCCGGTGGTGTACCGCGTCACGGTGCACGACGCCGAAGCCGGTCCGTTTCACCTCGCTCCGATCGACCGCCCGATGGTCAGCGAGGTGCGCGCGCGGATCCATCCGCCGTCGTACGCTCCGCTGGCGCCGGTGCGCGAAGCGGCGGGCGGCACGCTGGAGGCCGTTACCGGCAGCCGCATCGAGGTGCTCGCGCGCGTGTATCCCGAGACCATGCCCGCGGAGCGGCTTGCGGCGGGCGAGTCCGCCGCTTGGCTGGACGTGCAAAGCGTGCGCAAGCCCATGCAAGTCCGCGCGGGCGAAGTATGCGGCGAGTTCACCCTGGAGCGGGATACGCATTTCCGCGTGAGCTACCGCGCGGCCAACGGATTCGATTCCGGCGCGGGGGTCGTCCACCGCGTCAAAGCGCTGCCCGATGCGCCGCCGGCGGCGGCGTTGCGCCTGGCCGGCCGAGCGGCCGCGCCCACCGTTCCGGCCGACGGAGTGGTGACGCTCGCCGCGCGCGCCTCCGACGATCTGGGCCTCGGACGCGTCTTCCTGCGCTATGGCGGGCGCGGCCGGCCCGCCCGGACCATCGACCTGAGCCCCGTCCGGCCGGTCACGCTTCACGAAGCGCCCGCCACGCTGGACCTGAGCCGCCTGGAGGCCAAGCCCGGCGACGAACTGGTCTGCATCCTGGTTGCCGAAGACGTCCGCCCGCCGGAGCCGCAGCGGACCGAGAGTGAGCCGCTGGTGATCAAGATCGGCGCACCCGAGCCCGAGCGCGCCGCCGATGAGTTGTCCGCCGCGCGGCGCGAACTGGATCGCCGCGATCCGTTCGAGGAACTGAAGCGCGAGCTGAACCGCGCCACGGAACCGCCCGGCGAGAAGAAGGACAATGCGGCTGCCGACGAACGCCTGCGCCGCGACTTGGAACGGCTCCAGAAGCTCGAAGAGGAACTGCTCAAGCGGCTCACGGAGCGTCTCAAGCAGCTCGATCCGCTCAAGGCCGAGGAGATGTTCGACGATCTGGCCGGCGAACAGGAGAACCTCGCGGAGAAACTCGAGAAGCTTGTGAAGGAACTGGAAGCTCAGAAAGCCGCCGCCGATCCCGAAGCCGCCGACCCGGCGAAGGCGCCGGACGCGCCGCCCGGCGCCCACGATCCCGCGCAGGAGCAACCCCCAGCGCCCGGTGAGCCGCAGCCGAACGAGCCCAAAGCGGGCGAGCAGGAGCCGAAGGCGAAGGAGGCGGAAGCTCAGCAGCCGAGCGAGCCGCAAGCGGGCGAACAGGAGCCGAAGGCGAAAGAGGCGGAAGCTCAGCAGCCGAACGAGCCGCAAGCGGGTGAGCAGGAGCCGAAAGCGAAAGAGGCGGAAGCTCAGAAGCCGAGCGAGCCGCAAGCCGGAGGCGCAGAGTCGAAGCCTCAGGAGTCCGGTGAGCACGCGCCGGAGGTGAAGAAGCCCGGTTCCGAGCCTTCTCCAGGCGGACAGGAATCCGCCGCTCAAGAATCAAAACAACCCGGTGCGCAGGAAAGCGGGGCGGATGAATCCGGCACGCAGCCCGCTGACTCGCAGCAAGGCGAGCAGCAACCCGGAAAGCCGCAAGGCGGACAAGAATCGGGCGGCCAACCCGGCGGCGAGCAGCCCGGCGGGCAGCCGAATGGCGCCAAGCAAGAAAGCCAAGGCCAAGGCGAAGGGCAAGACCAAGGCCAAGGTCAAGGTCAAGGTCAAGGCCAAGGTCAAGGCCAAGGCCAAGGCCAAGGGCAAGGCGAAGGCCAAGGGCAAGGTCAAGGCCAAGGCCAAGGTCAAGGTCAAGGCCAAGGCCAAGGCCAAGGCCAAGGGCAAGGCGAAGGCCAAGGGCAAGGGCAAGGCCAAGGACAAGGGCAAGGGCAAGGCCAAGGCCAAGGCCAAGGACAAGGACAAGGCCAAGGCCAAGGACAAGGGCAAGGCCAAGGCCAAGGCCAAGGCCAAGGGCAAGGCCAAGGGCAAGGACAAGGGCAAGGCCAAGGGCAAGGCCAAGGGCAAGGGCAAGGACAAGGCCAAGGGCAAGGTCAAGGACAAGGGCAAGGCCAAGGCCAAGGCCAAGGCCAAGGTCAGGGCCAAGGCAGCGGATCGCAGCCGTCCAATGGTTCGATGAAGCCCGGCGGCGGCTCGGGTGGGGGTGGCGGCGGCGGGGGCGGGGGCGAAGGTGGAAACTTGCCGGAAGCCAAGAGCCTTCCCGAACGCGGAGCGGCGAAGCCGCCGGCGGAAGGCGGTTCGGACGGCGGGATGCCGGGGACGCACGAGGCGCTTAAGGAATCGCTCGAGGCCATGCGCGACGTCGCCGCGCGCTTGCGCGAGAAGAAGCTCGATCCGGCAACGTTGGAGCGCGCGCGCGAGGCGCACGAGGGGCTGACCGGTTTCGGACGCGGCTTCAACGCCGAGGATCGCGAACACCTCGAAGCCACCGCCGAACGCATGCGCAACGATCCGCGCGACGGCGAACCGCTGCCCAAGCCGCCCGCCGGTCCGCCTACGGCCAAGCTTCCCGAAGGGCGCGTGCAGGAACGCTTTGATGGAAACGCGATGCGCGCAGTAGAAAACAAGCCGGGCGAAATGGCCGAGGATCCGCTGCGCCGAACCATCGAAGCGGGTCAGGCCAAGGTGGTGCCCGAGTATCGCAAACCGCTGGAAGAGTATTACAAGGCCGTATCCAAGTAGCGCGTCTTACCGTAGTCGTAAGGCTACTTTTCAGGATCGTCCCCTGTTACCGTACGGCGAACCGTCTAGTATTTGAGCACGGCCTGTCTGGTTTTGAACACGCGGAATCGCTCGACCATGAGCCAACGATCGCACGTCAACGCCCCCTCCTCCGGGACGCAGGATACCGGCCTCGATTACGTGCTGGCGCGCGCGTTGGCGCTGGGCGGGAAGCCCTCGTCCGAACTGCAGCGCGTACTCGACGAAGCGCAGCGCGCGCTGCCGTCGGGCGGCTGGCAGGCCGTGGCGCTGAAGCTGACCGGTCTATCCGTCGCCGAGGATGCGGCGCGGCAGACGTTCGAACGCTTGCTTGCGCATCGCGCCGACCTGGAGCGCACGCTGGGCCGCCCGGTGCACTTCAAAACCGCCGCCATGGACGGGCTGGACCGCGCCGAGGCTCTGGCGGGCCAGGCGCCGAACACCGATGCGGGCTTGAGTTACGATCAGTTGGTGCAGATGGCGTTTCGCGACCATCTAACCGGGCTCGAAAATTTCCGCTCGTTCACGCGCCGCTACCAGCAGGAGATCCGCCGCGCCGATCGTTACAAGCATCTCTGTTCGGTGCTGATGCTGGACCTCGACCGCTTTAAGCATTTCAACGATACGTTCGGGCACGAGTCGGGGAACGCGGCCCTGCGGCATTTGGCGTCCATCCTGCGCGCGCAGACGCGCGAGACCGATGTCGTCGCGCGCTACGGCGGCGAGGAATTCGTGGTCATCCTGCCCGAGACGGCGAAGCACGAGGCCGCGAGGCTGGCCGAAGAACTGCGCCGCGCCATCGAGGCCGCGCCGGTGGACCTGAAGGACGCCGGGCGCCAGCCGCTCACCGTCTCCGTCGGGCTCGCCACCTATCCGCGCGACGCCCGCGACGCTCAAACCCTGCTGGAACGCTCGGACGAAGCGCTTTACCGGGCCAAGGAAAACGGGCGTAACCGGTTGGAGCAGTTCCAGCCCGATTCGGTGGCGGCGCTGCGCTACCGGCCCGAGCATCCGGCGGCCGCGCAGTCGGTGCATGTCGTCGGCGACTTCAACGGCTGGGACCGCACGATCGACCCGATGCCCCGCGATGCGGCCGGCGCCTTCGCGCTCGAACTGCGCCTCGCCCCCGGGCGCTACGTCTACAAGTTCGTGATCAACGGCGAGTGGTATATGCCCGATCCGCAGGCGACCGAGTACGACCACGACGGCTTCGGCGGGCGCAATTCGGTGCTCTGGGTCAAGTAGCGCGCGTTTGGGGTGGTGCCTCGGGCGGGAATTGAACCCGCACGGCCCCTAAGGGCCAAGGGATTTTAAGTCCCTTGCGTCTGCCAGTTCCGCCACCGAGGCAAGTCTCGCCGCCAGTCTACCCGCTTTGCGCACGTCCACCAACCTCCCTGCGCTTGCCGAATACGGCGCTCGCGGGCACGCTCGTACGTTCGCGCCTCGAACGCGGGGCTCGAACGGGACCGGAAGCGCGCATGGCCGAAGCACCTCGAACCCAACCTTCGCGCACCGAGCGCAAGCCGCCCGCGCCCGAAGCGGAGCCCGCGGCCATGGCGGCCGAGCCGGCCTTCCCGCCCGCCTTTCTTGAAGCGTTGGCGGAGAACGCGCCGTGCTGGGCGGCGCTGACCGCGCTGGAACGCCGCTGGCGCGACGAAGCCGCCGGCGATACGCCGATCCACTGGGCCGTGCGTACCGAATCGCGCATCGATGTCGGCGCGTGGCTTTCCGATGCGCGCGTCTGGGCCGCGGCGCAGCCCGGCGCGCTCCTGCTCTTCGCCGCCGGCAAACGCCCGTACGCCGAAACGATCCCCTTCGCAGACCTGCACGAAAGCCTCTACAACCACATCACCGGCGAACTGATCCTCGCGCCCGCCCCGAACGCGCGTGTCACGCGCTTGAAGCTCCTGCCCGTGGACGCGCTGCAACTTCTCGCGCAGATGCACGCGCCGCCCAAGCGCAAAAAATCGTCAGAATAGGGTGAGGACCGGCGCCTTACGTAAGCGACTCGCGCTGGGCGCCAGGATTCGAATCTGGAATCTCATGGGCGGTAGCGGCCGATTCCGGATCCGTTTTGCCGCAGCCGAAGGCCAGATAGGTCCCCAGCGCAAAGACGGCCAGCGCCGGAGCGAGCAGGCTCGCCGGAAGCCACGGTCCTTCGATCTCGCCGATCCAGGCTTCGCGCGCGACCAGCACCGAGAGGCCGTTGTGCAGGAAGTGAAAGAGCACGCTGGGCCAGAGACTGCGGCTTTCCCAGGCCAGCAAGCCCAGCGCCAGGCCCAAACTGGCGGCCAGCGGTTGGCGCACCAGCGGCAGATGGAAGGCGCCGAAGAGCAGCGCGGTGGCGACGAGCGCCAGCGTGCGGCGGCCGGTGGCGCGGAAGCTGTTGAGCAGCATGCCGCGGCAGAGATGTTCCTCGCAGATCGCCGGGAGCGCGGCCATCAGCGCCAAGCTCATCGCCAGCGGCCACTCGGCGACGATAGGCTCCAGGAGGTCGCCCAACGGGCTGTGCTTGATCCAGCCCAGGTGTTGGGCCAGCGCGTTGTATTGAAGCCCCAGCACCCAGGAACTTCCGCCCAGGCACAGCGCCGACGCCCAGGCGCGCGGGCCGGGCAGGCGGTATCCGAAGGTTTCGCGCGGCGTGAGCTTCATGTACCAGACGGCGAACCACGGGACCGCCAGCAGCACCAGCAGCGGCGCGAAGAGCCCCAGCGCCAGCCGCCACGAAGCCGGCGCGGCGCCGGGCGTCGCCAGATCGCCCAGGAGCGTCTGCTGCAGCGTGGTGGAGCAGTAAAACCAGAGCGGAAAGGCCAGCGCGGCGAGGACCAGTCCGTCGGCGACGCCGGTGGTAGGGCGGGGGCGCAGGTAGCGCCGCCCCAGCAGCAGGCGCAGCGAAGACTGCGATCCGAAGAGCACTTCCTCGCGCGCGAAGATCTTGGACGCCAGTAGCACCGCCGCGCCGGCGTAGAGACAGGTGCTGGAAAAAACGAAGGCAAAAGCCTGCCCCAAACCTTCGCGGCCCAGGAACAGCTCGCGGATCAGGAGCGAAGTGTTTGCCACCGGCAGGACCAAGAGCGGCCCGGCCAGCTCGAGGTCCGGGACGGCGGCGATCAGGAGCGCGAACAGCGGCAGAATATACACGGGCAGGATGTACACCTGCGCTTCCTTGTAGTTGGTGGCGAGGCTGCTGACGGCGAGCATCACGGCGCTGAAGAGGAGCGCCAGCGGGAGCAGAAGCAGCAGCGTCGCCGGCAGCGCCGACCACGGGAACTGGAAGCCTTCGATCCGGTGCAGGCCCGTCGCGGCGATGGTGAGCGCGAAGCTGGAGACGTTCAGGAACGCGTTGAGCAGCGCGACGGCGGAGACGCAGAGAAACTTCCCCAGCATCGCGTCCATCGGCTGCACGGGCGAGACGATCAGCGGAATCAGCGTCTTGCGCTCTTTTTCGCCGACGGTCAGATCGATGGCCGGACCCAGCGCGCCGGTGATGAGCATGAAGATGAACCAGAGCGGGAGCATGGTGCCCAGGCGCGAGCCGCCGACTTTTTCGGGCGGCGCGACGTTGGTCGGTTCGGCGACGCGGAAAGGCACCAGGAACGCTTCGCCCAGTTCCTGCCGTTCGAGCCGGCCGGCGACCAGCGCCTCGGCCGCGCGGACCAGCGCCGCGCGCACCAGCCGCTCGGCCCGCGCGGAACGGTGTTCGGCCTCGTCGTAGAGAATCTCGAGTTCCGGAGTTTCGTCGGCCTTCAAGCGCCAGTTTTCGGGCTCCGCGAAGCCTTGCAGCAAGCCGGGCTGCAGGCGCAGCACGGCTTGGATGCGCCCTTCGCGCAGGGACGTGAGCGGGTCGGCATCGGCCACGAACTCGATCCGCGGCGCCGGCAGTTCCTGAAGGTGCGGCCGGTCCGTGGACTTCGCTGCTTCTTTGGGTCCGGCTTCCTCGTCCGCTTTTTCCACGGGCCGCGGCTTCAGGTGCGGCTCCAGCCACGCCGCGATGGCATCGTGATCGGCGGCCGGCTCCACGGCCACCGCGTACGTCTCGCTCTGTGCCTTGCCCTGCGTGTACTGGAGCAGTTCGGTCATCAGGAGCGTCATCAGCGGCCACATCAGCACGGGCAGCGCGATGGTGGCGAAGAGCGTGCGCTTGTCGCGGAAGACGTCGCGGCATTCCTTGACGAAGACGGCGCTGACCTTGGAAAGCTGGATCATGCCGCGCCTCCCGGTGCGGCGGCCGGCCAGGTCAAGCGCGGCAGCGCGTCGGGATCGACCTGTTCGACCAGCGTGCGGAAGACGTCGCTGAGCCGTTCGCGCCCGCTCTTTGCGCGCAGTTCGGCCAGCGTGCCTTCGGCCAGGAGCTGTCCGCGGTGGATCATCCCGAAGCGCGCGCAGATGTCTTCCACTTCGTCGAGGCTGTGCGTGGAGAGCACGATCGTGCGCCCGGCGCGGCCGGTGGCGCGGATGAAATCGAGGATCAACTGGTTGGTCAGCACGTCCAGGCCCAAGGTGGGCTCGTCGAGGATCAGGACGGGCGGGTCGCCCACCAGCGTCCGCGCGATTTGGACGCGCTGGCGCTGCCCGGTCGAGAGCCCCTCGCAGCGCCGGTCGGCGTAATCGGCGATGCCCAGGATGCCGATCAGTTCGTTGACCTGCCGGGCACACGCGTCGCGCGGCAGGTCGCGCAGCGCGCCGAAGTACATCAGGTTCTCGCGCGGCGAAAGGCGCTCGTACAGGCCGCTGCCTTCGGCGAGGAAGCCGATGCGCTGCTTGAGCCAGAGCGGATCGTTGACGTGGCGCGGCACATCAACCGCTACGCGCCCGTCGAGCACGATGCGCCCGGCGCTGGGCGCCATCAACCCGGCGAGCATGCGCATCACCGTGGTCTTGCCCGCGCCGTTGGGGCCCAGCAGACCGTAGATTTCGCCCTTCGCGATGCGCAGCGACACGCCGGATACGGCTTCCAACTCTTCGCCGCGGTGCGTGACGAACGACTTACGCAAACCGTCCAGTTCGATCATGGTGGCGTCCGATGCTGCCCGTTATGCCTCGCCATCATACTAAGACTTCGGGCCGAGCGCGGTTCGTCAAAAGCAGGTCAGCATTTGCCCGGCGCAAGTTCGCGCAGGCGGGAGAAGTGGTGGGCGCACCAGGATTCGAACCTGGGACCTCATGGGTGTGATCCATGCGCTCTAACCAGCTGAGCTATGCGCCCGTGCGGGAGGTGGATTGAACCCCAAGCACCGGGCCGGGTCAAGTTCCGGCCACGGATCGCCTTAAAGTAACGCGCGTGTGCATTCTCAATAAAGTCCAGCCCCATGGACGTCCAAGCACCCAGGTCCGAAGTTATGGGCGGAATGATAAGTGCCGGGAGATCGCATAAAGCATTAAAGACAGATAGGTTATGAGATGCCCTGCGTCGTGCGTGGCTTGGCACGCGGCGTGCACTTCTAGGTTTCTGCGCACCGGCATGAAAGGGTGCGCCGGAAACTAAGGAGTTCAGGCCATGGATACGTATCAAGACTCCGCACGGACGCGACGCATCTTGGTCATCGACGACGACCCGGATATCCGGTCGCTGTTGACGCTCACGCTGGAGCAGGCGGGCTACGAGGTGGATACCGCGGAAGACGCCAAGACGGCGCTGAAGCGGTTCGCCGCCGGGGCCTACGACCTGGTGACGCTGGACGTCTGCATGCCGGGGTGCAGCGGAGTGGAACTGCAGCGCAAGCTCTCGGAAGGATTCGGCTACGGCGCGCGGGTGCCATCGAACCGGCCCGACCGGCTCCCGCCCATTCTGGTGCTGACCGGGCAGGCAGTGGACGACGAGATCCGCCAGCTTCTCAGCGGCGAGCGGGTGGTGGGGGTGCTCTCCAAGCCCCTGGATCTGGAACGCCTGGTCGAGACGGTGAACGATCTGCTGACGTACGAAGACCGCAAGCGCTCGCGCCGCATGATGGCGCTGACCCGGTTGGCGCGGGTGCAGCGGTGAGCAACTCCGCGGGCTCCCCCTCGGGACGCCGCTCCTCGCGCACGTCCGCTGCTCAGGTGAGCGTGCTGGTGGGCGGCTGCGCGCCGGCGGATGCGGCGCGGCTGAGGCTCTGGCTGGCCGACCGCGGGTACGCGTGCGAGGAGGCGGGAACGTTCGAAGAAACGCTGCGCGCGCTGGAACGCCGCAGCTTCGATCTGTGGATCTTCGAGTCCGAGGGGTTGCGGCTGCACGAACCGATGGTCTGGGCTTCCTTGCGCTTCGCGTGCGACCGTTCCGGCACGCGCAACGCGAGCAAGCCCGCGCAGGCGATGACGCAGATTCCGGTCCTGGTGCTGGTGCGCAAGATCGGCGCCGAGGCGCTCAAGCCGCTCTCCGCGGCCGCCGCGACGCCCTCGATCACCGGCTGGAACCGGTCGGGCTGGAACCTGGGCGTGCAGGAGTGGCCGTGCTCGGAAGAGCGGCTGGCCGCGCTGGTCGCCGAACTTCTGGGCGCGCCCGCTCCGCGCCCCCGGCCGGCCTGGCACCGCCGCGACACGCCGCAGGCGCAGCCGGCTGCCGCGCCCGCGGACTGAAGGCCTGGAGCGTTGACCAAGCAATAAAAAAAGGCGGACCGCCGGAGCGGTCCGCCTTTGTCTTTTCGAGGCAACGGCTTAGACGGAGGGACGTTACTCCGAATCCTTGGCTGCTTCGCCTTGGGCCGCTTCTTCTTTCGCCGCCACGCTGGCTTTGGCCGATTCGGGGATCTCGACCTTCACCGAGACGTTCTGCTCGGCGGGTATCGGAATCCCGTCGAAGCTCATCGCCTTGAGGCTCAGGCCGATCTTCCGTTCGCTGGCGTCCACGTTGAGGATCTTCAGCTCCAGCGTCTGGCCGGGCTGCACGATCTCTTCGGGCTTCTCGATCTTCCCGTCGGACATCTCGCTGATGTGCAGCAGGCCTTCGAGGTCTTCGGCGATCTCGACGAACGCGCCAAAGCTGGTCAGCTTGGTGACGGCGCCCTTGACCTTCTGGCCGGGCTGGAAGCGGCTGGGAATGTCGGTCTCCCACGGATCCTCGCTCAGCTGCTTGAGCCCCAGCGCCACGCGCTTGCGTTCCTTATCGACACTCAGCACCACCGCTTCCAGTTCGTCGCCCTTCTTCAGCATCGCGCTGGGGTGGGTGATCTTCTTGGTCCAGGACATGTCGCTGACGTGCAGCAGGCCGTCGATGCCGTCCTCGAGTTCGACGAACGCGCCGTAGGTGGTCATGTTGCGGACCTTGCCCTTGATGCGCGTGCCGGCCGGGTACTTCTCTTCGACGTTCGTCCAGGGGTTCTCCTCGGCCTGCTTCATGCCGAGGCTGATCTCCTGCTTGTCCTGGTTGACGTCGAGGACCACGACTTCGACCGGCAACTGCAGCGAGACGACTTCGCTGGGATGCTGGATGTTCCGCGTCCAGGACATCTCGCTGACGTGGACCAGGCCTTCGATGCCGTCTTCGAGCTTCACGAAGGCGCCGTAGGGCATGATGTTGACCACCTCGCCCTTATGCCGCGTGCCGACCGGGTACTTCTCGGCGACCTGCGTCCAGGGGTTGGGGGTGAGCTGCTTGAGGCCGAGGCTGATGCGTTCGCGGTCCAGGTCGTAGTCGAGCACCTTGACTTCGACCGTCTGGTCGACCTTGAGCACCTCGCTGGGGTGCTGGATGCGGCCCCAGGACATGTCGGTGATGTGCAGCAGGCCGTCGATGCCGCCCAAGTCGATGAACGCGCCGAAGTCGGTGATGTTCTTGACGATGCCGCGGCGGACTTCGCCCTTCTGGATGTTGGAGAGCAGGTCCTTCTTCATCCGGTCGCGCTCGTCTTCCAGCAGCTTGCGGCGGGAGAGGACGATGTTGCGGCGGTCGTTGTCGATCTTGATGATCTTGCATTCCAGCTCTTTGCCGACCCAATCCTGCGGATCGCCGACGCGGCGGATGTCGATCTGGCTGGCGGGCAGGAAGACGGGCACGCCGATATCGACGAGCAGGCCGCCCTTGATCTTGCGGGTCGCGCGGCCCTTGACCACGTCGTTGACCTGGTAGGTCTCCATGACGCGTTCCCAGCCGCGGATACGGTCGGCCTTCTTCTTGGAGAGGACCACGAGGCCCGACGCGTCTTCGATCTGGTCGAGGTAAACTTCGAGACCGATCTCGGTGCCGTCGACGAGAGCCTGTTCGATGTCGGCCAGGTTGTCGAACTCGGCCTTGTCGATGAAGCCTTCGGACTTGTAGCCGATATCGACGACGACATCGTCGCCGGCGATGCGGACGACTTTGCCCTTCAGGATCGCGCCCTGCGTGAAGTCGCTGACCGACTGGGTCAACTCTCCGACGAGCGCCTCCTGGTTGTCCAGATCCTTCATGCACTCGGCGACGGCCGTATCGAGATCCTTGTCGCCGATGCCCAGATTGAGCGTATTGAACCGCTTGCCCATGTCTGCAACCCTTTCCGCCTCGCCCGGCGACGCCAGCGCGCCGCCCGTTGCGGGGCTTGGTACATCCAATCGAGTATGCGGGGGAATCGGTCTCCGTGACAGACCGCCGAACGGAAGCGGCCAGCACGGCGTGGGATACCCCTGATCTCCGGCGCGCAACCTTAGGATCGCGCTTCAACCGGGAATCGATGCAGAGGAGACTTTAGGGGATGGCGCGGCGGCGTGCCAGTACCTTTCCTTAGGGCGGACGCCCGGCCGCAGCGCCGGGGAGGCGTGGTGCGGCGTCGTGACCGGTTTCGATTCCGTCCGGCGGCACCGCCGGTGGAGTCTCTCGGCCGGATATCACAGCGGTTGAGCGGGGGCGGCGGAGGCCATAACAAAAACGCAAATGTTCCACGTGGAACATTCACGATGCGAAGGGAGGTGCTCTTGTGCGGCAAAACGGCGGACGAGGAATAAGGACTTATACGCGCGAAAACGCGGTCTATACCACCTCGCGCACGTCGAGCAAAAATTCGATCCTGCCATAAAACTGCTATAAATCGCTGCTGCAAAGCGTATATTTGCACGCAGGTGCTTAGCGCCCGGGCGGCTATGCCCGAGGGGCTGAACGGGTGCAAGCGGTTCGGAGGCCAGAAAAGCGCGGCCTTCCGTGGCCTTCGGCGCTCGGCGGCGGCGGGCGGTTACGCGTGTGCGTAAGTGGGTGTGGTTGTTTGAGGTTTTCCTGTTTCGGCGCGCGGGGCGAGTGCCTAGTATGCGTGCGGTGAGGCGTGTTGGACGTTGAAGGTATGGCCTCAGGGGACCGAGGCCAAGCGCGGGCGTTGCGGCGGTGGGCGGGGGTTGCGAACGGCCGCGGGGCCGTGGCGGTGGACGAATGGGTGGAGGCTTGAGCGTGCGCGGCCGGTTAGGCGCTTTGTGTTCTTCGGGTCGGGGTGGCTGTATGTCGCCCTTTCAGGGCTCTTGATGGAGAGGGGTGCTTGGGTCGAGGGGCTCGCGCCCCTCGCTTTAGTATGTCGCCCCTGCGGGGCTGCGGGCAAGGGCGAGCGCATGGCGGTGGACGAATGGGTGGAGGCTTGGGCGTGCGCGGCCGGTGAGGCGCGGAGCAAGTCCACGACGCTTGCTCCGCGGCACCCGGTCCCGGCCACCCGCAAGCTACAAAGACGCTTCTTTCCAGCTAACCTCAAATACTAAATTAGTTGGATCAAATTCGCCCAAGGCATGACTGCATCCATACCGGCGGACGCCATCTCCTTCACTAAGGAGCGTCATTCCGGCATTCCTCGTAAACTGATTAACGGTGGCCCTCCCGTCTCTATGCCTTAATTCATACACATTCACTATCATCAACTCTCCGTCTCTACATTCTACGGTATATATCTTATGTAGTGGACCTCCTTGCTCGTGCCAGAATTCTACGCGACCAGATGTGGTCTTTGGTGAATTATCAGATATTTTGCCTTTCATTCTGGGAATCAATTCGATTCCCTGGGCAAGAATGCTGGGGTAGTCACCTCGATTCTCGCTTATAAAAACAATTTTAACTGTTCCAGTTTTGATCGGAATTCTTGCGCATTGAAACGCCGTCCACTTACCGACCTGTACAGGCATGCCTTGGGTTCGAATAAACTCACCTTGCAAAGATTTACTCATTTATTGTACCCCGTTCTTCGCGGTTGACCCCTACAAGCCGAAGGCTTGTGTGGGTGCCTCCGGCGCAAGAGGCTAGAGGCGGTTGGAGTGCCGGGGCAAGTTCCCGGCAGGGTCCGCAGGCGTACGTTTGACGCTTTCGGTTGCGCCTCTTGTTCGCAAGCTCACCCTCACAAAGCGGGGATTTGTGTGGGCCACGCGCGGCCCGAAAATCGTTCAACTTCCTCGTACTTCACTCACTTACACCGCGCAAACATTTTTAATACGGACGTTATGAAACCGCTTCTAGGCATTTTCGAATTTTGCGCTATTATTAAGAACAGTCTTCATAAAAGTACCTGAGCGCCTATCTACGCTTGCTGTCGCAAGTGTATGCGGACAAATGGGCGTTGTTTTTTTACTCTCGCCTCTCAACACGGGTAGACCGAAATATACATATTTCGGATCGGATAATCCGATGTCCCATATTCCGCCGAGTTTCCTTCGAAAAGTCTCCCCCACATATCGCGCCACGCCATCCACTGTTTTGGCTTCATTTGCTTCCAACATTGCAGTGGTACTGGAATATTTTTGCAAGAGCCAATTTTCTAAAGTACATAAGGAATCAGGGCTATAGTCCATTAGTTTTCGATCCTGAATCGGAAAACTAGAAAGGAATGATTCAAGCGCATCATCCATTGCGAATAGCCACTGTTCAAAATCGTCTCTCGACGCGATCTGATTCTTCATCTTTCTGTACTCTCCATTCGTCAGTTATGGGGTATACCTGCCTTGTCTAACGCTTCCAAGAGAGGTTTAGAGGCAGTTCCTTCAAACTTGCACTGAATCCTCCATTCTTTTTACTGCAAAATCTGGCTTCGAGTATTTTCCCATCAATTAGCCTGGGTCAGACTTTGATAGCCTGTTTTGCACTCAATCCCTCGCATAGTTGCCGGATCTGCAATATCAAGGCGTCGAGGGACTCCTACAACATTACCTGTTAGCTCTCGATGGCGGGTGGTCCATTCAAGCCGCAGGCTTGTGTGGGCGCCTCCGGCACAAGGGGCTGGAGGCGGTTGGAGTGCCGGGGCAAGTTCCCGGCGGGGTCCGCAGGCGTACGTTTGACGCCTTCGGTTGCGCCACGTGTTCGCAAGCTTACCCAGACAAAGCGGAGATTTGTGTGGGCCGCCGCCCTTCTCCCAAGGGAGAAGGAGGCACGGAGTTTAATCTTAATTCGCCCTTTCAGGGCTTGGGGTACGGAGTGGGGCGTTTGTCCAGGGGCGTTGCCCCTGGCTACATTAATAGCGCCTTTCAGGCGCGAGGGCTTCGCCGCGGGTGGCACCTACAAGCCGCAGGCTTGTGTGGGCGCCTTAGGCACGGGAGGCTAGAGGCGGCTGGAGTACCGGGGTAAGTTCCCGGCAGGGTCCGCAGGCGTACGTTTGACGCTTTCGGTTGCGCCTCTTATTCGCAAGCTCACCCAGACAAATCGGTGGTTTGCCTGGACTACACGCGTGCATCGGATTGGCGCGCCCGCGCGATAGCCGCTTTTCAATGGCCTCTTTACGGCTCCTCGTCCAGGCCCTCGCCGATCGAAAGTTCGTCGACGTAGACGCCTTCCTGGTTCTCGCTCTCGTCGCTCTGGAATACAAAACGCATGCGGAATTGTGCGCTGCGGTGCGCATCCAGCGAGACGCGCTGCACGGTCCAGTCGGCCGTAGCGCCGTGCGTCTGGACGCGGGTCCAGGATTCGCCGGCGTTGATCGAGACTTCCACGTGGAACTGGTCGGCGCCGTTCTCGATCAGGGCGAGGTACCGGTAGCGCAGGGTGGGGCGCTCCAGGGCGCCGATATCGATGCGCGGGCTGGCGATCGAGGCCATGGCGGAGTCGCCGTAGCGGTCGGCATCGGGGAGGCTGCAGCGCAGGGCGTAGCGGCCTTCGCCGGCGCGCTTGCGCGAGACGTGCCAGCGCGTCTCGCCGTTGGATTCGCCTTCCCACGCCGGCGCGCCCTTCTCGAAGTTTTCCACGCACACCTTCTTAAGGATATCGAACTCCAGGCGTTCGATCTCGCGCGCCAGGACGCTGAGTTTGCCGAAGCGCGTCTCGAACTCCAGCCGGTCCAGCGCGAGCGCGCCGGATGCGCGCAGGCCTCGGGCGATGATGCGGTCTTGCAGCGTCGCGGCGTTTGCGCGGACCAGGGCCGATTGGAGCGTGGAAATGCGCTGCTTGACTTCCATGTCGGTCGCGGCGGCCGCGGCTTCGCGCAGCGGTTCCAGGGCCTTGGCGCCGGCTTCGGCGAGCGCCTGGAACGCTCCGTCGCGTTCGGCGAAATCGGTGCTGCCCAGTTTGGCGATGGCCGCGCGCGCGGCCTCGAGGTCCTCGGGGGTCGGCCGGGCTCCGATGTCGACGCGGAAGACCTGCGCGATCGGGAGCGCCAGCGTTCCGAAGGGCGTGACCATGCGCAGTTCGCGGGTCAGGAGCTTGCCGACCAGCACCGAGCCGTCGTTGAGGCGCACGGTGACCTTGGGAGACTCGGCTTCCGGCGGTCCTTCGGCGGGCGCTCCGCCCAGGCAGCATCCGGCGGCCAGGCACCCGCAAATTAACGCCCCTACGGCCCACGTTCGAATCATCGCGCGATTCTCCTTGCGGCGGCATACTACCTATAGACGCGGCCGCGCGGGGGCGTTACCCCCTAAATAACGGCGCCGCCGCTTCGATCAGGCTAAACGCCGGGCGGCTCGTTCCCAGCGTACCTTGACGGGCCTGCCGCGGAACCTATAAACGATCCTTCTGCGTCGGGGTTCGCGATCATTCACCGTTAGGGGGAGCCGTTGCCATGGCCTCGTTCAAGCACGTCACGCCGCCGGATGGCGGTACCATCAGCATCCAGAACGGCATCCTGAAGGTGCCCGATCATCCGGTGATCCCGTTCATCGAAGGCGACGGTACGGGTCCGGATATCTGGCGGGCCAGCCAGCGCGTCTTCGACGCGGCGGTGCAGAAGGCTTACGGCGGGAAGAAGAAGATCGCCTGGTTCGAGGTGCTCGCCGGCGAAAAGAGCTTCAACAAACTGGGCGAATGGCTGCCCGATGACACGCTGGAGGCGTTCCGCACCTACCTCGTCGGGATCAAGGGCCCGCTGACGACGCCGATCGGCGGCGGCATCCGCAGCCTCAACGTGGCGCTGCGCCAGATCCTCGACCTGTACGTCTGCCTGCGGCCGGTCTGTTACTTCACCGGCGTGCCCAGCCCGGTGAAGCGCCCCGAGGACGTGAACGCGGTGATCTTCCGCGAGAATACCGAGGACATTTACGCGGGCATGGAGTTCCAGGAAGGGACGCCCGAGGTCGCCAAGTTCAAGCAGCTCTTCAAGGAGGCCTTCCCCAAGGTGTTCGGGAAGATCCGCTTCCCCGATAGCTGCGGGATCGGGATCAAGCCGATCAGCCGCGAAGGCACCAACCGCCTGGTGCGGGCGGCGATCAAGTACGCGCTGGAACAGAAGCGCAAGAGCCTCACGCTGGTCCACAAAGGCAACATCATGAAGTTCACGGAAGGCGCCTTCCGCGACTGGGGCTACGAGCTGGCGGCCAAGGAGTTCCGCGGCGAGACGGTCAGCCAGCGCGAGAGCTGGATTCTGGGCAACCGCGAGAAGAACGCGGCGATCTCCGTCGAGGACAACGCGCGCGAGATCGAGCCCGGCTACGACATGATGACGAAGGACCAGCAGGCGGCGCTGCGCGCGGAAGTGGAAGGCGTGCTCAACGCGATCTGGTCCACTCACGGCGGCGGGAAGTGGAAGTCCAAGCTGATGGTGAAGGACTCCATCGCGGACATCACGCTGCAGCAAGTGCTGACGCGCGCCAGCGAGTTCGACGTGATCGCGACGATGAACCTGAACGGCGACTACCTTTCGGACGCTCTGGCCGCGCAGGTGGGCGGCATCGGCATCGCGCCGGGCGGGAACATCAACTACGACACGGGGCACGCGATCTTCGAAGCGACGCACGGCACCGCGCCGAAGTACGCCAACCAGGACAAGGTCAACCCCGGCAGCGTGATTCTTTCGGGCGAGATGATGTTCCGGCACCTGGGCTGGAACGAAGCGGCCGATCTGATCATCAAGGGCATGGACGGCGCGATCGGCGCGAAGACGGTGACCTACGACTTCCACCGCTTGATGGAAGGCGCGAAGCTGCTGAAGTGCAGCGAATTCGCCAGCGCGATGATCGCGAAGATGTAAGCGCGCGGCGGTTCGAAGGCGTCGAGTACCCAACCGGGGCGCGGGCAACCGCGCCCCGGGTCGTTGGAAGGTGAAAGTTAGATCAGGCTTGTGGGGCTTAGCAACCAATGGACTACAAGACGTTTTATGCCGAGTTGTTTAGGCCTTTAGAAGAGCGAGTTGGCGGGAAGGTTGACGCGGCCACCTTAATGGCAATCGTTGGCATTGATTTTGGCGGACCTGTAAGCCTATGCACAATTGGGCATGGTAGAAGTGCTTTCGTTTCCTTTATTACATGTGAACTGGCTGTTCGAAAGGAGCAGAAGCCAGCTTCCTTCGGTCGCTATGAACTCATGATGACTTGTAATGACCAGGCTTGGGCGTGGAGGTTGCTTACTAGACTTGGCCAGATGTCACTCGACAAGCCTTTTGGGAATGGACATACGGTGGACATCGAGGATCTAGTGGAAAGCGAATGCCAAATTAAAGGCCTGATTGCCGAGAAGCTTTTTGTCGTAAGAATTGAGGACAATGAAGTTGGCATACTGGAATTTCATGGAATTACGCAAAGAGAGCTGTCCTTTGCAAGAGCTTACGGTGCCGATCGAATGTTTGAGTGTTTAAAGCAAGGACAGGCATATGCGCAAACAGACGTTCAAAGAAGGCATTCGGTCGCATTGACATTATGAAAGGTGTACTTTGATTGCCTGTCGAGTCAGCTCTCGTACTTCTTGAGTTCTGATTCCTGAAAATCGCCTCACTTACGCTAAAATGCCGAGCAGACGAGGACTCCCCGCGTGAACACCGTCCGGCTCGGCAGCGTGCCTTACCTCAACAGCAAGGTTCTGATCCACGGCCTCGAGCCCGAAGGAACTTTTGCGGACGCGGATGCAGGCATCCAGAATCCAAAATCAGAAATCCAGAATCGCTACACCCTCACGCTCGACCCGCCCAGCCTGCTGGCGAAGAAGCTCGCCGCGGGCGAGGTGGATGTCGCGCTGGTGAGCAGCGTCGAATACTTCCGCCGCCCGGGGTACACGCTGGTGCCGGGCTTATCGGTGAGCGGACGGCGCGAGATGTGGAGCATCCGGCTCTTTCGGCGCAAGCCGCTGGAGCGGCTCAAGCGGGTGGGGCTCGATCCGGCCAGCGAGACGACCAACGTCTTCCTGCAGGTGCTGCTGAAGGAAGCGCGCGGACTGGCGCCCGAATACGTGGCGCTTTCGCGGGGCGAAGATCCGGCTGCGCGCGCGGACCTCGACGGATTTTTGCTGATCGGCGATGCGGCGCTGCGTTTTGCCGAGCCGGGATTCGAGGCGACGGACTTGCTTAGCCTGTGGGATGCGGCGACGGGCCTGCCGTTCGTCTTCGCGGCGTGGCTGGTCCGTCCGGAGGCGCGTCTGCATGGCTTTCCGGCTCGGCTGGCGCGGGCGCGCGACGAAGGCTTGAGGCACGCGCGCGCGATCGCCGCGGCGCACCGGGGGCCGACGGGGCTGGACCTGGAGCGCGCGCACGAGTACGTCACGCGCATCGTCCGCTACGAACTCGGCACCGAAGAGCAGGCCGGGCTCGCGCGCTTTGGCCAGTGGCTGGCCAAGCACGGTTTGGTGAGCGCAGCGCGCGCGCTGGAATTTTACAAGGAGCCGGCGGCGCGCTGAAGCGCGCCGCCGCGAGCACGTTCATGGTTCAACGCCCGTCGCATTCGGCCGGATCGCACCGCATCCGCGCCTTCATCGCCGTGGATCTCGACGAGGAGGTGAAGCACGCTCTGCGCCCCGTATTGAAGCGCGTGCGCGAACGTTGCGGGCGTTCGGACGTGAAGTGGCTGCCCGAAGAGAACTGGCACCTGACGGTGAAGTTCCTGGGCGACGTACCGTGGCTGGAGGTGGGCCGGGTCGGGAAGCTGATGCAGGCCGTCGCCGCCGAGGCGGCGCCGTTCGAGCTGCGGGTGGAAGGGCTGGGCGCGTTTCCGCCGGGGCGCGCGCCGCGGATCGTTTCGGCCGGGATCGTGGCCGGCGGGGCCGAACTGGCCAAGCTGCACGCGGCGCTCGACGCGAGCCTTGCGACGATGGGCATTCCGCCCGAGAACCGCGGCTTCAAGGCGCACCTGACGCTGGGCCGCGTGCGCGGGCACGCCGAGATGCTTTGGGAAGCGCTGCGCGAGTACGAGGCCGCGCCCTTCGGCGCATGCGAGGTCGACAAACTGGTGCTCTACCAGAGCGAGCTGGAATCCCGCGGCGCGCAGTACACGGCGCTGGCTTCGGGCAAGCTGGGCCGGTAGCGGTCTCGCACTAGTGTCTTTCTTTTTGGGCGCGCGTTTCGCGCGGCAACTTTGTGCACCTCCCCGACTCCTCCTTGGCACGGAGGGGAGACGGCACGGCCCCAAGCAAAAAGAATCTGGTGAGACCGCTTAGCGCGCGCAGGCCTTCACGACCGACTCGCGCATCTTCGCCAGCCCCGTCTTGGCGACCTCGCGCGGGTCCTGCTTGTAAAGCGCCTCGTTGAAGAGTTCGAGCGAGAGGTAGCCGCGGTAGCCGTTGTCGCGCAGCGCGCGGAAGACGGTGGCCAGCGGAGCGACGCCGTCGCCGGGGTAGACGCGGTGCTTGTCTTCAAGCTGCGCGGGCGGGATATCGCCGGGATAGTCGTTCACGTGGAAGAGCTGGATCAGGTTCGGCCCGAGGTTCCACAGGCCGTCGAAGGGCGAACCGCCCTTATGCATGTGGTAGACGTCGGCCAGGACGCAAGCCTGCGGGTGCCCGCTTTCGACGGCCACCAGAATCGCTTCGCCCAGGCGCGAGAGGGATTTCGAGAAGCCCCAGAATTCGACGAGCGGGACGACGTTGAACTGGTCGCCGACTTCGCAGAGTTTGCCGAAGCGTTCGGCCGCGCGGAGCAGGTTCAAGCCGGGTTCGTTCTGGTGCCCGAAGGGCGGAGCCGCGACGCAGGTGCCGCCCAGCGTGGCGAGCATCTCCATGTTGCGCTTGGCTTCCTCGAAGCCCTTGGCGCGCCGCGCATCGTCTTCGACGCACCATTCGAAAAAGCCGATGGCGCCGGCAAGGTCCAGGCCCGAGTCGTTGATCCGCATACGCAGATCGTCCAGCGTTCCGCCGCGCGCGACGTACTGGTCGATCTCGCCGATCCACGGTTCGATCGCGTCGAAGCCGGCGTCGGCGGCGATCTGGATTTCTTCTTCGAGCGTGAGTTTCTGGCCGCGGATGTTGCTCGTGTTGAAGCTGTACCCGAACGGCTCCTGCGGCGTGCGCGGTCGCATGCGGGACTCCTTTAGGTGGAAGGACAGCGGACGCCACCTTACTTTGGGGAAGCGAGCGCGACAAGGTAGCGTCTGCGGGGCGTGTTGCACCTCGTGCGTGTCTTAGGCTCGTAAGCGGGCTCGCAGTCAGTTTGACGCGAGCCGAGCGGTTGCGGACGGGTCACTTTGAACCGTCCGCGGAATCCAAGCCGTAGCTTCGGGTTGGAAGCACTCACGTTAGTTATTGTGCTTCAAGGCTTTACAATGAAGCCCTCGAGTGCCCTTGCTGGCACGGTCTTTGATAACATGTGCGGAGCGATTTGGAGAGTTCGGCAGGGACCCCCTTGCCCCGAAGCCGGGCGATAGCCCGGACTTGAACGGTGAAACCAAGACGGGCCGCAACCTAGCGGCGGGCCCAAGACAAAAAAGGGAGGACCACGTCCATGGCCAAGCAACTGGCCTTCGACCTGGAAGCGCATCAGCACATCAAGGCGGGCGTCGAGAAGCTGGCGCGAGCGGTGAAGTCGACGCTCGGACCGCGGGGCAAGAACGCGGTGATCGACAAGTCGTGGGGTGCGCCGACGGTGACCAAGGACGGCGTCACGGTGGCTGAGGAAGTCGAGCTGCAGTGCCCGTACGAGAACATGGCCGCGCAGCTCGTGAAGGAGGTCAGCTCCAAGACTTCCGACGCGGCGGGCGACGGGACGACGACGGCGACGGTGCTGGCGGAGGCCATCTACAACGAGGGCCTGCGCAACATGATCGCTGGGGCGAATCCGGTGCGGATCAAGCGCGGCATCGAGAAGGGCGTCGATGCGGTCGTCGAAGAGCTGAAGAAGATGGCCGTGAAGATCAAGAGCAAGGACGACATCTTCCGCGTCGCGAAGATCGCGGCGAACGGCGACGAGGAGATCGGCAAGCAGATCTCCGACGCCATGGAGAAGGTGGGCAAGGACGGCGTGATCACGGTCGAGGAAGGCAAGAGCCTGCAGACCGAGGTGGACGTGGTCGAAGGGATGCAGTTCGACCGCGGCTACATGAGCCCGCACTTCGTGACCAACCAGGAGTCGATGGAAGCGGCGCTCGAGAATCCCTACATTCTGATCCACGAGAAGAAGATCGCGAACGTGCGCGAGCTGGTCCCGCTGCTGGAGAAGATCGCGAAGAAGGACGCGGTGCTCCTGATTATCAGCGAGGACGTCGAAGGCGAAGCGCTCGCGACGCTCGTGGTCAACAAGATCCGCGGCATCGTGAAGGTTTGCGCGGTCAAGGCGCCGGGTTTCGGCGACCGCCGCAAGGCGATGCTGCAGGACATTGCGACGCTGACCGGCGGCAAGGCGATCTTCGAAGACCTGGGGATCAAGCTGGAAAGCGTGGAGCTGGCGGATTTGGGCCGCGCGAAGAAGGTGCGCATCGACGCGGACAACACGACGATCATCGAAGGCGGCGGTTCGGATAAGGAAATCCAGGGCCGCATCGGCCAGATCCGCAAGGAAATCGAGATCACGACGAGCGACTACGACCGCGAGAAGCTGCAGGAACGCCTGGCGAAGCTGGCCGGCGGCGTGGCGCAGATCAACGTGGGCGCGGCGACCGAGAGCGAGATGAAGGAGAAGAAGGCTCGCGTCGAGGACGCGCTGCACGCGACGCGCGCGGCGGTGGAATCGGGCGTGGTCCCCGGCGGCGGCGTGGCGCTGATCCGCGCTTCGGCGGTGCTGGAGAAGATCAAGGGTCTGGCGGCGCCCGAGCAGGTGGGGATCGAGATCCTGCGCACGGCGATGGAAGCTCCGGCGAAGCAGATCGCGGCGAACGCGGGCCTGCGCGGCGCGGTGGTCGTGCACAAGATCAAGGAAGGGAAGGGCAGCTTCGGCTACAACGCCGATACGGGCGCGTACGAGGACCTGCTGAAGACGGGCGTGATCGATCCGGCCAAGGTGACGATCACGGCGCTTCAGAACGCGGCCTCGGTGGCGAGCCTGCTGCTGACGAGCGACTGCCTGATCGCGAAGAAGCCCGAGAAGAAGGACGACCACGGGCACGATCACGACCACGATCACGACTAAGCCTTGAGCCTGCGAGCGGGCCGCTGGGGCACGCCGGGCGCGAACGAACGAAAGCGAAGCCAAGCAGGACCGTACACGTTAAGGAGAGGGAACGATGGCCACCGCCACCGCGAAGAAGATCAGCCTGTTGCCGCTCGACGACCGCATCGTCGTGCGCCGCCTGGAAGCCGAAGAGAAGACCGCCGGCGGGATCGTGCTGCCGGACACGGCGAAGGAAAAGCCGCAGCGCGGCGAAGTCGTGGCGACGGGCCCCGGCAAGCAGCTCGACAGCGGCAAGCGCGCGAAGCTGGAAGTGAAGGCCGGCGACACGGTGCTGTTCGGGAAGTACAGCGGCAGCGAAGTGAAGGTGGACGGCGAAGAGCTGCTGATCATGCGCGAGAGCGACATTCTGGCGAAGCTGGACTAAGGCCGTTCAGGGCGCTTGCGCGGGCCGCCAGGCGGCTTGCGCGCGTCCCGAACCGGCAGGGGTGCGCCGGTTCGAACTTGAAGCGAGAAACCTTAAAGGCGTACAGGAGCGATCCATGGCCAAGCAACTTCTTTACACGGACGAAGCCCGGCAGAAGATGCTCGCGGGCATCAAGAAACTCGCGCGCATCGTCGGCGTGACGCTGGGACCCGGCGGGCGCTGGGTGGCGTACGAGAAGTCCTTCGGCGGTCCGGGCGTCGTCAACGACGGCGTGACGGTGGCGAAGGAAGTCGAACTGGAAGATCCGTTCGAGAACATGGGCGCTCAGATGGTGCGCCAGGTCGCGAGCAAGACGAACGACCGCGTCGGCGACGGGACCACGACGTCGACGGTGCTGTCCGAGGCGATTTACCGCGAAGGCATCAAGTTCACCACCGCCGGGCACAACCCGACGGCGCTGAAGCGCGGGATCGACGCGGCGGTCGAGGCGATCACGGCGGAACTGACGGCGATGGCCAAGCCCTGCAAGACGCGCGAAGATTTGCAGCGCATCGCCACGGTGAGCGCCAACGAAGATGCCGAAGTCGGCAAGATGATCGCCGATGCGATGGATAAGGTGGGCAAGGACGGGGTGATCACGGTCGAGGAAGGCAAGGGCACGAGCACGGAGCTGGATGTCGTGCAAGGCATGCGCTTCGACAAGGGCTACCAGTCGCCCTATTTCGTGACCAACGCCGACAGCATGACGGTGGAACTGGAAGATGCGTACATCCTGTTCTACGAGAAGAAGATCAGCAGCCTGCGCGAACTGCTGCCGCTGCTGGAGAAGATCGTGCAGACGGGCAAGCCGTTCGTGCTGATCGCCGAGGACGTCGACGGCGAAGCGCTGGCGGCGCTGGTGATCAACCGGCTGCGCGGCCTGCTGAAGTGCGCGGCGGTGAAGGCGCCTGGTTTCGGCGACCGCCGCAAGGCGATGATGCAGGACATGGCGGTGCTGACCGGCGGGCGCTTCATCAGCGAAGACCTGGGGCTGAAGCTGGAAAGCGTGGAGCTGACGGACCTCGGCCAGGCCAAGCACATCACGATCGACAAGGAAAACACGACGATTGTGAACGGCGCGGGCAAGAAGGCCGACATCAACGCGCGCGTGGCGCAGATTCGCAATGCCGTCGAAACGACGACCAGCGACTACGACCGCGAGAAGCTGCAGGAACGCCTGGCCAAGCTGGCGGGCGGCGTGGCGGTGATCCGCTGCGGCGCTCCGACCGAGGCGGCGATGAAGGAAACGAAGGAGCGCGTCAACGACGCGGTGAACGCGGCGAAGGCGGCGGCCGAAGAGGGCTACGTGGTCGGCGGCGGGGTGGCGCTGCTGCGCTGCCGCGACGCGGCGGACAAGGCGCGCGCGAAGCTGAAGGGCGACGAGAAGTACGGCGCCGAGATCGTGATGCGCGCGATCGAAGAGCCGCTGCGCCGGATCGCCGAAAACGCGGGGCACGACGGCGGCGTGGTGGTCGAGACGGTGCTGGAAGAGCATAAGGGCAACGTCGGCTTCAACGCGTCGAAGGGCGAGTACGAAGACCTGGTCAAGTCCGGCGTGATCGATCCGGTGAAGGTCACGAAGGCGGCGCTGCAGAATTCGGCTTCGGCCGCGGGCCTGCTGCTGACCGTGGACACGATGGTGACGGAGCTGAAGGAAGAAGACGGCGGCAAGAAGCTGGTCGCCGGCGCGATTCACTAAGACGGCGGATCGAGAGCGTAGCGCGTCATCCGGCCCCTCCCGGTCCGTCGTACAGACGGCGGGAGGGGCTGTCGTTTTCAGGCCGATCCCTTTCGCCGCGGCACCGGGCCTCGATTCCGAAGAGCTTGCGGGATTGAAGCCGGCGCGAGTTGCGACAGTCCAATTAGCAGGCAGCGCTCACGAACGAGCGCGAGCCCGGGAGCCGGCAGGCGGCGAAACCTGGACAGGAATGCGGATGCGCCGGGAAGCGGACGGCGGGGACCGCGATGCGAACGATGGCTAACAAACGCGACTACTACGAAGTCCTGGGCGTCCAGAAAGACGCTCAACCGGACGAGATCAAGAAGTCGTTTCGCGAAGCCGCGAAGAAGTGGCATCCGGACCGCAATCCCGATAACAAAAAGGAAGCAGAGACGCGCTTCAAAGAGATCGCCGAGGCGTATTCGGTGCTGTCCGACGAAGAGAAGCGGCGGCGCTACGACCAGTTCGGCCATGCGGGCATGCAGGGCGTGCCGGGCGCGGATTTCAGCGGCGTCTCGGTGGAAGACCTTTTCGCGAGCTTCTTCGGCGGGCGAGGCGGCGGCGGCAACGGTTCGCTTTTCGAAGAGCTCTTCGCCGGTCAAGGCGGCGGCCGGTACGGCGGCCCCGCGCAGGGCGCGTCGCTGCGCTTCGAGATGGACATCACCCTCGAAGAAGCCGCGCAGGGCGTCACCAAGAAGATCGAGATCGCCCGCGACGAGCTGTGCGAGGACTGCAAAGGCAACGGCGCGAAGGCGGGCACCACTCCGGCGAGCTGCAACTACTGCCGTGGCAGCGGCTACGTCACGCGCAGCCAAGGTTTCTTCACGATGCGCACGACCTGCCCGCGCTGCGGCGGGCGGGGCGTGACGATCGAATCGCCGTGCCCGGGCTGCAAGGGCACGGGGCGGCAGCGCAAGAAGATTCGACTGGAAGTGCCGATTCCGGCGGGCGTGGAGGACAACACGCGCATCCGGCTCGCGGGGCAGGGCGAACCCGGCGAAGAAGGCGGCCCGCGCGGCGACCTGTACGTGATCGTGCGCGTGAAGGAACACGAATTTTTTATCCGCCGCGGGCGCGACCTGCTGGTCGAGATGCCCATCGCCTACACGATGGCGGTGCTGGGCGGGGAGATCGAGGTCCCGACGCTGGACAAAAAGGTGAAGCTCTCGGTGCCGAAGTCGACGCAGTCGGGCAGCATGCTGCGGCTGCGCGGGCTGGGTCTGCCGGACGTGGGCGGCTACGGGAAGGGCGACCTGTTCGTCCGCGTGGTGATCGAGACGCCGAAGAAGATCAACAAGGAACAGGAAGAGTTGCTGCGCAAGCTGGCCGAACTGGAGCATGTGACGACGAAGCCGACTTCGCAGAGCAGCTTCTTCGACAAGCTGCGCGAATTTTTCACCGAGTGATCGGACGAACCGCAAGCGAGCGAGGTTGAAGGACGATGGACACTTCCAGCGAAACGCCCGTGGAATCCGCGGAGGCCGACGCGCAGGCGGAGCCGTCCGCTTCGGCGGACACGTATCTGCGCGAAGCGGAGGCGCTGACGGCGGAGATGGAAAGCGCCGTACGGCGGATGATCGGCGACCTGCCGAGCCAGGCTCAATTGGCGGAAGTGCATGCGATGCAGTCGAGCATTCGCGAACTGGTGGAGCGCGCGGCGCGCGGCGGTACGCAGTCGCGGGGCGAATCGGACAAGCTGCGCAGCGAAACCGAGCGGCTGCACGAAGCCGTGAAGCGCTCGACCGCCGATTTCCTGAACTACCAGGAACGCGCGCGCCGGGAACTGCGCGCGGCCGAAGAACAGGCGCTGCGCGGCTACGTGAGCGACCTGCTGCCGATCCTGGACAGCGTGGATCTGGCGCTTGCCGACGCGCGGCGCGAAGGCGCGGGCGTGGAAGCCGTGCGCGCGGCGCTGGAGATGATCGCCCAGAGCTTCGGGCAGGTGCTGACGGTGCGCGGTTTGGAGCGGATCGAGCCGCTGGGGCAGCCTTTCGATCCGAACTTCCACGAGTCCGTCGTCTCGCGGCCGGCCGATCCGTCGAAGGGCGAAGAGCCCAATCGCGTCGCGGAGGTCTGCCGCGCGGGGTATTTGTGGAAGGGCAAGGTATTGCGCCCGGCGCAGGTGCTGATCACGACGGGGCCGAAGAAGAGTTAGGCCGGGGCCCGCTTCGAACGTCACGAGGCGCCCTCGGGCGGGCTCAGGGCTTGAGGTGAAAGAGGCGATTGCGGCCGGCGGGAACCTCGATTTCGGCCACGCCGTCCTTCGTTTCCGCGCGCTCGCCGCCGTCCAGTGCGCGCAGCTTCGCTTTCTCGAAGGGCAGCTTCAGGCTTACTTTTGTGGCCTCGTTTCCCGCGTAATTTCCGAGCAACAATAGCGCTTCGGCATCGTTGCCCCAGCAGGTGCACGCGATTCCGGCATCCTCGACGGCGACGTCCGCAAGCAAGCGCCCCTGCATGATCAGTCCCTCGTGGGGTTCGAGCATGGCCAGCGCGCGGGCCTGCGCGAGGAAGCAGCCGGCGGATTCGAAATCGCCGAGGCGTTCCCAGGCGATGCCGCGCGCGCCGTTGAGGAACGCTTCGAGAACCGCGGCCTCGATGCGGGAGGGCTTGGCTTTCTCGGCGGAAAGGCAGGGGATCACGTCGTTCTTGCCGAGCTTCTGAGCGCAGGCGCGGACTACGCCGTGGACGCGCCGCGGATCGAGGGGCGCGCCGAGCAGCGGCATCGCGACGTCGGCGTAATGCGGATAGAGCTTCTCGAAGTCGAAGGCGCCGTCGCGGATGCCGGCGGGTTCGGCGCCGACGTAGGCGGTCAGCGGGCGCTGGATCTGCGCTTCGCGGCTGGCGCGGACCACGGCTTCGTCGGTGTCCTTAAGAATTTCGGCCACCGTTTCGGTCAGAAATTCGGGCCATTCTTTTCCCGATTCCTTCTGCTTGGCCTGGCAGTGCACGCAGCGCGGGGCCTCGTCCACGGCGGTCTTCCAGAGGTCCACGCGATGGAAGAGCGCATCGGGGCGGGCGCTCTTGACCAGCAGCGCGATGCGGTCCAATTCCATGCGGTAGTATTCGCCGCGGTAGCTCAGGCACATGCCCAGTCCGGCGGAGCCGTCCGCGAATGCGTGGTACAGCTCGGGCTTGTTTTTGCGCAGTGCGAGGAGCACGTGCCACGGCGCTTCGTGGTGAACGATGCGCCATCCGAAGCGCCGGGCTTCGTCGAGCAACAAGCCTTCGTCTTCGTCCGGCGCTCCGCCGCGCCAGTAGCGCGGGTGGCAGGGGAGGGCGGTGAAGCCCAGCCGCGCCCATGCGTCGAGCAGCGCCGGCCATTCCTGGAGCTGCCGGAAATACACGCCGCCGGCGCTGATGTGAAAGCGCGAGGGCCGGTCCAATCGCGGGAGGTCCTGCAGCCGCAGCGGAAGGGCCAGCGCCTGGGCTTCGAACTCGGGGACGAAAATGCGCGCGGCGCCTTCGAGTTTCTTTTCGCCGCAGCCGACGTAAATCGTCTGGGCTCGCCCGGGCTTGAAGCCGGCGGCATCGAAGAACGCGTAGCGGCGAAACTTCCTGCCGTCGCGCTCGAAGGCCTCCGGCTCGAGGGACGGCTTGGGCGCGAGGAGTTCGGCGTCGGCGGGGAGTTCGAGCGTGATCGGCGCGGTAGCGTTTTCGGGATCTTCGGCGCGCGCTTCCGGCGGGCGGCGGTCTTCCAGATAAAAGGTGTGCGGCGTCGGGCAGCCGCGCAGGACCGGCCATTCCGGACTGTAGGAGGTGACCTGCATGCCGGCCGCGGCCGGAGCGGGTTCGGGCGGCGGCGGGGCCTCCTGCACGGCGGGCGGTTCTTCCGCGCACAGGCTGGCGGCGAGCACCCACGCCAGCAGGACGCTCGAGGCGCCGAAAGAAGCCGATTTGCGCTGCGTGTTCCGCATGACGTTCGCGTCCCGGACTTTGAGTTGCCCCGCCACCTTACCGTATGCCGCGCGGCGGCTCCAACGCCGTTCGCCGTGCGCTTTGCTCCCGACCGGAAGCGGCTACAATCGGGAAGACACCGAGCGAAGGAGGACGGCATGCTGATCGGCATTTGCGGCAGCGCGGACCAGGCGAGCGCGCTGAAGGAATTGGGCTTCGATTTCCTGGAAGAAAACGTCCAGCGTTTCCTGAAGCCCCGGGAAAGCAACGAGGCGTTCCAATCGCCCGCGCCGGGGGCTTTGACGGTGCCGGCCGCGAACTGTTTTCTGCCCGGCGACTTGAAAGTGGTCGGGCCGAAGGTGGATTCGGCGGCGCTGCACGCGTACGCGGACCGGGCGTTCGAGCGGGCGCACAACATCGGGCTCGATACGATCGTTTTCGGGAGCGGCGGCGCGCGGGCGATTCCCGAGGGCTGGGCGAAGGCGAAGGCCGAAGAGCAGTTCGTCGAGGCGCTGAAGGAGCTGGGGGCGCGCGCGGAAGGGTGGGGCGTGTACGTCGCGGTGGAGCCGTTGAATCGCGGCGAGTGCAACTTCATCAATTCGCTGGCGGAAGGCGCGGCGCTGGTTCGGGCGGCGGATCATCCGAACGTGCGGTTGCTGGTCGATTTCTTCCATATGCTGCGCGACGACGAGCCGGCGGGCGAGATTTTGAAGGTGGGCGACCTGATTCAGCACGTCCACATCGCCGAGAAGGCCAAGCGCACGGCGCCGGGCGTGGCGGGGGACGATTTCAGCGCGTTTCTCGGGGCGCTGAAGGAAGTCGGCTACTCGGACAAGATTTCGCTCGAATGCGGCTGGGGCGATCTGAACGCGGAAGCGCCGAAGAGCATCGCTTATTTGCGCAAGCAAATGAAGGCCGCGGGGCTGTAAGCGGGTCGCTTCAGCGCGCGTTGGCGAGCTGGCCGTATTGCGCGAGGCGCTGTTCGAGGCGCTCTTGGATGTCGCCGGGCAGCACCTTCGCGTCGCGCAGGGAAGCGAGCAGGTGGTACGCGCCGCGGACGGTGTCCTGCGCGCCTTTGTAGAGATCGTCGATCACCGTTTCCCGGAAGCTCTGCGCTTTGGCCTGCCCGGCGGCATCGGGCGGGCCGAGGTGTTTGCGGCAGATCAGCTTGACGAGCGCCTTGAGAATCTCGGGCCGGTCTTCCTCGTCGTAGTGCCCGTCGAGGCGGCGGTGGGCGAGAATCTGGAGTCCGACGGCCAGCGCGGCGCCGCCGGTGCCTGGTGTATCGCTTGCGGCGAGGACCTCGGTGAGCGCGGCCATCACGGGCGGATGATCGACGCGCGGGAAGAGCGCCTTGACGATCTGCATGCGCCATTCGTCGCGTAGTTCGGCGTGGCAACCGATCTCGCGCAGGGCGTGCACGATCATGATCTGATTGCCCGGACCCCAGACGAGTTCGCCGGCGACGATGCGCTTCCAGCGTTCGGCGAGCAGGTCGATCTGTTCCTTAATCAGCGCGGGCGGACAGTTGCGGCTGGTGGCGATGCGCGCGAGGCCCTTCAGCGCGGTGGGCAGAATCTCGACGAGCCCGCGCTCCTGGTTGATCTCGAAGACCTGCGTGCCGTCCACTTCGGTGGCGGTGGTCTGGAGTTCGTCCTGGATCTGATCGATGATCCGGCGGAGCAGGCCGGTGACGGTGACGATCAGTTCGCCGTCGGCGCGGCGCGAGGCGGCGAGCCAAGTGAGGCCCTCGAGCGCGTCGAGGCGCTTGAATTGCAGATCCTCTTTCACGGATTGCAGGAGCGTGCGCGTGACGATCTGCGCGGCCTGTTTGGTCGCGGCGGGGCTGCTGACGAGCTTGCCCATCGCGGTGAATAGCGCTTCGCGGTCGGGGAACGAAGGCTCGGCGGCGAGCGCCTGCATGCGCCGGAGGGTTTCGGTGAGGTCCTTCGAGGCCTGCTTGAGCTCCCCTTCGAGCGGTTTGAGTTCGAGGCCCAGATTGCCGAGGATGCGAATGGCCTGGACGCGAACTTCGGGCGGCCGCTCGGCGTTGATGCGCCTGAGCAGCGGTCCGATGGCGGGCATCCCGATCAGCGCGATCGTGTCTTCGGCGATCTCCCGGTCGGTGGGGAAGCCGAAATCCCAGACGTTGTTGAGGAAGGTGTCGGCGATGCGCTCGCGCACGGCGGCGGGGATGCGCGGTTCGGCGACGAATCGGCAGGTCATGGCGGCCATGCGGACGCTGCGCAGCGTGGAATCGAGCGCGCGAAGGACGGCGTCGGCGGCGGCGGTTTTGCCTGCGGGGGACAGATTCTGGAAGCGCGCCAGATGATCGAGCAGGTTGAGGATGTACTTCTGCGCGGCGGGCGTGGCGTTGTTGAAGGCCTCGATCAGCGCGGGGAGCGCCGCTTCGCCGCGCTGCTGGAGGACCATGCCGACGTTGCGGCTCTCGCGGTCTTCCTGCGTATCGCGGGCCAGATAGGTGGCGCACTGGCGGAGCAGATCGGCCTCGCCGGGCGCGCCGCGGGGCATGCTTTCGAGCATGGTTTGAAGCAAGAAGGCTTCGACGGCCGGCTGGGCGCTCTTGTCGCGTTCTTCGCTTAGGAGCGGCAGGACGATCCCGGGGGCGGCGGCGCAGAGGGCGCGGACGAGTTTCTGCGCGGGCTGCAGGACGCGGTCGCTGTCGGTGAAGGCGGCGCCCTTGCCGGACGATTCGCCGATGCGCACCAGGACAACGCGGATCAGTTCGGCCAGGCGCGGCGGTTCGGGTGCGAGCGCCGGCGCGGTGACGGTGAGGAGTTCGAGGAGCGCGGCGACGAGCATGGCGTCGCGTTCGTTCTTGAGCGAGCCTATGGCGCAAACGGCGGCGACGACGCGTTCGAGGTCCGCGACGGGACCGGCCATGCGTTTGACCAGCCGGTGCGCGGCGGTGATGCGCGCGCGGGTTTCGCCCTGCGCCAGCGCGAAGAGGCTCTCGCGCAGTTCGTCGGCGACGCCGAGCACGAAGAGCAGTTCGACGGCTTCGGCGCGTACGGCCGGATCGCGGTCGTCGAGGGCGCGGAAGAGGAGTTCGGCTTTTTCCTGCGGGGCGATGGGCGCGTGCGCCAGGGTGCGCAGCGCTTCGATGCGGTCGGCGGCATGGGCGGCCGTGACCAGACGCAGGCGCAACCGGTCGAGTTCGATGCGCGAGAAGAGGGCTTCGTTCGCGCCCCCGGCGCCCGGCGCAATCGTGCGCGCCAGCCCTCCGGCGGCGCTGACGGCCAGCGCGCCGCCCGTCTCGGCGTGGGGCGCCTCGGCCGGGGCTTCGGGTGCGGCGTCCCAGCCGCCGGCGGCGTCGAGTTCTTCGGCGTAGCAGAGCACGCGGCGGCCGTCGGCGCCGGTTTCGAGCGTCAGGCCTTCCTGGATAGGCCCGGACGCGTGCGTCTTGAGCAGTTCGGCGAAGCGCGCGGCGTCGAGCGTTTCGGCCTCGGCCAGCAGGGCCGGGTCGAGGAGCAGGCGTTCCAGCGGCGATTCGGGCTTGGCCGATTCGAGGACCGTGGCGGTGATCTCGAACTTTTTCTTGAGCAGCGCGCCGACGCGGACCATCAGCCGGCGGCTGAGCCCGAGGCCTTGCGCTTCTTCCGGCCGGCGAACGCCTTGAATCATGCGCGGCTCACCCCCGCCACCCTGCTTATGCGACACCGCTGAGCATTGTATCTCGATCATGGGAGATTGTAACCGCCCGCGCGGCGCGCGGGACACCCGGATTTTTCAGCGCCTTTTCAGGAACATGAGCAGGCGCCCGACTAGGCCTTCGGATACAGGATCATGGTGAGGACGATGGAAATGGCGTAGAGGAACAAGAGCGTTCCGGACATGAGCAGCATGGAGATGACTTCGCTGCCGGGCGAGAGGATCGAGCCGAAAATGAAGCTGGTCAGGACCACGTAGCGCCAGTAGCGCAACAGGGTGCTGGAGTGGAGCAGTTTCAGCCGCGCCAGCACGGCCGCCACCAGCGGGATCTCGAACATCGCGCCGAAGAGGATCATGAACGTAAGCAGCAGGCCCATGTACGTCTCGGGCACGTAGCTGGGCTTGAAGCCGAGGTAGATATCGAACCAGACCAGGAACTGGATGGTGATGGGAAAGATGATGTAGTAGCAGAACGAGGAGCCCAGCAGGAAGAAAATGACGCCGGCCGCGAAGACCGGACGGATCGCCGCCCGCTCGTTCTGGCGCAGGCCCGGCGCGACGAAGGACCAGAGTTCGTAGAGCACGATCGGCGAACTGAGCAGGAGCCCGGCGTAGACCGAGACCTTCATCAGGATCATCATCAGGCCCAGCGGGTCGGTGCTGATGGGTTCCACGACGGGCCGATGCACGTCGATCAGGATTTTCTTCAGGAAGGCGACGAGTTCGGCCGGCGCGCCTTCGGCTTCCTGAACGGCCCAGTTCTCGGGATCGCGGTAGCACAGGAGGAGTTTCGTGCGCCGCTCGCCGTCGATGCCGGCGGCTTCGATCTTCTCGCGCGCTTCGCCGGGCAGATGCACCCAGATCACCGAAGTGAGGAGTTCGTCGTCCTGGCGGAAGGTGCGGTTGACGGTTTCCAGCGGGGCGAAGAGGAAATCGAAGATCGGCTTGTGAAAGATCAGGCACAGCACGGTCATGACCAGCACGGAGATGACGGCGGCGAAGAGGCGCTTGCGCAGTTCCATGAGGTGATCGAGGAAGCCCATGCGGACTTCGCCGGGTTCCTCGGGCTCATCTTCGGGCGGCGGCGGGGGCGGCGGCTTTTTGATCGGCGGCCGTGGCGCGGGGGTGTGCGGGAGCGGCTTGGGCGCGTGCGCTTCGGGGCTGCGCAACGGCGCGGGATTCTCGCCCGACTCGCGCTTGGGCTCGACCACCACGCTGGCGGCGCTGGCGTCCTCTTCGCCCGGCACATCTTCGGGAACGGCCATGGGCCGCGAAGAGGATTCGTCGGGTCGCGGCGCGGGCGGCGGGGTGGTCTGCGCCGGTTCGGAGGCGGTTCCGTCGCTCATAGGGTCAGCGTGCATCCCGTGCCGCGGCGCCGGCGCGGACGGCCTCGTGCAGCGAGCCCGAGCGCAAGCCCAGCAGATCGACCGTAACGTACACGAATCCCAGTTCGCGCAGCGCCGGGACCAGCGACTCGCGCCGCTCGATCAGTTCGGCCAAGCGGCCGGGCGGGACTTCCAGGCGCGCGACGGCACCGTGATGGCGCACGCGGCAGGCTTCGAATCCGGCGCGGTGCAGGATGGCCTCGCCCGCCGCGATCTGGCTCAACTTTTCGGCCGTGACCGGCTCGCCGAACGGGATGCGGCTGGAGAGGCACGCGCCGCCGGGCTTGTCGAAGGTGGGCAGGCCCCATTCGCGGCTGAGCGCGCGGATTTCGCGCTTGTACAGCCCGGCTTCGCGGAGCGGAAAGACGGCGCCGCGTTCTTGCGAGGCGGCTTCGCCGGGGCGGTCGTCGCCCAGATCGTCGACGATGGCGCCCAGCGCGACGTACGCGATCCCGCGCTCCGCGGCGATCCCGGCGAGCTTGCCCATCAATTCGGCTTTGCAGAAGTAGCAGCGGTTGAGCGGATTGGCGGCGTAGTTCGGATCGTTCAGTTCGTCGGTGCGGACGATCTCGTGGCGGAAGCCGAAGCTTTGCGCATAGCCGCGGGCGGCTTCCAGTTCTTCGGGCGCGAGGGATTCGGACTGCGCCGTCACGGCCAGCGCGGCCTCGCCCAGCACCCGTCCGGCTACCGCCGCCAGAAAGGTGGAGTCGACGCCGCCCGAGTACGCGATCAGCACCGAGCCGTAGCCGCGTAGGATCTCTTCCAGGCGGGCGAGCTTGGCGCGCGCTTCGGGGCCGGGCGCGGGGATGGCGGCGGGGTCGCTCATGGCCTAACGGTTGTACTCCAGGGGATGCCTCCCCGCCATGCCGGGCGGAGGGGCGGCTGGAAGCGTATGTCGGATCGGGGGCGGCGCATTCCTGCGCCCGGAACGGGGAACGGCGGTACTACAGGATATCGTCGGTCTCGCCGCGGTCTTCGCCTTCGCACTTGCTTTCGGCCTTGGGCTCGGACGCGGCTTCGGCGGCCGGTTCGCTTTTCTCTTCGACTTCGACGATCTCGCCGGCAGGCTCTTCGCGCGCCAGGACCAGGATCACTTCGGCGTGCTTATCGTCGGCGCGCAGGACGCTCATGTCGAGGAAGTCGCTCTCGCCGTGCTCGGCCAGCGCGTCGGCGATCTTCTGCGGGAGCTCCTCGCGCTTGGCGACGATCTCGATGGTCTCGTAGGTGGTGGTGGTGGGCTGGCCTTCCTGCTGCTCGCTGCGCGCCAGCTCGGCCACGGCGCGCTCGACGACATTGAGCTTGTTGAGGAATTGATCTTCCATCTGCTGCAGAGTGAAGGAATAGGTGTCTTCGCTGAGGGATTCTGCGCGCATCCGGCCTTCGTTGGCCAACACGTAATCGGCCAGCCGGCGATACAGCTTGGATCGGATGTCGTTCATGATGCCGAAGGCGCGTTTGACGCGTTCGTCGGCATTGATCTGCTGCGTACGGACCGGGCGACCCGACAAGGGCGAACCCTCCCAACCGATTAAAGTATACCCGGTTTAGGAGAGCGATGCGGCTTTGTCGAGCAAAAAAGGGTTTTGGGTAAAATAGGCTTGTTCTTGTAGATCCTTGGCGCTCAAGCCTTTCGGCGATTCCGGGCGGCCGGGGGCGCTTCCTCGCGGGCGGCTTTGAGCATCTCGGCGGCCTCGGCCCGCGTGCGGCTGCTGGCGGCTTCGCCACGGAGCATCAACGCCAGTTCGTCCACGCGCCGAGCTTCGTCCAGGACCGTGGCCTGCACCTGCGCGAGAGCGCCCTTGCGGCCGGCCGGCGGGAGTTTCTCGACTTTCACCTGCCGGTGCGCGTAGGCGGCGACTTGAGGCAGGTGCGTCACGCAGAGGACCTGCCGCACGTGCGCCAGAGCCGCGAGCTTGCGGCCCAGGACCGAACCCGTGCGCCCGCCGACGCCGGTGTCCACTTCGTCGAAGACGACGACGGGCAGGCGGTCGGCGCCGCCGGCTTTGGCGAGGACGGTCTTGAGCGCGAGCATGACGCGGGAGAGTTCGCCGCCGCTGGCGCATTCGGCGAGGGGCTTCAAAGGCAATTCGGGGTTGGCGCTGAAGCGCAGTTCGCAGGCTTCCGCTCCGTGGACGCGCAATTCGCCGGGCAGCAGCTTGGCGGCTTCGCCGTCGTCGCCGCTTTCGCGTTCGGCATGCGGGACGAGCGCGAGTTCGAGGCGCACGCCTTTGAGCCCGAGATCGGCCAGTTCGGCGGCGGCGGAGCGTTCGAGCGCGCGCGCGGCGGCGGCGCGCTTTTTGGTCAGCTTCGCGGACGAGCCGCGCAGATGCTTGACCGCCGCTTCGAGCGCGGCTTCGAGTTCGCCGGTGCGGATGTCGAGCCGGTCGAGGTCGCCGAGGCGGGCCTTGAGGTCGTCGCGCAGGGCGCGCAGGCCTTCGACGTCGCGCCCGTGCTTGCGTTCGAGCTGCCGCGCGCGGGCGTGGAGGTCCTCGAGTTCGGCGAGGCGCTCGGGATCGTGGGTGGCCTTCTCGGCGAGGGCGGCGCAGTCGCGGGCGAGTTCGCGGATTTCGGCCAGCAGGCCGTCGAGCCGCGCGGCGAGGTTTTGCGCATCGGCGCCGGCATCTCCGAGGGAATCGAGCCCCTTCTGGGCGCGGGCGAGGAGCATGGCGGCGGTGGCTTCGCGGTCGCCGTCGAGGAGTTCGGCCGCGCCGGCCGCGGCGGCCTGGATGTGTTCGGCGCTTTGGAGCACCTTCAGTTCGTCGGCCAGAGCGGCGGGATCGAACTCGTCGAGGCGCGCGTCCTGCAGTTCGCGGTACTGGAAGCGGTAGAGATCCTGGCGGCCCTCGCGGTCGCGGGCGGCGCGGCGCAGGTCGGCCAGCGCGGCGGCGGCGGCGCGGGCGCGGTCCCAGGCGTCGCGGACGGCCGCGCGTTCGGCTTCGGCCCCGGCGAAGCGGTCGAGGATCTCCAGGCGCGTGTGCGCGCGCAGAAGCGACTGGTTCTCGTGCTGGCCGTGCAGGTCGAGCAGGTTTTCGGCGAGGGTCTTCAGCGCGGCGAGCGCGACGGGCCGGCCGTTGGCGTGCGCGCGCGCGCGGCCTTCGCGCGGGACGGCGCGCGAGACGACCAGTTCCCACGCGGCGGAGCCCTTGGGACCGGGCGGGGGAGGATCGAACTGGATGCCCAGCTCGCGTTCCAAGTGCCGCACGATCTCGGCGTCGTGCAGGACGAAGCGCGCGGAGACCGCGGCCTGCTCGGCGCCGGGGCGGATCGCATCGGCGGAAGCGTGCGCACCGAAGAGGAGGTTCAGCGCGTCGATGAGCAGGCTTTTGCCCGCGCCGGTTTCGCCGGTGAAGACGTTGAAGCCCGCGTCCAGTTCGAGCTGCACGCGTTCGATGAGGACCAGGTTTTCGACGGTCAGTTCGGCGAGCATGGGAGTATGGTGCGAGGGCGGGGGTGGGTTGGCAAGTGCGTGAGGCCGTTGACCGAATGGAAGTCCCCGCCTATCGTCTGTATTCTGGGTAACACGGTAATAGATGGAAGCAACTGCCAGGGGTCTTCCATGGGTGATCTGGGCACGCTCGACTTGGACATTCCTCCAGGAGTCGATTTCGACCAAGCGCTGCAGGAGCGGATCCAGAATCTTGCGAACCGAATGGCAACAGGGCTGAAAGAAGTGCTTGGAGACCGCGTGGAAGTAACCTTGCGCTTAAAAACCTGGGAACGCACGGAGGAGGTAAGATCGCTGCGGAAGGGCTTGCTTGCCGCCAAGTGTACCGTGGAACTGGTGTCGGGCTGGCATCGAGGGGCGGCCATCGCGTTGGACTGGGATCGGAAGAACCCCGAGTTGGTAGAGGTTTCGGTGACGCCGAATACTAAATTAAAGGAATGGCAGGATTCGCTATTCCTGATTCTTGCCATAGGTATAGCATTGAACTTCGTTGTGCTGAGGATTTTTGTCTCAGGGGCCGACCTGAATTTTATTCTGGCTGGATTAGGCATTTTAATTGGAAGCGTCGTTGGCGCGGTGGTTTGCTGGGTAGTGGGCAGGTTATTGGGCAATCGTGCGGCAGATTTGGAAAACGAGCAACTGGTCTCGCAAGTTGAAGCGTGGATCCGCGAAACCCTGTTGGAAAGCGGTCGGAAGGTCTAGTCGCTAAGCCTAGGAATTTCTAAGCCTATCGATAGCCTCCGGATCGTGCCGCGGCGTCGCGCCGGCTTGGGTGGCGACGTATGCGCCCAGCGCGTTGGCCGCGCGCAGGAGGTCGCCCGGCGGCGTACCTTTCATGAGCCCGTCCAGCAGCGCGGCGAGGAAGGCATCGCCCGCGCCGACGGCGTCCACGACCGTGACGCGGAAGCCGGGATGCGCGTGGGAGCTTCCCGCGTGGCGCAGGAAAGCGCCGGCCGAACCGCGCGTGACGCAAAGCGTGGCCAGCCCGAAGCGTGCGGCGAGCGCTTCGGCCTGCGCTTCCAGCGCGGCTTCGGGGAGGCCGAACCAGCCGGCGAGCGTGCGCAGTTCGGCGTCGTTGAGCTTCGCGACTTCGCAGCAGCGCAGGCCGGCTTCGACGACGGCGCGGTCGTCGTAAGGCGGGCGGAGGTTCACGTCGAAGACGCGCAGGAGTCCGGGGCGCGGCTTGAGCAGGGCTTGCAGCGCCGCTCGTGCGCGCGGGTCGCGCTGGGCCAGGCTGCCGAAGACGATGGCGCGCGCTTCGGCGGCGGCGGCCGACGCGGCGGGAGCGGCTTCGAGCGCGTCCCAGGCGGCGGGCGCGAGGATCTCGAAGCGCGGGCTGCCCTGCGCGTCGAGGTCCACCTTCACGAAGCCGGTGGGCAGGACGGGATCGACCTGGAGCAGATCCGTATCGAGCCCGCGTCGAAGCACGCGGCGGGCAATCTCGCGCCCCAATTCGTCGTTGCCGACGCGGCTGAGAAAGCGCGCCGGGACGCCCAGTTCGCGCAGGTGGCAGGCGACGTTCACCGGCGCGCCGCCCAGGAATAGCCCGGCGGGCAGGGCGTCCCAGAGCACTTCGCCCACGCAGAGCACGTTCGCGGCCACGCGCAACTCCTTCCGGTCTGTGACGCCTCGACTTCCCAATTCGACGGAACCCCACTATCGTACCGCCATGTCCGAAACGGCAACCCCCGGCGGCGCGCTTGATGCGCCGCACGCACCCCACGAGGTCGCGGGATTTCTGCTGCTGGCGGTGCTGAGCGCGGCTTTGGTGGCGCCGAGCTGGGATGCGCCGTTTTCGGGGCGCGACGACAACCGCTTCGTGGTCAACAACCCCGTGGTAAAGGGCGAGAAGACGGTCTACGAGGCGCTCTTTTACAACGAACTCGAACTGTACCAGCCCGCCGTGCTGCTCGCGCACCGCTTCGAACGCCAGATGCTGACCGATGTATTCAAGGTGCGCGACGAGCATCTGTTCGCATACTGGGCTCCGTTCTCTCGGATCATGGGCGGGCTGTTCCATCTGCTGGCCGGGCTGGCGCTGTGGCACGGCGTGCTGCCGAAATTGAACGTGCGCGGCGCGGCGGCCCTTCTGGTCACGGCGATTTTTCTGGTCCATCCGCTGCAATGCGAAAATTTATGCTGGATCGCCGAACGCAAATCGATTCTCGCGGGCTTTTTCATGGCCTGCACGCTGGCGTTGTACCTGCAGGCGCGGCTGCGGGAGCCCGCCGCACCGGCGCCGGGCGGGCCTTCCGGAGACCTGCCGTGGGACGGCGTGGCGCTGGCGTCCTGGCTGGGCGTCGGCGTGCTGTACGCGCTGGCGCTGGCGAGCAAAATCTCGGCGGCGGGGCTGATCCCGCTGTTGGCGGCGTGGGAGATGCTGCTGGGTCCGCAACGGCTGTTCGGTTCGGACCTGCGCGCGCGGCTGCACGAGCCGCGGGAGTTTCTGGGCCGCATGGCGCGCATCGCGCTGCCGCTGGGGCTCCTGGTGCTGCTGTCGCTGCCTTTCCTGCGCGAGAACTGGCACGCTGCCGAGAAGGGTCTGGGCTTCCGGCTGGGCGGTTCGTGGTTCGGGACGCTGCTGGGCGACGTGGAGATCGTCGCGCGCTACCTGCTGCTGGCCGCGTGCCCGTGGAATCTTTCGACGTACTACGCCGTCGTGGCGCCGGCCTCGCCGTTCGACGCCGCGTTCCTCGGTTACGCCGCGCTGCTGGCGGGCGCGCTGGGAGTGAGCCTTTGGCTGCCGGCGAGCGAAGAGCGGCGGCGCTTCGCGTGCTTCGGCTGGGCGTGGTTCTTCGGCGCGATGGTGACGTACCTGAACCTGGTTCCGAATTCGGAGTACATGCACGACCGGTATCTGTATTTCTCGCTGCCGGGGTTGGGGCTGGTGCTGGTGGAGTGCGCGCGCGGACTGCACGCGCGGCTGGGCGGGCGCGTCGCCGCGCGCACGGGGTGGTTCGCGGCGCTGGGTCTGGCGGTGCTGTGGGCGGCGTTGGGCGCGCGGACGGCGGGGTTCTGGCAGAGCGACATTCATGTCTTCCGGCGCGCGGCGGAAGCACAGCCGGATTGCTCGTTCGCTCACGGCTACCTCGGCCTGTCGCTGGGCGTGATCGCGAACCAGCGCGCGTCGCTGGGCAAGCCCGAGGATCTGGAGCAGGCTCGGGTGTGGCGCGAGGAAGCTCTGGCGGCGCTGCGCCGCGCGGGCGAGTGCCCGGATATCGAGACGAATCTGCGGCGCGTGCAGTACATGGTCGCGCAGGCGGTGATCTTGAAAGCGATGGGGCGCATGGATGAGGTGCGCCGGCAGATCGATTTCCTGCAAGCCGAGACGCTGCGGCGCGGCTGGACGACTCCGCGCGACCTGGACTTCGCGCGCTACAGCCGGCTGCTGCTGGAGCCGCCGGCGCCGCCTCCGCCGCCGGAAGAATAAGCCAATCTAAATCGAACGGTCCACGGCCGCGGCGATGGCTTTCATATCCTGCATCAGCTTGGCGAACTCTTTGAAATCGAGCGTCTGCTGCCCGTCGGTCTTGGCCTTCTCGGGATCGGGGTGGACTTCGATCAGCAAGCCGTCGGCGCCGCAGGCGACGGAGGCTTTGGCCATCGGCGCGACGAAGCGGCGCACGCCGGTGCCGTGGCTGGGATCGGCGAGGACGGGCAGATGGGTCTTTTCCTGCAGCGCGGGAATGGCCGCGAGCGCGAAGGTGTTGCGGACGTACTGCTCGAAGGTGCGGATGCCGCGTTCGCAGAGCAGCACTTTTTTGTTGCCGCCGGACAGGATGTACTCGGCCGCGAGCAGGTATTCGTCGATGGTGGCGCTCATGCCGCGCTTAAGCAGGATCGGGCGGTCGATCTCGCCGCAGGCGCGCAGGAGCAGGAAGTTCTGCATGTTGCGGGTGCCGACTTGCAGGCAGTCGGCGTACTTCGCGACCAGCGGCACGTCGGCTGGGGTGAGCACTTCGGTGACGATGGGCAGGCCGGTCTGCTCGCGCGCTTCGGCGAGGTATTCCAACCCTTCTTCGGCGAGGCCCTGGAACTGGTAGGGGCTGGTGCGCGGCTTGAAGGCGCCCGCGCGGAGCGCGCACGCGCCGGCTGCTTTGACCGCCGCGGCGGTTTCGAGAATCATGCCGCGGTCTTCGACGGAACACGGCCCGGCGATGACCGCGATTTTTTTACCGCCGATCTTGACGAGGTTCGCGACGGGTTTGACTTCGGGACCCGGGCCGCCCAGCGGCATCTCGCTGGTGCGCGGGATCAGTTCGCGGCTGGCCAGTTTGTACGGCGCGAGGATCGGCATCACGCGCTCGACGCCGGGGACCGATTCGAGGTGCTCTTTGGTCGTGACGCGGTCGTCGCCGATGGCCGCGATGACCGTGCGCTCGACGCCCCAGAGCGTGTGCGGCTCGAAGCCAAGTTCCTTCAGGTGCTTCTCGACGTGCTGGACTTCCGCCTTCGAGCAGCCGTGCCGCAGTACGACGATCATCGCGCCTTCCTCGCCGGTTGATGGAGGGCGCATTCTAACCGGGCCGCCCGGTGCGCGCTCGCCGCGATTCGAGCGTCCGCGGAGGCTATTCGGCGTTGCGGTAGCAGCGTAGTTCGTCGAGCGCCGAGAGCGCGCCGCGCGGTGCGCCGAACTGGAAGCGCCCGCCTTGCAGCAAGGCCGTCCCCGTGCCGGCGCCGACGTTCATCCCGTCGATGGCCAGGCTTCCCGCGGGCTGTCCGTCGACGCTCAGCGTGACCTGCCCGTTCTTCCAGCTCAGCGCGAATGCACGCCAGCCGGGCTGCGGGAGCGCCGCTTGCACCACATCGCCCACGGTCTTCCCGTCGCGGCCGGCGCGTTCGAGCACCAGATGATCCTTGGTCAGGTGCACGCGCAGCGTGGGTTTCCCGGGCGCGTTCTTATCCTGCGGCTGGGTGGTGGCGAAGATGGTGCCGCGCGCGCCGGGTTTGAGCAGCCCCTGAAACTCCACGCGTCCTTCGGCGTCGGTGACGTGCAGGCGCGGCCACAGCTCGATCCCCAGCGCCGCATCCAGCGCGCCGCCTTTCACGCCGCCGGCCATGGGCAACTGCCGGCCGTGCGCCAGTCTGCCCACCGTCGCAAGCTGCGCGTTCCCGTAGGCTTCATCGGCCGAACGGCCGGCATCGAAGGTGGCGGCGAACGAAGCGCCGTCCTTGAGCTGCTGCCGTTCGATCAAGTGAACGGCGGCAAAGTCCCGCTTCAGCACCTTGGCCTTGAAGCCGGCCTCGTCGAGCGCCACGAGCGCGCCGGTTTCGGCGTCCAGCGCCACGGTGCGCGCGCGGTCGAAGCCCAGCTTGGCCCAGTCCACGGCGACGGCCGCGTCGCGGTCCTCGCGCGCGGTGTTGACGATCCACGCCAAGGCCCGTTTCCCGGCGCGATGGACCGAGACGACGCAATCGGGCGTCGCGGTCTTGATGGGATTTCCGGGCTTCCAGTAGCCGATAAATTCCACGTCCTCGCGGTAGAAACCCGCATCCTGGGCCAGCATGTTCCACCAGCGGACCTGTTCGGGCAGGACGTCGTGAGCCATGACCCAGCCGACGAATTGATGCGTGTGTTTGGCCTCGAATACCGTAGGGTGGCGCTGCGACTGGCACATCATGGTCATCGCGCCGCCGCTGCAGCGCGCGCTGGCGATGGCGCGCATGCGCCCGGCGGGCAGGACCTCGATGTAGTCGAACCGTTCGTCCGTCGGCTCCACATTTTCGCCTTCGAAGAAGACGTCTCCGGGCCACGCAAAGTAGGCCGCGCCGCTGCTGATGTGCTGCCACAGGTTCGGTTCGGGCACGTTGTTGAGGTGGAACATGTTCTTCAGGCGTTTGAAGTATTCGCGCAAGCCGAAGTAGCCGTAACCCGGCTGCAGGCGCCCGTCGGGCCGGAAATACGCGCCGCCGGTGAGGAAATTCGTCTCCAGTGCGAGGTAGTTCTCGTCGACGTACAACCCGCGGAAACCGGCTTCCTTCACCCAGCGTTCGTAGTGGTAGAGGCGGAAATCGTTGGGGCCGCGGCCGGCGGTGCAGTTGGCGTTGCCCGAATCGCCGGGGCGGCTGCCCCAGTCGACCGCATACGCTTTGAAATCGCGCCCGTCGTAATCGCGGTAGCGTCCTACGGAGTGTGCGATGCTGCCGACCATCGGGCGGTGCGCCGTGTCCGGCGCGAAGCGGTCGTAGGCCGCGCGCGATTTCTCCATGCTCCACGGATACGGGCTGCAGTAGTACGGCCACAAGACGGCCCAATCGCCTTCGAACCAGAAGTAGCTGTTGACCGCGCCGGGCAGCGTCTCGGTGCTGCCGCCGCAGATGATGCTGCGCCAGCCCGCGGGAAGCGGGCGCGCCGGGAAAGCCTGCCAGGCGTGGGTGAGCGAAGTGGGCTGCGTCAGCTTCGTGGGCAGTTCGATGAAGTGAATGCGCAGCGTGACGGTCCCATTCTCGCGTTTGATCTCCTGCGTCGGGTGGCTGCGGTCGCTGTCGGTGATCCAGCCCTGGTCGCTGTCGGCGGCCCAGAGAAACGCGCGGTCGGAGTTGGTGAGCCAGATGTACGGGACGAAATCGCCCACCATCATCCCGCTGGCCGTCTGCTGGCTGGTCCAATGCTTCGGCGTGACGTCATGCACGGCGGCCCAACCGCCGGCCGTGGTGCAGAAGTGCGTGGCTTCCGACTCGGGCAAGACGATTTCGAGGAACAGCTTTTCGACCGCCGCGCCGGCCTTGGCGTCCAGCGGCGCGATGGTGAGCGTGCTTTTCACGAAACCGTCGAACTCCACGCGCGTCTGCGCGCTGAGCTTCAAGCCCGCGGCTTCGGACGCGCCTTCCAGATCGGCTTGCGCGTCCACCCATCGCGTCAGGCGCGGTGCGGTGACCGGGAATTCGGTCTCCTGCCCGTTCTGCACCGCGACCATCCGCACGCTCTTGATCTGCTCCAGCCCGTCGTTCTTGAGCGCACGCGGCAGGCCCAGCCCGTCGAGCCGGTACGAACGGTTCCAGACGCCGACTTGATCGTCCTGGCAGGCCACCGGAGTGTAGGGCGGAATCACGCGCTCGGTGACGCCCACTTCGTTGTTCGACCACGGGAAGCGGTAGCGCAGCGCCTTCAGTTCCGACGATTCGGTGGAGAGCGGTTTGCCGGCCGCGTCTTCGACGGTGACTTCCAGCTTCAGCGCGAGCGCTTCGGGAATCTCCAGCTTCGGGAGCGGGGTGAGCGGCTTGCCTTCTTTCGCGCGCGCCTTGTTCTCCTTCTCGATGTTTTTGATCTGCTGTTCCGTCCCCGCCTGCTTCACGTAATCCATCACCGGGACTTTGACCTGATCGAGGAAGAAGTGCAGGTTCGAGTACGCGTTGCGGAATGCCGGGAGTTTCAGCGTGAGCAGCGCCTTGTCCTGCGCCACGTCGATCACCTTCACGGTGCCGCCGGCGGCCTGGTCCTTGGCCGGCAGGTCGAGGATATCGGCGCGCAAGATCACCACGTTCGTTTCGGGTCCGTACTTCACTTCCAGATCCAGCGGCTTGGCTTCGGGTACGTCGGCGGGGCGTTGAGGCGTCTTGGGCGCCCAGCCGTTCACATGGTACGGGAAGCCCTGGCGGAAGACCTCCGCGCCGCCGGCTTCGCTCACGCTCAACGTGACATACCCGCGCCGCACCTGCTTCGCGTCCAACGCGCTGTGCGCTTCCGGCACCGCGCCCTTAAAGGTGATGCTCTTGCGCTCGCCCGCGGCCAGATCCACTTCCTGCTTTTCGATCAGGTCCCCGTCTGCCGGCACGGCTTCCTTGTGCCAGCGCAACTCGGCGGCCAGCTTCGCGGCCTTTCCGCGCGGCGCGGCGAGCGTGACCGGAAATTCGTAGTTCCCCGTGAGCAGCGAGGTGACGTTGCGGAACTGCACCACCGGCGCGTCCTCGGCCAGCTTGACCGGCGGATGCTGGCCCAGTTCGGCGAAGCCCTGCGTGACCGACCACGAAGCCTGCGGCGCCGGCTGTGTGCCGGGGCTGGTGCGGCAAAGCAGGAAGCGCCAGACCTCGCCCTCGGCAAGCTGCGCCGTCCCGAAGTCCGCGATGGGCACCGAAGCTTCGAGCGTGTAATGCGTATCGCTCTCGTCGACGCCCAGTTCCCAATTTCCCTTCCAGCCCTGCGCGGTGTAGCCGCGCGTCGGGATCATGTGCTGGTCCAGCACCGCCGGGAAGGTGTTGATCACGTTCTGATACGTTTCGGGCACCAGGCGCGGCGGCGTGATCCAGACTTCCACCGACGGATCGGAGAACGCGTAGTCGTCGTTCTCGCGCACTTTCTTCCACAGTTTCCACTCGCGGTCGCCGCGGCGGCACTGGAACAGGAAGTAAAATCGCTGCGCGTCGAAGCCGAAGGAGACCGTCGTCTCGCATTCCTGCAACTCGTGCCCGAACGGCGTCAGCATCCCGCAGGTGGTGAGCGCCTCGTCCCACTCTCCGGGCGAGACCTTTCCGTCCATCACGGGAGCTTTGGCCAGCTTGCGCGCGGTGAAGGCGCCGACCGCCAAGCGCGGCTTGGCGTCGTGCGCGCCCGCCTCGGCGGAGGTAAGACTCAGGCAGACGAGCAGAAAAGTTCCGACGAGGCTGCGGCTCATGCGTGAAGCATCTCCCGTTACGTTGAAACGGACCTGTGGATGAAGCGTGGCGCTTCGCGCTAATCGCGCGCCGGCCGGACCTCACGTGGACCCGGCCGCGCAGCCGGAGGGGCCTGCCGCGCCGCGGGCAGCTTACTCGATTCCGCCGCCGCAGGCACGCCGCCTTGCATGGCCGTGCCCAGGAAGACGCCGAGGACAAAGGCGGCGCTGAGCAGCCAGGTCTGGAGGCGGTTCGGCTTCATGGCGGGAACCTTTCGCAATCCCTACTTGGCCGGAGCGGCGGACTTCTCCGCCTTATCGGTCTTGGCCGCGGCGCTTTTCTTCGCCGGCTCGGTCTTCTTGGCCGGTTCGGCCGGCGGCGGAGCGATCCCTCGCACCACTTCGTCGTACAGCGCCTTCACTTCCGCGTTGCGCTTGGGACTCCACCAGCCGTGCCCCATCAGGATGTCGCCGTTCTTCACGGCCTCGGCGAGCTTCTCGCGGTTGGCGGCGAAGTCCCCGTCCGAGACGTTCACGACACTGAACGAACCCGGGATCAACTTGCGCACCCACTCCGGCGTCCCGTAGCCCTTCAGGTCCAGTTCCATGTACGGCGCGGTGTTGAAGTGGTTGGCCACGTGATGGGTGAAGTTCTCGCTCAGCAGTTCCGGGACGAGCAGCACGTCAGGATGCTTGGCCTTGATCGCCTTCCACATCGCCGCGTTCAGCAGCATCCACTCGAACTTTCCGTCCTCGCCCACCGGCCGGAAGACGCCGTTCGTATCGATGTAGAAGAGCGTGCAGCCCCAGCGCTTCTTGGCGTACTCGATCTTGTCGCACATGCGTTCGACGATGGGAAAGAAGCGCCACCACGGGAGGTCTTTTGCGCGCAGGTTCGAGTAATGATCTCCGCGCCCGGGACCGCCGTCGCTGCCCGTGCCGTGATCCCACTTCTTTTTCTCTTCGTTGAAGTAGACCTGCGTGGGGCGGATGCAGATGCCCGTGCGCAGCCCCGCGTCGATGAAGGTCTTGAAGTACTCGTCGGCCACCGCGTTGAAGTCCGGCGCCAGTTTCTCGGCCAGCCGCGGATCGCCGATGTACGTGATCGGATGCGGATTCTCGCTGCCCTCGACATCCCAAAAGACCATGCCCTGGGCGTCCATGGCCTTCAGGCATTCGACACAGCGCTTGGCGTCCTGCAAGGCCGCCGCCTTGAACGCTTCGGCGTTGGAGCTATCGAGTTCCTTCTTCGTGAACCAGCCGCGCGGATTCGTCGCCGACTTGTGGCCCTGGTAGTTCGAACTGCGCATCAGCATCCCGATCGGGCGGCGGTCCTTCCATTCGTGCAGCGGACCGTACGCCGTCCGGAAGCGCGCGTTCACGTCTTCGAAGAGCGCATACCCGTCGGCATCCGCGGCCATCCAGCGCAGCGTGAACTCCAGCGTCAGACTCTGCCCGGCCGCGACGCGCGGCAACCCGTGCGGCTTGATTTCGTAGCTGCCCGGCTCGGTCACGTACACGCCGCCTTCCAGCGCCAGCGCATAGACCGGTTCCTTGCCGTCGCCCGCCGCGCGCAAACCGAAGCGCACCGGCGGATCCATCGTCGCGTTGGTCAGACCCAGCTTGACCTGCTCGAAGTTCGCCCACGTGAACGCCAGCCGGTCCAGGCTGTTCGAAAGGTTAATCTTGCCTTTGTTCCAGTTGGCGGGCACGGCGGGCAGCTTGAGTTGGAGCAGTTCGAGGCTGAAGTTCGCCAGCGTCCGGTCGGAGGTGTTGTGCAGCGTCACCGCGAGGTCCAGGCGGTCGGGGCCCGGCGCGTACTTCACGTCCACCGCACCCCACGCGAATTCCAGCCGCGCCGTCTTGTTCGCGGCATCGAAGGTCCGCTTTACGGGTTCCGCCGCCAACTTCTCGAAGCTGTACTTAAGGAAACCCTTCTCGTCCGGCGCCGCCTGTTCCAGGACCGCGTGCGCCAGCTTGAGCTGCCCCGATCCCAGCCAAGCATGGCCGGCCGCCGAGAGCCCCGTCAATCCGTCCGCTCCGAACTCGGCTGCGAGCTTGACTTCGGACGCCGATATCGCATACGCCGCTAGCAGCACCGGCGCCAGGATCCAAGAGCGGCTGGGTGCGATACCCAGCCAGTGGCGAGTCTTCGGTCGGCCCATCGGCAAGCTCCTGAATAAGGATGGAGGAAACGCATTACCTATAAAGGGAGGTACACCGCCCGGTCGCAGACTGCATACAGATTATTACTATATTTTATAAAACAATATTATATAAGGCTTTAACTGCAATTTTTGGCAATCACCGGCGCGTCTGGCGCGCCGCCACCGGCGGGGGACTCGCTTCCGCGCTGCGAACGCGCGGCGCGGGCCGACGCGCAGGCGGTTGCTGAGCCGCTTGCGGACGGCCGGTTAGCTGCGGCGCCAACGGGTCGGGCTCGCCCGCTTCCAACTTCTCCTGCCGCCACGTCTGCAAATCCACGGTCTCGCCGGGCATCAACCAGCCCAACTGCGCCCGCGCCGCCCGCTCCCAAGCCGCCGGGTGGCCGGCCTGTAGCGCCACGGATTCGCGCTTGAGCCGCTCCAGCTCCACGCGTTCTTCTTTAAGCTGGGATTCGAGAACCTTGGCCCGGCCGGTGAGCATTTCGTTGCGCTGGCGCTGCGGCTCGAACTGCCCGAAGTACCAGCCCGCGCCGAGCGCCAGGAACAGCACCCAGAACAGGAGGTCGTGCAGGCCGAACGAGTCCTCCGGCCGGACCTCGGGGCACAGCCCGCGGCAGCGGAAAACCCAGCTCGTGACAGGCGGACGGCGAGCGGAATCGGGCTTGGACGGCATGCTTCCCCCACAGAGCGGCCGATTGTCCTGAAGTATCGTCCGCCGCCCGGGAAAGCTTGACCGAATCGGAAGTCGCGGGGGTGAGTAGCCGAAGCGCCCCCTTTCGCCTACAATAGCCGCCGGAGGCATTCGTCGTCATGAAATCCCCATCGTTGGAGCAGCCCCCCGAGCCCGAGGCGCCGGCGCCCCGGAAGCTGATCTTGCCTCCCAAGCCCGGGATGCTGGAACGCCTGTATCCCACCGTCGCGCTGGTGGGGCGTCCGAACGTCGGCAAATCCAGCCTCTTCAACGCGCTGCTGGGGCGCGAAGTCTCCATCACCGACGCGCGCGCCGGCACCACGCGCGACCGCGTGCTGCATCCGATCAAGCTGATGGAGAAAGCCTGCGACCTCCTCGACACCGGAGGCATCGGGATCGTCGACGAACAGAATCTCACCGAACACATCGAACAGCAGATTCAGGCGGCCGTCGTCTCCGCGACGATCCTGGCGCTGGTGGTGGACGCGAAGGAAGGCCTGACGCCGCTCGACCGGCAAGTCGCCGCGCGCCTGCGCGCGCTGGGCCGGCCGATGCTGATGGTCGCCAACAAAGCCGAAGGCAAGGAAGCGGCGCTCACCGTCGGCGAATTCAGCGCGCTGGGCATCGAACCCGTCATCGCCACCTCGGCGCTGCACCGGCGCGGCCTGGAGGAACTCGAGGAAGCGCTGGCCGCGATGCTCCCGGTGAGCGAGCCCGACGCGCCGCTGACCGACTGGGAAGGCCTGCCCAAGATCGCCGTCGTCGGGCGGCGCAACGTGGGCAAGAGTTCGTTCGTGAACGCGCTCGCTCGGCAGGACCGCACGATCGTCAGCGAAATCGCCGGCACCACGCGCGACAGCATCGACCTGCTGCTGCACAAGGACAACCGCCCGTTCGTGCTGATCGACACCGCCGGCCTGCGGCGCATGAAAGAGCCCGAAGGGCCGGTGGAATTCTTCAGCCAAGTGCGCACCGAACGCGCGATCCGCCGCGCCGACGTCGTGATGCTGATGGTCTCGGCCCCCGACGGCTTCGGCGTCACCGATCGCAAGACGCTCGACATGATCGTCGAACTCTACAAGTCCCTGATGATCGTGGTGAACAAGTGGGACCTCGCCACCGACGACGCCACCACCGGCGCGTACGTGAAGTACATCGAATCGATCCTGCCCTCTCTGAAGCATACGCCGCTGGCCTTCACCAGCGCGCAGATGGGCCGGCGCTGCTGGCAGACCCTGGACGTGGCCCTCGATCTTTACGACCAGGCGCACGCCGACATCCCCACGCCCAAGCTGAACAAGGCGATCGAAGAAGCCGAACGCTGGCACGAACCGCCGGCCAAGAAGAACAAGAAGCCGCGCCTGCTCTACGGCGTTCAAGTCGCCAAGGGCCCCTCGACGTTCGTGATTTACGGGCGCCATACGTCGGTCATCGACGATAAGTACAAGCGCTACCTGGCGCGCAGCCTGGGCGAGAAACTGGGCATCGAAGAAGTCCCGCTGCGGATCTTTTTCCGCGACGCTCCGCGCTAACCCTTCCGGCCCGGTCCGGAGGCCAGATTCCCCTCTTGACCGCGCGCGCCCGCGGCGGCTATATTCAACTATTGAACGTAGTGATTGAAGGTACCGGTTGAACGAGGCCGCATGCGAAATCAGGACCTCAAGGAACTCCAGATCGTCCAGCTCCTCTCCGAAGAAGAGGGGCTTACGCAGCGCGATCTGTTCCTGCGCCTCGGCATGGCCCAGGGTCTGGTCAACCTCTACCTCAAGCGCCTCGCGCGAAAGGGCTGGATCAAACTCACCACCGCGCCGCCCAAGCGCATGCTTTATTGGCTCACCCCTAAGGGCATGTCCGAAAAAGCGCAGCTTTCCTACGACTTCGTCGCCAGTTCCTACCGGCTTTTCCGCGAAGCGCACAAGAACGCGTCGAACACGCTGCACGCGCTGGCGCTCAAGCACAAAGCGCGGCGCGTGGTCCTCTACGGAGCCGACCCGCTGGCCGAAGTCGCCGCCATGTCGCTCGGCGAGAACCGCCAGCAACTCGTGGCCGTCGCCGATGAGGACGCGCAGGGCCAGGCCTTCCTCGAACGCACCGTCGTCGGCATCGACGCGCTCGACCGGCTCAAGTTCGACGCGATCCTATTCGTCAAGCACGCGCGGAAAGACGACGCGATCCTGCTGAAGCTCCTCGCCACCAAGGGGCGCGTGGTCAACCTATTCGCGCCCGGCGATGCGCGCGCTCCGGCTCGAGCGCACCGCCCGGCGCGAAAGGACGGCGCATGAGCGGCGTTCCAGCCACCATCCGCGTCTACACGCCCGACCGCCAGCGCGGTCTGGGGATCTCCGCTTACGCCGAAATGGTGCGCGAACTCTGGGGCGCACGCGAACTCCTCGCCCGCTTCGTCTGGCGCGACGTCCGCCTGCGCACGCGCGTCGCCTTTCTGGGTTTGTTCTGGAGCATGCTCCAGCCGCTCGGCATGGCCGCGGTTTTCGTTTACCTGCGCGGCTCCGGGCTCCTGCGCTCAACCGACGAAGGCGCACCGTACCCGCTTTACGTGTACCTCGGCATTCTGCATTGGAATCTCTTTGCAAACATGATTACGCACGCTTCGGGAAGCCTCGTCGGCGCCTCGAACCTCGTCGCGAAGGTCGCGTTTCCGCGCGAAGTTCTTGTGCTGAGCGGCTGCGCGCGCGCGGGATTTGACTGGCTCTGCGGGCTGCCCGCGCTGATCGGACTCTTCATCTGGTACGGTTACGCGCCGCATGCGGCGATTCTGCTCGCGCCGCTGGCGTTGCTCCCGCTCGTCTTGGTGGGCGTCGGGTTGGGCCTGCTGCTGTCGGTGGTGGCCTTGCCCGTGCGCGACGTGATTCAAGCGCTTCCGATCGTGTTGCTGCCTTGCCTGTTTTTAACGCCGGTGCTCTACGCGCTACCCGATGCCGGTGCTTGGGCGCTGCTGGATGCGCTGAACCCCATTGCATCGGCGCTGAACGAGCTGCGCGCGCTGGCATTTGCGGGTGCGCCGCACGATCCGCTGCGCTGGGCGCTCTGGACGCTTGGCGCGCTGCTGCTTCTCCTCGCCGCGTGGCGCTTCTTTCGAGTGCTCATGACCCGTGTGCCGGAGTACGCATGAACGCGACGCAGGACGCTTCACAAGTCCGGACCTCCGCGCCGCCCGTGCTGCGCGTGGAAGGCCTGTGGAAGAAGTACAACCGCTCGCTTCGCCAAGGTGTCTGGAACCTCGGCCTTGACCTGGCGCGCGGCGCCGTGGGCATGCCTGCAAGCGACGAGTTGCGTGCCGGCGAATTCTGGTCGCTGGCGGATGTGAATTTCGAACTGCGCCCCGGCGAATGCCTCGGCGTGATCGGCGCCAACGGCGCGGGCAAATCGACGCTCCTGAAGATTCTGTCCGGCATCGTCGAACCCACGCGCGGACGCGTCGAAGTCCGCGGCCGCGTTGGAGCGCTCATCGAACTCGGTGCGGGCTTCCATCCCGACCTGACCGGCCGCGAAAACGTCTATGTCAACGGCGCGCTGCTGGGCCTGAGCCGCCGCGAGATCGACCAGCGTTTCGATTCCATAGTCGCCTTCGCCGAAATCGGCGATTTCCTCGACACCCCCGTGCGCTTCTATTCCAGCGGCATGCACGTCCGCCTCGCCTTTGCCGTCGCCGCCCACACCGAGCCCGATCTGCTGCTGATTGACGAAGTCCTGGCGGTGGGGGATGCGCGGTTTCGGATGCGTTGCTTGGAGCATTTAAGAAAGCGATTGGAGCAAGGAGGATCGGCTGTTTTGGTTACGCACCATGTCGTGGATCTGGATCGATTGACTCAACGGGCAATCGTTTGCGATCAAGGCCGTATTGTATATTCAGGCACGGTCGAGGCCGCTCGAACTCATTTGGAAGGATTGCTCCTTCAAACCAAGCAGCTGTCGGAGCCTGTTTCGGGAAAGGCCAAGGTCGTATCTGCCTATTTGACCGACTCTTTGGGCCGGTTGAGTTCCGTGCACCAGACGGGGGCAAGTATGACTCTCTGTCTGGGAGTGCTCTGTGAGAGTAGGCTGGAATCAGCGCGAATCGTAGTAGGTATTCATTCGGCCCACCTAGGGAAGCTAGGAGCTTTCTCAAGCGCTGTGGATCATACACCCCTAATCCTTGATGCAGGTGAGCACAAGATTCGAATTACGATTGAGAATATGCCACTATTATCCGGGGCCTATGCTATAGAAGTGTCGGTATGCGGTCCACAGCTCACGGACCTTTATGACCATAAGGTAGGCTTAGTTACTTTCGAAGTTCAAGGACCCAAGCGTAACTCTCTTGGATATGGGATTAATGGCACAATCGCGTTCGCTCACCGGTTTGATTGGGAGAAGCAAGCATGAGCGATTTGCATGAGTACTGGAACAGACTGCGAAACCGGATCGGAATGAAGACTCATCTCGATCGTCCAATTTTCCTTGTAGGTTGCGGCAAATCAGGGACAACACTTCTAGCCCTCCTCATTGCATCGCACCCCCATGTTGGACCTAAGCCACCCATACTTGATGGAAAGACAAATTTACAATCCGCCATAAGACAGTTGCTGACCTCTGAAGGATTTGCACAGATTGCTCCCTTAACCGAGCAAAAAGAAATATGGGATAACTACTTTCCAATGACGGCGGATTTAAGGGTAGGAAAAGAGCTAATTCTAACCAAGAATCCACTATCCAAAGCTGAGACCATAAGTCTGATTAGAAAACTTACATACTCATTTCACGCGGAACGATACTTCAATAAGGCTCCATTCAACTCCTTCAGGATACATGTTCTTCGACAAATCTGGCCCGATGCTAAAATAATAGCACTGCATCGAGATGGTCGGGATGTCATTGCTTCTTGGTATAGGCAAAGCTATCACCTTGAAAAGTACAAGTGCAGGGAAATTGCACTTAAAACATTTGCGAAAAAATGGAATGAGGCCATCGATCACCTAGAAGCATATCGAGACGAACTTGGGATTTCAATTTGGCGTTACGAAAACCTTGTCGACGATCCTAATCAAATGCTTAAGAAAATCTTGAGTTACGCGGAATTACCCTGGAGACCGGAGTTATACGATGGCTTAAAGCTTGACACTAGGTGCGGAAGATGGCAGGCAATTATTCCGGAAGAATTTCACTCGAGAGTCAATGATTGGACCAATAAAAATCGCGAAAGGTTAGGCTATGTCTGAGTTGCGCTGGCATGCCGCATGCCGTCGTCTTCTGAAGTCGTATGGGAAAGCCCATTTGATTAGTCCTCCATGCGCCCTATGCGCGCATAACGTATACACCACACTGTCGCGACAGGATCGGCATGGTCTAGGACTATCAACCTCCTTATGCGGCTACTGCGGATTAATTCAGCTCTGCCCAAGACCGGACCTCAAATGGTATCAGAAATTCTATGAAGAAGACTTTTGGCCTACCTATATAGGGTGGCAATTTGATTCATTGGAGGAACTCTATAAATATGACAAGTGTGCGGAAAAGGCAGAGCAAATTTTAGATGGGATATTGACAGATATAAATATGCCAATTCGATCATATTTGGATGTAGGCTGTGGCTTAGGCGGGATGATATCTGAAGTCAGTAGGCGATTTCCAGATGCTACTGTATCGGGAGTGGATCCTTCAGCGGAGGGAGTCGCGTTTGCGCGCGCTAGAACCGGTTTACACATTTTGACCGCGAAGTGGGAGGAGTTGAGCGAGGGCGAGCTTAAAGGCCCATATGACTTCATCTCTCTTATTCACGTGTTGGAGCACGCCCTTGACCCTGTCGATTGTTTGGTGCGGGCAGTGCAGAGACTGGATCCCAGTGGGCAAGTCTATGTGGAAGTTCCAGATATGTTTTCAGATCGATGGTCCGGAGTAAGCTTTCTTCATATTGCACACGTGAATGGATTTACTCAAAGCACGCTGGAAACCCTTTTTGACCTCTGCGGTTTGGAAGTTGTCGCGGTGTATCATGGAATCGCCAAGGAATGGCCTTGGGCAATTGGTGTGATGGGGCGGCGCTCCGGACGCCAAGCAATATCGAGACAAGAAGTTCCAAGTATAAGTGAGGCATTTTTAAGTAGTCTTTCACAGCACTTTAGGCATCGCCTATCAGTTTCAACCTCCGATGCGCGGAGCGATTGTTCTCGCCAATTCCTGCCCGACTGCACAAGGTCACGACCTGATATAGGCAATGCAAATACGGCCTCAAGAAGGCTCTCGCCCAGGAAGGCTTTGTCTACGACTAACAAGCCTAAAATAATGATTCTGAAGCCACAAAAGGATCTCGCTCACTTTATGGGAAATTCATTATCTCAGGTGGGCGCGGAAGTTTTTGTGCCGGAAGATAATGCGATCAGCGCAATTGAAGAGGTTGCACCCAGTCTTGTGGTAACAACGGCTGAGGTACAGGATGGTCGCGCAAGTTGTATTGAAGAGGCAAATCGACTGGGCATTCCAACGCTTTACGTGCTGGATGGAATTCTTGAATGGAGGCATACCTTTGAAAATGACGTGAGTTGGCCTGGGCGCGCCTTCCTGCACCCTTTGGCGAGTCGGTGGATTACCGCCCCGGGCCCATCTGCCGCCAGAGTCTTGGCTAGCTGGGGTTATGAAGATCGTGTTATTCCTTTAGGACTGCCTCGAATTGACGCGAGTCGGCATACCTTAGTTCGAAAGCCTGCGGCACGCCGCCGAGTACTGGTCGTAACGCCGAATGTCTGGGCCTTGAATATGGAGCACGGCAAAGCCGTCGAGGCCGCGCTGACCGATCTCATCCAGACTTTCGGGACCATGCCCGACCTGGAGGTTGAATATCGCATTCAGCCCGATCTCGCAGAGAAGCTGGGCGTTACCTCCGTATGGTCGGGCCGCCTTTACGATCAGTTTGCGCAAGCGGATGCCGTTATAGGGCCCCCCACAACGGTTCTGGTTGAAGCCATGGCTTTGGGCATTCCGACGGCCTGTCTGGATTACCAACTTAAGCCTAGCTTTACTCCGTTTGCTTGGTGGATCGCGAGCAAGGCGCAGATGCATGCGGCTATTGAGGAGTTGCTGAATCCACCCAAGGAGCGAATGGCCTTTCAGGAGGCCGCACTGAATGATGCTCTCTATTTTGAAGGCGACGCCGGGAAGCGACTCGCGCAAGTAATGGAACAGCTTTGTAGAGGTGAAGCGCCGGTGCAGCCAAAAGCAGAAAATCATGTCAAACCCATAGAAGGCACGCTGAGCGAGAATAGCATTCACTTTGAACTGCTGGCCCAACTTAGAGCGCTTGAAACGGAATCCAATCTTTGGAAATCGAATTACCATCGTTTGGCGAGCGCTTTTCCCGTGAACGTGTTGCTGTGGCTGAGACGAATTCTTTTAGGCCGGAAACGCTAAATCAAGGACTGAGTTCAATTCACACTGTGGAGTATTCATCCGGATGGCGCGAATTCTGATATTTTCTGCCGGCGTGATCCCTTGCGTCGAGATCCCCACTACCAGCGGAGGCATGCGCGCGCTGCAAATGTGCCGTGCCTTAGAAGCGAAAAATCATGAGGTCATGGTTTCATGCCCATTCGGGGCGCAGTCCTATAAGCCATTCACGCACCTGTTTACCCCCGACATGTTACGATTGTGTTTTGTGGATCGCCCGCAAGAAGTCATTTATCGAGAATGTAAGCCTGATGTAGTAATCTTCGCGTCAAATTGGCAGACCTTGCAGGGAGAGTGGTGGCCCGATTGCCCCGTGATTCTGGACCTTTGCGGGCCGCTTATAGTAGAGTCGGCCCTTCACTACGGAGCCGATCCGGATGCACTTACCAACTTGCTGCAACGAAAGCTGGCGGTGCTATCTCATGCCGACTTCTTCTTGTGCGCCGGTGACCGCCAGCAATGGTACTTTCGACAGGCCCTGGCTCTTGCGCAGGTGGGATTGCATGAAGAGCTACCCATGGCTGTTATGCCATTTGGCATTGATCCGGACTGGGTGCAACCGCGCGAGTATTCTTCTCAGGTGGGCTTTGTTTATGCAGGCGGCTTTTACCCGTGGCTGGATCCCGAAGTGGCTATTGAAGTCATTTTAAGTAGGATCGATGCGGCACAGTCCGGGTCATTTACCTGGATTGGCGGCTTGCTGCAACCCAATCGAGCTCTAGAGCAAAGATTCGAACGACTTCAAAATCTTATTGCGGCATCTTCGCGGGCCTCACGGAGCGGCCATCTTCCTTTCGGGGCACTGATGCGGCGCTTGAGCGAGCTATCGGTGTCGGTGGAATGGATGCAGAGTAACGTGGAGCGCGATCTGGCGGTAACAGCGAGAACGCCTCTCAGTTTAGCGCTGGGTCTGCCCGTATTAATGGCTTCAAACCAGGAGCTCGCGGCGCCCATCGAGAAAAATCAAGCGGGATGGGTATTGCCGCCTGGTGACGCGAGTGCTGTTCGTGAAGCGGTGGATGAGATCATCAGAAACCCCGCTGAAGTCGCTCGACGTGGAAGGCACGCACAAGAACTTGCACGGGACCGGTTGGATTGGCATCGCCAAGCCGCACCCTTATTGGCGTTTGTGTCCAACCCTCGATTTCGCGCACATAAGCGCCCGCGTGACCTAAAGCGGTCCTTTCAACCGCTTACCCCGGGCGAGATTTCGCTGCTCAGAAAGCTTCGTTCTCCAGCAGCGCAAGCACTACGCAAAGTGATCGGGCCATGCTATCGTGCCTGGACTCGGCTGAGCGGCGGATCGGAGTAGCGCAATGTCTGTCAAAGCACCTCGTGTATTGATAACGGGCGGTCTTGGCTTTCTAGGCCGGCATATCGTCAAGGAGTTATTGAACCGGGCTTTTGAACTGACGATTCTCGACCTTCCAGGCTCGCCCAATGCTCTACCGCAAACGGGATCGAAACCCTGCCGAATAGTCTGGGGTAACTTTGCTGACACGAATGTGATCCGAGAAGCATGCGAAGGTCAGGACGTGCTCCTGCATCTTGCATGGGGCAGTTTACCTTCTACCGCCCAAGCCGATCTGCCAGCAGAAGTTCAGAACAATGTCGCACCGTCAGCTCGATTGTTTGAAGCCGCGTGCAAGGCGGGAATCGGAACGATTGTTTTTGCGAGTTCCGGAGGGACCGTATACGGAGACTATCGGCGGCCTGTAACGGAGATGGACTTGCCCTTGCCCATGGGAGGTTACGGCCTGGCCAAACTTTCTACCGAGCATTATCTGAGATTGAATTGCTTAAAAGGATCTGTCCGGGGCATTGTATTGCGCTTCGCCAATCCGTATGGGCGTGAGCAGGACCATGCGTCCGGGATTCAAGGTTTGCTGGATGTAGCTCTGAGCCGTGCGCGCCTTGGACTTCCGATTCTGGTGTTCGGCGATGGATCGGTGGTTCGGGATTTTTTCCATGTCGAAGACCTCGCGGATTCGGTGCGCTTGGTATTGGAGGCCCAGCATGCTCCTGGGTTTTATGTCTACAACGTGGGCTCGGGCGCCGGTTGCTCGATTCGAGATGCGCTGGCTGCGCTCGAACGTGCGACCGGAAGGCCGTTGAATCTCCGGTTTGAGCCCTCGCGCTCATTCGATGTGCCATACAATGTCCTCGATATTCGAAAGATTGAACAAGCCACGCAATGGAAACCGAGAATCGACCTCGAGAGTGGATTGCGAAAAGTTTGGCAAGCGAGACTCGCGGAATGAGCAAGCCATTCGGGGTGATAACGGTTATTACCGCTTCGCACTTGGCCGCCGCGAGGACTTTATTCGAAAGCGTACGCAAGCATCACCCCGAAGCCGTTTGCGTGGCAATCCTGGTGGATCGTATCGACGGGCGGTTCGATTCGCAGCGTGAATCGTTTTCTATTTGGCCCGTTGAGGAGCTAAAAATATCGAAACTTTCCGGCATGCTCTTCCAGTATACGCGTTTCGAGCGAGTGATGGCGTTCAAGGCTTTTGGGCTCGGCGCGTTTGTGGAGCGCCATTCTGAACTCGATAAATTCTTCTATATCGATGCGGACTTTTGGATTCTTGGCAAGCTAGATCGAGCGCTGGAGTTTCTCGATACGCATTCGCTGCTGCTGACGCCTCATACACTTCAACCTGTGCTCGACACGCGATGGATGAATGAGCGCGTATTTGCACGAACCGGCGCATTCAATCTAGGCTTCCTCGGTTTACGGCGATCGAAGGAGGCAAAAGAATTTTTGAGCTGGTGGACTCAGAAGATGTCCGAGTATTGCGTCAGCGATCTGCCCAATGGTATGTTTGCCGACCAGAAATGGATGGATCTGGCGCCCGCTCTGTTCGAGGGCGTCGGCGTTTTTCGAGACCCCGGATACAACGTGGCCGCGTGGAATCTGGAAGATCGAAAGCTGTCCGAGTGCGCGAGCCAGGGTCAATGGACGGCCGGGGGTGCCGAGTTAGTGGCCATGCATTTCTCCAAGTTCGATCCCGAACAGCCCGCCGACGACTACTGGAGGCGCGCCGGCCCAGGGCAGCCTCCCAATCCCGATCCAGTACTGGATAGGTTGGCCGGCGCTTACGCTCGGCGGTTACTCGCAAACGGATGGTCAGAATGCCGTTCGTGGAAGCATGTGTTCGACTATTTTAACGATGGCACGCTCATTCCGCCGCTATGGCCCATATACTATCGTGACGTCTTGAGGCATCGGCTGCCGAAAGAGCACGATCCGTTTACTGGACTACCGCCTTCATTGATGCTCTCATTCCTGAGATCATTATCGTTGCCTCCGCTGCGTTTCCGAGATAGGTGGTGGTATCAAGAGTGGCTAAGAGTCCTGCGAGGTATCGGATTCATCCCCAAGTGGTGGCAGCCGGTGAAGTAGACGGGCTTCTTGACTTACACGTTTGCGGGTAGTTTTTGTATGATAGGTTCGAGTTGCGGAAAGAGTATGGCCTTCGATAACAGGAGTATTGGGTGTCCGCCACGGTTTCCACACGTATTCCCCCTCCGCTTCCCGACCTGCTGCTGGTCGGCGGTACGCCTTACTTCTCGCCCTACCCCTCGCCACGGCCGCATTTCGCGCGCGCGTGGAACGCGCTGGGCGGGCGCGTGCTGTACGTCGAGGTCGGCGGGCCGGCGGCCTTCTATCGCGAGCGGCTGCGGCAAAGCGGGGGCGAGGAACCGGTCCAAGACCGGCCGGGATTGTTCGTCTGGCGTTTCGAGAAATTCCTGGGCCTGCCTTACAGCTATCCCGATTTCACGCGCCGCTGGAATCTTCAATTTCGCTTGCCCGCGCTGAAGCGAATGCTCGAACGCATCGGATTCGCCGACGATCGCTTCGTCGCGCTCTACTACGGCTGGTGGTGGGCCGAATGGATGGAAGGCCTGCGCGCTTCGCACCACGTCTACGACTGCGTCGACGAGCACCGCGCGTATCCGGACTTCGACGGCAACCCCGACCGCGCCGCGTACGTCTGGGAACAGGAAGTGCGCATGCTGGAGCGGACCGACCTGCTCCTGGCCACTTCGCCCGCGCTGCTCGACGACCGCATCGAACACGTCAACGCATGGCGCTACCTGCCGCATGCCGTTGACCTCGAGGCGTACGCGCCTTGCATCGATTCGATGCTGCCCGAACCCGGCGACTTGGAATTGCTGCCGCAGCCGCGCGCGATGGTCATGGGCACGCTCACGGCCAAGCTCGATTTCGGCGCACTCGAGCACTTGGCTGCGGCGATGCCCGCCGGTTCGGTGGTGCTGGTGGGGCCGCCGGGGCGTGGCGTGAAGCCTCGCGCCATGGACGCGCGGCTCAAGTGGCTCGGTCCCAAGCCGGCCGTGATGCTGCCTTCCTATTTCGCGTATGCGCAGGCGGGAATGATTCCGCTCCTCCCGACGCCGTTCAATTACGGTTCCTCGCCGCTCAAACTGCTCGAATACCTCGCCGCCGGTCTTCCGGTCGTCGCCAGCCGAAATCCGGTTACCGAAGAGATGGCGCAGGCCGCGCCGGGGGTATTTCTCGCCGATTCCGCGGCTGAATTTCCGGAGGCTTTGCGTCTGGCGCTGGAGGCTGGGGAGCGGTTGGGCCGAGCCGAAATCCGCAAGGCGGTCGAGGGACGCAGCTACGCCGCGCGCGCCCTCGAACTCGCCGAAGCGTTGGCCGCTCCGGTCGAATCCGCCGAATCCGCCGAATCGGGTACGCCCGCGTGAGTACCCCCGTGATCTGGTTCGTGCTGCCCGTACTGGAACGCGGCGGCGCCGAACGCGTGGTCGCGAACCTCGCGCGCCGCATGCCCGCGTGGGGCTTCGGCGCGGCGATTTGCTGCCTGGAAGACGAGACCGCGCCGGTGGGCCGCGAACTGGCCGACTCCGGGCTCGAAGTCTTCGGTTTGCGCCGCCACCGCCGCAACACGCTGCTCTGCGCGCGCGATTTGGCCGAACGTCTCGCGCTGCGTCAGCCGGCCTTGGTGCACGCGCATCTCTTTCACGCCAATCTCGCCGCGCGGCTGGCGCGGCGCATGCTCCGAGGCCGAAGCGGCGGCTACGAACCGCGCGTCGTCAGCACCATTCACGTTCAGGAACGTCGCTTTCGCCCGTGGCAATTCGCGCTCGACCGAGCGACGTCGCGCTGGAGCGAGTGCGAAGTCTGCGTCGGCCCCAGCGTCGAACGCTTTCACCGCGAACGTACCGCGCTGCCGGCCTCGTTTTTTCGCGTCATCGAGAACGGCATCGACCTGAATCGCTTCGCGCCGCGCCGTCCCGCTACGCGCGCGGCGGCGCGCGCCGCGCTGGGCCTCGACGACGGCACGTGGATGGTCCTGGCCGTAGGGCGCCTCGATCCGCAGAAGGATCACGCCACGCTGCTGGAGGCCTGGCGCCAGGCGGGCCTGCGCAACGCGGAACTTTGGATTGCCGGCGCCGGCCCCGAGCACGCGAAGCTCGCGGCCACGCTGCCGGAGCGCGCAAAGCTGCTGGGCTTTCGTGAAGACGTTCGCGAACTCCTCGCCGCGTGCGATCTATTCGTGCAGCCGAGCGCCTGGGAAGGCCAGCCGCTCACGGTGTTGGAAGCCATGGCCGTGGGCTGTCCGATTCTGGCCAGCCGCATCGAGGCCCATGCCGAAGTGTTGGAGGACGGCCGCACCGGCGTGCTCGTCGCGCAAGGCGACGCTGCCGCCTGGGCCGAAGCGTTGCGGCATTGGCTGAACGTACACCACGACCGTGCCAACCTGGGCGCCGCCGCGTGGGCCGAAGCCCACGTGCGCTTCAACGCCGATCGCATGGCCCGCGAGCACGCCGAATTGTATCGAGAAATATTGGGCTTAAATCGAACGGCCTGAAGGCGCCGTACAGGCTACTCCAGCGCCATCTCTTTGGGAACCACCACCACGCCCGACTCGGTTACGATGAAGCGGCGGCGGTCTTCTTCCAGATCGTATCCGATCTTCGTGCCCTCGGGAATGCGCACGCCCTTGTCGATGATTGCGCGGCGCAGGTGCGCGTGCCGTCCGATGTTCACGCCTTCCATCAGGATCGATTCTTCGACGTGCGAGTAGCTGTTCACGCGCACCGCCGGCGAGAGGATGCTCCGTTCCACCGTCCCGCCGGAGACGATCACGCCGTGCGCGACCAGACTGTCCAGCGCCTGCCCGCGCCGCGAAGCGTCGCCGCCGTAGCCCGCGAAGACGAACTTGGCCGGCGGGCCCTGTTCCTGGTACGTCCGCAGCGGCCAGTCGTTGTCGTACAGATTGAAAAGCGGGTTGACCGTGACGAGGTCCAGGTTCGCGTCGTAGTAGCTGTCGATCGTTCCCACGTCGCGCCAGTAGGGCATATCCTTTTTGTTCTCGTCCTTGAACGGGTACGCGTAGACGCGCGCGCCGTCTTCGATCATTTCCGGAATGATATTCTTTCCGAAATCGTGCGCCGTATCGCGCCGAGCGTCGCGGCTGAGGCGCCGCACCAGCTCTTCGGTCTCGAAAATGTAGATGCCCATGCTCGCCAGGCAGTGCTCGGGATCGCCCGGAATCGTCGCCGGATGATCCTTCGGCTTTTCCTGGAAGCCCGTGATGCGCTTGGACGGATCGGTCACCGCAATGCCGAGCTGGTTCGCGCGCGCTTTCTCGATCGGCACGCACGCCACCGTCAGCACCGCGTTGCGCTCCACGTGGAACTGGACCATATCGTGGTAGTTCATCTTGTAGACGTGGTCGCCGGCCAGGATCAGTACGCGCTGCGGGCGCTCGCGTTCCAGCGTGTAGATGTTCTGGTAGATGGCGTCGGCCGTGCCTTGGTACCACTGCGGCCCCTGGCGCATCTGCGGCGGCAGGATGTGGATGTACTGCCCCAGCTCCATGTTGTTGAAGATGGGATCCCAGCCCAGGTGAATATGCCGCTCCAGGCTGAACGACTTGTACTGCGTCAGCACGTACAGCCGGTTGCAGCCGCTGTTCAGGCAGTTCGAAAGCGTGAAATCGATGATGCGGTAGATCCCGCCGAACGGTACGGCGGGCTTCGCGCGGTCGCGGGTCAGCGGGTACAGACGCTCGCCTTGGCCGCCGGCGAGTATCAGCGTCAGCGTTTCCTTCAGCAGATCGGCAGGCATGCTTCGCTATCCGGGGGTTGGGCGGCGGTGCGGCGGCCCCGGCCCTACGGCCCCGGCCGCGGACCGCGCGCGAAATTCAGGGCTCGATGCCGCGGGACTTGAGCACTTCCTTGACCTTCGCCTTCAGCTCCGTCAAATCGCCCGACTTGACCACGTACGCGTCGGCCGACCAAGTCATGAAATTGTCTTTGTATGTGCTGTACGCCGTGTTCAGGATCACCGGCATCGATTTGTCCTTGGCCAGGATCTTCCCCAGCGCCTCGATCCCGTCCATGCCCGGCATCGAAATGTCCAGGATGATCAGGTCCGGACGGTCGGACTTCAGGAAATCCAGTGCTTCGGGGCCGCTGGAGGCCAGCGTCACGCTGAAGCCTTCGTCGCCCAACTCCTGCTCGTACAGCGTGCGCAGGTTCTTATCGTCGTCTACGACCAGAAGTTTGGCCATAATTCGTACCCCTTAAACATCGCGCAGAAGTTCCTCAGACTCCGCTCGTACCTTCGCGGGCTTCCGCCAAGGGCGCCGCGCCCCAAGCTTCCGTAAGCCGCCGGTGCAGCGGCAGGCCGATCAGGAACGTCGTGCCCTGACCCGGCGTGCTTTCGCAGCGGATCGTCCCCCCGTGATCGTCCACGATCTTCTTGGTCACCGCCAGTCCCAATCCCGTTCCGTCCGGCTTCGTCGTCACGAACGGGCTGAACATCCGGTCGCGCACTTCCGGAGGAATGCCGCATCCCGTGTCCTGCACCACCACCATCGCCAGATCGCCTTCCCGGCTCGTCTTCAGCACCATCGCGCCGCCCTGCGGCATCGAATCCCCCGCGTTGCGGATCAGGTTATGCAGCACCTGCAGGAGCTGGCTTTCGTCGAACGCCAGCTCAGGAAGCGAATGGTCCAGATCGAGGTGCGCGTGGATGCGCCGGCCCGCCAGCGGCTCCGCGTGCGCGCGAAACGCCTTCTCCACCACCGCGTTCAGGTCCGCCGGCTTGAAGACCGGCACCGCCGGCCGCGCAAAGTCCATCACGCCCTTCAGCATGTTCTCCAGGCGCCCGGCTTCTTCGGCGATGATCCCGACGTTGCGCTTCACGCGCTCCAACTGGTCCGGGCGCTTCAGCACCGCACGCGCGAACCCGCCGATCGTCGCCAGCGGATTGCGGATTTCGTGAGCCACGTGCGCGGCCATCTTGCCCACCGCCGCCAGCTTCTCCCCGTGGACCATCTTTTCCTGGGCCATGCGCAATTCCGACATGCTCTTGCGCAGCTCCGCGTACGTCTCCGCGTTCTCCATCGCCAGCGCCGCCTGCGAGGCGAAAAGCGAAAGCACCTTCACGTGGTCTTCCGAGATCGCCCGACCGCTGTACAGGTTGTCCGCGAGGATGATCCCCACCACCGTGCCCTTCGCCACCAGCGGCACCGCCACGAATTCCGATTGCCCGAACGTGCGCCGGTAGTGGTCCGTCACGCGGTCGTCGCGGCCCGGCGCGTTCACGACCTGCGCTTTCTTCTCCAGCGCCGTGCGCACCACGATCTCGCTCGGATCGTCCATGCTGTAGCTCAGGTGCTTCACCATCGAATACAGCGGCGTCTCGCGCGACGGCTGCCGGTCCAGCTCCTGGACCAGTTCGTGCAGCGTCCGGCCGTGGCTCGAAATCTCCGCCCAGATCCGGAACGCCTCCTCGCGGCTTGTCGGACCCACCGCCATCTTCGCTTCCAGCCGCTGCGTATCCCGCGAACGCTTGAACAGGAACGCGCGGTTGAAGCCCAGCGCGTGGCCCGCCGTCACGCACAGCAGGATCACGTGGTTCAGCCGCTCGGAGTCCAGCGTCTGCTGCAGGAACTGCGATAGCTCGCGCAGCAGCGAAAGCTGTTCGACGCGCGTCTCCTGATCCGTCACGTCTTGCGTCAGCACCAGCGCCTGCGTGATCGGCTGGCCCTCGTCGGCCTGGATCGGCGCGATGATGTTCGCGAAGTAGCGCCGCTGCCCGTGCACCGTGAAGACGCTCCAAGTCACGTGATGCACGCGGCCCGCGCCGAAGACCGTGTCCAGCCAGTCGTCCTTTTCGGGAATCTTCGAGAGAAACGCCTGCAGGCCCGGCTGCCCGAACGAATCGCCGAACCACAGGTCGAACGTGCGGTTCTTCCACAGGATCGTGCGCCCGCGGTCGATCAGGCACAGCGCCGCGTTCATCGCGTTGACGATGTCGTTCAGCTTCGCGCGTTCGCGCGCAACCGCCGCCTCGGCGCGCGCCTGGTCCGTCACGTCCTCGATCACCACCAGCACCTGCCGCTCGCCGGCGTAATCGATCGCCGCCACCGTCAGGTCGCTCACCCGCTCCGAACGTGCGCGGAACAGCCCTGCCAGCCGGCGCAGCCGGCACGGCTGCCCGCTCTGCATCGCCGTATTCAGCGCCTCGCCCAGCGCGCCCTGCGGCAGGCCTTCGCGCACGAACTCGTCCAGTTTGCGGTTAAGCACTTCGCGGCGTTCGGACTTCAGCCAGTCCAGCAGCGGAGCGTTCACGAACAGCACCTGCCGCTGTGCGTCCAGGACCATGATCGCCGACGGCAGCGAACTCACGATGTCCTGCGCGAAGCGCCGCAGATCGTCCAGTTCGTCGTCGCGTTCGGCGATTTTTTCGGCGAGCTTCCGCGCGCGCTCCACCAGCCAGCGCTCTTCGCGGCCCTTCCGCGCCAGCACGCGCGCGCGCACCAGCAGCTCTTCCGGGCGGTACGGCTTTCCCACGAACTCGTCGCCGCCCGCTTCGAAAACCTGCTGCACCACCTCGGGGCTCACTTGGCCCGTCACGAACATGATCGGCAGCCAAGCCAGATGCGGCGACTTCTTCACCTCGCGCGCGATCGCCAGCCCGTTCGGTTCGCCCTTCAGGTCCACGTCGAGGATCAGCAGATCGAACGGCTCCGACTGCAGCAGTTTCAGGCCTTCGGCGCCGTTGTGAACGGCCTTGGGCAGAAACCCGCCCGCCGCCAGGAGTTTCTCCTCGGCGCGCGCCACGTCTTGATCGTCTTCGATCACCAGCACGCGGGAGGGCGTCGCATCAGCCTCGGGCACGCGCTACCTCCTGGACCACCACCGTCTCGAACCGCTGGCCCGCCTTCAGCCGCAACGGCCACTGCAGCAGCACGCAGGAACTTTGATAAATCGATTCGAAGCCGTCCTCCGACTGCGACACCGTCTTCACCGGGCAGACCACCGCCTGCGCCGGAACCGACGGGCGCACCGTCAGCGCCACATCCAGCCATTCGTCCTTCAGCCCCACGAACGCCTTGACGCCGAAGTCCGCCGCCGTATCCAGCGGCCCGGCGTGCAGCGCATCCGCATGATAATAGTAGCGGTCCGGGGCGTTCCCTGCCAAGAGGTTGAAGTTCAGCTCCACGCCGAACCACGCCTCCAGGTCCGGCCCGTCCAGCCGCTCGATCTCGTACGCCGCCGCGTAGCTCGAACCGTCCAACCGCACGCGTTTGGTCAGCCGGAAGTTCCCGCCGCCCCACTCGCCCTCCGTCCACAGCCGAACCGCCGGCGCGCCGGACTTCTTCTTGGCTCCGTTCTCCGTCTCGAACGCGTACGGCCCCTGCCGCAGCGCGTCCATGCTCGGCGGCTGCCCCGAAAGCAGATCCTCGGCATTCAGCGCGCGCGGCGAGAGGTGATCCACCAGGCTCTCGCGCAGGTAGCCGTCGTAGCGCAGCAGCTTCGCCAGTCCCGGCTCCTTGGCTCGCACCAGTTCGTGGATGCTCTTCGCCTCGCCTTCGCCGGCCTTGCCCACCACCGCGCGGGCGACCTTGTCGTGGTACGCCTCGTAGCGCCGCGAGAACGTATCCGTCACGTTGAAGTCGTGCGCGCGCAGGTCCAGTTCGTACAAATGCCCCCCGCGCTCCGGGTGCAGGTACAGGTTCAGCGACTCGTTGCTCAGTTTCACTTCCTCGTAGCCGTCGAAATCGAAGTCCTGCACCGTGGCGCCGGGTTTGGTCTTGAGCGCCTCGTCGGCGGCGTTCTCGGCGCGCACCAGTTCGCGGTAAATCGCGCTGCGCAGATGCGGCAGATACATCCCGCCGAAGACCCCGTGCCAGTACGGGCAGTTGCACTGCCCGCGGTACAGGTGCGTGCGCGCTTCTTCGCTCTTCTTGCCGCGCTTGGGCGCCGCTTCGACCTTCGCGCTGATCTCCATCATCTTCGCGTACAGCCGCCCGCCTTCCGCGTACTTCACCCGGAAGCCGCGCCAGTTCCCGCCTTTCACCAGCGGCAGGATCGCTTTCACCCGCTCGTCGTGCTTCACCTCTTCCACCGCGCGCTCGTACGCCGCCAGCGTCGGAGCCGGCAACGCCCACTCCGTCATCTCGCGGTAGCTGTTCTCGGGGATGTACACGCGCCCCGCCGGCTCGACCGTGTCGTACGCGTCGCTCAGCGTCGAACAGACCAGCCAGCCCTCTTCCTGCGCCCGGCTCAACGCCGCCAGGAACGCGTCCAGCCAGCGCTCCCCGTAGACGTGGTCGAACGTCCCCGGCCACACGCCGAACTTCTCGCCGTCGTCGGCGTAAACCACCACCCGTTCCCCGTCCGCCGGGCACAGCGAACGCAGGTACGCCAGTATCTGCTCCACCTTCGCGTACGGGATCAGGTAGCGCAGTTGCTCGCTCGCCGGATACGCGCGCACCGTCTTGCCCTGGTCCTCGGTCACGAACCCGCCGACCAGTTCCTCGTCGCGCAGCCCCGCCGCCCGGAAGTGGCTGTCGTCCAGCGTCAGGTATTTCACGCCCGCGTCGGACAGGTCGCTCACCAGCGCCGGTTCCCAGACGCGCTCGGCCAGCCACAAACTCCGCGGCGCGACGCCGAAATGGCTCTCGATCCACTCCTGCATCATGCGGATCTGGCCCAGCCGGTCGCGGCTGGGCAGGATCGTCAGGATCGGCTCGTAGAACGCGCCGCCTATCATCTCCCACGCCGCCTGGCCCGGCTTCACCCGCGCCGGATCGACGCGATCGCGCATCCGCTCGATGTATTTCGGATGATGCGCGTCCAGCCATTCCAGCAGGCAGCCGGAAATATGGTGCGTCAGCGGGATCGACGGATAGCGCTCGAAATGCTCCACGTACGGCAGGTAGCTCTTGCCGTACGCCTCCTCGATCACGTGGTCGAAGTTTCCGACGGGCTGGTGCGAATGCAGCAGGCAGACGAAGCGGACGCGGCCGGACATGATGGCACCTTCCTCTCGGCGTGGCTTCAGCTCGCGGCGCTCGAACGCAGCTTGGCTTTCCGCGCCACGCGGCCGTACAGATCCTCGTAGGCGCGCGCGCTGCGCGTCCACGACCAGTCCTGGCGCATCCCGCGCTGCTGCAGCGCGCGCCAGCCCGCCGCGTCGCCGAAGCTCGCCAGCGCCCGGTCCGCCGCCGCCAGCAGCGCCTTGGAATGAAACTCGTCGAATGCGAAGCCCGTCGCCGTACCGGCTTGCAGCGCTTCCGGCGTCGCGTCCGTCACCGTGTCCGCCAACCCGCCCACCGCCCGCACCAGCGGAGGCGTCCCGTAACGCAAGGCGTAAAGCTGGTTCAGACCGCACGGCTCGAACTTGCTCGGCATCACGAAGACGTCGCTTCCCGCCGTCACCAGATGCGCCAGCGCGTTGTCGAACGCGAAGACCACGCCCATCCGGCCCGGGTAGCGCTTCGCCGCTTCCGTCAGCCGCTCCTGAATCCGCGGGTCGCCCGTACCCAGCACCGCGAGGCAGACCTTCCGGCGCAGCAGCTCTTCCAAGCCCTGCACCAGCAGCTCGAAGCCCTTCTGCTCCACCAGCCGCCCCACCACGCCGAAGACCGCGCGCCCGCCGCTCGCGTCGAGTTTGAAGCGCTCCAGCAACGCTTTGCGGCACGCCGCCTTGCCCGCCAGGTTCTCCGCGTCGTACGCCGCAGGCAGGTGCGGGTCCGCGGCCGGATTCCACGCCGCCGTATCGATCCCGTTCACTACGCCGAAGAGTTCGTCCGCGCGGTCGCCCAGCACACCGTCCAGTCCGCAGCCCGATTCCGCCGTCTGAATCTCCCGAGCGTACGTCGGCGAAACCGTGCTCAGCACGTCCGCGTGCACCAGCGCTCCTTTAAGGAGGTTCAGCTTGCCGTGGAACTCCAGCTCCTTCCAATTGAAGTGCCGCCACGGCAGATTCAACAGCGGCCAGTCCCAGTGCCAGAACAGACCCTGGTACGCCAGGTTGTGGATCGTGAAGAGCGACCCCGCCGAACTCAGGAACGGATGCTCGGCGAACGAGGTCCGCAGGTACACCGGCAGCGGAGCGGTCTGCCAGTCGTTCCCGTGAAAGACGTCCACCGGCTTGCCCAGCGCTTCGGCGGCGGCCATGATCGCGCGGCAGAAGAAAATGTAGCGCGAGATATTGTCCGCGTAATCGCCGCGGTTGTCGCCGTAGAGCCCCTCGCGGTCGAAGTACCCTTCGTGCGCGACGAAGTACGTGTTCACGCCCGCCGGCGTGACGCTCGCCCGCAACAGCTTCCACGGGACCGATTCGGTTCCGACCGGGACGAACCCTTCCGCCGCCGGCTCGGCCTTCGGATCGATCTTCTTCGTGCCGCGGTAGTACGGCGTGAAGACGTCGATCGAATGCCCCAGCGCCGCGAGCGCCGCGGGCAGCGAGCCGCCTACGTCGCCCAGACCGCCGGTCTTCGAGTAAGGCAGCACTTCGGAACTGGCGTAAGCGATATGCATGGCGTCGTCGTTCGAGGCTCCGTAATGGAATGCGTCAAAGCTTCAGGTTGCGCAAAAATTCCGCGGCGTCTTCCGGAGGCACCGGATTGATGTAGAACCCCGTGCCCCATTCGAATCCCGCCACGTGCGTCAGCCGCGGCGTGATCTCCAGATGCCAGCGGAAACTCTCGTTCGGCGCATCGTGGAACGGCGCCGTGAAGAGCATGTAGTTGTACGGCGGGTTGCCCAGGCCGCGTTCGAGCTTCAACAGCGTACGCTTCAGCACGAACGCCAGCTCTTCCATCTGGCCCTGCTCGATCGATTCGAAGTGCGCCGCATGGAACTTCGGCACGATCCACGTCTCGAACGGGAAGCGCGGCGCATACGGAGCGAACGAAAGAAAATGCCCCGTGTCCAGCACCACCCGCGACTGCTCTTCGATCTCGTGCTCCACGATGTCCTGAATCAGGCAGCGCTCGCGCAACTTGAAGTACTCCGCGCAGTGCTCCATCTTCAGCGCCACCGTACGCGGCACCACCGGCGTCGCGATCAACTGGCTGTGCGTGTGGTACAGCGTCCCGCCCGCCACCTTGCCTACGTTCTTGAAGATCATCCCGTAGCGGAAGCGCCGGTCGCGCGCCAGGTCCACCAGCCGGTCCCGGTACATCCACAGGATCTCTTGTACATGAGCGTCGGGGAGTCCGGTGAAGCTCCGCACCGTCTGCGGGCACTCGATCACGATTTCGTGCGCGCCGATCCCGTGCATCCGGTCGTACGGCCCCGAACCGTGCTTCTGCAGCTTCCCTTCCACCGCCAGCGCCGGGAACTTGTTCGGCACCACCCGCACGCGCCAGCCCGGACCGTCGCGCCGCGAACCCGCCGTGCGGTACGCCGCGATCTCCGGAGGCGTCTTGTCCTCGTTCCCCTCGGCGAACGGATCGAAACCCGGGATCTGCGCCGGTTCCTCGACCACGAAGTCGCTCGGACGCCGCGCGCGCTCGGACGCGATGATCACCCAGCGCCGCGACAACGGATCTTTGCGCAATTCGGACATGCCGTGCTCGATGTGCTCCGTGAGATTTCGCTATCGGTTTTAGTGGGGGAGTGCGGGCTTTTCCACCCGCGATTGAAAGGTCAGCGGCTTTCCGGCCCAGGTATCGCGGGCGTCTCGCCCGCAGCCGTGGGCTCGGAGCGCCTGGGGCGCCACGGGCTCAGGCGAAATTCGAAATGTGAAGCCGTACCCTCCGCGCCTCCGTGGAGATGAGGTGGATGGTGGCCCCGTCCTACAGCCCGTGAATCGGTATCCCCAGCGCCGCCAGCGCCGCTTCGCCCACCGCTTCGGGCAGCGTCGGGTGGCAGTGCACGCTGTCGGCCAACTGCTCCAGCGTCGCCCCCGCGCCCCAAGCCAGCGAACCTTCGCCCAACAGGTTCGTCGCTTCCTCGCCCACGATATGCAGGCCCAGCAGCTTCCCCGTCTGCGCGTCGGCGATCACCTTCACGAATCCATCCAGCTCCAAGGTCGCCTGGCTCTTGCCCAAGCCCCGCCAGCCGAACTTGCCGACCTTCACTTCGCGCCCGCCTTCGCGCGCTTTCTCTTCGCTGAGTCCGATCGCGCCCACCTCCGGCTTGGTGAAGACGCCCCACGGCACTTTCGTCGCATCGAAGACCGCGTCGTGCCCGCCGCGCGCCGCCCCCAGAATCTGCTCCACCGCCACCAAGCCCATGTGGCTGGCTGCGTGAGCGAAGGGCGAAACGCCCGTCACGTCGCCCACCGCGTAAATGTGCGGGACGTTCGTCCGGCAGCGCGCGTCCACCGTCAGGTGCCCCCGCGGGCCCAGCTTCAACCCCGCGGCCTCCGGAGCCAGCCCCTCCGTGTGCGGCGTCCGCCCGATCGCCACCAGGCAGCACTGCGCGTTCAGCGTCTCCCCGTTGCTCAGCAGCAGCGTCGCGCCCGTCGGGCCGGGATACGCTTCTTCCACTTTCACGCCGAAGAAAAACTCCACGCCCTGCCGCTTAAGCTGCTTCTCGACCTCGCGCCGCACTTCGGCGTCGAAGCCCGGAAGCGCCCCGTCGAGCAGTTCCACCACCTGCACCGGCACGCCCAGCCGAGCGTACAGGCTCGCCAGTTCGCAGCCGATCACGCCCGCCCCGACGATCGCCAGCGATGCCGGCAACTGGTCCCATTGCAGCACTTCGTTCGAAGTCACGAACGTCATGCCGTCGATCGGGATGTTCGGAAGCTGCGTCGGCGCGCTCCCCGTCGCGACCAGCGCGTGCCGGAACGGCACCTCTTCGCTCGAGCCGTCCGCTTTGCGCAGCGTCAGCGTATGCGCGTCCTTGAAGGCCGCTTCGCCGAAGAGCGTTTCGACGCCGCGCTTCTGCAGCAGGAAGCCGACGCCCTTCTCGAGGTTCGCGACGGTCTTGTCCTTGTGCGCCGCCAGCGCCGGATAATCGAAGCCCACCGGACCTTCCAGCTTCACGCCGAACTTCGCCGCGTGCTTCACCGTCTCGAAGACCCGCGCGCCGTGAATCAGCGCCTTCGACGGGATGCAGCCGTGATGCAAGCACGTCCCGCCGACCTTCTCGCGCTCGATCAGCGTCGTCTTGAGGCCCCGCTGCGCCGCGCGCAACGCCGCCACGTACCCGCCCGGACCGGCCCCGACGATCACCAACTCGCGTTCCGCCACGATGCGTCCTCTCCCCGTTTCCCCTCGGCAACCGTCATCATGACGAATCGCGCGACGGAAACAAGGGAAGCGCCGCCCGAACCCCCGGCCGTGTCCTGAGGTATCGCGGGCGTCTCGCCCGCAGGTCACGCCCTATGCCGTTGCGTCGCCGGTCCACAGCCTTGCACCGCACGCAGAGCAAGGGATATCGGCCCTTGGATCGGCTCTCCTGAACCCGTGTGCTCTTCTGCCGCAGTCTGCCGGCGGCAGCTTGGTGCTGCGGGTACACCGGTTCCGGAAGTGGATCCGAGCGTTTAGGCGTTTGCGCCCGCCGCTCCCGCCATCCGCGCACTACCGCCACGGTTTCCGCCAGCCCCCCGATTGCGGCGCCCGCTCCGAACGCGTATACTCAAAAGAGTAGGAGGGGTGCGGGAGGCCGCACCATGCAGACCACGCCTGCCGTCGCGCCAAGCTGCTCGTTCGAGCCGCCCTCGGGGCATGTCGCCTTTTTTCGCCTCGACGCCGACCTCGTCGTGATCGAACCCAGCGCCCAGCCCCGAACCTACTGGGTCTCCGGCTGCGAAAGCGGCGCGAACTTTTTTCGCGCGGCCCCCGTCGCCGCCGCCGATCTGGAAAGCGCCGTCCGCGCCTCCGCGCCATTCGCCTTCGATCCGCATTGCGAAGTCAGTGTCCTGCTCAGCGAACCCCTCGAACGAAGCTGGGCCGAACGCCGAACCTGACCGGTCCGCGCCGCATGCCGTTTGAATGGAGCCGAAGAGGTCAACGCGAAATTAAAGGGGAACCGACGCAGCATGCGAGAACCGCAGGCCACCCGTCATAAAGTGAAAAGTGAAAAGTGAAAAGTGAAAAGTGAAAAGTGAAAAGCGAAAGCCGGAACCAGCCCTTCAATCCGAAAGCCAAAATCGCCAATCCAAAATCGAGCTACGCCCGCTCCGTCCCCGCCGGAGCCGCCGTGTGCGGCCCGCGCGCGCCGTTCGGCCGCGCCGGAGCCTGCGTCTCGGGCGAATCCAGCGCCACGCCGCGCGGGCCCACCACCGTCAGCACGCGGTCCACGAAAACATCCAGCTTGTCCGTGTTCCGTTCGCCGATCCACTGTCCCACCAGCACGCCCAGCCGTTCGGCCGAACGCGGGTTCGTCACCGCCACCAGCGTAACAACCAGCACCGCCGCCGCCGCCGCGCGGCCCATCGGGCTCGTGATCGGGCGCAGCCACCACGGGCGCTCCGTGAAGCGCTTCGAGGCCACCGCTTCGTGCCGCGGCGCCGAAGCGGCCGCCTGGAGGTTCTGCGCACGCGCCAGCGTCCGGGCGGCCAAGTCGGCCGGAACGGCCGGCAGAGGCAGCTTGCGCACCGCTTCCCCCGCTTCCCGCAGGTCGGGCGGCAGGTCGTCCGCTTCGTGCGTGTGTTCCGCTTCGGTCTTCATCGCTCCAGCACTCCCTTGAGTCTCGTCAGCGCCCCATGCAGCCGGCTCTTCACCGTTCCCACCGGTATCGCCAGCGTCGTCGCGGCCTCCGCAAGCGTCTGCCCTTCGAAAAAGTGCAGCAGCACGACCTCGCGTTCCTTCTGCGTCAACTGGTACAGCGACGCGCGCACTCGAGCCGCCTCGTCGTTCGCTTCCGCCCGCGCTTCCGGGCCGGCTTCCTCCGCTTCAAGCTGCCGTACGCCGCCTTCGTCCTCGCGCGCCTGCAAGGCCACTTCGTTCTGGACCTTCTTGCGCCGAGCTTCGTCGCGGACCAGGTTCACCGCGATCGCCGTCAGCCACGTCCGGAAGCTCCGCGAAGGATCGAACGTATGCGCCGAACGCACCGCCCGCAGGAACGTCTCCTGGAACAAGTCGTCCGCCCGGCTCGCATCCCCGCGCGTCAGATGCACCAGCAACCCGAACAGCGTCTGTTCGTGCCGCCGGATCAAACCGCCCAACGCATCTCGGTCGCCGTCACGGACCAGGAGAAACAACTCCTCGTCCGAACGCTCCGCTTCCGCCGGAGGGGCCGCCGCCCGGCCCAATCGGGCCTGGCGCACGCACTCGAGAGGCATCGCCCCTCCTTCCTCTCTAAAGGTATCTACGCGCGAAGTCGCCAAACGGTTCGCTCCTGCCCCCCGGTGGAGCGCAACTTCAATAGGGGACTGCCATAAGGAATCTTAACAAGGTGCACACATGCAGGTCAGCCCTATTTTCAAGACTTTAAGCATACTTTCTTCAGGGAGCTTTTCGGCCCGCCGGTATATGAAAGCACCTGCGCACCGCTTGAGAACTCGATACCCTAAGCCTTACCGGGTACGCTCCCCGGACTGCGATCGTTCCGACCACGAGCCGAGGCGTTCATGAGTATCCCCCTGGCCATTCTCTGGCACCAGCATCAGCCGTACTACAAGGACCAGCAGACCGGCGAGATGGCCCTGCCTTGGGTGCGCCTCCACGGCATCAAAGATTACTACGGCATGGCCAAGCTCATCGCCCAGCACCCCGGCCTCAAGTGCTCCATCAACCTCGTCCCCTCCATGCTCGTCCAAGTCCTCGATTACGTCGAAAACGGAGCCACCGACGCCTTCCTGCGCCGCACCGAATGCCCCGCCGACGCCCTCGGCGGCGAAGACGTTCAGTTCCTCCTCGACCACTTCTTCATGGCCCAGTGGGACCGCATGGTCCGCCCCTATCCCCGCTACGGCGAACTCCTCGAACGCCGCCGCTTCGGACGCCGGCCGGCCTTCCGTGCCACCGAAGACTTCAGCGTCCAGGACCTCCGCGACCTCCAGGTCTGGTTCAACCTCACCTGGTTCCATCCGCTCTGCTTCGAGGAATACCCGGAACTTCAGGCGCTGCGTGAGAAGGGCAAGGAGTTCAGCGAAGACGACAAGCAGGCGCTCCTGAAGGTTCAGCGGCTCGTCCTCGCCCAGGTCGTCCCGCTGCACCGCCAACTCGCCGAGCGCGGACAGGTCGAACTCACCACCACGCCCTTCTACCATCCCATCCTGCCGCTCCTGCTTAACATGGAATGCTCCAAGGAGGCGATGCCGCGCACGCCCATGCCGCAGGGCCACCGCGCGCTCCCCGAAGACGCCGAGGCCCACGTCCACAAGGCCGTCGAATTCCACAAACGCATCCTGGGCGAAGCCCCCGTCGGCATGTGGCCCGCCGAAGGCTCGGTTTGCCCCGAAATCGTCCCGCTTCTGGCCAAGCACGGCATCCGCTGGATCGCCACCGACGAAGAGATCCTCAGCGCGTCCTTAAGCACCGGGTTGCGCGGTGGGTTCGGGCGCCTCGAACGCCCCGACCTCCTCTACCGGCCTTGGCGCGTAGAGGTCAACGGCGCCAGCCTCAACGCCGTCTTCCGCGATCACCACCTCAGCGACCTCGTCGGCTTTCAGTACCAGAGCTGGGACGGCGACGCCGCGGCCCAGGATTTCATCGCCCGCATCCAGCGCGGCGGCGAAGGGCGCCCCGCTGCGGACGAAACCCTCGTCGGCGTCATCCTCGACGGCGAGAACTGCTGGGAACACTACCCCGAACAGGGCGTGCGCTTTCTCCGCTCGCTCTACGGCCGGCTCCAGGACGCCAACGGCGGCGTCCAACCCGTCCGCGTGCGCGACTTCCTCGACGCCAAACCGCCCACGCACCGCTTGGGGCGGCTCTTCAGCGGCTCCTGGATCAACCACGACTTTTACATCTGGATCGGCCACACCGACGACCGCAAAGCGTGGGAATACGTCTTCCGCGTCCGCGAAGACCTCGTCCGCGAGACCCAGCGCCGCAACGTCCCGCTCGATCAGGACAAGCATCTCGCCCAAGCCTGGGAACAGCTCTACATCGCCGAAGGCTCCGACTGGTTCTGGTGGTACGGCGACGACCACACCAGCGGCATGGACGATCTCTTCGACCGTCTCTTCCGCGATCACCTCCGCGGCGTCTACGCCTGCCTGGGCCAGAAAGCCCCGCTCTTTCTCGATAACCCCATCGGGCTCGACGGCGGGCGGCGCTACACCCAGCCCAGCGCGCACCTCCACGTCACGCTCGACGGCCGCCTATCCAGCTACTTCGAATGGCTCGGCGCCGGAACCTACAAGGCCGACCGCGAACACGGCGTCATGACCGCCGCCAGCGATCCGCTCGTCACCCAGATCCTCTACGGCTTCGACCGCGAAGCCTTCTGCCTGCGCGCCGACTTCTTCGAACACCTCCGCCCCGGCGAAGTCCCCGGCGCCAGCGACGCGCCACGACCGCAGACCGTCTCCCGCGTCCGTGTCCTCTTCGCCGATCCCAACGGGCCCGAACTGACTATTCAGCACGGACCGCCGCTCACCATCGCGCAAGAAGGTACCTGGCCCACGCCCCACGACGGCACGCAGGTCGTCTGGAGCGAACTGCTCGAATGCAGGATCCCCTTCGCCGCCCTGGGCCTCAAGCGCGGCGATCCGCTCTCTTTCTTCGTCGAAGCCACCGGCCTCGACGGCCGCGTCGAACGCTTCCCCCGCGGCGCGCCCATCGAATGTAAAATCCCCCCGCCCGATCTGGACGACCAAGATTGGATGGTTTAAGTCGTCCCGGCCGTCAATGCCGTCAACGGGGTCAATGCCGTCCCAACCGCCTGCCTCTCGTAAGCGCGCGCCGGACACGCGCCCGAAGGCCTGCCTGCTCAGCAGCCGAACCCCGTCCGTAGTCCTTCGCATTCGCCGTTAACCAGCCACCAGCCGTCTGCACCTGTGCCCTCGAAAAAAAGTGCCCGCGCATTGCACCTGAGCGCCGCTCTATGCGCTCGTGCGTAAAAACCAGAGCCAAAGATTCACGCCAAATCCTCTGCTAGGTTTATGCGCCGGCACCCCTTTGAGGATATGAACGCCATGCAGCAACCCAAGCTGAATCGCGATCTGCTCGTTCACCGGCAGGCGCTGCTGGGATTCATTCTCGCGCTTACGCGCGATCACCAAGCGGCCGAAGAGATCTTCCAGGAAACCGCGCTCGCCATCCTCGACGAAGCGGCGGCCGGGCGGCAGGTCGATCCGTTCCTGCCTTGGGCGCGCGAAGTCGCCCGCCGGCGCGTCTCGGAATACTACCGCGCGGCCACGCAGCAGCGCCGCGCGCTGGCGCTGCCGGAAGCGCTCCTCGATGGCATCGCGCGCGCCTTCGACGAAAACGAAGAAGCGCAGGAAGAAGCCCGCGCGCGCCAGAAGCACCTCGCCGCCTGCATCGAGGCTCTGACCGAGCGCATCCGCCGCATGATCGAAATGCGCTACCACCGCCGCATGGCCGTGGCCGAGATCGCCCAGGACGCCGGGTGGACCGTCGATGCCGTCCACGTGGCCCTCTCTCGCGCGCGCAAGACGCTTGCCGAGTGCATCACGCGCAAGGCCGCGCTGGCCGCTCCCAGAAAGAGGCGCTGAGATGGAACGCGAGCGCTTCGACGAACTCATGGACCGCTACGAAGAGGGTTTGGCCTCGCCCGCCGAACTCAACGACCTGAGCGCCCTGCTGCACGCGCACGCCGACTGCCGCCGCGAACTGGTGGCCCGCAACCGCGTCGAGACGAGTCTGCTCGAATGGGGCGAAGCCAGCGCCGTGGCCGCGCGGCCCAGCGTGCGCCTCGCCGCCAAGCGCCACGCCCGTGCGCGCCGCTACCGCGAGATCGGCGGATCCCTGCGCACGCTCGGCTTCGCCGCCGGCGTCCTCCTCGCCGCGGGCGTCTGCGCCTGGTGGGCGCTGCACGCCATGCCCGAGCAACACGCGGCGCTCGCGCGCATCGAACGTCTCGCCGGCGCCCAAGTTCACCGCGCCGCGGGCTCGGCCGAACCCGCCGCTACCGACGCCCTCTATCCGGGCGACCGCGTCGCCACCGCCGCCGCCGGAAGCGCCGTCCTCGTCTACCCCGACGGCACCCGCGTCGAACTCGAACCCCTCGCATCCGCGGTATTCGATTCCGAAGCCGGAGCCAAGCTCATCCGCCTCGCCTCCGGCGCCGTGCGCGCCGAGGTCGCCAAGCAGCCCGCCGGACGGCCCATGCGCCTGCTCACGTCGCACGCGCAAGCCACCGTTCTGGGCACGCAACTGACTTGGGCGCTGAACGGCGGCGCCACGCGCCTGGACGTCCGGGAAGGCGTCGTGCGGATGCGCAAAGCCGAAGGCGGACCGGAGATCGAAGTCCGCGCCGGGCAATTTGCCGAAGCGCGGGACGGGATCGAACTGGCCGTGCAGGATGCCGTCGCCGAACCGGCGCCCGTTGCCGTGGCCCCGGTCGAATGGCCGCCGCTCGGCGCCGCCGTGCTAAGCGAAGATTTCGAAACCGAACCGCTGCAAGGCTGGGAAAACGCCCGCCGCGTGCCCGCCGCACGCGACGGCAGCCGCTTCGCCATCGAAGCCGCCGAACGCGGCGAAGGCGACACGCGCATCGCCTTCTCGGCCGTGCGCCTGCCGCTCGATCGCATCCAGGGCGGCTCGCGCGAACACCAGCATCTCTTTCGCTATCAGCCCGGCCTCGCCATACGCTTCGCGTACTACCTGGAAGGCCCGGCCGATTACCTGCGCGTGCAGGGCGTCAACGTCGACCTCGACGACAACTTCGGCGTCACCCTGGAGCAACCCGTCCGCGGCGCCTGGACCGTCGTGCAATTGAAGTTCGACGACTTCCGGCACAACGACGTGCGGCGGCGGGACGAGAAGCTTCGCCCCGGCGACCGCTTCAAGAACATCGGCTTCTTCGCCGCCGGATCGGGCTCGCCGCCGCGGGTCTTCCGGATCGACGACGTCCTCGTGGCTCCGGAACGGCCCATGCGTTCCCAGCCCTAGAAATGCGGTGCGATATGCTCGGTTCGGTACGTGCTCGACTCGCGCTCGCCGCCGTTTTCGCGCTCCTCGTCCTCGATACCGCCGCAGCTCAGTCCGCGCCCGCCGTGGCCTCCCGCGCCCGCACCCTGCAGGTCGGGCCTACGCGCCTGTACAAGAAACCCAGCGAAGCCGCCGCCGTCGCACTGGACGGGGATATCGTCGAAATCGACGCCGGCATTTATCTGGGCGACGCCTGCGCCTGGACGCGCCACAACCTCATCCTCCGCGGTGTCGGAACCGGCCGCGCCCACCTGATCGCCAACGGCGCCCACGCCCAAGGCAAAGGAACCTGGGTGATCTCCGGAACCAACGCCACGGTGGAGAACATCGAATTCAGCGGAGCCGCCGTGCCTGATAAAAACGGAGCCGGCATCCGCCAGGAAGGCGCGGGGCTCACCGTCCGCCGCTGTTCCTTTCACGACAACCAGAACGGCATCCTCACCTCGGCCAACGCCGCCAGTGACATCCTCATCGAGTTCAGCGAGTTCTACGCCAACGGCTACGGCGACGGACTTACCCACAACATGTACATCGGAAAAGTCAGAACCTTCACGCTGCGCCACTGCCACACCTACCGCGCCAAGGTCGGCCACCTCATCAAGAGCCGCGCGGAGACCAACTACATCCTCTACAACCGCATCACCTGCGAAGCCACCGGCACCACCAGCTACGAAATCAACCTGCCCAACGGGGGACGCTCCTACGTCATAGGCAACCTGATTCAGCAAGGCCCCTCCGCCGGCAACTCGACGCTCCTCTCCTACGCCGAAGAAGGAGCCACCAACGCCGTCCAGGAACTCTACGTCGTCCACAACACCTTCGTGAACGAACGCACGGCCGGCGGCACCTTCGTGCGCGTGTCCGGTACTCCGGCCCAATCCAAACTGATCAACAACATCTTCGCCGGACCCGGCACGGTCCTCAGCGGAACCGGTACGCAGACCACCAACCTGGCCTCCTCGTCGCCCGGCCTCGTCAACGCCTCCGGATACGATTACCGCCTCACCGCCACGTCCCCCGCGCTTAACGCCGGATCCAACCCTGGCACCGGCGGCGGCTACAACCTCACCCCGGTCTACCAATACGTCCATCCGCTCAACCGCGAAGCCCGCACCGCCAACGGCGCGCCGGACCTTGGAGCCTACGAATCCGGTGCGCCCGCGCCCAATACCGCGCCGGTGGTCGACGCCGGCCCCGCGCGCACGATCACGCTCCCGTCCACCGCGAGCCTCGACGGAACCGTGACCGACGACGGCAAGCCTTCGGGCACGCTCACGCAGAACTGGACGAAGGTCAGCGGTCCCGGCACGGTGACTTTCGCAAATGCTTCGGCCGTGGACACGACCGCCTCATTCAGCGTCGCCGGAACCTACTCGCTGCGCCTCACGGCCAGCGACAGCGCGCTCTCCGCGAGCGACACCGTCACCGTCACGGTCAACGCCGCGCCCGCGCCCAACCGCGCACCGGTCGTCGAATCGGACCCGTTTGCCGCGCCCAACCCGGCCGCCATCGCGCAAAGCGTCAGTTTCACCGCACTCGCCGCCGACTCCGACGGCGACGCGCTCACCTACGCCTGGACCTTCGGAGATGGCGCGAGCGCCTCCGGATCCTCGGTCGCGCACGCGTACGCCGCGGCCGGAACCTTCAACGCACGAGTCACGATCTCCGACGGGCGCGGCGGAAGCGTGTCGCGCACGCTCGCCGTCTCCGTTGCCCAAGCGCCGGTCGAAAAGGTGAAACTTTCCGGCCGCGTGAACTTTGCCGTTGCCGAGCGTGACTCGTGCTCGGTCTCGGGTTACATCGCCTGGCCGGAAGGCCGAACGGCGGAAGGTGCGCGCGTGGAACTCGACGTCGGCGGGGTGCGCGTTGCCGGAGCCCTCGACGACCGGGGCAGCGTGAAAGTCGGTCTGCATACGCTGCGCGTCATCGTGCCGCGCCGCCCCGGACCGGCCCGCTTCGTCGCCACGCTGAAAGCCGGCGTCTTCGCCCCGGCCTGGGTCAACGAGGGCGTGACGAACGCCGACGCGCGCCGCGTGCCCCTCACGTTCCTCGTGCGCCTGAAAGTAGACGCCCTCGTCTTCGAGTCCGCCGACCCCGTCCTCTACACCGCCCGCGCCGGCAAGACCGGAAGCTTCCGATAAGCGCACCGCCGCCGTGACGCCGCGCAGCGCCTGCGGTACACTTCCGCCATGAACGCCGCCGCGCCTCGCCTTCGCGTCACGCGCTACCCCGGAACCCTCTCATACGCCGAGGGCTATGCGCGCCAGCTCGAAGCCGTCGAACGCCTTCGCGATCCGGCGAATCGCGTCGCTGAATTGCTGGTCCTCGAACACGCCCCCGTCTACACCCTCGGTCGCATGACGCAGCCGTCCCATCTGCCGCTGGATGAACCCGCCTTGCGAGCGTCCGGCGCGGAGGTCGTGCGCATCGACCGCGGCGGTTCCGTCACGTACCACGGGCCGGGCCAGCTCACCGCGTATCTGCTGCTCCACCTGAAAGCCTGGAACCTCACCATCCACCAGCATCTGTGGAATCTCGAAGAGATCGCGCTGCGCACGCTCCGGCACTTCGAACTCGACGGCCGGCGCGTAGACGGGATGACCGGCGTCTGGGCCGGCGAGGCCAAGGTCTGTGCCGTCGGCGTCGGTTGCCGGAAGTGGATCGCGTACCACGGGCTGAGCTTGAACGTGAATCTGGACCTGGCGCCCTTCGCACGGATCGATCCGTGCGGCTTGGGGCGCCGGCCGGTCACCACCCTCGCCGCGTTATGCGGCCGGCCGGTGGCCCTCGACGAAGCCGCCGCGGCTTTGGAGGCCTCGACCCGACGGGTACTTAGTTGAAGTGCATCGTGTAGCCGCCGCGGAAATCCCGGAACCACGCGATAGTGATCCAGAGCAGCGCGCAGACGGCTTCGCCCACGATCATACCCACGAAAAAGCGCTTCCAGCGCCGGTATACCGCCAGCCCGCCGTACTTGACGATGGCGGCTTTGATCAGCCAGCCCAGGAAGAAGCTGAACCACATCAGCCCGATCGCGCGCTGCCCGGCCCAGACCACGTAACCGATCGGATGCGGGAACCAGAAAATCCGCGAACGCAACACCACGATACCAAAGAGGATCACCATGCCGACGACGATCCACATCAGCGCCTTCGTATCGCGCAGCGCCACCTGCGGAACCTCGCCACGCGGCATCTCCTTCCCCTGCGCCGCGTACTCCGACATACGCTTTTCGTAGCTTTCGATCGCCGTCACGCTGTTCGAGAGTTTACGGTACTCCCCGACCGGATAGTCGTTCAGCACCCAGCCGCCTTGGCTTGCGCCGCCCTCCGCCCGGTACACCGTCTGGAAGAACCCGAAGAAGCCCAGCACCAGCGACAGCGCCGCCGCCGCGCCGATGCCCAAGTACAGCGGCCGGCGCTTAACCCCTTGCAGGCTCCCGATCTGAAGCGCCGTCATCAGCGGCACCGTCGGCGCCAGGCGGTAGTAATCGAAGACCGCCAGCCGGCTCCACATCGTCAGCGGCACCAGCGTCGCCGCCCCCATCGTCGCCGGCGGCGCCAGCAGCGTCGTCAGCTCGATCGGCGAACACATCACCTGCGGATAAAAAACGCCGCCTTCGGAAACCAAGCGAGCTACACCGGTGACCAGAATGACCAGGCACAGCACCGCGAAGATCGCGTACAGCAGCCCGATGTTCGCCCAGACCAGCCAGCCCACCAGCCCCAGGAAACAGATCGCCAGCAAACTCCACAGCGTCCGCGGCGAGATCCCTTCCTCGCCCGCTTCGCCGCCGCCGGGCTCCAGGCCCAAGGCCTGCCAGAGCGACAACTTAAGCGGCCCCCGCGCGAGCCAAAGCCCGGCCAGGACCATCCCGATCAACGCCCCCACGCCTTGATTGATGAACATCGCCTTATGCCCGTACGGCGACCACATGAAGTAGCTGTGCGTATCGCCCAACGTAAACCCGAGAATCGCGACAAGCACCGCGGCCTTCAACACCCAGTAGAAGAACCAGAGCGAGAAGCTGATCTCCGACGAAACCAGGAACGTCAGCGCGATGACGGAAGGGTAGATCACGAACCAAACCGGATTTAAGTGATTCAACGGCGGCTCGGTCAGGTACTTCCAGCCGAAGTCGAGGTTCTTCAGCGGCAGCTCCGGCCACATCGGAAAGTAATCCGGCAGCGCGTTCCAGCTCTGCATCAGGAACGCGATCCCGAAGCCCCACCACGCCAGCCGGTCGCTCCAGTAAGGAGGCGCGCCGCCCGTCCGGCGATCCAATCCATCGAGAATCTCGTCAGGGACTTGCGCGAGCGGGAAGGGGAGCTTCTCGCGTTCCGACCATTGCCGCCGCAGCAGCCCGCAGATTGCCAGCATCAGCCCGTACATCAGCATCATCGCCAGCGCCCAGCGCGCGTACGGGCCTGCCCAGGAGCCATACGGCACGGGCGTATCGGCCTTGAGGCCGGTCCAAAACGATTCCACCGGCCGCACCGCCGTGGAATTGGGATCCACCGGATCCCGCGGCGTCAAACCCTCGTCGATCTTCGGCCACAGGTTCGTCTGCCAATCGTTCTCCGTGCCCGCGAACTGAAACACTCCCGCCGTCTCGGCCGCGAAGTAGGACATGAACCCGTGGCCCGGCAGGTGGTTCGCCACCATCGTCATGCACAGCACCAGCACGATATCCTGCCGCGTCAGCCCCAGCGGCTTGCGCAGCAGCCACAGCCCCAGGTTGTAGACCGCCACCAGCGCGAAGACCGCGAAGATCGACGTAAACGGAAGCACGTTCAGCGTTAAGCGCGTCCCGTTGAGCACGTAGTCGGTGACGGGAACGATCTTGCACAGCACCGCCACCGAAAGGAGCCCAATCACCCAGCCACGCCACGTCGGCGCCGCCAGAGCGGTCCCCTCGCGCTGCGTCAGCGTCTCCAGCGCCTCCGGCCCGAAGCGCGGGCCCAAGCGGCGCGTACTGGTGTTCGAACCCGGATCGGAAGCCGGCGGAGGAGCTTCTTCGGACATGCCACGTTCCTTGGAGATTGGAAGAAAGAACCTTATACACCATCCCGCGAACGCGGCGCATGACGATTCTAATTCCTGATAGTAGCAGCGGATAGGCGATCCGAAAGCTGTCCGATTTTCCTGACAAACGCGGACCGATTTGAATTATTCTTCGCGCGGAGATCCCGGGAACCATGCACCGGCTCGAACGCGAGCAACTCATCCCCAGGCCCGTGGCCGAAGTCTTTCCCTTCTTCGCCGACGCGAGCAACCTCGAAGCGCTCACGCCGCCGTGGCTCCATTTCCGCATCGTCTCCCCGCTGCCCATCGAGATGAAAGCCGGCGCCGCCATCGACTACCGCCTGCGACTCCTCGCCATACCCTTCGGCTGGCAGACCCGCATCCTCGAATGGGACCCGCCGCGCAAGTTCATCGACGTCCAGGCCCGCGGACCCTACCGGCGCTGGATCCACCTGCATACCTTCGAACCGCACCCCGGACCGGACGGCCGCGAATGGACGCGCATGCGCGACGCCGTCGACTACGAAGTCGGCTGGGGGCCGCTCGGCGTTCTGGCCCATCCGCTCTTCGTCAAACCCTCGCTCAAACGCATCTTCGATTACCGCCGCGCCCGCATCGAAGCGCTGCTGGCGAAGTGAACGAGCGCCAAGCGGCGCCGCACCCGTCCGCGTCTTGGCCGTCGTCGTTTCTCCTCCTTGCCCAAGAGAGGCATAGAAGGGGGCCGCGGCCGCTCAGCCGTTCGACCGCCGGTACTGCCCCGGCGTCACGCCCGTCTGAGCTTTGAAGTCCGCGATCAACTGCGACGCGCTGCGCAGGCCCACCCGCCGCGCGATCTCCGGCAGCTTCGCCGGCGTCTCGAGCAGCAGCTTGCGCACCGCCTCGCAACGCAGCCGCCGCATTTCTTCCCGAAAGGGCCGCCCCGCGATGCGCCCGAACTCCCGGGAAAGATGCCCCTCGCTCAGTTCCAGTTCCGCCGCGTACTGCGCCAGCGTCTTGGGCTCATGGAGCGTCGCGCGCACGTCCTCGCGGATCGAAGCCACCAGCCGCTGCATCCGCCCGCGCCCCGCCGGCCGCACGCGGTCGATCAGACCGTCCACGTAGCGCTCCAGCGCCCGCCGCACGCCCGGCCAGCTCCGCAGGCCGCTCAATTTTCGCAGCGCCTCGATATGCTCGGCCAGCAGCGCCGCGCTCGGGCCGCCGCCCAGCCGCGCTCCGCGCAGGCACGCGCTCATCGTCTGCGCGCAGCGCATCTTGCGCAGCGTCAGGTCCGGGCCGCTCTGCCGCGCCAGGATCGCCACCAACTCGCGCAGGTCGCGCCGCGCCGCCGCGCGCCGCCCGAACTCCACTTCCGTCGCCAGCCGCGGCAGCAGCTCCCAGCGGTAATGCCGAGCCTCGGATCGAATGCGCATAAAACCATAATAGCATAACTTCGATACTTTTGGCGCAACCTCGTTATGGCCCCCGCGCCCGCCGCGAGGTACCGTGCCTTTGCAAGTTGACGTGAGTGCCGCGTATGCGGCGTCGCCTTTTCCCCTCCTTGCCAAGGAGGGGCAGGGGAGGTGGACCCGATAAACCGCGCGAAGCGCGAACCGATAAGAACGAGATCCAAGCCGCCACGCCGCGAACAAACGAAACCGGAGACCGAACCATGAGCTGGACCGAAGCCCAGTACGCGCAATACCGCAAGGACGGCTACCTGATGGTCCGCGGCCTGCTCTCCTCCGCGGACCTCCAGGCACTCCACGCCGCCCTGCCGGATCTGCTCAGCGGAGACGACGCCGCCGACGGCCTGCACCGCGAACGCGAAAAGAGCGGCGCCGTCCGCCAGGTCTATCTCGCGCACCGCCACAGCCCGCCCTTCCAGGCCCTCGTCCGCCGCCCCGAGATCCTCGAACCCGTCCGAGCCCTAACCGGCAACGACGTCTACGTCTGGCACAGCAAGATCAACGTGAAGGACGCCTTCGAAGGCGGCGTCTGGCTCTGGCATCAGGATTACGGCTACTGGATGTGGGACGGCGTCGATCCCAAGCTGATCTCCTGCATGGTCCTGCTCGACCGCGCCACGCTCAACAACGGCTGCCTGACCGTCGTCGCCGGTTCGCACCGCTGGGGCCGCCAGGAACACTACGCCGATACCGTCACTACCAGCTACAAGCAGTGGTGCGTCGACGTCCCCACGCTCAAAGCCCGCGTGAACGAAGAAGACATCCGCCCCGTCACCGGCGAACCCGGCGACGTGCTCTTCTTCGACTGCAACCTCCTCCACGGCAGCAACCACAACATGTCGCCGCTGCCCCGAAAGACCTTCATCGTCTGCTACAACGACGTGGCCAACCCACCCCGGCCCGTCGAAGACCCCCGCCCCGACTGGGTCGTCGCCCGCAACTTCGAACCCGTGCGTGGAAAGGCCACGCCCCCCATCCGTGCATAACCCGTGAACTGCTTTCCACTTCGCCGCGGATAAACGGTGCAAATACGGTGCATAACCGGCCGCCGAACGGCCTCTTGCGTTGACCGGTTGTGCCTGCCGAAAAATGAAGTACAAACGCTACCCCGTGGGACCGGTGCGCCGCACGCGCCGGCTCGCTCGCGGGGAGCCCCTACACGCATGTCTGTCGCGATCGTCTTACCGGCTCGGCTGGCGTCCACGCGCTTGCCCAACAAGCTCCTGTTGAGCAAGACCGGCCGCACGCTCCTCGAACACACCCTCGAACGCGCGCGCGCCGCCCAGTCCGCGTGGCCGCAGCTCTTCACCACCGTCCTCGTCGCCTGCGACGATAAGGAACTCGCCGCCGCCGCGCGCCGCGCACGCGTCGAAGCCGTCTTGACCGATCCGGCCCTGCCCAGCGGCACCGACCGCATCGCCGCGGCCGCCCAGGGACTTTCCGAAGACGTCATCGTCAACCTGCAGGGCGACGAACCCGAAGTGGAGATCGATTACCTCAAGGCCGTCGCCGAGATCCTCACCGGCGGCCCGCTCGGCACGCTCGATACGCGCATGGGCCTCGCCCCGCCGCAGCCCGAAACCGCCGGCATGGCCACGCTCGCCGTACCGATCCTCGACGAAGCGCGCTTTCGCGAACCCAGCGTCGTCAAGGTCGTCGTCCGGCGCGACGGGCACGCGTTGTACTTCAGCCGAGCGCCGATTCCGTTCGCGCGCGACGCCGGCAAAGTCGAGGACGGCATGCATGTGATCGATCCGCGCACCAAGAAACCCGCGCGGATCTGGGGCTTTCATCATCTGGGCTTGTACGCGTACCGGCGCGAGTTCCTCCTCGAATTTCCCGCGCTGGCCCCGACGATCCACGAACGCACGGAGAAGCTCGAACAGCTCCGCGCGCTCGACCACGGCCGCGCCATCGCCGTGCGCTTCGTGCCCAAGCACGTCCCGGGGATCGATACGCCCGAACAGTACGACGCCTTCGTCGAACGCTACCAGGCGCGCGGCGGCGGGCAGGACCAGTCGGCCGATCTGGCCGACGTGCAGGGCGACTGGCTGGACCGCGGAGCTACGTTTTACGGACACTAAGAAGGAGCTTCATCTTTGGCCAAGCACATCTTCGTCACCGGCGGCGTGGTCTCCAGCCTCGGCAAGGGACTCACCACCGCCGCCGTCGGACTGCTCCTCAAACGCATGGGGCTGAAGGTCAAACTCCAGAAGCTCGACCCCTACATCAACGTCGATCCGGGCACGATGAACCCGTACGAGCACGGCGAAGTCTACGTCACCGAAGACGGCGCCGAGACCGATCTCGACCTGGGCCACTACGAACGCTTCACCGGCGACTACGTCTCGCGCCACAGCAACTACACCACCGGGCAGATCTACCAGACCGTGATCCAGAAAGAACGCCGCGGCGACTTCCTCGGCAAGACCGTCCAGGTCGTCCCGCACATCGTCGACGAGATCAAGCGCTGCATCCTGGCGCTGGCCGACGACGAGACCGACGTGGTCATCACCGAAATCGGCGGCACCGTCGGCGACATCGAATCGCTCCCCTTCCTCGAAGCCATCCGCCAGCTCCGCTACGATCTGCACAGCCGCAACTGCCTCTACATGCACCTCACGCTGGTCCCCTACATCAAGGCCGCCGGCGAGATCAAAACCAAACCCACGCAGCAGTCCGTCGGCGAACTCCGCCGCATCGGCATCCAGCCCGATGTCCTCATCGTCCGCACCGAAAAGCACCTCACCGACGACCACAAGAAGAAGATGGCGCTCTTCTGCAACGTCGACCGCGACGCGGTGATCGAAGAGAAGGACGTCGAACACTCCATCTACGAAGTCCCGCTCATGCTCATCGAACAAGGGCTCGACCAGTTGGTCGCCGAACGCCTTTCGCTTCCCGTCGGCCGCCCGCGCATCCGCGACTGGATCGACATGGTCGAAGTCGTCAAGCATCCCAAGCACCGCGTCCGCATCGCGGTGGCGGGCAAGTACATCCAGCACCAGGACGCCTACAAGTCGGTCTACGAAGCGCTCAAGCACGCCGGCATCGCGCACAAGACCGAAGTGGAACTGCTGCCCATCGAGGCCGAGGACTTCGAGAAGCGCAACGGGCTCAAGCGCTTCAACAAAGACAAGCCCCACGGCATCCTCGTCCCCGGCGGCTTCGGGCAGCGCGGCACCGAAGGCAAAGTCGCCGCCATCCGCTTCGCCCGCGAGAACCGCATCCCGTACTTCGGGCTGTGCTTAGGCATGCAGCTCGCCGTGATCGAATTCGGCCGCAACGTCTGCGGGCTCGACAGCGCCACCAGCAGCGAGTTCGATCCCAAGAGCGCGCAGTGCGTGATCGACCTGATGCCCGACCAGCGCGAGATCGCGCAGAAGGGCGGGACCATGCGCCTCGGCGCCTACCCCTGCGCCCTGCGCGACGGGACCAAGGCCCGCGCGGCCTACGCGGCCGAACAAGTCAGCGAACGCCACCGCCACCGCTACGAATTCAACAACCAGTACCGCGAACAGTACGAACACCGCGGCATGATCTTCTCGGGCTTGAGCCCCGACGGCCGGCTCGTCGAGATCGTCGAACTCGCCGACCATCCGTGGTTTTTGGCCGTCCAGTTCCACCCCGAATTCAAGAGCACGCCCATCCAGCCGCATCCCCTGTTCCGCGACTTTATCGGCGCCGCGCTGCAGTACGCGAAAGACCACCAAGACGCCGCCCTGCCGGCGGATAAAAAAGAGGAACGGGTGGGGTGAGCCGTTCGCCTGCGGAGAAGTGGACCTGAGGCGAGAGAAATACATCGGTATTCGTAAACGCATTCGTCAAGGAACAGCGCCATGGGCTCTCATGCCTATTGGTATTTTGTGCCCTATCAACCAGATTTGGAAGCCGCCTTACATGCGCTGCGTTGGCGCGAATTTAAAGCCGGCCGATACAGCCCAGCGATGCCCGACATCCAAGATCTATTCCCACTGGGTCCCCATTCCCCCAAGCCCGGCCCGAAACATGCCAATATTTTCGAAGCTCAGGAAGCAGCAGAAGAGTGCGGCACGGGGTCCATTCTGGACATTACCTCGATCGGAACAGCCGCTCGCAAACCTCGCGATCGAAGCCTCCGAGGGCAAGAAGATACGCTGGCCCACTTATATACCGCCACTGTAGCCGCTCCCGTGGCCGAGGAAGACCTGCTCCGGTATTTCGGCACCACTCAGCCGACGCGTAAGCAGGTCGAGGGCACGCAAGATTACTTCGAACTGCTTTACCGTGGTCAAGCGCTGTATATCGTTGTTTTCGACGAAGGCGAACCCGCGCAAATATTCTTTGCAGGCAGATCGTTTGACTGATCCTATAGGGCCATAGCCCCAAATAGAACCGGCTCCGCACGGTACCCTTTGTCCCGCCATGGTCCCGCAACCCCGAAGGGGTTGTGCAACGAAGCCCAGGGTTGCGCCGCAGGCGCTACCCTGGGAACGCGTCCCCCCAATGGCCGTCCAACCCTGAAAGGGTTGTGGTCCGTTCGCCGTTTGTCCTTCGCCCTGCCCTTTTGCCGCTAACCTTTCACCATCCGCCGTTCGCTGCCCTGCCGCGTTCCCTAATCCCACACATACCGTTCGTCCCATGCCTGTCCGTGTGCCTTCAACAACTCGCGCAACTCATCCTGAAACGCGCGGCCGCGATGGTGTTCCTCCTGCCGCGCGACATACGCCGCCACGCGTTCCACCTGCTCCGCGCCCACCGAGAAGACCGCATACCCGCTCTGCCACGCGAAAGTCTCCAAGCGGTCCTTCAGCCAAAGGCTCGAAACGCGCTTTACCTCCTTGACCCAATCGGCTTGCGTGACGGTGCGTCCAAAGCGGCAGAGCATATGAACGTGATCGGCGACACCGCCCACGGCCAGCGCCGGGCAATCGATCTGTTTGGAAGCGCTGCCCAGATACGCATGCAAAGCCGCGCGCAGATCCGATTCATTTAGGAAAGGGTGGCGGTCCTTGGTGGAGAAGACCAGATGCAGGTAAACGGACGAGAGCGATTGGGGCACGCGCATCACCTCCGAGAACGTGAGCCGGGTGCTTGGCGAAACGGCCACAACCCCGTTGGGGTTGCTACGTTCGGGGGGCAGTTTCCCAGGGTAGCGCCTGCGGCGCAACCCTGGGCTTCGTGACTCAACCCCGTTGGGGTTGTTACGGCCTTGCCTTGTCGTCGCCCCGCCACGCCGTGTCCTGTCGTCGCGCAGCCACGCCGTGTCCTGTCGTCGCGCTGCCACGCCGTGTCCTGTCGTCGCGCTGCCACGCCGTGTCCTGTCTTCGCGCTGTCACGTCGTGTCCTGTCTTCGTGCTGCCACGTCGTGTCCTGTCGTCGCGTTGCAACGCCGTGTCTTGTCGTCGCGTTGCAACGCCGTGTCTTGTGGTCGCGTTGCAACGCCGTGTCTTGTCGTCGTCCTACAACCCCGAAGGGGTTGTGCAACAAAGCCCAGGGTTGCGCCGCAGGCGCTACCCTGGGAACGCGTCCCCCCAAGATCGTTCAACCCTGAAAGGGTTGTGGTCCGTTCGCCATTCGTCGTTTGCCGTGCGCCGTTCGCCCCAGCGGGGCGACAGATTCTCCCCGTCCGCCACCCAAGCTACCGAATGCGAAAGCATCTAGCCCTAATTCTCCGTAGGCGGTGACCGAGACGGCTCTAATCCATTTTTCAAAGGTGCGCAAAAGAACGGGCGTTATCCAAAAGAGAGTGAAATACCTAAGAAGATTCAACCTTACGAACTATTTTTTCCAAGTAATCCTTAAATGGACCCTTCGGCTCATGTTCAAAAATCCAAAGCAGGTGGGGAATGGAGTTTTCCGATTGATTCGGCTTTTCACCTGAATTTTGCCTCCATGTTTCACCGAGCATCCTGCATGTTTCTACAAGATAAAACTCCAGCCGATTGATATCCCGCTCTCGATAGTATAGGTGAGGTGCCTCCAGAAATGCACGCCTTTGAATTTGGTCACCTCTAGAAATAACGGTCTCTTCGCCCTCAAGAATAATGGCCGAAAGAAAGACGCATCTTAGGTGAATAATTCGGATCGCCATAGAATGGTTTTGAAACGACGAGCTTAAGAGAGGATTAAACTCAATCAGCATTCCTTGGGAAAACCAACCAATATCTGTGGAGGAAGGCTCGTACTCTACTTGAAGGATGTTTATGTCGCTTCCATAGTCTCCATAATCACTTTCATAGAGGGCGCTTTGGATTTCGCTCAGCTTCTGATTGGAGATTAAAATTTCCGCATCTCTGACAAATTGGGCGCGCATAGATTCTGGAATCCAATAGGACTCTAAACAATTTTCTTGAAGTTTGGCTAATTGCGACAAATAACCAGTCAGCAGAGCAACTACCATCACCAAAAAGAATACCGTAAAGCAATTCCTTAAAGATGGCCTTTTCTTCATTACGAGAAAGGCACCAAGGCAGAGTGAAAAGGCGCTATAAGATATATTAAAGATGCCTTTCCAGTAGCTCTTAGCAAATGGCAATGATCCATATGGATTCTTTATAATCAACAAAAGCGCTACGATTGAAGTACAAACTAGAACAAGAGCCAATAGGAATCGAACGGAAGAATTCATGAGGTACCCCCACTCCGGCGGGTGGCCGACCGGCGGCCCACACAAATCTCCGATTTGTGTGGGTGAGCTTGCGAACAAGAGGCGCCTCGAAGGCATCCAACGTACGCTTGCGGACCTTGCCGGAAGCTTACCTCGGAACCCCTGTCCCTTCTAGCCTCTGGTGCCTGAGGCACCCACACAAGCCTGCGGCTTGTGTGGGCTACCCGGCCCCCGCGCGGATGCCGCAGGCACAAGAACCGTCCCGTTGCACCTCCGTCCGGTCGGTTGTACAGTCCCCGCATGGGCGCCCATCCGTATTGGTACTTCGTGCCGTATCAGCCGGACCTCAACGCGGCGCTTCAGGCGCTGCGACGGCGCGAGTTCAAAGCCGGGCGCTACAACCCGGTCGTACCGTTCCTGGACTTTCCCTTGGGGCCGGACGCCCCCAAGCCGGGCCCTCAGCATGCCAGCATCGACGAGGCGCGCGAAGCGGCGGCGGAAGACGGCACGCGCTCCATACTCGACATCGATGCCATCGTGCCCCATCCGCGCCCGCCGCGCGACGAACCGCCCGACGCCATGGAACTGGCCGCTTTCCTCGAGCGCGCCGAAGGCTCCGTGTGTAAAGCCGCGCCTTTGGCCGAAGACGACCTGCGGAAACTATTTGGAACCACGCGGCCCACGCGCCAGCAGATCGAAGTCTGCGAAGACCTATTTGAGCAAATCGACCGGGGCGAAGCGATTTACATCGTCGTGTACGACGACGGCGAGCCTGCGCAGATCTACTTCGCGGGGTATTCGTTCGACTGACCGCACAGCCACGAACTATGGGAAGGGCCACGCATGCTTTACGAAGTCCCCGAACTCTACGACGCGCTCTTTGCTCCGGAACCCTTCTTGGCGCATTACTCCGCCTTGGCCGAACGCCACGGCGGACCGATCCTCGAACTGGCGTGCGGAACCGGCCAGCTCACGGTGCCGTTGGCCCGGCCCGATCGTAGAGCGGTAGGCATCGATTGCGCGTTGCCTATGTTGGAGCACGCGCGCCGGCGCGCGGAAAGAAAGGGTGCGAATGTGGAATTCGAGGCCGCGGATATGCGTTCGTTCGAGCGGCGCGAGCGCTTTCCGCTGATCTTCGTCGCGCGCAATTCGCTTTTGCATCTGCATACACGCGAGGATCTGGGGGCGTGCTTGACCGTCGTTCGCAGGCACTTGGCGCCTGAGGGCATCTTCGCGTTCGATATCTTCAATCCGGATGTGAAGCTGCTGGCCTCTGATCGCCGTGGCCGCGCACCGATCCTAAAGGCCGTCACCGAAACATGGGGAGAGCTGATCGCGGAGGCGACGGGCGACTACGACGCTGCTGCACAAGTCAATCGGTCCACATGGTACATCTCGGCCCCGAACCGTCCGGATGCGTGGGTGGTGAACCTGGATCTGCGCTGCATCTTTCCGCAGGAACTTCCCCTCCTTCTCGAAGCCTACGGCTTGCGCCTCTTGAGTCGGAACGGCGATTTCGACGGCTCGCCTTTTACGTCCGCCAGCCCGCGCCAAATTTGCCTTTGCAAACCGCAATAAAGCGGAGCGAGGTGCGACCGAGCCCCTGGGGCCGTTCACTGAGCGTCTCATCGATGTGACAGACCACCCCCGTTCGCCGCCTAACTTACCGAATGCGTAAGCGACAGGTTCCGCTCTGCCGCCCCTCCGGCTTGCTAAGCCGAAGCCTTGGCGAAGGCGAGGGCTTGCGCGCGCTTCGCGCCACCACGCCGCCTCGCACGCAGGGCAGGCCTACGACCCGCACGCCGCTGCAAGAACTCCTAAAACAACTCGCCCGCTTACGCACACGCGTAACCGCTCCGCGCCGCCGAGCGCCGAAGGCCACGGAAGGCCGCGTTTTTTGGGCCTCCAAGCCGCATGCACCCGTTCAGCCCTGCGCGCATAGCGCGAAAAGCGCTAAGCACCTGTGTGAAAATATACGCATAGCGTATGCGATTTATAGCAGTTTTATGGCAGGATCGAATTTTTGCTCGACGTGCGCGGCCACGTCTAGACCACCGCTGAGTGGCCCCGCGGACGGCTTCTATCGGCGACCGACGATCCCGGCCGCTACTTCCCCATATCCTTCAGCAAGTCCACCGCGTGCGACGCCGCATTCACCTGCACGATCAGCTTCTCGATCGTCCCGTCCTTCGCGATCACCGCCGTCGCGCGCTGTCCGGGCTTGAAAGCGAAGGCTGCGGCTAGACTTGCATCGGGATCGCTGAGCAGCGGGTAGGTCAGCTTGAACTTCTCCTTGAACGCTTTCTGAGCCGCCGGCGTGTCGCGGCTGACGCCCATGGGCTGGTACCCGGCCGCTTGGTACTTGGCCAGTTCGTCCCGGAAGCCGCAGCTTTCTTTGGTGCAGCCCGGCGTATCGGCCTTGGGGTAAAAGAAGAGGATCAAACCCGCCTTACCCTTGAATTCAGAAAGCTTTACATCGGTACCGTTCTCGTCCTTCAACGTGAATTCCGGCAACGGGTCGCCCACTTTGGCGCCCTCCTTTTTGGGTTCCGCGCCCCAGAGAGCGCTCGAAAAAACCAGCCCGGCCAGCACCACCGCAAGCTCGATCCGCATCGACGGCTCCTTTGTAAACGAAGTTATAGCTTTAACTTACCCGCTTCCCGGCGTTCGGCAACCCGGCCCTGCGCACAAGTAGGCCGAAGCGCCGACTTTGAGGTAGACTAGACGAATCGCCTCCAGCACACCCGCAAGGAAACCCGATCATGCCTGTAACTCCCGTCCCCTTCGAACTTTGGCCCGAAGGCGCGCCGCACGCCAAGGGTTCCGCCAAAGAAGACCGCCCGACGCTGACCCCGTTTCTGCCCGACGGCGCGGGCCCCTTCGGATGCGTAATCGTCTGTCCAGGCGGAGGTTACAGAGTCCGAGCCGAGCACGAACGCACCCCGATCTGCGAATGGCTCCGCGGCCTGGGCCTCGCCGCGTTCCTTCTCGATTACCGCGTCTTCCCGTACCATTACCCCGTGCCGCAATTGGACGTGCAGCGTGCAATCCGGACCGTCCGCGCGCGCGCGGCCGAGTTTAAGGTCGATCCGCAACGCGTGGCGACGCTTGGGTTTAGCGCCGGCGGACACCTTGCCGTCTCGGCCGCGGTGCTCTTCGAACGCACCTTCGAAGCGCCCCGCGACGCCATCGACCGGCTGGACCCGCGCCCCAATGCGTTCGTGGATTGCTATGGTGTGATTAGCTTTACGGACTTCGCGCACCCCGGATGCACCAGCAACTTCCTGGGCGCGAATCCGTCCGCCGAACTGCTCGCTTCGGTGAGCCTCGAGAAGCACGTAAGTCCGCGCACGCCACCGGGTTTCATCTGGCATACGTTCGAAGACGCCGCCGTTCCCGCGCCGCATTTCTTGCTCTTGGCGCAAGCGATGAGCAAACACGGCGTGCCCTACGAGCTGCATTGCTGGCCCAAAGGCAGGCACGGATTGGGGTTAGCCGCCGACGACCCCGCCGTCGGTGCTTGGACCGGCCAGTGCGCGCGCTGGCTGAAGGATGTGGGCATCCGTTAGCGCGGGGCGTTCAAGACCGCGCCCGCCGCTTCTAAGCCCGCTCCAGCCTTGATCTTAACGCCTTGCGCGTTCAAGATCCCGCCCAGCGCGCCCAGGAACAGAAGCACGTGGTTCCCGACGGCGCCTTCGCCCATCAGTCCCACGCGCCAGCCTTTACCTTTTAGAGCACCCAAGCCGCCGCCGATCTCCAGGCCGTGCTGTTCGAGCAGCGCTTTGCGCGTTTTCACATCATCCGCACCAGCCGGGATTTCCACGGTTGTGACGGTCGGACAGCGCAGCGCCGGATCCTTTACGAAAAGCGCCAAGCCCATCGCTTCCAGGCCGGCATGGAGCGCCTTGGCGGCATGCGCATGCCGCGCCCAGCGCGCTTCGAGCCCTTCTTCGTCCACCAAGCGCAGGCCTTCCAGCAGCGCGTACGTCATGTTCACCGGCCCGGTATGATGATATATCCGCTCTTCGTTCCAGTACTTACGTACAAGCGTCAGATCGAAGAACCAGCTCTGGACCGGCGTTTTGCGGTTCTTGAGCTTCTCTTCCGCGCGCTTCCCGAACGTCAGCGGCGCGATCCCCGGCGGCACCGAGAGGCATTTCTGGCTGCCCGTGTAGACCGCATCCAGATCCCATTCGTCCGTGTGAAACGGTACGCCGCCTAGACTTGCAACGGTATCGACCAGCAGCAGCGCGCCGTGCGCATGGCAGATTTTGGCGATCTCCGGCAGCCGGTTTTGTATAACTCCCGTGCTGGTCTCGGCATGCACCAGACAGACGAGCTTGATCGGATGGCTTTTAAGCTCCGCCTCGACCTGCGCCGGTTCCACCGCCCGGCCCCAAGCGATATCCAATTCGCGCACTTTTCCGCCGCAGCGCTCGGCGATTCCGGTCATCCGCCCGCTGAAAACGCCGTGCTTTCCGACCAGCACCTCGTCGCCCGGCTCGATCAGGTTGACCAAACTGGCTTCCATCGCGCCCATGCCGGTCGTGGGCAGCGCGAGCGTTAAATCGTTGCGCGTACCGAAGAGCGTGCGCAGCCGTGCTTGCGCTTCGTCCATAACTTTGAAGTAGAGCGGATCCATGTGCCCGACGACGGGCTGGCTGAGCGCCGCATAGACGCGCGGGTGCATGTTGCTCGGCCCGGGGCCCATTAAGGTGCGCGCCGGCGCGCGGTCGAGGTTCAGGTGCGGGGTCTCGCTCATGGGAAGCTCCAGTTTTCGTTCGAGGGAATACGCTATGAGGCACGATAGAAATGTAGCGGGCGGCTGACAACCGCAAATGCGCGATTACCGCGCCGGCGCCGTGGCCGCAGGCGCCGGCTCTAAACCAGGCGGGCGAGCGCCGCATGAACGCCGAAGCGAATCCCGAGCTGCGCCGCCTGCGCGCGATCCTCTCCGGCCGCGTGCAGGGCGTGGGGATGCGTATGACCGTCGCGGCGCTCGCGGAGAAACTCGGCCTGACCGGCTGGGTGACGAACCTGCCGGACGGGCGCGTGGAACTGGTGGCCGAAGGCTCGCCGCGCAAACTGGACGAATTTCTTTTCGACCTGCAGCGCCAGATGCCGGGCTATATCCGCGGCGTGGAGCGATCCTGGGAGCCGGCGAGCGGGGAGTGGGCGGCATTCTCGATCCGGCATTAACTGGATGCGCGGCCAGGAGTAAGGGGTTTGAAGCAGGAGCCTGAGGCCGTCCAAAGCCCTAAGAAAATGTGTGTGGTTGGTAAATCATGGGGGGCTATAGATTTACCTAACTGTTCGGAACCGGATCGACCTACTTCGCGCAACCTGTTTAATAATAGACAGTTGGAGGCGTAAAAAAGTATCGTCTGCACCTTCAAAATTCTGGATATTAATCCTTGATGAAGTCGCACAGGTGCCTAGAATCCCTAGCGCTTTCAAGAACGACATTGAGTTTGTGAAGCTCACTGTGGACGGTGGGTTCGGGTTGGCATGGGGAATGCACCCGTTCTTACTTCCAGCAGGATCAGTTAACGCCATACGGTTCGCTGCCGCGGGTCGGACGTATGAGCGTTCATCGGGAACCGTGATTCATACCTCGGTACAGGGAGGGGAAAAGGAGATGAGCGTGGCCCGGAACGGGAAGTTTATCGGAGGCTTGGTTTGCCTCGCTTTGGCGTGGTTGGTGATGCCTGCCGCCGCTGCCGAAGACGGCGCCGATGCCGCCACGGTGCGCGAGCTGCTTGAGCGCATGAAGATGATGGAAAAGCAGATGAAGGCGCAGGCGCAGGAGATTCACTCGTTGAAGGGTGATCTGAAGACGGCGCAGACGACGGCGGAGATCCGCCCGGCGCTGAACCAGCGCATTGACGCGTCGCTGGAGAAGGCGACGTCGGACCGCTTCTTCCACGACCCGAAGGAGCACGGCCGCAAGATTCAAATCGGCGGTCACGTGGATGTCAGCTACCAGTTCAGCTTCAACCGCCCGGAAAAGATCGATCCAGACGGGACGCTGGTGAACAACCTTGATCCTGTTGGGAACGTTTTTGGCGGAACGCCCGCAGGCTTCGTGGCCAACACGTCCGCGCCGTTCCGCGTGACCGACACTAACCGGTTCCGCAGCTTCGATCGCAGCGAGTCGAACGACTTCACCGCGAATCAGATCGAGCTGTTCTTCGACGGCACGGCGAAGGAAGTTGGCGAAGCGGGCTTCCGCATTGACCTGAACTTCGGCGAAGACACGACGACGCTGAACGGTCTGAGCGGAGAAGAAGTCTTTACCTTCGACAACGTCCAGCAGGGTTACATCAACTACATTGCCCCGATCGGCAGCGGCCTCCACTTCACCGGCGGCCGTTTCGTCACTGACCATGGCTTTGAAGTTATCGAGTCCAAGTCGAACTGGAACTCGACCCGCAGCTTTAACTTCGGTCTCGCGATTCCGTTCACGCACACTGGCCTGAAGATGCATTACGATGTCTTCGAGAACTGGCAGGTTGCGGCGATGGTCACGAACGGCTGGGACAACACCATCGACAACAACGACGATAAGTACTTCCACCTGCGCAGCCTCTGGAAGCCTTTGGAATGGATCTCCTGGGCGGTGAACGGCAGCATGGGCAACGAAGGCGGCCAGAACGGGTACGACGAAAGCGCGATGCGCTACTTGGTCAATACCAACGTCTGGTTCAATCCGTGGGAGAACTGGGAATTCGCCGTCGAGTATAACTACGGCGTCGAGAAGGACGAGTCCCAGCATCGCTTCCGCACGGGCAGCGGCACGTACAACGACGCCGTGTGGTGGGGTGCGGCCGGTTACATGAAGTGGAAGTTCGCCGACAAGTGGTACTTCGCCGGCCGTGGCGAGTACTTCAACGATAAGGGCGGCACCCGCACCGGTCTGACGGACGACACCGGCTTCGGGCAGCGCGTCGAGCTGTACAGCTTGACGGCCACCGTGAACTGGAACATCGCGGACAACATGAACATCCGCTTTGAATACCGGCACGACGGCGCCAGCCACAACGCGTTCGACCACCTGAGCCGCAACCCGGGCATCGATCCGATCCGCAGCAATCCGGACGTGTTCGACTCGTCCCGCGGCGGCAAGGCCACGAACGATACGATCATGATGCAGTGGCTCTACAACTTCTAAGCTAGCCAGACGGCTACGAAGTAAAGCGGGCGGCTCCTCAGGGGCCGCCCGCTTTTTTATTGCCCTTCGGTATTCGGTGGGTCGAGGTCCGGGCCACGCTGGCTAAGGCCGTCCGTGGGCTCGTAGGCCCGCGGCGGCCGGTTCTCGGCTGGCCGGCGACCCGGTTGCAGTGCAGGCCGCTCCTGGCATGGCTACGCGCTGGCGCGGCCTGCCGACGCGGGCACGCGCGTCCTTGATGAAGCCGCCTGAGGGAGGCCTTACATCTGTCCGATGGACTTCAGGTAGGCCACCGAGTTCGCCATGCGGGCGCAGGTCTGTTCGAGGGTCAGGTTCTCGCCTTCGATGCCCTCGATCTCCATCGTGAAGGGGCCGTAGAAGCCGGCGGCGTGGCAGAGGCGGAAGATTTCGGGGAAGTCGACGATCCCTTCGCCCTCGTGGAGCCCCGGGAAGTACCAGGTCTTGAGCTTCCCGTTGGTCTCCTTCAGGTGCACCGCGCCGAGGTAGGGGATGAACTTCTTCAGCTCCACGATCCCATCGACGCCTTCGTTGTAGTAGTAGAGGTTGGCGCTGTCGTAATTGAGCTTCACGTGGGGGTGGTTCGTGCCGCGGGCGGTCTCGGCGCCCAAGTCGCCGTTGGTGACGAGGTCGGGATGCGTCTCGAGGGCGATAGTCGCGCCGTGCGCGGCGGCGATGCCTCCCAGTTCGCGCAGCTTCGCGTAGGCCTGCTCTTTGGGCGCGCCGCCGGTCTTGACGCTGAGGAAGATCACTTTCGCGCCAAAGCGCTGGGCCATCCGCGCCAGGCCGGTCAGGGTGCCCACGGCTTCGGGCTTGGAGAGGTCCACGCCGCCGGAGGTGCTGGTGACGGATATGCCGTGGCGCTTGAGCTTGGCCTCGAACGCGGGCCATTCGGGCTCGGGCAGGTAGCCGACCTCGGCGTTGAGCAGGCCGATTTGGGCCATGTGTTCGAAAGCGTGTTCTTTGTGTATGCCGTAGCAACCGGTGCGGCAGGCGATGATGTTCTGGGGCATGGGGCTCCCTTTCAGGTCCGAATTCAAACGGCAAGAACCCAACAAACGGCAAGGTACGAAGATCAACCCGTGCCGCGCGTTTCCTGCTGGGCGCGGGACCTATTTCTCTGCTTGGGGCTCGGCGGGCGTCTTCGCTTCGCTCTCTTTAGCCGGTTCCGCGCCGGTCTTCGTTTCGGTCTTCGCTTCGGGCTCTGAATCTGCTTTGGTTTTGGATTCGTCGACCGAGACTTCTTCCACCGCTTCTCCGGGCCGCTTGCCTTGGTACACGATCAGGGTGGGGAGGTCGTGGCGCATTTTCTCGACGGCATCGAGGATGCTTTGCACGGAGGTCTGGATGAAGAGTTCTCGCGTGGGGAACTTGCGTGCGTCGGTGGTGACGCGGGCGCCGACGCCGGAGAGTTTGCGCTGGAAGCCGTGCTCTTTCAGGATCGCATCGATGGCTTCGAGCACGCTGAGGTTCTGGCGGCGGAAGGATACGACGGGGTTGTAGGTTTTGCGCTGCGAATGGCGCAGCCCGCCTTGCAGAGCCAGGCGGGTGAGGGCGGGCTCGAGGTACATGCGTTCGACGGCGATTTCGTCGCGGCGGATGTAGAGTTCGCGCAGACCCAGTTCGGCCTTGAGGAGCAGGGGCCCGTTGCGGACGGCTTCAAGTTCGCCGAACTCCAGGGAGAGCAGGACGGCGCCGGCGCGTTCGTCGAGGGCCAACTGGACCTGGTCGCGGACTTCTTCGAGCAACTGGTGGGCGCTGCGGTAGGCCGCTCCGCGCCGGACTTCGATGGCCATCTGCAACGCCGGCTTCTCTTTGGGGACCGTCTCCAGTTCGACGAGGAGTTCGCGGTACCAAAGGGGATCGCCTTCGGGCGCTTCCTTGGGTTTGACGACGTAAGGCACCTCGAGCACTTTCAGGGCGGGCTCGATCCGTTCGACGGGCTGGTGGACGCGGGTTTTGCCGTGCCCGCAGGCGGCGCACAGCAGCAGCGCGACGGCGGCCGCGCCGCGCCCGATCCGCCGGCGCCATCCGTTCCCGTTCATGCGGCGGTTCCGTTCGCTCATGCGTCCGTCACGCAGCCCTGGCTGGCCGGGCGCACGGCGCGAATGTATTTGTAAAGGACGCCCCCGGAGGCTTTCAAGGCCGGCGCCTTCCAGGCCGCGCGGCGCTTGTCCAACTCGGCGGAGCTTACGTTCACTTCGATGGCGCGCGTCTTGGCGTCGATGGTGACGGTATCGCCGTCGCGTACGAGGGCGATGGGGCCGCCTTCCTGGGCTTCGGGGCAGATGTGCCCGATGATGAACCCGTGGCTTCCGCCGCTGAACCGCCCGTCGGTGAGGAGCGCGACGTCGTTGCCCAGACCGGCGCCCACGATCGCGCTGGTGGGCGTGAGCATCTCGGGCATGCCCGGCCCGCCCTTGGGGCCTTCGTAGCGGATGATGACCACGTCGCCCTTCTTGATCTCGCTGCGTTCCAGGGCCGCGAGCATCAACTCCTCGCTGTCGTAGCAGCGCGCGGGGCCGCTGAAGCGCACGCCTTCCTTGCCGGTGATCTTGGCGACGGCGCCGTCGGGCGCGAGGTTGCCGTACAGGATCGTGATGTGCCCGGACGGCTTGATGGGCTGTTCCCACGGCACGATCACCTGCTGCCCGGCCTTGAGGCCCGGCAGCGCGGCGAGGTTTTCGGCGACGGTCTTCCCGGTGACGGTCATGCAGTCGCCGTGGAGCAGCCCCTTCTCGAGGAGCAGCTTCATCACGGCGGGCGTGCCGCCGACGGCATGCAGGTCTTCCATCACGTACTTCCCGCTGGGCTTCAGGTCGGCGACGAAGGGCACGCGGTCGGCGCTCTTTTGGAAGTCGTCGAGGGTCCATTCGACGCCGGCGGCCTGGGCCATGGCGAGGAGATGCAGGACGGCGTTGGTGCTGCCGCCGAGGGCCATGACGACGGCGCAGGCGTTTTCGAACGCGCGGCGGGTCATGATGTCGCGGGGCTTGAGGTCGCGTTCGAGGAGGCGCAGGACGGCCTCGCCGGCGTGGTTGCATTCGGCTTGCTTCTCGGCGCTGACGGCGGGCGCGGAGGAACTGTAGGGGAGGCTCATGCCCATGGCCTCGATGGCGCTGGCCATGGTGTTGGCGGTGTACATCCCGCCGCAGGCGCCGGCTCCGGGGCAGGAGTGCTTCACGATCGCCTGGCGCGCGGCTTCGTCGATCTTCCCGGCCAGGAACTCCCCGTAGCTCTGGAAGGCGCTGACGATATCGAGCTTCTTGTCGCTCCAGCAGCCGGCGCGGATCGTCCCGCCGTAAACCATCAGCGCCGGGCGGTTCAACCGGGCCATGGCGATGAGGCAGCCGGGCATGTTCTTGTCGCAGCCGGGGATCGCGACGAGCGCGTCGTACCAGTGCCCGCCGATGACCGTCTCGATGCTGTCGGCGATCAGGTCGCGGCTGGGCAGCGAGAAGCTCATCCCGTCGGTGCCCATGCTGATCCCGTCGCTGACGCCGATGGTGTTGAAGCGCATCCCGACGAGCCCCGCGGCGACGACGCCCTGCTTGACCTGCGCGGAGAGGTCGTTGAGGTGCATGTTGCAGGTGTTGCCTTCGTACCAGTTCGAGGCGATGCCGACGAAGGGCTTGGCGAGGTCGGCGTCGGTGAGGCCGGTGCCGTAGAGCATCGCCTGGCTGGCGCCTTGGGATTTTTTCTGCGTGACGTTCGCGGAGTACTTATTGAGCTTCCCCGCGGCGGTGGACGGCTTGGCCATGAACGGACTCCCCCTTAAGTGCATGCGAGTTCACCAATCTAGGGGGAGGGGGAGCCGAATTCAAACGGCGGCGGGGGCTTTGACAGAGCCTTGTAGTGCTGCCGATTGGCGTCTCGAAGGCTGGCACATTAGCCGGCGTGACGCCGACGCTACGAACGGCGCGGGCTTTGACTTTGCGAATCGTAGGCGGCTAGACTGTTGGGCATGAGTCGTACGTCTCCGTTCAGGCGGGTGGCCGAGCTGCCCGCCTTGGCGGCTCATTGCCGATCTCACGTTTCCGACGCTGGGAGGCCCGCGGGGGCTTCGTCCGGCGGGGTGGCATTGTCGCGGCACGCGGCCGTGCGCGGTCTGCTGGGCGCGGCGCAATCGCTGGCGGTGGGCGCGGTGGCGCTGGCGCGGGGCGCGACGCAGCGCCCGGGCATTGTGCTGGCGGTGGTGGAAGGCCCGGACGAGGCACTGGACCTGCAAGCCGATCTGCGCGCTTTCCGCGCGGCCGAAGAAGCCGACGCCGCGAGCGAAAGCAAGCGAGCCCTTCAGCCGTCCGAGAAGCTCGCCGCATCCAACGAGGACGTTTGGGCCGACCAGACGCGGCCGGCCACGGCGAGCCTGCCCGACGAATTGAAGCGCGGCGTGCGCCTGGAGACGCTGCTTTTTCCGGCCTGGGACGTTCTGCCCACGGAATCGGACCGTCCCGAAGGCTTGACGCTGGCCGGCCGCCGGCTGGCTCAGGAACGCCTGCGGCTGCTGCGCGATGCGGCCGAGCCGCCGCCCGAAGCGCTGGTGCTGATCGCGCCCGTCGTGGCGCTCTTGCAGCCCGTCGAAGCGCCAGAGGCGGTGGGCGATTACCTGGTGCTTCAGCCCGGCGAGACGCAGGATCCGATCCTGCTGGGGCGCAAGCTGGTGGACATGGGCTTCGAGCGCACGGCTCAGGTGGAAGTGCGCGGCGAGTTCGCGCTGCGCGGCGGGATCCTGGATATCTTTCCGTATACCTCCGACCTGCCCTACCGGATCGACTTCTTCGGCGACACGATCGAGAGCATCAGCCCGTTCGATCCGATCTCGCAGCGCAGCCAGGCGGCGGTCGAGCGCATCCGGCTGGCGGACAGTTCGCCGCAGCGCCTGCGCAAGCTCTTCTCGCCCGGTGCAAGCGGCGGTCCGTTCACGCTGCTGGACCACCTGCCCGCTCATGCCGCGGTGGCATGGCTGGGGCCGGAGCGGCTGGGTCGGCGCGCGGAGCTATATTCGGCGAGCCTCGTTTCGGGGCGCAGCCTGGGGCTGGACTTGGGCGAACTGCGCGCGCGCGCCGAAGCGCGCTTTTCGTCGCTGGATCTGCATCCGCCGGCGGGCGCCGAGGAGTCGGACGCGCCGCTGGACGGCGGCGAACCTGGCGCGCCGGCCGAGATCCGCTGTACGTCGATGCAACGCTTGCAGGGCGAGCCGAGCGTTCACGCGGATGCGTGGAAGAAACTCGCCGCGTCGCGGCTGGCGGTCTATGTCTTCTGCGAGACGGGAGGCGACCGGCAGCGCCTGGAGACGCTCTTGAAGGAAGCCGGCGTGCTGCCTGCTCCTTCGGTGCGGCTGGTGCTGGGGCGGCTCTCAGGCGGCTTCGACCTGCGCGCGGCGTCGCTGGCGGCGCTGAGCGACCGGGAGATCCTGGGGCGGAGCAAGCACGCGGCGGCGCCATCGGCGCGCAAGAAAGCCGCGGCCGGAACGCGCCCGCTCAGCAGCATCTTCGAGCTGACGCTGGGCGATTTCGTGGTTCATGCCAGCCACGGGATCGCGCGGTACCTGGGCCTGGCGCGGCTCGAGAAGAGCGGGCGGACCGAAGATTACCTGACGCTCCAGTTCGCGGACACGGTGAAGCTGTACGTCCCGGCGCCGCACATCGGGCTGGTGAGCAAGTACATCGGCGGCGAGTCCGAGCCCGAGCTGTCGAAGCTGGGCGGGAAATCGTGGGCGCGCAAGAAGGCTCGCGCCGAAGCGGCGATCAAGGATATCGCCGAGGATCTGCTTTCGGTGCAGGCGGCGCGGCGCGGGCTGCCGGGCATCGTCTATCCGCCCGATACCGAGTGGCAGCACACCTTCGAGGATGCGTTTCCCTACGAGCCCACGGCCGATCAGGCTTCGGCGATCGAGGCCGTTAAGCGCGACATGATGGCGACGTGCCCGATGGACCGCTTGCTCTGCGGCGACGTGGGCTTCGGCAAGACCGAGGTCGCGGTGCGCGCGGCGTTCAAGGCCGTCAGCGCGGGGAAGCAGGTGGCGGTGCTGGTGCCCACGACGCTGCTGTGCGAGCAGCACGGGCGCACCTTCGCCGAGCGCTTCGCCGGTTATCCGGTCTCGGTCGCGACGCTTTCGCGCTTCAAGAGCAAGCGCCAGCAAAAGGAGTTGTTGCAGCGCCTCGCCAGCGGGCGGCTGGACGTGGTGATTGGGACGCACCGGCTGCTGCAGAAGGACGTCTCGTTCAAGGACCTGGGGCTGGCCATCGTCGACGAAGAACAGCGCTTCGGCGTGGAGCACAAGGAGTTCTTCAAGCAGCTCCGCAAGAGCGTGGACGTGCTGACGCTCACCGCGACGCCGATCCCACGCACCCTGCATATGGCGCTCCTGGGCCTGCGGGACATCTCGAACCTGACGACGCCGCCGCGCAACCGGCTCTCGGTGACGACGAAGGTCGCGCGGGTGAGCGACGATCTGGTGCGGCGCGCGGTGCTGCGGGAGCTTTCCCGCGGGGGGCAGGTCTTCGTGGTGCATCCGCGCGTGTACGACATCGACGAATTCGCGGCGCGGCTGGCCAAGCTGCTGCCCGAGGCGCGCTTCGCCGTCGGGCACGGGCAGATGGACGGCGACGATCTGGAAGACACGATGCGCCGGTTCCTGCATCACGAGATCGACGTGCTGGTCAGCACCACCATCGTCGAGAGCGGGCTCGATATCGCCTCGGCGAACACGATGCTGATCCACGAAGCCGACCGCTTCGGGCTGGCCGAACTGCACCAGCTTCGCGGTCGCGTCGGGCGCAGCGACCTGCAGGCGTATTGCTACCTGCTGCTTCCGGAATCGAGTCCGGTGACGCCGGAGGGCTTGCGGCGGCTGCGCGCGCTGGAGGAATTCGACGAACTCGGCGCGGGCTTCCAGATCGCACTGAAGGATCTGGAGCTGCGCGGCGCGGGGAACGTGCTGGGCGCCGAGCAGTCGGGGCAGATCGCCGAAGTGGGCTACGACCTGTACTGCAAGCTGCTGGACGGAACCGTGCGGCGGCTGAAGGGCGAACCGCCGCCGCCGCAGGAACTGGAAGTGAACGTGATCCTGCGCGGAGCCTCGTTTCTGCCGGAGACGTACGTGCAGGACGAGAAGGCGGTGCTGGAATTCTACCGCCGGCTGGACGGCTGCCACACGAACGCCGAGATCGACGCGCTGAAGGCGGAGGTGATCGAACGCTTCGGGCCGCTGGCCGAGGCCGCGGAGCGGCTCTTTGAGGAAGCCAAGCTGCGCCGGCTGGCGCAGGCGGCGCATGTGCCGTATGTGGGTTTCGACCGCGAGGAGCAGCGCCTGATTTTGAAGCTGCACGACTGGGATTTGAAGCTCGCCGACCGGGCCTTGCGCGGCCTGCCGGAAGTGAAAGGCGTGCGCGTGATCGACGGTCAGACCTTCTCGTTCGGGCTGACGCTCAAGGCCAAAACCAACGAGGCGGCGCTGCGCGAGCTGGCGCGCAACCTGCTGGAGCCGCTGGCCGCGTTCCGAGCGCGCCATGGGGCCACGGAAAGCCGGACTTCGGGGCGCCCTGCCGCCTCCGCGCCGGTTCGTTAAGTCATTTTATTGTAATGAGTTACAGGATATCCGGTCTGGGCCTGCACGAGTTTTGAGCAGATTTACATAATGTCCTTGACGGCACTGCCGCCGTCACATTAAGTACCAACCGCAAGCCACATAAGGAAACCTACGCACCGACCAGGGATTGCTCGATCCGGTGGCGCTCAATTCATAAGGAGGTCTCATTAGCCATGGCATTGCCCAAGAAGCCGTCCCGAGAGGCGGGATCCTCGGGCACCGGTCCTGCCCAGCCTCGTAAGCGCGAAGAAGAAAGCCTCGGGCGCAAGCGCGGCAAGGGTAAGGATGAGGACGAGGAAGAAGAAGAGGAAGAAGACGAAGACGAGTGGGACGAAGACGACGACGAAGATGAAGACGAAGAAGACGACGAGGATGAAGACGAAGACGAAGACGAGGACGAAGAAATCGAGGAAGAGGACGAAGAGGAAGTAGGAGCCGGCAAGAAGAAGAAAAAGAAGGCCGCCGGTGACGAAGACGACGAAGAAGACGAGGACTGGGAAGAAGAAGAGATCGACGAGGAAGCGCTCGAAGAGGAAGAACTCGACGAGGAAGAGTTGGAGGACGAAGACTTCGACGACGAGGAGTTGGACGACGACGATCTCGACGACGACGACCTCGATGAAGACGACGACGATGACGACGACGACGACGATGAGGACGAAGACGAAGACGACGATGAAGCCGAGGACGAAGAGTTAGCTCAAGCGGACAAAAAGAAGCCCGCGGCCAAGCCGGCGAAAGCCGGCTTGTCGGCCAAGGGCAGCGAAAAGAGCACGGCCGCCCCCGCGGCCGCCGCCGCCGCGGCAGCCGGCACTGCTGCCGCCGCGGCGTCGGCCGCAAAGGGGAAGGCCGTCGCGCCTACGGCGCGCCCGTCCCGTGCCGGTATGGCGGCGAGCGCGAAGAAAGACGATTCGGAAAAGGATAAGCCGACGGTCAAGTCCGCGCCCGCGGCCAAGAAGGACGCTGCGACGGGGGACGATGCGGAGAAAGCCCCCGGTACGTCCTCTTCGCGGCGCGAAGCCGCGGCCACCCGGCGCGGTGCGGCTCCCGCGGGCTCCCGGCGCAAGCCCGCCGCGGCGCCCAAGAAGGGCGACCCCATCAAGATGGTCGCCATCGCCGTGTGCGTGATCCTGCTGCTCGGCTGCGTCGGCATGGGCGTTTACCTGCTGACGACCGGCAACGAGCCTCCGACCGACCGCGTGATCGAACGCAACATGACCGGCGAACTCAAGCAGTTCAAGCCCCGCGCGCAGGGGTTCTATTCCGAAGGTAAAAAAGCCGAGGATGCCGGCGATCTGGTCAAGGCCGTCGAACAGTACAAGCTTGCCGTGGCCGAATGCGAGACCGGCAGCAGCCGCATCGACAGCATGCGCGGAGAAGAGAAGTTCAGCGGTCCCGAGTTCGCGGGCTGGGAAGGGGAGGCCGCGCAGCTCAACCAGTTCCTGCTTCAGATCAACGACGATATTTTCCGCGTCGAGCAGCGCATCGCCCGCGGCAACTCCACGCCGGCCCCGGCCCCCGCGCCGGCTCCGGAGCAGAAATCCCCCGACGCTGAGGCCAAGACCGCGGCCCCCGCGCCCACCGACGAGAACTACGATCCCGACGGCGGACAGGGCGCCAACCCGTAACGGCCAGACGACTCGCTGGTTGTGGGTTTGCGAACGGCAGTCGGCTCGAATTTCGGTTCTTAACGCCCTTCAGGTTCCGGCTTCGCCGCTTCAAGGCGGCTCAACGCCCAAGCCGCTCGCGCGCGAATATCGGCATCCGCGTCGCTTTGGCACGCTTCCAGCGCCGGGCGCAGGGCTTCCTGCCGAACTTCCCCCGCGGCGGTGAGCGCGCCGAGGCGCAAGCCCTTCCAGCCGGCGCGGCGCAGCGCGCTGGCTTCGAAGAGACGGTCGAAATCGGCTTTCGAAAGCCCGATGGCTTCGGCGAGGCTCAGGCCGTGCCAGGGACGCGGTGCGGCGAGTTCGGGATCGGGCTGCGGCGCGCGCGCGGGCGCGTTGTAGGGACAGACCGTCTGGCAGACATCGCAGCCCGCCGCCCAGCCGTGGTGCTCGGTCCACTGCGCTTCCGGCACCAAGCCCTTCTGCTCCAGGTTCCAGGTCACGATGCAGCGCCGTGCGTCGAGTTGCCCCGGCGCGGTGAAGGCTTGCGTGGGACACGCCTCCAGGCAGCGGGTGCAGGTGCCGCAGCGGTCGGTCGCGGGCGCATCGGGGGGCAGTGCACGGTCGAGCAGGATCTCGCCCAGCACCAGGAAGCTCCCGTGCCGGGGGTGGATCAAGCAGGCGTTCTTACCCACCCAGCCTAGCCCCGCGGCCTGCGCCCACGCGCGTTCCAGCACGGGACCGGCGTCGACGTAATACCGCGCTTGGGTGACGTGTCCGGCGTCGAGCAGCGCGCGCGCGAGGCTTTTCAGCCTCTTTTCGAAGACCAGGTGGTAGTCGCGCCCGTGGGCATAGCGTGCGACATGCGCGATGAAGTCCCGGCCCCATTGGCCGCGCGGCTCGCCGCCGTAGTACGCGCCGACGCACAGCACGCTGCGCGCCCACGGGAAGCGCGCGTGCACGTTGCCGCGAGCCGCGGCGCTTTGCGCGACGTAGTGCAGCGGACCGTGCCGGCCTTCGGCCAGCCACGCGGCAAGGAATTCGGCCTGCGGCGCCTGCCCGCCGGGCGGAACCGCGGCCAATCCGTGCAGCGCGAAACCGTGCTCGGCGGCCAAGGCCTTGATCGCATCCGCCTCGTTCATGGGCGCAGTATCGCGCCAGCGCCCGCCCCAGCGCAATCGCAGTTGCCCGCATGAGCGCCTTGCGTAGGCTCGACGGCACACGCACGCGCAGGGAGGACTCGACCATGTTGACCGTGGAAGGCTGCCGCGCCCGCCAGCGCAAGCTCGTGGAAGCGCTCGACCGCCTGGGTTTGGCCGGCGCGTTGATCACGCACCGCAGCCACGTCCAGTATTTCACCGCGCACCGTTCGCACGCCGCCCATGCGCCCGCGGCCTTTCTCGACAGGAACGGCAAGCTCACCTTGGTCGCCGGCGCCGAAGGCCTTTCGAACGTGGCCGCCGACGAGATCGTGGCCTATCCGGCGCTGAAGTTCTTCACCACCATCTCCGACCAGGCCCGGCAGTCCGCGGCGAAGCTGGCGCCGGCGATCCCGGCCGGCGCGAAGCTGGGGGTCGATCTCGAAGGCCCTGGCGCGCTCGCGCGGCTTGCCGGTCCGGACGCCGTGGACCTGACGAGCGAGATTCTGCGGCTGCGCAAGAAGAAGGATCCCGACGAACTGGCGCTGCTTCGCAAGGGCATCGATCTGTGCCAGACGATTTACGCGTACACGAAGTCGGCGGTCAAACCGGGTCTGGACGAACTGGAACTCTTCGGCGAACTGCGCGCCATCGCCACATGCGCGGCGGGCGGCGACCTGGAGCATTTCGGGAACGATTTTCAATCCAATTCCATGGCCGGCGCGCCGCGCCGCCGTCCGATGCTGGAAGGCGAACTCTACATTTGCGACGCCGGGCCCAGCGTCGGCGGTTACTTCGCCGACAGTTGCCGGACCTTTGCCGTCGACGGCGAGGGCTCGACCGCGCAGCACAAGGCCTGCCGCACCGTAATCGCCTGTCTCGACCACATCGAGTCCCTGGCCAAGCCCGGCATCACCGGCCAGGCGCTCTACGCCGCCGCGGCCCGGTTTCTCACCGAGGCCGGCTACAACGGGCTCGTGCATCATCTGGGGCACGGGATCGGGTTGCAGGCGCACGAAGCGCCGCAGTTGAATCCGCAGTACGAAAGCGTGCTCGAACCCGGCGACGTGATTACCGTCGAACCCGGCGTCTACACGCCCGAATTGAAAGCCGGGATCCGCCTGGAGCAGAATTACCTGGTGACGTCGAGCGGCGTCGAGCGCTTGACCACTTTCCCGCTGGAACTGATTTAAGCACCCGAATAGCCCAGGAATTTTCCATGCCCTTCGCTCTCGGTACTGCCCGCGCCCGCATCGGAAAGATCGTCTACGGCGTCTACCCGCTGATCGAACATCCCACCGGCGGGACCGAGACGATCCCGGTGGTGCTCGCGCGCGGGCGCAAGGACGGCCCGTGCTGCTGGCTGACGGCCGGGATTCACGGCAACGAGCACAGCGGGCTGCAGGTGCTCCACGAGTTGCTCACGCCGGCGCTGCTGCGCGAATTGCGCGGCACGCTTTGCGTGCTGCCGGCGCTCAACCCGGCCGGCTTGCGAATCACCGCGCGCGCCGCGTATTACCCCGGCGGCGATCCGAACCGGCTCTGGCCCAGCGGGCAGCCCGCGCCGAAGCCCGACTTGGACCGGCCGCCGCCTTCGGCGTTGGAGCGCGCCTACGCGCGGCTCTTCGAAGAGATCCGAGGCGGCGCCGATGCGCTGGTCGATCTGCATAACGCCTGGATCGGTTCGGTCTCGTTCGTCTTCCGCGACCGCGTGCTGTACCGCAAAGACGGCAAGGGCGCCTGGAGCCAGGCCGGCGCCGAACGGCTCAGCGCCCGATTGGGCGAGATGTGCGCGGCCTACGGGCACGCGGTGGTCAACGAGTACCCCGCGAAGAAGTACCTCGGCGAGAAACTCCAGCGCAGCACGTCCGGCGCGGCCTTGAACACCGCGCGCATCCCCGCGCTGACGATGGAACTGGGCGGCGGCGAGATGCCCGACCCCGCGATCAAGCGCGCGGCGCAGGCCGGTATACGGAATATCCTGCGCTGGCAGGGCCTGTTGAGCGGCCCGCGCGAGGCGATCGGCGGTATCCCGGCGATCGACCCCGGCTTTCCCTGCCGGCGGCGCAGCGTTGCGCGTGTCGACGGTCCGGCCGTGGTGACGCATCTGAAAGAACCCGGCGAGCGCGTGAAAAAGGGCGAGCCTCTGGTGCTGCTGCGCGATATCTGGGGCCGCCCGCTCAAGCCGCGCATTTTGACGAGCGAGTACGACGGCTGGATCGTCGGGCGCAGCCACGGGATCGTTTACTATCCCGGGACGGCGGCGTACGTGATGGCGATTCGCGACGACGAGCCGCTCGTTGCGCCCTACCCCAAAAGTTATTTCAAAGCGTAAGATGCTCCGTGACGCTACTTCGATCCGAAGTGGCGGCGGAAGAACGCGTATGCGGTCTTGCGCGAATGCTCGGGCATGCTGTGCGGACCGTCGAACTCCACGTAGCGGAAATTCGTTCCTGCGCCCAGGAGCTTGTACAGGCGTTTGAGGTCCGCCGCGGCTTCGCGCATGCCGTCAAGCGGGAAGCAGTTGTCCTTGTCGGCGCCGATCAGGGCGAACGGGCGCGGCGCGATCAGCCCGCACAGGTCCTGCTGGTCGCCCAGTTCCAGCACGCCGGGCGTGTAGTAATAGATCCCGTGGCTGTCCAGAAAACTCAACCAAGCCGAGTCGTAACGCTCGTCGCGGACGTTGCGGCTCAGGCTGGCGTACGTGCAGACGCCGCAGACCGGGGCGCTGGCGGCGATGCGCTCGTCGAGCGCCGCGAGCATCCAACTGTGCGTCCCACCTTGGCTCACACCCATCGTTCCGATGCGCTCGGGATCGACGTCCGCTCGCGCCGCGACCGCGTCCAGCGCGCAGATCAAGTCGTGCATCGACTGTGCGATGATGGCGCGCCCTTCCGAGATGCCGGGACAGAAAGGGTACAGCGCCGCCCGTGCGTCGATGATCGCGGCGTTCCAGCCTTCGGCCACGACCTCGTGCGCGTACTGGCCTTCGACCTTTTTGACGTCGCTGCCCGAACCCGGCAGGCACAGGATCGTCGCGCGCCGCCGCGGGGGTCCGTGCGGGCGCAGGAAGGTCAGATTGGCGCCGGTTTGCGGCCCGGTGCGGATCAGGTATTCGAAGCGCGTGGCGTCCGGCAGCGCGGTCTCGCCGACTTGGCGAACGCCGAGCGGTTTGCTGACCGGCGGCAGACCGATCTGCGCGCGGTAGCGGCGGCGCAACTTGGAGGCATCCTGGCGCCACGCCGAGCCCGTTCGATACGACGGGATCGCGAAGGCGCGATAGGCCTTCGCGGCCTTGGAGACGCGCACGGGCGCCTTTGAAGCCTTGGGCGAAGCGTCCGCGTACTGGCGTTGCAGCCAGGCGACGGCTTGCGCGGTCGCTCCGGCCGGCAGCCGCTTCAGCGCCGTGCGGGCTTTCGCGTAAACCGGCCGGGCCGCGCGCAGCAGCGCGCGCACGTCGGCGCGGACCGGATCCTGGGGCGTGCCCGGCGCGCCTTCCAACAGCAGGAGCGGACGCGGCGCGAGCAGCGCGCAGACCTCCGGAAGATCGGTGATGCGGTGCGCGCCGGGAACCTCCAGCGCCACGGGTTCGATCGCTCCGCCCCATGCCAGCGGCGCATCGGCCAGCACGCCGGCCACGCGTTCGTCCAGCGCACCCAGCAGCAGCGCCAGCAACCCGCCCAGCCCGCGCCCCGCGACGAAGAGGCGCGCGCCGTCGATGCCCGGCCGCGCACGCAGCGCGCCCAGCGCCGCCGATGCCTCGGCGAGCGCTTCGCCCAGTACGCAAGCGCCTTCCAGAAGGCGCTCTTTATTGCGAGTCGCGCTGAATGCTTCCAGACTGGGCAAGCGCGGAAGGCCGATCGTCGTGCCGGCGGAGGCCAGCGCGCCGAAGATCCCGCGCGCCGCGGCTGCGGGGCTCTCGCAGCCGTTCAAGCACAGCCCCGCATCGGGCAACACCAATACGGCGGGCAGCGGGCCTTTCGTATCGCGTGGGCGAAGCTCGAGCAGACCCAGATCCGCGCCGTTCCAGCCGGCGCTCGGCAAAGCGTAGGTGCTCGCCTTGAGCGGCGCGCCCCAAGCCGCTCCGCCGGCCGTAAAGCCCGCCGGACCCAGCGGCTCGGCGTGTTCGAATACCTCGGCGGGCGGCTGCTCCGATCGGCGGGTGCGCGCAAGGCCTAACGCGGCGGCCAACTCGGAGCGCACACGCTCGGCATGCCGCGCCCACGCGGCGGCCGTCCCGCGCGCGTGCGTTTGGCGCTCGGTCCGGCGCTGCCGCAGCAGCCGCTCGTACGCAGCTTCGTAGTCTGCATTCAGCTTAGCCAACTCGTCGTAGTGCGGAAATCCGCTCGCATCGGCCGCGTTAACCCGGCTCGAAAAGCGCACTCGTGCGGGCGCGGACCTGCTTGATTTTGAAGCCATTGCTCAGAAGTCCTCACAAGTGCGCCCAAGTTGAAGGTGGCCGATGGCTCTAGGCGCGGGCCGTGTTCTTCCATAATTCCAGTTAGCTACAGGAGTTCAATCGCGAAATGCGAATGCTCAAAATTGAATAAATGACCGATGAAAATGGTATACTCTTGGCGAGGGAGGATTCGGGGAACGCAAGAGCGCGAAGGAGGATCGCAACCGTGAACGAATCCCACCACGAGTCTTCTCGGGAAGGCGATGCGCCGCAGGTACACGTTTTTTCCTTCTGGAAGCCTGATCCCGTCCCGCCCAAAGACAACACCATCCTGCCGGTCGAACTCCATTCGCTGGGCCGGATCGAAGACGTCAAGGAACGGCTCTTCGAGGTTCCGCGCATCGCCGAAATCCCGCGCGAACCTTGGGAAGTCGCGGAGGCTTCGCCCGTCACGCGGTTGCGCTGGCAGGTGGACGAGGGCGTGATCCTGAATGTCCGCAGCGAGCAGGGACCGCCTAAGCCCGGCGAGGTGCTGACCATTCGCGCGGAGACGGTCGCACCGGGACGGACCTTTTACCGGCTGTACGTCCAGATTTACGAGCAACTGGGCGTTACGGTGCTGGACGAGCGCAGCCATCAATTCCTCTCGCCCCGGGAGTTCCGGCGCGCGCTGGCGGGGTAACCCGGTCGGGATGGGTCTCCGACGCCGTTTCGGCGGGCGGAACGGCCCCAAATCGGGCCTTTAGAGACGCTTGCATTGATCCGCCGGCCCCCCTATCATTTCGGCTTCCTTACGCCAGGTAGTGCGTTGGGGCTTTGAGGCGGCGCAAGCCGCTTGGGTGGCAGGTAGGGAGGTCGCAAGACCCGGTATGATTCGTGTCGAATCCCGTCCCGGCGAGTCGCTCGATAAGACGCTCCGCCGTTTCAAGAAGCAGTGCGAGAAGGAAGGCCTGACGAAGGACATGAAGCGCACGGCCTACTTCGAGAAGCCCAGCGAGCGCAAGCGCCGCAAGGTCCGCCAAGCCGAAAAGAGCCGCGAAAAGGCCAAGATCAAGGCCCGCCCCGCGACTTAAAGCCGGCTGCCGTTTTCGCTTACTCCCAATTCGAGCCGCCCCGCGCTCCGGTCGATTGACCGGAGTGGACGGGGCGTTGTCGTTTGAGGCGGCCGGTTTAACGGACAAGCGAGCGCCTACAGCCCCCACTTCGTAGACGTGGAAGATGAGCGCCGCAGTCTCAGCAGCGTCTCGAAGATTAACGTCCCGGCGGGCGTTTCGAGTTCCAGGACGACAGGCAGTTCGGCCGTGAGCGCCCCGCCGGCGCCGGGTAAGCCGAGGTCCTGCAACGACGACGTCGCCAGCGTGAAGGATCGCGTCGCGTTCTTGAAGGCCAAGCTCTTCAGTTCGGCGGGCGCCTGCCCGGAACGCTTGTCCAGCGTGTACGTGCGGCTGGCGGCGCTCGTCCCGCCCAGCTTGAACGCACCGAACGGCGCTCCGATCTCCGCCGCGTCGCCCAGCACGATCCGTACGTCGTCGGCCGCCGCCGCGTCGTCGAGTTCCAGCGCCATCCCCGAGGCCGGCGCGAGCATCCCCGAAAGCGCCACGATATGCCCGCCGCCGCGCGTCGCCGGCTGCTCAGTCGCCGTCGCCTTGGCGATCAAAAACACGCCGCCCTGCAGCGCCTGCTTCCCGTACTTGTAGACGCCCTTCGCCGAAACGCCGGCCTTCTGGGTAAGCGCGAAGACTGGGCGGTTGGCGAAGTCCAGATCCGCAGGTAGCGTTCCGCCGCTCAACTCGAGGCGTACATCGAGCGGGTGCGGAAGCTTGGTCGCGTGCCCCACGGGTAGATCGAGCAGACTGTCGAGATCGTCGCTCTTCTGGCTCCAGGACCACGTGCCCTTCGGCAGTACGATTCGCGCCGTGACCGCGGGCGTCGTTCCACGCGGCGTAGCGAACCGGCCGGCCGCGTCGAGTTGCGCGGAACCTAGCGGCGTGCCGTTAACGACCAGCGTGAGTTCCAATCCGTTGAGCACCGCCGGCAGGAGCCGTGGATTAAGCGCACCGGAGAGCGTGAACGAGTCGGCGTTCGCGCGCAGCAGGTTCACCGAGAAGCTGCCCGAAGAGAGGTAGAGATTTTCGTCGCTCGCACCGCCCGGCACGAGGACTTCCAAGGTGACGGGATCGCTCGTCGCTCCGTGGTTGTCGGTGACGGTAAGCGTAACGGTGTACGCGCCGGGATCGGCGTACGTATGCGCCGGCGGCGCCGCACCGCCCGGCGCGTCGAGGTCCAGCACCGTCCCGTCCCCGAAGTCCCAATGGTACGTCACGACCGTGCCGTCGGGATCGAAGGAGCCAATGGCGCTTACGGTCAGGTCCTCGCCCATGTCGAGGATCACCGTGCCACTCGGATTCATGACCGCCGTGGGGCGTTGCACGGCCGGGACGCCGAGGCCCTCGATGGCAACGCGCTGCTCGGCGCGAATGGCGTTGTCGGTGACAACGACCAGTTCGGTTTGCGCCAGGCCCAGCCCATCGGGATCGAAGCGGACCTGTACGGTCCGGCTTTCGCCAGGCGCCAGAGGAGCGAGGCTGGGGGCGGAAACGAAGCTGAAGGCGTTGGCCGCGCGGGAGCCCACGGTGTCGCTGCCGGCCGAACCCAGTTGGATGCTGGTGAAGGAGAGTTCCTGTCCGGTGGTGTTCTCGATGGTGACGGTGCGCGCGGATGAAGCGCCGTCGGCCAAGCCCTGCGCGGGGAAGACGACGTTGGTGGGCCGTACGTCGAAGTCGGCGATCACGAGGACGTCGTCGGGATCCTGCGGATCCTGGTAGCGCATCTCGATGCGGTCGCGGCCGGAACCTTCGAAGATGCCATTGCCGGACGTGGGCGGTCCAGGGGCGGTGGGGAAGCCGGTGACGTTGCGGAATTCAGACCGGGCGAGCCCAACCTCCTGCTGAACCAGACTTTCTTCGTCACCATTCTCCAAATTACGTAGGACAATATATGTATTCTCGCTGTGTGATCCGTCCAAATTTGCATCGTCATCTAAAAGGGTAACATAAAATGGGTCGGCAAAAGCGAAGCTAACGATCGAACCTGACCCACTTGTAATGCCTATCGCCGATGCCTTTCGGAGGATTTTCCCGGAACCGTTTTCACTTATGAGTCCGGCGTTGTTAAAAGTTCTTACCATGAGGGCATTCATCACGGAACCGTCCATGATATTGATCTGCCCTTGTTCCAGGACCGAGACGAAGGATTCCTGGTTAAAAGTCATCTGGCCTTGCAGACTCAGGGTGCCGTTGACTGTCAAGCTCCCATTCGTGACGATTCGTATGCTGCCTTTCAAATTCACGGTGGGACCCGGGGGCGAGGGGAGGAACAAGTAGCGCGCGGTCACCTCGTTGGGTCCCGCGTCGAATTCCACCGTTCCTGAGGTGAGGAAACGCACTTCGGTCTGCCCGCCACTCCATGTCCCGCCCGTGCGTTTGAGATCGCCGTGCAAATCCAAGCCCTGACCCCATTGCACTTCGCCACCTTCGAGCAAAATGTCGCCCCACGCTTCCAGGCGTACGCTTGAACCTAAGAACAGTCGGCCTTGATAGCCTGAGCGCATAGAAAGATTCAGCACATCCACGTTGCTGTTCGCAGAACAGTGCTTCGAGGATGTGCCATCGAACACCACGTTGTCGAACCGCGTCGGAACTCGGTCCGGATTCCAGTTCAACGGATCATGGAAATCGTTGCCCGCCCCACCGCCGTCCCACACGAGCACACGAGGCAGCAGGTTCTGGCTGAACACATCCGCTGCGTCTTCGTCGTCGGTGTAGCGCACCTGTACGTCTTCGCCCGAGCCGTACTGCAAGATGCCGTCGCCGGAGTTGGCCGCCCCCGCGGCCGTGGGCAGGGCGGTAAGATTGCGGAAGATTTCCGTTGCCGAGCTCGTCTCGGTCAGCGTGAGCGTCTCCGAATCGCCCGTGGTTAGGCTTTCGATGACCACCGTCGTGGTGTCGGGGGACGTGCCGTCGAGGTTCTCGTCTTCGTCGGTGAGCGTCACAAAAACGTCTTCGCCGTCCTCGATGAACCACTTCAGATCGCCCGAAGCATTCGAGAAGAATAGATCGCCCGCCAACCGGCGAATCTTCCCACTGCCGGACTCGTCGACTACTCCCGAGTTGACGTAGCTGCTGGCCCCGCGCGCATCGAGTACTCCGCCGTCCAGCACGTTCAGCGTGGCGGCGTTTTCGAAGGCGATGCCGTCGAGCGTCACCGTTCCAGAGAGGTTAACCGTGTCCCCGGCGGGGAGCGTCCAGACGCCGCTCAGGTCCAGGTCGCCAAGAATATTCAGCACCTGGCCGGTTCCGGCAGTGGCCAGCAGGTCGAGGCTCATGCCGCCCGGACCCGAATCGAAATCCTGCGCGGCCGTACCTTCAAAGGAGAACGCGGCCGACGAGACGAGGCCCTGCGTGCGCGTGAAATGGCCTTTGAGGATGTGAGTCGCCGAGCCCCAATCCACTTCGCCGCCCGCCTGCTGAAAATCGCCATTCAAGGTCAGCGCGAACGTGTCGAAAGTTAGGGTCGCGGTATAGGTCGCGTCGATGGTGAGGCTGTCCACCTCCACGGCGCCGGTGACCGTGCAGTTCGTCGCCGAAGTGGCGTCGAAGATCACGCGGTCGGCCGCGGTCGGAAGCGCGTCGCCGGACCAATTGGCGGGCGTCGCCCACAGCCCATCGCCCGAATCGTTATCCCACGTCACATCGGCCGCATGCAGGGCGGATGCGGCCACCAGCAAGATGCTCAGTATGCCAAATCTCAACACCCGCCCACTTTCCTCTTTTTGCGCCTCATGGAATTCGCCATTCCCGCTCGGAAAACGGACCGGCTTTGCTCTCTTGAAGTCTAATGAAGCACGAACCTAAAACAACTCTTAAGGCCCCGAGTAAAAGCTTAATAGTGGAGGTCGGGCTTGCACATGAGCACGGTGTCGGGAGCACGCGAGTGCAGCTTTACTCCTTGCGGCACCTACGGACGCGTGAATGATCCCAACCCATGCCGACCTAAACGACATTGCACTCAATTGACACTCGCTGGAGCCAACACCACAATCGACCGCTCGACCGCTCGACCGGTAGGGTTCGAAAGGGGTACGCTATGGATTTCCTTTCAAACATTACGGTGCTGGACTTCACCCACGTGCTGGCCGGGCCGTATTGCACGATGATGCTGGCCGATTACGGGGCGGATGTGATCAAGATCGAGCGCCCCGGCGTCGGCGACGATACGCGTGCGTGGGGGCCGCCATTCGCGGGCGGCGAAAGCTGCTATTTCATTTCGGTGAACCGGAACAAGCGCAGTCTGGCGCTGGATCTCAAATCGGCCGAAGGCAAGAAGATCGTTCGCGAACTGGCTCAGCAAAGCGATGTGGTGATCGAGAACTTTTCGCCGGGGACCATGCAGCGCCTGGGCTTCGCGTACGAAGACATCAAGACGCTGAACCCGCGCGCGATTTACGCATCGCTGAGCGGCTACGGGCAGACGGGACCGGACCGCGATCTGCCGGGCTTCGACGTGGTGATCCAGGCGCGTGGCGGCATGATGAGCCTGACCGGCCCGGCGCAGGGCGAACCGTCGATCGTGGGCATCTCGATCGTGGATATCTTCGCGGGCTTGCACGCACTCACGGGCATCCTGGCGGCCTTGCAAGGCCGCGCCAAGTCCGGACACGGGTGCTACCTCGACATCAGCCTGCTTGACAGCCAGGTGAACATCCTGACGCATCAGGCCACGAGCTACCTGATGACCGGGCGCGTGCCGTCGCGGCGCGGGAACAGCCACAACAATATCGTCCCGTATCAGACCTTTAAAACAAAGACGTGCCACATCAACGTCGCCGCGGGCAACGACAAGCTGTATCGGAATTTCTGCGCGGCGCTGGGCCGGGCCGATCTGGCCGACGATCCGCGCTTCGCGAGCAACGGTAAGCGCGTCGAGAACCGGACTATTTTGTGTCCGATTCTGGAAGGAATATTGGCCGAGTTCGACGGGCGGGAACTGGTCGCGCGGCTTAGCGCCGCGCACGTGCCGGCCGCGGTGGTGCAGGACATGAAGGCCGTCTTCGACGATCCTCAGGTGCAAGCGCGGCAAGCGGTGGCCGAGATGGCGCACCCGACGGCCGGAACCTTGCGCGTTCCGCACGCGGCCGGATTCGTGGACGGGGAGAAGCCGAAGCTGCGCCGGCCGCCGCCGCTCTTGGGCGAGCACACGGCCGAGTTGTTGAAAGAAAAGTTGGGCTACGACGACGCGAAGATCGCGGCGTTGCGGGAGGCGAAGGCGATCGGCGGGTGATGGCTAACGACGATCGGACATCGGTAACGGCCAAGGCTAAGGCCGCGGCCCTGCATCATCCGCGCAGCCAGGTTTCGAGGTGCTCCTTCACGAAGGCGTCGTCGTTAAGGTGCGGGTAGCTCCGGTACATGCGGTCGATCTCCTCGCTCTGGCCGGGCGAGAGGACTTCGTGCGGATTGAGGCACCAGGTTCCGGCGAGCAGACCTTGCCGCCGCAACACTTCGTGGATGCCCGGCAGGCAGCCGGCGAAATCGTGCGCGGGGTCGAAAAACGCGGCATTGGTGTCGGTCACTTCCATGGCCAGCGTGAGCAACACCTGCGGAATCGGCGCGTTTGCGCGAATGGCTTCGTGGCAGCGCGCGAGTTGCTCGACGGCGCGCTTGGTCCAGACGCACCAATGCCCCAGCAAGCCGCCGGCGATGCGCACGCGCGCTTCGCGCCCCGAGGACGTCACCACGCGGAATTCGCTCAGCAGATCGACGATGATATTGTCGTCGTTGCCCGTATAGAGCGTGATCTCCTTCTCGCGTCCGGCCTCGCAGACGCCGCGGACGACGTCCAGCGTGCGGTAGCGGTTGAACGGCGCGATCTTGATCGCCAGCACGTTCTCAATTTCGGCGAATTGTCGCCAGAATTCGTACGGTAAATTCCGTCCTCCGACGGCCGGCTGAAGATAAAAACCGATCAGCGGAATCGCCTTCGAAACTTCACGGCAGTGCCGCACGATGGCGGGCAGGTCTTCCTTCTTGAGGGCCGCCAAGCTGAGCAACCCCGCGTGGTAACCGGTCTTGACCGCATACTCGGCTTCTTTCAAGGCTTGCGCCGTCGCGCCGCAGACGCCCGCAACCTTAAGGATCGAGACGCCGCGCTTCTTGCACCAGTCGTCCGCCGTCTCGCTCGCAATGCGCAGAACGGGCTCGAAGAGCGCGTGCTGCGGCTCGCGGATCTCGAACTGCGTGCTGTGCACGCCCACCGCCAGTCCGCCGGAACCGGCGTCGATGTAGTAGCGCGTCAGTGCGCGCTGGCGGCGTTCGTCGAGTTTTCGTTCCGAAGTGAGCGCCAGGGGATTCGCGGGAATCACCATCCCGGCGCGGACGCGGGCGCGAAGTTCGGCGGTGAGGGACATGGAGGCCTCCGTATGCGGTGCGTACGATTCTGCGTTGCTATTTCGCGCCATTTCAGGCGTAAAACCTTCCGCTAAAACTTTCCGTCACGAACCTCGAAGTGGCTCGGCTTGCCGATGTCGCGCCCGCCACTGCGAATCCAATCAGCGGTCCATTCGAGCATCGTCAGCAGCGAGACGCGCGGGTAGCCCAGCAGTTTGGTGGCCTTGGCGCTGTTGCTGAGCAGTGCGTTCTCGGCTTCCCTGCCCACGATCTTCGCTTCCTTGCCCAGCAACCGGCCCAGATTCTGCGCGGCCCAGCGCACGCTCAGGGTCTCGGGGCCGGTCACGTTCAGGATGTTGGGCGGCGTTTCGCAATGGCCCAAGGCCAGGAGCGCTTGCGTGTTCGCATCGCCCTGCCAGATCACGTTGGCGTGGCCCATCGTGACATCGACGGGCTGCTCGTTCCAGACCTGTTTGCCGATCTCGTACAGCACGCCGTAGCGCATGTCGATGGCGTAGTTGAGCCGGAAGATGGCCAGCGGCGTGCCGTGGCGCGCGGCGTGATAGGAGAAGATCTTTTCGCGGCCCAGCGCCGATTGCGCGTACTCGCCCACCGGCGCGACGGGCGTGGCTTCGGTCGCGCCGCCGCTGACGACCGGTGTGAGCGGGTACACGTTCCCGGTGCTGAAGACCACGATGCGGCTTTTCGTGAAGTGCTCGGCGACGTTGCTGGGCACCAGCGTGTTCATGGCCCAGGTGAGCGCGCTGTCGCCGCTGGTCCCGAACTTGCGCCCGGCCATGTAGAGCACGTTCGCGCAGCGCGGCAGGTCGGAGACGGCGGCGCGGTCGAGCAGATCGCAGGAGATCGTTTCGAGGCCCACGGCTTCGAGCTTTTTGCGCGCCGACTCGTCGCTGAAGCGGCTGACACCGATGACTTTCTTTTTGACGCCCGCTTCGCGGATCGCGCGCACGGCCTGGCGCCCCAGCGTCACGCCCATCTTGCCGCCGATGCCCAAGACGATCAGGTCGCCGTCCAGCGACTTCATCCGTTCGACCAGCGCCGGACTGGGCTGAGACATGACCTCTTCCAGATGCTCTTCGTCTCGGAAACGGTCGGGCAGGTTCATGGCGGGCTCCGATCTGTAACAGTAAATAAAATCTACGTTACTTGTTACAAAGCTTAGCACCCCTTGCTCCGCTTGGCTAGAGGTCAGATTCGAAATTCTTAATTCGGTAAGTATTCGGTATGGGTAAGCTCCCTCTAGTATTTGCGAACTTCTAAAGGTAGGATGTTGACCTCTTAAGCGGGTTGCGCGTTCGCGCGCCCACGGCATCCCCCGGACAACGCTGGACGGGTTGGAGCCGACGCGGTGAGCTGCACACGTGCGCCCGCGCCGGATACGCGTAATGGACAGGAAACGGTCATGAGCACGCCCACCACGATTCGCAACGAGAGTCTGCGTAACATCGCGATTATCGCGCACGTCGACCATGGCAAAACGACGCTCGTCGATCACCTCCTGCGCCAAGCCGGGACGTTCCGGTCGAACCAGGAAGTCACCGACTGCGTGATGGACAGCAACGATCTGGAGCGCGAGCGCGGGATCACGATTCTGGCGAAGAACTGCGCGCTGACGTACATGGGCGTGAAGATCAACATCATCGATACGCCGGGGCACGCGGACTTCGGCGGCGAGGTGGAACGCGTGCTGAAGATGGCCGACGGCTGCCTGCTGCTGGTGGATGCCGCGGAAGGCGTGCTGCCGCAGACGAAGTTCGTGCTGCGCAAGGCGTTCATGCACGGGCTGCGGCCGATCGTCGTCGTGAACAAGATCGACCGTTCCGATGCGCGCCCGATGGAAGTGCTGGACCAGATCTTCGATCTGTTCATTGAACTGGGCGCAAACAACGAGCAGCTCGACTTCCCATTCATTTTTGCCGCGGGCCGCATGGGTTTCGCCAAGCGCAAGCTGGAAGACGAAAGCACCGACCTGCGCCCGCTCTTCGACCTGATCCTGCAGCACGTGCCGGGCCCGGAAGGCGATCCGGCCAAGCCGATGCGGATGCAGGTGAGCAACATCGACTACAACGATTACGTCGGACGCATCGCGATCGGACGCATTTTCGAAGGCGCGATCAAGCGCGGCCAGACCTACACGTACCTCGCCGCCGACGGCAAGCGCACCAAGGAACGCGTGGTGAGCATGCAGGTCTTCGACGGGCTGGGACGCAAGGATGTGGAATCGGCCGTGGCCGGCGAGATCGTGGCGCTGGCGGGTTTCCCCGAGGTCGGCATCGGCGACTCGCTCTTCGAAGGCGATAACGTCGAGCCGCTTCCGCCGGTGCCCATCGACGAACCGACGCTGACGATGGTCTTCACGTCCACCGACAGCCCCTTCAGCGGGCGCGAAGGAAAGTACGTGACCAGCCGGCAGCTCCAGGCGCGCCTCGAAAAAGAGAGCATGCGCAACGTCGCGATGCGGATCGAGCAGACGCTGCCCGACACTTTCGTCGTGGCCGGCCGCGGCCTGCTGCATCTGGGCGTCCTGATCGAGACGATGCGGCGCGAAGGCTTCGAAGTGCAGGTAGGCAAGCCGCACGTGGTCATCAAGGAGATCGACGGGCGGGCGCACGAACCGTACGAGACGGTCGCGGTGGACGTGCCCGAAGCGGTGATGGGGAAGGTGATGGAACTGCTGGGCGCCCGGCAGTGCGTGCTGGAAGTGATGTCGCAGCGCGAAGGGCAGGCGCACCTCGAGTTCGTCGGCCCCAGCCGCGGCCTGATCGGCCTGCGCAGCCGCCTGCTTTCGGCCACCAAGGGCGAAGCGGTGCTGCACCATAGCTTCCGCGAGTTCCGGCCCATGGCCGGCGACCTGCCGGTGCGCAGCTACGGCGTGCTCGTGGCCAGCGACACCGGGCGCACCACCTCGTACGCGCTGATGAACCTGCAGGACCGTGGCGAGTTCTTCGTCAGCCCCGGCGAAGAAGTCTACATGGGCCAGTTGGTCGGCGAGACCGGCGGCGACAAGGACATCGCGGTGAACGTGACGAAGGAAAAGCACCTCACCAATATTCGCAGCGCCAACAAGGAAGCCACCGACAAGCTCAAGTCGCCGATCCGCTTCAGCCTCGAAGAAGCGCTGGAGTACATCGAAGAGGACGAACTGGTCGAGGTGACGCCGAAGTCGATCCGGCTGCGCAAGCGCCTGCTGAACGAGAAAGACCGCCTGCGCGGCCAGCGCGGACGCGCTCAGCCCGCCGGCGCGAAGGTCTGACGAGAGACACCGGACGCATTCCAACGCGAACGCGGACCTGACGGCGCCCTCCCGGCGGAGCGCCGCATCCGTTGCGTTTTGCGGGTGACGGCTCGCGCCTTACGCGGTGCGGCTCGGCTACAGCACCACCAGATTATCCCGGTGCACCACTTCCTCGAAGAGCAACTGCCCCAGCACCTGCGCGATTTTTTGCGTCTTCAGCCCGCGGATCGCGTCGATCTCGGCGGCCGTGTAGTTGGCCAGACCGCGCGCGAAGGCCTGCCCGTCGGGGCCGGCCAGTTCCACCAGCGCGCCGCTGCCGAAGCGCCCTTCGACGCTCACGATCCCGCTGGGCAGCAGGCTCTTGTGCCGCTTCACCAGGGCCTCGCGCGCGCCGGCGTCCACCCGGATCGTGCCCTGCGAGCGCGCGCTGAAGGCGAGCCAGCGCTTGCGCGCGACCAGCCGGTCGCCGCGCGGCGGGAAGTAGGTGCCCACCTCGCGCCCGTCGAAGACCTCCAGCAGCACGCGCGGATCGTGCCCGCCGACGAGGACCATCGCTTCCCCCGCGGCCGTCACGATCTTCGCGGCCTGCAGCTTGGTGACCATCCCGCCGGTGCCCAGGAACGATCCGGTCGGCGCCGCCAGCGCCTCGATCCGCGCCGTCACTTCGGGGACGCACGAGATCAGCTTGGCGTCCGGGTTCTCGCGCGGCGGCGCGTCGAGCAGGCCCGGGACGTCGGTCAGCAGCACCAGCGCCTGCGCTTCGGCGGCGACGGCGACCAGCGCGCTGAGGCGGTCGTTGTCGCCGAACTTGATCTCGTCCACCGAGACGGTGTCGTTCTCGTTCACGATCGGGACCGCGCCGCGCTCGAAGAGCGCCTCCAGCGTGTGCCGCGCGTTGAGGTAACGGGTGCGGTCTTCGAGCCCGTCGCGTGTGAGGAGCAACTGGCCCACGGCGCGCGGCGGCGTCTGCTTGCGGAAGGCCTCGGCGTAGTAGTGCATCAGCGCGACTTGACCCGCTGCCGCGCAAGCCTGGCGTTCGGGGACCGACTGGGGCCGCGTCTCGAAGCCCAGTTGCCCCGCGCCGGCGCCGATCGCGCCCGACGTGACCAGCGCCACCTCGCGCCCCTGGTTCCACAGTTCGCCCAGCGCCGCGGCCAGCGCGCGGAGGTACGGGCGGTTGACGTGCAGGCCGCCGCCGGTGAGCAGCGAGGTGCCGACCTTCACGACGACGCGGCGCGCCTTCTTCAAGGCGGCGCGGTCGTGAAGGGGGGAGGTCATGCGGCGCGACGAGTGAGCCATGGGACGGCGCTTATAACGGGAAGCCCGCGAACGGTAAAGGCGCGGCGGGCGCAGTAAGAGCCCTACCGGCTCTTACGCGCCTTATCGATGCAATCGCGCACGTACTGCAGGCTCTTGGCCAGCGCCGCCGACTTATCCTCGCCGCCCACGCTGCATTCGTACGCCATGTACCCGTTGAAGCCGATATCCAAGAGCGCCTTGAAGCCCGCGACAAAGTCGATGTCGCCGGTCCCCGGTTCCTTGCGCGTGTTGTCGGCCAGATGGACATGCTTCACGTACGCGCCCGCGTCGCGGATCGCCTGCGGCGAATCTTCCTCTTCGATATGCATGTGGAAGAAGTCGCTGATGATCGCCACGTTCGGATGCGCGCAGCGCTTGCAGATTTCGACCCCGTCGGCCTGCTTGCGCAGCAGGTGCTGTTCGTAGCGGTTCAGCGGCTCGAGCATGAAGAGCGTCTTGTGCTCCTTCGCGTGTTCGCCCAGTTCCTGGCAGATCAGCGTGAGCAGATCCTTCTCGAGGTCCACGGCGCTCTTGAGCGGCGCGAGGTCGTTGATCCGCGGCGGCCCGAAGATGGGCGGCACGATCTGGCCGACGGCGCCGAACTTGCCCGCCAGTTCGAGGTATTGCTTGCTCTCGTCGATGCTCTGGCGCCGCTTCTTCGGGTCCGGGTCGAGGAATTCGAACGAAGCGTTCCCGCAGATCGAGACGACCGGAACGGGCGAGTTCTCGTAATCGCGCAGCGCCTGGTCGAGCGCCGGCGGGCGGTACTGCCACGCCGAAATCTCGATGCCTTCGACCCCGTGGTCGGCGGCCCACTTCAGCTTGTCGGAAAGTTCCTTGCCCGGGAGGAGTCCGGTTTGCACGGCGATCTTCATGGCGCGTCCTTTCGATGCGTGGCGTGGTGTCGGCGAGGATGAACGCTCGGAGATTAGCGCGGAGCGGGTGGGGCGCAAGGGGATTCGACGCCGATGCGCGCGGCCGGGTGGGCTCGGTCGCGGGGAACTTCAACCGGGCCATCGGGATGCAGGTGGAACGAACGGTTTGAATAGCCGATTGCTTTGCGCGTCGGTGAAGCATGCAGCGAGGGCCGGAGCGGACGGGGCGGCGTTACCCGTACGCTCCGGTAGTTATTGGCGGAGACGGCCGTGCCCTCGCACGGGTCGCTCCGAAAAATCCCATGCTCGGTCGTCCGCTTCCGCCGACTGGACAGCGCCCTACGCGGCGGTAGGTTCATGCTGCGCGCATCCTGCGCGCGGGAGGCGGGACGCCGATCATGATCAAATGCCGCGAAGTGACGACGCTGGAAGCGTGGGCGGAACTTTGGGACGCTCAGGAAGGCGCCGAGGCCGGCCGTCTCCTCATCTTCAAGAAAAGCCCGATCTGCCCGGTCAGCCACATGGCCGAACGAAGTTTCCGCGAGTGGCTGAAGTCCAGCGCGCCGGCCGGCGATTTGAGCGTGGTGGAAGTCGATGTCGTCAACAGCCGGCCGGTCTCGCAGCGCATCGCCGCCGATACCGGCGTGCGCCACGAATCGCCTCAAGCGCTCCTCATCGGCCCCGAACGCCGTGTACTTTGGAGCGACAGCCACAGCGGCGTGAATCTGGAGAGTCTGAGCGCGGCGGTGTGAGGCGGGTGAAGGCATAAAGTAAAAAGTGAAAAGTGAGAAGGGCGGGGTGGAGTTAGGCCGATTGTTCATCGGGAGCGTGTTCGCGCAGCCATTCTTGGGCGTACTCTACGGTTTGCGCTTCCCATAAAGAGATAGTGCTGCTTCCTGATATATCCCACCATTCTTCAGCCAAGTCTACGAATCCGCGAATCAATCTCATGGAACTATCTTCGTAAAGTAGTGCTCTGTTGATTGCAAAAACACCTTCTTTGGGGGCTATCGATCCAGCTACAATTTGACGCGCATACCCAATGGCGACTAAGCGAACGGCCCCTTGTCGGTCGGGTATCTCAATACTCAATTCTTTCAGCGCACTTTCGAATAGCGGATCGGTTTCCCAACGAAGTGGTTGCGCGTACGCAAGCAGTCCCAAAGCCGGCGTGAACCCGCCCGCGTCGAGCGTTTCATGCGCGGCGTCGATCATCTCCTCAGGTGTCAGGTGCCCGAGTGCGTGGCGGGCCGCAGCGAACCGAAAATCCATGGCCGTTCAATCCAAAATCCAAAATCCAAAATCTAAAATCCAAAATCTAGAATCATCTCAACTTCACGCATCCAAAATCCCGCGGACGCGCGTCGCCAGCGTCGCGGGCATGTAAGGCTTCTGGATGAAGTCGAGCCCCGGCTCCAGCACGCCGTGGTCCTTGACGATGTCTTCCGGATAGCCGGAGGAGAAGAGCACCTTCAAATCCGTTCGTTCTTCGCGCAGCAGGCGCGCCAGTTCTTTCCCGCCCAATTTGGGCATCAGCACGTCGGTGATCAGCAGGTGTATCGTGGCTTCGTGCGCGCGGGCCGTGTCGAGCGCCGCGAGGCCGTGCGGCGCGGTCAGCACGTGGTAGCCGAGTTCGCCGAGCATCTCGGAAACCATCGAGAGCATCGAGGGCTCGTCGTCCACCAGCAGGATCGTCTCCTGGCCTTTGGGGAAAGTCTCGGGTTCGGGATGCGGGCCGATCGTTTCGGCGTTCAGGCGGCTGGCCGGCAGGTAGACGCTGAAGGTGCTGCCGCGCCCCGGCACGCTTTCCACGGTCAGTTGGCCTTGGTGCTGCTTGACGATCCCGTAGCACGTGGCCAAGCCCAAGCCGGTGCCCTTGCCGGGTTCTTTCGTCGTGAAAAACGGTTCGAAGATGTGGGCTTGAACTTCGGGCGTCATGCCGGCGCCGGTATCGCTCACGCGCAATCCGGCGTAGGGGCCGGGCGGCAGGTCCAGCGCGAGAGCGGCGTCTTCGGCGAGATGCGCATAGAACGTTTCGACGGCCAGCTTCCCGCCCTTGGGCATCGCGTCGCGGGCGTTGACGGCCAGATTGAAGAGCACCTGTTCGAGCTGCCCCGGATCGACGGTCGTCGAAGGGAGCGCCGGCTGCAGCTTCGTCTCCAGTTCGATGTTGTCGCCGATGAGCCGTTGCAACAGGCCCGCGGAATGGCGCACCAGCTCGTTCAGATCGATGGGCTTGAGCTGCACGACCTGCTTGCGCGCGAAGGCCAGCAACTGTCCGGTCAGCGACGCGCCGCGCTTGGCGGCTTCCAGCACCTGCTGGAGATACTGTTCCTGCTGCGATCCGGCCGGCGCCTTGAGCACGCTCAGTTCGGCGTAACCGATGATGGCTCCGAGCAGGTTGTTGAAATCGTGCGCGATGCCGCCGGCGAGGCGTCCGACGGTTTCCATTTTCTGCGCGTGCAGCAGTTGCGCTTCCAGGCGCTTGCGGTCGGTCACGTCGTGAATGATCGCCAGCAGGTGCGGCTTGCCCGCATAGAGGAAGGCGCGGCCCTGGCCTTCCACGCTGATCACGGCGCCGTCGGCACGAACCAGCGAGCCGTTACCTTTGAACGATCCGGTGCTGGCCGTTTCGCGGATGAAGCGGGCAAACTCGGACAGCGAATCGGGATGAATGAAGCGTTCCAGCGGCGGACGCAAAAGATCGTCGCGCGTGCAGCCCAGCAGCGCGCACGCGGCGGAATTCGCCTCGCTGACCATGCCATCCTCGGTCAGCAGGATCAGCGCATCGGTGACGGCCTCGAAGATCGAACGGTACTGCGCCTGCCGCTCGCTCAGCGCTTCCTCGGCGCGTACGCGGTCGGTGATGTCGATGCTTATCCCGCCCAGCAGCGGCGGGCGGCTGGGCCGCAGAATCGGGAACTTGTAGCTGAGGTAATGCGATTTCTTGCCGCCGTGGTCGATGCTCTCGGTGATCTGCAGCGGTTCGCAGCGCGCCAGCACCCAGCGGTCGTTTTCGCTGATGGTGCGGGCCGCCTCGGCCGGCAGCACTTCCTCGCTCGTGCGCCCGATCCATTGTTCGCGCGGGATGCCGTAGAGCCGCGTGCAGGCTTCGTTGACGAAAAGAAAGCGCAGGCGCTCGTCCTTCATGTACGCCAGTCCGGGCATGTGGCGCATGAACTGCGAAAACCGCTCTTCGCTTTCGCGCAGCGCCTGTTCGGCAAGCTTGCGGTCGGTGATGTCGCGTCCGACGGACTGCAATTCGACGAGGCGGCCTTGCGCGTCGAAGAGGCCCCGGTCGGTCCACTGCTGCCAGCCCCACGTTCCGTCGGGGCGGCGCACGCGATGTTCGCCGGTGGCCGAAGGATGCGCGGGGGTCAACCCCGCGACCTTTTCGCGCAGCGTCTGGAGATCGTCGGGGTTGACGAGCGAAAAGAAACTGCTCCCCACCGCCGCTTTGGGGCTGAGGCCGAAATAGCGCCGGTAGGCTTCGTTCGCGAACGTGCGCGTGCCGTCGGGCTTCCAGCGCACCACGAATTCGACCTGGTCCTCGACAATGGCGCGGTAGCGCGCTTCGCTCTCGCGCACCAGCCCCTCGGCTTCGACGCGGTCGGTGACGTCGAGCAAAAAACCTTCCAGCAGCTTGAGCCGGCCGCCCTCGAAGACCCCCGCGCCGAATTCGTCGATCCAGCGCAGCACCCCGTCCTTGCGCCGGATGCGGTAACGCAATTCGAACGACTGCTGCGTAGCCAGCGCGGCATCCACCGCCACCGCGATTCCAGGCGCGTCGTCGGGATGGTACAAATCCACCCAACTGACGCGGTCGGAAAGGAAGTCGTCCTTCGCGTAGCCCGTCAGCTTCTCGACCGCGTCGTTCAGATACAGGGTCGAATAGCGCGCGTCGTTGCGGCACAGGTAGATCACTCCCGGCACGTGCTCGGCCAGCAGCCGGAAGCGCTCTTCGCTTTCCTTCAGCGCTTGCTCGGCGCGCTTGCGCTCGGTGATGTCGGTGGCGACGCACAGGGCGCTTTCGACGTGCCCGGGCTTGCCCAGCGGCACGTAGCGGCACAAGTAGCTGCGGCCGTTGAAGTCGCGCACCTCGGTGCTGTGGCTCGCGCTTCCGGCGAAGATTTCGTGCAGCGCCGCGGTGGTGAGGTGCGCGTCGTCGGGGTGCGTCAGCTTCTCGGCTTCGACCCCCAGTACGTCCTCCATCCTGTAGCCCGGCGCCACGAAGTTGATGTACGCGATGCGGTGCGCGCGGTCGTAGATCAAAATGTGATCCGGAGCGGCTTCGAGCAGCTTCCGGTTTTTCTCTTCCGAGACGCGCAGTTCTTCCTCCATGCGCTTGCGCTCGGTGATGTCCTGCGCCGTGCCCACGATCAGCTTGACGCGCCCCTCCGGCGTGCGGCTGAAGACCGTGTCGCGCCCGATGAACCAGCGCCACGATCCGTCGGCGTGGCGCATGCGGTATTCGATTTCGAGCGTCTCACCGTCGCCGGCGGTCTCCCAGCGCGAGAGCAGGCTCGGCAGGCGCTTGAGGTCATCCGGATGCGTCAGCCGCGGCAGGAAGTCGGTTTCCATTTCTTTGATCTGCTGGGGGCTGTAGCCCAGGTCCTGGGCGAACTGGCGGTTCGCGTAGACGTTCTTCCGCTCCTGAATGTCGAACAGATAAATGATCAGCGGCGAGGCTTCGGCAATCCGCTCGACGAACTGCCGACTCTCGCGCAGCGCCTCCTGCGTGCGCCGCCGTTCGGTGATGTCCTCGGCGATGCCCGCTACCCGCGTGACGCCCCCGTGCGCGTCGTAAATCGGAAAGCCGCGGTCGCGGATCCAGCGTATCGACCCGTCGGGGCGCCGGATCGAATACTCCTGCTCCCAGTGCCCTTTGGCGATGCCCTGATAGTACGAGCTTTCCACTTCCGCGCGCTCGGACTCCGGAATACTGTCCATCCACGCCAGCGGGTTGGCGTAGAGTTCTTCCGCCGGCTTGCCCCAGATGCGCTGAAAGGCGGGGCTGACGTAGAGAATCTTATGCTGCTGCCAATCGGCCAGCCAGAAAATCTGCTGCAGGTTATCGGTCAGTTGGCGGAAGCGTTCTTCGCTCTGCCGCAGTTGCTCTTCCAGCGCCGTGAGCCGGTCGACTTCGACGCGCAGGCGTTCGGCTTGCTCGCGCCAAGGCGGAGCTTGAGACGGCAGGTCGGACGAAGATGCGGCGGGCGATGCGGACATGCGTTTGGTATCGGGTCCGGATTCAGTTCAGGTCCGGGTGCGTTCCATAGGACAACCTGAAAAGAATAACGGAGCGGGGCGCGATAAATCCAGTCCAGTTAGAAATGATTCGGCAACGCGCGGTCCGGATTGGACGACATATAGATGTTGGGGGACGACGGGTGTGCACAAGTGCACGCTGGACCTGTGCGTTTCGTTGCCGCCGCTTACCCCGCGAAGTATAGTGCGCGTCGAACTTGCCGGGCGCATGCCGTGGCCTGCGAGTTTGCCTCGTCAGCCCCGCTCGTCCCGGGGGCGCTCGGAGGATCTTCTCTGCATGCGTTGCGCATCCTGGTTCGAGGCGTTCGCCGGACATCCTGATCGAATTCGATTTCGTGCGGTGCTGGTGCTGGCCGTGTGCGCGCTCCTGGCGCCCGTGGCGCGCGGCGAAGAAGAAGAGCCCCTTCCCGAAGCCGGCGAAGCGCTGACCGACCTGACGCCCGTCCGCCAGCTTTCGAAGCTGATTCTCGAGACCATCCGCGAAGCGCCGCTGGACGAAGTGTGGGAATCCGTGGGCCGGCTGGTGCGCCTGGGCCGCTTGCCCGACAGCCCGGTGGCCGAACTGCTGGAACAGGCGCTGAAGGATCCGGACGATAAGGTGCGCCTCGCTTCGGCGCGCGCGCTGTGCCAGTTGGGCCAGACCGATCCGGCCGGTACGACCCTCTTGACGCTCCTGAAGGACAGCAAAGACGCCCAGGTGCGCCGCTACGCCGCCACCGCGGTGGGTCTGACGCCCAAGCTCTACGGGCACAAGGGCGCGACCGAGGCGCTCGTCGCGGCCCTCGAAGCCGAGACCGCCGCCGAGAACAAGATCGCCGCCGCGCGCGCGCTTTGGCGCATCAGCGGGCGCAGCGAAGCCAAGGCGCTGCTGGCGCAGACCATGCGCACCAGCCGCGAAAAGGCCGCGCGCGACGAATCGGCGCTGGCGCTGGCCGAGATGGGCTTCCTGGTCGCCAAAGACGAATGGGAAGGCCGGCCCGAAGAAGCGCTCCTGCGCGATGTCTTCGAACGCCTGGAAGATCTGAAAGACGAACCCACCGAACGCGGGCAGCGCGCCGACAACCTCTTCAACACACTCGAAGCCGACGCGCAGCGCCTGATGCACCCCGAGATGCAGGACGGCTTCCGCCTGATGCGCGAAGTCCTGGGCTGGGTCCAGAAAGCCTACCCCGACGAAGCGAAGGGCAACGACCTCGAAGCCCTCTTCGAGCACGCCAGCAAAGGCCTGATCGACGCGCTCGATCCGTTCAGCGAGTACCTCGACCGCGAGGAAGTGAAAGCCACGCAGGAGATGCTGCGCCAGGACTACGGCGGCATCGGCGCGTACGTCGGCGTGCGCGACAACAAGTTCACCATCATCAGCCCCATCTACGGAAGCCCCGCCGACCGCGCGGGCCTGCGCAGCATGGACGTGATCCTCGAGGTCGACGGGCACGACACCAGCGAGATGATCGACGACGGCGGCATGAATACGGTCATCACGCGGCTGAAAGGCGAACCCGGCTCGCCGGTGAAGCTGAAGTATTTCCGCAAAGGCTTCATGAAGGCGCTCGAAGTGACCATCATCCGCGACAGCATCAAGGTGCAGAGCGTCTACCACGCGCTCCTGCCCGGGCATATCGGCTACATCCGCCTGACGCGCTTCGGCGAACGCAGCACCGAGGAGATGAAGGAAGCGCTGGCCGAACTGGTCGATAAGCAGAAGGTGAAGGGCATGATCTTCGACCTGCGCGACAACCCCGGCGGGCTCCTGCGCACCGGCGTCGAGATCGCCGACCAGTTCCTCAGCGGCGGGAAGCTGATCGTCTACAGCCAGGGCCGCGACGAGTTCGCGCCGTACAAGCCTTTCTATAGCCACGGGGGCGCCGACCGCGAGGAATTCCCCATGGTCTGCCTCGTCAACAACGGTTCGGCTTCGGCCAGCGAGATCGTGGCCGGTTGCCTGCAGCACTACAAGCGCGCGCAACTGATCGGCGAGAAAACCTACGGCAAAGGCAGCGTGCAGCAGATCATTCCGCTCCGCGCCACCCGCCGCGAAACCCAGTTGCGCCTCACCATCGCCAAGTACTACCTGCCCAGCGGCCAGTGCATCCACGAGAAGGGCATCGAGCCCGACGGCGCGCAGGCGCAGTCCGAATACGACGACTGGACCTGGCGCCAGATTTACGAACTGCGCGAAGCCCGCACCTTCGAGAACTTCGTCCGCGACCGCTGGGACGCCAACAAAGCTTCGTTCCTGCTGCTCTCCGAATGGGACGGCCGCGAAACCGCCAAGTACCCGGACTTCGACGCCTTCTACGAAGGCCTGAAAGACCGCCGCATCGCCCGCGACGACGTGCGTAGCGAGATTCGCCGCGTCGTGCGCCGCATGGCTCAGGACGAGATGCGCCAGGAATTCGCCTGCGACTTGCAGGAAGACCAGGTGCTTCAGCGCGGTGTCTTCGAGCTGAGCAAGAAGATGCCCGTGGACCTGGCCGGGATCGTGCAGTACCGCGAACTGGCGGAGAAGTTCAAGAACGCCGCCAAGCCCGACCCGGCGCTGAGCGCGCTGGCGCCCCAGGAAGCGACGCCCGCCGAGAAGGTGTTGGAGCCGGCGAAGTAGAAGCGGGGATTAAATGCGAAGGGCCCCCGGAAACCAGGAGCCCAGCGCCGACCGGAATTTTCCAGTCCAACTTGCCCTAGGCTTAAACCGATTCCTTCGCAATTCAAGTATTTGGCCGAGTAATCCAACTTTCGCTTACTTCGTTTCTTCCGCTTCAGGCTTCATCGGGGCCGGCGTTACCGCCGCCGCCGGCTTCTTCCCCACGCGGCGCAGCAGCAGGTACACCAGCGCCGCGCCCAGCAGCCACGGCAGCACGAATCCGAAGCCGCGGACGATGATCGAGATGCTGGCCAGGAAGCCCGAGAACGTGTCGCGCATAAAGAGCCGGAATGCGCCTTCCTCGTGCGGCGTGAGCTTGGGGCGCTCGGAGAGCGTCACCGTCACCTCGCCCAGTACGCTGGGATCGACGCGCGAAAGGTCGCCCAGCCCCAGCCCTTGCAAGTTGCGCGTCTTCACGCGCCCCAGCTTCTCGAACTCGGTCACCACCGCGTCCATCTTGTCAGCTTTGATGCCGAGCCGGAAGACGCCCGCCCACGCTCCGTCGGGCTGCTGCTGGCTGTCGCTGCCCAGCACCTGCAGGTTCTCTTTCTGGATCAGCGCCGAGAGCGCGTCGCGTGCGGCGGGGAACGCCTCGACTTCGACGGCCATCGCGCCGCTGGGCACCTGCTTGGGGCGCTCGGCAAGCTGCACGTGGACGGTGCACGGCACTTCCGCCGCGCCGCCGCGAATCTCGCCGCCTTCGCCGTTCACCGAGAGGTGCGTGATCCGTCCCAGCGGCTTCAGCGCATCGACCAGCCGGATGAAGTTCCCGGCCTTCACGCGCAGTTGGATGCCCGCCGTCAGCGTCCCGTCGCCCTGGCGGCTGGTCTGGTTCGTTACGATCGCGGCCTCGTGCGGTTCGAGCGTCTTCTTCAGCGCATCCACCGCGCCGTCCAGGCGGTCCACTTCGAGGTGCAGCGAGCCGTTGGGAAGCTGCACGCCGCGCTCGAAGAGCCGCAGGCGCAGTTCGCACGGCACGCGCTCCGCGCCTTCGGGCACCTGCGCGCCGAAGGGCTGGTTGACCACCTGCTCGTCCTGCGCGCGCCCCAGGCTCTTGATCGCGTCCAGCAGACCCGCGAACTGGCCGAACTCGACGCGCAGCGTGTAATCGCCCTGCAGCGTTCCGTCCCCGCGCTTCGTCGTCTGCCCGCTCAGCAACTGGCCGCCGCGCCCGGCCAGCGCCTCGTCGAGCCGCGTCTTCGCTTCGGCCAGCGTCCGCACCTCGATCGCCAGGCTCCCGCTCGGTACCGCGCGCGTCGGTTCCTGGATCGTCAGCGTCAGCGTGCTCAAGCCCAGCATGTCGTTCCAGACGCGCATCTGGCCCTGCATGCTCTCGATCTCGCCGCGCACGCGGTTCAGTTCGCGCTCCACTTCCAGCAGGCTCTGGACCTTGTCCATGAACGTCTTGGTCTTGATCAGCTCCTGCAGCCGCTCTTCGGCGATCTGCATGTTCTTGATCCGCGCCATGACGTCGGTGTACTGCGCGGTGATGTCCTGCCCGCCCGCGCGTTCGTGCAGTACGATGCCCAGTTGCTTCAGCGCCACGAAGAGCGCCTCGAACTTCTCCGGCGTCACGCGGACCTTGATCACCGCCTTCTTCGCCGCGCCTTCCAGATTAAATACCCGGCTGTCGGCGATGAAGCCGCCCGAGTTCACGATCAGCTCGTCGGCCTTGCGGCTCGCGTCCTTGAAGTCTTTGACCTCGACGGTCAGTTCGCCCGTCTTGATGATCTTCGGCTTCGTCGGCCCGGTCTCTTCGGTTCCGTTCCCCGAGACGGGTGCTTCCGTGGAGTCGTCTTTCTTTTCACCGGCCCGCTTTTCGCCAAGCACATTCTGATCGTACTCTTTGCTCAGTTGGCCTTGTTGCTTAAGAGCGGTGTCGTGAAGGCTCGGCGCACCTGGATCGTTGGCCGGCAGCCGAGCATCGTCAGGTCCGTCGAACGAACCGTCGCCGCTGCTCGAGGTGCCTCCGCTGGAGCTCGAGTGCGACGAACTGTTCCCGCCGCCCATCCCGGGTGGGTACAAGGCATCGGACTTATCGACTAACTCCTGGGCCGACGCGGGCGCGCTGCGCGGGGCGGGAGGCGCCGCAGGAGTCGCGGGCGCGTACCCGTATCGCGAAGACCAGGTCACCCCTCCTTCGTTGCCGTTCGCGCCGTATTCGGCGTCATTCAAACCGGTCGAGACGGTCCGCTCGGCCTTGGTCAGGTCGTAGCGCGCCGGCCCCGTCGCACTGCCCAGCATGAAGCACAGCAGGATCAGCGCGGCGGCGACGAGCCCCGAGGCGGCCCACGTCATGCGCGATTCGCGGCGCGACGCGGCGGCGGCTTCGGGATAGACGAATGCGGGAGCGGTAAGCGGAGTCATGGGCGGTTTCCTTGGAGTCGTGGGGGCTGAGTCTTCTTCGCGCACGGCGGAGAGCACGTTCGACCAGATGCCGTCCAGCGCGGCGGGCGGCGGGGCGAGTTCCTTGGCGTCTTCCAGCAGCGCGCGAATGCGCGAGAGTTCCTTCAGATCCTGCGCGCAGTCGGCGCAGCTTTCCAAATGCGCATCGAGCCGCGCGGACTGTTCGCCGTCCAGCGAACCGTGCACGCGCTCGTCGATCAGGATGCGGGCTTCGTTGCAATCCATCGCGGGGCAACCTCGTCCTTAAACGGCTTCCGCCTTCACGTACCGCTCCAGCAGTCCCTTCAACCTCCGCCGGGCGCGGAAGAGCGTCACCTTCACGCGCGACTCGGTCCACCCCAGCACCTCGCACGCTTCGCGCACGCTGAGATCCTGCAGTTCGCACAGCACCACCGCTTCGCGTTCGTTCTCGGGCAGTTGCGCGACCGCCGAACGGACCGCCGCGCGCGTCTCGTCCAGCTCCACCCGCGCCAGCGGTTCGGCCGAATCTTCCCGGTTCGCATCGGCGGGCAGCGCGTTCATCGTTTGCTCATCCAGCGCCTCAGGCTGCCGGCGCTGCCGGCGCGTCACGTCGATCGCCACACTGCGCGAGACCTGGTACAGCCAGGTGCTGAAGCGCGAGCGTCCTTCGAAGTTCGGCAGATGCCGCGCCACCCGGATGAACGTCTCCTGCACGATCTCCGACGCGCGCTCGTCGTCCCCGCTGTAAAAGCGCCCGTAGCGCCAGATACGCTCGGCATGGCGGCGGTACAGCGTCTCCAGCGCGGCGCTATCGCCGGCTTGGAACGCCGCCACCAGTTCGCCGTCCGTATCGATCATGCGGGCTTCCAGCCTTCGGGCTCCGGCCCTGCGTATCTTCCGCTTTTTGAGAGTGAGCGGGCCGAGTTTTGGTTACGATGATTCTGGCCGGAAACTCCGGCCGGCGCCATAGGCGGGCCGGATAAGGCCATTCGGCAAGGGCCGAACAAAAGGCGAAAAGACTGCGGCGGTTTCTGGATCCACCCTCAATAATAGGCGCCAAGTACGCAAGCTCACTCCTTTAAGGATAACCATGGCACGCGGTAAGGATGTCGTTCGCGAACAGTTGCTCGGCTTGATGGCCAAGTCCACCTACATGCCGCAGCGCAAGCGCCGGCTCGCCAAACTCCTCGAAATTCCCGACGATGAATACGTCGATTTCCGCCACCTTATCGACGAACTGGTCGAAGAAGGGGCCATCGTCGAGCCGCGCCGGGGCAAGTACGAACTGACCGATCCCGAGGCCGTTCGCGGCGGAACCCCGGCGCGCGGCGAGAAGCGCAAGGACGCGCGCAGCCTGCCCAAAAACGCCATCGTCGGGCGCATCGACGTGAAGCGCGGCGGATTCGGCTTCCTGATCAGCGAACCGCCCGGGCGCGATCTGTACATCCCCAAGGAAGAACTGCATGGCGCGCTCGACGGCGACCTCGTCGCGGTCCTCCCGCGGCGCAAGCCCGTCGGCAGGCAGCGCGGCGGCGGGATGCGCACCAGCGGCCAGGTGATCAAGGTTCTCGAGCGCGTCCACAAGCTCGTCGTCGGGACCTTCTACGCGAATCCCGAATGGAAAGGCATGCCCGAGAGCGGGACCGGCGGCTACGTCGTCCCCGATACCCGCGGACTCTTCGAGCACATCCAGGTGCTGCCCGAACACGCCAAGGACGCCAAGGACGGCGACAAGGTCGCCATCGCGCTGATGGAAGCGCGCACCACGCACCGCAGCGGGAACAAACCTACGGGCGTCGTCGAGGAAGTCTACGGCGAGGCCGGCGAAGCGCGCGCGGAGATCGCCAGCATCATCCAGAACTTCAACCTCCGCGTCGAATTTCCCGAAGACGCGCTGCATCACGCCGAACGGATCAAGGAAGAGATACCCGCCGCCGAACTCGAACAGCGCACCGATTACACCAGCCCGCTCACTTTCACCATCGACCCCGAGGACGCCAAAGACCACGACGACGCCGTCGCGCTGCGCGTGCTGGACGGCGAGCACACCGAACTGCTGGTCCACATCGCCGACGTCAGCCACTACGTCACCGAGAACAGCCCCATCGACCAGGAAGCGCGCCGCCGCGGCACCAGCGTCTACCTGCCAGGGCAAGTGCTGCCCATGCTGCCCGAGAAACTCTCGTCGAATATGTGCAGCCTCAAAGAGGGCAAGCTGCGCCTCACCAAGACGGTAGGCATTGTCTTCTCGAAAGCCATGAAGGTCGAGCGTGTGCGCATCGAACGCAGCTACATCCGCTCCGCGGCCTTCCTCACCTACGACCGCGTTAAAGAAGCGATCGACGCCAAGGATCCCACGAAGCTACCGTCCAAAGAGATTTACGACGTTCTGCGGCACATGAAAACCTTCGCCGCCAAGCTGCGCGATAAGCGCCAGCGCGGCGGCAGCATCGACCTCGACCTGCCCGAAGTCCGCCTGCTCCTGAATCCCGAAGGCGGGGTGGAGGGGATGATCAAGCGCGAGAGCCACTGGGCGCATCAGCTCATCGAGGACATGATGCTCGCCGCGAACCGCGCCGTGGCCGAGTACCTCGTCGACTTCGAGATCCCCGGGCTCTTCCGCGTCCACGAAGAACCCAACCCCGAAGCGCTCGACCACTTCAGCGAGTTCGTCCGCGAGTTCGGTATCCATCTCAGCCCGCCCTACAACCGCGCGACGCTCCAGAAGGCGCTCGATGCGGTCGTCGGCAAGCCCTACCAGCACACCGTTCATCTCGCGCTCTTGACCAGCCTGAAGCGCGCGCACTATTCGGCGGGCTGCCATCCGCATTTCGCGCTCAACTTTAACCGCTACTTGCACTTCACGAGCCCGATCCGGCGCTACCCCGATCTGATCGTGCACCGCGCGCTCGACGAACGCTTCAAGCCCGGCGAAGCGCAGTTGTCCGAACAAGGCTCGCGCCGCGCCAGCGCCGAATCCCACGATTACTACGGCCGCGTCTCGCTCCTGCGCGGCCTGGCCGACCACTGCAGCAACCGCGAACGCGACGCCGCCGCCGCCGAAGAGGAAGTCACCAAGGTCCGCCAGATCGAGTACCTGAAGAGCAACCGCCGCGACACGCACCTCGGCGTCATCACCGGCGTCAAGACCTTCGGCTTTTTCGTCGAACTGCAGGATTGCTACATCGACGCGATGGTGCGCATGGAAGATCTGGACGACGACTACTACGTTTACTACGAAGAACAGCACCTGCTGCAAGGGCGCAAGAAGAAGCGCAGCTTCCGGCTCGGCGACAAAGTGACCGTGCGCATCGTCGAAATCGACGTCCGCCAGCGCCGCGTCTACGGCAAAGTGGTGTGAAGTCCGGACGCCCATCCGCCTCGGTTTGAAAATATCCGCTCGAACGGGGATGATGGCCGGCCGTGAAGGCTTCGCGCCGTCGCGGCGCGAAGCGGGAGTGATTCCGGACCATGCCCAAGAGCGGTATTTCGTTTCAGCGCCTCGTCGATCGCGCGGCCTTCCTGACCAAGCGAGCCACCGGCTGGGGCGTCTGGCCCGATTTCGTCATCCTGGGCGGCGCCAAGTGCGCCAGTTCGGCCTTCTACACCAACTTGGTCCAGCATCCGCTGATACACGAAGCCCGGCGCAAGGAAGTCCACTACTACGACACCAAGTTTCACCAAGGCCCCAAATGGTACCGCGCGAACTTCCCCAGCCGCGCCGCGCGCTGGTGGAAGACCTCGCTGCGCGGGCAGGCGTTCAGCACCGGCGAAGCCTCGCCCTACTACCTGTTTCATCCCCACGCGCCCCGGCGCATGCGCCAAGTCGCTCCACAGACCAAGCTGATTGCCATACTGCGCGAGCCGGCTTCGCGCGCTTTCAGCCACTACAAGCACATGCTGCGCGACGGGCGCGAAACGCTCGAGTTCGACGCCGCCGTCGAGCAGGAAGCCGAACGCCTCGCCGGAGAACGCGAGAAGCTCCTGGCCGACGAAACCTACGCCGCCAACCGCTTCCGATTTTTCAGCTACCAGGCTCGCGGGATTTACGTCGATCAGCTTGCCGCTTGGGCCGAGCACTTCCCGCGCGAACAAATCCTCGTCCTGCAATCCGAAGCCTACCGCCGCGATCCCTTGGGCGTGACGAATCGGACGCTCGATTTCCTCGGCGTCCCCCACTGGGACGGATTCGTCTTCGAACGCCATAACGTCGGCGGCTATAAGGATTCGATGAGCGACGCGACCCGCGAGAAGCTGCGCGCCTACTTCAAGCCGCACAACGAACGGCTCTGGAACTGGCTCGGCGAACGTTGGGACTGGGACGATTGAGGCCCGTCAGCCGCCCGCCCGCTTCCTCCGCCAAGCGTACATCTCCACCCACAGCATCGGCGTCGCGAGCAGCGCCCACAGGCGCGCGCTGAGCTCGATCTCCAGATAGCTGTCGAAAAGCCAGCCCGCAAGCAGCATCAGCGCCATCGAAACCAGCGCCAGCATCCCCGGAACGCCGGCCCAGCCTGCGACCAGCAGCCCCAGCCGCTTCCAGCCGGACTCGACGCCCAGCCGGTACGCGGCGCTCCAGCCCCACACCGCACCCACTCCGATATACAGAAGCACGCCGAAGGCCGTCAGCAGCGCCGCCCATTCCTGCTGCACGTCGCTGGCGGAAACGCTGCTGGCATTCATTTCCTCGTGCGCCCAAGGCAAGGCGATGGCTTGCGCGACCCCCACCACCGCCACGACGAAGAGGATCTCGTGCAGGCGAATCTGGATCTCGTAGAGCAGCGTCAGCACCAGCCGGCCCATGCCCAGGCAGAATCCCAGCACGCCCGAGGCCAACAGACCCCAGGCGCACCAGGCCATCAGCCAGAGCCAGTTTCGGGAAGCGGAGATCATCGCCAGCACCACCAGCGCGGCGAAGACCGCCAGACAGATCCGAGCGCCCCAAGTTAGGCGTGAACCCCAGCGCTGGACGGGCGTTACAACCGCAGCCGGAACGGGTGCCGCAGGGGGCGGTTCGGGTTCGCTGAGCATGCACTTCCTTCTAAAGGCTGCGCGGCCTGGATACCGTGCCTATTTAAGGGTACGACCGGCGATCTTTTCCGTACGGAATAGTCAACTCAACCATTGACCTTTGACCCGAAATTGTGCACGATGAGTAGTCGTGGGCGGTTGAGGGGGCTCAGGCCGACCACGCGGAGGAGTGGCATGGCCGCACCTTCCGATCGAACCCGGTCCCGGTGGCTCGTCGCACCGTTGTTGCTGGCCGTGTTGCTCCTCGGCGCCCCGTTCTTCGCGCCCGCGCCGCCCGCTCCCAGCGTTCCTCACGCCGCCGTCACCACGCAACCGCGGCCTACGCCCGTCGCAATGCCCGTCGCGCCCGGCGTCGAACCACTTCCGCCGCACGAAGCCGTCGGCGGCATCAAGCTCACCCTCTCCGCCGATCGCACCCAGCTTCTGCCCGCCGATGCGCCCGTGACGTTGAATCTGCGCTTCGAGAGTTCCGACGAGAAGCCCCACGCGCTTCTGTTCGGAAACGTCGAACCGCAAGTGAGCTGGCTGATCGAAGGGCCGGGCCCCGACGCGGTGCACCGCGAACTCCTCGAAGAACCGCTGCAGCAGCCCGATCCGGCCACCGAGGTGGTCACCATCGCGCCGGGCCGCGCGCACCAATCCGAACGCAGCTTGGCCGGCTTGCCGCTGCGCTTCACCGAACGGACCGCTTTCCGCGGCCAGGAACTGCGCCTCCTCGAACCCGGGCGCTACCGCATCCAGGCCGTCTACGCCAACCGCACCGACCGCCGCTTGGGCGCGGGCGGAACGGTCGCTCGAGCGTGGCTCGGCGAAGTGCGCAGCAACGTGCTCGACCTGGACGTGCGCCCCTTCGACTTCGGCCAGCCCGTCGACGGCGTGCGCCTGGAACTCGAACTCGACGCGCAGAAGGAAGAAGGCGGGAGCGAACACTGGAGCGCGCGCGTGCGCTTCGTCAGCACCGACGGCCAGCCGCATCTGCTCCGCTTCGACAACGAGACGCCGGCGCTCTATTGGGGCGTGCACCCGCTGGGCACGGCGCAGGCGGTCCTGAGCGACCGGGCGCTGGTCGCCAAGCGCAGCCAGCCGCGCCCGGCGCTGCGCACCATCGACGGGCTGCGCCCTTACCTCGAAACGCGCCCGCTGCGCGGGCGAGCGCCGCAGGCGCCGCTCTGGCTCAGCGAGACCGGCACGCTCTTGCAGCGCACCCTGATCCTCCAGGAGCCCGGCACGTTTGAAGTGTTTGTCGTCTACTCGAACCGCGAAGGGAAGGGCTCCGACGAGGACCTCGGCGCCAAGGCCGCGCCGAAGGAAGCCTGGCAAGGCGTCCTCGTCTCCAACCGCCTCACGCTCGAACTCCTCCCGCCCGGCGACAAAGGCCTGATGCCGCCGTCCGAAGATTCCAACGAGCCTAACCGCACCAACGAAGAGTTCTGATCTGCCGGCGCTGCCGTTGGCCGCATCAAGCCAACTCTTTTACCGCAGCCTCCAAACTCGCCAGCTTCTCCTCGTACTCCCGCAAGCGCCCGCGCTCGGCCTCCACGGTCTCCGGCGGAGCGTTCTTCACGAACTTCTCGTTGCTCAGCTTCCCGCGCCCTTGCTCCACCGCCTTCTTCGTCCGCTCGATCTCCTTGCCCAGCCGCGCGCGCTCTTTCTCCACGTCGATCAGCCCGGTCAGATCCACGTACAGCTCCGCGCCGCTCAGAATCTCCGTCCCCGCCGGACTGGGCTTCTCGATATTCGTTCCGATCTGCGGCGGATGGATCTGCGCCATCTGTTCCAGCACGTGCTGCTGCGCGCGGAAGCGCGCCGCGGTCTGTTCGTCCTTCGTCCGGATACGCACCGTCAGCCGCTCTTTGGGCGCGATCCCGTTCTTCTGCCGGATGTTCCGCGCCGCGCGCACCGCCTCGAAGACGCTCGCGAACTGCGCCTCCGTCTCGCCGTCGAAGCGCGCCGCGTCCGGCTTCGGCCACGCCGAACGCGCCAGCAGTTCCGCCACCGGCGCGAACGCCGCGCCGCTCGCGTGCCCCAGGCTCCGCGCTTCCGCCGCCGGCGCGATCTTGGCAAGCTCCGCCCACAGCGATTCGCTGATGAACGGGCAGAACGGATGCAGCAGCCGCAGGCTCCGGTCGAGCACGTGCAGCAGCACCGCCTGCGCCGCGGCCCGGTCGGCCGGATCGTTCGACGCGTCCAGCCGCGGCTTGCTCAGCTCGATCGTCCACGCGCAGAACTCGTCCCAGAAGAACGCGTACAGCGCGTTCGTGGCCTTCGAGAACTCGAATCGCTCCAGGCTCTGCGCGATCTGCTCCGACGCGCGGTTCAGCCGCGAAAGAATCCAGCGGTCCTGGTCGGTCAGGCGCTTTTCGATCTCCTCCGGGCGGTACGCGATCTTCGAGTCCAGGCTCGTCAGCACGAAGCGTGCGGCGTTCCAGACCTTGTTCGAGAAGTTGCGGCCCTTTTCGAAGCGCTTGGAATCCAGCGCGCCCATCGGCGGTGCAGGCTCGGACAGCGGCGGCTCGTTCGGCACCGGCTGCTGGAACTCCTTCTTGCACTTCACGCACGCCATCAGCGGCTCGGATCGCTTGCGCGGAAGCTCCTGCATCTCGTCGCAGTGCGGGCAGACGATCTGCACCGGGAACTTGATGTCCTGGCCTTCCGTCGCCATGTCGAAGATCGTGAAGCGCAGCGCGTCCGCGCCATAGCGCCGGATGATGTCCAGCGGATCGATCCCGTTGCCCTTGCTCTTCGACATCACCGCGCCGTCGCCGTCCAGCACCGTCCCGTGGATCACCACGTCCTTGAACGGCTCTTTATGCAGCAAGTGCTGCCCCATCATCACCATTCGCGCCACCCAGAAGTAGATGATGCCGCGCGACGTCACCAGCGTGTCGGTCGGATAGTAGTAGTCCAAATCCGGCGTCTCGGCGGGCCAGCCCAGCGTGCTGAACGGCCACAGCGCCGAACTGAACCACGTGTCGAGCACGTCCGGGTCCTGGATCAGCGTCTTGCCCCGGTACTCCGGCTTCCCCCGCGGATCGTCCACGCTCACGATCGGCTTCGCGTGCTCGCCGATCAGGTAGCGCACGCGCTTCCCGTCCTCCAGCGCGTCGAACGGCTCGTCGGGGCCCGCCTCCAGCTTCGTGATCGAGCCCGGATTGTCCTCCAGGCAGTACCACGCCGGAATCTGGTGCCCCCACCAGATCTGCCGGCTGATCGGCCAGTCGCGCACCTCGTCGAACCACTTGAGGTACACCTTCGTCCAGCGCTCGGGATGAAACCGCACGCGTCCCGAGGCCGTGGCCTCCACCGCCAGCTTGCTCAGCGGCTTCATGTTCACGAACCACTGCGACGTCAGGAACGGTTCGATCATCGTGTGGCAGCGGTAGCAGTGCCCCACCTGCTGCGCGTGATCCTTGATCTCGCCCAGCAGCCCCTGCGCCTCCAGCGCCGCCACCACCGCCTTACGCGCGCGGTAACGGTCCTGCCCGCGGAACGGCTCCGGGCACAAGTCGTTCAGCCGGCCGTCTTCGGTCAGGATGTTCAGGATCTCCAGCTTGTGCCGCAGCCCGATCTGATAGTCCACCGGATCGTGCGCCGGCGTCACCTTCAGGCAGCCCGTACCGAACGACCGGTCCAGCGCCGCATCGCCGACGATCGGTATCTCGCGCGTCGTCAGCGGCAGCTTCAGCTTCTGCCCGATCAGATGTTTGTAGCGTTCGTCCTCGGGATGCACCGCCACCGCCGTGTCGCCCAGCATCGTCTCGGGGCGCGTCGTGGCCACCGTCAGCCGTTGCGAAGGATCGGACGCCAGCGGGTAATGCAGCTCGTACAGCCGCCCGTTCACGTCCTCGTGCTCCACTTCGTCGTCCGAAAGCGTCGTGCGGCAGCGCGGGCACCAGTTCACCAGGTACTTGCCGCGGTAGATCAGACCGTCGGCATGCAGCTTCACGAACGCGTGGCGCACCGCGAGGTTCAGCTTCTCTTCCAGCGTGAAGCGCGTGCGCGTCCAGTCGCAGCTTGCGCCCAGCTTGCGCAACTGCTTCAAAATCGTGCCGCCCGATTGCTCGGTCCACGCCCAGACGCGCTTGATCAGCTCCTCGCGCCCGATCTCGTAGCGCGTCTTGTTCTCGGCCTTCGCGATCTGCTTCTCGACCACGTTCTGCGTCGCGATCCCCGCGTGGTCGGTGCCGGGCAGCCAGAGCGTTTCGTGCCCCTGCATGCGCTTGAAGCGGATCAGCAGATCCTGCAGCGAATTGTTCAGCGCGTGGCCGATGTGCAGGATGCCCGTCACGTTCGGCGGAGGGATCATGATCGTGTACGGCTTCGCGCCTGCGCGCGGCTGAGTGCCGAACGCGCCGCCCGCCTCCCAGCGCGCGTACATCGCGTCCTCGAATTGAGCCGGATCGTACTGCTTGGGCATCTCGTCGGAGGACGGAGCGGAATGTGCGGCAGGTTCGGAACTCATCGTGCGGTCCTTCATGTCTCAAGCGCCGTAACCGCCGGCGCGGGCAAGCCAAAGGAATCCCTCGCGCGACCGGCGCGGAAAAAGGGGTCAGCGGCCGGAAACCGGCGCGTACGAATGCGGACACAAGGTAACGGGTGAAGCGGGAAGCGGCCAGCGAAGCGCCGCGGTTAGCGTGCGACGGACCGGCCGCGCGTAAAACCGCGCGGCCGTGAAGCCTCCCATCGCGCCGAAGCGCGCGGGGTGGAGCGGGGGAAGAATAAATGTGCTCGCATGACCTATTCCTTAGTCTGCACCATACCTTCCTCTGGGATTGATTTCAAGGTTTCGCACGATTCGGTCTGCGTTTCGGCAGGCTTCCGGACCCTGCGTCCGGAAAGGCGATGTGGTTTGTTGAACACCTCTTCCAGTGCTTTTTGCCCCTCTTTCTCAAATGCCTCAATCTGAGCGGCAATTTCAGGGTGCTGAAGCCGGAAAAGTTCATCGCACTTTTGATCCGCCGCTACCGCATCGGCATCGCGGCCTTGGAGTCCATAAATGGTCCTCAATTGGCTCCAACAGCCATAGTCGTCCGACCCGTCTGGAGATTCACACAGTGCTTCAAGAGTGTATTGTTCTGCGGATGAATAGTCTTCATAGGCCATATGAGTAGCGCCTAGGCCACGTAGCGCCTGGCACAACTCTTCGCGCAGATTTTCAGAATCCTTTTTCGATAAGTTGAGTGCTTCCTGGAAATAGGGCTCGGCTTGCAAAGGACGCTCGCGCTTCAATTCAAGTTCCCCGAGCAGGCAAAGCGTATAAGGAACCAATGCCTTTCCTTGGTCGGAACATACGCGCAGAATTGCCAACCCCCTCTGCAGGCATAACTCCGCGTCCTCGAACTGGTTTCGATTGGTATAGAATCCTTCCAAGCGTACCCATGCAAAGCCCGTGTAGGTATGAATGGGACCGAAGTGACGTTGAAGGATGTCCACATGATCTAGATAGGCGCGCTCGGCAGCTTCAGGTTGGCCTGAATACTCCAGGCGTATTCCTTCGCCACACCGAATTTCGGCCTGTGTTTGAACTTTGATATCGAGAAGTTGACGCTCGAAAGCCACCTCTGCGTTGGACTTCTTGAGGCGTGCTGCTGCTTGCGGCATGCCTTTCCAAATAAAAAGAGCAATGGTTCCGGCAATCAGACAGGCGGTGAGTAGGTAAGAGTATGACGACCGGACAATGGGCACCCGCCTCGGCTCCTTCCTTCAGTCGGCTCTTATTTACAAGGCCCGGCCTTCTCCTTTCGCAACAAAAGGTACCGAATGCTCTGCAATCCAAAATCCAAAATCCCCAATCCAAAATCGCTACGCCGCCGCCACATGCTTCTTATGCCCGCTCTTCTTCAGCCATACGATCAACGCCACCGCCACCACGATCAGCGCCACCCCCAGCAGCGGACGGTAAAAGAGCCATGCGATCGCGATCGTGATCAGCGACAAAACCGCCGCCACCAGCCCCGCGAAGATCGCGATCCCCAGCCCAAGCATATCCCCCAGGAACGGAATCACGTCCGCCACCACCGCCAGCGGACTGAAGACCATCGAGATCCCGATCGCCATCACCAGCCAGCCCACGAAGCGCAGGATCCACGTCAGCGTCGCGTTCGCCGCCTCGGCCTCCGCGAACATCTGCTCGCCCGACTTCAAACCCAAGTCCAGCATCTCCAGCGCCTTCCCGTTCGACGCTACGTACGGCACGAACGATTCCCCCGCCTGCTTCGAGACCACGCTCACGTCCGCAGGCTTGACCACCTTGAAGGTCACGCGCACGTCGCCCACCTGCGGGCTCGCCGGATCCGCGCCCTTGTAGTAGCCCCCGCCGGCCGGACGAATCCCCTCCGGCGCTTCACCGCCCGCTTGCACCGGCGCCGTCACCGGCAGCGCCTCCCAAGCGTTGATCGATCCCGCCAGGCTCGGCGAAAGCGTGAACGCGCCCAGCGTGATCTTCTGCGCCGCGTAGGTCTCCGACGGGAACGGCAGCGCACCCGGGTTCTGGTGCCCTTCGGGATGGCGGAAGTCCGCCGAATTGATCGCCTCGTCGTCCCAGTCCTTCTTGTAGTCGTACGTCGTGATCGTCTCTTCGCCGCCGCCCAGCTTCTTCTTCGTCTCGCGCTTCGTCTCTTCCTTCCACTGGTACATCTCGACCAGCCGCTTCAGCTTCAACGCCGGCGCCGAAACCTTGAACTGCGGATCGCTTACCGTCTCGGTCGTTGTCGCCTTCCCGTTGACGTGAATCAGCTTGCCCTCGTTGGCCGGATCGACCTTGTCGTTGGCCACCGAGACGAACGCGCCTTTGCCCTCGGCCAGCATCTTGGCCGTGTCCACCGCGCGCCCTTCGTTCCACCACAAAAGCGCGAACGAAGCGAGGAAGAGCACCGCGCCGACGAGGATGCCCTTGATCGAATTCCCGATCCGGCTGAACCAGCCCTGGCTGCTGACTTCGCTGAAATGATCGGCCACGGTTACGGCTCCTTTAAGTAGGTACGCTCCGGCATGCTCGCTCGGATACGCGAGCATCTTAGCCGGGCGCGCCCGCTGCGAAAGAGCGGGACGGCGCCCGGCCCGCCACCCTATTCCGCAAGTCTGCCAATGCTTTCGAAAAAAATGCCGCCGGATAGATTCGAGCGCATGAAAATCGTCGCGGTCGAACCCTTCATTCTCCATGTCCCCGTCACGGGGCAGGAAATCGCGGACAGCATGCACCGCCTCACGCATTGGGGCGTGCCCGGCGTGATCCTCGTTACCGATACCGGCCTGCGCGGGTACGGCTACTCGGGCACCCACGCGCATCTGCCCACCGACCGCCTGATTACCGGCTTCATCGAGCACACCGCCGCGCCGCTGCTGCTGGGCGAAGACCCCGCCGAGATCGACCGGCTCTGGCAGAAGATTTACCGCTTCCCGCCCGCGCAATGGGTCGGGCGCTCCGGGATCACCCACTTGGGCCTGGGCGCCGTCGACGTGGCGCTGTGGGACCTGAAAGCCAAGGCCGCCGGCGTCCCGCTCTGGAAGCTCCTCAACGCCGGCGCGCCCGCCCCCGCGCTCGAAGCCTACAACACCGACGGCGGCTGGCTGAACCTCTCCCGCGAACGGATCGTCGCCAACGCCAAGCGCTTCACGCAGGAAGAAGGCTTCCGCGGCGTGAAGCTCAAAATCGGCAAGCCCGATCCCGCCGAAGACCTCGAACGCGTCGCCGCCGTGCGCCGAGCCATCGGGCCGGACGTCAAGCTCATGGTCGACGCCAACGGAAAGTGGACGCTCGAAACGGCGCTCGCCTGGAGCCCCCGGCTGCGCGAACTGGACGTGTACTGGATCGAAGAACCGCTCTGGTACGACGACATCCCCGCGCATGCCGAATTGGCCGCGCGTTCGGAAGTCCCCGTCGCGCTCGGCGAACAGCTCTACTCGTATTACAACTTCCGCGATTTCATCGCCGCCGGCGCCGTACGCTTCGTCCAGCCCGACGTGACGCGCCTGGCCGGCGTCACCGAATGGCGCCAAGTGGCCGACCTCGCCGCGCAGCACGGCCTGCCCGTCGCCGCGCACGTCGGCGACATGATGCAGGTCCACCTGCATACCTCGCTGGCGCATCCGGCCTGCGCGATCCTCGAATACATTCCGTGGATTCGGTCCTGCTTCACCGAACCGGCCACCGTCCGAGCCGGAACCTTCGTCCCGCCGCGGGAACCCGGCGCCGGCACGACGTTGGTTCCCGACGCGCTGGAACGATACGCCCAACCCCTGCGCTGATCGCGGCCCCCGGGCGCAAGGACGCTTGAGCCCAGACGTCGAGCGCGAGCCCGCGGCTGCGGCCCCGAACCCTCCGCCCTACAACCCGATCGCCGCAACCACCGACTCCGCCAGCTCCGCCGAACCGGCGTCGGTGAAGTGCACGTTCAACGGGCGCTGGATCCGTTCCAGCCGAGCGGCCGCGAACGCAAACAAATCGTGCGTGGGAATCTTCAACTCCGCCATCACCGCCTGAGCCGCTTCATTATAAGCCGCCACATCGCCCGCTCGCCGCGGCGGAGAAAGTGCTCCCTCGGGCACCGGCGTCGTGCTGCACCAGATCACCTTCCGCGCCGCCGCCAAGTACCCGCGCGCCAGCGTGCGCAGATGCCCGGCGTACGCGTCCAGCGGCACCTGATGCGCGCCGTCGATCAGCTTCAAATCGTGCAGCCCGTAATTGAAATGGATCACGTCCCAGCCGCCCACGCCGACGATCTCGGCGTGCCGCTCGACGCCGCGGTTCGACGGCCCGCAGTTGAACAGCGGGCGCAGCACGTTGGCCCGCCCCGCCAGCCGCGCGCGCACGGGGAGCGTGTAGCCGATCGAGATCGAATCGCCCACCAGCAGCACCCGCGGCAAGCCGGGCTGTTCCTCAATCGGCTGTAACGCCGGATCGACCTTCGCTTCTCCGCCCGGCTCCGGCTGCTGGCTCATCGTGTCGTGCTCCAAGGTGGATCCGCGCCGCGGGACGGACGCCCGCGCCGCCGCGCCTGAAGATACGCCGTCCGCCGCGCACGGTCACCTGCAAGTCCCGCGCCGCGTGAGCCGCTCCCGTTTCGTGAAGCGGGAGCCGGAGCGCCGGGGATGGGAATCGTTGGAGACGGGGAGCGATGGGAGCGAGGATAGTCACGCGCCCTCGCCTACGTTGCCTCGCGGTGGATGTTCGTCCAACCGTCCGTCGTCAACCTTTGTGCCAACGGCACAACCTTGGTTAGCCCAGGGCAAGGGCGCCGCCCGCCGCCCTGGGTACCCGGCCCCACCGATTCGTTCCGCCCTGTAGGGGCGGTCTAAACTCGGCTTCCGCCGCCACCTGCCCGTCGCCGTCCAACCTCGAAGAGGTTGAGCACCGAAGCCCAGGGTTGCGCCGCAGGCGCTACCCTGGGACGACGCCCCCCATCGCCGTCCAACCCTGAAGGGGTTGCGGTCCGTCGCCGTTCGCCGTTCGTCGCTTTCTGTTCGTCGTTTGCTGTTCGCTGTTCGCCCCAGCGGGGCGACAGAATTTAGCCCACGGCGCAAGCCGTGGGACGAAGCGGCGCGAAGCGCGTAAGCCCCAGCGGGGCGACAGACCACCTCCGTCCGCCTACCTGCTTACCGAATGCGTAAGCGGCCAAGCCCGGTCGTGAACAGCACCCGCCGAACGCCGCCCACTCCCCATCCGCACTCTGGCCGTGAACCAGAAACCGTTCCGTTCTGCCGCCCCTCCGGGGCTTGCGCACGCTTCGCGCGCCATCACCCCGGGCTTACGCCCGGGGCTAAACGCTGCCGGCCCTCCGGGCCTAACGTCACCAGCGCGTGCACAACCTCACGCCATACCTACAACGTCCACCACCCCACAGCCCACGCATGCTAGGCACTTGGCCCGCGCGCCGAAACAGGAAAACTCGGAACAACTTCACCCGCTTGACGCACACGCGTAACCGCCCTGCGCCGCCGAGCGCCGAAGGCCGCGGAAGGCCGCGCTTTTTAGGCCCCCGAACCGCTTGCACCCGTTCAGCCCCTCGCGCATAGCCGCCCAAGCGCTAAGCACCTGCGTGCAAATATACGCTTTGCAGCAGCGATTTATAGCAGTTTTATAGCAAGATCGAATTTTTGCTCGACGTGCGCGAGGTGGTATAGACCGCCCTTTTGTTCTTATAACTCTTTAAAACACGTGGCGAAATTACGCGCACCGGTGCAACGATCAGCACCTTGCGAATGCGCTCGTGACTCGAAAATAGGTTGAGCCCCAAACGGCCGCGCGCTCCACAACGGCGGGAAGCGGTTAAGATCCCGCTTCCGCATCCCCGTCGCGCCCGCGCCGGCCCCGGTCCGGCACGTCGTCCGCGCACTTCGGCGGCGGAGCTTCCCCCAGCATCCGCGCCAGATCGGACATCACCTTATCCGTCAGTTCCGCGACCTCTTTGCGCGACGCGTCTTTCGGCACCGTGAACGGATCGCCCACCTGCAGCGTGATCTGGAACGGCCGCGGAATGCGGTGCCAGCGCGCGAACGATCGCGTGTTCCCGATCACCGCCACCGGGATCACCACCGCGCCCGAACGCTGCGCCAGAAACAGCGCGCCCGACTTGGGCTTCTGCAATTTCCCGTCGTCGCTCACGTGCCCTTCCGGAAACATCGCGACGCAGATCCCTTCCTTCAAGGCCTCCGCCCCCGCCTTCAGCGCGCGAATCTGGCTCTTGTCGTCCACCGGAATCGTCATCAGCATGCGGAAGAACGGATGCGCGATCGAGTTGTAGTAGCTGGCGTGCATGATGTACTGCACGTACCGGTTGATCCCGCTGCCCAGCCAGAACGGATCGAGAAAGCTGCCGTGATTCGCCGCCAGCACCACCGGCCCCGTCGCCGGAATCTTCTCCAGCCCCACCATCCGCATGCGAAAGTACAGCTTGCAGATCAGGTACGAGAGGAAGCGCGCGAAGCGGTAAAAGAGCAGCTCCTGGATCCCCTGCGCCGGGACGCCGCCGCTGCGCCCGGCGTACAGGCCGCAGTCGAGGAACCAGCTCAACGCCGCGACGGCCGGGATCGAGACGAGCAGCACCCGCGGCAGGAAATACGCCAGCATCTCGAAGGTCGCGTCCGTCACCGGGAACATGAACAGGATCAGCGGCGCCATCAGCGCGCCGGTGAAGAAGAACCCTTTCAGCGCGAAGACGCGCCCGCGCATCGATTCGTCGGTGGCGACGAGCAAGTCCGCGTCGATCCGCCCGATCAGCAGGCCTCCGCCGAAGCCCATCAGGCCCAGCCACGGAAAGAGGCTGTAGCCCAGCGCCAGATTCGCTTGGATCGCTTCGGCATCGCCCAGCGGCGACGGAACGCCGCGCGCGCCGAAGACCTGCAGCATCGCCGCGCCCAGGCAGGCCACGGCCACGGGGTAACTGAACAGCGGGCTGATGAACCGGCAGAGTTTCCCCATCGTCAGCGCACCGAGGAAAAGCCCGATGCCCGCGCAGCCCAGCCCGTGGCCCCAGTAGAGCGCTTTTTCGGCTTCGGGCAGATGCAGCACCGCCGCGCCGTGCCATTCGTTGAGCAGGTAAAAACAGACGCCGGTGAGCCAGAAGAGCGTCTCGAAGAGGATCAGCGCCGGAATCCCGCGCGTGCCCGCCGCGTAGCGCAGCCCGCTCCAGTTGCCGCGCAGATCTTCGCGCACGCGGGCCAGCCGGCCGGCCGGACGCGCCGGCGCCGGCAGCCCTTGCGCTTCGCCCCGCGCGACGCCGGGGACGCTCACGGCATCCGGAAGCCCGCGCAGCAAGAGCACCGCCAGCGCGTACAGCACCGTCGCCAGCGGGACGCTCCACAGCGGCCCGAAGCTCGCGTTGACCTGCGTGCCCAGTTCGGTCCCGCCCAGAATCGCCGCCAGTCCGGTGATCGCGATCAAGCTCGCCGCCAGCGCCATCCGCGGCTTGGGAATCACGTCGGGAATGGCCGAAGCCCGCGCCGGCCCGAACGGTACGGCCACCACCGCCAGCGCGAAGATGCTCAGCAGGCTCCACGTCCAATGCTCGGCGAACCACGCGGTCTTGACGCGCAACAGCAGCGGCAGCAGCGTCAGGACCACGGGAATCTTGATCGCGCACGTCAGCCACAACAGCCGCCGGCGATCCATCCGGTCGACCAGCGAACCGATCAGCGGGTACAGGATGAATTGCGCCAGCACGCCGACGAACGTCACCGCGGCGATCTGATTGACCGCGACCGGAAAAGAGAACTGCACCGCGCCGATGACGGCCATCTGGTACAGGCGGTCGCCCAGGTTGGCCAGCAGCGAGCCCGCGAATAGGCGGCTGAACGCGCCGTGGGCGAAAATCCAGCCGCGCGATTCGGGAACTTCGGAGGGTGCCGCCCCGGGGTGCTCGGGTGGTTCTGGGGTTTCAGGCATGCGGGGCGTGATTATCCTTCACGCGGCAACGATGCAAGACAAGGAATGTTGGGGAACTGTTGACAGCATGCACCTTGCGTACTATGCTATATTCTGGGTTTTGAGATTCACCGTCCACTTTGGTGGAGCCTTATAGTGAGCTAGTACGGCTATCGGTCTGCAGCGGGGGCATGGGCGATGAATCGGGGCGGACCGACCGAGCAAGAACTGGTGGTTCACGGCTATTTTGACCGCCGGCCGGATGGCCGCTGGGGCAACGAAGCCAAACGTGCTCGTTGTGCATGTGCCGAAGGCTTGGCCGCCGAAATCCAAGCCGATCCCAACGCTACCGAACCGGTCGACTGCCTCACCTGCGCCAACTGGCATCCGCAGATGGGCTGTGTCTTTGGCGCGAACCAGGAATTGGACGGAAAGCGAAACGCCAGAACGCTTTGGAACATCGTCCGCGACCAAGCCAAGAACTGGGTCGCCGTCGCGCACTATGCTCGAGCGATCGAACGGCTCGAGAGCTTCTTACGTGAGCGTCCCGACGACGCCGAAGCGTTTCTGACCTTGGCGCGCGTCTACGACCATCCCGGCTACCACGGTAAAGATAAGCGCCGTGCGGCGATTCTGTATAAGCGCTATCTGGCGCTTTCGGGCGTCGACGGCACCACCGCTCCGGAAGCCGCGGAAGCTCAGCGCCGGATTGAAGTTCTGCAATATTGGGAGCCCGATCCGGCGGCGCAAGAGGAGGCTCCGCACCTTGCGACCTTCACTTGCTTCTATCGCTTTAACGCTTTCACCCACTTCGTTTACGGAGTTCTGACCGACCAGCATCTGATCCTGGTCAACGTCGGCGACGCCGATCCCGAAACGGGGATCCGCTCGGTGGATCTGGGCACGCGGTTCGAGCGCGCTTCGAAGCTCTTCCGCTGGATTTCCGGCGAATCGCTCTCGAAAGAGCGCGAGGTCGAACTGACCGAGACCGAGATTCGGCGGGTGGCGGGCTTATCGCTTTCGCGCTTGCTTCAGGAACGCGAGGCGGGAACCCTGGATCTCACGCAGGTGGAAGGGGTTAAGCGCAAAGACGATGTGCAGCGTCGAGCCTGGGTGGTGGCGCTGCGCACGGGCTTGTTCAACCATGAGCTGGTCTTGCCGCACGAGCAAAAGGGCGATGCGGAAAAGCTGGAGGCGTTGCTTAAGGCGGCGGTGGATCGGGCGCGGAACGGCGCTTCCAGTCCGCCTGCGGCCCAGCGCGCGCCGGCCTAAGGTGTGAATACGGCTTTCGTTAGACCCTAATTGCTACTTTCGCCCAAGCATTGCAACTTGCTTTCCAACCGCACCAGGAGAGGCGCGTTAAAGCTTCAAGAAGTGCGGCTTTCATGCATCTTGACCTTGGAACGCCGTCACAAAAGACTATAACGTCCCAAGTGTCCTAAGGTTCGGCGGGACCGAGCCCGACGGATGGGCCATGGCTGATACATATCACATCGGTGAATTCCTCCTCGAGTCCAAGCTGGGCGAGGGAGGCATGGGAGTGGTCTTCCGCGCCCGTCAGACGGCGTTGGATCGCTACGTCGCCCTGAAACTCCTTTCTCGGCCGGTGACCAAGGGTTCCAAGTTCATCGAGCGCTTCCACCGCGAAGCTCGCGCGGCGGCGAAGCTTGTACATCCCAATATCATCCAGATTTATACGATCGGCGACCACAAAGGCACGCCGTACTTCGCCATGGAGTACGTGGACGGCGTGGATCTGGGCGAACTGCTCGAACACGGCCCGCTGCTTAGTCCCGGGGAATCGGTGGAAGTCGCCCGCGGCGTTGCCAAAGCGCTGGGCGTGGCGATGGAGCAGGACGTGGTGCATCGCGACATCAAGCCCGGTAACATCATGATCACGCGATCGGGTTTGGTGAAGGTGATGGACTTCGGGTTGGCCAAAGCCAGCGCCGACGCGATCGAAAATCTGACGCAAGAAGGGCAGATCGTCGGCACGCCGACGTACATGTCGCCCGAGCAGGGCATGAGCAAGCATGTGGACTGGCGCAGCGACCTATATTCGCTGGGCTGCGTGCTTTACGAGAGCCTCACCGGCCGGCCGCCGTTCCTGGCCGACAACATTCCGTCGATCATCTTCAAGCACTTGTACGAAGAGCCGGTTCCGCCGACGCGGCACAATCCCGAGGTGCCGGAGGCGCTCGAGAAGGTCTGCTTGAAGCTGCTCGCGAAGAAGCCGGAGGACCGCTACCAGTCCACGTCCGAGGTGCTGCTGGCGCTGTCGGAGGTGGACGTCAATCTGGGGCAGGCGGAAGTCTCGCTGATCAAGCGCGTCAAGGACCGGCTGGACAAGCAGGAAGAATCGAAAGCGCTGCCCAAGCCGCGCCCAACGGAAGAAGAGATCGAACAGGCGACGAGGATTTCGCCGCGCCCACCGACGGCGCCGGACGCCAAGGGCGTGGTGAACCAGACCATGCAGTTTACGCAGCCGCTGACGCTGGTGGGTTCGGGTTCGGAACTGCACCCGCCGGAGGCGGAAGCGGTAAAGAAAGCCGAAGCGGCGGCCGGCGCCGCGCCGGGTTCGGGGACCAAGCTGCGGAGCGTGCCTGGATCGAAGTCGCTCGAATCGCTGGCGCCCAAGGCGGCGGATGCGCCGGCGGCGCGCATGAATACGGTGCCTTCCGCGCCGCCTTCGCGCCCGATTCCGATTCCGCCTTCGGGCGCTCAAGCGCGCAAGCAGGAACCCAAGCCTCCGACGGGCGCGCAGTCCACGCCGTCGCAGAAGCCCAGCGATTCGACCGCCGTCTCGCTGCCGACCGTGCCCAAGGCGCCCACGGGAACGACGCGCCGGACGGCGCCGAACGTGCCCGACGAGGTAGCGGAAGCGCTGCCTCCGCCGCCCAAACCGCCGCCGTCGTCTTCCAAGCTGGGCACGGTGCGTCCGGTTTCCGGGTCCGCGCTTGGCTCGGAGGCTGAGCGCAAGAAGAAATTGGATTCCCGGATCGTCACGGCTTACTTCAAGCGCCTCAACGACGGGCGCTGGGGCTACGACACGAACTTGGGCCCGTGCGAATACGCCGAAGGCTTGGCTTCCGAGAGTCTGCCCGGGAAGAATCTGCGCGTGGGTTCGCTGGGCGATTGCCTGACTTGCGGAAACTGGACGTCGCGCACCGGTTGCGCGATCGCGACGACCGAACAGATCAAGCGCATCAGCCGCAAAGAGGGCGTGCCGCTGTTCGAGGAACTGGGCGCGGTCTGGTGCGCGGCGGGGCGCTTCGATCTGGCCATCGAGCCGTTAAACGATTACCTGAAGTCGCATCCCATCGATGCGTCGGGCTTCCGCGCGCTGGCGCGAATCTACGAGCGGCCCGATTACCACGGCCCGGACAAGGCGCGCGTGGTGGTGCTGTATCAGCGTTGCGTAGAACTGGCCGAAGAGCACGGAGGTCTGGGCGCGCTGGAACTAAAGCTGGTCAAGGACCGCCTGGCGGCGCTGCAGGAAGGCCGCGCGAAACTGGGCGAACCCGGGCGTTCCACGGGCGAGGTGCTGCATCATTTCCGCTGCTTTTACCGGGCCGCGGCGGTGATCTACTTCGCCTTCGGCGCGATGTCGCGCGACCGCATGGTGCTCGCGCGGGCCGGCGAAGTGGACCCCGACACGGGCATCAGCGTGGACGACATGAGCAACCCGCTCAGCCGGGTGACAAGCATTTTCCGGCGGCTGCGCGGCGAGAAGTCGCGCACCGAAGAACGCGAACTGGTGCGCCAGGCGATTCTGGAACTCGAGAATACCCCGTTCGACGCGCTGCCCAAGAAGAGCGATCAGAGCCTGAGCATGGGCTACGAGACCGTTCGGCTGGTAGATCTGTCCGAAGATAAGGCCAGCGGCAACCGGACCGTTAAGATCCATACGACCGGCGGCGAACACGAACTCGTCTTTCCGGCGCAAAGCTGGGTGGACGCGGAACGCTGCGCGGCGATCGTGAAGCGCATCACGGGGAAGTAGGCTTGAATTCGAAGCCCCACGGATCCCGGCAGGACCACCCTTCCCTTTCCATGGCGCACCTTAAGCGGCGGCTACCTTCGATGGCCCGCTTGGGCCGTTTCGCAACCCCGTACAATCGGCCTGAAGGCACCCGGTGCGCGCGATGAAGGAGGCGTATCGCGGGCGCCGCCTGAGCGGCGAGGCTGTTGCGGGCTCGGACGAATGGATCGCCGCGCCGGCTCTGCGGCCGACGTGGCGCGGCTGGACGCTGGGCGTACTGGCCGTCGTGGCCTTGTGCGCGGGTACGCCGTACGTCGATTTCGTGGTGCACGGTACGTTCAGCACCATCAATTCGCTCAACTGGTTTGCCTTTACCGCGCTTTTCGTGCTGGCGCTGGTCTGTTGCGGAACAGCGGGCGCCTCTGGCTCGCGGTTGCTGACGCGCGCCGATGTGACGCTGGTCTTCGCGATGACGATGGCCGTCTGCACGATCCCCGGTTTCGGGTTGATGTCGTACCTCAGCAATACGATGTACGGTTTGACGTACTACGCGCGTCCGGAAAACGGCTGGCACGAGGTGCTGCTGCCGCATCTGAATCCGGCGCTGTACCCGCAGGATCCGCCGGATCCGGCCTCGGCCGACCCGCGGCCGGTGGAGTGGTTCGTGCTGGGGTTGCCGCCGGGCGCGGAGATTCCCTGGGCGGCCTGGGTGCGGCCGTACGCGCTGTGGGCGCTGGCGTTCGCGGCGCTGTACGGACTGATGTTCGCGCTGGCGGCGTTGCTGGAGCGGCATTGGAGCGAGCGGGAGGTGCTCGCGTTTCCGATCGCGCAGTTGCCGGCCGAGGTGCTGCTGCGCGCGGACGAGACGCGCCGCGACCGCCTGTTCTGGTGGGGCGCCGGGGCGGTCTTCGCGCTGCACGGCTGGAATGCGCTATCGGATTACGTGCCGGGGTGGCCGCTGATTCCGCTGGCCAACCGCAACCTGCATGCGAAGTACCTGACCGAGCCGCCGTGGACCGCGCTGGGCGCGATGGACTTCATGATCTATCCGTCGGTGATCGGGATCACGTTTATCCTGGCCGCGGAAGTCTCGTTCAGCCTGTGGTTCTTCCATATCTTTCAGAAGCTGATCATCTTCGGGCTCTTTGTCGGCGGAGCGGGGCTGGGCGCACGCTATTTCGGGGCATTGGAAGGGCACCGCGGCGCGTTCCTGCATCTGGGCACCGGTGCGATGCTGGCGCTGGTGGCGGGCTGCGTGGTGCTGGCCGGTCCGACGCTGTGGGCGTCGTGGCGGCGCGCGACAGGGCGCTCGCACGAGCCTGACCCGCCTGAAGAGCTTTCTTCGCGCGTGCTTTGGCTGCTGCTGGCGTTCAGCGGCGGCGGCTTGACGGCGTGGCTGATCTGGGCCGGCGTGGCGTGGTGGGTGGCGGCCCTGACGGTATTGGTTACGGCGGCGGTCCTGACCGGGTGTGCGCGCTTGGTGGCCGAGTCGGGGATCTTTGCGCTGCAGGTGCGGCAGATGCCGCCGGCCTTGATCGAGACGGCTTTCACTCCGGCGGCGCTGGGGACGCGGAGCTTCGTCGTCACGCAGGTGTGGGAGCAGACGATCACGGCCGACTTTTTCCGGCTGCTCCTGATGCCGAACCTGATGAACCTGCTGCATCTGGCGCGCCTGACGGGGTTGAACCGGCGCAGCCTGGGCTGGGGCGTGGCGCTGGCCCTGCCGCTCGCGCTGGCGGTGAGTTTCGCGTCGCTGATGCTCCTGGCATTCCACCATCCGGGCGGCGCCAACGACTTCGGGTGGCGTTACCGCAGCTACACGAAAGGGCAGCTCGAGCGGATCGGCCGGACCTCGAACGAACTGCGCACATTCGAAGCGAAGCAGTCCGCCGCTCAGGCGGAAGGACGCAGCGTACCGTCGAACGAGTATCCGCGCGCGGCGAAGCGCGACCGCGTGCGCTTGGGTTGGATCGGCGCGGGATTGGCGGCGATGGGGATCCTGCTGTTCCTGCGCCGGCGAGTCTTCTGGCTGCCGCATCCGATCGGTTTCGTGATGTGGATGTGCGACTGGCCGATGCGCATGATCTGGTTCGCGCTCTTCCTGGGCTGGCTGCTGAAAGTGGCGACGCTGAAGTATGGCGGTTTCCAGCTCTACGGCCGAGTGAAGCGCTGGTGCATCGGGATGGTGTTCGGCGAAGCGGCGGCGGCGGTGTTCTGGATCCTGCTCGCGATCCTGAACGGCCGGCGCGACGGCTACGCGATTCACATCGACTAGCTCTTTCTGAAATGCCCTAACCGGCTTTACAAGCGTCCGCCCAAGCGTGTAAAGAGCGTCCGGGCGTACTCGTAGACGGTGCGTTCGTCGTCGTTCCGCGGCGTGTACTTCTTCATCACGATGCCGAGCAACTGCTGCGCGCGGATGCGGTTCTTGCGCTCGAACTGCAGGAGCGCGTAATGCGCTTCGCAGTCGAGCTGCGTGCCGCCGGACAAGTCGAGGCCTTTCTGGAAGGCGGCGGCCGCGTTGGTGTAGTGCCCAAGAATTTCGTTCTCCAGCGGCCGAAGCTGCTGGAGCAGCGCGAGATTCTCTTTGTAGACCTGCTGGATCTGGACTTTATTGCCGCTGCGCTTGGCCTGGTCGATCTTTTGCAGCATGGGCATGTACTGGTCGCGGTACTTGTCGCGGCCCTGGTAGCCGAGCTTGAGGTATGCGTGCCCGAGACGCTGTTCGACGCGGACGGAGTCCTTCAGTTTCTTCGCGGCGAGGTACTTCTCGAGCGCTTCGGGAAGCTTGGCTTGGTCCAACAGCACGTTGCCTTCGAGAATCAGCTTCTCGTCGTCGCCGATGGCGGTCTTTGCTTGAGCCAGCTTTTCGGCATCGAGCTTGGCCTGGTGCCGCGCCTGCGCGTCCTTGGCTCGCCCGAGGGCGCGGAGCGACCAGTCGGTGCCTTGGGTCTCGTCGGCGACCTGGAACCACTTGAGCGCGATGGCGTGGTCGTTGCCCGCCTGGGATTTCTCGAAGGCTTCGGCTTTGGCGTACGCTTTCTCGGCGGCGTTCGAGTCGAGCGCTTTGGACGGCTCGGGCGCTTCCGGCGGTTTGGGCGGCGGTCCGCTGACGGCGGGAGGCGATGCGCTGCCGCCGGCAGCCTTGCCCGGATCGCCTTTCTCCAGTTCCCGGATGATGTTCAAGTTGGCGAAGCGGCGCGCCCAGAAGAGCGAAGCCGTCACCTCTTCGAGGATGGGTTCGACGTTTTTGGGATCGTTTTTGAGCAGTTCGTCGAGGATCGCTTCGGCGCGCTGGAGCTTGAATACGGCCTGCGCGTAGACCTTCGGATCGGCGCTTTGCCCGGATTGCCCGCGCAGGATCTGAGCGGCTTCATCTTTGAGCTGCCTGGCTTCGTCCATGGTTGCCGCGTGGAGCGCGGCGGGCAGCCCGAGAAGCACCAGGCTCAGCACGATCCTGATCGTTTGCATACCGGTCGTTCCCCGCATGAGCGCCGTGGCATGGACGCGGCAGCGCTCGGTCAACTCAGCCGAATTCACGGCTCGAGGCGCGCGCGGGGCCGGCGAGCCGCCCAAGCGCTGCTGCAATCGTATAACGATTGGATACGGCTTGGCTTGCAGGCATAAGCCGGACTCAAAAGAGTATCGCCGCCGTATCCGGCTCCGCTATGCTACCTTATTATGAATCCCATGGACGCCCGCTTCCGGACGATTATCGAACCGTTCCGGATCAAGGTGGTGGAGCCGATCCCGTTTACCGATCGCGCCGAGCGGGCCGAGTTGCTGGAGGTCGCGGGCTACAACCTTTTCAACCTGCCTTCGCGCAAAGTCACCATCGATCTGTTGACCGATTCGGGCACCGGCGCGATGTCGGTGCAGCAGTGGGCGCAGATGTTCAAGGGCGACGAGGCATACGCGGGCGCGGAGAGCTGGCACCGGCTGGACCGGACGGTGCGCGACCTGACGGGCTTCCGCTTCGTGCTGCCGTGCCACCAAGGGCGCGCGGCCGAGAAGCTGCTCTTTACGGTGCTGGGCGGCACCGGCAAGGTAATCCCGAACAACAGCCACTTCGATACGACGCGCGCGCACGTCGAGTACACGGGCGCGGAAGCGCGCGACCTGCCTTCGCGAGCCACCGCCGACACGCAGCTTGAGGATCCCTTTAAAGGGAACATGAATCTGGAGGCGTTGGAACGGCTGCTGGAATCCGAAGCCGACCGCGTGCCGCTGGTGGCGGTGACGATCACGAACAATTCGGCCGGCGGGCAGCCGGTGAGCATGGCGAACCTGAAAGCCGTCCGGGCGCTGTGCGACCGCTTCAAGAAGCCGCTCTTTCTGGACGCCGCGCGCTTCGCGGAGAACGCGTTCTTCGTCAAGCAGCGCGAGCCGGAATACGCCGAACGTTCGGTGCGGGCCATCGCCGAGGAGGCGTTTCGGCTGGCCGACGGCTGCTGGATCAGCGCCAAGAAGGACGGGATGGTGAACATCGGCGGCCTGCTCGCGTTCAACGACGAAGCGTTGCACGAGCCGCTGCGCAACCTGCTGATTCTGAACGAGGGCTTTCCGACCTACGGCGGGCTGGCCGGGCGGGACCTGGAAGGGCTGGCTCAAGGGCTGCTGGAGGTGACGGACGAAGATTACCTGCGCTACCGCGCGCGGAGCGTGGAGTATCTGGGCCGCGGCTTGGAAGAGGCGGGGGTTCCGGTGCTCAAACCGTTCGGCGGACACGCGGTGTACGTCGACGCGCGGCGCTTCCTGCCGCGGATGCCGGCGCATCGTTTTCCGGCGCAGGCGGTTTCGGCGGCGCTGTACCTGGAAGGCGGGATTCGCAGCGTCGAGATCGGGAGCTTGATGTTCGGGCGCAAGGATCCGCAGACGGGCCAGGAGTATCCCGCGCCGCAGGAACTGGTGCGTTTGGCGCTGCCGCGGCGGGTGTACACGCAGGCGCACGTGGATTACTGCATCGAAGTAGGCGCGTATCTGGCTGCGCATAAGGATGAGATTCGGGGGCTGAGGATCGTGCAGGAAGCTCCGATTCTGCGGCACTTTACGGCGCGGCTGGCGCCGGTGAGCGAATAGCGCGGCGTGAAACCGATTTGTGACCGAACCGCCGGCTCCGTGGTCCGATACTCTTGCGGTAACACGGGTGCTTGATGGGATTTTACGGAACTCGTCCAAAAGATTTTACCGGATCGAGATAATGTATCCTGTTAGAGCCCGTTATGTTGGTAGCAGTCCGGGGGATCTCGCGCGCCGTGCATCCTGTGCTTAAGCGATGGGCATTGCAGGCAGGCAACCTCCGGTGCGCCGGGGTCTTGCTGGCGCTGCTGAGCGTTTGCGCGGGCGCGCTGCTGGCGGGCGAACCGGGAGCGCCCCCGGCCGGCGAAGCCTCCAAGACCGCCGACGGGAAAAAAGAGAAGCCCAAAATTCCGCCGTTCAAAGTTTCGGCCTGGTGCGTGTTTCGCGATTACTTAGGCGCACAGAAGCAGGCGCAGAGTATCGAACCGGAAAAGAATGAAGAGACGCGGCCGGAGAGCCGGTTCTGGGGCGGCTTCGGCCGCCGCGGACAGTGGGTCCGGCTGGTGGTCGAGCTGCAGAATACGACCGAAAAAGACCTGTACGTGGGAAACATGCGGATCCGGCTGGACCCCAGCGAAGAAGGCACCGAGTCGGGCCAGAAGCCGTATACGACGACCTACAGGCAGGACTTCGAACTGCCACCCGGCCCGCCCAAGCAATTCACCTTCAGCGTGCTGTGTCCGGAGTTCATTTTCGGGCAGATCGATATCGACATCACAGCGAACGGGATGCCGTTCCGGCGCGGGGTGAGTCTGTACGACTTGGACCGTTCGGCGCAAAAGGGCGAAGACCTAGTGGTGGTGGTGTCCGAAGACGCCGGCGCGTTCAAGCACCTGCTTCCGCAGCGGCGCTACACGGGCGACGACCTTCCGGCGGAGTACGCCGATCCCAGCGCCATGGGCGTGCGAGGGCGGCAGGTGGCAGTGGTGCAGCCCAGTGAGCTGCCGGATGCCTGGCACGACCTGACGGTGGCCAGTCTGATCCTTCTGGACGGACCGCCGCGCGAAGCGTTCAGCGACGCGCAGTTGACGGCGCTCGAAACGTACTGCCAGGCCGGCGGCCAGATCCTGATCAGCAGCGGGAACGATCCGGCGCGCCTCAAGCCGGCCGAAGGCCAGACGCAGAGTCTGGCGGATCTGGCGGGTTTGAAGGTGCTGCAGGCCGGGAAGCTGCCGAACATCGACCTGTTCCCGGGATTCAATCCGACCACGGAAGGCTGGTCGCTGCCGATCGTCGAAGTGGCGCCGCGCGCGACACTGGGCGAAGTTACGGTCTGGCGCAACAAAGCGACGGGGCTGGTCGAGCAGTCGATGCGTCCGGTGGGTTTGGGCGCGGTGCATTTTGTGGCGTTTTCGTTGCGCGACGAACTGCTGCGCAACTGGCAGGGCCGGAACGATATTCCGGTGGCGATCCTTCAATCGGCCAAGCGGCGCGCGATGTTTTTGTACGAAGACGTTGACTATTCGAACATGGCGCAGCAGACCGAAGACTGGAACTGGAACGGCGAGGCGAAGTCGAGCGTGCAGCGGCAGAGCTTGCCGTGGCTGCGGCAGGAACTGGACCGCAGCTTCACGTCGGATACGCCGGTGGCCACACAGCCGCCGGGCATGGTGGCATCCTTTTTGTTGCTCTATCTGCTTGCCGCGGTGCCGCTCAATTACCTGCTCTTCGGCTGGCTGAAACGCCGCGAGGCGGCTTGGCTGGCGGTGCCGGGCTGGGCGGTTCTCTTTTCGATCGGCGCGTACTACGTGGGCTACGCCGGACAGCAGGGCAAACTGACAGTGGACGAGGTTTCGATCGTCGAAGCCGGTCCGCAGCAGGCGAGTGCGGTGGCGCGCACCTTCCTTAATGTGTACGCGCCGGCGCGGGACTCGTACGACCTCAAATTCTCCGGCGAAGGGTTGCCGCTGCAGGTGATCCAAGGGGCGCCGGGGCACCTGATCAGCCCGGAGTTCGGGACGCGCGGAATTACGGACGTGCTGCCGGAACTGGATCTGATCGAGTCGCCGGACGGGATGCTGGTGAACGACCTCCTGATTCAGTCGCGCTCGACGCGGCGGCTGGAAGTGAATCACCGCGTGCCTCTGGGCGAAGGGATCGACGCACGCATCAAGGTCGACGAAAAAACCCGCCAGTACGAGGTGAAGATTCAAAACAATACCCCGCTGGTGTTGTTGGACGCGGCGCTGTTGATGCGGCTGGACGATGCGCGACAGTGGGCGGTGCCGCTGGGGCACTTGTCGCCGGGCGAGGCCGAGCCGAAGGTGTTGCGGCTGCCGATGAGCAAAGGCGGAGCGGTCGAGGCGGGCACGCCGGCGTGGGACGATATTCACCAAGTCTTCTTCGGAAAGCCGCCGACGTTTCGTTCGGCGCGCGGGCAGTGGGCGCAAGAGCGCGCGCAGAACGTGAGCGCGTACATCTCGTCGCGAATTCAGCGCGCGGGCGACGCGGTGCTGGTGGCGTGGGCCGACGGCGGGATGCTTCCGGTGAGCGTGGGGGACGACTCGCCGCGCGACAAGCGCGGCTTCTCGCTGGTGGTGATTCCCGTGCCGATCGATACGGGCAAAGCGCCCGTGCGCGGCGGCTTCCGGATTCAGGTCAGCCAGGACGCCGAGATCGACGCGCAGACGCAGAACTGGGGCGCCTTGAACGCGGGTGACGGTGCGCGGCTGAGCATGCAGACGCGCGAAGACGCGGCGCTGCAATACCGTATCGATCCGCCGGAAGACGTGACCAAGCTGAGCCAGCCGGAACTGGAAATTGCTTTCTTCCTGTACGCCGAATCGCGCGACGACGCGTCGCAAGGCCTGCCCCTGGGCCAGCGCCCGCGAACGGTGCCTTCGCGCTACGACGGTACGCCGATTGTGGAAGTGATGGAGCGGCAGCAGGACGGGCGCACGCGCTGGAAGCGGCTTGCACCGCCGCTGAAAGCGTTCGGCATCGGCGTTTCGGAGCGGACTGCGACGTACCGTTGTGCGATTCCGCTCTCGCGCGGAATGCTGGGAACGGACAACCGCGTGCAGGTTCGCATCGCGGTGCCGAAGCTGCGGGTGACCGGCGCGATGGATAACACGTGGAATTCGTGGACGCTGCGGGTCGAAAGCTTTACGCCCGCGATCAAGGAAAAAGGCCGCTAGAAGGGACGGAGCGATGATCAAGATTCGCGGGTTCAGCAAGCGCTACGACAGCTTCGTCGCCGTGGACGGGCTAGACCTGGACATCGAGCAGGGCGACGTCTTCGGCTTTATCGGGCCCAACGGCGCGGGGAAGACGACGACCATCCGCTTCCTGGCGACGCTTCTGAAGCCCACGGCGGGGCAGGGCTGGATCAACGGGTATTCGGTGACGCAGCAGGTCGACCAGGTGAAGCGCAGCATCGGCTTCATGCCGGACACGTTCGGCGTTTACGACGGCATGAAGGTTTGGGAATTTCTGGACTTCTTCGCCACGGCGTACGGGCTGCCGCGCAGCAAGCGCCGCGCGCTGATCGACGACGTGCTGGATCTCGTGGACCTGACGAGCAAGAAGGACACGCTGGTGAACGGGCTTTCGCGCGGCATGCAGCAGCGGCTGTGCCTGGCGAAGACGCTGGTTCACGATCCGCCGGTGCTGATTTTGGACGAACCGGCCAGCGGACTGGACCCCCGCGCGCGCGTCGAGATGAAGGCGCTGCTGCGCGAACTGCAGCGCATGGGCAAGACGATCCTGATCAGCAGCCACATCCTTCCGGAGCTCGCGGACTTCTGCAATAAGATCGGGATCATCGAGCGCGGAAAGCTGCTGGCCGCCGGTCCGGTGAAGGACGTGATCAAGTCGATCCGGCAGGCGCGGGTGATCAAGGTGGTGGTAGACGACAAGTACGAAGCGTGCGAGGTGGTGCTGGCGCATCACGAGCACGTGCGCAACCTGACGCACGCGGAAGGCGAGTTCAAGTTCGAGTTCATCGGGAACGACGACGCGGTGGTGAAGCTGCACCGCAATCTGATGGATCAGGAGATTCCGGTGGTGTGGTTCGCCGAAGAAGAAGCGGACCTGGAAGAGGCGTTCATGAAGATTACCAAGGGCCTGGTGGCTTAAGCGATTCATGGCGGAACGCGTGGAAGTGACGCCCGAAGGAGGCGCGCCCGGCGAAGCCGGGGCCGGCGCGGCGGTCCCGCCGGCCGAAGCGCCGCCGGCGCATGGCCGCGAAGCGATGCGCGAGGCGCGTGAGCGGCTGCGTGAGAAGCGCGGGCTGGCCGAACGTTTGTTTCTGGCCATCGACAATCCGGTGCTGCGCCGCGAACTGCTCACCGCACTGCGCAGCAATAAAGCATTCATTCTTCAGTTCATTTTCCTGTTCGTGCTGGGCGCGGTGGTCCGGCTGGCGTGGCCGGAAGAAGAGATCAGTACGCGCAGCGAGCGCGCGCGCACACTCTTTCGCATCTTCGGGCAGGGGCAATTGGTGCTGCTGAGCGTGCTCTCGCCGGCCTTCAGCGCCAGCGCAATGACGATGGAGAAGGAAAAGCGCGCCATCGATCTGCTGATGACCAGTCCGATCAAGCCCGGCACGATTCTGATGGGCAAATACCTGAGCAGCGTCCTCTACCTCTTCCTGCTTGTGTTTTCGACCATCCCCATCGTCAGCGTCTGCATGTGGCTGCCCGGCATCGATCCGCATCAGATCGCGGGGCTGTATGTGCTATTGATGTCGGTTGCGGCGAGTTTCGGGATGATCGGCCTGACGTGTTCGACGTTCTTCCACCGCAGCCAGATTTCGCTTTCGATCACCTACCTGGTGGTGCTGCCGCTCGCGGTGATCCTGCTGGTGTTTTCACGCGCCTTCGACGGGTTCTTCGTGCTGGGCGCGGCGATCTGGCCGTCGGGCCTGCTCCTGTTCGCCACCTTCGTGATGTATCAGGCGTGTTTGAAGCGGCTGCGCCAGCCCTTCGACCCGGTATTCAAGGCCGCCGAAGAGGAGGACATCAGCACACAGACGGGCTTGGTGCTGGTGCGCGACCGATTCCCCGATAACCTCCTGGCTCCGCCGAAAGACGACGCGCTGTTGCCGGACCACGGGAATCCGATCTACCAGAAGGAAATTCGGAGCGAGATCTTTGGGCGCGGGACTCTGTTCCTTCGCCTGATCATCCAGATCAGCATGTTTCTTTCCGTGGTATTCCTGACCTTCCTGTACCTGAAGAAAGAGTACGTCTTCGTTGATTACTTGGTTGTCTTTACGATGCTGGTCGCGCCGGCCTTCGCGTGCAACACGTTCACGCAGGAGCGTGAGCGAGGCACGCTGGAGTTGCTGCTGACCACGCTGATCCACCCGCATCAGGTAGTGAGCGGTAAGTTCCTGGCGTGCTTCCGGCTGAGTTTGTTCCTGACGGCGCTGGTGGGCGTAACGCTGCTTTTCTATCTGCTGGTAGGAGGAAGCGCGCCCAACACGACGGGTCTCTCGGCGCTGGTGGGCCGCGTCGGCTTCTTCGGCGTTTACCTGCTGATCCTGGGCGGGACGATCGTCTTCGAGACCGCACTGGGGATGTTCTTCAGCCTCGTCTGCCGCAGCACCCTGCAGAGCATGATCATGACCTACAGCGTGATCCTGCTCTTCTTTGGCGTGCCGATGGCCGTGAAGGCGCTGCTGTACCTCACGATGCCGGCCGAGCGTCTCCCCGAGGAGTCCATCGCGTGGGCGTGTTTTACGAGCCCGTTCGAAGCGATTTATTCGGTGACGTGGAAGCAAGTGGGTTCGTCGATGGAACTGCGCAAGCCCACGATGATCTGGCCGGCCTATCTGGGCTTTGCGCTGACGATGAGCGGCATACTGATGGGTTATATTTACGGGACGTTCGAGCGTTGGGCGACGAAAGTGAACCGGCCGCAGTAGCGGTACGGTGCACCTCCAGATTCAAAACTAAAGCGCCCGACGCGACTTACGCGAGAGGTCGTGCAAAGCCGGCCTGTCAGTACGTGCGCTTATGCGGGTCGGCGTTCCAGAGTTCAAAGGGTTCGACGGCGGGGACTTCAAGCCGGCGGCAAGGGACGATCCGTGACTCGGGCGGGAGCGCCAGTTGCGCGTAGAGGCCGGCATCTTGAAATCCGGCGGCCGCGGCGTCGTGGCGCGTTGCGGCGAAATACACGGCGCTGACGCCGGCCCAGCAAGCCGCGGCAAAGCACATGGGACAGGGTTCGCAACTAGCGTAGAGCACCGCGCCGGGTAGATGGGGCGAACCGGCCTTCGCGCAGGCTTCACGCAGGGCGATAATCTCGGCGTGCGCGGTGGGATCGTGCGTGGCTGTGACTCGATTGGCGCCGCGACCCCACACCGAACCGTTCTTCACCAGCAGCGCCCCGAAGGGACCTCCGGCACGGGTGCGCGCGGAATCCACGGCCAGCGCGATCGCTTCGCGCAGCCACACGGCATGATCCTGTTCGGCGGTCAGGGCAGAATCTCCTCGACGTTCAGTGCTTCGGCGCCGAGTTCCTTGTTGGCCTGTTCGAGTTTTTCGCGGCTGGAGACGACACAGACGGCTCCGCGGCTGAAGTTCGCTTCGAGAACCTCGAGGTTCGCGCGTTTCACGTCGGCGACTTTCACACGCAAGACCGCCGCGTGGCGCGCTTCGCGGCGGTCCGGCGTATCGCCCATCAGGTAGCGGCCGAGGGCCAGATCGGTGGCCGACTCGGGGCGGATAGGGCGTTCGCCTTCCTTGGCGGTGCCGATGATCGCGCGGTCGACGTCGAGCTGCGTCCACGGCGCGGCGTGCAGGTGTTCGCGCAGATGGGCGAAGACATCCAGAGAGCGCTTCACCCACGGATCCCGGTACGTGTAGAAAGTCCAACTGCGGTCGAGGCCGTTCCAGCCTGAGGCCGCGCCGTACGCGCCGCCCTTGACGCGGATTTCGTCCCACATGTAGCCGCGGCTGATCATCAACCGTCCTACGGTCAGCGGCGCGGCGTCGGGATGCGAAAGGTGCGGAGCGGGGAGGACCCGGGTGCAGTAGGCGACCTGCATCGGCGCGGCCAGTCCTTCGCGCGGCGGCTGCGCAAAGGGTTCGAACGGGACGCTGAGCGGGCGCTGCGCTTCGTGGCGCATCGCGGAGGACCAGCCGTTGAGCGTCTTGACCAGCTTGTCGTGCGCGGCGGGGGAGCCGGTGAAGCTGACGACGAGCCCCGAGCGATTAAGCAGGTAGGCGCGAATGGCCTGCAGCTTTGCGACGAGCGGGTCGCGGTGCTCGTCGAATCGGTCGGCCCAGTCGCGGAAAGCCCGCGGCTGCGGGATGCCGTGCAGGCATTCGTCCATGGCGCCCAGGGCGGTCAGGCCGCGCGCGGCATGGCTGAGCGCGTAGGTGTGCCCGGACTGCGGGAGCGAACTGCGCAGGGCGGCCTTCTGTTGCATCAGCACTTCGTGGAAGCGCTTGGCGTCGGAAAAGTCGGGCTCGAAAAGCAGGTCGCGCAGGACGCTCAGCGCCGTTTCGAACTTATCGTCCACGGCCTTCAAGCGGAACGATCCGCGCAGCAGGATTCGATCGGGATCGACGAGGTGCCCGCCCGAGGATGCGCTAAAGCCGACGCCTCCGGTGCTGGCGTCCTTGCGTTCGGCCATCTTGACGTAATCGCAGCCGGCGGCGCCCATCTTGCCGATGGCATGCGCATAGAGCGGCAGATAGGCGAAGAGTTCCGGATCGAGCCCGGTAAGGTCGAAGTTGAGTCGCAAATAGTTCACGCCGTTGGCGAAGACCTCGTTGCGCAGGAGCGTCACGCCGCCATCGAGCGTTTCGACGGACGTGGGAATATGCTTCGGCTTCGCCGGGAGGTCGGCTACGCGTAGTTGCGGCAGCGTGGCGAGTGCGTCCGGCGAGTTGGGTTCGCTCTGCCGGCGCTCCAGTTCGGCCTGTTCGTTCGCGATGCGTTCGAGTTCGGCAGGGGCAAGCGCTGCTTTTTCGCGAGCCATCTTTTCGGCGAAGGCTTGGTCCTTGCGCGCCTGCAGGCCCGGATCGGGGAGCAGCGTCAGCGCCATGCGGTGCGGATTGTCCAGCAGGAAGGTCCGGATGAGATCCTGGAAGAGCGCGGGATTCTTTGCGTACTCGCGCTGCGCCGATTCCCAATAGCGTTTGATGGACAGGTAGGCCAGCGGATCGGCGTCGTGCAGCCATGCCATGTAGGCCTTGTACATCGTATTCAGCGGATAGCTGCCGGTGATCTCGAGGAATTCGAACGCCATCTGGTGAAAGCCGGCTTCGACTCGCTCGCGCGGGAAGCCCTCGGCGGCGCACTTGCGAAGCGTGTCGAAGACCAGTTGCTCGAACGCGGCGCGGCGGTCGGCTTCGCTTCCTTTTAGGCCGACATGAAAGGTGGTTTCGTAGCGGTAGCCGCTGAAGCCGGCAAAGGTCACATCCTCGCCGAGGCGCGAATCGATCAGCGCCTTGCGCAGCGGCGCGGCGGCGTTGCCGAGCAGCAGGTAGCCGAGCAGTTCGCCGTAGACGACATGCTGAATGTCGGTGCCGTCACCGACGAGCCAATGGAGCGTTAGGAAGGTCTTGTTCTGCGTGGGCTCGCCTTGCCCGAGGGTGTACGCCTCGGTGCGTTCGCGCGGTTCGGTCCAGCGCGGTTGGCGCGGAAGCGGCGGGGTGCGCTCGGCCGAGGCGCTCGAAGCCAGCCGCGAAGCCATGAAGCGTGCGTACTCGGCGGTGGGAATGTCCCCGTAGAGGTAGATGTACGCATTGGCCGGGTTGTAATGCCGCGCGTAAAAGTCGCTGAAGACGGGGTAGGTGAGTTCGGGCATCGCTTCCGGATCGCCGCCGGAGGATTTTCCGTAGGGCGTCGCGGCAAAGAGGGTCTGGTTTGCGTAGTGGCTGACGAGGCGCTCGGGACTGGAGTACGCGCCCTTCATCTCGTTAAAGACGATGCCCTTCACGATCAGGGGGCTGGACGGATCGCCCTTTTTCTCGAACTCCCGGTGGTGCCCTTCCTGCTTGAACGTCTCTTCGCTCAGGCGCGGATGAAAGACGGCGTCCCAGTACACTTCGGCGAGGTTGAAGAGGTCTTTCTTCACGTTGCTGGCGACGGGGTACAGTGTCATGTCGCTGGCGGTCATGGCGTTGATAAAGGTCGCCATGCTCATTTTGGTCAGTTCGATGAACGGATGCTTGACCGGAAAGCGCTTGGAGCCGCAGAGCACGGAATGCTCGAGAATGTGCGGCAATCCCGTGTCGTCGATGGGCGGCGTCTTGAAGGCCACGGAAAAAAGGCTTTCGGGATCGTCGTTGTGGACGTGCAGGACGCGTGCGCCGCTGGGATGTTCAAGCTCGTAGGCAACCGAGCGCAGGTCGGGCAGGGGCGTGACCCGGACGACGCTGAATCCTTCGACGGTCTGGCCGGTCCGGAGCGAGGGTTCGGACATGAAGTTCTCCGCATCAGGGCTCGGCCCGCGGCGTGGCGGGGCCGGCTGGTCAGGAAGAGGCCGACTCAGGACGTAAGAATATCTTCGATGGCCAGCGCCGCGGCGCCCATTTCGCGATTCGCTTCTTCGAGCTTCAGGCGGCTCGAGACGACGCAGGTGCCGATGCGCGCGGCGTGCCGGTCGAGCTGATCGAGGACGGCGCGCTTGAGGGCTTGCGGCGTGACGGACAGGATCGCGGCGTGGCGCGCTTCGCGGCGATCGGGCGTATCGCCGTGCGTATGCCGCCACAGCGCGGCGCCGGTGGCGTCGGCAGGGCGGATCGGCTTTTCGCCGTTCTTGGCCGTGCCGATGATGGCGCGGTCAATGTCCGTCTGCGACCATTCCACGCCGGCGACGTAAGCGCGCAGTCCTGCGAAATTGTCGAGCGTCTTCTTCACCCACGGATCGCGGTACGAGTAGTAGTACCACGCCGAGTCGATCCCGTTGTAACCGACGCCGCCGCCGTAGGCGCCGCCTTTGACGCGGATCTGCTCCCACATGTAATCGAGGCTCAATAGCCGGCTGGCGACCGTAAGCAGCGGCGAGTCGGCGTGCGACAGGTGAGGTGCGGGGAGCACCTGCGTACAGAAGGCGACTTCCATCGGCGCGGCCAGGCCTTCCCTGGCTGGCGCCGCGGCGGGCGTGAAATCGAACTTCGACGGCGCGAGGGGATCGGCGCCGAGTTCCTGGGTCCAGCGCTCGAGCGTTTTGCGCAGCGCCGGCATAACCTTTTCCGAGCCGGTGAAACTGGCCGTCAGGCGCTTGCGGTTACGCAGAAACGCCGCGATCTCGTTCAGCCGCGCGACAAGGTCGTCCTGGTGCGACTCGAATTGCCCGGCCCAGCGTTCAACGAGACGGATCTGGGGCAGCCCACCAGTCAGTTCGTTCAAATGCCCCAGCAGGCTCAGGCCGCGCCCGGCGTGGCGTACGCCCAGACCGATCCCGTCGTGGACGATGCTGCTGCGGTGTTCGGCGTAAGCCTGAACCACCACGTCCTTGAGGCGTTCAAGGTCGCTGAAATCGGGCGCGACGTACAGATCGTGCAGCAACGCCAAGGCCGGTTCGAGCTTGCCATCCAGCGCACGCAGCGTGAACTGACCGCTCAGCACAAGCTTATTCGGATCGGCCGCATGGCCGTCGAACGATGCGTTGAACTGGATGCCGCCGGTGTGCGCGGCCATACGCTCGGCAACGCCGACGTAATCGAGGCCGGCCGCCCCCATTTTGGTGACGCATTCGCCGTAGAGCGGCAGGTACGGATAGAGCCGCTCGGGCAAGCCTTCGAGGTTCAGGTCCACGTGCAGGTAGTTGACGCCGTTGGCGAAGACGTCGTTGACCAGTAGCGGCACGCCTCCGTTCAGCGTTTCGACGCGCGTGGGGATGTGTTTCGGTTTGCGCGGAAGGTCGCTGGCTTTGAGTTGCGGGAGCGTCGCAAGCGCTTCGGGCGTGTTGGGCGTGTTCTGGAAGACTTCCAGCGCTTTCGCCTGGTCGACGAGCTGGCGTTTTTCGGTCTCGCTGAGTTGCGCTTTGCGCGCGCGCATGCGCGCGGCGAAGGCTTCTTCCTTTTCGGCCAACAGTTTGGGATCGGGCGTAAAGACCAGCGTGGAACGATGCGGATTCTCGAGCAAGCCTTTGCGAATGAGGCGCTGAAAGAGCTGCGGGTCTTGGGCGTAGCTTTGCCGCACGGCTTCGAGATGCTCGTCGGCGCGCAGGAAGATCAACGGATCGGCGCCGTAAATCCAAGTGTTGTACGCGCGGTCCATGAGCCATAGCGGGAACATGCTCGCGATTTCGAGGTAGCCGTAGCTGACCTGATGGAACGCGGCCTCGACTTTGTCCGCGGGGATGCCTTCGTCGGCGAGTTGCTTGAGCGTGTCCATCACGACGGCCACGATGCGGTCCTTGCGGTCGGCTTCGGTGCCTTTGAGTCCGGCGTGGAAGGTGGTCTCCAGCTCACCGGTGCCGAATCCGGCGTGGGTCAGATCCTGGCCCAGTTGGCTGTCGATGAGCGCTTTGCGCAGAGGCGCGGCCTGGTTGCCCAGGAGGATGCGGTCGAGGACCTTCCAGGCGATCACTTCGCGCGCGTCGGTACCGTCGCCGACGATCCAATTGAGCGTCACGTAAGCCTTCTCGTCCAGTTCTTCCTCGCCGCCGATGGGGTAGCGTTCGGAACGATCGCGCGGCTGGGTCCAGCGCGGCTGCTTGGGAATGGTCGTGTCGATGGGCCTGCGCGTGTAGCTCGCGAACTGGCGTTCCAGGAAGGCGAGGTGGTCGGCGGTGGGAATATCGCCGTACAGGAAGACGAAGGCGTTGCTGGGGTGGTACAGATCGGCGTAGAAGCGTTTGAAGTCGGCATAGGTCAGTTCGGGAATGTGTTCGGGATTGCCGCCGCTGTCCAGCCCGTAGGTGGTGTCGGGAAAGAGCTGCCGGTAGGACTCGCGGTCCACGAAGCTGTCGGCGGCGGAGTAGGCGCCCTTCATTTCGTTGAAGACGATGCCTTTTACGATCAGGTCCGTGGACGGATCGTCCTTCTTCGCGAATTCGAGGTGGTGGCCTTCCTGCTGAAAGGACGCTTCGGAGAGGCGCGGATGAAAGACGGCGTCGCAGTAGACTTCGGCTAGGTTGTAGAAATCCTGGCGCACGTTGCTGGCCACCGGATAGACGGTTTTATCGGCGTAGGTCATGGCGTTGATGAACGTCGCCATGCTCATTTTGACCATCTCGATGAACGGATCCCGGACCGGAAAACGCTGGCTTCCGCCCAGGACGACGTGCTCCAGGATGTGAGGCAATCCGGTGTCGTCGCGCGGGGGCGTGCGAAAAGCGATGCAGAACAGATTTTCGGCGTCGTGGGCGTGCACGTGCAGAAGCTGCGCGCCGGTGGCGTCGTGCTCGAGTTCATAGGCTTGCGCGCGCAGATTGCCCAACGCCGTGATTCGTTTTACGGTGAAGCCGTTTTTGCGTTCGCCGGTTTTTAGCGTGGGGGACGGTGCAGTGCTCACGGAATCTCCCTGGGGCATGAGTTCGAGAGTCATAGGAACAAGCACGTGGCAGCTTAGCGCCGGGGCGATGAAGTGGAAACCGCGTTTCGCCTTCGGGGCATGTGGCGGATCGACCGGAGTGCGGTACAATACGTACTCGCGTCTCCAGGGCCGTGACGCGCCGAGATCACCGACCTATGGCGGACCTGCCGCTGATTCTGGTGCTCGATCATGACTCTGCGTCGCGCCGCTTGATGGCCGCGGCGTTGGGACGCGACGGGCAGATGGCGGTCACCGAGGACGAACCGGGTCCGGGTGCGGTCGAGCGCCTTTCGAAAGAGCCCTTCGACCTGGTGTTGTTGGACCCCGACAGTCCTTCCGTTAACGGCTGGCGCTTGATCGGGGACCTGCATCGCGCCGCACCGCGCACGCCTTTGCTGATTCTTTCGATTTACTTCAACGCCCGCAGCGTAGCTCGCGCCATCGAGATGGGCGCCGAAGATTATCTGAGCAAGCCGGTCGACCTTAAAGAATTGCGCCGCACCATCAACTTGCTGCTGGACCAGGCCGAAGCGGACGCCGCACTGGGCGGTTCGGTCTCGGCCCGGCACTTGGTAGTCCGCGCGGATGCCGAAGGCGCGTTCGTGGAGATGACGGCGCCCACGGGAAGTCCGCACATTGAGCGATTCCAGGGCTTCGTGCACCGGCTGCTCGCGGCGACGCTCAACAAAGAGGACTACCTGAACGTGCGGTTGGCGCTGGAAGAGAGCGTCACCAACGCGGTCGAGTGGGGCAACCGGCATGACCGGAATAAAACGTTGAAACTTTCGTACTGTTTGCTGGCCGATCGGGTGACGCTGCGGGTCGAAGACCAGGGCGATGGGTTCACCCCCGACCGGGTGCCCGATCCGACGACCGATCCGCTGGCTCATTTGGAACGGCGCAAGCGCGAGGGCAAGCGCGTGGGCGGGTGGGGACTTTTCCTGACGCGCAAGGCCGTCGATGAAGTGGCGTACAATAAGAAGGGGAACGTGGTCTTTCTCACGAAGTACTTGCATCAGCCTTCGCGAAGTCTGGCGGGGGGCGCTTCGGACGCGCAGGCTTCGGAAGCTAAGTCCTCCTGACGATTCCTTCCGCGCAATCCTATAAAGGAGTTGGGCATGGCCGATGTGTTGGCCGTCGATCTGGGCGGAACGAACATCCGCGTGGCGCGCGTCTCGTCTGCGGGCGCGGTGCTGGCGCGCGAGAAGATTCCCACGCATGCGAACGAAGGCATGGGGCGCGTCGTCGAGCGGATGGCTGAGTTGGCGCAGCGCGTGCGCGGTCCCGCAAGCGTGGCCATCGGCATCGCCACGCCCGGCACGCCCGATCCCGATAGCGGCGTCATGCGCTCGCGTGCGGTGAACATCGCCGACAGCGATGGGTTCCCCTTGGGGCCGCGGTTGACCGAACTGACCGAACTGCCCGGCGCGGCCGACAACGACGGAAACCTCGCGGCGCTTGGCGAGTCCTGGCGCGGCGCCGGCCGAGGCCGGAAGGTGGTGCTCATGTTCACCTTGGGCACCGGCATCGGCGGCGGCTTAATCGTCGAAGGGCGCGTCTTTCACGGCGAAGCGAACATCTGCGAGTTCGGGCACATCAGCATCGATCACGACGGCCGGGATTACATCAGCGGCGTGAAAGGGGCCTGGGAGGCTTACGCCAGTGCTTCGGGATTCGGCCGCGAAGCGCGCGAGGCGCTCGAACGCGGCGGAGCCGATGCACGCGCCAGCCGCCTTTGGGCGCTGTGCGAAGGCGATCCGGCACGGGCGGAAGCCCGGCTATTGTGCGATGCCGCGCGGGAGGGGGATACGTTCGCGACCGCCATCCTGGATCGCTGCGTCGAGTACCTGGCCACGGGCTTGGGCACGTATATCACCTCCCTGAATCCGAGCTGCGTGGTCTTGGGCGGGGGCTTGGCCGAAGCCGGTGACGTTTTGTTCAGCCGTATACACGCGGCGCTGGCGCGCAATCGAGCGTACCTTCCGGCGCTCCGGACGTGCGCCTTGGTTAAGGCCGAACTGGGCGACGACGCGGGCTTGATGGGCGCGGCGCGTCTGGCTTTCACGAAGGCCGGCCTGAAGGTGGAGCCCTGACCGCCCTATGAAGCATTCCTTTGCGTGCGCCCTGTCGCTGATACTGGCCTGCGCGGCCGCTCGAAGCGCCGAACCGGCCGGTGAGGCGCTGACGATCGAGGGCGCCGACGGCTGGAAGCTGCACGGCACGCTATTCCTGCCCGCGGACGTACCGCGCGAAAACGACCGGCCGCGCCCCGCAGCGCTGGTGATTTGCCACCCCATGCTTTCCAAGACTCAGGTTACGTACGCGCCGCTGGTGCCGAAGCTTTTGGAGCGCGGCTTCGCGGTGTTGGTCTACGATCCGCGCGGGCATGGACTCAGCACCACCGGCATGGACGGAAAGGCTCGCCCCGATTGGCAGGCGCACATGGAGGACGATAAAGAGCATCTCGCCTTCTGGGCCGGATTGGTGGACGACTTAGCTCGCGTGAAGGCGTATGCCGTGGAACGCTGGAAGGTTCCGCCGAAGAAGATCGTGCTGGCCGGAGCGTCGGTAGGCGCGAACGCGGTATTGGCGCTGGCGGTTAAAGATCCGGACCTTGGCGCCGCGGTGCTGCTTTCGCCGGGCGCGAACTACCGCGGTCTCGATTCGTTAGCGCTCGGCCCGCAGGTTGCGGTCCCGCTCTTCGTGGCCGCCGGCGGCCAGGATGCGAGTTCGAAGGCCACGCCCGAAACGATCTACACGCAGGCCGAAAAGATCGCACTCGAGCATCGTACGCTGAAGCGCTACCCGGGTTCCGAGCACGGAACGAATCTCTTTGCCGCCTACCCCGAATTGCTGGACGACTTGCCGCGCTGGCTTGGTGAACGGCTGCTGAGCGGAAAATAACGTATAGGTGAACGGCCGGCACTCAGCGCCGGAAGCGGCGGCGGCCGGTGCGGCCTCGAGCGGTGCCCGCGGCGCCGCGCGCGCGCGCTCGGGGACGCCTGCCCGCCGGTGCACGCGGAGCCACGCCCGCGCCGCCGCGCGTCGTCGCGCGCTGGGTCGCGGCCGGCGAAGCCAGGGTGACCTGGCGCATCGCTTCCATTAATTCGGCCGGCGTCTGGAAGCGATTGTTCGGATCGCGCGCCATCATCTTCATGCAGATGGCCGCCAGTTCGACCGGAACGTCGGTATTCACTTCGGACGGATCCGGCGGTTCGGTGAGCAGCCGGCGGCCCAGGATTTCTTTGGGCCCGCCGCCTTGGAACGGCGGCTCTCCCGTCAGCGCGTGGTAGACGCAGCAGCCCAGGCTGTAGAGGTCGGAGCGGGTGTCGGCCTCGGCGCCTTTGGCCTGCTCGGGCGACACGTAGTACGCGTTTTCGCCTTCGAGGAAGCGGCTGCCCTCGTCCTTGGTCAAGCCCAAGTCATGCAGCTTGGCCTGATCCCCTTCGGTGATCATGATCGCGTTGGGACGAATTTCGCGGTGGATAATGCCCATGCGGAAGCCGTGGTCCAGCGCCGCGGTGACTTGGGTAAAAACACTGACCACCCGTTTGGCGTCGAGCCGTCCGCCTTCGAACTCATCCATCAGTTCGCCCAGCGTCAAGCCTTCGACGTACTCCATGGAGTAGTAGTACAGATCGCCGCTTTTGCCGACTTCATGCACGCGGATCAGGTTGGGATGATTCAGGCGGCCGGCGTTGCGCGCTTCGGTGAGGAAGCGTTCCACGAAGCGCTGGTCCTTGGTCTTCGAGGCCGGCAAGACCTTTAGGGCGACCCCGCGGTCCATGCTGATCTGGTGTGCGCGGTAGACGACGCCCATCGAGCCTTCGCCGATCACTTCGAGAATCTTGTAGCCTTTGATTTCGCCGCGCAGCACCGTCGCGCCCAAGCCTTTAAGGAGCGTCTCGCGGTCGTCCTCTTCGCTGACCAGGTTAGGCACTTCCTGCACGCCCGAAGCGGTACGCGGATCGGGTTCCAATGCCGCCGAAACCGGCGCGGGCGGCTGAGGAGCCGCGATGGGTTGCGGGTGCGCGACGGGAGCTGGCGCCGGGGCGGCCATGGCCGGCAACGGCTCGCCGCGAATTAAATGGCGCAATAAAATCTCGGCATGAGGACGCGACATGTGCCCCTGCTGCACCAATATTCGGGGGATAGATGGGGTTTCACCGCCTGCAGCTTGGTACTTGCGGTACTCTTCAAGCGAGCCACGGACCTGGTCGCTCTGACAAAAGCCTAGTTGCACCGCTAGCTGAGCGAAGCGAACGTCGCGGTCTGGAATTGGTGAGCCCATGGGTCGGATCCCGATTCGCGGACTGCTCAATGTTGGTTGCACGAGGCGCAAACCACGATAAAAGAGAGCCTATCGGGTTTGCACCAAGTTGACAACTTCAAACGATCCGGCTCCTGGCAGGGATTTTTGTTCAAAACAGAGCTGTCCTAACGGTTTGTCGAGGGATTGAGTTCGGGTGCGGCGGGGAAGCGCGGGAGATTGAACGGCAGCGGATTCGAACCGGCACGGGACCGAACTAAGCACCATGAGCAACGAGTCTCCTGAGCCTGAGGGCGGCGCCAAGATCTCGACGGGTAGCACCCGTCGGATTCCGCAGGCCCAGCCGTCGCCGCCTTCGGACGAGCCGGATACGGTTCATGGCGTGCCCGATCCAGAGCGCTTAAGCGGCGAGCCGCGCTTGGCGCTCCTGAAGTCCGATCGACCCAGCCACGTCGATGGGCATAAGATCCTCAAAGAGCTGGGCCGCGGCGGGATGGGCGTCGTGTATCTGGCACGGGAGGCGCGCTGGGGCCGCGAAGTGGCATTGAAGGTCGTTCCGGCGGGTCTGACCAGCACGCAGACGAAGCGATTCCTCGAAGAGGCTTTCATCACGGGTCAACTGCAGCATCCGGCCATCGTGCCGATATACCGGATGGGCAAGACCACCGAAGGCCGCGACTACTACACCATGAAGCGCGTGCAGGGGCAGACGCTCGCGCAGATCCTCAAACAAGTCCGAGAAGGTATGGTCCGGGTGCGCGAGCAATTTCCGTTGCGCCGTCGGGTGGCGATTCTGCTTTCCGCCGCCGAAGGCGTCGCATACGCGCACGACCGCGGAGTGATCCACCGGGACCTCAAGCCCAGTAACCTGATGATCGGGGACTACGGCGAAGTCTACGTGCTGGATTGGGGCTTGGCGCGCGTGGTCTTTGGCGGGCAGCATCCGGACGCCCCGCCGGATTTAAGCGGTCTGGAAGAGGACGCCTTGACCGCGGCGCCAGGACCGGAAGACACACGGCACCTGCGCGCGGCGGTGGGGAGCACCAACCGGTTGCGGCTGGTCTCGGGAACGCCGGCGTACATGAGTCCCGAGCAGGCGCGCGGCGAATCCAAGCAGATCGACCAGCGCAGCGACGTCTGGGCTTTGGGTGCGATCCTTTATCAGGTCCTGGCGCTGCATCCTCCGATCTCGGGCGATTCGGCCGCCGAGATGCTTCGCCGCGCCGCACAGGGCGAACTGACGCCGCTGGACAAGTGGCCCGAAGGCCGTCAGGCGCCGCGGGAACTGGTGGACATCCTGGAGCGCTCGCTGAATCCGGACCGCGCCGCGCGCTACCCCGATGCGCGGGCGATGGTCGAAGATCTGATGGCCTTCCTGGATGGGCGCGGCCGCTGGCGTCAAGCCTACGAGTGGAACGTCGCGCAGGGCGAGCTTCCCGCCTCCGACTGGAAGGCGACGCTGGGCGAATGGCGCGTCGATGGCGACGGTCTGTATCCGGCCCGGCGGTCGAATAAGGGTGCGGTGCTGCTCTTTACACCGCACTTCCTGGGCGACGTGCGGATCGAAATCCGGGGCAGCGTGAACCTTGGAGATCCCGACGGCGGCGAACTTTCGGTGCTGCTCAGCGCGCCCGAGCCCGATCTGGGCATCAACGAGACGGACGGCTATTGCCTGCAATTCGGAGGCGACCGGAACAGCGCGGCCAAGATCGCGAAGAACGATGTCGACGTACAGGTGCGCCCTCAGGTGACGCTGGAAGATGGACACGAATACACGTTGAGTTGCGAGCGCGTGGGCAACCGATTGAGTCTCTCGGTGGACGGCGATGAGTTGGTGGCGTTGGAGGATCTGTTCCCGCTGGGCGGCAGCCGGGTAGGGCTGTACGGCTGGGGTGCCGGGTCGCGGGTGCGTTCGATTCGCGTCTTCCGGCGGGCGATGGACGCCGTGGTTTCCTGCATGGCGGTGCCGGATCACGATTTCGTGCGCGGCCGGTACGCGGAAGCGCTGGCGGGGTATCGGCGCATCGCCGAGGAGCTTAGCGGCCGCGAAGAAGGTTGGATGGGGCAATTCAAAGCCGGATTGAGCCGGATGGAGGCGAACGATTCGCTGGGCGCGGAGTCCGAGTTCGCGAAGCTGGACGGGACGCCGGGCGAAGTGCTGGCCCAATTGGGACGATCGCTGCTTTCGGCGCGCGAAGGGGACCAGCGCCGCGAACTGCTGCGATTGGGCGCGGCGCGGCGCGTGGGCCAAGGCACCCGTTTCCTCAGCTATGTCCAAGCGCGGATCTGGATGCGCAGCGAGGAGTTGGCGGGGCAAGGCCAGCACGATGCGGCGATCGCGTTTTACCAGGAGGCGCTGAAGGTCGAAGCGCCGGGGAGCGGGCGGCATATGCGCGCGCAGTATGCGCTCTGCGCCTGCCACCTCGACTTGGGCCACGATAAGGAAGCGCTGCAGGCGCTGGAACGCATCTCGCAGACGCCGGGCAGCCATCCTGACGAGACGCATATCCTGCACCGGATGGCCGTTTCGTACTTCGCTCAGTCGGCCAAGTGGGATCAGGCGCTGCTCGTCTGCGAGCGGCTGCAGAAGCTCCCGGATCTCGTTGCGCTGGGTTGGGCTCTGCGCGCACAGGTCGAACGGCAGCGCGGTGAGTATGCACGAGCGAAGCGGGCCGCGGACCAGGGCCTGGCGCTAGGCGCGGCGGAGCGTTTTCGCGCGCAGTTGTTGCTCGAAAAAGCGCGCATCGAGCGGGAATTGGGCCGCCTGGACCTGGCCCTCAACCTGCTCGCCGAAGCGTCGCACGTCCATACGCCGGCGCCGGTCGACTCGATTTACATCGAGCGGGCCTGGATCCTGGCGCTGCGCGGCCGGGGCGACGAAGCTTTGGCGGTGCTGGCCGAGCGGCTGCGCGATAATTCGCACCAGGCGCGGCTTACGTTGTTGCAAGAGATCGGTCAGCTTTCGCGGCTGCGCGGGCACACCAACCGAGCGCACGACTGCTTCCACCAAGTGATTCTGAACTGTCCGCAGAAGTCCTCGGGATTGAGATTGAACGCCGGCTTAGAGCTGGGTTTGGTGCATTTGGGATTGGGCGAAGAATCGCGGGCGCGGGAGAAGTGGCAAGAGGTGGCCGGTTCGCCCTTCCGAGGCTTTCCGCGCACGGTAGCGCAGGCGATCCTCGATTGGCGTCCTGGCGATCCGGCCCCCGAGCCGCCCGAACCGGGGCGCGACTGCCCTTGGGCGGAGCGAAGCGCCTATTTCTACACCTTGGGCGAATTTGCGAGCCTGGCGCAACGCCGCGAAGAGTCCGTCCGCGCTTACCACCGGGCGCTGATCGAATCGCCTTCCGCGTATCGCCAGGAAGCGTGGATGTCCGCGCTGAAACTCAGCCAGATGGGCGAAGATCTGCCGGGCTCGCTGCCGGTCTTTGCGCCCTTGGAATGAAGCAGCCATCGCGGCTTCGCGAGGCCAGCTACTCATCACCTCATTGTTCCTGTCCAAGGAGGCCATGGCGTGGTCAAGCTGACGATCTACCACAACCCGCGCTGCACCAAGTCCAGGGAAGCATTGGAACGGCTGGCGGACCGAAAGGTCCCTCATGAGGTGGTGCTCTACCTGGATGCGCCGCTGAGCAAGACGAAGCTTCAAGAACTGGTAAAGCAAGTGGGCGGCGATCCCAACCAACTGCTGCGGCGCAAAGATCCGAAGTTCAAGGAAGCGGGGCTGGATCCGCAAAAGAATTATTCCGCGGCGGAGGTGGTGGCGTTATTGGCTGAATACGGCCATTTGATGGAGCGGCCGGTGGTGGTGAAGGGTTCGCGTGCGGTCGTGGCGCGTCCCACGGAGCGCTTGGATGACCTGCTGTAGTTCACAAGTGCGTTGCTAATCAAATACGCAGTTCAGATCGTAATTTGAGTCAAGTCGTGAGCAAGGCTTCATAATATTAGCTAATAATTTCAAGCAAGCTGCGGTGTATGTGGTCGTTGAAGGGTACGACCAGGAGGTCCACCCATGCTTCGCGCGACCCGCTTTACACTCTACGTTCTTGGAATCGTGGCGCTCTTTAGCACGGAGGCGTCCGCGGCGGTCTACGTATGCGATCCGGCGGCCGGACAAGCTTCGAATCCCGGCACGGCCGATGCGCCGTGGGGGGCGCTTTCCGAAGTCGCGGCTTCCGGAAAGCTGGGGAAGTTGCAGGGCGGTGATACGGTTCTGTTGCGAAGCGGGCGGCACGGTTCGGTGAGTTTCGGCGGCGAAAACGCGGACTTCGTCACCATTGCGGCGGCGCCGGGGCAGCGTCCCGAATTGGCGCGTCTGGAGATCACGCAGGGGCGCAAATGGATCGTCAAAGGCTTGGCGATCAGTCCATCCTTTGGAGAAGGATACAAGGGAACCATCGCGACGCTGGGCGAACGCGGCGAGAGCAGCGACCTGATTCTGGAAGACTGCTTCATTTTCTCGGCGCTCGATTCGTCGGATTGGGATGTCGAGAAGTGGAAAGGGATCAACAGCGGCGTGAACCTGGGCCGCCACGGGAAGGGCTTGCTCGCAAAGAATAACTACATCTTCAATACACGCTTCGCGCTGAATTTGTGCGGCTACGACTGCGCGGCCGAAGCCAACGTGATCTGTAATTTCTCGGCCGACGGGATCCGCATGACCCGGGACGGTCAACGGGCCGAGTACAACGTGATTAAGAACGCCTTTGTCAGCATGGGCGACGGCGATGCGAACCACGACGACGGAATCCAATGTTTCCTGTTTAACAAGGGTACCGGAACGTTGCGCAAACTGACGGTGCGCGGGAATATCGTTATCAACCGCGAGGACGAAAACCAGAAGTACAAGAATACGATGCAAGCGATCGGGTTCTTCGACGGGCCGCTGATCGACTTCCTGGTCGAAAAGAATGTGGTTGAGGTGATCCACTGGCACGGGGTGTCGCTGTACGACGCGCAGAACTGCACGATTCAGGACAACGCCTGCTTCACCAAGTGGCCCGATGAGCACAAAGCTCGTCCGTGGGTGATGCTGGGCAGCAAACTGGGGCAATCGCGCGGCAACACGGTCAAGAACAACCTGGCGCACACGTTCAACTTCAAAGCCGATCCGGAAGTGAAGGCCGAAGGCAATGAAAAGATCACGGAGGAGAAGTTCAAGGCGCGCCTGAGCGAACTGGAGGCCGAGATCAACTCCAAGTACGGCAAGTATCATCCGGTGGCCAAATACGCGCGGTTGGGCATGGAAAAGGGCGAGGCCGATGCTCCGGCGGCTGGTCAGGCGTCCAAGTCCACCGAGAAAGCTCCGGCTGCCGGTCCGGCGGTCGCTGCTGTTGCGGCGGCGCCGGCTCCCGTGCCGGAAGCGCTCGCATTGAGCGATACGCAGTTGGCGCCGTGGCAGGCGCGGCTGACGGCGTGCGCGAAGGAAGCCGTCAGCGCGGGACAGCAGCCGGTGGTTTTCGTGAAACTCTTTGGCGCGCAAGCCGAGAAACTCAAACTGGCCGGTGCGGACGAGCGGGAAATCACGCTGATGGTCCAGGGCAACCGGATGCCTTGGGCGTGGACGAAGCTGGACCGCGACGACCGCTACAACGTGGCGCGTGGCGTGCTGGACGAGGCGCGCGCACCCACGCTGGCCATCGCCGCCGTCTGGGCGGCCGCCGCGACTAAGCGCGAACAGGCCGAAGAATGGCTGGCCAAAGCCCGCCAAGTGGCCAAGAGCGACGAGCTGGCTTTGGTGGACGAAGCGCAAGCGATGCTGGCTCCGCCGAGGTAAGCACTTCCACGTTCGATACGCGGGCAGGCGCAAGCACAACTCAGCTTCGATGCCTTCCATTCATCACTCTAAGTGTTCCCACCCCGCCGGTTGGCGCCCATGTGCTGTCGTTTGGCGAATACGTGGTGCCGACGGCGCGGCCTGACCCATGCGTTCATATTTCCGCTTCAGAGACTGGGCCGAAAATAGGTTAATTCAAGATAATTAACCACGAGTTGGTAATCGCGGAGTATGCTGCTCCATAGGCAACTTGGCTGTACCCGCGGGAGATAAATTCATGGTTAACTATAAGCGATTTTGGGTCGGTCTGGTGTTGGTCCTCAGCGTGGCCGGTTCCACGCTGGAAGCCGGAGAAATCCTGCCGGCGGCGACCCCCGTTCAGGAGTGGGAGCTCAAGGACGGACTTCCGGAAGCATCGCAGGGCAAGTTCCCGATCCATTTGGCAAAGTACGAAGGCGTGGACCAGTTGATCCTGCTTTCGGCGAAATGGCTGATCGTAGTGACTAACAACTTCGATGAGGTTCAGAAACGGATCGATGCGTTGTCGGGCGGGAAATATCAGGAAGCCGTAGACCTTTTCGAGAAGACGCGGGATACGGGCCGACCGAATTGGGACGCCTTTCACTCGCGCGTGAAGCTGCGCGATACGTATGTGGCTCAGGCGCGGGAGGAGGCCGGCGAGCGTAAACTGGACGAGGCTGCTTATTACGCGATCTCCGGAAACGATTCGCGCTACGCCAAAGCGCTGCCGCCCCTGCGCGTGACGCGCGTCATCGTCGGTCTGGGCGAAAAAGTGGGCCCCGCCCAAGGCAAGCTGCGCGGACTCGATGGGGTCTTTTACGCGCACTACAGCTACCTGGAGCTTCCCGAGGCTCTGGAGCACGGTAAGACTTACACGGTGGCGCTGAAGGACGGGCGCCAGACGACGTTCGTGTACGACGAACTGCGCACGGTATCGCGGGCGATTAAGGTCAATCAGGCCGGGTATTTGCCTTCGGCCAAAAACAAGTACGCGTACTTGGGCGGGTTCCTGTTCGAGCACGGGACGCTCGATGTTTCGGCAACTCGCACTTTTAAAGTAGTGGATGTTAACAGCGGGCAGGTGGTCTTGACGGGCGAGGCCAAGCCGCGCGCCCAGAATCCGCGCTTCGGTCCCATTAAGGGCAAGGAAGAGGACGCGGAGAAGCGGCCGCTTATCATTGGTGAGGACCTGTACGAGCTGGATCTGAATGGGCTGCAGGCAGAAGGCACCTTCTTCATTACCATGCCCGGTGTGGGCCGTTCGTGGCCGTTCCGCCACGCCGCGGATGTGTACGGCGAACCGTTCTATCTCGCGGCGCGCGGGCTCTACCATCAACGCTGCGGGATTGCGCTGGAGTCGCCCTATACGGCGTGGAAGCGGATTCAATGCCACACCGACCCAATCTGCGAATGCGGGAACATTCCCTTCGGGCCGGGTGCAAATTTCCAGCCGCCCCGGAAGTTCGACCGCTTCGACGTGATCGGCGGTACGCTGGATGCCTCGAAGACGACTCCCAATCCATGCGGCGGCTGGCACGATGCGGCGGACTGGGATCGCAATATCCCGCACTACGTCTGCGTGCTCGATCTGCTGCATGCGTTCGAACTGGCGCCGAAGCTCTTTTCGGACGGGCAGCTCAATCTGCCCGAGTCTGGAAACGGGATTCCGGACGTGCTCGACGAAGCGGAGTTTGGGTTGGAGGTCTGGCGGCGAAGCATGGACGAGCGCGGCGGCGTCTCCGGGATGGTCGAGACGTGGACGCACCCTAAGATCGACGATCCCAAGGTTAAGTACGCGTACTCGGTGCGCACGCGCTGGTCTTCGCTGATCTTTGCGGCTTCGGCGGCCCAGTACGCTCAATTGGTCGAACCGTTCAACAAGGAGAAGGCGGCGTTGTACGCGGCGGCCGCGAAAAAGGCGTTCGCGTTCGGCTCCGATCCGGCGCACTCGCTGGGCAAGTTCGAGATCCAGGCCAAGGCGAAGCGAGGGCAGGGCGAACCCTACACGATCCCGTGGGAAGAGAAGGACGCCATGGTCAAGCCGTTCCTGGCGCACGCGGCGGTGCGCATGCATCTGTTGACCCGGGACGACTCGTGGCTGAAACACATCCCAGACCTCAGCGATGTCGTGCCGCCCTACGAGCATCCGAATAGCTTTAAGGATTACTCGCCTTGGATGTACTTCGACCTTGCGCGCGGGGCGTCCGACAAGCTTCCGGCGGCGGAAGTGGCACGCTGGCGTAAATTCCTGATCGCCAAAGCCGACGAGAAGCTGGCCTTGGCCGATGGCTTCCCCTACCGCTGTACGTGGCCGATTCACCAGGATTTCTGGATGGGCTGGGGCGCTTCGACGATGACCAATTACTCCCGCGCACTGTTGATCGCTTGGCAATTGACGCGCGACGAAAAGTACCGCCAAGCGGCCATCGTCAACGCGGATTACATGTTTGGGGCGAACCCGACAGGGATGAGTTGGACGACGGGCATCGGTTACCAGTATCCGATCGATATCCAGCACGAGAACAGCGAGGCCGACGGGATCACGGATCCGGTCCCGGGGCTTACGATCTACGGGTTGACGGGAGGCATGTATCCGCAATTGCGCATGACGGCTTGGTCGGCCGTGAAGGCGCCCGGCAGCAGGGACGTGGTGGAATTCATGAAGCCGGCCAACCGGGCGATACCGATCTTTCGGCAGTGGTCCTGCCATCCGCGGCTGAATGTCCCGCAAAACGAGTTTACGGTCCACGAAACGATGTCCTCGACGATCTTTACCTGCGCGATGCTGCTGCCCGAGGGTTGGAAGCCCAGCGAGGATCTGAAGAAGCGCGGGCCGCGGCCGGAGGAATGCTTATTCGGGTATTATTACTTGCCGTGACAGGTTTGAAATGGCTGACCTTGCCCGGATAGGAGATTGAATTGAAGCGAGAGGCCCCCATTCGTGTCCGATACCTGTATGGTGACGGAAGCGCAGGGGAGGGTTGGCGGCATGCGCAAACGGCTTGGGCTGCTCGGACTCGCGCTTGGGGTCGCTGTATCGACCCTAGCGGCCGGCGAAGAGGTTCTGGTGGTCGAGCAGGAATACCGTGAAGTCGCCCCGACTCGTTCAGAGGGCCGCGATGTCCGGCAGGTCTTGTACTTCACCGCCGAAGCGGTTCGAATCGAGGAATACGCGCAAGGCCCTGACGAACCTACCGAAGTCCAGTGGGTGAATTTCAAGGCGGAGCGGATCGAAAGGCTTTGGCGGAACCACGGCGCGTGGACTTTGACGGCCGAATCGTTCGAGCGGCGGCGTGAACGCCTCCAAGCGCGCGTACGCAAACAGACCGAAGACAGCGCGGAACTGCCGGACGGGGTGCAGCGGTCGGAAGCGGAACGACTGCTCAGTTTTCGCGTGGATGCTCGACGATCCTATGAAGCGATTCACGACAAGACTAAGACCAAACCAATGCTCGATGCCCAAGCCGAACTCGTCACCATCGTGGACCGCAAGGAAGATGGCTGCAAGCCGCTGGAAGGTTACTTTCATCCGAGCATGCGCCTTCCGTGTGCGACCGGTGAACTGCTCTATCTTCTCGACATAATCCCCGAAAAGCTTTCGCGCTTCCTGGCGCGCGAGCGCGAGACCTTTGACCGTGTTCCGGTAGAGCTGAAACTGCGAACTTCGCACGGCGGTTTGGTGGAAACGCGGCTTCAGCGGGCTGAGCGGGTACCCGAGCAAAGCATCCCCGGCGATCTGTTCGATGCCGGAGCGGAAATGAAGCGCATACAGGAAAAATCGGCGAAGCCCCTGCCTGCATCGGAGCCGTGAACCTTCCGCGCCCGTAGCTTTCGCTCCAGGCAAGCAGCCGTATACTCCCCGGAGCGCCGGGGATCCGCTGCATGCTCCAGCCCGCACAACTCGAACCGCAGGTTCAACGCCTCGGGCACGAACTCTTTGCCGAGGTCAAGGCGCTGCAAGCCCAAGCGAAAGGCGGCTGGTGGAACTCCAAACTCATGGAGTTCGCGCTGCAGGACGAGAAGCTCAAGGTCCAACTCTTCCGCTTCACCGACGCCCTGCCGGCCTTGCGCAGCCATGCCGAGGTGGGCCGGCATCTGAAGGAATATTTCGACGCTCCGGGGCAGCAGTTTCCGGCGTTCATCTCCTGGGGCGCTTCGCTGGCGGCATTCAGTTCGCTGGCCGCGTTCGCATCCGGCATCGCCATCCGCAAATCCGTCGAAGATATGGCGCGCATCTTCATCAGCGGGCGCAACCCGAAGGAAGCCTTGCGCGCCGTCGAAGACTTCCGCAAGCGCGGCCTGGGGTTCACACTCGACCTGCTTGGGGAAGCGGTCGTCAGCGAGGCCGAAGCCGAGGAATACGCCGGCAAGTACGGAGAGATTCTGGAAGAGCTGGCGCGCCACGCGCCTAAGTGGAAGCCCGACGAAAAGCTCGACCGGAACCAGCGCGGCGCGATCCCGCGCATCAACCTATCGATCAAACTCAGCAGTCTGTACAGCCAGATCGATCCGATCGATCCGGCGCGCAGCCTGCGCGGCGTGGAGGCGCGGTTGGTTCCGTTCCTGAAGCGCGCGCGGGAGTTGGGCGCTTTCGTGAACGTCGACATGGAGGACTACCGGCTCAAGGATTTGACGCTGGCGATCTTCAAAGACGTGGCGCTGCGCGACGAATTCCGCGATTGGGCCGACCTGGGCATCGTCATCCAGGCTTATTTGAAGGACAGCTTGCGTGACTTGAAAGACCTTTCCGCTTGGGCGCAGAAGCGCGGCGCTCCGGTGACGGTGCGGCTGGTGAAGGGCGCCTATTGGGACTACGAGACCGTCATCGCGCGGCAGCACGGCTGGCCGATTCCGGTCTACACGAGCAAGCACGAGACCGACGCGAACTACGAGCGCTGCACCGAGGCGCTCTTGGAAAGCCATCCGCACCTCGAAACGGCGATCGCGAGCCACAACATCCGCAGCGTAGCCCATGCGCTGGCGGCGTTCGAGGCACTGGGGCGGCCCAAGCCGGCGTTGGAATTCCAGGCGCTCTTCGGGATGGCCGATCCTTTGAAGCTGGCGCTGGCCGCGCGCGGGTACCGGGTGCGCGTGTACACTCCTTTTGGCGAGTTGCTCCCGGGTATGGCGTATCTGGTGCGGCGGTTGTTGGAAAATACGGCCAACGAGAGCTTTCTGCGGCAGGGCTTCGTCGAGGGGGTGAGCGAAGACCGCCTGCTGGCCGATCCGGCGAAACATCCGCCCGGTCCCGGCTTGGCGCCCGTAGCCACGAAGAACCGCATCGAGAACGCGCCGGATGCGGCGTTTCACGCGGCGGCGGAGCGCGAAGGATTTGCCAAGGCGCTGGACGCGGTGCGCTCGAAACTGGGCGGAAGTTACAAGCTGCATGTGGGCGGGAAGGACCTCGATGGCGCCGGCGCGAGCCAGGTTTCGCGCGATCCCTCCGAACGGTCCCGCGCGGTGGGGACCGTCGCTGGAGCCGACGCGAAGCAGGCCGACGCGGCGGTGGCCGCAGCTCAGGCGGCTTTCCCGCTCTGGCGCGACACACCGGTGGCGCAGCGCACCGAACGCCTGCGCGCGCTGGCCGAGTTGATCCGGCGCGAGCGATTCGAGCTGTGCGCGTGGGAGGTCTATGAGACCGCCAAACCGTGGCGCGAAGCCGACGGCGACGTGGGCGAAGCGATCGACTTTTGCCTGTACTACGCCGCTCAAGCCGAAGCGCTGATGCCGCCCGCGCGCCGCAATCCGGTGCCCGGCGAACTGGATGAGGATTACCACGAACCGCGCGGCGTTTGCGCGGTGATCGCCCCGTGGAATTTCCCGTTGGCGATCTTGTGCGGCATGACGACGGCGGCGCTGGCGACGGGCAATACGGTGGTCATGAAGCCGGCCGAACAGTCGCCGGTGATCGCCGCTCATTTCATGCGTTTGCTCAAAGCCGCGGGTTTCCCCGACGGCGTTGTGAACTTCTTGCCCGGCGCTGGCGAGACGGTAGGCGCGCGGCTGGTCGAGCATCCCGGCGTGGACTTGATCGTATTTACCGGGAGCAAAGCGGTGGGCTTGAAGATCATCGAGACTGCCGGCCGCACTCGCGAGGGGCAGGCGGGTGTGAAGCGCGTTATCGCCGAGATGGGCGGCAAGAACGCGGTAATCGTGGACAGCGACGCGGACCTTGACGAAGCCGTAGCGGGCGTGCTGTACAGCGCGTTCGGCTACGCGGGGCAAAAATGCAGCGCCTGCTCGCGCGCAATCGTGGTGGGGGATGCGTATCGCCCGTTCGTGCAGCGTCTGTCCGAAGCGGTGCGCAGCATTCAGGTGTCTCCCGCCGAAGCGCCGGGCTGCTTCGTGCCGCCGGTGATCGACGATGAAGCGCAGGCCAGGCTGTTGAAGGCCATCGAGGCCGGCAAGCGAGAAGCCAAGCTGGAAGTTCAGGTGGACGTGAGCGCATGGGCGGCGCGGGGCAGCTTCGTGCCGCCGACGGTCTTCATCGATGTACCGCCGCGTTCAATGCTGGGACAGGAAGAGCTTTTTGGTCCGGTGCTGAGCGTGATGCAGGCGAGCGACTTCGAGTCGGCTTTGCGGATCGCGCAGGACGTGCCCTATGCGCTGACGGGGGGACTTTTCAGCCGTAGTCCGGCGAATATCGCCAAGGCGCGTGCGGGCTTCCGAGTAGGGAATCTGTATATCAATCGCGGCTGCACCGGCGCGAAAGTGGAACGGCAGCCGTTCGGAGGATTTCGCTTCAGCGGAGTTGGCAGCAAGGCGGGCGGCGCGGAGTATCTCCTGCAATTCGTTCATCCGCGCACGGTTACGGAAAACACGATGCGCCGGGGCTTTGCGGCGGACTCCTAGCCTTCCGGTCGAAAGAACTTGCCGTCTACCGTTAAGATATAGACCTGTGGCCGCTTTAATGCCGCGCCGTGCCGAGATCGCTTGCGCATGAATTACGAACTTCAGACCGCTTCGGCACAGCGAATCGAATTGGAACGATTGCACCAGCAGCGGCGCACGTGGTTGCTGCTGCAGGCGTTTCTGCTGCTGCTTTTAGTGGGCGTGCTGGTGTATTGGTTCCGTTCGGCGCAAGAGGTCAGTTCGCCCGCGAGCGTCTGGAATGCCGCCGCGCCAACCCCCCTCTGGAATACCGGGAAGGCGCCTGCCCCCGCTCCAACGTTTGCGTGGAATTCGGTGGCCATTATGAAACAAACGTATCTTCAAGCCGAAGGGCCGCAGCGTAAGGGGGCGCAATTCGAAGCCCTTGTGAAGTACATCGAGCAGACCATGCTCAATCAATCCTACCTTACACGCAATCACATGCTCGATTATCTCGGAACGCCGGATCTGGAGTCCGCTCGTGAAGGGGAGCAGGCTTGGGCCTATTTTTATTCGAAGATCAGAAAACAGGATGCCGCGGTGGTCGTTCGCTTCGCGGATGACGGCCAGCTTACTTCGATAGATTATGTTGTCCCGCCGGCCTTGCAGGGAGCCGAATGGAAGCCGTTCGTCGACCCGAACGAACCGGTCGAAAGTCCCGCTCCAGATCCCGCCGCCAAAACGGACGCGGAGTTCTAAGTCTCCGTTATTTTGTGCTATAAGACCGTCGAAGCGTCATCTGGCGGTTCTGCTTTCATGAGCTAATTTGAATGCATCAGGACCAGCGGCGCGGCGCCTACGGCCCTAGGCTCATCGAATCGTCCTATGAGCCCCGTAGCCGGACCGCGATCGCCAGGAGCTTCGCCCGAAATGAGCGCCACGAATGATTCGGTTCCCATTTTGTTCGACACGGATATCGGCAACGACATCGACGACGCAGTCTGCCTCGCGTACCTCCTGAAGCAACCGCGTTGCAAACTGCTGGGCGTGACCACGGTGAGCGGTCCGGTGCAGCAGCGCGCGGCGTTAGCGGATGCGGTCTGCCGGGCGGCGGGTCGGACGGATATCCCTATTCGTGCTGGCACGCGCAGCGGGATCAATCTGGGTCCGGTCCAGGATTCCTGCCCGCAGGCGGCGGTGCTGCCCCGGTTTAAGCACACTCCACCTGAAGAGTTTCGCGCCGGCGAGGCCGTGGGTTTCCTGCGCGAGCAGATCCGTGCGCGGCCGGGCGAGATCACGCTGCTGGCCGTTGGACCTATGACCAACTTGGGGCTCCTGTTCGCCATGGATCCCGAAATTCCCAGCCTGCTCAAGCGGCTGGTGCTGATGTGTGGCGTCTTCACCAATCGCGGTTCGCGACCCATGGGCTGGCGCGAGTGGAACGCGATCTGCGATCCGGTGGCCACGGCATGCGTCTACCGCGCGCGGCCGGCCGAGCACCTCTCGGTGGGGCTTGACGTGACCACGCACTGCCGCATGGATTCCACCGAATGCGTGAAGCGCTTCAACCAAACTGGCGGTCCGTTGAGCGTCGTCGCGGCAATGACCGAAGTCTGGGCAGAGAAAGTCCACCTCGTCACCTTCCACGATCCGCTCGCCGGAGCGCTGGTCTTCGAGCCGGAGCTGTGCTCGTACCAGGACGGGTTGGTGAACGTCGAATTGAAGAGCGACCATGCGCAAGGCATGACGCACTTCAACTCGGGCGCGCAGGAGAAGCCGCATAAGATCTGCCTGGAAGTGAAGGCCGAGGCGTTCTTCGAGCACTACTTCGGGACGTGCGGAAAGAAATAGGAAAGCCGAATCGTAACGAGTAATGAACGGCACGGGTGTTTTGCTGTTTATTACTCGTTACTCGGCCATTCCCTCATCCTGCAAACGCTTCGAATTTACAGCCGCACTTCCTTCCCGCGCTCGGCGCTGTCGAGCAGTGCTTCCATCATTTCCTGCACGAGCAGCCCATGGCGGAGAGGCGCTTCGCAGGGAATGCCGTCGAGGATGCAGTCGACCCAATGCGCGGTGAGGGTATCGAAGCCGTTGGGGTCTTTGGGCAAGTAGATGGTTTCGTCGGAGTTCACGTAATCGACGGTGCGGTAAACAGTCGTGGGGTGCAGCTTCGCGCCGGCTTTGGTGCCGAAGAGTTCGATGTTCAGTTCGTCCGGCTGGTGGCTGGCCCAGAATGATTCGACCTGCAACCCCGCGCCGTTCTTGAAGCGGATGAAGCCGCCGGCGTAGTCGTCGGCGGCGTACTTGGTATAGAAATCCTTCGGCGGCATTTTCCCGCCCATGTAGCCCTCACCGCGCGGGCCGAACTTGGCGCCTGCCGCTCCCAGGACCCTCACGGGTTCGGGCATGCCCATCAGCCACCAGGCCGCGTCGAGCACGTGGACGCCCATGTCGCGCCAGGCGCCGCCGCCCTTTTGGACAAAGCCCAAGCTCCAATGTGGAATGCCCAGCCGGCGAACGCTGCGCGCGCGGGCAAAATATATCTCTCCGAATAACCCTCCGGCGGCGTAGCGCCCCAGCGCCCGGCACGATCCGCCGAATCGCGTGGAAAGGGACATCATGTTCACCACGCCGGCGGCTTCCGCCGCTTTAACCAGCTTTCGCGCCGGCTCCAACGCATCGGCCAGCGGCTTGGTGACGAGCACGTGTTTGCCGTTCTTGACGGCCTCCAGCGCCACCGGAACGTGATACTGGTTGGGTGTGCCGACGAAGATCGCGTCGATCTCGGGGTCGCGGCAAAGCTCGAAGTGGTCGGTGTACTTCTTGGCGTTCGGGAGATTCAGGTCTTTGGCCGCTTCGTCCATGCGCGCGGGGAGGATGTCGCACAGCGCCGCGACTTCGGCGCGCGGGTTCTTGCTCAGGGGCTTCGCGTTCGCGCGACCGATGCCCATGCCGACGATTCCGACCCGGACTTTTCCAGACGAGGTGCGAGGGGACTTGCGCTTGGACATGTGGGGCTCCTGATGGCCGAGTCATGAGTTGAATGCGCACGCGATTATCTCGCACAAGCCCGGGCAGGAAAGGAGCTTTCGCGTTCCTCGTTTTCTCGGCTGCTCGTGGCTTCGCTGCACGCTATCCTTATGCGGTATGCGCATCGTCTTTGCCGGCACGCCCGATTACGCCGTACCCAGCCTCCGCGCGATACACGCGCTTGCGCCGTGGCACGAAGTCGTCGCGGTGGTCACGCAGCCCGATCGGCCCAAAGGACGATCCGGAGAGGCCTCGCCGCCTCCGGTCAAGGCCGCGGCGCTCGAACTGGGTTTTCCGGACTCCGCCATTTTTCAGCCACCCTCCTTTAATCGGTCCGACCACCTCGCCGCGCTGCGCGCGCTGAAGCCGGACCTTTTTTGCATTATCGCTTACGGGGGACTGCTCAAAGATGAAGCGCTGGCCTTGCCCGCGAAGTATCCGCTGAACGCTCACGCATCGCTATTGCCCAAGCACCGTGGTGCGGCGCCGATTCAGGCGGCCCTGCTGGCCGGCGATTCCGAGACGGGCGTCTGCATCATGAAAATGGTCCGCGCGCTCGACGCCGGACCGGTGATGTGGCGGGAACGCTTGATCGTTCGCCCTACCGATACGGCCGGGACGCTTCACGACGCCTTGGCGGAGCTCTCGGCACGCGGCTTTGTGGAGGCGATCGCAATCGTCGAGACCGGAACGGAACGCTTCGAATCTCAGGACGATGCGCAATCCACCTATGCGCCCAAGCTGGATAAGGACACGGGCACGCTCGATTGGTCGCGCGAGGCCGCGTATCTCGAACGCTTCGTGCGTGCCATGACGCCGTGGCCGGGCGCCTGGACCGAAGCGCATGCAGCGGAAGGGAAGCCGATCCGTCTGCGCGTGGCGCGCGCGACGCCGACCGGCGATCCACGGCCCGCCGGCGCCAAACCGGGATGCGCGTGGGTCGCAGGGATCGGTTCGAAGTCCGAACGCTGGTGCGTGGCCTGCGGCTCGGGCACGCTGGAATTGCTGGATGTACAGCCCGCAGGCAAGCAGGCGATGCCCGTGGCGGCATTTTTGCGCGGGGCCGGCCGCGCCATGCGCGAAGGCGCTCGCTTGGGCGCGTGTGTATGAACGAAGGCGCAACGGGCTGCTGCAGTCTGCGCGAATGCCGCTGGTTATTGCCGCTGCTGCTTGCGCCGGCACTGATTCTGCGCTGTTGGCAAGCGCCGTTTCTGGGCGTTGACGATCACCAACTGTTCTTAAACAGCACAACCCTCAAGCCCGAGACGCCGTGGACGGCCGTTTTGGATGCGCACAAAGAACAGTACAACTACTATCCCGTCACGATGCTGCGCTGGAAAGTCGAGCGCGCGCTTTGGGGCGATGCGGGATGGCCTGCGGGTCTGCGCGCGAGCAATCTCTTCTTTCATGTGCTTGGTGCGCTGTGCTTGTGGAGTTTGCTGAAGCGCCTGGGAGCGTCCGCCGCGCTTGCGGGCTTCGTGGCCGCGGCCTTTGCGCTTCATCCGCTCGGCGTCGAGTCGACGGCTTGGCCTGCCGAAGGCAAGACGGCCTTTGCCGGTTGCTTTGCCTTGGGCGCGGCGTGGGCCTATGTAGGCGCGCGCGATTGGAAAGGATACTCGCTTGCGCTGGCGCTCTACGTGCTGGCGCTTTTTTCCAAGCCCTCGGCGCTGGGCATCGTGGCCGTTCTGGGAGTCTGGGAACTCTTGGGCCGGCCGCGAGTGGGTTCGGCCGGCGCGTGGTTCAAACCCGAAGGCGGGTGGGGCGTCCTGGCGATTCGCCTGCTGCCTTGGGCGATTGTTTCCGCGCTGTGCATTCATTTTAATGTGCGCGCGCACTCGCTGGCCCTCAGCGCGCCGCCCGGCGGCAATCTATTCACCGCGCTGCTCACCGATCTGCCCATTCTGGCGAAGTACTTCCTCAACCTGGTCGTACCGATCGACTTGAGCCTCTTTTACGGTGTAGAGCCCGTGACGAGTGTGACTGACGGACGTGTCTGGTTTTGCGGTTTCTTCCTGCTGGCCGCTTGCAGCGGAATGCATGCGCTCGCACGCGTGGAAGACCGTCGCCTGCTGGTGTTCGGACTGCTTTGGTTCGTAGCGGCGCTGGGACCGAATCTTAATTTGGTTGGCTTGAGTCACCTCATGCACGATCGCTTCATTTATCTCTCGGCGCCTGGTTTCTGGTTGGCGCTGGTCCTCGCGGCACGCGGCGCGGCGGACCGAGTTCCGACGGCGTGGGGCGCGCTGCCGGCGTGGTCGGGCGCGCTGGTGCTCTGCGCGTTGAGTTTCGTATGGGCGTTCAGTTCGCTGGAGCGCGGCGCCTTGTTTGGCGACACCCAAGCGCTGCTGCTGGACGCGCTGCGCAAAGAGCCGGACAGCTCGTACGTGCAACTGTTCGTGGCCGACGAATTTCAGGCTCGCGTTAACGAATTGCCGGGCCGGGAGCGTCACCCGCAAGCTGGCCTGCTGCTGCAGAGACGCTTCGAGCATCTCAACGCCGCATTGGCCGCACCGGATTTCGAACGCAATCTGCATCGCGTGAAAATCCTGATCGGCCTGGGCCAGATGTATTACATGGCTGGCGACGAAGCACGCGCCGTCGAATTGATCACACGCGGCGTGGAAGCCAAGCGAGTGGTGAAGTACCGCGAGGATCTGGGGCGTGGATGGCAGGTGCTGGGGTTGATCGCGCTGAAGCAGGGACGTCCTGGCGATGCGCTGGATCGATTCGGATCGGCGCTTTTGGAAACTCCAACGGAGCTATCCATCCATCTGCATCGGGCGCGCTGTCTGGAGCAATTGGCACTGGGCGCGCTTAAGGACGGGCGTGCCGAGGAAGCCTTACGGCGCACAGAAGAAGCGCGCCAGGCGCTACGCAACATCCCCGAGGACGAGCCGGCGTATCGCGAGGCCCAGGAAATGTTACGCGCTTTAGACGCACCGGTCGCTCCTGCCGGAGTAAACTGACCCGACTATGGCAGCCCTCGATCGGGAGACGACGGCCTACGCCGGTTCAGCGGAGGGCACCCCGCGCGCGGCGATGGGCCTGCTGCTTCTGACGCTGGCGCCGGCATTGATTTTAGGATGCTGGCACGCTCCTTTCTGCCGCTACGATGATGCGATGATCATTCACAATCCGCATCTGCAGCCGAATGCGGAGTGGTGGAGCGCCTGGTCGATCGACGCGCGGGAGCACTTTTATTATCCGCTGACGTTGTGGAGCTGGCGCTTCGACCGTGAGGTTTTCGCGCCGCTGCTCGAGCCATGGGTCGGCGAACAGGCTTGGGTGGCGGCCATTCGAATTTCGAATCTGCTCCTGCATGCGGCGGGTGCAGTTTGTGTCTGGATGGCGATTCGGGCGCTGGGCGGCGGCGCGGTGCTGACGGCTTTTGTCGCGGCGGCGGCCGTGCTGCATCCGACGGCGTGCGAATCCGTCTGCTGGGCCATCGAACGCAAGAACGTGCTCGCCGGAGCGCTGGGCTTTGCGGCATTGTGGCGATATTTCGCCGCGGCGAGCTGGCGCGGGCACCTCCTGGCTGCGGCGCTCTTTATCGCGGCGCTATTGGCCAAGGCATCGGTTCTCGGCCTCTTCGCGGTTGTCTTGGCGTGGGAATGCCTGGGGCGCCCGCGTTTGGGCGATTTACCCTCCGGCGGCACAACGCTCAAACACTGGCATGCGGCGGTGCGACTACTGCCGTGGGTGTTTGGAGCCTACGTGTTGGGACGTCTGAACTACACGCTGCAAGACGGTGTCGGCGCGGTGTTGCCGCCGCTGGGCGGAAGCCTCTGGTCTGCCTTCCTGACCGACCATTTAATCGTCTGGCGCTACACGGAGAACTTCCTGTGGCCTGCGCGGCTCAGCGCGTTTTACGGCATCGATCCGATTCGCTCGTTGGCAGACGTTCGCTTTTGGGCGTATGCGGCGGCCGGATACGGATTGATCGCGGGAAGCTGGGCCGTATGCGCGCCAAGCAAGCGCCGCGTCCTTATCTTCGCCTGGGTCTGGGCGATCGTCGCGTTGGGACCGACGCTCAATTTCGTGGGACTTACCTTCGCCATGCAGGATCGCTATGCATACTTGAGCGCGCCCGGCTTCTGGCTCGCGATTGGATTGACGTGTGCGGGTTTGGCCGCGCGGCTGCCGAGTTTGACGGCTCGCCTGCCAAAGTGGACGGCCGGCGCGGGCGTGGTCGGTTGTGCGCTAGCTTGGAGTTGGGTCTCCTACGCGCAAGGTTCGTTGTATGCCGATTCGCGCGCGCTTTTCGAGCAAGCGGCCGCACGCGAGCCTCGCAGCGCCTACGCGCATCTCTTCCTGGTGGGGGATCTGCGCGCGGCCGCCGAAGCGGCGTATCGATCCGGCGACCGCGACGCGGCGACCGTGCTGTTGGACCGGGCCATGGTTCACGCCGAACGCGGGATCGCGGCGCCGGATTTCGAGCGCTACCTTTTTCAGCCGGCGGCGCGGCTGGATCTGGCTCAGATGTACCTCGACCGGGGCCGCATCGAAGATGCCGCCGTTCAGGCGCGTAAGGCGCTGGATCCTTCGATGGGCCTCCCGGTGTCCGAGGCGGAACGCCTTCGCGCGCTCACGCTTGAAGGCCGAGCGTTCCTGCGTGCGGGCAAGCCGGATTTGGCGCTGGAGCGATTCAACGGAGCCCTGGCGCTCGCACCGGAGGACGCAGAACTGCACCTGCAATCGGCACGGGCGCTGCTTTCGCTGCGCGATTACTTCGTGGCCGCGCGCGAGGACGCCAAGGCGCGCGCACTTGAGGCGCAGGCGCGCCAAGCGCTTGCGCGCGTGCCCGAATCCAGCCCGTATCGGTCCGAAGCGCTGCGCTTGATGGAGCTTTTAACAGAGCCGCGGCCCTAGCGGCGCGGCTTGAAACAGGCTGCCGGCGGTGGTAAAGAGGGTGCATGCACACGGTGGCCGATCCTTCGCTCCCGACCGTGCGCGGCATCGATCCGCGCGGCGCCGCTTCGTGTGCGTGTTGAGACGCGTTTCCGCTTCGCCACCCTTCCTCGTCCGCACACGAAAGGCCGTCCCGCATGCTTCGCATTTTGAATTCGCAATCGCGCGAGAAGGAAGAATTCAAGCCGCTCGACCCGGCCGGCCGTAAGGTTCGCATCTACTGCTGCGGTCCGACTGTGTACGACAGCTTGCATATCGGCCACGCGCGTGCGTACATTGTGCCGGATGTCATAAGGCGCTATCTGGAGCACAAAGGCTACCAGGTTCGCTACGTAACCAACTTCACCGATATCGACGACAAGATCATCAAGCGCGCCTTGAAAGAGAAGCGAAGCTGGCGCGAGATCACGGATACATATATCGGCGAGAGCCATGCGTTAATGCACCGGCTGAATATCCGGCCCGCCGACGGATTCCCGCGCGCGACCGACCATATCGACGAGATGCTGGAAATCGTCAAACTGCTCATGGACCGAAAGCACGCCTATGCCGCCAGCGACGGCGACATTTATTTCGATACCGGCAGCTACGCGCGCTACGGGAACCTCTCCAAGCGCAAGCTCGATGAGGAAGAAGCAGGTTTGTCGGGTCGCGTCGATGAAGAGCGGCTGAAGGTGAAGAAGAATCCGGGCGATTTCATTCTTTGGAAGCTCAATAAAAACGATAAGGGAGAGCTGCAGGCGGGCGGCGACAAAGTGCCGCGCTGGCCCAGTCCCTACGGCGACGGGCGCCCCGGGTGGCACCTGGAATGCAGCGCCATGTCGCGGCGTTATCTGGGCGTGCCCTTCGATATCCACTGCGGCGGCAAGGATCTGCTTTTCCCGCATCACGAGGACGAAAAGGCGCAGACCGAATGCGCGTACTGCGACGAACTGTCCGGAGCCGAATCCGTACGCTATTGGGTCCACAACGAATTCATTACCGTGGACGGCGAGAAAATGGCCAAGAGCAGCCAGGAGAAAATGGGCCGCAGCAACGTGAAATGGGTGCGCGAGATGATCTGGCCGGAAGGGCCTTACGATCCCATGGCGCTACGCATGATGCTGCTTTCGAGTCATTACCGCTCGCCGGTGGATTTCTCGTTGGAAATGCTCGACGAGGCGACCGCGAAGCTCGAACGCATTTACAACGCGCTGGAAGGGCTCGCGCGGATCTCGGGCGAAAATCCGAACGAGACGGGAAGCTGGCGCAAGACCAGCGAAGAGATGGCGCTGCTGGAGGACGCCGGGACGCAAACCATCGGCGTACCGCTGCTCAAGGCTGTCGTCCGCGCCGAATCGGCTTTCGAGTCGTCGATGGACGACGACTTTAACACCGCCGGTGCACTGGGCGTGATCTTCGAATTGGTAAGCGCCGTAAACAGCGAACTGGCCAAGCGCGCCGGACAGGAATGTTCGCCCGCGGAACGCATCGGCTTCCAACATGCCTCGCAGACGATCCGAAAGTTGCTGGGCATCCTGGGCCTGCGCGAATGGCGCGAAACGCTAAGCGGCGGCGCCGAGGCCGGGCTTTCCGCGCTGCTGCTCGAGATCCGCGCGCTGGCGCGACAAGGCAAGCAATTCCCCCTCGCTGACGCGATCCGCGACGGACTCCTGAAGCTGAACTTCGAAATCAAGGATCTGCCCGGCGGGAAGTCGGAGGTCCGCAAGAAGTAGCGCTCGCTTTCCGCGGGTGGCGTCCGTCCCGCGCACACCTACAATCGCGGCATGTGTGGTATCGTGGGCTTAGTGCGCTGGAATGGGCTGGCGGGTGGCGATGCCGAACGCATCGAACGCGCTGCTCGCACCTTGATACACCGCGGTCCCGACAGCGAAGGTTTCTGGCGCGATACGCATTGCGCGCTGGGATTCCGGCGCCTGAAGGTAATCGACCTCTCGCCCGCCGCCGAGCAGCCCATGGCCAACGAGGACGGTGCGTTGCGCATCGTCTTTAACGGTGAGATCTACAACTATCGCGCCTTGCGCTCCGAACTGGAACAAGCGGGCCACACCTTCGTCAGCCAGTCTGACACCGAAGTGCTTTTGCATGGCTACGAGCAGTGGGGGCTCGAACCGCTGCTCGAGAAATTGCGCGGGATGTTTGCGTTTGCGCTGTGGGATGCGCGGGAGCGCCGACTGGTGCTCGCGCGGGACCCCATTGGCGTGAAACCGCTGTACTTTGCCGAACGTGGCGACGCGTTGCTATTCGCCAGCGAACCCAAAGCGCTATTCGCGTCCGGGCTGGTTGATCCCGAGTTGGACCCCGTCGCGCTGCATGAGGCGCTCACGTATCGCTACGTGCCTCCGCCGCGCAGCGGATTCAAGGATGTGGAGAAACTCCCGCCGGGACATTGGGCGGAAGGCAAAGACGCAGCGCTGCGGTATCGATCGTGGTGGACGTTGAAGGCAAACTCGGATGCCGCATCGCTCGCCAAAGAAGGCGAGGAACTGCGAGTGCGGTCCCAGCCGGGGTTGCACCCTCTGGGGCCGTTCGAGCTAAAATGTCATAACGCGCTGGCAGAAGCCTTTGGGCGCAGGACGAACGCGGATGTTCCCAAAGGCGTCTGGCTTTCCGGGGGGCTGGATTCGTCGCTTGTGGCGGCGCTGTACGGCGCGGGAACGTCGACGTTTGCCGCGGGCTTTGCGCAGCCCGAGTGGGATGAGCGACCGCTCGCGCGCCTGACGGCCGAGCATCTGCATACGCAGCATACGGACTTCGAAGTGCCGCCCGACGTGTTCAAACTCTTGCAGCAGATCGTATGGCATACGGACGAGCCCTATTTCGACAGCTCGTGTTTGCCTACTTACGTGCTGGCCGAACGGACCAAAGGGCATGCCACGGTCGTACTGAGCGGGGATGGAGGCGACGAAGCATTTGCCGGATACCAGCGCTATGCCGGCATGAAGCATTACCGAAACTGGATGCGCCTGCCGGGTTGGCTGCGTGCGGGCTTCGTAAAGTTTGCGCACGCATGGCATCCCGTGCCCTCGCGGCAAGGTTGGGATCGCCTGGTGCGCTGGATGGAGAAGCTGCGCAAGCAAGAGGCTTCGAATATCCCGGCGTATGTGGGCGCCCAAACGCTATTTGAGCAGGAGGCCATTCGCGGGCTTTACAGCGACGATCTCGCGGCGCAAAACGCGGAGTTGGACGGCCGCGAGTATTTGGCCAATGCCCTCAAGCGCGCCGCGAAATCGCTTTTTCCCAACGACGAACCGGGCGATCACCTTTCCGAGGTAGGTGTGTTGCAGCGGGCGGATTTGGCGACCTACCTGCCCGGCGATGTGCTGCATAAGGTGGATCGCATGTCCATGGCGCACGGTTTGGAGGTGCGCAGCCCGTTTTTGGATGTGGACCTGATCGAGCTGGCGCTTTCGATTCCCGACGAGGTGCGAATGCCTGGACGCGAGACGAAACCTCTGTTGCGAAGGCTGGCAACCCAGCGCGTGCCTGAACAGGTTGTGCGTTCCGCCAAGCGCGGATTCGGTGTGCCGCTCGACGAATGGTTTCGCGGGCCGCTTCAGAAAGTCGCCGCCGATCTATTCCATGAGTCGCGACTGGTTGGCGACGGGCTATTCCGGCCTGGCTATTGGGAGCCGTTCTGGAAAGCGCATCAAGAAAGGCAGGATAATCACGGCGAGCGGCTTTATGCGCTGCTTGCGACCGAACTTTGGTATCGCACTTTCCTGGACGGCGCGCCCTCCGGTGAACGCCCCGCGCCGCTGGCGTGACCATAATACCGGTTTCATCCCACCGCATGGCGTGGCGTTGTTCCGCACTGGAAGGCGCTTCGGCTTGGGCTATGGTGCTTGCACCAGCTCCAATCGAGAGGCCGTTCAGGGCCGCTTTTTTTCGCGAAGCGGGGCGGTGTGTTAATTCACGCGCGGGCAGGACCGAATCAAGGAGGGGGCGATGGGCAAGGCAACCGGGAAGCGCAGTCAGCGGCGGATGGTCATTCTCACCGAAGGCCAGTTAAACATTTGGCGCGCCAAGACGGCGGTGAGCGTGATTCGCTATCGGCCCGACGAAGTGGCGTGCGTGCTAGACAGTAAAGCCGCCGGCCGCAACCTGAAGGAACTGGTGGGCGTGGGCGCCGACGTGCCCATCGTGGCCACCTTAAAGGAGGCACTGGGTTACAAGCCCAATACCCTGATGATCGGCATAGCGCCCGTCGGCGGCAAGCTTCCCGCGGCGTGGCTGAAGACGATTGCCGACGCGATGAAGGCCGGCCTGGATGTGATCAGCGGCTTGCATACGTTTCTTAACGACGATCCGAAGCTCGCGAGCATCGCCAAGCAGTACAAGCGCACCATCTGGGACGTCCGCGTGCCGCCTCCGGATCTCGATTGCAGTCTGAACATCGCCAAAGACACCAAGTGTAAACGCGTGCTGGCCGTGGGCAGCGACTGCAATCTGGGCAAGATGTCGGTGATGCTGGAGATGACCAAGGAGGCCAAGGCGCGCGGGTACGATGCCGAGTTCGTCGCCACCGGCCAGACCGGGATCATCATCGAAGGCAGCGGCATCCCCATGGACCGCACGATCAGCGACTTCACGAACGGCGCGGCTGAGCGGTTGGTGTTGGAACGCAAACACCGCGAGATACTCTTCGTCGAAGGCCAAGGCGCCATCGGGCATCCCGCTTATAGCGCCGTGACCATGGGCTTGCTGCACGGCACCGCGCCTGACGCGATGGTGCTGTGCCATTGCCCGACGCGGAAGGTGACCAACAACGTTCCGACGCCCATTCCTTCGTTGCCCTTCTTGATCGACCTGCACGAGAAGCTCGCCGGCCTGCTCTGTCCTTCGAAGGTCGTCGCCGTGGCGCTGAATACCTTTGAAATGACGCCGGCTGCCGCGAAGCGCGAGGTCGAGAAAACCGAAAAGCTGACCGGACTGCCGTGCACCGACGTGTACCGGTTCGGGCGCGTCGATAAGTTGATGGATGCGCTGGAGAAGCATTACAGGATCAAGAAGCGGAAGAAGAAGAAATGAAGCTGACCGCCGAACCGCTGGAACTGCGCCTGCGCCACACGTTCACGATCGCGCGCTCGTCGTCGGATTGGGCGCATAACGTGCTTGTGCGCATCCGCCATGGAAAGCACGAAGGGCTGGGCGAAGCCAGTCCCGTGAGCTATTACGGACAGGACCAGGCGGGCACGATCAAGACTTTGCGCGAGATGGGCCGCGTGCTCGCGAAGGCTCATCCGTTCGATCTGGAGCGCGTGCTGGCAGAACTGCGGCGCAAGTATCCGAAGCACCCCGGCGCGCTCGCGGCCATCGATCTTGCTTTACACGACCTGATCGGAAAATTGCTGAACATCCCGCTGTGGAAATACTGGGGCCTAGATGCCGCAGACACGCCGCGGACTTCGTTCACCATCGGGATCGATTCGCTCGAGAAGGTGCGTCAGAAATTGGCCGAAGCTGAACGCTTTCCCGTGCTCAAGATCAAGCTGGGTGTGCCCGGCGACGAAGAGATTATCCGGGAAGTTCGCAAGCAGTGTCCCAAGAAAACGCTTCGAGTAGACGCCAACTGCGGCTGGAGCGTCGCGGATTCAATCCGAAAGGCGAAATTGCTGGAGAAGCTGGGTGTCGAATTCCTCGAGCAGCCCGTACCGCCCGGCAATCCCGCGGCGTTGAAGCGGATCAAACAATCTATCGGAATTCCGTTGCTCACCGATGAGTCCAGCGTGGTTCCCGAAGACGTTCCCAAGCTGTTGGGTTGCGTAGACGGGATCAACATCAAGCTCGTCAAATGCGGCGGACTGCGTCGAGCGCTGCAGATGATCCACACCGCGCGATCCTGCGGACTCAAAATCATGATCGGATGCATGATCGAGTCCAGCGTGATGATTACCGCCGGAGCCCAGCTTACCCCCTTGGTCGACTACGCGGATTTGGATGGCAACGTGCTGATCTCTAACGATCCATTCCGTGGCGTAAAGCTGGACAAAGCCGCCCGATTGCTGTTGCCCAAGGGTCCGGGACTTGGAGTTGTGCCGGCCTGATAGGTATAGAGTCAGGATCCCACCGTTTCTGGATATCTATCGAGTAGACGTCTGTTTCTGTATCGCCGTTTGAATACATGTTCGATATTCAGGTATAGCCGAACGAAATAGAACCGGCCGCGCAATTCCATTGGTGTATTTCTATCCAGGAAGGCCGCTTAAATACCAGGTGGTATTAGGTTTGGTCCCAAAACGCTTCGAAGGCGTATGCGCCGCGCGGACCAAGCAGAGGCCGAAGAGGAGTTTCGGGGTAGAGCCTAGAGTAGCGTTTGGCTCGAAACATTCAGGATCGCCGACCCGAGAGCTTCGGCCGTACAGCGAGCTCTCCCTTACGGATGCGTCACGACCATGGCCAATCGAAGCATTGAGTGCGCTTGGAAGGAATCTTTGCAGACCACCGGCTTCGCTTTTCGGCTCACACGGATTCAAGGTGGTCCGATTCTGCGGTGGTTGATTTTGCTTGCCGTAATCCTCTGCCCTGGACTGCTCGCCTCCGACGCGGAAGAGATGAAAGTTAAGCGCAAGGAGGTCTTTGAGTTTACCGAGAAGCCTCAGGTCACCCGAAGCGGCGACACGGTGACCGTTGCGTTCGAGTCCAAAGACTATTGCGATGTCACGGTGGCGGTGGAGGACGAATCCGGCCGGATTGTACGGCATCTGGGCAGCGGAGTGCTCGGCGCGAATGCGCCGGAACCGTTCCAAAAGAATACCCTCAAGCAGCGAGTTATCTGGGACGGAAAAGATGACCAGGGCAGATTGACCGACCATAAGGAGCGGTTGACCATCCGCGTTTCACTGGGCTTGAAGCCCGAATTCGAGAAAAACGTTTACTGGAGTCCGTACAAACGCATCTCGCAAGGTGTTCCAATAATTCGAGCTTCGGAAGAAGGGGTTTTTGTTTTTGAGGGCAGCGGAATCGATTCCCTAAAGCTCTTCGATCATTCTGGTACGTATCTTCGCACCGTGTATCCGTTTCCGCACAATACCTTGGATGGTTTCAAGGATCTCGATTGGCGAGATTTCCCCCAAGGCATGCGATTGCCGTATAAGAAAAGCGTTTATCAGCAGACGTTGCTGACGTCCGGCGACAACTGCAGCGATTTCGACCAAGGCGGGCGGCATGGGCGAGCCGCGACCGGCATGGACATTCAGGGCAAGCAAGTCTGCTTGGCTTTTCAGCGGCTTAATCGATTTTCGACCTCGGGCAGCGGTGAGAAGATTTCAGGAGGCATGACGGGTGCGGAACTCAAGGGATTTAAAGTTCAGTACGACAACAGCAGAAGTGTGAACATCGGACCAACGAGCGTAGCGGTTTCACCCGATGGGAAATGGGCTTACCTGACAGGCTACTCTTATCGATTCAGCTACAACTTCGACACCCTAAATGCGGTCATGCGAATCGCGTTGGATCGGGACGGGGATGCGGAAGTCTTTAAGGGTGAGGTGGGCTCGAAAGGCGGGCAGGCCGTAGGCGCGGGTTCGGAACCCGGCCAATTCAAGAATGCCACGTCCGTAGACTGCGATGCGCAAGGGCGCGTGTACGTATCCGACTTCATGAACGATCGAATTCAGGTCTTCGCTCCGGACGGAGTGTTTCTGAAGGAGGTCAAAACGTATAAGCCCGCGCTGGTTCGGATTAACAAGCGCACCGGCGAGATGTTTGTCTTTTCCTGGATGGTGCCGTCCTATCTGCTCCTGGCGGCCAAGGATGTCAAAATAAAGCCGGCGCTTACGCGCTACGGTCCGTTGGACAACCCTAAAGAGATCTCCAAATGGGATCTGCCATTGCCTGAATTTAACGGGCGCTACGGGATCCACATCGGGCTGCCGCATCCGTTGTGGTATACGGCTGAAGTCGATATGTGGGCCGAGCCCCTGACCGTTTGGCTAGGCAGGGATTGCCGAAACGACATTGAGCAGGGCATCACCACCGGAAACGGCGGGCAGTCCGTCCCCTGGGAATCGGCAGGCATCAAAGTGCTTCGGGAAAAAGAGGGGAAACTGGAAGTCATTCGCGATTTCGGCCAGGAAACGGTTAAGGCAGTCGTTCGCGCCAAACCGCCGACCAATGCCATCCAGCATCTGTACGTGAATCCCGTAAACGGCATGCTGTACCTGGCCGAGGCCGATAGCGCGCCGACGACCAAGGCATCCAACCGCTGGCTGGAGATCGATCCGAATTCGGGAAGCATCAAGGTCATAGAGATGCCATTTAATGCCATCGATGCCGCGTTCGATATCAACGGCATGGTGTATTTGCGCAATACGGACGTGATCGTGCGCTACGATCCCGTTACCTGGCAGGAAATTCCATTCGATTACGGCGAAGATTTCCAGGCCTTGGGCAACGACGGGGGCATTGGCGGAAAGACTACCAAGGTGCTTTCGGGCTTGGTGATGCCGTCCAAGTCCCCGGTCTGCTATCACCAAGGCGGTATTCACGTATCGCCCAAAGGATTCATCATCGCGTCCTGTGCCTACCGCTTTGTAGGTATAAGCGGACAAGGCGCAGCGGGCGAAAATCGCCAGTTCGATCCATCCAAAATCAAAGGGCAAGGGAAAGAATACAAGCCGGTGCTGTACCCCGGCCGGCTTTCCGGCAGCACAACACCCTGTATTCACATCTGGAACAAACATGGAAAGCTGGTGCACGAGGATGCCGTCCCGGGTATTTCGCAAGTGGACGGCGTGGCACTCGATGGGGACAACAGCATTTACTTCATGCATACGCCTACACGCGTGGTGGATGGAGCGCTCTATTTCAATCAGATGTCAGAAACCATGACCAAAGTTAAAGCAAAGGCATGCAAATTCATTTCCGACTCGAAAGACGCGCCGGTGGCCATCTCGCCGGAGTTCGCTCCACAGGGGAATAAAGTTGTGCGCGGGATGTGGATCGAGGGCGAAGCGGAATGGTTTTACCCCGGCGTAGGTTTCGCGGGCTTTAGCGCTTCCCAAGCGGGAGGCGGCTGTGCGTGCTGGTTTTCGCGGTTCGCGCTCGATTTATACGCACGTTCCATTGTTCCCGAACCGCAACAATTTACCGTCGGCGTGCTCGATTCCGCGGGGAATTTGATTCTGCGCATAGGCCGCTACGGCAATGTGGACAGCGCCGGCAAGGATAGCAAACTGCCGCTTGGCGGCGACGAAGTGGGGCTTTTTCACCCGTTGTATGCAGGAACCCATACAGATCGGAGAATATACATTTCCGATTACGGCAACGGGCGCATCGTGAGCGTCAAAGTGAACTATCACGCGCAGGCAACCGTGGCCTTGAAGGATGTCCAGGATACCGCAGATTAAGTTAGAACGCTTTCTTGGGCTCGGTTCTATTCAGACCACCACGCGCTCGAAAATTTCGCGTACTTGGACGGTGCGGCGCTGGAATTCTTCCAGCAGCGATTCGCCTGCCGTGCGATCGGGCGCGTCGAAGTATCCCGCGCGAAGGGCCAGTTTCTGCAAGTCTTCCGGCTTTTGGGGCAAGGTGTGCGCGCTTAAACCATGGACGATGCGCACGCGATTGCCGAGCAGGCTGAAGAACTCAAGTGCTTCGGTCAACGGTTGAGCGTCGGAAGGCGTCAGGAGGCGGCTCTTCTGAAGGACACCTAGTGCTTCGCGCGTATTGGCTTGCCTCAACTTAGGCAACGCCGGACCGTGTTTGAGCTGCAAAAATTGAACCAGGAATTCGATGTCGATCAGGCCGCCCCGGCCGCCTTTCAAATCGTCGGTTTCGGCGTGCGCCTCGATCTTCTTTCGCATCTCACGTACTTGCTGCGCCAAATCCGCCGATTGGAGCGGGGCGAATACGGCGCTGCGGATCAGGTGTTCCGCGCGCTCGCCGGTTCGAGGATCGCCGGCGACTTTTCGAATGCGCGTGAGCGCGAGTTTCTCCCAGTCCGCCAGCGCGCCGCTCTTCCAGTATTGCTCGAATACCGCCAACTCCACGGCCAGCGGACCCTTGTTTCCGTTCGGACGCAACCGTGCATCGAGCTGATAAAGCGGTCCGAGGCGGGTGTGCGCGGCCATTGCGCGCATGAGTTCCTGGGCCAGTTCGCCAAAGTAATTCGTGGCGGGAAGACCGCTTTCGGTTTGGCCATCGGCGTCGTAGAAAAAAAGAACGTCCAGGTCGCTTCCGTAATTCATCTCGCGGCCGCCGAACTTGCCCACGCCTAGAATCGCGAAGCCCACGGGCTTTCCGTCCGTCCGTAGACATAGGCCGCGCTTTTGCTCGAACGCCTTTTGCGAATGGCGCAACTGCGCGCGCAGCACCCCGGCAGCCAGGTCCGAGATTTCCTGCTGCACTAATTCAAGCGGCTGACTGTGCATCAAATCCCGCACGCCAATGCGCAGCAGTTCGCCATTGCGGTAAGCGCGCAACGTATCGGCAATATCGCCGCCGCCGGCCAACGCTTCCAAATCGTGCTCAAACGCCTCGAGGCTTTTGGTCTGGTCGATGCGTAGCGCATCGACCAGTTCATCGAAGAGTCCGGGATTGGCCACCAGGATATCCGTTAAATATTCGCTGTAGGCCGCCAGATCGCAAATCAGGCGCAACAGCCATGCGTTTTCATGCAGCGACTCGTAAAAGACCGCTTTCCCGCCCAGGGAATGAGCGATGCGCGAAAAGCGCCGCAAGGCGCCTTCCGGATCGCCGGTGATCGCCAGCGCTTTGAGCAGCAAGGGCGCGAGCGAAGCGAAAAACTTTCGCGTGCGTGAGGGATTCATCAGCGCCAATCGCTCCTGCCCCAAGGCGATCAACTCCTTGGCTGCTTCGGGCGATGGTGCATAGCGGAAGTACGGCAAAAGCCGCGCGATCTCCGCGGGTTCGGGTTGCGGCGCGAGCAGTAAATCGGAAAGCTGCGCCTCCGGCCCTTGTTGTTCGCTGAACAGATTCGCAAAGAGGTGCTCGAATAGGTCGCGAACCCGTTTGACGTGGTGTTGGCGATCTCTTTCGAAAACGACTTCGGCGCTGGCCGGTTGCCCGTCCTCGCCGAGACCGTCCGTGTAGCCTAGGCTGCGTGCGATGCGCCGGCGCACGGCGGGGTCGGCCGGCAGCATGTGCGTCTGCTGGTCGCCGTGCAATTGCAATCGATGTTCGACTTGGCGATGAAATATATACGCCGTTTCCAACCGGTCGGCCTCGAACTGTGTGAGCAACCCCTGCTGGCGCAACCTGCGCAGCGCGAAGAGGGTATGCCCCGTACGTACTTCAGGATGCTGGCCGCCGTGCAATAATTGAAGGAATTGGACGGTAAATTCAATGTCCCGGATGCCGCCGCGCCCTAATTTCACCTCGTCGCCCGTGCCGCCTTTTCGCGCGACGAGCTGCTCCATCTGCTTCTTGAGGTTCTTGATGTCGCCGATCGCATCGAGCGAGAGAAAGCGCCGGAAGATGAACGATTCGGCGCGCTTAAGCAAGCTTTCGCCCAGCTCTTTGTCGCCGGCCGCCACGCGAGCTTTCAGCCAAGCCTGGCGTTCCCAGGTGCGCCCTTCGGATTGCAGGTAGGCGAGCGTCTCGTCGGTCGAAAGCGCCAGCGCGCCGACCGAGCCGTACGGGCGCAGGCGCATATCCACGCGGTATACACGGCCGTCTTCGGTGACCTGATCCAACAGCGCGATGACTTCCTCGCCCAAGCGCGTGAAATAATCGCGCAGCGGCGCCGCGCGTCCCAAACCCGCGGTGGTTCCGTTGCCTTCAAAGACGAATATGAGGTCGATGTCCGAGCTGTAATTCAGTTCGCGCCCGCCCTGCTTTCCGAGCGCGTAGATGGCAAAGGGCGGCGGGGCCGGGTACTCGCCGTCTGCCACGCCTTCACGCGGCAGAGCGGTTCCAAAGCGCGGACGCAAATTTTCGATGCTCGCTTCCAAAGCCGTTTCAATGCAAGCGTCGGCCAGGTCGCTTAAGGCGCGGACGGTGTGTTCCAGGTTCGAAACTCCGCTCAGATCCAACGCCGCGATCTGAAGCATCGATTCGGTGCGCGCTTGGCGCAAAGCCGCAGGGCGCGCCGTGGAGCTTGCCTGCAACACCGCCCCGCGCACGTGCGTACGCCACGCCCAGCCGCCGGTGACCTTACGCTCGAGCACCGGCTGCAGCACCGCCCACGTCCGGCCGGGGAAGCGCATCAGGTATTCGCTTAGGGCCGGAGTTCCGGCAAAGAGTGCGCACAGCACGTGCAAAAACGGCTCTTCGGTCCATGCCAACGGACTGGGTCCCGAAACGGCTCCGCCGGCTTCGAGCCAGCGTTCCAGCCCGCCAAAGGCGCCGTCCGGATCGCTGCTCCGCGAGAGCGCGCGCAAGATGTCCGCGAAGCGGACCTCCAAGACACGGGCAACATCGATACGCGTGCGCAGCCGGTCGAGCCCCTGGCGCACGCGCTCCGGATCGCGAAAGCCCAGCCGCCGCCAATCCTCATCGGGCAGATGATCCGGCAGCCCCAGATCGAGCATGCGGAAAATAGCGTCGTCGCGCGCATCCATTCCGGAGGTTGTACTACCGGCCGCTTAAGGCGCAATGCGAGCGCGGCGCTAATCGCGCAGCAACGCGAGGGCCGCCGCGACGAGCATTTCGCCGGCTTCGGGAGCCAACTTGCTGCTAGGGGCGAAAGTAGTTTCGTACCCGCCGCGCGCGTGCGCCTCGCGGGTGGGCACGTAGCCCACCATTCCGTTTGCGCCGCCCACCACGAAGGCGCGCCAAGGATGCGCGCCTTCCTTAATGGCCAAGCCCAACTCGACAAACAGTTCTGCCGGCTGCGATACGAAGACATGCGCACCGATGCGCAGCGCTTGAACTTCGGCCGGTTGCGTGCCGCGCGACCGAATCTGCGCCAAGAGTCCGGGCATCAGTTCGTCGTATATCTTGGGATCGATGAAGCGCTGCGCGCCGGCGACGGTGCCTTTGATCTGATCTTCCGTCGCTTCCCGAAACGGGAGCCGTACGAGGCTTCGGCGAGCGCTTAACTGAAGGTCGGATTCGAACGAGAGGCCTTGCAGCGCCTGCCAAGCCGTCTGTGCGACGGCGCGCCCGGTCTCTTCCATACTCAGCGCCAAGCCGTCCCGGGCGGGATCGCTGGTCGCCATATTGCCGTAGGCGCCGTTGAGGAAGAGCGGGCAAGGCACCCCGCGCGCTTTAAGCTCGTTGGCCAGCACACCCGGCCAACCTGCGCTGAAACACTCATCGCCGCCATGGTGCGCCGGATGCACCGCGTAATTCACCAGCGCACCCAGCCAAGCTCCGGACGGACGCCGCACACCCATCACCAGCAACTCCGGGTCGATGGGGCCTTCGAGCCCTAGGGCGAGCGGATGGCTGCACTTTCCGTGCGTAATGGTGGTGCCGTCCCGCATGCGTACGCGGCGATTGAAAGCGGCGTCGAAGAGAATGCCGCGCCCGAAGCCGATCTCCGCCGGTTCGAACCGTTCAACGGCTTGCCCCAGTGCGGATATCACGCGCGCTTCCAAGCTCGCCAGGTAAGCGTCGTCGCGCGGCACGAGGCCTACATTCGCGACGGCCGGGCCCCCGTGGTTGTGCGTCGCGGCGATCATGACCTGCGCAGCGGGAATGCCGTACTGAGTTTCGACCGCCTTTCGGATGCGTTCGACCGTCGTCCAGCGCACGCAGAGCGTATCCAGCGCCACGAACGCCAGCCGCGTGCCGTTGGCATCCAGCACCAGCGCGCGCGCAAAGAGCGGGTCGGCTACGCGGGTCGGCGTAATCCGCTTGAGCCAGCCGATCTTCTCGGCGCCCAGCGGGGGCGTAATTTCGACCTCGGCGCAACCGGCCCGCATGGTCATCCCTGCGCGTCTCCGTTGGACCAGAGGCTTTGCGTCGCTTGCAGCGTCCGCTCCACCAGCACTTGGCCGCCCTCCGGTCCCACCTTGGTACTGGCCACTTCCGCTCCGTACCCGCGCCCGCGGACCGCTTTGGCGGAGGGCAGGTATCCTGCGTAATCGCACGCCAGTTGTACGACGAAGGTCTGTTGCGCCGGACTGCGCGCCTTAATACGAATACCGAAATCCAGGAACAATTCGAACGGGTTCGTCACCATAGCCACATCGCCCAAACGGAGGGTGTGCAATTCCATAGTCCAGATCGGATGAGGTCCCTGTTCCCGAAAGCGCTTCATGACTCGCAGGGCTCGCTGCTTCATGCAATGCAGGATGGAAGCGTGCCTGAAATCTTTGGGTGCCTCGGTCTCGCAGCGCGAAACTTCCGCCTCTGCCTGACTGAACTCGGTTTCGCTGACCGCGCGAGCCGGCAATTCCAAAGTACCCACCAGATGGCGAAAAGGCGCGTCCGTGCGTATCGCGGGCACCGCGGATTCGAAGCCGTCCGCTACCGCCTGCACAAGCCGGCGGGCAAGTTCCTGCCGCTCGGTGAGTCCGCGGCGCTTGCGCATCTCGGCCTCGAGTCCTTTATAGAGAATCGGATGCGGGGACTGGTCGCCGGCGGCGGAGCACTGTGAAAGCACGAACAAATCAGGCCCAAAACGCTGCCGCAGCGCCACCCTCGTCTCGTGCCAGAAGCTGGCCGAAAGGTACTCCGCATGCTCGTCCAACTGGAACGGGCACGCCAGGTTGATCAGTACCCCTGTCAAATCCCGCCGCTCGTTCCAGAAGAAGAGGAGGTCCACGCCGTCGTCTTCGTAACCTTCGATGGAGTCGAATTGTGGGTCGCTGGTTTTGCCGTACATGCGCGACGAGCCATCGAGGTAAGCCGCTCTGCGATTGCGGCCCACCGCCGCGTGGCTGAAGGCGTTCGCCAGCGCGCCCGGTGCGCGTTGTTCCCAGGCGCGAACGGCGGCATCCGCGGCTTTACGTGCGAAGAACTCCGCATACTCGGCCGGCGGGAGAGGATCGGAACCGGCCGGAGCCAAATAGTTGCCTTCCTGGAAGCTAGGCGCGGTATGTGTGTGCGTGGCATTCATGAATAACTTGCGCGCATCGAATCCGGAAAGCCTGGGTGCGGCCAATGCTCGCACGCGTTCCTGCACCTCTGCCCGGATGCCCACCACATCCGCGGAGATTAGAATGGCTTGGTCCGAAGCGTCGTCCGAGCCGCCGTCCAGAGCGAGCGCCGTGGCGGTCAACGGGTCGTTCACATGCGTTGAGATCCGCGTATGAAACTGGCCCTGCAAGAAGGTGTTTCGCGCCGGCGTGATATCGGCCGTCGCCCAGCCCACTTGAATCGCCATGATCGTTTCGTGCTCCGATTAATCCAGGTTCGCCAGATTCGCCATGACCTTGTGGATGCCGCGCGCCACGGCATCCACCGCCGCATCGCCGTTGGGCATGCGCAAGGGATTGATGATGCAGAAATGCGTGTCGCAGTGCCGCTGCGCCACCGGGTACTCGGCAGGATCGTACACCACCGGCCGCGCCAGGGGGTGGCTCCACGGATGCCCCGCTCCGAACCCGTTCTGCGCGCGGAAGACCGTCATCGACGGCAGGATGAATTTCTGCCATACCGTTGCCGGCACGCCTTCGGCCTGCAGCGCTTTCACCACGCGATCGCGATACGCCCCGGCGTCCTGCGCGCTCGGCAAGTGCGAGGTATCCAAGCGGATCACATAATTATAGCCGTTCCAGACGCGCCCATCCGGCTGCGGCGGCAGCAGCAAACCTTCGACCCCGGCCAACTGCTCGGCCAACCGGCTAACGGCCCGGCGCTGGTGTGCCAGATAGCCGTCGAGCTTGCGGAGCTGTGCGCGGGCAAAAGCAGCGGGAAGATCGCTGGTGCGGTACATCCAACCCAGCGCGTAGGCGTGGAAATCGCGCGACTCGGACGGCGCTCGCGTCTCGCCGAACGACCAGAGCTGCTGAGCGTTCCGATGTAGTGATTCGTCCTCGGTTACGAACATGCCCCCTTCGCCGGCGCTGAGGCACTTGTTCTGATTAAAACTGAAGGCCGCGCAATCGCCCAGCGTGCCCACCTTTTTTCCTTTATAGAGCGCACCGTGAGCTTGGCAGGCGTCTTCGATCACCTTCAAACCGTGTTTGCGCGCGACGGCCAGGATTGGATCCATGTCCGCGGACAGTCCGTGCAGGTGCACGGCGACGATCGCTTTCGTCCGCGGGCTGATTTTTTCTTCCAGCTTCGCCGGGTCGATCAGCATCGTATCGAAGTCGATATCCACGAAGACCGGAATGCAGCTGTGATGCAGAATGCAGGTCGCCGAGCTCGACCACGAGTACGCGGGCACCAATACTTCGTCCGCCGTTCCGCAACCGCAGGCTGCGATGGCCATGTGCAAGGCCGCCGTGCCCGAGTTCGTCGCGATGGCGAATCGGCTGCCATTCCAGGCCGCGAACTCTTTCTGCAGTTCAATGCAGTTGGGGCCGAAGGCGTGATTCGTGCCGTTCAGCGAGGCCAGCACCAAGTCGCGATCGGAGGCGTCTTTGGGCGGCCAAGGCAGGATCGTGCCCTCCGGCACGGTCCTGGGGCCTCCGTGTAAGGCCAGCTTTTCGAGGGTCGCGGTCGTCATGCGTGAGGCTCCGGGTTCGCAATCATGCCTTGCGGGTTGCATCGAATCTGAGGACAGTTAATCCCGTTCGGGGTGGATTGGCCAGACGACCCTTTTGCCAAGACGGGGAGTATCTTGCGGGGGCCAGGCGGCATGGCGGCGGGCAAGCGAGATAGCGTGCGCAACAAGCGAGTGGGGGAGCCGGCGCCGGATTGGCTCGGCCAGCTTGAGCGCGCGTGGGCGGCGCCACCGAAGCTGCACAGCTTCCAGGTGCTCAGTGTGGGCGCCCTCTGGGGCGAACGATTTCACGCCACACCTCGCCACGAACTAATTCATGTATTACAAGGCCGCGCGGAGATCCAATCGCGACGCCGCGCGTTTGCCGTGGGGCCCGGCGATACGTTCGTCATCCCGCAAGGTATCGAGCACAAGGATTTGCGCGCCGAAGGCTCCGACTACCGCGTCGCGTACCTCTTTTTCGAGTGGCCGTCCGGGCAGGCCTTGCTCGAATCCATCGAGCCGCATGGGCTTCTCGATGCGCCGGAAGGCGCCAAGGCCCATTTGCACAGGATCGTGAAGGAACTGGAGCGCGAGTACCAAGGCGATGCGCCGGGTTCGGCGGCGCGCATTCAGGTGCTTCTGTGGGAAGCGCTGCTTGCTCTGCTGCGCAACGCATGGCGCGGAACGAACTCGACTGCGGGGGCGCGCCAAGCGGTCGCCGAACGCCGCGGCGAAAAGCTCGCCGCGGGAGTGCGCGCGTTCCTCGACGCGCACTTCGCCGAAAGCATCGGGCTCGACGATCTCGCCGCGCGTTTCGAGGTCAGTCCCTTTAACCTGTGCCGCCGCTTCTCGAAAGTCTATGGGCTCTCCGTCGTGGAGACCCTCACTCAGATCCGCATGGAACACGCGCGCGAAGCGCTCGACGCCGGCCGTTTATCGGTGAAGGAAGTGGCGCTGGCGGTGGGCTATTCCGACGCCAATTACTTTGCCAAGGTGTTTCGCCGCATGCACGGCGTCTCGCCCACCCAGTACCTCGCTTCGCGTCGCTGAGCGCGGCGAAAAATATAGATGCACCTGGAGCGGGCGGCCGCAGCGGAGTTCGCGGTGGTGTATAATATCGAGCGATAATGCCGATCGAAATTGCCGATAAATTCGGCGCGACGCGGATCGCGAGTTCTGGAGTCTTTCAGGTCATGAGCGCACCAGAAGCAAGCAGCGGGCGGATCGAAGCGATTTTCATCACGCGCCAGCGCCACGGCACTCCGGAGGCAGTGGCCGAAGCGCGAGCGGTTCCGCGTTGTGGGCTTGAGGGCCACAAGAACTTCGTGGCCGATGGCCATAAGGATCCCGGCAAGGAGCTGACGCTGATCGCCTCCGAGATGCTGGACTTGCTGGCTCGTGAGCACGGTATCCCGCTGGGCGGCTGCGAAAGCCGTCGCAACGTGTTGACCTCGGGAATCGACCTGAACGCCTTGGTGGGCCGAGAATTCCAACTGGGTGCCGTGCGCGCCAAGGGGATTCGGCTTTGCGAGCCGTGCAGCGACTTGGTGGCGTATACGGGTAAGAATGTGCTCCCAGCCATGGTGCACCGCGGCGGCCTGCGTGCGAGCATCTTAACCGAAGGCCTGATCCGCCCGGGCGATCCGATCCGCGCGCTTTAGTTGACACGCCCGGTGATTTTAAGGCGCGAATCGCCGCCTCTCCCCCAGTGCACAGGGGGTGGTCGCTTTTCCGGCTTGACTTTCGGGCGCCAATTTCCGACCATGTCGCGTGCTGCAACCTTTAATCGGCAAGCTGCTTACAGGGAGGGCCGGGCATGTCCCAGGCTTTACGCCCCGCGGTTTCGTGGTTGGTCACCGGCTGCTTATTGGCAACGGTTGGAATGGCTTGGGGCGAGGAGGCCGCGCCGACTCCGGCTCCCGCGGCCGAAGCAGGGCATCCCGACGTGATCGTGGATGGCGTGCGCTATACCTGGGAAGAAGCCAAGAAGAAGTTTCCGGACATCGACGCGGCGAAGGATAAAGGGGTTACGACTAGCCCTTCCGCCACCGTGGAGCCCTCGGCGCCTGCCGCGACGGCCGCGCCTGCCGCCGAACCGGTGGTGTTGAACGAAGAGGCCAAGCCGGCGACGGAAGAACCGAAGCAAGAGGCCGCGAAGCCTGAAGAAAAGCCCAAGAAGGAAAAGAAGAAGAAGGGCGAGCCCGCGGTACTGATCAACGAACCCGATCCGGAGCATGCGGCGCATGTGGAGTTGAAGCGCTCGCGCGAACGGGCGGCGCTCGAAGAACGCATCAAGCGCCAGATTTCCCTGCTCACGACGCCCGAATGGCGCGTGGCTCAGGCCGACCTGATCAAGGTGGGCCGCGACGCGGTGCCGTTCCTCATCGACTCCATGAAGGTGGACGGCGACTACGATTACGCGTTGAAGTCGTACAGCCTGCAGGGGCCGCGGCGCGCGACTCGGCAGCGTCCGCTGGCGGAAGTGACCTACGAAGTGCTGGTCAATCTGCTTCACAACCACTCGAACTATCAGGGCGAACTCCCCGGCCGGCACGCGGCGAAGTGGGAAGAATTCTGGGCGGCGAACGCAAGCTCGGTTCAACTCGCCGGCGAGACGCTGGTCCAGACTCCGGTCACGCCGCCGGTCGCTCCGTAGGTTCCTCCCGGCCGGCCCCGCGGGACGGTCCATGAGCCTCGAATTTCTCGTCATCGCCAACCCCGCGTCGGGTCGACGGCGCGGGCCGGAGTTGGCCCGTAGGGCCGTTGAAGGCCTCCGCGCGGCCGGCCGCTCGGCGGAACTATTTCTTACCGAAGGTCCAGGCGGCGCGGGCGTGCGCGCGCGCCATGCGCTCGACGAAGGCGTGGCAACGATCGTAGGCTGCGGGGGCGACGGCACGCTTCAGGAACTGGCCGACGTGGTGGCGGCTACGCCGGTGCGAATGGGCATCCTTCCGGGCGGCCGCTGCAACGATCTGGCCCGCGCTTTGGGATTGCATCGCAAAGATTCGCTCGAGAAGCTGCTCGCGCCGTTGCTCTCGGACGCCTTTCGCCGCATCGATGTGGCGCGCTATAGCCCCCTGGACGGACGTCCGCCCAAGCGCTATTGCACCGTCGCCACACTGGGCTTCGATTCGGCAGTGACCGAATTCGTCCGCACCCATCGCTTTCCGGTGCGTGGATCGGCCGAATACGTGTACGGCGTGCTGCGCGTGCTGCTTTCGTTCCGGCCGCCGGTGGTGCGCCTGACGGGCGACTTTGGAACCTTCGAAGGGCCGATCACTCTGGCCGCGACGGCTAACTCGGCCTATTACGGCGGCGCGATGCGGATCGCGCCCGATGCGCGGGTAGACGACGGCCAATTGGACCTTTGCGTGGTCGATGCCTTGCCACGCGAAACCATCGTGCGGGTGCTCCCCTTGGTCTTTTCCGGACGGCATACGGAGCATAGTTCGGTACGGATGCTGCGAACCCGAAAGGTCGAGATCGAGGTGCTTGAAGGGTCACCTAACCTGTGTGCGGATGGGGAGATATTAGGGTCAGCGCCGGCTTACCTGGAGTGCGAGCCCGGCGCTCTGAAGATCTGTTCGGAATTCTCAACCTCCGAAACAACATAGAGTTACGGATGCATTCGGTGAAGGGTAAATGCCTACAAAAGAATAATTAAAAAAGGCATGCACAAAGTGCGTGATGACAGCGTTAAATATAGGTAGGAAAGAAGTAACCCGGTATTCGCTGGGCTCGAATCCGGGGGGGTGCTATACCTTTTGGCGCTACCCAACAGCCCAGATACGGGATTGTACGTAATGCAGATCGAGTACTGCGAACTCTGTAATAGCCGGATCACGGAGCGTGACCAAGAGTTGGGTCACGCGGCCTGGATCAGCGGTTCGCTGTTGTGTAAGACGTGCATGGAAAAACGCGGGCTGCAGGCTCCGCCGCGAACCATCCCCGTCAACAAAAAGGAATCCGGGAGCGGGATTCACCGCGTTCCGGGCGTGGGCAGCGGGATTCACAGCATTCCGCAGATGCCGCCCAAGCCGGGCAAGGTGCGTCCGCCGAGCGGCTTGTTCGCCGGCAATCCGGGCAGCAACGTGCGGCGCGGCCGGCAAAGCAAGATGCGCGGCGGTCGCAGTGCGGTGCGTGCTCCGGGCAGCGGCGTGAAGCACGTACCGCCGACGAGTTCGATCCGGGCGGCCTCGGGCGAGCGGTCGCCCAGTTCCTCGCGCCTGCGCAACGCGCGCCGGCGCAGTTCGGGCATCATGGGCGCGGCACGCGCCGGCAGCACGTTGTGGGTGCCGGTGGTGGGCGTGCTGGTGGGTTTGGTAATCGGGGCCGGCTTGTTCTATTTCCTGATCGTGCGCTGACCTGTCGTTTCCGCCGCGCCGTCGCTACACTCCTCTTCATGGCTTCGTATAGATGAACCCTTCGACGGTTCGGCCGGGAGAACTTCCATGACGCGCGTAGCGGTCTTTGGCAGCGGGTATTGGGGCAAAAATCTGATTCGCAATTTTCATGCGTTGGGCGCCCTGGGCAAGGTCGTGAAGCGCGGGCCGGGCGGGGACGCGCAGATCGCCGAATGGGCGCCTGGCGTGGCGTTGACGCGCGAAGCCGAAGACGTCTGGAACGATCCCGCGCTGCCGGCCGTGGTGCTGGCCACGCCGGCCGAGACGCATTACACGCTGGCCAAGCGGGCGCTGGAAGCCGGCAAGGACGTGCTGGTCGAAAAGCCGCTGACCTTGAACGTCGGCGAGGCGCGCGACCTGGTGGCGTTGGCGGCGGCGCGCGGGCGCGTGCTGATGGTCGGCCAGCAGCTCGAATACCATCCGGCGGTGGAGGCGTTGCACGCGCTGCTCGCATCGGGCGAACTGGGCGCGGTGCGCTACGTCATCAGCGAACGCTTGAACTGGGGGCGCTTCCGCTCGGAAGAGAACGCGCTCTGGTCGCTGGCTCCGCACGACATGGGCTTGATCCTGCGCCTGATGGGCCGCGAGCCGCGCGAAGTGATTGCCGCGGGCGGTGCGTGGCTGCAGCCGAAGATCGCCGACAACGCGGTGGTGCTCATGCATTTCGAAGGCGGCGCGCGGGCGCACGTGCACGTCTCCTGGCTGCATCCCCTGAAGCAGCGCGCGCTGACGGTGGTGGGCGAAAGGCAGTCGGTGGTCTTCGACGACGGCGCCGGGACGCTGCAACGCTTCGATCACGCGGTGGAGCGTAAGAACGGCGCACCGGTGGCCGTCACCGGCCGTGCGCACGACGTGCCGTTCGCGAAGGACGAACCGCTGCGCCGCGAGTGCGCGCATTTCCTGGATTGCGTGAAAACGCGTGCGACGCCGCGCACCGACGGCGTGCTGGCGCTGAACGTACTGCGTGTCCTCGACGCCGCGCAGCGCTCGCTGGAAAGCCAGGGCGCGCCACGCGCCTTGGCGTAATGCTATTTAGCGGTGCCCTTGGATCCGGCCACGCCCTTGTACACCAAGGCCGCGTTGCCGCGGTACGCGAATCCGTTCAACGCGATTTCGGCCGGAACGCTGACCGTGGTGCTCACGGTTTCATTGGTCATGCCAAACGCGGCCATTTCGTCCGCGAAGGAGCCGAACTTGAAGTAAGCGGTCACCACCGCCGGTCCCGGCCTGACCAGGCTTCCGGACTTCTTGAACGCGAAGCGCAGGCCCTTGGTGGGGTTCTTGGGACTCGCGCCGTTGGCGGCCAACGCGAGATCGCCCGTGGCGATGCCTCCGAATTCGAACGAGCCCGTATTCGCCGCCAGCGGATTCAGGCCGGCGGGCAAGTCCACCATGCCTTTGATCTTAATGTAATCGCGTCCGGCGAAGCGTGGATTGAAGTTCAGGAAGACGCGCGCGGACGATAGGACCAGCGTGCCCGACGGTGCCGGCACGCCCACGTTAATGGTGACCGTATCGGTGGCCATGAACGAGTTCGAATCCGTCACGGTCAGAGTATAGACGTGCGATCCCGGTCCGGGCGGGGTCACAATGCCGGGATTCTGCAGGGTTGATGTGAATCCGCCGGGGCCGGACCACAGGAAGGTGTAGGGTCCCGATCCGCCCGTGGGGGTGCTGAAGAGGCTGGTGGATTCGCCGTCTTCGAGCGAATCCGGCGACGCCATGGGGTTGGCGGCCAGGGTGGCCAGAACCGTGACGGTCACCGAAGCCATGCCGGTGCCGGACGAGGAATCGGTGACGGTGAGTTGGTAGACGTTAGCGCCGAGGTTCGGGGGCGTGACCGCGCCGGGATTCTGTGCGGCCGACGAAAACCCTCCGGGTCCGCTCCAGGCGAACGTGGTGTAGACGCCCGATCCGCCGATGGGCGCGGAGGAGAGATTGGTCGCGGAGCCTTCCAGAACGATGAGCGGCGCAGCCGCGGCCTGCGGATCGAGCGCGAAGTCCCAGTTCACGTTGTTGCCCGAATCGATCGAGTTGGCGGCCAGGATTGCCGTGGCGTGGATATTCGTCGAATCGCTCACGTCAACGAACTGAATGCTGCGCGTGCCTTGCGGGTCGATGAACCACGGCGTGCCGGGGGCCGAAGAGTCGAGTTGGACGCGCGTGGCGGATGCGCCGCCGTTGAACGTGAGCGCTCCGGCGACCGTCTGGGTCGACCCGGCCTCGAAGACGAGCGCCTTATTCGGGGTCTGCACCGTCAGGTCGAAGAATGGGGTGGAGCCGGTGAGCGTGGAGACTTGCGTGGCGTCGTTGAAGAAGACGGCGCCCATGCGGCTTTCGAAGGCGCCGCCGGCCGAAGCATTCCAGGCGCCGCCGACGGTGAGTCCGAAGTTCCCGGCCGAGGCGTCCAAAACCCCGCCGGCCAGCGTCAGATCGTTCAGCACGACGAGTGCCGACGGCAGTTCGAATGTTTCTCCCGCATCGGCCGCTTCGAGCACCAGGTTGCGGTACGCGAACGCCTTGAGCGTGTAGGTGTCCGCGAACCCGCTGGTATTGCCCGCGTAACGCACCGTCGAACCGGCCAGGAGGACGGGCGTGGAGAGCGCTTCGCCGCCTTGCAGGCGTAAGGCCGCGCCGGAGGCCACCGTCAGCGCGCCCGTGACGGTCAGGTCGAACCCGTTCACGTCGAGCGTGCCTGACGTGACCGTCACCGTCTGTCCGGTTGCGTTGGCGACGAACGAAGACGTCAACAGGACCGCGCCCGAAGGCTTTTCCAGCACGACCGGCGAGTTCAACAGATCGGACGCGCCAGTAAGGTCGAAGATCTGATTGCCCGCGCCTGCGAAGACCAGCCGGCCGGTGTCGGCGTTGTCCCACGTGCTTTGAACGGAGACCGCGTCGAGGGCTCTAACGGTGCCGTTTGCGGGTGCCGGCGATTGCAGCAGCCGGCCGTCGGCCAGCGTCAGCGCGCCACTCACCGTTAAAGTAGTTCCGGTCGCAAAAGTGAAGGACGAATTGGCGCCGCGAAAAATGACCGTTTCGAGCGTGTGGCTGCCCGAAAGCGTGAGCGATCCGGCGAAGACCAGGGTCGAGCCCGCTACGTTCAGCCCGCCGCTGGTGTAAGTCCAGTTGCCCGCGGTGCGGATGATGCCCGACAGCGCCAGCGTGCCCGAGGGTTTGGCGATCTGCACCCCCGGCAGATTCCCGCTGGTCTCGTTGCCGTCGGCCGTGAGTGTCTGCGCGCCGCTGCCGGCGATTCGGATCGTGGCGCTGCCTCCGATGCCGCCGCCTGCATCCGGCGACGATACGGAACCCAGGGCCGCTACGGTACCGGTGTTGATGGAGTCGTTCGCATTCCCGGCAACGCCGCTGGAGAGGCTGAGCGCGCCGTTCACCGTCAGCGTCGTGCCGGCGGCCACCGTGTACACGGAGTTGGTGGTGGATGCCGAGTTGTCGTTAAAGGTCACGTCGTTGAGCGCATGGCTTCCGGTGATGGTCAGCGTGCCGGCGAAGACCAGTGTGCTGCCGGTCACGTCCAGAGCGCCGCTGGTGTAGGTCCAGGAGTTGGTCGTGCGGACGGTTCCGGCAAGGGTGAGGGTTCCCGAGGGCTTGGCGATCTGGATGGCCGGCAGGTTGCCGCCGGTTGCGCTGCCGCTGCCGGTGAGCGTCTGGGCGCCCGAACCGGCGATGCGGATCGTGGCGCTGCCTCCGACGCCGCCGCCGAAATCGAGGGTCGTAACGTGGCCCAAGGCCACGAGCGTACCGGTATTGATGGAGTCGCTCGAATTACCCGCGATGCCGCTGGACAGATTGAGCGCGCCGTTCACCGTCAGCGTCGTGCCGAGCGCGATCGTGTAGACGGAACTGGTGGCCGAGGACGAGTTATCGTTGAAGGTGACGTCGTTGAGCGTGTGGCTTCCGGATACCGTTAGCGTACCGGCGAAGACCAGCGTGCTGCCGGTCACGTTCAGCGCTCCGCTGGCATACGTCCAACTGCTGGCGGTGCGGATGATGCCCGAAAGCGTCAGCGTGCCCGAGGGCTTGGCGATCTGGATGCCCGGCAGGTTGCCGTTGGTGGGGCTTCCGCTGCCCGTAAGGGTCTGAGCGCCCGTCCCGATCAATCGGATCGTGGCGCTGCCGCCCATGCCGCCGCCGAAGTCTACGGCGCTGACGTGGCCCTGGACTTCGATGACGCCCGAGTTAACGGAATCGCCGAAGACGCCCGGCAGGCCGCTGGAGAGGAGCAAGTTGCCGCGCACCGTCAGGGTCGTGCCGAAGGCGACCGTGTAGGCCACGTTGGCCGCCGCGTTATCGAAGAACATCACGTCCTGGAGCGCGTGGCTGCCGGAAATGGTCAAGGCCGCCGCAAAGACGAGGCTGCTTCCTGCCGGGTCCAGCGTGCCGCCGGTGTACGTCCAGTTATTCCCGGTTCGGATCGTGCCGGACAGGAATAGCGTGCCGGAAGGCTTGGCGATTTCGACCGGCGGCAGGTTCCCGTTGGTGGTGCTGCCGCTGCCGGTCAAGGTCTGGTTGGCGGAACCGGCGATGCGCAGCAGCGCCGTGCCGCCGATTCCGCTGCCGGCGGGCGTGGCGACCACGTTGCCCAGCGCGTTCAGGGTGCCGGTCACGATCGTATCGGTTGCGACGCCGGCCGTGCCGCTGGAAAGCGAGAGGGTGCCCGAGACATTCAGCGTCGTCCCGAAGGCGATGGTGTAAACCGCATTGGCCGCCGCGTTGTCGTTGAAGCTGACGTCGCCCAGCGTGTGCGTGCCCGAAATCGTGAGCGTGCCGGCGAAGACCATCGTATGGCCGGAAGTATCCAGCGTGCCGCTGGTGTAGGTCCAGTGGCTGGCGGTGCGCACGATCCCCGAAAGGAATAGCGTCCCGGACGGCTTGGCGATCTCGATCGGCGGAAGGTTGCCGCTGGTTGTGCTGCCGCTTCCGGTAAGCGTCTGCGCTCCGGTGCCTGCGATGCGCAGCGTAGCCGTCCCGCCGATGCCGCCTCCGGCATCCAAGACGGAGATATCGCCCAGCGCTTCCAGGGTGCCGGTGTTGATCAGATCGGCCGCATTCCCCGCAAGGCCGCTGGAAAGCCCCAGCGTTCCGGACACCGTGAGCACCGTTCCGAAAGAGACGGTATACGTGCGCGCGGTGGAGCTTCCGTCGTTGAAGCGGACGTTGCCCAGCGTGTGCGAGCCTTGAATCGTCTGCGTATTGCCGAAGACCACGGTTCCGTTGTTGCTGAGGTCGAACGCGCCTCCGCTTACCGTCCAGCCGCCGTTGGAAGTCACCGTGGTGGATGGAACCTTGAAGGTTCCTGCGTTCAGCGTGAAACCTCCGGTAAAGACCACGGCGCCGGCCGCGCCGTTAAAAACTCCGCCGGCCATGGTCCACGAGCCGCCGACGGTCAAGGTTCCGGTGGAGGCGTTGAAGAAGCCCGCCGATTGGGTCGCCGAAGCCGGCGACGTAAACGTGATCGCGCTGGCGCCCGCGGCGAAGGTGCCTCCGTCCAGTGCAAGCGAAGACGCGGTGCCGAAGGTAATCGGACCGTTCGCGGTGAGCGTCCCGCCGCTTAGCGTGGCCGGCGCGTTGATTGCAGTGGCGCCTGAAGTGGTGGTGAAGCTGCCGCCGTTCAGCGTAAAGCTGCCCGTCATCGTGATGTTGGCGCTCCCCGAACCGAACGTGGCGGCGTCCTGGCTGTAGTTGCTTAGACCCACCGTGAAGGTGAACGCGCCTTGAGCGATGACCCCCGTATAGCCTGTCAGGATGCGGAAGCCCAAAACGCTTACGTTAAGGTTGAAGGTGCAGTTGCCCAGCCCCCCGCCGTCAAAGATGGCGATGTCGCTGGCGCCGGGAACGGTTGCTCCGCCTGATCCGCCGGATGTGGCGGACCAGTTGGCCGCGACGTTCCAGTTTCCGCCTGCAGGTGCAGAAGCTACCCAGTAGCGATCGGCGGCTTGTATCGAAAATGATAATCCGAGACAAAGCACCCACGGAATCAACCATCCGGTATTGAAAATGTAGCGATTTGCGTCTCGTTCGTCTCTGTTTCGTATCATGTGCAGCGTAATCTCCGTGAATGACTCCTCCGTTTCGTTTGTTTCGCAAGCCGATAGCCAAACTTAAAGCATGAATATTTCTTGAGTTACAGCCTCGTGAAAGCTTCGCGCGCTCATTATAGGGAAAGGTATGAAAGCGGGATTCGGAGGTAATCGAGTGCAGCCGGAGGTGCACTTGCGCATTAGGTGAATTATCATCCAACCTCTTTGCAGCTCAACCTTTGCAATCGTTCGTTGAGTATCTTAAAATGACAAAAGGCGAGCTTCCAACGGTGGACTTGCCTTTGCATGCCAGCCGCTCGGCGGCTTGGACGCCTATTAAGGCGAGAGGAGCTCACTCATGCAGATCGGAACCCAAGTCTTTAGGCGGGTGGTTCAGGAACGCGAGGAATTGATCCGCTTGGCGGCGATCAAGGCCATCGCGGATACGATGCAGGAGACGACGCGCTTCGGCTGCTTCGATCGCGCGTATATCGAACAATGTGCGGCGAAGCGGCTGCGTGAGTCTTTGGAAAATTGCCGCGGAGGAGCGGCCTGACGCGCGCCCGGCGGGTCATTAAGGGCCGGGCGGTTTGGAAGCGGCGGATTCGGAGGCCGTCGGGACGGCTTTGCGCAGGTGGCGGCTCATGGCGAGCGCTTGCGATTCCCGGCATTCGGGGCAGATGCAGTGCGTAAAGCGCACGTCGGAATGATCGCTTAGATAGGTCTCCACTTTCTGCCAGTAATTGCGGTCGTCGCGAATCTTATTGCACCACGCACAGATCGGAAGAAGGCCCTGCAACGTCTTGATGCGGGCCAGCGCTTCTTCCAGTTCGTTCACGCGCGCACCGAGGCGGTGCTGCATGTCGAGGATGCGGATGCCGGCGCGCACGCGGGCATGCAGTTCGGCTTCGTGAAACGGCTTGAGCACGTAATCGTCCGCACCGGCTTCGAAGCCGCGGACCATGTCGTCGCGGTCGCTCTTCCCGGTCAGCAGAATCAGGTACGGCGGCGTGTGCGCCAATTGCGTGCGCAGCTCGTGGCAGAGCCTGTCGCCGTGGGTGCCGGGCATGATCCAGTCGAGGATCGCCATGCTTGGCGCGCCGGGCTCGGTCATGCGCTGGAGCGCTTGCGTGCCGTCGGTGGCCAGGATGGGTTCGTGGTTCCAGCGCAGGAGGTGCGCTTCGAGCAGATGCAGGGTCGTTCGGTCGTCGTCGGCGATGAGGATTTTCATGGCATATCCGAGGATGGTGGCTTCACGCTTCGAAGCGTTCGATCATTTGGTTGGCTTCCTGAATGAGCGCGTGAGCCGCTTTTGCCGCATCGCCCGCCGAGCCCGTTTTGGCCCGCTTCTCCAGTTCGCGTGCCGCGGCACTCGCCCGCTGGGCATGAAAGACCCCGAAGCTTCCCTTGAGCTTATGCGCCAAATCGGCCAGTTGGCGCATCGCGCCTGCCTGGCTTGCCGCCGAGATTTCGGCTTGCAGGTGGGGCCATTCTTCGAGAAACGATTGCTCCAATTCGGCCAGTATGGCGAGGTCGCCTCCGATATCCGACAGCAAAGCCTCGCGGTCGTAGACCAAGCTCAGCTTGGTGGATTCTCTGCACACGGGGGCCAGTTCGATACCGTTCATGGCTTTACCTCCTGGAGGCTGCGGTCTTCGCGGCACCGGCTCCTTCGGCCTACGAGGCCGACGAGGTTTATTGGTATCACTTCCCATGCCAACTCCCTTTGATCACGTAACGCTAAGATTTAAAAATAGTTATGGGATCGCACGCGATTCGGCATCCGAAAGTTTGGACGGCCTGGCACCCCCTGTTCGACCGACTGACCGGAATACGAGAATCTACCCATGCTTAAGTCTTACACGTGCAGGCCGAAAACGGAATTCTTGTCTCGCCACGCTCCGGCGAGTACAAGGTAGGCGTACGTGCCCCATTCTAGCGGAACGAGTTGCATGACGGCTTCAGAATCCGATCCATTGGAGGGTCTCGACGAAGCGGTGGCGTTGCGCCGCTTGGTCGACGGTACCGCCACGGCCACCGGCACGCGCTTCTTCTCGGCGCTGGTGGAGAACCTCGCGCAGGTGCTGCATACGCACGGCGCGTGGGTGACGGAGTACCTGCCCGAATCGCGGCGCCTGCGGGCGCTGGCGTTCCGCTTGGGGGACGAGTGGGTCGAGAACTACGAGACGCCAATCGATGGGACGCCGTGCGCGCGGGTGATCGACGAGACGCGGCTGGTGCACATTAAAGATGGGCTGCTGGATCTGTATCCCGAAGAGCCCGACATCAAGCAGGTGGGCGCGACGAGCTACCTGGGCATGCCGCTGCTGGACCTGGACGGGCGCGTGCTGGGGCACTTGGCGGTGATGGACCGCCGCCCGCTGCCGGCCGATCCGCGCGCGGAGGCGCTGTTCAAGATCTTCGCCGCGCGGGCTGCCGCCGAGTTGCAGCGCTTGCGCGCCGAACAGGAGCTGCGCGAACGTGAGGAGCGGCTCTCGCGGCTGATCGCCAGCGCGATGGACGCGATCGTGGAACTGGACGAAGCGTTACGCGTGACGCTGATGAACCCTGCAGCGGAAAAAGTCTTCTGCTGCACGGCGGGGCAGGTGGTGGCGAAGCCCTTCAGCCGCTTTTTGACGAGCGACAGCTTCGAGAAGCTGGGCCAATTGGCGCGGGACCTGGACCGACGGCCGCGCGGGGAGCGCTACCTCTGGATTCCCGGCGGCCTGCAGGCGCGCCCGGACGGTTCGGAAGATCCGTTCCCGGCGGAGGCGACGCTCTCGCGGTTCGAGGTCAACCGGCGCGCGTACTACACGCTGATCCTGCGTAACGTCAACGAGCGGTTGGAGGCCGAACGGCGCATCCGTTCGCTGACGCGCGAGACGGCGTACTTGAAGGAAGAACTGCGCGAATTGCACGGCTTGGGCGAGATCCTGGGCCGCAGCCCGCGGCTGCTGCGTGTGCTGGGCGAGTTGAAGCAGGTGGCCGATACAGGCGCGACGGTGCTGATCGGCGGCGAGACGGGCACGGGCAAGGAACTCGTCGCACGTGCGATTCACGGCTCGGGGCGGCGCAAGGACAAGGCGCTGGTGCGCGTAAACTGCGCGGCGATTCCCGGGACGCTGATCGAGAGCGAGTTTTTCGGGCACGCGAAGGGCGCGTTTACCGGAGCGACCGAACGGCGCGAGGGTCGCTTCGCGCTGGCCGACGGCGGTACGATCTTCCTCGACGAGATCGGCGAACTGCCGCTCGCGCTGCAAGCGAAGCTCTTGCGCGTGCTGCAAGAAGGCGAGTTCGAGCCCGTCGGAACGGCGCAGACGCGCAAGGTGGACGTGCGCGTGATCGCGGCGACGAATCGCGATCTGGAGTCGGAAGTGAAAGAGGGGCGCTTTCGCGAGGATCTCTTCTACCGGCTGAACGTCTTTCCGATCCGCGTGCCGCCGCTGCGCGAACGCGGCGAGGATATTCCGCTCCTGGCCGAGGCCTTCGCACGGCGCTACGCGCGGCAGTTGGGGCAAAGTCTGCAGCCGTTCACCGACGACGATGTGGCATTGCTGAAGAGCTATCGCTGGCCGGGCAACGTACGCGAACTTCAGAACGTGATCGAACGCGCGGTGATCCTGGCCAAGGGCGGGCGGCTGGAACTGGCGCGCGCGCTCCCCGAAGGCGCCGCGCCGCCGTTGCTGACGCGTGCGGTGGGCGGCCAGTCCGATGCCTCGGAGGCGATCCGCACGGTGGACGAGATACAGGCCTTCGAGCGCGCGAACCTGATCCGCGCGCTGGAAGCGACGCAATGGCGCGTCAGCGGCGAAGGCGGCGCCGCGCAGCTTTTGGGCATGAAACCCTCCACGCTGGCCTCGCGCATGAAAGCGCTGAGTATCGAACGCCCGGAGTAGCCTTCGCGAGATTCCGCGTCCTTAAGCTCGCGAGATCTCGCTATTTACGAAAAGTCGTAAGCGCAAGCGGTTCGCACCAGTGCTCCTAAGCCTTCAGCATTCAACACTTACCGTTTTTCCGAGGTTGCGCGGTCTGTGGCATTCCAACTGCCATAGGGGCCCTGCGAGCCGCAGGTGCGGCCTGTTGGATGGATAAACGGAGGTGAGGAGCGTATGCAACGGCATCTGATTCTGCTCTACGGAGCGATCTCGTACGCGCTGACGCTGGGCGCGTTCGCGTATCTGGCGGGCTTCGTGATCGGCTGGGGTACGCCGACGGTCTTGGACGGTCCGGCGCGTCTTTCGTTGCCGACGGCGCTGGCCGTTAACGCCGGATTGCTGGCGCTGTTCGGATTGCAGCATTCGCTCATGGCGCGGCAGGGCTTCAAACGCTGGCTGACGCGCTTCGTGCCGCAGGCGGCAGAGCGGAGCACGTACTGTCTGATGTCGTGTGTGGCGCTCTTCGTGCTGTACGCCTTCTGGCAACCGATGGGCGGGACGATCTGGGAAGTGGAGTCCGTAGTGGGGCGCAACTTCCTGTATGCGCTGTACGCTTCGGGCTGGGCGGTGGTGCTCTGCACCAGCTTTCTGATCCATCACTTCGACCTGTTCGGCCTGCGCCAGGTCTGGCTGAACTGGCTTGGCAAGCCATACACGCCGTTGCGCTTCCGCACGCCTGGCCCGTACCGCTACGTCCGCCATCCACTGTACGTGGGCTGGCTGATGGTCTTCTGGATCACGCCGTACATGACTGCGGCGCACTTAGTCTTCGCGCTGGGCCTGACGGCGTACATCCTGATCGCGATCCGCTACGAAGAGCGCGACCTCGTAGCGCACTTCGGACGCGAGTATGCGGTGTACAAGCGCCGCACGCCGATGCTGATTCCACGCGTGCTGAGCGGTTCGGAAGCCGATCGCCCGACCGTGGCCGTGAAGTCTCCTGTGGTTTGAGCCCCATTTCCAACAACCTGGAAAAAGGATGCCGAAGATGAACGAAACTCGACTTATGAATCCCCGAAACGCGCGCAGTTCCCGGCGCGCGCGGGCTCGCAACTTCTGGGAACGCGCGCAGAAGCCAGTTCACGATCCGGCCGCCGCGCAAGCCTTCGGGGAAAAGCTGGCCGGTGTGCTGAACTCGGCGGGTTTGGCGCTGATGGTCTCGCTCGGGCACCGCAGCGGACTGTTCGATGCGATGGCCGGACAGGGGGCGATGGGCGCGGAGGAACTCGCGAAACGCGCGAAGCTGAACGAGCGCTACGTGCGCGAGTGGCTGGGCGCGATGGTGACGGGCGGCATCGTGCGTTACCTGCCGCACGAACGGTCGTACGAACTCCCGGCCGAACACGCGGCGTGCCTGACTCGTGCCGCCGCGCCGAACAACATGGCTGCGACGATGCAATGGATCCCCGTGCTGGGGTCCGTGGAGGACGGGGTGCTCGAAGCCTTCCGCTACGGCGGCGGAGTGCGCTACGAAGCCTACGCGCGCTTTCACGAAGTGATGGCCGAAGAGAGCGCGCAGACGACGGTGGCGGGCTTGCACGAGCATATTCTGCCGCTGGTGGACGGGCTAAAAGAACGCCTGGAGTCCGGCATCGAGGTGCTGGACATCGGCTGCGGTGCGGGGCGCGCGCTGAATGTGCTCGCCGCGGCATATCCGAACAGCCGCTTCACCGGCTACGACTTCTCGGAGGAAGGCATTGCGCGCGCGCGCGCGACGGCCGCCGACGCGAAGCTCGAAAACGTCCGCTTCGAAGTCCGCGACGCCGCGCGGCTGGGCGAATGCGAACGCTACGATCTGATCACCGCGTTCGATGCGGTGCACGATCAGGCCGATCCCGTGGGCGTACTGGACGGCATCGCCGCGGCGCTTAAGCCCAGCGGAGTCTTCCTGATGCAGGATATCCACAGCAGCAGCCACCTGCATAAGAACCAGGCGCATCCGCTGGGGCCGTTTTTGTACACGATCTCCTGCATGCACTGCATGACCGTCTCGCTGGCGCAAGGCGGAGCGGGGTTGGGCACCTGCTGGGGCGTGGAACTCGCCCAGGAGATGCTCGCCGGGGCCGGCTTCGCCCGGGTGAGTGTGCACACGCTGCCGCACGACGCCTTGAACGCCTACTTTGTGGCGCGGAAAGCGTGAGTACACGGGGTCGCTCGGACGGGCGCGGGGCTGCTTCGGCGGCCCCGCGCCATTGGATTGGGCCGGTTGCAGCTGGGCTTGGGTTGAATTAAGACTCGCGGAGGGTAAGGTAAAGGACGATTTAACGTACGGTAAATGGAGCGTCGCGCCGGGATGGCCGCCAGCGAATCCCAGACCCTGACTTTGCCCGGAAGCGCGGCCCTTCACGCCGAGTCCGCGTCCTCCACGCGGGCCCCTTCGCTGCTGAATCTGAGCCTGCGGCACGCCAAGCTGGTGCGGCTTTGGGTGGCCGCGATACCCGTCGCGCTGGCGCTGCTCTTGTTCGCTCTCAAACGCAACGAGTGGATCGCGGGGCTTAAACAGCCGCTCGAAGAGACGGCGCTCTTCGTGCTGGGCTTCGGCATCCTGGGCGCGCTGGCGCGCTACGCGGCCACGCGGCATCCCTTTTTTCTGTGGTACGCGGGGTTATGCGCCGCGTTCTTCTGGCGCGAAGTTCACCTGAAGCATGCTTCAACGGTGATGTACCTCGCGCTGGCGATCCTCCTCGTCTTGGCTTGGCGGAAGTACGAGCGCCTCTGCCCGTATCTGGCCTCGCGGCTCCTGAACAGCGTGGTGTTCATGACCCTGACCTGTTACGTGGGTTCGCAGGTGATCGACAAAAACTTCCGTCCCGAACTGCTCAGCGACCGCTACCTGTACGATCCGATCGAAGAGAGCCTTGAGATCCTGGGCCACGCGGCGCTTGCGCTGGCGGCCTGGACGGTGCGCGCGCCCTCGAACGCTCCGGCCGAGACCTGAATCAAGGCCGCGGCGGCGCTTCGGCCGGACGGCTCCAGTACTCCTTCGGCAGATCCACGAGCACGATCTTCCCTTCCTGCGTGAATAGATCGAGGACCATGCCGCCGACGAAGCGGCTGCCGTCGCGCTTGAAGCTGACCAGCCCGGTGTAGCGCGGCTTCTTCTCGTCATGCAGGTGCCCCGGCCGGTTGAACCAAGTCAGCCGCTCTTTGCCCGTCCCGTCGGCGCGCATGATCCACCAATCGGCGCCGTGGTTCGCGTTGCCCACGCTGCTCATCCAGACGATATGCCGCCCGTCGGGCGTGTAGACGGGATGCTCGTTGTAGCCCTCGGAGGTCAGTTGAACGAGGCCGCGGCCCGTGCGGGCGTCGAGCGTGAAGATCTGCTGTGTCCAGACCGAAGGCTGGTTCACGCTGGAGCAGATCACGAGGCGCTGGCCGTCGGTGGAGAAGCCGCTGACTTCGTAGAACGATACGGGGCCGGGGCGAAAGGTGAGCTCGTTGGCGAGCTTCGGACCGTCGGGTCCATCGACGAAATCGGCGACCTTGATCTCCCACATCGCAAAGAGTCCCTTGGGGTCGAGAAAGTTTGGGCGCTTGACCCGCGAACTCCAGGCGATGCGCTTGCCGTCGGGCGAGAAGTGCGCGGGCAACACGCCGTGATCGTAATCGTTGGGCACATCGGTGAGCGGCCAGGCTTTCTGGCCGTCCGGCGTCATGACCCACAGGTCGCTGTAGCCGCCGAAGCCTGGAATGGCTTCGAGCGAGCCGCCGGGATGTTTCTTCTTTTCGGCGACGAAGAGGATATAGCGGCCCTCCGGATGCCAGGCCGGAGCGCCCATGTGGCGGCCGGGGAGAGCCGGGTTGCGGTCCGTCAGGCAGACGACGCGCCCGCCGTCGGCGTCGGCGAGGAAGATGTCGTAGTAGCCGTCTTTGCCTTTCTGGTCGTACGCGATGCGTTCACGCCCCACGGGCTCCCAGTCGCTGCCCAGACCGCTGGCGCGGAAGAGGCTGACGCGCACTTCGCGTCCGGCTTCGCCCGGCGCGGGCTGCGGACCGATGCCGCTGGGCGGAGGGCCGCCGGGTTCGCAGCCGGTGAGCAGAATCAAAAAACAAAGTATGACGAGCAAGGCACGCATGTTCGTAATCCTCCGCATGGACCTACTGCATAGCGTAGGCCAATGCGAAGAGCGCCGACGGGGAACGGCCTACGCCGAGTGGTACGGTGCGGAGCTTGTCAAGTTGCCGGGCTTTGCGATCCACATGCGGGAAATCCCCTCATGCATTCACGTGTTGCCGGGCGGGAGGCGGGCGGTATAAGGGTGCGCGGAGCGGTGTCCGAGTGGCCGAAGGAGCACGCTTGGAAAGCGTGTAAACCCTCACAGGTTTCGTGGGTTCGAATCCCACCCGCTCCGCCAGTTTTTCCGGTCCGATGCGCTTCGTCGGCCGTGACCTCGAAGCGCTTCCCAGGCAGCATGCATAGGACTCTTCGGCCCGCCGCGCGAGCCTCCGTGTCCAATGGATATAAGGTGAAACCGCTCGAACGCCGTGCGGGGGGTTACTCGCCGGCCAAACCGAGCATCTCGAACCACCAACCGCGCCAGGCCTTGACGTCAGTGCCGACGTCCTTCTTGGCCAATTCCTTCAGCGCGCGATGCGCTTCGGTCTTGGAAGCGGCGCTGCCGTTCTCGAGGACGCTGAGCAGGCCGGGCACGGAGCCCAAACCGCGCTGCACGAGCCCCATGGCGGCGACGCTGCGCAGGTCGGCGTCGCGGTCGTCGAGTCCCGCGATGAGCAGCTTTTCGGCCTCGGCTCCGGATTCGATCGCCAGCGCGAAGAGTTTGCGCTTCTGGTTCTGGAAGACCGGATCCTCGACGCGGTAGGACGGATCGTCCCAAGGCATTTTGCTGCGCGTGACGGCGGCGACGGGCTTGACCGGTTCGGGTTCCAGCGCGGCCGGGGCCACCGGCGCGACGGGCTTCGGCTCGCTATGCGGCTGCGCGGTGACGGCCGGTTCGGGCGCCGGCAGCGGCCGCTCCACGGGCTTCGCTTCGACGGGCTCGGGCTTGACCGGCTCGGGCTTGGGCCGCGGCTGCGCCACGGCGGGCTCTTCGTCCGGTACTTCGCGGGGCAGCGGCGCCACGGCCATCGGCTCGGGCTTCGCCGGTTCCTTCGGCTTCACGGGCTTGGCGGTGGCCGTTTCGCGGACATCGCGCGGCGGCGGAATCCACGCACCGTCCTCGTCGTTCTTGACCTCGACGGGCTTGGGGGCCACCTTCAGCGGCTCGACCGGCTTCTTGTTCTCGGGTTCGCGCGCCTCGACCTTTTCCGTGCCTTCGGGCGTCTGCGGCGCATCCGTCTCGGCCATCGAGCCGTCGTTGACCAGCACATCGACGATCGCCGGCAGGCTGGTGAAATCTCCGTCGAAGACAGTGAGCATGAAGCGGTACTTGCCCGGGATATAAATGTTGATCCCGATGCGCGGCTTGCTGAGGGCCAAAGGCGAGAGCTGCAAATCCTCGCCGCCCACCTGCTTCCATGCGAACTTAAGCTCGCGGCCGGGAGCGCCCTTGCTCGCGCGTCCGTCGAGGATCACGGCGTGGCTGGGATCCTTGGTGCCGCGCGGCGCGGCCTTGGCGCGAATCAGGTTCGGCGTGGCGATGGCGCGCGGGAGCGAGCCGGGTTCGACGATGGTGAGCTTGACCTGTTCGGGCTGGCTTTCGGCTTTGCCGTCGCTGACCGAAAGTTCCCAGATCATGTCGCCGCGGCGGGGCGCAACGAAACTGACGCGCGCGCCTTCCTGCTTCAAGTTCTCGGGCCGCGCGCCGGCCACTTGCCGCCAAGTATACTTGAGCTTCTCGGGGCCCTTGTCCGGATCGTCGGAACCGGAGCCGTCGAGGATCACTTCGCGGCGTTCTTCGGTGATCAGCCTGCGCGTCTTGATCACGTGGGGCAGCTTGAGCAGGTCTTCGGTTCCGGCCAGATCGGCGGGGGTGAAGCCGGCCAGCGCTACGGGAGCGGCTTGCGGCGGGACGTTGGCCTGCCGCGTCGCGACCTTGACCACCTTCGGCTCGCTCCAGTGCTTCCCGTCGTAGACCTTCAGTTCGAATTCGTACTCGCCGGGCTTGGGCAGCTTGACCTTCAGCGCATCGCGCTTGTACGCCAGCCAGCCCAGATCGGGTTCGCCGCCGTCCGGCCAAGTGACCGCGCGCCAGCGGTATTCGAGGGCTTTGCCTTCGGGATCCTTAGACGGCGTGCCGTCCAGCGCGAGCTTGTCGCCGGCCTCGACGGGGACGATCTCGGCGATCTCGGCCACCGGCGGCGCATTGTCGGCGTTGACTTCGAAGCTGACGCGCGCGGGGGCGCTCTTGACCTTGCCGTTGTCGACGACGACTTCGAAGACGTAGGCGCCGGCTTCGCGGGCGTTGACGGTGAGCGACGGGCCGTCGGCCTTCACGTCGGCGCGGGCCGGACCGTCGACCTGCTTCCAGGTGTAGACCAAGGGCTTCCCGTTGGGGTCTTTGCTTTCGGCGGCGGAGAGCGTCACGGCGCGGCCCAGCGGGAAGGGACTTTCGCCTTCGGCTTTGGCGCTTGCCAGCGGCGGATTGACCGGGGCGGAGACGTTCACCGTCCACGTGGCCGGCTTGCTGCGCATCCCGCCTTCGTCGGTGACGAGGAGCTGGAAGACGTATGCGCCTTCGGCCTCGGGGCGGAAGACGAGCTTGGGCAGGCTCTTCTCGCGTTCGCTCAACTTCACTTCAGGGCCTGCGCCTTCGACCTGAGACCACTGGTATGCCGTCAGCTTGCCGCCCTCGGCGTCGCGGCTCTTCTCGGCGGTCAGCGTGACGGTCTCGCCGACGTGGGCGGTCTCGGGGCCTTCGGGGTGCGCGATGGGCTCCTTATTACGATGCTGAATCTTGAGCTGCACCATGGCCGGCGCGCCGTCGGCCTGGCCGTCGTTGACGAGCAGTTCGAGGCGCACGGTCCCCGGTTCGGCGGTCTTGACCGTAACCTGCGGCTGATCGCGGCCCACGAGTTCGACCTTGGGCACGGCGTCGAGCACGCGCCAGCGATAGGTGAGCTTATCGCCTTCGTCCTCGTCGTGGCTGGCGGAGCCGTCGACGGCGATCTCCTCGCCGGCGAAGATCGCGGGCGGCTCGGCCACCTTGGCCACGGGCGCGCGGTTCCCCTTGCCGACGTTCAGCTTCCAAACGTGCGCGGGGCTCTCGTTGGCGCCGTCGCTGACGACCAGTTCGATTTTGATCTCGCCGGCTTCGCCGGGCGTGAAGGTCCAGGTCTTGTCGTTCAAGCCCGGCGCGGGGCCGGCGATGGCCGGACCGCTCAGTTGCTTCCAATGGAAGGTAAGACGCTTGTGCTCGGGATCGCTCGATCGTTCGGCCGAGAGGGTGACTTCCTGGCCGACGGCGGCGGCTTCGGCGCCTGCAATCACGGCCGTGGGCGCGAGGTTGATGTCGTCGCCGACCTGGACCTGCACGCGCCGCGCGGGGCTGGAGGCCGTGCCGTCGTGCGCCACCAGTTGCACGAGGTACACGCGCTTCTCGGTGGGCGTGAAGACCAGCGGATTCTGCGTCAGGGTTTCGGGCGGGAGCTTCAGTTCGGCGGGCTCGACGACGGTCCACTGTACGGTGGTCGGATCGCCGTCGGCGTCTTCGACGATGGCTTCGAGTCGCACGGCCTGTCCGGCGATGGCCGGCACGGATTCGGGCAAGTTGACCGTCGGCGCGTGGTTGGCGCCGCGCACGATCACCTTCCCAAGCGCCGGTTCGCTCTGCTGCTTCCCATCGCTGACGATCAGCTTGATCCCGTACTCGCCTTCTTCTTCGGTCTCGAATTTAACCTTGGGTCCGTCGCGGCCAATCCACTTGCGCGGCTTGAGTCCTTCGCCCGACCAGCCCCAGATGTAGGAGAGTTCCTTGCCTTCGGGGTCTTTGGACTTGGAGCCGTCCAGCTCGACGGCGACACCCTTTTCGACGGCGGGCGTGGCGATGAACAGGTCGGCCACCGGCGCGCGGTCCTGCTCGCCTTCGACGACCTCGAACTCGATCACCGCGCTGCTGGCGCGGCGCTGCTTGGCGCCCTTGCCGGCGGTGACTTCAAGCTGGAAGCGGTACACGCCGGGCTGCTCGGGCTTCACGCGCCAGACAGGCGTGGCCAGCGGATCGGTGCGACCGTCCTTCGCGAACTGCGGATCGTGCTTGAGGCTGCGCAGCAGCGGGACTTTGCCGTCGAGCTTCTGCGACCAGAAGTATTCCAATTCCTGGCCCAGCGGATCGTGGCTGCCGCGCCCGTCGAGGACCAGTTCCTCGCCGAGTTTGGCCTGCTTGCCGGGTTCGACCTTCACGACCGGGGGCGCGTCGGCGCTGGGTTTCTCGGGCGTCACGACCGGCGCCGTTACGGGCAAGTTATGCTTCTCTTCTTCGCTCCCTGCGATATTGATGCGCGGCTTCTTGTTGACGGCCGCCACCTTAAGTTCCACGGTAGCAGGCTCGCTCCAGGTTTCGCCGTCGGAGACCTTCAGCTCGAAGGCGTACTCGCCGGGCTCGGCGGCGTCGAAATCGAACTGGCGCGCTTGAAGTTGCTGATCGGTGAGCTTGACCGCCGGCCCCCCGGTCTGCTTCCACTGGTAAGCCTTGAGCTTGCCGTCGGGATCTTTACTGAGGCTGGCGTCGAAGACGACGCGCTGGTTCATCGTCGCGCGCTCGGGCTGCACGCGCGGGATCGCCACCGGCGCGAGGTTGGGCTTGGCGACGTTTACCTTTTTGGTGCCGACGACCGCATCCTTGCCGTCGGAGACGCGAATCTCGAAAACGTACTCGCCGGGCTCGGTGGGTACGAACCAGGTCTTGGCGTCGCTGGCTTTGGCAATGCGGACCTTGGGTCCGGAAACCTGGGTCCACTGAAAGGTGAGCTTGTCGCCGTCCGGGTCTTCGGCCTCGACTTCGAGCGGAACCTTCCACTTGTCGTCGTCGAGCCCGGCGTCCTGGGCGCGCAGGGAGAAAGCGCACGGTCCGGCCAGGAGCAACAAAGCTCCCAGCGCCATGCGAATGCGATAACCGATCATGCCACGACCTCCCCCCCGGAGGTCCCGGGGGCCGCTAATCGGCCGGTGCGCTGGCGACCTCGGACGCCACTTCGGCGTCTTCTTCGGCCGGCTGCTCCGGATTCGCCGCGGGCGGCTTGGGCGGATTCAGGCCCAGCAAGCGGCCCAACTCCTCGCTCACCGCCGCGACTTCGCGCTCGTCCAAGTCCGGCTGCCGGACTTCGTGGCGTTCGCCGCCCTTGCGTTCGGCGAAGACCAGCACGTCCGCGCCGTCGGCCGCGCGCGTACCGCCGTCGAGCTTAAAGACGCGCTTGCGCGTCAACATCAGCGCCAGCACGTAGCGGAACGCTACCTTTTGACCGTCGGTATCGCCCGCCAGGCGCCGGAAAAAATCCAGCACCGACTCGACATCCAACACCGGCTTCGGCGGCGCTTCTTCGCCTTCCACCGGAACCGCCGTGCGCCAGAACGAATACGCATGCGCCGGATGGTGCGTCTCGAAGCACGCCGGACAATAATCCAGACGTTGGAGCTTCGTGCTCTCGCCTGGAACCAGCAACGAAAAATACGACTCGCTCGGCCTGAACCGGACTTGGCACAAGTGACACGTCCGATTCGACTTCGCGATGTTCCACTCGCTGGAAGACACGGGTCGACTCCCCTGGATGTCCCCCCCAGCGGATGCCGTGGAAAGCAGGTCCCGCAACGTACGGTCCCCCTGGAACGGTTTCGGCCACCGCTCCCATTAGCCTTTAACCGACTGGGACTTATTGTGAGTTTATGAAGCACTTATGTCAAGAGGTGCATGGATGCACCATCGGCGAATTATGCGCTGGCTGCTCTAGATTTGGAATTTATTAGGACGAGAAGAGGGCGAATCAGTGCGCCATCGATTCGCGGGCGAGGTTGGCCATCTCAATCATTTGGTCCAGCGAGCGGTGTCCGACGAGAGCGCAGGTCAGGTTACGGGCGGGGCATTTCCACATCACCACCCGCACCCCATCGTGATCGACCGTCCACAGGTTGAGCTTGGGATCGAGGTTCATGTCGTCGGGACTTTCCTTCCAATTGTGGATCAGGAGCGTCAGCGGTCCCAATTGAGGATGCTCGTATTTAACGAAAACACCTTTGGGCGCGTCGTAGGGCTGAAGCGCCAGTAGCGGAGTGACGCCCGCCGCGGTCGGCGTGAGCCCGTATTCCTTCAAGCACGGGACGCAAGGCAGATCGACCTTCGATTCTTCGCTGACGAAACGGACCAACCGCGCGGGATCGCCCGAAGCGACGCGAATGGCGCTGGGGTCGTTCATGACGCGCTGATGCAACTGTTCGCAGGCCAGAATGTAATGGCATTCGGGGATAAAGCGGCTGCCGACGGCCACGAAGGCCACGCCGGAAACGGCCAGCAACACCGCGGCGGCCAAAGCCAGGGAGCGAGAATAGCGCGGCATGCGCGCGATGCGCCGTTCGGAATCGTGCGCGGGAGCATGGCGTTCGCGCGGCTCGGGAATGTGCGTGCCCAGATCACGCAAGGGGTGCGCCGGTTCGTGCTCTTCGGCGTGAGGCCGGGGCGCCTGCCACAGCTTGGCGGCAAGGCGCTCGCGCAGCCCCGCCGGCGCCGGTTCGCAGCACGCCTGCTTGAGGAACTTGTGGAACGCTTCGCCCTCGCAACAGGCTTCCTTCAGCGCCGGGTCGCCCTCGCAGCAAGCCTCGAAGCGCGCGCGTTCGGCGGGATCGAGCTGTCCGTCGAGATAGGCCTGCATGGCCGGGCGCACGTCTTCCTCCTTCATCTACTTCGCTCCCCCCGAGCGCAACAGCCCGCGTTCTTGGGCGTAGGCGGCCAGTTCCTGCTGCAACTGCTTGCGCGCGCGGAACAGGCGCGACATCACCGTGCCGATGGGTATTTCCAGCGCCTCGGCGGTCTCCTGGTAAGAGAGTTCGCCCAGCGTCACCAGCATCAGCACCACGCGCTGGTCTTCGTCCAGACGGTCCAGCGCGCGCTTGAATTCGTCATCGACCAGATCGGGATACAACTCGTCCCAATCGACCTTCTTCGCCTCGTACGAGCCGTCCCCGCCATCCGCGGCGGGTAAGATCTGGTCCGCCGTGGCCGGATCGACCGTCTGCTCCCGGGTCTTCGCGCTGCGCCGTTCGTTCCGGTACAGCAGCGTGAGGATGCGGAATATCCAAGCCTTGAAATTCGTCCCGAGCGTAAAGCGGTCGAAATTCTGCCACGCCCGTATGTACGCCTCCTGCACCAGATCTTCGGCCCGCGCCGCATGGCGGGTCATGCGCAATGCCGTGGCAAAGAGCGAATCCGCCAAAGGCATGGCGATCCGCTCGAATTGCGCACGACGGATAACCGGGTCGGCCGACGGCGCTCCCGTAGCTCCGTCGCCCGCGCTCGACGCCTCCGGGCGTGGGACAGGCAGCGTAGGAATGCCGCCCGTACGCTCCTCCGGCATGCACCCTTCCTTGCCGGGCGGCCCTGCCCTTTGCACAAGCCGCACCGATCTATAAAGTCAATCCACGAGACGGCCTTAAGTATTCCGGCGAGAAGCAGAATATAGGGATATTAGGCGCATTCAAGCGCACGGGATTAGCTCACGTGCAGTAAACAGGACTGGCCAAGGTCTCTTTGTTGGGAATGAATCTCCACGGTTGGGGCGATTCCTACTGCACTCTTGCGCCTCAACGAGGTAACAATAAGAGGTAGGAGAAGGTTATGCGGAAGGTCGTATGGCTTTTGGTCGCTCTGCTCGGCCCCGGATGGGGCTGCACCGGTTTGTTCGGGGGTGAAGCGGAAGAGGAATCGGAGAAGCTTCCGGCGGGCTTTGAGGAGATCGTCGCCCGGCAGGACGAGGCCATCGAACGGGCGCTGGGCTGGCTGGCGCGCAGCCAAGGGCGCGACGGATCTTGGACGGCGGCGGGGCAAGGGAACTACCCTTGCGCGATGACCGGGATGGCCGGCCTGGCCTTCTTGGCGGCGGGGCATACGCCGGGGCGAGGCAAATACGGCACTCATCTGCTCAAGGCGATCGACTTTTTGGTCCGCGCGCAGGACCGCACGGGACACATCACCGCACCCAACGAACAGCGCAGCATGTACGGGCACGGGTTCGCCATGACTTTTTTGGCGGAAGCGTACGGGATGGAGCCGGGCGCCGAGTTCGGGACGCGAGTCAAGGACTGCCTGGACCGCGCGATCAAGCTGACGGCGCGGGCGCAGTCGAGCCTGGGCGGCTGGTACTACTCGCCCAACAGCGGTTCGGACGAGGGCTCGGTGACGATTACCCAGGTGCAGGCGCTGCGCGCATGCGCGAACGTGGGGCTGGACGTGCCCGACCGTGTGATGGACCGGGCCATCGATTACATTCGCAAGTCGCAGCAGCCGGATGGCGGAGTGGCGTACCGCGCCGGGATGAGCGGTTCGCGTCCGGCTCTTTCGGCGGCCGGCGCCGAACTCCTGCTGATGGCCGGGCTGTACACCGCGCCCGAGACGAAGAAAGCGATCGAGTATGTGAAGCGGAACATCTCGGCCGAGAACACGCGGCAGCAGCATGACAGCTACACGAGCTTCTATACCGCGCAGGCGCTGCACCAGATCGGCGGCGCGTCCTGGGCCACTTATTTCGCCTCGCGGCGCGCGCGATACTTAAAGGAGCAGGGCGCCGACGGAAGTTGGAATTACACCGGCTGGGGCGCTTCCCCCGTGCTGGATACGGCAATGGCGGTGATCGTTCTGGCGCTGCCGTACCAGTACCTCCCACTGTATCAGCGCTAAACGGCCTCGCTTACCGTCCTGGGGCTTCGACCGAAGGGCTTTTTTCACGGTACACCGAAGCCCGGTTAGTGATTACTGTCGTACTCATGTCCACGCCGTCCGCACCGCCTTATCGCCGCCCTCCGCCGCGCGCATGGGCTTTTGTCGTGCCCTGGCTGCTGGGGTTGCTGGTCTTCACGCTTTATCCGTTTGCGGCGAGTTTCGCATATTCCTTCACGGAGTATTCGGTGTTGCGCCCGCCGGAGCCGGTGGGGCTGGCGAACTACGCCGAACTCTCCGGCGATCCGATCTTCCTGCGCGCGCTGTACAACACGCTGCTCTTCGCGGCGCTTTCGATCCCTGTCGGCGTGCTGATCGCGGTGGGCTTGGCGAAGGCGCTGCACGCGCCGATTCGCGGGACCACCTTTTACCGTGCGGCGATTTACGTTCCGCATCTGGTGCCCACGGTGGCCAGCGCGATCCTGTGGATGTGGATGCTCAATCCCGATAACGGGCTATTGACCAGCGTGATGCGCCCGTTCCTGGATCCGCTGGGCTGGAAGGCGCCGTCGTTCATGCAGGACGACCGGCTGGTGGGACTGGATTTCAAGAACCGGCAGGTGATCTTCGGCGCGCTGCCGTCGCTGGTGCTCTTAAGCGTGTGGGGCTGCGGGCAGATGGCGATCGTGTACTTGGCCAAACTGCAAGATGTCCCGCAGGATCTATACGAAGCGGCACGGCTGGACGGCGCGGGCAGTTGGGATGTTTTCCGGCATGTCGAACTGCCGCAGCTTTCGCCGGTGATCCTCTTCAACGTGGTGATGGCGATCATCGGGACGTTTCAAGTCTTCGCCGAACCCTACATCATGACGGGCGGGCAGGGCGGGCCGAATTACGCGACCTACCTGCTGCCGATGTTCATCTACGACCACGCCTTCGACTACCACCGCATGGGCTATGCCTGCGCGGCGTCGTGGATTCTCTTCGGGCTGATCGCGCTGCTGACGCTGATCGCCTTTCGGATCGGGCAGCGGCGCGTGTACTACGCGGGAGCATGACGGTGGCGCAAGAGGCCGAATCTACGGATCTTCGCCCGCGCCGGCCGTGGATGCGCGCGGGGCTGCATCTGTTCCTGCTCGCGGCGACGGCGATATTCGTTTTCCCGCTGGTCTGGATGGTGCTGACCGCGCTGAAGCCCAACGAACAGACCATGAAGAATCCGCCGGAGTGGCTGCCGCGGACGGAGACGGCGACGCTGACGCGGGAGTTCCGGCTGCGCCTGGACGAAACCCGGGAGCCGATCGCCGATCCCCGGCCCGAACGGATCGCAGTGGTGCGCTTGGCCACGCTGGACGCTCCGCACGTGCTGGTAAAAGGCGGGCGCGAGACGGCCGGCGATCGGCGCGACGCGGAACGCTTCGTGGACCGGCGCATGCTCATCGCGGCAGCCGATCTTCGGGCGAGCGGCGGCGCGTGGGGCGAGGCGCCGGCGGCGGGCGCGGCGGAGATGCGGTTTAAGGTCGGCGCGGAACCCGAGAAACGCCTCTTCGCATGCGAGGTGCTGGAGACCTATCCGGCCGGCTGGGTGCAAGTGCGCGAATCGATTCCCGACAATCGGCTCCTGACCAAGACCGCCGGAAGCGGCGAAGACGTCTTGTACGCGTGGGGCGTCGTGCCTCCCGAGGATCTGCGCAAGGAAGTCCGCTTCTTCTGGGAAAACGTGCCCGCGAGCATGCGCAAGATGGACTTCGGGCGCTACCTGCTCAATACGCTTTGGGTCGCGATCCTGGGCATGATCGGGACGACTTTCGTCTCGGCGCTGGCGGCGTACGCGTTCGCGTTCGGGAGTTTCCGAGCCAAGGCGATTCTGTTCGGGCTGACGCTGGCGACGATGATGGTCCCGTTTCCGGCCACGATGGTGCCATTGTACGGGGTTTATCGCGAGCTGGATTGGATCGGAACGTTCAAGCCGCTGTGGGTTCATTCGTGGTTCGGCGCGGCGTTCAATATCTTCCTGCTGCGGCAGTTTTTCCTGGGTCTGCCGAAAGATCTGCTCGATGCCGCGCGTATCGACGGATGCAGCGAGCTGCAAATTTTCTTCTACGTGGTCCTCCCGCTTTCGAAGCCCGCGCTGGCGATGGTGGCGCTCTTTCACTTCCTGTACGCGTGGAAGGACTTCATGGGACCGCTATTGTATTTGACGGATAAGGGTCAGTTCACGCTTTCGCTGGGCTTGCAGGCGTTTCAGTCGCAGCAGGGAAGCACGCCGTGGCACCTGGTGATGGCTGCAGCGGCGGTCTTCAGCCTGCCGCTGGTGCTCCTGTTCCTGCTGGCGATCAAGACGTTCATCCGCGGCGTGGCGATGACGGGTATCAAAGGGTAACGCAGCGAACAAAAGGAGCGCGCTCATGGCCAAGGACAGCCGCTACGTTCAGATGGTGTTCCACCTGCAACGCTCGCTGGCCAACGACGGCAAGCTGGATGCAAAGGAGCTGGAGGCGCTGCTTGAGCTGGCCGCGCGGGACGGCGAGATCGATATCGACGAGCGCCGCGTGCTGCGCGTTTTCTTTTCCGAGATCAAGCAGAAGGACGTGACCGAGGAAACTTGGGCGCAGATCGGCCAGTTGCGCGGCAAAATGGGGTTTTGAACGTGGGCGAATCGAGCAAATGGCGCGCGCTATTGGATCGCTTCGAACGCGCGAAGGAAGACCACGAAGAGCGGCATCGTCCCAGCGGGTTCGAATTCGCGCTGGCGAGCCGGATCGACTCGCTGAATCCCGCGCACTGGGACGCGCAGACCGCATCCGCTTCGATCTTTATGCAGCGGCGCTATCTTGGCGTCATCGAACGGTCCGGTCCGCCGGGCTTGCAGCCGCGTTACGCACTGCTGTACCGCGGCTCGGTTCCGGCGGCGGCGTTGAACATGCAGCTCGTCGAACTGGCAGGGAGCCAGTTGGTGAACCCCGCCTCCGCGCCGGACGCGGCGGACGGTTCGGCGCTGAAGCGAGCCTGGAAGCAGGCCTTTTCAGGCTGGAGCGCCAAAGCGCTGGAGCAGTTGAAGCTGCGCGTGCTGGTGGGCGGCAACTTGTTCTCCTGGGGCTTCCACGGCGTCGCGTTCGGGCCGGGCGAGGACGAGTTGTCGGTGTGGCCGGGCATCGCCGAAGCGCTGTACCGCGTGCGCCAAGCCGAACGGCTGGCCGGGCGCGTGGACTACGTGATGGTGAAGGACCTCGACGCCGCGCACGAGCCGGGGGTGCAGGCCCTGAAGCGCTATAGTTACCGCGCGCTGGAATCCGACCCCGATATGGTGCTGGCGTTTCGTCCCGGCTGGTCGGCCTATGACGATTATCTGTCCAGCCTGAACGCCAAGTACCGCAAAGCGGTCAAGAAGTTCGACAAGGATCTCCAGGCGGCCGGATGCACGGTCGAGCCCCTCGCCGACCTGCGCGCGCACGCGGCGCAGCTTCACGCGTTGCACGAACAGGTTCACCGGCGCGCGGCAACCCGCATGGTGGCGCTTGCCCCGGACTACCTGCCCGCGCTGGCGGAGGCGCTGGGCGCGGATTTTCGCTGCACGGTCGTTCGCCGCGGTCCGGAGTTGCTGGGCTTCGTCACGGCGTTGAAGGACGGCGAGACGGCGGTGGGGTATTACATAGGCTTCGACTACGCGGCGAACGAAACGCTGCCGGTGTATCTGCGACTCTTGCAGGCGGTGATCGCCGACGGACTGGCCTTGGGCTGCCGGCGCTTGTCGCTGGGGCGCACGGCTCTGGAACCCAAGGCGCGCCTGGGCGCGAAGCCCGAGCCGCTGCGTATCTGGGTGCGGCATAAAAATCCGCTTCTAAACATCCTGACCCATCATCTGCAGCGCATCGTGCCGCACGATTCTGCGCCGGATCGCAATCCGTTCAAAGAGTAGGCGCGCTCAGGCGGATCAGCGCCTTAACGGCCTCGCGCCGCCCTAACGCTTCGAAGGCCTCGCCGATGCGTTCGAGGGGGTAGGGGCGTTGGAGGTCCAGCCAGACACCCGCATCGAGTTTCCCCGAGCGCATCAGGTCCACGACGGCTTCGTGCGCTTCGGCTTCGTCGTAGCCGCCCTTGTAGAAGGTGAAGGATCCACGGGCGCGGTCCGGCGTGAGTTGAACCTTTTGAATCTCGTCGATGCCGTAGAGGGCCAGCGTCCCGCCCTTCGCGCACAGCGGGAGCGCATCGTCGAGCATCCCCGCGCGTCCCACGGCGTCGATGACGAAGTCGAACCCTTCCGATTGCGCGTCACGGAGGCGGCCGATCGGATCGGGCGATGCGTAATTGAAATAGAGCGTCGCGCCCGCGGCTCGCGCGGAGGCTTCGCGCCCGGGCGCTCCGGTAAGCGCCACGACGCTCGCACCCAGATTTCGCGCGTGGCTGGCAAAGGCCAGGCCGTTTCCGCCGCTGCCGAGGATCAGGACGCGGCAGCCGTCGCGGAAGCCCATACGCCGCGCGCAGGAGAAGGTCTCGCGCCATGTGACGAACATCGTCGCCGCGCGCGGATCGAGGTCCGGCGGGACAGTCTGGTGGATGCGCCAGCGCCGCCATTCTTGCTCCGGTCGCCCGTCTTCCTGCATCGCTCGCCAGTCGACAGCGACACCCCATTCGGCGAAGCCGCCCCAGGTGCTGTGCACGCCGCTATTCGCATCGCCGTGCCAGCCCACGCGCGTGACGACATCGCCGGGTTTGAGGTGGCGCACCTTGGAGCCGACTTCAACGACGCGCCCAACGCTTTCGTGGCCGAGCACAAACGGGTAGGCGTTGTTCCAGGGGAAGCGCCCGTGGATCAGGTGCGAATCGGTACCGGTGCAGGTGGCGCCGAAGAGCTGCGCGCACAGGGCCTCGTACGGACCGATCTTCGGCTCGGGCACCTCACGCACTTCGAGGTGCCCCGGCGCGGCGACTACGGCGGCACGCATCAGGCGATCCCCACTTGGTTGCGCTTGCCGCGCAGGAACGGGAGACCGAAAGGCTCGTTGAAGGGCCGGAAGGGGACCAGGGCGGCAATCTCGTCGAGGCGTGCGATCACCTCGGCGGGGAGCGGCCCCTTCTCCGCGGCGGCAACGCTGGATTCGATCTCCTCGGCCGAGCGCGCGCCGTTGAGCACGCAGCTAACATGCGGATTCGAGAGCACGAAGCGGAGTGCCACTTCGGCGATGGGCAGGCCCAGTTCGTCGAGGAACGCATAGAGCGCCTTGTACTGCGCGCGGCGCGGCGAACTGAGCCACGGTGCGCCGTCGTAGACTTCCTGGTCGTAACGCCGCGCCAGCGCGCCTTGCTGCAACGGGCTGCCGAGGATCACGCCCATGCCCAGTTCGTGGGCGAGCGGAAGTACTTCGCGGGCGGCTTCGCGCCAGAGCAGGCTGTAATTGAAGGCGGTGAGCACCACGTCGAAGCGCCGTGTCGCCATAATCGCCGGCAGCTCGTAGGCGGTGGTGCCGCCCAATCCGGTGAAGCGGATCACGCCTTCGCGCTTGAGATCGTCGAGGACTTCCAGGACCGGTCCTTCGAAGCGCTCTTGGTCGCTCCACCAGTCGTATTGCCGGAAGCGGTCGGGCTCGTGGATCATCAGAATGTCGACGCGGTCGCGCTTGAGCAGCCGGAGGCTTTCTTCGATCGAGCGGCGCAGGTGATCTTTGTTCTTGGGTTCGAAGGGTTGCGGACGCCCGCCTAGCTTGGTGGAGATAATCAGCGGCGCGCGCACGTCTTCGAGGATGCGCCCGAAGGTTTCTTCGCTGTTGCTGTAGGTCGGCGCGGTATCGATGTAGTTGACGCCCAATTCGAGGGCGCGAAGCACCGCCGCGCGGCTCTGTTCGAACTCGCCCCCTGACTTGGAGACGAACGCGCCTCCCAGTCCAAGCTCGGAGACCTCGAGCCCCGTCTTGCCCAACACGCGCTTTCGCATCGATCGGCTCCTGGAGTGGATGTAGGACGCACTTTAGACACCTTCAATATCTCCTTGCCGGTGGGGGCTGTGCCAGGGCACAATCGAACGAAAGATAGCACTGTGTTTAGTATTGAGGCGATTATGGCCCATTGTCTGTTCGATCCCGTGGTGCGCATATTCTGGGAAGGCTGGTGCCGCGGCGGGTGGCACGAAGGCCCGCGCCGCATCTACGATTGCCTTCTCGACTACACTTCGGCCGGCCGGTACGTGCGGACGCTGGAGGACGAACGGTACGAGCAGGAACCCGGCGATCTGGTAATCATCCCGCCCGGGTTGCGCAGCGAAGGGTGGGCGGAAGACACGCAAGGCGCCAAGCGCCATTGCGTGCACTTCTCGTGGACGCGGGACTTCTCGGAACGCAAGCCGCCGCTGCAGACGAATGCCGAGGAGGCGTTTCGGACGCTGGAGTCCCACCCCGTGCCGCGCGCCATCGCGCCCCGGCTTCCGCTGCGCGCGCGGCTGGCGGCGGACGATCCGGAGCGTGAGATCCTGGAACGGCTGCTGCAGGCGTTGCGCGAAGGGCGCACGCACGCGCACGTGTTGCTCTGGCCGCTTCTAAGGCTGTTGCTGGAACGGGGCGCGCGGCAGCATCCGGCGCCGTTGCGTGCCGTCCGCGCGGGCGATCGAGCGGCGCTGGCGGTGAAACACTTTATCGACTCGCACTACTTCGAGGCCATCGGCTATGCGCAGTTCTGCGCCGAAGCGCGCATGTCGAAGAGTCATTTGTGCCAGGAGTTCACCCGCGTGGTTGGGTTGGCGCCCAACGCGTACCTTCGCGAAATCCGGCTTTACCAGGCGCGGCTACTGCTGCGGGAGGGATGGCTTAGCGTGAAGGAAGTGGCGCATACGGTAGGCATCCGGGATGCCAATTACTTCGCGCGGGCATTCCGAAAGCGCTTTAAACAGTCGCCTCGCGAGGGGCGAGCGAGCCCTTCCTAGAGGGCGATTGGCAGCAGCCAGATCGCTTGAAATAAGCCATTTTAGCCTAATCTTTGTATGAATAAGGGATTATATAAACCTGTTAGAAAACCCGCGCATGGTGCTTTCCGTCGTTGTGTATTTCCATGGGCTACCTAAAATTGCGCCCGAAATTGAAGCTTTGGTGGGGGATATCCGGGAGTCATCGGGCATGGCGTTAAGCCTGTTGCCGCAACCCCGATCCGTTAAGGTGCTGGCTGGCCACTTTGATTTTAAAGAAGTGGACACCATCTTTGTCCCGCGCCGCCCCGGTCCCCGAGTCAAGCAAGCCGCCGAGCAGCTCGCCGCGGAACTTAAGAATACCTTTCGCCTCGAATACGAGATCAAGCCGTCCTCGACGGTGAAGGATCCTCACGGCCTGCTGATCACGCACCACACGCGCGAAGGTATTTTCGTGCGCACGGCGCAGACGCGGCCGCAAGCGTACGAGTTGCTGGCGGCCGGGCATTCGCTGACGGTCTCGGCCAGCGACGAAGGCGGCCTGCTGGCGGCGGTGCAGACCATCCGGCAACTGCTCCAGGAAGGCACGCGCATTCCGGCGCTGAAGATCGAAGACTGGCCGACGGTTCCGTTTCGCTGCATCCACCTCGACTTGAAGGGTCTGACGCCGAACCTCGATGCGCTCAAGGAGTTCCTCGAGCTGGCCGCGCTGTATAAGTACAACGCGGTGCTGGTGGAGTACGAAGATCGCTTCCCGTTCCAGTGTCTACCGGAGATCCGCGGCCCCAACGCCTTCACGCCCGAGACGCTGCAGATTTTCCTCAAGCACGCCGAGGCGCAGGGACTGGAAATCATCCCGCTCGTGCAGACGTGCGGGCACCTCGAGTACGTCCTGCGGCATCCCAAGTACCGTGCGTATGCCGAGAATCCGGATGTTCCGCAACAGATCCGGACCGGCTGCCCGAAGGCGCAGAAGTTGGTGCGCGAGATGGTGAAGGAAATCATCGACGCGCATCCGCTCGCCAAGTCCATTCATATCGGCGCGGACGAAGCGTGGCAGTTGGGGCAGCATCCGGAATCGAAGGCGGCGCTGGAAAAGGCCGGCGGCAAAGAGCTGCATTTCATCGAGCATGTGGCGCGGTATGTCCGGCAGGTGCGCTCGGCCGAGAAGACGCCGATCCTTTGGGACGACATGCTGCGGGAGGCGCCCCCGGAAGTCCTGAAGAAGATGCCCAAGGGCTGCGGGCTGATGTACTGGAAGTACGGCTCCGACGGCGGCCAGTTCCGTCCCGAAATGCTGCCGCAATTGGGCAAGTACCACCACGGCGGCTTCCAGATCTTCGGCGGCTGCGCGATTCGCGGGGCCGAGCAGTTTTACGGCAATATCCCGAATTACCGGCAGCGCATGGATAACGTGGACTGGTGGGTCGAAGCCTGCGAAACGCAGCCCCGGCTGGGCGGACTGGTGGCCACGAGCTGGGCGCGGTTCAATTCGAATTTGACGCCCTGCGATCCGCTGCCCACGGCTTGGCCGACGATGCTGTACGCCGCCGAGCGAATGTGGACAGGGCTGGGTTCCAGCCGCGAGTCTTTCGAACGGCGGCTGCTGGTGGGCTTCTACGGCCTGCGCGCGGACAACACGGAGGTGGCGCTGGCGCATTACGGCGTGAGCGATCATCACGCGAAGGAGGCCGCGGAAGTCTTCGGCCGCGCCAAGCGCTCGGCTCGGCGCAACCGCGACGTGCTGGAATTGCTGGAGTTACTCGCGCAACTCGACATGCTGGCCGAACGCCGCAAGGTCGAGACCGAGCGGCTGGCGGCCATGCTGCCGCGCCTGGAAGCCGGCACCGCAGATCCCGCGGCGCTGGCGCAGCTTCGCGCCGAACTTCCCGGAGCGCTGCGCGAGGTCGAGCGCTTGCAGCGCGAACTTTCCCGGGCCTTGCTGCGGCGCTTCGATAAGCAGGAAGTGGACGAATTCATCCAGGACCGCTTGCTGATCTGCACGCGCTTCCTGGAATATCTGCAGATGCTCGCTCGCCGTACCTGAGCAAACACCCTATCGTTTTTTCGTGGCGGCCGCTCTCTAGCGGGCCAAGGCCGCCTTCATCCGTTCGGCGTTCGGATCGCCGTTGGTTAGTAATATCTCCAGCAGCGAATTCCTGAATTGCCCTGCGAGTTCGAGTTGATCGGGCGCGCCGATCAGATTCTTCAGCGCGTGCGGATCGGCTTCGAGATCGTAGAACTCTTCCGGTACGCGGTGCAGGAACAGCTTCACGCGTTCGGCCACCGCCGCATCGGTTTCGGCGGCGCGGCGCATTGCGGCCATCGTCAGCCCCGCCTGAGACTCGTTTTTGAACTCTTGCTTGCCGCCGGCCCAGCCGTTCCAGATGTAGAGGTAGCGGCGGTCTTGCAGCGCGCGCATGGGAAAATCGAGCTGTCCCGAAGTCTGGTCGAATTGCGTGAGCACGCGCTCCCGTCCGGCTTGTTTCTCGCCGCGCAGCAGCGGCAAAAAACTTTTTCCGTCGCTGCCGGGAAGCGGGTTCAGGCCCAGCGCCTCCAGAATGGTCGGTGCGAAGTCGAGGCTGGTGACGAAGTGCTCGTCGTCCACCAGGCCGGGCTTGACTTGGCCGGGCCAGCGCACCATCCAGGGGCTGCGCGTACTTTGCCGATAGCAGTTGGTCTTGGCGAACGGGAATGCCATGCCGTGATCGCTGGCGAACAGGACCAGAGTACGATCCGCTTGACCGGAATCGTCCAACGCTTTCAGGACCGCACCGACGGTGGCGTCGAGGCGATGAACGCTTCCGAAATACTGCGCGACCTCCTTTCGCACATCCGGCAAATCCGGCAGGAACCCCGGCACCGGAACTTCTTCGGGCTTGAAGGTCTTCGCGGCGTTCTTGCCGCGCTTCCTTTGTTTGGGGCCGTCCGCGCCCATAAAGGGCCGATGCGGGTCGTGGCTGTTGGCAATCAGAAAGAACGGCTTACCGTCTTCCTGCGCCGACTTCAGGAACTGCGAGGTATATTGGGCGTAGATTTTCGGATCGCGCCCCGCCCCCAAGTCGTTCTGATCCTTCTTGAAGTCCCAATCGTGCAGGTTCGGATCGCCGTAATGTCCTACCTTCCCCAGAATGCCGGTCCGATAACCCGCCTTTTTCAAGGCCTGCGGCAGAGTGGGCGTGTGTGAAGCAAACGAATGAAATCCCTTCGCGCCGTAATGATGCGGATAGCGCGCGGTCATTAACATCTGTCGGCAGGGCTGGCAGACGGCTTCAGGCGTATGGCTGTGCCGAAAGCGCATCCCTTGCGCGGCCAAGCGGTCCAGGTTGGGGGTGATCCCGGGAATCGGGCAACCGTTTACGCCAACCGAATCGAAATTCAAGTCGTCGGCGGTGATCAGCAGCACGTTGAGTTCGCGAGGCGCCGCAAATGAACTTGATCCCAAGGCCATGGCCGCCGCTCCTCCCCCTAAGGCCGCCACAAAAGAACGTCTTGAAAGGCCTCGGCGCATGGCAAGCTCCCAAGATCTTCTATCGACTATCGATAGAATACACCGGGCCATCTGGTTTTGCGATGCAAACCGGTTTGGATCGAACCGAAAATCCGGACAGCAGGGGATTCATACGTGTCGCCTCCGTGTCGACGCATCCCGAGGCGCCGGCCAAGCTTAAGGCTTCAATACCACCTTGGCGGTGTAATACATCCCCGCATCTGACCGGTCGCCCAAGGTCTCCAGCATGGTGGAGAGTGTCGGCGTGAGGGTGCCGTTGAAGGCTTCTTGGCCATTCCAGGTAACGACTACCGGCTTCTTGAAGTCCACCAGCTTCTCATTGAGATAGACCGTCAGCGTGGCGCCTTGCGCACCGGTCACGACGATTCGGTTGTCTTCCTTCATCTCGGCGCGTACGGACATCCCGGGCTTGGGATCTTCAAGCCCCAGGTTGTAGAAGCGTTTTTTCCAGGTCACGAGCGGACGCCACAGCACCAGCCGCGGGTACGCGGCCCGCGCCTTGCCTTTGAAGAAGCCGTCGACGTCGGCGTAGACGGAGTCTTCGATGTTATGGCCCATCCCCGGATAACCCTTGAAGAGGCCCGGATAAGCGCCGGGATCGCTTTTCTTGAGCGCTTCGTGGTCGTCCCAGGCCTGCTTGGCGCTCCCGTAACGGCTGCCGTCCTTCTCGCCGATAAATACTCCGAACGGCAGCGCGCGATAGTTCTCGAATGTGGCCCCTTTGATCGAACTGCCTCCGGCCAGACTCGCACATGCCGCATAGCGGTCGGCCTCGATGGCCGCGAAGTACCACGCGCCGTATCCGCCCATGCTGTTGCCCATCAGGTACACCTTGTCGGGGTCGATCTGGAACGAACGTTGCAGCGCGTCCAGCACGGCGTTCACCGCCTGCGGGCCAGAAGGAATGACCCAAGCGTTCACGGCTTTGTCGTCCACGCAGCGCACGAGCAAGCGCATGCCGACGGATGCAATCTTCGAAGCCCGGCCGATGCCCCAGTTCCAAGCCATCTCGTTGTCTTTGCTCCCGTCGTGGCCACCGACATGGCCGCCGCCGTGCAGGTAGACCAGGACCGGCGCGTTGGGGCGCGGTGGGTCCATCAGGACGACGCGAACCGGGCCGACGGCGCTTTCGACGGTGGCTACTTGGCGGGTGCCGCCGCCTCCGCCCATCTGCGCGCCGGTGCGGTGCTGGCCTTCCAGATTCGCGAGCATATCGGTGGGCACTGGCTTCAAAATGGGACCTTGCTTGCGCAAGGCGGCGAGGATCTTGGCAAGCCACCCGGCCGTCGCCGACGGCTGCAGCGCGTCACGCCCGGCGAGTTCTTTCAATACGGCGGCGCGCGCCGCCTCGTCTCCGGCGGCATAACGATTGGCCAGTGCGTCGAGCTGCGCTGCGGACAGCGGCGCGGGGGCCTCGCCTTCGCCGGCGTGACCGGTATTCCCCAACCACAGCGCCGCGGCCATGCAGAACAAAACGGATGCGCGCATCTCGGTCTCCTCACTTGCACCAACTGGATGGATTCCGGCGAATCCCTCGCAAAAACGCAAGGCTGCACTCTAGCGCGGAAGGCCGCGATGAGTATTCCTGATCCAATTTGCGTGAAGCAGAATAGAGCCGCCGGCAGATCGTCTGGCTCCGAGCTCCGGCAACGAATAGCATAAGCGCACGCATACACGGTGATGTCGAAGCCGTTTTTCGCGCCGAGCGCCCGCCACCTCATCGGGAATCGGATCGAGCGCAAACCCACAGGGAGTTCTTTCGAAATGTCGAATGTCATCTACCGTGTGAATTGTGGAGGCGGGCAGGACGTAACCGACGGCATAGGGCGCACGTGGAGCGCCGACCGCCTTTTCGCCGAGGGCGATGTGTGGGGCGCTTGCGGCGGAAATACCGTGTTGCGCGAGGCGGCTTTGCCCATCCTATCGCAACACATGGCGGAGGTGCTGCGCAGCGAACGCCACGGGCTTGACGGCTACCGCTTCAAGGTGGAGCCCGGCCGGTACACGGTGCGTGTATACGCCGCCGAGACCTTCGAAGGAGATTCGGAGTCGAAGCGCGAGTTTGGCGTCTCGATCAACGGACGGATGATCGCCGAATCGTTCGCGCCGTACCGCATGAGTGGTGGCTTTGCGCGCGCGGCGCGGATCGAAACGCCCTGCCGCACCGAAGGCCCTGAAATCGACATCCGATTCCACGGGAAGCGCGCCATCGTGAACGCCATCGAGATCGAGCGCGCGGAATTTGAAGTGCCCGTAAGCATCGGCGCAGCCGAAGCGCTGGCGCCGCCCGTGCCGCCGCTTGCGCCGGCCGGACCGCGCACCCCGCTGCGCATGCTGTTCATCGGGAACAGCGGCACCTTCTATTGGGACATTCCAAAAACGGTGGCGGCTCTGATCAACACCGGCGCATTGAAATGGCAGGTCGAGACGGAGGCCATGACCAGCGGCGGCAAGACCTTTCGCTGGCACTGGGAACGCGAGGAGGTGCGCGAGCGGATCAGGTCGGGCGGGTTTGACTACGTGGTGCTGCAAGAAGCGACGAAAGGTGCGACGGATAAACCGGACGAGATGCGCGAGTACGGCGAGAAGCTGATTCGCGCCGTCCGCGAGGCCGGATCGAAACCCCTCCTCTTTGCGTACTACGGACCTCAGGGCGCTCCGCCGGAATACTGGGATCGAACCTTGGCGATGTACACGGAACTGTCCCGTGCGCATCAGGCCACGATGGTTCCGGCCTTGGTTGCATTGCGGGATGCGATGAGCGAGCGCCCAGAAGTGAATTACCACAACCCGGACCGGCATCACAGCGGCATGCACGGCGCGTATCTCTTCGCATCCTGTTTCTATCGCGTGCTTACCCAGGAAAGCACGGCGGAGCACCCGTACCCCGCCGTGCTGGACAATCAGGTTCCGATCACTCACGAAATGGCCCGTTTCCTGAGCCGGAAAGCCGACGACGCGTGCCTGCGGCTGCGTCCGTGGTCCGAGCTTTCCCAACGCTGAAACCGGTTTTACGGGGCTTGCGAGACCATCAGGCGAGCCACTCTTTGCGTGCCGCACTTTTGATGACGCGTTGACCTCGCACGTTCAGGCGCGAACCCTTTGCCAGGCACCACGCCGCGAGCCGTCTGTGCCGATCGACTCGAGCAACGGCCAGTTCGGCGTCGGTGGACAATTCGGGATGGTCCAGTGCTTTGCCGTACGGACAACTGGCTACATAGAGGGTGCCGTGCTTGCCGAGGTTCAGAGCATGCGCGCTGAAGCCTTCGTGCTGCTGAAAGAGCCAGCGCGCGGGCGCGGAACCGAGGTACGCGGCGGAAGGCGCGGCGGCCAAATCTAAAGCGGGGCGGGTGATCAGGAAGTTGGTGAAGACGCTGGGGCCCTGAATGCGGCGCGTCAATTCCGCAATCCACGGCGCCGGCAGCTTACGGCCTTCCGGCGTACGCGTGACGCCGTACAGATTCGCGAGCCGATCGTCGCGCCAGAACTTCCATTTCGAATCGGCCTCTGCGCCCGGAATCAGGAGCGCGCGGGCCCGGCCTTTCCGAATGCGCACGGCCTGCGCGGGCGCGGGCTTGAGCGGAGCATAGTCCACGCCGCCTTCGAGATGAAAACGCTGCGCATACTGGTGCGGGCGCAGATCCAAGCCTTTTCGCGAAAGCAGATCGACGAAGACGAATCCAATGCCGCGCACGTGGACCAGGTAGCGGCGATGCCGCGTCGGCGCGTACGCGTCGTGCCAGAATTCGGCCACTTCGATGGGGCCGCCGGATTCGAATAAGCCCAACCCGTGACGCGGCGGATAGCCTCCCCAGCAGCAGCCGTGCCCGAGTGCCGCGAGGGGCTTGAGCGTGTCGTCGTTCATCACCAGGCAGTTGTGGGCGTCGACCGAGTACGGATAGCCGCGCGTCTCCTGGGACTCCCAGTTGCGTTTGTCGGTGTAGAGCCACGTGGCGGGATCGCCGATCAGGGTTTCGCCTTGCGTATGTAGAACGAAGGAAAGCATGTCCCAATGCGTGTGCCCGTGCGGCATCGAGTCGGTGTAGTGCGAGGTGGCGAGATAGTCTGCGCCCGGCGTCCAGCCGGAACGGAAGAACGTGTAGCCGCCCTGCGGGTACTGCACGCTGGCCGGATCGGGCAGCGCTTTGGCCTCAGCCTTTGCGGGACCGCGGCGCGCGGCGAAGTAAGGCGAAAGGCCCACGCGCGGCGCTTGGCCCGGCTTCCATCTCGAGAAGCGCCGGGTTAACGCCGCGGGCGATTCGAAGCGGAGCGCGCCCGGCTCGAAGCCCAGGGCTCGAGCGAGCGCCGCGAGGCGCGGCGAGATCACAGGAACCGCCAGCGATCCGAAGAGATATGCCAGCGAGCCGCCGAATTCGTCGCCGAAATCGGCCAGCACCCCGTCGGGCTTACAGGCGTGCGCGTTGAATTCCACCCAGCGAGCCAGCCGCGCGGTCTGCCCGGCGTCAAAGAGGCGCACGCCGTTCGCCTTCGCGAGCGCCAACGGATTCAAGTAGTGAAAGAGAATGTGGTACTGGTACTTGGTGCTGTGCTCCGCATAGCCGCCGTCTTCGAACACGTTGCGCTTGAAGTGATGCGAGATGGTGCGGCGGCCCTGATCGGCCAGCGCGCGCCCGCAGGAGAATTCGGGAAAGAGGGTTCCAAGCACGAACGGCGCGTGCCCGTGGTCGACCAGATGATGGTTGTCGCGGCGCATTGCGTCGCCGACAAAGCGGTAAAACTGCATCGCGTAAAACCAGAACTGTTTGACCAGCCAGAACAGATCGTCATCCGTACAGACTCCGGGCGCATGCAACGCGCCGGAGTGCATCACGTCGAGCCAGCGCATGCAGCGGTAGGTGAGTGTAAGCGTTTCGTTGCCTCGGCCCCCGAAGTAGCGGTCGTGGTCTTCATGAAAACCGGGCTCCAGCACGAACGGAACCTGCGCGACAAACGAACGCATCAGTTCGAGTGCCTTGCGCGCGTACTTCGGCTGGCCCGTAAGAGCGAAGGCGGTGCTGAGTTCGGCCGCGAAGGTATGCCGTCCGATGGAGGAGCCCAGATTGCCCAATCCTTTGACCCAGTCGGGCTCGGTGCGTCCTGCGCCCAGATCTTCGAAATGGAAGTCGGGCCAGGAACTGCGGAAGCGGTGCTTCAGAATGCCGTCTGCCTTCTTGAGCACATCGCCGCGCCCGTCGATCTCCAGCCACGCCGTGCCGTGCATGTAAAACGGCCAATGCGGCGCGCGGCGCGTGCGGAAGTGATGCGCGACGAGCCGGATGGCTTCCGGCAGGTCGTCCGCGTTGCGCGCGGCCGCCAACGCACGCCCTGCGGCGCCGGGAAGCGTGAGATGCTGGATGAACTGCGCATCGCTGACGCTGCGTTGATCTTCGAACGGAACGGATTGCATGCGGGCACTCCTGGGAGACGTACCTTGCTATACCAAGGACGGTGGAAAGGATCGCCTTAGTGTACGTACCCTGGAGGCGCGAGCGCGGCAGTATCCTTCGCGCGATTTGGCTTTGCAGAAGGAGAAATTAAGCGATCGGTGCCGCCGTGGATTCGCCGGGCACCAGCAAGGCGGGCGAGACGACGAGCGGCGGATGCGTGGCCGCAAGATCGAAAGGCGGCGCGGCCCTGTGCATATCCTCGGCGGCCTCGAATACGCGGCGCGCCAGTGTGGGCAAATCGAGATACACGGTGGTGAAGCGGTTGAAGCGATCTGCGGGCTCCGACGCAGTCCGCCCGACGCGCGATGCGAGCGCCGGCGGTTCGTTCCAGGTTGCGGTGACCACCGAGAGTTCCCGAGGGACGCTCCAACCGTATCGGAAGAGCGCATCAAGCAGGTGGCTTAAGCCCACCGTATCGAATGCGAAGAGCGCGGTAGGCCGCTGCTCGGGCGGGGCATGGTGCCAGACCTTCGCGACGCGAGCGGATGCCTCTTGCGCCGTTTCGCCGCGGCCGTGGCGAAGGGCAGGCAGCCGCCATTCGGGCCGGATCAAACCGCCGTACCGGCCGACCGTGAACTCGAAGCTGTGCCGCCGGCCCAGCCAGCTAGCTTCGGCCGGCCAGCCGTCGCGGTTGATCTCGTCAGAAACGGCAAAGCGGCGGTGCCCAAGATCGAGCAAATGCCTCGCGGCCAGCCGGCCGATGGCTTCTTCATCGAACGTAACGCTGGGAAGGCCGAACAGCCGCGCATCCTGGTCCACCGCCAGGATCGGATGGCGCTTGAGCAACGGATCGGTAAGCGTGACGGCGTCTTCAAGTTCCACCAGCAGCGCGACGTCGAACTCGTTCCACGGTACGCGCGATAGCTCCAGCCGGTTTCGCGCAGGCGTGGGGTGATGCAGGCGCGGGTTGGTGTGCATGACCACCGTCAAACCGCAGCGTTGCGCTTCCTCGAGGAGCGTCTGGTACAGGCGCATCTGCTTGCGGCGCCACTCTTGTTCACTGCGGCGCGTGATGAGTCCGACGCGTTTGAGCTTCCGGCGCGTGGATCGTTCCGGCCGGCCGGAGCCCGCGCGGAACCAGCCGCTGCGCGCGCGCGCTTCAATCAATCCTTCCTGCGTCAGGAGGCTTAAGGCGCGATGAACCGTCGCCTGCCCAACGCCGTGCATGGCGCCCAGCGCGCGCTGTGCGGGGAGCGCCTCGCCCGGGCGGTAGCCGGCCGATATCTGGCGCCTCAATTCGGCGACGAGCTTCTCGAGGATCACGTTGCTGCGTGGCACTTGGGTCCTTTCTGGGTCAGTAATGGATCAAATAGCGTCTGTCGGCTTCCGCCGCAAGACGTATTCTGACCTGAGTACGGTAATGGACCGGACAACGAGGAGCGAATCATGCGGCCTACCCTTCTCTGGATGAGCTTGGCCTGTGCGGTGCTGGCCTCCGGTGCGCGCGCGGAAGAAGGCAAGGCGTGCCTGCTGAACAAGCTGCCGCCCAATCCGGACGTCCCCAAGCGCGGCGAAGGGCGGTTGGGCGCCAACGAATTCTTCAAGCGGTTTGAACAGCACGAACTCGAACTTGTGGAGACGAACTTGGTGCCAGGCGGCGATTTTGGAATCGCGCGGCCCGGCGAAAGGATCGGAAACAGTTGGCTGGTGGCGGCCAAGGGTACGGGGCTGGGCATCAATCACAAGTCCGCGCCATGGGCCCAAGCGTCCATCGTCTGCCAAGTGGCCTCGGCGGACGGCACGGTGAAGGAGGTGCTCTTGAAGCCCGACTCCGGCTGCGGCTGCGGCGGAACCAGCGACTGGTCCTGGACGATCCCGTCCAGTGCGCCGCCCGGTACGCATACGGTACGGGTAACCTGGGAGTGGCCGAAGCGGACCGCTCAGAAGTTGGAGCGTACCTACAAAGTAACGATTGAGAATCCACTGTACGGGAAGACTCGCGATGCCGAGTTGGCGCGGCTGGAGTCGCAGTATCCGGGCAAGGTGGAATTGCTTCAAGACGGCGTGCTGTTAAACGGCGAGCCCTACGATGGCGTCGCGGACATGTCGCTGACGTTTGGCGGCTACGAGGGCGATAAAACCGGCATCGTTTCGCCACGTGCTCGCACATTCGACTTGGGTTATTGGATCGTGAATCAAAAGGCCAGCCATTATGACCGTGGCTTGCTGCGCTTCGATCTTGCTGCCCTGCAGGGCAAGAAGATCAAACAGGCGATCTTGAAGCTGACGATCCGGCAGGGCCAAAAGTACCTGGCCTCCAAGCTGGCCGCGCCCATGCCAATCTACCCGATGCTTAAGCCTTGGGTGGAAGGTGATGCCGTGGCGCACGTGGATACGCGCGGGTTGGCCAAGGGTATGCCCAACGTATTTTACCAAGCATATCCGGAGAAATGGGAGCGTCCGTTGGCGAGCGGAAACACGGACCATGGCCCGCAGTGTGCGACGCTAGAAACCGAAGAAGGCGTCAATCCCAGCCCGGGCGCGCGTGCTGATGTGACCGCGCTTGTGAACGATTGGCTGAGTGGAAAGCTGGAGAATCACGGTCTGCTGATTGGAGCGGATCTACCGGAAGAGCTGGCCGGCGCGCATCCGGGAACAGGCGGCAAGGTTGAAGCCTACAAGCAGCTCTGGCCGCACGGATTGGTACCGTTCTTCAGCAGCGACGAGCCCACCGATCAGGATTACCGGCCGCGCTTGATCGTCATCTACGAGTAGTCTGATCGCAAATGGAACCGCTGGATTGCCTGCGGAGTCGCCTTCGTATCGGCCCCGCTCGCGAAAACAATCACCCCTTGAATAGACTGCTCAATGGAAGCGCGGTCACTTCTATATCCTCCTTGTTGACCGAATAAATCGTCCAAAGCGTGTCCCCGGCGACGACGGCGTGCGGGTATTGGTAGCCGGACGCCTTATGCAGGCCGGGCAGGCGCGGCGAAAGCTCCGCGTTCAAGCGCAAGGTGTGCATCGCCTCGAAGCGACGCCCGTCTCGGCTCACGGCCGCCGCCAGGTGGCGGCGCTTGAGCGCTTTTGGGGAAGGATTGCAGATTAGCGCTACGCCGCCTCCGGGCAGGGGTAAGGCGTGAAACTTGGCCTGAGCGTCAGGAAAATCGGTGGGCGTGGGGGTGGTCCAGGTGGCTCCCGCGTCGCGGCTTTCGCAAAGCCAGAGCCGCCTCGAACCACCGTCGTCGCGCAGCAGCACCCGCAACGTACCGTCCACATCCGCGAACCAGGAGGGCTCGGTGAGTTTTATCGCCGCGCTGGGTACGCGCTCGCTCAGTGTTACGACCCGCCAGCGCATCGAATCGGCGTCGGTCGAAATCGCCAGAAGGGCGTCGTGCCGCGCGTTGACGCCCGTCATCATCCAGCCGCCCGTGGGCAACCGGCGCGGAGCTTCGTTGGCGTAAAAGTTGTCGAGCAACAGGCCGAGTCCTTCCCAAGCTTCGCCGTTCCAGGTCCAGTAATCCGTGGCCATTTCCTCCCAGCATTGCCCGGGGGTGCGCTCACCGTCCACGTAGCGCCCGGACACGTAGCGCACGCCCAGTAAAAGCAGCGCTCCATCCTTCATCCACAATCCACCGCAGGTCGAGCGAATGCTGCTTCCAAAGGCGGGGAAGGCCGGCGTGGGGGTACTCCAGGTCGATCCGTCGGCGGAGGTCGTGAAGCGAATGATCTGCCCGGGACTGTCTTCGTTGCATATGCCGCTGGAGAACGCGGCAAAAAACCGGCCTTGGTGCACGGCCAGCGCGGGATGGTGCTGGTAGGCAAAGGTACTCGCGTCGCCTCGGCAAACCAATGCGCGCCGCATCGCGGCTGGCTCCGCGTCCGGCGCATCTGGAAAACGGGCGCCGCCGATATCGGTAAGAGCATCCAGGGTCAAAGGCGCGGGCGCACTCGATGCGGCGGCAAGGTATCCGGCGCGCTGGAGAAGGGCGCGCAGTTCCTCCTTATCTGCCGAACTCACGTCGGTGAACGGCTGCCGCGGTTGTCCGGCAGGGGCGCCGAGCAAACACAGGCCATACTTCAGGAGGCCGATGAAATTGGCCGATCGCTCCAGCACGCCGAACACTTCGGTGCAGCGTTCCGAAGCGGCGGCATCGCCGGCGTACGCGCGTGCGGCTTCGCTCGGAAGCAGGTTGGTCGGTCCGTCAATGCACCCGGCCGCGCCGGCTTGGCGGTACTCCTCGCGCCGAAACGGAGCGCCGCTGAAAATCAGAAACCCTGCCGGCGCGAGGTCGCGCATGGCCCTCACGCGAGCGAGATCCTGAGTCGAGTCCTTGACGCCCGCGACGGCGCCTTCGAGTCTGCGCGCGACCAGCGCAAGCGCTTCCGGCGGCCAGCTCACATGCGTGCGAGAAGGATTGTGATACAGCAGCAGCGGAATGCGCGCGGCATGTGCGAGCGCCTCGTAGTAACGCGTCAACGCATCCACCGAGGGCTGTTCGAACCAAGGCGTGAGCGCCAGCGCGGCTTGGCATCCGGCGGCCTCAGCCATACTCAAGTAACGCTGCGCAAGCCGAGTCGTAGTCGCGCCGATGCCGGCGATGATCGAGACCCGGCCGCGAGACTGTTCCGTGGCGAGCCGGAAGAGCCGTTCGCGCTCATCGGGATCCAGCGCATGAGCCTCTCCTGTGGTCCCCGCGACCACCAATCCGTTCACGCCGCCCCCGATCAATCGTTCGGCCAGCGCTCGAAATGCGCCGAAGTCGACTTGCTCGTTCGAATCGAACGGCGTGACCACCGGAGCGAAGAGCCCGCCCGTGAGCGCGGAGGGCTTTGCGGCGGCAGATGCGGAAGGGGCGATGGCGGGCATGGAAGATTCCTGGTGGCGATCGGGGTTGCGGCTCACTTAACCGTCGTCTTGTGCCGGTAAAGCCACATCTTCGAGGACGAAGCGGGCTGCACGACAAAGGCGTTATGCGCCGGGTCGTAATAACCTTTGCCTACACAGTACGGAGGCTTGGGCATGGCCGGACCCGCTGGCGTGACTTCCTTCCATTCGTTGGCGGAAAGCGAGTAAGCGGCCAGCTTGCCGTTGCGCGGATCGCAGAGCAAAAACGCATCGGCATTGGAGTCATAGGCGAAGACCGTGGCGGCGTCGCTGGCTTTCAGCGGCACGGTGTCGTTTAGCTTCGACCATTCGTTCTTGGCGACATCGTAGGCGAAAGTCGTGTTGTGCAGGACGGCGACAATCTTCTTGTCTTTCGTCGAGTACGCCGTCTGTTGCTCGGAAGGCGGCGAGATCTTGTCTTTGAAGGCAAGCTCGAAAATGCCGCGGCCCGCGTTGGGCTTCAGGTTCTCCCAGGTGTCCGTCGCCGGATCGTACGCATGCATGTAGAGCGCGTTGGGGCTCACGTTCTGCGCGGCGACGTAGTAGACGATCTTTTTCAAATCTGGAACGTAGATCATCGTCGCGCCCATGCCGCGCAGGATGGATAGTTCGCTGTCATGGGCATAAGGCACCCATTGTCGCGTATTCGGGTCGAACGTCCACATGGTCCGGTATGGACGGCCTGCTTTGTCTTTGCCGAACTTCGACTTTATTTCATCCAGATTTTCACCCGTAAATTTGTGATGCAGCCAGGGGCTATTCGCACAATGCGCGCCGGTGCCTTGGATCAGGCGCTTCTTGATGGGGTCGTACACCAACGTGTCCCAAGTGTGTCCGACCAGGAGCGGTCCGCGGCGATTCTTGGTGACGAAGTTTCCTTCATGAAGGATCACGTTTTCCTTCCACCATACGGCGCAGTCATCGAAGTTCTTCTGTTGCTTCTCGTCGAGCTTGAGGTCGGGATTCTTTTCGAACATGCGCGGCGCGAACATCAGCGCGAACTTGTAGGTGGCGTGGTCCCCGCCTTCGGCCGCAAAGAGGCAGTGCCATGTGTTGCTGCCCAGGTGGAATTCCCAGACGTCGTTGTGCCGTCCCATTCCGTGGTTGCCGCCGCAGTAGAGCGCCGTCTGGCGATCCGGCGCGTACGCCATGCGATTGGTGTAATCGCGGCTGTAGGGTCCGCTGCGGCCGACGAGCTTGATGGGCTGGCCGTCCAGCAGATGCCGAACCTCCGGAAGCAGCGCACTCCCGCCTTCGGGAATCGCTTGAATCAGCTTCACGATTTCGGGATCGTCCGCGTACGGTTGACCCTCTGGCGATCCTTCGGCCGCCGAGAGGTGTGCGGCGGCAAGGACGGCTATCAGGGCCAAGAGTGAGTTTGCCTTCGGTTTCGTCTGTCGGATCATCGGCTGGCTCCAGATTCTCGAACGTGCACCAAACGAGTGGTAAGTACGAGGACGGCTTACTCAGGATCGGATCGTGCGGCGCTTCATCGCTTCAGCGGTGGCCTGGGAGCGTTCCAGGAACGCGTCGTGGTTCCGCGCGCCTAGCGCGACGGCCAACGCGTCGGCCACCATCAGCACCGGCAGCGCCAGTTGCGCGCCGATGCTCAGATACGTGTGCGCCTCCACCGGCGCGGGCCCCGTCAGAAGCAGCACGCCGGCTTCGGTCGCGATGGGGCTGCGCGGATCGCTGGTGATCGAGATCACCTCGAGGCCGCGCTGGCGCGCGAAGCGAATTCCATCGAGCGTATCCTTTTGGCTTCCCGTCTGGGACAGCGCGAGGCAGACATCCCCTTTGCTTAGAGGCGCCAGATGCGTGAAGAACAGATTCGGATCGTTGGTCCAGGCGGTGGGAATCCCGGTGCGTATGAAGTTTTGCTGCACGACGAAGCCGACGTTCCCCGAGATGCCTACGCCCAGCAGTACGATTCGAGCGGCCTTGGAAAGCCGCTCTACCGCCACCGCGAAGCGCTCAGGGTCCAGACTTGCCGCCGTGGCCTCGATCGAGCGGCGGTACTGGTCGGCAATGGCCGTGAGGATCGAACCCGGATGCGAATGCTCGGCCAGCGTTTTGTCTTCGATCACAGGCTGGGGGGTGCCGCGAGCGCGCCGAGCGCCTAGATTCTCGGCCAGTCGCATTTTGAATTCCCGGTAGCCGCCGCATTGAAGCAGGCTGCAGAACGCGAAAACGACAGGCTCCGAAGTCTTGCAACGCTTGCAAAGTTGCGCCAAACTGATGTGCTGCGCTTCGTCGGGTGCGTCGAGTACGAAGCGCGCAATCCGCGCTTGGCCCGCGCTGCAGGTCGGCAGCAAGCGTTCGATTTCCGTAAGCAGGTCGCTGGCCTTGGTGGGCATCGTTCGGTTCTCCATATAATAAAGATACACCATGATCTTAGTATATGTATTAAAAATACTAAAAAGGTCGAGTAAGGGTCTGGCGACCGAGAAGGGTACCTGGGAGGGCGTTGGCGCGCGGACTAAGCTCATTGGTAAACCCTTCGTGCGATTGCCGTTATTGAGATATCAGGCGAAAGACAACCTGCATGCCGAAGGAGCGCTCGTTGTTATATAAAGGTAGCGCCAGCCGCGGCGGGCTTGCGAAGGATTCGAGCGGTCAAAAGCATGAAATTGTTTAGCTGGCGTGATTTCGAGCGGTGTACAACCCATTGAGTTAAGTGTTAGCAGATTAGATTTACTGAGAATCTTTTGCTTCAAGGCAAATCCGAGTGACCGTGCGCTCGAGAGAGGGATCGAAACATGGCCCATGCGGATGCGGACCAGACGCTGGAAGCGGTCGAGGCGCTTGGCAAGGCGCGCGAAGCGATCTTAGGTGAAGTGCGCAAGGTCATCGTCGGCCAGCAAGACGTGATCGACGACGTGCTGGTCTGCCTATTCAGCCGCGGGCACGCGCTGCTGGTGGGCGTTCCCGGCTTGGCGAAGACGCTTCTGGTCGGCACCATCGCCAAGATTCTGGACCTCAAGTTCAAGCGCATTCAATTTACGCCGGACCTGATGCCCAGCGACATCACCGGGACCGACGTGATCGAAGAGGACGCCGAGACGGGCAAGCGGCACCTCAGGTTCTTCGAAGGACCGATCTTCTCGAACATCGTGCTGGCCGACGAGATCAACCGTACACCGCCCAAGACCCAGGCGGCCTTGCTCCAGGCGATGCAGGAAAAGGAAGTCACGATCGGAACGAAGACCTATAAGCTCGAACAGCCGTTCCTGGTCCTCGCTACGCAGAATCCGATCGAACAGGAAGGCACCTACCCGCTACCGGAAGCGCAGCAGGACCGCTTTATGTTCAACATCTTTCTTGGTTATCCGACGGAAGAAGACGAGATCGAAATTGGCGAGCGCACGACCGTGGACGCGCAGCCCGACTTGAAGGTTATCATGAGCGGCGAGGACATCCTGCGCTACCAAGGCTTGGTGCGTAAAGTTCCGGTCGCCCGGCATGTGGTTGCGTACGCCACGAAGCTGACGCGCGCGACGCGCCCCTTCGAGCCCGACGGGCATGCGATTGCCAAAAAGTGGCTGCAGTGGGGCGCCGGACCGCGCGCGATCCAGAATCTGGTCATCGCCGGGAAGGCCCGCGCGATCCTGCACGGGCGCTATCACGTCAGCGTCGAAGACATTCGCGCGTGCGCGCTGGCTGTATTCCGCCACCGCATCGTCCCTAACTTCAACGCCGAAGCCGAAGGCATCGATGCGGTAAAGGTGATCGGCCAGCTCATCGAAAACGTGCCTGAACCGAAAGCTTAAAGCCCTACCGCATTGAACCCACGGACGGCGGGCCCCGTATGAGCGTCGTTGGATCCCGATTCCTCGATCCCCGAATCCTGGCCAAGCTCCCCAATCTGGAGCTGGTCGCGAAGCGGCTGGTTCAGGGCGCGTTCGTGGGCTACCACAAAAGTCCCGATTTCGGATACAGCGTCGAGTTCGTCGATCACCGAGATTACGCGGCCGGCGACGATCTGCGCACCGTCGATTGGCGCGTCTGGGCCCGCAAAGACAAGTACTTCGTCAAGCGCTTTGAGATGGAAAGCCAGCTCAAGGCCACCGTTATCCTCGATACTTCGCGCTCCATGGCCTTCGGCGAAGGACCGCTGACCAAGCTCGAATACGGCAGCTACCTGTCCGCGTGTATCGCCTACCTTTTGATCCATCAGAACGACATGGCCGGCCTGGTCACCTTCGACGAGCGGGTGCGACAATTCGTTCCGCCTCGCGGCAGCCGGGGGCACCTGCGCTTGATCCTCCATGCACTGGGCCAGACGCAGCCTGGGCCGGCCACCGACGTCGCCGCCGTTTGCCATCATTTAGCCGAAACCATCAAGACGCGCGGCATGGTGGTCCTCGTCAGCGATCTACTCGACGAACCCGAAGCGGTGCTGCGTTCGCTGCAGCACTTCCAGCACAAGAAGCATGATGTAATCGTCTTCCATACGCTCGACGACGCCGAGTTGGAATTGCCGTACGAGGAACTCTCGAACTTCCGCGATCTGGAATCCGGCCGTCGTCTTGCGGTGGACCCCGCCGTCTTTCGCGCTCAATACCGCGGACGCATGCAGGGGTTCTGCGAGGAGATACGGCAAGGCTGCCTCAAGACCGGCATCGACTATCATCTGATCCGCACCAGCCAGCCGATCGAGTCCATCCTTAATCGCTTCGTCGCCTTCCGGCTGCGGAGGAGCGTCTGATGGGCCTGATGAGTGCCGGATTCCTCTTCGCGGCCTTGGCCGCCGCTGTGCCGGTGGCGATTCACCTGATCCACCGGCAGCGTTATCCCGAGCGCCCTTTCACCACGCTCCGCTTCTTCGATAAGACCATCAAACACAACACGCTGCAGACCCGCCTGATCGATAAGATCCTGCTGGCGTTGCGTGTCGCAGCGCTTTTGCTGGTCGCCTTGGCGCTCGCACGCCCGTACGGCGCATGGAATTTCGGCGAACAGCGCCGTAGCGTGGTGCTGGTGCTCGACAATTCGCCCAGCATGGGCCGCGGCGTCGAGCACGAACAGCTCTTCGCGCGGGCCAAAACCGCCGCTTCGGCCGTACTGGCCGAATTGGGCGCCACCGACCGTGCCGCGCTGGTGCTGACGGCGAACGTCCCGCGCCGCGATCAGTTTGCCCGGCGCAGCGAGGCCGAGGCGGCTTTATCGCTGCGCGAAGGACGGCCCACATCTCTTTGGGTGGACGGACCCGGCGGCCGCGCGCATTCGTTGGCGGAACTCACCACCGATACCGCGCGCTTGCGCCTAGCGTTGCAGGCGCTCCCAGAGGATACGGCGGTCGAACTGGGCGGCATGGAACCCGCACCCGACGGCGAACTGAGCGCCGAACTTGAAGCCGTTCGCGAACGCTTGGACGGTACCGCCCTCTCCGCGCTTTCGGGCGATCTCGCCGCGGCCCTCGGGCGTGCGAAAGCGTTGCTCGCACACTCCACCGACGCCGGACGGCGGATCGTGGTCTGCTCCGACATGCAGGCGTCCGAATGGTCGGCGGCCGCCGACTTGGAACTGGATGGCTTCGAACTCGCGGTGATCCCCAGCGTGCCCGGCGAAACGGGAAACAATTTGGCGCTGGAGCGCATCGACCTGGAGCGCGCCGAGGCCGCGTGGGGGCAGTCTGTGAACGGAACGGCGGTCGTGCGCAATTACGCCAAGCGCGCGTCGGATGCCGCGGTCCTGACCGTGATCGGCGCCGATCGCGGACGACCGGTGGAAATCAAAGTCCCGCCCTTGGCCGCCGGACAGACCATGCATTTGGGTTTTGCGCTTCCCGTCACCGGGCGCGAACGCAGCATGCTCGCCACCGCGCGCTTGAACGGACTCAGCGATCCGTTCGCGTACGACGACGCATGGCATTTCCAGGTCGGTGTGCGCCAGCCCGTATCGGCGCTCTGCGTCAACGGGCATCCGGCCGAACGTCCGAGCGATCGCGAAACCTTTTACCTCGCCAACGCGCTCGCACCGCGGAGCGAAGGCGCCGCCCTGGAAGCGGCCGCCGATGTTCGGGAATGCGAGGCCGGAGATTTGGGCGGGCAGCAACTCTTTCAATACGGCACGATCGTCCTGGCAGGTGTCAGCCGGTTGGAGCCGGCGGCGCTCGAAAAGCTGCGCCAGTTCGTGAACGACGGCGGCGGGTTGCTCGTCTTCCCCGGGATCGATGCGGTGCCCGCCGACCTGAACGGCTGGGGCCTCTTGCCCGCCAAGGTGCTGGACGTGAAGCGCGCCTCGTTCGGCTATCTGAAGGATGTGGACACGCGCTCGGCGGCGATGGCGGAAGTCAAATCGCGCGCGGGCGCCGAACTCCACGCCCTCAGCGCGCACACGCGGGCCTTCCTCGAGCCCAACGCTAACGCGCGCGTGCTGGCGCGCTTCCAGGACGACCTCCCTGCTTTGGTCGAAGGGCGCACGGGCCGCGGGCGAGTGGTCCTCGCGGCGGCAGGTTGCCACGTCACCGCCAGCGATTGGCCGCTGCGCCCGGCCTTCGTCATCCTCGTCCGTGCGCTGGTACGCGCCTTGGGCGATCGCCAAGGCCCGCTGCCGCTGGCCCTTGACCGCCACGTAGGCTTCGGAGCGAGCATGGCGATTCCGGGCGAACTCGCCGAAGGAACACCTGCGGCGTTTTTCCATACCCATTCGCCCGATGGCCAGGAACAGTACCAACCCGAAAGCTGGCTGAGAGCGCAAGCCGGCGTTTCGCTGCCCGTCGCTTGGACGGATGGGCATTACAGCCTTGCGGTACGCCCCGGCCAGTCCGCGGGCGTGCTCGAAGAACCCGGCGTCGGCGCCTTGAGCGTTCCGCTGTCCTTCAATCGACGCCCAGGCGAAAGCAATCTGGAAGCATGGGACACAAAAGAGTTGGCGCAGCATCTGCCCAATCTTGGTGCGAGCGTCATCGACCCGGCCGTTCCGGCGCAGGCTTTGGCCAGCGGATCGGCCAGCCGGGAATGGGGCCGCTACGTGTTGGGCTTTGTATTGGCGTTGCTGCTTTTCGAATCGTTCCTCGCATGGCGCTCCGCCAGCGAGGCGGAACAGTAACAGTAGGAGTTAGAATGGCGGAGTTGCTGGTACGCGTGGCGCTGCTGTTGGAGGGCGCATGGGACCTGCTGGGCGAACGCCTGGCCGAGGCGCGCTGGTCGCTGGCCCCCGGCGGAGCCGCCGTCCTGCTCGTCGGTTCGGCGGCCGTCGCCGTGCTCGCGGTGCTTTGCTATGCGCGGACCCGCGAAGGGCTGACACCTCGGGCACGGGTGGGATTGGGTCTGCTGCGTGCCGCTGGATTGCTCGCCCTGTTGCTCATGCTCAGTGGAGCCGTCTGCGAAGTCTCCGTCGCCGCGAGCCGCAAGCCGCTCCTGCTGGCCGTGATCGACGATAGCGCCAGCATGGATCTGCCCGAGGCGGGCCCCGGTCGCCGTGCGCGGGTCGAACAAGCCTTAAACGAAGGTGGCCTGCTCGCCCGCCTCGAAGCGGATTTCGACGTGCGCAAAGTCTACACTTCGGGCGATGCCAATCCGCCGGCCTCGGCGGCCGACGCGCCGCCCCAAGATCTCGCGCGCAATCTGGTCCTCGCCGCGAACACCGGACACGGGCGTCCGATCGCGCATGTTCTGCTCTGTTCCGATGGCGTGCAATCCGACGGCAGCGATCTGGCGCGCGCCGCCGGCGAACTGCCCGCTCCCGTCAGCACGCTCTTTGCCGGCGAGGCGCTTATGCGCGATCTGGCCCTCGGGCCGCTAACCGTTCCGCCCTTCGTGTATCGAAAAGATCGCGTGCGCGTGGCTGCCGAAATCCTTGCCGACGGTATGGAAGGAGAAGCCACCGTGCGCCTTTACCACGAAGACGCCGCTGGGGAGAAGGAACTTTCCGTCTTGCAGGTCCAACTCGATCCGAGTCAGCCCGTCGTTGCGCGTATGGAATTCATCGCACCCGAGGCCGGCACGCATCATTACCGCATCCGGATCGATCCGCAGCCCATCGAACATACGGCACGCAACAACGATGCGCGCTTCAACCTCGACGTGCGCGCCGAACGCATCCGCGTCCTTTTCATCGAAGGCGAACCCAGTTGGGAATACAAGCACGCCAAGCAGGCGCTGGAAGGCGATCCGGCAATTCACTTCCACGGTCTCGTGCGCCAGCCCGGCAACGAGTGGATCTATTACGGCGACGCGGCGCGCCCCGACGGCAAGCCCGTCCTGCGTGAAGTGCGCGGTGGATTTCCTGGAACCGCCGGCGAACTTCAGTATTTCGATGTCCTCGTCATGGGCGATCTGGAACGCAAGCTGCTCGAACAGGGTGAACGCTTCGTCTTGCTCGACGAATTTGTGCGCCGGCAGGGCGGGGGACTCGCCACGCTGGGCGGCTATAAGGTGTACACGGCCGGCGATTACCAGGAAACGCCGCTCGCGCGCATGCTGCCCGTGCGTTTGTCGAAGGAGAAAAAGCTTCAGTTGATCAACCGGTTCAATGTGAACGTCTCGACGCAAGGCTTGATGCACCCGCTCATGCAGCTCGAATTCGATCCCCTGGAGAACCAGAAAGTCTGGGCGAAGCTCCCGTGGGTGGAAGGTGGCAACGCCTGGAAATCGATCAAGCCCGGAGCCACGCTGCTGATGTCGCACCCGACCTTGCATACCGCCAGCGGTCCGCGCCCCGTCGCGGCCGCGTGGCGTTACGGCGCCGGCCGCGTCTACAGCACCGCGCTCGACGGAACCTGGCATTGGCGCACCGCGCGCGAAACCGAGCAAGACTACCATCGCCGCTACTGGGGCCTCCTGGTTCGCTGGCTGGCCGGCGATCCGCGCCAGCGCTCCACGCGTTCCGATTTGCTGCTCGACGATCCGGTTCTCGAAGCGGGGCGGATGGCCATGGTGAGCCTCCATCTGCGCGACGCCACGGGCCAGACGCCGTCCGATGCGCGCGTCGATTTCTTCGTCGAAGGCCCTGACGGCCCGCTCCTGACCGTGCGGGCCGCCGCCGAACCCGATGCGCCGGGCCGCTTCGCGCTGCGCTTCGTCCCGCCTGCCGCGGGCCATTACACGGTCAAGACCAACGTCACCGTCGGCAGCGAACAGCAGCCGGCTTTGGAGCGCACCTTCGTGGTCGGGCCGTCGCTGGCCGAAGTTCGCCGCGTCTCAGGCGACGCCGAGGCGCTTAAAGCGCTCGCGCAGGCCGGCGGCGGGCAAGCGCTGAATCTGGAGGATCACGCATTGCTGGAGATTCCCCCGGCCGCAAGCAGCATCGAAGTGCGCGGGGCGGTCGTGGAACTCTGGCACGCGCCGGGCCTTTGGATGCTGATGGCCGGCTGTCTGGCGCTCGAGTGGTTGATGCGTAAGCGGCGAGGGCTTGCGTGATGACGCCCCTCGACGCGAAAACCGCTTTCGAAACGCTCCGCATCCGCGTGCTGGAAGTCGCCGCGCTTCAGCGTGCGTGTGCGCTGGCGCACGGCGCCGGGCGCTTGCTATGGATCGTCGGCTTTCCGCTGCTTGTGTTGACAGCGCTGGAAATTTTCGTGGGCCTGCCGTTCTGGCTGCGCGCGCCCATCTTGCCCGCCGCCGGCCTGGCGGCACTGCTCTTCGCCTGGACCGGACTGGTGCGTCCCTTGCGTGAACGCCAAACCGCCATCGGCGCCGCACTGATGGTCGAAGCGCAACGCCCCGACTTGCTCAGCCGGCTCGTCAGCGCTTTGCAGTTGTACCCCGAACTGGAACAGGAACGCCCGCGCTTCGATCCAACGATGGTGCGCGCACTGGTGATTCAGACGCAGACCGCTACGGCTGGCGATGACTTCCGCGCGGTGATCGACCGCCGCCCGGCGCGCAATCAGGCGCTCTTGGGCGCGCTCGCGCTCCTCGCGTGGGGCCTTTTCAGCGCCGCAAATCCGGCAGGTGTGAGCGAGGCCTTCCGCTCCTTCGCGCACGCATGGGAAGATGTGCGCAACGCGATGCTCAAGGCCGCCGGTGCCAAGATCGTAATCGAACCGCTCGAGCACGAAGCGTACCTCACGGGATCGAACGTGTTGGTGCGCGCGCGCCAGGAAGGATTTCTGCGCGGCACGATGACGGCGCATCTGCGCACCGAGGGCAGCGAGACGTGGAACACCGAATCGATCCCGGTGGACGATTCGGGTCGCGGGCAATTTGAAGCGCGCGATCTGCGCGATTCGTTCGATATCTATTTTTCGGCCGGAGCGATCGAAAGCGAGATCTTGCGGGTGCCGGTTACGGAACGCCCGCGCATCGTCAACCTCGAAGTCGTCTACGAGTACCCCGCCTACGTGCGCCGCGCGCCGGCCCGCGAAGCGCGCAGCGACGGCAATCTTTCGGCGCTCTTCGGAACTTCGCTCGTCCTCACCGTCGAAGCAAACGTGGAACTTAAGGCGGTGCGCCTGATGCCTTCGTACGGCGGCGAGCCCGTGGTGTTTAGCGTCGGCGGCCGCTTTGCGAAAGCGGTGATCCGGCTCGAGCGCCCCGAATGGCTCGCCGATCCCGCGCCTGAGATTCAAGCTTCGTATACCCTCGAAATGGCCGACCGCTTCGGATTCACCAACGCCGAAGCCGATCGCCGCTACGGATTACGTATCCAGAAGGATGCCGTGCCCCGGCTAGGCTTCTCCGGAGTGCCCAACCGCTCGCCCGAGCACGAACCGCATATCACCGACAGCAAGCTGGGCGGCGTTACGCTGGCCGTCAAGGGATCCGACGACTTCGGCTTGGCCAAGGTGACGCTCCACTATCGCCTGGAGTCCCTGGACACCGGCGCGTTGAAGCGCGAAGACTCCGTCGTGCGCGTCTTCTCGCCGCCGGTTCCCGACCTCACGCATCTGGGGCTCGTACGCTTATCCGATCTGAACGCTCAGGTCGGCGACCGCGTGGTCTTCTGGGCAGAGGCCGAGGACGCCTACGACCTGGAGCCCGATCGGGGACCGCACCGCGTCAAGACCCCCGCGTACCGCATCGCCGTGGTCACCGAAGAAGAACTGTTCCGCGAGGTCGTCAACCGCGACGAGTGGACGCCCAATCTGTACGACTCGGTCAAGCGCGCGTCGCTCTTGAAGCGCGAAGTGCCTCCGCGGCTTTCGCCTGAACTGGAACCCGCCGCGAAAGTGGCCGAAAAGTTGTTGAGCATCCCGCAATCCAATGCGCGCATGGGACGCGCCGACGAACTGTTGGTGGAGGGCTATTTCGAAAGCCTGAACGCTTCCGAATAGCCGGCTGAAGAAAGGAGTACCGATGCGAATGGCGCTTTGGACGGCAGCGCTTGCGTGCGTGTGCGCCTCGTCTCCGCTCGCCGCGGTCGAGGAAGGCGAAGACTGGCGCACGACGCTTGCCGAAGCCGAAGCCGCCGGCGCGACCGAAGCCTCAGATACCGGCATTGTGGGGCTTTCCGCCGACGAACTGGCGGCGCTGGCCGGAGAAGAATCCGCCGAGGCCGCCGACGAGGAAGTCCCCGAAGATTTCATTCGGAATCGCCGCCGCTTCGTCATGCGCGAAATGAAATTCAACGCCGATTGGGACACCGATCCTACCGCGGTGCCCGCGTTCGTGTATCAGTTCCAGCGCCGCACCGGCATGGACGCCCAGGCGCTGCAACCGCGAAAGCCGCTCACTTTCGATGACCCCGAACTCCTCGATTGGCCCATGGTCTACATGACCGCGCACCACGCCTTCACGCTTTCCGACGCCGAGACCGCCGGCCTGCGCAAGTTCCTCGATCGCGGGGGCTTCGTCTTCAGCGACGACTGCCTCTACGGCATGCCCTACGGGCCGGCCTTCCACGGCGAGATCAAGAAAGCGCTCCCTGAAGGCGACTTCAAACCGCTCAACGATAAGGTGGACGGCGTCTCGATGCTGCTCAAGCAAAAGTACGCGTGGACGCACGTCAGCGAAACGGGCCTGCCGATGAAGCTGGGCAACAATCCGTTCGAGTACGTGCTCGTCCACGGCCATCTGGGCGTGCTCTACACGCCGCCCGATCTCGGCTGCATGTGGGAAATCAGCAGCCCGCCGACGCCGTCTAATCCGCTCGGCGCGGGCATGCACAACATGGATATGGAAGCCGGTAAGCGCGAAGACGCTTACCGCATTGGCGTGAATGTCATCCTGTACGTGATGACGCACTGAGGAATGCTCATGTCGCCGCAACGCGCGCGCCTATCGCTGCTGATGCTGGCCGGGTTGATCCTGGTCGCCGCGCACACCGCACGGGCCGGCGAAGCCGCGCCCGAACCGCCCGCGCTAGAAGTTCGCTTGGCCGCGGGCGCCGCCTATCCGGCGGTGCCCGTACGCTTCAACGGGATTCGAGTGGAGGAAGGGGGGCGCGCCTCAGTTCCGGTGCAGCGCGAGTTCCGCGCGCCAGTCTGGGGCCACGGGGTAACACCGGTGGCCGTGGAATTTCGTGCGCTTTCGCGCGGCGAAAAACGCACCGTCCGCTTCACCGGAAAGATCACCGATTATGCGGGCGCAGAACTGGCGCCGCTCGATATCCGCGTGGATCTCGAACCCGGCCAGGAGAATGTAACCCCGATCGAAATTCAGCCCGCCAAGTCGCATCAACCTCCATTCTATGTGCGCGGCGAATGGGGCGTCGTCGGCGGTCCGGAGCACGGTAAGCTGGAACTCCGCGCGGGCCTGGCCAATCAGCGCCAGACTCTGTACGGCTTCGAAGAAGTCCGCTACCTACCGGGCGAGAGCGCGCTGGAGCAATCCCCCGAAGCGCGCAAAGCCGGCCGCTTGGGGCTGAAAGTCACGCTGCCCGAACCCGGCAACTCCGCGCCGATCACACGCAAACCCAAAGGCAGCAAGAAGGAGAAGCCACCCGAAGATGGCAAGACGCTCGTTTCTTCGGTCCATGTGCCGCTGAACCTGCGCCTGCCCGGCCGTGCGGTGAAGCTGGGCGTCCAAGTCAAGGCCGACCAGCCCGTAAAGCTCACGCTCGTGCTTCGCGATCCCGGCGTCGAGTTCAAGCAAGCCAACGCGCCCGATCTCTGGCACATCGGCCCACTCGAAGTGGCGGCTGGCGATTGGCGCGATATTGTGCTGCCTGTCCCCGATTTCGGACCGCCTCAGGCCGAAGCCGTTTCGCACGGCCAAGCCAACGGCGTCGTGGACTATCCGCTCGAAGCCCTGCACTTCATCGTCCAAGGTCCGCCGGATGCCGAAGTCTGCTTTGACGAGGTGGGCGTGTGGACCCAGGCCTCGCGCGACGACGCGCTCGCGCTGCGCGTCATGACCGACAAGCCATCGCGCCTGCTGTACACGCACGACACGCTCCCGTTGGCCGTGGGGTATGGCTGGCTGGACGGCCTGCCCGCCGAAGTGAACATTCGCGCGTTGCTGGAAGATCACGGCGGCGTGCGCATCACGCTCTTTGAAGGTCGGCCATCGATTCCGTCCGGCGGCGAATGGTACGCTGAACTCCCCGTACGCGGCCTGAAGCTGGGACCGTATCGCTTGGTGGTGGAAGCCAGTTCCGGAGAAACGCTGCGCGCGGCGCTGCCGGCTTCCGCCGAGTACCTTGTCTACGAACCCTTCGGCAAGCGCCTGGACCACGCCGAACTGCACGCGCTCTTGAAAGACCGCAATCGGCTTGTCGCCGAACTGGGCTTCAAACACGATCAGGTTCCCGTTCCTTGGCACAGCACCGACGGGAGTCCGTCGGTGGAACCCGAGCAAGGGGTATGGGACTTCGGCTGGATCGAACCCGCCTGCGCTCGCCGCAAAGAATCGGGGCTAGAAGTGCTGGGCGTGCTGGGCTTCACCGCGCAGTGGGCGGCGCCTGGAGGGAACTACATCCAGCGCAGCAACGCCTGGTTCGGCGATACGCTTGCCCTGCCGTCGCGCAAAATCTACTGGGAGGAATACGTCTTCCGCACGCTGCGTCGGTTTCAGAATTCGGTGGATACCTGGATCGTCTGGGACCACCCCGAAGAACTGAACGGCGAGAAGGCCAAAGCGACGCCGCTGGAGTACACCGAGCAGTTGCTGGAGGTCGCGCGCGAAGCGGCGGACCGCGCGCATCCCGGCGTCAAACTCGTCAGCGGAGCGGTCTCGCGCACGCAGATCGAACCGTATTTGCTGGGACTCGCGGAAGCCGGAGCGCCGCGCTTGCTCGACGGTATCGGTATCAGCCCCACCACCGCGCCGCTCGCGCCGGAAGACGGCTACCTCGACGTGACGCTCGCTCGCGCGCAGCGCATCCGGGCGCAGGAGCGCATTGCGCCCGAACTCTGGGTACTCGGCCTGGATTGGGCCACGGGCGATCAGCCCGGACAAGTGGGCGAACTGGACCAAGCCCGCATCGTGCCGCGCGCCTACGTGCTATGCCGTGCCCAAGGCATCGAAAAAATTCTGATCAAACCCGACGGCACCGACGCCCGCCCGCGCCGCGACAGCGCCGATCTGATCTATCCCGACGGCGCCTTGCACGGACTCAAGCCCGCGGCGATCTCGGTCCGTGCCGTGCGCGCGGCACTCGAATCGGCCAAGCTGGTTCGTGAAATCTTTCTCAACGACCGGTGGGAGGGCCTTGCTCGCGCGTTTCTTTTTAAAGCCGCCGACGGATCCTCAATCTTGGTCGCCTGGCGGTGCGAAGGCCGCAGCCTGCTCCTGCTGCCGGCCGCCCCCGACCGCGCCCAGGATGCCTTCGGAAACGCGCTCGAACTGGCCGCTTCGGAAGGCCGGACGGCGCTGCCGCTGAACGAGGCGCCCGTCTTCGCGTACTTCAAGGCGCAGCCGCCCGAAGAACTCGCGCGCAAGCTGGAAGACAGCCCCGTGCGCTTCGAGGATGCCGCCGAATCGGCGTGGAAGCAGCAGGTGGTCTTTCACTTCGATGTGGGCAACGAAGCAGAGGAGCGCGCGGCTAACTACAGCGCGACCGATGCGCGCCTCGTCGGGCCTCTCGACAGCCACTACCACAGCGAATACGGCACGCGCGTCGTGGACAGCGGTCGGCACTTCAAGAGCGAAGAACGCTTCACCATCGAAACCGCGCCTTTCGGCGACGCCGATATCCTCCTGCGCAAGCGCATCAACTACAGCGTTCCCGATCAACTTGTGAAGGTCTATTGCAACGGACAGTTCGTCGGGCAATGGATGGCGTACAAACGCGACCGCCGCTACCGCTGGCGCGAGATCGCCTTCGTGATTCCGCAGCGCTTCTTCGCCGGACAGTCCAAGGCCGAGCTGAAGTTCATCGCGTTTGGCGAAAGCGAAGCCACCACCTACGCCTACTGGGCCTCCCCGCTGAAGGCGCGTACGGTCTACATCTCCGATCTCCCGCTGCTCGTCGGCACCAGCGGATACGGGCCCTCGGTGAATCGTGACAAGAACGTGCTGGGCGGGCCGCTTCGCTTCTTCAAAGACGGAGCGGGAACCGTCTCGGCCAAGGGCCTTGGCACCAACGCCGCGGCAACCATCGGCCAGAGTCTCGTCGTGCTCCCGCTCAACAAGCAATACAAGCGCCTTAAAGCGCGGGTCGGTATCGATGCGGCCACCAACGGGCGAGGCTCCGCGCGCTTCCGCGTCCACGACGGCATCAAGCTGATCTGGGAGTCGAAGGAACTGAACTACTACAGCGACCCTGTCGAACTCGATCTCGATGTGAGCGACGCGATCCTCGTCATGCTCTGGGTGGACGATGCCGGCGACGGCGAAAGCCACGACGTGGCCAATTGGTCCGATCTGAAGCTGGAGCGCAAATGAATCGCCAACGCTTGGGATCCTTGGCGGGATTGGCTTGTGCCTGCGCGTTCACCGTTCAGGCCGGCGAGTTCGGCCCTGCGATCGCGCAATTGGACAATGCCGCGGCCTTCGAACGCGTTGTTGCCGCCGGCGCGCCGGTCGTTCCGGAACTCCTCCCCGCCCTTAAAGGTCCGCAAGCCGGCTTTGCCATTCGCGCCCTGGGACGCATCGGCGCCGCCGACGCCGTCTCCGCGCTCGTCGCGTGCGCCGCCGATCCGGACGGCGAACGCCGCGCCGCGATCGCGTGGGCCATCGGTCGTTGCGGCGCGCAAGCCGGGCTTGATACGCTGCTGGAGCTCACCCAAGACCCCTACGCCCCCGCGCGAGCGGCTGCCGTTCACGCCTTGAGCACCGTCACCGACGAGCGCGCCGGCGCCGCGCTTGAGAGGGCGCTGGCCGATCCGGCCTCCGACGTCCGCCGCTCGGCCGCGCTGGCCATCGCGCAAGGAAAGCGCACGGTGCTCTGGAAGCCCCTCGCGGCGCGTCTCGAATTCGCGGTCGAACGCGTTCCCGATCCCGGGCACCCCGCAGGCGCCAAAGATCCCGCGCCGCTGGTCGATCAAGTGGCATGGGCTGAAGGCGATCTGCAAACCCGCCTCACAGTGGTGCAGGCGCTGGCGGCAATCCAGGTCGCCGACGCGCTCCCCGCGTTGATCGCCTCGCTAGAACGCGCCGACAGTTTCTCGCGCCAGGCCACCGTCCGCGCCATCGAAAGCATGGGTCCATCCGCCGCGCCGGTCTGCTTGGGACGCATCGTGCCGCTGGCTTACGACCAGGAAAACATCGCCAAGCACATGCCGATCCTGCTCTGCAACGGTCAGCTTGCCGTCGTCGCCGGCCGTTTGGGCGATGCGCGCTGCGTGCCCCATCTGCTCGACAGCCTCAAGCTTCCAGCCGCCGCACTGGGCAAGGACATGGATCTCACCGAACTTTTCATTCAGACCGTGGAGTTGTTGGGTAGATTCCGCTGCGAACGTGCCGCCGCGCCGTTGGCCGAACTGTATAAGCGCACCGAGGTCCTCCAACTCAGCCAAGCGCTCGAGCGCGCGCTCTTGCAACTGGGCAGCGCTCCGGCGCGCCCGCTCGCCAGGAACCTCGACGATTACCGCGTGGCGCCGCAGTTCTTCCGCCTGCTGCGCCGCCCCGAACTGCGCACCCACGCCGCGCGGGACGGCATCTTGAAATTCCTCGCGCACGAATCCGAAATCGTCCGCCTCGAAGCCACCGAAACGCTGGGACTCTACCTATACGAGAACATTCTCGACGAATACGACCTACCCATGCTGGAAGCGATGTATCTCGATCCCAACGCCGAGATTCGCGGCGCTTGCGCCCGCTGGAAAAAGCAGATCGACCAAAAGAGCGGAAACGAGGTGCGCCCATGAGCGCCGCACGATCTCTTGCATTGAAACTCCTGTTTGCCGCGGGCTTCGTTTGCCTTTCGGCCGGCGCATTGGAAGTCACGTTTCGGCTTGTGCGCGCTGAAGCACCCGAGCAGCCGGTCTCCTCCGTCGTTACGCAGATCGATGTGGACGCAGAACGCGAGTTGGCGCAAGCCGAACGCGATCGCCTCGCCGAGCGCGCGAAAAATCTGAACCTGGAACCCGTTAAAGAGAAGGAGGTCAAGCCGAAAGCCGAATTCGACAAGTACGTGAACTACATGCGCGGCATCGTGATCGACGGCAAGCATCCGTTCCAACGCACCTACCAAGGCAGCTACCTCGGCCGCAGCGACGAAATCAAACTCAGCCTGGAAGACGGCGAGCATGTGATCGATCCCGGCGCGCATCGCTTCACCATCGCCGGAGCTGCGATTACCACCACCGATCCTACCCTGCGCGTGGAAGGATCGCGCATCGACGTGCTCGTGTTTCCCGTCTCCCTGATCGCCGTCGACGGCAGCGCGGTGCGCGCGCTTCCGGCCGAACTGCGCCGCCTGCCCGTCATGCCTCGCTTGTACTGGAATAAAGAAGACCTGTTGCCCAAGGAAAAGCTGCTCGCCTCCAACGCAACCTTCGAACGCCTGACCTTGTATATGCTCGCCAATACCCAAGGCGCGGGCTACCGCGTCGTCCCCTCGGAGCGAAACTTTCACGTCAGCCCCGAAGGCCTGACCGTCGTCGACAAGCAAGGCCATGCGGTCGACGACCGCGGCGTGAGCGTCGAAGACCGATTCACCTTGGTGCTGCCCAAGGTGGCTGTACCGGTCGCCCTGCACGGTTCGCGGCTCAACGTCTCCATTGCCGGGCCGTCGGGGCTCTACAAAGGCCGGACCGAAGAAGGCGGCGGCGGCCGCAAAGCGCCCGAGACCTTCTACGCGTTCAGTTCGCCTGAGGGCGCGCGTATCGAATTTGGCCGCCGCGCGAAGAACGGACCGGTACCTTTTCATGGCGACCTCGGCGTCTTTCCGCGCCGGCGCATCGTCATCGACGCCAGATCAGCCGAATCCGAAGAGCCGCGTCTATTGTGCGTCTCGCTGCCCGCCGGAAGTGTGGAATCCGGCCAGGCCCTGCGCGCGCGCATTCAGATAAAGGACGCCCTCGATGCGCCGACGCTGGAACCGCTTGAAGTGGCCGCCTTCGTTTGGACGCGCCCCGTCCTGCGCGAAGACGGCTGGCTGGGCGAATCGCCGACCCCCGAAGTGCCTGGCGAAGAATGGCGCCGCGTGAACGTCTGCGCCGCGAGCGAACCCGAGCAATACGACCTCGTGATGCCTGATCTCCCTGGAAACATGTACTGGCTGCGTATCGTCGCCGCGCGCAGAGGAGAGGCCGCGCCGCAAACCACCTTAAGTGCCGACTTTCTGCAAGGCATCGTGCATCCGGGGGCGCGTCTCCAAGTTTCGGTCTTCTGCCCGTCAGGACGCCACGCCTTCTTGCGTGGAGCTGAAATTCCCATCAGCATCGTGCTCAAAAGCGCCGCCGCGCTCCCCGCGGGCAAGCTGAAGCTCGAATTGCGCCGCGGCGACCGGCGTTACACGGTTTGCGAACGCGACGTGGCTGCCCAAGGCCCGGGTCGAATCCCGTTCCATTTCGTGCTCGGCAAGCAGGCCAGCTTGGCTTTGGAGGAAGGCGACTACGAACTGCACGCATCCATGGGCGATGCGCAATCGAACCGCTGGTCGTTGCGCATCTCGGAAGGGCGCAGCAAACGGCCCAATCCCATTTTCCTGGACGGCTGCTTTTCCAGTTTGAGCGTGGACGGCGGCATCGAATTCGTGAACGTGCCCGAGAGCATCGCAGAAGCCAACGCAGCGAGGCGCATCCTTAAACGCAATGCGGAGCTCCTCGCGCGAAAGGGAGATCTGGCCATCCCGAATTGGTATGTCTTCAATCCACTCGCCAAGTACCAGGGAAGAGACTCTTCAAGCGAAGTCGCTCAAGTCGAAGCGCTTTTGCGCGCCGACCTGTCTCTGCCCGCGCACGAAGTCTTCTACTATCAGAATCACTTCGAGGCCGTCTCCGAAGCGCTGGGCTTCGAGGGCATGGGCCATATGTCCGGAGCCGTCTGCAACTACAGCCCCATCAGCCTGATTCACAGCATCGAAAAGGAAGTGCGGTCCGAGACGCGTAAATTCCAATTGATTACGCAGATTCAAGATAAATTCGAAAACTTTGAAGGACTCGTGCCCGTCTACCCGAACACCGATCCCCTGGGAAACGCGGAGGTCGTCGACCGCAATCGGTACAACCGTATGCAGGCGCTCTTGAAGGAGTTCAACCAACGCAACGGCTTCGACCCGCCGCTTTACAGCGACGCCTCCGCCTACCTCCATGCCTATTTGAAAGATCGCCAGGTCCCGCCAGAACTGGCCGAGAACGGAAGACGTTGGGAAGCGTGGATGAAGCGCACCAATTCTCTGATGGGCGAATTCTACAAGCGCGTGCGCGACGCGGTCGAACCCTTGCATCCCGGTCTGAAATTGGCCAACCTGGGGCCGGGATGGGGCGCCACCGGGGGCGATTCTTACCACGTTACTTACAACGCGAACCAGTCGCCCGTCGGCGTCTGGACCGGATTCAGCGATTTCGGTTGGCAGCTCATTTACGAAGATTTCTTGCGCACGCGATTCGTGCGCATCTGCGGCAACGAACTTTGGGGGGCCATCAGCAACGCAGGCCTTACCGGTCCTCAAAATCTGAAGAATCACGTGGCCGGCCATCTCGCATCGGGTGTGCAGTCGGTCGGCTACATGGGCATGGGAACCGGAAAGCCGGAGGATTTCAGGAAGCCATTTTACGAGGAAGAATTGAATGAAATACGGGATCTCCTGCACACTTACGGACCCGCGTTGGGTGCCGCCAAGCCGCTGGGTGAAGTGGGCATTCTGTACCCCTTCCATCAAACCATGTACGAGTCGCTCGCCGTCTCGCATCCCCAATGGCTTCCCGGCAACGGATTATGGTGCGCTCAGGCTTGCCTCATGCAGCTCACTTCACTGGGCTTCGATGCGCTCTTCGTCACCGAAGAAATGATCGACGCCGGCGAACTCGGCCGCTTCCGCATGTTGATCCTCCCTTCTTTGCATTACGCGCAGCCCAAACATCTGGAAGCGATCGCCAAATTCGCCGAACAAGGCAAGCCCGTCTTCGCCGGTTCCCTCTCGACCCTCGTACCGTCCGGCGCCGTTAAGCTCGAAGACGATTTCAGCGAACTCAGCATCGCCGATAAGCGCTGGGGCCTCGCGTACCCGCAGGACGACGCGCACGCTTGGATCCTGGCCGAGATGAATCGTAAGCTGCCCGAACTCAAGCGCGTACTGTTGGAAAAGTTCAAGCCGTACGCCGAAGCCGTCACCTCCGACACGCTGGTGCAAACCCTGGCCGCCGGCGAGGTCCGCTACACCGTGGTCTGGAATCTGCGTTTTCCAAGCTTCATGGGCACTACACGCATCGCGCGGAATCATTCGGTCAGCGCCTTTTACGGAGAAGCCAACGAACACACGCTCGTCCCGCAGATTGCCTGCGTGCGCCTGCGCGACGAAGGCCGGGTGCTCTACGATCTCTTCAGCCAGCGTTCGGTCGATGTCCGCAAAGCCGAGGACGGCCGTCTCGAAGTCGATTGCGATCTCGGCCGCACCCCGTTCCGCATTCTGGTTGGCCTCCCCGTTCCCGCGGCGCGCTGGCGCATCGAGCGCCCCGAGACGGCGGCCCAAGGACTGAGTTTCCCCGTGCGCTTCACGCCGTTGGGGGCACAGGGCGAGCCGCTTCAGGCGCACCTGCCGATGGAAGTTGAGTTACGCGACGCGCAGGGCTCCTTGGTGCGGAAGGAAACGGGCTTGGGCTCGCCGGTTTGGTCGCTCGACCTGCCCGCGCCGCTCGGTCCGCGGCCGGGCACGTGGACCTTGCGTATCAAGGAACTCGTCTCCGGCCGCGTTGCGCAGGCTTCCGTCGAGGTGCGTGCGCCCGAAGGCTTCCCATTGGCCGCCGCGTTAACCGAGGTGCCCGCCGTGGACATCCAGCGCCGCGGCCTGATCGAAACCTTCCTCGCGGCGCGGCGTACCGATCAAGCCGAAGTCTGGATTCCGCTCAGCGAAGCGCAACGCGGCGAATGGAAGGCCGTGGCCGAGGAAGCTCGGGAAATGCTCAAGATCCTGGGCATCCGCTCGCGCCTCGTCAGTCTCGCCGATCCGGAACTGTACGCGGTGGGCGAACGCGTCCACCTGCTGGAAGGCTGGACCGAAATGAATCCCGGTTCGTACATCGAGCATCCCTTGCTCCTTTTAGGCGCCGAAGCGCAGCATAAATTGATTGAGGAAATCCAAGAGAGCCAGCTTCTCGTCCGTCCGCTTACGGAAAATTTCCCTGGTCCCGGTCGCGGCGTGCTCGCGGCAGTGCGCAGTCCGTTCGCGCCTGATCGCGACGTGCTCTGCGCGTTGGGGCCCGATCCGTCGGGAGTCCGTGCGGCCCTCAAGAAGCTGGCCGAACTCGGCGCCGCACCCGCGCCGCCCGTACCGCCACCCGCCTCGGTCTTGGCCGCCGTGGACGATGCCGGCCAGGTCGAACCCGGATCGGCCTTCGAACGCATGGACGGTTCGCCGGTTCTCCACGTAGTCGCGCCGCGCAAGGACGAACCCCTCGTCTTTGCCAGCACCGGGTATGCCAAGAGTTTCTTCCTGCTCGACGAGACCGGAGCTGTGCGCGCCGAAGAAAAGATAGGTCATTGCAACATCGAAGGCGTCTGGCGCGTGGGCAGCGTGGGCCGCATCCTCGTGCTCGCCGAAGCCTGGATGTACTGTCGCGAACCCGACGGAAGCATCGCCTGGCGTCTGCCCATTCCGCCGCAGTGGCGTAAAACCCGCTGCTTCGTCGATCCGCAAGGCCGCTACGTCGCCGTGCCGCGCGGCAACGGGCTCGTAATCTACGATTTGGCGCTCAAGGAACGTTGGCGCTTCGACGAATGGGACAACTATCAGTCTACGCGCGAAATTCTTTTCGGCCGCTCCGCGACCTGTCTGGGTCTGCTCGACGAAGGCGACACGCTCGTCTATCGCCTCGAAGGCAGAGCGCCGGGCATCGGCGGGCGCGACGGCGACGATATCGTCTTCTGCGACGCGCTGACGGGAAAGGTGCGCAAATCCGTTCCTTTCGATGCCGCGCGCATCGAGGCGGCCGCGCCCTTCGAACGCCGCGACGCGCCCAAGCTGGATAAAATTTCGCTCTTGCCCGGGGGCGGCGCATTGGCGCTCATCAAAACTCGGCGCGGGCACGAATCCCTCATTCTGCTGGACGCCGCTTTTGCGCCCGCCCAGATCGAACGCTTTCAGGCTCCTACATACACGGGCGGAGTTTCGACGCGCAGCCACGTGACCGTGCTCCCGGATCGCAGCCTCCTCTTTGTGGTCGGCGATACGCTTTGCCGCTCCGATCCCGCGTGGCAATCGCTCCGCATCGTTGCGCGCTCCGCCGGCATTTGCACCGTCGCCGTCGATCGTGAGCGCGAACGCCTGGCGCTCTCCGATTCCTCCGGCGAACTCGTCGTCCTGGATCTGAATCTCGCGCCGCAATGGTCGGTCCCGCTCGGCAGCGCCGCGCGGCTAGCGTGGCTGCCGGACGGACGCCTCGCCGCCGGGACTTTCCGCGGCAACGCGATCCTGCTGGATGCCAATGGAAAGCAGCTTTGGACGAGCGATCTGCATCGCTTCGCGCCTCCGATTGAAGTGGAAGCGCGTTGGAGCGAACTCGAACGCGTTCCGGGTCCGTCGGATGCCGCAGGCGCGCTCCCGTGGGCCGACCTGGAGCGGCAGATTCCGCTTGGTGCCGACCTCGCCGGTCTCGACGGAACCGTCGGCGCGCAGAAGCCTCAAATGGCCGGCCTTAAAGGCAAGCCGTTTGGATCCTACCTGCTGGAATGGACCTGCACGCCGGAACAGGGCGAACTATCCCTTTCGCTTTCCGCGCTCGAATTCGACGGAGCTGCGGGCGCCGGCGAAGGTTCGGCGCCGTCGGAACGCGTATCGCTCTCCGCGCGGGTCAGCGGAAAGGATCCGCTGACGCAGCGCGCCATCCTCAAGCTCGGCGACCGTCCCGATCGCATCGAAGTCCGCGTCGCCGCCGTCGGCGCCGGTAAGGCCCATAGCCGCGTTACGATTCGTGCGCTCGAATTTCCTTCCGAAAACGTGGTGCTTTTCAAGGGCCTCTACCGCGACCAGACTTCCATTAAAGCCCAAATCGATCCGCCCACGAAAAACATCATGGCCTTCTACAACGTAAAGGAAACTGACTCGCCCTTTCCTGCGCAGTGGCTCGACCCTATGTGCTTCGTCAACGGGCGCGCATTCGAGCGTGAAGCCGGACTCTTTGCCGGCAAGTGGTTTGGCAGCGGGGACACCTTTAAAATTTCCAGCAACGAGGCGATCGTTCCCTGCGCTGTCGAGCTTGAACTCTCACGCAAACGAATCCTCACGCACGTGGCGCTGGCCGAAGACCCTCAGCTCAGTCGTATGTCCACCTTTACGGTGGACGCTTTCGTTGAAGGGCGCGAACTGCGAAAAGATCTTTCGGAATACGAAAAGCGCCAGCTTCAACGCGGCTTTTGGATCAATTTGGCGAAGGTTCGCGGCAATGCTGCGCCGTACACCGTGATCAAATTCGACAAGCCCGTCTACACACGCAAGCTGCGCGTGTACGTCCTCGAAGGTCATTCTTCGCTCAGCGAGATCGAGTTATACGAGATGCCTGCCTCGAAATTGCGCGCGGGGGCCGGTGAGGATTCGAAATCCAAGGAGCCCGGAGATGAATAAGCGTACGCTTCTTGGCTTCGGCCTTCTGATCCTTGGACTGGCGAATCTCGCGGCCGCCGGTGAGGCGAAAGGCGGTGCTTGGATGGAAGGTTGGCTGCTCCGCGCGCCGCTCGATACGCCTGAACCCTCCGCCTCGTACTCGGTGATCATCGAGCACGGCGGAGCGCTTCAACCCGATGCGCGCGATCTGCGTGTCGTAGACGGCGAAGGTGCGCCCGTCAGCCATTTCGTAGCGCACGCCGACGATCGTTCCCTGCGCGTCATATTCGATGGCGCTTCACGCTCGAAATCGTATGCGCTTTACTGGGGCAACCCCGATCCCAAACTCGCGGCTGCTCCGCAAGGAGTGGTTCCCTTTGGGAGACTCGACTGGAAGCCTTTGGGAGGTTACAGCGCGCAAAGCTTCAGCACCGCCGGACCGTTTAGCCGCTTGGATATGCTGCATCTGAAGCCGCTCCTGGAAACCTTCGAGCGTATCCGTGAGCGCTCCCGCGTGGCCGAAGCCGAGCAGGCGAAAAAGCAGCCCGACCCCAAGAAGCGCCAGCCTTTCAGCTCCGAAGGTATCTATCCGAATACCAGCGTTTCCTTCGGAACGCCTACCCAGTGGTTTCATCATTTCCGGGCCGAAATCGAGATTAAAAACGCCGGCAAGTATCGCTTCGTGGTGGGCGACGAGAATTTTAGCCACCAATACTTCAATCTGCTCCTGCTGGACGAGAACCGCGAGAGTGCCGCGATACCGGGTTGGTACACCGAGGCTTACGGCGGAACCTGCTACGATCTTTCCGGCGAAGTGGAATTGAAACCCGGCGTGCATGTCCTGGAATTGCTGACCAACCGGGATTCTCCGCGCTTGCGCATGGGCAACCTGAGCACCGGAAGCTTGCCGGAGTTTTTGGACGGAATGCAGGCGCATTTCCGGGACGCCGCGCCGGTCACGCCGGGGCCAACCGAGGCCTCTGGGCAGTCGGTTGAGCTCGCTTGGATCGCCATCGCGAATACGTGGATTGAGCAAGGCCGCCACGAGCGGGCACGGGCGCTCTGTCGGTTCGCCGAATTAACGCTTCATGCGCAGCCCGAATGGACCCAGCAATTTAAGGCGGTTTCCGAACGAGCGGCGGCGGCCGCATACGACCGCGATTGGCTCTCCGAAAGCAAAGGGCCAGACCGCGCCGGCTACGTGCCCGGATCGGCCTTTCACCCGCCCCTTAAGTGGGTGCAGCCTCCCGCGAACGAACCATTCAACCTGAGCGGCGCGGTTTGGGCGCGAGGCAAACTCTGGAATGCCTTTCCGTTTCAGCCGCAAGACAAGCCTTGGAACCTCACCAGCGCGCTCTGCTTGCACGACGGCGTCCTGTACGGGAGCACCAAGAACGGCGCCGTACACGCGCTGGACCTAGAGCGCGAGCGCACCCGCTGGTCTTTTCCCGCGGGCGGCGCATGCGTCGGCGCGCCGCTGGTCTACCGCAACCGGCTTTATCTGGGCAGTCTCGACCGCCGCGTCTATGCGCTCGACTTGGCCACCGGACGCATGGCCTGGAATTACCCAACTAACGGATGGATCGAAGGCGGTCCGTGCGCGGCCAACGGGCGCTTGGTAATCGCCAGTCAGGACGGATTTGCCTACGCTCTCGACGCCGAATCGGGCGTCGAACGCTGGCGCGCCAAACTCGGCGCCGAGTCTTCCGCCACGCCTTCCACCGACGGGCGCACCGTGTTTCTGGGCAATCACGCCGGTACCTTTTTCGCCCTGGATCTCGAGACCGGAGCCGAACGCTGGCGCTACTCCGCCCAAGCGCCCATCCGCGGCGGCTCCTGTCTGGCCGAAGGCTTCGTCTATTTCGGCGACGATGCCGGCCTGATTCACGCGCTTCGTACGGACACCGGCGCCGTTGCGTGGCCGCAAGCCACCTCCGTCGGCGGCCCCGTTCACGCCGCGCCCATCCGCGTCGGGTCCGTTTTGTACGGCGGTACGATGGAAGGAGACTTGTACGGAATCGACGCAGCCACCGGATCGCGTGGTTGGACCGCTCGCATGCCCATTACCCATGGCTTGCCAAATCCGGGCGCGGTGGCTCGCCCGGCCGCCTACGCCGAAGGTCGTTTGATCTTCATGAGCCGCCGCAGGACGGGAGGTGGCGGAGCCACCGTGATCTTCGGAACCGGGCACGCCGGACCTCTGCAAATTCCGCGCGCCGAAGCATCTGCCAAGTCCGATGGCGTCCTCGACGAACCGCTCTGGCAGCGCGCGGCGCCGCTTCCGCTCTATCGTAGCAACGGAATGGCAGGCGACGCCGACGGGCTCGAAGCCCGGCTTACGTGGGATGCCGAACGCCTTTATGTCGGCTTGGTTCGCCGACTGCTTCCCGGCAAGCCTGCGCCGGCCGAAGGCGCGCGCATCTCGGTTTACCTCGATCCGCGCCGCAGTGGAGCCGCCGTGTGCCGCTTCACCTTGGCATTTCCATCGAATCTGGAGCAGGAAATACGAACCGTAGTGGACGCCGGTGGCCAAGCCGAGCGCATTGCCAAGGAAGTGGAAGCCTGGAAACTCAAGGATCGCGACCCTGAGTTTAAGCCCGAATGGTCGGCTGCATCCGGTGCGCAAGCGCCGGCCTTCGAAAGTCCCAGCGCCGCGGCCCCAGGCGCAGTGTGCTGGACCGCCGAGCTAGCCATTCCATTTGCAGCGCTGCCCAAAACACTTACGGGGCCGCCTGCGAACGGGACCACCTGGTTCGCCCAAGTCGTGGTTTCGGATTCCGGGGATGGCGCGAAGCCTTGGGCCGCGACGCCGACCGGCGAGGATGCCGCAACCGGCCGCGCGAACTGGCTCCCTCTTCAATTCATGAACGAAATCAAGAAATAAAGGCACGGGCATTTATGCGCCAGCGAATCCAGCCCATATGCGCACTCCTGTTCATCTTAACCTCACTGTCAGTAGCCGGCGAGGCCGCCAAACCCAGCGATGCCGAGCGTATACTGGCAGTCACCAAGCCACTGGAGCATCCCCGCGGCGGACGCCCGCCGCTTATCCTCTGGACGCCCAACTTTCCAACGCAAGCCAGCGACGACGAACTGGAACGCATACTTAAGGAACTCAACACGCGCGGAATCGCTTTCCTCACGCGCTGGCAGCACGGAGAAATAGAACAGCACGCCCCTAACGCTATTCGCATCGCCAAATTGCAGAAGAAGTTGGGCATGGAAACTGTGATAGACGGAACCGGCATAGCGCATGGCTTCTACGACGGTACGCCATCAACCGGACACGTGAGTGCAGACGGAAAACCATTCTTCGATTCGTCCTTCTTCTGGCGGCCGGGATGCCCGTTCGCCGTCCAATCACGTTTTGCGCCAATGCGCGAGCGCACGGAGGCCTACCTGAAGGCCTACGCCGAAGCCGGCGTTCCAGTCGATTATTGGCTCGCCGATTGGGAATTCGACGGCCCCGAAGAATGGAACGACGGCTGGGCCTCTGCGCAGCGCTGCACCCGCTGCCAGGAAAAGATCCCGGATTTGGCGAAGAATTTCGAAGCCTACAGCAAAGCGGTTCGGTCCGTGCGAGCGCAAATGCAGCGCGAAGTTTTCACGGCGCCGATTTTGAAGCAGTTCCCTGCCGCGCGCGTCGGAAACTACGCCATCGCCCCCCACGACGGCCACCGCTACTGGTGGGATTTCTTCGAACAGCGCAAGGAAGGGTTGCCGTACGCCCGCGAGCACAAAGCGCTTTATCGGCCGTGGGCCGATGAGTTCACGCCTTCCGGATACACTTGCGCCATGCCGGTCCTCTACACCTGGTATCATTATGCAGCCGATTACGAATTCAAAAACCCTCAGTACCGCTGGTTTTATCCGCTGCTGAAAGAAGCTACATCCGCCGCCCGCCATACCCCCAAGCAGATTCCTTCCCTGGCCTTTGTTCATTGGACGACCACCAACCCGCCGAAGGAAGGCTTGCCGCAAGGCTTCGAACCCATGTTACGCGCGATGTATCAGGAATTTCTCTGGCATGCGCTTCTGCGCGGGCACGACGGTTTCGCCATGTGGTGCCCCGCGAACGAGTTGGAAGCCGAGGTTCCTGCCGTGCATGAAGTCTACGCCCAATCGCAGGCTTATGCGGAGTTTCTCGAGCAGGGGGAGCCGGTGCTATGGGAGGTCCCTGCCGAATCGAGCAGTGTAATTTCTGCGCTAAAATGGAACAACAAGTACCTGGTGCGACGCACCGATTTTGAACCGAATCCCCGCGTCATACGCATCGATATCGAAGGACAATCCGTGGATATTCCGTCCGCGGAAGGTAAATGCCAGCTTATCGAGGCGCCTTGAGTCAGCGGCCTAATACCAGCTCCGCGTCTTCCAGCACATAAACGCCCGCCACTTGTCCCTGCCGGATCAACGGATCGATCCGCAACGTTCCGCGCACCGTCACCGCATTCACGATGCCTGGCATCAGCAACCCCGCTTGCGCGCTGCGAACTTCGACTACCTCAAAGATATTCGTAGGCGGCAGCAGGCAGCAGTCGTCCAGCACCGAACGGTTAAGGATGAACTCATGCCGCGCCGCCGAACTCTCGGCCACAACCGTATATCCTCGCAATTCAACCGCCATATCCTTCAGCAATTCCAAGCGCGCCGGAAACACTAGCGCTCCGTCGCTCGGCTTGGCCGTCTCCAGCGCCGAAACAAGCAAATCCCACGTCACGCGGTAAGGATCTTCGCGCGTTCCGGATCCGCGAAGTTCGTAGAAATCGTCAAGCAGCAGTGTGCCGTCGGGCCTGCGCAAAATGCGCGGGCCGGATTCGCGTACCACCTCGCCCTGCAAAGGCGCTCGAATCTTGGGCGTTTCGCGCGATGCAATTGCTGTTTTTGGAATTACAGGCTCGGGCGGAACCTCCGGAGCTTTCGCAGGCCGAATCTTCCTCTCCCGTGCCCGTTCGAGCAGCGCGTCGGGCAGCAGCAGCGCGTATTCGGACGAACGCATCGAGAAACCCGCCGGCGGGCGCAGCGCCACCGCATACGCGGTGCTCGCGAAAAGCAGCAGAAGCGAGATCCAGAACGCTTTCATGCGCCTATCCCAGCGGCTGCAATTGCTTGACCACCGGCGTCCGATAAGCCGCCAGCGCAGGCGCCAGCCCCGCGAATAAAGCCAGCAAAACGGTCCCTGAAATCACCAGCAACGTGGAAGAGTCGAACAGCGTCGTTTCCACCGACAAACCCAATCGCTCGCGCAATGCGTCCGACGCCAGCCAGCCTCCCGCCGCCGCGAACGCAGTGCCCAGCAGCGCGCCGCACAGGCCCAGCAAAGCCGACTCCGTCAGGATCATGGCGCACAGCCGCCGGCCGCTGCAACCCAGCACGCGCAGCACCGCCAGTTGTCGCCGCCGCTGAGCCATCGAATGGTACAGCGAGAGCAATATCGAAACGGCGCTCGAAAGCAGCACCGCAACAGCCAGCGCCAGCAGCACCCGGTCCACGTGATCCACGATCTCCCAAAGCTGCGCGATTTCCTGCTCCGGCGCCGCCACCGTCACGTCGCCGCGCGCGCGCAATGCTCCATACACCTGCGGCAGCAGAGCCGACTGCTCCGCGCCTTCCCGCGTCGGCAAGCGCCAGTAAATTCCCGTGATCTTACGGTCCACTTCATCGACTTCGCCCTCCGTCGTGGGCGCCAGTTCGCTCAAACTTCCGCCTTCCGCGAGTAGAGCGCGCTTGCGCCGCTCGTGCGCATGCACGATCCAACTCGCTTGCAGCGTGGTGAACAGCGCCCGATCGTGCGGTCCACCCGTCGGGCGCAACACGCCCACGACTTCGAACTCGAACCCCGTATGCGTGCCGTCCGCGATGGCATTCGACGTACGCAGCCCGTGATCCAAAAGAATCCGGTCTCCCGCAGCCAAGCCCGTATCCCGTGCCGCGCGTGCGCCCAGCACCACCTCGAACGGCTGTTCGAAGAATTTCCCGGCTTCCAGTTCCCACGGGGTCTGCGGTCCCGGCTGGAAGCGTTTGAAGAAGTCGTGCGTCGTAGCGAGCACCGGATGCCCGCGGTAGCTGTCACCCAGTTGCACCGGGATCGCAAATTCGTGCGGAAAGGATTCCGTTAATTCACGGTACTGCGGCCAGGTCAACGCGCGAGCCGGCGCGCCGGCCAGGAAGATTCCGTTCAGCACCGAGACCAGCGGGCTCGCGTCGCGGCTCACCAGCAGATGCATCGTCCCAGGTCCGCGCTCGAACGCACGTCTTCCGGCTTCGCGCAACTGCACCAGCACCAGCAGCAGCCCCGCCGCCACGGCTACCGAGAGCACCGTTACGCCCGCCGAGTAACGCCGCGATCGCAGGCTCTGCCGCACGAACGCGAAATCCGTCATCATGGCGGGGCCGCTCCATCGGGCTGCCCGGAGGTTGTGCTAAGCGTTAGTTCCCGTTCGAAGCGCGCCGCCAGTGCCGTATCGTGGCTCACCACCAACAAAGCCGCCCCGTGCGCGCGGCACGCGCCCTGCAACAGCGCCATAGCCGCATCGCGCGCCGCCGGATCCAGGCTCGCCGTCGGTTCGTCGGCCAGCACCAGCGCCGGATCGCACGCCAGCGCCCGAGCCACCGCCACGCGCTGCTGCTGCCCGACGCTCAATTCCTCCACCGGCACTTCCGGCGCGTCGATTCCCAATTCTCGCAGCAGCCGCTCGGCACGTTCGCGATGTTCCGCGCCAGGTACGTTTGAAAACATCAGCGCCGCCATCACGTTTTGAAGCGCCGAAAATCCAGGTAATAAATGGAAGGTTTGAAAGACCATGCCGATGCGCCGTCCGCGGAAGCGGTCGCGGTTCGCGCCGCGCAGCGCGTGGATCTCTTCGCCGTGAACCAGTACGCGCCCTTGCTGTGGATCCAGCAACCCGGCGATCAGGTACAGCAGCGTGCTTTTGCCCTGCCCCGACGGCCCCGCAAGCAGCGCCTGCTCGCCCGCGCCCAATTCCAGCGCGCGCACGCGCACCGTCCACGGGCCGTTGCCGTCCGGCTTGTAGCGGAATCCGAGATCGCGAATTTGCAGCGCCGAATGGGATGCCATGCGCCGATAATTCTACGCGCTGGGCGAATCAAGGCCAGCGCGGGAGTTCCTTCGGCAACGGCGCGTCCTTGCGGTAGCCCAGCGCGTAACCGGCCTGTACCAGCTGGTGAATCTCCTTCGTGCCTTCGTAGATCACCGCGCCGCGCGAATTCCGCCAATAGCGCTCCACCGGAAACTCGTTGCTGTACCCGTACGCGCCGTGAATTTCGATCGCGTGATCGGCACATTGCTGCGAGTTCACCGTGTTCGTCCACTTCGCCATCGATACCTCGCGCGTGCAGCGCAGCCCTTGATTCTTCATCCAGCCGCAGCGCCGCACCAGCAGATCGCCCACGTCGATCGACTGGACCATGTACGCGATCATCTGCTGCACGAGCTGATGCTTGCCGATCACCTTACCGCCGGCCGAGCGTTCGTTCGCGTACTTGGTCGACGCATCGAGGCACGCCTTCATCAGGCCGACGCAGCCCGCCGCCACCGTGTAGCGCCCGTTGTCCAGCGCACTCATCGCCACCTTAAAACCGTTCCCCTCGCCGCCCAGTACGCGGTCCGCGGGGATCTCGACGTCCTTAAACGCCACGCCGCCCGTTGCGCCCGCGCGCACGCCCAGCTTCCCCTTCAGGTCGTACGGTTCGACCCCCTTCCACGCTCGGTCCACCAGAAACGCCGTGATCCCGTGCGAATCGCTCGCCGCTTGTTTCGCGCGGTCGGTATACGCCATCACCAGGTACACGTCCGCGATCGTCGAGAGGCTGATCCAGATCTTCTCGCCATTCAGGATATAGCGGTCGCCCTTGCGCTCGGCGAAACACTGCAACCCCGCCGGATCGCTACCGCAAGCCGGCTCGGTGAGGCAGAACGTGCCGATCCGTTCGCCGCGCGCCAGCGGAACCAGATGCGCCTTCTTCTGCTCCTCGGTGCCCCATTGATACACCGCCAGCGAATGCAGCCCGTTATGCACCGACAAAATCACGCGCGCCGACGTATCGACGTACTCCATCGCTTCGCTCAAGATGCCCAGCGCGTGGTAATCGAGCCCCAAGCCGCCATACGCTTCCGGTATGCAGATCCCCAGAAAGCCCTCTTGGCCCATCTTGCGGTAAATCGCAGGATCGGGCTTCGCCTGCTCGTCACGCTCGCGCAACCCCGGCTCGACCTCGCGCTTCGCAAAGTCCAGCGCCCCGCGCCGCAACTCCTCGTGCTCCGCCGTATACGTAAGATCCATGCGCAAACGCTCCTCAGATCGAACAAAGGAAACCAAAACCAAAACCAAAACCAAAACCGAAAAGCTCAAGCCGCGGCCTATTGAAAATCCAAAATCCAAAACCGCCTACTTCAGCTCCTCCATGATCGCCGCCAATGCCTCCGGCGGGGGGCGCAGCGTCTCCACGCCCAGCGCGGCGAGCGGCTCATCGACCAGCCCGCATTGCGTATCGAAGGCCGGCCGTGACGGATCGAAGAACAACAGCCCCGTCGGAAGCAGCTTTTCGCCGCGCGCACGCTCGAACAGCTCGAAAGCCGCGCGCCGGCTTTGCGGGTCGTAATCCGCCGCCGTGCGCAGCAGGCGGATCACCGAGCCGTCGTGCAGCGTCAATTCGCGCACTTCCCCCGGCTTTAATTCGATCTCCGGATGCGGCTCGAAATGCGGGATGAAATCGATCGCATGCAGCGGTTCTTCGTGCTCTTTCACGTAGCCGTAAGACTTTGTTGAACTTGGATGGTTATTGAAGGTGACGCACGGCGATACGACATCGATCAGCGCCGTGCCGTCGAAGCTCAAGGCGGCCTTCAAAAGCGCCGCCAACTGAGTGCGGTCGGCGCTGAAGGTCCGAGAGACGAATCCGCAGCCCAGCTCCAGCGCCAGCGCGCAGCAATCGATCGGCGTCTGCCGGTTCACCTCGCCGCCCCGGTGCACGCTCCCCTCGTCGGCCGTCGCGCTGAATTGCCCTTTGGTCAGTCCGTACACGCCGTTGTTCTCGATAATGTACGCCATGCGTACGTTTCGGCGCAGCAGGTGCGCGAACTGCCCCAGCCCGATGGACGCCGTATCGCCGTCGCCCGTCACGCCCAGGCCGATCAGCGAACGGTTGGCCAGCAAACCTCCCGTCGCGATCGACGGCATCCGCCCGTGCGTCCCGTTAAAACCCTGCGCGCGGCTCAGGAAATACCCCGGCGTCTTCGACGAACAGCCGATTCCGCTGAATTTCGCCACGCGATGCGGAGGAATGTTCAGTTCGTAGCACGCCGCGATAATCTGCGCCGTCACCGAATCGTGCCCGCAGCCCGGGCAAAGCGTCGACTTCCCGCCCGCATACGCCCCGCGGCCTAATCCCAGCGCATTTGTTGAGGTAGACGTTGCCTTATCGGTCATGCCCCAACCCTCACCGATGCCGAACTAAGAAATTAGAACAAAAATGCCAACTTTAAATCGAACAAGCTTCGTTCTCGGTTAATCCAAAATCCAAAATCCAAAATCCAAAATCCAAAATCCAAAATCCAAAATCCAAAATCCAAAATCAACTCCCCACCTCCGCCACAATCGTCGCAGAATCGATCGGCATCCCGCCAAAATGCAGGATCGACCGGAATCTGGATGCCAGTTCGCCCGGCAATTCGGCTTTCAAAATCGATCGCATTTGCCCGTCGCGGTTCTGCTCGATCACGTAGACCGTCTCGTGCCTGCGCACGAACGCTTCCACCTCCGGATGCGGCGGCAGCGCGCGCAGGCGCAGGTACTCCGTCGCCACGCCCCGCGCCGCCAGCAAGTCGCGTGCTTCTTCCACGGCCGCGTGCGAACTTCCGAAGGCCAGCAACCCGATCCGCGCCGCCGCGTCGCCCGTCACGATCGGCGCCGGCAATGCCGCGCGAGCCGTCTCGTACTTCCGCGCGATCCGCTCCAGATTCTTCGCATACTCGTTCGGATCTTCCGTATACTGGCCCTTCGCATTATGCCCGCTGCCGCGCGTCAAAAAGCCCGCGTCCGGATGCGCGTTGCCCGGCAGCGTGCGGCGCGGAATCCCGTCCCCGTCCGGATCCTCGTAGCGGAAAAACGGCCGGCCTTGCCGCGCCAGCGTTTTCAAATCCGCTTCGTTCAGCACTTTGCCGCGGTCCAGACTCGTGCTGGGGTAGGGGAAGGGGTCGGCCATCCAGAGGTTCATGCCCAAGTCCAGATCGCTGAGCACGAAGACCGGAGCCTGAAAGCGTTCGGCCAGATCGAACGCCTGGCCGGTCAGTTCGAAGCATTCGCGCGGCGTCCCGGGGATCACGCAGAGCTGTTTCGTGTCGCCGTGGCTCAGGTAATACACCTGCAAAAGGTCCGCCTGCTGCGTGCGCGTCGGCAGCCCCGTCGACGGCCCCGCGCGTTGCACGTCCACAATCACCGCCGGAATCTCGGCGTAATACGCGTAACCCGCCCATTCCGACATCAGGCTGATGCCCGGGCCGCTCGTCGCCGTCATCGCCCGCGCGCCAGCCCAACCCGCGCCCAGCACCATTCCGATGCTCGCCAGTTCGTCCTCCGCCTGCACCGCCGCGAAACTGAACTTCCCCGTCGCGGTATCGCGCCGGTAGCGCCGCGCGTAGTCGATGAACGCTTCGCACAAGCTCGACGACGGCGTGATCGGATACCACGCCAGCACCGCGCAGCCCGCGAAGAGCGCCCCCAGCGCCGCCGCGCTGTTACCGTCGACGATGATCTTCCCCGCGGTTTCTTGCATCGGCTCGACGCGGTAACCCGACGAACCCTGGAAACGTTCGCGTGCGTAGGCCGCGCCCAGTTCCAGCGCCGCGCGATTCGACGCGATCGCCTTCTCTTTGCCCTTCAACTGCTGCCGCAGCGCACGGTCCAGCGCCGCCGCGTCGAGCCCCAGCAGCTCCGCGAGCACGCCGACGTACGCCATGTTCGACAGCAGCGTCCGGATCCGCGCGTCCGCGTTCGGCAGCCCGCCCACCAGCTTCGCGAACGGAACGCCGAAGAAGCGCACGTCCGCGCGCGAGCCCTCCAGCGCCAGCGGTTCGTCGTAGATACACAAGCCGCCCGGTTGCAGCCCCGCCACGTCGCGCGGAGCCGTCTGAGCGTTCATGCAGACCGCCACATCGATCTCTTTGCGCCGCGCCACGTATCCGTGCTTGCTCAAGCGCACCGCGAACCACGTCGGCAGGCCCTTGATGTTCGACGGAAACATGTTCTTCCCGCTCACCGGCACGCCCATGTAGAAGATCGAGCGCAGCAGGACGTTGTTCGACGTCTGGCTGCCTGTGCCGTTGACGGTCGCGACTTGAATCGTGAAATCGTTGATGAGCGGTTCGAGCCGTGCAGCGGTTGGGGGAGTGGTGTGCGCGGCCGGAAGTTTATCCACGAGCGCCAGTCCTCGCATCGGAATAACGTATAACGTCCTGAGTAGGCATGGCGTTCGGGCGGCGTCTTGGACCCGCGAGCGCCCTGCCTACGACGTGCACGCCGGCCTGCACCTCAAGTATATCCGATCCGGAGGCGTATGACGCACCAAGTTCTGCACAGATGTGAATTATAGCAGTTTTATAGCAGAATCATACTTTTTGTACAAGGTGCAACGATAGCGCATTCTTGTTTGTCAGCCGCAAAGCGTACGCTAACTGCCCGGTCCGGCTTCCGCTTCCTGCGCGAATTCGAGCACCTCCACGTGGCTGAAGTTCACGCGCGTCTTTTCGCCGCCCAGCCCCGCGCGCCGCACCGAAATCGGCTCCGGATCGTGGAACTCCAACACCTGCTTACCGTTAATCAGTGCGCGCAGGGTCGCGCCGCGTTTGAGCAGCACCAACCGGTTCACCCGCGGCCGGTACGGCGAATGCCCGCCTTCGTACTGGATCGGAAACGCCTCGTCCTGCGCCACGCGCGCTACTTCCCGGCCCGCCCGGTACAGCACCGTCGCTTGGTGGTTCTCCGCGGAAACCACGAGCCGGTAACCCTTTGCGGCATCGAAGTCCGGCGCCAGCAGCAGCTCTAGATCGTTGAACGCGTGATGTACGTGGCTCGGATGGCGGTCCCAGCCGAACCATTCCGTGTGCTCTTCCGCGCTGCACGCGATCAGCATATCCGGCTCGAACGCGCGCTTGTGCCACATCCGCCCCGTGCTTTCCGGCGTCAGCAGCGAGATCCAACTCGAGGCCAGCACGCAAGATATGCCGCCGTGATCCAGCCACGGGCCGCCTTCGCGCCACCAGTCCGTCTCGCGGCGCTGGAAATCGTACGCGCAGCTCCGCGCCGCCGCCCGCGGCCGGCGCAGTTCGATATCGTCGAAGGCCATGCGCCCGCTGGAGATACGCAGCGCCACTTCGCCTCCTCCGTCCCGCTTCAGCGGTGCGCTTTGCGTAGCGCCCCCGTCCAGCCGCACGCGCAGCGTAGCGTCCCGCGCCGAGAGACTAAGTTCGTGCCAGGCCTCGCCTTCCGGAAGCGCCACGCGCATCTCGGCGTCCGCGTCCGCGCCGCCTAACGCTATGCGTGTGCCCGCGCCCGGCGCCGCGTACAGCACGACCTCCGCCGCCGCGTCGCCGCTCAGCTTCTTGATCTTCAGCCGCAGTTCCAGATCGCCGTTAACCTCAAGCGCGTGAACGGCTTCCGATCCCGCGCCGTCGCCCGTCAGCGCGCCGTCGGCCAGCTTCCAACTCCCCGCCCGGCGGTACCAGAAGCTCCGCTCCGACTGCTCGCTCCCCAGGATCGGAACCGTCTTGGCTCGCCGCCGCAGCTTCTCTTTATCCGGCGAACGCGCGATCTCGGCCTCCTCCTCCGCTGTAAAGTCAAGGTAGTCCGAGGGATCCTCGACCTGCGCGCGGTCGAACGTGTACGGCCCCAGCCGCGCGACGGATTCCTCAGGTCGATCGAAGCAGACCGCCACCCGCTTCAAGCGCGTCCCGCCGACGGCCGGCGTCAGCGCCACCCGCTCGGGGAGCGCATCCGCGCCGGTATGCCGAAAGACTTGCGGCCCGCCGGGTTGTGCGAGCGCTTGCAGGCCCGGCGCGAGCACCTCGCACGCCGCCGATCCTGCGGCAGGCTCGACCCAAAGCTCGCGCACCTGCAATCCCGGCCACTGGATATGCAACCGCCCCGCGCGCCCTTCCAGCACCCGCCCGCCTTCCGGCGTCGTGACGCGCGACCACGCGGCATCCGGCGCAGGATCGAAAGGAAGCTTCAGTGCGCCGCCATCTTCCGCCTGCCAAGGACGTTCCACGATCGCCACGTCGTCGAAGCTCGCTTCGCCGCCGGCCACGAACAAACCCGGCCGCGTCAATCGCGCCGCAAGCCGGTGCGTGACAAATACTTCCGCGCCGTCGAGGCATACGCGCAAAGTCCAGGCCCAGCGTTCGACCGTGAAGCGATGCCATTGTTCCGCGCGAAGTCCTTCGCCCAGCGGGATTTCCTGCGTGCCGAAGTCCGCGCCCTCTAGCGTCAGCGCCGTCGTTCCGCCGGAAACCCGCAGGCCCACGCGCATTAGCGCCTCGGGCACGCCTTCGTCGAAGATCCAACCGGCCTTGCAATCCGAAGTGGGATAAAAATTTACTTCGGCCACGCAGCCCAGCCACGGCGGCGCATCCAGCCACAGCCGCGCGCCGCTTCCCGGCGCCTTGCCGACGAGCGCGTACTGGTTGGGAATCCGGTTCGGGTCCAAGCTGAACGCGATCTGCCACTCGCCGCCGTCCGCGCGCCATCCTCCAAGTCCATGCCCTGGCGAACGATCGAACGCATCTCCCGCGCGCCGCAGCGTCCAAGTGCCTTCGCGCCCCCACGAACCCGCGGGTTGATAGGCCAGATCGGTGGTCAGGAGCGCCTGATCGAGCGCGATGCCATCTTCCCGCTCCATAAGAGTTAAGGTATGCGTGCCGGCGCTCAGCTCGATCTCGCCCGCCGCCACCCAATGCCACGCTTCGTAAACCTGATCGTTTCCCGCGACGCGCAGCGCTTCTTCCTCGTCGAGTCCCCAAGCCACCGAGTTCCCGCACGAGTCGGACCAGCGCGCGCGTAACCATAGGCGGTACGAACCGTTGCGTTCGATCGCGAAGGGCACGCGCGCGTGCGCCGGTTGCCCGGGAACGGTTGAGCCCTGCGGCAACGCCAGCTCGATCCCCGCCGCCGCCGCGGCTTGCGGGCGCAGCGCAAACGGAGCCGTCAGTTCGCGGGCTTCGGCCATCGAGACGAGCACCGTTTGGTCCGGCAGCGCGCCATGCGGCGCCGCAGCCTCGCGCGGACCCACGCGTTCGCCAAGGTCTTTTGCAGCCGCAGGTTGTACGCGAGCAGGAGCGGGCGCCAGCCAGACCGCGCCCAGCAGCAGGACCGTCAATCCGGCCAGCACCGTGAGCCGGTTCGCGAGGCTTGGACCTTGAGGCTGCTTCAAATCCCTGACCTCCCGAGCGCCCACCTTTATACCTCCACCCGGCGGACTTGGACACCCTTCCTCCTTAAGGATTTAGCGCCTTGGACCGAAGGGCTGACTTTCGTCAAGGGGTCCGGTAGACTGGAGCGCCATGAGCCGCTTTCGAGCCCCCTGGATTGTCGTGTGTGCAAGCGTTTTGCTCGCGCCCACTTGCGTGTGGGGCGGCTCCGCCGGCGAGTTCGAGTACAAAGGCGTCGCATACGTTTCCTGGTGGCTCGACGAGTACCTCAGCGCCGAAGCCGACACCAGCCTCGATGCCATGGCCGCGACCGGCGCCGATTCGGCCTCCATTCTCGTAACCTGGTATCAGGACACCAAGACCTCCAGCGAGATCCACCGCGTCAATGCGCCGCCGAACGACGACAAGACGCCGTCCGACGCCGCCGTCCGCGAAGCGATCCGCGATCTTAAAGCCCGCGGCCTCAAGGTGATGCTCAAGCCGCACGTAGACGTTTGGGATGGTTCGTGGCGCGGCGAGATCAATCCTTCCGACAAGACCGCGTGGTTCGCCAGCTACACGGCTTTCATCACGCACTACGCAACGCTGGCGCAGGAAGAAGGCGTCGAGCTTTTCTGCGTCGGCTGCGAACTCAAACTGCTGACGGGCTCGACGTATCTGGCATCGTGGACGGATGTTATCGATGCCGTGCGCGGCGAGTTCACGGGGCCGCTCACCTATGCCGCCAACGCCGCGCAGCCCAGCGACGAATACCTGACTGTGGCCTTTTGGGACCAGCTCGACTTCGGCGGCGTGGACGTCTACTTTCCGCTCACCAATCTCGCCGCGCCCTCGATTGCGCAACTCGAAGCCGCCTGGAGCAGCAACCGCTGGAGCCAGGACATGCTCACCGCACTGCGTAACTGGCAGAGCAGCCTGGACATGCCGGTGCTCTTCACCGAGATCGGGTACCAGAGCGCCGATCTGACCAACCAGACGCCTTGGTGGAGCGACGGTGCCTTCGACGAGCAGGAGCAGGCCGATTGCTACGAAGCGGCCTTCCGCGTCTGGACGCAGGAATCCGCGTGGCTGAAAGGCATGTTCTGGTGGGGCTGGACGGTGGGCGCGCCCGCGGCGAACGACACGCAGTTCAACCCGCGCGGTAAACCCGCTGCCGGCGTGCTCTTGGATTGGTACGGCAACCAGCCGCCCGTCCTCGATTCAGCGCTCATCGCCAACCCCAACCCGGCGGTGCTGGGCGAGCCGGTGAGCTTGGCCTGCGCGGGTTCCGATCCCGACGGCGACCCGTTGCGCTACCGCTTCGATCCCGGCGACGGCAGCGCGCCACAACTGATGGATGAGCCTGCCTTTGTGTACAGCTACCAGGTTCCCGGAACCTACACCGCCCAAGTCGTGGCGCTGGACGATGCGGAGTTCGAAAGCGAGCCGTCCGAAGTGGACGTAATCGTGGATGCGGCGCTAAACGCCGGCGGGCTCTATGTTAAACAAGCCAGCTACACCGTGTACTTCGACCGCTCGAACGCCGATAAGTTCGCGCTCTCCGGGCAGCTCGCGGCGGGTAGCCTGCCGCTCAATCCGAACGGCATCCGTGCGATCCTGGAACTCAACGGCGTACCCGTGCTCGACGTAAATCTAGACGCCGCCGGGCGTAGCAGTTCGGCCACCGCGCGCGTGCAGTTCAACCCCAAGAACGGCGCGTACAGCATCGCGCTGAAAGCCGCCGATTTACGCGCCAGCCTGAATCCTCCCGATGCCGACGGGGCCGGCGTTTTGCCGGCGCTGGCGCGGCTTACGTTGAGCGGCGGCAATCTGGTCCAGGACTTGGAGTTGGAAACGGGCTTCGAGTTCGCCACCACGGGCAAGCTGGGCCTGCGCAGTACGGGCAAATTCCTGTATGCGCGCGGGCAACTCTCGAATCCCGTCTTCCTCGTTCAAAAGGTTCGCGCGACGCCCTCGGGCGGCGGGCATCTCTTCGTGCTCACGGGGCTCATCGCCGCTGCCGGCGACGCTCCGCAACTCGTAAATGGCGCGGGAGATGCCGACGTTGCGGTAACCTTGGGTGCGCAGACGGTCGAACTGCCCTTCGAGGCGCTCATCTTTTCAGGCGTGCCGGCCGCTCCCGACTGGCGGATGAACCCCAAAGCCATCACATCGCCGCCGGAACTGCGCTCGCTCCAACTGCGCCTCGGCAAGCGCACCTTTCAGGTGGGGACCGCGGTGCTCTTGGAGACCGGCCTGCCCGGAGCCGGAGCAGGCTCGAGCCTGCGCATACCGTTCCTGGTACGTGTGGAAATGCAGACCGATGCGGGAGTTGCAACCTTCGAGGCGGCTCCGGTCCTGAGCCGCAGCAGCCTTCAGAGCGGAAGCTGGAAGTAGGCTCCGCGCTTATTCTTCCGGACCCCTCTTCTTCCACTCGGCGATGGCGTCGGACAGGATCAGCACCGTTTCGTCGAGCTGCGGATCTTTGCGGTCCTCTTCCTTGACCGTTTCCGGATCGGCCGGGTCTTCGGGATCCTTGGGCTCTTCGCCCTTCGGCGCGGGGTGCTCGGGCGTAGTCGCCTGCACGCCTTCGACCGGCGCCTTCGGCTCCTTGGTATCTTGAGTCTCCGGTTTGGGTTCCAGGGTCCGGCCTTCTTTCTTCGCCAGCGCCCGTTCGGCGGCTTCCGCTTCGGCTTTGCGGAAGGGCTCGAACTCCTTGTTCTCGGCCACGCGCTTGGCGCTTGCTGCGTTTAGCACCGGCAGAATCTGTTCTTTCCAGGGGCGCCAGCGCTTGGCGTCCTCGTGCTCGAACGACAACGTACCTTCCGCGCCCTTGATCGAGGCGAAGGGGAGCGCGCCTTCGTAGTTCTTCTCGAGCTGATCTTCAAGCAGCGGGAGGCCGGGAATCGTGATATCCGGCTTCACGCCCTGGATCTGCACCGAGTCCCCGCCGGCCAGGAAGTACTGCTGGTACGTCAACTTAAGCCGTCCGGGCAAGAACAGCGGCGGGCGGTTGAGGTCGAGGACGCGCTGCACGGTGCCTTTCCCGTGCGTCTGCGTATGCCCGACGACGATGGCGCGCCCGTAGTCACGTAACGCTCCGGTCACGATTTCCGCCGCGCTGGCGCTGTACTGATTGACGAGCACCACCACGGGCTGATCGAAATGGATTTTCTCGTCCGTATCGCCGCTCCAATGATCCCGCCCGATCGCGTCCCGTTCGGAGACGACCGGGCCTTCCCCGATGAACAAGCCTGCCAGCGCGACGGCCTCTTGGAGCAAGCCGCCGCTGTTGTTGCGCAGGTCGAGCACCAGGCCGGCGAGGGGCTTTTCCAGGCTGAGTTCCTTGATGCGCGCGAGCACGTCCTTGTGCACGTCGTTGTAGAAGCTCTGGACGGCGATCACGCCCACGGGACCGGCCGGCGTCTCGCGTTTCTTTCCGGTGACGCGCAGCGCGGCCAAGTCGATGGTGTCGCGAATCACGGTGATCTCGTCGGTCTTTTCCTGCTGGCCGTCCTTCGAGACCTTGCGGACGGTCAGGCGCACCTTGGAGCCTTTCTCGCCCTTGATCTTGTTGACGATCTCTTCCATGGACTTGCCGGCCATGTATTCGCCGTCGACAGCGATGATCTGATCCCCGTTATCGAACTTGCCGCTCCGGGCAGCGGGGCCGTCCTTGATGATGTCCAGGATCTGCACGCCCAGAGGACAGCCGCGGATCTGGATACCTACTCCGGCGAAGCTGCGCGCCATGCTGGTCTCGAACTGCGCGATGTCCTTCGCGTCCATGTATTCGCTATGCGGGTCGAGCGCCTGCATGAAGGCTTTCATAACGTTATTTGGTGCAACGACTTCGGGATCCAGGCCATCCCACTCGTCGCGGCGCTTCTGCATCGTCTGAACGGCGTAGTTAAAGGCTTCGTCTTCCGAAAGGTACTCCTTATAGAGCTGGTAATCGCGGTTGGCGAAGAGGGCGATGCGCTTCTGGCGGTCTTCTTCGGTCGCGGGGTAGCTGTCGAAGTCGATGGCGTCGTACTCGGCGCGTTCGACCTTGCGCGTGATCTGCGCGCGCTGCTCCTTGAGCGTCTTGAGCCAAGCCTGGTCCCGCGCGAGCTGCTCGGCTTTGAACTCCTTGAGCCAGTCGGTGAAATAGGTCAGTTCGCCGGTGTTGAGTTTCTGGGCGAGCGCCTCCAGATCCGCGTCGCTCATTTTAAGACGCTTATCGGCTTCGGGCTGCAAGTACAGAGTGTGGGTCGCGTCGAGGCGGACCAGGAAGTTCTTGATCAGGCGCTTCACGAGCGTGACGTTCATCTGCGGCCGGGTGAGGTGCATCTGCATCACCTGAGGCATCAGCCATTTAACTTGCTCGGGACTCAGTTCGTCGGCGGCCTGGAGGGCAAAGGCGGCCAAGAGCAACGTTGCCACGGCCCATCGACCTACTCGACCTGTCGCTACGCGTCGCCTTCCGTACATGCCCTGATCTCCCGATTCCCTGGGTGCGATGCGCGACCGGTCTGGCGCCCGACCTCTGATTTCGCTATCTGAATCCTACATCCGCGGCGAGAAGCGACTACGGAAATTCCTTCCTCGCCTGCCGTTAACCAGACGAATTCGGTAGTCCGGTCTTCACCTGCGCTGTGCCGCCCATTTCCGCACCTGTGCGACCTGGACAAGCATTGGATTCTGGCACACGGGTATGGCTCGTAGACTACGACCCTAGAACGCTACCCATGCGGCCAAGGTGATGCCTAGAAGACTCTTCACTGTTCGTACGCACAGGACCACTCAATCGATAGGAGTCTGCGACGATGGACTTCGCAAGAGTTTGACTTCTAAAACAGAGGGTGGCATGCCTTCTCGCCGTATTTGCGTTGGATATTAGAACGGGCGTTTGTGATCTCGTAAGTAATTGAAGTTAAACAACTTACGCCACGGTTTGGCAATTGACAACAAAGTCTGAAATCTTTATATTGATTTAAATCATATCGACTTGGGTTGATCGGGATGAAAAGCGCCAGTTAGGGCGCCGCATCGCGGTGTTGAACCCCAATCGAGTCTGGTGAAAGGCGGGGTTGCGTACCATGAAGAGACATGCTTTGAGTTTGATCGCTGTAGGGTTGGTATTGGCCAGCGCCGGGTTTGCGGCCGAGTCGAGTTTGGGAGGCGTAGCTAAGGCGCTCGGGCTTCCCGAGAACGCCAGCGAAGCTCAGGTGCTTCAAGCCATCAAATCTTTGCAGCAGGGCAAAGCAGCGTCCGCCGAACAAAAGGTCGAGAGCCGCGTGGACCGGGCGCTGGGTCATAAGTACGACAAGTATCAGATTTCGGAGCCGACGCTGGGCGCGAGCGAGAAGAAAGGTCAGTACTACGGCCGCGCCGAAGCGCTGTTCCTGTTCCGCTACAGCTTAGACGAAGAGAGTGCCGCGCCGTTCGCGGTGAATGAAGATGACAATCCGTTCCTGGCCTTGGATTCCGGTGACCTGGATCACGATATCGCTCCCGGGATGCGGCTCATGGTCGGCTATCAGTACAACGATGCGGTCAGCCTGGAATTGACCTATTTCGGTTTGCACTCCTTCGAGCAAGAAGGCTCCGTGACCGACCCGGACAATAACCTTTCCGGCACGTTTGGGTTGGACGACGACTCGGAATCGTGGGGTGATGAGTTGGATTTGGGCACTTTCAGCGGGGCGTTTGCAATGCGGGCCGAAGTACGGTCCGACCTGCACAGCGGCGAGTTCAACGTGCGGCATCAGATCAGCAATGTCGGAACGTTTGTGCCCACCGTTCTGGCAGGCGTGCGCTACCTCAATGTGAACGAAGAGTTCGAACTCATCGCTGTCGCAAACCAAGGCGATACCGGAGGTGACCTTGGCCGCTATCAGGTGGACACGAATAACCACCTGTTCGGCTTGCAGTTGGGATTGGAACTGACCCATACGTTTAACGACTGGGTGAGCTTGAGCTTAAGCGGTAAGAGTGGGTTGATGGTCAACGCGGCTTCGGGCGATACGACCATTCGCGACGGTGACGACGGAGTGGCTTTCGATGCCGAAGACGACGAAGTGGGGCTTTCCTTCCTGACGGAAATTGGAGCCTATGCAACCTTCCGCCCGCACAAGAATTTCGATATCCGCGTCGGATACAACGCCTTGGTTGTAACCGGCTTGGCGTTGGGTGCCGGCCAATACGGAGCGGCGTTGGAACAAGTAAGCGAAGATGTGGGTCCGTCCGAGATGAAGCTTAACCGCAACGGGAATCTGCTCTTCCACGGACCGTCTCTGGGCTTTACGTTCCGCTGGTAAAGCGACGGATTTGTTCGGACTTCAATAAAAGGGCACGCGGTTAGACCGCGTGCCCTTTTCAGTTTCCGCTTACCGCTTAAACCTTATTGTGCGTGCCGTCGCAATACGGCCAGTTCTTGGACTGCCGGCAGCCGCACCAAGCGATTTTCTTGGCGGCTTCGACCTCCACCGGCAGCGGGCGCTTGTCCGTCGTCTTGTGGCTCCCGTCGCAGTAGGGTTGGCTTTGGGACAGGCCGCACTGGCAGATAAAGACCTTGCCCTGCTTCTCGTCCACCACGTACGGCGCTTTGCGCGTGCTCATGCGTTTCCCCTTTTGAGTCGATTACCAACCGCAGGAGCATCCTGCGGGGCGCAGGGGCACGGTAGTCCGCGGCCGAGCCGCGCGCAAGGACGGTCGGCGTTGCGGCGGCCGGGGTATCCGGTAGACTGGCCTTCGTACCGCGTTCGCCGGCGGGGCTCTCCCGAGGGCCGGCGGCGCCTCACCGGTCGGCGGGCATGTCCGAAACGAAACCACCAACCGATGCGCGGCTGGGCCAGTTGGCAGTGCGCCAAGGCCTCGTGAGCGAAGTTCAACTCGCCGAAGCGTTGCGGCAGCAGGAAAGCTTATCCAGCCAGGGCGGCTATCGCCCGATCGGCGAGTACCTCGTCGAATCCGGCGCGATCACCCGCGATCAGCTCCGAGAACTGATCCGGCGGCAGGAGAGCGTCTGGTCGCAGCACCGCGTTCTGGGCAAGTACAAGCTGATCGAGAAAATCGGCCAGGGCGGCATGGGCGCGGTCTGGAAGGCCGAACAGACCGATCTAGGCAACTTCGTCGCCATGAAACTGCTGCCGCGCAAGGTGCTCGACAACGAGACGCTGGTGGCGCGCTTTCACCGCGAAGCGCGGCTGATGGCGACGCTGAACCACACCAACATCGTCCAGGCCTTCGATGCCGGGGACCAAGACGGGCAGCCGTACTACGTGATGCCGTACTTAGAAGGCGCCAGCGTGGGTGAGATTCTGCGGCGCTGCAACCGTCTGGGCATCCGCACGACGCTCTCGATCGCGTTGCAGGTCGTACGCGGGCTGAATTACGCGCATCAGCGCGGGATGGTCCACCGCGACCTGAAGCCCGATAACCTATTCATCACCCACGACGGGACGGTGAAGATCCTGGACCTGGGGCTCACCAAGCTGATGTTTCCGCTGGAGCCAAAGGCGAAGCACGAGACGACGCTGCAGGGCTTCATCGTCGGAACGCCGCATTACATGTCTCCGGAGCAGGTGATGGGCGATATGCCCGTGGACGGACGTGCGGATCTCTATGCACTGGGCGCGACGCTGTACCACCTGGTATGCGGGCGCCCTCCGTTTCCGGGCGAAAAGGTCGGCCCGGTCCTGCGCTCCAAATTACACGATACGATTCCCGAACCGCTGGAACTGCGCTCAGACCTGCCGCCCGGCGTGCGCCGGCTAATCCTTAGCTTGCTGGCACGCAAACCCGAAGACCGGCCATCGGACTGTCTGACGCTGGAGGCGGAAATCGAAGCGTTGCTGGACGGCAAACCCGTCTCCGGTTCGGCGCTTTCGCCGGGGAATATCGTGCTGGGGGTCAGCGAACGGGATCCGCGGACGTTCCAATTGGGCGGATCGGGGGCCGGAGGCCCGGCCGCCGAGGTGCTGGAGCGCAGCCGCAAGGAGACGCTGGTGAAGCCGGCCGATCCGGCCTCGACGTCGGTCTTGCCGCGCCCGCTGGGTCTGCCTGGCCGGGAGGAGTCGAGCAAGACCGTGCGCCGGCCCACGCCGCCCGACGTGCCGGCGGTCGTGCCGCCGCCCGCCGCTCCGGCGCATGTACCGGAAGCGCACGCTCCCGCTGAGGTGCGCACGGAGGTGGGTTGGATCGGGCAGGCGATCGCGGTGCTGGTGCTGGTGGTGGTGACGGTGCTGATCACGCTGGCGGTGGTACGCATCACCGCCGAAGCGCGGCGGCCGATGCGTCCGCCGGCGCCGGTGGAGCGCTAAGCGAATTCCCTACTTAGCCTGCTCGGCCAGCGCGCGAACGATGGCGCGCTCGACCGGCGAATAATCCTCTTCACGCTCGCGCTTCAGGTTCATGTGCTCATGCAGCACGATGCAAGGGTTACAGATGAAGCGGACGGAACGGCCCGTATTGGCGCTGCGCGCGTGCCGGATCATCGGGTGGTGCATGAAGATGTCGCCTGCCTGCCCGTTGGCTTCGACGACTTTCTTGAACGGATGTTGCGCAACGCGCTTACCGAGTTCCTGGATGTCGAGGCCGGCGGGTTCGGATTCGGCGAGGATGCGTGCGGCGAGCTTGTGCGAGCCCAGGTCGATGGCGGTGCCGCCGTCGCCGGGACCGATGTCGGAGAGGATCACGATGGGCAGGAGGCCCTGATCGCGGCTGTAGACGTGGTGGTGGAACTGGATGCCGTCGACGTGCCAGCCTTTCTCGGGCGCGCGCCACGGCGGCGCTTCGAAGCCGGGAAAGGAGACCGGAAACCAGCCGATGGTCTGGGGCTTTCGGTAGCGTTCGGCGCCCATCAGGTCGTCGAAGGCGTCGAAGACGCGCTGCGTCCAGACCTCGGAGAAGGGCGCGCCGCCCAGCGCTTCCTTAATGTGCACGAGGGGCTGCTTCCAGCCGGCCGGATCGTCCTCGCGCAGGCCCATTTTCTCCCATAGCCGCGCGCGGATCTCGGCGGCCACCCGGCGCGGGAAGCCTTCGCGCAGGACGACGTAGCCTTCTTCGATGAACTGCTCGATCTCGGAGGGGGTAAAGACTTTGAGTTTCATGCGGCCCGCCTTTCGCCCCTTCACGATAGCGTTCGGCGGGCGCTTGTCCATGCGCCGGGAGGCGGGTCACAATCCCTTTGACGGCTGCCGGATGCGGTGTAGACCAGAACTCTTGTCCCGTACTTCGCCGAAACCCTGAGGAGCCGTCGCCATGCCCAAGCCCGTTGCCGTCCAACTGTACTCCCTGCGCGAGCAGGCCAAGACCGATTTTCCCGGCGTGCTGAAGACCGTGTCGGAGATCGGTTACGCCGGCGTCGAACTGGCGGGCCTGCACGGCCTGACGCCGCAGGACGTGAAGAAGCGCTGCGACGATCTGGGCCTGAAGGTGTGCAGCACGCATGCGCCGATCTTCGATCCGGAGCAGACGGACGCGGTGGTCGAGTCGGCTAAGATCTTCGGTTACAAGTACGTTGTCGGCGGCTTCGGTCCGGACCAGTTCGCGAGCGAAGACAAGATCAAGGAAGCCGCGGAGAAAGTGAACGCGGCGGTGGAACGGTACACTAAGCACGGCCTGAAGGTCGGCATTCACAACCATTGGTGGGAATACGACGCGCCGAACAAGGGTGACCTGCTGTTGAAGCTTTGCCCGAAGGCCTTCCCGCAGCTCGATATCTACTGGGTCAAGACCGGCGGCGCCGATCCGGCGGCTTACATCAACAAGTACGCCGACCGCGCGTTCCTGCTCCACGTCAAGGACGGCCCATGCGAACAGAAGGTGGCGATGAGCGCCGTGGGCAAGGGGAAGGTGGACATCAAGGCGGCGCTGCAGGCGGCGGAGAAGGCGGCGACCGAATGGTACATCGTGGAGATCGACCGCACGGACGGGGATATGGTCCAGGCGATTCGAGACAGCTTCACGTACCTGACCTCGAACGGGCTGGCGCGCGGGAAGTAAGTTCGTTTTTGAACAGATCCATGGACTCGTAAAGCCGCGGCGCGAAGAGCGCCGCGGCTTTTTTGCGCCAGATTACACCTTACGCCGATTTTCCGCCGCGCTACACTCAAGCTCCTGTCGGTTATCGATGAGGAGTCGGACTATGCCGGTCCCTGCCACCGCGTCGGGGTTCCAATGGGAAGTAGCCGGGCAGGGTAAGCGGACCTTCTTTAAAGTTGCCACCGGCACCATGGCGGTGGCCAGCGCTATCCTGATTATCTTGCTTTGCATGGAACCTGGACTGTTCGTCCGCGCGGTTACCTCGCTCTTGGTGGTGAACCTGCTTGGTCTGGTGCTGCTGGGAGTCAACCGCCGCGGCTATACACGACTGGCGAGTTGGCTCCTGGTCTGCGGCCTGATCGCACTTGTCACCGCCAACTCGATCCGCGCCGGCGGAGTGCACAGCCCCGGCGTAGGGGCGTACCTCGTCTTTGTGATGATGGCGGCGGTGCTGTTGGGCCGGAAGGCGTGCCTCCTGATCGCCTCGCTATGCAGCGTATTGGCGCTGGGGCTGGCCGCCGCGGAGGTAAGCGGCGTGCTTCCGCCCCCGGACGTGCGCTACAGCCCTTTCGCGCTTTGGCTGCTGGGCACCCTCTATATCGGCGTGGTGATCTTGCTGATGCGCATGGTCACCGATTCGATCGAAGCGGGCTTGCACCGCGCGGAACTGGAAGTCGTGAAGCGCGGGCAGGCGGAGCAGAAAATGCTGCTCGCGCTCTCCTCCGCCCGCGTCGGCGTCTTCGATCAGGACCAGGGATCGCGTGCATTTCGCGGCGACGCGCGCGCCCTCGAAATCTTAGGTCTCAAAAATCCCGACGGCATCGTGCCGCAGGCCGACTGGGAGGCGCTGGTTCATCCCGAAGACCGCCCGCGTGTACTCGAGGCTCTGGAAGGATTCTGGGCCGCCCCCTCGCGCCGGCGCGTCGAATACCGGATTGTGCGCACCGATGGTGTCGAGCGTTACATCGAGGCCGATGGCGTCTCGACCTCCGATGCCTCGGGCAAGCCCGTCCGCCTCGTGGGCCTCGTGGAAGACATCACCGAGCGTAAGCACGCCGCGCTCGAACGCGAAGAGCTGCTTTCGGATCTGGCCGAACGCGTGAAAGAGTTGGGCGCGCTGCATGCCGCCGCACGCTTGCTTCAGAACCCCAACACGCCGCTTCAAAGCGTCCTCACCGAACTGGCTGCCATTCTTCCTTCGTCATGGTTGCATGCCGACTGCTGCGAAGCCCGCATCGAGTACCACGATCTGGCCGCCGCGTCGCCGGGTTGGAAGGAAACGCCTTGGCGCCTGGTCGAATCCTTCACGGCCGCCGGCCACCCCGGCTCCATCGAGATCGTGTACACGCAGGAGCGCCCCCAAGCGGACGAAGGCCCGTTTCTGGTCGAAGAGCGCGCGCTGCTGGGTTCCGTCGTCGAAATGCTCAAGGCCTACCTCGAGCGAATCGCCGCCGAAGCGCGGCGGCGCGAGACCGAGCGGCAGCTGCTTCAGACGCAGAAAATGGAGGCCCTCGGGACGCTCGCGGGCGGCATCGCGCATGATTTCAACAACATCCTGTCGGCGATCCTGGGCAATGCCCACTTGGGCCGTTCCAAGCTGACGCCGGACCATCCTGCGTACGGGTTCTTCGACAAGATCAAGTCGGCCAGCGAGCGGGCCAGGGATCTGGTCAAGCGCATCCTTCTGTTCAGCCGCAGGCAGGAAGCGCAGCGCGAGGAGCTACAGATCCCGCAGCTTATCGAAGACGTGTGCAAGCTCTTGCGCGTCAGCTTATCCAAGTCCATTGAAATCAAGATGGAGTTTGCACCTCAAACGCCCGCCGTGTACGCCGATCCGATTCAGATTCACCAGGTCGTCATGAACCTGGGCATCAACGCCGGGCACGCGATGAAACAGCGCGGCGGCGAATTGGCCTTCCTGGTCGACCCCATAACCGTCGAGTCGGGCGGCGCTTTTTCAAGCCTTGGCTTGAAGCCGGGGGAGTACGTGCGCCTCGCCGTTCGGGACACCGGCACCGGGATGCCCAAGGAAGTGCTGGATCGCGTATTCGAACCGTTTTTCACGACGAAAGGCCAGGAAGGAACCGGGCTGGGTTTGTCCGTGGTGCACGGGATCATTAAAGATCACGGCGGCGTCATCGTGGTGGAAAGCGAGCTTGGACGCGGCACCACCTTTCGAATCTACCTTCCGGCGACAGCTAACGCCGCGAGTCTCAAGCGGGAGGAGCATCCGGAAGTCCAGCGTGGCAACCGAGAGCACGTCATGTATGTGGACGACGACGCCGAACTGATTCCGGTCATGACCCGCATGCTGGAACTGCTGGGCTATCGATGCACCGGATTTAAGGACTCCACCGCCGCGCTTCAGGCGTTTCGAGGCGCCCCGGCCGAATTCGATGCGGTGGTGACCGATTGGGACATGCCGGACCTCAATGGATTGGAAATGGCCCAAGCCATGCGCGCCATACGTCCCGACCTGCCTGTGGCCTTGGTCTCCGGATCGATGGATAAATTCGCGGATGCGACCGCGAATGGAGTGGGACTGTCCCGTATCAGCAAGCCGGCCAGCCTGGAAATGGTTGGCCTGACCTTGCAGCGCATCATTCGCAGGAAGACGGATCCTAGTACGACCACCGAGACACCCAACGCTGCGGTTGGAAGTCGGGGATCGCCAGGGGCGTGAGGGGTTCGGCTTGGCCGGTCCGAAGGAGCTTCCTTACGTCCAGCTTCTCGCCGGTGCGGTAAAAGTGTTCCAGATACGCCCAGTCGGCGGCGAACCAGTCGGAGGCCCACCGGTCTAGATCGGGCACGCCGGCGTCGTGCATGAGTTGGATGCTGTAGCGTGTGGCATCGCGCTCGTAGAGATAAATCTCGCTGAGTTCCGCTTCGCTCTTCCTGAGATTCTGATCCTGGCCCAGCTTGCGGAACGCTTCGGAAACGTTCCATTGTACGGTGTGCCCAAAGAGGTGGATCAGCACGAAGAGTGCCAGTTCCAGATCGAGCGTGTAGTCGAGTTGGATGCGCAGGCCGTCGAAGTCGCCGGTGTTGGGGTCGATGACGTCGCTGATGTTGACTTCGATGCCGTAACGTTCTTCGACGTGGCGCTCGACGCGGTCGTAGGCGGTCTTGAAATCGATCATGGTCCGTGGCTCCGCCTGCCTACCTTATTATACCGGCGCCCACGCGGACCTTTATCAAATCGCATGCGGATCGACATCTTCGAACTTGTGCAGCACGCGTCCTTCCATGCCTCCGGCGACGGGCAGCAAGACGCCGGTCAGGTGCGCCGATAGCCGGTGGGCGGCGAGGAATACGATTGCCTGGGCGACGTCTTCGGGGCGCGCGAGCTTGGAGAGGGGCCGGGTCTGGAGCACGCGGCGAATGCCGTCCTTATCCTGCAAGCCGGGCTTGGCCATATTGGTGAGCGTCCAGCCGGGGCATACGGCGTTCACGCGGCCTTGCGGCGCGAGGCGGACGATCTCGTTCTTGAGGGTGCGGAGCAGTCCGTACGAGAGTCCCGCCTTCGCCGCCGCGTAATCGGCGTGGCCAGCTTCGCCGAAGATGCCGGCGGTGCTTCCCACCAGGACCAGCGCAGCATGTTCGGGCCGGACGCGATCGAGATACCGGAAATAGGCGCGTGCGCAAAGAAAGACGCTGGTGAGGTCGGTGCGCAGCGTCTCTTCCCAGCGCTTGAGGCTCATCTTGTGGATGGGTTCGTCGGCCGGCGGCCAGATGCCGGCGTTCGCAACGACCGCGTCGAGGCGCCCGCAGGCCGAGACGGCGCTCGCAAAAAGCCGTTCGACTTGGGCTTCGTCGGTGAGGTCGGCGGTAAGCGCGATCGGATCGTGCGGAAGTTCGGCTTGGAGTTCGGCCAGCCGGGCGGTGTTGGTGTGCCCGTGCAGGAGCACGCGGGCGCCTTCGGCGGCAAAGGCGCGCGCGGCGGCCGTGCCGATCCCGCCTGACGCTCCCGTCACCAGCACGACGGCATCCCGGAGTCCGCTGTCCATCGCGCGATCCTTTTCAGCGCCGCAGGCGTTCGAGGTCTTTGAAGTAATGCGGGTAAGTCTTCGCCACGCAGGCCGGATGATCGATGGTGACGCCCGGACGCCCCAGTCCTACGAGCGAGAAGGCCATCGCCATGCGATGGTCGTCGTAGGTTTGGATGACGGCTTCGCGCGCGGGGCCGGGGGTGATCTCGATGAAGTCCGAACCTTCCTCCACCTTGGCGCCCAGGCGCGTGAGTTCGGCGGCGACGGCGGATAGGCGGTCGGTCTCCTTGATGCGCAGGTTCGCGATATTAATCATGCTGGTGGTGCCTTCAGCGAAGAGCGCCACGGCGGCGAGCGTTTGCGCGACATCGGGCATGGCGTTGAGGTCCACGTGCACGGCCTTGAGCGGAACGGCCGGGTCGCGTACCACCTCAATGCCGTAATCGCCGGCCAGGAAACCCGTGCGCACGCGGCAACCCATGCGTTCGAGCACTTTCGCGAAGGCCGCATCGCCTTGCGGGCTGTCGCCGCGCACGTTCGTCACGACCGCTCGTCCGCCAAGGATCGCCGCCGCGGCCAACCAGTAGCTGGCCGCCGAAGCGTCGCCCTCGATGGCGTACGTGCCGCCGCGGTAGCGCGCGCCGTGCGTGGGGATGTAGAGCCGGTTTCCATCGCTGGTGGTGCCGACGCCCAGATCGGCCATCGTGCGCAGCGTCAGTTCGACGTACGGCTGCGAGACAAATTCGCCGACGACTTCGACTTCCAGCGGCGCCTTTGCGTACGGCGCGACCATCAACAAACCGCTGACGTACTGGCTCGACTTGGAACCGGACACCTGCACGCGCCCGCCGGGCAAGCCGTCGGCCTCGATACGCACGGGCGGGCAGCCGCCCTGGCCTTCGATCTGCGCCTTCACGCCCAGGCCGTGGAGCCCTTCGATAAGGTCGTCGATGGGGCGCTGGCGCATGCGCTCGGTGCCGTCCATGCGGTACGCACCGTGCCCCAAGCAGACGAAGCTAGTGAGGAAACGCATGACGGTGCCGGCGTTTCCGACGAAAAGGTTCGCCTCGCGCACGGGAATCTCGCCGCCTCGCCCGGCGATGCGTATCTCCAACGCGGCGGGATCGGCGGAGACGGAGAAGCCCAGCGTCTTGAGCGCTTCCATCATGTAATGCGTATCGTCAGCGAAAAGTGCACCGGTCAGAACGATGGGACTTTGCGCGAGCGCGCCCAACACCAGCGCGCGGTTGGTGATGCTTTTGGAACCCGGCACGGCGATCTCGAAATCGACCGGTCCACGCACGGGCTCGATGCGCAGTTGCGCGGGCAGGTCCGGCGCGGGCGGAGCGGTCGGCGTCACGGTGTTCATGGCCGCGCCATGGTACTCGACGGCACGCGGCGCATCCACTACCCGGGCGGGCGGAGGAACATAACGGAACGGAAAACGGCGAGTTTCTCGTCGCGCGCGTCGGACCAGAAGACCTTCACCTCGACGTAGTACTCTTCGCCCACGGGAAAGTTGAGCCCCGGAGGAGGTTTGCGGCGGGTCTGGTTGACGAGTTTGACGGCGTATCGGAACCTCGTCTCGTCGGGCCATTCTTCGGCCAAGCGGTCGCCGATCTCGCGCGGGACGCGCCCGCGGGCGAATTCGCTGCGCAGTTCGGCGAGGACGCTGGTGCCGACGAGCGTCGCGAGGGTCTCGTCGCGGGCGCGCTGATGCGTGCGCTGCGCCGCGGCCAGAATCGACAGTACGCCCGCCATCCCGAAGACCAGAATGGCGCTGGCGATGAGCACCTCGACGAGGGTCATGCCGCGGCCGGGTCGGCGGCGGACAAGCGGAAGGCGCAACGGGAGCTTCACGGGTTCTTCTTCTGCTTTCCGGTAGCGGCGAACTTGCGCTGTGCGAAGACGGCGTCGGTGATCCAGTCTTCTCGGAAGCCCGGAATAAAGACGGTGCGGTGAAAAGTGCGTCCCACGCGGATTTCGGCGCCCGCCAAGTGGTCGGCGCGAATGGTATTGCGCGCCCCGCGCTCTTCGGCCACGAACGCATCGTCGCGGCGTTCCTTATAGCGGACCCACTCGTTGCCGATCTTCAAGTACGACTGCGAGTTTCCGCCGTCGGGGAAGCCTTCGGTATGCTCTACGTAAAGCATGCCGTCGTCGGAGCTGACCGTCTCGACCAGTTCCGTATGAATCGCGCCGGGCAGCGCCGCATCGACGGTAAGGGTAATGCGGACGAGCCGCGGAAAGACATCGTCGGACGGATCGTTTTCGGAAAGCAGATCGGGCGCCCGGGCGAGGACGAACTTGTTCAGCGGAGGCGCGTTGATGCCGCGCGTCGAATCCCAGATCTTTTCGGGGCCGCGAATCTGGCTGCGCGGGGGCTGCTCTTTCCAGGTGGCCGTGAACTGGCCCCAGTAATCGAAACCCAGGTAGAGGCAGTCTTCGACCATCGGCGTGGATTCGGCGGGCCGAATGAGGTCGGTGAACTTTCCGATGGCCGGGGCGCGGATGCCGCGGTAGAGCGTTTCGCTGTCCACGAAGTAAGCGATCTGGGCCAGCCCGCCAAGCGCCATGTAATCGCCGACCCCTTTGCCGCGGTAGATGTCGCGGTCGGGAGCGCCCGGGGGCGGTGGGGCGGCCGGCGGCTTGGCCGGATCGTCTTCGTCCTGGGGCCGCAGGCGCAGTTGCGTGGCGCGGCCGTCGCCGGCGGTGAGCGTGAGCGCGCGTTCGGGGCCGGCTTCGAAGGTGCGCACGAACATCAGGCGTTGCTGTCCGGTGGCGGGGTCGATGTCGCCGATGAAGCGCGCGCGCACTTCATCGATGCCGTCGGGCTCGTTGGAGACGGCGAGTGTCATGTCGGCGGCGATGCGATCCATTGCGCCGCCCGCCCGTTCGAAGAGCATCCGCGAACTCTCGTTGCGCGACCACGAGCGGAGCGTTTCTTTGAGCATCAGCATGAGCATCAAGGCGAGGAATACGAAGATCGCCATGGTGATCATCAGCTCCACCAGGGTAAGGCCGCGATGCATGCGATATTTGGTCATGGCCGTTCAATCCGCAATCCGTAATTACCGTTGCTCGACTTCTTCAAGCCGTCGGAACACCAACGGGCTGTAGTACGTCGCTTTGATTTCGTCCAGCGCGAAGGTGCGTTTCCAATCCTGGCCTGGCTGGAAGGCGCGGGATTCGAACTTCCAGAAGACGCGGATCTCGATCTGGTCGGCTCGGACGCCCCCACGAGCGGCGAAGCCGGTGAGCTTATGGATCCCGGCGCCGCGGAATTCGTACAGGCCGCCTTCCTGATTGGTGGGCTGGCTGTCCCATGCGGGGCGGCCGTCGAAACGAACGAGGACGTGCGGGCGCACGAACTGCGGAAGCGGATCGCCGCCGCCACCTTTGGTCGTGAGGTCCACGGTTTCCCAGATCGCGTCCTTGGCCGCGTACCCGCACTGGAAGTAAGCGAGTCCGGCGCCGTCGAACTGGAAGGCGTGGCGATCCCAGTAGCGGAAGGGCAGGCAGCGCACCAGCGCGCCGTCCTGGTGGGATTCGGGGTTGGTTCCGAAGCGGCCGCGGAAGACGCGGCAGCCTTCGAAGGAGGTTCCGCCGCCTTTGGTCCAGGAGAGGACTTCGTTGTCGATCCACGCGTATCCTTCGGCGGGGAACTGCGCGCCGTCGGTGACTTCGAAGCGATCGTCGAGCGGCCCGATGTTCCCGCGCAGGACGGTGAAGGGCGCGCCGTCGTAGACCATCACGCCGGTGCCGGGCGGATGGTACTGGGCCTTGGTGCCGAAGAGCCCGCGCTTGAGGTTCTGAAGGATGAGGACGTTCTTGTTCTCGTTGTTGTTGTTCGGGTGGAGCTGGTTGTTCCACTGCCGCGTGGCTTTCTGCTCGACGCGCGGAAGCACGTCGGCGTAGTAGTTGACCTGTCCCGTGGATTGTCCGTCGTAGTAGATGAGTTCGTCTCCAATTCGCAGCAGGCCCGCGCGCGGCCAAGTGCCCAGCGCGATATTCTGCCCGCCTGGGCGCGCCCAGCCGGAAATGTGTTCGACGGGCAGTTCGGTATCACCCGAGCCCAGCCCCGTGGCCACGGTATCCATGGCGATCTTGCCGCCTTCGGCGCGCGAGACCATCACCTTTACTTCATCCACGTAGCCGTCCACCTTTCCGTCGCCGCTCATGCCTTGGCAGACGTAGCGCTGGCGGTCGGCGATCTCGGGCAGTTCGCCGGTCGGAAAGCGCAGCAGGATGCCGTTCTGGCGGCCGTAGGTGCGCGAGGCGAAGTCGTCGAGCCCGACGAGGTAGTCGAAGCCCCAGTCGATGAAGGCGCCGCGATTGTTCACGTTCGGGTGCTGGTTGATCACGGCGCGCTTGATGAAACGCTTCTCGCCGTCGGGCTGCCCGCGTTCCATCAGCGTCACGCCGCTGGCCTCGGGGCCGTAGGGCGAACTTTGGTCGCCGGCATGCGGGCCTTCCATGCGCACGACGGGTATCAGCTTGGCCTTCTTCGTGTGGACCATATTGGCGTTGGTGCCCCACTGGCCGCGGAATCCGCCGGTGCTCAGGATGCGCCGCCGCGGATCACCGCCTTGGGCGCCCACGTTCAAATGGGGCACAAAGTAGGTCTTGCTGTCTTCGCTTTCGATCGTGCCGTACTCGATCCATTCCACCTTGTATTCGTCGTTCTCGTCCTCGATCTGGACGTAACCCGAGCGAGGGTAGTCTCCCGGACCGCTGGCCTGGAGACTCAGCAGGTGCACGCCCTGGTTGTGGCGCAGGTCGTGGGGATCGGTGCCGCGCTGGCCGCGCTTGAGCTTTTGAAAGGTGGTCGCCGTCTTGCTGCCGTAGTAGATGAACTCGCCGTTCACATTCAGGTACCCGCTGGGCGGGAAGGCCGAGGCGTCCAGAACCGTAATCTTGCCCGTCTCGGTTGCGGGGATGTCGGGCTTGGGAGGCGGGTTGAGGATGCGGGTGCGGAGCTTGCTGTCTGCTTCGAGGTTTTCGCTCAGGGTGGAGCCGCCCACGACGAGATCCTGGCCCAGTCCCACGATAAAGCCGTAGGGAATCACGAATTCGCCTTCCAGGTGATCCACGGCCGCCGACATGCGCGCGCCGCGGCGGAGCATCTTCAGAGTGCTGCCCGCGCGTTCGAAGTATTCCACGATCTCTTCGCCGATGCGCACGGCCCCGGCGTCGGGAAAGTCGGCGGCGTCCTCGACTTCCAGCGAATCGACCTCATCGAAATTCAGGTTCATCGCCAAGCGCGAGCCGGGCTTGAACTGCATCTCGCCGCCGGGAGCATTCGGGTTTGCGTCGATGCGTACCTCCTGCCCGCCGGGCAGGCCGCTGCGCCAGGATCCGGCGACGTGGGTCCAGGTCGCACCTTCCATCTGGTATGGGTAGAGGTACTCGACAAACTTACCGTCGAGATTGGCATCCCAGATTTTGATGACGAGTCCGCGCGCAGGGTCATAGCCGAAGTGGACGCGGTTGCGTTCGGCTTCCTGCCCTTGATCGAAAAAGGTGACGTTCCCGGCGCGGAAAGGCTTGTACCAGAGTTCGACGCCACCCGGCGCGGTGCGCGGATTGTTGTTGTTGCCCGCGTTGGCGTTGGGCGGATCGAGCACCCAGGCTTCGCGCTTGGAGAGGTCGAAGCCTTCCTGAAAATAGCCGGGGTCCTCCGGGTTGTCGCAGTGTTCGACCCAAACGTCGCCGCCTTGATTGCGGCGGCGGCGCTGGCCCTGACTGCCGCCTTGCGCGCCGGCGTCCCCGGTTTCGCCGACCGACAAGCGAATGTCGCCGTCGCGGTCGTCGGGCTGGCGCACGAATCCCAAGCGCCGGAAGCGCTTGGATTCGGGCTCCATCGCGATGGGCCACGTGACCACGCGCTGTCCTTGGCCCTGGTCGATCAGGCGCTGAAATTCCTCCTGCGTTCCGAGCTTGAACTTGCCGGGCGGAGGCGTGGGCAGCGTGACGGTCTGGCGCTGCGAATGCCGCGCCAGCGGGACGCCGTTCTTCGCGTTAACAACCCCGCTGCCTTCGATGGTGAACGATCCCAGCGCGCGGTAAACGAACGGAACCGTGGCCGAGCGCAGCTTGGGGCTGTTGTACTCGGTGGCGTTGATGAAGACGGCGTCGCGCAGGCCGGCGCTGAGGACGCCGCGCGTGTGCGCATCGTCCAGCGCGCTCTTGAGGTCGTCGGAGTTGCGATAGACCCGGTTATTGTACTTCAGTAGTTGGGCCAGGATGAGCGCCTGCTGGCGCTGCACCGATTCGCTGGTCGCGGCCAAGGCCACGCCTGTGAAGCATGCGGCGAGAACTTCGGGCGGCGCGGTATTCACGTTGATCGGGTGGCACATCTCGGCGGTCATGTAAACGTCGTTCCCGACTCCGGAGCCGCTGGCCGATACGCCGACGGGCTCTTCGAGCTGCACGAACGCTTGGCGTCCGTTGCGCAGGCTCACCCGTACGCCTTCCACGCGCCCGTAGGTAATCGTCTTTCCGGCCTGAAAGAAACGCACGAGCGTGCCCGGCCCGAATCCGCTGTCGTTCTCGACGGTGAACGTCTGGCGGTCGCCTTCGAAGCTCTGTTCCGAAATGCGCCCGGCCGCGCCCCAAGCTGGGCCGTCGAGGCTGGAATGGATGGTCATGTGCCGTTCGATGCGTGCGAATTCGTCGGGCCGAATGGCGAGCGTCGGATCGCTAAGCGCCGAGATGGCCTTGATCTCGTAGATGCTGCGGAAAGGCCGGAATTCGGCCGCGCCGACACGGAACTTGTAGTCGGCAATGAAGCCGCCGCGGCCGTCGTAGACCAGCGCGCCCTGGCGGTGCCCGCGCGTGATCGCGTATCCGCCGGCGGGCGCGAGGACGATGGTATTGCCGTTGACGTCGACGTAACGGACCGTATCGCCGCCGATGCGCACAAAGCCGTCGGGCGTCTGCGGATTGTCGTCGCAAGGGAAGGCGTCGGGATCGTCCACCAGCAGCGCGGTTGCTCCAGCGCCGACCGATTCGGTCAAGGTCGTCGAGTAGAGCAGGTTGCCGATCAGGTTCGGCGGCGCGGTATGCAGATTCACCTTGCCTTGCTCGTCCTCGATCTTGGCCGACCACATGATGCCGTTGGGATCCTGGAAATCGGCGTCGGCGCCGGTGAAGGCCATGGGCACCTGCAGTTCGTCGATGCTGTCCCACTCGGGCGTCGGATCGAAGCCGGGGGCTTTGATCAGGCTGTGCAGGTGCGCCAGTCCGTGGTTGACGGCGGCTTCGGCGCCGGCCTTGGCCTGCGCGGCGTCGAGGTCGCTGCGCGCGACGCGTCCGTGCATGACCATCGAGAACGCGAAAGGCGCCAGCAGGGCCGTGAGGCCTGCGAGGATCACGATCACCATGACGATCGCGATGCCGCGCGAGCGGACGGCAAAGGGCATACGGCGTCGAATGAGCTTGCGCATAGGCGGCCTCGTTTTCATTCGCCTGTCTTTGCCGGCGCTTCGGGAATTGCGGATTTCGCTTCGAGTTCCGGTTCGGACTTTGGCGCGGGCGGTTCCAGTTTCGCTTCGGCCGGGGCGGCCACCGTTTTGGCCGCGGTCTTCTTGGCTTCAGCCGCGGGCGTAAGCGGGGCGCCGTCGCTGTCTTCGTCCTCGTCCAGCATGCGGATGGTGCCGGTCGAACGCTTGGGCGGAAGCAGGGGCCGGCGTTCCACGGGCGGCGGCGCGACCTTGGTTTTGGCCGTCTCCGGCTCTTCCACTTCAAGCTTTTCGACGGGCTTGCGCTGCGTGAGGCCGAACATCGAGATGAAAATGGGGCGGCGCTTGCCGCTCTGGATCACGCTGACCGTCACCGGCCCGGAGTGGTAGCGCACGTCGAGCGAGCCATCGGCGGCGAAGAAGACCGCGTTCCAAGGCTGAGCGTCGTGTTCGATTTGCCCTTCGTATAGCAGCACCGGCTTGCCGCGGTCGGCGGCGAGGATGCGCACTTCATCGATGCGTCCCAGAAACGGCGCGCTCTCGTGCCCGACCGTCAGGGATTCCTGTTCGACCGGCGTCTGTTCGCCCGGTCCGACGGCCAGGATCGCGTCATCGATCAGCAGGCGCGTGGAATTTTTATCCCATGCGAAGGCGACTTTGGTCCAGCGCAGCGGCGGGATGGCGAAATTCGGCGCGCGGACCTGTGTCGAGCCCACGTTTCCGACGAGGATGCCGCCACGGTCGATGACCAGCGAATAGCAGTTCTTCTTCGCGAAGACATACTGCGGGCCCTGGAAGGGGTAGTAGCCGAAGACGTACGCCTCGAGATATCCGCCGTCGGAGAGGTCCCACGCGGTGTCTTCGCCAAGGTCGGCGTAACCGGTAACGGGTTGCCCGCGCGCGCCGGCGGCGACGAGACTGAGGCATTTGCCGACCTTGCCTTCGGCCGATTCGCAGCCGTGGATCAGCGCTTGCAAACCGTACGCGCCGGCGGATTCGTACCCCACTTTCTCGAAGTGCCAATAGCCTTCCAGGCGATACGACCACGCGGCGACGCGCGGCGGGTTGGATGCATTGTCCAGTTCGACGAACGCCGGTGCACGCGTGGTCAACGCCGTATTGCGTGCAACGCGCAGAGCCGTCTCGACGCTGCCCAGCACGCCCTCTTCCTTGTGCTTCCGTGAGATGCGCAGGAAGCTCATGGCGCCCAGGCCGAGCAGCACCCCGACGATCGCGAGCACCACCAGGAGTTCGATCAAGGTGATGCCGCGGACCTTCGGGCTCGATTGCGTCATTGCTCGTCCGCCTCGGCTTTATTCCAATTCACGACATCGTCGCTTTGCGGATCGAGCGGGTCGAGGCGGCCGTCGGGTCCGGCCGAGAAGAGCCGGAAGGTACGCTTGTTCGGAGGCGTGCGGTCGTAGTCCTTATGATGAATGTAGTGGATCGGTTTGCCCCACGCGTCGAGAACCTCCTTGAGCCCGTTGTGGTTCGCGTCGCTGAAGTGGAACTCCTTCTTCAGGATATACGGGCCGTTCTTATCTTCGGTGCTCAACGCTTCGATCATGCGCTCGTTACCTTTGACGCCGTCGTCTCCTTCGGACGGCGGGTACTCGCTGAAATCGGACGCGTAATTTTCGAGATTCTGTTCGAGCTGGGTGATAATGAGCTGAGTCTGGTTGATTTGGGAACGCTTCCGCGCGGCGTTGACGCCGGTCAGGATCAGCCCGCCGAGGATCGCGACGATGGCGAGCACCACCAGCATCTCGACCAGCGTAAAGGCGCGCGGCGCGCGCTGTGCGGTGCGGGACGGAATCATGGCTTGTCCTTATCGGGTGGAATCAGTTCGCCCGGAGCGGGGCCCTGGCTGGCCTGCTCGCTCTGGCGCATCAGAAGCGCCAGGTTATCCGCGCTCGCGTCAATGGACTGCTTCGCCGCGACCTCGGCAAAGACGCCGGCGGTGATGCGGTCGAGCTTGCGCAGTTGAAGCTGCAGCGCGCCCTTCTCGATGCCGTTGACGAAGAGGCTGACGCGTCCGCTGGCCAGATCTTCGGCGGCCATGCCCAGACGGACCTTGCCGCTGGCCGGCCAGGGTTCGACGGCTTTCCACTGGCTGCCCAGCCCCGAGAAGTCGCGGTAGCGGTACGCCAAGTTGCCCTGCAGGTCCTTGCCGAACTCGAGTTCGAAGGTCACCGCCGTGCCGCTTCGCGCGGCCAGGCGCAGGCCCAGTTCGGCCGTGGCGTTGGGGAGCGCGAACAGGTCCGCCTCCAGGCGCAGGAAATCGTCGCCCTTCAGCATGGCGCGGTACTCCAGTTTGCGGCTGTCGCCCTGGCCCTGCAGGCCTTGCCAGCGCAGCATGCCGTCCTTCACCTCGGCGCGAACCTTCGTGCCGCCCTGTGGCTGCCACGTGTCCGGCGCGGGTGTGTCGAAGCTGAGGTATTCGAGCGTCTGATGGCGCTGCGAGAAGATCGACTTCAGCGCGATCGCGGCGTACGAGCAACTGCCGTCGGCGGCGAGTGCCTGCTGAAAGAGGGTGCGCGCGGCCTGTTCGTTGCGCTCGGCATTCATGATGTAACCCAGCCCGCAAAGCGCCGAGACGTTGGTGGCGTCCAGTTCTCGCGCCTTCTTGAGCACCGCGAGCGCTTCGGCAAGGCGGTTCATGCCCAGGAGCGCGAGGCCTCTACCGGCTTGGTATTCCGCGCTGGCCGGGTCGAGCTCGCTTGCTTTCTGGTAGGCGGCGTCGGCTTCCTGCCACTTATGCATCTTCAGAGCCACCGCGCCGACGGCCTGGTGCGCGGGCGCGTACTTGGGCGCCAGTTCCGCCGCCCGTTTGAAGCCTCCGAGCGCGCGATCGAGATCCCCTTGGCGCCAGTACATTTCGGCGAGGAGGTACTGGATCCAATCGTCCGGCGGATCGAGGGCGGCCACATCGCCCAATAGCTTTACGGCGCGGTCACGCTTCGGGCCGGCCTCGGCGGCTTTACCGGCGACCTCATCCGCATAGGCCGCGCGATCCAGCGCCACGGACTGGAGCAGCTTCACGCGGGGATCGGACGGGTTTTCGACCAGCGACTGCTCGATCTTTTCGAGCGCCCGCGGCAGGAGCGTCACGTCGCCCTTGAGCAGCAGCGCATACCCTTGCAGGCCGTAAGCCTGGGCGCTGCGGTTCTCGTAGCGAAGGACGTCTTCGGCCAGTGCATAGGCTTCGTCGAACTCTTTACGCAGCACCTTGCACGCCGCCGCGCCCAGTTTGGCCTGAAAATTGTCGGATTCGAGCGAGAGCGCCTGGGTGAAGCTGATCTCTGCTTCGGCGATCTGTCCCTGCCGCAAGCGCACGCGGCCTTGTCCGATATGGGCGCTCGCCAGCCTCGGACTCTTGGCCAGCACGTCGGTGAAGACCTGTTGCGCTTCCTGGGGTTTGCCGCGCGCGAGGTACGCATCGGCCAGCGCGATCATGATCTCTGCGCTCTCCGAATCCTGCTCGTGCGCTTTCTTAACCGCCTCCAGCGCCGCGTCGCTCTGGCCCAACGCGAGCTTCGCCTTGCCCAAAAGCAGGTAGCCCGCGCCCGAAGGCTGCTTGGCCAGCAGCTTTTGCGCCGTCGCTTCGGCCTTGCCCGGTTCCTGCGCCGCAAGCTGGCGTTCGCCCAGCAACTCCAACAGAGCCGCGTGTCCCGACGCCGCCTTGTCTTCCAGCGCCTTGAGCACCTTGGCTTCCAGGCCCTGGTACTTCAGCGCCTGGGTGCATACCTCTACCAGCTTGTGCGGGTCGTTGGCGTACTGGGTGGCCAATCGGTCGAACTCCGTGTCCAGCGTGGCCTTGCGCTTGATCTTTTCCACGTCGGACTGCTTGACCGAAACGATCGTTCTGCTGGGGAGCACTCGGAAGCGGATGGTGCCCTCTTCTTCGCCCAGGATTTCACCTTTCAATTCGCGCCGATCTTTGGTCAGGATTTCATCGTACTTGCGCAGATCGAAAAGAGGTTCTTCCGCCTGAGCCGGGCAGACCCCGAAAGCGACCCACAAACCCAGTACGCAGATGATTCGAACCGGCAATGGCATGAGCGGCTCCTGTCCCTCTTAAGACGTTATGCGAGCGGCGGTTGCTGCCCCCAAAGGTACGCCGATTGAGGCTCCCAGCCAAGCGCCGGAAGAGGCTATCCTGGGGTGCGTCAGGGACCTGCCGCGCAGGCTAACTCGTGGTTGCGTAAAGAGCTGATGATTTAGCGTTTTATTTGGATATGCGCCGACTACTTCTTGGGATCCGGAGCTTGGGGCAGGATCGGCGGCAGTTCATCGCCCCAGCGCGGCAGTGCGTGCGCGCCGGTGAGCGACGGTCCCGGCGACGGCAGGACCATGGCTGGACGCATCAAACCGGCGGAGGGGACTTCCAACTCGATCGGCTGAAACTCGAATTTCTTCTTCTCCGGCACCCAGACGATCTGGCCGTCTTCGTAATAATCCAGCTTTTGAGCCGGGTAAAAGTTTTCCTTCGAGGCCGTCGCGAGCTTGGCCGGATCGAGTTCCACCGTTACGTTCGCGGCATCCTTGATCTGCGCTTCGTCGGGGTACTGGGCATGGCGCACGGGACTGAATGAGGCCGCCAGCACGGTCCAGGCGAGCGCAAGGCCCAGGAGTATGCGCCCCAGTTGCGAATCCAAAAACGCCTGCATCTCGTTCTTCCCCGTACGGCCGACTCACTACACCCTTCGACATGCGTTGACTGATGTACTCTTTAGTACCCGCCCCAAGGACCGCCGGCCGGCACTTGCCAGCGCGGTTTGTCGTCTTCCTTGTAGGGAATCTTCAGTTCTTCGATGTACTGCGCTTCCGGAAAAAGCGCTCCGACGGCCAACTCGGCATCCACCAATCCGCTCGCGGCATCGCGCACTTCAAACTGGTATGCGCGCAGAGCGAAGTACGAGCGCGCCTGCTCGCTGGGCAGTTGCAGTTCGTAGAGCAATCGGGCGAGGTTTTTCTCCGGCGCTCTCAACTGGATGATCAGCGGCACCTGAATCAGGCGCGGTATTTTGGGTCCTGCCGGCGCGGCTTCCGTTTTCTTCTCGGTTACCACGGCGGGTTCGGCCACTTCATCACCGGTAAGGAGCGCCTCGGGCTTGGGGTACTTGATCGCCAGCACCTCGCTGACGCCGGCTCCTTTGGACGAAGTCAGGAAGCGGCTGAGCACGAAGAGGCGCAGCAAGTTGAGCGGCACCGGATCCTGGGTCAGATTTCCACTGAACCCCAGATCGTCCAGGCCGGGCGCCAGCGTGAGGCCCAAGCGCTTGGAGACCGCTTCGCGCAGCTCGACGCGCTGCCGGTCGAAGTAGTTGTTCGGATCGCCGGTGCCCACGGCAGTGATCGTGTACTTGGGGAACAGTTTGGTCGGCGCGAATTCCAGCGCCTGCAATTCTTCGAGCGCCGCGTTCATGCGCGTTCGTTCGTCTTTAAGCGCTTGATTGGCCTCCTTGACGGGCATCAACCCGTCGCCCTTCTTGTAATACTTCAGCCAGCGCTCCAACTGCGCTTGGGCTTCGGTGTCCTGGGTCTCGCGCTCGCTCCAGGTTCCGGAGACCATGGCGAAGTACAGCACGATCCACAGGCCCGCGAAGGCGCACGCGCTGAAAATCAGAAGTTTGTTCTTCGCGAACATGGTTCCATTCCCATACGCCGTCCCAGGCATCCTGCTTGGCTGCCGAGGGGGCGCGTTTACCTATCGCCTTCCGACTTCGTTGCCGGCTTCGTTTTTGCCGCGTCCGGATCGGCCCCCTGCTTGACCGGCAGCAGCGCCGGTGCGCCGGCGCCCGCCGGGGCCGGTCCTTCGGGCTCGGACAAGGGAGCTTCAGGCCCCGCAAGGCGGATATCGAATTGGAAGCCCTTGTAACCGGGCTGCAAGCCCATCTCGGTGTCCTTAAAGGCCAGATCCAGCGCGATCGATTCGACGCCGGCTACTTCTTTCAAGCGGCGGAAGAAGCGGTCGGTCCGCGCGTTGAATTCCGGCCCGTCGATTTCGGCGGTGTCGTAGTACCCCCGCACGCGCACGGTACGCAGCGGCTGCGTGAAATAGTCGGCGCTCAGGCTGCCCGTGGTTCGCGCATCGGCGCTCTGATCGCGCGGACCCATCCAGCGAAAGCGCATGCCTTGGGGCGCCGCCTTGCGGATCTGCGAGAAGAGTTCCAGATACACCGGTCCCAGCCGCGCCTGCTTGGCGTAATAGACGTGGCGCTTGGCCAGTTCGATGTTCTTCTGGCGCTGGGCCTCGAACTGCCCGCGCACCTGTTTGGCTTTCTGGACTTCATCTTCGAAGCGCGTGTTGGCCGCCGCCGCTTCCGAAAGGCTGGCCTGCGCGTTCTGGTAGGGCATGTACAGCCCGGCCATCAAGACCACGCCGGCCGCCGCCGCGAAGACCGTCTTGTTCAGGAAGTTGCGGCGCTTCGCCACCGCTTCCGGTAGCAGTTCGAAATGAATGCACGTGGGATCGGCGTCGATCACGGCCAAGCCCAGCGCCACGGTCATGTCGGGAATCTCGCCCTCGAAGCAGCGCGCGCTTTCCGCGTCGAGCTTGCGCAGGTCCAGGCCCGTATACAGATCGAGGACGTGCACCGGGCGCTTGGTCTTGGATTCGAGGTAATCCCGCAAGCCCGCCAGCCGCGCGCCGCCGCCCGAGAGGTAAATGCGCTGATAGTCGAGGTTCTTCAGCTTCGCGGAGGTGCGGCAGAACATCACCGCCGAGCGGATTCCGTTGGCGATGCCGTCGGCCGCTTCTTTGAGCGCCTTCTGGAACTGGAGTTCCTGCGGGCTGCTCATCTTCGTGCCATCGGGATGCAGCTTCGCTCGGTGATGCTTGTATTCCTGAATGCGGTCCCCGCCAAGGTTCAGGAGCTTGTCGAGCGCCTGGTCGAATTTCTTGCCGCCGCCGGGCGCGCTGCGCGCGAAATAGAGGCTGCGGTCCTGGAGAATCGCAATCTCCATGTGCTCGTGGCCGACATCCACCAGCACCACCGTCTCGTTCTCGGGGATCTGCTGCGTGCGCAGGTACGCGTGCACCAGGCCGAAGGCGGAAGGCGTGGTGCGGGTTGCATCGACTTTGGCTTCCTTGAGCGCCGCGAAGGTGCCAAAGAGAAATTCGTTCTTGGCCACCCCGGCCATCACCACCAAGTCGCCGGAGAGCCCCGTGGGAATGTTCAGAATGCGGTAATCGTAGGTGACGGCGGGCGGTTCGGAGCCCTTCTTACCTGCGCCGGCCATCTTGTCGCCAAGCTGCATGTCGACGTACATGCGCAGCTTGTCGGGGGGAATCGGCGGCGTCGTGATGTAGCGCAGGTTTACGTCGCGGCCGGTGATGCCCACCGTGCCGGTGCGGCGCAGCCGCGCCTTGGCCAATTCCTGGCCCAGATTAGGGGGAACGACGGTGGCGCCTTCGTTCTCTTCGCCCGAGTCCAACCCGCCGCCCGGGCGTGGAATGCGCATCGCGCCGGTTACGGTGACTTGGGCGCCCGAACAGCGCACCTGGACCACCTTGATCCATTGCGAGCCGATGTCGATGCCGAGTCCGGTGGCCATGCGCGTTGAGCAGCTTCCTGGTTATAAGTAAGGAGACGGACTCCGTGGGGTCTTTAATGCACCATTATGGAAGCCTGTGCAACTGGCTTTCAGAGCAGGGGATGGCCGAACGAGCCGGATTGGACCCTGTGCGGGGACGCTCCACGCTTGGACGCCAGGCTGGCCGTCGGCGGATTCGAGGCCACCCTGATGCCCACGGCCTGTTGGTCCCATAGTGACCATGGGAAAGAACGATAGATCGTCTGGTGTAGAGTGAGGCGACAGATTCGCCGTCACTTGGCAGGCAGCAGGTCAGCTTTTTAAGTTATAGGTGTTGGCAAAGCTTCGAAGGAGTAACCCGGCGCATGAATCCTCGAGCGCGTTGGAGCCTTCTCGCTGCTCTGGCAGTCTGCGCCGCAGCCGCGGGAATCCTATTTTTCGCCAGTGGTCGCGCTCAAGCCCGCCACGCCGCCGAAGAACTCCTCGACGCCATGCACCGCGCCGATTACCGCCGCGCCGTGGAACTATTGAGCTGGACGAACATGGAGGAAGTCGCGCGGCGGGAAGGCTCCGTCAATAACGTCGCATGGGGACCGCGCTGGGAACGCCAGCCCGCCGGAACGTATGATCCCGACCGGTTCGCGCTGTATCGCGTCTGGGGCAAGGACGGGCAGGAGAGGGAAGTTCGCTTCGAGATTATGCCCGAAGGCCGGATCGCGCGCGTCTGGATGCACGGCCGCGAGCGCTTTAAGAACGATCCTGCCTATACTCCCGGCTTACCCGCAGAAGCGCCCAATCCATAAGCAATAGTGCGAGATAAGGCCTGCGAAGGGTTGCTTCAACGTTCGAACGGCAACCAAGCCGTTGGCGGTTCGGGGTGTTCGCGGCGGTCTTCCTGTAATCGAATGCGCGCGGCCTGAGCGACATTGCGCAGCAGCATAGTGGTCGTCAGCGGACCCACGCCGCCGGGTACGGGCGTGATCCACGAAGCGATCTCACGGATCGGCGCGTAATCGACATCGCCCACCGTCTTGCTACGCGGCTGGCCCTCGGCATCCAGCGCCGGCTTGCCATTTCGCTTGAGCACGGGTACGCGATTGACGCCCACGTCGATCACGATCGCTCCGGGTTTGACCATCTCGGCCTTGACCAAGCGCGCTTTTCCGACGGCGACCACCAGGATGTCCGCGCGCCGCGTGTGCGCGGCCAGATCCTGCGTCGCCACGTGGCAGGTCGTGACCGTGCAGAAGTCGTGCAGCAGCAATAGCCCCATGGGCTTGCCCACGATCTGGCTGTGGCCGACGACCACGGCTTCTTTGCCATACAGATCGAGATTGAGCGATTTCAGCAGGTGGTAGCTGGCGATGGCGGTGCAGGGCGCGCATTGGGTTACGCCGTATACCAGCAGCCCCAAGTTGACGGGATGCACGCCTTCGGCGTCCTTGCGCGGATCGATCGCCCGCTGCACCGCTTGCGCGTCGATGCGCGCGGGCAGCGGTAGCTGGAGGATGATCCCGTTCACGGAAGGGTCGGCGTTCAGGGCCTGGATCTCGTTGACCAGCGCGGCCTGCGTGATCGCTTCGGGCAGCGAACGCAGTTTGAACTCCATGCCCACTTCTTTGCAGGCCAGTTCCTGGCTGCGGGCGTACATGACCGACTCGGGCTTCGCGCCGACGAGTACCGTGGCCAGGCAGACCTGCCGGCCCTGCCGCGCCAAATCGGCGCACGTTCGCGAGATCTCCTCGCGTAGCGTCTGCGCCAACGGCCCGCCCAATAACAACTCTGCCGGCATGAAATCGTCCCTGCGACCAGAACTTCGCGGTGCGCGCTATTCTACCGTCCCTGCGCTGCTTTGCCCCGCTTCAATCGCCGCCGCGCGCCGCGACCACAACGCCCAACCGGCTGCCGCGAACAGCCCCAGCGTCGCCCAGGTAAACAAGCCCGCCGAATGCAGCACCTCGCTCCACTCGTCGCCCGCGATTTCAGGCGAAGAGAGCAGTCCGGCGCTACCCAAAAAAACCAGCGCCGCCCAAGCCGCCTTCCGCGCCGTGCCTTGCAAGAGGCCGCGCTGCAACAGGGCGATCAGCGCCACGGCCGGGATCAGCAGGACCACCGCGTGGGCCTTGCGCGTCAGCGGGGAAATCAGCAGCATCGCCGCGGCCACCAGGCCCCACGAAAGCGCCAGCATTTCGGGTCCGCCGCGCGCCCATTTCGGCGCCGTAAGCGCCACGGCTGTGCCGAGCACCAACAGCGCCAGTACGGCCGCAAGCTTTACCACCCAGGCGGGATCCAGCGCCGCGATATTCACCGCTGGGCGTTGCTTATCCTTGCGCGCGTGCGAAGCCGGAGGCGGCGGCGGTTCGGTGAGCAACTTAAGCAGGGTCCCGCGCAGTGCGATCCCGACGCCGCGTTTCGGCCCGGCGCGGGCGGCTTCGAAATCTCCACCCCAGCCGATTTCGATCGCATCTTCGTCATCGCCTTCGCCGCCGTCCGATTCCGACTCCGCGTGTTCCGTGGCGGCCGCGCGCTTCGTTACATGCCCCAAGTAGGCGTCCAGAAGCTCCAAGTTGCGTTCGAAGCCCAGCCAGAAACCGGGAAGCACGAGCAGGAATACCGCCAAACCCAGCGCGCCGCCCAGCATCGCCCAGCCGCGTCGAGTCCAAAGGAAGTAAAGCCCAAAGAGCCCCGGGGTGACCTTAAAGGTAGTCGCAAGGGCGATCGCCCATCCGCTGCCTGCCGTCTTGCCGCGCGCCATCAGATAGAGACCCAAGGACGCCAGAAACGCAACAAACAGGTTCGCTTGTCCCAGTACGAAGTTGCTGTCCAGAAAGCGTCCGCAGATCAGCACCGCGAGCAGCAGTCCCACCGCCGGCTGCTTCCAAAACGACTCCGCTTCGGTCTCGGCCGGCCAGAGCAGCTTCCGCAGCAGCCACAGCAGACCCAGCAGGAGCGCCACGTTAATCGCGTAGTAGACGCCCAAGGCCGCATTGTGCGGCAGCAGCGAGAGCGGCGCCATGGGGAAGACCGCGAAGAGCGGCGGGTAAATGAACGGGCGGCGCGGCGTCGAAGACGCCCGCCAGTCGTAGATGTTCTCGCCTTTGCGGGCCAGTTCGCCCGCGGAATAGTACGCGGTGAAGTCCGTGCCGCGGTCGCGGTGGCGCTCTTCCTGTGCGGTCGCACCGGGCTTGGGCGGTTCCCAGCGCCCGTGCCGCACGCAGCGCACGCCGTAACCGGCAATGCCGATCGCGAGCAAAATCCAGAGCACGACCGCGCGCCAGGACGAAGATCGGGAAGGCGAAGCCAGAGCGTTAGTAAGGGCCACTGCTTTGAACCTTCGCCGGATGGCCGCATCGAGAATCGTGAAAGCGCATCAGTCTAAGCTCGCTTTCGTCGAGCGCCAATCGGGATTCGGGCCGCGCCCGTTGCGGCTTCCGTATTGAGGCCCGCGGGTTTAGGATAGCCGCGTGTCCGAAGGGTCCGATCCATTCCAGGGAGGCTCGCCGCCGCCGCGGACGCCGCCCCTCTCGCCGCCGCCTTCCGCGTCGACGACGCAGGGCGTTCGTGCCGGCACCGCCGATCTGCTCAAGCGCCCCTCCGTCCCGATCGAGGATCTGAACGCGGACAAACTCCTGCTGGCCGCGTCGCGCCTGGCGATCGAATCCCAGACCTTTCCTTCGCTGTCCGGCATCCCCCTGTTGGCCAAGTTGGGCCAGGGCGGCATGGGCGCCGTCTACTTCGGGATTCATCCGCGCCTGCGGCTGGAAGTCGCGGTCAAGGTGCTCCCGTTCCATCTCGCCGACCGCCAGCCCGAACTGGTCGAACGCTTTTTCCGCGAAGCGCAGGTCGCGGCCCAGGTACAGTCGCCGCACCTGGTCCGCGTGCTGGATGTGAACGAGGAGAACGGGCTCTTTTTTCTGGTCATGGAGTTCGTCAACGGCGTCTCGGCAGGATCGTACCTGCGGATGCAGCGCGATCGCGGCCGCAACGGTTTAGACGAAGCGGTAGCGCTGGAGATTCTCGAGGCGGCGTGCCTGGGCCTGAGCGCCGCGCACAAGCAGGGGGTCATTCACCGGGATCTGAAACCCGACAATATCCTGATCCCGCGCGCGCGGGCGCAGGGAGCGGTGTACGACTTCGCGGGTTCCAAGATCGCGGATTTAGGACTCGCGCGCAGCGAAGACTTGAGCCAGTCGCTGACCGGTTCGCAGGCGATGATGGGCACGCCGGGGTATCTGGCGCCCGAGCAGGCGATCGACGCCAAGCATGCCGGCAAGCCCGCGGACGTCTTCAGCATCGGCGCGACGCTTTACGCGCTGCTCACCGGCCGGGCGCCCTTCGCCGGCACTTCGTTGACCAAAGTCATGATGGATACGGTGCAGGCTCCGCACACGCCGGTGCGCAACTTGCGCCCGGATGTATCGGAAGCCACCGCCGCGGTGCTGGATCGATGCCTGAACAAGGAGCCGCAAGCGCGTTACGCCGACGCCGAAGCACTGCGTGCGGAACTGGCTGAATGCCGCCAGGCCCTTGTCACGACGCCGTTGCCGTCGGTCACGCTCCAGGGCGGCGCCTCGGGACCCGTGCCGGTCCCGCCTAAAACCCCGCCCTTGACGCCGCTACCGCCTACGATGCCGCCAACCGCGACTCCGGTGCCGGCTACTTCGCAGTCTCTGTCCGCCGGACCCGCGCCTGCGCTCCCGGTTCAGCCTGCTCCCGTTCGCCGAGGCGGCGCGGGGCTTGCCCTAGCGGCGCTTGGGCTGCTGGCGTTGGCCGGGGGAACGGGATGGTGGTACCAAAATCGTTCTCCACTGCAGCAGCCGGCCAAAAAGGATGACCCCGATCTAGCCGAGCGCGAGAAGCTGGCACAAGCGGAACGCGACGCGAAAGCGAAAACCGAACGCGAGCGGCAGGAAAGGGAAGCGCGCCAAGCTAGGGTCGAACGGCGTGCACATGCCGAGGCGCTTATCGTCGAAGCCGCCGTGAGGGATATACCGGCCGAACGCTTTCAAAATCTTCAACATGAGCTGGAGGCCGCGGCGCGAGAGCAGGCCGGCGATGCCGGACTGGCGGCCCGCCTGAACGGCGCGAGTACGGTCCTCGCGCAGCGTCTGGAGCAAGCCGAACTGGCCGTCGAATTGGAAGCGGCCGAACGGTTGGTCGAGCTGAGCGAATTGGACCTTGAAACGCCGGGCAACGCGGCGCTGGGGGTTCGCGCCGAAGCCGCCGGAGGCGCCGCGTTCGAACGTTGGCGCAAACTTAAGGCGCGTTGGAACGCCGAACGCAACTGGAACCGTGCTTTGCAGGCGGCGCAGGACGCTCCGCCCGAGGACATTGCGGCGTTACAGCGCGCGCGGGAGAACTTGGGTCAGTCGCTATTGGAGTTGCAGGCCGTGATGGCGCCGCCGCCCACCGAGATCGAAAGGCTCGAACAGGTTATCGAGGAGCTTCAAGCCGCGCTGGCGCGACCGCCGAAGTATGCGCCGGGCATTCGGTGGGGCGTCGGACCCGTCGACTGGATGGGGGCTCATTTGCAGTGGAAGCGTCATCAATCCGCGTTCACCGCGGCTGGGTTCCCCGAGTTCGCGGCCCTCGATGCGCGCATCAAGGTGTTGGAAAAGCGCGCCTCAGAGTTCGCAGCAGAACTGAAAGCGTCCGACGCGGCGCTTGCGCTTAGCAACCCCGAAGAGGCGCTCAAGCGGCTCGAGAATGCCGTATTCATCGGGCGCGGGGACGCCGAGAAGAAACTGCCCGACTTGGTCGATACCATGAAGCCAGACCTTAAGGCGCGCCAGGAAGCAGTGAACGCGGCCTGGAAGGCCAAGCAGGCGAACCTATCCGCGGAAGACCGGCGCAAGCGCATCGAAGCGTTTCAGAATGCGCTGCGCATGGCCACGGCTCCGGCTATGGCCAGCGATTGGGCGGGGATTCAGAAAACACTGGAACTGGGCCTCGAACAGTTGGGCGAGCTGCCCGATCCCAGCCGTGCGTTGGCTGAGCAAATGCTTGCAAAAGCCAAAGCCGAGGCGAGCCGTGTTTCGGCCGTGGAGGCCGCGCTGAGCCGCGCCCGCAAGCTGCTGGAAACTCAGAAATGGGGACCCGCAGAGCAGGCTTACCTAGAAGCGGAGCAGCTGATCGGAAAGGCGACGCCGGAAACGAAGTTTGGTTTGGAAACGGCCCGCGTCGGCCGCGCCAAAGCCGATGCGGCAGCGCTGTTCGCGCAGGCCGAAACGCGCTGCAAGGCGCACAAATGGACGGAAGCCCTGAAGCTGTTGGAGGAGGCCCAGCGGCTCGACCCGGAGAATAAAAGGATTGCCGATGCGATCTTGCAGGCCAAATCCGCATGGAAGGCGGTTCAGCCGCAGGAGACCGTCTACAAACTCAGCGCCAAAACCGACTGGGGTGATTCGGGCGTGACGGTGGCGGCGGGCGACCGGCTTAAAGTCTCTGCGACCGGAAAATGGACCGGCAATGCGCCGATGCGCGCTTGGTTTCCCGACAAGGGTCCGGGCGAGAAAGGTACGCCGAATTTTCGGTTGGTGAATAAAGATGAAGAAGGCCACGAGTTTTTCGCTGAGACCCTGATCGCGCGCATTGCAGAGGGCGAACCGTTTTATATGGGCTCAGGCCGGGAATGGGTGGCCAAAGCGGCCGGCAAGCTGAGTTTTCGCTTCAACGAGGCGGGCACCATAGGGGGCTTGGCCGATAACGACGGCGAATTGACGATTACCATCGTTCGCACACCGGCCGCCGCGAACAGCGCGCCGCTTCCCGCCCCGGCACCGGTTCCACAGCCTCCGGTCGCCGCGCCCGCTCCGGCCATCGAATGGGAAGTGCTCGGATCGTTTGGGGTTTATTCCAACCGGCCTGCGCAAGGCATCCCGCTCGACAAACAGGGCCGCATCGTTCCGCTGCGCACCGATCTGGATAAGGATCAGTATAAGGCCGCATACAAGCAGGTGGACCGTTTGCTGAAGCTCGAAAAAGGAACGCGGGTAAAGCTGGAATACCAAGGCCGCTGGTTTACCGGACCGACGGGGCGATGGGTGGGGGCGGACGGCAAGCGCGACGACGGCGTGGCGACGCTCAAGAATTTCCGCGCGTTCCAAGGGCCGGACAACGAGTGGAACATCGCCATGCTGGTCGTGTACGTATGCGAAGAGGACCGGCCCAACACGGCCATCTTTAACGCCGTCGCACAGAAGGGGCACGTTTGGGCGTGCACCGATAAGAACCGGCCCTTGGAATTCGTGATGCCCGAAACGGGAACGCTGCGTTTTCAGCAGAACCGGGACGGCTATTACGACGTGACCGAGGGCGCGCTGGCGATCACGGTGAGCATCCGCAAGCCGTAGCTTGCGCCGCGTGAATGCTGGGTACAATCGCGCCGCCTTGTATACGAGTTGCGCGCGAGCATTCAAAGGGGGATTGGCATGGCCGACACAAAGGGCAAGCAGCGCATTCTGGTGATCGGAGCGCATCCCGACGACTGTGAGATCAAGGCCGGCGGCAGCGCGGTCCAATGGGCCGCGGCCGGGCATGCGGTCTGCTTCGTCTCCGCCACCAACGGCGGAACCGGGCACCACGAGATCGGAGGGATCGAACTGGTACGCCGCCGCCTCGACGAGGCCAAGCGCGCCGCCGAAATTGCCGGCATCGAATACCGCATCATGGACGTAACCAACGGCGAAATGGAACCCACGCTCTTCTACCGGAAGGTGTTCATAAAATTGATCCGCGAGTATCGGCCCGACCTGATCCTGACGCATCGTCCCAACGACTACCACCCCGACCACCGCTATACGTCACAGCTCGTGCAGGACAGCGCGTACGTGGTGCAGGTGCCTAACAACGTCCCGACGGTTCCGGCGCTGCGCTACAATCCGGTGATCGCGTACCTGTCCGATAACTTCAAGAAGCCGATTCTGTTCCAGCCCGACGTGGTGGTGGGCATCGACGCGGTGCTGGAAAAGAAAGTCGATATGCTGCACGCGCATGTCTCGCAGTTCTACGAGTGGCTGCCGTTTGCGGCGCATCAGGAAAACGAGGTTCCCGCGGGCGATGCCGAGCGCCGCGCCTGGATGCGCGAGAAACGCATCAAGGCCGATGCCGCGTGCGCCGAGCAGTACCGTTCCAAGCTGATCGAGTTGTACGGCCCCGAAAAAGGCCGCACTTTCAAGTACGCGGAAGCTTTCGAGGTCTGCGAATACGGTTCGCCTCTGACGCCCGAGAAGCAGAAGGCTCTTTTCCCGTTCGTGGGCGCCTGAGTTCACGACCTCCAGGAGTAGACCATGTCCGCGCAAGAAGACGACGACGATCTGGCTCTCGCACCCGGCGGGCACTCCCCCTCCGCTTCCCCCGATGAGCCGGATGCGCCTACGCAGATGGGTGCGCATGTCCCGCAACTCGCGCCCCAGCCGGGCCAGTACTCCGAACCCACCGACTATAGGGGGCTCGTGATCAAGGGCGTCGTCGCCGTAGCGGTCCTGATTGTAATGCTGGTCGGTGGGCTCTATGCCTACCGGCACTTCAAGGGTTCCGTCGGCCCCATCGAATCGGCCGCCACGGTGCCGCAGGATAGCCTGGCCGTCGTCGCTTTCGCAAAGCCCGAGCGCACCATTAAGGAAGTGGTAAAGAGTCTCGACCAGACTTTCGAAGCGATGCCGATGCTGCAGGAAGATTGGTCGGCCGCGAAGGATTCCATCCGCCAGGATTTGGGTTTCAGCCTCAGCCAGACCGAGTCGTATGCCTCGGCCGGCATCGATCTGTCGCAGCCCATGACTCTCGCACTGCTTGCGCTGGGCGAAGACCAGGCGCCGAGCGGAGGGGTGATCGGCCTTGCGACCACGACGTATCAGAAGGGGCTCGATGTATTCAAAGCCTGCGCCAAGGCCGCTAAAGCCACCGTGGAGGAAGACAAGTCCGGGCAGCCGGTGGTGTATGTCGCCGGCAGCGTCGCCATGGCGATCGAAGACGGGCGCATGTACGTCTACGGAGGTCCGGGCAAAGAGCTGGCGAAGGGCCTGCGCGATTTCCTCAAGAAGCGCGGCGAACAGCCGCTTAAGGATACGCCGGCCTTTAAGGAGACGCTCGCCGGCCTCGGCAAGGTTGGCCATTCCACCGGCTATGTGAACCTCGCGCCGGTCAAGAAGGCCGCAGGCAAAACCGCCGGCACGCAGGTGCTTCAGGAATTACAAGGCATCGCTTGCACCGGTTCGGGCTCGGAAGGTTCGATCTATTTTCATTGCGCCCCCAATGCTTCTCTGATGAGCGGGCTCGAAATGGGCGACGAGTGCAAGCCCTTCTTGCAGAAGCTTGGACGCGCGCCGGTGGTGCTCACCTACAGCCTCGGCAACCCGATGCAGTCGCTTCAAAACCTTGTCTCGAAGTCCGGCGGCGCCGCGCAGTGGAAGGCGATCGACGCACAGGCCAACGGGATGATCGGCCTATCGCTTACGGCGCTGGGCAAGTTGCTCGCTGGTGGCGCGGGGGGGCTCGCGGTGTATCCGGGCGATGAAGCCAGTCCCATTCCGGGTGTCATTCTGTTCGCGAAACTGAACGACAAGAAGCAGCTCGATGCGGCATTGAAGAAGACCTACGCGAAAAACCAAGCCGTGCAGCAAATCGCGCACGGGCAGGATGTGGTCTACAAAATTCCGATCATGACGGCTGCGGTGCTGGTCGGCATTCGCGAAGATTATTTTATCCTGGCCACAGGATCGGCCGCCTCGGAAGAAGCGTTGGCGCTAAAGGGGTCTTGGAGCGACGCGCCGGTAGGCGGGAAGGAATTGATCGGCGGCTATTTCGATCTCGCGCCGTTTTTCAAAGCATACGAAAGTTTGATTCCGGAGGCGTACAAAAGCCAGATGGCCAAGGCGAAAGCCCAGGCGGCGCCTTTTTCGTTTACGCTCGAGAAGAAGGAATCGGGCTTGCGCGTGGCGATGAAGTCGGAGGGCGACGTGGACTTCGGCGCTTCGCTGTTTACGGGCGTCGCCCAACTGGCGCTCTTCGCGATGATCTTCGATCCCGCCACGCTTCCGATGATGGCGCCGCCGCCCGCGCAGTAGTTCGAACGACCTTACCGCCCTGGCGCGAGGAGCGGCCGCGAGCGCTGTCGTGCACCTTTCGGCGGGCCGCTACGCCTTCGGGTGCGCCTTCGCGTAAATCTCTTTCAGCCGCGATGGTGTCAGGTGCGTGTAGACCTGGGTGGTCGAGAGGCTGGAGTGGCCGAGCAATTCCTGGACGCTGCGTAAATCGGCTCCGCGATCGAGCAGATGCGTGGCGTAGCTGTGGCGCAGCGTATGCGGCGAACTGCCCGGCGGGAGCCCGGCGTCGGCGAGGCGCTTATCGAGCAGCCGGCGGACGCTGCGGACATCCAGCCGGGATCCGAACTTGTTGACGAAGACGGGAGCCTGCCCGCCTTTCTGCGCCGCCGGGCTGCCGGCGCGCCCGCGCGCGGCTTCGGGACGGCGCAGGAACCAACCGGCCAATGCGCCGGTCGCTTGGCGGCCCATGGGCAACAGGCGCTCCTTTTTGCCTTTGCCGCGTACGCGAATCAAGCCTCGCTCCAGATCCAGGTCTTCGAGATTGGCGCCCGCCAGTTCGCTGACGCGGACGCCGGCCCCGTAGAGCAATTCCAGAATCGCGCGGTCGCGCAGATCGCGCCAATGCGCGCCGGCGACCGATTCCAGGAGCGTGCGCACATCGGCTTCGTTCAGGTATTTGGGCAGCGGCCGGCCGAGTTTGGGCGAACGGATGCCGTCGAGTGGATTGGTTTCGATCTGCTTGCGCTTGAGCAGGAATTTGTAGCAGCTTCGCAGCGCCGAGAGCCGCCGCGCGAGGCTGCGCTTCGAAAGGCCTTTTTGAGTCTGCTCGGCCATAAACGCGCGCAGGACCAGCCGGTCGATGTGATCCGGGAAGCGGTGGGCTTCGCTGCGGCCTTCGAGGAAGCTCAAGAACGCGCCCAGGTCTTCGGCGTACGCCTTGACCGTGTGCGGACTCATCCGCCGCTCGTCGGCCATGTGGCTTAAAAAGCGGTCCGCGACGGCTTCGGGGCCGCCGGACTCGGCGGGGAGCGTGCTGCGAGCAATCATCCTATCGGTATCGGCCAGTTCGGGGCCAAGTTTGAGCGCTACGAGGGTGCGTCTAACGTTGCTTCGCGGCAGAACTTCGCATAAAAGCGGGGACTGCGCTCAGGGACCCTACCGTGATCCTCGTCATCGATAACTACGATTCGTTCACCTACAACCTCGTTCAGACGTTGGGCGCCTTGGGCGCGAACCTCAAGGTCGTTCGCAACGACGAATTGAGCGTGGAGCAGATCGAAGCGCTGCACCCCGAAAAAATCATTGTATCGCCCGGTCCGTGCACCCCTAAGGAGGCCGGCGTTTCGGTGCCGGTGATTAGGCGCTTTGCGGGCAAGGTGCCACTGCTGGGTGTATGCCTTGGGCACCAATCCATCGGCGAAGCTTTTGGCGCAACGGTCTGCCGAGCTACGCGGCTCATGCACGGGAAGACCTCCGAGATTGTGCATGACGGTAAAGGGCTCTACGAGGGCCTGGCCAACCCCTTCCAAGCCACGCGCTACCATTCGCTTATAGTAAAGGAAGAAACCCTACCGGCCTTCTTGAAGCCCGTCGCGCATACCCAAGACCAGCATGAACTTATGGGCGTAAGGCATGTCGAATGGCCGCTCGAAGGAGTGCAGTATCACCCCGAAAGTTTCCTAACCGGCGAAGGCACCAAGCTGCTCCAGAACTTCCTGACTGGGGCATTATTTAAATCTCGTTAATGCTTTTATTGTATTGAGTTATGGAATATTTTTCGAGCACGCCTTGATTTTAAACACTTGTTTGAATATATTGATTAAAACAGACGTTTGAAACAATCTTCGATAAGGAGTGAGCGATGAGCACCGAGCGTCCCCCCGCCACGAGCTACGACACGCGGCAGCGGATTTTGGATGCGGCGAGCGAGATCTTCGCGAAGGAGGGTTTTGCGCGGGCGACGGTGCGAGATATCTGCCAGCGCGCGGGCGCGAACATCGCGGCGGTGAATTACCACTTCGGGGACAAGGAGAAGCTTTACGGCGAGGTGTTGCTGCACACGTATCAGGCGATGGTGGAGCGGCATCCGGTGGCGGGCGGGGTGCGGCCGGAGGCTACGGTCGATGAGCGCTTCGCAGGATTTGTGCGTGCGTTTTGCCGGCGGGTCTATTCGGCGGGGCCGGAGGCGTATTTGAGCTGGCTGATGGCGCGGGAGATGGTCGAGCCGAGCCCGGTGTTGGATCAGGTGGTGAATACGCTGGTGCGCCCGCAGCAGCAGCATCTGGTCGCGATCCTGAAGGAGATGCTGGGGCCGAACGTGCCGGATGAGGTATTGCGCAGCACGATGGGCTGCGTGATCGGGCAGATTCTCTTTTTTCATCATTGCCGGCCGGTGGTGGAACGGTTGTTTCCGGACCGCCAGGGCCGGAATCCCGACCCGGACCGGCTGGCGGAAGTGATCGTGACGTTCAGCTTGCCGGGATTGCGGGCGGTGCGCGCGAAGTACGCGCGTGGCGGCGAGGGGCGGTGAGCAATGCTTAAGATCGCGTTGCGCATGCTGATCGGCGATACGGCCAAGTATCTGGCGCTGGTGCTGGGGCTGGCGTTTTCGACGACGTTGATCGTGCAGCAGGGTTCGGTTTTCACCGGCCTGATGCGCCGGGCGGCGACGCAGGTGGAATCGATCCCGCAGGCGGAAATCTGGGTGATGGACGCGGCGACGCGGTACTTCGACGAGCGCCGGCCGATCGAGGATACGGCGGTGCAGCGCGTACGCGGCGTGGAAGGGGTGGAGTGGGCCGAGCCGGTCTTCTTCGGGATGGGGACGGCGCAGATGCCGGACCGGACGTTCGCGAGCGTGCTGATTATCGGGGTGGATCGCGGCGCGCGGCTGGGGCTGGCGGACCGCTTCGAGGATGGGCATCCCGAAGCGATCACGGAACCGGATGCGATCTACTGGGATCATCTGAACCTGCCGATCTACCAGCAGGTCAAGACCGGCACGACGCTGGAGATCAACGACCGCCGGGCGCGGGTGGTGGCGGTGGCCAGCGCACCGCGCATCTTCTTGAGCACGCCGGTGGTGTACACGACCTACCAGCGCGCGCTGGCGTACAGCCCGGGATCGCGCAAGCGGCTAACCTTCGTGCTGGTGAAGGCCAAACCCGGCTTCGACCACGCGCAGGTGGTGGCGAATATCCAATCCGCGACGGGCCTGGGCGCGAAGACCAGCGACACGTTCTTCTGGGAGACGGTGCGCTTCTACCTCAAGAATACGGGCATCGGGATCAACTTCGGCTTGACGGTGCTGCTGGGCTTCGTAGTCGGCGCGGCGGTGGCGGGGCAGACGTTCTTCACGTTCATCGTCGAGAACACGCGGCACTTCGCGGCGCTTAAAGCGATGGGGCTTTCGAACGGCAAGCTCGTGGCGATGGTGCTCCTGCAGGCGCTGGTGGTGGGCGTGCTGGGTTGGGGATTGGGAGTCGGCGCGGCGACGCTTTTCGGGCACCGCATCACGGACCGCTCGGTGGTCGCGTTTCTGCTCACGCCGCACCTTTTGGGCATTTCGTTCGTGGGAACGTTGACGACGGTGCTGCTGGCCGGCGCGGTGAGCGTGCGGCGCGTGGTCGCGGTGCCGCCGGCGGTGGTCTTCCGCTAAACGGTCCCGCCTTAGTAAGGAGCGCGCTTCGCGCGAAGCGTCTTGTTCACCACCCCTGCCCCTCCTTGGCAAGGAGGGGAAGAAGCCCGGCAAAAGGCGCAGGTGAGAGCGCTTGGAAGGGAGCATGCGATGGCGACGACGATCGTTCCCCATCCGATGCGGACGGCGGTGGAGGTTTCCGAGCTGCGCAAGGGCTTCGGCGAAGGGCGCATGCGCATCGACGTGCTGCGCGGCGTCGAGCTGAAGGCGCGCGGGGGCGAGATCCTGCTGCTGGTCGGCCCTTCGGGCTGCGGGAAGACGACGCTCTTGACGCTGATCGCGGGGCTCTTGGAGCCCGACTCCGGGACGGTGAAGTTGTGGGGCGAGCCCTTGGAGCTGCTCAGCAGCGAAGAAAAGACGGCCTTCCGCAAGGAGAACGTGGGCTTCGTCTTCCAGCAGTTCAACCTGATTCCGACGCTGACGATCCGCGAGAACGCGGCGATCCCGTTGCTGATCCGCGGCATGGCGGAGAAGCAGGCGTTCGCGCGCGCCGCGGAGATGCTCGACCGCGTCGGCTTGGGCAACCGGCTTACGGAGCGGCCGGGGAAGCTGTCGGGCGGGCAGCAGCAGCGCGTGGCGATCGCGCGGGCGCTGGTGGGCGATCCGAAGCTTTTGATCTGCGACGAACCGACGGCTTCGCTGGACGGGGAAACGGGCGCGCAGGTGATGGAGATCCTCCGCGCCAATGCGCTGCATCCGGACCGCTGCACGATCGTGGTGACGCACGATCATCGCATATTCAAGTTTGGCGACCGCATTGCACAGATGCGCGACGGAACGATCGAATCGCTGGAAGACGCGCCGCAAACCGAATCGGTGCGCGGGATCGTGCCGGGCGTGAGGGGCTGATGCCGAAGGAGGAACGGGTTATGTGGAAATGGATCGTAGTGGTGCTTTCGGTGCTGGGCGCGACGTTTGGGACGGTGCACGCGATGCGCAGCGTCGAGGCCAAGCCGGTGCCGGCGCTGCCGGGCGAGGTAGCGCGCAATCCGTACCCGCGTGGCATTGCGGGCGCGGGGCTGATCGAGCCGAAGAGCGAGAACGTGATTGTCGGCGTACCGGAATCCGGGCTGGTCCTGAAGGTTTACGTGACCGAAGGACAGGACGTGAAAGCGGGCGAGGCGCTGTTTCAGCTCGACACGCGGGGGCTGGAGGCGGACCGCGAGGTGCTGCGCGCGGCGGTGGCGGCGGCGGAAGCGGAGTTGGGGCGCATTAAGGCTTACCGGCGGCCCGAAGACGAACCGCTCTTGAAGGCGCAACTGGCCAAGGCTCAAGCCGACGTGGCGCAGGCCGAGGCTCTGCAGAACGACTCGCGCATCCGGGTGGACGAGAAGGAATGGAATCTGAAGGACTTGCAGGCGCGGCAGGAGCGGCTGGAGAAGGCCGTATCCGGCGGGGCGTGGCCGCTGGAGGACCTGGAGCGCGCGCGCTACGCCGCGAAGATCGGGGCCGCACAGCTCGAATCGTCGAAAGAAGGCGTCCGGGTTTCCGCTCAGCAGCTCGACGCGCTGCGCGCCCTGGCCGCTCGGGCGCAGGCGGAACTGGATCTGTACCGGGCGGGCGCTTGGGCGCCGGACGTGAAGAAGGCCGAGGCCGCGGCCGGGCAGGCGCGCGCACAACTGGCCAAGACCGAGGTGGAGATCGAACGGCGCACGGTCCGCGCGCCGCTGGACGCGACGGTGCTGCGGCGGAGCTTGCGCGAAGGCGAGTTCGTGCAGGCCGGCGGGACGCGCGCCGAGGATGCGGCCCTGGTGCTGGGCAAGCTCGACGAACTGCACGTCCGCGTGGACCTGGACGAGTACGACTTGCCGCGCTTTCAGCCCGGCGCTCCGGCAACGGCCTACTTGAAAGGCGCGCGGCGCCAGCCGCTGGAGTTGGCGTTCGTGCGCACCGAGCCGTTCGTGGTGCCCAAACGCGCGCTGACGAACAGCCAGACCGAGCTGGTCGATACGCGCGTCTTGCAGGCAATTTATAAACTCAAGGAGCCGGTGGAGGGGCTGTATGTGGGGCAGCAGGTGGATGTGTATATTGCGGAGGAGCGGTAGGCAGGGATTTTGGAGTTTAGATTTTTGATTTTGGATTGAACGGCAAGGGCTGGTGCCATGCAGCGTAAGCCGGTGGGACCGTGCCGCATGCTGTTTACGTCTGTCTGAGCGGCGTGCTGGAGCGCGCCGGTTCCCAAAACTGTTTAGCCTTTACGGATGATGGGTAGATTCAGGCCCAACCGGATGGCAAGCAAGCGCAGCGCCACCACCACGATCATTCCGGTTCCCACCGCCGGCGCTTTGGGCATCCCGAGCGCGTGCAAAGCCAAGTACGCGGCGATTCCCACGATGGCGGCCGTCGCATAGATCTCCCGGCACAGGATAAGCGGTACTTTCGCTGTGACGATGTCTCTCAAGACGCCTCCGGTAACGCCGGTCATCGTGCCCATCAGCACTACGATGAGCGGTGGGCATTGCGCTGCTTCCGCCAACTGGGCTCCCGATAGTGCGAAGAGCGCCAATCCCAACGCATCGGCTACGAGGAACGTGGCACTCGGGGGCGACCCTACCCTCACGTAAGCGACCGTTAAAATGGCGGATGCGACGATGACGACCAGGTACCAGGGATCGGTGACCCAGAAAATCGGATGTCGGTTCAGGAGGATATCTCGAAGGGTGCCTCCTCCGATGGCGGTAATGGCCGCGACCACGATGACGCCGAGGAGGTCCAGATCCCGATCACGCGCCGCTAGCACGCCGCTCGCGGCAAACACAGCCACGCCCGCAAGTTCAAGATAGTAAAAAGCATGCGCCGTCCTAAACAGCCGAACCGGTATTGGGCACGGTCCCGAAACGCGTCTTCGGCGTCTGCTTGCGGAGACCTGCGCAGAGCTTCGTCAGCCTCGCTTGCTGCATCTCCTGTAGAGATACCGCGCGTTCGGCTTCCTCGCTCTGCTTGGTCCGCGCGGCGCATCCGCCTTCGAAGCGTTTCGGGGCAGAGGCTAGCCCGCTTCTGTCCCTTCCGGGAAGGCTATTTGATAACCCCTGTTGCTCAAGCCGTTTCAAGGCAAGTGCGAAGGGTATGGCTTGGAAAGCGCGCATCCGCTCCCTTGCCGATAGCGATGGAACCGCGCCGCTTGCGGATATGCGTCCAAGGCGGTTCGTCCTCGCTTTGCTCCGGCGCGCGAACCAGGCTGCCGTTGGCGCATGGTCGCAGATGAGCTGAACCGGAAAATCATTCGTATGCCGGTCCGTTTGGGCGCTCACTGGCATTCCACCGGCCCTCGATTAAGAATGCGTTTCATGGCGGCGCGGGGTGTGCATTCGCGCGCAGGAGAGGGGAAGCATAGGGATGCGACTGCCCATCAAGGTGGCTACGGCGGTTCGGGCGCGGAAGCTGATTCCGGCGCAGGCGCGGGTGCTGGTGGCGCTTTCGGGCGGCCCGGATTCGGTGGCGCTGCTGCGGGTTCTGGTGGAGCTGTCGAAGAAGCGGGATTTGGGCTTTGGCGTGCTGGCTGCGCATTTGAATCACCGGCTGCGCGGGCCGGCGGCGGAGCGGGACGCGAAGTTCTGCCGCGCGCTGTGCAAGAAGCTGGGCGTGGATTACGTCGAAGCGCGCTGCGATACGAAGGCGCTGGCGAAGCAACTCCGGCGCAGCATCGAGGAATCGGGCCGGCTGGCGCGGCAGGCGTTCCTGCGGCACGCGGCCCTGATGAAAGGCTGCACCCAGATCGCCGTCGCGCACCATGCCGACGACCGGATCGAGACGGTGCTGTACCGGCTCTGCCGCGGCACGGGTCTGGCCGGCCTGGAAGGGATCGGGTGGAGCAGCCCGCTGCCGACCGACGTGCCCGACGAAGTGCCGGGCTTCCTGGTCTGGATCGAAAAAGGGAAGCCCATCGACGAGCCGTTCGTGCCGCGCGGGACGCCCATGCCCGAAGGACTGGTGCGCCCGCTTTTGGGCGTGATGCGCGAGGAGATCGTGGCGTATCTGAAGGCGAAGCGTCAGAACTACTGCACGGACGAGACGAACTTCGATACGCGCATCCCGCGCAACGCGCTGCGGCGGCTGGTGCTGCCGGTGCTGGAGCAGAAGGTTCATCCGGGGACGCGTTCGGCGCTGTGGCGGCTGGCGGAGGAAGCGGAGTTCCACGCGGAGCGGCGGGCGTGGAACCGCGGCTGGCTGGACGCGATCGCGGCCGTGGGCACGCGCGGGTATCTGGCGCTGCCCGTCCCGAAGGTCGGCAGCCCGCCCGGCGCTGAAGAGCTTGCCGATGTGATCAATCTGCTCAAGACGTTATGGAAAAACCGCGGGCTGGCGGCGACCGCGAAGCACTTGCAGCAATTGCAGGGCTTGTTCGGACCGAGCGGCGTGCAGCGGCAGATTCACCTGCCCGGGCATGTGGTGGCCGAACGCGCGGACGGCTTCGTACAGATCCGGCGCGGTTGATTCGGGCGGGCGCCGCGGACCGCAATCCGCGGCGCTCCGCCGTACGGCGAGCTACTTCATTCCCAGCTTCTTGAGGTGTTCGATACAGGCGGCGCGGAAGGCGTCGTCGTCCATGAAGCCTTTGGGGCGGTTGCGCGCGGCGGCGGGAATCTGCGCGCTGACGTCTTCGAGCCACTTAAGCGCGGCGTCGGCTTCGGGCGAACCTTTCTTCTTCTCGGCGGCATTCCATAGCGTCGCGGCGAAGCGGAAGTCGTCGGCGCCTTCGCGGCAGCGCGGGAGGTGGATGGTCGGGTAAATCTCCTCGCGGCCCCAGTTGATCACAGAGGTGTCGGGTTCGCGGCCGTCGAGGTCGAAGTACTGGTAGCCGTGGAGCGCGAGGAGGTGCCACTGGTAGCGCCCTTTGGCGCCCTTGCGGAATTCGGCCCACTGGTACGCTCCGAAGCTGTAGCGCGAGAGCCCCTGATTGTAGATGTACATCTCGCGGCCGAACTCCTTGGCCTTGGCAAAGTCCTGGGCGGTGTGACTGTTTAGCGCCGACCAGGTGAGCGTCTTGAAGTGTTCCTGAATGACCTTGTCGAGTTCGCCTGCTTTGTCCCAATGCACCGAATAGGAGCCGCCGAACTTCACGAAGGGCGCGCCCTTGGCGTAAGCCTGGTAGAGCTCAAGCTGGGCCTTCGCGTTGTCCAGCGTGCGCGGTTCGTCGGAGAGGCCGATCAGGATTTCGGGCCAGCCGGCCTGCTTGGCGTGTTCGTGGACCGCGCCGTAGACGATGCCGAGCAGTTCGTGGAAGGGTTTGCCGGTTTTCTTCTCCCATTCGCGGCCGGTATTCCCGATCACGTAGCCGTCGTGGAGCCCGCGGACCATGGCCGGCCCGCCGTAGGCCATGACGGGCTTCTCGAAGCCTTCGGCCTTGGCGTCGGCGAAGAAGGCATCGAGTTCCCCGTACTCGAGCATCGGCTTTCCGGCATCGTCGAAGCCTTTGAAGGCGATGTTCGGCCCGCCGGTGAAGGAGTTCATGCCGTTCTCGCGGAGCAGGCGGAGCAGTTCGCGCCGGCCGTTTTTGCGGCGCGCTTCGGGCAGCTCGCCCGGAACATGCAGCCCGTAGAAGCCCATGGCGTAAGCGGGTTCGTCGAGCTTGAGGCCGACGACCTCGACGGCGAGCGGGAGTTCGATCCTGAGCGGGCCCGCGGCAAGGGTGACGGTTCCGGCGTAGCGTCCGGCCTTGGCGTCGCCGGGTACGGCGACGGTGATCCAGAACTGGCGGGTGAGGTCCTGCGTAAGCTTCAGGCCGCTTCCGGGCAGGCGGCGGAGCGTATGGGGGCGGATGGCGTACGCGATGTCGTTAAAGCCGCGGTCGGTGCCGTGGTGGACGTAGCGCAGATCGATCTGCGCGGCGGGAATCGTGGAGGGGCCTTTCAGTTCGGAAGCGGTGAGGGTGACTTCGCCGGGGAAGTCTTTCAGGGTCCGGACGGCGAAGGTGAAGCTGACGCGCTGGCCCAGGGCGGCGGCGCGTTCGAGCTTGCCGTCGGGCGCGCCAGGCGCGTCGAGGAGGCTGACTTCCTGTTCGAAGGCGGGGTAGCCCAGCCACCAGCCCTGCTGCTGCGCTTCGGCGGGAATGCTGAGTTCCTGGGGCTTGGGTCCGACGCAGATGGCGCGCGATTCGAATTCGGCCCGGTTGCGCGCCTCGATCTCCGCGATCCACTTTTCGGCTTCGGCCTTCTTCGCGTCCGGATAAAGGATCAGCGCGGCGATCTTGCTGGACCAAGGGGCGTCGGCGCCGAAGGCCAAGGTGAGCTTGCCGTCGGCGACTTCGGCGCTGAAGCGGCGGGGCACGAAGAGATCCTTCATGTAGGTATTCCAAAGGCTGTCGGAGGGCTTGGGTTCGAGCTTTTCGAAGCGGAAGAGGTAATCGGCCGGACCTTCGGCGCCGCGGTCGTCGAGCCAGGCTTGTTTGCCTTCGGCTTCGATCCAGCGCTTGGTGTGCTTGCAGTTCTCGCCGCCCCAATAGCCGCAGTCGTCGAAGACGGCCCAAGCATGCCAAGTTCCGTTGGGGACGTCGGCAACGAAGGTGTGATCCTTCATCTCCACGAAATCCTGATAGAGGCGGGTGGGGAAGGTGTCGTCGCGAGCTTGGTTGGGGGCGTAGCCTTTGCGTGCGAGGCCGGCGGTGTTGCCGTTTTCGCCGTGGACGGTGTTCCAGGTGATGGGCGTGAAGCCAGGGAAGACGGTCTGGCTTTCGGGGCCAAAGTCGAAGGCGAGGATGCCTTCGGGGCGCGTTTCCTTGACGAGGCGCATGCGGTCGATGTAGAGCGCAGCGACGGTCCCGTTGGGTTTGAAGCCGAAGTCGATGCGGACGATCTTGTCGGGCTTGATGTTGTACTTGAGGTTGTTGTTGCGGCTGCCGGCTTCGCCGCGGAAGAGCCCGCCGACGGGGATCGCGACGGTGTTCTTGCCGGGCTTGAGGTTGAAGCCCCCGTTGTGGCGGTCCCAGTACTGCATTTTGTTGTCCTTCCAGTCCTGGTCGGCGATGAGGAGCGAGGCGCCGACGTTGCCTTCGCCCTCGACGAAGACGTCCATTTCGAACGCGTCGTAGCCGCTCCAGTTATGCGCGGCGAAGCTGAGCATGTATTCGTCGGGCGCAATTTGGAGGCTGTGCGCGCCGCCGGTGGCGTTCTTGTCGCTTAGCTTGGCGCTGGCTTTTTTGAATTCCCAGCCGCGCAGGTCGCTTTCCTGTTCGAAGTCGGCGATGAGTTTGACTTCCTGCGCGGAAGCCGCGGCGCAGAGGAGCGCGAGGACGAGGGCGATACGGATACGCATGACGGTAACCTCCCGAGGCTTACGTTCGTTCGACAATCGCCGCTTCGCGGCGCGGGCAGTCGCACGTGGACCGGCTGATCCACGCGCACGGCAGCATGACGCGCTTGAGCGGAGCGGTGGGCTCCGTGAAGCGTTCCAACAGGACCCGGACGCTCGTGGCGCCCAGTTGTTCGATGGGAATGCGGACGGTGGAGAGCGGCGGGCCGCTGAATCCGGCGGTGTCTCCGAATCCGATGACGCTGAGGTCGCGTGGCACGCGCAGACCGCGGTCTGCTGCGGCGGCCATGGCGCCCAAGGCCTGTTCGTCGCCGCCGACGCAGAAGATCGCGGTGGGCAGATCGTTTTCGTGGAGCAAGCGGCGCACGGTGGCGAAGGCGGCTTGGCCGCAGCACATGATGGGGTAGACGCGGTCGGCGCGGACGGGCAGGCCGTGGTCGCGCAGCGCGCGTTCCCAGGCGCCCTGGCGTTCGAGGTTGAAGCTCGTATCGGATTCGCTGCGGATCAGGCCGATGTCGCGGTGGCCGAGGCGGATGAGGGATTCGACGGCGAGGTACGCGGCGCGGTCGGCGGTGTGGTTCACTTCGTTGAAGCTGGGTTCGAGGGGGTCGGGCTGGCAAGAATCGACGAGGACCGAGGGCAGCGGAATCTGGGCGAGCTGGCGCAGCAGCGCCGGGTTGTATTGGCCGACGATGAGCAGGCCATTGAGCGCGGCATCCTGGCGCAAGGCGGCGGCGAAGGCTTCGTAGGGTTCGGTGATGCGCCGGATGGCCAGCAAAAGGCCGGCCTCTTCGCTGGCCTGCTGGATGCCCGCGAGGAGTCGATGGTAGAAGAGCGAGTTGCCGACCTCGGTCCAATCGAACTGCGCGACGATGCCGATGGCGTCGAGCCGGCGGCGGCGGCGTTGGGGCGCGAAGGAGCCGCGGACGAAGGTTCCTTTGCCGCGGACGCGCTGGAGCAAGCCTTCGCGGCTGAGTTCGACGAAGGCGCGGCGGACGGTCATGCGGCTGAGGCCGAGTTCGCGAGCGAGGGCGCGTTCGTCGGGGATGGGGCGCTCGGGCTTGTACTCGCCGCGCGCGATTTTTTCGCGGAGCAGATCTTTGATCTGCACGTAATACGGCAAAGGGCTTTGGCGGACGATGTCGTTCATGTTCGTAGTTCAATACAACGGGGGCGTCCAACTTGCGCCATGAGTTGGACGAATTTATATATCTATCTTATAAGTATATGTTAATTAATGAGTTATATATTAATCAATACTATCTCAGGTATACTCTTGATAATTCAGGGCTTGGAGGCCTCGGGCTCCATCCAAGTCTTGGCGAGGCTTAGCGTTCCGTCTTTAAGTTCGGCGAATGCGTTTCCAGCGCGCTCGAGTTTCCATTCCTGTTCGCCGCGCTTGGAGAAGCTTCCGCCGCTCCAGCAGAGGCGATCGGGCTGGCCGTCCTTGAGCCGCACGTACAAGACGCGCGCATCGCTGCTCCAGCCGTCGTGTGTCCACGCGCCGGGCTGATGCGCGACGTAGACGCGCGTCTCGGCGCCTTGGTGTTCGAATGCGGCGGCGACGAGGGCAGGGTTGGGGGTATCGAGCAGGCGAAGCTTCTCGACGGGCGCGCCCCAGGGTTCGACTTGGAGGACGGCGGCGAAGTTGGCGCGTGGGCCGGTTTGGCGCAGCAGCGCGACGTGCTCGCGGTCGGGGCCTTGGGTGAGGAAGAGTTCCTGCCCGGCGGCGCCGGCAAAGGTGACGGTGAGTCGCGTCTTGGGCGTTTTCCAGACGGCGCGCTGCTGCTCGGCGGCGGGGCGGGTTTCGAGCTTGCGCAGATGCTGGTAGCCGTCGGCGTCGCCGAGGGCGGGAAGATCTTTGGCGGAATCTTCGGTGGGCTCGGCGAGGCCCTCGAGGGCGCCGGTGTAGCGGAAGGTGCGATCCCAGGTTTGCGGGCGCGCGCCGCGGGCGTGGTAGAGATCGAGCAGCGCGCCTTCGACGAGCACGACGGTGCGGTCGAGGAGTGCACCGGGGTAGACGCCGGCGGCCTCGCCGCGCATGAGCTTCACGGGACCGGCGTCTTCGAAGCAGAGGAGTTTGCCTTCGCCGGCCATCTGGCTGCGCATGCCGGCGGTGAGCGTGTTGTGCGCGACCGTGCGGGTGGTCCATTCGCCGTGGAGGTTATCTTCGTAGCGGTGCATCTTGGGCTCGCCGCCCAGTTCGTCGCCGGCGGCGAAGACAAGCAGGTTGAGCTTGTCGTAGTGGCCGTGGGTGCCGCCGTGGCGGCCGTAATCGAGTAGGACCATGGTTTCGGCGTCGCGGAGGATGGCGTAACCGAGGGTCTTGAAAACGGTGCTGGGGTAGCTGACGCGTTCGGGTTCGGGGAGTTTCTCGTAGACGGCGGTGGGGTAGTAGACGGAGGTGCTGTTGACGAGCTGGCGCGGGGCGATGTTTACGATGTAAGCGTAGGCGGGGTCGCGGTAGCGCAGCCAGGCGTAGTCGTAGACCATGGCGCTCCAATCGCCAAGCTTGGCTCGTCCGGAGTCGTTGATGCCGGCACAGGTGCCGTCTGGATACGCATAACGGAAGACGGCGTCGAAGGGCATCTTGATGCGGCAGTCGTCGAAACTCCACAGGTCGATGCCTTGGCGCGCGGCGACTTCGAGGATGGCGGTAATGGCTTGGAGCGCGAACATCTGGTACCCGACGGCGCCTTCGCCCCACATGCCGTCTTCGCCGATTCCGATGAGCAGGTTTTTCTTGGTGTCCCAGACGGCGATGTCGATGAGGTCGCGGTCGCCGAGCGTCGCGCCGATCATGATCGTGGCGAGGTTGTAGAAGTTGGTCCAGTTGCCGACGACGGTGGGCTTGGCGGGGCGCGGCGGCATGCCTTCGCGCCAGCCGGGATTGGTCTTGTCCCATTCGGCGGCGATGGCCTTGGGCTCTTTGCGGTGGATCGTGAAGAGACAGGGTCGGAAGAGGCCGGTCTCGATCTTGGCGCGGTCGGCATCGGTGAGCACACCGCTGGAGACGATGTAATCGTAGGCCAGGATGAGCGGGGTGACCCACATGGCTTCACTGAGGCGCTGGGCCATGACGCGGGAGCTGTCGTTGCGGTTTACGCCGCGATGGTCGGGGTACTGTTCGTAGCGTTCGGCGTACCCGAGCAAGATTTCCCGGGCCTTATCGGCGTAGGTCTTATCGCCGAAGAAGGCGTAGGCGATGCCCAGGTTTCCGGCGCTGCGCGAGAGCAGATCGTGCTGTTTGGCGAGGTCGTCGCCGCGGTCCTTGAGCTGCGCGCCGGGGCCGGCCGGATCGGGAAACTCGATCTTCAAGGCCATGGCTTTGGCGGCGCGCGTCTTAAGCAGTTCCAGGGCTTCTTTGGCGCGTTCAGCTTCGTTCGCGGTCTTGCGCAGGGCTTCCAGTTCGGCAGGCGTGAGCAGGAGGCACGGATGCTGGCCGGCTTCGGCGCGCGGCGGCATCTGTACCTTTTCTGGTTTCGCCGCGGCGGCGAGCGGCGGGTTGTTGACGAATGCGGGCGCGTTGGGCTGATGATCCACGAGCGCCAACATGCCGGGAAGGTCGGCGGAGGTCCAGACGGCCACGTCGCCCAGTCCGCCCCAATTGACTTCGCCGGGGTGGTTCGAGTTGACGGTGATCTTGATCGTGCGGACTTTTTTGTTCACTGGCAGGTCCTGCCATGCGGGTTTGCGTTTCTCGGGGCGCTTGAGTTCCAGCGCGAATTCCTGCTTCGTTCCGTCGTCGAATTCGATCAGCAGATCCTTCGGCGCCTGCTCGCTGTTGTAGTCGCTGAGCGCGAAGCCGATCTTTTCCACGGGCAGCGAGTCGAGGAGTTCGACCACGAAGGTGTAGGGCGTTCCGGTGATGACGCAGCGCGAATGTACGTCGCCGTCGAAGGTGCTTTCGGGCGTGGTTTGCGCGTTGCGTTTAACCTCGCCGGAATGCTGAAGAGAGATGCGCGCGCCGAATTTGGAGAGTGCGGCGTTGGCCAGGGGCGGGGTAGCCGGCGTTTCGGCTGCGGCGAGCCCGCAGGCCGCAATAAAGGCAGCGAAGTGGAGAGCGAAGCGGCGCATGTCGGAGTTCCTCTCGGAAGTGCTGATTGCAGCTAATTACCTGTGCTTCATACACCATGAGAGTATAATATTAGCTGCTAATAATAAAAAGGAGGAGCGCACCTTGAAGGGCGCTCCTCCCGTTGCAACCTCTGCTGTCCAAACGGCTTACTTGACGCCCCAGCTCCGCAGATTCTCGAAGCTCTGCTTGAGCGCCTCGAATGGGTCGCCTAGGCAGGTGTCTTGCTCGACGAGGTACCATTCGGTTCCGGCGTCCGCGCAGGCTTTCAGAATCTCGGCCCAATTGAGGTTGCCCGCACCAACGGGCGCCATGATCGGCTTGCCTTCGTGGACGACCATATCCTTAAAGTGGACCAGCGGAACGCGGCCTTTCATGCGCCGGATCCACGCGGCCGGATCGCCGCCGCCGTGGGTAATCCAGTAGGTGTCGATCTCGGCGAAGAAGCATTTCGGATCGCTTTCGGCGTACAAAATTTCGAGCGCCGGGCGTCCGCCGTTGAAGCGTTCCAGCTCGAAGCTGTGGTTGTGGTAGCTCCAGGTGAGTCCCTTGGCGAGGAGCGTCTTGGCGACTTGGCTCGCTTCGGCCGCAAACTCGCGGTAGGTCTCGGCGCTGGTGCGGTAATTGTGCGGCAGACCGCCGATGGCGGTGTGCTTGCAGCCGATGATTTCGTGCTCTTCGACCACCTTATCGGGCTCGTTCTTCATCTGATCGAAGCCGCGGTGCGTGGCGGCGCAGACGACGCCTTCGTTATCGAGAATCTTGCGCAGTTCCTTGGGGTCGATGGGGCCGGTGGCCGAGGCCTGAACGGCTTCGTAGCCAATCTTGCGCAGCTTCGAGATCGTCTTGGCGATGTCGGCCGGGGTCTTGGTGAATTCGCGCACGGTGTAGAGTTGCGCGCCGATCTTGGTCTGAGGCATGTGCTGCTCCTATTGAGGGGTTAACCAACCACTACCACGTTTCTCAATTCTCGCGCCGGCCCCACGGGCCTTTGATGGGCGGCTTGTGGTTCGCGGGCGGTACGGGATGCGCGACGAGTTTGCCGGCGGCGTCGAGGACCTCGCTTCGGCCGAAGGTGTATCCGGCCAAGCGCTGCTCCAGGCGCGCGTGGGCTTCGCGGGCCCGCTCGCGGTGCTCGGGATGTTCGGCCAGGTTGTTCATTTCGCCGGGATCGGTCTGCAGATCGAAGAGCTGCCGGATGCCGCCGCACTGCCAGAAGAGGTACTTCCAGCGGTCCCAGCGCAGCATGGCGGAATGCGCAGTGGCGTTGGAGTAAGCGGCGGCGACTTCGTGCTTCGCGGGATCGTGCTCGCCGCGCAGCATGGGGACTACCGATCCGGCGTCGGCTCCTGCCGGGGCGCGCGAGCCGGCCAATTCGAACAAGCTGGGTCCGAGGGTGCTGACGCCGACGGGCGCGGCGATGCGCCCTTGCGCGCTCAAGCCCAATTCGGCGCGGCGCGACGGCGGCACCCACCAGATGTACGGCACGCGCGTCGAGCCTTCGAAGAAGTTGCTCTTGAAGTACATGTGGTGGTCGCCCATCAAGTCGCCGTGATCGGACGTGAAGGCGATGACGGTGTTCTCGCGCAGACCCAGTTCGTCGAGCTTGGCCAGGAGCCGGCCGACGCAGGCGTCGATGTGCGCGATGAGGCCGTAGTAATAAGAGCGCGTGACGCGGACCTGCTCTTCGCCCAGCGTGTGCCACGTGTAGTGGCGCGCCATGCGCCGGGCGGGCTCGATCTCGTCTTCCAATCGCGCGGCCCAACTTGGACCGGGGACGTCCTGCGGACGGTAGAGGCGGTGGTAAGGTTCGGGTGGATCGTACGGGCTGTGCGGCTTGTTGAAGCTGGTCCAGAGAAAGAACGGCTGGCCGGAGCGCTGGCGCGCATGGCGGTCAAGGAAGGCGAGGCTTTCACGGGCGGTCCAGGTGGACGGGTGGTGTTCTTCGGGGAGCACGGAAGGCGCGGCGAAGATGTCGTTGTTGCCGATGCCGTGCCCGCGGCTGTAGCCGCCCCACTCGGTCTCTTTGCGCAGGTATTGTAGAAAGTCGTCGGGCTCTTCGCCGTTGCGCCCGCTTTCGTAGATTTTGAATTCGTGCGCGCCGTACGGTTCGCGCACGGGATGAAAATGGCGCTTGCCGAATACTCCGACGTAATGCCCCTGTTCGGCAAAGGCTCCGGTGAGGGTTTGGGCGGTGTTCCAGACTTGCCCGCGCCATTCGTTCTGGCCGCAGGTGAGCGGGTGCTGGCCGAGCATCCAGGCGGTGCGCTGGGGTACGCAGGCGGGCGCCTCGGCGTAGGCCGCGGTGAAGAATGCGCCGCCTTCGCGGGTGGCCAGCGCGTCGAGGTGCGGCGTGCGCAGGACGGGATGCCCGTCGACGCCCAGACAATCGCCGCGCTGCTGATCGGTGGTGATGAGCAGAACGTTCAGCGGCTTGGGCATCCGGGCGCTCCTTTATTGGGGAGCGCCCAGTATAGCGCCAAGCCACCGAACGCGCTGAACCGTTAGAGGAAGAACGCGCGGCGCTGGGCCTCGGCATCGCGATGCCGGGTCACGTACCACCAGTAGTGGTCGCGGTGCGAGAAGTAGTGTTCGCCGTCGGCGGCGTCGTTGTAGGTAAGGAACGCTTGGCGGCGCCAGCGGCTGGACTTGTTCGGCCCGGCGCGGTGCGGCGTGAAACAATGGAAGAGCGCGAGGTCGCCGGGCTCGGTAACGATCTTGACGCCTTCCGAGGCGCGGATCTGTTCGAGCTTCAATTCACTCCATTTTCCGCGTTCGGTCATGAAGCCCTGTTCGAAGCCGGGGAAGACCTCGGTGCAGCCGTTTTCTTCGTCGGCGGGATCGATGGCGACCATCACGCTGATCAGGCTGGTGGGGAAGCCTTGCCACCAATGGTAGTCCTGATGGAGTCCGTTGCCGTTGCCGCCGGGCGGCTTGCAGATGAGCTTATCCTTGAAAAGCCTCGGCTCGCGTCCGGCGTAGATCGATGCCAAAGGATCGAGGATGCGCCGATCTCGCCCCAGGGCTCCAAAGGTGGTGTGGAGGTCCAAGAACGGGTCGAACTTCCAGATGCGCGGCGCGCCGCCATCCGGGTCGGGGCTCAACTGCACGCGCAGGTTGTCGGGATGCGCGAGGTCGGCGCGGCCTTCGGCCTCCTGGCAGGCCTCGTGCCAAGCCGCGACGTCCGCGGGATCGAAGACGTGCTTGAGGTGCAAGTAGCCTTGGCGATGCCAAGCGTCGAGTTGTTCGGGAGAAAGCCCGAATTCCAGCTTTCTCGGCATGGCGCGCGCGGCCGCGGCTTTGGGGTCGGCGGCGGGACCTGCTTCCAGCGCGGCGGCTCCGACCGGGCAAAGGGGCCGGACGGCGGCGGCTGTAGGGGCATCCAGTACGGGCGCAAGAGCGGTCATGTTTTGAGTCTCCTGGTTCGATGTCCGCGGGGGGCGAACCGGCGGGGCTCGCATTCCCTTCAAGCATGCGCTAGATTACCCGCCTTGAGGCTTCCGCTTCCTGGAGCGCTTTGCTCAGTTTATGACTTATTTTGATCTTAGTTCTCTGGATCGGCGTCTGTACGAAGCGATTCACGGGGGCCCGCATCCGGCTCCGCGTGTGCTGGCGCGCATGCTGCGTGCGGCGGGCGTGGGGTTTCCGTGCCAAGTTTTGGCCATAGACCTGGACGGCCGGAATTGGGCGGGGTGGGGCGGGGGCCGCGCGCCGGTCGCGCACGTGACGGCGGTGCATCCGGGCATGGCGTATGTGAGCTTCCAAGGGTCGAGCGCCGCACTGGAGCGCCGCTTGCGCGGCCGCGGCGCGGCGGTCGGGCCGCCGCAGCCGAGCTCGGGCGCGGCGCATTGGATTCCCGCCATTCAGTTCGCGATCACGGCGTTGCGCGCGCGGCAGTTCGCGGCGCTGGCCCGGAGTCTGCCGGACGCTTCGCTGGAGGCCGAACGCAAGGCGGCTCAGGAGGCGTTGCGTGCGTACCGCGATCCGCGGGCCGAATACCGCGCCGCCGTGCGGCATTGGCTGCGGTTGACGCTGCTGCGGCACCAGCGCCAGTTGCATACGGTGCGGCGTAAGCTGCTGGAGTTTCTTTTTCGCGCCAGCGCCGAGCGCGACCAGGACTTGGGCTTGGGTTTTCCTTTGCATCGTGCGGTGAGCCGGCTGCGGGAGACCTTTTCGCTGCCCGCGTACGAGGATCTGTTCGTCGCGACGCTGGACGAACTGGCGCCGTGGCTGCGCGAGCGGCGCGGCGAGCTGCTCGCGCCGCCACCGGCTTCGGCGGCCCGCTGCGCGCCGGTGCGGGAGGCGCTGGCGTTCGTGCTGGCGCGGCACCCGGAGGGCGTGGGGCTGGCGGAGGTTTCGGCGGCGGTACATGTCAGCTCGGCGCACCTTTCGCGGATCTTTCGGCGCGAGACGGGCCGGACGCTTACGGAGCACCTGCAGCGCCTGCGTGTGCAGACGGCGTGCCGCCTGCTCGCCGAGAGCGACGCGGGGCTGCTGGAAGTCGCGCGCGGGAGCGGGTTCCAGACGCCGGAGCATTTCCACCGCACCTTCAAGCGTTTGATGCGCCAGACGCCGCGGCATTACCGGCTTGCGCGGCAGGCGTAGCGCAAGACCGTCCGGGTGTTACAATCGCGGCTATGAACCTGCTTTCCCGCGAAGACGAAGCTCAACGCATCGAAGAAGTGTTCGGCATCGAAGACCCCAAGGCGATGTGGGATCTGCTCGACCGGCAACTCGCGACGCTGCACAACCGCGCGCAGTTGCTGCTGGGCCTTGCCGGCGTGGTGGTGACGACGACGGGCTTCAGCGGGCGGCTGATTGCCGGAACGAGCGCGCTCGGACAAGGCCTGATCATCGCCGGCGTTGCGCTCGCGTTGATCGCGGCGGTGGTGGTGGTGTGGGGCGTGCTTCCGATCCGCTGGTTGACGCAGTTGCCCGGCGAGATTCCCGAGGAATGGCTGCAGGCGGCGCTGTCGATGCGGGATGGGAAGACCGTGCGTTACCGCTGGGCCTTGGTGCTGCTGGTGCTGGGGCTTGCGCTGTACGTCGGGGCGATCGCGGTGATGCTGCTGAATCCGCAGGCGCATACGGTGCCAAACGTACGTTGATAGGTTGGCGGCTGACGGAATGGCGTGTGTTGCTCTTGCAAGCCATGGCCGGTGTGCGAAACTCTGCACCGCTTGGCGCCCCGTAATGCCCCCAATAGAGCAGAAGGGATACGGCGGAGAGGTGCCAGAGTGGTCGATCGGGCCGGTTTCGAAAACCGGTGTACGGGTCCTCCCGTACCGTGGGTTCGAATCCCACCCTCTCCGCCAGTTTTCTTATTACTTCCGATGAGAAATAGGGTTGCGTGATTGCCCACTCCCCTAATTCTCCCTACATTGCCAGAATCTTGCCACTTTTAAGAGGCTTCAAGCCGCTGCAATGCAGCTTGTAAAATCTTGACACTGTCCTCCGCCGTCGTGTCCGCCAAGTAACGCAGCATCGTCTCCAGCGCGCGCCAGCCGCCCCACTGCCGGACCGTCTCCACCGAGACGCCAGCCTTGAGCATCGTCGTGGCAAAGAAGCGCCGAAAGCCATGCAAGTCGTTACGCGGCAGATCCAACTTCACCTGGTCCTTGTTGAGGCACTCCAACAGGTACGTCTCTTTCACGCGGCCTTCGCGCGGACCTTGGAACACGTACTTGCCCGAGGGTTGCTTGCGGATCGCCGCTTCTACCTTCGGGTGCATGGGAATCACCCGATCCGTCTTACCCTTGGGCTTCCAGTCGTCCTGCACTCGAATGTGAATCACGTGCTTCTTGAGGTCCACATCCTTCCAACGCAGCGCGACCAGTTCGCCCACGCGCATGCCTGTGTACGCCAGCGTCGTTACGATAGGACGAAGCCATGGCCTAGCATGCGCTTCGAGCTTGTCCACTTCGGCTTGCGTGTACGTTGGTCGCTTGGGCTTGACCGGCTCCACCGTCTCCCAATCCAACGACGGATTGGCTGTCAGCAGACCACGCGATGGCTGGCTTCCCCATTTCAGAGCGTTCTTGATCACCAGCGAATCGTTGTACGCCGTCTTGGGGTCGCGCTTTTCGTTCTGCGTGCGATAAGGCACATACCCTTCCAGGACATTGAGCGTGATCGCGTCGGTGTGCTCGACACGCTCGGCATTCAAGTAGCGGCCAAACGCCGCAAGCGCCGACTTATACCGGCCAACGGTGCCCGGGGCCTTTCCGTGCGCTTGCTTGTACGATAGGTACTTCATCGAAAACTCCGGCCACGTATGCCGCTGTGGCTCGCTGGTCTTGGCGGTCGCTTCCGGAATCACCATCTTCCTGACTGCATCCTCCGCTTCCGGGCGCGTCTTCACGCCCAGGGACACCCGCCGCCGTGCAGAGCCTTCCCGATAGCTCACAAACCAGAAGCCGGTTTGCGTATTCGGATAGACTCGGTAGCGCCGTCCCAACAGCATGACGAATGACTTAGCCATGGGATTTCCCCTTCGCCTTCGCACCTCCTGCCCTAAGGGCACTTGGACTTGGCTGGAAGGGATTCAGGGCGGGGACTGCGTTCCGCCGCAGCATCCCTTCCACGACACCCAAGGGAATGTATATCCGTCTTCCCAATCGGGTGAAAGGGATTCTTCGCGTGTAAATCCAGTTCCGAACGGTCTTTACGGATACGCGAAGCGTCGCGGCAAGCTCGTCTACGGTGCGTAAGTCCGCGAGCTCGAAGTCTCCAGTCATGGCTGGCCCTCCTGTTGGCTTTGGGTTCCTGTTGCCACCAAAAGGCCGGAAAGAACACCTCATAGGGACATCTGTTAGCAATAAATCCCACGGGTGACTTTCGCACGCCAAGCACATGCGATCCGAACAATTGCCTTCAAATCTTGGAACAGCTTGCAAGCACTGAGGCAAAATCTAAAATCGCACCCAGGATAGGATTGAGTACTTTGACCACCCCTTACCACGCCAAATACTGGGCCACCTTGCTTACGCTAAGAGGCCCCGCTGGCACCCTGGACGCCCTTTCGCGCTCCATCGCCAACGCCCGAGTGGACCTCAATCCGCATCAAGTCGACGCCGCCCTTTTCGCCTTCCGCAGCCCGTTCTCGAAAGGCTGCCTCCTGGCCGACGAGGTCGGGCTCGGCAAGACCATCGAAGCCGGTCTGGTGTTGGCGCAGAAGTGGGCCGAACGGAAGCGCAAAATACTGATCGTCTTGCCCGCTACCCTGCGTAAGCAATGGCATGAGGAGCTGGGTGAGAAATTTTACCTGCCTGCGTTGGTGCTGGAGTCCAAGAACTTCAACCAATTGAAGAAGAACGGCACCCCGAATCCATTTGACCAGAAGGACCAGATCGTCCTCTGCTCCTACCACTTTGTCGCCGCAAAGACCGACGAGGTGCGGCAGGTGCCCTGGGATCTGGTGGTCGTGGACGAGGCCCACCGCCTCCGCAACGTGTACAAGAAGGACAACAAGATCGCGCGCGCCATCGCCGGCGCCGTCGGCAGCGCGCAAAAACTCCTGCTCACCGCAACGCCCCTACAGAATAGCCTGATGGAGCTTTACGGACTCGTCAGCGTCATCGATCCCCACGTTTTTGGCGATGAGGCATCCTTCCGGGAGCAGTTCATGCGGGCGGCTGACGAGCGGCATCGCAATATGAGTCTGCGCGCCAGGCTCAAGCCCCTCTGCACGCGCACGCTCCGCAAGCAGGTCATGGAGTACATTCGCTTCACCGAACGCCTCCCGATGACGATCGATTTCACGCCGTCCGACGCAGAGCACGAACTCTACGAGAAGGTCTCCGCGTACTTGCAGCGCCCCAGCCTCGCGGCCTTGCCTTCCGGGCAGCGCAAGCTCATGACCATGATCCTGCGCAAGCTCCTCTCCTCGTCCACCTTCGCCATTTCGGGAACCCTGAACCGACTCGTGACCCGGCTCCGTGACCTGGAAGGCGTCAAGAGCGCCGAAGAAGCCGCGGCCGAAGCCCTGGCTCAGGACTACGAGACCCTCGACGAGACGCGCGAAGAGTGGTCGGAGGATGCCCCGCCCGCTCCGCAGACCAAGTCGGGGCCGGACGTGGCGGCGGTACGTGAAGAACTGGATGAGCTGCGCCAGTACGCCCAACTAGCCCAATCCATCACCCACAACGCCAAAGGCGATGCCTTGCTGGCAGGGTTGCGGCAGGCGTTCGACAAGGTCGAGAGCCTCGGCGCGCGCAAGAAGGCGGTAATCTTCACCGAATCCCGCCGCACCCAGCAGTTCCTATTCGACCTCCTCACCGCCCAAGGTTACGCGGGCAAGGTCGCCATGCTCAACGGCGCTAACACCGATCCGGTATCGAAGAGCACTTACGAGCAGTGGCTGGACCGCCACCAAGGCAAGTCCACCGTCACGGGCTTGAAGACCGTGGACGTCAAGGCCGCCATCGTCGAGGAGTTCCGGGAGCGCGCCACGGTCCTGATCGCCACCGAGGCCGCCGCGGAAGGCGTGAACCTGCAGTTCTGCTCGCTGGTGGTGAACTACGACCTCCCCTGGAACCCGCAGCGCATCGAGCAGCGCATCGGCCGCTGCCACCGCTACGGGCAGGATTGCGACGTCGTCGTGGTCAACTTTCTCAATCGCAAGAACGAAGCCGACCAGCGCGTCTTCCAACTCCTCTCCGAGAAGTTCCGGCTCTTCGACGGCGTCTTCGGGGCCAGCGACGAGGTGTTGGGCGCCATCGAGTCGGGGGTGGATTTCGAGCGCCGCATAGCCGAGGTGTACCAGACCTGCCGCACGGCGGCGGAGATTCAGGCCGCGTTCGACTCGTTGCAGTCCGAACTGGATTCCGAGATACAGAACCGCATGGCCGAGACGCGCAAGACGCTGCTGGACAACTTCGACGAGGAAGTCCATTCGCGGCTCAAGGTCCATAAGGACGAAGCGCAGGCCAAGCTGAACGAGCGGGAACGCTGGCTCCTGAACTTGGCTCGGCAGGAACTTAAGGCCGAAGCGCGGTTCGATAAGCAGTATCCGCGCTTTCGGTACCAGGGTTCGGATGCCCCGGAAGGCTTCTACTGCGTGGGTTGGCAGCAGGCGGTGCTCAACGGCGATACGCATTTCCGGGTGGATCATCCCTTGGCCGTCCGCGCCATCGAGCGCGCGTTGGCGCGGGACTTGCTGCCGGCGCGGGTCACGCTGGACTACAAAGCCCATGGCGCGCGCATCGCGGTCCTGGAGCCGCTCTTGGGCAGGTCTGGCTGGCTGGAAGTCTCGAAGCTGACGGTGGAATCGGTGGAGACGGAAGAGTTCGTCGTTCTGGCGGGCCAGACCGACGACGGCCAGCCGTTGGACGAAGAGGTTTACCGCAAGCTGTTTCAATTGCCCGCACAGGTGCAAGAGACGGATGAAACAGCGCCGCCGAGCGAACTGGACGCGCTACGGAAAGCGGAGATTATAAAGCGGCTCCAGGAGGTGGAGTCGCGCAACGGTCAATACTTCAACGAAGAGAGTGAGAAGCTGGACCGCTGGGCGGAGGATTTGAAACTCAGCCTGGAGACCGAGATCAAGGAACTGGACGTGCAGATCCGGGAGGCCAAGAAAGCATCCAAGGACGCTGCGGCGCTGGCCGAAAAGTTGGAGCACCAGAAGAAGGTGAAAACGTTGGAGGCGCAGCGGAAGGAAAAGCGCCGGCGGCTGTACGAGGCGCAGGACGAGGTGGATGAGCAACGGGAGTCCCTGATTGAAGGCATTGAAGCGCAGTTAGGAAATGCTCACACTGCGGAATCCTGCTTCTTGGTTAGGTGGACGCTATAATGACAACAGAAAAGTTCTTTGATGAAATCAAAGAACAGTCGCAGGTTAAAGCTGCGATTGTCGAAAAGTATTTTGATGCTTGGGCAGCGATTATCATCGGTGCGCAGAAAAGATTCAGGCCAAATGGCGATAACCGCATTGGTTACGTGGACCTTTTCGCCGGACCTGGACGTTACAAGGACGGTTCTGCTTCTACGCCCTTGCGCGTGTTGCAGATGGCTATTGAAAAGTCAGAGTATGCGGAACGGTTGGTGACCGTACTTAACGATAAAGACGACGGAAGCGTCAAGTCACTGCAAGAATCAATCGCAAAATTAGACGGCATTAAGAAGCTGAAGCACCCACCGCAAATATGGAATCAGGAGGTAGGTGATAAAATTGCTCAAGGGTTCGCGCAGATCAAGAAATTCCCCATCTTGGCCTTCATTGACCCGTGGGGCTACAAAGGGCTAACACTTAAGCTTGTTGACTCCTTCTTGAAGGACTGGGGTTGTGATTGCATTTTCTTCTTTAACTACGCCCGTATAAATGCAGGACTGAGCAATCCATTTGTTCACGAACACATGTGCTCGCTTTTCGGTGCGGCACGCGCGGGAAAACTCCAGGTCGAACTTGAGCCGCTAAGCCCAGGCGATCGGGAGCTCATGATCGTGAATGAACTAGCCGCGGCCTTAAAGGGCTTCGGACATCGGTTCGTCCTTCCCTTTCGATTCAGGAACGAAGAAGGCACTCGCACTACCCACCATCTTATTTTAGTAACCAAGGATTTTAAGGGATACGAGGTCATGAAGGACATCATGGCCAAGGAAAGCAGCAAGCAAGAGCAGGGTGTGCCCTCCTTTGAATTCAATCTGGCCGACAAACGTTTCCCAACGCTGTTTGAGTTAAACTGTCCTTTGGACGATCTTAAAGGCATGATATTGTCGGACTTCAATGGCAAGACAGCGGGTGTTCGCGCCGTCTACGAAAGCCATAGCGTGGACAAGCCTTTCATTCTTCGGAATTACAAGGACGTGCTGAAGCAGTTGGAGGCTGAAGGGAAAGTGTCCATTGATCCTCCTGCTTCAAAACGTCGCAAGCATAAAGGCGAGGTTACGCTCAAGGATGAAGCGGTAGTGACCTTTCCAATGGAAGGAGGCTGAAAATGGGTACGACCTCCTCCATCGAGTGGACGGAAGCGACATGGAACCCGCTCACCGGCTGCACGAAGATCAGCCCTGGTTGTAAGCATTGCTATGCCAAGCGCATGGCGTTGCGCCTCAAAGCCATGGGTCAGGCAAACTACGTCAATGGATTTGACCTAACACTTCACGAGCACGCGGTCGAATTACCGCTTCGCTGGCAGAAGCCGCAAACGATCTTCGTAAATTCAATGAGTGACCTCTTCCACAAGGACGTTCCCGTGGATTTCATCAAGCGGGTCTTCAATACCATGTCCCGCGCGGATTGGCACCGCTACCAAGTCCTCACCAAGCGAGCGGATAGGCTAGAAGCCCTGTCGCCAGAACTCCCGTGGCCGTCTCAAGTCTGGATGGGCGTCAGTGTCGAGAGCCAGGAATATACATTCCGGATTGACCAACTCCGCAGGACTGGCGCGAAGGTTAAGTTTTTGTCTCTGGAGCCGCTGCTCGGACCACTACCAGACTTGGACTTGGATGGAATCAACTGGGTCATTGTTGGTGGAGAATCTGGCCCCGGCGCGCGCCCGATGGACTTGGACTGGGTGCTGGAGATACAGCAAGCCTGCCGGCGCGCACTCGTTCCATTTTTCTTCAAGCAATGGGGAGGCGTGAACAAGAAAAGGACAGGCAGAAAGCTTCAAGGGCGAACCTGGGATGAAATGCCCGCGCACTTGGCACCAGCGGAGAAGGTGCATCGGAAACGAGTGGATAGCGCCGAGGTTCTGCCCGCATGAGTACAAATCCCCAGCCAATACTTCCTGGTTCTCCACCACAGCGACGATTCCGGCCACCATCTCTCGGTCAATCAATTTCCCATGACGGGCAAACATATTTCATTGGTCAGCAAATCGGACAAGGCGCATTCGGTGCTGTTTATGATTGCTTCGATGAGTGGGGCAACGAGCTTGTAGCCAAGGTAATGCTGCCGAAAAACCGCTCATATTCGGAAGTTCGTGACCAGTGGAACGGAGAGCTCACCAGCCTTGTTGTTTTACGCCATCCAAACATCACCTACGTTTACGACGCATTTGAGTTTCAGGATACATTTTATCTTATAATCGAGAAATGCAGCTCAACGCTTGCCGGCCTAATTTCCATGCCAAATTTGCATGGAGAGCTTTGGTTGCAAAGCGTTGCCGGGGGCCTTCTACAAGCCATTCACTTTATACACTCAGCAGGATACGTGCATAAAGATTTGCACGCCGGAAACGTTTTTCTCCTTTGGCAAAAAGATCGAATGATGCCAGACAGGGAACCTGTACTAAGCTTTAAGGTTGGCGATCTTGGTATTAGCCGGATTGAAAGTGATTTGAATATTTTTAATACGGTTCTCGCCCAGTGGATGCTCCCACCTGAGTTCCTCGATCCGGTGCGATTTGGAACTCTTGGATGCCAAGTTGACATTTACCATGCAGGACTACTTTTTCTAAGCCTGCTATTGGGTCGAACTCCTGAATTTACTAGGGACGAAATTTTAGCGGGAAAGCCACGGCAAACAGCGGAAGGTCTGTCGAGCCCGTTTTCTAGCGCCATAGCAAAGGCACTTCGAAGGACTGTTGACCAGCGAACATCAACGGCTTTGGATTTTTGGCGAGAAATTTGCCCCGCTGCTATTCCGAGGCCATCATGAGCGTGAAAAGGACCAAACTCGAACTCACCTGGATAGGCAAAGAGAATCGGCCGAGGCTGGAGCCGCGGATCTTGCTGGAAGATCCGGAGAAGTCGTATCACGCCAAGCGGCGCGTGACGACGAATGACCAGTTCGACAATCGGCTCATCTTCGGCGACAACCTGCTCGCGTTAAAGGCGCTGGAGCAGGAGTTTGCGGGCAAGATCAAGTGCATCTTCATAGACCCGCCTTACAACACTGGTAGCGCGTTCGAGCACTATGACGACGGGGTTGAGCATTCAATCTGGTTATCATTGATGCGGGACCGGCTGGAGATCATTGGCCGGCTATTGTCGGAAGATGGTTCGCTGTGGATTACAATCGATGACAATGAGGCACATTATCTCAAGGTGCTGTGTGACGAAGTGTATGGACGTGCAAATTTCGTGGCAAATATCGTATGGCAAAAAAGATACTCTCCAGATGCACGCATCGCCATCAGTGACGCTCATGAGCATTTGTTGTGTTACGCAATCGACCCCTCTCGTTTCAAGAAACTACGAAACCTCATTCCTCTTAGTGAGCAACAAACGAAGCAGTTTAAGAATCCAGACAATGACCCGCGAGGCCCTTGGAAGGCTGACAATTTCACCGCAGCCGGGTATAGGCCAAATCAGATGTACTCAATCACTCTTCCATCAGGGCGATCTGTCACCCCGTCCACCGGCCGTTGTTGGCGAGTAACAATAGAGGGATTTGAAAAATTTACTGTCGACAAGCGAATGTACTATGGGCCGAATGGCGATAGTTTGCCTTCGCTAAAGCGGTATTTAGCTGAAATGGCGGGCATGGTTCCGTGGTCATGGTGGCCACACACGGAGGTGGGCCATTCTCAAGAGGCAAAAAAGGAAAGCTATGATCTTTTTGGTGCAGATGCGGCGTTTTCAACACCCAAACCGGAACGTTTATTATACCGCATCCTCCAAGTCGCGACAAATTTCGGCGACATCGTCCTCGACTCTTTCGCCGGTTCTGGCACAACGGGTGCAGTGGCTCACAAAATGGGCCGGCGCTGGATCATGGTCGAACTGGGCGAGCACTGTCATACGCACATCATTCCGCGCCTGAAGAAGGTCGTGGATGGCGACGATCCGGGAGGGATCACCGAAGCCGTGGGCTGGAAGGGCGGCGGAGGTTTCCGCTACTATCGGTTGGCACCTTCGCTTCTGGAGAAGGACTCTTTCGGCAATTGGGTCATCCGCAAGAATTACAACGCGGCCATGCTGGCCGAATCCGTCTGCAAGTTGATGGGCTATCGCTTCACTCCCAGCGAAACCGTCTACTGGCAGCACGGGCAGTCCACCGAACGCGATTTCATCTACGTCACCACGCAGAGCCTCAACCGCTCTCAACTGGCCGCGCTTTCCGAAGAGGTCGGCCCTGGCCGCACGCTCCTGGTCTGCTGCTCCGCCTTCCGCGTCGCCGCCGACGCCTTCGAGAACCTGACCCTCAAGAAGATTCCCAAGGCTGTCCTCGACCGCTGCGAATGGGGCCGCGACGACTACAGCCTGAGCGTCTCCAATCTGCCTCCGCTCCCCGAACCCGATCCGGACCAGGACGAGCCGGATACCCAAGGACACTCCCGCAAGGGCGCCAAGAAGAAATCGAAGGGCGACAAGAAGTCCGCCACCCTTTTCGGTGAAGGAGGCGGCGGATGAAGAAGGCTTCGCCCTCGCCGCTTTACCGTAAGGTCCGCGAGATTCTCGAATCGGCCCGCGCGAGCGTGGTCCGGTCCGTCAATTCGGCTCAGGTCGCCGCGAACTGGCTGATCGGCCGGGAGATCGTGGAGGAAGAGCAGAAAGGGACCAAGAGAGCCGAGTATGGCGCGCGCTTGATCGCCGAACTTTCAAGCAGGCTGCGGAAAGATTTCGGGAACGGCTATTCGGTCAACAACCTGGAGCACTTCCGGCGCTTCTATCTGACCTACCCCGACTTTTTCGGCCCCCGGATTCCCCACGCGGTGCGTGGGGAATCTCATAAGTCTCTTGGAGACAAGGGCCAGAAGAAATCCCACGCGCCGCGTAAGCAATCCGGTGCGGCGATCGAGCAAGCTCCGCCCTTCGCGTTGTCCTTGCTCCCCGAGTTGAGCCGCGCACCGCGCGATCCGTCCTGGCTCCCCGGCCGCCACCATCCGAATCTCTCTTGGACGCATTACCGCACGCTGCTCCGCGTAGAAGGCCCGGAAGCCCGAGCCTTCTACGAGATCGAGGCCCTCAAGAACAACTGGTCGGCCCGCGAACTGGAACGGCAAATCAACAGCTTGCTCTACGAGCGCTTGGCCAAAAGCCGTGACAAGAAGGGCCTGCTGCGCCTGGCCACGAAAGGCCATGAGGTCCAGCGACCGTCCGATGTATTCAAAGACCCGGTGGTCATCGAGTTCCTGGGCCTGCCCGAGTCGCCGCGTCTGGTCGAAACGGATTTAGAAGAGGCGCTCATCGGCAACCTTCAAGCGTTCCTGCTGGAACTGGGCAAAGGGTTCGCGTTCGTCGCCCGGCAGGAGCGAATCACGCTGGACGGCGACCACTTCTACATTGACTTGGTCTTTTACCATACGGTCTTGAAGTGCTTCATCCTGATTGACCTCAAGATCGGCAAGTTGACGCACGAAGACCTCGGCCAATTGCAACTCTACGTGAACTACTTCGACGAGGAGCGCCGTACGCCTGGGGACGCGCCAACCTTGGGCCTGATTCTTTGCACCGACAAGAACGACGCGGTGGTGCGCTATACCCTCGGCCCCGATCAGGCCGCGAAGATTTTCGCCAGCCGCTACAAGCTGCATCTGCCGTCGGAGGCGGAGCTGAAAGCGGAACTCCGCCGGGAATGGGCCGCGCTGCGGCGGGAGACCCACGGCGCATGAACCGCCATATTCAGAACATCTCCGCGCGCCTGAGCCTCCGCCCGCCCCAGCGCGAGTCGCTCGAAATCCTGGCCGAAGTCGCCGACCTGATCCCGCTCAAGAAAGAGCGCGACCTGGCCAAAGACCTGGAAGTCATTCGGGGCAGTTACCCCACGGTGGAGGACTTCGAGCGCGATTTTCCGTCGCTCTGCTTCGCGCTCGCCACTGGCGTGGGCAAGACCCGACTGATGGGCGCCTTTATCTCCTATCTGCATCTGGCCAAGGGCGTGCGGAACTTCTTCGTCCTCGCCCCGAACCTGACCATCTACAATAAGCTGATCGCCGACTTCACGCCCAACACGCCGAAATACGTCTTCCAGGGCATCGCGGAGTTCGCCGTCAATCCGCCGGAAATCGTGACCGGCGACAACTACGAGACTGGGCGCGGCGTGCGCAAGCGCGACCTGCTGGGCGAATCCGGCGTGCACGTCAACATCTTCAATATCTCCAAGATTAACAGCGAAGTGCGCGGCGGCGCCGCGCCCCGCATCAAGCGCCTGGCCGAGTACATCGGGCAGAGCTACTTCGATTACCTGGCCGGCTTGCCGGACCTGGTGATGCTGATGGACGAGAGCCATCGCTACCGGGCCTCCGCCGGCGTGCGCGCGATCAACGAGTTGAAGCCGGTGCTGGGTCTGGAGCTGACCGCCACGCCGCAAGTGGAAGCCGCCGGGCGCGCGGTCCCCTTCAAGAACGTGATCTACAGTTACCCGCTCTCGAAAGCGCTTTCCGATGGCTTCGTGAAAGAGCCCGCCGTCGCGACGCGCGAGAACTTCGATCCCTCGCAGTACAGCAAGGAACAGCTAGAGCGCGTGAAATTGGAGGACGGAGTTCGCGTTCACGAGGCGGCGAAGGTCGAGCTGGAAGTCTACGCGCGACAGAACAGCCGCCCGCTGGTCAAGCCATTCATGCTGGTGGTCGCGGAAGATACCGCGCACGCCGAGAAACTGATGGCCGAAGTCAAGCAAAGTAGTTTCTTCGACGGTCGCTACAAGGATCGCGTCATCACGGTCCATTCGAATCAGCGTGGCGAAGAAAACGAAGAAACAGTCGCCCGTCTTTTGGCGGTCGAAGACCCGAAAGAGGCGACCGAGATTGTCATCCACGTCAACATGCTGAAGGAAGGTTGGGACGTCACGAATCTCTATACCATTGTTCCGTTGCGCGCGGCGAACTCAAAGACGCTCGTGGAGCAATCCATTGGGCGAGGTCTGCGTTTGCCCTACGGCCAGAAAACCGGAATCAAATCGGTGGATCGCTTGACCATCGTGGCTCACGACCGCTTCCAGGAGATCGTAGACGACGCCAACAAGCCCGACTCGATCATCAAAACGGGTGTAGTGATCGGCCGGGATATTCCGCTGGAGCGCAAGGAAGCGGTGATCGTCAAGCCGCTGGTAGAGGCTCTTGTTTCAGAGCCTTCGCCAGGAACTGAGCCTTTAACAGTCGATGCACAGAAGGCGCTGCCCTTCAAGACGTCAGAAGAGCGAGAAGTAGCTCAGGTGACTATGGAGGTCATTCATAAGCGCTTCGAACGACTGTCGCGCTCGTATGATCTTAAGAAAGAGGAGAACCTGTCGAAACTGATACAGGAAGCCGCGTCGGAATATGCGGCAAGGAAGGTGCAAGGAACTTTGCCGGGGGTAGGTGAGCAACCGGATATCCCGAAGATCGTTGCGAGGACGATTAGCCATTTCATTGAGCGGACCATTGACATTCCGAGAATCGTATTGGTGCCGAAAGACGAAGTGAAGGCAGGGTTCAAGGACTTTGATCTGGATGTTTCCAATGTTCGCCTACAGCCAGTATCCATGGAGATTTTGCTGCACGAATTGCGCACTAACCAGCAGGAGCGGCTGGCCGCAAACGGCGCGCCCATACATGAGTCACGTCCTGAGAACTACATTGTCACGGGCTTGATGGACAAGGATGACGTCTGCTATGACGAAATGTTCGACCTTTTGTACAAGTTGGCCGGACAGGTCGTCCAGCACTTGAAGTCGTATTTGCCGAATGCAGAGGCCGTCGAGAACGTGCTGCAATATCACCGCCGATCTTTGGTGGACCTCGTGCACACTCAAATGCAGCCGCACTATTGGGAGTCGCCGGTTGAGTATGAGGCCAACATAAGTAAGGGCTTCACGCAATTAAGATCAAACAACTACACGGCTGACGCCGGTCAACAGCCACGAAACTTTCGTCAGCCGGTGGAGGAGCGGCAGTTGATTCGCGGCATGTTGTTCGGCGGCTTTCAGAAGTGCCTCTATCCCGTACAGAAATTTCAGTCCGATTCGGAGCGTCGTCTTGCGGTTATCTTTGAGAATGATAAGTCTGTAATCAAATGGTTGAAGCCAGAGAAGGGGCAGTTCCAGATTTTCTATGGGCGCGATCAAGCTGAATACATTCCGGACTTTGCCGTTGAAACCGAGAATGCCTGCTTTTTATGTGAGCCCAAACGTGCTGACGAGACTTGGGATAGTATTGTTCAGGAGAAGAAGCGATCTGCAATCGCCTGGTGCCGGCATGCCAGTTACCATTCACGCACGTATGGGGGCAAGCCTTGGTTCTATGTCCTGATTCCCCACGACAGAGTTGATTCGAACATTGGTTTTTCTGCGCTTTGCGAAGAGTTTCGTTCAATCGAATGATTGAAAGTGGTGCTTGAGAAGTCGGCATTGTTGTCGAGGTCCAACGGTTGAGGTCGGCGTAATCTACCACTTATTGTGTGGGCACGTTGCGTTTTTATATTCGATCTTTAACGATAAATTGCATCCGCATCCGTCCCGCGCATCCACACGAAGGAGTTTCTGTAATTTCGGCTCTCCGCAATACATCCTCCCGCCGATCTCCCGGAACAGCCGCTCGCCCTTGCTGTCCGTGGCCGTGCATGCCCGACAGATGGCTATGCGCGCCTCGCGAATCTCGGGGCTGACCTGACCCGAGAGCATGCCTTTCACGAAGCTCGCCAAGCCCAACGACTTGCCGGGTGAGGGGTGCTTCGGCTGCCTTGCCGTTCGTGCAGTCTCGACCTGCACCGGGCCATCGTTCTTCGGATACAGCTTCGCCATGGCAGATCCCTAACAGGCCGGGCAGACGTAGCCGGGCGCATCGTCCAAGCTGCCAATGCACTCGACTTTGATCTCGATATCGAAGGAGAACGTGAACTGCCCGCAGCACTCGGGCGTAGCGCCTGCGTCAATGTGGTGGTTGTAGTACGAAGCGTGTACGAAATCCGTCTCCAGGCTTAGCGGACTGCGCCGGTTGTGGAGTTGCAGTTCGGCGAATGAACCGTCGGGGCCGCTCCCCTCCAACTCTGAAACGGTGGAGCACTCCAGCAAGACCTTGGGGTTCGTGCCGCAGGTCTTGGCGATGCCGGCATGGCGCACGTAGACGCGCAGGCACTTGGAGGCACTGCTGTTGACGCGGTAGCGGTAGGTGCGGCGGATGATCTTGGAGGCTTCACCGATGCAGGAGGTGGACCAGACGTTGCCGGGGAACTGCGATCCCGGCGGCGCGCCGGGCTTGCCCCAGGACCAGCCGATGGGCCGAAACCATCCCCGCCCGATATCGGCGTCGGACACAATGGTCGCGAACTGGAAGACATCTAGGACCGTATTGCAGTTGACGGCGCTGAGGCAGGAAAAAATCGCCGGTAAAACGGTAAGAGTGTATTGCTGGCACTTGGCTAGAGGACGATTGACCGTGACGGTGAAGTCGAGCGCGTCTTCGCAGCCGAGGTCCACGAAGGGCGCATCGGCGGACTGGTACGGCACGGGTTCACCGGCGAAGAAGACGCTGCCGCGATAGAACCCGCCGCCGGTTACTTCCGCATGAAAGCTTACGACGAGTTGGTTCAAGTCTGACAGGGGCACGACGGTGAGAGTAATGCCGCCGGCGGGGATGGTCCCTAAGTCCAGGGCTCCGTTGGTCTGGATGTACTGGTAGGCGGCTTCCTGCTCCTGTTGGTCGCGGCAGGCTTGGCAGGTAGCGCAGTCGGGGAAGCACGTTTCTTGGCAGGACTGGCATTCGGAGTAGGTCGGGCAGTCGGACGGGTTGCATTCGCCGCAGTCTGAAAAGCAGGCGTTCCGTTGCGCTTCGCAGGCGGCGAGGCACGCTTCGTAATCGGGGCTCTCGGGGTCGCATTGGCTGGTGCAAACCGAGTAAGTATTCTCGCAGGCGTTCAAGCATAAGCTCTGCGCTTCCGCGCAAGCCTGCATGCAAATGTCCAGTTCTTGGCAGGCTTGGGTGCAGTCGCCTTCGCATTCGTCGCAGTGGGCGCAGGCTTGCTGGCACTGCGGGCTGGGCGGGCAGTTTAACCCGCATTCGGTGCAGGGGTTCGCGCCGCTGCCGCCGCAGCACGCGGGACAGGGTTCCACGGCGGCTTTACCGCTCGTGCGCACGCCGCGTTTCCCGGAGGCTCGGACGATGGCTGCGCCGGGCATGGCTTAGCACGCCTCCTGTTCGACCGTCTCGTTGATCCAGGAAAGCGCGAGCCTGCCGTCGTGCGTGTAATGCGCCAGACCAAAGGTCGCGGCGCTCATGCCGCCGACGGCGGGGCGACGCCATTGGTGCGGCTCGGCGGTCGGGTCCGTGGCTTCGAGCAGTACGGCCTCGGTGTAGAAGTCCCGAAGCGTATAGGTCCAGGTGGCCGGTCCAGAGGCGCTGCCGTTGCCCCCGCCGGTCTGTTCGAGCTTAATCGGAAAAACCGTAGGCGCGATCCCCAGGCGCACGACGGCCCAGCGCGTGTCGTCTTCGCCTTCGGGTAACTCCGGATCGGCCTCGTCCAGCCAGAGCACTTCGGCCGCGCCACCGGATTGAACGGTAAGGTGGGCGGTTTCGTCTTCGGCGATATCGGCGAAACGCGCGCGCTCGGGACCGGCTTGGGCGTCATCCGGGATCGTGATCTTGGCTGGGCAGATCCCGAGGACGTAAGCCAGTCCGGTTCGGTCGATACCCAAGGGCTCGGCCAGGATGCCGAAACGCCCTCTATGGCGCAGCTCCGGTATGACCCCGGAGAGTACGACGCGGTTCTTGAACTCCAGCAAGTTATCGGCGGGCGTGATGACGAGATCGTCGAGCCCCAGGACCGCAAAGCGTGCCTGGTCTTCCCCGCAGTCGTTGCGGACGTACACGATCCCGTTGCGCGTATCCTTAAAGGGCGGCTCGCTGGCGACGGTACGGGCGCGGCCACGGTAATCCAGCGCCGCGTCCACGAAGGCGTTGTAGGCCACAGCCGGAATGCGCAGGGCAGAGCCGGGGGCGACTTTCTGGAGGGGGTCGGCCACGGGACGCTAACCCAGCCCCAGCAGGGCGAACTCGGTTTCGGGGTAGACGCGCTCGACATAGACGGCGACGGGCTTCTTGATGAGCGCCTGCACGCCGTCGTCCACGTCGGCGGCGTACTGGACCCAGAGGTAATCCCAGCCCTTCTTGGCGATGCCGGCGATGGACCCGACTTGGAGGTTTTCACGGTTGGGCGAGGCGGCGAACTTGTAAGTGATCTCCCACAGGTCGTCGGGATCGGTCCCGCGCCGCGAGCCTGAGGCGCCCAGGAAGAGCACTTCGCCGGCTAAGAACCCTCGGAACGCATCGAAGTTGACCGACCCCGTGGCGCGGAATATGACGCCCAGGAAGGCGTTGTCCACCGCGCCGGGCGAGAAGAACCGCGTCTCGGCGAAGTTGTAGACGGGTACGGCGATGTCTACACCGGCGACTTGCTCGCCGTCAAAGCCGATGGCCCCGCCGAGCAACTCAGAGGCTTGCGGCCCGTAGCGCGCGCGGGTCTGCAAGGACTGCGTGATGTGCTGTGTGCCGCCGGAAGTATCGAACGAGAATACCGGCTCAGGGTTCTCCTGTTCGGCATGCTCGGCCTTCTCGTAGCGGACGACGATCTTCCAGGTGACCGCGTTAATCCGTTCGGCGATCTCGATGCTCTTGCGGGGCAGTCCGGCATAGAGCAAGGGGGTATCGGCCAGCGCGGCGGCTTTGACTTCCGCCTCATCGGCGGCCTCGCGCACGACGAACGGAATCTCCGCCGAAGGCCGGTCCGAGACGGTCTCGGTTCGTCCCTGAAAGAGTTCTTCGACCATCGCCACGCTTCACCTCACGCAAAGACGAGTCCGTCGTTCTGGTCTATTCTTTGGGCGATCTTGCGGGTGTGCTTGGCGGTCTCTTCGGCGGCCTTGGCGGCCCGCTCCTGGACGCTCTCGCCCACGCCGATCCGGTCGGCGGCGGCGGCCGAGAAGCCGCCCGAAACGTCGAAAGTGAGCTTCACGCGGTCTTCGATTTCTGGGGCGACGGCGGCCAGTTCCTGTTTTAAGTCGCCCAGGCTGGGCGGCTCAGGGGGCGCGGGTGGGGTAGGGGCCTCGGGCGAGGAATCCCTTCGCGCCCCTTCGCGCTTGGCTTTGGCCTCTTCCACGGCCAAGCGCCATTCCGCGCGAGCGGCTTCGAGCGCGTCTTGTCCGTCTTGGCGTTGGCGTTCGGACTGCTCGCGGCGGGTCTGGTCTTCGGCGTCGGCGGTGGCGGCGATATCCACCAGCGTCCGCTGGCGCGAGGATTCCAGGTCTTGAAGCTCCTGCTCGCGATCAAGCCGCGCGTCCAGGGTACGGTTGGAGACGTCCCGGTTGCGTTGCTCGGTTTCCTGGTCAATGCGCCGATTCACGGCCTCGACGTTGATCGTCGGGTCGATCACCGCCAACGCTTTGGTCCACTGCTTGGCGACGAAGCCGCCGAGATCGTTCCAGGTGCGCACGAAGAACGAGGCGAACTTACCCAACAGGTCCGCCCAGAAGTTGACGGTGGTGGCCCAGACGCGCCGGAGGCCGAACCAGGCGTTGGTGGCGAGCACCACGGCCCCGGTGAAGAGGCCGGAGGTTTGCGACAAGTACCAGTTCTTGAAGTCCAGCCACCAGCCCATGAGCGTGTTGATTCCGGCGCGCCAGACGACTTGGAGGCTCAGCCACAATACGCGGGCCGCCAGGGCGAGGTCGCCGGCGGCCAGGGCGTCTTGCATCCCCTGAAAAGATTCCAGCGCGAAGCCCTTCAGTTCGCCGAAGCGTTGGCCCAGCCAGGTAAGCGCCTCGCCGCCCACGCCTGATGCCCAGACCAAGTACGTTCCAAGCCCGGCAATCGCGGTGAGCACGAGGCCCAGGGGCGACAGGACGAACGCCAGCGCCGCCGAGGCTACGCTCGCAAAGGCTCCGAATGCCGTACCCAGGGCCGATAGGGTTCCGCCCAAGGCCGTAAGCGCGGCTCCAATTCCGAGGAGTGACACGCCGAGTTGGAGGATCGAAGTCACGAGGCCCTGGTTTTGCGCAAGCCAGTTGCGCGCGCTGGCGACGAGTTCCTGCATCCGGCCGGCCCATTCGGCCAGTAGCGGCGCGAGCGCGGAGCCCACGGTGACGACCAGACTTCGTAGCGTGGCCCACAAGCGGTCCAGGCCATCGTTGAGCGCGGCGGCGGCTTGGGCGTCCTCGGTGGACATGACGACTCCCAGCCGCCGCGCCTCCGCCCGGAGTTGGCTCAGGTCTCCCAGCATCGGGAGCAGGTTCGTCCCGGAGCGTCCGAAGACTTCCATGGCGGTTGCCGCGCGCTCGGCGGGGTCTTCGATGGCATTCAAGCGCGAACCGATCAGCGCGAACTGCTCGTCGGGCGAGAGCGCTTGGAGGTCTTCGACGGCGAGCCCCAGCGCCGAGAGCGCCTCCAGGGCCGTTTTGGACCCCGAGCGCGCTTCGGCGAGCGTGCGCTGCATGCGCCGGATGGCGCCTTCGACATCCTCCATCGAAGCACCGGAGAGCTGCGCCGCGTGGCCCAACTCCGAGAGCGCCTCGACGCTGATGCCCGTGCGCGCGGACATCTTGTCCAGGGCGTCGCCCATCTCGGCGAAGCTCTTGGCGGCGGCCAAGAGTGGCGTGACGATACCTGCACCTACAGCCAACGTCCGAGAGCCGAGGGCCTGCATGCCGGAGCCGATGGATTGCAGGCCCGACCCCAAGCTCTTCAAGCGGGTCAGCGCTTGTTGCAGGCCCTTGATGAGCTTGCTGTCGTTGACCGACAGTTCGATGAATGCCGCGCCCGCGCGGATGCCTTGCGACGAAGCCATGGGCTACTTCTTTCCTTGTTCCAGCGCGCGCTTGACGGCGTCCCAATGATCGGCGGGCATCGCCACCCAGCCGCCGATATCCTGTTCCACGGCCTCGCCCGAACCGTCCTTGGCGCGGCCCTTAACCTTGCGGTTCTCGAGCACGTCCATCGGACGGCCCGCGTGCAGGATCACGTACTCCGTCTTGGTGCGCGGCCCCAGCGTCACTTCGCCGCACCCCCAACTCATCCAGCAGAGCGTCATCGCCGCCAGGAGCAGCAGGGAGCGGACTTTCAGGCTTCGCATGCGTCACCTCCGTTTGAGCGGGCCGGTCCATCCCGAAGAGGGACTTCAAGACCCGCAGCACCACGTCCACGACGATTCCCAACCAAGCCATCGAAAGACCTCCTGGAACCGCGAGAGCACGCAGAGCAGGCCACTTCACCCAACAAGGGCTTAGGCTTTCTCTGCGTGCTCCGCGTCTCTGCAGTTTGAATGGCCGCTCAAGCCGCCTGGATTTCGGTCGCGCCTTCGGCCGCGAGCTTTCCGGCTTCGGCAATGACCTGGAACCCTTCCAGGAGCGTGAGGTCTTGGACCTCGGCGAACACCTTTGGCACGTTGTCGAAGGCGTTGACGACGGTCTGCGCGGCCTTGGGGTCGGCCATCATGAGCGTCACGAGCCGTGTCAAGATCGCCTGGACGTCGCCGCCGATGCGCTTGGCGAGATACCCTTTGACGGCCAGGGTTTTCAGCCCAGCCAAGAGTTCCTTCGTTTCTTGAATCCCGAATTCCTGCTCGGTCATGGCTTGCTTCCTCCTTGGGGGTGATCCACGAAGACCGCTTTGAGGACCGACAGATCCCGCGTCTTCGTGTGGGGCTTGCAGCGCTCTTGCGCCTCGTAGGGGTTGAAGTCCCCCGGCGTGAACGCTGAGTGCTTCTTTGGATCGCGGTGCGCGTTGGCCAGGAGCGCCAATATCGCCGACGTATGCGCCCAGGCCGCCCGGCCATGTCCCTCCGACATCCAGACCAGTTCCCGTAGCGTCAGGGGACCGGGATTGATGCCGAGGACCCCGGCGAGCTTCCAGACGAGGGGCCAGAGGTCGCCGTCGTGGCGCTCAGGGCTTTCTCGATCTCGCGCTCCAGTCTCGTCTCGGCCGCGTCTCGCGTGCGTTCGGCCAACTGTTGCATGGCCTGGAGCAGGCGCTTGACCCGCGCGCGGTCGCGCGGGTTCGGGGTAAAATTTGCGAGTTCCTCCAGAAGCGCCAAGGTTCCGGCTTCGATCGCATCTCCGGCCATCGCGCGGCCGAAGTCCACGTCGCTCACGCCCAGCTTGTCGGCTTCGGGCTTGCACACGACGAACAGCACATCGCACAGCAGCACCGGATCGGAAAGCAGCCGCTCCAGCACTTGGGCCAGTTCGGCGCTGGCGAGGTTGACCTGTAGCGCGGTTCGCACGCGCCGGATGGCGTCCACGTCCACGCTCACCGTCCAGGTCCGGCCGGCGTTGTCTTTGAAAGTGCGCATGACGTGTTCCTTTAGACCGTGACCCACTGCGGAGCCGTAGCCGAGTACGTCGGCTTTGCGGTGACCGAGACGGTGATGGCCTCTTCGAGCGCTTCCTTGCGCGAGAAGCTCAAGATCGAGAAATCGGCTTGCAGGCCCTGCGAACCGGCCTGGGCGATATCGCCGTCCATCACCGCGAAGCCGATCTTCTCGTTGTTGAAGTAGGCGTTCTTAATCGCCGTGAAGCCCGCGTCGGCGGTATCCCAAATCATTTCCATTTCAAGACTGGCATCTTTTAAGGTGGCAATGGATGCCTTCCAACCAGCGTTGCCTCGGGTGGTTACATCGGCCTCGCCCGTTTCAAGGTTTAGTGTCACGTCCCTAACGTTGGGGAGTTCGACCCACGCGCCTGCACCGAGCCCGCCAACTTTAAAATAAAGCTTGGCTTCCATACCGATGCGAATGCTCATGACTTGACCTCCACGTAAGAAACAAATCTCAGAAGGCCGAGCCATGGATTCTGGTGTCGGCCGTTTTGTGCTTGTTTGAGCAAGTACTGAATGGTTCCCACGAGAACAGCTATGTCCTCTCGTGAGTTTCCGAGCGTTAGATTGCAAAGGTTGTGAACAATGCCGCGCACTTCCCCCGATTGATGATCGTGGTCGATTACTTTTCTGTCCTCAGATAGTGGTCTCTCGCAGATGGCGCAGTTTCCTCGTTGGCGAGTGATCATTTCAGAATAGATTTCAGGGGTAATGCCCAGTTCATAGCAGCGTCTCTTGTGCCACCATTCACGTTTGTAATTGTTTCTCTCAGTGCTTAGGCATTTACGACACGAGCGTTTGTATCGAAGTTGGCCGTTGTATTTCGAAGGTGAGAAGGCATTGAGTGGCTTTTCAAGTCCGCAACGCTTGCAACGCATGCGCCCAAGACGCAGGATGTCATTCCACTTCTTGCTAGAAATGACTTTGAAATGCATGGGGGAAGTGGCGGCTTCGATGTCACAGTCCATTTATAGTTACCCTCGCACCGAATTTGCCCAAAGCCGGGGCAAGCGCGCCTTCCCGATGTTCAGCGCCGGTCCCATGAACGGGCGCGGCGGGTACTTGCGCGGCTTGCCGCCGGATGTCCCACCCTGCGAAGGCGGCAGGCCGTCCGTGACTTGTTTGGCCTTGGCGACCTGCCGGTCGGTCTTCAGGCGCACTACCACGGGCTTGCCGCCTTCGACTCGGATTGGGCCGTGCCCGCCGACTTCGAGTTTGAAGTTCGCCTTGCGCCCTTTGCGCTTCTTGGGGCTTTCCGTCCCGCCGAACTCATGTGTGCGTCCGATCTTCCCTACGTCCGAAGCGGCCGGGCCGATGACGACGCGGGTCTTGTCCTTCTCCACCGCGAAGACGATGGCGTTCTTTAAGCGGCCTTGCCGCGAGCGCGGCGGTTTGCCCGGCTCCGAGGCGACAGGGCTGACCTTGATGCTTCGCCGTGCGATGCCCCTCAGATACGCTCCGGCGCGCCCTAAGCTCTGAATGCTCGCCGCCTTGGCCTTGCGTGTGACCTTGGGCCTATCCACGCGCGCCTTGACCCGGACCGTGGCCACGGGTTCACCACGATCCGCCGGCCAGGACCACCAGGTCTCCGGCGCGGCCTTTGACCATGAGCTGCGCGAGACTCACGCGCTTGAGTTCGAACTGCGAGCCGGGGTCCCACGGGACTTCGGAACCGTCGTCGCTCAGGAAGAGCGCCTCTTTCTTATTGCTGCTGGGCAGCCGGACCGTCACGCTAAGCACCTCGCTGATGATCGGACTGAGCGGCTGGTACTGCGTGGTGAGCACGAGCTTGCGCACGACGGCGTTGTTCACGGAGCTACTCCAGCATCTGGAACGTGAGCGTCAGTACGCTCGTGAACTGCCGGAACTGATCCATGTGCTCCGGCGCGTACACGGGCTCGGGCTTGGCCACCGTGCAGAACGCTTCGCTCAGGCCCGGCAACCTGCGCCGGTGAAAGAGCGCCGCGATCCGTTCAACCAGCGTGACCAACGGGTCCAACTCGGGCGCGTCACCACGTTCGAACTTCTTCTGCACGCCCACGTCCACTCGGAAAATGCGCCGTGTCTGCCCGCGCGTAAGCGCCTGGGCGGTCTGGTCCTTGGGGACCACGCTCACGCGCAGGACGTTCAGCTCGGGCAACTCGAACTGCGGCTGATACAGACGCTGGGCTTGGACTTCCGGGTCCAACGCCGCCGCGTTCAGGGCGTCCACGACCCCATCGGCCACGCGCAGGAGTTCGGCGTTCATCGCCGCTCGCCGGCGTCCTGGGGAACCGCGCGCGCGTTCGTGAGCCGTTCCAGGGCCACGGTGTTACGCTCCAGGGCGTTTAAGAGCGTCTGCTGCACCCAGGTCTGGTGCTTCTCCAGGGCGAAGGACATGCGCCGTTCTCGCGCATGATCGCGCCAGAGGGTGTAGCCGACGACTAAGCCCGCCAGTCCCCACTGCGCCCAAAGCCCCGAGTCGCCGCCCAAGGGCACCGAGGCCAACAGGAGCGCGCCCATGCTCACCTTCGCCGCCGACTCGATCACGGAAGAACCTCCGTCGCGACCAACTTCGTGTGCATGCGCAGCGTCCGGCGGTACGGATCGGAGTAGCGCCAGCACGGTTCGCTACCCACCGCCATGACCTCGTAGACGAAGCGCTTCCCCGCATCCGTCTCCAGCACGCGGTCGCCCGGTTTGGGCAGGATCGCCACGCCGCTTAAGGCCAAGTCCGCCGCCAGGATCAGGTAGTCCCGCGTCTCGTAGCGTTCCTGGAGCCCGTAACCCTTGTCCACCTGGAAGACCGTCTTGCCGACCGTTGCACGCACTTCGACCGATTCGCCGCCACGGCGGTACGTCACGGCCCTCGACAGATGCTTGGTGCGCTGCCGCTCCAGCCAGGCCGAGCCTTCCGCGAGCAGATCGCGCATGCCGGCCTACTGTTCGAGCCGAACCCGGACGGTTGGGTCCGCGTCGGTTGCCGCCTTGACGGTCTTCCCAATCAGCTTGTTGGCCCCGGCTTCGCTGTCGGACTTGGCCGCCTGCTCGGCCACGTCCCAATAAACCCGTGCTCCGGCGGCCAAGGCCGTCCCGCCGCCGGCAGCCTTGGGAAAATCGAAGACCCCGGATACCTGGATCGCGCCGAGCGCTCCGGCCGGGATGGGGCGGGGGACCACGCCTACAAGATCGCCTTGCACGACCACCGCTCCGGTGGGCACGTCGGCGGCGGGTACGTAGTCCACGGCGTTGCCGTCCTGCACGAACGTCACGGGCATGGGAGTTCTCCGGTTCTGGGGTGCTGGGCCTCAGCCTTACGCTTCGCCCTTGGATTTCACGCCGCCGCGCGGGTCTTGCAGCGCGACGCCGAAGTCGTGGTAGCCGCGCATCTGGATGCCCAGGACGGAGAAGTCCGCTTCCGCCGTCTCGATGGTGGGCGACTCCTGCCCGTTCAGGAACGCGACTTCGATCACCGGCAAGTCGCTGGGATCGGCCAGCAGGTACCAGGCTTTGGCGGAGTTGCCGGGGAGCTTTAGATTGGACAGGTAGCGGCTGACCTCGGTGCGGAACTTGCCCTGATGCGGGTTGGCCACGGGGTACTTGGCGTTGGCGGTGGTCTCGCGCAGTTCCACGGACTTGTTGAGCTGCGTCCCGATGGCGCTCAGCGCGGGCGGCACGAGCACGACGGCGGGCATGATCCCGATGGGCTTGCCCTCGCCGTCCACCTGCTCCAGGAAAGCCGTCTCGGCCTTGGTCAGCCCGTCGATCCCGAGCACGGTGTCCACGCCGGACAGGAAGTTCTTGAGGGCGGGGGTGAAGAAGGCGGCGTTGTTCAGGAACGTGGTCCAGAACACGTCGTTGATCTTGAGGCCCGAGCCGCGGCCGAGCTTGCGCGGCACGGTGGTGATCGCGCCCAGATCGTCGTTAATCATGTCGCGGCGGTCGATGGCCAGCATCAGGCCGTAGGTGTCGGCCTTGTTCTGGTAGGTCTCTTGGCCCAACGTGCCGTGCTTGAGTTCGCCGCCGGGGGCGACCCGCTCGTACTGGTCGGCTCCGATCAGCCGGTAGCTGGTGACGGTCTTGAAGTCCGAGACGTTCCGGACGGCGCAGATGTTCCGCCAGGTCCGTTCGACCGAGAAGAAGCCGTCGAGCAGGAACTTGTTGGCGACGTTCGAGAGAATCCCGCCGATATCGATGCCGGAGAGCCCCGCTTGGAGTCCCGGCGTGAAGGCGAAGCGCAGAACGTCCCGCGCGTCCCGGAAGCTGCGTCCCGTGTACCCGTTGGCCCAGGCCGCCTCCAGGAGCAGTTCCTGCATCCCGATCCCGCCCCGGAAGCGCCGGGTCGCGGCCTCCAGCGTGGCCTCGTCGTAATGGCGTTCGGGCTCCTGCAAGCGCGCAGTCAACACGCACGCCGCTTCGAGCAGGGGGCTGGTGACGCCCGAAGGCGCGCTGCGGCCAGTGGGGATCGCGACTTTGGGGCGCTCGGCGCGCAGGCGTTCGAGTTCCGTGCGGGTCTCGTCCCAGCCCTCGGCGATGGCTTTGGCAGCCAGCGCCTTGTGCTCGTCGCCGCAGATGCGCTGGATCGCCTCGATGCGCTTAAGATCGGCGGCGTAGCGCGAACGCAGGTCGGACAGGGCGCCCTCCGGCGTCGGACCCGGCTGGGGGGGATGCGCCGGTGACGCCGGAGGGGCCACGGGCGGCTCCGCGCCGCCCGCTTGCACGGGAGAGGCCGACTCGGCCTGAGCGGTGACGCCATGCTCGGCAGTGAAGGCCGCTTGCAGGCTCGCCACCTGGGTCTCGGACAGCTCGGCGAGTTTGAAGCCCTTGTTCTGAAGCCACTGCTCGAATTCCATCGCGTGTATCTCCGGTTCGGGAAACTCGTCGGGAAGTAGCCGGGCGGCGATTTGAGCCGAGGTGCCGTCGTCGGCGCCCAATGCCACGAAGCTCACCTCTCCCAAAAGGGCCTTTCGCACCACGAAAAGGGGACCGTGGAACGATTTTTGGTTGGCCTCGGCCTGCCGGCCCTCGGGCACGAAGACCACGCGCTGGGGCCGCGCCCCGATGGACGCCTGCCACGGGAAGCCGTTCTCGCTCGACGTGACGATCTCGGCGGCGACCATGCCCGCCCCGGAGACGACGCCCGAGACCAGGAGCTGGCCGTCGGCCGCCTCGATCCGCTCCGTGTGCCCCACGATCAGGGCGGGGTTATGGTCCTTCAGAATCGGACGGCTCTTGGCGGCCACGCGCAGGCCCGCGAGGTCCACCACCACCGGGTGCGGCCACCCCGAGAGTTCCATCGCCATTCCCGTGTAGGCGACCATCGAGAAGCGCCGCAGCTTTCGGCCGCCGGGCTCGCCGTCGCCGGCGGCCTGGACCTCGACGTGCTGCCAGCCCGAGACGGCGGCTTGAAGCAGGAGGCGCTTATTCATCGGTGTCCTCACTCACGGGAACGACTTCGGCGGGGGTTTGCAGGGCTTCGCCGGGCGGCAGTCCCAACTCGCGCAGGAGCGCGGCCTCTTTGGCGCGCTGGCGCAGTTCCATCTCCCAATCGCGCCCGCGTTTGGCGTACTCCTCGGCCAGCGTGGTCGTGTGGTTGGACAGGCGCGTGGCCTGGGCGTTGGCCTCTTTGAGCGGGTCCACGTGCTCGTGGCCGTCCCAGAACCACTGGTGCGACCAGTCGGCGGAGAGCGCCCGCATGGGCTGGGGCAGGAGGCTCTCGACCAGCACGGCTTCGCGGACCCACGCCGCGAAGAGCCGGTCGAGCAACTGCGCGCCGAGAAAAGCTTGCTCGACGCGAATGGCCTTGAAGTAGGTCTGGTGATCGAGGCGGCCGGAGGCGTAGTTGTAGCCCGAGGAGTTGCCCGCCGCGACGTTGAAGGGCATGTTCAAACAGCGCGCGATCTCGTTGAGCACCTCGCGCTTGAACTCGGCATAGGTGCTCGCGGGTTGCTCGGCGCGTACTTGGCTCATCTTCCAGCCGCCAGGCATGGTCATGAGCATGTTGCGTTCCAACTCGATGGTATCCATCGCCTCGACGGCATCGGCCTCGCCGTTGGGCGGCGCGTCGGTGTGGAGAATCCCCGCGAAGTAGGCGGCGGCCTTCGCCGCGTCCAGCGTGGCGAGCGTGTAGTCGCGCAGCATCGCGAAGAGCGGTAAGGCGGGGGTAAGTTCGGGAATGCCCCGGTACTGCCCGGGCCGGTCCACCCGGAAGTAGTGCAAGACGGCCTGGGCGGGCACGGAGTCGTAAGCCAGGCCCCAGCGCGCGCCGTTATCGCCGGGATGCTGCCGGAGCACTTGGTAGGCGAGGGGGTTGCCGTACTCGTCGAAGACGATCCCGTCCACGGCTTGAGCTTTGCTCGCCGCGTGAAAGTCCGGCGTGCAGACCTGCTCGGCCTCCACGAGCTTGAGGTCCAGCTTGACCGGCGTATCGAGGCGGGGATTGCTGGTGAAGACCGCGAACGCCTCGCCGTCTTCGGCCTTGGCCACGCGCATGATTCGCAGCTTGTCGGCCAAGCCCACCGCCACGGTCCAGCGCGCGAACTCCCGCTCGACGGCGCTGTTGCCCTCGCGGTCGAGGGAGAGCATCTGAAGACGCGGACCCGTCCCGATGCAGTCGTTGGCCAAGGTCAACACGATCCCGCGCGCGTAGGAGTTGTTGGCGACTTCGTAGCGGGCGCGATTACGCAGGATGCGCCGGACTTCGGGTGAGTTGGCCGCGTTTGCCGAGAGCCCGTCGGCGTTGGCCCAATGGCGGCGGTTGTTCTCGTTGGTGAGCGCCGCGTCGTAGCGCGCGCGGACGAAGAGCCGCCGGGGACCCTGGCGTATGCGCCTCCCGGCATCCAAACGCAGGATTCTCCGCAATGCGGCGAGCATCAGACGGTCCCCGGCGGCACGAGCTTGGTGATGCGCAGGCCCAGACGCTTGGCCTTGGCGGCTTTCTTGGAGTTCAGGTAGCGGTCGGCTTCGATCTGGTCGCGCAGCGGATGTTGCTCCACGCTTCCGGAGTCGCCGGCGGCCTTCGCCGGACGCTTGGCGTTCTTGCGAATCGAAGAGGTAAGGTCGTCTGTGTTAGCCATGTCGTGCCGCTCCGCACGACAAAAGGCCGGGCGTTGCGGATCATGGGGACACGTAGACGGGCAGGTAGGTGGAAAGCCTCATCGGCATGGGATAGTCTGCGTCACACACCCCAAGCGAGTGACCCATGCAAAACTACCGGAAGGTCAACACACGAAGCATTCTGGTCGGTCGAGACGTTAACTCGGCCGGCGAAGCGGTTTGGAAGGTCTGGTCGATCACGCGAAAGCATATGTTCGACTTTGGGCCGGATTGGCTGCGCCGCTTGGCCCACTTAAACGACGACCAGATGGCCGAGTTGAAGGCGAAGGGGTGGGAAGTGATCGTGCGGAAAAAAGGATAGAGCCTTCGCTGGGTGCGTGACGGAAGTTAGCCGGCCTTCGGCTATTAACCTCGACGCTTGGTGTTTCCCAATTTGCGCGAACGCACGTTCGTGTGCTTATAGATGGCGTTGATATTGACGCCCAAGGTCTTGGCTACCTGGCTGGGCGTTTGCCCCATTTTGATAAGCTGGCGTACTCGCTTGGGATCGAGCGGTGTTCCTTGGGGCATAGGCGCGTTCCCTCTTGTCTCAAAACGATAGGGTTAGGGAGATAGGGCACGACTCGTGCCACCCCGCAGAAAAAGACGGGGGCGCTTGGCCACGATTTAGGGTTTAGGCTGAACTTTTGGGTATTGCCAAGGTCCCGGCGGTTCCCAAGTGCCTGAGAACGGTGCATGGCGAGCAACAGCGATGCTAACTGGTAGTAGCAGATCTGAGACTGCGGTTACCACCGTTCCGAAGTCCTGAGGTATTCCTTGCGCCCGAGCTTTGCGAATGAAGCCGCGCCATTGCGCCTGTTTGGCCGTGTCCGCCATGAACGCTCGTGAAAAGGCGACCGGCTCTTCTGGGAGTTCCGTGTGACGGGCCTCGAAAGTTCTAGATACGGCTTCGGCGAGCACTTTGCCCGAGAATGAGAATTGCTTGGCCAGCATGTAGATGTCGAAGAAATCCTTCATGCGGCTGTTGAGCATGCCGCGTTTCACCATGGCGTGAAACTTCTCCGCCACGGCGCTTTCCCTGGTGTAGGTGCTCAGCTCAGGAGCGGGGAAGTCAAGCAGTGTAGGGTACGACTCGCGAACCGGGAGCGGATGAACCTGATCGCCGAACCCGATATCTATCTGCATGGGTATACGTGCGTTGCCCAAGTGTCCGGTGAATTGAACGCGAAGACCCTGATACTCGGCGTCTGCTGTAATCGGCTGGGTTGTCACCGTGGACGGATCGAATTCGAGGCCATCCGCGACGCACGGCTGCTCGCAAATGCGTTTGAATACGTCTTCGACCTTCCCCGCGTCGTTGGGCATCTTCCCCATGAGGTCGATGTCTTTCGTTGAGCGGGAAGCGTGGATTTTCCAGACCGTGAGCATGAGCGCGCCCTTAAGCACGAACGTCTTGGCATGCGGTGAGCATGACAGGCGGTATAGAAACCGCTCGATGCCGAAGTAGAGAAGCAACTCGTTAAAGGTCCGGTTCGACTCCTTGGCCTTTTCGAGCAACCGATGATGTACGGATGCCGCGAGGTTCTTGGGCGCGGGCTTACTCATAGGATGGCCTCAAGATAGGGGCGCATGACTCTTTCGACGCGGCAGGCTTGCGCATAGCGGAGCAGTTCGTTCACTTTTGGCTTGCCGCGTTCCTTGTAAGTCCGAAGCGCTTCCAGGACCGCTTCCATACCGATCTTGTTACGATACTTGAAGCAATCCGCCAGGGTCTTCTCGGCCGAGTATATGTGGACCCAGGTTCCGCTCATGCGATGCCGCTCGATGCCCGCCCCAAAGGCCGCTTGGGAGAAGCGGAACACACGAGTCGGAGGGTGGTCCAGTCTGGGCGGTTGGGCATTGCGCGCGATGGCCAGGTAAACCTCGTGCGGAATCTGAGTCGTAAGCTCATGAAACGCCAGCGCCGAGATCAGGCAGAAGACGCCCTTGGGCACGCGAAGAGCCACGGTTACGAGGTCCGGATGGTCCAGCGGCGGAAGTTGGGCCAGACGATACAGGCCCCGGCTCAGGGCCACCACTTCGCCTTGCTCACGCAGGGCATAAAGGGTCGCGGGGTGTATACCGCTTCGCAGGGCCTGCGAGGTGCGCAGCACCCCACCGCGTTGCTTGAAGATCGCTTTCGCCGCTACGAGGCTTGGCGCGGTTTGCACCTGGCTTGGCATGATAAATATAACTCCAAAAAGTAATTACTGGAGTTACTATTATCACCTAAGCGAGGTGGGGTCAAGTGGCTTTGTGCCGGCGTAAGGTCGAGAGTTTGACCTTCGGCTTATGGCTTCGATCCGCAGATCCGCCGCCTAACAGCGACACGCCCAGAATCGCCGCACCCACGGCGCAGCCTGTCAATCCGTCCAGCCAATGGTTGTCGCGCGCTTCGGGCCGCAACTTCCACTCGTCCACCACGCGCCCGCGGCCTTCGGTCCGCACCCGGTACTCGGCGGTAAGGTGATCGGCGAAGAGCCGGTGCGCCTCCGGGTCGCGGCCAAAAAGCGACAGGCAGCCACGATCCCCCATGGAGATCGCCAACCGAGAGTGAACAAAGCTTTTCCAATAGTTCGAGTCGAAGAGCGCATGGCGGACGGCGCGCTTGCCTTGGACTCCGGGAATGCGCCAGTTCAGACCCACCCGCTCGCCGGGGCGGCGAATGTACTCGGAGAAGGGCTTGCTGGCCGCGCCCACGAACCGCCCGTGGCTGGGCAACAGCACCGCCGAATGCGAGCTTTGGCGGCAGAACTGGTATACGACATCGGTTGAAGTGCCCCAGTTGGCGTCAATCAGGCATAAGCCGATGCGTAGCGCGGCCCCGTCGTCGCGCCGCCACTCTCGCGCAAGGTGTTCGTTCGCCAGGGCTTCAAGCCCGGCGTAGATCGCGCCCTCCAGTCCCGCGCCTCGGGCCACGCTCTGGAGCGTGCGTTGAGCTTCCCGAAGGGTGAAGTACGGGCGTTTCTGTTCCGGGTAGGCTCCGTAGTCCAGCACGTACCCCGTGAAATCGTCTTCCCAGCCGCAGACGCAGTAGAAGAGCAGTTTGCCTTGCACGTCCACGAACAGGGTCAGGTGGTTGCAGCCGATGGGCACTTCTCCGCGCCGGTGTCCGTTGAGCTTGCCGGCGATCTGGTCGGGTGTGAGCAAGCCTTCGTCTTCGAGTGTCTTCTCCGGCAGCGGCTCGTTCTGGTACTCGGCCCAGAACGCCGACTCGCTGCGGAGCTTGAGATTCATCGCGTGCTGGACGGCCGAGAGTTCGTCCGGGTTATGCCGCTCGGCCCAAGCGACGACGGCCCCCGCGTCCATTTCGGAGCGGTGCGCGGCGTAGAACGCCGTCGCTTCCCTGCCGTCGCTATCGCTACGCAGCGACTCGGCGCGCAGCCGCGCATACTCTTCCCAAAGCTTCTCGTGCTTGGGAAACGTGTAGACCAGTTTGGTGCGTTCGCCATGCCAAAGCGGGTTGCGCTCGCGGTCGAGCACCTGATCGGCCAAGTCTCCTGCGCGGATGACGGTGCAGGGCATGATCATGGCCGTGCGCTTGCCCGGACCGGCTAGACCCGAGATAGCCCCGTTGACGATGGCGAGGCGCTCCTGGGTCTGGGAAAGGGAGCGTGCGGACTGATCGGTCTGCGGATCGTCAATGATGGCGAGTGTAGGCCGCACCGAAGAACCGTCGGGCCGGATGAACATTGCGCCACGGATATTCCCGGTGATCCCCGAGACGCGCACGATGGCCCCGGCGCAACGGCTGCCAGGGATAGTGGGCATCACGATCTCGTCGGCCGTCCAGGCAACGTAGGTAAGGCGGCCGTAGTAGCGTTGCCCGGAGCAGCGGCGGCTCTCGCCTTCCAGACGGCGGATCGGGTAGATGGCCTCGGGATAGTCCTCGAACAGCCGCTCGTTCGTCGAGAGGTGGCTCTTGATGTTGCCGAGCATCGCGAGCGCGTACTCTTGCGTCGAGGCGATTAAGAAGACGAAGGCGTGCCTGCCGGTCAGAATCGCCCAGAGCACGGCGGTCTGGCACAAGCTGGTCTTGCCCGTTCCGCGCGGCATGGCGACGGCAAAGGTCTCGCTATGCAGCACCGTGCGCTCGATCTTGCGGATCACGCGCAGGTGGTCGTCGCTCCAGGGCAGGGTGAAGAGGCGGGGGAAGTAGGTCTCGCAGAAGAACCGGAAATCCCCGTCGGCGCGGGCGCGGCGCGCCAAGTCCTTGGGCGGCGGACAGGGCGCGATGTCCTGTCCGGCGAGCGTCTGCCGGCGCTCGCGTTCTCGCGACCGGGCTTTCTTGCGGTCATACGCCTGCGAGGCCGTGGAGCCTGATGACTTCGGCGGCGATCCGCGCATGTTCTTCCACCGGGTAAGCCGGGTCTGCGAGTTTGAGGGGGAGGAGGTAGGCGCTCAGCAGATCCACCTGCCGGCGCAGGACGGGGGCCTCGGCATCGTCCTCTGGGGCATCCAGTCGGCGCGCATCGGCATACAGCGAAAGCAGACGGTTGAGTTCGCGCTGAGCCTGGAGCGCGGTGCGGATGTCCTGCCCGGCCATGCTCTTGGCGTAGAGGTCTTCCAGGCGCATGACGGCCTTGCCGATCTGTTCATCGCGGGTGTAGTCGGCGGCTACGGTGATGCGTTTGCGTGCTTCAGCGACGATAGAGCGGGCTTGATCGGCGGCCTGGCCCTGTTGGGCGCAAAACCCTTCGGCGGCCTCGTTGCTCATGCCGTTGATGAGCAGAAGGATGACGCGGTCTTTGAGGGTCTGGGGTGTCAATGGTGCCTTTCATGGGCTCAGGAAAAACGGTCTCGTGCCCAATAAAGGCCATTTACAAATCCGATTTTGTCCCCGAAAAGGAAAATCTTCAGGCAAGTAACGCTGGCCGACTCATTACCAGTCCCCAATGCCACGAACAGCAACAAAGGGACTCATAACGGACAAAGTTCAGACCCGCCTGCTCTCCCCATACGCGGCACTGTTCGGCTGAAGGACGAATGTCTGGAGAGGGTCCACGTGGGGTTTTGATGTCGCTTCGCCAATGAATGATGCCTACCTTGCCTCCCGTAGCCAAAGCCGCAAACGAAAATTTCAATAGCTCTACAGGGCGCTCGATATGGAGAATGTTGAACAGCATCGCATACTGACAGGTCCCTGCGGGAATACCGCAGTCGGATTCCATGAAGTCTCGACGTTCTGCTTTGACGTTTGGCAGCCCTGCTTCCCTGGCTTTTCGAGCGGTGGCGGTAACCATGTCCGGTTCGATGTCCAAGGCGATCACTTTGCCCGAATTGGCCTTGGCTGCTGGAATCGTAAAGGTTCCGTATCCGCAGCCAAACTCCAGGATGTCTCCGTGGATGCCGGTGCAGTCGAGCCTTGAAAGTATGCAACTCGGGTTAAAGAAGGAGTCCCAGTAATCCGCTTCCGGCATCCCGCTTTCGCGCCCTTTGCTCATAAGCATATTCCTTCTTGTATCCCCGTCCGTCCGAAGAGCATTCTATGGAGCGATATGAAACAGGCCAGCGCTTCTAATCAAGCAGGGAGGCGACTTGTTTCCAAATCTTAAAGCTCGTCCGCCAGATCGTCGAAGAGCCCTTTTTCGCGGGGTTTGAGCGCCTTGTGCTCGTCCCGGAAGAAGTCGCGTTTGGTCTTCCCGGCCTTGCGGCCCTTCTGCGTGTGGCAGTCGAAGGCGTAATCGGGAATGGGTTGGATATTGTCCCGCGCGGCTACCAAGTCGGCCTCCAGTTGCTTCTCGTCCACCGATTGGGCGTCGTAGACGAGGTTGGTCAGGTGATCGGCATCGCGGCATTTTCTGGCTTGGGCCAGGAGTATCGTCGCTTTGGCCGCGAAGATGCGCCCGCCGCCGGGCTTCTGTTTGTGGATCAGCGCCCAGGAGCGATAGAGGGCCTCGACCTCGTGCGTGATGACGCCCCAGCAGTCCTCGGCGCTGATCGTGAGCAGTCGCCGCCAGAGGTACGCTTGGAAGCCGCTCTCGAAGAGTTCGACGGCCCAGTATCCGGCGAGCTTAGCGTCGCTACGCCGGATGGCTTTCTGCAAGGCCGAGGCGACCTCCAAAAGCGAATAGCCCCGAACGGTCATAATGCGTGCGCGCATCCGAAGAGTTCCTTTCCATGAGGGTTAGCGTTTACGGCGACTCTCCCGCTTGGGCGGAAGGTGAGCTTGGAGCAGTTGCACCGCGCGTCGGAAGCTCAACTGCCCGGCGACGGTGGCTTCGGTCACGACCTGTTCGACGATCTGGGAACGTGGCGGCTTGCCGGTCTCCGCTTTCCACACCTTTGTCAGGAGCGTTCGCGCCGATTCGTGGAGGCGCTTGGCTCCGGACTGGAAGGGCAGGTGGACGCAGCGGTCCCGGAAGCGCGGGCTAAGCTTCGCGGCATGGTTGGACGTGAAGACGACGACGGTCTTGGGCGGGATGTTCTCCAAGCGGTCCAGCCAGATCGTTTCGGCCTGGACGTGCATCCGCTCGGCTTCGTTCAGAATGAAGACCTTCCAACCGCTCCCGCACATCGGAGAGAGCCACATGCGCGCGCAGCATTCGCGCACGGCCTCGGCGCTTTGCTCCCCGCTGGCGAGCATCTGGACCCCGCCGAAGTCCTTCTGCTCCAGGTCGCAGCCCAACTCCGCCGCCAGCGCCAGGGCTGCCGAGGTCTTGCCCGTGCCCGTCTCGCCGGTGAAGAGGAACGCCGCCGGATAGGGCGCGCGGGCGAACGCCTGGAGCCGCCGCACGATCTGAGGTTGTCCGAAGATCGTGCGCAGGCGCGTGGGGCGGTACTTTTCGATCAGGAGGCCCGGACCTTGAAGGGCAGGCTCGGGCAAGACCGCGCGCTCGGGTTCCACCGGGCCGGTGTCTTCAGGAACCGGCGGCGGTTCGACGACCAAGGCGGCGCGGCCGGCGATCCCGTGGCGCAGCGCCTTATCCAGGCGCTGCCACGGGATGCCGAGTTCCTCAGCCAGCGACTTTACGCTGGCTCCCGCCGCCCGGCGCTGCCGGTACAGATCCAGCGCTTCGGCGCTCAGCGTTGCGGACATTCTTGCGCCCTCCTTCGCGGTGCCATTTGAGGAAGCCCTTGCGGCGCGCCCAGCGCACCAGTTCGACCAAGGGCACGTCGCCTTCCAGCGCCAATCCCTGGAAGGCCATCCGTCCGGTCCCCGCGTCGCGCTTGAAGGCGCCGCAGGTCACCGAGTAGCTCTTCGCGCCGCGCTTGCCCGTCTGGCGCGCTCGTTTGAGCGAGACCAGCGAGACGCGGTACTTCCGTCCGGCGTACTTCAGCGTGCACAACTCCATGGTTAATCCTCCCCTTCCAGCATGATGGTGATGACCGGCTCCCCTTCGTCTCCGGGGCCACATAGCGCCCAGAGCGCGACGACCTTGCGCTTTCGTCCGTCCCAAACGCCGACTTGGAAGTGCAGGCGGTCCTCGCCCTCGGGAAGAGCGCGAATCCCCGCCCGTAGCAGCATCAGCACGTCCCAAAGCCGTCCCTTGAGGTCTTGTCCGGGAGGCAGTTCGCCTCCGATGGGCGCGACCGCTTCCGAAAAGGCCGTGGCGGTCATGGCGATGGGGAACGTGAACCCCGCTTCCTTGACCAACTCGGCCGTCTCGTCCTGCATCAGGTCCACCAGCATGCCGTCTTCGATGGCCTGCTTGCGCGTGTACCGGTGGATCAGGTCTGCGTCTTCAAACATGCTTCGGTTCCTCCATGTGCTTGCGAAGCCAGTTCAGGGCCGCTTCCTCGCCCAAGACATCGCTATCGATCAGGTAGTCCACGGCGGCGCGCTCGGTCGCCGGCAGGGCCACGGGGTTGCCCAGGCCCTTCGAGAGGTGGCCGGGCCAGCGGCGCGATCCGGCGATGACGACGGCGCAGCGGTAGAAGGCGATCTCACAGAGCGCGAAGGTGACCGCCGAGAGGTCCAGGGGGCTATCGGGCGCTTTGAGTTCGCACCGGACGATGCCGGTCCGCACCCGGTTGGTAGGATCAAGTGAGACCTTGAAGAGCGAGAGTCCCACGTTGCAGCCTTGCTGAGTCAGGTAATCGGTCAGGGCCACGGCCGCCGCGCCCCGGTAAAGCAACTGCTCGGGCGTCACCGCGTGATGGGCCGAGACGTTGCAGCCGATGGTCAAGGTCCGGCGCGGCTCGGAGGCGCGCTCCATGCGCTCCCAGGCATACGGATCGCGGGCCAACCAACGGTCGGCGTCCAACTCGTCCCCGTAATCGAGTCCGCGCCGGACCTTGCGGCGGGGGCGCTGAGGCAGATCGAGCATTCCGGTCAGGCGGTCGCGCAGCCGTTCGACGGCTTGGAGCAGCGCAGGGGAGGGGTCGAAGACCTGTTCCAGGAGCCGTTCGCGCGTGAAGTAGTGGCTCCAGGAAGCCTGTCCGCTGAACGCCATGGCCTGAATCTCGCGTAGTCGCTCCAGGTTGGAGTCGCTCTGCGCGTAGTCGCTCAAGGCGTCTTCGATGATTTCTCGCACCGAGCCGTACTCGATGCGGTGGATGCCGTCCGAACCTTCCAGGGCCGCGCGGCTGCGGGCCTCAAAGCCGAGCGCTTCGTCCAGCGGCTTGAACCGCCCGTCGCCCTTGAAGGAAGTCCATCGCGGAGGCTCGGGAGCAGGCGTCGGCGCGGGCTTCGGCGCGGGTCGGGTCCGGACGCCCTTACGCTTGGAGGGCAAGCGTGCGTCGTCGGCGGTGTGCGGCCCGCAGTCGAGGCAGCGGATGCCGAAGTGCTTGCGGAAGAAAATCTCCGTGCCCTTGGCCACGGCCTTGCCGCAGATCCGGCAGCGGCCCGGATAGAACGCGGCGATGCGGCGGGATTTCATGCGCCCACCTTCGCTTTCTCGTCGGTGGTCCAATCGAGGAAGTAGCGCGCCTTGACGTCCATCAAGTCGCGCCCGGCTTTCAGGGCGGCGATGGCGTTGAGGACCAACCGCGTGCTGGCCACGCGCCGAATCTTGTGCCGCGCGATGCTGGAGCGGAGGTCCTGGACCCATTCCAGGAGCGGCTGGGCTTGCTCTGAGGACAGGGAGGCCAAGGCTAGATCGGATTCGAGGTCGGCGTCGTAATCCACGTGCAGCGTGGAGAGGACGAAGCGGTCCAGCGTGGCCGCGTCCAGGGCGTTACGGCCCACGTACTGATGATCGCCGCCCCGGCCCCAGGTATTGGCCGCGGCCAGGATGTAGGTCCGTTCGTGGCGCTCGTGAAGCGGCCCGTTGGGATTGGCGAGCATGCCGTTGGCCAAGGCCGCGTTGATCGCGACCATCACGTTGGGGTCGGCGGCGTCTATCTCGTCGAGCAGGAAGACCCCGCCGCGCTCGTAAATTTCCACGAAGCGGCTGGGCTTGTACTGCCAACTGCCGTCCTGCTGCGGGAGCACCCGTCCGAAGAGGTGCGTCTCGCTGACTCCCGCCGATAGCGACAGGAACCCGAACTCCAGGCCCAGCGCTTGGGCGAGGTTCTTGGCCAAGGTCGTCTTGCCCGACCCGGCCGGTCCGACCATCAGGAGGTTACGCTGCCCCTCGTTCACGAGGTCCATGAGGCGGTCGAACAGGTAGTGCGGCCGTTCGGCGAGCGTCCCGACCACCTCGCCACCCATGCGCACCTCAATCGGGCGCGGCAGCTTGGCTTGGGTGATCCGCTCGTCCACGATCCGCTCGACCGTCTCGGCGTCCACCGTGGTCTTGAGGAAGTCTTTCAGTTCCTCGGCGAGCATCTCGAAGACTCGGCTGGAAGGTGCGGCTTTCATTCGGTTTCCCTCGAAGTCCCCAAATTCCGTTGGAAAATAGAGAGGCAAATAGACGGCTAACCGCGAGCCGATTAACCGAATGAGCAGGACTTGATGGGATAAGCCTTTAGAACGTCGGCCTCGAAGGCCCGGTGACCCGAATGGTCAGCAAGGTGACCGGGATCGTCGGTTCGCGTGACCCATTCTCGGCCGTTTACGAGGTGAGGTCAGCGCCGGACCTTCAACACCAACCGCGTGGTGCCCTTGGCCTGGACTTCCTCCAGGAACGGTCCCCACTTCCGCTTAAGGTAGGCGATCTCTCGGGCGTGGCGTTCGGCCGAACGGTGGGTAGCGTTCCCGCCCTTGCCGGCGAACCGGGTATGGATGAAGGAGTATCGCCCGTCCACCAGGACGAACCGGTCGCGCATGAGCGACTGGAGGCAGAAGTCAATATCCGCCCGAAGCAGGAGCGACGTGTCGTAGCGCAGCTCGCGCCCGATGATCCCTACGATCCCGCCGACCCAGGTGTTGAGCGAGAACGGCCGGAAGTTGGCGTAGCTCAACGGACGCGCGGCTTGTTGGAAGCCGAAGACGCGCGCACCGGCGTCCTGCGCCAGGATCGCGAGCCGCTCGACGATGGCCCGCGCCGTATCGGGGTCTTCGATGCGCCGTTTGTGGAACCCGACCTGGCTGTAAACATGCGTCACGTCGTCGTCCACCTGGACCACACAGGGATCGGCCACGTGATCCAGTATCCATTGCCGGATCGGACCGATGCCGGTGACGGAATCGGGATGTACGAGCAGGTTGGGGGAGACCTTGCGATACGGCTCGACTTCGCTCTCGCCCACACAGACCAGCGCGTCGGGAAAGAGCCTGAGCGCTTTTTCGGACAAGGTGTTCGCGCGGCCTTTGGAAGGGATCACGATTTTCATTGCGCGCCTCCTGCCGTGAGGGTCTTCAGGGCCTTCATGCCGTCGATGCAGCGGCCCAAGCCGATCTTCTGCTTGCCGCCGGGGTAGGTGACCTGCACGCGCTGGATGCCCAGGCGCTCGCAGGCTTGCTGGAAGTCCTGCTCGTTACGGAAGAGCAGCATGAGATAGTCGTAGTGCTCGAACGGCTGGCACTCCATCTGGGGCAGCACGGCCGAGGCTTGCGGTTCGGTCTCGTCCGCTCCGTCCTCGGTGGCCAGCAGCGCCGCTTGCGTATTGTGGATCAGGTCGCGCACCCACAGCGACTCGGCCTGAACCATTTCCACGAGCGTGGCGTAGGCTTCGGCGTCGCCCTGCGCCATCGCGCCCACGGGGTCGAGCGTGGCGAGGATTTTCTTCTCGGCCTCTTCGCTCCACTCGCCCACAAGCACGGGCACGAGCTGCTTGGGGTCTGAAACCGATTTGCGCGCATGCCCGTCGATGAGGCGCTTGGTCCGCTCGTTGTAAAGGCACGCACCCGCCCAGCCGACATCCGGGTCACTCAACAAATCGCGGATGGACTGGAGTTGCTCGGGGCTATGCCTGCGCCAGTTGAGCGGGTTCTCGTCGAGGCTGCCCGATTCGATCCATTCGAGTCTGAGTTTGGGCTTGGACATGCTCCACCTCCGTGGGGTTGCGTGAGAAGCACTTGAAGCGCACGCGCTTGGGCGCGTGTTCGGAATGCGTGTGGATGGAAAGAAATATAAGTCAGGGGTGCGAGGGGTCCGGGATCGGTTTTGGCATGCGGTTTGCACGGGAGGACCCGTGGCTTTGCTAACGACTACCCAGTGTTTCCAACTACACGCAATGCGTGCTTGTCGCGGAACGGCTCTGCGACACCTTGCGACTCTGCGACAGCAAAAATTTTTCATCGTGCGATTCTTTTCTTAAGAGTTTTCTTTTTGCCGCCGCTCCAAGCCGACAGGGCCGGTCGTCGCGGCGGGAGCGGGAGCTTCAGCGGACGCGGACGCCGCGCACGATCCGGCGGCGTCAGCCGTCGGCGCGGAGCGGCGATCCACGGAGGGAAAATAGGCGCGCGCGTTTTCGCGCCTATCCCCTACGGGGATCGGAGCACTTACTGCGTCACTATGCCGCGTAGCACTTACTGCATCACTATGGCCGCTAGACGCACTAACCGCGTCACTATGCGGCGCATGCTGTAGCACTAGCTGCGTCCTCGCATGCGTAGCACTGAAAATCGGATGTGACGCACTACCCGCTACACTAAGCAGAAGCTTGACCTGGATACGCGAATACGTGGCCCCGTTGGCCAAGCGGCGGGTCTTGGTCTTGCGTTCCAAAACGCGATAGCGATCCAGGATGCCGAGCACGCGCGAGAGCGTGGCCATGCGCCCGATGCCCGTCAGGCGAGCCAGCGTGGTGCGCTTGACGTAGAAGCGTTTACGGCCCTTGGCGGCGGCGATCGCCTCCAAAGCGACCCAAACAGGCAAAGCCGCGCGGGAGGCCAGCCAAAGGCGCGCCATAAGCGTCTGCGGCTTCATTGCGGTTGCTCCGGAAGCAAACGGGGTTGAGGCCGGGTGGCATACCCAGCGCGATTACGGTCGAGCGTCCAGCGGTGCACCAAGCCGCAGGCTTCGGACTTCTCAAGCAGCTTCCCTGTCTGGTGGTCGGTCATGCCCTTCCCGTTGGCCGCCGCTTGAATCGAGGCTCGCATGCGGGGCTCTTCTCCTACAAAGGCCGCGACGAACCGCTCAAGGGTCCATTCGTCTTCGAATTCCGGTTCGGCTTCCTGGGGCGACTCCCGCTTCGACGGGCGGTTCCGCGCATAGTCATCCGGCTTCTTCAAGTCCGCCGGATCAAGCGCCGGGTCGGGATGCCACAGCGGAAACGCCTGCCGGATCACGAACGGCATCGGCGACGGCCAGGACCGCGTCACGGCCTCGACGACGAGGCAGCCGTCCTGTTGATGCGGGCGCAGCACCAAATGGCAGTCGGCCGCGCGCGACTGCGCCCCGGCGCCCGCGCCCACGTCCGTGACGCTTTTCCCCGACTGCACGCCCTTGGTGGTGTGGTGAATCAGCACGAACGCCACGCGCAAGCGGCGCGCGAAACGATCAATCAGGTTGTAGAGATTGGCCATCGTGCCGTTGTCGTTCTCGTCCATCTCGCGCGGCATGAACCGGTAGAACGCATCCAGGATGATCAGCTTGAAGTAGCTCTCGGGCAGCGCGTTGAAGTACGCCTCCATGCGGAAAAGGTCTTCAAGCTGGCCGCGCATGGAGCGGACGTAGTAAGCGTCCCTCCATTGCGCCTCGTTGAGCGGCATGGCCTGAGAGACTTGCTTGATGCGGCTGGCGAGCGTCTCGGTATGCAGCTCGTTGTCGATATGCAGGACACGGCCCGCCTCCACGGGATACCCCAGCCACGCTTTTCCCGTCGCCACCGAGAGCGCCAAGTCGTGAACAAGCCAAGACTTGCCTGCCTTTGGGGCGGCAATGACGTTCATCGTCTCGCCCTCACGCAACAACCCGTGAATCACCGGCGTTCGCATCCGCGGGTGTGTTTGGCAAATGGCATGCGCGGGCGAGAACAGCGTGGCGTCGTCTCGGCCGACTGTCTGGCCATAATGGTCCTCAATCAGCGCGACGGTGATCTCATCCGGCGCGTAACGCGCAATGGATAGAGCAACGCGCTGGACCTCGGCCGATTCCAGGGGCGGTTGGCAGCGGTCCTGGTTCGCCTGCGACAGCGCCGCCAGCATCTCCGCCTGGGTCATCCCGGCCCGGCGCATGGTGCCAGCCAACCGCGCGAGCGTCGCGTTGCGTTGGCCAGTGGGGATCGGATTGCCGGCCACGGTCGGCGTGCGCTCTTCGTCGGGTAGAGTATCGAGCATCTCCACCAGCCAAGCCGGCGGCTCGGGTAGCTTGTCCGGTGGTTCGGTCAATACGAAGGTCGGTTGCCAGCGATAGGTGTCTCCCTCGGCCTGCGAAGGCGGGGCCATGAAATACCCGCCGTCCGCGCGTGTATCCACGAAGGGGGCCAAGCTGCTCTGCGTGCAGCGCCAAGCTTTTCCCTTGGGTTGCCGAAATACATGATGGACTCCGCCACGAGGCGTGATTGAAACGGGACCGCAGGCGAGCTTGGCAAGCCGTTCGTCCCCTTTGAGCCAGGGGTTGTCTCGGCCGTCGATGTCCAAGATCAGCAGACCATCCGTCGCGATCCCGATATTCGCTTGAGGATGCTCCGTCCACCATGCCTCCACGCGGTCCAGGTTGGTTGAGGCGTTGCGGAATCCGTGCTTGGTCAGCGGCTTTTTGGTGCCGGGAATGCACGGAAAGACCGGGTAGCCCAACTCGGCGTAGTACCGCGCAGCGGTGGGCAGATCGGTCAGATCGAGCATCACTCATCCTATTTGCGTCCATCAAAAGGGTGCGACATCATCGTCCGCCGGCACGTACTCGGGCTCGGTGTGGGCATCGGTCGGCGTGTCCAGCTCGTAGCCGACGATGCGGTCGAACTCTTCACCCGCGACGGATCGGACCACGATGGCGCGCGTTACGCTCAACGCGCCGGACTCCGCCAGCGCGACGCCGGCGTCGGCGGTCTCGGGAACCGGCTCCGACGAGCGCTTACGCCACCACGCTTCGGCTTTCTGCCGCGCGAAGCCGTCGTGCTCGAAGCAGATCCATTCGGATTGATAGCGTTGCCAGCCAAGTTGGTACTCCACGCGCATGCTTCGCGGCGCGTCGGGCGGTGCGCCGCGCTTGGCGTGGACGTAGTAGCGGACCGCACGTACGGGGTAGGTGGTCTCGGTGACTTGGCCCGTCAGTATCCCCGCCGAGGATGCCTTGGGCTCGTGCTTGGAACTCTGGCGCGGGAACTCGAACCCGCAGTCCGGGCAGACGGCGTACCCCGTGGCGATCACGGAGCGGCATTGCGGGCATTCTTTGGCCGGCGCCTCGCCCGATGCCGCGCCTGGTTGTCGCAAGCGCAGCGCGTCCACGGGACCGTGGCGCAGGACA
>JABTUM010000003.1 GCA_015075375.1 Planctomycetota bacterium | reverse complement strand
CGCCGCCGAGGATCGTACGCTCCATATCCAAGCTCTTCGAACGCCCCACCGGCGGGCTCGTCACGCTCCTGGACCCCGGCTGCGGCGAAGGCGTGGCGCTCCAGCAACTCCATCAGGCGTGGCAGCGCGAAGACGGCCCGCAATTCCGGCCGTACGGGATCGAACTGGACCGCACGCGAGCACTCCGGGCGGACGCATGCTTCAAGGCCCTCGACGGCGAGGCGCTCTGGTCCGCGATCGAGGACGCCGCCTGCGATGCCGACGCCTCGCTGCTGTTCTTCAATCCGCCCTACGACAGAATCCGGGGCTCATCCCGCATGGAGCTACTGCTCTTCAATGCGGTGCGCGAATGGGTCGCACGCGGCGGACACCTCGTCCTGATCGTGCCGGACTACGTGCTGGCCGATCGGTACTGCGGGCTCGCCGTCTCGGTCGAGCGCAACTTCCAACTGCTCGGACTCTGGCGCTTTCCCGAGCCGGAGTACGGCGTCTTCAAGCAGTGCGTGCTCGTCGCCAAACGGCGCGACCGGGCGCTCGCCCAGAACCACGTCCCATATCCGGAGTGGGCCGCGAACCCGCAATCGTGGCCCGAACTGCCCGACGATCCGAAGCCCGTCGCAACCCTGCGCCCCGTCACGCACGACATGGAACTGCGCCGCGAGAAGATCGCGGCCGACCTGATCGTGGAGACGTTGAGCAAGTCGCCGCTGCGCAACGCGCTACTCGGTGAAGCCATGGCGCCGCCGCCCAAGCCCGAACGGCCGCTGATGCCGCTGAAGCGCGGGCACTTGGCGCTGGCCCTGGCCGGCGGGCACTGCGACGGAATCATCGAGGCCGACGGCACGCGCTTCCTGCTCAAGGGCACGCTAGTCAGCCGGATTCGAAAGGTCGCCCAGGAAGCCAAGACGAACAGCGAGGGCGAGAAGATCGCCGACATCGACGTTATGCGCACGGTCTACGAAATGAAGGTGCGCTGCCTGCGCGAGTTCGGCGAGATCGAGAACTACGGATCCCACGACGAAGAGGAAGAGGCGATCGAGGCGATCGAACAGGGCAAGGAGGAAGCGGCATGAGCGCCTCCATCTTCGAAGGAAGTGACCAGTACGCCGGATGTTTCGGAGTAATGGAGGACGGCGCGATTCTCTATGACGCATCTTTTTACAAGAACACAGCGGAAAGAATAGCTGAACTAGAAAACGCAGACACTAAGCCTCTCGACTGGGAGGAAACAGAAGCGATTCTGGAAGCGGAAGGCTTTAACACCGCCAACCCCAAGGATGAACAGTGAGCACCGCACCAATCACCCAAGCCGACCGGATCGCCGAACTCTACCAGACAATCTACGGCGTCCCGCTGTCCGAGGAAGTCCGCGCCCAAGCCGAGAAGGACGAGGCGCGTGAGAACTCGCCGGCCGTGACGCCGCCGATGCTCGGGCTCACGGTCCCGGATTCGGAAGGCACGCCGCATTTCCACGAGGCCGGGCTCGTGGCGCTGATCGTGGATGAAGGGCCGCGCATTCGCTACGCCGAGTTCGCGTGTTCTTCGGACAGCCAGGCCCACGCTTTCATGGGTGCGCTGGCGGACAAGCGCACGGATGCCAGGTGGAAGATCAAGTGGGATCCCATGCGCAAGGAAGGCGATCGGCCGGGCGAATGGATCTCCGTCGAGCCGCCCGAAGACGCGCGGCTGGCGGACACTCGGATCGAGGTTCCGCACTGCGGAAAGCGCAAGCGCTACCTGCACCACGTCGCGATCATGGACCGCAGCACGAACCTCGTGATCGCGACTCAGGGCCGGGAGATCTGGGACAAGCTCCGCATCCGCATGTCCTGTCCGACCCTGGACGCATGGGGCCGCAAGCTGATGCCGCGCATCGCCAAGAGCGGGATGCTCGCCAAGACCAAGATGTTCGGCCTGCCGGAAAGCCTGCACGCCTACGTGCTGGGGCCGGACGCCGAGGATCTCTTCGACCGGATCGTAAGCGAGTGGGTCCGCGAGATCGGCGGGTTCGGCGAGGCGCCGGTCCCGCAGTCCATCAAGACCGAGGCAGCCTAGCCTCCGGCCATCGGACGTTTCTGTGTTCAAGCGGATGCGGGCATGGGTCGCGCGCCGGCTTCTTCGGCATGCCGACGAGGTGGATCTGGTGCGTGAACTGCGCGCCCGGTCCGACGCCATGATCTACGCATCCGGCAAAGGCGTCGTCGAAACCGACAACCGGCTTGAAATCAAAAGCGCATCGTTCGCGTGGTTCGGAACCGATCACGCCATGGAGCTGCTGATGATAAAGCTGGAGCAGTCCATCGAAATCCAGGATCTCACCGAGCCCCATAAACCCAAAGGAGCCACATGAGCCGAATTATTCACGCGGCCGATCTTTTCTGCGGAGCAGGAGTAGGAGCTTTTCTTCCTGGGCTGCCGTGCGGCCCGAAGCGTTGCGGATGCAGCGCAACTCGCCGGTCAGGCGGGCACTCGAATGAGTGAGCACGGGGACACGCGCCAGATCCGCACGGGACCAAGCGTTCCAAGGGACGACGCCTCGCACTATTCGGGGCTCGTCTTCCTGATTCTCGTCACGCTCTTCATGGTCCTGGGCGGGCTTCTGGGCCGAGCCTGGATGGAGCATAAGCCCGAGCCCGAGCCCGTCACCGAACCGGCGGACGAATACACGGAGATCGTGAAAGTACCGCTCGCCATGTACGTCGCGAGCGAAGACTACCCGGATGGAGCCATCGTACTCCTTCCGGACGGACGGGCGTTCACGTGCTGGAACGAGGGAATGCTCCGGCTTTCGCGAGAACTGGGTCCGGACTGGGAGCGCCATCAGGTATGGCAGCAACTCAGTACGCACTTCGAGTCACCCAAGCTCGAGATGGAAGGCGAGGGGGAGTTTTGAACTCTGTCTACGGGCTGAATGCGAGCGATGCCCAGCGGGCGGTGGCTTGCTCAAGGGGAGGCCCGGACGGTGCGCCTGCAAGCGCGCCGACTTCATTGTCCCCCGTAACACCCGCAGGACAGGGCGAAGCACCTCCTTCTTCGAGCCTGTCCCCGTGCCGGCCGGATAGCCGGCACCACCTTTAACCCTGGAGACTGAATGAAACTCGCCAACGATCTTACCGAACTGCTGCAGAAGTACGGACCCGCGATGGCTCGTGCGGCCGAGCGCACGCTGAAGCCGATCTACGATCCGGCCGCCGAGCCGACGCCGCAGGTACTCGCGATCCGCGAAGCGCTGAAGCGCGTCGAAGCCCGGCGCTCGGAATCCACCGGAAGCCGCTTCGCGTTCTTCCCCAGCCAGACGCACAAGGTCTCGGCTGCGGTTCTGGGTCTCGAGGCGGAAGCGCGCATCTGGCTCACCATGGAAATGGGGTCGGGCAAAACTCCACAGAGTCTCGGCGCGGCCTACGCCTTCTTTAACGCCGTCAAAAAGTACCCCCGATTCCGCGCCTTGGTCATGTGCCCCGGCCACATCACGAAGAAGTGGAAGCGCGAGATCGAGTGGGCTATCCCCGGCGTACACGTCACGCTGGTCAAAAAGTTCGAAGATCTCGTGCGCTTCCAAGAACTCGCCCCGAACCATCCCGGTCCCGCATTCGTCGTAATCTCTAAGGAGACGGCGAAGCTGGGCTTCCGCATCGAACAGCCGGCCGCGGCCAAGCGCTATCTCTACGAGGAACTGATCGCCGATAAAGACGCCATCCTGCCCGGCGATAAAGTCATCGGCCCGCACGAGGATTTGAAAGGCTACTACCGACTTCGGCGCCCCAAGGCGTACGCCGCCTGTCCGACCTGCGGTGTGATCGCCCGACACAAGAGCGGCGATACCGAGAACCCGCTGCCGTACGACTGGTACATGAGCGACGAGTGGGACGAACCGGCGGTTCGGTGCGAGCGCTGCGGCGACTTGCTGGCCACGAACGCGCGAACGCTTCGACCCGGCGTCGGCCAACGCCCGCACCTGGACCGTTATATCCAGCGTAAGATGCGCGGCTTCTTCGACCTGCTGATTGCCGACGAAGTTCACGAACTCGCCAGCTCCGATACGATCCAGGGCAACACGTTCGGCACGCTGGCGTCGGCCTGCCGCTACACGATGGCCCTGACCGGAACCCTGTCCGGCGGCTACGTCAAGGATCTCCACGCGCCGCTCTGGCGCATCAGCCCGGACCTCATGCGGCTGCGCGGCTTCGATCTCTCGGCGCTGCGCGGCGGCAGGATCGGGGCGATCGGCCGAAACTGCAAGGCGTTCAACCAGCGCTACGGCGTCATGGAACATAAGGTCGTACGGGACGTCGCCGATGGATACCGTGGACGCATTCGGCGCGGACGCCATGGCCGCAAGTCGGAGTACAAGACGGACGAGCGGCCGCGGCCGGGTATCTCGCCGGATGTCTTCAACCATTACCTGATCGGCCGGTCGGTCTTCATGGAGCTGGCCGAACTCGGTCCCGCGTTGCCTTCGGTCGAGCGCGTCCTGATTCCGTGCTCCATGTCCCCGGAGCTGCGCGCCGGGTACGCCGAACTCGACGGCAAGATTCAGGACATGATGCGCGAGAAGCGCTGGCTCAAAGGCATCCTGGCGGCGATGCGGGTGCAGGTGCTCGACGCCTACCTCGATAAACCGTACGGCTGGGACTGGGTCACGTGCCCTGAAATGGAGAACGGCGTCCGCGTCGGCACGATTCAAATCGCGCTGCCGCAGGATCTCGGCGACCTGCACGACGACGCGAAGGACGCCAAGCTGGTCGAATACTGCAAAGCCGAACTGGCGCAGGGTCGCCGCTGCGCGATCTACCCTGTTTTCACGGGCAAGCACGACGTACGCCCGAAGCTGCAGAAGGTGCTCGAATCCGCCGGACTGCGCGTCACGCCGCTCCCCGATCACGTCTCGCCTTCGATGCGCGAAGAGTGGATCGAGAAGCGCGTGGCCGAGACCGACGTACTGATTGCGCACCCCAAGCGCGTAATGACGGGCCTGGACCTGATCCAGTTCCCGACGCTGATCTGGTATCAGTTGGGCTACTCGACGCACGTGCTCCGGCAGGCGAGTGCGCGGGCACGCCGGCCGATCCAGAAGCTCCCCTGCAAGGTGGTCTTCTTCTACTACGAGAACACGATCCAACAGCAGGCACTCAGGCTGATGGGTGAGAAGGAAGCCGCGAGCCAGGCGATCGAAGGCGTCTTCGATGTCAATGCGCTCAAGGCCATGATGAACGGCGGCGAGGACTCCGACGTATTGTCGGCTCTGGCCCGCCAACTCGAACGCGAGATGGGGGATCCGCGCGACGCATGGAAAAAAATCGACGAGGCGGAGAACCACGTGTCCGCCCCTTTTACCCCAGCGCTCCGGGAGCCCAAGCAAGCGGAGCGCACGGAGGATACATCGAGCCCGGCCACGAAGAGGACCGTTATCGCGCGCCGCAGTTCGAGCAACACACGATCTTCGGATTCGCCGAGCCTGTTCGACGACGACGTCGAGCCCGAACCCGAGCGTGAGGTTGAGCCGGAGCCCGAGGCGGAGCTTGAGCCCTGCCTCTTTGCCATGGCGTAAGCCAGGAGTCCGATATGCCCGCTGCGTTGCCGTGTCGCAAGATGCCCCTGTTGGTCCTGCTTGCCTTCATCCAGTTCGCACATGCGGAGCAGCCGGTTGCGCACCGCATAAAGGCGACTCGGATGATCGCCGGCGAAACGTATGAAGCGTGGGGTACGTGCTGGGCGGCAAAGGTAAAGCGCAAGGGCAAGGCGAAGGGCTCGATCGTGATGACCTGCGCGCACACGCTTAAGGACCGCACTCGCTTCGAAGTCGAGGTTGGCGCCGGCTGGGTGGACGCGAAGCTGTTGGCCATCGACCACGAGCAAGACATCGCGATGCTCTGGGTCGATGCCGACATGAAACCCCTGGAGCTGAGGCCGTCCGGTGAAATGACCGTCCATGGAGCCGAGTTCGGCGATCCCGTGGTCAAGAAAACGGGAGCCGTGAAGCGCATCGAGCTGAGCGTGCCGGTGTACGAAGGCGCCAGCGGTGGGCCGGTCGTCGATCCGGAAGGGAAGGTGAGGGGCATGCTTGCGGCGCGCATGGTCAACGCCGAAGGCATTACGGTGGGCTGCCTCCTGATCGCCGCCGATAGGCTGCTCGCCTTTATCGAAAAGCACGCGGACACGCTGAAGAAGTTCTAACGAGGATAGCACGGTGAGTTTTACTCACCCATTCAAAGGAGCTTGATGCTTGTACTGCTGTTGATTCTGTTGATTCGCCAAACTTGGTTTGGCAAGAAGCCATAGGAACTCATGCACGTCCACGAAAGGTATCAGCACCTCGCTCGAGAAACCGTCAACCTGGGACCGCGCACTCCGGAGATCCTCAAAACCGATTGCTGGAACGAAGGGAAGTGGATCAAGAACTACTACTACCCGATCGCCACGCTCTTTCCGCCGGAGCAGACCACCTGCCTCGAGCTGAACGAGAAGATGCGCTACAAGGCGCTGGCCGATTGCGAGGGCCTGCGGCTGGTCCAGGGCGACATCACCAAGATGCCGTTTACGGACGGCCGCTTCGACGTACTGCTCGATCTCTCCACGATCGACCACGTGCCCGAGCCAGCCGTCGCACTGAAGGAATACGCCCGCGTCGTGCGGCCGGGCGGGATGCTGCTGATCGTCTCCTGGTTCACGGATAACGCCGAGATCCGCAACAACCCCAAGCCGGACCAGTGGGACGAACTGCAATACTACTTCGATCTGCGCCCGTTCCAGCGGGCGCTCGCCTCGCGCTTCACGATCCTGCGCCAAGGCAAGATTCCCGAACTCGCCGGAGAAACGTACCTCTGGCACTTCATCGCACGAAGGATGGACAACTGATGCCGTGGGATTACCTGCAAGACGAACGCTGGGACGAACGCTTCAAGGTCGCGGCGATGTGGCTGGAAGGGATTGTCAAGGATCCCATGCCGATCCTGGATCTGAATTGCGGGACCGCGCGCCTGACCCGCTACCTCCATCCTCGGCTCTACTCGGTCTACATCGGCAACGACAAGCATGTCCCCTACATCGAAGAGGCGCACGCAAACTGCCCGCAGCCGATGAAGACGCTCTTTACCTACTCGGATGACCTAGCGATGCGTGCGCTCAAGATCGCCCGGCCGCACGTGCTCGCGTGCTTCGGTATCGGGGCGGGGGAGTTCGTCAAGAACGGGCACGAGTCCGAGACGCAGCTCGAAACGATGCGCGCACTGATCCATCGCAATAAGCCGAGCGCCGTGATCGTGGAATGCTGCGCTCCATACTGGTTGAAGTACCTGCGCGAACCGATCGTAAGCATGCTGACTGGATTCGGGCTCGGCCCTGGCCCGTGGCGCACGCACGACTTCAAGATCGAAGTCCCCAAGCCGGACATCTACCACAGCCGGCATATGGAACTGTGGCTGCGGAAAGATTGCCGATGAATTCCGTCATACCGGCCGCCGAAGCGGCCCCCAAATAGGAGATCTCCGATGGGCTGGCCCGCCGCACTCTTCGCATGCGTACTCATAGTCTGCTTGGCATCCATGGCGATGGAGCGCTGGCCATGGGAGCGCAATCCACTCGACCGACCGGAAGATCCGGACAACAAGGAGCCGTCTTGAAAATTCTAAAGCGCTGGAAAGTGCTGGACCCGCGAACCTCGCACGAGCGCGAATACGAACTGGTGATCCTGCGCACCAAATCAGGTGAACACCGGGTCTCGAAAATGGAAGAGGTGCTGCCCGGCGCCATCGATGTAACGCACCTCTTGAAGGGCTTCCTGGATGCGCGCACATGCCTGAGCCGAGCGCGTCAGTTTGTCGGGCATCTGGTCTCGAACGGATGCTCGGTATCCCCGCTCCCGCGTGTTCCCGGAAGCGAATGCGACCGGGTGAGCCGATGAGCCGCAACAAGAACAACCTGATCGCCGCGGCGTCCAGTGGCGTCGGCGTAACGCAGGAGCAGGCGGCCGCCGTCATCAACGGCTTTCTTCGTGAAATCATCGAAGAGACCGCGATGTCCGGTCGGCTCTGCCTGCAGGAATTCGGGGCCTTCCGAGTTGCGATCGCGAAGCCGCGCATGATTCCATTACCCGGCGGAAAGAAGAAGCTCACCAAACCCAGCATCCACGTGGCCTTCCGGGCCAGCCCTCATTTCCGTGAGGCATGTCGAAAGGCGGAGGTATGGCGCAAGCGCTAGAGCGATACAGGAACTACCTGAAGCTGGTGCGCGGATGCGCGCCCCGCACCGTCGAGACGTATATGGGCGAGATCGGCCGGCTGGAGCTCTGGCTGCAAGCCAGGCCCCGGCCCGTCGAACTGGAGCATGCAAGCGAAGCGGACCTGCTCGAGTACCGCGACCAGTTGGGCCGAAGTCCGGCCGGTGTCGCCCTGGCGCTCAAGTCCGTGCGCTACTTCTACGGCTGGGCCGTCAAGTCCAAGCTGATCGCCGCCACGCCATTCCCGGATGACCTGCGCGTCCGCGTAAAGAAGCAGGAGCCTACCGACGTTCCGACGTGCGCTCAGTTCCTCGAGCTGCGGGCACGCCTCGCCGAGCCCGTGACGGATGCGCGGGCGGTCCCGCAGGATATTCGCGCGGCCATGATCGAGACGTTGGCGGGCGCGGGCCTGCGCGTCGAGGCGCTGCTGACACTTTGCCCTCGGCACCTGCGCTTCGGACCACGGCCGCACGTGATGGTCGATGGAGCCATGTCGTGCAAGGGCTCGCGCGCCGGCGCAATTCCGATCAGCCCGTACGCGGCGCGATTGCTCGAGGCTCTGATCGTACGCCGCAAGCCGAGCGCGGAGACGCCGCTGTTTCCGTACACGGCCGCGCTCGTACGGAAGATCCTCAAGCAGGCCAGCCCGCCAGGGCTCGCGCTCCATCCGCACAGTCTGCGGCATTTCTATTGCGCGATGACGTACAAGCGGAACTTCGACGGCGGCGCGAAGGATCCGGTGTGGGTGCAGCAAGCCGCCGGGCATTCCAGTCTGGGCATCACGACGGGCTATCTGAGCATGGCCCTTCGCGTCTGCGCGTCGGATCGGGAATGGGAATGCTGGGCCGAGGGGCAGCCCCTCCCGCAAGCGGCGGTGGCATGAAGCTATCCGACTTCGCATTCGGCTCGCGCATCGCCGATCGAGAGGACTTACTGCGCAGGCTGTCCGTTGCACTCGAAAGCCCCGTGAACGTGCGCGTTTTCGCGGCGGTTATTCGCAAGGGCGGAACCGTCCCGGAGCTGGCGGCGCGGGCGCGTTGTCATCCGCACACGGTTCGCCGGCTCGGTCGATTTATGGAGAAGCGGCGCGTCTTTGTTGGACCCCAGGGTCCGGGCCGCGCTCGGATCCATTACGCGGCCGGCCGACATCTAATACCCGACCTGCGGCACGTGATCGAGCAGTGCGGGAGCGAGCGAAAGGCCAAGCTGGAGATCGAGCTAGGGCTGCGGCCGAACCCGAACCGCAAGCTGACCAGCACGGCGTCGGCGGTCGAGGTCTTGGACTTTGCGACGGCGTACGCGAGCCGGATGCAGGCGTACTTCGACCTCGTTAACCGGAACCGCGCCTACCTTACCGTCCCGGCCGCGCTTCTGGATGGGCCGCTGCAGCGCTCCCGACTGATCGGTGCCGCCGGCTTGAATCCCAAGAGTTCGATCGACCGCGCGCTCGTCGGCCGCATCGTGGCGGACCTTACCGAAAAGCCGCACGAGATCATTCTACTGGAGGGTCTCAAGGCCACGGCCCGCCTCAATCCGGATCGCCGTCTCGCGCTGGCCTACTGCTACCAATCGCTGAATCGGCGGCAGCGGTCCAGCCTGGGTTTGCGCCTGGGCGTCAGATTGCAGGGAATCCTACGAGCGGAATGATTCCAATCCCATACAAGAGAAACTTATAGTGAAAATTGATACTGAAAAAGTAACAGTCAAAATCCACTAGAAATACCATGCACAAGTGACGCATACATTTGTTAACCTTTCTAGTTTAGTTTCATTAGTTTCATGACGGTAAATGCTTTTTCACACTTTCGTAGCCAAAAATTTGCCATTTACAATCTAGACATTCAATACAACCGCCAATAAACTGCAAAAGGTACAAAACCTCACTTCATATAAGCAGAGCGATCGAAATGAAAATAGACCTACACACTCACACAAAGAAGTGTAAGTCTGGCGATCCGGCCACAAGAGCGATTTCGCCCGAAAAGTTTTGCGAGATCGTTCTTAGTACAGAGGTGCGAATAGTAGCCATTACCAACCATAATGATTTTGATCATAGTCAATACGAAAAAATTATAAGCCGGATAGGCAGTGATGTGCAAGTTTGGCCTGGAATCGAATTGGATATCTTAGAGGACGGAATGCGTGGCCACTTGCTTGTAATCGTTTCGCCAACAAGGTCGAATGAGTTTTCAAAGGCGATAGCTACTCTCATTGCTGGCAAAAGCCCAGATGACTTTGTTGCCGAGATCGACACTGTTGTCAGTGCACTCGACTCATTGAAGCCCCTTTACGTTGCTCATTACAAGCAGAAAAAGCCCAATATATCGGACCAGGCCCTTGAGCGCTTGGCGCGTAAAACTAACAATCCCGAGTGCATAATTAAAGAAGTCACAAACTCTATCTCGGCAGGAATATATATTTCGCATGGTCACGCCTCTATTTATGGTTCAGACGTACATGATTGGGCAAAGTATGCCGACTGCGCACACGAACTGCCAGACCTGAGGCTTCCCGTGGACAGCTTCGAGCAGTTCTGTCTATTACTCAAAAAGGACCAAGCAACTATAAACACCGTTCTAAACAAGAAGACATCTGAAATTCTTGAACTTAGCGCGTTTGATGATGCCTCAATTTTGGCCATTAAGGTATTTAACGACATCAATATAATTTTTGGGCCAAAGGGCACAGGCAAGTCATGCATGCTTCGTGCAATTGCTAAGCACTATTCAGAAAGTGGTATTGATGCCAAGGTCTTTGAGTCGGCAAGTGATCGACTGGAAGAAATTTTCGACATTAAGGGAAAAGATCTAAGTATCGACCTCAACACATTCGATATAGAATACTGCACTCAAGAGATTGAGGATCTGCGAAGCGCATGTGAAATTGATGTTACAAGTGTCAATAACTATAAATCTTTTTACATAGCTAATACTACAAATAAAAATGCCAAAAAGCTCCGATTAAAGGATATTAATCCAGAGGGCGTAAGTGCATCAAAAAGGGAGTTTTTAGCGCTGCATAAGGCGGCCGGTGAGGTCGAGAAGTTTCTGAAGTTCCTTGCCGAGGACCAAGCTGTAAAAAGAGATCTCCTAGGCGAGGAGTCGGCGGAACTGGCGCGTATTCTACACATTTTGCTTAAGCGTTTGAATGAACGAAAATGGGTCGCATACTCAAATTGGAAAGAAGTGTGTTTGCTGAATTCGACCATCGAGCTTTTCCGAATTGAAGTGCAACGGAAAACTGGAACGCCAGCACTGCCGACATCAACGGGCTTCAAGAACTACGCACTGAATCGGGCGAAAGTAGAGGTCGGTGCATCAAAGATCATTAAAGGGGTAGAAACCGAAATACCCATAAAGGTTGAGACCCTGGGTAGTCTTGGCTCGGGAAAGGGAATTCTTGAATTTCGAACGGAGTTTAAATTCCAAAACGGAGAGACTACTTCTTCTTCCCTTTCTAGTCTTACAGCTGTAAAAAAAACGACTCAGAAGAAGTTCGCAAAGCAAATAAAAAAGATTTATTCTCACGCCTATTCTGAGGATTTGTTTCAACTCCTAGCCGACCTCAATGAGATAGAGGACGTGCAGGACATTAAGACTGTTTATGAGTTGCTTTTATTTAATAGGTACTTCGCGCTTGATGGGACGCCTTATACGCCTTCCAGTGGCGAAGCCTCGATGGTGATGTTGCAGCGGGAGTTGGATGTGGATAAGGATATTTATATTCTCGATGAGCCAGAACGAAGTCTAGGAAACGAGTATATCAGTGAAGTAATTGTTCCGTTGATAAAGGAGCGCGCACGATCAGGTAAAAAGATTTTTATATCTACGCATGACGCAAATATTGCCGTTCGAACGCTTCCCTATAGTTCGGTGTATCGGTGTCATACTGCGAAGGGATATTGTACTTATGTCGGCAACCCATATTCTAATAACTTGGTTAATATTGAGGATGGCACCGATCGGCTGGATTGGAAAGTTGTCAGCATGAGGACACTTGAGGGTGGAAAAGAGGCGTTCGGTGAGCGAGGAAAAATTTATGGAAACGATTAAGGCTTTAATTGAGTCCATTGATGACAAGCGATTTATTAAAATCGTATTAGTAAGTGATGAAATTAGAATACCTTTGACTGAGGACCAGCCAAATGAAATTAAAAAGGCATTTAATAAGCTAATTGCCCGAATAAGAGAGGGTGAGTTTAAGATCGAGATTGAGGCCGTAGGTGAGGATTTGTTTTCTCAGGTTGCAAGCGAGTACATTAACCAGCTTAATAGAGAGATCCGAGATGTCTTTATAGAGATGAAGGATTATGGATTAATACAGGATTCCGATTCTGCCATGGATGGCGCCGGTGGCAAGCGAAAGCAAAAGTAATATAAGTGGGTCAAATCTTGAGTTTCAGGGTCACGAAAGCTATTTTCCTGCACGTATATTTTTCGATGGGATGGAAATTTAGATAAGTTCAGCCCGTTTCCATAGGTAAAGCGGACATTGCGCCCCAACTTTATCCGCCTTGTCCTCGAGATCGCATCCGCACCCCTCCTTCGTCTCGTCACGCAGGATCTTCTTGAGGCGTGGCGTCCCACAGTACATCCGGCCCTTACGCTCCCTGAACAACCGAACGCCGGTCGGATCCGTGGCGGTGCATGCGCGGCAGATCGCCAGCCGAGCGTGGCGAACCTCTTTGGGCACGCTGGCCGACAGCTTCGCTTTGAGGTAGCTCGCGGCGCCGGTGGTGCGCTTAGATTTAATGCAGCTCGAGCAGCGGGCCATCAGCGCTTCCATCCGCCCTTGCCGGCCGCGCGTCCGGGGAACTTGCAGCCCCAGTGCGGCAGGTTCTCTTCGTATGCCGCCATATTGAGTCCGCGCTTTACTTCGCGCTTGATGTTGCAACCGCACGCTCCGCAGTAGTGCGCGCCGTCTGAATCCTGCCTGAGCAGCGGGCACTGATTGCAAATGGCCGTGCGCTCAAGCATGACCTCTTCGCTGACCAGCGTGCCGGTAATCATGGCCCGTGCGGCCGTGGCGACCTGAGCGGGGGTCGGGAGTCCGCGCGCCTCTACGATCGGATCGACCTGGCGAACCGGTCGCGAGCGCTCGGGCGGGATCTTGGGGAAGGTTTTCATCAGCAACTCGGGCAGAGGCCGCTGATCGAGTTATCGCATTCGATCTTGATTTCGATGCTGAAGGTCAAGTGGCAGCAGTCTTCCGGTGCCGACGCATCCTCGGGCGGAGTGGTCATTTCGCCTATTGAATCCATGTAGTAGCCCACGTACGGCCCGTCTTCATCGGGCGGCGATCCCTCGCGCAGTTCGACCTCGGCGAACGTGCCGTCGGGTCCGGCACCCTCGAGTTCGGAATCTTCCGAGCAGTTGATCCGGCCGCGGGGATCTCCGCCGCACGAGGACGAGACCGCGACCCAGCGGAACTGAACGCGATAGCATTTGTCCGCGGTCCCGGCTCGGCGTCGAGCCGTGGTGCGGATATTGCGAAGCACGCGCGGACCCGCGTAGCAGGCGTACGACCATGAGAACGGAATGTCGAAGTCCCAATCTCCGCCGGACGCAAAGAGTCCGCTTGGCTTGAACCAACCCGCGCCCACGTCCGCATCGCTGAACTCGTAACGCCGAGTCTCGTCGATCGAGGCGCCGTTGCAGACCGAGCCCACGCATCCGCACGCGAACGAGTCCAGGCTTGCGCTCACCTCAACTTGGGAGCATTCCTCAATCTCGGCGGGTACGTTGGCGTTGACTGGAATTTCGATGGACTCGCAATCGCGATCGACGAAGTTCCACGGCCCATACACGGGGTCAGCGGATCCAACATTGACGACGTAGCGATACCAGCCGCACGCGCCCCCCGGCGTGGTAAGCGTGCTCGTAACCTGCACGCTCGACATGGCCGTGGTCGCCAGAATGTTCTTCGTCGCGCCGGCATCGAGGGTGATCTCGGGGTTGTTCTCGTCCACGTAGCCATCCGCTCCGGACTGCGGCGGCGTGCATTCGATACAGAGTGCTTCCTTGGGCCAGCAATTTTCCTGGCAGTCGTTGAAGTGCGCGTACTCGTCCGGGCACCACGTTGGTCCGCTTTCGGAGCAGACGTCATAGCAAGCCGACTTGGCCGCATCGCATGCGGCGATGCAGTCCCAGTAGCCCGGATCCTCGAAGCTCCCACAGCCGCTCGTGCAAGTATCGTAAGTGCTGTTGCAGTCGGTAATACATGCGTCGAAGAATGGAGATTTACAGGCTTCGTACTCCGCCTCCGCATCCACGCAATCGGGCTCGCACGCTTCCCACTCGTCACAGATGGCCTGACATTCGGAATCGCGCGGGCAGTCGTATCCGCAGCGCCCGCATGGATCCGGAGGATCGACGGGCGCGAGGCAGCACGGGCATTCGAGCGGAACCTTCCGGCCCATGCTATTCCTCTTCCTCGGGCTCGTCGGCCAGGGCACAAGGCGAGATCGCCTCTTCCATCGTGGTGATGGTTGGCGTGGGTACGTCGTCTATGCACGCGAAGTCGGTCACGACGTCGTGCAGGTCGGAATGGTAGTAGCCCCAGAGCGCCGGAGTTCCCAGCGTGCCATGACTGCTCGGCGCCGGCGCTCCGATTTGAACCCAGTCGTCCTCCAGGGCGATGAAGATGCCGCCCGGATCACGGAGGTAGACGATCTCGCCTTCGGACGGTATGTATCCGCTACCCATCTCCGTCAGGCCGGCCGGAATTTCGCCGGCCACATTGGAGCCGTGATCCACCGGGAAGCGCGACTGGAACTGAAGTGCGACGCGGTGGTCCTGAACCCATGCGAAGCGCGTATTGACGAAGTGCTTACCGTACCGCACCCAGATCTGGCGGCCGCCGATCGCGCCGTAAGTCAGGTCCATTTCCTTGGTCCAGCGCTCGCCCTCGGGCGCGGCCGGATTGAAAAGGTAGATCCCGTTGCCGCCTTCAACCGCCTCGGGAGTCTCCTGTTGCCAAACCAGAAGCCGAATCGGAATGTTCTCGCGGTCTTCGGAGCTGAGCGTGACGAAGTCCGTGAACAATCCGTCCGGGGTATCGGGAAACTCGTCAATGTGAACCAGCGATGCGGCGTAGCACTCGATCACGCTCGGATCCGGGTGCGCGCCCATCCGCACCGGGATCCTGGTCGTGCTCGAATCCTCGATAGTATCCAGCGCTTCGGCGGGGCCTGGGCCTGGGACCAAGTATGAGCCGCCGCGCGCGACCATCAGGCGATCGCCATGCTTGACCGGGCCTTTGACCTTGGCGGGAATAATGCCCGTCGTCACGGCCGATCGCTCGCCCTTGCCGGCCTGAATGTTCACGCCGATCATGCGCCGGTCGTTCGGCTGAATCTCTTCGGACTTAAGGGCCTGCCACTTGGCCGCGCGATCGTCGGTCGGCTGCACGACCACGGGATCTCCGGCCTCATGGGTCGGCGGCTCGGCCTTTTCCTCGGGCTCCGCATTCTTGATGCGCACCCAGTTGTCGCGGTTGAAGGTCTCGAGCGCGGCCTCTTCGAGAATCGTGTTGTCCGGGCGCTTCTCGGCCGCTTTCTTCAGCGCGTCACGCCGCTCTTTAAGCCGGCGATCGTTCTCGAGCTGGGCAAGATTCCGGGCCTGCTGCGCGCTGGCGAGCTTCTGCCGTAGTTCGATTTGGGACTCGAGGCCGGGGATCGGCTCGTCGTTCGCGTAGCTGACGGATTCTCGGATGCCCTGTTGCCCGTCCACGCTGACGGATACGCGGCGCACTTCCCCGGTCGGCTCGTGGCCGGCCGTGCCGAAGAAATCCTCCGAGCCGCTACGTACGGTCTGCCTGCGGTCCAGGATCGAGTCCGCGATGTCCGACGCCATGCTGTCGGCTTTTCGCTCGCCCGGCCGCACAAACTCCGGCGTGTCGCTCGTGAACCCGTCCTCGTACTTCTCGATGATGAACGCCTTGCGCAGGCCGGATACCTGCTTGGATCCCGCGCGCTCGAACGTGCCGAAGAACTTCCGGTAAACCTCGCCGTAGAGAACGAACGTCACCAGCGGCTCATCGGCCGCGAAGTCTTCCGGCACAAGCTCGTAGAACTTTTTCTCCATCGCCTCCGGACTGGCCCACCAGAGTTTCGGGCGATCGAAGATCAGATGCCCGGTGCCCTGGTCGATCCGGTAGCCGCCCTCGAGTTCGATCTTCACGTCCTTCGCGTCCACGTGAAGGCGCTTCGTCTCCGTCTCGTTCCAGGGTCGGGCCTCGACGATGTAGTCCTTATTCGGGTTACTCAGCAGCGGCGTGGCGATTCGCGGATCTCGAACCGGAATCTCTCCGCTGAACTCGGCATCCGACATGAACGCATCCATGCCGGGGATGCGGTACACGCGACCGACGACCTTGTTCAGGTACTCCGAGATCGTCATTTCGTTGAACTTCTGGCCTTCCACAAAACCGAAGTCCAGCAAGAAGTCCTTGACCTTCGTGGTGGTCATCGTGAATTCGGGCTCGTCGGGCTTCTTCTGCTCGTTACGCAGCGCCAGCTCTTCGATCAAGCCCTTGATGTCCAGGAGGTATTTATCCCATTCGCGATTCCACGCGGGCTCGGCGGGTACTTTCGTCCACTCCAGGCGGTTCCGCTCGCCGACAATCCAGACGCCCGTATCCACGTCGGACTGGTACGCTTGGCCGTCCTCGCTGCCCTCGGATCCGATGCCGGACCACGTCGCCAGCGCGTAGTTGCCTTCGCCCGGCACCGAGAACTTTAGCGTCCGGCCGGCGGGAAGTACGTGCACCTGAAGCCCGAGCGCCTGCAAGATCTGGTCGAGCCCGGCGCCGGCCTTGATGCCCGTGTTCCAATCGATGTTGTAGACGTTGTAGCGGGACGTGAGCCAGTTCGAGTTCTCGGTCGAACGAAAGCGATCTTCCGCCTCTTCGCTCAGGCTGATGCGGAATCCGCAGAGCGCGGAGAGCCACCGTACGATCGAGCGCGGATACACCTTGTCGAGCGTGATGCCCTGGTTGACCCAGTTGTTCGCCGGGATGTCGAGAAAGAACTGCGGGATCTCATTGACCGTTCCATAGCGCCGCGCCAGATCCAGGTTCGGCGTGCGTTCAAGGATCGAGTACACCTCGCCGTTGTACGAGTCGATCATATTGAACTTGCCGAAGACCGTGACCGAGAACAGATCGGTGCGGATGTCGATGGCGGCGATGCGGGTAGCCCGTCCGAGGCCCTCGCGCGTGACCTGCCGCACGTCCGATACGAAGCCCTGCCAGTTCGAGCCGCCGATGTTGACCACGAACTTCTCGCGCATCCGCAGGATCGCGGGCGTGAGGGTTTGCATTTCACAGGTCGTCGGCTGGACGCCATGCGCCTTCGTGAAGCTCGCCGAACTGGCTAGTGCATTTCCGTGGCGGATCTTATTGGGCATCAGAGCACCTCGTCGCGCCGGTAGCCGGTCGTCGGCAGCGGCTCGCTGTTGATGATCCGGGTAATCGTGGTGCCGATATGCCCTGTGGGTACGGGCTGAGCGCCGCTGAAGGCTACCTCGTTGACGCAACTCACCATGCCGTCCAAGGATTCCCAGGTGAACTGGCCCGAATCGACGTTGTAGAAAAAGCTCGTGCGAATCCCCTCGATACTGACGATCGCCTGACCCACCGGAATCAGGAAATCGTCAAGCAGCAGCATGGATGCGCGCCGGCGCGCGACCGGCTGCGGGGACAGTCGGGAGCGGCCGCGTACGATGAACCTTCCAGAGCGCTTGGAGATTAACTCCATGACGGCCGATCAGTTCAGGGTGAAGTAGCCTTCACCGGACGAGTATTCCGTTCCGCCGACCGTCGCCTTCGCGACGACCGAGTAGTTGTGGTTGCTCGTGAGCAGCGGATCCTGCGGGTTGGCTTCGAGCAGGAAGAAGCCGTCGGCATCCGGGCTCGAGCTGGTCAGGTCGAAGATCGTCACGCCGGCCTCATTCTTGATGACCGCTTCGCAGGCTTCGGGATTGGCGATCATCAGGCCGTCGCGGTGGATCCAGACGCGCACGCGCAGCACGCCGGCTTCGTGGTTGTAGCTGGGACTCGCGAAGACTTCGTAGCGCGGCGTACCGGCAGCCTCGAGCAGCGCGCCCACCGTGCCTTCGGCATACCCGGTTCCCGGAGCCTCCAGGAAGTGCTCGGGATCGGCGGCATCCTCGATCGCGCGGCCGACCATGCCTTCGGAGTAGCCTGATGCTTCGGCCTCGAGGAAGCGCAGCTCGAATCGCCGCATCGTCTGGGCGATCCCACGTGGCGTCGGCATGCCGGTCATCGCCAGTTCCAGCGCCCACGCGAACAGGCCCTCTTCGTCGATCAGCGCGGCCGGAAGCGTGAGCGCATAGAAGCCGAGCCCGCGTTCGGACCACTGGTCCACGTCGGGCGCAAAGGTCTCCATGGACGAGTCGCCGGGCCGCGTGTACCGCAGGCTCACATCGCCGAAGGCCAAGCCGGTCGCCGGGTCTCCGCTGCCATCCTCAATGAAGATCGGCAGTTTGTTTTCTTCGTCCCGCCACAGCACGAATCCAGAATCCAAGGTTTACCCCGTGATCGTTTCTTCAGAGCTGACCCGGACGGCCAGCAGTTCCTCGGCTACGAAAGAAGTGAAGATGCCCTCGGCCGCGACGATGTCGCCGATCGGACCTTCAAAGACCAGCTCTCCGACAGCCCTCCCGCAGGTCGCATCCCCGGCCAGTTCGCTGAAGGGTCCGGGCTCGCCACTCGATACCCCGCGAACCTTCGTAAAGATGGTGGACCCGAACGGCAGATTGATGACCCGCGTAACCCGGCCCGTGACCGGCTCTCGGTTGGCCTTTTCGAAAGGCCCGCCGGATGCTGGCGCAATCCATACCTCGTAGTAGTCCGCCGGACCGGATTCGGGATGTGCCCAGATGACCTCCATGGATCCGTTGCCCGCGTTGCGCGTATAAACGCTGACGGGTACATCGGGATCGACTGGGTCGATCGGCGGCGCATCTTCCTCGACCTCAGTTGCCCCGAATGGGGCCTCGCCGAATCCGTACTCGCCGAACATGCGCTACGCCATTCCAGTCCCGAGCGTCACTCGCTCCAGATTGTATTTCCTGCCGCGTCCTTGACGTATGCCGACACAAAGGACGTGCCGACGGCGGACTTGGCGAAGTAAAGCCTGTAGACGTACTCATCCGAATCCTCATCAAATGCGTCCGCAGAGAAGTAAATCCCATTGTAGCTCTTGGCGTCCACATCCGACGGGTTTAGGCCGGCCCTGGTATTCCAGTTAAGCGTTCGGGTGGCTGAGTTTCCAGTAAGCGAGAACTCGTTAATTTGGAAATTCTGGCCGCTATCACGGTCAACCGTAATTGTGAGTAGGTGCGATGCGGCTCCGTCTGGGTCGTTTACCTCAGAGCGCACAACCGAAATATCCACTCCGCACTCCGGCTTCGGCAGGAGCCCGCAGGCCAGCGGGTTTACAGGCTCCGAGTTAGAGTAGTCGTGCTTGTTGTTTGGGATGTACTCACAGTGCACGTGGTACTGAAGGATCCGGCCGGACGTGATATTAAACCCCGTTTTGCCGGTCTTGCCGATCAGTTGACCCGCCCGAACTACGTCTCCGGCCGCGACATTGATGTGGCGCATGTGCTGTAATAGCCACTTACCGTCCGCGTGCGCGATCGCGACCCAGTTTCCGAACCGGCCGATCCGCGTCGAGTCAAACCAGCCGAAATAGTCGATGTCCACGAACTCTTCGGACGCCTCGGAATCCGGCATCCAGCCCACAAAGCACTCGAGATAGGGTCCGCTCTTCGTCCACGATGGATTCGCCTCGGTGGCCGCGTTGGTCCAGTTGGTGCCGTCGGTCCCGTATTGCCATTGGATCGTGTTGGTGCTCGCGAGCAATCGAAGTCGAAGCCAGGTTTGATCGGCGGCCGCCGTAGTAGTCCCGTCGGCGCCCATAAGCCCCGTTGACTTTCGGCCACGCGCCTCCACATTCGCGCCGTCGTAGAGCAGAATGGCGTACTCATTATTGGTCGGATCGTAAACCCCAAAACACAGCTTGCCGTTGGTCGCGATCGTGCCGGCCAGCTTCAGGTCGATCACCCACTCCGTGCTCGAGGGGTTGACCTGGATCGGCGTGCGCCAGGCCATGCGCGCCATGCCAGACGGAAGCGAAACGGACTGCCCGTTAGAGCTGGAGATCCGCAAGCTCGAGCCTACGCGAGAAAATACCGCCGCCGAATTCGGATCCGTCTCGACAAATTGATCCAGGTTTTCGTCGTCGTCGAACTGAGCGTGCGTGTAGTTCCAGCGGATGATATTGCCGTTGATCGGCGAATAGACCGGGGCCGTGTCGTCTCCGTCCAGAAGATCTGCGCCACGGTGAAAATCCGTGTTGCTGGCATGAGCCGAGAACGGTCGATGTCCGAACGGATCGCCCGTAACGCTAGGCTCCGGCGTTCCGGTGCTCGGCCAGACGGATCCGGAGTGCGCGGGCTTACGCAGGGTCGGACGAACCGAAATCACGCGGCTTCCTCCGCGATCAGCGAGCGGACGGCCACGGTGCTTGAGTTCGTCGGCCCGCTCCGGAATCCCATGGCGCCGGGACCGGGGATCGCCGAGTCGGTCGCGTTTAGCTCGAGTGGCTCCTGCACGCCATCATCGATCATGGCGTACAAGCTGGATCCGATCACGCGAAGGATCATCAGCGCGTAGGTATTCTGGGCGAGGGCGTAGTTTTGATTGGCGAGGGTTGTGAACGTGCCGTCCACATTCTTGCCGATGCGGAAATTGCCGCCGGTCTGTCGGCAGTAATAGTAGGTCGCGTAGCCCGTCTGATTCGTATAGAGGCGGGCAAGCAGTCCAATATCCTCGCTACCTTGGTTTGTGGGCGAAGTATACTTAATGGAGGCCGTTATTTTTTGATTTACAAATCCGCCGACCATGAGCGCCATCATGCTCGACGTGCTGGTCGTTACGGCCACTCCGTTCGCATTAAGCGTCCATCCTGCCGCATTAAGGATGGGGTGCATGTGATCGTATGACGCGATCGTGGCCGGCAGTTCGACGCGAATTCGATCTCGAATGTCCGCCGTGTTAAGGAACATCACTCAAGCCTCACGGCGAGCCCAAGAACATTGAGCGTACCCGTATGATCGTCGTCCTCGTCGTCTTTCCGAGTGAGTATGAAGTACAGTTCGTCGCCCTCAGCGACTTCGATTTCCAGGGTTTCTTCAGCCTCGGAGTCTAGTGTTTTCTTGTCGTCGTCAGCTCCCGGCGTAAGGGTAAATGCCGCTTGGGAGGTGAACGCGCCGCCCGGATCGTCTCCGACTCCGAGCTTTAGGTAATCCAGCTTCAAAACTACGTCTCCGCCATTCGCAACCGACATGGCGTAGCTGAGTCTGATGTGTGCCTTCCCGGCCTTCGGGGCAGTCCATCCAGCCTTGACGTACTCTTCGGTCTCGCTGCGATCTAAGGGGATGTACTTAATGCCGTTTCCGTAGGCTGCCGACTCCACATTCGATTCGATCACCTGGGCCGCATGCCAGACGAACGGGACGTACTTACTGGCGGGAGCCGTCACAAAAACGTCTTTGGTTCCGGCTCCGAAATCCACCAGATTGTCGCTATTACTGCTCGACTCCACTTCATCGCGCTCGAGCGTGCCGGCGTTCAGCGTACCCCTGCCGATTTCCCACTCGGCCAGCGTCCGGTGTACGATCGCGTACCAGCACTCGTTCCCGTCCCCGACCGCATCTTCGAACGTGCGGAATTTTTCAACCGCGCCGGCCAGCGCGACCGCACCGGTTCCGGTGGTGGTGGTCGTTTCTTTGACACGATCGGCGACAAGAGGCATTTAGCTGGCTCCGTATGCTCCGCCGCGCAGGACGGGGCTGGTGTATCGGTGCGTCACATTCCACTCCACTTTGATCTCGTTGGGATCCTCGGTAATGCTCGCCCCCTCGATCTCGATGCCGCCGGGCGGAATCATCGTGTCTAGTTCAGCCACGCAGGCCGCGCGCGCCTCCGCCATGGTTTCCGCGATCACGAAGCCGACCGCGGTAATTTGCTGGTCCGTCTCCCCGAGCGTCTGCGCGAGCGACCCGTCAATGAACGGGCTGAAGCCCCAGGCGCTACGCTGAGTGACTCGGGAGATCCGGCGCGTAGATTGCAGCTTCTTGACGCCGTCGCCGCCGATGTCCGTCTCATAGGCGAACACAACCGCATACGGCACCCGCCTGTCAAGAATGTCGGGCGGATGGCTGAAGCGCTCGACGCGCACGTTCGTAATCAAGCTGCCGTAGGTGAGTACGTCATCCTCGGAAAGCGCAGCCGCCAGGGCGTTCAGTTCGGCCACGTTGTTGGCGTGCGAGCCTTCGGCGATGAAGCCATCCAGCGTCAGGCGTACGGACGTGCTCCGGCGCGGACCCGCCTCGCTGTCGCGCACGGCCGAGAACTCGCGACCCATGGCCGGAATCGGATCAAACGTGTAGCCGTTGTACGAGGCGCTGAAGGGGGCGTTGTGCGTCTCATTCAGAGGCAGGTAGCGGAACGTGATCGTGTACTGAGCCTGATATTCGTTCCAGTCCAGGTTGAGATCGAAGTCCTGAACGTGAGCCGTCTGATTGATCCAAATCTTCGAGCCGTCGCGCCGCGCCCAGTAAAGCGTCTGCCGGTCTTTCGCCATCGCCGCCAGCATCGCATCGTGAAGATCTTGAATGCTGGTGCCGTTCTCGGCCTCCAGGATGCCGCGCACCGTGACAATGCGTTCGATCGTGCCCGGCCCCGTTTGGCTGGCGCCGACGCGCGCCACCGAGATCCGTGATCCGATCTGCGGGGTGGGGGAGAACTCATAGGTTCCGTACTTCAGGATCAGGGCTGAGGTCGCGGCCATGAATTAAGTCCTCGTCGGGATACGGAATTTGAGCGCATCCGCATTTCCATTCACCCTTCGCGTCTGGGTATCGATCATCTGCTGCAACTTCTCGGTCAACTCGAGGGTAATCGCGGTCGCGATCCTTTCGCCCTGCGCCTCCAAGCCTTCGGTGTCGATGTTGAAGTTCATGTTGATCGAGGCCCGCGCGTTCGCGGCGTCCTGTGCGGCGTCCGGCGCCGGCGGGTTAAAGGGTTCGCCGTCGGCAAAGATTCCGCGCTGCCGCGCCGGAAGGTTCTGGCGCTCGCCGTCCACGAAGATCCCGCCGCGGCGCTGATCCTGGGGCGCGAAGTTTTGGAAGCCTTGATCCGGGATTGCCCGCCGAGCCACTTCCGCGAACTGCTCTTCCGGGGTGCGCCGAACCACGCCCTCCACTTTCAGCGCTTCCAGTACGGCCTCACGGTGAATCTCGGGAAGCTCCTTCAGGGCCTCCATGACCGCCTGCTCGTGACTGAGGGGCAGATCTTTGAGCCGCTTCGAGAATGCTTCCTCGCCCAGCCCGAGGTCCAGGTTGTCAGGGAGCACGCTGGTTCCGGGGAACAGGTCTTGGAACTTCGTAAGGATCTGGCGCGTCTCCTGGTCCAGGCTCAAGAACTGTTCCTGGGTAAGCTGCTTCACCTCGCCGCGCTTCACTTGGCCGGCCAGTATCCGGGTGCGCGCCAGGTCAAGATCCGAGAGCTGCCCCAGTTCCTTGCGCGTCTGCTCGGCCTGCCGGACGCGCTCTTCGGTGATCTTCTTAATGACATCGAGCTGCGCCTTGAAGGCGGAGAGCTTGGCCTCTTCGATTCGATTCGCAGCCTCTTCGGCGCGCGTTGCCAGATCGCGCTGTTCTAAGCGCTCCTGGCGCGTAAGTCCGCTATCCTGAGCCTTCAGCCGCAACTGAACCAGGCGCTCGGTCAACTGCTCGAAAGCCCGGCGCTCGACTTCGATCAGCGCCTTGGCTTCGCGGATCGGGCGGGTGGCCTCTTCGCCGGCCGTGACGCCGAACCGGGCGACCGAGCGGGCGATGTCGAGCTGGCGATCGGAGACGCGCTTCTGCTCCTCGAGCGCCTGCTTGATGCGCAGTCCCTCGGCCTCGTACTCGGCGATGACCCGACGCGAGGACGCCGTAGCGATAGCTTCGCGTGCCTCCTGCAGCGTCCGGAAGTCCGCATTGATCGCGGTCAGGCGGTCCAGGTTTCGCTTCGCGGCTTCGATCTCGGCATCCGCCCGAGCGATCGGCTGGTCTTCGGGTCGCGCCGTCTCGGCGGCGCGGGCGGTAATTAGGTCGCGTTCAACAGCGCTGGCGCGCTTGGCGATATTGATTCGATCTTCGACGTCAACGAGCTTCTGCCGAAGTTCGATCTCGCGAGCAATCTCGGTGCCCCTGCGATTTAAGTCCTCAAGCTCCTTGCGGCGCGCTTCGGGGTCGGTCAGTACGATTGGATCCTTCGCGATCCGATCGCGCGTATCGAGAAGCTGTTCAAGTTCCAGCCGAGCCTTCGTAATGGGGTCGGTCTCAAGGCCGATAGCCAGGAAGAAACCACTGGATACCGACTCCTTGATGTCCGAGATCCGCAAGGCTACATCCGTAAGTGCGGAGCCAAAAGTCTTCTCAATCTCGCCCGCTTCGAGATCTCGAAGGCTGTTCCTGAATTCCTCCTGCTCATTCCGAACTGCAGCCAAGGACTTCCTCGTCTTTTCGATGGACGTGTCGGCCGAATCGAAAATGGAATCCTTGGGCGCAAAAAGAAATCCGCCGAAAGTGCGTCCGGCCTTCTCTTGCTTCTGTAGCTGAATAAGTAGCTCGCGCTCCTGGCGCTCGCGCTCCGCAATCGCGGACCGGATGGCCTTTCGCTCTGCATCGACATTGTCTTTCGCGCGCTTACTGTTCTTGGCGGCAATATCGGTGGCGTCGGCGGTCGTAAGTGCGTTCCGCGCCGCGCGCTCGCGTTGGTCCGCCTCAAGCGTGGCGACTTCCAGTAGAGCGCGATTCGCCTGCTCAAGCTGCGCAAGCTCTCGAGTCGAAAGCTGGATCCCGGATGCGCGCTTGGCCTCCGTATCCTGAATGATCGCGCCGGCCTTTTGCGCCAGATCGGCAGTCTTTTCGAGCGCGCGGGTTCGATTGTTCTCTTGCTTAACCGCGTCACTCGTGCGCTTTAGTGCCTCATTCGCCGACGAGCCTTCCTGAAGCGGGTTAATGGCGACATTCCGAGTCTTCTCGAGCAGCGCTACGATTCCGGCCAGAATGGCGGCAAAGACCAGTAGGGGCGCGGCCGTCACGAGGAATGCGGCCATAGAGATAGCGGCCGCTCGAATGCCCGCCGTAAGCCCGCCGAAGGACAAGGCCAGCACGCTGGTCGAGGCGGCTGCGGCCTTGGAGGCGCCGGCCTGCGTCAGGTGCAGCGAGATGCTCGTCTTAAGCAAGGCGTTGACCTTCGTGAATCCCTCGCTCAAAGCCACGATCGACTTGGCGAATCCGTCCGCCGTTACCGAGGCCAGAAGTACCGCCGCCGCATAGGCCCCCAGCATACCGACCACGAGCAGGCCGGACGCGCCAAGGTTCGAAAGCCCATCCACCGCGAGGCGCATTCCATCCACAAGCGCCTTGACGGAATCGCCTGCTACCGACTCGCCAAGGACCGAGGCGAAGCGCTCGAACGCCGCGATGAGCCGCTGGATGCGGGATTCCAGCGTGCCCAAGATCTGTTCGTTCTCGGCTTCCGCGCTGCCGGCCGATTGAAGCTGCCGGATCACTTGCGCCTGCGTCGTGAAGTAGTTGTCCAGCGCCGCCTGCAGGATGTTGCGCTGCCGGATGCCCGCGATCGTGGTCGTGACCTGCGCGCGCTCGGCATCGGACAAGTTCTGGAACTTCAAAACCAGTTCGCCCAATACATCGTTGATCGGCTTCAGGTTGCCTTCCACGTCGCGGATCGCAACCCCGGTTGCCGCGAATACCTTGGCCTGAATACCGGCATCGCCCAGGCGGGATGCGATGGTCTTCATGGCGTTACCGATTTCGGCACCAGACCGGCCGGTCGCTTGACCGACCGCGGCAGTCACCGCCGCCAGGAATTCCAAGTCGCCGCCGGCTTCGCGGATCACCGCGCCGGCGCGGCTGATCGACTGCAAGAGATCCTCGGTCCGGATACGGGTCGTGTTTTCCAGCGTGTTCAACTTGTTGAGGACATCGGGCAGGTCGGCGGCGCTCAACTGGAACTGCTGCATCGCGGCCGCAAGGAACTTAGCGGCTTGCCCCGCGTCGATGCCGGCCACGTTCGCGGCCAGCAAGGACGTGCGCGTGGCCTCGACGACTTGCTGCTGATTCAGCCCCAGCCGCGCAAACGTCACGGCGGCTTCCTGTGCGGAAGTCCCGGACGAACCGAACGCCACCTTCAACCGCAGGATCTCTTCGGAGGCAGCGCGCGCGCCTTCCGCGATGTCTCGCTCGGCTTCGGCGGTTCCAAGCACCGCATCAGTGAACCCGCGACCCACGCGGGCCAGCGCGATCGTGCCGGCCTCAATTTCGCTGAAGGTCCGGATGGAGCCCTGGATCGCACGGATAGTCCCGAAAACCGCGCCGGTCGCCACGGTCCAGAGCAGCACCTTCCCGGCCGCGTTCTGGAGCGTGTCGCCGGACTTCGACATGATCCGGTTGAACTCGTTGGTGCTCGCGGTCAGCGTCTTCGTGTGCGTGTTTAGCTGAAAGACCTTCTGACTCGTCGGGTCGAGGACGCGCTGAACCTTCTCGAGCTGCCCGGTCTGGCGGTTCAGGACTTCGGCGTCCGGCAGCAGTAGCGCTCCGGGCCGGCGGGATACCTGATCGAACGTCGCCGAAGCCGAACTGGCGCGCTGCTTGGACGCGCGCTCCTTCTCGAACTGCGCGGCCAGCGCATCGGCGTCCCGCAGCCGGCGGATACGGTCCTTCTCGTTTCGCTCTTGCTCTTTGGCCGCTTGCTTCTCTCGGTTCGCTTCGTCGCGGGCCAGCCGCTCACTGATGATTTCTTTTTCGCGATCGGCTTTCAACCGGGCCTGTAGCTGGCGCTTAAGGCTTTGATCCTGCTCCTTCTCGACTTCGGCCTGGCGTGCCGCATCCTCGCGGGCCAACTTCTCGGTGAGCTTCGCCTTCTCCTGCTCGGCTTTTTGCCGGGCTTCGAGCTGGCGCTTGAGGCGGGCGTCGAGTTCGCGCTGCGCTTCGTCTTGGGCCTGTGCGATCTCGCGGTTGGCCTTCTTGATGTCCTGCGTGAAGGTCTGGTCGCCGGTCTCGGGATTGATGCGCTGCTGAATCCCACGGGGGCCTTGCAACGTCAGCGTTTCGCTGAACTGCGTGCCGCCTTCGGCCTGGGTGGCCTTCAGCTCGCGGCGGACCGTGCGGAGATCCTGAATCGTGGTCCCGAAGCGCTTCTCGGCTTCAGCCAGCGCGTTGCCCAGATTCGTCCCGGCGCGCTGCCCCTCGTCCGCCACGCCGCCGGCCGCTTGTGAAACTTGCCGAAGCTGCCCAGCGACCGCCTGCGTTCCGGCGACCTGAAGCTGGATCTTCTGGCTGGCGATCTGGCCGAGCCGTGCCTCGAAGCGCTCGATGTCCTTCAGCGCCTTGTCGATGCCCCTGCCGTCGTATTCGCTGCGGATCAGCAGTAGAATATCGCGCTTCAGTTCGTCGGCCATTACCTGTAGTCCTTCCCAATGCCCGCATGCGCGGGATTCAGCAGCCCATCGGGATAGGCCGCACTGACCGTGCGGTTACGCCGAATCTTCGGCGCTTCGGGCTCTACAGCAGCCCACTTAACATCGGCCCGGACAATCATTACGGCACCTCAGGCTCGTCGGCGCGAGCAAAGTCCGCGAAGACGCGGAAGATTACGATGCGCTGGGAGACTTCAATCTCTTGGGACGGATGCAGCGCCAGCGGTATCGAGTTGTTTACGCGCCGAACCTTCACGCCGGCGGCCGCGAGTTGATGGGCGGCGCCATGCAGTGCCAGTTCGAGTAGATCCTGGATGTGGTCGTTCACGGCCCAGTTCTTGTTGGCCGTGTGCACGCGCACGTACGCGGGAATCTGGGTGTCGCGCTTCTGGCCGGCCACCGAGACCTTGCTGATCGAAGCCCGGTCGGGAATGCGCTCGATATGGATCAGTGGCTTGTCCAGGTTGGCGCCGGCTTGCGGCCGGTCGAACACAATGCCGCATTCGGGGAACTCGATCTCGTCGCCGCCGAACGAGTGCTCCGCGCCGTCGAAGTAGCTTTCCAGGAACGTCTTCAGGGCCGACCGGAAGCCCGACTGAATCGCGCCGCCGTTAAGCACGCAAGCCTCCCAACAGAGCTTCCGCGACTTCACGCGGGATAAGATCGCCGAATACCTGGATCCAGACCGCCAAGAAGTCGCGCTCGGGAACCGCCGAAGCGCTGACGAACGAGTTTGCGCTGTTGGCCGCAGAGCCGTATTCGGCCGGCAGGAAGAAGCGGGCGTAATGCACATCGCCCGGAGGCCGGATCGCCCGGCCGTCATCGCCCAATGAGATCACGATGCCGGCGGTCGGCGGCTCCTGCTGAATCGCCACCGCGCCGACCGAGTCGAGCAGTTCGAAGGTCCGATCGTAGTCGCGCGGGCTGTACGCGGCATACACGGCCGAAAGCACCGCGTTCTTGGCGCGAAGCTCCGCGACCGCCAGCGCGCCTGCGCCCACGATCTCTTCCTGGATCGACTTACGGATCTTCGAGTTCGCGCCCTGGAGCCAGCGCTTTGTAGATTGAAGCCCCTTGGCCTTAATACTCACCGCTTCGGCCGCGCTCTCACTTCCTGGGCGAATCGTTCGCCGCTGGCCAGTAGGACGGGTTGGGTATGCGCCGCGACCGGCGTGTGCGCGTCCGGCACAAAGTCGCCGAGACTCGGTACTTCAAACCACAAGCCTTCGAGATCGAGGTTCACGTCCGACGGGAAGAGGAAGATCGTGTCTCCGGTCTTCAGGTCCAGCGCCGCCTGCTTCTCGACCGCGCGCTGGTCCGGCGGATTGACGACGGCGCGAACGTCCAGGGTGTGCGCCTGCTCTTCCGCGTAGCGTCCGTACGCATCCTTGGGGCCGGAGCCCGTGACCCAGTGCAGGGTCACGGGCGTTGCGTCCAGTCCGGCGAGCAGGTCTTGAAAGTCCCTGCGGATCAGGTCCATCTCGTGCGGCTGCAGGAAGTTCATCGCTTGCGGGCTTTCTGTTCTTGTTCGAGCTTCTTCTCGAACTCCTCCTGGATGTACTGCTGAACCATCCCGGAGACCCATTGGAAGGCTACCATTTCGGCCTTCTCTTCCGCCTCCAGCGCGTCAAATTCCCAGGGAGTACGCCCCCAGAACTTCGCCGCATCCAGTTCCGCGTACCTCCAGCCGACCTGTGGGCTCCGATACCCGCGCTCTTTCGGCTTCCAGCCCTTGAGTTCGGGCGGGCGGAGCCGCTCTAGAAAAAATCCGCCAGATCCCGGTGCCCCAGTACGTCCTGCTGCGCCAGGCTCACAAGCTCGTTCACTTCGCCGGCCGGCCGATCGAGCAGCCACTTCACCTTCTCATCCATCGTCTTGCCGGGGAACTCGAAGCCGATCGCGGCCTCGAGAATCTGCACCTGCTTGACGAGATTGCACTGCTCGACGCGCTTTAGGTACTCCGGATCTTCCGGGTTCGGCACTTCGCGATCGGGGAGGCCGGTCAACCGCGCGCCCGGCACCGATCGCTTCGCCTTGGGGGGCGGTCCAGGGTTCGCGGCGCGCTCGATCTCGCGAAGTGCCTTGGATGTGATGCCGCGCAGCTTAAAGACGATCGCCTTGCCGGATCGCTCGAACACGTAGGAGATCGGAGCGCGGCCGGCCGACGCCCATTCTTCCGGCGTTGAGATCAGATCGATTCCGGCTTCGGACTCGAGCTTGCGCCCGCCGTTCATCCCGGACTGCGCGAGGATTTTGTAGTAGAGCCCGATCAACTCGCCGCCGCGGCGGAAGTTCGTCTCGATCCATTCGGTCTTGGCGTCCAGGGTCTCGCCCGGAATCTTCATCCAGCACAGGTCTACGGTCGCGACCATGCGCCGAAGTACCGCCGCGGCCTTGGCTTCCTGATGCGAGGTATCGGACGGGTCGGGCGCCACGACGGACCCACGCGGCCCCTTCGCCTGCTTGGGCGGCTGCGGGTTGGGCGAGTCTTTGCCGATTTTGAGGTATTCGCCGTAGGAGACGGCGCGAATCTTGAACTTGCGTAGGCCCGCCTCGCAGGCGACCTCGCACTCGGAAGCCAGCTCAAGGGCGGGTGCCCATTCGGCCGGCTTCGTGACAAACGGAACTACCGAGGATTCCTTTGCTTCCACCTGCGATTCCATGCCTGTTCCTTTCCCATGTGCCGAGTCCTTTAGATCTTCTGCTCGGCCTGAAACGTCGTTCGGACGAGCGCCAGTTGCCCGTCCTGCACACTCCACTCCGGTCCGTCCTGCGCCACGCAGCCCCGGTAATCGTGCGTGTCGTTCTCCAAGGGAGCGACATCGGGGTAGCGCGGGTTAATGAACTCCACCAAAATCCGGTACTTCGACGTACCCAGGAACGGGGTGATCTGCGTGGCCGCGCGCAAGTAAAGCGTGCCGATGCGGATCGTATGCCCGATGACTCTGGACCGCGGTTCCTCGTAGCCGACGCCCGACTGCCTGTTATTCAGGCCAATCCGAATGGGCGCGGCCGAGAGTTCCTGGGCGAAGCAAGCCTCATACAGAAGCGTCGTGGGATTTCCGCTCCCATCGACGTTCCAGATGGATACGAAGGCTTCCTCGGCGGACCAGACTTCGCGGTTCACCCGTGGTCCCTCCCCCTCATGCGGGGATAGGCCGCACTAACCGTGCGGTTACGCCGGAGATCCGGCGCTTCGGGCTCCACGGCAGCCCATGTCAAAGGAGCGATCTTGCGCATCACGGCTTCATGGGCTCCACAGATTTCCGGTCTCGCAGCGCATCCCGGAGATCCCGGATCAGCTCCGCCATGTAGGCGTTCTGAGCCTCGATCTTAGTGATGCGCTGAAGTAGCTCGTTGTCGCGGTCAACCTTGACCTCGAGCTTCCCGCGCAGATCCTTGACCTCTTCCTTCAGCTCCCGGAACTGCACCGAAGAACTGTCCTTTCCATCGCGAATCTGGTCGATGGCGGATTGATGCAGCGCCCATACGACAAACCCGGCGAGCGTGAGAGTGCCCCCCAGGATCAGGCCCAATATGGTCCGGCGGAACCAGGAATTCTCGCCGTTCCCGTTGCTTCCGTTCTGCTCGCTCACGGTTGCACCTTGGACGGGTGCGGCCCTGGCCGGGTGAATCCTACGTCCGCATGCGCGGGATCAGATTCGAAACAAACCCTTCTGGCCGGGCCGCACCCTTCGCGGTTCAGCGTTAGCTGAAGACGGCGTACTTGCCGAAGTTGCCTTCGCCTCGCACCGTCGCGTCGTCCTCTTCGGGGACGCTCAGGGGCGTACTGACGCGAGCCTTCGCGATGATCCAGGTTTCCGTCGCGCCGGCCTGCCCGTCGTCGTGGAACGCGAGGCGCAGGGTCACGTCGCGGTCCTTGATGCGCGGAAGCCCGTTCAGATGGTTGGTGTGCTTCACCGCCATCGTCAGGGTGTTCTCGCCGCGCGCGCGCTTGTTGTGGTCCACTTCGAAGCGGCAGTAGACCGGGCGCGTGGTCGTGCCCTCGTTCAGCTCGACGTTCTCGATAAAGCAGAGTTCGTTCCAGCTATCCGAGTCGGGCAGCTTGACGATCTCGAAACCGTCGCCGGCCTCGCCGTTCGTCGCCGTGACCGAACTGATCGTCTTGAAGCGCTTGCCGGGGGTCTCGGGCACGACCTCGTACGCCTGACCGCGCGAGACCTGTCCGCCGATCGTCGCCGTGCCTTCCAGAGCCGCGTCGTCCTGGTCGGTGCCGACGATCGTGACGACCATCGGATCCTCGGATTCGAGGGCGCCGATGACCCGCAGCGCCAAATCGACGCCGGTGTTCGGGAACGCGAAGTCCGGGTCGGCGGTGTACTCGCCGGACCCCGGCTCTTCGCAGACGTACTTGCCCACGTCCTGCATGGCCTGAAGGCTGTAAGACACGATCGCTTCCAGGCCGTTCTTGACCGTGTTGGTGGAATTGCCATCCAAAGGCATTTCTGACTCCGGTTATTGCTCGCCCAGAAGCGAGAGTATTTCTTTCGACTTGCGGTCCAGTCGCGCAGCGGCCCGTGCCAGCGGCCCCTTCACTACGCGATCTACGGGCGTTCCGTCGGATGCCTGATCGCCAAGCAGGTCGTCGATGCTCTGCAACACATGCAGGCGAAGACAGTCGGCCTGAGTTTTCAACTCTTCGGCCACCTGCTTAAGCTGCCTGCGCTGTTGCTCGGTCATCGTTCGGCCTATCCCGGAAAGGAGCCCAGCTTCGCTACGGCCGCGCTGGTACCCCTAAGCCACTGATCCCACTCGGTCTCCGAAGCCGCCGCAAAGTCACCGTCGGTGATTCTGCGCAGTTCTGATTCGAGGTAGCCCAGATGGCCGGCCCGCCCGTTTTCCCGCGTAGCACCGAAACTGCGCGTCCGCCAGGAGAATGCCCCGCTCGACGGAGAGAGCAGGGCGATCGCGGTGCGCAGTGATACGCGGTAGATGTCGGACTTTTCTTCGAGGTCGGGAGTGATCGTCTGGCCGGACTCGTCCGGCTCGCCGACGAAAAATCCCTCTTCTTGAAGCAGCGCGTTTTGGATTCCCATGTCCAGTTGAGCGTTGGACCAGGAAGGTGCGACCGCGCTGAAATCGCCCAGAAGGGTGCGGACGGGAGGGTAGAGATCACTGAATTGTGACATACCGCCTCCCGTCCGCTGCTGGGATTAACCCTGGATTACAGGTTCACCTCGACCATCCGGTGACACCATTCGTCCGGACTCACGAAGCAGTGCACGACCGAAGAACTCATTCGGCCCTGGTTCTTCTGCACGTTCTCTTCGCGGTAGGTCGCCGCCATGCTGGGCTTGTTGAAGTACCAGCCGATCGGCTTGTTGCTGGCCACCCGGATCTTGCCGGACGCGATCGTGTTGCGGGTCACGATCCCGAACTTGTAGCCGAACATCTGCTCCAGCTTGCCGGACCGCCAAATCTCGGTCCGCACGACGCTGGGAACCACGTTCCGGGGATCCTCGAAGTCGGCGTGGGTGCCGGTCACGTCCCAACCCGTGACCAGATCCGCGAAGTCCCAGAAGTCCCGCGTGTGCTGGGAACTCAGGAACAGCGCGCGGATCGCCAGAGGCACGCGATCCACTTCCACGTCGCTGGCGAAGCGGCCGAAGTAATCCAGAATCCGCTTCATCTTCTCCAGCGAGATCTTGCCGGTGTTCGAGCCGACCGCGCTCAGGTCCAGCTTGTTCGCGTCCGGGATGTTCGCCGCGACGACATCCTTGTGCAGCCCGAGCGTGGCGCGCAGTCCCGAGGTCTTCGGAATCGCGTCCAGCATCGTGCCGGCCAGCCGGTCGATCGCGCGGAGGAACTCGTTGGCGAGTTCGTTCTGCACCTTCTCGGCTTCGTTCACGTCGCCGATCTGCAAGTCCTTGAGCTGGTACTCGACCCATTCGGTCGCGAACTGCTCCAGGAGGTACTGTACGTGCGTCTTGCGGGGCACGTGCTGGTGCTTCGGTTTGCCGCCGTGCTCGCCGAGATACCAGGTCTTGTAACCCCGGTCCTTCATCTCGGTCTGTACGATCGGCCACTCGTTGTCCGCCAGCGGCGTGTTCTGGAAGAAGCCCAGCGCCCAGTTGTGCGCCTCGACTTCCTTCAGCACGTTGAACAGGACGGCCGCGGCAAATTCCTCGGTCCGCCAGTTCTCGCGCAGCCACTCGGAGCGCTGCTCCGGCGTGACCTGCTTGCGCTCTTCCAGCATGGCGGAGAGATCCTGCACCAACCGCTGCGGGTTGTGATGCAGGAACTCGGCCACGCCGATCATGCGCTTGATGGATTGCTCGTTCAGCATGCGTCTCTCGTCTCAAGCCCTAATCGGGCAGCCTTACGCCTTGATCCCCATGCGGCGGATCTCGATCTGGATGCGGACGTTCGCGTCATCCGCCACCGGATCGACTTGCTCGTGCAGCAGACCCTCGACGTAGTCGCCGGACTGCGCCTTGTACCAACGCCCGTTTTTCACGCTCAACTGCGTGCCGGCCGTATCCTCGTCGTCGATCGCGCCGGTGCCGTCCGTGACCAGCAACCCCGGAGTCTCGTCGTCGAACGCCTTTTCGGGCTCGCCTTCGACTTCGATGATCGCGCCGTCGGGCAGCTTCTCCATCGTGACCGCCTGGCCCTTCTTGGCCGGGTGGTTCGGAGCGCCCAGGTTCAGGTCTTCGTAGGACGGGCCGTCCTCCGTGACCTTCTTGAGCAGGAAGCCTTCGAGCCGGCCGTTCGCCGGGATCGAAGTCGTCGGCCCGTTCGCCACCATCGCGGTGCCGACCTCGAGCGAATCCCAATCGCCCGAGGGAGCCTTCTCACCCACGCGAATGCCTTCCCCGTGGATGATCTGGAAATAGTCCGTACCGAACATCGGTTACTCTTTCGTTCGCTGGGAGCCCAGGCTCCGCGTTAGATGTAGGCCGCGCCCCGGATCTTGGGCTTGCCCGAGGGGTCGCCGCCGAACGGAGGCACCTTCGGCTTGGCCTTGCCGTCGTCGGCCTTCTCCTGCTTGGCCGGCGCCAGCTTCATCTGGCCCGTGCGCTCGGCGATGCCCTGCCACTCGGCGAGGCGATCGGCGAAGTCTGCGCAGCCCTTCTCGTCCGTCGGGATACCGCGGGCCACCGCTTCCAGCGTGACCTCGGATCCGTCGCCGGTCTTGCGCAGGACGAAGCCCTTGTCCAGGCCCGCGTCCGCGATCGCTTTCAGGCGCGCTTCGACCGACTCGCTCTGACGCTTCGCTTCGGCTTCCTTCTCGGCCAGTTCCTTCAGCGCGTCCTCTCGGCCCTTCTTGGCTGCGGCCTCGAGCGCGCCGGCATGATCGGCCTTCGGGATCAGATCGCCGCTCTTGATGCGGGCCGCGATCGTTTCCTCGACGCCTTGCTGGGCGATCTCGCCTTCGAGCGCTTTCGCCTGCGACTCGAAGAGCTTCGCCATTTCGGGATTCGACTTCTCGAGCGCCTTGGCCTGCTCGCGAAGCCACTGCAGGTGCTTATCCACCTGGAAAACCTCCGGCTCTGCTTGGGGCGTTCCGCCCCCTGCCGTCTCACTGCTGCTTCGCGCCAGGCGAACCTTGTGCGCATGCTCAAGGTAGGTATTTTCGCCCGCACGTCGGTACACGTTGTTCGTGTAGCCCTCGAGCACGCCGCTCTCGGGGTCGAACGCTACCGGCTTAAACCAATGCGAATGGCCTGCCGCCGGCAGTATGTCCAGATTGGCCGTGATCTCGTGCGCGTGACCGTCGCCCTCGTCCGGAGCGGTCGTGCCGATGACCAAGGCGGAACTCTCCTGCGCCGGCGGGACGATCGAAGCGGCCGCTTCGATCCAGTCCTCGCGCGAGCGCCAGCCTGCCACGATCTCGATGGAGGGGTTGGAGTCGGCCACCGCGTCGGTGATCTTCGCCTTGCGGTCGGCCGGGTACTTCGTGAAGCCGAAGCCGCCGAACTCCACGGTCCCGTCTTCACCGCCCATCGCGAGATAGAGCTTCTTGCCGCCGACCTCTTTGACGCGGCCCACTTCGATGGCCGCGGCCATTTCGTCGGTCCATTCCTTGTAGGGAATGAATTTCTCGCCGTCGTAAAGCGCGGACTCGTTGAGCCAGTGCCCGCACTCCATGGAGGTCTTCCAGAGATCCGGGTCGTCGGCGAGATCGGCGATGAACTTCTCGACGCGCTCGGCCTTGCGCCAGACCGCCGCCAGGATCTTGACCGGAACGGCCTCGCCATTTTCGGCGCGCTTGACCGCGTCCTTTTTCGAGATGGGCTCGACCGCTACGCAGGCGCCGCAGATCGCATCCTTCTCATGCCCGTAGAACTTGAGCCGGTGCTCGAAGTCGGCGAGCTGATAAGCGAAGGACTCATAAGAGTTTGCGAGCGTCTTTGCGGTGAAGCACCGGTCGCGGCTGTTCGTGAGCGGAAGCGAATGACACACTTCCGTCACGATGAAGATCTTGTGCGAGTCGGGCGTAAACTCGAGACCGCCGAACTTGAACGTCTTTTTGCCGGCCAGTTCGGCGGTCGCTTGGGCGTAGACGCCCCACTCGCGAATCTGCTTGATCTCTTGGTCCTTCTTGGGCATTCGTTACCTTAAGCCGGAGGCGTCAAAGCCTCGAAAGAATCAAACCCAATGCTTGTGACGAAACGCAAGTTCAGGCCGAAAATTTAGTCGGCATAGAGCTGGATGTGGTAGATCGTGCCGTTGATGTTGACCTTGATGGTTCCGGACTTGGTGTTGCCAGTCTTGTCGGAATTCGTAGTGGCCTTATGAGTTCCGAGATTGGCGTTAAAACGAAGCGCGCAGGCGTCAGAGATTGTCGCATCGCCGCTAATTAAGGGATTCTGCAGGTCAATGTAGTTATGCCTGGATAGATTAGACGCGGTATTGGACCCGTAAGACGGCGCCAGCCTAATGCTTGTAATGTATCCATCGGTCGTTCCCGAAACTTCGTTGATGAGCCCCTCAAAGATCAGGCCGTCTTTAGCGGAGTCAAACTTCGTGGTAAGGCGTAGCGATCCATTACCGGACTCCGAATACCAGATTCTCGCTTCTTGTCCGATACCGTAATAGGTTCCGCTGTTGCTTCCATGCGCAAGGTAGAGCGCTCGCCATTCGGCGCTTGAATTGCCAATATCGCGCGTATTCGATCCATCGGGCAAAAACGCTTTGTAGGCGGTAATCGAAGACGAGCCGAGACTGATAATTGCGGACGAGCCAAGGCGGAGCAGGAGGCTGCCGTCGTTTGACTGCAAGTAGCCGTTGCTGCCGTCATGGAACATGACCACTTCGTCTGTCCCGCGCGTTCCGCCTGGCTGCATGACCCCCAGAGTGCCGTTGGCGCCAGCCCCTCCAGATCCCCTAGCTCCAGGCTCAAAGATGAAGCTGCCGCCTGCCGGGTTGCCGGCCGTGTGTGCCCCGCCGCTCTGCGCCTTGAAATAGACATCCTTGCCGGCGGTATTCGAGACGTTGGTGAAGTCCGCTGGCTCGGAAGCTCCGAACTCAAGGAACCTGTATTCGGCATTAAAGCCATGCGTGCTGGCGAGATACCCCTGACCCGAAGCGAGGTAGCCGAGCCGTAGGTCCGCATCCAAGTCCAGGTTTCCGCCGACCGCATTGATGTCGCCGGCCGAAACATTCAGGTCGCCGGTATCGATCGTCAGGTCCACCGAGTCGATCAGTACCTCGCCGGCCGGAGCGGATAGCTTTAAGTCGCCCGTTGCGGCAAGCTGCGTTTCGGTTTCATTCACATAGATAGCGAAAGCCTGTCCGATGCCGCCATTGGAAACCGCAAGCCCCGTGCCGTTGACGGTAACTCCGGTTCCATCGTCGCTGATAATGGATTCTCCGACCGTGTCTTCGCCCGTCCACTTAACGATCGCGTTATTCGACCCTGAACCCTCGATCCCTCCGCCGGCCAGCGGGCCATAAGCCCCGCCGTTCACCGAGGCCACGATCTGATCCGTGTCGCCGTCGTAACGCAGCACCGCTTCGTTGGATCCGGACAGTGCCCCCTCGGCCGTAGCCGGCAGGGTTACGCGATCGGCGGTCAAATACTCGACGGCTAGATTCACGAATTGTCCGGTGACGACAGAGATCGCGAGCAGTACGCCGCCCCACGTCAGGCTGGGTGATTTTCCGTTACTCATGGCTTCCTTTCGGTTTGTGGTTTCGAATTAGTACGTCGGCTTGCGGTAGCCGCCGCGAATCAGCACGACCCAAATGTCTTCGCCCAGCGCCTTCAGCGTGAGCAAGCGTTCGTCGCCCTGCCTGTTCACGTCGGTTCCGTCGATGCCCGAACCGGCCTGCGGGGCGATCGGGATCACGTCCTCGTTATTGATCGCGAGGTCTGCGGCGGGGCCGGGCTTCGCCAGGAGCATGGAGTCGGTCGGGGACGAAAGGTTCGCGTTTCCGGTTGCCTGCGTCTTACGGCCCATGTGCGAGACCAGGATGTCCTTGTCGGGCACCTTGATCGTCACCACGTCGTCCTCTTCGAGAACGAACGAAAGCGCCGAAGAGTCCTGCGTCAGGTCATAGTCCGCCATGCTTCTCAGCTCCTATCGGGCCGCGGTCGCCGCTTGGGCGCCGGGCGCTCTTCGCCGCCTTCCGGTCGGCCGGCCTTCGTGAGGCCCTGTCGCGGCTCCCACGTGTTCAGCCAAATTTCCTTCTCTTCGATGTCGCGCTGCTTGCGCTCGCGCACCAGATCCGTATCGAAGCCCATGGCTTCGTGGAAGCTCTGGTGATCGAGGATGCCGCGGTCCTGCAGCGCCGTGAGTTCCTCGAGCACCTGCTTGGGATCCTTGAGCAACTGCTCGTCCCAGGAGATTCGGACGTTGCTGTCCGTCGGAACACCCAGCGGCTTAGAGAGCGACGGATGCAGGAGCATGAGCGCAAAGCCCTCGCCTACGGCATCCCGGACGCGCTTGCCCTGCGCCGCGAAACGCCGCGCGCCCAGGTGGCCCTGGCTGAAGCCTTCGCCCTTGCCGGTCATCAGCACGTCCACGACACCGCCCCAGCGCAGAATCCGCTCTTCGACCTTCTCGTACTTCAGAGGATTGAAGATCGCGGGGTCCGGGTGCGGGTACTCGACAGAGACCGTGTGGTTGGTGAACATGCGGAGTGCCTGGCCGGTGGCCTGGAAGAATTTCTCGTACTCCTTGACCTCTTCCTTCTTGGGGTACAGCTCGCGGAGGTTCACGCTCTTGCCGGAGGGCGGCGACTCGCCGGACTTGATGTGCTCGATCACGCGCTTCAGGAAGAACGCCACTACGAAGTCGCCGTCGATGATGAGCCTGCGCAGTACGATGTCGCCGAATCGGCTGGCCAGCGTAGGCCGAGCGAAGCCGCTGAAGCGCCGCGCGTTCGTACGCACGACCCAGTATTCGCCGTCGGAATTGGATAGCGTGTATGACAGTTCGCCCCTGAGCACCGCCGCGACCACCTTCTCGGGGTACATATCCTTGATCGCGGCCATCTTTCGGTTGTCGCCGCGGGCTTCCTGGATCGCCTTCCGAACATCCTGCCCAATCTCAACCTTAAGGATTTCGCCGCCGCGGCCCTGTCCGAACTCGGCGCGGGCGGGGCTGATGCTGGTGACATACTCGAGTTCGTCGTCTTCAACCTTCCACTGCAGGATGAAGTTATTGCAGACCGAGTAGTCGCGGATAAGTTCCTCGGCGACCTTGCGAAGCTGGTGCTCGCGGATGACCTTATCGAACCGCTTAAGCAGCGCGCCCTTGTGGTTTTTATTGGGGGTCTTGATCTGGATATTCAGGCCGGCCGCGTAGAAGTCTACCTTCGTCTCGATGATGTCCTGAATCAGGTCGCATTCGCCGTCGGCGTACGCAAACGACTTGCGGATGGCGTCTTTGGTCGAGGAAGGGAAAACCTCGCGCAGCAGGGAGTTAAGCTGCCCGGCGGTTTTCTTAATGATCTGATCGAAGCTGCCCATGTCGTGAAACATGGCGAGACCGCGTGGCGATCCGCTTGAGGCGTGCTTCTTTCTGGCGTGCGGCCGGGTGTTCCTGCTCACGGCTCTCCGAGTTCACGGGCGCATCAAGCGCCAAACAACACTAATTACTCAACCCAAGGCTTGTGATGAATGTCAAGTTTTGCGCCGCAAAACAAACTCAAAGTGAATGAATTCCTTGGCTTGGTAGCGCCTGAGTCGAAAACCCAAGCCGATCAGATTGTTTGCCGAAGGCCAGTTGTTTCGGTGCGTATAAGTCAGCACCCGCTTTGCGCCGAGCTTCTGTGCCATACGCAAGCGTGCCCGGATAAGCTGGCGCTGGATGCCACGGCCGCGGTACTCCCGCTCTACGGCCGAGCGTTCCAGGTGCGCAACCTCCCCGTTCCAGCGCAGGATCCCGTAGCCGACCAGGACCGGCCCGACCACCCGATCCGCGAAGACGCCCCAGACATACGCCCGCCCGCGCAGGTCCACGGGCGGGGAGGTCCGGTCGAAGTAGCGCTTGTCGATTTGCCGGATCTGATCCTCTAACTCCGCTCGTGCTCGGCGCTCCGGCGTGCCGATCAGCTTGACGAAGGTGCGAATCACGCGGCGCCTTACTTTCGAGCGGGCTCCTTGGGCAGGAGACGATAGGCCGGAATCACGCCAGCTTGGCCGGCCAAGTTGAAGATCTTCCTCTTGACCACCTCGATTCGGCCCTCGGACGCGAGCGCGCGAAGGCGCATGCGCACCGCACGCTCGTTGCAGCCCATTTCCGAGCACAGCTCGGACACCGTGAGCCCTTCCTGCTTGCCTGCCTTGGGGCGCTTGGACAGCGCGGCGATCAGGTCTTTCGGCACGTGACGGCCTCCCGTTCCTCGTGGCGGATCTCTTTGGACCGCTCCAGGTAAATGGGCACGACGGCCTGCCGGCCGAAGCGCTTATCGATGATGACCAGGGTTTGCTGCGGGACCGAGTAGCTACAACCCATCTTCTGTCCGTAGGCGTTGTAGCCAATCAGACTGCCGTTCATAATGAACTTGTTGTGGGCGATGTGCTCGTGCAGATGCCCGAACAGATCCAGGTGAGCCTTTTGACTGTGATCCCAGCGCGAGATCTTCTTCATAATCGGGATCGTCGGACCGCCGACTCCGTCCTTGTAGCGGATCGCGTCCCCATGGTGCATGCGGATCGGGAAGCCGAAGAGGTTGATCCAGTTGTGGTAGCCGTTGGAAACCTGGAACTTGATGCGGGGGTTCCCGGCGAACTTCGATTCGAGCATCTTGTACATCAGCCACTCGTACGAGTTCTTGTGCGCGGTGCTGATGCGGATCTTCTCGGTCGTGCGCCCGTGGTTGCCGATGGAGCAGGGGACCAGGATGCGCTTGAAGTTGCCTTCGCGGTCCAGGAAGTTCAGGCCCTCTTCGATCAGGTTCATCGCGAGGATCGTGGCTTCGCTGGGCGAGAGCCAGTTCGACTCCTGTAATTCCTCGTGGATGTAGCCCGTAATCATGTCGCCCAGGAGCGCCACGACGCAGGTATCCACTTTCGTTCCGACGCGCAGGCGCTCGATCAGGAAGAGCCCGCGCTCGAAGGCCCTGCGCACGCGCGTACTCGCGATCTCGGGGTTGAACTCGTTGAGCCCGTTGATCGTCTCGGGATCTACCCGCTCTTCCAGGTGCCAGTCCGAGAATTGCAGGATCGGCGCGACTTCGTCGCTGGCCTTGGTCGGCGGCAAGTGGAAGGTGGGCACGACGACGGCACCCTGATTGCCGCGCACTTCATCCACGAAGCCCATGCGCTCTTCGGCCGCATCAAGCATCGCGATCGACTCTTTGCGCTCGCGCTCCGAATCGGCCAGCTTGCGCTGCAGCGCGTCGAGCTTTCGGCGCCCTTGCAGCGTCTCGCTGACCGGCAGTACGCCGTGTTCGCGGCGATGCTCGATAATCTGGATCTCTTCGGCGGTCAGTTCGACGCGCTTGCGCCCTTCGATCGCGGACACGAGTTTCTTTTTGGCGCTCATGGGTAAATCTCCCTGAGCCGCGCCGATAGCGCATCTTCGTCAAATCCGTTCCACCTCGTTTTGGACAGGGCGAGAGCAACTTCAATCGCGAGGCTACGCTCGGCGGGCTGACCTTCGTTTGAGATCAGGAAGTCCGGAGACAGATCCCTCCATTCCTGTTCGGATACGTGATTGTCTCCCTGCTTGCCGCCAAGAATGCGCCAGACCTTCCCTCGCATTCCACGCACGGCCTCAATCTCGTTTTTGAATCGGCAGTCGGTCGCGATAACCAGATCGGCCTTCGAGGCTTCGGCGCGAGCCTGCCACGCCCGTAGCCAAATGTTCTGGCTCCAGCAGTTTCGGCCAAACTCCGTGCCGAAAACTTGGAGCACTTCGCGAATGGACATGAATTCGTGGAGTTTCTCGGCCGGAATCGAGTGTAGTTGCGCGACCAGCGCGGGCGATAGATCCCTCCAGCGCCACGTCGTCTTAGCGTTCTTGTCCTCATCCATCGCTTTGCGCGGGATGCCGAGCATGACGGCCACGGAGTCCTTGAGCGGGTCCGCGAAGGCCACGCGCTCCACCCGGTCCGGACCCAGTATCTTCTTGATGAGACTACAAACGTAATCCTTGCCGGCGCCGTACGCGCCGCAGAGACCCAAGATGTGCACGAAGCACTCCCATGGGCAGGCCGATTGGATCGGCTGTCTACTTGCGTTAAATCACAAGTCGGCGCACAAAGTCAAACCGACTGCATCGAAAAAACGTGCTCGTCTCCACTGTCCTTCTGCCGGCTCAACTCCCACTCCTGCATCAGCATCCAGCACCCGAAATACCCGTAGAGCATCCCGTATGCGGCATCCTTTTTTTCGCCGCTGGTGTACTCGTACATCCCGTAACGGTCCTGGTGCGGGCGCTTCATATCCCGGTCCAGCTTCCGGCCTACCTGAGCCATCTGCACAAGCGCAAGGTCGATCTCGGCACGGGCGCGCGCGGCCCCCTGATCGTTCTGAGCATCGTTCAGCCACGCGCGCATCTGGTCGGCGGATCCAAACCCCATCTGGCCCCAGACTTCCGAGCGCGCCGGGAAGCGGACGCGCTGCGGCCGGGCATCCAGCGCCGCCCGGAACACCTCGTGCGCCTTATTGATGAGTACGCTGTCGCTCTCGAGCGCGAGGCCCAGATCCTTGATCCAAGTGTCCGCGCGCGAGAAGAATGCGAGCACGGGATCGCCTACGCCGCTCAACTGCTCGTCGTCCCTGGTGATAATCGGGCAGACCTGGAATTCCTCGGCGCCGGTCCGCTGAATCGGTTCGCGCAATTCGTCCCGGACGAAGAGACCGCCGCCGCCTGGGTCCAGGACGATCAGTTCGTAGTCGAACTTCTCGTGCATCCGGTGCACCACCGCAGACTGCTGCTTGTCCGTAAGTCCGGTATAGCGAATCAGGTTAACGAGTTCCGCGGTATCGACGCGCGCCTTGGGGTCGTCGGTCTTAAGCATGCGCCACGTGGACATCGAAAAGTCGTCGGCCTTATTGATCTCGGACTGGTCCAGGCGGGTGCGCCCCACGCCGCCCTGTGCCGCATCGACCCCAGCCACGTGGATCCATCTATAGCTCATGGGGTCTCTCCGTCAGCACCGGCACATCGTCCGAGCGCGCTTCCTCGAAGTCCTGGGTCGAATAGTAACCCATGCTGTCGCGCGTCCACTTGCCGTGGATTTCCTGAGCCACCTGATCCTTCGCCATGTCGCGCTCAAGCCGGATGATGTTCTTCAGGTTAATCAGGTGCCGGAACTTCTCGGGGATATGGTGGTAGTTCCAGGACTGGTGCTCGTCGTCCAGGCTACCCTTGTGCATGGCTTCCTCGTACTCCTTGACGATCTTGTAGCAGGGATGCCACTGGTACTTCGCGGTTCCGCCCATGTAGATATGGTTCGCGAAGATCGGATCGCCGGCCGAGTACGGCGGAAGCACGGGCTTACGCACGCGCGTCATCAACTGCCGCTGGAACGCATTGATGTCCGGGTACTTTGTCCACTCGTCGAACATGCCGTCGTGCCAGTCTTCGGAGCCCGCCTTCTCGGCTCCGCGTGCGAAGTCCGGCGTGATGGTTCGAAGCTCTGAGCCGTTCCTGAACTTGGTTGACCAGTGTGAGGATCCGTGGGTCGCTGCCAGCTTGCCGCCCGTGCCGATGCGGACCTGACTCCGGAAGATCGCGCTGCTATCGATCCAGCGGTCGAAATACTGGTGCACCAGTTCGCCCTGCGCCTTGGTCTTGGAGCAGATGCCCACGACACGTCCTTCGATCAGGATTGCGCGAAGGGCCGAAACGATCGCGATGCCCAGCGATTTCGCCGTGCCGAAGCCCGATGAATCCACCATGAACGGACGCAGCCACATGCCCCAGAGTCGCAGTTCGAAATGCGGCGGGACCGTGTAGCCCAGCAAAACCTTGGCGCCGAGCACCGGGTCGTGCAGGCAATCGTCCACCATCATGGCGGTCAGGCGGCTACTCATCTTCGATCAGCCCGATCTCGGCTTCCCGGATCTCTTCCGGGATCACGTCGTCGCGGCCGTAGCGCTTCGGGTCGAGTCCGACGCTGCGGGCCAGGTCGGTCGCCTCCCGAGACAACATGCCCGGAATGCGGCCTTCCGACTTGAGGCGTTCGATCTCTTCGCGGTAGCGCAGGTGGATGGCGGAGAGCGAGTCGTCCGCGCTCGCCTGCATGAGCGTATCCTTGGGCAGCGCGCCGATCGCATCCAGGGCCGCGGTGTAGCGCTTGATAAGTAGCTGGCGCTCCTTGTCCATCTCAATCAGGAGGTCCGCATTCTTGGCGGCGTCGGCCGGCTTCATGCGCTTGCGCACCTGATTGACCTTGAAGTGGTATCGCTCCAGCTCCACGACGCAGCGCGCGGCCTCCTCGACGTAGATCTTCGAGGCGGGGCTTACCTTTACGATCTCTTTGTACTCTTCGATCGTATCGAGAATCATCTTGCGCTCGGTCGGGTTGAACTCGGCCGCAGGAATGCCCAGCAGGAATTCGGTATTCGCGGGGATCTGCGCGATCTCCGGCGGCGCGCTGTCCACGGGATCGGGCAGCCGCACGGGCGCGGGGGCGGGGACGGGGACAACCACGGCCTCCGGTGACTTGCGGGTTCCGTATCCCGATAAATCCTTTTCGTTGCTCATAGCGGCATGAACCTGTTCGCTCGGCGGTCCAGTTCGACGCGCTCGTCCCAGGACTCCGGCACCACCAAGCGCAGCACTAGCTTGGGGTCGCCGATCACGTATCCCCGCACAACCATGTAAAGCCAGTCCGGCGTGGAGCAGACCGCCCAGCCCGCAAGCTCGAGTGCGCGGCGTAGGGGCTCCGTGCGTATCTCCGACAATCGCGTGCTTCGGATGTGCAGCTCCACGAAGACCCGCTGCTTCGTGGGCCAGTCGAGTTGGAGTTCCGAGGCTGCACGCGCCCGAGCCGTCTCGCTCATCAGTCCGCCGCCCAGTAATTTGGGCCAGGGGCCGGCGCCGAACGAATCTACGATCCTGTCGTGAAGCGCATCGACGAGCTTATCCCGAAGCGTCGGCCCCAGCTTTTCTGTCGCGGACACGCACACGTCGCCATCGATCTCAATGGTTTTGTCGATCATGCCTCACCCAATTCGGCCAAACGCGCCGCGATCGCGGACCGGCACTCGTCGCGCTGAATCCTGGCCGGCCCGGCCTTTCGCGCGAAGCCCAGTAGCGCCCGCTCGTACTGCTCGACGATCTTAGGCATGATGTAGTTCTGCTTGAGCGATACCGCGCCCTGAATCGCGCGGGCGTAGCGCTCTTCCGGATTCTCGATTAAGCGCCGCATCTGGCGGAACCACTGCTCGGTATCGGGGCCGACGAGATAACCGTCGTAGTCATGCTTGATCGCCCTGCGGTACGGCTCGATGTTGCTGGCGACGATCGGAATGCCGAGCGCCCACGCCTCCAACACCTTCAGCTCCGACTTGGCGCGGTTGAACGGGTGGTCGATCAGCGGAGCGATCGCCATGTGGCATTCCTGTTCGGCGAGCTTCACGGGCCACTCGAGCACGGGGCATCCCGGAACGAACTCGGCGATCTGCCGGTACTTGGGCGCAATATCGATGCGGACGTTTGAGCCCGACGAGTAGCCACAGGAGAGCGAGGGCGGGGCGTACCCCACGAAGACAAACTTGACGCGCCCGGCGTACTTCTCGCCAATGCGCTTGATCGCGGGCACAATCATCTCTAGGTCTTTTTCATGTGTGGCCGATCCGGCCCAGAGTATCCGCACGCAGTCGGTCTTCTGCTCCGCCGGAACCATGGGCCAGCGGTCCGGATCGATGCCGTTCAGACAGACGCGCACGTTCGGATGATCGATGGATTGCGCAAGTTCGGGCGTCGATACGATCGCGCCGTCGCAACGCCGCAGAAACAAGTTGCGCATGCGCTCGCGCTCGGCCGTGTGCCACGCCGCATTTGGGTTCCAGTCCGGGATCTGGTTGAGTAGGTCGTCGGTCTCGAAGATCACGATTTTGCCGGCCCGCTGGGCCTCCAGAAGAATCGAGATCAGGCTGGGGTTGGATACGCGCGCGGCCACGATGACGTCGTAGCGCAGCATAAGTTCCAGCCGCGCCCAGTCGGATTGCTCGGCGTGAATACTCTTGGTTTGGGCCAAGAACTTGGTCGGCTGAATTGCACGATAGAATCCGCAGCCGCCCGAGTCCATGCGCAAGAAGAGCACGCGCAGCTTACTGGGATCGACCTTGAGTTCCTGAGTCGCCCGCGAGCGCGCGCGGTCAAAGATCATGCAGGTAGCCTCGGGATCGAACGGCGGACTGAAGCCGGCCGGCCGCAGATCCACGGCCTGAATATCTCGCGCGATCCGCTCGACCGTGCGGAAGTAGTCACCCGGCACGATGTACGTACGCCCCGAGCTTCGAATCGAAACGCGCTCACCGGTTAAGTCGGGCATGGCGTCGGCGCCGGCGAGCATGCGATACACGAAGTAGGGCAGCTTCTCCTCGAGCTGGCCCGAAAGAAGCGTGGTTTCGTCCCGCTCGGCCGAGGCTACGCATGCGTCCGGAGTTGCGGCTAACTGGCGATCAGGGTTGCTCATGCAGTCCTTCGTCGGCTTGGCTCATGCCAATGAGCCCGTAAAGTTCCGGCAGTCTCTCGGATATGCGCGCCATCACGCGCCCGAACTTGGGGGTTGGTGCGAATTGACCGTTGCGGTTCGACCGGATCAGGTGGTGCGAAGTCAGGAAGGCCAGAATGTCCGTGATCCCGCCGTCGCTCGCGCCGGAGGCCCTGCGTAATTCCGAGCGCTTGGCGCGCACGCCCGTAAGCAGGAGCGCGAGCGTCCGACCGAGCGGAAGCCTGCCCTGAACCAATTCGGCGATGCCCGCATTCAGCCGGGCCTCGAGTTCCTTCTCGATGGCCGGGTAATCTTCGAGATTTCCAGAGCGGTGGGCCTGCTCGGAATAGCGGTCCAGCGCGCAGTCGGGATGCGAGTAGAGCGCGTTAAGCAGTTTTTCGGTCAGGCTTACGTGCTCGGGCTTGACCGTCACGGACCACAGGTTTTCGTCCACGCTCATATCGAGGACAGCCCACGCCGCCGCCAAACGCGCGATCGACTTACGCACGTCCGACGGACAGACAAGCGGGATGTCGTCGCACCAGCCGAACCTTTCGGCCAAGCGTCCGGCGGCCGCCAGCACTTCGGCCGTCGTTTCCTTGCCGAAGTAGATAGCATCGGCCTCGCGCGACCATGCGAAGTGAATCAGAGCGCGCAGATCCTCCGGCCGGACCTTCGCCTCGCCGGCGTCCGAAGAGACGTCCTCGCGGTTGTACTTGGCGTGCTCGTCGCTTCGCCGCAGGAACGCCGCCAGGTCGAGCCGCCGCACGAACATGGCGTCGAATAAATCCGCGACCGACTGGCAGCCAAACGTGTAGCTGGCCAGCGTCCGGCCGTCCTTGGGGTTGCAGTTGATGACCAACCGCGTCATGGCTTCGTAGTGCCCGCGCGCGATCGTCTCGACGCGGAGTACGCCCTGGTCGTCCAGCGCGCCGGCCATCGACTTGATGTCGCGCGCCTCCATATCTTGCGCTTCCTCGATACACAAAATCTTGCGCGTGTTCTGCGGGAAGAGGCCGGCCCGGCAGCGCCAGTTGTATTCGCTCCGGTTGACCGCATAGGTCAGGCCGGTGCGCTTACCCGTGAGGCATTGGAAGATCTCGCCTTCGCCCGCCGCCTCGGCGATGCGCTCGAAGTTGGTGCTCTTGCCGGTGCCGGAATCGCCGATTAGCGCCGACGCCACCCAGCCCCGGATCGTCTCGCCGTTAAAGCGGATCCGCAGGACCGAGCAGTAGGTCAGCATGACGACCAGTAAAGCCTCTTGCTGGTCCTGGATGCGGGTTCGATGCGTCGTCAGGTCGTTACAAATGCCCTGCCATCCGAGCGCGCGCAATCGGTCGAACGACTCTTGATACTCCGCCGCCCTGAAGTCCTCGAAGCCTTCTCGGATCGGCTCCAGCGATTCGACCAGGAGTGTGCGGTACGAGTTTCGGGGGTTCGTGCGGACCCAGCCGGTTGCATAGTAGCCGCGGGGCTCCAGCGGGCCGGATTTGCCGTCCGGGATCCTAACGTAGATTGTGCGCTCGGCGGTCCGCTGCACGCGAGCCTGATCGTTCTCGGCACCACGGATGACCCGGCGTTGATACGTGGTCGCATAGACTTCGCGGAAAGCGTACTTGCCGAGGGTCTGCAAGTGAGGCCGCTTGCCGTACGGGCAGCAGATTCCGCGAAGTACGGATTCCTTCTGGACCTCGCTTTGACCGCACATGCCGATGTGTTCCGGCCGGCCGGGCGGAAGATCGAAGGTCTTATTCTCGCAAAGCGCGCAGTTCCCCTTGTAGATCTCCGCGCAGTAATCCACTCGGAAGGCCGACGGCGAATCGAAAACGAGATCGGAGTCGCCGCTGATGGTCAGAGGAACGCGGACGCGCCGGTCGCCGTGCTTGGGGTCGTCGATCTCGCTCAATTCCTTCAGCTCGATGGACTGCTCCGACTCGGCAAGCGCATTGGCCGGCACGAAGGGTACGGCTAGGAGGGCGAGCCGCTGAAACTCAGTCCAGGTTCCGCCGCACTGGAACCAGCGATTCAGCGTCGGTCGCGTTTGTCCCGCAGCCGCTTCGTAGCGCATAATCTTGAGGGACTTCAGCCGGCCAGCCTTCAAGGCTTCATGGAGCGCCGGACCGACAATCCGTTCGAAGCACGAGAGCGAAGTGCGCTCTGGCGTTGGGCAGAGAATTACGTCCTTGCCGTCGAAGTGCGGAGCCCATTCGCGCGGGAAGGCCCGGTCGGTCAGAGAGACCGCGCCCCAGTCGTCGCGCTGACGCTCCTGCATGACGATCAGGCGTTCGAACTCGGAATCGCAAAGCAGGACCGTGCTCCACTTCCCCTGGATCATCTCGTCCAGGCCGTAAAGGCGCGGCGTAAACTGAGGGCGCGCAATTCCGTAGATCGGGCGCATGACCCAGCGCGATTGGAAGGAATCGTCCACGAGGCGGATAGAGCGGCAGACCGTGTCCGGATCGTGGACTGGTAGCACGAAGCTAGGACGCACGCGCTTCCATCCGGGCGTCCAGCCGATCGAGTAGCGCTTGGCCGTTTCCGGGGTCAGGCCCGTAAGGTCGCGCAAGTAGTCGCGGCGGGGCGTCGTGAGCCTTCGCTCCCATCGTCGCAAGTCCGTATCGGCCACATACGATTCGGGATCTTCGTCCGGCTCGGCCTCGGAGGGTTCGGGTTCCGGATCATTCGTCGGGACGCCCGCCTCTTGGCAGAGGTCTTCTAGGATTTCGAGGTCTCCGGGGTCGCCTTCGGAGTAGTCCTTGCGCGTCCGCGCGAACTCGTAGACGTTGCCTTTGGCGCCGTCGCGGTCCTCCCATGCGCCAGACTTGACGTTGATGCGCACAAGGCTCAGATTCTCGATGTCGAGCACCTTGGCCCAGCCTTCGGCGTCAGGCTCGCCCTCGATCACGATCTGGCGCTCGGCATAGAACTTTCGCCAATCCATCGCAGCGATCATGCGCTTATGCAGGACTTCGGGGTTCATCGAGTTCCAAAAAGCATGCGGACCAGAGATCCGTGTTCTGCGGCAAGGAACGCCGCGAGCGCGTCGGCTACGTGCTCGCGCTCGCACTTCGCTTTCGGGAGCTTCGCCGCGGGCCAGCGCTTTCGGACCACCGCCTCCACCTCGTCTTTACTCGCGGCCTTGGATCCGGCGAGCAGCTTGATCTCGTTCGGAGTCACCCATTCGGCCGGCAGCCGCCAAAGCTCCGCGACCACGGCCACGATCGCGCCGGCCCGAGCCATGCAGGCGATCGCGCGCGCGCCCTTGGCTCCGGCACTCGGAAGTTCGGCGATCACGCCGCCGACCCCGTGCGTGCGAATGGTCCTGGAAAGCACCCTGGCGACCTCCTGGCAGCGGCGGATGTCGTCGTCGGCCACGCGCACCGCGCCCTTTCGGTTCGACTTCTCGGTGCGAATGCAGCCCAGTGCGATCGGGCGGACGGGACCGGGCTCCAGCACGGCCCAGCCACACGAGGTGAATCCTGCGTCGATCGCGATGATGCGGTTCATGGTGTAATCCTTCCTGAGCCACTTCATTCCGACTCCGTCTGCCAGGGAAGTCCCATCCCGTCGTCCTCGTCCTCTTCGGCGGGCTCGTCCGATTCGGGCTCCGGCTCGGGATCGTCTCGCTCCGGCTCCGGCTCGGGGAATTCGTGCTCGGATCGGGGCGGCAGTTCGGGCTCTTCCTCCGGCTGCGGCTCGGGCTCTTTGGGCGGCACCACCTTTGCGGCCTTCTTGCGCGCCTTGGGCTTCTCGGGCTCGACGGGCTTCTCGGGTTCGGTCGGCTTCTCCGGCTCGACGGGCTTTTCGGGCTCGGCCGGGGCGGGGGGATCGTCAAGCAGCGAGCCCTGCTCGTCGTCTTCGCCGGACTCTTCGCCCTCCGATTCGGCGGCGTTTTCGCCGGCCCTGAAGAGCGGATCCTGGAAGGGCTCGGTCTCGAGCACGCAATCGGCCTCGAGCCAGCCGCGGTCGCCCAGCCATTCCCAAAGTTCCTTCGTGTACGGGCAGCGGCATTGGATTTTGAGCATCCACGCATCGTCGCCTTGAACCAGCTCGCGCACCTTCAGGCTGGCGTAGTCCAGCGGTCCGCTGTCGAGGCCGATCTGGAGAATCGGAACGGCGCGCGGTCCGAGGCCGCTCGGGTGGTATACGCGCAAGGCGATGATGATTTCGCGCGAGACGCTCACCTTCGAAACGAGGTACTCGCCGTCGCCGGCCGCACCGTAGCTCATCACGCGGCCGAACTCGCTCGGCATCGCGCTCTTGATCTCGGGCGTGATCCGGACCAGGAATTCCAGGGTAATCAGCTTCGTGCGCCCGTCGGCCTTCTTGGATTTGCGGTAGCCCCACTTGAGGCCGCTTACGACCGCCGCGAACCGGCGCTTTTCGGCGAAGTAATCCATCAACTTTTCTTCCCTTCCTTGGGCGCGGGCTCGGCCGCGCGGAATCCAAACTCCATCGTGTCCTTGATGTCCGTGTGCTTCGGCAGCACTTCCTCGAGGGCGAGCTTCTGATTCTTGTAGCCCAGCTTCTTCGAGCACTTCTTGATGACGTTCTGGAGGTGCGTGCTGCCGGGATCGGCCGCAAGCAGCATCGCGCGCACGTGACCCTTTTCGTCCTCGGTCAGCTTGGCGCCGTGGGCCTGCTCCCAAACGGCGATCAGCGCTCCGGGATCCTTCAGCTCCGTCTTTTCCTTCGGGTGCCAGCCGAGCACTTGGCCGTCCAGTTCGATCGGCTTGACGTTGGTGGCGACCCGGAGGTGTTCGTCCAGTTCCTTCGTCCGCGACTTCAGCACCGCGTAGTCACGGGCCAAGGATTCCGGCGGCGCGTGCAGGTCGAGCGGATGCTCGCGCAGTTCGGCCGCGCGCGCCCGGAACGTCTCGCATTCCTCGGTGAAGTTGCAGCGCATGCACCCGAGTCCGATCCGCGCATGCCCGTCGCTCTTGTGAGCGGCGCGAATCGCGAAGACCAGCCGTTCGGCCCGGCGGTCCAGCGCGGCCGAGTCCTCTTCGTCCTGCAGGATGTAGTCGCGGATGTAGACCTTGCGGTAGCGCACGGCCACGATCATCAGGCGGATCGCGTCCACCTCTTCACCGTAGAGCTTGCGCAGCGCGGTCGCGTAGCCATCCATCTGCACGCTGTCCAGTTCGTGCGGAGACGCGCCCCAGCCGGTCTTATAGTCCTGACCCACGACGTAGCGGAGAGGGCCGTAGTATTGATGCTCGATCTCTTCCGTGCCGATGGCGTCGAGGATCATGCGCAGCCGACGCTGCGGGCTGTCCCAGTCCACCGGATTCCACTTCGGATCGAAGGCGAGCCCATGCTCGAACTGGTAGCCCACCGGGAACTGCCACCACTCCACGAACTCGCGCGCAAGCTCGCGCCCCTGGAACGCGCGGTCCGGCGAGATCCGCGAGGCATACGCCGCGGCCGTTTCGTTCACGGCCGCCAGCAAGTCCTCGCGCTTCGCCGACGCCAGGCCGGCTGCATGCAGGCAGGCATGGAACACGATGCCGATTTCGGCGGCTTCGGGGCCTTCGACCTCGTACTCGTGCTCCATACGCTTCTGGAAGTACAGGTCGAGCGCGTGCGGACAGTTCCGCTGGAACACGGTCAGGGAGGTCGGCGAGTAGGAGCGAACGGGCGCGTTCATTGTGGCTCGGCGGCTTCCCGGACATTCGCCGGGCGATAATCGGGATTCAGCGCGGCCTCGGTCGCCGCGTCCATTTCATCCGGCGTGAATCCTTCGGGCGGCTCGAGCTGGAGCGCGCGCGGGGCCGGCGCTTGCGACATGCCCAGAGCTTGCCTGCCTCCGGCCGTGGACCCGAAGATCCGATGCGCGATCTTGGCCCAGGAGAAGACGTCTCCGTCCACCGACAGGCTTACGATCGGGAACTGGGACGACTCCTTGACCTTCTGGCTCAGCGTCAAGGTGATCGGGAGCCCCATCACCGGGAACGTGCCATTCGGGTATCCCAGGACGCCTGCGGCTTCGTCCACCTGAGCGAAGAGCCCTTCGAGGTTCCCCGCGTTGTTCCAGGACTTCGAGTCCCACTGGAACATAAGCTGCGGCAAGTCGCCGCTGGCCCAGCGGAACTGGGCGAGCAGGGATAAGTTGCACTTACACAAGGTTCCCTGATTCTTCGGCCCGCTGCCTTCCTGGCGGAACTCGCAGGCTTCTGCGGGACAGACGATCTCGCGGAAGGATTGCGAGGCGGCGTCCCACCGGACCGCCTTCTGCGCGTCGCCCTTGCAGAACCAGCCCGAGGGCGGATTCTTGTCGCGGCTCAAGCACTTGAACGCGCCCAGGCTCTTGCGGTAGGCGTCCTTCGCGTCCTTGTTCACCAGCACCGCTCGGATCGACATGCACTTCTCGGGGTCGGCCGAGTTGAAGCGCGCGAAGTCCGGGTGCAGGCTGCGCGCGGGCACGTCCATGGTGCCGCGCTTGATCTTTGTGTTGGGCACGGCGGTCATAATGTTGAAGCACCGCCGCATGCCCTTCTTCTCGGATCCGCCGAACGCGCCGACGTACTTCCAGCGCCCGCCCTCGTCCTTCTGGCGCCAGCCGATCTGGAGTACCGCACCGATGGGCTGACGCGCATACACCTGGCCGATGCCGCGCATCGCTCGCGAGAGCGCTTCGGGACTTCGAGTTATGTCTTCCATGTCTGTCTCCTTGAGGTCCGGACGCCGGCGGAACGAAGGGTGCCCCGGATATGCAACTGCATCGACGGCACATCCGCGCAGGCGCTCCGAGAGATCATCTTGTCGCCGGTTTCCGTGTACTCCGTAATGAGCAGATCCCAGCGCCCGTCGTCCAGGCTCACGGCCTGGATCTTGATCTTGGGCTCGGTCCGCCCGTTATCCTGCGTGCGCTTCCGCTTCATTTCGCCGCCGCGGTTGGCAGATAGATCCATCGCCGATTGCATGCGTAGGTTCGATCCATGTTGCGCGCCTCATGGCGCGTGACGTGTTGCTGGTGCGAGCGCACGGCCTTGTAGAAAGGCGTGTTGTGCAGGGCGCGACTGCGCGCGGGAACCCGCACGACCCCGTGGGTCTTGGTCTGAATCTTGACGTAGCGCAAGGGTGATCCTGTGCGTTAGCGCGGCGAGGCCGCGTCGGGTGCTTCGGCGATGAACTCACGGAGCTGATCGCCGAGGTAAGAGCGCCGCCAGAACGGGCGGTCGTTGCAGGACATCGAGCAGGCCAGTAGACCGAAGCGCTCGATAAACGAGTCGGCCAACGTGACTTGGCCTTTTTTCCCGAAAGGACCGAACAGGGTTACGGGAATATTCACTCGCGCGGGCGGCTCGATGCCGGCGTGCTCACAGCAGAGCCGGCCCAGCTCGGTGCAGTAGGTTGCCGGCGGGCCTTTATCCGTGAAGTCGAAGTTGTAGGGCTGACCCACGCGCCTGAGCGCGTAAGAAATGATGGAGACCTGTTGAAGCGTCGAAAAGTAGGGGCGAACCACGGCCACGCGGTCGGAATGATTGAGCAGCCGCAAGATGTCCTCGCAGATCACGCCTTCGGACACGGCGTGCGTGATCGTGCGTATGTGCGTATCGCTGCCGAACCGTTCGGGAGTCTGATTGCTCAGCTCTACGCGCTTGGGCTTGCGGACAAAGCCCGTGCGCGGATCCTTCTGCCCGCGCACCGTTCCAGTATAGACCGCAAGGTGAATGAACGCGGTTCCGTGTCGGCCGATCGCCCAGTTCGAGAGCTTGAAAGGCTCGGCGCGGGATAGGATGAAATCGCCCGGCTGGAGCACGGTACACAGAAAGCGGTAGTCGTCCTCGGTGAAGCGTGAGCGCGGAACTCCGACGATGACAGGAGGCCACGGCCAGATCGCCACCATACCCAGCGATCCGACCCAGGTATCCCCACCGCAAGCGGCTACGGCTTTCTGTGTCCGGTTCATGGGCAGGCTTTCATTACGAACGGGATGCCCGCTCGCGCCTTAAGCGCCTCGATGTCGAGATCCCAGATGAACTCCGGCAGGTTGGCGAACATCTTGCGGTGGTGTCCGTACCCGCCCTCGACCATCTCTTCGATCGCGTCTTCCTTGGACCAGTCCTGGAAGCAGATGCGATAGAACGCGCACATCATGCCCGTACGATCGGCTCCGTGCAGGCAGTGGACCAGGATCGGGCCGCGGTCCTTCTGCGAGACGATCTGCAGAAACCGGGTCACTTCGTCGAGGTTGGGCTTGAAGGCGCTGATCGGAATCTCTTCGAGCGCCAGGCCCGTGGTGCCGATCTCATCCAGATCGCTATGCCAGTTGCGCAGGTTGATGATGGTTTTGAATCCAGCCTCCCTCAAAACCTTCATGCCGTCTGCGGTTGGCTGCGCGCTCCTGGAGAGATGCTCGTCGAGTAGGTGGAAGTTAGGAACGCCGCAGTATTTTTGCGGCTTTGCCCAAGTGGCCTTGCGCTGCATCAGTAGCCTTTTTCTTTAACGAGCTTCGCAAGCTCGGGGTCATTCAGGATCTTGGATAGCCGGTCCGTGTTGCGAACCAGTTGAGCGGCGTCGGCTTCAGGCACGACGATGTAGCCCAGTCGGCGGCGCTTCTCGGGCTTGCCGGCGTCCTTCGCAGCCTCGACTCCGTCCTTCGGAATCTCGAGCTTCCGGACCGTCGCATCGCCGACGACTTGGGCCTTCGTCGTGTCCTGCGCCAAGCGCTCGACTCCGTCATCATCGACGGTTGTGCGAGTCTCTTGCTCGACGATCCGGGCAAGGCCCCTGGTCTCGGGGTGTTCCTTGGCTACCGAGACCAGGGCCATTTCTTCGCGGCTACAGGAGCCCCCGAAACCGATTAAGAAGATCAGCGTTGCGAACGCTATCGCTCTCAACCGGGTCGATCGTTTCGAGCACGGGGTCGGGCGTGTCGGCGATAACATCCGGCCGATCCAGGAAGTTGAGCGTTTCACTTATGATCGCCTCAATCAGCAGGCGCAGGAGCGCCCGAAGCCATGCGGCCACGGATTACGCCGTGACCGGGCTGTCGCTGGCGGGAGCCGGCGAGGCTTTGTCCTTGCGGTACTTGTCGTAGACGCGCTGGACCAGTTGGCCGATGTACTTCTTACCCAACATGAGCGCGAGGGCCTTGGCGGGCGCCCACATGTGTTCCTTCGCCAAACGAAGCGCCTGCTCGCGAAGCTGCGCGGATTCCTCGGCCGTCAAATTACGATCCTTCGCCGCGGCCTTGAGACTTTCCGTCATCGTCTCCGCCGTCTCCGTCACGCCGGCCCGCAGCGATTCGACCAGATCCGTGTAGGCCATATCCTTGAACAGCCGCAGCCCGAACAGGAAGCCGACAAGCGCGAGTACGCCCTTCAGCGCCAGTTCCACGATCGGATCGAACGAAAGGGCGTACTCCCACCACGAACTCGAATCGGCGGCGACGTTGGCGGCCGCTTCGGCGCCGAAAGCCGGGAGTCCCATGAAGCCGAGGCACAGCAAGCCGAACAGCACGAACGGCAACAGCAGCTTTTTCATCCAACATCCTTGCGCCATCGGCGCAACAGGGCTTATCGCCCAAACTTTCTTGCCCGTACAACCAGGTCGTCGATCTTGCAGCCCAGCCTTTCGGCGATGTAAGCGGCTGAATCGAGCGACGGCATGACTTCGTTGGTCTCCCACCTGGAGACCTCCGGCTCGCTGAAGTATTTGAGGTGAGCCACAAACTCACGCATCGTCTCAAATCCCTTCGCGCGTCTGACTTCCCGTATCCGCGTCTCGTATCGAGCCGGACACCGGCCTTTGAAGCCCGGCATGCACCGCTCCTTCGTCAAGGCGGATAAAACCCCATCCGCAGCCTGAACGTCAACCCGAACTTGCGACAAAACACAATTTCCTTTTATCGCAAGTTCAGAAGGAGCGTTAGTGAAAACGATCAGAACTGAATGCCGAGCGAGCGAATCAGTCCGTCCTCTCCGCACTGCAGTTCTCGGTAAGATTCGTGGTGCCGGAATTCCGGGACGGCGACCCGCTGAATGCCGTGGTGCCTCAGTCCGGGGATCATGCGCCGCACGCGGACCAGCGCGTCGAGCGGATCGGCGAGCAGGCGCGGATACCAGACAGCCGCGAAGCGCTCGGGCGCGTAGCGGCGCTGCTGTGAGAGCCGGCCATTGTAGGTATACCAAAGGCCAGCGGCTAAGTACGGGTCCGTGCCGTTGCGCGCCTTGAGCGACTGAACCACCTCGTCCGGGTGCCGCACGCTCGAGACGATAATCGGCTCGTCGTCCAGCACCTCGCGCCAGAAGTCCAGCGTCAAGCAGTTGCGTGGATCCTTCCAGCCCCAGAGCGGCCGGCCGTCGAAGCAGCGCTTCACAAGCTCGCGGGCTTCGCTCACGAGGCTCGCCGTGATGACCACCTTCGGCGGATCGTTCCAGGTTCCGTCATTCGCCCGGAGCAGACGCTCGTTGATGTCGAGCATCTTGACGTGCTCCCAGTGCCCGGCGGGATTGCTGGGATGCGCGCCGAGCAGGTCGTCCACTTCGCCGAGGTAGACGCCCATGGCGTGCATGAGCTTGGCGAGCAGCGATGTGCCGGAGCGGTGCATTCCGGTAATGCAAACGATCGTTGGTTTCATTTCGGTCGATGAACCTCTTTCAGTAGTTCCTCGGAGACAACCTCGAGGCGGTTTAAGATCTTGCGTGCGGCTATATGACCCAAGTTCTGAAGCACGGAACGATGCTTGATGTCCCGCTCGATCGACTCCTGCCGCATCGTGCCGTACAGATGGAAAAGCAACTTCCAGGCCGACTCGGCGTTCAGTGGCTTCTCGCTGAACTTCGGATGGCGGACGCACGCGCAGTGCTCCCGAGACCTCCTGAACGGCGGCTTGTATACGGTCAGGATGCCGATGTAATCCGGAATCTCCTTGGTGCTGAAGACCCCTCGAGGCCCGGCGATGTATAGCCCGGAAAGAGCTTTGGCGTACCGCTCGTACTGACCCTCCTTGAGCCCGCGCAGAAAATCCGCCCGCGAGACCTTGACCTCTACGCCGACCACGCGCGGGCGCTTCCAGTAGCTTCCTCGAAGAGCGCGCATGCAGACGGCCTGGTGTCCGATCGGAACAAGCAGCGCGTCGAGCCGCCCGCCCACGTCCACGATGCCGGTCTCGCGAACCATGAGCATGTCTTCGGCCCACGTATCCACGCAGTCGAGCACTTCCTTCGCGGTCCAATACTCCGAGTTCACGCCGCCCGCCCGTCAGCATGCTGGATCTTCGGCGTCCAGGTGTCCTCGCGGCCGTCCTTGTGCTCGGCGACCCAGCGCTCGATGAACTCGCAGACCTCCGCGTGCCAACGCTTCTCGGCGTCGGCGATCTCGGTGCGCGTGAACTGGCGCTCGCCCGCAGCCTCGCGTTCGCGCTGTCGCTGCATGTACTCGGCCAGCTCGCCGGTAGCCCGCACCATCGGCAAGTAGAGCCACCGCGGCGTCAGTACGAACGCGAGCTTGTCGGCCATGCACAGCGGAGAGACTGGCCGGCCGTGGCGTTTGGCGTAGAAGCGCGAGTGGTACAGCGTAAAGTCGCGCCAGCGCGTGTTCTCGATCCAGGCCCCGTCGCGCAGTACGTAGCGCGGCCGATCGAATAGCCAGTGCATCAACCGAGCGCCCAATAAGGCGTGCTCTTCGCCTTCCGCCCCGTCCATATCGGACCTCGACAAATAACCGAAGTCGTGAACGAAGAATGCAACCCATAGGCGCGGGTCGAACGGAAGGCCGAATAGTCGCCACCAAGCCCACGCCACGAAGAGCGGGTGCAGCAGAAATTGATGCGCCCCAAACAGCACCGACTTAGTCCCGATTTTCATTGGCCTGAGCCTCCAGATGTTCGCGCCAATAGGTCCAGCCGTCCGGCGTTAAAAATCCCCAGTTGCGGCGCTTGCGACCGCAGATCACCAGCGTCGTAGCCGGCTGCTCGCAGCGCCCCAGCGGCGTATTCTTGAGCCGCAGCTCGACGCGGTGCAGGTCTTCGGCGCGATGCCGGATTAGGGATCCGGGGCCGCGCCACCTGCGGCCGCCGCGGGGCAGGTGCTCGAAGTAGCCGCCGGCCAGGATCAAGCTGGTGAAGTTCCACGGATGATCGTGGAGGCACTGATCGTCGTCCGAGCGCAAGATCTGATGCAGGTAGATGCGCAGCCAGGGCGTCCAGAACAGCGTGCGCCGGCGCAGGTACACCGATGTCTCTCTGCGGTCTGTGATCTCGAATACGGGGAAGATCCGGTCCAGCAACCGACTCAGGCAGCGCATGGGCGCTCCGGAAGGCTGGCGCCAGCTTGGCGCAGTGCATCCATGGCAACGACGGGGACGGGCCAGAACGAAAGCGAACCCTTGAACGGCACAAACGGGATCGGCCGGCGATCGGCCAGGAACATTCGGCACGCGACCGGCTCGGCCCAAGGGCTCTCGAGCTTCGCATCCTTGCCGAAGGATCCGGATAGCCGCGCGACACCCACAAAGCCGCCCAGGTCGAAGGTCTTCGGGAGCGCCGGCATACCGAAGCGCTTGCGCAGCTTGGGCTCGTGCGCCCGGAACAACTCGAGCGCCTTCTGGTCCAGCGACTTGGATGCGTGAATCAGGAATTCATGCCGGAATTCCGGCAGGTAACTCCACGTCCGATTCTCGACATCCTTCGGGCCGCAGCATATCAGCCAGGCCCACGGCTGCTTGATGGTCAGCGCCGTCCACGGGCTCAACGGGATCGGGGTTCTCATTTGCGCAACACCACGCCTTTCTCCTGAAACGTCAGCGTTTGGCTGCTGAATTGGAATCCCAGCACGCAGCCCTGACCCTTTCCGTTTCGGGTCTTAGCAAGCACGATCCGGCGGTTGATGACCTCATCCCGGATGCCCTCGGGGGTTTTGCAGGCGACTTTGATGGGCTGCTCTGGTCGCTCGATAAAAATGGCGGAGTGCGAGAATCGCGCGTATGCCTTGCCGCCCGCCATATTCTCGGCGAACTGCTCTGCCGTGGCCGCTTCGGTGTACTTCATGTGGGTACGCGGATGCGTTGTTAGGATGAGCCTTGCGCCGGAGGATTCCATAATCTCTTTAGCGTTGAACATGAAGTCCTGGTCGTCCACCCAGACTTGACCCGCGTTCGACTTTGCGGTTATCGGATCAATGACCACTACCTGCTTACCAAGCTCGACTTCGTATCTGAGCCACGCTAGTAGCGCTTTGGCGTTAATCGTGTTCGGGGCCTCAAAGATATTGCTTCCGAATTCGTCCAGGTATTCCTGGTGCGCCGTTGCGGCGGTCCGGGCTTCGTCGGGGTGCTCAAGAATCCACTTGTAGTCGATCAGACCAGAGTTTCCGGCGCGCTGGGCGAGCGCGCGCATGCAGTGAAATGTGCGGTCGTCCTCGAGCATCATCATTCCGTAGGGAACTTTTTTGGACAAAAAGAAGTGGCCGATCTGATGGCACATAAACGTCTTGGCCGCGCCTTGTGGTGCGCAGATGACCGTGATGGTTCCCGGAAGAAGCGCTTGCGTGAGGCTGGTCAGTAATCTCCAGGGAAGCTGAAGGCTCTCGCGCCGACCCGCGAGAATATCTTCGTAGATGCCGGACGTAGATTGGCCTGCCGATGGCGGATCGTTCGCTTCGCGCTCGGATCCATCCGGTTCAAGCTCCACACTTTCACCGCTGACCCGGTGTTCGAGGTATTGCTTGTACGAAAACTGACGCGACTGATCTTCGGCCAGCAGGTATCCGACGGGGCCTTGCTGTCGCATCGCATCGGCGAGCTTATGTTCGACTTGGCGCTCGGACTCCGGCGGCTCACATCGAGCGTTGTATTCCACGAAGAGCGGCCGGGCCTCGCTGGGCGTAAGCCCAAAGCCTTTGACCAGGACGCAGGCGGCCCGGAACAGCGCCGAGTGCCCTTGTTGTCCCTCGACCGCAGGATTGAGTCGGGCGAGATATTTACGCGCCCGCGCGATCACTCGATTGCGCTCCGGATCCCACATGGTCGGGATCATCCGGGCTATCGGATTGCGCGGGTCCGGCTTATCGACGGCGCGGGCGATCAGCGGATTAAGACTCACGCATGCTCCTCGATCAGCCGAAAAGATTCCGGCTTCCGATTCCGACACCAAAGCGCCATGCACTGCCGGCCCAGTTGCGCGGGATCCGTGTAGATTTTTAGTTCGGCGGCGACGCATCGAGCGATATGTCCGGCCTGATGGCTCTTGAGATGCGAGCCTTCCTCGGTCCCGAGCAAATGACGCACGTGTACGCCGACGCCCGATCGACTCAGGCGAATTTCGGCGCGACGGTCCAGCGCGTCTCGAAGTCGGCGCGCCGCCGTAATCGCTTCATCCGTAGTTGCGTACGGGCTCATGCCGAGGTCCGCTTGCCACTTCGCGGGCCGGCCTTTGCCTACGTCGAAATCCCAACCGACCCAGCGCAGTAGATGCTGGTCGTCCCATCCGGCGCAGCTCAATGCCGTCATATTCGATGGCACCGGCGCATCGGCAGCGCTCACGACGCCCTCGACGTGCTTGACTTCGAACGTGCTTGTTGGCGTCTCGATAACGAGGCATCCGCGCTGCCACCAGGGCTCGGTCCATGGATGGCGCTCCATGATCGCAAAAATCGCCTCTTCAACCGTCTTCGCTCGCTTAGACATCTCCACGCTCCATCGTGGCCGCGTCGGCCATTACTTGATCCATGATTTCGGGATCTAGTTGCGGCGGATTATCGAGCGGATTTTTAGATGTCTTTCGCTCCCAATCCGCACGGTCATCCGCGTAGCGCCCCGCATTGAACCAGCTCGCGGGGTGGGGGATGTATTCGCGCTGTTCGGCGGGCCAGCGGGACGAGACGGCCGCAAACGCCTCGGTCGCCTCCAGAAGAACTTCTGGCGATTCCAGCTTCATGGCCTTACGAATTGCCTTGAGCGCGTTCTGCTTTGCGACTCTTCGCGGGTAGGCTTGGTAAATCCGCTCGGCCCAGTCGGGCCGAGATAGGCGCTCGGGCTTGGGCTGATCGGGAGTAAGAGCGAACTCTTCAGCCGGGCTTAACAGTTCGGAACTATTTTCGGATGCGGGTACAGGGTTATTACTACAGCTTTCCGTACTACCAACGTCAAGGTCTTCTCTGGTAAGCTCAGTCTTTGACGTTAAAGAAGTAATAACATCTCTCTCTCCCCCCTTTTTTTCTGCGGGAACAGAACCGAACACCTGTTCAACACCTGCTGAACGCCTGTTCAACACCTGTTCAACGGGTGTTCGATTTTTACCGCTCTTGCTTCTCCTTGCCGCGCCAGACATTACGCCAGCGTGTATTTTTTTGTCTACTACCGACATAGCTTTCTGCCAGTCCAAATATAGCCTTTTGTTGTAAACGCGACCCTCCGACCCCTCGAATTTCACGAACACACCCGAACACCTGTTCAGCATGTGTTCAACACCTGTTCGACCCAGCCTGGACATGTTTCCAAGCCGCTCCAGGTCGGCCGGAAGCGTGCCTGTTTTGTCTTGCCATTGGTAGGCAAGTAGGCGGATGTACGCGCCCTCTTCCGCCGGCGTCATTACGGCCACCTCCGGCGAAGTCAGCCACGCTGCCGCGTCAAATGGGATCGGTAGATTTGGCAATAAGACCCCTGCATGCCCGCCGACGGCGGGTCTGCTCCGGATGTTGCTGGACTACTGCTTGGCCGCGGTCTCGCTCGCGCGCTTTATGCCTTCTGCGCGGATCTTTTCGAAAGTTCCGGCCGGTATGCGGATCACGCGCCCGATCCTATAGCTGGGGATGATTCCCTTTATCGCCCAGTCGCGCGCCGTGTGGTAGGTCACTCGCGCGGCCTTTGCAAACTCCGCGAGCGTCAAATCCTGCACTTCTTCCTGTTCCTTTTTCAACGTAACTCCATTCCGTTGGTGGCATTCCGCCGACCCAAGAGCAAGTCAACCACAAGATTGTGATAAAACGCAAGCCGGAGCGCGCTTAATTCCGCGCATCCTGCTTGCGTCAGATCCAGCTAGAACGGGATGTCGTCGTCGGGCGGAGGCCCCATATCCTCGTCCTGGGACGGCGGCGCGACCGGGCGGCTTGGGGCCGGGCGAGTACCGCCTTGCGGCGGCGGAGAACTCGGGCGACCGCGCGGCGGGGCACCTTGCCCGCGGTTCTGCGGGGCGGCACCCTGCGGCGCGGCGCCGCGATTCGTATTGGCGGGAGGTTGCTTCTGCTCCCCGTCTTGGTCTTTCGGTCCCCCGAGGAACTGCATGCGCTGCGCCACGACCTTGAGCTTGGACCGCTTCTGCCCGGTCTCCTTGTCGTCCCAGCGCTCCTGCTTCAGAGATCCTTCGAACAGCACCGGCCGGCCTTTGGCGAGGTACTGGCTTGCCAGTTCGGCCGTCTTACCGAACGCGGTCACGTCGATAAAGCTGACCTCTTCTTTCACTTCGCCCTGCGCGTCTCGATACTTACGACTCAGCGCGAGTGAGAGGTCGCAGACGGCAGTGCCGTTCTGCAGATACTTCAACTCCGGATCGCGCGTGAGGTTGCCGGCGATCACGACCAGATTTACGACGGGCATTTACCACTCCATTCCCAGTCTCTTCCGCGAAGAGAAATCAACTGCGCTTTGCCCGCGCTCGCCAAGAAGGCGTTCGGCTAACCGCCGGATTACGCCGCACATGACGGCGCTTCGGGCCGCGCGGCGGCCCATGTAAAATCAGACTCGCTTGTACCCGGCGTTGATTTCCAGGAAGTCGAGCGAGCGGTCGTGCAGGTAGGCGTGCGGCACGGAAAGATCGTCCTGTAGCTGGACCGAATTCATCCTGCCGAGCACGTCCCAGAGCTGGCCGTCGTAGATGCCGACGCCCGTGAGCAGGTGGTCGCCGCTGACGAACTTGGCGTTTGCAGTCGGCATACTGCTGAATCTTTCAATCCACCGGGTTGGACTTGACGACCGCGATAGATCCGCCTTCCGCGCCACTCGAACATCGGCCTTTTCGTGGGGCGCCAGCGCGACTACGCAGCCCTTCCAGTCGTTGTCGGCGAACCGATTAGCCAGCGGCCAGAGATCCACGTCGAACTCTTCGTCGGCGCGAGCGATCAGGCAGGCGCGACCGCCGGCGAACCATTCGCACTCCGATACGGCTCGCCAAAAGCTGCACGGCTGCGTGAAATCGCGCCAGTAGATTCGAGAACTCCAGTGCCCGGCATTAATAAGCGCATCCGAAATCGCGCTCCAGGCAGAAGGCCATGCCGCAATGCATACGGCCTCGGCCCCCGCATCGTCCATCCGGCTCACCGTATTCACTGCCGATTCTGCCGATTCTGCCGAGTTCTTGTTGGCGTAAAGGATTCCGCAAAACGACTGCATTAGATCTCCGATTCCAAGTGCGCTTCCGCGCAAGCCGGCGCCGACTTCAGCACGCGGCCCTTCCATTCCTTGTCCCGGCAGGGCGAGCACCAGCGCGTCTGGTTATGCGAGTTCAGCTTTGCGCCGCATGCCTCGCATCGCGCCGGAGCCTCCGGCGAACGTAACTTTTCCGCGTCCCAGTTCAGCAGTGCCGACGGCGACTCCGAATGCATCTATCTCCTTTTGCGGGAGCTTGGGCCGGACGGTCCTCCGGCTCTGGTAGGCAACTTCCACGGCCAGTTGGTACTCCTCGGGGCTACAACCCAAGGCTCGCGCGAGGCGATCCAACGGGCCACCGGCACCCGATCGGATACCTAACGAGCGAACTAAACCGTTCTCTATTCTGGAGATATAGCCCTTTGCGACTCCCGAAGCCTCCGCCAAGGCGGTGGCCGTCCGGAAGCCAGCGGCTATCCTTATAGTGCGAGGCGTCTGGGCCGATCGGCCCATTAGCTGATTGATCCTAAGTTCAATCCTGGCATCGAGTAAGGCAATAAGTTCGTCTCCGGAGCTGCCCAAGGCTCAAGTCCTTTCGTAGCGAATAACCATCTTCATTACGTCGGGAAAGACTACAATATAATAAATGGAATAATCAAGCCGATAATTACTAAAAGGAATAAATTTTCTTGCCGATTGTAGATTCGAGAATACGTTTCCACGCATGGAGGCGCGAGTGAAGAAAAATCCCACAAAAGAGAGTAAGGCGGAGGCTGAGAAAAATAGGCATCCGGAGTTCAGCGCGCGCCTTCTCGGCCTAATGCGGAAGGCCGGGCTAAACCAATCTCAACTATCGTCCGCTTCGGGTGTTAGCCAGAGCGGTATTTCCAAGTACCTAAAAGGCGCAGCGCTTCCAAAGAGTAAAATCGCGGACCAGCTATCTGAGGCGCTTGGGGTTAGCCCTGAATTTCTTATTCACGGCAGAGATGGAGGCGAGCCCGCTGGCATAGTCCTTCGCGGCAGAGAGCCCGAGGCCATAGCCCTTATACGCGAGGCCGAGGCGAGTGGCCCATTTGCGTATGATGTGGTTATTCGCGCTATCAGAACTACGGTCAAGAATTTAATGCCGGTTATTCTTGACCACAACGGAGAAAGAATGGAGATCGTTAAGCCCCAATACGATCCAGTGGTTTCCGACAGAAGAGACGAGATTCCAGTCTACGCAATAGAAAGGACTGGAGGGCGAGTCTCCGGTGCCATTCCTCGCTGGTACGACATCGCATGCGGAAACGGCTCCGAGCTTGAGCGCTGCGAGGACTGCATGTACTTTCGAGAGCTGCCGGATTGGAGGGGTAGGCATTCGATGCGCGTCAGGGGAGAGTCGATGATGAATACATTGATCCCCGGCGACTTTGTAATTGTGAATGAAATTCTGGGTCCGGACGGGCTTCTATTATCCGCGATCGAAAGCCAGGATGAAGGGATGAGCTTAATGAGATTCGAGAGGTTCGTCCGCCACGACGACATCTGCGTATTAAGTATCAACGATGACGCCCCAACCCTGAAGCGCGTAAGAATTCGCAAGGGATCAGGAAGTGCGAATTGGTGGCTTTACATAGACGCTGATAACCGTGGCGCGTGGCCTGGATTTAACGTGACATCCAAGGACAGCGTCCGATTTTACGCGACCCTGATTGGCAGGGCTAAGAGGGAGGGGGAAGCGTGAACAATCTAGCGCTATTGAAGATTATAGGCGCGTTCGCCCTGGTTCTGTGTATTGGCATTTACGCAACCCTTAGAATGCTCGAGCCCTCCAGGCCATCGGACGACCCGAGGGGCCGGTTGAATTCCGCCGAGACGGAGCGCACCGGGCGGGCACTTAGTGTCGGCGCCGCCGCGCCCGGCACAGCGGATCTTATTGCGTCGGCTAAGATGCTGAGGGGGTTAATAAAGGGAGGACTCGACCCTAACGACTTGAAAATCAAATTTGATTCATGGTCGGCGGATTTCGAGCGCTGGCGCGAATCGCCTGGAAATATCTCCAAGAGCGGACATGTAGCGGAAACGCTTGCCCGGATTAGGATTACTGGATTATTTGCAATTCGGCTGTGGATATTAAGTATAGACATTAAGGATCTCCCGAGCGATCACGACTTTATTACTGAAATTAAGAAGTATTCGGAGGTCAGGGCGGTTATCGATCCCTCCCTTAAATCCGTAAATTTAAGGGATACCGCAATGCTTCTTCTTGGCGAGTTTACCCGCAATATCGATCTGCTGCCTTCTGGCGGCGGCTAAGGGCCGTCATCATGCCCGCAAACTCACTCTCCTTCGTCGCCCGCGAGGGCCTCCACAACGTCACCGTTCACCTGTTCCGCCGCCGACTCCCCGACGGCCCGCTCTGGTATCGCTTTTGGCTGGGCGGAAAGAAGTACAGCGCGTCCACGGGACACGTGATCGAGCGAGACGCAAGGTCGATTGCACGAACAGAGGTTGTTCGCGCAATTGAATCCGCCGCGATTCCCGGCGGCACCCGAGACTTTTCTTTAGATCGCGCGATTGCGCGATACCTCGAGCAGATGCCCGCGGGCACCTCGCACGGGCACCGCAAGTCCGCCAGGCTCCGGCTTGCTAAGTTCGCCGCCGCAGCAGGTCCAGATCTCAACCTCGCGGGCATGACGGCCGACCAGATGAACGGGCGGATCCAGGAGTACCTTGCCGCGCGCGCGAACGCCGGCCGCGGTGCCGTTACGATCCGAAACGACCGCTTGGCGCTTTCGGGTCTCTGTTCTTGGCTGCTCGGATTCCGGGAACCCGACGGCACTAGACTGGTCGGCTGGACTCACAACCCCGCCGGCGCCAAACTTGCCCCGACGCCTCGGATCGCCCGCAACATCAAGCCGCCCCTGTCGGATGGCATGGTTGAGCGCCTACTTGAACTCGCGAAACCTACGGTCCTGTATCCAGCCGCCGTCCTGATGGTCTCGGGCTGCCGGCCGATCGGCGTTGACCGGCTGGTCTGGGCGGACTTCGATGCTAAGGCCCGAACCGTGACGATCTTCGAGAAGGGGCAGCGGACGCCCGTTCCACTGTCGCGTTGGGCCGTGAACGAGCTGGCGGCATGGCGAAAGTCCAGGAGTCCTTGCCCTCCGGACGATGCCAAGATCCTTCCGAGCACTCGGTATGGGATGGATAACGCACTAAAGTACCTTCGGCAAGCGACCGGACTGCCTGATGAAGTGACGTGGGGCGCGCTGCGGCGCTACGCCGACTTCAAGCTGTATCAGGCCGGCGTGAGCCCGCAAGCGGCCGGCGCTCAGATGCGCCACTCCCCCTCGACTGCCCAGCGGCACTACGTGGACTGGAAGCGCCTGACCAGCCACGAAACCGCAGAAGTCTTATCCTTTGGGGGCGGCCCAAAAAATCGCAAGCGCAAGGCCGGCACAAAATCCGGCACACGGACCGGCACATAATCCCGTAAACCCTTGTCATATATGGTGAGGAGGGGGGGACTCGAACCCCCGACCAACGGATTAAAAATCCGTTGCTCTACCACCTGAGCTACCCCCTCATTTACGCAACATTCTTATAGGCAATGCTTTAGGAGGATCCGCAACTGGGTTTTTACCTGCGCAAGTTTACGCGACTGGTAAAGGGTGACGATTGGGAAATTCCCAACGGGTACGGCATCCAGGCTACCCCGGAGTCGTAGTGGACCAGGCAAATCCCAACACTGGATATCTGACCGCTCTCGGACTGGCAACGGACGTTCCTAACGAGGCCGAACAAATCGCGCATGACTACAAACGTCTCCAAGAACGACCAGTCCTGCTAAGCAACTCGGAGAAGCATATCCTCGAACCATTGGGCTTCCACCCCAAGTAATTGAATTTGGCGATTGGCAAGATCCACCCTGACCTGCAGCGATTAGGTGAGCAGCAAAGCCCGCATGTGGGACAGATTCCAAGCGATCTGGACAAGAAGGAAAGATGGGCCTGAAGATTCTGCACCGCGTTGGGAGCGCGGGGCCGCCTTGCCTGATGCGCCTTGAGGTGATTCTGTTCATGTACTGCCAGTTCTCAGTTTCCGATATAAGCCGGAGGGATAAACTCTCAAGGAACGCAATCAGGAGCCATTCCATGAGATCACTGGCTGCCCTTTTGGTCCTCGCGGGAATAGTTTCCGGCGCTCATGCCGCTCATGTGAAGGTCGTGCAGATCGTTGACCGCGACTACCTCGTCGTTCACGTGCTCGATGGGGAGGTTAAAGCCAAGGACGACGGCCAAGGCCCCGGTGCGTACGGAGGTTCCAGCCACCGAGACGACCAGGACACGGTGATTCGCCACGAGCCGCCGTTGGATGCCGCGGCAGCGGCGCGCAACGAGAGTTGGACCTTGACCTCAGCCGATGACCCGGGCTACGGCGGCGCAGGCGCGCGCCCCGTCGCCTGCCATCGTAAAAGCAAAGTGAACGGGCACGCCGAACAAGGCTGGGCGAACAACGACTTTCACTACGAGTACACCCTCGAGCACTTCATCTACCTCAAGCTGCCCAAGCCGCTGCAGCAAGGCAAATCGTACACCTTGAAGATCGCGCCTGAAGTCAAGGCCGAACCGCAGACGGCGCAGGTAAGTTTCGATCTGTTCAGTACCCACAGCGAGGCGCTGCATGTCAACCTGGCGGGTTATAGCGCGAAGCATCAGGCCAAGGCGGCGGACCTGTACCTCTGGATGGGCGACGGTGGCGCGCGGGATTACAAAAGCTTCGAAGGACACAAGGTTTTTCTTTATGAGGTCAAGGCCAAGCGGCCCATCGAGGCGGGGGTGGTTCGCTTTTGGCGCAAAGCCGGCGCAGACGTAGGCGGATTCGATCTGACCAAGTCGGATGTTTGGAACGTCGACGCGATGAAGATTGTGCCGCCTGGAACCTACCGGCTCGCCTTGGAAGGCGTGGGCGCCAGCCAGGATTTCGAAGTGCGCGATGACATTTACCGCGAACCGTTCAAGGTGTCGCTCCTGGGCTTCTATTACATGCGCATCGGCGAGGAGAAGCTCGACGACATTCGCCCCGTGCCGCGTCAGCCGCGTTACCTTCCCGGCAAGGATCCTTCCGACTGCAAGGTCTACCTGACGACGATGCATCCTTGGCATCCGGAATGGAAGACTTTTGTTGGCGGGGATGCTTGGGATAAGCCGGAGGCGTGGGAGCGCTTCTGTAAAGAAGGCCATCCCACCAACCCGGACGCATGGGGCGGGCATTCGGACGCGCTCGACTGGGACCGCCACCTGGGCCACGTCAGCATCATCTATGACATGCTGTTGCCATACCTGCTGACCGACGGTGCGCTGAACGATGACGACCTTGGTTTGCCCGAGAGCGGTAACGGCATCCCCGACCTACTTGACGAAGCGCGCAACGAGGTGGATTTTTGGTTGCGGCTGCGTGACGGGAAGGGCTACAGCCATGGACTGACCAATCCCAACAAGAAGAATGAACTCTTCCAGGCAGCGCCTACGGCGATGGCCGCCTGGGCCAACGCAGCTAATGCGGCGATGCTGGCCGACTGCTTCCGCATAGCCCGTCAGGAAAAATGGAGCGCGCACTACCGAGATGAGGCGATCGCTGCGTATGCGTACGCCGGAACCCTTCCCGATCCCATGCTCGATAACAAGCAGGGTGTAGGCGACAGTTCCATGCGTGGGCGCGACTTTAAAATGACCGCGGCGGCCTATCTCTATAATTTGACAGGAGCGCGCGAGTACGAGGACGCCGTCAAGGCCGAGAGTGTCTGCACCGGACCGGACGCGATCCTGGTGGATACAAAGGAGCGTGACCAGATCTACGCGACGGCCGGGTATCTCAAGACCCCGCGCAAGGTGAATTTTCCAGACCTCATGGCGAACATGAAAGCTTCCGTGCGGTACTCGGCTCGCGTGTTGGAAGCCGACCAGTGCGCGCAACGGCCTTCGAGACGTGCGACGCGCAAGGATACCGGCTGGTTTCGCACATCGCAGAACGTGCAACTGTGTTTGCTGGCGCACGCGACCGTCGGGGACGAAAAGGAAAAGACCTTCTTCCTGGAAGCCCTGACTTGGGAAGCGGACTACGGTTTGGGCCGCAATCCACTGAACATGATCCAGATGACTACGGCCACGACGGCTCTGGAAGGCAAGCGCAGTGTATTGGGCGCGTACACTTCTGGGCGTAACGACGGCACGCCCGGAATGCATCCGGGGCACACTCCGTACATGAATCTCTTCGACTGGGGCGGCAGCATGACGATGGGGCGTCCGTCCAAGTTGGTGGAACGGTGTTACCCCGCTGACTTCGTGAAGACCTGGCCGCACGGAGAGGGGTATTTCGACACTCGTTACGTGTACGCTCACAACGAGTTTACGCCACAGCAGACCATGCGCGGTAAAATGGCGCTTTATGCTTATCTATACGCACTAGGTAGAAAGCAGTGAGAGGATGCCAAAGTGCGGCCTCTCCGAACTTCCTTGAGTAGGAAATGGACAGCCTAACCCCTATTCCTGCTTTCCGCCCTCGGCCGGATCGTCCGGAATGCCCACGCGTTCGTCCACGTGGTACAGCAAGTTGACCGAAAGGATGCGGTCGTTGCTGGGATCGGCGACGAAAAGTTTTCGATCGGTCAGCGTGGCGACGTAGGCTCCGTGCATGAGCCCCACCTCGTCCCCGCCGAGCGCTTCGAGACTCTTCGAGCCCGCGCTGTCCGCATTGCCGTACTTCCCGATACGCAAAATCAAGTTTCCAGAAGCATCCACCACGCCCACGCTGAAGCGGTCCAGTTCGGGCGCAAAGGACCGCGCAAAATAGTCCAGGGCGAAGCGCGTGTTGTGGCAAGCGCAGCCCCGGCCGGAGTTTTTGCCGCAAAATCCCACGCCGCCGTAGAACCATTCCGCGCCCTCGACCCACTGCCGGTTCCCACCTCGTTGGAGTTCCGGATCGCGCTTTGGCACGTCGCCTTCGGGGAGCGGAAGATCCATGTCCTTTTCGCCCGTGGTGAGTACCCGACCCAAGCCGGGGTCTACTTTCACGATGGTCCCGGTCCAGGCGTTGGGGTAGCACTTTCCGTCCAATAAGCGCGTGGACGAACTGAGTACGTACAACTTTCCTGCGTGATCCAAGCCCACGCCGTACAGGTCGGGCATGCCGGGCGCGATGTCTTCGCCGATCAGCTTGCCCTTCAAACTGTAAACGTTGATCAGCGTGCCGCCCGCGCGCGAGGCCATGCTGCGGCCGGGGAACATCTTGGGCTTGTAGGAAACGCTGCGCGCGGCGGCGGTCTTCTTTTCGTCGGTGCGCCGTTCCGGATTGAAATGGTAGCCGCATACGGCAACCAGGTTCCCTTGCGGAGAGACATACATCCCGCCATGGTGCCAGTCGCCGTTGCAGGGAAGGATCAGGCCGGAGGCCAAGTCGCAGGTTTTACGGTCGCTGCTCGAACTGGTGCAGACGCCCTTCAGTTCGTCGCCGTAATCCCAAGGCACTTCCTTCCAGGTGGTCGAGTCGAAGCGGCCCACGATCGCCATGCTGCGCAGGTAGGCGTAGCCGTTGCGATCGAAACACATATCCTCCGCGTCGAAGGGAAGCGGGACGACGCGGAAGCTTCCTGTCGCCGGATCCAGTTCGGTGAGTTCCTTGAACGCTTTTTCGTTCGCGGTCTCGCCTTCGCCGAGATAGAGCAGGCCCGACTTTTCGTTGGCGTAGAGGCGCATGCGCCCATAGCGCGTGGCCGTCGCTCGCGGCAAGGTCTTCCGGATTTCCTCGGCGAATTCGCGTTTCTTTTCGAGCCCCTTCTCGGTGAGCGCGTACAGTTCGACCCCGGGATACGCGATTTTGCCCTTGGTAAGGACGTTTTCGCGCTGCCATTCGCGCGCGAGCCAGACCATCGGAGGCTGGGCGGCTTCGTCCACGGCTCCCTCGAAGGGGATGCCTGTTCCGCTGTATAGGTAGGTGCTCTTGCCGGCCTTGTACTCGGCAGGCAGGTTCCACTCGCCGTCCTTCTTGGGCTGGTCGAGGCCGGTAAAGCGAGTCAGCTTCGGCGGAACCTCTTCGCCTTTTTCTGCCGCGAACTTGTTGTGAATCAACCAGGAGAAAACGTAAAGATTCTGCGATTTCGCGGCGATGCTGAGGCTCGCCGGCCGCTTGGTCGGGATCTTTCGCAGAAGCTTTCCGGCGGCGTCGAAGACCTGCACGCGGTCGTTCATGTAATCGGCGACGTACACGCGCCCTTGGGCGTCCACGGCGACCGAGATGGGAATGCGAAAACTGGCATCGTCGGCGCCCTGCGCACCGATGTCCGGCTTGCCGGCGAAGAGTTCGGGCGGCTTGTCGGAGGTCAAATCCAGCTTCATCACGCAGTGGAAAGCGTCCCATGCTCCGGAGGTCACGATATCGTTGGAGGCCTTCCCGTAATGGCAGAAGTTGTAGCCGGTGAGATACAGGGTCTTTCCGTCGGGGCTGAGCGCACCGGAGCGCGGCGGCACGCCGACCGGTCGTCCGCGCGTATCGTGCGCCTGCCCTGGAGTGATCAGCGCGCAGCGTGGTCCCTCGAAGGGTAGCCCTGCCGAGGTTCCGTCCACGGCCATGCGATTAATGTACTGGTCGCCCAATACCACGCGGCCGGCGCCGACGGCCATAAACGAAGCCGCGTTTCCAAACATGCCGTAGTGCGCTTCGCCGTTGACGGGCGACGCCTCGAAGCGGAATTTTTCCGGGGGCTCGTAGCCGAAGGCGTTGCCGCTGGTCAGGAAGGTGTTCTGAAGGAACGTAGGCTTTCGCGGCAGCATACGTCCTTCGTTAAGCGGATCGTGGCTAGGCAGGTCTTCGACTTTTCCAATCTTGGAAGCGGGGAAGGGATACACGGTGCGTACGTAGGCGCCCGAATGATCGTACAACTTCACGAAGTCCACCGAGTTTCCGCCGTCGTAGACGAGCATCCCTTCCGGCACGGCCTTCAGGATAGGCGCCTGCCGCCCGTAGCGGCGCTTGGCGTCCCAGAGCATCACGCGGTCCAGACTTGCCTTGAGGCCCAGCGAGACGCGGACCTTGCATTGGGACTTGCGGTCCACGTATTGACCCGCGTCGTCCTTGCCGTCCCAGCGCAGATTCTGCTTCAACGAGTCTTTCTGAAAGGGTTCGGGAGCGTGCGGGCCAAGGACGCCCGACGCGAGGTGCCGGACGATCCGTCCTTCCGCGTTTTCGATGGCGACCGTCGCATCGCATGCGGCTTTGACCTCGAAGCGGATGTCCACGTGATCGCCGCTGCGCTCGAGCACGGGCTTGGCGACGAACTCGAATACTTCCTGGCGCTTGACCGCCAGTTCCTTCACCTCGGCTCCTTCCGTAAAACCGGCGAACATCACCCACAGGATGGCCCCCGCAAGGATCGGAGTGTGAAGCGAAACCGGGAGGCGGGCGAGACGCATGCGGTTCTCCTGCGGGCCATTCAAATTTTCAGTCCTGCTTCCTGAGCGGCAGTGTTGCGCTGGCATGGTAGCCCAAACTTACGCTGACGATGCGCGCGTTACCGGCATCGGCGACGAACAGGCGCTTGTCGGTATGCGTGGCCAAGTAGGCGCCCAGGAAGAATCCGATTTCGTCCCCGCCCAGCGGCACGGGGCTTCGTGCGCCGCGGCTGTCTTCATTGCCGTAAGTGCCCATTCGCAGAATCAGGTTCCCGTTCGTATCCAGCACCGCGACGCTGTAGCGGTCCTGTTCGGAGACGAACGAGCGCGCGTAAAAGTCGAGGCAGAATCGCGTGCTCCAGCAGGCGCAGCCGACGCCGCGATTCTTGCCGCAATAGCCGACCCCACCGTACATCCATTCCGCGCCTTCCGCCCAGCCCGCGCCCTGCATCGCGGAACTGAAATCCGGGGCCCGCTCGGGTTTCGCACCCAAGGGCGTCACCTTCGCGGAGTCACTCAGCACGCGGGCCTGCTTAGGCTTGAACTTGATCAGCGTGCCGGTCATGTCGTTGAAATAGCGGGTGCCGTTCAGATGCCGCGTGGCCGAAGAGAGTACGTACAGGTTGCCCTGTCGGTCGATTTCCAGACCGTAAAGGTCGGGCAGTCCGGGCACCGCGTCTTCGCACAGGAGTTTGCCCTTGCGGTCCCAGATGTGAATCAGCGCGGTTTTTCCGCCGAAAACGCGTCCGGGATACAACGTGGGCGCGTACTCTTTGCCGCCGCTGGCGACTTTGGTTTCCTTGCGGTCCTCGACATCCTTTCCGGTGTAACAGGAGACGGCGAAATGCCCCAGCGGTGAACAGCCCATCCCGCCCATGTGCCAGTTGATGCCTTGAAAGACCGGCAGGCCCGAGAGGAGCCGCGTGCCTTTGCCGCGCGTGCCCGACGAAAAACGCACGCCGTCCAGTTCTTCCCCATAGTCCCAGGGCACTTCCTGCCAAGTCGTGGCGTTGAACCGGCCGACCGATGCTCGCCCGCGCAGATATCCGTGGCCGTCGAGATCGAAACACATCTCTTCGGCATCGAAAGGAAGGTTCACGAGTTCGATCGCACCGGATTCGGGATCGATCTCGACCAGTTCCAGGAAAGCCTTCTCGCAGCCGGTGCCGTCGGGTTCCTGTCCTTCGCCCACGTAGAGCTTTCCGTTGACGGGATTCACGTACAGACGCTGGCGTCCGTACACGGGCGGGCGCAGGCGCTTGACCGACTTCAACGCTTCCTGGCCGAAATCCTTGATGACCGCGAGCTTTCCGTCCTTCTCCTGCAAGAGGCGGATACCGCCTTTCGCCCAACCCGAGCCCTGCACGCCGAAGCTCTCGGAGTCGGTCTGTCCAGGCACCATCCAGATCGTCGCCGGCTCAGAGTAGGAATCGAGCGCCACGCGGAACTGCAGGCCATAGCGCGTGACCCCCATGTAGAACCCCACCTGCGGATTGTACTGTTCGAAGGGAAGGTCGAAGGTGGCGCGAGGCTTGGGATCGTCGAACGGTCCCAGTCGCGTGGCCAGGGCCGGGATGCGCAGGGCCTTTTGCGCCTTCTGAGCGGCGTCGCACTCCGCCACGAGCTGGTAATTGCCCAACTGCCAGGAGAAGGCGTAGATCTCGCCGGTCTTGTGGTGTATCGCCACGTCGACGGGGTAGGGGGTGGGGATACTCTTAAGGTGCTTGCCGTCGGGCGCAAAGACTTGAATGCGCTGGTTCATGTAATCGCCGACGTACACGCGTCCTTGCGCATCGCAGGCGATGCCGGTGGCGTAGCGGAAGCGGCCGTTCTCGGAGCCCGAATCATTCTGCTTGAAGCTGCCCGCGAAGACCGTGGGCTCGGCGTCCGACTCCATATCTACTTTGAGCACCCCATGCAGTCCGTCCTGGTTCCACGCCTGATTCCAAAAATAGCAGGACAGATACAGCCAGCGACCATCGGGACTGAGCGCCGCACTGCGCGGCCCGATCTGATGGGTGCCGCCCTTGTGTTCGTGCATGGCGCGAAGTTGTGCGGGAAAGGAGACCGTGGGTCCGCGGAACTTGAGGCCCCCGCCTGAACCGTCGGAGCCGAATCGATTGATGGACATGGACGCGAGCGCCAGACGGCCTTTCCGGACGGCCATGGCCGTGGCGCCCGAGGCGTACATCCCAAAATGCGCGTTGCCGCTGCTCACCACCGAATCGTATTGGCGCTTCTGGGCCTTATAGGTGGCATCCAAAGCATTGACGCCGCTGGACAACATTGTGTTCTGCAGGAAGTTGCCCTTCACCGGAAGGCGTTTCCCGTCCTGCGGATATTCGTGCCAATGCAGGCCCTCGATGGATGCGATTTTGTCGGCGGGGAACGGATAAACCGTGCGGACATACTCGCCTTGATGATCGAATTGGCGCACGAAATCCACCGACAATCCATCGTAAACGTACACGCCCTGCTCGGTGGAACACAGGATGGGGGGGCTGGAGGCCATGCGCTTCTTCGGCTCCCAGAATAAAGGCTTTTCGAACGCCGGCTTCAGGCCCAGCGAGACCCGCACGGAGAGTCGCTCGCGGTCGTCGCGGTACTTGCCTTGATCGTCTTTCCCGTCCCAAACGAGCGTCTGCTTGAGCGCGTTCTGCTGGAAAGGTTCGGGCGCGCGTGCGCCCAGGACTCCGCTGGCCAGGTGGCGTACGATGCGCCCTTCCGGGTCCATAATCGCGACGGTGGCGTCGCAGTACGCTTTGGAGGCAAAGGAAATCTCCACTCGGTCGCCTTGAATGGCGAGCGAGGGCGGTTCGGTGAACTCGAAAACCTCCTGGCGCTTAACTTGATACTCGGCGGGGTTCTCCGCAGAGCGCAGCGAACACGCGGCCAAAAGCGCCAGGCTTATCGCCAGTCGCGCAGGGCGAGCCCTTATAATTCCTCGATGCTTTCCAGGATTGAAATGATTATCGATCATGGGAAGATGGCTCCGTAATTATGACAAATAATGTGTCTTAATTACATACACCGATCTCCTCACTGAAACCGAACTATTCGAGCGGTTTGAGGCCTCCCTGTCAGCGCTTCAATGGCAGAATTGCGGACTGGTGGTAGTCCAGCTTAACGCTCAGCAGGCGCGCGTTGCCTCCATCGGCCACCAACAGGCGCCGGTCAGTGTCCACGCCGACGTATTGGGCATGAAAGAGCCCCACTTCGTCGCCACCTAACGGCACCGCGCTCTTCGGTCCGGCGCTGTCGCGGTTTCCGTACTGGCCGATGCGAAGCAGGAGGTTTCCGTTGCTGTCCAGCACCGCGATGCTGTAGTGATCCGTTTCGGGAGCGAACGAGCGTCCGAACAGATCCAGCGTGAAGCGGCCGTTCCAGCACGAGCAGCCACCCCCGGTGTCCGTGTCGCCTTTGCCCGAAAAGATCAGCCCGCCGTACATCCATTCGCCGTTGACCAGCCATTCGCCGGTGAGGCCGTTCCGTACGTCATGGGGGCGCTTGGGCTTGTCCTCGTCCTTGAGCGGAATCGGAGGGTTGGGATACTTGCCGCTGCCTTGATGGTCGTTCAGCGTGCGGGAAGCGCCGGGCTTGACCTTCATCAGAGTCGCGGTGCGCGGGTTGAACGCTTTGCCGTCCGAAAGTACGCGCGCGCCATGGGAAAGCAGATAGAGGTTGTCGTCGCGATCCATGGCTATGGCGAAAAGCTTGCGAATGCCCGGAATCGCGTCTTCGTAAAGCAGTTTGCCCTTCTGGTCGTAGACGTGCACTTCGCCGCAGCGCTTGCGGCCGGGAAAGAGCGGGGGACAGTACAGGGGCGTCGAGGAAGCCGACTGTACCTGATTGCGATTGGCCACCACCTCGCCCGGCGTGCCGAGAAACTCTGGATCCAGGCTCTCTTCCTTGTTGATCAGGCAAGGCACGACGACGTGCCCCTTGGGCGAAACCCAGAGCCCGCCGTTGTGCCAATGCGAGACATAGGGCGGCGCCATGAGCGCCAACGCCCCCTGCGCATCGCCCTTTTTGCCGCCCGCGTCGGGCGCGAAGCCGATGCCTTTCTTCTCTTCGCCGTAGTCGAACGGCACCTCACGCATACTGGACAGTTCCCAACGCGTGACGGCGGTGTTCGTGCGCAGATACAGGAATCCTTCCAGATCAAATGCCGCATCTTCGGCGCTGAACGGGAGTTCGATGATTTTGCTGCTGCCGTCCGCGGGATCCACTTCAATGAGCTGGTGAAAGGCCTTGTACCATCGCGTGCGGTTCCCTTCGCCGACGTAGAGCTTTCCGGTCGCCGGATTCACATAGAGCCGCTGGCGCCAGAAGAACGGCGGATCGCTCCGCGGGAGCGTCTTGCGAACATCCGCTCCGAAATCGGCTACTTGCGCGAGTTTCCCGTCTTTCTCTTCGTAGAGCTGAACGTTTTTGCGGTCCCAAGGTTCGGAGCCCTGTTTGTCCGCGCCCAAAGTGCCGCCGGGTTCGCCCGTGCCGGGCATCCAGTATGCGATCGAACTTGAGCAAACCCAGATGCGCGGCTTTGCGGCCCAGAAATCCACGGCGACCTGGTGCTCCAAGCCGCCCCACAGATCCATGGCCTGCCAGCCCGCGGTCGGCTTGAACGGAAGATCCAGCTTTTGTTTCACCTCGGGGTTCTGGAAGGAACCCATGCGCACCAGCGTGGGTTTGGCGACGGAGAGTTTGTCCTTGCCCGCGACGGATTCGGTCATCAGGAGCCAGGAGAAGACGTACAATTCGCCTGTCTTGGGATGCACGAAAATCCGCGCGGGTTTGGAAGCCTTAATGGACTTCAGATGCTTGGCGGAGGCATCGTACACCTGGATGCGGTCGTTCCCAAAGTCGGCGACGTAGACGCGCCCTTCTTTATCCACCGCGACGGAAACAGGATCCTTGAAGCTGTTGTTGTCGGTCCCGGTCTTGACTCCCGGGTCCATGTTGCCGGCGAAAAGCTCCGGGGGCTTGTCCGAGCCGTACTCCAGGCGCAGGACGCCTTGCAGGCATTCCTTGTTCAGGTTGCGCCCGGGCACGCCGTCGCGAATCTGGTACCCCGCGAGGTACAGATACTTCCCGTCGGGGCTAAAGGCCACGCTGTTGGGAAAGGCCTGGAGGTTCATGTCGTTCTTGCCGCGGTTGGAGCCGTGCGCGCGGTAGTCCTTGCCCACGTCGGGGCCGGTCAACGGCAGGCCGCCGGAGGTGCCGTCCGTGGCCAGACGATTCAAGCGATAGTGCGTCAGCGCGATGCGGCGTTCCTGGACGGCCATTGCCGTGGCGCCCGCTCCGAACATGCAGCCGTAATAGCTGTTACGCTGCCCCGAAGCGCCAGACGTCAGCAGCGTTCCGCGCAAGAAGCCGTTCTTGAAAGGCAGGTCCGCGCCATCGGAGGGAAAGATCGCCCGGCCCACGCCCAGCACCTGTTCGGTTTTGCCGGCTGGGAACGGGTAAATCGTGCGCAGATAGTTCCCGTCATGGTCGAAGAGGCGCAGGTGGTCCACGCCATGCCCTTCGAAGACCAGCACGCCTTCGGGACAGGCCGCCAGCAGCGGCACGGGCAGATTGATGCTGGGACTGACGCCGACGCCCAGCCCCGCGCCCATACGGCGCTTGGGCTCGCTCAGCAGGTCGCGTTCGAACTGCGCTTTGAGCCCCAGCGAAACGCGTATGCGGCACTGGTCCGCGACTTCCACATACCTTCCGCGTTCGTCCTTGCCGTCCCATACCAGCTTCTGAACGCGGCTGTTTTTCGCGAACGGTTCCGGCGCGTTGGGCCCCAGGACGCCGCAGGCCAAGTGGCGCAGGATCCGCCCGTCCGGCCCCTCGACGGCCACCGTCGCGTCGCAAAAACCTCGCGCGGCGAAGGTAATCGTCACCCGGTCGCCGTCGCGTTCCAGGGACGGAGGCGTCTCGAAGTCGAAAATCTGTTCGCGCTTGACCTTCCACTCGTCCTCGGGCGCACCCGCCAAAACCACGCCCGACAGGACCAGCAGAGGCAGCAACGGAAACCGTACGATCACGGCCATGCCTCCGGCTAGGTTGCGTTCAATCGAGCGGGGGCGGCCCGAAGGTCATCCGGACGCCCACGCTCAGGAATGGCCGCCGGGGACGCTGCAAGCGGCCCAGCAGCAGGTCGGCCCCGACGCGGCCCATCTCTTCGCCGTCTAGGACGATCGGCAAGGCCGGGCCGGTGACCGGGCCGGAACACGCTCCGGTGCCCAGCAAGGTCAAGCCCCGTGCCGCGCATTTCTGGATCATCAGGTTTGCGGAGCCGACATCCTGGCTCACGAGCGCGTCAGGCCGATTGGCTTCGTCCAGGGCAGCCAGACGATCGGCCAGATCGTCGAACTGGCGTTCGTTGACCTGCACGAAATGAATCCAGTCGTCGCGAAGCGCAATGCCTTCCAGATCGAGGCCTTGGCGGTAAGCGTTCAGGCGCAGCAGGCCGTCCGGATCCAGGCGCGTCTGGGAGCGGGTTTTCCGCCAGCGTTTGACGTTTTCCCCGGATTTGCTCGGCAACCACTTGCGGTGCCCGAGGTAATGGATGTGCTTCGCGCCTTGGGCCACCAGCGCCTGCACGGCGCCGATGTATCCGCCAACCGCATCCGCAAAAACGAGGTCCGCCTTGGCGTGAAACGGCGCGTTCGGGAAATCCACGATCACCGTCGGTACGCCCAACTCAATGACCTTCTCCAGAAAGGGCACCTCGATGACGCCCACGGAAATGAACCCGTCAAAGCGTCCTCGCAGCACGTCCTCCAAGGGAGGGTGTCGTTCGGCGGTATCGCGCGGTTCGCCCAGCACCTCAACCATCAACCCGCGTCGGGGTTGGCGCACTTCCGCCCGAGTCGCACCCGACTTTCCGCGCGAATGCCACGAGAGCGCGACCTCGGCGGCGCCCCACTCGGCCAGGATGCCTCGGCAGACCTGCCCATAGAAGGAGTAATAGTGGTTCTTGTGGCAGGCCTCGACCGGCAGCAGCAATCCCATGCGCAGGGACCGTCCTTCGATCAGCGGCGGATCGCGCTGGTCGGCCACATAGGTGCCGTCCCCGCGCCGGCGGATCAAGAGACCGCTACGCACCAGTTCCTGCAAGGCCCAGCGTGTGGTTTGCAAACTGGCTCCCAACTGGGAAGGGAGTTCGGTTTCGGGCGGTAGTCGGGTTCCGGGCGGATATTCGCCGCTGCCGATGCGCGAAAGCAGCAACTCGTATACCTGCCTATGTTTAGGTATACGCGACGCGTTCGGGAGGGGTGCTTCCGCTTTCTTCATTGTACGTAATACACCATAAACATAGACGTAATACAAAAATTCTCTATACGCGATATCGAATTTTGTACGCGCATTCCAGATGCGGTGTATGCATCCGCATGACGCACCTCAACCACGGACGCTGAGCGCATGCTCGAATCTTTCTTTGCTCATCCTCTCCTGCTCGCGGCCCTTGTGGCCGCCGGATTGCCTTGGTTGATCGAATGGCTTTTTCGGCGGCGCAAGCGGCAGGTCGAACTCCCCACGCTTCGTTACATTCTTCAGGACAAGGAACAGGAGCAGGTCAAGCGGCAGGACCGTATCCTCTTAATTCTGCGCACGCTGGCGGTGGCGCTGTTGGTGCTCGGGGTGGCGCGTCCGGTCTTGCAGCACGGCCTGCTGGGGTCGGCCTCCGAGCGCCACGTGGTGGTGCTTCTGGATGCCACGGCGAGCATGAACCAGCGAGTGGGGGTCACCACCTCCTTCGGCATCGCGCAGAAAAAAGCGGCGGCGATGGTTCGGGCGCTGCCGGCCGAGACGACGGTCAGTGTTGTGACGATGGGTGACCGCGCGGAGACGGTGCTGGACGCTGAGACGGACCTGCACACCGCCGGCGGCCGCATCGAAGCGCTCCGCCCAGGATCGGGCGCCGGGCCAATGGCCGACGCGCTGCAGTGGGTCAAGGATTACGTGGAGCAGTCCAAGTGGGATAAGGCCGAAGTTTACGCGTTCTCCGATTTCCAGAAGTTCACCTGGCAGCCGCCCGGCGGCAAAGCAGAAGGCTTGAGCCGCGGCCTTCGGGAATTGGGTGAGCGATGTGAACTGTTCATGGTGGATGTAGGCGGCACTCCTACCTTTAACTACCTCGTCACTTCACTGCGCCCCACCGAACGCTTGATCTCGGCCGGCCGGCCGGTGAATTTCACGGTGCAAGTGGCATCCACGGGCAAAGTTCCTCAGGATCGCGCTGCGCGCGTGCTCTTCCTGGTGGACGGCGAGAAGAAGGGCGTGCGTGAACTCTCGCCGGGCGGAGAGGGCGGCACGTTGAACTTCGAACATCGCTTCGCGTCGGCGGGCGAGTATCTGGTCGAAGTGCAACTGGAGGGCGACGAGCATCCGGTGGACAACCGCCGATTCTACCTGTGCCAAGTTCCGGAAGAGATCAAGGTACTGCTGGTGGACGAGCAGGCGGGCGCGGCCGGGAGCGACACTTACTTTCTGGCCAAGGCGATCGATCCTCTGCGCCGCCCGGGACTGGACCGCGTCTCCCCTTTCTCGGTCAAGGTGATCGCGCCCGCGCAACTGGCGTATGAGAACCTTGAGCCCTATCGCGCGCTGGCGCTTGCGGCGCTCGGTTCCGTAGACGAGGCCTTCGCGGCGCGCCTGGAGCGTTATGTCGCCGACGGGGGCGCGGCTTGGTTCTTCCTGGGCCCGCGCGCCAACCCCTACGACTACAATAAGCACCTCTATAAGGAAGGGCGCGGCCTGCTCCCGGCCAAAGTGGGCGACGCGCCGATCTCGCTCGCGACCGCACCGCACCTGGTCTTCGCGGGCGCCACGCACCCGGCTTTGTCCGAGCTTCAAGGCAGCGCCGGCAAGGACCACGCAAAGGTGACCGGGTGCATTCCGTTGACCGTGAGCCCTACAGAGGCCGACGTGGTGGCGACGCTCTCGGACGGCACGCCCGCGCTGGTGCGGCGCGATTGGGGGCGTGGCCAGGTGGTGCTTGCCAATTACACGGCCGGACCGGAGTGGACCATCCTCCCCGCGTTGCCGGAGTTTCCGATCCTTGCCCAAGGCATGCTCAAGCACTTGGCCGGGGACGCCGACGCTTCGGTAAACCTCAACGCCGGAGACCGCTTTCAATCGGCGGTATACGTATCGGCGCAGCACCTCCTGCTCAAGCGTCCCGATGGCGGGAAAGAGCGCCTGACCCCGCGCAAGAAAGAGGGTGAAGAGGAAGCTTGGAACATCGCGTACGAGAATACCAACCTGGATGGGGAGTATTTCTTCACCGAGGTGCCCAAAGAAGTCTTGGCGCGGCGCCGGTTCGTGGTGAATCCGCGCACGGAAGAAGGCGACTTGGCCCGGCTACAAGAAGATGAGTTCGGCGACCTGTTCGGTTCGGCCGGATACAGTTGGCTCAGCCCCGAGCAGTCCATCGAGGAATTCGTCGCCAAGCTTCATTCCGTGACCGAACTGGCTCCGCTGGTGCTTGTGATTCTGGCCCTGATGATGGGCTCAGAATCCTTTCTGGCGGTGCGGTATGGGATGCGGCGCACGGAGGATGCGGCATGAAGCCCATGCTCCTGACCGGTGACGTGGCCATGGCGCTCCTGCTGGTACTGGGAGCGGGATTGGCCGTCTTCTATTTCTGGCTGGCACGGCGCGAAAGCGGCATGGCGCGCCGGCTGCGCGGCCGGCAGATGCTGCTGCTGTGGGGCTTGCGCGGCGTCGCGGCGCTGATGGTCGTCCTCGCTCTGGCGCGGCCGGCGGTCTCCGTCGTACGCATCGAGGAGCGCATGCCCAGCGTGGCGTTGCTGCTGGACGATTCGGCCAGCATGAATTTTCCCGATGCGCGCGAAAACCCGCTTGTGGAAGCTCGCCCTCCCTCGGAACGTACCCGCGCGCACACGGCCGCCGACCTGGCGAGCCGCCTGCAGGAGCGGCTGGCGCTGACCCACCGGGTGCGTCTTTACACCTTCTCCGACTCCCTGCGCCTGCTTCGCGAAGTCCCGCATCGCGAATCCGAAGACGTTCCGCCGCTTTCGAGGTCCGACCTATTCCCCGAAGGCTTTAAGCCGGCGGGCGAGTACTCGAACGTTGGAGACGCGATCGCCGATTCTATGCGCGAACTGGCCAGCGACCGGATCTCCGGGCTGGTCCTGTTGACCGACGGGCGCGAAACCGGCGGCGTCAAACTCGAGCAAGCCGCCTCTGAGGCCGCCGCCGCAAAGGTGCCGCTCCACTGCGTGGCCTTGGGCAGCGAGTTTCCGCTGCGCGACCTGCGTATCGACGAGGTGGTCGTGGACGCCGACGCGAGCCTGGGCGACGTGCTGCCCTTCCGGGTCAAGGTCACCAACCAGATCAGCGATCCGCTCACCGTGAAGTTGACCATGTCCGAAGAAGGCAAACAGGTTTCGCAGAAAACGCTGCGCCTGAAGCGCGGAACCTCGATGGTGGCCATCGGAGCGCTGTTAGAAACGGAAGGTGTGCGGGAGTTCAAGCTCAGCCTGCCCAAGCAGCCCGACGAGGTGAACGTCGAGAATAACGAGGCGACGGTGCACGTATCCGTCTCCAAGCGCGACCTGCGCGTCCTCCTCGTTTCCGGCGAGCCCAACCGTGAGTACCTGTACATGGTCCCCGCGCTTCTGCGCGACCCGATCGTAAACCTCTCCTGTTTCCTGCAATCGGCCGATGTGGATTACATCCAGCAGGGACGCACCAACCTGGAGAAGCTTCCGGCTTCCACCGAGGAGTGGAACCGATTCGACGTGGTGATCTTGAACGACGTGGACCCCAATGGGTTGGACGCCGCGCAGGTCGCGGGCCTCGAGGCACTCATCACCAACGGCGGCGGGCTGATCGTGACCGGCGGGTATACCCACGGTCTGGCTAAGTTCGTGCAGGTCCACGCGGCCAAGGTGCGCCAACTGCTCCCAGTGGAGCTGGATCGTAACGCGGTGATCGATCACGACCGGATCTGGGAAAAGCCGTTCAAGGTAGAGCGCACGCCTGCAGGAAAGGGACACCGCATCACGCTGGCTTCCACCGATTCGGCGCGCGACGAGCAGATTTGGTCGAGCTTCCCTGACCTGTACTGGCACCATCCGGTTCAGGCGGTGAAGAGCAAGGCGGTTACGCTTCTGCAGCGCGCCGGTCCGCGCGAAGAGGGCGGCGGACAGCCCTTGTTGGTCGTGCACCGTTACGGGCGCGGCGGCGTGCTCTTCTGCGGCATTACCGCGCTCTGGCGCTGGCGCTTCCCTTCCGAAAGCTTCGATTACGACCGTATGCTGCTTTCGGCCATCCGCGATCTGGGTCAAACGCGGCTGTCCGGTGCGCAGCAGCAGGTCATGCTCGAGACCGAAAGACGCACCTATGCGCCCGGCGAGGAAGTCAAGATCACGCTGCGCATGCTCGACCCGGCGCTGATCAGCCAGCTCGAAAACCAAAAAGTCTTCGTGGCGGTGGAATCGTCCAAGAAGAAGGACCGCCAGATGGTCGAGCTGAAGTCGGAAGGTCCGGGGCATCCGCTGTATCGAGGCAGCACGCGCGCGCGTGAGACGGGAAGCATCCTGTTGAGTTGCCGGCAGGCCGCACCCAACGCGGACTCCGAGGCCAAACCGCTCTTCGACGTGAAGCACAATTATCAAGTGCGTATGGAATCCCTGGAGGATCGCGACACCAGCGCGAATCTGGAGGGGCTGCGCGCCGCCGCCGAAATGACCGGTGGCGTGTACTACGACTATCGCAACATCAAGGACCTCGAAGCCCTCCCGCCGGCGATCCCGACCGAGCCCCAGATTCTAAGTCAGGAAGTCCAGGTTGAACTTTGGGACGGCACGATGTTCCTCCTCGTTTTCCTGATCTTGGTCTGCGTCGAGTGGAGCATGCGCAAATGGTGGGGACTCCTGTGAGCGCTATTGTGCGGCGAACCCTGTTGCTCCTGGGTCTGTGTGTCCTGAACTGCGCCGCGGGCGAAGCCGCTCCGCCGGCGGAACCCACGCCGGCTCCGGCTGTGGAGGGCGAAGAGGGCGCCGCGTCGAGCGAATCCGAAGACGAAGTGCACGCCCTGCTGGCCAAGCGGGATCGCGAGAAGGGTGCGCAGCGCTTCGGCAAGGATCCGGCCTTCCTCGTCTTCCCCAGGCCGCTGGACCGCAACGAAAAAGCCAAGGAGATGCTGACGCCCGAGGTCGCGGCGATGACCGAAAAGGCCTTGGCCTTCCTGGCGCGCACGCAGGACGCCGACGGCGGATGGTCGGACAAGCAATATCCGTCCAACACCGGTGTCGCCTCGCTGGCATGTCTGGCGATGATGGCCGAAGGCAGCCAGCCGCGCGTCGGCCGCTTCGGCAAGCACATCGACCGCGGCATGGAATTTCTGCTTAAGAACGTTCAGTCGAGCGGCGTGATTGCGGGCAAAGGCAGCAACCCGTACGGCCCCATGTACGAGCACGCATTCTCCACGTTGGCGCTGCTGTTGGCTCAAGGCGACATGCCTTGGCGGCCGGAGACCCGCGACGCCGTGGCGAAGGCGATTCAGGCCATCGGCAAGGCGCAGCACCTCGACGGCGGCTGGCGCTACGGCTTCACGCGCGAAGGTTCCAGCGACCTGTCGGTGACGGCCAACGTGATCTGGGTGCTGCGCATGGCCAAGAAGAGCGGCTTCTCGGTTTCCGCCGAAGCCATCGCCAAGGGCGTAAAGTATGTGGAGACCTGCTCGCGCCCCGACGGCACCTTCCGCTACCGGCAATTCGGGCTCCACGCCGGCCCCAGTCTGGGCGGCATTGGGATCATTGCCATGGCGGGGAACGGCGCACTGGACCACGATCTGATCCCCGCTGCACGCGACCGCATCGATTACGACTACCGGCGTTACACGATCGACGACCTGCGCCAGCGCGAGTACTTCGTCTACCAGTGCTTCTACGCAAGCCTTGCCATGTATTCGGTAGGGGACAAGTACTGGCTCCCGTTTTATCCGAAGGCCGTCAAGGTGCTGGCCGCGCTCCAGAAGCCCGACGGCGAGTTTACCGACGATTTCGGCAACAGCGTGTACACGACGGCGATGGCGGCGATCGTCCTGCAGGCCCCAATGGGATACATGCCCATTTACGAACGGTAAGGGAGAGGCGCAGGGTTTCATGGATACCCGCGAACTGACCAGAATCTGCGGCTCGTTCCGCACCGCACTGCGCGGACTGCTGATGCAGGCCGGGCTGGCCCGCATGGCGGTGCTGGGCCTCGTGCTCCTGCCGCTGGCCATGGCCGTGGACTGGTGGGTGCACCTGGAGCCGCTTTACCGCGCGCTGGTGCTGATCGCCTGGGTGGCCGCGTTGGCGGTTACCGCGTGGTGGACCTTGCTCCTTCCGCTGCGCAAGAAGTGGTCGGACCGCGAAGTGCTGAACTACCTCGATGCCGTGGCCCCCGGCGGCGCGGGCATGCTGCTCGAACTGCTGGAACTGAGCGAGCGCAAAGGCATTCAAGAAACCGACCGGCCACAGGGCAAGGCACTGGCCGAGGCGGCGCTACAGGAGCTTTCCGACCTGCCGGCGCAGACGAAGCTGGCGGCAGTCTTCGTTCGCGGGCGTGTGATGCGCTGGGTGGGCGCGGCAGTAGTCGTCGCGGGAATCTTCGGCCTCGGCGCAGTGGTCTCGGGCGATTATTTCTCCATCGGCGTGACCCGATTCTTCAATCCGCTTTCCAAACAGCGCTGGCCCCATCGCACCACCATCGCGGTGCAGGATCTGCCGGAGGAAGGCACACAGGTTCCGCAGATGGAAGCGTTCACGGTCAAGGCCGAAGTGACCGGCGAGATTCCGCCCCAGGTCACCCTTGCATATACCAGCGCCTCCACAGGCTTCACGATCAAGGAGAAGATTTCCGTCGGCGAAGACGGCCGGTTCAGCTACACCTTCCCCGAAGTCCGCGAGCCGCTGGAATTGTGGATTTCCGGCGGCGACTACGTTACCGACCGCTACCACATTGGAGTCGTCGAACGCCCTTACGTCACGAAGATCACCGCGAATTTCAGCTACCCGACCTACGCCGGCTTACCCGACAAAGCCGTCGAAGGCGGCCAGTTGACCGGCCTGGAAGGGACGAAAGTCAAACTGGTCTTCGACGTGTCCATCCCGCTCCAGAAGGCGCTCTTCGTGCCCGAAGGCAAACCGCCCGAAGAAATGACCCAAGCCGGCGAGAATGCCTATCAGCACGAAGTGATGCTCAAGGACGGCGATACCGGCTACGCCATTGAACTCTACGATCCGCACGGCTACCGCGAGCCGAAACCCGAACGCTACGAGATTCGCGTTATCCCGGACCATCCTCCGGAGGTCGAGATGCTGGCGCCGGGGGAGGATCTGGCCGGCACGAAGACGGTGGGCTTCGAGGTCGCCTTCCGCGCGAAGGACGATTTCGGCTTACAAAACGTTGAATTCCTCTACGCGTTGGATAACGGCGAGCCCAAACCCTTGACCGACCGCATCACCGGTCCCATTGTCCAGCAGGGGCGGACCAGCGAAGCGCGCTTCTTCTGGGATTTGCGTAAGATGGAAGCGCTGCCCGATTCGGGCACGCTTCACTACTTCGTTCGCATCCAGGACATCAATCCTACCGGGCGCGGGAAGGCGGAGACCACGCGCTTTCAAGTCAAGCTGCTCAAACCCACCGATTTCCACCTCGAAGCGTTCGAAGGCGCGAAGGGCATCATGGCCGAAGGGCTGATTGCCTGGCGCAACCAGTTGGATGCCTGGAAGCAGGGACAGCAGTGGCTGAAGTCGGGGACCGGCAAGGAGGACGACGCAGCGTGGTCGGGCATGCACGAGAAACAGGACGCCGCGATCCGCGCCGCCAAAGCCATGGAAGGACACCTGCGCACGCTGACGAAGCAATACGAGAACAACCATATGGAGCAGGAGTTCATGGCCGCGCGCGTCTCGCAGGTCACCGCGCTGTTGCAGAAGATCATCGCCGAAACCCATGATCCTATCGCCTCGAGTCTTCGCAACGCCCGGCCCAAGACGCAGGCCGACGCGGCGGAAGGTAAGCAGAAGGATCTTCGAGCCAAGGCGCTGGGCGAGGCCGCAGGCCCTCAGAAGCTCGCGGTCCTGATGCTCGACCGGCTTGTCCGCAAGGTCTTCGACTGGCGGGATCTTCAGACGGCCACGATCCAGACCTCCACCATTCTGGACCGCCAGGAGGAAATCACAGCCCTCACCGAGACGCTTGCGCCGAAAACGATCGGCAAGGAGTTCGAGGATCTCCAGTCGGACGAGCAGGACAAGCTGGTCACGCTAGGCAAACAGCAGCAGGCGAACTTCGATGCGGAAACGCAGCTCGAATTGCAGCTCTCGCAACAGATGTTCAAGGCAAAGGTGCAGAAGCGCGATCACGTGCGTGCGCCGCTGGAAGCGGCATTCACCGGGTTGCGGTCCGCGCGCGTGAACGACAGCCTCAAAGATGCCGCGAAGCGGATCGAGGACAATCAGCCCAGTGCGATCGTGGCGAAGCAGAAGCTCGCAAGCCAGGTGCTCCGCGCCGTAAAGGGCGGGCTGGTGATGGCCGGGCAAAAGCCTGATCCGGAAGAACCGTTCCGTGCGGATCTGGCCGTGAATGAGGATCCCAAGTTCGAAGACGCCCAAGTCGCGGAGAAGGATCCGAAGCAGGAAGATCAGAATCCCGAAACGGCTTCCACGGATGACGAGCCGCTTAACGAAGAGGATCTCTTGAAGACGCTGCCTACCGGCAGCGATCCGCTCTCCACGGCCCTCTCGCAGGCGCTGGAACGGCAGGAAGACGTGCTTTCGCGCGCGCGCTACCTATCCTCCAAGGACGCCAAGTCCGCGATGCCCCGCTTCCTCAAGTTGCGCACCGACCTGCTGCGTGCGCGCCAGGATGCCGGCCTTTCGATGCTGGATGCGGCGATCGAGGAGGCTCGAAAGGCCAAGGCCGCGGCGGTGGAGTTGGCTCTGAACGATCTGAAAGCGGGCATGGAGCAGTCGCGGCAACTCATCACGGGCCGGCATTGGGGCGAGCACGTCCAGCATCTGCAGGCCGACTCGGTGGCGGCACTGAACGACCTGCTTCAGTTCGTCGCCTTCCGCCGCGGTGTGGAGGACGCCGTGGCCGAGAACAAGCGCCAGAATGGGATGGACTCGTTTCAGCGCCAGTTCTTGCTGCGCGGCCCGGATCTCGATATCGCCGCCGATATGACCGGAAACCTCCAGGAATCCCTGCTGCATCACACCGAAGCCGTGAGGCAAGCCAAACGCTTCGAGAAGCACGTCTCGCCCACCGACGCGCTAGGCAAGTTCGAACAGGAAAACCGCGCTCGAGGGGCGAGTCGCGCCAAGCGGGCTGCGGTACTGCTGAAAGAGGCGGCTGGAAAAGCATCCGGTTTGACGCCCGAGGCGGCGGCGCCCGTCAAGGAGGCCAGCCTTGACGGCGTAAAGGATCTGAAGCTCGACGCGAATGCCGAGGCGCTTGGCGCCGGCGGTAAGGATGCGGAGTTGGCCGTATCCATGGAAGAAGACCGCAAGGCGCTGGCCAACGCGCTCCAGGCGTTGCGCGATCAGTTCGAAGCGCGCGTCAAGCCTCCGGAAGAAGCCGCGCCGGCCGCGCCCGAACAACCGGTCACGCAGGAGGACTTCGAGAAGTCGCGCAGCCCCGAGACGCTGGCCGAAAAGGTCAAGGCCAATCCGAATCTGCCGCCCGCAATCAAAGAAAAGATGATCGAGATCCTCATGGGCGAACTGCCGAAAGAGCACAAAGAACTGCTGATCGAGTACTACTCCTCGTTCGCCGACCAAGGGGTGACGGCGCCATGAAACCTCTAATCGTCGGCCTCGCGATCGTCTGTCTGCTGCTTGCCTTTTCCGAACGGGGCGGCGCGGAAGAGATATGGCTGCACGACAATACCCGGCTGTACGGGCTTGTTCAGGGCATTGAAGCAGAAAAGCTCGTGATCCAGCTCCATTCCGGCGAGCGGAAATCCGTGCCCTTGGAGGAAGTAGTTGCGATCCGTTTCATGGGCCGGCCGAACCTGATGCTGCAAAGCGGCGTGCAGGAGTTCCGCTTCGTGCAGGGAGGCAAGCTGCGCGGGCGAATCGTCGGGAACGAAAGCGATCTGGTGGTGGTCGAGTCGGCGCTCGCGGGGACCGTCCGCTTCGACGCGGGCTGCCTGAAGGGATTCGTCGCGCTGCCGGTAATGGGATTCGTCGGACGCAAATCCGAGGAACTCGTAGACGGCGAACGCGGCAGCGCCAGCGCCAGCATCGACTTGGTGCTCGACCGTCGCGGTACCCTGTATCCCTGCGTGATCAGCCGGTTCGAACGCGCCCAGATCTTCCTCGATTACGAGGAGTCGGCGATCGAGAAACCCATTCAGCTCCTCTACTTGTCGGGCGTGCGCTTGGCCGATTCGGCACGTAAGTCGGTGGAGGTGTTGAAGGACGAGGTTCGCGTACGTGTCACCGGCCGCGACGGCAGCGTGGTGGACGGACTCCTCGAACGCATTCACATGGGCCGCTGGTATCTGCGGCCGGACTGGAATCGCGAGGCGCTCCTGGCTGCCAGGCTCGACGAGATCGTGCTGGTTCAGACCATTGGCGGACGCGTGCAGTATCTTTCGCAACTCGATCCCCAAGCCGTTGAGGAACGGACGCGCCTCACGCCCGTCCAACCGTACCGCCGGGACGTGGACGTGCAGGGTTTCGACCTGTCCATCGCGGGCCGGCGCTTCCCTTGGGGATTGGGCGTGCATGCAAATTCCGATTTGGCATTCGGCTTGAACGGACGGTTCAAGACTTTCCATTGCGAAGTAGGCATCGCCTCCCGCATGGGCCGGCGCGGCAGCGTCGTCTTTCAGATCATGGGGGACGGCAAGGAACTCTTTAAGAGTCCGGTGGTTCGCGGCGGCGATGAAGCGCTGGCGATCTCGGTCTCCGTCGAAGGCGTGAAGCAATTGGAGCTGAAGGCGGCCGACGCTGGCGACCTGGATTTGGGTGACGCCGCTATCTGGGGCGCGGCCCGCGTAGTGCGGTAGGAGCATTCGATGCGGAAGAGACTGAAGGTTCTGCGCATCTCGAGCATGGCGTTGACACTTTGCGCCCTCGCGGGCTGCATGCAGATCGAAACGCGCGTCAAGCTTGAGGCGGACGGAAGCGCCACGATCGTGGAGCGCATCCGTTTCTCCCATCGCCTCCTCGACATGAAGCTCGAGGGTAGCCCGGTCGCTGACATGAACGCGCTGTTGGAAAAGCCTCAGGCCGAACAGCGCGCGAAGCAGTTCGGCGAGGGCTGCCAGTTGACCAGTCACGAGGTCAAAGCCGTGCGCGGCGGCAAGGAAGCAGTCTCAATTTATAAAATTTCGGACTTGAACAAATTCCAATACGCCTCGCCCTACCTCGCCTACCTGGACTACGCCGAGAACAACGTGATCCGCTTTAAGCTGGAGCCTGTGTACAAAAGTCGCCCCTACGCCGGAGCCAAGGCCGGACAGATGTCCGTCTCTATCGCCTATCAGAAGGCGCCCAAAGGATTGCCCGCACCCGAAAAGGATAAACCGCTCCCGCCGGGGCCCGCGCCGGTCGAGCAGCAGGTTTACCGCGAACTGATCCCGGCCATCCGGGACATGCTCGACGGATTCGAACTGCGCCTGACCTTCGAACCCTACACCCACATTACCCACTCCGGGCTGTACCTGAGGAACCGCCAAGCCAAACCCCGCGAGATCGATTTGCTCTGGTTCAACGACAAGCACCTCGGCAAGTACGGCGACAGCTTTATGAACAACGAAGAAGTCATGTTGGGTCTCGCGCGCCTTAACTTCGGCGATGCCGAGATTGCCGATCAGGTCGGCGGCGGCGCGAGCAACGACACCCTTCCGGTTTTCCACGCGTACGGTTCTCCCTTTATGCGGTGGTCGCCGGGAAGCGAGATCGCGTTCGCGCCTTCTCGTCCGCTTTTCGACAAGCTCTTCGAAGGTAAGGAGCTCAACTACAACGAATGGCAGGAAAAACCGACGGATAAGAAGGTGAAGGCCGAGTTCGAGAAGATCGGCGCCAAGGAGTAGGCACGCGATGGCACACGCGACGGCTGCGAACGAAGGAGGCCGCACCATGGAACCCGCGGAGTTTCAGAAACTCTTCGCGAAAGTCCATGCCGAACTGGCCCGGGTCGTGATCGGGCAGGAGCGCGCCGTCGAGCACCTCTTGGTGGCCGTCTTCGGCGGCGGGCACGTACTGCTGACGGGCATGCCCGGTCTCGGACGGACGCTGCTGGTCAAAACCCTTGGCGAAGCGCTGGGACTGGAGTACCGGAGAATCCAGTTCACGCCCGACCTGCTGCCCACTGACATCGTGGGTGCGGAAGTATTGGAACGAAACCGCGAAGGCGAGCGTCGTTTCCACTTCTTCAAAGGGCCGGTCTTCGCCAATCTGGTCCTGGCCGACGAGATCAACCGCAGCCCCGCGCGCACACAGTCGGCGCTGTTGGAGCTGATGCAGGAGCGGCAGATCACCACGGGCGGCCAGACCTACCGGTTGCCCAAGCCGTTCGTACTGGTGGCTACACAGAACACGGTGGAGAGCGAAGGCGTCTGGCCGCTGGGCGAAGCACAGGCCGACCGCTTCATGCTCTGCATCGAACAGTTCTATCCCGACGAGGATGCCGAGGGCCGCATGCTGGATGTGACTACCGGCACACGGCGCATCCAGACCCAAAAGGTCGCGGACCCCGAAGCCGTGGTGGCAATGCAGAACCTGGCGCGCGAAGTGCCGGTCGTTCCGTCCGTGAAGCAGTTCGCACTGGCCATCGTGCGCGCGACTCGGCCGGGCGCGGAAGGCGGCGGCGACGGGTCCGCTGACATCCGGCTGGGAGCCAGTCCCCGTGCGGCGCAGGCCATTCTGATGGGGGCCAAGGTCTTGGCGCTCGCGCGCGGCCGCACCCACGTCTCCAAGTCGGACGTCATCGAGATCGCGCCTTCGGTGTTGACGCACCGCTTGATAGTGGATTTCCGGGCTCAGGCGCAAGGACGGGACGCGCGCTTCATCGTGGAGCGCATCCTTCAGCATGCCCGGCGGCGCGCGTTGCCGGAAGTCTCGGCCTGGACGCGCGAGTTGATCAAGGGCATCGAAGCGTAAATCGAAAGACCGAGGAGAATACCATGATTCGAGTGACCTGTTCCAAGTGCGGCACCGCCTACAAAGCCGCCGAAAGTTCGGCCGGCAAGAGCATCCGCTGCAAAAAGTGCGACATACTGATTCCCGTCCCGGCAGAGGGTAGGACGGACGAACACGCCGACGAAGCGGCCGTCGAGACCGCCCACGCCTCGCCGCCCGCCGGTCAGCCCGCGGTGCTGCGCGGGCGCGTCTCCGAGGGCGACGAATGGACCTCGGAAGATTTGTCCAAGATCAGCAATCTGAAAGCCGCGCACGATCGCATTATGGAACAGTTGAGAAAGGCCGTCGTCGGGCAGGACCAGGTCGTACGCCTGACCATGCTCGGGCTCTTTTCTCAGGGGCATTGCCTGTTGATGGGCGTGCCGGGGCTGGGCAAGACCTTGCTGGTTCGTACGCTGGCCAGTTGTCTCTCGCTCGATTTCAAGCGCGTCCAGTTCACGCCGGACCTGATGCCTTCGGACATCACAGGCACCGAAGTGATCCAGGAAGACAAGGCGACCGGCGAACGGCAGTTCCGCTTCCTGTCCGGTCCCATTTTCACCAACATCCTGCTGGCGGACGAAATCAACCGCACTCCGCCCAAGACTCAGGCCTCGCTGCTCGAGTCCATGCAGGAGCGCCAAGTCACCGTCGGCGGCGTGCGCCGCAAGCTCGACGAACCGTTCTTCGTGCTCGCCACGCAAAATCCGGTGGAGCAGGAAGGCACCTACCCGCTCCCCGAAGCGCAGCTCGACCGTTTTATGTTCCAGATCAACGTCGGCTATCCGACCGAAGACGAAGAGATGCAGATCCTCGATATGACCACCACCGGCTATAAGCCGCAGGTGGATCCGGTGTTGAGCAAGGAAGAGATCCTCGACCTCCAGCAACTCGTGCGGAAGGTGAAGATCACGGAGCAGGTGAAGCGCTACGTCCTTAAGCTCGTCCGCGCCACTAGGGCCGGCGAGAAGGAGGCGCCCGACTTCATCAAGAAGTGGCTGACTTGGGGCGCCTCTCCGCGCGCCTGCCAGAACCTGGTTCTGGGCGCCAAGGCATCTGCGGTCCTTGCCGGGCGTAACGAAGCGAAGCTCGAGGACGTCCGCGAAGTGGCCCAAGCCGTGATCGGCCACCGCATCCTGCCCAACTTCGCCGCGGAAGCCGAAGGCGTCACGCGCGAACAGATCGTGGACCAGCTCATTCAGATGGTGGCTTGATCATGAGCGATTACTTCGATCCGGACGTCATCGGACGAGTCAAGGGCCTCGAGCTGCGCAGTCTGCGCCTCGTCGAGAGCCTCATGGTCGGCATGCACAAGTCGAAGATGCGCGGCATCAGCACCGAGTTCGCCCAGCATCGCCAGTATGTCACCGGCGACGACACCAAGCACCTCGACTGGAAGGTGTTCGCCAAGACCGACCGCTTTTACGTCAAGCAGTACGAAGTCGAAACCAGCATGCCGGTCTTCTTCATGCTGGATGCCAGTCCCTCCATGTTCTTCAAGAGCGAAGGAGCGGCACTCACGAAATTCGAGTACGCCGCGACGGTCCTGGCGACCTTGTCCTATCTGCTTATGCAGCAGAAGGACACCTTCGGGCTCGCCGTGTTCGACGAAAAGATCCGCACACACCTGCCGTCACGAAGTTCCGGCATGCATTACCGGCAGATCCTAGACTTGCTCGGCAAAGTCTCGCCCGGCACCGGAAAGACCGACGTGGGCACTGCGATTCTCAACCTCGCGCCGCAATTGAAGTCCCGTGGCATGGTGGTGGTGCTCAGCGACTTCGTGGACAACCCCGAACGCCTCGGGCTGGGGCTGGGGCAACTCAGTTTCGCCGAACAGGACGTGCTGTTGCTGCATGTCGAAGATCCGGCCGAACGCGATTTCCCGTTCACCGGCCAGACCATTTTTCTGGGCACCGAAGGGGAGGGGCGGTTGCTCTGCGATCCCCGGGACCTGCGCAATTCTTACCTGCGCGCACGGAAGAATCATCTGGCCGCGGTTCGGTCGTTTTGCATGCGTTTTGGGTTCAACCTCGAAGAACTGGGTACCGACGCGCGGCTGGACGAGGTGTTGTCCTCCCTGCTGTCTCTGCGCCTTGCCCGGAGAAAGGTCCGCTGATGCGCCGCTGCAAGAATACGGCCGCCTGGAGCGTCATCCAGGCCCTGCTGTTTGGGGTGAGCGCGTGGACGCTGCAAGCCGGCGAAGCGCCCAAACCTCCGAAGCCCAAGGAGGAAGCCAAGGATCCGCCGCCCGCCGAAGGCGAACTGCCGGATCCCTATCGCGACCTCTACAAAGGGTACGTCGCCGCTTTCCAGACCTTCCTGCCCAAGTCCGGCGGGCATCGCAACGACGGGTTCGGCGGGTGGTACAAAGACGAAGAGGAAATGAAACTTTCCTCGGAGAAGCACTTTTTCACCCTCAACGAGGTGGTGGAAGCCGATCGCGCCAACGCGCTGGTCACGGAGGCGTTGCGCAAAGAGAAAGAAGGCAAGCACCGCGACGCCCTGAAGCTCTACCAGATGGTCATCGACAAATTTCCCGAAGTGATGTACCGCGTCTCAGAGCAGGGGGTCTTCGTCCCCATTCGCAGATACTGCCAGCGCCGGCTCCTGGATTTCCCTGCCGGCGATCTCGCCTATTACCGCACCCTGTACGACGCGCGGGCCAAGGAAGCGTACGAACAGGCCAAGCGCCGCAACTCCATGAGCGGCATGGCCGAGATCGTGGAAAGCATGCTCGCCACCTCCTACGGCGACAACGCGCTCCTCGAATTGGGCAACGCCGCGCTCGACGCGGGCAACTTCCTCGAAGCTCTGGAACTGTACTCACTCCTGACGTCGTCCTTCAAGGACTCCGACTGCTTGACGCCCGACCTTCAGCTCAAAATCGGATACTGCCGGAAGATGCTCGGCGACAAGCCGGGAACTCCCGGCAAAGCCACAGCGAAGAGCGAATTGAGCGCTGGGGAGTTGAAGGCCCTGAGCGATCTGACGAGCAAGGCTCAGCCGCTCTCCACAGGGGCGTTCGAGCAGAGAGCCAGTTCCGGCAGCCTGGCCACCGACGATTACGCGCGCGGGAAGCCCACTCTCGATCCGCTCGCTTTGCAGCAGCCTTCCTGGCGGGAAGAGCTAGCCGACTCGCGCCGCGACCAATTCGTTTACACGCAGCCCGTCGTGACTGAGCACAGCGTGATCTACCGCCACAAGAACATGATCTATTGCCGGTCGCTGCTCAACGGCGCCAAGCGCTGGCTGTGCGATCTCGGCGGGCGCGTGGTCTGGCAGAACTGGTTTGAGCGTCAGTACCCGATGGAAGACGTGCTGGTGCAGGACGGGCTCGTCTTCACGCCGCTGTATAAGGTCGGACCTTCGCTGGCGGCGTTGGACGAGATCACCGGCCAGGTCCGCTGGACCTTCGGCCCGATGTCGGCTTCCAACGAAGAAGAAGCGCGCATGCGTTTCGAATGTGCGCCCGCGGGAGGCGACCGCACCGTCTTCGCCGGTTACGCGTTGGACAACATCGAAGGCGACACGCACGTTGATACCGAGTACGGGATGATCGCGTTCGAGAGTACTACCGGACGCGTCAAGTGGCGCACCGAACTCTGCCGGCTCAAGCCGCCCAAGTTCAGCGCCGGGCTCGTGCAGCAGCGCCGAAACAAGATCCGCAGCTTCTTTGCCCCGCCGCACCACAGCGAAGGAACCGTCTACTACAATACCAACGCCGGCGCACTCGCGGCCGTGGACGCCGCTTCAGGACAGATCAAGTGGCTCGTTCGCTATCCGTACTACCCCGGCGTGCACGACGCCGTCCGGCAGTTCGGAAGCTTGAGCATCCTTCACGGCGGCGAAGCCTATGTGCGCCCGCACGATCCCATGTTCTGGAACAGCCAGCGCCCGCTGCTCATGGGCGAGCGCGTCTTCATGCTCCCCATCGACACCGTCTTCATGCTCTGCCTAGACCGGCGCACTGGCAAAGTGGAGTGGGCGCGCACCAAGCCCGAGCCGGGCTTTTGCCATCTCCTCGGGACAACTTCCGCAGGCGAACTCGTTTTAAGTACCAACGGCCGCAACGGGCCGCTCTCGGGCTCTTCGGGAAAGCAGGGCGCGCCGGTCTACCTGCTCGATCCTGCGACGGGAAAGACCACCTGGCGTTGCGAGTTCGATCCCATTCTGCAGGACCAACAGCCAGTGATGGCGCAGTACGCTTACCAGAAATCGGTTGGAATGAGCATCAACAACCGCTGGTTCGAGACCGCCGCGCGCCCCTTCCTCTCTGACGACGATATGCTCTTTTTACCCACCTGGACCGATTGCAGCCCATGGTGGCGTAAAGGTTGCCAAGTGTACCACCTCGCCGGCATCTCGCTTAAGGACAAGAAAGTCGTCCATCAGCGCCGTTACTACACAGGTCAGTTGCTGGCGGAAGTCGATGACATCATCAGCAATAGGGCGCCTAAGGAACTCGAAGAGCACGAAAAGATACCACAGAAGGATAAGGCGACCCTAAGTCTCATCGAACAGTACAAAAAAACCGTGGCGGATTCGGTACCCGTCAACGAGCACGGCCCGTTCCTTCCGTTCGCACGGATGACGTTTACGCGCTTCGGCGTTCCGTTTGAATTGCGTGTGACGCCGCGCGACGTGATGATGGTCTTCGACCGAGACGCGGTGAAGGCCGCGACGGCCAAGGCTGAGGGGCCGGACGCGCTCTTCGCCCGTGCCGAACTGGCCATCGCGGACGGCCTGGACGAGGAGGCCGCAGGGCTTCTGGAAGAATGCCTGGCCAAGGCCTCGCCCAACGATCTGGACTTCCGCGCGCTTTTGGATCAACAGCTTTACCAGATCCACCGCCGGCTCGTGCAGCGGAATATCTTCCGCGCGCAACCGCCTCAGGAACTCCAGCGCGCCTTGGGTATGTCCCAGACGGCCGGCACTTTGGCTGAGGAGATCGAGACGCTCTTCATTCTCGCCGAAGCTTACGAGCGGCAGGGCAATCTCGCCGACGCCGCGCGGTGCCTGCGCAACCTGGTGACCGTCTACGGGCAATACGAGTACCCGGTCTCCCCGCTGAATGCGTTCAAGCGGGAGGAAACTTTCAAGACCGGGGAAGCGATGCTCGCACAGGCCGAGACCCGCGTACCTGCGGCGCTCTACGCCTCCGAAATGAAAGGCGGGCTGGCGCGCATGAGCAAGGGCCTGCCGTTGTATGCCAGCGCCGCCTCGCCCTTGCCCAAAACGATGACCGTCCGCTCCGGCGATTTAGCCGTCCAGCGGCTGTTGATGTTCCAGCGCAGCGGCGGGCGCTTCGCGGAAGAGGCTGAAAAGGCCGCCACGGAGGTCTTGAAGGATAAGTCGCACGACGAACAACTCGTGCTGCTCCGCGAGTACCCGGGCACCCGCTCGGCCCAGCAATGCCTGGACCGGCTCTTCACCGAAACGCCCAAGATGGAGGGAGAAGAAAGCCGCCGGAGGATCTGGGAACTCGCCGACGCCGCACGGCTCTGCGGGCTGACGATTCCCGAGCCGTTCAAGGCCGCCGTCACGGCCGATGCGGGTGCGGCCAAACCCCTGCCGATCGCGACGCCGTACCAGGCGCACTCGCTCAATCTGGAAGACGCCGAAGGCACCGCGTGGCTGACCCTCGCGCGAAGCGATCCGCGAAAGGAGCATCCCCATCTGATGTTCGTTGGCGGACGCAGGCGCCAAAAGACCGACAATAAGTTCGTGCTTTCCTGCTTCGACCTGACGGCGGGAAAGAAGCTCTGGGATACCCCCAACCTGCGGTTTCTCGGCAATCAGGTGAAGTACGTGGGCGACGAGTGGGGCTTCTTCAAAGCGTACGTGCATAAAGACCGCGTCGTCGTCCATGGGCTCTACGATGTCTTCTGCTTCGACGTCAAGGACGGTAAGCAACGCTGGCGCTTCCGTTCGCCCAGCGGGTTCGAGATCAAGTCGTCCGCCGGCAGCGGGCGCATCTTCGTGCTCTGCGGGCAGGCCGAGAGCATCGCACTGGATGTCGAAACCACGCTGGAGCTGGGCGAAGTCCTCTGGCAGGAGCAGGAGGCCGGCGACCAGTACCTTCCCGCCTATTTCGTGGACGATCGGCTCATCTCCGTGCGCAAACTTCCTTTTAACCTCACGGTCCGCTACCGCGGCACCGGGAAGCTGATCGGCAGTCTGGCGCTGCCCGACCTCACCCTCTTCAATGGGCACCCGTTGATCGAGAACGGTCCCGAGGAAGTTCCCGGCGCCATCGACGGCGACCGTATTGTCGTCACGGATACGTGGTACTACATCTGTATCGACGTGAAGAATCTGCGCGTGCTGTGGAAGCGACCCATCGACGAGAACGATCAGACCCAGGAACCGCCCCTGCGTTTCTACCTCTCAGGCGATTACCTGGCGGTGCTTAAGAAGAATTACGACATGCCCGCCCTGTACATGCTCGACGCCAACAGCGGCAAAATCCTCTGGAACTCGAACCCCAAGGACGGCAACGCGCCGGCGCCGATGCACTCCATCCGCTTTCAGAATGGGATCGCCTACGGGATTATTCCGCATGCCGGACAGGGCTTCCACTTCGCCAGTGTCGAAGCGGCAACGGGGAAGCGCGGCTACAAAATCGAGTACAAGGACTACCAAGGCAAGCCGCAGATCGACGTCGAATCCATCTTGCCGGACGGCCAAGCCGTCATCCTCTCGCAAGACAACCAGGATTTCGCGATCCGCCTCCTGGGACTGAAGGACGGCAAAGAGTTGCAGAAGGTGGACCGCAAGGGCGTGGGGCCGATGGGCACCCACGGACGCGTTTCTGCGCAGTCCCAGGCCGGCCGTCTGATCCTGCTCTCGAAGGACGATCTGAGCTTCTAAGCCTGCCCGGTTGTGGATACAGCGGGTTGGCTTGACCGGCGCCGATTCTTTCGCTTAGTACGCAGCGGCCAGTTCGGGCTTGGGCGCTTCCCAATGCCGCCGGTATTCGGCGACGAAGGGTTCGAAGAAGGCGCGCGTCGCCGGCGGCAGCGGATCGAGATGCCCGGGCTGCAGGAACCACGGCTGATTGGAAAAGAAGTCGAAATAAGGCATCGAAGTGCGCGTGTAGGTCAGCATCAGCGTGCGGCGAAGCTTATCGGCATGGTAACGCCCGCGATGCAGGCCGTTGGGGTTGAAGGCCGCGGCGTCACCGGCTTCCAGCGGTAAGCGCACTGCGCCGGGCATCCGGTTCGAACGGTTGTGCTTTTGTCCGTCGGCGAGGCGAATGGCATACTCGGCGGGCGTATCCCAACGCAGATGGCTGCGCGGCACGTACTCGATGTCCTCGCTGGGCACGAGCGCGACCTGGAGTTGGATTCCGTTGCTCTCGAAGCGAGCCAACTTCTTCTTTTCCGCCTCGTCGTCGCCTTGGGCGCCGAACTGGGTATCACGGTGCCAGTTCCCATCTTCGCTCTTGACGATCGGGTTCATGAACAGGCTGGTGCAGCGGAAAAGTGGCTGCTCGCCCAGGATCGTGCGGCAGGTCTCGATCACCTTCGCGTCGGCGACGGCGTTCATCAGTTCAGGAAACCACTCGGGGTGCTTGCCGAAGTAACCGGGATGATTGAGATGGCGCATGCTTGTGCCGTCGATGCCCGTTCCCGATTCGCCGGTCGCCGGGCGGTCGACGCGCCATCGCGCCAGGATGTTCTCACAGATCAGGCGAAGCTTCGCGGTGCGCTCGGGGTCGAAGAGCCTCTTCACGACGATGTAGCCTTCCTCGTCCCACTGGCGCTTAAGTTCGGGGTTCACGGCGTTCGCCTCCGGTATGCGTGCTCATCCATTAACCAACATGTAGGAGACGATACGATTGGGAGGGCGGCGAAGGAATGGACGAGCTTATCGAAAGAATGGATTTTTTAACGATTCGCGGTAGGCGCGGGGCGAACAACCTTCGCTGCGATGGAAGGCGCGGCTGAAGTGGTAAGGATCTTCGAAGCCCACCATGCGAGCGACTTCGGCGACGCTCTTCCCGGCCTCGGCGAGCAATTCGCGCGCGGCGGCCATGCGCCGGCGCCGCACCCACGCGATGGGCGGCTGCCCGGTCTCGCGCCGGAATAGCGCCGCGAAATAGACGGGACTCAAGTGCGCGACCTTCGCCAGTTGCGCGAGCGAGATACGTTCGGACAAGTGCGCGTCGGCCCACGCGATCGCGTCGGCCACGCGGCCGGCCTCGGCGCCGCGTCCGTCGCTGGTGCCGGTCTTGCGTTTGGACGGGATGCGTTCGTCGAGATCCAGCATCCACGCGGCGAGGCTTTGCATCTGGCCGCGCGCGTGAAGCGACCCGGTGCGTCCGGCGTCGCGCATCGCTGCGATCAAGGCTTCGAAGCGGCGGGTAAGCTCCCGGCGTTCGGTGGGCGTGAGCCGTACGCGCAGGGGTAGTGCGGCACCGCGCAGCAGGTCTACGCCGCCGCGGCCGGTGAGCTTGAAGCCCACAGAGAGCACGGTGAGAGGGCGTTGGGGGTCGTGCCCGCTGGCGAAGCGGTGGCCGACGCGCGAGTAGAACACGTCGCCGGGGCGCGCTTCCAAGCGCACGCCGTCGAAGTCCACCCAGCCGCGGCCACGCTCGATGAAGAAGTAGCCGTGGTTGACGAGCGTACTGGGCTCGATTTTCCACTCGGGCTTGCAGACATAGCGCCCGGCATGGCGGATCCAGGCGCGCGCGTCCTCCCAGGGATCCTGGGCGCGCGCAGTGCCCGCGACGGTGGAATCGGAGAGGATGGCGAAGCGCTTGGCCATGGCACCATACTTTAGCCTGCCCGATGCCAGCCGCCACTTGGCCGCGCCTGTAGCCGTCGATATAGAGCGTGCGGCTTAGCGCGGAGGCGGCCATTCGGGGCAAGCAGATGACGGCTGGCTACCTTTGAACCTGCGTTAAGCACCGTTGAGTTTTAACGCCAGCCGAAAGTTACATAACTTGCGATTACACAAAGGCTTAATGGTGGCGGCGTTCGGTCCACAACAGCACAGGGCTCCCATCTTGGATATATTTTTAATGCATGTATAGATGTCCGGTGTATTGAAGCTATATGCGAGGGTCGGTGATGCTTGCCGTTGAACTCCAAAGAATGCCTGCCGCTGGAACGCTCTCGGTCGCCTTGGATCAGGCGAATCGCCGCTGCCACTCGGAGTTGACGGACGCGCTGAGGCGCTTGTCCCGGGAACCGTTCGACCGAGCCTGCGGCGTACTGGACCGCGCGGGGCGGATCGCGGTAGTTGGGGAGCATGCCGGCGGGGTACACCTTCCCGGGGCTCGTATGGCGCGCGAGCTTCATCAGGTCGAGAGTACGCTCCGGGCGATGGGCGGTGACGGTGCGTGCTTGGCACTGAGCGCTCCGGGGCACGAAGCATTGGCCCTCTACGGGGCCGAGTGGGCGAACGATTTGGGCTTGCCGCTCGTCGTCGTGACCGCTCGCGTCGGCGGGGAACTGATCGACCTTGCCGATGTGTCTATAGTGGTGGCTGCGGCGCCGGCTACGGCGGATGCGGCGTTTGCGATCGCACTGGCTACGTTGGCGGCGATGCTGGCCGAGCGACCGGCTTCCGCTCGGAAAGCGATGGGGTGAAGCATGCGAAACGTCGCAATCCTGACCTGTATGGTTGTCTTTCCGTTACTGGCTACGGCTGCCGATCGGGATGAGTTCAAGGTCAAGCGGCAGGAGCCCTTCGCGTTCGCACAGGCGCCTGTTCTCACGCGGCAAGGCGATCGGGTGGAGATCCGCTTCGAGGCACAGGCCTTTTGCGACGCCACGATCGTGATCGAAGACGAAGCCGAGCGGATCGTGCGGCACCTGGCCTGCGGCGTACTAGGACCGAATGCGCCCGAGCCGTTCCAGTCCGGAACGCTGAAGCAACACGTGGTATGGGACGGGAAGGACGACCTCGGACGGTACGTGGACAAGTTGGACGGCCTGAGCGTGCGGGTCTCGTTGGGCCTGAAGCCGGAGTTCGAGCGGACGCTTTTCTGGGAGCCCAAGAAGCGAACTTCGCCGGGCAACCGCACCGCGGTGGCGCCGGCGCCGGAAGGCGTTTATGTCCACGACGGCGGAGGCGTCGATCACGTGCGGCTCTTCGACCACGAGGGCCGCTACCTGCGCACCGTCTGGCCGCCGCCTGCGGAGCAGCTCTCGTCGCACAAAGACTTCCGATGGACGGAGTTCCCCCAAGAAGGCCGGCGGCTGCCGCTGAAGAATGGGATGGTGCAGGCCACCTTTCTGACCAGCGGGAACAACATCTCCGAGGACGGCGGCTCGAAGTACGGGCAGGCGGCCTCGACCCTGGCGGTGCATCAGGGGCGCGTCGCGATGCTGATGCGGAAGCTCAATCGTTTCCTCGCGGACGGTTCGAGCGGCGGGTTGAAGTTGGAAGGCCCGAAGGTCGCGCTGCCCGCCGAGGGAAGTTTCGGCAAGGGGCCCGAACCGTCGTACGCGGCGCCGCGCAGTTCGGCCTTCAGCCCCGACGGTAAGTTCGTGTACCTGACGGGCTTCCGCGGCATTGCGAAGGGCGAATGGCTGCCGTGCGTGCTGAAGCTGGATTTCATGGGCGATGGCGAGCCGGAAATTTTCGCGGGCAGCCCCAAGGAAGCGGATTCGGGCGCCGAGGCCGGAAAATTCCGCGTGCCCACGGCGGTCTCGGTCGACGCGCAGGGGCGCGTCTACGTCGCCGACTACATGAACGACCGGATCCAGGTCTTTGCGGCAGACGGGAAGCTCCTGAAGAGCGTCCCCGCGCAAAAGCCCGCCGAGATCGCGGTGCATCCGGAGAAGGGCGAGCTGTACGTCTTCTCCTGGAACCTCGTCAACCGCTTCTGGCAGGGCGATCCGAACTTCAAGGAGCCGAAGTTCTACCGCCTGAAAAGCATGGACGACCCCAAGGTGCTGGCCTCGGGTGCGCTGCCCCTGCAAGGGCACCACTCCGGCATCTTCATGAACCGCACCGGGGGCACGCAGCACGGGGTCTGGGTGGATTTCCACACCGAGCCGGCGACGATCTGGCTGCTTCCCGGTACGGGCGGCACCTCCGAAAAGCTGCTTCTGGCCCGTGGCGACTACAGGGAACTCCCGCACTGGGAAGCGTGCAGCCTGCAGCTTTATGTCGAGCAGGACGGGAAGCTGGTCCAGAAGCGCAGCTTCGGGGACGACATCAAGAAGTCGGTCGTGCGCGCCGCGCCGCCGGTGGTCGCCCGCCAGCGCCTGTACGTGAACCCGAAGACCGGACTGCTCTACGTGGCCGAAGGCGACAGCGGCGTGATGAAGTCATTCAAGGAACTCGTCGAGATCGATCCGAAGAGCGGGCAGATCCGGCTGGTGAAGCTTCCTTTCACCGCCGAGGATCTGGCCTTCGACCTTGAAGGCTACATCTACCTGCGCACCGATACGGATGTCGTCCGGTACGACTTCTCTAAGTGGAGCGAAGTGCCGTTCGACTACGGCGAAGAACGGGAGAACGTGGGCTTCGACGATTCGGTCGGTAAGGTCGGCAAGGTGTTGAGCGCCATCTACATGCCTTGCGCGCGTCCGGGGCAGTTCCATTTCGGCGGGTTCTGCGTCTCGCCCCAGGGACACGTCGTCGCGCACTGCCACATCCCCGAGAAGCCGACGCAGATCGTGATGCCCGGGAGTTTCAGCAAGGTGTACGCGCGCGGCAAGGCGTATAGCGCGCCGGTGTACCCCGGGCGTTATCCCGGCTACGAAATCCACGCTTGGGACCAGCGCGGCAAGCTGCTCTGGGACGATCTGCTGCCCGGCATCCACCTGGCCGACGGCATCGCGATGGACCGGAACAACAACCTCTATGTCATGGCGGCGAACGTGCGCGTGCTGGACGGGAACGAATATTTCCTCGAGCGTTCGGAGACGCTGGTCAAGATCAAGGCCAAGCAGGGCCGCATGGTCTCGAGCAAGAAGGAAGGTCTCCCGGTTCCCCTGGGCGACGGGGCGCAGCCCAAGACGCCCCCGCAGATCGCGAAGAACCACAACGGCCCGAGTTGGGTGGAGGGAGCGGAATGGTTTTACGGCGGAGTGGGGTACGGAGGCTTTAACTCGTCCAAAGGCGGCGGGGGCTGCGCATGCTGGAACGCGCGCTTTGCGCTCGACTTCCTCGCGCGCTCGTTCGCGCCGGAGGTGGATCACTTTAGCGTGGCGGTGCTGGACACGAACGGAAACCTGATCGCGCGCATCGGACGCTACGGCAACGCCGACGACGGCAAGCCGTTGCAGGCCGAGGGCGCTTCTCCGGCGGTGCGCGCGGTGGGCGGCGACGAGGTCGCGCTGTGCCACGCCGCTTATGTGGCGGTGGACAGCGACAAACGGCTCTTCATCGCCGACGCAGGGAACGCCCGCATCCTGAGCGTGAAGCTTGGCTATCACGCCGAAGCGCGGTTGCCGCTTAAGTCCGCGCCCTAGGAAACCTTCCGCGCCGAGCGGATCGAAGTCGCCTTACCTACGGCCCGTTTAATATGGAATAGTCTTGCATGCTGCAGTGCTTCCAAGCGGTGTTGAATCTTCCTCAAATTATCTGCTTGGATGCGCGTGCGAGAACGCTGGGGTTCTTCTGCTAAATGGAGCCACCTCTGGGATTTGAACCCAGGACCTGCGCTTTACGAAAGCGCTGCTCTACCGCTGAGCTAAGGTGGCTCGGAGAGGACGACGGTCGAAGACCGGCAACCCGATCCGGCGGTCCCCGTCGGGCACACCTGAAGGACCGCACCGGCCGAACACTATAGCGCTACGGGAATCCTTGTAAAGCGCGCCCATAAATCAGGCCGGAGCCGCCTTTTCGGAGGCCGCAGGCAGGTGCCGCTCCACTCGGCAGGTCAAATTGCGCCCGTCGGCGGCATCGAAGACATGCGCGCGCGCGGCATTCAGGAGCAGTTCGATCTGCTGGCCTGCGGCCACCGGCGCATGCGCATCCACCTTAGCGACAAACCGGTGCGGTCCTTCGGCCAAGTAAACCAGTTGTTCGTTGCCTAAGCTCTCCACCACCTCCACGCGCGCGCGGTAGGATGCCGCTTGAGGCCAAGGCCGCGCCGAGGTGCGTTCGGCGATATGCTCGGGCCGCAGGCCCAGCCGAACGGCGCTTCCGGCGTGATCTTTCAACCGTGCCGCGAACTCGTCGGGCAGGTTCACGCGCAGCCCCGAACCGCCTACGAAGACGACTCCTTGGGCCGCGTTTTCCAGGGTGCCCTCGAAGAAGTTCATTGCCGGCGTTCCTATAAACCCCGCAACGAACGCATTATAGGGCTCGTCGTAAAGCACCAGGGGGCTGGCGACTTGCTGTATCTCCCCAGCGCTCATGATCACGATCCGGTCGCCCAGCGTCATCGCTTCGATCTGGTCGTGCGTCACGTAGATCATGGTGGTGGCGAGGCGCTGGTGCAGCTTGTTCAGTTCCACGCGCATCTCCACGCGCAGCTTGGCGTCGAGGTTCGAGAGCGGTTCGTCGAAGAGGAACGCCGCGGGCTGACGCACGATGGCGCGTCCCAGCGCCACGCGTTGGCGCTGCCCGCCCGAAAGCGCCTTCGGCGTGCGTTGCAGAAGGTCATGCAGCCCCAGGATTTGCGCGGCTTCGCGCACGCGGGCATCGATCTGCTCCTGAGGCAACTTGCGCAGGCGCAGCCCAAACGAGAGATTTTCTTGAACGGTCATATGCGGATAAAGAGCGTAATTCTGGAAGACCATCGCGATATCGCGGTCTTTGGGCGGGACGTCGTTGACCACGCGCCCGTCGATGGCAATCGTGCCGGCGCTGATCTCTTCCAATCCCGCTATCATCCGCAGCGTCGTGGACTTACCGCAGCCGGACGGTCCCACCAGGACGACAAACTCGCGATCGGCGATCTCGAGACTCGCCTCCTTGACCGCATCCACCCCGCCGGGATAGACCTTGCGGACGTGCTTGAGCACGACGTCGGCCACGGGCACTCCTTAAATGAGGTGCGGAACACGGTTCGTTGCCAGGCATTCTTTCAAGCCGGCGGAAGCACGTCAAGCCCGGTCGGCTCAGGGATTTAGAGCAATCGAATATTCGATTGCCCGAATTTCGCGATTGGGCCGTCATACCGCGTCGCCTGCAACGCCCCTGCGGATGGAATGAACATCATGCTGGATGATCCGCCGCCTGCACCCTGGGTGGAAACGCAGCCGGAAACCGGGCACCTTGCGGCGCACGAGTGGGCGGCATTGCGCACCGGTGCGCCCAAAATACAGGAATTGCTATATCAGCGCTATGCGGAGGCGCTTTACCGGGCCATCCGGGCGTGGGCGCGCTGGCTCAAGCCGGACGAAGCCGAGGACCTACTAGGCGAGGCTTTTGTGCGCATTTTGCGCGGCGTGAACTCGGTGCAGGGCCCCGAACGGCTGGAAGGCTGGATGTTCACCGTCGCTCGCAACACGGTGCACGATTACGCGCGCAAGCGCGGCCGGTCGGTGCATGCGGTGAGCCTGGACGACCTTTCCGCACCCGCGCGGGACGCCGTCATGGAAGCGGCGGCGGCGCGCGAACACGAGGGCAGCGGTGTGCTGGAGCGGATCAGCGCCGCCGAGGACCGCGAAACGCTGAGCGCATTGGTGGGACAGGTGCTGGCGGAGTTGCCGCCGCGGCATCAGGAAGTGTTGCGCGCGCGGTTTGGCGCGGGCGTGAAGCGCGCGGAACTGGCCGAACGACTGGGTGTGGCGCCGGAGGCCGCGGCGTCGCTGCTGTACCGGGCCAAGGAGAGCTTCCGGGCGGCGTTTCGCCGCAGAACGGCTCGCCAATCGGATGGAAAGCAGAGCACGCCATGAAGACTCCCGAGAAGCCTGAGCATGCAAGCTCCAGCGAAGACGCGGCCTACGAGCGCCTGATCGAAGCCGAGCGCGCGGAACTGGCCGACGACGCGCGCGCGCGCGTCTGGGCGCGCGTAAGCGGCGAACTGGCGCAGACCGCCTCCTCTCCGCGGGTTCAAGCTCGCGCTCCCGCGCGTTCGAGCGCCGGATTGGACTGGTTCGTCGGGGGCCTCGTGGCCGCGGCGGCGGCGCTGTTCTTTGTCGTTTCGCTGGGATTGAACGGTGAACTGGGCCACGGCATCGCCGGCGGCGAAGGGAAGCTGGATGTCGAGGCGCTGATCGCGCAGCTTGGCGCGGAAGATTTCGCGATGCGGCAGGCCGCGTACCGGAAACTGATCCTTGGCGGCGCGGCGGTGAAGCAGGCGGTGACGAAGCGCAAAGCGACGGGCGATCCGGAACTGGACGCTGGCATCGTACGCTTGCGGGACGCCTTTGCGCTGGCCGAACGCTTGCCGGCTGCGGCGCAGTTCGATTCCGTCGCGTTCTGGAACGTGCTCTGGCAGCGCGAAGCCGAGTCGCAACCCGGAGTCTGGTCGCTGGGCATCAGCTTGCATCCCGAGACGCCGCAGCCCGCTTGCCCGCCTTCGGCGATGCTGGGCGATGCGCTCGCCGCCGCCTACGGCGAAGCGCGCGCGAAGACGGCCGGCGAAGGCTTCAGGCGGGCGTACGATGCGCTGCGCGGATTTCAGGCTTGGGATCGGGCTGGCGGATTGACATCGGGCGAAGAAGCCGCACATGCTGAGCGCGAGCGGCGTTTCGACGCGCTCCTGAAGGCGGTGGAGCAAGCGGGACCCGCCGCGGCGCCCGTGATTCTCAAGGTGCTTGAAATGCCGTTGCCTGCGGTGGTGATGACCGACCACCCGCCCGGACACGTGGATCCGCTTCCGCTGGACCACCTGCGCATGATGGCAGCCGCCGATGCGCTGAAGCTGCGCGAGGCCGAGCCGATCCTGGTCGACCGCTTCGTGCGGGACGGTTACCCGCTCAGCGCCACGATCCATGCGCATGCCGTTCAGCTGCTTTGGCGCTTGGGCGGGCGGCTGGATAAAGCGCCGGTTTTTCCGTTCGATATCGGCGCGTTGGACCAAGGGAAGGTTGGTGAGGTGCTCACCTGGTGGACCGCCAAGCGCGTACAGGAAATGGTTCCGCTTCTTTCCAGCGAAGAGTTCCAGGTGCGCGAGGAGGCGGAACGGGCTTTGAGCGCCTTGGGCGAAGAAGCGCTCCCGGCACTCGACGCCTTGCCCTCCGAAGCCGAGCCCGAAGTTGCCGCGCGCTTGAAGCGCGTGCGCCTGGCGCTGATTCCCGGTCCTGAGCGGGCGCGCACGCTGGACGAAGCGCTGGCGCTGCGCCGCCAGTATGTCGAAGAAGCCACGCGGGAAGATAAGATTAACGATGCGGCCCACGTGGCGCGTTACATCGATCTGGCGCTGCGTGCGCTGGAACGCGTGCGCGCGCTGGCGCCGCAAAGCGACCGGGACCTGGTTTGCGCCGACCTGCTCTTCGAGAGTGGCATGGCGCACTATAATCGTTTCAAGAAGGGAACCGGGTCAACGAATGCCGTGCTCAAGCGCGCGCGGTACGATCTATCCATGGCCATCGATCTGTACGAGAAGGTCGTGAAACGAGAACCGGATAACAAGGCCGTCGAGAATAAGCTGACCGAAGCCAGCATGATTCATTACGCGACCAGCAAATACGAAACGCTTGACGCCGAAAATTGACGCCGGGCCTTACGCGGGGCTTTCGCCGGCCCGAAGCGCTTCGTGGCGGTCTCGCGAACCTTGCACCGCCCAAGCGGCCAGCGTTCGAGCTGCGTAGAAGGCGATCCCAAAGAGCAGGCACAGCAACATCGTCAGGATCAGCCCCGACCAGTTTCCGGCGGGCGTCGGCACTTCCAAACCGTAGACAAGGAACACGTCGCGCGAAGTGGGGGCCGCGCCGCCGATTGCGCTCATGGAGTTCATGCGCACGATCGTCAGCGGGCCGGCGAGCACCAGCGGCAGGACGAGAAAGGCCAGCGGCATCGCGCAGCCCAGCACCCAAGCGCGCTTGGCCGCCGCGCGAACTCCAGCCCAGGAAAGCCAGCGGATGCCCAGCCACCACGTCCAGGCGCACAGAATCCAGAGCGGCAGCAACGGAATCAAGGATTCCCAGCCGGTCTTACCGGACTGCGCGGCGAGCAGAACGAGCGCGATGAGCGAGAACTGTCCCATCAGGACGTATCCGTCCGTGATCTGGAATTGAGTCGGGGGCAGGGGATGCGGCGGCGACCTTCGCAACGGCGCTACCGCCCAGCGGCCTACGAAATAACTCACTGCCAGAAGGAACGGAATGCCGAGCAACGCAATGGCCATGAAAGGTGCCGCCATAATGGACTGACCTCGAGACGCCGCCCAAACGGATACAGGCTACTTCACCGTTCGCGACGGAGTCTTTCGAAGTTCACGGCAAGCGGACGATCAATCCGTCGTAGGATAGCCGAATCGATGGCGGCAACTTCGCTTCGAGCGTCGCATGATCGACCTCATGCCCCATGTGTGCGAACCAGGTGCGTTTGGGTTTGAGGCGTTCGACGGCGGCGAGCGATTCTTCCAAATTCATATGGGTCGGGTGCGGTTGCTCGCGGAGCATATCGAGAATCAGGATGTCGGCGCCGGCGAGCGCCGCGTAACTCGCTTCGGGGATACGCTTCACGTCCATGCAATACACGAGCACCGGGCCTTCGGAGCGCGCGGGATCGGACCCGGCGCGGGTGATTTTCAACGCTACGTTGGCCATCACGTGGTGGTCGATCTCGTACGGTTCCAGGCGCAGATCGCCGATCGCGAACGGTTCGCCGGGCGTGATGGTCTGCGCTTTCAGATTGGGCAAGCCGGGGCGCAGGGTTTCGCTGAAGACGTAGCCGAAGCATTGGCGCAGGCGCGCCTGAGTCGCTTCGGTGGCCCAGCAATCGAGGACGCGCTTCTGGAGGTGATTGAAGCGGCGCAGGTCGTCGATGCCGACGACGTGATCGGCATGGTAGTGCGTGATCAGGACGGCGTCGAGTTGGGTGACTTGGGCGCGGAGCATCTGTTCGCGGAAGTCCGGTCCGGTATCGACCACCACGGTGGTCTCGCCGCCGCGCAAGAGGACCGACGGGCGCAGGCGTTTGTTGCGCGGATCGCTGCTGGTGCAGACCGCGCACGCGCAGCCGATGGTCGGCACGCCGGTGGAGGTGCCGCTGCCTAGAAACTCTAAAGAAAGCATATGAACAGTTTCCAGTTCCCGGTTTCAAGTTTCCAGTGCCTACCGTAAACCTGCAACGACCGTTGAGGCGGTTCGACTCAGCTTTTGCGTCGATATAAGTCGCGCGGCAGCCCGATATCGGCCAGGATCACTTGTCCGCACACCTCGGGGCCGCGCTCCAGGGCAAAGCCCACTTTCGGCGCGGCAAAGGTCACCGTCAGGTCGGCTTCCACGCAGGCGCCCAGCGCCGCGCCGGTGTTGTTGTCGAGTCCCGAGGGACAGTCGAGGGCCAGCACCCACGCGCCGCCTCGGCGCGCGGCGTTGATCCGCTCGATCGCTTCCTTCGCGTCGCCGCGCACTTCGCCGCTCATCCCGGTCCCCAGTACCGCGTCGACGATCAAGTGGGCCTGATCCAGCGCGCCGGCGAAATGGGGCCATTGCGTGGAGTCGAACAAGGCCGCGATCTTCAGGCCTTCCTGTTCCAGCAGGTCGTAGTTGTTCCCGCAGTCTTCGCTGCAGCGTTCGCGCGTGCCGAGCAGGATGACGCGCGGTTCGAGGCCCCACCAAAGCAGGTAACGCGCGACGACCATCCCGTCGCCGCCGTTGTTGCCGCGTCCGCATAGAATCGTGACGCGCGGCGTTTCGCCGTTTTTGCGCGCGGCCAGATCGTGCGCCGCCAGGAAAGTCTCCCGCGCGGCCCAGTAGCCGGCGTTCTCCATCAGGGCCGCGCCGAGCATGCCGTAATGTTCCTGCGCGTAGGCGTCGAGCAGGCGGACCTCTTCGCGGGTCAGCGGCAGGCCGGGGACGGGGATCGTCAGATCCTCGCGCTGCGGCGCCGGCGGGACGAAGACCGCGTCGAAGGCGTCGAGCCGGTCGACGCGCGTGCCTTGGGCGGCGGCTTCGCGGTATTGTTCGGCCAGCGCTTCCCGGCGCAGCTTCGGCAGCAGCGCATCTTCGACGCCCGCCACGAGCACGGCGACGCCGTCCAGCGCGCGGGGGACGGGGCTGTCGATGGGCGAGAACCGGGCTTTTTCCAGGGTGAGCCGCTCGCGCCGCGCGTCCGCGCCGAGCTTCTCCGGCGGGGCGAGCACCTGCGCCGTCACGTGCACGCCCCAGGCTTCGAGGTGCCGCGCGACCGCCAGCGCCAGCGCGCCGGTCGGTCCGGGGCCGGCGAGGATCCAGACCCGCCCTGCGGGTTCACCCGCTCCGTCGGCGCTCAAGCCCAAGTCCGCGGCGATGCGGCAGGCTTCGAAGCGCGCTCGGCCGGCCAGCGCCGTCTCGTGGCGGTGCCGGTCGAGCCGCCCGGCGGGCGGTTCGGGCGCGGCCAGCGGCAGATCGTCGGCGAAGGTCGTCAGCATACTTAAGGGAGGCAGCGCGGCTTGAGCCGGGCGTCGTTTGAGCGCGATCAGGGCCGCGGCGGCCACTACAATCAACCCAAGGATGGTAGCGAACAGAAAGACGATGCCTTGCAGCGAATCGCCGCCGGCTCCGGGCGAAGCGGCGAGATGCAGCAGCGCGCCGTTCACGGCCGCGCCACGCCGCTCCAGACCCCGGCCAGTTCGGCGGGATCGAAGACCGGCCCGTCCTGGCAGATCGCGCGGCGGTACAAGCCCGAATGCGCGTGCGGTGTAAGCGCTTCGACCACGCAGGAGCGGCAGACGCCGACGCCGCAGGCCATTCGCGCTTCCAGCGAGACGCGGCAGGGCAGCCCGCGCTGCCGCGCCACCAGCGCGGCGGCTTCCATCATGGGTTCGGGCCCCGCGACGTAAAGCCCCGGCTTGCGTCCGGCCAGCGGCCCGTCGAGCAGCGCGGCGAGCGCGCCGACGGCATTCCCGCGGAAGCCGCGCGTTCCGTCGTCGGTCGCTTCGTGCAACGCGGTTTGCGGCGCGGCCACGCAATCGGCTCGCGCGAGCTGCTCGGCGCTGCGCGCGGCCAGAATCAGGTGCCGCTCTCCTTGCGCCTTCAGGCGGCGAAAGAAAAAAACCAGCGGCGCGACCCCGCTTCCGCCGCCCACGCCGATGTGCGCGTCCACCTTTTCCAGCGCTGTGAAGCCGTTGCCCAACGGTCCGATGATCCGCAGCGCCGCGCCCGACCGTCCGGCCAGCGCGTCGGAGACGGTGCGATGCAGCAGCGCCGTACCGCGCCCGGCCTGGAAATAAAGCAGCGCCAGCGTCCCCGCGGCCGGATCGGCGTCCAGAACCGCCAAGGGGCGGGGGAGCAGCGGGTCGCAGGACGCGGGATCGTCCGGGCGGCAGGCGAGCATCACGAACTGGCCCGGCCGCGCGCGGCGGGCGATCTCGGGTTCGCGAAGGGTGAGCAGGAAATAGCGCGAAGAGACGGCTTCCTGCGCGAGCGGTTCGGCGCGGCGCTGCAGGAAATCCTTTGGCGCGGCGATGCACGCGGCGTAGTTCATAGGAAAGCGAGTTTAGGAGACTACGCGGATTTGACCACGGCAAACGCGTCGAACGTCAGCGCCGGAACAAGTCGTTGAGCGCATCGCGGGCCTTGGTCTCTTTCATCTTCTGCTCGGATTGCGGCGAGAGCTTCTTGGGCTTTTCCTCGACGACCTTGACCCGGAACCGGAAGAAGCTGCAGTCGTTGCGGCCGTGGCGGTCGAAGACGAACGGCGCACGCGCTTCGCGGCATTTGTTCTTGCTGTATTCGTCGTAATGCAGGCAGTTCGCGCAACAATGCAGCCAGGACGAACACTTCTGGCAGACGGCATCGGCGGCGACGGCCTGATCGTTCAGGTACGGCTCGTTGCACTTGTAACAGGCGCCCATATCAGCGGACCTCGTGAAACCTGGGATGAAAGGAAAAGCCGTGGCAGACCGGGCAGGCAATCCGGGTCCGGACGGACTGAAAGAAAAAGGCAGGGCTCCGGAGCTCGTTCGGGCCTCGCGCCCATCGGCACGCGACCGGATCACGGCTCTCGGCGATCGAATCGTGTTTCGCGGCGCACCAAGCCAACGAGCGCGGCGTATACCTTATGCCGTCCGCCCGAGCCTGGATGTCCGGCCGCCTTATGCCAGCCCGCCTCAGGCCGTTCGAAAACGGGCCGAAGGGGCCATTGCGTAAACACAAGCGGTGAGCCGAAACACACGACGAGGACAGTCGGTATTTGGAAATCCACTACTAGGTGCATTTAATCTGATTTTCATGGGAAGTCAAGGCGAATATAACGGTGTCTTGAAACGGTCGCTTCGCCATAATGCCCGCCGGAATCGAGATGACGGAAGCACTACCCACACCGCCGCATCGCCCCGGACGCAGGCTCCGCATGGCTTTGGTCATCGGCGCGCTGCTGAGTGGCGTTTTGGCGTGGGGCCTGCAAGTCGCGAGGCCTCGCGAGGCTCCGCCCCGGCCGCTGCCCGCTCACGGCAAAAAATTGATCGTGCTGGGCTTCGACGGCGCGGACCCCAAGCTCTGTGCGCGCTGGATGGACGAACTCGATCCGGCGACGGGCAAGCCGTACCTCGAGCACCTCGACGCTTTGCGTAAGCGCGGTTCGTTCAAGCCGCTGGCGACGACGGTGCCCGCTCAGACGCCGGTGGCGTGGGCCGGCGCGGCGTGTTCGGCCAATCCGGGCGTCACGTCCATCGCCGATTTCGTGGGGCGCGATCCGGCGACGATGCGCCCCTACCTGACGCTGGCGCGGGAAGAATCGCAACCGTTCGGCTGGCCGGCGCCGTGGCGCTGGGCGGCGGCGTGGCTGGCCGGGCTGTTGACGGTTCCGGCGTGGCTGAGCGTGCTGCGTGCGCTGCGGTTGCGCGCCGCTCGCGCTCGCGGGCTGGCGGCGGGCTTGATCGCAAGTTGCCTGGCCTGTGGCGCGGGATGGATGTTGACGCATGGGGTTCCGTTCGAGGTTCCGCGTGCGCGGAACCTGCGCGAGGGCACGACGCTTTGGAAGGTCGCCGCCGATGCCGGGGTGCGCACGACGATGCTGCGCTTTCCGCTTACGTTCCCCGCCGAGGATGCGCCCAATCTGCGTATGCTCAGCGGCTTCGGCGTTCCCGATCTGCATAAGACTCAGTATTCGTGGACGCTCTTCGACAGCGCCGCGAAAGAAGCTGGGACGACGGAGACGTACGGTACGCTGCAGCCGTGGTCCGCCGCCGGCGGCGTGTATCGCGGGAGCCTGCCGGGTCCGACGAATCCGTTGCCGCAAGGCGAACTCGCCGCGCTGGAGGTGACGTTCGAGGCGGAATCGAAGCGCCTGCGCATCGGTGCGGCGGCGGCTCAGGAAATGTCGGCCGGCGTTTGGTCCGAACCGTTTCTGGTGGAGTTTCGCTTTTCGCCGGTGGCGCGTTTGGGGGCGCAAATCCGCGCGGTCTGGCTGCCCGATCCGGGCGATCCGGCTCGTGTGCGCGTGCTCGTGGGGCCGGCGATGTTCGATCCCGCGCGCGTGCCACCGCATGTGCCGCTTTCTTATCCGCACGACTACGCCGCCGAACTGGCCGCGGCGACGGGCACGTTTCCCACGGCGGGCTGGGCCATCGCGACGCATCCGGCGAAAGACGGCGTGCTGCCGGACGCGGCATTTCTCGACGATCTGAACGCGGTACTGGACGCGCACGAAGCGCTCTTCGCTCGGGAACTGCAGCAGGACCGCTGGGACCTGCTGATGGCGGTCTTCATGGCCACCGATCGCGCGGGGCATATCCTGTGGCGGCATCTTTCTCCGGATCATCCGCTCCACGATCCGGCCCATGCCGCGGCCGGCATCGCGGCGCTGCGCGAGGTCTACCGGCGCATGGATCGGATCGTGGGGCAGGCCCTGGCGCGCGCGGAGGAACTGGATGCGGAAGTACTGGTGGTCAGCGATCACGGCTTCGCGGCGTTCGATACGCAGGTTCACCTCAACGCAGTGCTGCGCGAAGCGGGGCTGCTGGCCACGCGCGCCGAAAGCCTGCCCGCCGACGCGCGGCAGGTAACTTCGGGCGAGAACCTCAATCGCATCGACTTCACGCGCACGCAAGCTTACGCGCTGGGCTTGGGCGGGATCTATTTGAACCTGAAAGGGCGCGAACGGTGGGGCGTGGTGCAGGAGTCCGAGCGCGAACTGGTGACGCAACTCGTGATCGATACGCTCTTGAAGCTGCGGGATCCGAAGGCGGGGAAGGCCATCGTGCGGCGCGTTCTGCGCGCGGAGGATCTTTATCGCGGACCGCATGCCGCGCAGTTGCCGGACTTGCAGATCTGTTTCGAGCCGGGCTACCGCGTTTCGTGGTCGACGGTGGTGGGCGGGGCTCCGGCCAGCGTGATGGAGCCCAATCGTTCGGCGTGGTCGGGCGATCATTGCTCGATCGATCCCGACGCAGTGCCGGGCGTGCTTTTTTCGACGCGCCCTTGGAAGGAAGGGAACCCCGAGCCCAAGTTGCTCGATTTGGCCCCCAGCGCGCTGGGGATCTTGGGGCATCGAGTTCCGGAAGGTACAGGCTGGGAAGGACGGGCTTGGTGGGAAGCGCCACCGTAAAGCGCGCCAATGCAACGGGTTGAAGGTATCTAGGCGGTCTTATTCACCTGTGCAAAACTATACGCCATATAAGGTTGGATGAATCTATTCTCCGAATTTTAGGCTTGCGGATCGTAAAATGGCGCTTATCAAGTTCCCCTGCTCTTAGGCATTATTTAATTGGTTCCACGAAGCGCCTTCGGGGAGGTTTCCGATCCGGTCGCTTCGCTGCCCATTTTGCATGGGAACGCTGAATCCGCGTTCGCCGAGCGCGTCTCTTTGGGCGGAAGGGGGAAGCGATGTTGGTTTGCGGAGAGGAAGAGACGGCCATGGTTGATCTGGCGCCGGCCCCATTTACGGTCTGTTACGAGGTCCGCAACATTCCGGCGGTTTCGCGCGTGCTGCGCGGGCTGCCGGAGTTCGCGCGCGGGGCATTTCGGCCTGACTTGGAAGAGTTCGTTTGGCGCGTGCCGCAGGGCGATGCGACGCGGATGAATTTCGAATCGGTCGCGACGGTGCGCTTAGGCGGGAACAAGCTGCAGATCGAATGCCGCAGCCGGCATGTGCTGAGCGCGATGCAGGTGCTGGTGGACAGCCTCGTGGGCCCGCATCTGACGCAGCGCCCGGGGTTGCGGAGCGTCGCTGCAGGCATGTAGTTCGAGTTTCAGGGCACGCATTAAAAAAAGCGCCCGCCGATTGGCGGGCGCTTTTTTGTTTCGATCCGCTTCGGCGCTTACTTCTTGAATTCGGTTCCGCACGGGCCGCCGTCGGCGGTCTCGCCGCGCACGACTTCGCGGCCCTGCATGTCCAGAATTGGGAAGTACCACTTGGACATCTCGTGGCAGCTCTCGGGCGCGTAGTGGCAGATGTAGCTGCGCCGCCAGCGCGTGGCCGAGCGATTGGGCGTCGAGCCGTGGACGACGCTTCCGTTGAAGAAGAGCACGTCGCCGGGCTCCAGGATGACCGGGACCGGCGTGTGCCCTTCGGGCGGCCGGACGAGGTGGGTGCTGAAGGATTCGTCGGCGTTCGCTTCCTCGGGGCAGGCGACTTCCATCGTGTGGGTGCCGGGGCAGACCTGCAGGCCGCCATTCTCGAGGTCGGAGCGGTCCAGCGCCGTCCAGGCCGCGATGCAACTCTTGGGGCGCACACGCAGATAGAAATTATCCTGGTGGAAGGCTTGGCCCTTCGCGCCGGGGGGCTTGTAGTAGAACATGCTCTGCGTCGCGATCGGGTCTTCGTCGAGCAGCGCGCGGAGCACGTCGGCGACGCGTTCGTCGAGGAGCCACTTCAGCGCGAGCGTGTCCCAGCGGTGCGGGTGCATCACGCGCGTGTAAACCTTCAGGATGTCCCCGCCGGCTTCTTCCCACGAGGTGTGCGTGTAATTCTTAAGCTGCCGCGCCGCGTGCATGCGCATGTAATGATCGGTCAGTTCGAAGACCTCGGCCGGGCTGAAGAGTCCGCGCGCGATGTAGTAGCCGTCGCGGTGGTACGCGGCCAGTTGAGCGGAGGTCAGGGCGGAAGCGGCGGCCAAGGCGGGCATCGAAGGTCTCCGAAATGGGCCTGTACAAAAGTGCTATCCTTGGGACAGAATACACCCAAGGACAGGGTAAATGAATGGACCCGACCGCCATAAACATGCACGATTCTGCTGTTCGCGCCGACGGCCGAGTGGTCGAAACCGGGGCCGGACCGCCCAGCCTGATCCATACGGGGTATTTTCAGAGCCGCGCGCCGTACCGCGTGATCCGCAGCCGCGGGACGCAGGACTGGCTGCTCACCTTCACGCTGGGCGGACGGGGCCGCTACCGGCTGGAGGGCTCGGAGTGGGCTGCGCGACGGGGCGACCTGGTGCTGTTGGAGCCCGGCGCGCCGCACGACTATGGCTGCTTTGCGGACGAGCCTTGGGATTTCGTCTGGGCGCATTTCATTCCGCGCCCGCCGTGGCTGGACGCGCTGCGCTGGCCGGCCTGGGGGCGCGGACTATCGGGCCTGTCCATCGGCGACGAGACGGCCTTCGCGCGGATCGAGCAGGCGTTTCTGCGCGCGAACCGCGACGCCACGGCCGCTCGCGCCGGCCGCGGGCCCTACCTGGCCGAACTGGCGCTGAACGGGCTTGAGGAACTGATCTTCCTGGCCGCGCGCGAGCGGGCGCTGACGCACGGCGAAGGCGGGCTCACGCCGCCGATCCGCCGCGTCGTGGAGCACCTCGTCGCAAATCTGGCTCAGGAACACCGCATCGAAGCCCTGGCCGAGCGCGCGCGTCTTTCGCCGTCGCGCTTCGCGCACCGCTTCAAGGCGGAGACGGGCGACGCGGTGATCGCGTACGTCCTGAAGCTGCGCATGCGCGAGGCCGCCCGGCTGCTGACGGTGGCCGGCCGAAGCGTGAAAGAAGTGGCCGACGACGTGGGGTTCGCCTCGCCGTTTTACTTCAGCCGTCAATTCGCCAAGCACTTCGGCCAGAGCCCGCGCGCCTACCAGCGCCAGCACCGCGGCGAGACGACGGACAGGTCGGCCGCGAAGACCTGAAAACCAAGCTAGACCTGCGCGGAATTCCATCCGGTTGTCCGGCAAGCGGGCGCGCATGAGGTAGATTGAATCCGGCTTCCTCCTGTTGAGTTAACCGCTCGTTTCGCAGATTGCGAAAGGAATCGCTCATGCCCGAAGTCGTTCGCCGCGTGCGTCCCACGCCCACCGACGCGTACCTGGCCAATCCGCACAAAGGTTGCTGCACGTTCCAGCATTTCAACGGCGACGAACTTTTTCCGGGCAAAAGTTGGAGCGAGGAAGGGCCGCTGACTTTCCCCGAGGCGAAGAAACTCCCGTTCATCGACGGCTATATGCCCAGCACGGTCTCGTACTGCCGCTGGTTCTGGGCGGTGATGGAGCCGCGGCAAGGGCAGTACGATTTTTCGATGATCGACCGCGCGCTGGAGACGGCCGCCGCACGCGGGCAGACGGTGGCGGTGCGCCTGATGGCCTTCGGGAGCGCCAAGCAGCCGCGCGTGCCGGCGTGGTACGCCGAAAAGTATCCGATGGAAGACGAGCAGCATAAGAGCACGGTGGTGCGGGTTCCGAACCACGACGCGCCGGAGTACCTCGAACACTGGGGCGGCTTCGTGAAAGAGTTCGCGCGGCGCTACGATGCCGACGAACGGCTGGAGAGCATCGACGTGACGTACATCGGCCCTTGGGGCGAAGGCGCAGGGCGCTGTTCGCCCGAGCAGTGCGCGCGTTTCGCACGGCTCTGGAAGGACGCGTTCGTGCAGACGCCGCGGCTGTGCATGGTCGGCGGCGACCAGATGCGCGCGGGAATCGAGAGCGGCGCGGGCTGGCGCTGCGACTGCTACGGCGACGTGAAGGGTTCGGGCAGCACGCACGTCCGCAAGGACCTGAGCTGGAACCACATGTTCGAGGCCTATCCGCGCGAAGTCTGCGAAGGCGGCGCGCGCGATACCTGGAAGCACGCGCCGGTCCATTTCGAATCCTGCTGGGTGCCGATGCATTGGTACGACCAGGGCTGGGATATCGACTTCATCCTCGAGCAGGGCCTCAAGTACCACGGCACGTACTTCATGCCGAAGTACACGAAGCTGCCCGAGCGCTGGATGGATAAGCTGCACGCGTTCTGCCGCAAGCTGGGCTACCGCTACGTGTACCGGCAATCGGTCTACGACCGCTACGGCAAGCCCGGGCAGCCGTGGCGATTCAGCGCCTGGATCGAGAACGTGGGCGTCGCGCCGATCTACCGGAAGTACGATTTCGCGTTGCGCTTCCGGCAAGGCGAGCAGGACTTCCACCACGTGCTGAGCGATCTGGATATTCGCACTTGGCTGCCCGGCGACCAATGGATCGAGCGGCACGTGACGCTGCCGCTCGGATTGAAACCCGGCTACGTGGAACTCGCGGCGGGCCTGGTCAAACCCGGCACGACGCAGGCGAAAGTCTCGTTCGCGGTGCAGGAGGTCTTCAGCGACCGCTGGGTGGATCTGGGCGGGATTGAAGTTCCGTAAGCGGCGGCGGCGCGGGGTGAGGAGATCGCCGCGACGCGATCCAGGCGGCGATGAACGCGCCCAGCAGGCCCGCGGCCAGCGCCAACAGGGCGTGGCCCAACGTCAGCGCGGCTTCGGGCGGCCCGATCGGGCGCAACCGTGCGGAGCTCACCCACTCGTCCCATTCCGGACCGTGGCCGTCGTAGTGAATCCGGTAGCCTTCCGGGCCCAGCGCCAGGATCGATCCGGAATACCACCCGCCGTGCCATTCGATCTCCACCTCCGAACCCGCTTCGAAGGTACGCAAAGCGGCGTAGGTCTCGCGCAGCACATCCTGGGTCATCAGCTTCGGCGCGACTTCGGTCTTGAGGCCCGGCAGGAACGCCACGCCGAAGTAAAGCCAGCCCGCCAGCGCGAAGCCGAACCAGAACGGACGCACCGCTTCGCTTCGGTAGCGCGCCGCGAGGGTAGCCGCGACCAAACCCAAAGCCGTGGCGCTGAAGACCATCGCGGCCAGCGCCGGCGTGGCGCTCCGGAAGGCGCCCAGCGCCGCGAAGACGGCGGCGCCGACGGCCAGCAGCATACGCAGCGAAAAGCGCGGCGGAATGGGGGTCTCGGGCATGGCGGGCTCCCTGCGGCGCTACGATGCTCGCGGCGCGCGCGCGATTCGTCAACGGGAGGCTGTCTCGCGCCAGCGTCCGGGCGTGCGCCCCTCGCGCGCTCGAAAGAGCCGAACGAAGTAATTGACGTCCTCGAAGCCGCAACGGACCGCGATTTCTTTCACCGATAGGTACGGATCGAGCAGCAGTTTTTTGGCGCGTTCCAGGCGCAGGCGATGCTGGTAGGCGCGCGGGGTGCAGCGAAAAGCCTCCTTGAACAGCCGGCAGAGATGACCATGGCTGGCGTGCGCGGCGCGAGCCAGGTCCCGAGCGCCGACGCGATCGACGGCATGCGCTTGCAGGTGGCTCACCGCGCGTTCCAGCGCGGGATGCAGGCGCGGAGCGGCGCGCTGCGCGCCTTCGAGGCGCGCGACGCGCTGCAGGATGGCGTAGAGCAAGCCGTCGGCGACGGGGTCTTCGCGGCGCGGATCGGCGCGCGCGAGCGCGAGGAGATCGTCGAACCAGCGCGGCAGAAACGGATCGCCGCGGGCGTCGAGCGTGCGCGGCGATTCTTCCAGCAGCTCGGCGGTTTGCCGAAAGACGAGGTAGCTCGAGACGCGCGCACCCGGCGAACGTACGGCGTGCGGTACGCGCGGGGGCAAAACGAAGAGCGTGCCGGCGGCGCCCGGCAGGAAGCGCTCGCCGAGCGCGATGCCGTAAACGCCTTCGCGGACCAAGACCAGTTCCGGCGCGTCGTGGACGTGCCGGGGGCCGTCGCCTTCGGCGCGGTTTCGCCCGGCGGCGAGGAGGCGCGGCAATGCGGAGCGGGTCGGAAGGGCGGCGGGCATGCGAAGGCGCTCCTGGTCAGATTTATGCTATAGCTTAGCAGTTCGATCCGATGCGCCACAAGGGCGAAGGGTGGTATTCTAGGTTTATCCGGAGAGTCAAACGACCCAGCGTTTCAATCAGGAGTCATAAAAATGCTAAGCCAGGACGAAATCGACCGCTACCGCGAAGAAGGTTACCTGCATCTGCGCGGCGTCTTCCACGCCGCGGAGGTGGACGAACTGCGGGAGGCCTGCACGCAGGCGTCGCTGCGACGGGAATTGACCGAGCGCGGATACGAAGAGCGGATCGTCTTCCTGCATCCGCTGACGACCAAGCATCCGGCGTTCAAGGCCGTGGGCGCAGATGCGCGTATCGTCGAACGCATTGCCGCGCTGCTGGGTCCGGATATCCAGCTCCAACAATCGAAGCTCGCGACGAAGCCCCCGAAGGCCGGCAAGGGCGCGTTCCATTGGCATCAGGATTTCGCGTACTTCCCGCATACGAACACCGATCTGCTGGCCGTCTTCGTGATGCTCGACGACAGCACGCTCGAGAACGGCTGCCTGCATGTGGCGGCCGGGAGCCACAAGCTGGGTCTGTTGGACCATACGAAAGACGGGCGATTCAGCGGCGGCGTCTCCGACGCGGCGCGCTGTGTCGATCCCGCGCGGGTGGTGGCGCTGGAAGGTAAGGCCGGCGACGTGACGATTCATCACGCGCTGACGCTGCACGCGAGCTTCAACAACCGTTCGGGGCGCGAGCGCCGCGGCTTGATCTACCAGTACCGCGCCGCCGACGCGTACCAGCTGGACGGGCGCGTCTTCGACGATTCGGGCTGGCAGGTGCGCGGATGCGCTCCGGAACGCATCCGCTGCGAAGCGGGTACGCTGCCGGTCTACAAGCGCTCGTACAACGGCCGGGAATTCGATATCGCGTGGCACCAGGAAGGTCCGGCGGCGAAGGCTTGGGCGGGTACGGAGGTTCGCAAGTTGAAGCCGGGGGCTGCTAGGGCTTGACGAGCTTACTCGCGGCCGCTCGGTCGAGCATGAAGGCGCAGGACGGATGCGCCTGGAGGTAGCTGGCGGGAAGTTGCGGCGTGATCGGTCCTTCGAGCGCTGCCGCGACGGCCGGGGCTTTGCCCGCGCCGGTGGCGAGCAGCAGGATTTCGCGCGCTTCGAGGATTGTCGCGACGCCGGCGGTGAGCGCCTGGCGCGGAACGCCCGCCGCGCCGCCAAAATCCTTGGCCGACGCTTCGATCGTCGAGGGCGCCAAGCTCGCCACGCGCGTGCGGCAATCGCGCGGCGCTCCGGGTTCGTTGAAGCCGATGTGTCCGTTCGAGCCGATGCCCAGCAGCCACAGATCCACGCCGCCCGCCGCGTGGATGCGCGCTTCGAAGGCCGCGCATTCGGCCTCGGGGTCGGACGCCGCGCCGTCGGGCAGCGCCGTCTGCCACAGCGGAATATCGAGGTGCGCGAAGAGATACTTGTTCATGTACTGCCGGTAGCTTTGCGGATGGCCGCCGCTCAGCCCCAGGTATTCATCGAGGTTGAAGGTCTTCACGCCGGCGAAGCTGACCTTCCGCTCGTGCGCGAGCTTGACCAGTTCGCGGTAGGCGGGGATGGGGGTGCTTCCGGTGGCCAGCCCCAGCACGGCCTCGGGCTTGCGTTCGACCACGGCCAGGATGCGCGCGGCGGCCTCGCGCCCCACGGCCTCGGCGTCATCCAAGATCTCGACGTGAATCTTCCGGCTCATGTGGGGGACCGCTCCGTCAGTTGCTTCAGCGCGCGCGTGCGCTGGAAGAATTCTTCGGGTTCCATGTCCACCAGGAAGTTCAGGCCGCGGCTGGCGCGCAGGTGCGGCGCGGCGTTCTGGTGGAAGTACTCCTTGCCCAGCGCGTTCTGGATGGTCGCATATTGCTCGACGAGGATGCGTTGCGCCAGGTCGCAAAACGGACCGTCGTACTCGGGGCTGGGGAAGGAGGCCGCGCGCTGCGAACCGTAGCACGTATGAAACGCGCTGCGCATCGTCGAGAGCGCGTTCATCGAGACGGGCACGTAGAGCGTCGCTTCGGCCGGATGGAAACGGTACCACACGTTGCGGTAGCCCCAGACGCGCATCTTCTTGCCGGGGCGCTCCTTCAAATACAGCTTCAATGCTTCGCTGGTGGCTTGCAGCACTTTGTAATGGGTATCGGGGCCGGCGCCCTCGGGATCGAGCGTGACGGTGAGAATGTCCGGATCGGTCTGGCGCAGCAATTCGAGGACGGGCTCCACGTCGCGGTCGAACTCCGGCTGCGGCGTGAAGATATCGCCGGTGTAGAAGCCCAGGCGCAGATGCAGCACGTGCTCGCAGTCGAAGCCCAGATGCGCCCAGGTGAGTTCTTCTTCCCACTCGCGCACCATCCCCTTCAAGCTTTGGACTTCCTTGGTGTCCTTCTGGCCGGGGTAGCGGCTGCGCAGGTATTCCTGAAAGCGGGCGAGTTCGGGCTTCAGCGCGTCGAGTGTCTTTTTGCCGCTCAGCGCGATGAGATAGCGCAGCATGCGGCGCGCCTCGGCTTCTTCCTGCATGTCCTCGTTGCGCGAGGCCACGCCGTCGAGGTAGCGGTACACGTCGGCGCTGCGCCCCGCGAGGTTATCGGGCGCGTAGTAGCCGCTTTCGAGCGCGGGTTCGAGCAGGCCGCGTTCGAGCGCGTGTTCGAGCTTGCCGAAGAGCGAGAGGACGTACGCGTTGGTGACGCTGGTGAAGCCGCTGGTGAGCGTCGCGAAGGTGTGCTTGTTCTTGGCGCTGCGGACCAAATGGACGATGTACGGAAGGTACCCGAGCATGATGTCGTCGTGGTGCGGGCCGGTGTGCAGGAATTTGTAGCCTTCCAGCGGCTCGCGGCCCTTGGCGATTTTCTTCTCGATGCGTTCGGTGGCGGCGCGCGCGAATGCCGCGAGGCCCGCGGCGTCTTGCGGCAGGAGCGCGGCGAGGCGGTCGTCCTTCAGGTCGGCGGGGCTCAGTTCGACGAGTTTCTTACGCTTCGCGTACGCCAGGTCGATCAGGATGCGGTCGAGGTCGGCGACGGGCAACTGGGGCTGCGCGGCGAGCGCGTGGCGTCGGCGTTCGGAAAGCTGGCTGGCGGCGCCCTTGGTGAGATAGAAGCGCCCGCCCGGCGCATGCTGCAGCGCCGAGGCCGGCTGGAGCACCGAGGGCGGGAGCTCGATCGCTTCGCGGCAGACGCGCGCTTTGCCTTCGCCGGCGGCGATGACGATGGCCGTCGCGGTGGGGTTGGCGGTGATGGTGCGCAAGCCGATGGTGACGATGACCTTGTCGCGGGCGACTTCGATGCCGCCCAAGTCGGTCGCGGCGGCGGCGGCGGTCTCGTAATTCACGGCCATGAAGCGCGTGGTGCTGAAGTGATCGCTGCCGCGGATGTTGAAGCCGATGTGGCCGTCGGGTCCGATGCCGCCGAGGAAGAAGCCCAGCCCGCCCAGCGCTTCGAGGCGCGCTTCGAATTCCATCGCGGCCTGGTCGGCGGCGACGATGGCCTGCGCTTGCAGCGCCTGCAGTTCGCCGCGCGGCGCGCGGTAGCGCAGCGTCAGATCGACCTTGCCGTCGGGGAAGACCCAGCCCAGATCCTTGCCCGCCGGCGCGCCGAGCGTCCAGCAGTCCATCATCATTGCGCGGGCCGGATCGAAGCCGAATTCCTTGAAGTAGAAGCGTTTGATGTAGTGCCCGAAGCCGTTCTCGTGCTGCGGGTTCATCGGGTAGAACTCGTCGATCTGGACGAAGCGCATGCCCGGCATATCGGGCTTGCGTCCGGCGTCGAGGCCCCATTCGCCCAGCAGCTTCTGCGTATCTTTCTCGTTCCACGTCTGCAGGATCCGCGCGGTCCACTTGATGAAATGCTCCGGCGTCTTGCCCGTGGGCAGACTGACCGAACCTTCGGGGTTGCGCTGGCACCATTCGAGGAAGCGCAGCGCGACGAGCTGCCCCAGGAACGGGAAGTCCGAGACCTCCACGACGCCGAGGCGTTCGGCGGGCTCGAAGCGCAACGGTTTTCCGGAGCGCTCCACGGCGCGCTCCTCGACGCGGGACGTCAGATCGTAGCTGCGTAAGCTCACGGGCGAATTTCCTTTCGCGGTGCGGGCATCGTTTACACGCGGGCGCCGGCGGCGGGCTGGTGGCCGTGGGCGATCGCGAAGAGCCGGTCGGGTTGATCGAAAAGCTGTTCGAAAACCAGCATCGCGCCGCCCAGCGCCGTGGCGTCGCGGCCCAGCGCGGAGACGACCACGCCGGTCTGGGATTGCAGCACCGGCAGCACGCGCTGCCGGAAGGTGCGTTCGATGCCGTCGTTCAGCACGCGGTAGCCGCGGACGAGCATCTCGCCGCCGAAGACCACGCGCTGCGGATTGAAGAAGTTGACCAGATTCGCCAGGCCCAGCCCGATGTACTCGGCCATCTTGAGCACCAGGTTCTCGGCCAGGCGGTCGCCGTCGTCGGCGGCTTGCAGCACCGCCGTCGCGTCGAGGTGTCCGCGTTCGGTCTGGCGAGCGGCGAGGCTCGACTGCACCCCCTTGCGCAAGCCTTGCTGAACCTGTTCCACCAGCGCCGCCGGCGACGCGAGGCTTTCCAGGCAGCCGTAATTCCCGCAGTAGCAGATCGGCCCCTGCGGCTCGAGGATCGTGTGCCCAAACTCGCCGGCGTTGCGAGTCGCGCCGGTATAGAGCCGGCCGTCGACGACGATCCCGCAGGCGATGCCGTGGCCGATGTGGAGATACAGGACGTCGCGCAAGCCGCGCGCGTTGCCCAGGCTGCGTTCGGCCAGCGTCGCGGCGTGGACGTCGTTGTCCAGCCGCACGGGCACGCCGAGGCGGCGCTCCAGCTCTTCGGCCAGCTTCACGTCCTTCCAAGCTTTGCGGTGCGGGAACGAACGCCAGACACGCCCGCTCTCGTCGCTCAACCCGGCCAGTCCCACGCCCACGCCCACGGGGCGGCGGTCGGGCAGCGCGCGCGCCAGCAAGCTCTCGGCGACGGCCAGCAGCGCGTCGAGCATCTCGGCCGGTTGCTGCGGCAACACGCGCGGACCTTCCTCGCGGTCGAGCACGCGCCCGCCCATGTCGCTCAGGACGCCGCGCACGCCGGCCAGCGTCAGTTCCAAACCCATCGCGGTGGCGAACTCGGGATTCAGGCCCAGCAACTCCGGCCGCCGGCCGCCTTCGGACTTGTCGAAACCTTGCGGGCGGATCAGGCCTTCGTCGAGCAACTCTTTCGTCAGGCTGCTGATCGAAGGCAGATTGATATCGAGGTCCTCGGCCAGTACCGGTCGCGAGACCTGCCCGCGGGAACGGATCAGATGAAGGAGCCGGACTTTGTTTTCGAAGCGCGTAGCCATAGTTGCTTTTCTATCACTAAGTCCGTGAATTTATGCTTCTAGGTCCATCTATACTTTCTAAACCATAATAAATCAACCCTGCACCATGCACACTTTTCCTCCCTTTGATGTGGCGGAACTCCTGGCGCATAAGAACTAAGCCCCTTGGCGAAAGGGGTTTATAATAAGCGGGCCGGACCTCGGAGTTTCGTAGCGCCTGCATTTAAGGATGCCGAGTTGTCACCAGCCCTCGATCCCGTGGAAGCCGTCCGCCAAGCACTGGAACAGAGCGAACTGCTCCGCGCTATCGCCGCGGCGCGGGAACGCCATGCGCAGACGACCGGCTACCGCGCGTTGACCGAGGCCGAGATCGCGCAGCTTCAGCGCCAGCTCAACGCCGCCGCCGATTGGTCTCAGGTGTTGGTCGCGGTGAACTTCCGTCCGTCCAAAGTGGTCGGCTGCTACTTTTCGGGACCGGCGCGTCTGGGCGTCTTCGAGCACGAAGTCGAGATCGAGCCGGGTTTGAAGCTCGGCAGCGGGCTTTACCACGCGGACCTGAACGACGTCACCATCGGCGATCACGCGCTGATTCTGAACGTGGGGCTTCTGGCGCACGCGGTGATCGGTCCGGGCGCGCTGGTGAAAGGCTGCGGCACCGTCGCGGCGACAGGCGTCACCTCTTTCGGCAACGGGCAGATCCTGCCGTTGGCCATCGAGACGGGCGGGCGCGAAACCGGTATTTACGCCGAACTGACCGTGGACGTGGCCGCCGAGATCGCGGCGCGGCGCGGCGAGCGGGAGATGCAGGCGGCCTACGCTCAGGCGGTGGCCGATTACGCGTCGAAGGCGCGCAGCGAACTGCTCATCGTCGAAGCCGGCGCTCGGATCAAAGATACGCCGAAGGTGCTGGACGTGTACGTCGGCCCCGGCGCGGCCGTCGATGCGGCGCAAGGCGTCGAGCATTCCACGCTGCTCTCGCTTCCCGACGAACCCACCGCCGTTCGCAACGGCGCGTACGTGAAAGACAGCCTGTTGCAGTGGGGCGTCGAAGTCGACACGATGGGGATCGTGCAGCGCAGCGTCCTGGGCGAACACACCCACGTGGAGCGCAACGGGAAGGTCGTCGATTGTGTCCTTGGACCGAACAGCGGCGTCGCCGCAGGCGAGTTTTCGGCCAGCTTGATCGGCCCGTTCGTCGGCATGCATCACCAGTCGCTCTTGATCGCCACCTACTGGCCCGGCGGGCGCGGCAACATCGCCTACGGCGCGAACGTGGGCAGCAACCACACCGCGAAACTTCCCGACCAGGAATTGTGGGTCGGCGAGGGCGTCTTCTTCGGGCTGGGCGTGAACATTAAATTCCCCGGCGACTACTCGAGTTCGCCGTACACGGTCATCGCCAGCGGCGTCACCGCGCTGCCGCAGCGACTCGCCATGCCCTTCGCGCTGGTGAACACTCCGTCCGAAACGATCCCCGGTGTCTCGCCGGCCTTCAACGAACTCATCCCAGGCTGGGTTCTGGGCGAGAACGCGTACCAGCTCTGGCGCAGCGAACGGAAATTCCGCACGCGCAACAAGGCGCGCCGCTGCGTCCTGGCGTTCGAAGTCCTGCGCTCCGAAACCGTGGCCATGCTTGTCGATGCCCGCGCGCGCCTGCGCGCCGCCGAAGGGCGCGCGCGCCTCGCCGACGCGCAGGGCCAAGCCGTATTCACCGACCGTGAAGTTGAAGGGCTGGGCAAAAACTTCATGCTCGAACCGGCGCGCAAAGCCGGCATCGAATCCTACGGCTTCTTCATCGGCTACTACGCGCTGCGCGAACTGAAGCGGCGGCTCGATGCGGGCGCCCCGGCGCGCGGGCTGCTCGAGATACCCTCCGCCGATCCGGTTTGGGAACAAGCGCGCAAGCTGCTCGCGGAAGAATACCCCGGCCTGAGCTTGCCCGATCTCCTGAATCGGCTGGCCGAAGCGCAGCAGCGCATCGCCCGCGATACGCAAGCCAGCAAAGAGAAGGACGACGCCCGCGGCGCGCGAATCGTTCCCGGCTACGCCGACGCGCATTCCCCGGCCGCGGAAGATCCCGTCGTGAAAGAGCAGCACGCGCGGGCCGCGCAGGTGAAGCGCGAAGTAGAGTCGTGGGTGAACGGGAAACGGTTAACGCAGAAGCGCGAACCGTGAATGTAAAAATCAAAAAATGTAAACGGCACTTGGGGGTGGTCTCCGTTCGAATTCGTGGCGTCTCGTTGTGCCATTCAATCCCCTATTCAAAATCAAGAATCCAAAATAAGAAAACGGGCGCGGCCCGTGGGGGACCGCGCCCGTCGAGTTCGGCAAACACGCCTGCGGGGCATGCGGCGGCCTGCCGAGTTTTCGAAAGAGCTACTTTCGCGAAGGACCGGTGTTGCGGTCGACCGCATCTTCGCGCCGGTCGCGGCGGTTCTCGGTCCGGTCGTTTACGTTCTCGCGCCGGTCGCGCACGTCTTCCTTGCGGTCCACGGCGTCTTCGGCGCGGTCGCGCACGATATTGCCCTTCAGCGCCGCGATCTGCCGGTTGAGCTGCGCGGCCTTTTCGGTATCGCCGGCGGCCACCGCCGCGTCGTGAGCCGTCTGGAGTTCGGCCAACTTCGCGCGCTTGACCGGATCGTTCGCGGCATCACGCACGTCTTCACGGCGATCGGCCACGTTCTCGCGGTGGTCCCGAACGTCTTCGCGCCGATCGGCGACCTGCTCGCGCTTATCGCGGACATCTTCCTTGCGGTCTGCCAATGCACGCCGCGCGTGCGCGCGTTCGTTCTCGTTCAGCTGCCCGTCGCCGTCCTTGTCGAACTTCGCCAGCACGCGCTCTTTCCAGGCCTCGCGCGCGGCCGCATCGGTTGGCTGCAACGTCGGATCGTCCTGGGCGCATAGCGTCCCCGCGCCGGCCAAGGCCAGCACCATGCCCATCGTCCACCGCACCCGTGTTCGCATCTCCATCGCATCCTTTTTCTAGAGCCGCTCGGACTCGCCAAGCGTAACGGAGGCGAAGTTCATCAAGACGCATGCCAGCGCGGCGGGCGCTCGCGGCGGAGTCTGTTGCGCCGACGCGAACACGCTCAAGCGGCGCGCAGCACTGGATTTGGATGAAAAGGTGGAGCTGTGCGTTAGGCGAACACCGCGGCCGCGCGTGGCCGATTCCGGCACTCGGGCGGTGGAAATTCCCGCCACGCTGTCGCGGTTGCCTACAAAAAAGCCCCGCCGGATGGGCGGGGCTTTTCGGTGCGGCGGTACGAACGTTTTGAGTTTACCAATCGCCGTCGTCTTCGACCTTCTTGATCGTCGGAATCGGACCCCAGTGGCTTACCTTATGCTCCTGGCCCTTCGCGAGCCGCTCGGCCTTCTCCTTGAGCTTATGGGCGCGGTCCTTTTTCTCGTCGAACTCTTTCTGCTTTTCCTTCTCTTTACGATCGTCGGCGTCGTCCTCGAGCTTTTCGTACAGGCCTTGCGCGCGGTCGTAGCCCTTTTCGGCATTGGCGTAGCGCTTGGCGAGCGCCTCTTCACGCGCGAGTTGCATCAGCGTGTCGGCTTCGGTGGCGTCGATCTTGGCGTGCTTGACGGACAGATCCATCAGCACGGTGCGCATGCGGACCTGGCCCTCTTCGTTGGCGATCTTCGCGGTGCGCAGCGCGGGGAGCGCTTTCTCGCCAAGGTTACGCAGCGCCGTTTCGGCCGCCGCGCGCTGGGCCGCATCGGCGCTGTCCAGATCCTTCAGCGCCTTCTCGACTTCGTCCTGGCCGTGCAGCATACCGGCCCAAACGGCCAGCACGAGACACGCCGATGCATACCGGAAAGGCAATCGCATGAACACGTCCTCCTCGAATTCGAATGGGGCTGCCGCCGTCCACCGTGCGCAAGCGGTTTAAGGACACGGTCATACCGCCGAGCCGCGCGAGGATCAACCACCGGGCGGTGCGGGTGGGGGATGACGGGCGCCGCGAGGAGACCGAATCAATCGCCGGCGGCTTCGGGGAGCGTCTTGGGCTGCGGGCGGGCCATAAGCCCGCGCTGTTCGGCGATATCCAGCGCCGCCACGCGGTACGCTTCCGCCAGGGTGGGGAAGTTGAAGATATTCTCGACAAATACATCCACCGCGCAGCCGCTGAGCAGCCCCATCTGGCCCAGGTGAATCAGTTCGGTGGCGCCTTCGCCGACGATCTGGACGCCCAACAGGCGCTTGCCTTCGGCGTCGGCGACCATCTTGAGCAGCCCGTTCTGGAGTCCGGCGATGTGCCCGCGCGCGATCTCTTCGAAGCGCGCCCGGCCCACCATCGCGCCGCCGAAGCGTTCGTGCGCCTGCGCTTCGCTCAGGCCCACTCCGGCCATTTCGGGAATCGCGTAGATGCCGACGGGGATCGTCTCGGCGCTGGCGCCGGGATCGAGGCCCAGCAGGTGGCAGACCGCTCGGCGGCCCTGTTCCATGCTGCTCGCCGCCAACGCCGGCGGCCCGATCACGTCGCCCACCGCGTAGATGTGCGGAACGTTGGTGCGGCAGTGCTCGTCGACGGCCAGGAAGCCGCGTTCGGTTACCTTCAAGCCCGCGGCGGCCACGTCGAGGCGGTTGAGCGCCGCTTCGCGGCCTAGGCAACAGAGCAGCTTCTCGCTGCGCAGCGTTTCGCCCGATTCCAGTTCGACGACCGTCTCCACGCCGTCCCAAGTCACCTCGCGGTGCTTGCCCGCCACGTAACGCCCCCCTGCGCGCTCGAAGCTTTTCACGAACCGCCCCGTAATCTCCGGGTCGAGGAAGTTCACCGGGCTGGGATGCTTGTCCACCATCGCGACGCGCACACCCAGCGCGGCGAAGATCGAGGCGTACTCGCTGGCGATGACGCCCGCGCCCAGGATCGTGAGCGATTTGGGCAGGTAGAGCAGCGAGAGGATCGAATCGCTGTCGAGGATGTGCTCGTGATCGACGGGCACCTCCGCCGGCACGCGCGGTCGGCTGCCCACGGCAATGACGGCGTAGCGCGTGCGCGCTCGGCGCTTCGCGCCGTCCACGCCCACGATCTCCAGTTCGTGCGGTCCGGTGAACCGCGCGCGTCCGTGGATGTGCGCGATCCCGTTGCGCTTCAACTGCGCGCCGATGTAATCGTGGTGCCCGGCGACGACTTGCTGAAGCCGCCCCATCAGGCTCTCGACCTTCATGTTCTCCGGCAAGGTCGCGTCGAAGGCCCCCGCGCAGCGCTGCCGGAAGGTCGCGAACGCCATCGTCGTCTCGCGCAGCGTCTTGCTCGGAATGGTGCCGCGCTGGACGCATTCGCCGCCCACCTGCGCGTGGCGTTCGATCACGGCGACCTTCATCCCGCCTTTCGACGCCTGCACCGCCGCCTTTTGCCCGGCCGGACCGCTGCCGATCACCACCAAGTCCCAGGGATCGTGGCCGCTCATGCGAAGGCCTCCACGAACGCCTGCACGCGCTCGCGTTTTTCGAGCAGCGCTTCCACGTCGTCGGGATAAAGGTTCAGTTGCGCCAGCGCCGGGTGGGCGCGGACGGCCTGTTCGAGTTCCGCTTCGGGCGCGTTCCCCCACGCCGCCAGCGCATCGGCCAGGCTCGCCGTCATCGCCGCTTCCGCCGCGGTCTGAGCCTGCATCCAGTCGTGGTGATGCACGATCGCTTCGCCCACCAGCGCCGGCAGCGCCCAGCGTTCGGCCAGAAGTTGCCCCGCGCGCGTGTGATAGGTTTCCAGCGCCGCCGCGGCGGCCTCTTCGCAAGCCGGCTCTTTCAGTTCGCGCTGCGCCTCCGAAAGCGTCTGCAGCACCACCGGCTTGCCGACGTCGTGCAGCAGTCCGCACAAGAACGCGCCCTCGACGTTGGTCCGGCGCATTCGCGCGATCTCTTTCGCGTAAGCCCCCGCGCCGGCCGCCGCTTGCCACAGCCGCTTCGCCAGTCCCGCGTAGCTTGGTGTCTTGAAGACGCGGTTCTGCACCGCCACGGCCAGCAGGATTTCCTTCAGCGTGACCATCCCCAGGCGCGTCACGGCCTGCTGCAGCGTCACGATCGGCGTGGTTGGCGAGTACGCGGCCGAGTTGGCCACGCGCAGTACGTGGCCGGCCATCGCCTGATCGCGGTGAATCAGATCGGAAAGCGCGCGCACGTCCGACTCTTCGTCGAAGCGCTCGGACATCAGTTTGCACGCCACGTCCGGAAGCAGCGGCAGATCCATCTCGCCGCTTGCCAGCCGGTCCTCAAGCATCTTGGCACAGCGTTCCGAAATCCGAGCGGAACCGGCCGCGCGTTCGCCCAATACCTGCACGCGTGAACTCCTTAGCGTACGAGCCGACCTTCCTGATCGGCCGCCGCACGCCGCGCATGAGCCGCCGAATGGCAAAAAGCTGCTTCTCAAACCCCCAGCCGATGGGAGCAAATAGGAAGCCGTTTGTGGGGTCGGCAGATTCTGCCGAAATCGCTATTCCGGCGCGCTGCGATGGCGTCCGGGAGGCTGGCCGAAGCGGCGGCGGTAGACGGCCACGAAATGCGCGGCGGTGGTGAATCCGGAGGCGCGGGCGACTTCCTTGACGCTCCGTTGCGGATCGCGCAGCAAGGCGCGCGCGCGCTCCAGCCGTGCCGCGTGCAGCGCGTCCTGCAGCGTCGTCTGGCCCTGGCTGCGAAAAAGGCGCGAGACGTGATTGGGGTGCAGATCGAGCAACCGCGCCAAGTCCGAGCGGCCGATGCCTTCGTGTGCGTGTTCACGCACGAACTGGCTTGCCGCCGCGTAGGCCAGTGCGGCCTTTCCTTCGGAAGGCCGCGGCGGATCGCGCAGCAGGTCTTGCACGCGCAGCAGCAATCCTTCGAGCGCGCAGCGGAGCAGACGTTCGCCGGCGTTCGTTCGCTTTGCTGCACGCGACAGTACCTGCACCCACGCGGCCAGTTCTTCGTTGCCTCCGCTGGGCAACGCGTAGGCCACCAGGATGCGATGCCCGCCGCTCCGGCGCTGGCGCGCGTGCAGGCACTGGACGAACCCGGGATGAAAAACCAGGCCCAGCGATTCGTAGCGCGCGGGCGGAAGCGGCGTGCTGAGGCAGTGCGGGAGCAGAAAGATGGCTTGGCCGGGGCGCAGCCAGCATTCGGCCGCGGCGCCATCGCGCTTCACGCGGTAGCCCGACCGGCCGCTCAGGCAGATGCTCATGCGCGGAACCTGAACCGTGTGCGCACCCGGGCCGGACTCCAGCGTTCCGGGCTCGTTCGCGACCCGCACGGCGCGCGGTCCGATGCGCAAAGCCAGCGCCAGCAGGCGCATGAAGTGCCGCATGGGATTCATACAAGAATGTTACAATTACGATACATAACGCACAAGCATGCTATCGATCCTATGGAGGTATCGGGGTATTCTTTCGAGAACTCAAATGAGCGGTGTTACGAAAGGAAGCTGCGATGACTACGATATGGGAAGCCGAACGCGAGATCCCCGTGGTGCGCGAGACGGACGTCCTGGTTTGCGGCGGCGGGCCCGCTGGTTTTGCCGCCGCGGTCACCTCGGCCCGCGCGGGCGCGAAAACGCTTTTGATCGAACGCCATCCCTTTCTGGGCGGCGTTTGGACGGCGGCGTCCTTGAGTTTGATCATCGACGGGGTGCACCACGGAGGATTCAACGCCGAACTGCTGCGCCGGCTGGACAAGATCGGCGGCGTGGAACCTTACTATCACCATAAGCCATGGTCGGCCTTCGACGCCGAGGCGATGAAGCACGTCCTGGACGGCTGGGCCGAAGAGTCCGGCGTAAAGGTTCAGCTCTACACTTCCGTCGTGGCCGCCGCGAAAGACGGCCGGCGTCTCTCGGGCGTCTTCACCGAAAGCAAATCGGGGCGCGAATTCGTCCGCGCCAAGGTCGTGGTGGACGCCACGGGCGACGGGGATGTGGCCGCGCGCGCGGGTTGCGCGTACGAGAAGGGCCGCCCGTCCGACGGCGGCATGCAGCCCATGACCCTTTTCGCGCGCATCGGCGGACTGCGGGCCGACTACCGTTCCTGGCCGCGCGGCCGCATCGTCGAGATCGTGCGCGCCTGCGGGTGGGAACCCAGTTACGAGCGGGTCACGCTGCTGCCTCAACCCAACCAGCCCGGCGTCGCGATACTGATGGCCACGCACCTCTACGGCGTGGACGGCTGCGACGCGCGGGATCTGACGCGCGCCGAACAGATTGCGCGAGCCGAACTTCTGCGCGGCGTGAAGCTCCTGCGCGAACGCGGCGGCCCCGACTGGGCCGATGTTTTCCTGATCGAGACCGGGCCGTTCATCGGCGTGCGCGAAGGGCGGCGCATCCTCGGACGCTATTACCTCACCGAAGACGACCTGCGCGCCGGCGCGCGCTTCGATGACGGCATCTGCGAAGTCCGCTTCAACGTGGACGTGCATCACGTCGATCCCAAGAAAGGCAAGGGACTCTGGGGCTACAAAGTGAACCCGTACCAGGTGCCCTACCGCTGCCTCCAGCCGCGCGACGTGGACAACCTGTTGACCGCGGGGCGCTGCATCAGCGGCAGCCACGTGGCGCACGGCAGTTACCGCGTGACGGGCGACGCGGTGGCGCTGGGGGAAGCGGCGGGGCTCGCCGCCGCGCTGGCGGTGCAAGGCGGATGCGATCCGGACGCCATCGATGTGGCCGAGTTGAAGGCGCGGCTGGCCGAAGTGCGCGGCGTGCCCGCGGCGGTCTGAAGTCCGGCGCGCGTTATTCGGGTTCGAGCGCTTCGGCGCCTTTGGCCGGTCGGCGGCCGCTGGCTTCGGCTTCTTCGCGGCTCTTGAAGCCGATGAAGTTGCCCGCCACGATGCGCCGCGCGGTGGCGCTTTCGACGGGATGGTACACGTCCGAGCCGCTCGACGCGCAGTAGCGGTACCCTTCGGGGTTGCCTTGTTCCAACGGATGGGGGAGCCCCCAAAGTCCCAGGCCCGCGGCCTGCGCGCGCTGCTGAGCGGCCTTGAGCGCGTCGTAGGCTTCCCGCGGAAGCCCCTTGCCGAAAGCACGGCCCAAGCCTTCTTCCAGCAGGATCGTTTCGAGGTCCGTCTCGGTTCCGTCCTCGCCGACGGCTCGCACGCGCGCGATCAGGCGGCCGTAGGCATCGAGCGGCTCCGGGCCGAGCATCAGGCGCACGCGCTTTCCGGCCAGGAGCGCTTCGTTGCGCAACTTCGCTTCCTCGCCCAGCGGCGCGGCTTTGCGGATAAAGCGGCCCAACTCGGGCGCGTTGACGCCCTGGTAGCGTACGTGGAGTCCGTTCTCCAGGACCAGCGTGTCGCCGTCCACGACCCGGCGGACCGTGTAGACGCCGCCGTCGGCGATGCTGAGGTCCAGCACTTGGGCGGTGGATGCCGCGGCGCCGCCGGGCGGCGTGGAGACCGCAGCGCGAGGCGGCTCCTGCGGCGGAACGCTTCCGCGCAGGTAGGATGCGGCGCCCAGCGCGCCGCACAGCAGTCCCACGCCAAGCGCCAGAAGGTGCGAACCGAGGCGAGCCATGCGGCGGTCTCCAAGCGTACGGATGCTTCCGAGATGCGGGAGGAGATTGTAGGCCGCACCGAACGCCTTGTCACTGGGGAAGGACGCGCCGGCGGCCGGCAGGACCGGGGCGCGCCGAGCGCTCTGGAATCAGGGGCCTTCCGGAAGCGGCGGAGCGGGCGCTGCGGGCGCTTCGGGAGCGGCTGGCGGCGGAGGTGCCGGAGCCGGAGCCGCGCGCGGTTCCTCGGGCGGGAGGCCGTAGCGTTCGGAAAGCGTATTGGTCAGCTTCTTGATCGCGTAGGCCAGATCGCGCTTGCGCTTGGCGTCGCGCGGATCGTCGCGCCCGCGCGAGACGGGGCCGTCCTTCGAGAAACTCACCGTGCCCACCGAAAGCAGCGGCGCTTCGGGGTAGATCGAGAGGTTCTCCAGGAACTTGGCGTGCAAATCCCGGATCAGCGGATCGCCGACCCCGTAGAGCGAAACGTCCTGATGGAAGCGCGGGATCAGTTTCTCGGCGGAATCGTTGAGCGATTCCTTGTACGCGCGGCGCACAAAGCGGACGTAGGCGTGATAGGCCTTCTTGTTGGCCGGGTCGGAGGCGTAGTTGGGGGTCGGTTCGGAAGGCTTCGAGGCCGCGGGGCCGGGGGCGTTCGGCGGCGGCAAGGGCGGCGGAGCGCTGGGCGCGCCGGTAGGCTTGAAGATCGCATAGACGCCGTAAACCAAGACCACCACGGCGACAATCCCCGCCAGCGGGATCAGGTGGCTGGTGTCGAAATGGATCGGCTTGCCGTCGACGGATTCGACCTTGCGGCGCGGGCCTTTCCGCGGCGGCGGGGCGAGTCCTTGCGGCGCTTCGGGTGCTTCGAGCTGCAAGGTCAGGTCCGCGTCGCCGGCTTCGGGCTCGGGCACATCCGGCAACGCCGGTTCAGACGGCGCACGCCTCGCGGCCTTCGGCTTGGGCGGTTCGGAAGGTTCCGGCTGGGACCCCTGCGCACGCGGCGGTCGAGGCGAGCGGGCCATCTCCGTAGCTCCTGAAGCCGGTTCGGCGTCTCCACGTTCGCACGGCGCTGCTGCGCCGCGAGCGTTCGAGACGGCCGCTAGTTTACCGGCTACAGGCCCACCGAGACCACCGCAATCCGGACGCCGCGCAGTACGAGCTATTTCCTGCGGCTCTTGGCCGGCGACTTCTTGCGCAAGCGCAACAGGATCGCCTCCTGCGTCAACGGTTTGGGCGTGCGTACCCCGCGTTCCCATTCCGAGATGCGCGGCGGTGAACAGCCCAACATGCCCGAAACCTGATGTTGCGTAAGGCCCACCGTTCACGCAACGTGCGCAACTGATGTCCAAAATCATGCGACATGACGGACCACTCCCATACCCCGTCACCTCGCCCAAGGGTTCTCCCAAACCCACTGAATTCATACGCAAGCGGTAGGCCGTACAGCCTCATTGCGTGTGAAGGTCCATATAGGAGCATAGTGGGGCATTGGTTAGAGGTTTTAACAGGGAACCTCGGCGGCCAAGTTACCATTCTGGACCTAGAATTCCCTAAGTCACTCGGCGTCTTTTTTTGCGGCAGGCGTGCCAAACAGGGGCTGTTCTTGCGACAGTCCTAATTCGATTAAGTGTATGGATTACTTGGGGTTATGGTAGAAAACGAGATGGTTCGAGAGGTGTTGGTTGATTCCAGGGCAGTTCATTCCGATTTCCTGAGCAAATGGCCAAGGTAGTTCGGGCTTGCCGATCGGTCCGAATCTAATCGCCACCCGCTACCATAATAAGATGGCGTTGCGGAGCGCGGGTTGTCGCGGCCGCGCGGCGAGCGGTATGCTGTGAGCGGTACGAGGTACGAACGATGTTCCGAGGCCAGAAGATCGTCGCGGTGATGCCGGCGTATAACGCCGAGAAGACGGTCGAACGGACCGTCGCCGAAGTGAATCGGCAGATCGTCGACGAGATCGTGCTCGTCGACGATTGTTCCCGAGATGCCACCGTGAACAAAGCGCGCGAATTGGGCCTGCATGTGGTGGTCCACGAAAAGAACCGCGGCTACGGCGGCAACCAAAAGACCTGTTACACCAAGGCGCTGGACCTGGGCGCCGACATCGTGATCATGATCCACCCCGATTATCAGTACACGCCCCTATTGGCCGAAGCGATGGTGACCATGATCGCCAACGGAGTCTACGACACGGTGCTGGGCAGCCGCATTCTGTGCGGCGGAGCGCTGCGCGGGGGGATGCCTTACTACAAGTACGTCGCCAACCGCTTCCTGACGGCTTTCCAGAACGTGATGACGGGGGCCAAGCTGAGCGAATACCACACGGGCTACCGCGCGTTCTCGCGTGAGGTGCTCCTGGCGCTCCCGCTGGAAGAGAATTCCGACGACTTCCTCTTCGACAACCAGATGCTCAGCCAGATCCTGCACTTCGGCTTTAGGATTGGCGAAGTGAGCTGCCCCACTAAGTACTTCGAGGAAGCCAGTTCGATCAATTTCCGCCGCTCGTGCACCTACGGATTGGGCTGCCTCTGGACGAGCGTGCAGTATCGGCTCAGCCGCTGGGGCCTTTTGCATCCGGGGCTCTTCAGGCGCGACGGCGGCCGCTTGCCGCACCGCCCTGAATCGGCTCGGCTGAAACGGATCGCCGACGGGCTTCCGGCCGAATCGGTGCGCGGGACCTCAGCGGCTCCGACGCAGGGGTAGGCGCCGGCGGCCGTTGCTGGCGGAAGACTCCGTACAAGATCGCCACTCCGACCGCCCCGGACAACAAGGCACGCTGAACTTCTCCTGCTTTCAGCCAAACCAAGGCAGCACCTAGAACGGCTGCATGCAGTGCGTGCGGCAAGAGCCACAAGGTCCACCACCGAGCCAGCGGAAATGTTCCAGAAGGGATCGGTGTGCGTAGTCGATGCAGACTGGCCGCAGCAGCATAGACGCCCAAAATCAGACCGGCACACATCCATCCCCAGCGCAGGCAAAACGAATCGTTCCATTGCAAGTCCCAGACAGGTGACTGAATCCAGACCCAGGCCCAAAGCCCGGCTTTCTGCGTCAACAACCAGGCTTCCCCGAGGCTGATGCGGGGTCCTCCGAGCGTGCGTAAGATGGCGACGCAAGCGAGCCCTGTGCCGAGTAGCGCCAAGCACGCCAAAGAAATGGGAGGCATCCCGGCGGCGGTATGGGGATTTAGTCCGCGGCTTTGGCAGATCAACAAGAGGACAGGTACGGCGGCCAAGAGCGCCAACGCGGCGCCCCACCGCCCCATAAAGGTAGCTTGGCCATAGCGTTGAGTAAGCCAACCGCGGGACATGGCGTTTCTCCCGAACGTCTATGGCGGCTCGTATGCCGATTCCTTTGACGATTTTGGAGCGGCGTGTGTTCCGCGTATTGGCGCGCGGGGATCGAACTACCGGCCGACTTGGCGTTCGAGGTCGGCCCAGCTGATTTCCACCGCCAGGGGGCGGCCGTGGGGGCAGGTGAAGCCTTTGCCGCCGACGACGCGGACGAATTCGGCGAGCAACCCTTCGAGCTGCGCTTGGTTCAGGCGTTCGCCGGCTTTGAGCGCGCCTTTGCAGGAACAGACGTAGGCGGCTTTTTCGCGCAGGATGGTGCGGTCGAGGGGCTGGCCGCGGTGTTCGTCGGCCAACGCGGCGAGCGCGTCGAGGATTTCGCCTAGGAGCGCACCGAGATGGCGGGCGGGCAGGCCGAGGGGGACGGCTTGGAGCGCCACGGCGCGGGGGCCGAAGTCTTCGAGCTCGAAGCCCAGTTCGGCGAGCGCCGCGCGGGAAGCGGGGTCGCTCCAGGCCGCTGCTTGCGTGACGCTCAGTTCGACGCTCTCGGGAATCAGGAGGCGCTGGGCGAGCGGTTCGGAGCGGCGGGCGCGGGCCATGAGCTGTTCGAAGAGGATGCGTTCGTGGAGCGCGTGCTGGTCGATCAGTTTGATGCCTTCGTCGTCTTCGACCACGAGGTACATCCCGCCGGCTTGGCCGATCACGCGGTAGGTCGCGGCGGCGGACGGCGGAGGCTCGGACGGAGGAAGCGCAACGGGTCGCGCGGGCTCGATGCGGGCCGCAGCGTCGGACGGGACGGTCTTCGGCGCGGCGAAGCGCGTCTCGGGCGGCGCTTCGGCGGCGCGAGGAGCGGGCGCGTCGGAATCGGGTCCGGGGTAAGCGCGCACGGCCGGAGCGGGAGGTTGCAGGTCGATACGGGTCTGGACGGCGGGCGTCTCCAGCGCCCAAGTCGGCGCAGGGTCGGGCGCGGCGGGCGGCGCAGACGTCTCGGCGGTGGGCGCCGCGAAGGTCTCGCGGACGGCCTGATGCAGCAGGCTGTAGAGCAGATCGCTTTCTCGGAAGCGGACTTCCGTCTTGGCCGGATGAACGTTGATATCGATGCTCTCGCCGGGCCCTTCCAGGAACAGGACCGCCGCGGGGTAGCGTTTCGGCGGGAGCAGCGTGCGGTAGGCGGCGGTGACGGCGTGAACGAAAGCGCGGTCTTTGACGGCCCGGCCGTTGACGGCGAGGTACAAGTTGGCGCGCGTGTGGCGCGCGGCGGCGGGGGGGGCCAGGAGTCCGAAGAGGCGCCAACTTCCGGCCGGCGTCTCGCGCGTGATGGCGCAGGGCGCCAGCGGATCGGTGAAGGCCGCGCCCAAGAGCGCTCGAGCGCGCTGGAGGTAGGCCTCCAGAGGCAGGGTCAGTGCGGTGGACGTCCAGAGCAGCCCCGCGGAGGCGGCGGGGCGTTGCGGCGCGGAATCGAAACGCCAGGCCGGGACGTCCAGCAGGACTTGGCGGCCCTGAACGAGCTTGAAAGCGACGTCGGGACGGACGAGCGCCAGGCGCAGGACGGTGTCGGCGCAGGCGGCGGCTTCGGACCCGGGGCTCTTGAGGAACTTCCGGCGCACGGGCAGGTTGAAGAACAAATCGCGGACTTCGACGCTGCTGCCCACAGCGGCGGCGGCCGGTTCGGGCTGAGCGACCTCGCCGCCTTCGATGGCCACGCGCCAGGCGTGTTCGGAATCCGGGGTGCGGCTGGTGAGCGTCACGCGGGCGACAGAGGCGATGGCGGGGAGCGCTTCGCCGCGAAAACCGAAGGTGGCGAGCCGGGTGAGTTCCGCGGCGTCGCGGAGTTTGCTGGTGGCGTGGCGCTGGACGGCCAGCAGGAGTTCCTCGCGGGACATGCCGTGCCCGTCGTCGCGGACGCACAGGAGGTCGCGGCCGCCCCCCGCGAGTTCCACTTCGACGGACCGCGCGGCGGCGTCGAGGCTGTTCTCGACGAGTTCCTTGACGGCCGAACTGGGGCGTTCGACGACTTCGCCGGCGGCGATGCGGGACTGGACCTCGGTGGGCAGGAGCCGGATGCGCGGGAGCGCGTCGGTGGGGGCGGGGGTGGAGGACATGGACGTTTTCCGGTGGAAGCTCGGGAGCGCCGACGGGGTGCGCCCGGCATCACGGCCTATAGTTTAGGCGCGGTTGCGGAATGGCCAAGGAAAAAGCGGAACGGATTGGGGTGTACGGAGCTGAAAGCAGGCGCAATAGGATAGAGGGTGCTTACGGGGGCCGCCACGCCGGGTAGGACCGGGTCGTGGCGCATCAAAAGATGCCTGGCAGGAAGCGCCACGGCACGCGCTTGCAGTATTCGCGGTAGTGTTCCTCGCGCATCAGGTGCCGTTCCTCGGTGTAAGCGCGCAGACCGTAAAGGATATTGATGGCCAGCAGATGCAGGCACCAGACGCAGCGCGTGAACCAGTCGGGGGAGGCGCAGAAGGGGAGCGCCTCGAACCACCACGCGCCGTTCTTGCTGATGTAGGCCGGATGCCGGATGTATTTGTAGGGGCCGGTCAGGATGATCCCGCGGTTGGTCAGGTTGGAGAAGCGCAGGCCGAAGGCGTAGGTGGCCCAGACGTAAATGGCCATCAGGAAGAGGCTCATGAAGTTGGCCATCAGGCTCCAGACGGGCTGATCGATGAAGTAGTGAATCCAGCCCTCGTTGCTCCCATAGCCGAAATAGACGCTCGTGACGCCGGCGTTGATCGGCGGGTAGCACAACAGCGCCACCACCCAGCCCATCAAGGTCGGCTCGGCGCTGGTGGTTTGCGTGTCGAGCAGGCGCATGGCGGTGAGGTAGCCGATGACGCCGACGGTCAGGTCGATGCAGATCAGGTAGTTCAGGATCGAGAAGTGGAGGTCGCGGAGCAGGTAGGAGACGTGGTGCGGATCGGACCAGACGATGGGCGCGCGTTCGTAGAGCCACAGGTGCCCGCCGTTTTCGACGTGTCCCCAGCAGTTGAGGCACCAGGTGAGCATCAGCGGGGTCCAGAAGAGCTTGACCAGCAGCGCGCGCAGCAGGTTGTGCGCATGCGGGTTCTTGACGGCGGCGGCCGCGTCGGCGCGGTGGGCGCGCAGAAACAGCCCCGTCAGCGCGCGGCGTACGACATGCCAGAAGACCAGCCATTCGTCGACGGGCCCGTCGCGGCGCGCGTGGCGTTCGACGAGGTAAAAGTAGGGGATGCTCAGGGTCAGCGCCGTGGGCACGGCGAAGACAAAAAAGAGGATGTACTTGGCGTAGAAGTGCCGCGGCAACTCGTCCAGGGGCGTGCCGCGCAGCGCGTCGCCGAGATGAAAGTAGTGGAAGCTGTACTCGCCGAAGCTGATGTAGACGATGGCCGCGAGGGCGAAACACAGGGCCAGCGCCAGCCAGCGGCGCAGGATCCGCGCCCAGCCGTCGAGCCCCACCGGATGAGCGCGCGTGAAGTCGAAATGGCGGCGGTGCACTTTGAAGACCAGCGTCTCGACCAGGAACATGGCCAGAAACGTCAGCAGCAGAAACCAGGGCCCGCGCCAAGCCCAGCAGGCTCGAATCGCGTGAGCCAGCGCCGCATGGAGGTTTTCGGGGAGGACGCCGCGGAGAAATTCCAGCGTCGGAGCGGACTGATTGACGGCGACGCAGATCGAACCGATCGTCACGACGGCCAGGCCCGCGTAGCCGGTCAGGTTGCTCTGGTTCTGGTCGAGCGACCAGCGCGGATGGCTGCGGATGACGTGCCCGCCGTGCTCGACGTCCTTGCCGTATTCGGGGTCGGCGAACGGGTCGCGCGCGGGCGCGTAGCCCGGTTCGCTCGCCGCGTGGGCCGCCGCCGCGGGTGCGGCGAGCGATTCCAGGGTCGTGGGGTGGCTCATGGATGGTCCCCGGCGGGTGCGGCGGCGGGCTTGGGCGCGCACAGCGCGCGCGCTTCCTCGGGTCGCGGCGGCACGAACGCTCGTACGGCCAGCAGCAGCATGAAGCCGTCGAACGGAATGCGGTAGCGCGGTTCGCCCAGCGCGATGAACGCGGCGAAGACGATCCCGCCCAGCGGGGCGAGCGTCATCAAGTCGCCCGTCCAAGCCGGGTCCAGGCGCAGCATCGCGCGCCAGTGCCGGCAGACGTGGACGATCATGGGCAGAAAGACCAGGCAGAGGAAAACATAACTGTAGAGGATCACCCAGGCGCGGTTACCCGGGACGCAGTTGCTGGGCCAGGCCAGCGTCCCGTAGAAGAGGTCGAAAACGTGTTCGACCGAATACAACAACGAACGCCAGAAGTTCTCGCGGGTCCAGCGCCAGGCCTCGTTGAGCGCCGCGCGGTTGTCGTAGGCGCCGAAGTTGACGTCCACCTTGGCGCGGTAGCCCTTCTGCACCGCCGCCGGACAACCGAACTCGTGGTGGATATTCCGTTCCCAGTCGTGAAAGATCACCGAACCGATGTCGCCGTAGTGCCCGATCAGCACGTTGCGCGCCGCATCGTTGGCCACCAGGCACGGTTTCCCGCTCAAGCGCGTGGCGCGTACCGCCAGCGGAGCAAGCACCAGCAAGAGCCCCAAGCTGGCGGCGAAGAGCGGCCTCCACAGGCCGCAGCGGTGCTTGCGTTCGTAGGCGATCAGGAGCAGAAAGACGCAGAAGGCCGCCGGCAACGAAACGGTCTTAAGCGCCGCCGACGCGCCCAGCACGATCCCACCGGCCAAGCCCCAAGCGATTCGCACGCCCGGGCCGCTTTTGATGCTGAGGACCAGTGCGTAAAAGGAGAGCGTCATCAGGAATCCGAACGGCGCTTCGGAGAGCAAATAGCAGGAGTAATCGAAGAGCGGGTAATAGAGGCTGGCGAAGACCAGCACCGCCCAAGCCGCGCGGCGGCCGAAGAGTTCCCATGCGATGCCGAAGAGCACCCAAGGGTAGAGCGCCGCGAGCACCCACTGCATGGCCATGATCAGGTTGAAAGAAGGGTCGATTCCGTAGAGCACGCCGAAGAGCCAGCGCGTACCCGGCGGATGCACCGTATCGGCGATGCTCTCCACGTAGGACGGGTCGAGGAAATTCTTGACCGTGCCCAAGTACCCTTCCATGTCGCTGAAGAGCAGCGTGTAGACGGGGTTCCATTCGAAGATGTAAAAGTACCGCACCGCCGCGCCGCCGGCGTACGCGAGCAGGCACAGCGCGATCGCCGGCCAGCTCAGGAAGGCCGCGCCAGCCGCGCTTCGCCCCAAACCGGAAGCCGTATCTTCGGAGCGCCGCGGTGCTGCGTGGAGCGTCGAAGAGGAAGTCTCAAGCGCCATGCGGGTCAGCTTATCGGGGACCGGGCTGGAGCGCTCGTAAAACGCCCAAGCGCTTCCTCCAAGCGCGAGGCGACAGCGCCTCGACCGGAGGAAGGTGGGCTGACGCCGCGGGGTTCATACTCCCTTTTGGGGAATCCTGGTAGGCCGCCCCTGCCTGAGAACACTCTTATAAGGAGGTGCCTGATTCCAGCACCTCTGGGAGGGGCTGGTTTACCGATGGCCAGTTTGCTCCTTAAATAAGGGAGGTGAATCCAGTACCGAAGGGTCGAATGCACGAGTGCGGGAAACTGCGAAAGGTGTCTGTCGTACCTGTGCCAGACCTTGTTAAGTCCTTTAGAGTTATGGATTTGCGGGAGAACTGGGAGCGCGATTCGCAGTACCCGAAAATTCCCTGTCTGGACCTGCGCCCTTGGCGCGACCTGTTGCTGACGCGATAACCCGGTACGGGCGATGGATATGAGAGGATTGGGACCATGCTGATGCGTGTGTTGGCGCCGGCTCAGGTGCGAGTGCGATCCGGCAAGAGCGAGCGCGAAGAAGGCGTGACGCTGACCGAACTGCTGGTCGTGATATCCATCATGGTCATCCTGATGGCGATCATGGCTTCGGCGCTGGGTGCGTTTACGCATACCTCACGCGTCGATGCCGCGGCCGACACACTGGTCTCGGCGTTCCGCGAGGCTCGGTTTTATGCGATGAGCAAGAACGTGAACGTACTGCCGATTATCCTGCGCGACCAGAAAGGCAAGCACACGATCGTGTACGGCGCCCGCGCGCTGAACTTCCGCGGCAGCCTGGCCGCCGCCGACGCGCCGCCGCAATCGTACAGCGGCGCATCAAACCCCTGGACGATGTACCGCGAAGAACTGGACGGAGCGAGCTTGGCCAACGGCGCCTTCGTCTACATGGTCGGCTCGAATACACTGGACCTGAACGATTTGACTTCGGACCAAGCCTACTTCGAGATGACCTACATGAAGGTGACGCCGCCGGCGTCGGCGATGGAGCGCGGGGATTCGTCGAAGTGGACGTACGATATCATCGGCCGCGGCATCCACAACACGGCGTACGGCACGTTCAACTTCACGACGACCAACTACGGCGGAGCCGACGGTTACGTCGTTGTTTCGGGTACGGGAGCGAATTACACCTTCGGCACCGAAGCGCAAATGCGCGACTTCACGCTCAGCGGCTTCAACCTGCCCGACCATATCGTGGTGGATCAGGCGCCGATGCTGGACAAGCCCTCGGCGTACGAAGAGCGCGTGGCCGGCATCCTGCACGCCTACGCCGGTCGCTTCTACGAAGACGCGCTCCTCGCGCCTTCGATGGACCCATCCGAACAGCACTTCCCCAAGGAGTGGTACCCGCTCTTTCTGCCCATTTTCCAGCCCGACGGGCGCGTGAAGACCAGCCCCAACACCAGCTTCCTGGGCGGGCTGGAGGAAGACACCGGCGCGATCTCCGGGATCCGCAACATGGTCCTGCGTGTCGTCGATACGGTCACGCGCGAACAGCGTTACGTGGTGATCGGCGGGAGCAAGGACGGGCAAGGCGGTGGGTCCACCGGCGCGATCTACGTCAGCATGACGCTGCCCAAGCGCTACGGCAAGGGCGGCGAATCGGCGGTCCCCGACTACGAAGACATTTACGATCCGAGCACCTCGTCGAGCAATTCCACGAGCACCGCGAACTCGAGCAACAGCTCGAACTCCACCAATTCGAATTCGACGGCGAGTACCGCATCCAACACCAGCACATCCAGCACCGGGACCGCCTCGACGTCCTCGAATTCGACGGCGTCCAACAGCACCAGCAATTCGACCAGCAACTCGACGAACAACACCACGAACTCGACCTCTAACAGCAACACGTCGTCTAACAACAGCACCAATACGTCGGCCACGGGTTCGAACAGCAGCACCAGCAATGCCAGCACTTCCAGCACAGGTACGGCCTCGACGTCGGCGTCCAATTCGTCGACCTCGAACAGTTCGAACAACACCACCAGCAACTCCAGCACGGCGAACAGCAGCACGTCGAATACGTCGGCCAATTCGACCTCGAACACGAGCACCGCCACGACGACGGGTACGCCCAGTTCGAGCGGCGTCTCCAGTTCGAGCGGCGGGACGAGCAGCGGCGACGGGACGTATCCGTAGCGGGCGGTCCGGCAGGGTGTAGCGTTCGGCAACGGGTCAAGGCGGAGGCGGTATGCGTAACTTGAAAATGATTCGGCCGCCGGGCTTCACGATGTTCGAAGCGATCGTGGCCATGTTCATCCTGCTGATGGGCGTGCTGGGCGTGGTGGCCGTCTTCAGCGCGGGGATGCATTCGCGCGTGCGAGCCCAGGAACTGATCATCTCGCAGGATCTCGCCAACATGTGGGCCGATTGGGTCCGCTTCCGATTGAACGACGACGCGACGGCGGGTGTGCTGGTCAGCGGCGGGCACCAGATCACCTTGGCGGATCTGACGGTGGGCAAGAAGGGCGACTTCTATGCGGGAACCGCCGATGCGCCCTTTCAGGTGGGCGCGGTGGGCGCTTCAGGCAACCTGCCTACGACCGGTTGCGGCGCGTACCAAGGCTATACGTGGGCCATCACCGGAGCATCGGATTACACGCCGAAGTGGGTTCCGGAAGCCGGCGGCAGCGACAACGACTGGACCGAACGGATCGACGGATCGCCCATATACGACACGGCCGATTTCGGCGCTCTTCCGGGCAACCTCAAGACGGTCGAATTGAGCATCTTTCGCGGCGCTCGAAAATACATCTTCCGATTCGTCTTCTCCGGTGTGGGGCTGAAATATGACGCGCTCTAGAAACCCGCGCCGCCGCGCGGCGGCCGGCTTCACGCTGGTGGAAGTGATGGTGGTGACGGGCATCAGCGTCTTGCTGATGACCGTAGGCGCGCTGATCTACGCCGCTTGTTTGAATGTGTACCAGAACAGCCAAGGCACGACGGACGTATTCGAGACGGCCAAGTTCATCAACAACGACATGCGAACCTATCTGGGACAGGCGATTCCGCTGAAGGGCACCTGGATCAAGCCGGTCTGCAAGGGCATTACCGGGTGCAGCGGCGTGTACGAAGCGACCAATTCGAACATCGACCAGAACTACCTGGCCTCGGGCAATACCGATTTCCAGCGCGATCTGGCCAACGGCAGCGTGACCAGTAAGGCGCTCGCCTACACCCGCGACGAAAAGTACGACCCTTGGTTCTCGGGTGCGCAGTACGCCAAGCGCGTTTCGCTCAGCGATCCCGCCCAATTCTGGAAGGACAGCTTGGGCTATACGATGAGCGTCGGAACGAATTACCAGAACTGGCATAATCAGTCCACGACCTACCCCGGTTTCCGCGGCTGGTGGCTGCCGGCCTTTTACGGTCTGCGCAACGCCGTGGGCGGCGAAAGCGGGGTCAGCGGCACGGATCTCGCCTCGTTCAACGACGTTCGGGTCGGAGCTTGGGGCTGGCCGCGGCCTGACTACCGCCTTGACGCCAACGCCGACAAGATCACGGGCGGTACGGCCGCGCTGACCGACGGCGGCAACGTGGCCTGCTGGTTCTACGCCGAAGAGCGCGCGTTCAATAGCCCCTATACGTTGACGCTCGATAACGCGAACATTGTCCTGGTCAGCATGAAGTTCAGCATTTCCGACGACGGGGCCCGGCAGTCCACGCAGTTGTCGGTGCTGCGGCACCAGATCGTGGGCTTCGATACGCCCACCTACGGCTTGGTCCGGGCCGACCACAGCTACGGGAACCTGCTGCGCCGCATCAAGATCGACCCGCTCTTCTTCAATCCGGCCAACGGAGCGATCGAGCGGGCCAGCGACCAGGGCGATCAGGGCGACACGCTGCTGGGGTGGAATTTGTCCAACGGCGGTCCTACCGCCGGCGTCACGGACGGAGACCGAGCCCCGTGCGCGTTCGATGTCGAATTTGTGCTGCGCAACCCGCGCAATTTGCAAGGTTACCGCTTTGCCTCGCGCATTTTCCAGTTCGGCAATCCGCAGTAAGGCAGACGGGGAGAGTACGTCATGAAGCAGAGCGCCCCATGGGCCGAGAAGGTGCTGCGCCAGGCCCGGCAGTCCGGCGACCGGCGCGGATTCGTGCTCATCGTCATCGTGGGCATGCTGGCCGTGCTGGTGGTCCTAGGCTTGTCCTTTGCCGAGCAGGGCCGCATCGAACTGATCGGCGCGGCCAATTCCCGCGACGCCACGGCGGTGGATGCGCTGGCCGAGGCCGGCTTTCAGATGGCTCTGCGCGTGTTGCACGACGACCGTAACGTGCTCTCCGCGGCCAACCCCAATTTCACCGCGAACGCATCCAACGGCGGAGTCGGCTGGACGTCCCGCTACGGCTACAACCCCTACTACATGGTCGACCCTCCCACCGGCGTGCGTACCAGCGTGAACGACGTTCGTCTTGCCGCGGGCAATAACCTGGGTTCGGGGATGACCGGACCGGCGCCCAGCCACGACGTGGTCGCCAGTTCCTTGAATGCGCGGAATTTCCTCGATACGTGGCAGATGATGTTCTGGAACGAGGAGACGCTGGGCGGCGTGGGCGGCGACAACACGCCCTTCGGCTATCGCTTCCAGTTCATTCCCGGGACTTCTGCCGCTAAGGCGGGGGAATCTGCTTGGTCGCAGCGCCATCCGCTTGACCCTAAGGAACTCACGGACATCTGGCCCTACCTGAATTCGGCACGCGTGAAGAAGTTCCGCGTCAACGCCGGTTCGGGATACGGATTCGTCCAGGTGGGCATCACGCCCAAAGACGGCGGCTTTAACCTGAACGACGTCTTCCTGCCCGAGAAAGTGCGCATCGCGGCGGGCGTCCGCGGCACCGACGTGGCCGTCGAAGACTCGGGCATCTACGAAACGCTTTTGCGCGGTGCGCCCGATTACCAAGGCAAAGGCGCCGCTGTGGTGGCGCGGACCAAATACGCCGCCCCCGATCGCCGCACGCTGGAGTACCTGCTCGGCAAGCGTCCAGATGTGCTCAACCACCAGTTCGAATCACTGGACAACGCCAAGTATCCGAACCCGGCGGCGAACTGGACCGCTCAAACCATGGTTGGCAACAAGCGCCGCGACGACGGAGTGTATGCTTTCCCGGCGGTCATGCTGCCTTGGGGGCGTAACCGCGACCAAGCTGCTTTGCTGACTTCGGGCGGTTCAGCCGGCGATGTGGGCTCCTCGCCGATGGACGGCCACGGAACATTGGGCCTATTGTTCGCGAATGAGCTTACAACCTTCTATAATGCCAGCCCCGAACACCCCAATCGCTACAATTTTGAAGCCCCGCGCTACGTGATGTGGGTTCCAACTTTTCCCTTCTCTCTCCGCTATAGCAACTGGACGCAGATGGGCGGCGCGACGGCGGATAAGTGGCTGGTGACGGATACGCGGGAAGCTTCGTACCGCTGGTACGCCACAGGGCGAGGCTCTTCGGACGGGCGTTTGGCTTCCGGCAACGCCACCACGACACTCGGCGGAGACGTCAACCATCCCGAGTTGTCTTTCCAGGGCTTCGGCTTCGATATGCAGGATCCCATTCGCGGGGGCTTGGGCGCGGCGGCGACGGATGTTTTTTCTCCTGCCACCAACCAATCCGCCGCGTACGGCCGCTTGCGCTACATCGGCGCGGGTGTGTACGGGCATCCCAAGCGCCGCCCGTTCCAGCTTCATATGGTGCCACAAGTTGCGCGCGGGCGATTCTGGACCGACCTGATGGCGGCATGGTATTTCGGCGGCGCGCCGGGGTACACCTCGATGCTGGGCATCGGCCCCGATCCAAGCGGGCTGAACTACAACAACTGGGCGCATGTGGGCAGCAGCTACGACTCGATCGGCATCGGGACGCACTGGATGCCTCCGACGGCGCACATCTGGATGGCCGGTAAGTGGAACAAGGGCCGGCTCTCGGCCGCCGAACGCAACATGGGACTCAGCCGCTACCCCGGCAACATGCCGCCCACCAAGTCCGCCGCCACGTATAACAGTCCAATGCGAAAGTTTAACGACGATCAGGGCATCGGTAGCGCGCACTTTATCTATTCGGGCACTCGCTTGGCCATCCGAGCGTATGGCATCCAAGAGAAATGGGGCAACCCGGAAGACCCCTTGGCGGACCCCGAGGACGTCGCGGACGATGCGGCCAAGTGGTACGACGCCATCAACGTGAACGTCAGCCTCTTCCCGGTTATCTACGGCCTGCTGACGCCCGAGAAGATCCCGTCGATGCTGAACCGCACCTCGGTGGCGCCGCACCTGCATTGGAAGGCGCGCTTCCTGGACAGCGAGCTGCGGTTGTGCAATCCGAACCAGCCCTTCGACGGCAAGAGGAACTACTACATCCCGGTCATGCTGGGCTTGAAGGATCCGGCTCTGCCGCTGCCTCACCAGTGGGATCCCGAGACCAACCCATGGGTGGCGCTGCGCCTGGAGGCCGCCACGCCGGATATGCCTTGGCATCCGGTCGAGAACCCGTGGGTGAAGCCGGAACTGGTCACGCCGGGCAACCCGTACGATCCGTTGACGAATCCGTTTAAGTCGGAAACGTGGATGCACGACGGATCGTTCAATACGGACAAAGATTGGAACTGCCGCCCGTACTTCATCTGCATGAAGCACGACTCGGAGAACAAGATCAAACCTTTGAAGAACTCCGGTGCGGGGTTCCACCAGATCAACAATCCGATCATGCAGGCGATGGTGATTTACGACGCCACGGTGGCGCAGAATTCGGTTACTAACCCGCTGATTCCCATTCCGATCCACGACGACGCGCGGGTCCGGGTGGGCTGGGTGAACGGCACGCCGGTCTTCCCTTCGGCCGACTTCGCGGACGACGTGGGCCTGCCGATCATCGATCCGCTCACCGCCCACGCCTACGATACGGGCTCGCTGTGGGAGCCCTTGATGGATTTCGCATCCGCGGGAGGCGCCAACAGCCCCAAGAACCCGGGCTGGTACGGCTACCGCTTCGAGCCGCGCGAGTACAACATCCGGACCTTCCCCAATGCGGATGCGGGCGACAATTTGTATCAGGAGTTGATCGACGAAAAGACCGCCGGAACGCTTGCGGATCACGTGGCCAATGCCCAAGGTACGACCGCGGCGGCGCGGGCACTGGGCAGCTTTTCGTACCACCGGCATATCGATCCCGAACGGCCGTATATGTACTTGGGCAAGATGGATTTCTTCACGCCGGAGCCGGTAACGTACACGTCCTGGAATGCCACGACCTTCCGCGGCACGGGCGACATCGGCGACGACGTCTTTGTGGACTGCCACTACGACCAGTCGATTTCACCGCCGGCCACCAACGCCGGTACCGATGCGCTATCGCACTCGCGCATGACCTGCCGGCCGGACTTCCGGCACAATTGGCCCGACTGGTTCCGCCAGCGCGTGCGCCCCATTCCCACGATCAAAAACACCGGCGGATTTATGAAGCCGGACGACAACAAGGTGAATGGTTCGCTGCCCTTCCCCGAAGGCCGTGTGCCGGCGTACACCGGTAACCGGCTGCAGCTCGGCACCAGCACCTACAATTCCAACGGAGGTCTCTTTAATATCCCCGTCGGTTGGGATTCGCCCATGCCGCATGCGCTGCACGGCTTGCCCAATCCAGACTACCTGCTGCTGTATCCGGGTTCGGGGCTCAGCGTGCACTGGGCCGACCAGTTCCGGCGCTACATGCCGATTTACACGGGCGCGTACCCCAGCTTCGCAGGGCAGCAGCCCGGCGCGCCGCCGTTGAGCACCAAACTGATCGACGACGACGATATCGCGAACACGGCGCTGGCCGACCAGCAGCCGGTCGATCCGATGATTCCGGTGCCCAAAGAGACAGGCTTCCTGACCGAATTCACGCCGTTCATGCCTCGCGTCAGTAAGGGCGATGCGTGGCGCTTGACGCGCGTGGGCCGGAAGTACCAGGAATTGATCGCCGACGAGATCATGGATTACCAGATCAATCCGTGGTGGCCCAACCCGGTCCAGCAGTTGCCCTTTCTGACCGACAATTCCACGGACGTGGCCAACATCGCCATCCCGCTGAACGAGACGCCGCATCGCGACGGGGGCGTGGGCTTCCATGACTTGGAAGCGCATCCGCGTTTGGGGTTGGCCTATACGAACGACGCGACGAACCGGCTCAAGAATCCCATCTGGGCCAGCTTCGGCGACCACCTGGATAACAACAGCTCGGTGGTCGTGCCGGACTACTTCACGACCTACAACCGCTACTGGATGCGCGGCAATCACCTCTACAACCGCCGCTTCACCGGCGCGATAACTGAACGCCCCTTTGGTGAACCGTACCGTCCGGAGGAAGGGATGGTTATTCCGGCCGGCGGCGGCGCGCAGCCGATCAATCCCATCGAGAGCCGCGGCCTGTATCCGCAGGCGCTGCAGTACTGGGGCCAGTATCCCCCCGGCGGTCCAGGCGCGACGCTGGCGCAAGCTTCGGTACAGATGGACCGAGTACTCGACTTCCCCTACAACACGCTCGAAGATGCCCTCGGCGGCGAATTCCGCTACCTCCACCATACGGTTCGCAATCAGACCGAGCCCGAAATGCGCTCGGCGCCCGTGCGCAACCATCCGTTCCGCACCTGGGCCGATTTCGTGGCGATGCTGGGGCATATGGTCTACCGGCCCCCGCTGCCGGTGAACACGGACTCGCTGGTGGCGAGCTTGAAAGCGGAGTTGGATGCCGCAGCGGGCAAGGGCATGGTCGGCCCGCCGGACATGACGCGCTACTACATCCATCTGCGCGATCCCGTCATGGGCGTCAACGCGTATTCGGTCTGTCACGCGGCGCCTTCGGGCGGCGTGGGTACGAACGATTGGCCGGTCGATCCGCGCAACCGGGGCAGTTTCTTCGACGGCTCCAAAGTGGCGTCGGGGCAGAGTCTCGGGCCGTCGGGCGACTGGACCGATCAGGCCTTGGCCGATGCGCTGATGGGCTTCCGGCCCACCGGCAAGGCGCCCGTTCGCCTCTGGAACAAAGCCGTGGTGGCCATCGACGGGTATTGGCCCATCAGCGGCAACTACGGCGCGTGGCCCAAGTCGATGAATGCGAGCGGCGAGCCGGTGGATCCGGAGGGGAACCCGATCGCATTGCCCTCATCCCTGGCCTTCATGTACCCCTACATGCCGCCGCCGTTCCAGGGCGCGACCACGATTCGAAACTGGCAGTATCGCGTAGATGAAGTCCGCGGGCGCGATGCGGCGGGCCTGCGCATCGAACATCATTACATCAGCGAGCGTGCGGCCAACGACGTGCTGGTCTCGCTCAGCAATGGGCGCATCGGCGCGATCGATTTCGACGGCGACGGGCACATCACCATGACCCGGGACGCGCGCAATCGTTCGGTGGCTGCCGGCACTGCGGCGACATCCGCTAACGACGGCGCCGTGGTACGCGGCGATTTCACGTGGGCGCACAACATCGTGCCCAATCAGCCCTACAACAGCTTCTGGATCGTTCCGCGCGGCTATCCGTACCACAAGCGCACCGGCACGCACAACTGGGTGGAATGGGAGAACCCGGTCGTCGCCAACGCCAGCTACGACGTCCCGGGGAACGTGGCTTACGGCGTCAAGGCGAAGGCCACCAATACGTCGTGGCAGAAGGCCGATCTGGGCGAAGTCATCAACGACGCCGTCACGCTTCCGATCAAGTTCCGTTCGAACACCTTCCGTGTTTCGGTGGTGGTGGAAATGACGGACGCTCGGTATCAGGATGTGCTCACCGTGCGGCGCTACAGCCGGGTATACTCGCGCGTGCCGGGTACACCTACGGACCGGCACGTCCACGGGCCGTACACGGGTGAATTCATCCTGCACGGTTCGCGCACGATGATGGGCGATGTGGACCCCGAACTCTTCTACATCGGGGCTTCGATGGGCCAGTAGACGCGCGCGACCGCGGAGTGTGGCGTGCGGGATAATCGGGAGCGGTGGCGCTCGAAGGAGTTTGGCATGACGACATACCATCCGGTTCGGCGGGCGCGCGGCTTCACGTTGCTCGAAATGCTGGTCGTGATCGCGATCATCATCCTGTTGATCGGGCTGCTCCTGCCCGTGCTGGCGGCCGCGCGGCGGCATGCGCGCGCAGCGGCCACCAAGTCCACGATCCATAACCTCAAGATCGGTCTCGACAATTACCGGCTCGACTGGGGCATCTATCCGATCCAGCCGGGCGGCAGCAACATCATCTGGGACGATGGCGGCGGCTCGTATAACCCTGGCTATTACCAGATTCCGTGCGTGGGCATGAACCTCACGGCGAACCTCTCGACCCCTGCCGAAGACAACCGCGCGTTGACGACGTTGCTGCTGGACCTCGAATTCCTGGACGTCAAAAAAGAGAACGTGCAAGGCGACTACCTGATGGACCACTTCTCGGTCCCGCTGGTTTCGCGCTTCTGGATCAAGGCGCCGACGACGGTCTCGGCCGATTCCCAGAAGCTTTCGGAGAAGCTGTACATCTTCTCGTACGGCCCCGACAACAAGCAGGGCGTGGATGTGGACGCCGGGCATACCGTAGGCGCGGCTCCCGATTACGATAAGGATCTCATCACGCGTGCCGAAGCGACTCCGGCGTCGGGCGCCGACGATTTGACGAGCTGGAAATAAATCATGCGCATTCCGCTTTCGATTCGCCGCGAGCGCGGCGTCACCCTGGTCGAACTCCTGGTGGTGATCGCGATCATCCTGCTGCTCTTGGGATTGGTCGGGGTGGTCGCTTGGTCGGCGCGCGAGAAGGCTCGCATGAGCCGCACCAAGTCGATGCTGGCGCGCGTCAAACTCGCCATGGTCGAATATCACGTCATGTGGCGCGACTACCCCAGCGGCAACCCGATCAGCCCCACGGCGTCCGATCCCGAACAGTGGCCGACGGCCAACACCTACCAAGGCGAAGAATTCGACGTGCGCTATCTGACCGAGCGCGATCCGCCGTGGGAATCGCACCAGGAAAGCGACCGCCACCCGGACAACGACAATTGGATGGCCGACGGTTGGGGCGCGCCGTTTCGATACCGGAAAGTCAGCCCCGACGAGTACCTGATCTGGAGCGTCGGCCCGAATGGGATCGACGACATCGGCGGTACTTCCGACATTCGAATCAAGAAGGCTGAAGACGACGTGACCGTAGAGGACGTGGACTACTGATCGCAGGTTAACAGCCCGGCCTTACCGGGAGTTGCCGCCATGCCGACGCGGACCGGCCGACGTTCCGGCTTCACGCTGGTGGAAGTCCTGATCGCGGTGGCGATCGTGGTGCTGTTGGGCGGTCTGCTGCTGGCGGTGCTGGGACGCATTCAAAAGTCCGCTCGTGAAGCGGCCACCCAGACGCTGCTGGACCAGCTCGGCGCCAGCTTGGTCGCCTATCAACTCACCCCCAACGGCGGTACCTTCCCGCTTTCCGATTCCAGCCCGGCCGACCTCTGGTCGGGCGGCGTCGAATACCTGGAAGTCGAGCCCGCTCCGTTCGGCGCCAAGAGCACCGGCGTGGAAGCCAACGGCGAGTTGGTGAACCTCTTGAAGAAGCAGACAAGCTACACCTTTACGCAGAAGAACCTCCGCGGCGGGGTATTGGTGGACGAGTTCGGGCATCCGGTGGTGGTGCGATTCTTCGTGCTGCCGCCGCCGCACGGGCGTCTCAACGGCAATCTGCGGGAAGTCGGCTTGGTGTTTTCGTACGGTCCGAACGGCATCAACGAGACGCGTCTGACGCCCGGTTACGTTCACCAAGGCCCGCCGCTGTACGACCTGGAGGAATTCGAGAGCGCGCGCGCGTCGGCCGGCGACGATCTCCGGACCTGGGTGCAGCCGTGAGGTTCCTGGCGCGAGGCGTTACGCTCATCGAGCTTTTGGTAGTCATCGCCATAATCCTCATGTTGCTGGGATTGGTGGGCGTGCAAGTCTGGAAGGCTCGCGAGCGCGCCCGCGCGGATCATACCTTGGCGCTGACGAAGTCGGTCTCCGCGGCGCTGGAAGCCTATAACTCAAACCACCGCGATTATCCGACGGGCGATCCGGCGCAACCGCCCACCTGGCCTTCGCCCTACGACACGCGCGGCGTCGAGTTCCGGACCGACTGGTTAGACGAAGAACCCAGCGGATTGCCGCCCGATTCGATCGACAAGGCGAATCCGGTCTTCCTTAAGGATGGTTGGGGACGGCGGATCCGGTATCGCAAAACTTCGAGCACCGAGTTTCTGGTCTGGAGCGTCGGACCGGACGGCGTGGACGACTTGGGGGCGGCGGCCCGTGCGCCGCGGGGCGATGACCTCTGCCACCTCGATACGCGGTAGTCACCGCCCGGTTCGGATGTACGCCTTCGCCCGTCCGATAAACCCTGGTACACTAAAGGTTCGAGCGCGGGCGGCTTAGGCCCGCCGACCCGCGTCAGGGGTTCGTTCATGCCACATACGCACCGGCACTTCCTTGCGACGATGCTGCTCCTGCTGGGAATCTTGTGGCCCCGTTCAGGTTCGGCGGCCTCGCTGGACGCATGCGACGAGGCCGGGCGCTGGCGCGGGATCAGCGGGCAACCCCCGCCGGAAGTCCAGGCGGTAGAGGCTCCGTCAGGCAAGGCGCTGCACTTCAGGTTCGCCGAAAGCCGCCAGCCGCACTTCGCGGGACGTTCGTTCGTCGCGGACGAGAGCTGGGACCGCGCGGCGGGCATCTCCTTCCGGTTTCGCGGCAACGGATCGGACGACTTTGTCGCCGTTTCGCTGGTCGACGAGACGTTCACCATGCGCTACGCAGCGCTGATCGGACTCCAGTCGAAGGAATGGCGCACGGTCCGCTTGCGCTGGACCGACTTCGTTCCCGAAGTGGTGACGGCCGACTGGTTCGGCGCGCCCGGAACGGCGATGCAGCCTTCCAAGATTCGCGGAATCTGGTTCGGGCGATGGTTTTACTTCAAGCCTTGGGCGGCGTGCACCTTCGAGTTGGATGAACTGGCTCTAGAGGCGGAGATTCCGCAAACCGAGCCCGCACTGCCGGATGCGTCCGGCATGCAGCGTACGCTGGCCAAGCTGCGCGCGAAGGAACTGGTCACGCTGGTGGCGCTGGGCGATTCGATCACCTACGGTACGCACATCAAGGACCGCGCGCGGGACGGGTGGCCGGGGCGGCTGCAGGACGAGCTGCGCAAAGCCTTCGGCTACGATCAGATCCACGTGGTCAACAAGGGCATCGGGGGGTTGGAGACGCGCCAGGCGATCGCCCTGCTGCCGCGGGATGTCGCGGCGATGAAGCCCGATCTGGTACTCGTGCACTTCGGCTACAACGACTACTCATCCTTGCTTCAGAAGCGCAAGTCGCCCGAAGAGCAGCGCGCCATCGCTCGAGGCAACTGGCGGGAACTGGTCCTCCGCGTGCGGCGGTTGACGGAAGGACAGTCCGAGGTGCTCCTGATCGCGACCATCCCCGGAGCCGACGAAGCGCGCCGCGAGAGCATGAACTTTTTCGGCGAGACGGCTCGCGAAGTGGCTGCGGAGCTTCGTTGCGCCTATACCGAGGCCCCGCGCAGCGCGTTTCAAGCGGCCCGCAGCAACGGAACGCTGGATACGCTCTTTGTGCAATTGGAAGACGGGAAGCCCGATGTGGCCCATCCCAGCGAATCCGGCCAAATGCTCTTTTCGGGTGCGCTCATCCCCGATTTTACGACCCGCTGATGTAACTCGTTACGAAGCAACGCATTGCTCTAAATTAGGTAAGAGTTAAGATTGTTAGGATAGGATGAGACTTTGCAAAATTCCTCGTAGGTTTCCTATAAGGTGCGTTCATAACAGTGTTTGCAAGTTGCCTCGATTTGAAGGAAAATACTCAAGTCTCGTCAGAGACGCAGACAGTGTACGGGCGCGAATGGTTCGCGAACCGGGAAACCGCACTGTCAGAGCAGCGAGGAAAGGAGTTGTAGTCATGCGGTACTTGATGGCGCTTCTGTTGGGTCTGGGTCTGGCGGTCAGCTCGCCGATGGTGAATGCTGAGGAAGCCAAGACCGAAGCCAAGACGGGCGAAGAGGCCAAGACGGGCGAAGAGGCCAAGACGGGCGAAGCCAAGACGGGCGAAGAAGCCAAGAAGAGCGAGTAATTCTCACGCACTCTGGACTTCAGTCCCAACGGGGACCGTTCGAAAGAACGGTCCCCGTTGTGTTTACAGACTTACAGGTAGCTCAAACAAAACGGCCCGAAGCGATTGGCTTCGGGCCGTTTTGCTTTAGCGCACATGTGAACGCAGGTTAGGCGATCAGGCCCTTGATGGGCGCGCCTTCGTTGACCAGCTTGATCGGCCGGCCGTCGGGCGTGAAGTTCTCGTGCGTGTAGTTGATCCCCAACTGTTCCATCATGGTCGCGTGGATGTCGCCGGGGCGGACGGGGTCGTCCTTCACGGCCGATCCGGTCGCGTCGGAGCTGCCGTGTACGTAGCCGGCCTTGAGGCCGCCGCCCGCGATCAGGCCGGACCAGACGCGCGGGAAGTGGTCGCGGCCGTTCTGAGCGTTGATCTTCGGCGTGCGCCCGAACTCGCCGGTGCAGATGACCATGGTGCGCTTGAGCAGACCGCGCGCTTGGAGGTCTTCGATCAGGGTTCCCAAGGCCGGGTCGAGCGTCGCGCTGTTGCGCTGGATCGCTTCGAAGGCCTCGTTGTGGTTGTCCCAGCCGCCCAAGGTTACTTCGACGAACCGGACGCCGGCTTCGACGAGCCTGCGGGCCATGAGCAGCGACCGGCCGAAGTTGTTCTTACCGTAGCCGACCTGGTAGATCTCCTTTTCCCGCGACGTATCGAAGGCATCGCGGGACTTGCTGGCCATCATGCGCACCGCGTCGCTGTAGTAGCTCCCGTATTCGGCGACGGCTTCGGCGCGCTTCTGCCCGGCGAAGTTGCTGTCCACGTATTCGAGCAGGTTCACGCGGCGCAGGAAGCGCGACTCGTCTACGCCTTGACTGAGCGCGATGTTGCGCAGCGGATTGTTCGGATCGCCGATGTAGAAGGGCGCGAACTGGGAACCCAGGAAGCCCGCGCCGAAGGCGCGGTTCCCGATCGAGATGAAGCTGGGAATCTCCTCGTTGCGCCGCGACTTCTGCTGCACCACCATCGAGCCGACGCTGGGATGTTTGATGCTGCCCAGCGGCTTGTAGCCGGTGTGCATCTCGTAGGTGGCGCGTTCGTGGCTGCCTTCCTTGCTGGTGAGCGAACGGATCAGCGCGGCGTGCTTCATGTTCCGCGCGATGGTGGGCAGGTGTTCGCTGATCTGAATCCCGTCGGCGCTGGTGTTCAGCGGCTTGTACGGGCCGCCGGTGGTCTGGCCGGGTTTGGGATCGAAGGTGTCGATGTGGCTGGGACCGCCGGCCAGCCAGACCAGGATCACCGCGTCGCACTTGGCGTTATCGGCCTCGTCGGCCAGCGCCGAGACGCGCATCAGGTCCAGCAACCCCAGGCCCATGAAGCCGAAGGCGCCGGCCTTGAGGAAGTTGCGCCGGTTGAAACCCGAGACGCCGTCGCAGTCGATGCAGCCGCGTTCGCGTCCGGTGGGTGCTTGCTTGGACATGGAAAGTCTCCGGGAGCCAGGGCTCAAACGGCAAAAACCAAACAAACCTCAAACCTCAAACGGCATGCTTCAAACCACGGCGCCGGGTGCGCGGGCCGGCTTATTTCACGAAGACGAACTCGCGCGAGTTCAGCAGCGCCCAGTACAGATCCTCGACCAGTTCCGCGGGCGGCGGATTGCCGCGTACGATCTTACCCAGGCCCTTGGCTTCATCGGGCGACGGCAGGCGCGAGAGCGCCGCAAGAAACAGTTCTTCGATGAGCTTGTCGGCCGGGAGCTTCAGGTCGATGAGCTGCTTGGTCATGTGATTGCCGGTCGCGGCGACCTTCTGGTTGATTGCTCCGCCGTTGAGCATCTCCAAAGCTTGCGTAATGGAGCCGTCGTTCTCGCGCTCCACCGTGACCTGTTCGCGGTCGGGCTGCCCGAAGATCTCGAGGAACGAACCTCCGCGCGCCGGAGTCTGGACTTCCACGGCCCAGACGGGCTCGTTGTTCTTGCGGCCGTTGTCGTTCCCCGCCGTCGAGCGCGGCTTGCCCACGCGCTGCAGGGGTTCGCGCTGGCCGGTGGCGACGAGGAGCGAGTCGTGGATTTGTTCGGCCGTCATGCGGCGCAGTTCGAAGTGGCTGAAGAGTTCCTTGTCGTCCTTGTTCTTTTCGGTCGGCCGGGTGGAGCGCTGGTAGGTGGAGCTGTTGACGATCAGCTTGATGATGTGCTGGTTGTCGAAGCGGCTGCGGATGAATTCGTCGGTCAGCCACTCCAGCAGTTCGGGGTGGGTGGGTGGGTTCTTCTGGCGGAAGTCGTCGACGGGGTGGACGAGCCCGCGGCCCATAAGCTGCGCCCAGAGCCGGTTGACCTGGACCTGCGCGAACTGGCGGTTCGAGGTGACGAACTTGGCCAGCGCGGCGCGGCGCGAAAGGCTCGAGGGGACGGCGCTGTCGGGTTCCCACGGGAAGGCGGGCTTGACGAGTTCGCCGCCGGCTTTGCGCTTATCCTGCCCGTCGCCCTCGTTGGGCATGTGGTACTCGCCGGTGGGCCGTTCGACGACGCGCTTGATGGTGTGCCGGCGCACGATCTGGCGGAGCCGCTCGGCTTGCTCCTTGCCCAGCGCCTCCTCGACGGCCTTTTCCATCTGTCGCATCAGCGGCACGGCGCGCCCGCGCTTGGGCGCTTCGGCCTTCTTGGGCGCGCCGCCCATCATCATCATGTCGCCTCCGGCTTCGCCCTCGGCCGCGGCGTCGCTGGCCTTCAGAGCCGCTTCGGCCTGCGCCAGGAACGGGTCGATCTTGGCCTTGATCTCGGCCGGGATGCGCCGGTCTTCGTTCTTCATGCGCGTCAGCGTCGCGTTCTCGTCGACGAAGGTGACCGTGCGCGGGGCCATGAAGGCCATCATTCCGTGGAAATCTTCCTGCGTCCAGCGGTCGAAGGGATGGTCGTGGCACTGCGCGCACTGCATGCGCGTGCCCATGAAGGCGATGGAGACCATGTTCACCGTCTCGACGCGGTCGTTGTTGTCGCGCAGGAAGAAGCTGACGGCGCCGTTCTGGTCGGGGCGGCCCTCGGCGGTCAGGAGTTCGGTGACGAACTTGTCGTAGGGCCAGTTCTCTTTCAGCGAAGTGCGGATCCAGTCGCGCAGGTCGCCGGGCAGGATGCCTTCGTTGTTGTCCGGGCGGCTGTGCTCGCGCAGCAGGTCGCCCCACATGATCGCCCAATGGTCGCCGTAGCGTTCGTCCTTGAGCAGTTCGGCCACCAGCCGTTCACGCTTGGCCGGGGCCGGGTCTTTCAGGAAGGCGCGGACGGCCACGCGGCTGGGGATCACGCCCACCAGATCGAGGTAAACGCGGCGGATGAATTCGTCGTCGCTGCACGCGCCGGACGGTTCGAGCTTTTCGTCCTGCAGGCGCTGGAGGATAAAGCGGTCGACCGCGTTCTTGACCGGGAAGCCCGGCACCGCCGCGGGGCTGGGGATCGCCACCTTGGGCGATTCCTCGCCGTCGGCCCGCACGATTCCGGAACCGTAGTCCAAATCGGACGTCGACCCGATTAATCCGGCCGCCAGGAGGCCCATCCCCAGCAGCGGCGCCCAAATCCGGCTGGCGCCCGTTTTTCGGGGCTTCATCGTGCGTTTGGGCAGCATACCCACCTCTTCCTTAAAGCTAGATGCGCCAAGCGGTTGTGAAGCGAATCGGAATTCCCTACAGCGCGCAGGCGAATCCTATTCGTTCGACGTGAGTTTGGTGGAGTTTCCTGCACTGGGGAGCACCAGAAACCCACCAAACCCAAGAATAAGCACCTCCCGTGCCGCGGCCCTATCCTGCCCTTAAAAGGAACGGCAGGGCCACGCAGTCGATAGTAGGAACCATTCAGCAAGGCGACCGGATAGTTAATAGTTTTACTACAAATAGTGATATTGTGGTGTATTTATAATATGAATGGCCTGTCTTGGGGCCGGGGAGGGTGGAATCATGCCTAGGTTCAATCCCGTTGCCGTCGCGCTGCTGGGGAGTCTGCTGAGCGCGGCAGGTTCGGCCCAGGCGGCGGAGACGGACGCGCCGGAGTGGGTCAAAAAGCTCCCCGCTAATACCTGGACGAAACTGGATCAAGGCCAATCGGGCAATCGGGTGGGGGCGGGCGTGCATTGGCTGGCCCGCGAACAGAAGCTGGTGCTCATCGGCGGGACCCACCGCGATTCGCGCCGCGAGAGTCCCAAGCCGGGCAAGATGATTTACGACGCGCCCAGTGGGGTGTGGAGCGAGTACAAGGACGAACCGGCCTTGCCGGTCAAGGCCCAGCTCAAGGTTCACGACTCGACCAAGCGGCTTTCGTTCACGGTCTCACTGCCGGAAGGTTCCGAAGGTCTCGCGGGCGAGCGCGTGGCCTCCAACACGCCTCTGGACGGCCTATCGGCCATCGCTCAGTTGCCGGTCCTGTCCGGCGCGTTGACGCTCTTCGATCCCGTAAACAAAGAGCTCCACCTCATCGGGGGCGCGTCGGGCGGCGCACCCTCCGGGAGCTTGGGGAACTGGGTCTACGCGCTGGATCAGAATGTCTGGCGCAAGGGTTCAACCGAAAAGCCGGCGCTCCAGGGCTTGCGCACAAGCGTGGCCCAGTCTCGCGCCGCGCAGCAGGAAGCCGTCGCACAGGCGCGCAATCTGTATTACTCGGGCCGAAGCGATGCCGACCTCCTTAAGGAAGGCAAGGCTCGGCTTGCGGCGCCGCAGGCGAAGTGCGCGCAGACCTGCACGCAGTTGGCGGCGCAGTTGGAAAAAGAAGGCCCCGCCGCGGGCGTGGATGCGCAAAGCCTAGCGGCGGCGGTTCGGTCGCTGCGGGCGGCGGCGGAAAAAGCCGGCTCGGCCGCTCGAGCGTTCGAGGCAGGAAAGATCGACGCAGCCGGCATCGCCGATGCGGAGGCGGCGCAGTGGCGCTGCGACGAAGCGCTGGACTGGCTGGCGAGCGAGCCCACGCCGCGGACCGGCGCGATGGGGCACTACGATCCCGAGCGCAAGGCCTTCGTGGTCTTCGGCGGCGATCACGGCGATTACCTGCTCGGCGATACCTGGTTATACGAATGCGGCTCGCGCGCCTGGAAGCGCCTGCATCCGGCCCAATCGCCGTCGCCCCGCTTCGGCGGGCAGATGTTCTGGCATTCCGGCGCCAAGACGATTCTGCTTCTTTCGGGCAATACCTATCTGGACCGGATGAAGTACCAGTCCTTTTCCCGAAAGCTGGATGCGGAAGTGTGGCAGTTCGATCCCGCCGCGGTGGCCTGGACGATGCTCGTCAAGCCCGGCCCGGAGGTCCTGGAGAAATCGCCGGACCATACGCCTTGGTTCGTGGTGAATAATCCCATGGTTCTGACTGCGCACGGCGTCCTGATTTGCCCCGCGGTGGGAGGCAACACCTATCAGGATTACATGACGAGCAGCACGTGGATGCTTAAGCTCGATGCATCGGCCGCGGCGCCGGAGTTGACCGCCCGGCATGGCGTGGCGGGCGGCGTCCGGCACTACCGTTCGCAAAGCGTCGAGGCGTACGATCCGGGCTGGTACGACGGCGCGCCGCGCGGAGAGCCCGCGCCGGTGGATGCGTTCCTGGCGGCGCTTCCGGCCAACCGCTGGGTGGAGGTTCCGCAAGCGCCGCGGCCGTGCCCGGAGCGTTCGTGGGGCACGGCGCTGTACGATCCGCAGCGCGATCAGATGTACTTCTGGACGGGCGGGCACTGCGCCGATCCCGCGGACATCGTGCATCATTACCATCCGGGCATTAACCGCTGGAGCATTCCCTACGTGGCAGGCGGCATCGTGCTGGGCAACCAGTTCACCGGACGCCCCGATTGCCAGAATCATACGTACAAGAATTACGCCTGGGATGCGGTGAGCGGGAAGATGGTGGCCCTGCACCGCGCGGGCACGCATGTGTACGATCCCGACCGCCGGGACTGGACGGGCTACACGCCCGATCAACCGTTTGTTTACAACCTCTACAGCACGAAATGCGTATCGACGCCGCTGGGGGTGATGGCCTGGGCGGGCGGCTGCACCGAAGCGCCCGCCCAGAAGATGTACTTGGGCCTCTTCGACGCAAAGGCGCTCAAGTGGACCGATCTGCCGGTCAAAGGCGCGGCCCTTCCCGCCAACGTGCACGGCGACGAAGGCGGGATGACTTGGGACAGCAAGCGCAAGGTCTTGTACCTCCACGCCGCGAGCAGTTACCAGAAGCCCAACGGAAAGGTTTACCGCTACGATCCGGCGACGCAGGAACTGCGCGTGGTCGATCCGAAACATCGGGACGTAATCGGGGATCGTTTCTACACCTACCGCGAAACCGTTTATCTCCCGGAGCAGGATCTGGTGCTCTTCGGCATGGGATTTATGGAGGGGCGGCAGATCGCCTTCGATCCGGCGGGCGAGCGCTGGGTCTTGACGAACATCACGAAGACCTCGTCCAAGGCGGTCTGGGACCCAGCCAAGCAACAATGGACCTTCGAAGCGCCGAAGCCGAACGATAAGGTGGGCAGCATCACGTTCTCGCCCGTACTGGATACTCGGCGGAACGTGCTTTGGGCGCCATCGGATTACAAGACCCTCTTTGTGATGCGCGTGGATGGGAAATCGCTTGAGCTTTCGGCGCCGGCAGCGGCAGCGGGAAAGTAGGAGCCAACGCCCATTGGTTCGAATTACCTTCGACTACTGGCCGTGAATAGGACGATCGTTCGCGGCTTAGCGATCGCCGTTCACCGCCCTACCGCGGTACTTCGAACTCCGGCGCAGGGGCCAGCGCTTCCGGGCCGGCGGGCAGAATCAGCTTGCCGGGGTTCATGATGTTGTCCGGGTCCAGGGTGCGCTTGAGGCCGCGGAGGATCTCCAAGCCGGGGCGGGAGAGTTCGCGTTCCATCCAGGGGCGGTGTTCGTAACCCACGGCGTGATGGTGGGTGAGCGTGCCGCCGTTTTCCATGAACGTCTGCGTGATCAAGCGCTTGAAGCGGTAGTACTGTTCGAGTTCCTGCCCGGCGATCTGCCGCGCGGCGAAGGTGAAGTAGAGCGACGCGCCGTCCACGTACGAGTGCGAGATGTGGCAGCCGATGTAGCCGGGGTAGCCTTCCTTCTTGAACTGTTCCTTGATCGTGTTGCGCGCGGCGTGGTAAAGCGGCATCAGCTTCGACCAGACGGCGGCCGTTTCGGCGACATCGACCATGCAGCCGTGGTTCATCAGGATGTCGCGCAGGTAAGGCACGGCGAATTTGTTTTTCGCCCACGTCTTGCCGACCGAATTGCCGAGGTGGAAGCCGCGGTGCTTCTTGAGCATCGGAAGGACCTTCCGGCGCATCTCGGCGGCGTAATCGGCCTCGCCCTCGAAGCCCACCATCATCAAGCACGGTTGCGCGTAACCCTTGGCCTTGAGGTACTTCTTCACCTGGCTCTGGATGAACCCGGAGATCCCGGTGGACGGGGACTTCATCGAGAAGGCGAGCTGGGTTTCGTCGACGTCCTGCAGGCGGAACATCGTCGGCGCGGCGCGGCGGCCGATCACTTCGCGAATCGCTTCGCTGCCCGATTCGAAGTCGGGGAAGAGCACGCCGTGGTAATCCTTCACGGCCGGATTGGGGTGAACCTTCATCACCGCTTCGGTGATCACACCCAGGACGCCTTCGGAGCCGACGACGACCTGGTCGAGGTCGGGGCCGGCGGCGGATTTGGGCGTCAGCTTCGTGGACAGGGTGCCGGCGGGGCTGACGAGTTTGAGCGCGACGACCATGTCTTCGATCTTGCCGTAAGCGTCGGACTGCATCCCGGCGCTGCGGGTGGCCAGCCAACCGCCCAGCGTCGCGAACTCGAAAGAGTCGGGCATGTGCCCCAGCGAAAAGCCCAGTGCCTGCAAATCGTCCTCGAGCTTGGGGCCGGGCGCGCCGGCCTGGATGGTCGCGGTCCAGGAGTGGCGGTCGATCTCCAGGACGCGGTTCATGCGCCGCATGTCGAGGGTGACGCGCACGGCGCTGGGGTCGAGGTGTTCGACGCCGCCGACGATGTTCGTTCCGCCGCCGAAGGCGACGAGGCGCACGCCGGTTTGGCGCGCCGCCGCGACGATGCGTTCGACCTCCTCGTGGCTTTCGGGAAAGAGGACCAGATCGGGCGCGTTGGAGACGATGCCGCGCCGGACGCGGAAGAGATCGGGGAAGCTCTTGCCGTACGTGTGGATCAAGCGCTGCTCGTCGTCGGCGGCGATTTGATCGGCCTTGAGGAACGCCGCGACGGCGGCCTCGAAGTCCGCGCTGCGGCGGCGTTCGGGGAGTTTGACTTGCGCGCGGTCGACGGGCGGCGTCTGCGGGGCGTCTTCGGTCAGGCCGAGGCTTTTGCGAACGAACGGCCAGAGCAGCGGCTTCTCGTCCATGGGAAAGACGAAAGCCGGATCGCCCCAGCCCCACCACTTCATGTCCTTGATCATGCCTTCTCTCCGGCGTGCGGCGTTAAGCCGCGGCGGCGATTGAACCAGCGCGTGAAGCGGCCCAGCAGTCCCGCGGGCAGCCAGCGCGCGCAGCAGACGTAGAGCGTGTTGCCCCAACCGGGGACGACGACGAGCTTCCCGCGCAGCATACCGCGCACCGCGATGCGCGCGACTTCCGCGGCGCTTAAACCGAAAGCCGAGCGCTTTTCCTTCATCCCCGCGCGCGCACGGAAATTCGTCTGCGTGATGCCCGGACACAACGCGGTGACGCTCACCCCGGAACCGTCCAGTTCCAGCGCCAGCGTGCGCGAAAACGAGAGCATGAACGCTTTGCACGCCGCGTACACCGCCTGCTGCGGGACGGGGCTGTACGCGTAGACCGAAGCCACGTTGAGCACGTAGCCGTGCTTGCGCTCGCGCATGCCCGGCAGGCAGCACTTGGTCAGTTCCAGCATCGCCTTGAGCTGCAAGTCGATCATGCGGGCTTCGTCGGCGGAAGCGGTGGCTTCGAACGGAGCGTGCAGCCCGAAGCCGGCGTTATTGACCAGCGCGGCAACGGGGAGCTTGGCTTCGGCCAGGCGCGCATGCACCCGCGCCAAACCTTCGGAGGTCGAGAGATCGGCGGCGATCGTGAGCGCGCGGACGCCTTGGGGAGTCAGCTTCGCGGCTTGGCGGGCCAGCGCTTGTTCGTCGCGCCCGATGAGGACGACGGACCAGCGGCGGGCGGCGAGTTCTTCCGCGATGGCTGCCCCGATGCCCGAGGACGCTCCGGTCACGATGGCCCACTGGTCCGGCACGCGCTGACTCCACGAGGCGAAGGGGAACTGAGGCTCCGGCATGTTACCGGAAGTCGAACGCGCCGCTACAGCACGCTGAAGGCGAGCCCGACCTGGACGATGACGCGCTCCTGATCGTTCTGGACCTGCGCGAGGAGCTGATCGGCGAGTTCGTGGGCGCCGGCTTCGCCGAAAGCCTGGGCGAGTTTCTCGAGGCATTCCTCGCGGTCGGTGGGATTGGCGACGCGCGGGAGCGTGCCGAGCGCGCGGACGAAGATGTCGCGCACCGGCGTGGGCAGGCTGGCCTCTTCGCCCCAGTTGGGGTCGCCGTGCAGGCGCGTGGTGGCCAGTTCGAGCAGATCGAGCAGGCGCTCGGTGGGATCTTCGATCCCGTCGATCAGGCGCCCGGCCAGCGAAAGGAAGGGCAGGGCCAGGTCTTCGCGTCCGGCGAGCAGGAGCGGCTCGCTGGCTTTCAGAAGCGCGCTGATGCGCGTGCCGGGGCTGCTGATTTCGGCGCCGCCTTCCTGCGCTTCTTTCAGGAAGCTTTGCGCGCGCGCCTGTTCCGAGGCTTGGATCCAGGCGGCGGCCAGGTGCGCGAGGACGGGGACTCGCGCTTCGGGACTGCCGATCTCGCGGGCCAGTTTCGCGGCGCTTTCGAGATCGCCCTGCCGGATGCGCGCAAGCGCCGCGGCGCTGAGCGCCTTGGCCTTGGCCAGCCGCAGCGAGATGGTCTGCGCAATCTGCTCGCCTTCGGCCTGGCGTCCGTGCAGGGAGAGCGTTTCGGCTACCTGCGCGAGCGTCTGGCTGCGGATCCAGGGGTCTTCGATCAGTCCGCAGGTCTCGGTGGCCGAGGCGACGAGTCCGGCCTGCGCCTGAATCTCGGCGATGGTCGCCAAGTTGCCGCTGGGCGTCTGGCCGGTCTGGAAATCGGAAAGGCGCGTGGAGCGGCGGCTGCGCCCGATGCGGGTGGTGGTAAGGCCGGCGTTCTTGATGACCTGCTTCATCACCTCGGGGCTGCGCAGGCTGGCGGTGAAGCCTTCGCGCGCGCGGGTGAGGAGTTTTTCGGCGGCTTCGATGTCGCCGTAGGCGACGAGCGCGCGCCCGATGTCCAGGAACGCCCGGTAGCGCGCGAGTCCGTCGGGGAGTTCCTCGGCGATATGCAGCGTGCGCTCGATGTTGGGGCGCATGCCTTCGCGCAGCCCGGCCTGGATGGCGGCTTCGGCGGCATGCGCCATGCACGAGATGCGCGCTTCCTTGTCGCGGACCTGCTCTTGAAGCAGGTCGATGACCAGCGACATGTCGCCGAGCTTGGCGAGGGCGACGGTCATGCAGCGCAGGATGTGGCGGCGCGGCGGGCCTTCGGGAATGACACTCAGCTTTTGCCGCACGCTCTTGAGCCAGCTTTCGACGAGCCGCCGGGGCAAGCGCGCGCGGGCCTGCTGGATGCGCGGATCGGCCGGGCGCATCGCGGCGGCGCTGGCCAGCGCCGCTTCGGCCTTGGCCCAATCGCCGCCGGTCGCGAAATGCCGGATCGTGCCCAGAAAGCGTTCGAATTCCACCTCGCGCTTCAGCGATTCGATCTGCGAATTCACGGCTTCAGGATCGTCGGCGAACTGGAGCGCTTCCTTCCACTTGGTGATCGCATCGATCCACTGCTGCTGCTCTTCGCAGACCTCGGCCGCGCGCGAGATTTCCAGAAAATGCCCGCGCCGAATCTCCTCGGGATCGGGCGGCGCGTCTTCCTCGCGTTCGGCCAGCGCCGGAGGCGGCGGCGCAGGCGGCGGGGCTTCGCCGGCCGGGCGCGCGTACAGCGCCGTCAGCGAGCGGCGAATCGCCTGCGGATCGTAGACGCTGCTGTCCGCGCCGCGCCCGGGGCCGCTGGGTGGCAAGGCCGACGAGGATACGGGCTTGGGCTGGGCGTAGGACGAGGTGAGATACGTCGGCACGTGCGCGCGGACGCGGCTGAGCGCTTCGCCCAGTTCTTCCGCGCTGCTCGGCCGGTCGTCGGGATTCTTGGCCAGGCACCACAGCACCAGCGCGTCGAGATCCGGCACTTCGGCCAGTTCGGCGCGCTGCGTCGAGGGCAGCGGCGGATGCGCGTGCAGGTGCTGGTACAGCCAGCCCTCCAGCGTCTCGCTGTCGAAGGGGAGCCGCCCGGTGAAGAGTTCGAAGAGCATCACGCCCAGCGAGTACAGGTCCGCGCGCGGATCGACCTCGGCCCCGCTGACCTGCTCAGGGCTCATGTACGCCGGCGTGCCGACGAGCATGTTGGCGGTGTCCACGGTGATGGTCTTAAGATCGGTGGAGCCGCCGATGATCTTGGCGAGGCCGAGGTCGAGGATCTTGACCTGTTCGCGCCCGCGGTGATCGAGCAGCACCACAAGGTTGGACGGCTTCAGGTCGCGGTGCACGACGCCGCGCGCGTGGGCTTCGGCGAGTCCTTCGCAGGCCTTCTCGGCCAGCCGGCAGGCGCGCACGATATCCACGCCGCTGGGATGTTCGCGAATGATCGCGCGCAGATCGCGCCCTTCGATGTACTCCATGACCAGGTACGGCCGGCCCTGGTCCGTGACGCCGACGTTGAGCACCTGCGCGACGTTGGGGTGGTTGATCGTCGCCTGCGCGCGTGCTTCGCGCAGGAAGCGCTTTTCGGCTTTGGGGTCCTGGCGATAGCGGTCTGACATCAGCTTGATCGCGACAGGCCGTTCGAGGAGGCCGTCCATGCACTGGAATACGACGCCCATGCCTCCGCGCCCGATCAGGCGCATGACTTTGTAGCGTTGCGGCAGTTCGGCTTGCACGCTCGGCGCTTGGGTCCGGGTCTCGTTCTGGCCGGGCGGTCCCAGCGATTGCGTGGCCTGCATGGGCGGCGGCGCCGGAGGGGCGGTGGCGGAGGCCGGCGGCAGACCGGTGGCGGTCTCGGCGGAATGGCTGACCAGCGGCTGCATGCGCCGGCCGCAGCCGGGGCAATACTGCGCCTGCTCGGGCAACGCGGTCCCGCAGGCCGGGCAGGCCGGGGGCAGCGCCGAATAGAGGCCCGTGGTCTGCGTGTTCAAGCTTGCGCTTCCTCAGCTACTAGAGCCTGCAAGCGCGCGATGCCGCGCCGGCGGATCTCCGCCTGCGCCGTCGCGTCGCGCGCGTCCTCCAATTCCTGGACGATCCGGGCCAGCCATGCATTCGCTGATGGGGCCCAACGCTCTTTGAGCACCACGCGTTCGGCAACCGCCCCATTAAGGTAGGCGGCCTCGGTCCGCCGCCCGCGCTGGAGGTCCTGCCACATCGAATTGACGTTGTTGCTGGCCTTGGCGCGGCCTTCGAATTCTTCCAGTAAAGCGTCCGCGGGCGGGAGGTTCACGCCGTGCAGCGCCGCCGCCGCGCGGGCTTCGCAGAGCACCTGCTTGCGCAGTGCGCGCCATTCGGGCCGGATCGTCTCGCGGTTGCGGACTTCGAGAATCGCGCTCAGCGCGTTCAGCGCGCAGTTGAATGCGATTTTCTTCCAGCGCCAGACTTCCAGGTCGGGCAGCGTGCGCGCCTTCAGTCCGGCGTTCGCGAGCAACGCGGCCAGCGCGTGCCCCGCGGGGTCTTCGGGGAGCAGGAGTTCGCCGCCCCAATCTTCGATCAGCCCCGGCTCGACCAGCGTCGCACCCAGGTGGGCGACGGCATGCAGCGGGCGAAATCCATGTGCCGCAGCCGCGTGCAGCGCGCCTTCGAATCCGGTTCCGTTCTGCAATCCGAAGAGCGGCAGCGAGGGCGTACCGGGCGCGCGGGGCAGGCTCGCCAGTTCGTTCAGCGCTTCGCTAACCGCGCCGGCTTTGACGGTCAGCAGGATCGCGTCGCCGGGTTGCAGCGTAAGGTCGGCCACCGCATTGGAGACGATCCGAAAATTCGGCCCGCAGGCCAGCGTCTCGTTGGATTGTCCGGCGAGGCGCAGCCCGTGCGCGCGCAGCACAGCGGCCACGGCCGGCCGCGCGACGAGCACCACGGGCGCCACGCGGCTGAGTTTCCCGCCCAGCAGGCCGCCGAGCGCGCCGGCGCCGAAGATTACGATCCGGTTCAGGGGCGCGGTCATGGTTCGAGCCGCTCCAGAATCACCTGCGCGACGGCGATATCGCGCCCGTGCGTGATCGTCACGTGCCCTTGCGTGGCGCCGAGTTCGGCGGCGCGGTCCCGGGCTTTGGCGTGCAGATGCAGGCAGGGTTTCCCGCGCGCGTCGGGCAGGATCTCCACGTCGCGCCAGCGGATGCCGGCGGCCAGTCCGGTGCCCAACGCTTTGAGCGCCGCCTCCTTGGCGGCCCAGCGTCCGGCCAGGCGTTCGGTGGGATCCTTATGCCGCAGCACGTACGCGGATTCGGCTTCGGTGAGGATGCGGCGCGGAAAGCGTTCCGGATGGCGCTGGTAGATCGCGCGGATCCGGTCCAGTTCCACGATGTCCAACCCGAGGCCGACGATCATCGGGTCATGTCCTTAGACCGAACGCCGAGAGGCGCGCGCAGACGATTGCGCACGTTGTGGTAGTGTACGTGAAACCTCCGGCTCTGTCGAAAGTTATTGAGAACCGCCGCGTTCCAGGTAGGCCAAGATGTCCTTTTCGTTGACCGGACCGGGCAGCTTCATGCCGGCGGCCACCGCGGCCAAGTCGATGCCCTTCTCTTTGGCCAAGCGTCGCGCCGCGGGCGTCGCTCGAACCGCCTGCGGAGCGGCGGCCGGCGCAACCGAAGCGCCCAGCGAGGCTCCCGTGGCCGTCACCGCGCCACGGTGCGTGGCGAGCGTATGGGTGTTACGCGCGGCGTAGCTTTCGGGCACGGCTTCATCCGGCGCGCCCACGGCGCACATAATGTAGCCGACCGGAAGCACCGCGCGTTCTTCCCCGTAAATCTTGCGCACGGTGCCCGCCACTGGGCAGGGCATCTCGAAGGTGGCCTTATCGGTGATGATGATGCAGATCGACTGGTCCTTCTGGACCGGATCGCCTTCGCGGACCAGCCACTGTTCGAGCGTGGCTTCGGTGAGGTTCTCGTTGGCTTTCGGCATCTCGACGGGCGTCATGGCGGAGAAGCTAACCCAACTTGAGGCCTTGTCGAATACCTGCCGTTGGCCGTCGGCCTAAAACGTTTCCAAAAACTTCCGCCCGCTCGTGATCGACCCCAGCACGTCTTCGGCGCCGCTCTCGTCTTCCAGCGCGTACCAGCCGCTGTAGCCGATCTTCTTCAGCGCCGCGAGGTAGTCGCTCCACGGCACCGCGCCCTGTCCGACCGTGGGCTTGCCGGTGACGGGGTGCTTGTCCTTCGCGTGCGTGTGCACGATGAACGGGGCCAGGATCGGGACGCCTTCGACCACGCCGTGCTTGAGCATGTTGGCGGGATCGTAGTTCACCTTCAGGCGCGGGTGCGCCACGTCTTCGATGAACTGCTTGAGCCCCGCGGCGCTTTCCTGGCCGGTCTCGAGCGCGAAAATCCCTTCGCCGCTGTCGGCCATCACCGTCTTGACGCTTTCGACGAAGCGTTTGTAAACTGCGTCGGCGCGGTTCTCGGGGATCGGGCCGATGTGCGTGGTGACGACCGGCGAACCGATCTCGCCGGCCATCTGCAGCGCTTTCTGGGTCTTGGCCAAGCGTCCGGCGAGGCCCTTCTCTTCGCCGAAGCCGCCCAGCGTCTTGGGTCCGGCGACCTGCGCGCAGAAGCCGCTGATCGCGAGCCCGCGCTTCTCGGCGGCTTGGCGCACGGCGCGGCGCTGATCGGCCGTCACGCAGCGCTCGGGGTCCAGCGCGCAGACCAGGTCCCACTTGGCCTCGTCCACGCACCACGGCTGCACGCCTTTCACGCCGGCGCTTGCCGCCTGATCCAGCCGCAGTTCGAATTCCTCGAAGGTTTTGGTGGAACCCAGCGACCACAGCGCGACACCGATCTTGAGGCTGCCCATGCGAAGCTCCTTAAAAGGTAGGGTAATCCGGTTGCTTCCATTGTCCGGCAACCGCGCGGCGGGTCAATCGGACTTGCCGGCCGTACTCAGCGCCGCGTGTTCTTTCAGCATCTTCTCCGCCGCGGGCCGGAAGAGATCCTTCGCTTCCTTCATCGGCAGCGGAATCGTGCACCCGGCGGCTTGACGGTGCCCGCCGCCGCCGAAACGCTTGGCCAGCGCGCACGCGTCCAGTTCCTTGACGCTGCGGATACTCACCTTCGTGTCCTTCCCGCCGTTGACGGCGTAGAAGAAGACGGCCAGCTTCGAGCCGGCCAGCGCGCGCGGGATGCCCGGGAATTCCTGCGTCATCTGCGGGCCCGTGCCGGTCTTTTCGAAGTCGGCCTGGGTGAGCGTGATGCACGAGATCTGTCCGTTGGCCCAGACTTCCAGGCTGGTCCGCGCGCGCGCTTCGAGATCCAGTTCGGCGCGCGATTTGTCGAGGTACAGGCGGCGCCAGAGTTCCTCGCCGTCCACGCCCGCGGCGAGCAGTTCGGCGGCCATGCGCAGCACGCGCGGCGTCGTGTTGCTGTACGCGAACTGTCCCGTGTCCGTCACCAGCGCCGTGTACAGCGCGTCCAGCGCCACCGGCGGAACGGCCCAGCCCAGCACCGAAGTGAGCCGGTAGACCAGTTCGCCTGCCGCCGCCGCCGAGGTATCGACCCAGTTCAAATCGCCGAAGTTGTTGTTCGACATGTGGTGATCGATGTTCACGATCGTGATGCCGGCGATCTGCGCGGGTACCAGACCGCTGATCCGGTCGACGTCGGTGGTGTCGAGTACGATGGCCAGGTCGGCGGGGTAGCGCCGCGTCGATTGGCCTTTCTGCTTCGGCCGGACCTCGCCGGGTTCGAAGAGGTACTTGAAGCGCACCGGAAGCTTGGGTTCCAGCAGCACGTGGACGTCGCGGCCCAGCGCCTTCAGCGCCATGCCTAGCGCGACGGTACTGCCGACGCAGTCGCCGTCGGGGCGTTCGTGCCCCAGGACCACGATGCGCTTCGCCTCGAGGACCTTGCGCTCGATCTCGCGCGCGATGTGGATGTCGTGCGGATCGCCGAGCATGGGCAATCGAATGCCCGATGGCGCGGACGCGCCGGCCGGCTTGCGCGCAGCTCGGGGACGGGACGGCTTAGTTTTTTTTGCGGCCTTGCGGGACATCCAGGATGCTGTCCTTCCAGGGTTCGAAGACTTCGGCGGGCTTGGCTTTCGCGGGTTCGTCGCCGGGACGCGGAAAGCGCCGCGCCGACGCCGGGAGCTTTTCGCCCCGTTCCAACGCCGCCAGCGCCTCGCGGACGGGTTTTTCGAGCTGCCGCACCAGCAGCGGATCGACGCCGAGCTGCTGCGCGCGGTCCAGCGCGTCCAGCGCCTGCGTGCAATCCTTCGGCGATCGGTGCAGCTTGGCCAGCGCGCGCGCCGTGCCCAGATGCGCCGGACCGTAATGCGGATCGACCTGCATCAGCTTGGTGAACGCTTCCACCGCGCCTTCCCAATCGTCGAGCAGCATGCGCGCTTCGCCCAGCGCCGAAAGCGTCTGCGGCGAGAGCGGATCGTACAGCGCCGCCGCTTCCAGGTGCGTCCGCGCCGCTTCGAACTGCCCCAGGGCCAGATGCGTCAGGCCCAATTCGCGCTGCGCCGGCGCGTAGCGCGGTTCGGTCTCGATGGCGAGCTGGTAATACACCTGCGCTTCCTGGAACGACCGCAGCGGCTCGCGTTCAAACGGTTCCAGCCGCGCTTCGCCCTCGAGTTTGAAAAGTTCCGAGCGCGCCTTGGCGAAGGCGTCGGCGTCCAGCAGCGCCGCTCGCCGCAGTTCGTCGCCCAGCTTGGTCATGTGCGCGGCTTCTTTGTAGCGTTCGCGCGCCAGGGGCTGGAGCCGAAATCCGTGCAACTGGCGCTGCACGCGGCGCATGGCCATGCGTGCGACTTCCCCGGCCCCCGCCGAATCGGAGACGCCGGCCAGCTTGGAGTGAGCCGACGCATCGCGGTACAAGGCCAGCGCTTCTTCGGGTTCGCCGGCCTCTTCGCGCGCGTAGCCTTTCGTGTACAGCGCCAGCGCGCGCTGGGCTTCCGGCAAGGCGGGAACGGCGAGGAGTTTATCGAGCGTGCGGACGGCCTCGTCGAGTTCCCCCAGCACGCACAGCGCCACGGCCAGCGAAATCCCGTTGCGCGCGTCGGCGCCGTTCAGTTCCTGCGCTTTGCGGTAGCGCAGCACGGCCGGGCGCGTCTGGCCCGAACGTTCCAGCGCGCCGCCCAGCGTGCGGTACAGGTCCGCGCGTTCGGGCGCCAGGAAGGCTTCGGCGCTGCGCGCGCTTTCCAGCGCCCGGTCCAGGCAGACGGCGGCTTCGCTGAAGCGATTGCGCGCGATCAAAAAACGCCCGAAGGCCGCGAGCGCCAGCGGATGCTGCGGGTCGGCCTTCAGCGCCGCGCGGAACTGCGCTTCGGCTTCCGCGTGCGCCTCTTCCATCTGCTGCAAGCGTTCGATCGCCGCCGAGCCTTCTCCGGTGCTGCTGAGCAGCTGCTGCCGCGCTTGGCGTTCGAGCGCGTCGGCGCGTTCGGCGGCTTCGGCCGCTCGAGCCAGCAAGCGGCCGACTTCGGGGTCCGTATCGGCGGCGCGCGCGGGCCGCGCCAGCAGCGCGCACGCCAAGACGCCCAGCGCCAAGCCGCGAGGCAGGCGTCGAGAACGATTCCACGTATTGAAGGAGCTGCCGGACATCGTTCTTCCCGGGTTCAGGCGCTTGGCGATTCGTTGCAAGCTCCGGCACCTTAAGAGGTTATTCGGCCAGCGTCAAGCGAGCCGGGCGCTAGTGCTGTGCGGAACGTCCCCGCCGCGCTAAGCTTTCGGACCTTCTTTTCGACGCCCCAGGAACGTGGCCCATGCCCGAAAAACCGCGCTGTCTCCTCGTGGAACCGATTCATAAGCATTACGACGCGATCCTGCGCAAGCACTGCGAGGTCGTGCGTCCGGCCGAGGCGAACGAAGCCGGCATCGCCGCGGCCGCCGCCGACTGCGACGCGATCCTGATCCGCACCAAAGGCGCGGTGACGGATAAGGTGCTCGCCGCCGCCCCGCGCCTGAAGGTGGTCGCGCGGCATGGCGTGGGGCTGGATCACATCGACCTGGAGGCCGCGGCGAAGCGCGGCGTATGGGTCGTCTACACGCCCGCCGGAAGCCTGGACGCCGTCGCCGAACACACCTGGATGATGATCCTGGCGCTGGCGAAGTTCACCTGCCGGGGCGACCGCGCGATGCGCGCGATCGACTTCGGTTTCCGCAGCCGCCACGAATCGCTCCAGGTGAAAGGCAAGACGCTGGGCGTGCTGGGCCTGGGGCGCATCGGAACGCGCGTCGCCGAGATCGCCCACCGCGGCTTCGGCATGAACGTGATCTACACCGATCTGCTGAAGTTTCCGGCGAAAGAGAAGAAGCTCAAAGCGCGGAAGGTCCCGCTGCGCACGCTGCTCGAAAAGAGCGATGTGCTCACCGTCCACGTCCCGCTGACGCCCAAGACGCGCGGGATGCTGGGCGCGGCGGAGTTCGCGCGCATGCGCCCGCAGGCGCATCTGGTCAATTGCGCGCGCGGGGCGGTGATGGACGGCTACGCACTCGCCGCCGCGCTGCAAGCCGGCAAACTCGCCGGCGCGGGCATCGACGTCTTCGATCCGGAAGTGCCGCCCGCCGACCACCCGCTGCTGGCCTGCGAGACGGCCGTATTCAGCCCGCACAACGCCGCGCAGACCGCCGAAGCGCGCTTCAACTACGCCGCGGTGGTGGAAGATATTCTGCGCGTACTGAGCGGGAAGCCGCCGAAATTCCCCGCGAATCAGCCCAAGCCGAGCAGGTAAACGGAAGCCGCAAGCCGGCGTGGTGGGCCGTCTGACCGGGAGAGGTCGCCGCGAATTCTGTAACATCAAGCGGCGCCTTGTGTTAATATTCCGCTTACGATCCGTGACTTCGCTCCGGCGAGACGGGTAGAAATGCTGGAGAGGACACCCGCTACGCATGAATGGCCCATCGAACCAGCGCCGCCGACCGGCTTCGGGCTTCACGCTCACCGAGCTGCTGGTGGTGGTCTCGATTCTGGGCTTGCTGGTGGGGCTCTTGCTGCCGGTCCTCGCCCAAGCGCGCCGCCATGCGCGCATTACTCAATGCATGAGCCAGCTCAAGCAGCATCATTCGGGCATTCTGCAGTACGACATGAGCAACGATACGTACAAGACCAACTTCCCGCCGCGGCTTACGACGCTCTTTCACGAAGGCTACGGCCAGGACGCGCGGCTGTACCAATGCCCGCTGGACCCCAACGGCGGCCGGGAAGGCGGCAAGCCCGCCATCGCGACCTCGCAGTACACTGAGACCGACGAAGGCCCTGCCATCAACGGGTTGCCCGCCAACAACCCGTACAGTTCCTACATGTACGAATTCAACAGCGCCACCTGCGGCTGGTGGAACGGCTGGGTCGAGTATTACGACATGGGTTCGGGCGGCTTCTTCACGCCCAGCGTCCCGGGCGATCCGAATAAAGACGGCGATGTTATCGACACCAACGTGGACGGAAGCACCGGCCGCATCACTTGGCAGGAAACCAAATTCTACCAGCAGAAGTACGGCGATCAGTTCTTGCACACCAACACCAGCTTCACCAGCGGTTACCCGGGCACTTGGTTCCCGGTGGTGCGCTGCTTCTGGCACGTCAAAGACCCGGATACCGAAAACTTCATCCCCGAAATCAAGAACCTCGCCATGGACGGCAACGTCTTCGATTCCACGCCTCAATGGGAAAACGTGGCGATCGAGAACCTCGACGACTTCTAATCGCCGCGCCTACAAATAGCCCGCGTCCTTCAAGAAACGCTCCACCTTCGCCTTACTCTTGGGAAAGCGAAATCGCCGGCAGGCGCTCTGCTTCAGCAGCGCGCGCAGCAGGCTCAGCCGGCGGCCCACCGCACGTAATTCAGAGGCGAAATGGAGCGGGGGGAGCAGATACGCCGCGGCATCGGCGGCCGGCAAGGGCTCCAGCGCGCAGCTTGGAGCCTGCTGCAGCCAGAAAAGTCCCGCCAGCGGCGGCGCGGCCGAGTGCGCCAGCTCCTGGGCGGATGCCCGCACACGATTTCGCGATGCCGCGCGCGGCATATCCCGCGCGGTGCCCGCGAAGCTTCGCTTCAGGTACGGTGCGATGCGGATCACCCGCGGCGGCTCGCGCCCCGACGGGTCGAGCAGGATCTGCGTCAGGTCGTACTCGATCTGAGGGGCTCCGGAGAGCAGTTGCGTGGCAAGCGTCGTCTTGCCGAATCCGCTGCGCCCGCAAAAAACCAGCGCTCCGCCGCGGCCCAGCACCGACGACGCATGCAGATTCAGCAGCACACGCCGGCCCATCCCCGGTGTGGAGACGGCGCGCGGGCCCAGGCGTTCGGCCAGCAGGCCCAGCGCGAAGAGCGCGTGGCGGCAGAGGCTTTCGCGCGCATCGTTCAGGCGGCGGCGTTCGGACGATCCGGAAGCCGGCAAGCGGCAGCGCAGCACGCGGTCGGTACAATCGAGCGTGAACTCGTCGCCGACGATCAGCCGGCCCGGAAGAGGCTTCGGCAGCGGCGCGTGCGGCGGGTTTTCAAGGATGGCGTGCAGCAGCGCCGGCGCGCCGCCGCGCGGTTCGCGGTTTCCGGCCAGCAGCGTCCACTGCCGGGGCGTGTACGCGCCTTCGACCGTGATGGGATAGCCGTAGAGTTCGACGCGCCGCAGCGCGCGAAGGGGCGCGGCGGGCATGAGCGGCGGGTTACGGGCGGCTGCCGCCGATGTCTCGCTTGCCGGGGCGCTGGTTGGGCTTGTCGGCCAGCTCTTCGAGGTTCACGCGCGGAGCGACGTACGGAGCGGCGAAGCGCGCCGGCGGCGCCGTGCGTGCCGGCGCGGCGGGCGCTTCTTCCAGCAGGCCTTTGGCCTGGAGCGCCGCGCAGAACGCCGCGGTCTCGGCCTCCACGCGTGCCGCTTCGGCGCCGCCCGCGGACAGGTCCGCCACGATCCGTTCGACCGGCGTGCGCCCGTCGCAGCGCTTCCAGACGAACGCGCCACTGGGATTCAGGACAAACGTCGCCGCGCGGTCGGGCTGCACGAGCACCGCCTCGCCTGCGAGTTCGTCCCAGACCACCTTGTCCGATCGCTTGAAAACGGGCATGCGTGCACCTCCGAAACCCCATTATGCCCGCGCACGCCTCGCGGCGCAATACGGAGCCTGCCGCGGTCAGGGCTCTCGATGAGGGCCTCTCGGAGGCCGGTGTGCCGGCGGGGAAGGGGGCTACGGTTCGAAGATAGGAAGCGCCGGGTCGCCCAGCAGGCAGAATTCGTGGACGAGATCGGAAACGCCGGGCGCTTCGGGATCGCCGCCGCGGGCCAGTTTGGCCGCGCGCGTGCGCGCCGCCTTCTGCGCCGCCTGGAGCGCCTCGCCCCACGTGCGATGCTTCGGCAGACCGGAGAGCAGCGCGGCGTTGAAATCAACCAGCGTCGTATGCGTCGTATAGCCGCTGGAGCCCAACGAAGCCGCGATCCCTCCGCCGGCCTGCGTCATCAGCAACTCCGGGATCGTGTCCAGCACCGCGAGGTCGTGCATGAAATAGTTGACCGTGCAGGTGGCCGACAACAGCACCGAGTTGCCCGACCATGTGGCCGCCTTCGCCGCGTTCAGCACGTTCTCGATCGCGAACTGATTGCTCGCGCCGTGACCCACGAAGACGATCAGGTTCGTTCCGTCTTCCGAAGCGTCCTGCAGCGCCTGCGTCACGTCCGCGGCCGCCGCGTGCGTATCGCCCAGGTATGCCTTCGACCAATCCACGAACGGTGCGCCGTTCGCGATCAGGTCCGCGCCCAGGCCGAAGTGTCCGGCGTCCACGTCCAGGCGGTCGGCCGCCAGGAGCCCCGTCGCGCCGCTGCCCGGCAGGCCCGCGTGATCGAGCGTCCGCTGCACCGCCGCCGCGAGCTGCGCTTCGGTGTTCACCGCGAAGCGCCCCACCGCGACCTGCGGCCCGCGTCCGAAATCGCCGTACCAGGGATCGCCCGGAATCTGCGCCAGCGTGCTGCTCGTCGCCAGGATCGTCGGGCAGAGCGGATCGATTCCCGCCGGAGCCACGCGCCCGCGGTAATCGTAGGTGGTCCGGCCGGCCAATAAGAGGAAGCGCGGCTTCGCGGCGTACGCCGCGCGGTAGATCCCCGCCGGGCCGAAGCGCCCGCAGCCGTAGCTGTCGAAGAGCTGCTGCTGGTCCACGAAGACCGCGTTCAACCCGTCGGCTTGGCGCTGCGCCAGGAGCGGCGCCAGTTCGTCCTCGAAGAGCGCGGGTCCGGTGGCGAGGTAGTCTATGCCGCGCGGAAGCGCTTCGATCCGCGCGGTGCCCACGCTTTGCGGGAGCAGCTCCGCTCCGTACGGAACGATCAGGTAGCCGTGCCCGCCGCCGGGCGCGGCCTTGAAGCGTGCGACGAACCCGCCCGCGCCGTCGCTTTGCGTTTCGCATGCCACCAGCTTCGCCGCTTGCGGCTTACGCGCATCGACGACCCAGACGCGCTCCGTCGGCAGGTCCGAGACTTCGTACAGCCCCGCGGGGCCGGCCTCCAGCGCCACCGCGCCCGGGCCTTCCAGCCGCTTCGTGTAATCCACCTGCACCGCGTACAGAAACGCGAGTTGCGAAGCCACGCCGGCCAACGCCGGGGTCGTCAGCGCCACGTCGTTGGGCGCCGCGTCGCGCAGGAGCGCCGCCGGCACCTCAAAGCTCAGTTCGAGCATGCGCTGACCGCCGTCCCAGCGCGCCTGACCCAGCGGTGTGCCGTTCAAGACCACCTGCAACTCGTGATCGGGGTCCACCGCGTCCTCGAACGAATGGCTGTACACGATCACGCGCAGCGTTGCGGCATCGGCCGTGGCCGAATGCGAGGCGACCTGAACGTTCCGCGTCGTGCCCGTCGTATCGGTGGCGCTCAGCAACTGGCTCGAGAAATAAGGCCGGAAGATCCGCGGCTTGCGGTTGAACTGGAAATACAGATCCTCAAAGCGCGCTTCGGAGCGCGCCGGCGCGGTGGTGAACGCGGTCAGCCCGTCGCGGAAGAGGTTCTTCGCGGCCGGCGCATTTCCGGCCGCTGTGCGCTTGCCCGCGCGCAGGAAGTACGCGTCGCGGTCGGTGTAATCGTCGGTATAGCCCGGCGCGTAGACGGCCCACGCATCGCGATCGGCGTCGTAGGCCAGCGCTTTGCACGGCCGCCCTTCGTACCACAACTGCGAACCCGCCAGCGTGTAGCCGCCGGGCAGATCGGCCTGCCGGATCAAGAGCACGCCGCGCCCGGAAGTGACGAGCTTCGCCGCGTCGAAACCCGCGGCGGGCGGCCGCGCGCTCTTCAATTCGGGCACGTCAGCCTGGTACGCGGGCAGATCGGCCAGCACCGCGTCGCCGGCGGCCCGCGCCGCGACCTCGCGCACGCCGGGCATGCCCGGCGGCGGAACGAAGCCGGGATGAACGTTCTCCGCATCGGCCACGGCGTCGAGGTCCGCTGTTGCCGCATCGCCGCCGGCAGAAGCCGCGTGCGCCGGCGACCAGACCGGATCGTCGTGCAGCACCGCCACGCGCGCGGACCGTAACGAACCGGCCGCGGCGAAACGATCCCGCGAGTCCCGTCCGCGCGCCGACTCAAAGCTGCGTTCGACCTGCGCCAGCATGGCGTCGAGGCCGGCCAGCGATACCGGAGCGCCGCCCGACCGGTCCAGCCGCACCGGCGGCGACGCGAAGCGGAAAAGTTCGCGCGTGCCGTCGAGGGCCACCGACTCCAGCGCGTATTCGTAAACGCCCGGCGCCTCAGGCGCGTCGTAAAAGCGGTACGTCTTCGAGGCCGGATGCGAGAGGCGTCCAGGCAGCGGCGCGTCGGTCACGCGACGCCAGCCCTGCGCCGCCATCGAGGCCTCCAAGTCGGGGGCCGGAGCGGGCAGTTTGCGCCCGCGCGTGCGCCGCGTATCGGTGTCAGCGGGGTTATCGGCGAGCGGCGCCTCGATCCAGCCGCCTGGCGTTTCGGCCGCGCGCGCCGCCTGTTCCGAGGTTTCGACCGAACCTCGCCACAGGTGAAAGCCCAGATTCTGAACTTCGGACGCCACGTCCCACGTCACGACCACGCCGCCGGCTTCGAGCATCGCATCGAGGCCGGTGACCGTGACGGGCAGCGTATTCGCGTTGCCCCACTGTACGACGCCGCCGTTGCCGTCGAAGTGCGACATGGGCGGAAAATCGCCCACGCTGCCGCGGTGGATCACGCCGTTCACGTTCGGTCCCAGCCAGTTCACGTTCTGGTTGGGCGGCGTGTCGCTCGCGTGCCGGTCGAAGATCAGCGTCCCGTTGCTCCCGTTGGGCAGGCGCACGGCTTGCGCGACGCCGCTGTTCGAGAACGAGACGTCCGTGAAGCGGTAGCTGTCGCCGGCGGTGCTCTCGTTGTAAGTGATGTACCGCCCGCCGGCCGTCCCGCTGGCGAACCAGACGCGCCCGGGGTTCGTGTCCACCGTATTGGTGATCGTCAGGCCGGTCGCGCCCAGATTCTCGAGCTTGATATGGTCCCATTCCAGCGCGCCGCCGTTGAGCGAAATCGTGTAGCGGTCGGCCGCGGTGGCCCCGTGGAGCAGCGCGAAGTCCGTGATGAAATCGGTTCCCGCGATGGCGTTAATGACGCCGCCCGAATTGACCGAGACCACGCTCCCGTGGTTCAGGGCGACGTCGCTGTGCGAACCGAGCATGAGCAGGCCCGAGGCGATGATCGCCCCGGAGACGGTGATGTTGCCGGCGTTCACGATATGCGCCGACTGGTTGGCCGAATCGCCGTTGCCTAAATCGACCTGCATGGAACTCAACAGGATGCTCGTGGAGATCGTGAACGCGTTCCCACGCAGATCAAATACCGCGTTGTGAGCGAGATTGAGCTTCGATCCGAAGCTGAAGAAGGCCGAACGCACTTCGCTGTTGCGTTGCAGTTCCAGGCGCGTCAGCACCGTCAGGTCGTTGCCGCCCGTGAACGATAGCGCCGGGGCGGCGCTCGTATTGAGCGTCAGGAAGTCCACCGTGGCCGCCGCGTTGACCGTGATCTGGTGGTTGCTGCGAACGGTCGCGAGATCCAGCGGTCCGGGTACTCCGGGCTGGTTGTTCTGATCGCGCCAGGTGTTCGAGTTGTTCCAGTTTCCCGAACCATTCGAAACGAAGGTCTTGCCGCCGGGCGCGCGCGGAGCAACGGGACCGGCTTCGTCCCCCGGCGCTTCCTCCGGCGTTTCGCGCCGCCAGACATGGAAGCCCAAGTTGCGTTCTTCGGAGGCCGCGTCCCACTCCACCAGCGCGCCACCGGCTTCGGGCGCCGCGCGCAGTTCGCGCACGGTCACCGGCAGCGTGCCACCGTTGTTGTAGAGGTTTCCCTTCTTATCCTTGTCGAGCACACCGCCGATCGAAAGCGTGGCGCCCCCGTTCAGGTACACGTTGGCGTGCTGGTCGATATGAAAATCTTCGTCGGTGCGAATCAGCCCGCCGTTCATGTACACGTCGGCATGCTGATCGACGAAAATATCGCCCTCGGCGATGAACGAACCGCTGTTGATGCTGAAGGTCGTATGCTGGTCGAAATCGGCGATCCCGCCAATCAGCACGTTCCCGCTGTTCTGGTTCAGGCTCGAATGCTGCCCGACTGTGAAGTTGCCGCCGATATCGAGCGTGCGGTTGGCATTGCTTTCGAAGACCGCGTTGACATGCTGGCCCAGCGTGAAGTTCTGGCTCACGGTCAGGTTCTGGTCGAGCTTCAGCACCAGGCTGCGCTGCTGGGAGACCGTAAACGAGCGGACCGCGCCCGGCACATTGACCGTAATCACGGCGTTTACGGGCACCTGTACGTCGTCGCCCGCGCCCGGCACGCTGTTGCGATCCCAGTTGCCCGGGGTTCCCCAAAGCGTATTACCCGCGTTGCCCGTCCACTTGAAGGTGGCCGCCTCGGCGCTCAGCCCGCACAGAGTCAAGGTCAGCAGCAGGACCCCGCCTCGTTGTAAACCCATGATGCGTATCATCCTTATCGCTTCGAACGCGGAACCGATCGAGATGGGGCGAACGCGCGGACGAGGGGTCGGATCCAGAACCCGAGAACCGTAGCGCGCTTGGAAAGCCCCAACTTGCACGCTGTGTGGTTATTATGTTGAATTTGAAGCGGGATGAAACACAATTCCCTGGATTTGAGCCGTATTTCAGCCAACAAATTCCCATTAACCTTTGCACCTGTGCGAACTAGTGGGATTGCCGAAGCTCCGAAGACAGTCCACGCTGCGCCCTGTTCACGCCCGCGTCCTCCTTTATAGTAGGCGGGTCGAGCGGTGCTCACGTGCAGGAAGGCGGACATGATCGGTAAGGCGACTGAACCACAGCCGGCGACGGGCGCGCTTGCGGGCGACCCGTTCGAAGAGTTGGCGCAGCGTGACGAGTTGGACGGCCGGCTCGCCTGGCTGATCAACTTGCGCTGGATCGCCTTGAGCGGCGTCTGCTTGGCGGTCGCGCTGGCGCAAGGATTTCGAGTCGTTGCTTCGCCCGCGGCCCTGTGGGCGGTGCTGGGCGCGATGCTGGCCTTCAACTTCGCGTTGTACGGCATGCGGCGCAACCATCCCGACCGCGCGTTGCGCGCGCTGCTGGCCGAAGGCCTGCTCCAGATCGGCCTCGACATCGTCGGCCTTGGCCTCCTGATCTTCTTCTCCGGCGGGCTCTCGAATCCCTTCGTCTTCTTCTTCACGCATCACGTGGTCATCGCGGCGATCCTCTTCGACCGCCGCAAAGCCTACGGCGTCGCGGCGCTGACCAGTGGCGTCGTCGCCTTCCTGGCGCTCGCCGAAGCTTTGCCTTGGCTGGGATCGTGGCCCCTGGAAGTGGAACTCGGCTTCCATCCGGCCTCGCTCTGGGAGCGCGGCGGGCTGGCGCTCGCGCTGATCCTCACGCTCTGCTTCAGCGCCTATCTCGTCACGACGATCATGGAGCACCTGCGCCGCCGCGGCCGAGACGTGCGCCGCCTCAACGCCGATCTCGCCGACCGCGTCGAACGACTCGCCCGCGCCGAGCGTAAGCTCAAGGCCGAGCACCAGCGCGCGCGCGCGATTCTCGAATGCATGAACGAAGGCGTGATGGTCGTCGATCTGCACGCCAAGGTGCTTCTCGCCAACAGCGCCGCGCAGTCCAGCGGCGTGGAGACGCTGACCGATACGCTGCGCCGAGCCGGCACGCTCGTCGCCGAACCCGGATCGCGCGGAGCGCTGCACGAACCGTGCGTTCACGAAGGCGCCGACCCGCGCGACGACCCCGAAGCGTGCGAGAAGGGCGATCCCGACGAGTGCCTCCACGACGCGCTCGAACAGGGCGGCGAACTCTGCCCCAGCGTCCTCGCGATGCTCGGCGCCGATCCGCCCGCGCCGCCGAAGGCGCTCGAAGCACCCCAGCGGCCCGTCCGCGTCGATCTCGAGTCCGGCGGGCGCAGCTTCGAGAACACCGTCAGCGCCGTGCGCACCCCTGAAGGCGAAGCGCAGGGCGTCGTCGTCGTCTCGCGCGAAGTGACCGCGCGGCGCTCGCTGGAGCGTCAAGTGCGCCACGCCGAGAAGCTCCACGCCGTCGGCCGCCTCGCCGCCGGCGTCGCGCACGAACTCAATACGCCGCTGGGCACGATCCTGGGCTATGCGCAGATGGTCCTGGAAGACGCCCGCGCCGGACGCGCCGCGAAAGAGGCCGATCTGGAGGCGATCGAGAGCCAGACGCGCCGCTGCCGCAAGATCGTCCAGGGCATGCTCGACTTCGCGCGCAAAACCGGCGGCGAACGTGAACGCGTGGCGCCCGAGAGGCTGCTCACCAAGGTCGCCGAACTCACCGCGCACAGCCTGAAGCTGCGCGGCATCGAGCTGGAATGCGCCGCGCCCGCCGAAGCGCTGCCCGACGTGGCCGTCGCGCCCAACGAACTTGAACAGGTGCTGGTGAACCTCGTCACCAACGCCGCCGATGCGCTGGAGACGCTCGAAGAAGCCGAGCGCGCGCGCCGCGGAGGCGGGCGGGTCACGCTGCGCGCGCGGGAAGCGCCGCAGGACGCCGGCGTGCTGCTGATCGTCGAAGACGACGGGCCCGGTGTGCCCGAATTGCTGCAGCGCGAACTCTTCGAACCGTTCTTCACCACCAAGCCGATGGGCAAGGGCACCGGTCTGGGGCTCTCCATCGCCCGCCGCATCGTCGAAGACCACGGCGGCACGCTGCAACTCGTTCCGCGCGCGGACGGGCGGCCCGGCGCGCGCTTCGAAGTGCGCCTCCCCGCCGCCGGCGTACGCGCCGAAGCCTCGCCCGCCGCCGACTGAGACCGCCGTTGTTGGGTGTAGTCCTTCCGTTCCCTCTTCCCCTGGGAGAGGGCAGGGTGAGGGAGGTTGCTCCCGGCCGCCCGTCACGCCGGTCGTGGTCGCTGCGCCACCGTTCGCTTCGGCCCCAGCGCCAGCACCGCCCGCGCCGCCGCGCGCAGCGTGCGCAGATCCTGTTCCAGCGCGTGGTGAACCAGCGCCACCAGCGTGCGCGCGCCCAGCCGCGCGGCCGCCGCGCTTAGCCGCACCGGCTTCCCCGTGCGCTTGATATGCTTCAACGCCGCGAGCAGCTCGGGGCTGATCCAGACCACCGGCGCGGGCTGCGAACCCGGCGGCGCATCGAGCAGCCGCGCCAGTTCGCGCGGATCGCCCGGCGGCGCGGCGCCCACCGGCAGCTTCTCGAGCGCCTCACCGGCCAGGCAGGCTTCGCAGACCAGCCCTTCGGGACTCAGCCGCGCCGGACGCCGCGAAGCGTTCAGTTCCGCGCCGCACGCGCCGCAGCGTTCGAGGTCCGGCAGGAAACCCTGCGCTTCCAGCGCCTGGAGCGTGAACTGAATCAGCACCGCACCCGGCGCGACGCCTTCGTCGAGCGCCTCGATCGCCGCCTGCAGGAGTTCGTACAGCGGTTCGTCGTCCGCGCCGCTGGACGGTTCGCCGCCGCTGCCGGACGTTTCGCGCGTCAGCGCTTCCGCGAATTCGCACAGAAAGCACGCCGCGCCGAAGGCGGGCAGCCGCAGGCCCAAATCCGCGGGGCGCGCTCGCTCGTCCCATTCCTTGAAAATCCACAAGCCGTCGCCGGGACGCGGATAGCAGACCAGTTCGCCTTCCACCAGCAGGTCGAAGCCGTGCTCGAAGCCGCGCTTCTGCCAGCGCCGCGCGCCTTTGGCCAGCACGCGAATCTGGCCCAGCCGCCGGCCCAGCAGCACCAGCACGAGGCTGGTGTTCTGGACTTCGTACGTGCGCAGCACGATCGCGCGGTCTTTCAAGATCGGCATGCGGGGATTGTAGCCGTCGCGCGACGCGGTCCGCAGCGCAAAACGAACGTGTCTTCGGCTCCCGCCTTTACAGGGGCTTGCGTGCGATCGCCACCAGCGAGCCGCCGATCGGCAGCGGGGCGATGCGCATCAGGTGCCGCTCGAATGCGAAGATCCATTCGAACAGCCGCGCGCTTGGGCGCGTACCCGACTCGAGGTCTTTCGAACTCCACGTCTTGGGCCGCAGCAGCAGCCGCGCCAGTCCCATGGGCGGGAGCAGCAGGAACATGGCGTAGCTGATGAAACGGATCTCGAAGCCCTGCGCGGTCAGCAGCGCGCGCAGGTCGGATCGGTGGTAGCGCCGGAAGTGGTGGTGCTCCACGTCGTGCTGGCTCCACAGCCAGCGCAGCGCCGGGACGGTCAGCGCCAGCGTCCCGCCGGGCTTGAGGATGCGAAACACCTGCTTCAACGCGCCGGCGTCGTCCTCGACATGCTCCAGAACGTCGAGCATCACCACGAGGTCGAACGTCGCGTCGGCGTACGGCACCTTGTCCGGAAGCCAGACTTCGTCGAGCCGGCCCTTGAAGAAGGTCCGGCAATACTTGAGCGCCTGAGCGGACGGATCGGCGCCGGAGACTTCGCCGTAGCGCGCGAGTTCCTCGAGGTTCGTCCCCGCTCCGCAGCCCAGATCGAGCACCGCGCCGCCGCGGCGGTCGAAGAAGCGGTCGATCTGCGCGAAGGCGACGGCACGGCGTCCGCGGAACCACCAGTGCCGTTTGCCGTGCCGATGGATGGCATCGAAGAGTTCGGCTTCCATGAGTTCGCGCCGCCGCGCTCAGCGTTCCGTGGTCTGGGGAAGCGGATCGCGCGCGGGCGCCGGGCGCGGCGTATCGCGGTGCATGCGGCGCACGCGCCACATGTCGCGAAGCATCTTGAATGGATCGGTCAGCAGGTTCACGCGGCTCGCCTGGTCGTCGTGCCAGTTCACCGCCACCTCGGTCACCGCCAGATCCCAGCGCGCGGCGAGGAACAGCAACTCCACGTCGAACGCGAAGCCGTCCACCTGCGCCGCGGGGAAGATCAGGTCCGCCGCCCGCGCGCCGAACAGCTTGAAGCCGCACTGGCTGTCCACCACGTGAACGTCCATCAAGGCCGAGCGCAGCATCCGGAAGACTTGTCCGATCACGTAGCGGTGCGGCTTGATCTGCCGTTCGATCCCAGGGGCAGGAAGCGCACGCGAACCCACCGCGATCTGGGCTCCCGACTGCGCCAATCCCGCGCGCAGCCGTTCGATCTCTTCGATCGGGGTCGAGCCGTCGGCGTCGGCGAAGAGCCGCTGCGCGCCGCGCGCCGCGCGCATGCCCATGCGTACGGCGTGCCCCTTGCCGCGGTTTTTCGCATAGGACACCAGCCCCAGCCGCGGAAAGCTCTGCATGCGTTCGCGAATCAATTCGGCCGTACCGTCCGTGCTTCCGTCGCTGGAGACGAGCAGCTCATAGGGCTCGGGATGCGCCGCGAAATACGCTTGGATCTTGTCCAAGTGCGGGCCGATCCGCCGCGCCTCGTTGTACGCGGGAATCACCACCGAAAGCCCCGGCGCCTCGAACGATTCGCGCGGGCGCTCGAACGTGACGTAAGCGGGCAGTTCCAACGGGCGGCTCCGCGCGGCGGGTGCAGAAAGCAACGGTGCAGGCATTCTAGTTCATTTTTGGAAATCGTGTGTGGCCAGATGCGCCGTCACCGTGGTTTGCCCTTTACCTTTTGCCTTTTGCCGGTTGCCCTTTGAAGCTAGTTTGGTTCTTGTCGGTTGCCGGTTGAAGTTTGCCGCTCCACGCTTTCAGCGCCTGCTCCTGCACCGCCTCCATCGCCTTGCGCCGCGCCGGCGTTCCGTCTTCGTAACCCAGCAGATGCAGAAATCCGTGCACGCAGTACCGCGCCAATTCTTCACGCGGTTCCAACCCTCGCGCCGCGGCTTCCCGCGCCGCCGTCTCGTGGCTGGCCACGATCTCGCCCAGAAAATACGCTTTCCGTTCGAAATCCGGCTCGCCCATCGGGAACGAAAGCACGTCCGTCGGCCCGTCGTGGCGCATGTGCTGCGCGTTCAGCGCTGCGATCTCCGTGTCGCCTACCAGCATCACGTCCGCGGCGAGGCGCTCGAACGCCTGTGGCTTCGGCCGCCGGGCAGGGGAGGCCGCGCGCCACGCCGCCGCGAAGAGGTGCGACAGGTCGGCTTGGCTGGGCGACTTCGGTGCGCCGGGGCGCGCGATCCGGCGCGCGGCGATCGTAGGAGCGTGCAGGCGGGCCATCGCTGGGTGCGGTCAGTTCGAGTGGCCGCGCGGCGGGTTCGCCGGCTCGCCGTCCGAACCCTGCGCGGTCGCGGCAGGCGCGATCTCGTCTGGCGTCGGCGAGGCCAGCGGCCGGCCTTCGGCTTCCGCCTCGGCCTGTAAGAGCGCTTCGCGCGGAATCTTCCGCGTCTTCTGCTCGACGCTGTGCAGCCGCGAACTGCTGCCCCCCACCTTGCCGCCGGGGTGGATGCCGCTGCCTTGGTCGTCCTGCCCCGGATACCGGATGCGTCCGTGGAAGCGCCCCACCAGCACGCGCAGGAACGTCGCTTCGATCACCGCCAGATCGCGGAAGGTCAGTTCGCAGTCGTCCAATTGGCGGTCGAGCAGCTTCGCCATGATCAGTTCGTGCACGAACTGCTGCAGGCGCGTCGCGCTGGGCGCTTCCAGGGTCCGCGACGCGGCCTCGATCGTATCCGCCAGCATCAGCACCGCCGTCTCGCGGCTGCGCGGTTTGGGGCCGGGGTAGCGGAAGAACGACTCCTGCACCTGCCCGCCCTTGCCCTGCGCGCGGTCCTCTTCGGCCCGCTTCTGCGCCGAATGATAGAAGAAACTCACCAGCGTTGTCCCGTGGTGCTCGGGAATGAAATCCACGATCTGCTGCGGCAGCCCGTAATCGCGCGCCAGCTCGATCCCGTCTTTCACGTGCGACGTAATAATCAGCGCGCTCACGCTCGGCGCCAGCCGCCGGTGCCTCTCCTCCGCGCCCATCTGGTTCTCGACAAAGTACTCCGGCTTCAACGTCTTGCCCAAGTCGTGGTAGTACGTGCCCGCGCGCGCGAGATGAATGTTCCCGCCGATGGCTTCCACCGCAGGTTCCACCAGCGATGCCACCTGCAGCGTGTGCGCCCAAGTGCCGGGCGCCTCAAGCTGGATCTTGCGCAGCCCCGGGTGCGTCGGATCGGACAACTCGTACAGCCGGATGTTGGTGATGATTCCGAAGAGCACTTCCAGCGGCGGGAGCAGCGCCGAGAGCAACAGGCCGCAGCCGGCGCAATTCAGGAAGCCCCACAGCGCCTCGTCGGCCGTCGGGAACTGGAACATCGGCAGGCCGAACTGCGAAAGCCCCGCGACGGTGAGAATCCCGGTGCTCCGCAGCAGCGAGAGCAGCAAGATCGTACCGCCTTGCACGAAGCCGCCCAGGAGCCCGTACCACAGCAGATCGAATCGCTTCTGCAGGCGCTTCGACGGCAGCGCGGTGATGAAGCCGCCCAGCAGCAGCGTCAGCGCGAGGCTCATGTCGCCGCCGGCCGTGAAGCCCGTCAGCAGCGCCAGCGAAAGCGTGATCACCAGCGCCACGCCCTGAGAAAACGCCAGCGACGCGATCACCGCCGCGAACGTCACCGGAGCGAGTTGGCGCGGCAGTTCGCCCAGCATCAGGCCCTTCGCCACCGCCAGCACCGCCAGGCAGGCCAGCCCCAGCAGCACGAGTTGCCGCCGCCGCAGAAAGATCCCCGGCTCCAGGCGGCGCAGCGCCACCAGCGCCAGATAAATCACCGCCGCCGCCAGCGACGCGATGCCCATGATGCGGAAGGCGTACGTCATCCAGGGCAGCGAAGCCTTGTACGCCTGCGCCTCCTCGCGCAGCATGCGCAGCTGGTCGCTGCCCACCGGCTCGCCCTTCGCCAGGATCTGCTCGCCCCGGCGCACCTGCCGGTTGCTGTCCGGCACCTGCTCCTGCGCCGCTTGCGCCTGCTGCGCCGAGGCGTCCGGATCGTAGCTTAAATTCGGTTTCAGGCGCTCTTCCAGGTGCCGCGCCAGCGCGCGCTGCAGCGGTTCGGCGTAGCGCGGCAAATTGGACAGCTTCTCCGCCAGTTCGCGCTGCGCCTCGAGGACCGACTTGAGCCGCCGCGATTCGCGCGGCAGGAGCGCCGGGTCGTCGCCCTGCCGCACCAGCACCCGCCGCGCCGCGCGCTGCTGCCAGTAACTCTGGTAATGCTCCTGGCTCAGCACGCCTTCCACTTCGATCGTGCGCAACTGGAAGTCGATGTCCCACAGCAGATCGCGTGTCAGCGACTGCTTGCCCAGCCGCGTGTAGTGCTGGAACAATCGTTCGACGAGCTGCGATTCCTTGGGACTGTTGATCGCGACGGTGGCCGGCTCGAGGCCTCCGGCGCCCTCGATGATCTCGCACATCCGCCGCAGATCCTGCAGCAGCTCGGTGCGCCAGTTCGGCACGACTTCGAAGACCAGCGGAGCCTGCTCCGCGGCCGTCTCGCGCAACTGCCGGATGTAATCGTGGTCCCAGTAGCTGAACGACTCGCGCGCTTCGAAGTCCGCCGGCGCGATGTCTTTTTCGTGCAGCGGCGGCGGAAGCACCCCGTAATCGATGATGAAGACCACCGCGCCGACCAGCATCGCGCAGAAGAGCACCCCCGCGGGACCGGGCAGCGTGCGCCGTTCCGACGGGCGGCCCGTCTCTTCACGCCCGCGCACCGGACCCAGCACCGGTCCGCCCGTGCGGGCTCGCCGCGCTCCGCCGCGGCCGCGCATGAAGTCGAACCAGCTCACGTCATACGCTCCTGCCTGCGCGGCATCCGCCGCCGCGGCGCGGCAAGCCGGATTCGGCCCGGCCGGCGCCGAATCGCGTTACGGCGTTCGATACGCTCATGGCCGCGCCGTCTCGCGCCCGTCGCCGTTCTCGCGCTTGCCCTGCTCGCTGGCCTCGTACGCATCCACGATCCGCTGCACCAGCGGATGCCGCACGATGTCCTCGCGCTCCAGGCCCACGAAGGCCACCCCCGGCACGCCCTTCAGCACGCGTTGCGCGTGCGCCAGACCCGACGGATTCCCGTCCGGCAGGTCCACCTGTGTCGTATCGCCGGTGATCACCGCCCGAGACTGGTTGCCCAGCCGCGTCAGGAACATCTTCATCTGCTTCGGCGTCGTGTTCTGCGCTTCGTCCAGAATCACGAACGCGTGGTTCAGCGTCCGCCCGCGCATGAACGCCAGCGGCGCGACCTCCACGATGCCGCGCTCGCTGAATTTCTCCACCTGGAGCGGATTGAGCAGATCGTGCAGCGCGTCGTACAGCGGGCGCAGATACGGATTGACTTTCTCGCGCAAGTCGCCCGGCAGAAAGCCCAGGTGCTCCCCGGCTTCCACCGCCGGGCGTACCAGGATCAGCCGGTGCACGATCCGCCGCGTCAGCGCCTCCAGCGCCAGGGCCACCGCGAGGTACGTCTTGCCGGAGCCCGCCGGGCCCGACGCGAAGACAACGTCGTGCGTCCGGATCGCCTCGACGTAGCGCTTCTGCCCCTCCGAGAACGTGCGCACGCGCCCCGCCAGCACGCTCTCGTCCGGCGCGCCCCATTCGCCGGGCTCGTCGGGCAGGAAGATCTCGTGCTCGCGGCGGTTGCGCCGGTGGCGCCGGTGCCGGGTGGACGGGTCGTGCCATTCTTCCGAGGCCTGGGGCGGCCGGGACAGATCGTCGTCGGGTTGCGGGAAGGGCTCGCGATTCAACGCCGCCTCCAAAATCAGATCCACATCCCGGGCTTCGAGATGCCCGCTGTCGCGGACGGCCGCCAGCATGTCGCGAAACGTGCGTTCCCCGCGCTTCACCGAGCGCTCGGGACCTTGCAAGAGCAGCAGGTCGTTGCGGACCACCACCTCCAGGCCCAACGCGTCCCGCACCCGGCGCAGATGACAGTCGCCTTCACCCAACAACGCCCGCGCGATCTCCGGGTCGTCCAACTCGATGGTCCGTCTCAAAGGGTGAGCTATCCTCGGCGCCCGGAATACCGCCAGCCTCGGGGCACGCCAAGGCTCAATACATAATGATAGCCGGGACCAGGAAATAGGCAACCGGTCCGGCCACCACCAGACTGTCGATCACGTCCATCACCCCGCCGTACCCCGGCACCAGGTGGCCCGCGTCTTTAACTCCCGCCGAGCGCTTGAGTAAGCTCTCCGATAGATCGCCCAGCATCCCCGCGAAGCCTACCAGCAGCCCGAAGATCAGCGTCTCCGGTAAGGTGAAGATCGGAGCCGGCAGCGCTCCGATCGCCGGGATATGCAGCAGCAGCGCCAGCGCCAGCGAACCGCCCAGCCCGCCCACCACCCCCGCCACCGTCTTGCCCGGCGAGATCAGCGGGAACGCTTTGCGTTTGCCCAGCCAGCGCCCGCACAAATACGCGCAGACGTCGCAGCCCTTGGCGATCACGATCGTCGCCACCACCAGATGATGCCCGAAACGGTTCCAGTTCTGCCCGCCCGGCAGCCCGTCCTCGCCCAGGTGCCGCAACTTCAGCACGAACGACGGCAGGAACCAGAGGTAAATCAGCCCCAAACTCGTCACGCCCAGGCCGCCCAGCGAATGCGGGAAATCCTTTCGCCGCGCCGTCAGCACGAAGACGCCCAGGATCGAGAGCGCGATCGCGCCATTCTGCAGCAGTTCGGCCTGATGCAGCGCTCGGAACTGCGCCACCGGATCGGTGACCCCGTTCTCCACGCCCCACGTATGCACGTAAAAATAATGGATGCAGACCAGCGTGCAGCCCGCCAGCGTGCCCCACGTCGAAAAGGTCTGGTGGCCGGCGGCGCGGCAGAGCGTCCAGAATTCGCGCATCCCCAGGTACGTCGCGCCCAGGAACGCCAGGTGCAGCAGGAAGCTGTCCTTCAGGTAGACCAAGTCCACCCACATCGCGGCGACGAGCAGTGCGATCATGCACGTGGCGGCGAGGACGCGGAAGCGCAGCATCTCTTACCGCGGCACCGCGGCGTACGCGTCCAGCGCCGTACGCAGGTCGTCGCGCCGGAAATCCGGCCAGCACGTCTCCGTCACGTGAAAGACCGCGTCGCAGGCCTGCCACAGTAGGAAGTTGCTCAGCCGCCGCTCCCCGGCCGTACGGATCAGCAGATCCAGTTCGGCCATCCCCGCCGTCTGCAGCGCGCCTTCTACCGCGGCTTCATCGATCGCCTCCGCCGCCAACTCGCCTTCACGCACCCGTTCGCCCAGCTTGCGAGCGGCCTCGGCGAGTTCGTCTTGAGCGCCGTAGTTCAGCGCCAGGCACAGGTTCAGGCCCGTGTTCGCCGCGGTTACGCTTTGCACGAAGAGGAGTTCTTCCCGCACGTCCTCGGGCAGCGCCGCCACGTCGCCGATCGACGTCAGCTTCACCCCGTTGGCGTGCAGTTCGGCCAGTTCTTCGACGAGATATTTCTTCAGCAGCCGCATCAGATACTGGACTTCGCGCCGCGGGCGCTTCCAGTTCTCGGTGCTGAAGGCGTACAGCGTCAACGCGCCCAGATGGATCTGCCCGCCGTAGCGCACGATATCGCGCACGGCCTCCGCGCCGGCTTCGTGCCCCTTGACGCGCAGCCAGCCGCGCCGCTTGGCCCAGCGCCCGTTCCCGTCCATGATGATCGCGACATGCCGCGGCATCGCCGCGCGCGGGATCGGCGGCTCCAGCGTCGGCCAAAGCCGCGCGTTGCGCAGGTCGGGCGGCGGACGGTGGCCGGCGGCGGATTGGGCGGGTAAGGACACCGGCGCGCGTTTCCTCTCCACGGCGCGGGCCGAAAACCCTTCTCCGGCGGCGGCCGCTTCACGAAGCCCTGAACGGCCAGGATTCTATGCCCCCTTCCGAGTACCGCAAGCCGCGCGGGCATTCGCCCCGTTTGGCGGCGGTCTTTGAAGGTAAACGCACGCCGCGCCCCTACTTCTCCACCACGTAGTACAGCACGTCCGGCAGCAGCGCGATCCGCAGCACCCCCGCTTCCTTGGACACTGCCGCCACCGCCTCCCGCGCGTACCCGTTTGCATCCAGCGCCGTCACCTTCAGGCTCGCCGCGTCGGCGCGTTTCAAACTCACCGCGCCTTCCAGCTTGCGCACCACGAACGGCGCCGCGCCCACTTCGTCCAGGCGCTTCATGTTGCTAACCTTCCCGCTCTTCTCGTCCTTGTGCTCGACCTCCGTCGTCTTCCAGCCGAAGTTGCTGTCCTCGCTCATCACCTGCACCAGCACCCGCGCGCTTTCCTTCAAAGGCTTCCCGTCCAGCGGAACGGCCAGCGCCATCCCGTACTCGTTGCGGATTTCCAGAACCACATCGGCGAGGTTCACCGTCTTCGCCTGCGCCAGGAATCCCGTCGCGCCTTGAGCGTGCGGAGCGTTCACCGTCGCCAGCCCTATGCCCCAGTCCCAGACCAGTTCGCCGGTCGCGCTCTTCGCCGTCTTGCGCCCGCGGTCCACGAAAGTACCCAGATTCGAGAGCGACGACTTGCCCGGCTCATTCGATATCTCACGCGCCACCTGCCCGACCAGATGCGCGAGCGGGTCCAGGTTCTTCAGCGCATCCAGTTCCACGCGGCCGGACTTCTCCAGATCCGCCTTGGCCGCGGGGTCCATGTTCACCGGCCCCGCGCTCGCCGAACCCTTGAACGCATACAGGTCGTCCAGCTTCAGGCCTTCGCGCGCCACCACGGGGCCTTCCTGCACGAGGCCCTGCCGGTACAGCAGCGCCGCCGCCGGAAAGCAGCTCAGCGTCGCCGGCGCATACACCGAACAGACCGAATGCCGGTTCGGCCAGTCGCTCGTATCCACCGCGAAATGAACCAGCGCGTCGATCCCCTGGAGCCGCCCGTACGCCGCGCCCAGCAGGCACTGCTCCGTCCGAAACCGGTTCGGCATGTTCCAGTTGAACTCCGAGACGCACGTCGGCATCCCGTTGTAGACCATCTCCTGCACCGGATGCCCCTCGGGGCTGTGCAGCGCGCTGCGGTCGGTGTACAGGTCTCCCTGATTCAGCGCGTAGCCGCGCGGCGTGATCCGCGGCGACGTGAAGTACGCGTGCCGGTCCAGCAGCTCGCACGCCGTGTTCGAATACTTCTCCAGCGGCAGCAGGACGCGGTTATCCACCGTCGTCCAGTTCGTCGCGATCGTCAGGCCGCGCACGCCCAGCTCGTCGCGCATCCAACTCCGGGTCGAGGCGTAAAATCCGTGCTGCAATTCGGTGAAGAAGCGCGCCTGGTCGCTCGCGCGCCGCTCGTTGCGCCCGTTCTTCGCCCAGTCCTGCCCGCTGAGCGTCCCCGCCGGATACAGCGCCGCGCGGCCTTGCGCGAACGCGTCGCCCTCCGGATGCTTCTCCGCGCCCCACGCGGTCTTGGCCTGCTCCAAGTTGCCGTACTTCTTCGCCAGCCACGCGCCGAACTGCCGCTCCAGCGGCTCCAGACATGCCTTCGGAATCGTCTTCCCTGGGTTGAACGTCCAGAAGAACAGGCTGTCCTCGTTCAGCACTTCCACGATCGCCACCGCCGGATCGGCGGCCAGCGTGAGTCCCGTGTACGGATTCTTGGACGTCAACAATCCGCGCGTATAGCCGCGGTAAATCTCCTGCATCCGCGGATGAAAAAAGAGCAGCCCGAAGGGCTTCTTGTTCTCCTGCGCCTCGAATCCCGGCAGCCCGTAACCCGCTTTCACGTCGAAGCCCAGCACGTAGTAATGCGAGACGTAGAGGTAGATTCCGTTCTTCTTCAGCGCCGATTGAAAGTAGTGCAGGTCGTCGAGCTGCTTCGGATCGGGCTTGGCCGGATCGGAGCCGCTCTTGTCGTGGATGGTCCCGTGGAAGCGCACCAGATTGACGCCCATTTTTGCCAGCCGCCGGGCCAGAAAATCGAGCGAGTCGTGGTCCGAGCCGATCGTGTTCGGACCCACGCAGACCGACCAGAAGCGCACCGGCGTCGGATCCTTCTCGAACGCCAGCGCGTCGCCTTTTGCGATCAAGAAGCCTTTGGAGCCGGCCACCGCCTCGTTGAGCCCGCGCAGATCGAGCTTCGCATCCGCGCCGAAGGCGTCGCGGTCCGGTTCGAACGGGAACCAGCCTTCCGGCGCGCGGTTGTACTTCTCGCCGGGCTTCATCTTGCCCCGAGGGCTGAAGGGCACGGGCGAAAGCAGGAAGCAGTCGAAGGCGCTCGCCGTGTTCTGACCCGGCTCGGCCAGCAGCTCGATATGCAGCGTCTGCTTGCCTGCCGGCAGCGTCACGTCGCCGCACGATTTCCAATTCGCGCATAAATGCAGCCGCAATTCCACGCTGTCGGCCAGCGCGACGCGGTTGTCGCACGTCTGCCAAGCCTGTTCGCCGAAGCGCCAGCGAAACGGCCCGTGGTGGTAGAACACCCGTGCCCAGAAGCGGTACGTCCCCGCGCGCGGAACCTCCACCGCGTACTTCGCGAAAAGCTTCGCGCCGGCCACGCCTTTGCCCGTCTGCAGCCACGCGCCGCCCGACAACTGCGCCTTCTCGCCGTCCGTGTTCGGCGCGAACGCGCGGTCGTCCGGATAGTTCGTCTCCAGCGGATGCTCGCCTTCCCACCATACGTACGATTCGCCCGCCTGAATGTGCCCCCACAGGCATCCCCACGCCGCCAGTGCCAGCAGTACGCTTCGCATCGCCGTCCCCCTTTTTGCGCTCAGCGCTCCCGCGCCGGCCCGGTGCTCGCCTGAACCGTAAATTCCGCCCCGACCCGCGCCACGCGCCCGCGCAGGCTTTGAGGCGTCTCGCGCCCTTCGGCCAGATCCACCGCCCACTCCGCGGCCCGCGCCCCGCATTCGGGCAGCATCAGGCCGATCGTGCTCAGCATCGGACGCGCATACTGGTCGTGCAGCCGGTCCCAGCCGATCACCGAAACGTCCTCCGGCACGCGCAAGCCGCGCTCGCGCAGCGCCTCGTACAACCCCAGCGCGTTCAGTTCGTTGAAAGCGAAGACCGCCGTCGGCGCCGCCGCGCGCCGCAGTTCCTCACGCCACAATTGTGCGGACAGCTCGATCATCGCCGCCGTCGAAGGCGTGAAGCCTTCCGGTTCGTCGAAAAGCGTCTCGCGCCCGCGCAAGCCGCTTTCGGCAAGGCACGCCCGAAACGCCGAGCGCCGCTCCGGAGCCACCTCTTGCCCGCGCACCCGCCAGCCCGTCCACAACATCTCGCGGTGCCCCAGCGCCGCCAGATGCGCCACCGCCGCCGCGATTCCCGGAGCAGGATCCATCTGCACCACCGGAAGGCGCGTAGGCCGGTAGTACTCCAGCAGCACGATCCGTGCGTCGAGGGATGCCGCGTCCGGCTCGCCCTTCCAGAGCCCCGTCCAGCCCGGCGCCACCAGCGCGTCGATCCGGCCTTCGCCCAGGAATTGCAATCCGCGCCGCAGCTCGTCGCCCTCCTCCGCGACGGGGCCGATCAGCAGGAAGTCGTACCCAAGCTGCCGCGCGCGAAAACTCACCCCGCCGATCGAATGCGACCAGAACCCGCCGCCCAGTTCGTGCGGGCCGCGCATCGGCAGCGCCAAACCCAAAGTCTGGGAGCGTCCCGTCAGCAGCGAGCGAGCGTGGTAGTTCCCGCGATACTGCAAGCGTTCCGCGGCCTCGCGCACCCGCCGCGCCGCATCCTCCCCGATCCGCCCCGCTTCCTTGCCCTGCGCCAACACCTTGCTCGCCGTCGCGACACTGACCTTGGCCATTCGAGCGACGTCGGCGAGTTTGGCCATCGGCGGTACCCTTATAAGGAGCGCACCCGCACGGCCTCCGTGCGGATGCGAAAAGCTTTTCGTTAATGCATACACGAAAACCTTTTCGCAAGCAGCGGTTTTTGGATCGGTTTGGAAAATATTTTATAATATGTTTTGCAGTAAGTGCTTACAAAGAAGCTGGCGCGCGTGGTCTACGCGCGCCAGCCAAAGCGGTTGCGTCGGTCCGCAGCATGCGGACTACCAGTTGTATTGAAGGCCCAATATCGCGTTGATCCCCGGCATATTCTGCCCCGAACCGTGAATCCGGTAGTCGGAGTTCGCGATGTTCTGAATCGCGCCTGAAATCCGCAGGCGGTCCTTTAGCAGCTTCACGCCGCCGCGAATGCCGAATACGCCGAAGCCGGGCGTGCCGTCCGGAGGAAACCGCCGCGTATCGGCCCGGTTCCCGAAGCTGCGCCGGTTGGCATCGCTGAAAACATCGGCATGCAATTCCACCCACCAGTTCTCGCCCACGGGCTGGTACTTGAAGCCCATATGGCTCATCACCGGAATCAGGCGGTCCACCACTTGGCGGCGCTTCACCGGCGGCACGTTGTTGTCGAACTGCATGAGGTCGCCTTCGGTGACCGTCACGTTGCCCCAGACTTGGAAGTCTTCGAAGAACGTGTAGCGCAGCGCCAACTCGGCCCCGTAGATGTACCCCTTGCCGCCGTTGCGCTTCACCACCACCGGCGGCGGGCCCGGATCGCCCGTGGGTTCGCGAATGAGCTGGTTGTGGATGAACGTGTAGTAGTAGCTGGATTCGGCCTCGAATCCCCCATAGCGCGTCTTGAAGCCCAACTCGTACGTCGTGAACTCCTCGGGCTCTACGTCGGGAGAAGGGATCTCCTGGGTGGCTCCGGAATCGAACGAGGTCAGATCGTGGTACGAAGGCGCCCGGAACGACTGCTGCACGCCGCCGAAGACATGCCAGTGGTCGCCGTGGTTCAGGTCGGGACGGACCAGGAATCGCAATGAACCCACGAAGCTCGACCAGTCGGTCTCGAAGTCGTCGCGCGCGCCGGTGTCCGGATTGAGGAACTTCTCGCTCTCCGCTTCGATGTATTCGAACCGTCCGCCGGCCGTCAGCGTCAGGTGCCGGTCGAACAGATCCACTTCGTCCTGGAGGTACGCGCCGAACAGCCCGTACGAACCGTCGTCGCCGACCGGACCCTGCAGGCGCACGCTTAACGCGCCCGCCGCCGAGATCCGCTTTTCCGCCGATTGAATCGAATCGTGGTAGTAATCCAGGCCGTACGTCAACAGCCCGAATAACGGAGCGCGTGACTTGAACTGCGCCTGCGCGCCATAGGTATCCACCTCGAAGCTCGAGAAACGCTCCGCCCCGTTCACGTCGCCGCGGTACACATCCTCCATCGAGTTCTGGTACGAAAGGGTCACCTCCGCTTCCTCGATCACGTCCGTGCCGGTATCGGTCAGCTTGTACTTGAGGTACGAGAGCAGGCGGTTCTGGTCGAACTCCTGCTTGAGTTGCGTGCCGTGGCTGGTTCCTTCCCACGTCTTCGAGAAGACCGTCTGCTCCGTGCGCGGCGAATCGTTCTGACGGAAGCGGTCGACGTAGAACGTCAGTTCATGGCCCTTCGCCGGACGGTACTCGACCTTGCCGTTCAGGCTCCCGTCCTGCCAGGACGTCAGTTCCGTCTGCCCGACGCCGCCGCCCGCCATGTAGTCGTCGTTGTCCTTGAAGCTCCCGCCGAAGATAAAACCGACCTTGTCCTTGTGGCTGCCCTTCACCTCCACGTGCCCCACGTGGCTCCGTTCGGCGCTCGCCGCGCGGTAGTACACCATCCCGCCCACTTCCGTATCGTCGCTCCACGTATCCGTGCTCTTGCTCCGAGCGTTCACCACGCCGCCCACGGCGTCCGATCCGTACAGCGAACTGCCCGGCCCGCGCAGCAACTCGATCCGGTCGATGAACAGCGGGTCGATCGTCGCCCAATACTGGTTCGGGCCTTCGCGGAAAACCGAATGGTTAAAGCGCACCCCGTCGATCATCAACAAATTGCGGAAGCCGGTGAAACCGCGGATGTACGGACTGCCCTGACCGGGTCCGGTCTTCTGAATGAACGTGCCCGGCTGCTCCTTCAGCGCGTCGACGAAGTTCGCGCTGGACTGCAAGCGCTCGGTGATCTCGTCGCTCTTGACCACACCCACTTGGTTGGGCACTTCGTAGGGCTGCTGCTCGCTCTTCGTCGCCACCGCCGTCACCGTCACTTCGATCGTCTTCGGTTCGGCTCCCGGCGCCTGACCCGGATCCGCCGTCTCCTGCTTCACCTCCGCCGGCTTCGGAGCGTCCTTGCCGCCCTCCGCCTCGCCGGCATGCGCCGAACGGTACCCGCTCAATCCGGCCAACACGCACAGGATGCCCCACACCACCCGCAAACGACCCATGATGACTTCTCCAGTCCATGTGCAACACGATGAGAAATGGCAAGCTGATAGATACGAGCAACCTATAGACCAACAACTCAGGAAAATGAATACGGGGTAAATCCGCTCAGTCGAATCGAATTTTCCCGGGGCGCTGTGCAGGTTTTGTATAGCGGCAGTACAAAAATTCGGCAGCGCCGTAAGCGCGCTGCGGTCGGCTAATAGGATACGAAAAAGATTCCGGAACTTACCCCTGGACCTGCGGCCGCGAGGATCGCCGCACGCGCCTCGAGGTGGCTTGGCAGCCCGCGGCTACGGAGCCCCGAAGCAGCACAGCGTCCCGTCTTCGTGCGACAGATACAGCCGCCCGCCGGCCGTCGAAAGGCCGTCGTACACCGGCTTGCCGTCCAGCGGCAGCGCCTGCAGCGTCTTCCCGTCGCCCATGCCCAGCACCCACAGTTCGCTCTTAGCGGCCGAATCCTTCTCCGTGGGAACCCCCGCCATGTACGCGTGCTCGCCCGCCAGCACCACGCCCAGCATCTGCAGCTTGAAGCCTTCGTCCATGCGCCAGCGGATCGACTTGTCCGCGTTGCGAGCGTATAGAAAGCGCTTGCCGGCCAAGTCCTTCTTCATCAGATCCGGCGGCACGCCGAAGCGGTAGCGCCACGCCGCCACGCCCACGCTCGCGTTGAACGCCAGATTCTCACCCGTCGTGTTCCCGTCGGTCAGTTCGACGTGCTTCTGATGCGAAAGCGCCGGCTCCACGCAGGCCATGTAGTCGCAGACCGAGACGGGCGACAGATACGCCGTCGTGCGCAGCAGGCCCGGAGTTGTCGCCGCCTTACCGCCCAGAATCCGCTCGCCGTTGGCGATCTTGTACGAAGTCTTGGTCAGATACAGATCTTTCCCGTCGCTCAGAAAGAAATCGCCGCCCGACGTCCCGCCGCGCTTGCGCCAGCGGATCTTTCCGCTCGCCGCGTCCACCGCGAACATGAACAACCCGCCGTCCACGCCCACCGAGCGCCCGCACGTGAAGAAGATCTCCCCGTTCAGCGGCAGCACCCCGCCGATCACCGGCCACGCCGATGCGAACTGCCCTTCCTCCGCGATGTACTTCTCCGTCGGCGCCGCACGCAGCCGCCAGACTTCCTGGCCCGTCCGCGCATCCAGCGCGTACACCGAGCCCCCGCCCGTCCCGAAGAGGCACAGCCCCTTATGCAGCGACGGCGGATACTCCACGCGCCCGTCCGCCAGGAACGACCAGACTTCCTTCCCGCTCGCCGCGTCCCGTGCGAAGACCCGGTGCGTCTTCGGTTCGGCCGCGAAGACCAGACCGTACGCGGCCGTGGCCTGCGTCAGCGCCGTATCGCCCAGCTTCTGGCTCCACAGCAGCTTCACTTGAACGGGCAGCTTCTGCTCCGTCGCATTCGACCGCGCGGCGTTCAGCCGGTACATCGGCCAGTCTCCCGGGCCTTCGGCCGCCGGCGCCGGCGGAGCGCCCGACGCGAAGAGCCGCGGGCTGCCTTCCTGCGCTTCGTCCGTCAGCCACTTGCGCTTGCCGGCGACCGACAACGCCAGCATCCCGCGCAGCGTCACGCCGCAGTCGCAATGGTGCGGCAGGAAATACGTGAGCCCGTTCGCGAAGACGCAGCCCAGGAAGCACGCCGAACGCAGCGTCTTCTTGTTCGTTTCGGCCCCCGTCTTCACCTGCAGCCAGTCGCCCCAGCCGTAGCTCAGGTACTCGGTATTGCCCGTGAAGCCGTAGCACTTCCCGCTGAAATTCCCCACCGGCATCTCGCGCGCCACCGCCCCCGTCTTGCCGTCCAGCACCGTGATCTTGTTGGGCTTGCTGGGAATCGTGAGGCACAATTCCGTCCCCACCGGCAGCATCGCGCTCGCTTTCGCGCACTGCGTCTTGTCGCTCCACAGCAGCGCGCCGCTTTTCGCATCAAACGCCGCCAATTGCGTATGCGGCTTCCAGTTCGGCGTCGTCACCACGTATACGATCCCCGCCTTGCAGAACACGCGCGGGAACCCGTCCGCCTTGGGCAAGGGCGTCGTCCAGCGCACCGTCCCCGTCGCGATCTCCACCCCCTCGAGGTCCGCCGCTCCCAGCACGAACGCCACGCCGCCCTCCGACGGCGGATGCGCCGCCGCGGGCTTCTGCCACAGCACCTTGCCCGTCGCCTTCTCCACCGCCGCCGCGCTGCCGAAGTTCGCGATGTTCTTCGCCAAATTGCTGACCAGAAGATGCGTGCCCACCGGCGTGATGTTCCGCGCCGCCAGTGGGAGCTTGTATTCCATCGCCACCGCGCCGGTCTTCCCGTCGCGCGCCGTCAGCGTCTCGTTATGCGTCGCGTACGCCCAGCGCTCGTCGCTCGCCAGCGTATTCCCCGGACCATGCAGCGGCACCCAGCCCTTCCCGACCAGCGGAAAACGCCACAGCTCCGTGCCGTTGTACGCGTCCCGCGCCACCCACCACGCATGGTCCGACCTCTGCTCCGCGTAGTAGTAGCGCCCGCCGCTCGTCACGCGCCCCGAATACGTGCCCGCCAAGGCGCCCCAGCGCGGATCGCCCACCCAGCGCAGCTCCTCCCACGGCCCCGCCGCGCGGTCGTCGCCGATGTAACTCAAATCCGGACCGCCGAAGTTGTGCGTCCACGTCCCGAACTCCACCGGAACCGGCTTCACGAACGCGAGCCACCCCTTCCGCGCCAGCGCCTTCACCTCCGTCACGCCCGCCTGCTTCAGCTTCGCCTCCAAGCCCGCCGTCGCCCCGGCATTCGCATCGCTCCCCAAAAGGCCCGTCCCGCCGGGCGCCAGCACGCGCAGCACCTCGTCCAGCGCCACCGGCTTGCGCCCCCACTGCGGGCAGACCACCACATTGATTAAGTTGTCGGCGTACGGCAGATGCTCCACCTCCACCGGAATCAGCGCCGCGCGCCCGGCCACCCCCGCCTTCTGCAACGCCGCCCGGCCCGCCGCCACGCCGCCCACGTCCCACGTACAGCCCTGCACGTACATCCGGCTCGTCTTGGCCAGCTCCGCCACCAGCTCCGCCGGCGCGTCCACCGCCAGGCACAAGCCCTGCTCCACGCCGGACGTCGCCTTCACGAACTCCGCCAGCGCGCGAAGATCCTCGGCCGCGCCCAGCCCGCTTGCCCAAAACGCCACGCACGCCAGCAGCGCCCACGGCCCGCACCGCGTTCCGTCCGCTCGCGCACGCGCCTCTCGTCGATGCTCCATCGAACCGGCTCCTTAATAAGGAAGGACCCCTACGCGCCTCAGGCCGAATCCCGATCCGCTTCGCTCCGCCGCAATCGCAGCGCGCACGGCACCAGCATCGCCGCCGCCGCCCCGTCGGAAAACTCCGGCGCCGCACGCAACGCTGCCAGCGCCAGCTCCGCCATGCGCCGCGAACTCCACACCACCGCCGGCGGAACCTCCGCCTCGAACAGCGGAGCGTACGACGATTCGTACAGTTCTTCGCACACCCAGCCCGTGAACCGGAAATCCGTCCCGATCTTCAACCCCAAACTCCGCGCCGCCGCGGCCACCGCCGCCGCCATCGGCAGCCAGAACGCCAGCACGCCGTCGGGACGCTGCTCCAGCATCTCCCGCGCCGCCCGCTCCAGCAGCCCCGGATGCTCCCACGCATCCGCCGGCAAGAAATGCTCCGACGCGAACGACCGGCCCGCCGCCGCCAAACCCGCCGCCGCGCCGCCGTAACGCGCCTGAGCGTGATGATGATCCAGCGACTTCCCGAACCACGCGATCCGCGAACAGCCCGCCGCGGCCAGATGCTCCGCCGCCCGCATACCGCCTTCGAAATTATCCTGCACCGCCGCCGGCACGCGCCGCCGCGGGTCCACATCGTCGATCAGCACCGTGGCGATCTTCTGCCGGCGCGCCCAAGCGATCAGGAACTCGTTGGGCGTATCGAGCACCAAACCGTTCACGCGCTCGAGCCCGTGCTGCTCCACCGTGTGCCGCTCGTCGCCCGGATTCAACACGATCGTCGTGCAGTGCTCGCCGCGTTCGCCGGAGCAGCTTCGAAAGTCCTGCATCAAGCGCTTGTAGAGCGCGTCGAAGCCCGCGTAGATATTCTGCGTCGACATCAAGTACGCGAACGAGGCCGCCGCCGGCTTGGACTCCAGAATGAAGTACCCGCGCCGCGGCTGCGCCTCCAGCAAGCCCTGCTCGATCAACATTCGCACCGCGCGCAAGACCGTGTTCGCCGCGACGCCGTACGCCTTGCTCAACTTCCGCACCGCTGGCAGATACGTTCCGCCCGCCAGCGCCCCCGACTCGATCTGCACCCGCAACGCCTGCATCACCTGCATCGCATTGCGCCGCGCAGCCGCTTCGAGAGTTGTGTTAGGCTGTATCAAAACGAGCCCCTGAGAGTCCGTGGTCCACCAAGTTGTCTGTATCAGTACTGTATCATTTCTGATTCATATATAAACATACACTGCCGCCCGCCGCCGCGCCCGCCATTTCGAACATTTTTTGCACCGCCGTGGCCCACACCTTCTTTTAGACCTGCGCACCAGACAGAGCGCTGCGCTCAGTCCTGCCCCTTTTTCTCCTTTGGAATGGAGGATAAAGAAGGGATGCCGTTGCCCGTCCTGTAGAGAGCGTTGGTGCCACTGGCTCGGCTATGGAACAGTGCTGGCCACGCTGCGTATAAGGAAGGCATACTTGTTCTGCCGGCGTCAAGCGCGTATAGGCCTCGTTTCGGTCCACTGCTACGCCAGGCACCCGGCCCTCGTCGCCGCCTCTTTCATTTCTTCCCCGTGGGCAGAGAGTGGTGGTGGAGTGGTTGTCGCTCTTTCGCGTCCCAGCGGGATGCGCTGAAAATAGCCCGGCGTTTCAACGCCGGAAACCCTTCCCCCTCTCCCTCTGGGAGAGGCAGGGTGAGGGAGGTCATGCAACGGACCCCTTAACGCTGGCAACCCACTCCGCCCCGCATCCGCCCGCGTCCCAGCAGGGACGCAGCGAAAATAGCCCGGCGTTTCAACGCCGGGTATGCTTCCATCCTTCGCGCCTTTAATCTCCTCCTGCTGTTGAGGGGCCGGGGGAGGTGAACCAAACCAACCCGCGCGCAGCGCGCCCCGTAGGGACGCGGTGAATAGTGCTACCCTGAGATTAGGGCGGCGGGTGGCCGGGACCGGGTGCCGCGGAGCAAGCGTCGTGGGCGCTGCTCCGTGCCCAGCCGACCGAGCACCTTCAAGCCTCGCGCCCATCGTCCACCGCCACGGGCGCGCCCTTGCCGCCCAGCCCCGCAGGGGCGACCTACTAAAGCGAGGGGCGCGAGCCCCTCGACCCAAACCCCCCGAACCACACAGCCCCGCAGGGGCGACATACTAAAGCGAGGGGCGCGAGCCCCTCGACCCAAGCTCCCCGAACCGCCCAGCCCCGCAGGGGCGGCATACTAAAGCGAGGGGCGCGAGCCCCTCGACCCAAGCACCCCTCCATCAAGAGCCTTCGCAGGGCGGGTGCCAGTCGCCCCGCTCCGAAGAACGTCGAACGCCTCGCCGAGATCTTCCGGCGCCCATTCGGCCACGAATCAACGTGAAACTACGACCAGAGCGTGGGAATCCCGGCCCGGCCTGCACCGTCAGCGAAAAGTTCGGACGCCAATGCGGGAATCCCGGCTCGACCGCGCATGTCCGGAAGAGCGCGGTTTACGACGGTAGCGTGGCAATCCGCCCAGGAGCACGCGGGTGAAATTTCTGGCAATTCGGCAAAACACCTCAGCGAATGCCGAACATCCAGTGCAAACTAATTCGGCAAGAAGTTCGATCGGAATCAAGTCCGGTACAGCTAGTCTGCACTCCCCTGCGCACTTCGTATTGGCGTCCCCGGCAGGATTCGAACCTGCGACCTCCGGTTTAGGAATCCGGGGGTCGTAGGTTGTAAGCCTTTTCGATTCTATGGCGTGCGCGATCGTCCTGAAAACTTTGGCGGTTACTTGGCGGAAGGGATTGCACTGCTTTGCGCTGAGCTGCACGGAAGACGCCAAATCCGATTCACCTTCAATCCTACTCTTTTACTTTTCCTTCGACGGTTCCTTCATCCCCTGTTCCGCCACGCGATAAGTTTTTGCGTAGGACGTCATGGCGCGGGATCCTTGGGTGGATCTTCCTTTTGTTCGTCCGTTCTTAGCGTCTTTGCTTTTGGGTCTCTTCCAAACTTTGTGTTTTCTTCCGCCCTACTGCTTTCTTTATCAACCGCGTTTTCTAACTCAAATACTCCTTTTGCCAAATCCTTGGCCGACTTACCCTCCTTATCCAAAGCCATAGGACTTACACCTAGTCTTACTAACTCTTTAGCAACTTCGACCTTCTTGCCCAACACCGCACTGTGCAGACTATTTCTCCCAAGCGCATCTGTGTGGTGGACATCAGCCCCACTCTCAACGAGTACTGTAATCACCTCTACATTCTTGCAATAGAATAATGCAGTTTTACCACTTTTCCCAACTCCATTTACCTCAGCTCCAGATTTAATCAACTCCTTGCAGACTTCCACGAATCCCAAGGAACATGCCATGTCAAGGGGTGAACTTCCGCTTTCTGCGCGCAAGTTTACTTTTGCTCCAACTTTCAACAATAACCGGAGAGAATTGATAGATCCATTCATTGCGGCGTAGTGAAGTAACGTAATACCACCTTTACTAAATTCTCGATTGGGATCTTTCCATTCTTTAATCAACTTTTCTAATTGAGGCAAGTCATCCTTTTCAATAGCCCACATAAGCCTAACAATTTCCTTTTCCGCATCTTGCGCCGAAGACTCTTTAGCGCGTGCATCTAATGAAAAAAAGAGGAAAGCCAAAAGCACAGACGTCTTCGTAGTCCAAACCCCTATCCGCATCTTTGCTCCTCCGTTGTTATCGCCTGCTTGATCGAAGGCGCGTCAAGGTCTCTTGCAGACGCGGGTGGCCCACACAAATCTTCGATTTGTGTGGGTGAGCTTGCGAACAAGAGGCGCTCATGACGGCATCCTCACCGGCACACCCACCGATCTTCCCAGTTCCCAGAAGCGTGCTGAACTCCACGGCCATGCGCACGGCTCCCGGACCAAACCGGCTCGTACCGGATTGTAATGCATGTACTCCAGCTTCTCATACACCTTACGTTCGGAGTACACGTTGAACTCGTAGAACCGCTTTGGCCAGACCGCGTCCGATGCAGGGAACTCTCGCACCCATGAGACCAGCTTTTCCGTGCCCAAATGCTTTAAGGCCACCGAGCTCCGGCGTTTCCACATCTGCATGAACGCGCTGAGACGCCGAGGTTCTTGGAACCAGAAGAGTCCATGGACGTGATCGGGCATGACAACGAAGCCGATGCAAAGCCCATCTCGCAACCGCAGTTCTTGAGCCAGGATGCCCAGCAGGATGCGCTTGCCTTGGTCATGCTCCAACCACCGGCGCCGTTTGTAACACGAGAACGTGACGAACGAAGCGCCGCCGAATTCGTCCAAGGTCCGCTTGCGAACCATGCCGGGAGCTTACCTTGGAAGTACAGTCGCCTCCAGCCTCTTGTTCGCAAGCTCACCCAAACAAATCAGAGACTTGTGTAGGCCACCCGCGCGATCACATGCACTTAAAAACCGGCTTACAATTCCAACGCGATCCGGTCAAAGGGCATATCTCGTTGAATCGCTTGGAAACAAATGCCTCACCTATAAACTCAAGCAACGATCCGTCAAAATCATAAAGTTCCCGATCTCTTGCGTTGGCAATACAAATTTTCATATCACCGCCCTTCAAAATCCTATTGGTGTCCCAATAAATACAGTATCCATTTCCAAATCCACCAAACTGTATTAACTTTGCAAACCGCTTTTCCAGTTGGTCGAGCGGCTTACGTTCTTCTTCTTCTCTCCTAATCGGATCCAGGATGAAGCTATAATCTCTTCTCTTTACAATCTCGATAGCGTCTTTCCAGGCATTAACTTTGTACCGCAACGTAGCTGTTTCCATTTCATGCCAAGGTACTCCAATGTACAGCTCGGCAGACCACTCGCCACAGCCCAATTTCTTCATGTATTCACAATAAGACGGAGGGAGTATCCTAAAGTTGATTTCCTTTGCACACTTGGCGAAATCTTGGTCTGAATACAATCTCTTTTTTCCAACTATCTTTGTAGCGCCTAGTATCTGGTCCCAAGTCCAAATCATAGAATTGGCTGGTCGCACAGTCACGCCTCTTCTTTCCGCGTACCCTTTAGGCACTGGCGCCACTGGCTGCGGGTGTAAGCAGCCAGTGCTTCACCGTCCGGATCGTCGCGAAGCCGCTCGTTCCAATCGTCCACCGCCATCGGCTCTTGCTCTTTCTTGCCCAGTTCAAGCCACCGGAAATTCGACCAACGCCACGCTTCCGGCGAACGCACCCGTTTGCGCTCCACCGGATTCCGAGGGCAGTATACCGCCTTCTCGATGGCCTTGGCCAGACGCCACATGGTCTTGTCGAGCCCCTCCGGCGAGCCCTCCATGCGCAGCGCAACCTTACGGAGTCCGCGACGTTCATCGAGAGACGTACTGCGGCGTGCACGGGTTGCCAACGGCCGCATCCCGTGGCACCAAATCCAGAAGGGGCGACTCGTTCATGAACGGTTGGATAGGCTGCCCGTGCTACCAGCCGGGTATTCGGAACCGGTTGCCGCGGAGCATGCGCAGTGGGCTCCCTTCATGCACAGCCGTCCGCGGCGCATACTTCGCGGAACAATTGGCCGCCTCATTCTTCGAAAAGTTCTCTCCTGGTTGCTGTAAAGAACCTTACGTCCCCATCTTCAAAGTTGTGCCTTAAACGGGAGGCCCTGTGCAGCAACCGGCCTATCTTGCGGACCCCGGTAGAAACTGGCGTCGACTGGCGCGCTGTGGAGTCCTGTTCTATCTGCTCGTGCTGGTGGTGCTCGTGCTGTCCGGTCAGTCGGTCGTGAACGAGATCCACTCGTTATACGAGATGGCCACCGGCGAAATCAGTCCTAGCTTGTCGCCCCCCTATTGCTCCTATCTGCTTATCGGAAGCTCCTGGTTCTTTTTCCCGGTCCTGCTCAACGGGCTGGTGGGCGTTTTCATCTGCGGGACTTCCGCGCTTCGGCCGGGAGTCCGGCGTCTGCCGCAAGTGCTGCTCGCAGGGATGTTGTGGCTGGCTTCCTTGGTCCCTTGCTACTTCTTCGCCGGCTTCCGCTTGGCTCGGGAGTCCTCGGAAGAGGCCTTTCCGATGGCCCTGGGACTGCTATCGATCTACCTCCTGGCCGGAGCCCTTGGCCTTCTGAGCGGCATTCGGCAGCGCGGCCAATCCACCATGATCTTCTGGTTGGCTTTGCTGCCTTGGGTGGACGGCGTCGTAGCTTGGGGTCTCTTTTTCTTGGCGCAGGCCCTGCGCGATGACTTGTCGCTGCTTTCGCTTTGGACCCTGACCGACCTGATCGGCTTCGTCGGCAGTATCGCCATGCTCTGGGGTTGGATCATGTGGTGGCGTGCCGTGGTTCGATACGAGTCCTCGCAACTAAGCAAGGGACCTTCAAGTCAGGCCGCTTAGAATCAAAAAATTTTTGATTTTGCCGTTTGCACCAGTGCAAAAATGTTCGAAAACGCATACCTAAAGCGTATCGAAAATATAGCACAAATATGGCGCGATCGATACTTTGCTCGACGTGCAGTTCTTGGGCCGAGCGGTACGCTTATTCGCCAACGGCATGCACGGCGAGCTTTATAGCGTCCGGTATATCGCCCCCAACGCTAAGAACCTTGGTGCACCTTCCCGCCGGCGCCGGTTCGGCCCAGCCACCCTCCAAAATTTCCATACTTCCTATCTGACCTTTGCTTGACTTCCCGGTCTCCAAGACTAATTCAGTAGGACTCATTTGTTGCACGTGGGCATCATTCGCTGCACTTGGTGGTAACACCGAGGCAGGCAAGGGAGTTGCGTCCTCGGTCTACGCCGCACGTTCTGCTCCTTGAGTTTGGCGCCCCCGGATGCGGCTGGCTCGTTCGGTGGCGTCAAACCGTCGCCGAAGGCGACGCGCGGAGCGGGCGGATGAGCGAACCGGAAGCGCAGCCGCCGAAGCGGAAAGATCAGCTTAACGGATTGCAGTACCTAAACTTAGGCATGCAGTTGGCCGTTGCGATCGGGGGCTTTACGGCGCTGGGGTACTGGCTGGACGGCAAATTCGGCTGGTCGCCTTGGGGCACCGTGGGGTTCGGGATGTTTGGAGTGGTTGTGGGCTTGTACCACTTCCTGAAGTCGAGCTTGTAGGCGCCGGAGTGCGCGCGTGAAAGCGGCGGCGGGCGCGGTACTTCTGATCGCGGCCGTCTTGGCGGCGGGAGAGTGGATCGGCCCGCGGGCGGACGTGTACGCGGGGGCGCTGGGCGGCGGATTGCTCGGCGCGGTGGGCTTCGTCTGCGGCTGGGTGATTATGGCCCGGCATGCGCGAGCCAAGGCTAAGTCGGCTGGGAAGAAGGACATCTGGGGCGTTTGGGGCGCGGGCTTTTTGCTCCGCTTGGCGCTGCTGGGTGGTTTGTCCTGGGGCTTTTCGGCGTGGCGCGGGCCGGAGTTTAAGACCGCTCTGCTGACCATGGCCGCGACGTACCTGGTGCTGCTGTTTCTCGAGTCGTACTGGCTGATGCAAGTGTTGGTGGACCAAGGTTCTACGGAGTCATCGTCCGAACGCCATGGCTGAAGAAGCGCACGCTCCGCACGCAGAAGGCGCCCACGATGCCCACGCCGAACACGGTGGGGGCGGCGGCGATCCCATGCATCACATCATGGACAAGGTGATGCTCGGCTTGGGCGCCGACGGCAAGCTGTACTGGAAGCCCTACGGCGACCACGGGCATCTCGAATACGCCGGCTATGCGCCTCAAACGATCGGTCCGATGAAGCTGGAATTCACCAAGCACATGACCGGTCTGACGGTCATCGCGTTCCTGTTAGCCCTTGTGATCACCGGTATTGCACGCAAAGTGTTGAACAACGTCGGGCGCGACGAACCGACCCGCGGGCGGCTGGCCAACGCCGTCGAAGCACTCTTGCTCTTCGTGCGCGACGAGCTGGTCATTCCCGCCGGCGGGCACCACGCGGCGCACTACACGCCCCTCTTCCTGACCTACTTCTTCTTTATCCTCTCCTGCAACCTGTGCGGAATGATTCCCGAGTTCGGCGGCGTGACGGGTAACTCCGGCGTGACGATGGTCTTAGGCGTTTCGGTCTGGGTTATCCTGACGCTGCTGGGCATCGCCAACCAAGGCTTCGCGCACTACTTCCTGCACATGGTCCCGCCCGGGACGCCCCTGCCGATGTGGCCGCTGATGTTCCTGCTCGAGTTCATGGGCCCGGTGATCAAGTGCGGCGTCTTGTGCGTGCGTCTATTCGCGAACATGATCGCCGGCCACTTGGTGATCTCGAACATCCTGGCCCTAGGGGTGGTAGGCGGAGCGCTGCCGACGGGCATTGCGGTCGGCATGATCTTCGTCGGAGTTCCGCTGGCGCTGGGCATCTCGATGCTGGAAATCCTGGTCTGCTTCATTCAGGCGTACGTGTTTACGATGCTGTCGGTGATCTTTGTGGGCGCGGCAGTTCACCCGGAGCACTAGGCGACGGGGGCTGCGTACCGCAGCGGGTTGGTGTGGGTGCAGGACGAGGGCCGGCGCGTGCCGGACCCGAGAACGCGCAGGAGGAGGAGTTCAGTCATGTTGACTTTGGCGCAGGTGGGTGGCGATTACGGTCTGGCCTTGATTGGCATGGGCCTGGGTCTGGGGCTGCTGGTCATCGGCGCGGCCTACGGCATCGGCAAGCTGGCGGCGGCGGCGATGGAAGGTATCGCTCGGCAGCCCGAAGCGGCCGGTAACATCCGCGGTACGGCGATCGTGCTAGGCGCGCTGATCGAAGGCTTTACGTTCTTCGCGCTGATCGTGGCGATCCTGCTCAACCCGAAGGATGTGTACATGCAGGCCGTGCAAAAGATCCCGGCTCCGGTCGAGAAGCACACGAAGGCCGATGCTCCGGAAGCTCCGGCGGTCAGCCTCAAGGTGCAGGACGGCGAAGCCGTTTCGCAGCGCTAAGTTAGCTTAGTCGTGGAGGCGGGGATCCGCGGGCGCGGGTCCTCCGTGTGGTCGCGTAGGCGCAGGGCAGGGTGAAGAACATGCTCGGGAAACTGTGCGTTTTGGGCGCCGGGGCGGACTTCCTGCTTCCGGAAATGCAAGTCCTGGTCTGGACTTGCGTGGTTTTCTTCATGCTGCTGGCGGTGCTGTGGAAGTTCGCCTGGGGCCCGCTGCTGAAGGCTTTGGACGAACGCGAACAGCGCATCGGCAAGAAGATTGCCGACGCGGACGCGCGCTTCAAGGAGGCCGAGCAGAAGGCGGCCGAATACGAGAAGCGCTTGGCCGTGGCCAAGGAAGAAGCCACCGCGATCATCGAAGAAGGCAAGCGCGACGCGATCAAGGTGCGCGACGAGATCCAAGCGGCGGCGCAAGCCGAAGCGACCAAGATGCTCGAGCGGGCCAAGCGCGAAATCGGGCTTGCACAAGAGCAGGCGATTGCCGAGTTGCGCAATCGCCTGGTCGATTTCACCGCCGAGATGGCCGCAACGGTGATCGAGCGCGAAGTGAAGGCCGACGATCACCGGCGTTTCATCGAGAGCGGGATCGAGAAGGTCGGTCATAAGGTTCAGTAAGCCGGTTTCGGGCAACGGATTACACGCATGGCGAGTCAAGGATCCGAAAGTCTGGCGTACGTTTACGCCGAAGCGCTTTACGACGCCGCGACCGAGAACGGTGCGCTGGTGCGCGTCGAGGAAGAGCTTTTGGCGCTTAAGCGCATGCTGGACACCGACCCGCGTTACCGGCGCTTCCTGGAGACGCCTACGATCGGCTTCGACGACAAGCGCAAGGTCGTGGACGCGGTGTTCGGCTCCTTCTCCAAGGAACTGCGGCACTTTCTGCTCGTGGTGATTCGCAAGGATCGCGTGGCGATGCTTGCGGCCATTGTGGACGCCTTCCACAGTCACGCCAACCGCAAGGCAGGGATCGCGGAGTTTACGGTCATTTCGGCCCGCAAGCTGGAAGAAACCGAGCGGGAGAAGCTGCGCCAGCGGCTGGAGCAGTCGATGCGGCGGCAAATCCAGATCCTGGAAAAGGTTGAGCCTGCGCTGCTGGGCGGTTTCGTGCTGGCGCACGAAGACCGGCGTTGGGATTGTTCGCTGATCCACCGCTTAGGCAGGCTGGTGGACCGGGTGGAATCCGTGAAGCCCAACTTGGGCGTCTGGTCCACCGAGAACTGAGATGGCAGGACAGTGCGAGCGGGACGCGGACCACGCGTCCCCCGCGACGGGAGCAAGAGCAATGCGCATTCAAGTGGACGAAATGATCGACATCCTGCGCCGCCAGATCAAGGATTTCGATTCGGCGCTGGCGGTGGAGGAAGTGGGCACGATCGTCGAAGTCGGTGACGGCATCGCGCGCATCTACGGCCTCTCCAACTGCATGGCCGGCGAGATGGTCGAGTTCCCCACCGGGGTGTACGGCTTGGCGCTGAATCTGGAAGAAGACAGCGTCGGCGTCGCGATCATGGGCCGCTACGACAACTTGAAGGAAGGCGACCAGGTCAAGCGCACCGGGCGCGTGCTGCAGGTGCCCGTCGGCGACGCGCTGCTGGGCCGCGTGGTGGACCCCGTCGGCAATCCGCTCGACGGCAAGGGCCCCATCACCACCGATCACCACCGCGAAGTCGAAAGCCCGGCCCCCGGCATCGCCGCGCGCCAGCCCGTGAAGGTGCCGCTGCAGACGGGCATCAAGGCGATCGACAGCATGATCCCGATCGGGCGCGGGCAGCGCGAACTGATCATCGGCGACCGCAAGACCGGTAAGACGGCGGTGGCCGTCGATGCGATCATCAACCAGAAGGACTCGGGCGTGATCTGCGTGTACGTCGCGATCGGCCAGAAAGAGTCCACGGTCGCGAGTCTGGTCAAGCGCCTGCACGAAGCCGGCGCGATGGACTACACGATCGTCGTTTCGGCCGGCGCGTCGGATCCCGCGCCGCTGCAGTACATCGCGGCGTACAGCGGCTGCGCGATGGCCGAGTACTTCATGTACGAGCAGGGTAAAGACACGCTCTGCGTGTACGACGACTTGACCAAGCAGGCCGCCGCGTACCGTGAGATGTCGCTGCTGCTGCGCCGCCCGCCGGGCCGCGAAGCGTATCCCGGCGACGTTTTCTACCTGCACAGCCGCCTGCTCGAACGCAGCGCCAAGCTGGCCGAGAAGTACGTGATCGTCCCCGGCACCAAGCAGGCGCCGTTCAAGGAAAGCGATGCGGTCAACTCGAAGGTGTACGCTTCCGAGACCGGGCAGCACGAGGCGGAGCAGGACCTGAAGAAGATGGAGAACGCGTCGGGTTACAAGCTGGGGCGCGTGTACGGCAGCGGCGGTTCGCTCACGGCGCTCCCGATCATCGAGACGCAGGAAGGCGAGGTCTCGGCGTACATCCCGACGAACGTGATCTCGATCACCGACGGCCAGATCTACCTGGAGCCGGACCTGTTCAACGCGGGCGTGCGCCCGGCGGTGAACGTCGGCATTTCGGTGAGCCGGGTGGGCGGCAACGCGCAGATCAAGGGCATGAAGAAGGTCGCCGGCACGCTGCGCCTGGACCTCGCGAATTTCCGCGCGCTGGAAGCTTTCGCGCAGTTGGGCACCGAACTGGATCCGGTCACGCAGCGCCAGGTCGACCGCGGCTACCGGCTGGTGGAACTGCTCAAGCAGGCTCAGTACGAACCCGTCAAGGTCGGCAACCAGATCTTCGCGATCTACGCGGCGACCAAGGGCTTCATGGACGACCTGCCGGTGGCGAAGGTGCGCGACTACGAGAAGGCGCTGATCCAGGAGATCAACGACGCGCACAAGGAGCTGGTGCAGGCGATCAACGAGAAGAAGGCGCTCAACGACGACCAGGAAAAGCAACTGACGCAGGTGATCAAGGACGTGAAAGCTCGGTTCGTCAAGAAGTAAGTCGGCTCGCGGCGGCCGCCTCACGGGGCTCCGCGGCTGGGGATACGAAGCATGGCCAATACACGCGAACTGGTGGTCCGGCGCAAGTCGGTGCGCAACACGCGCAAGATCACCAACACCATGAAGATGGTGGCGACGGCGAAGCTCTCGAAGGCTCAACACGCCGCGATGGCCGCGCGCCCCTACGCCAAGAAGCTGCAGCAGGTGATCGGCGATCTGGCTTCGGCCGCGTCGAATGTGGCGCACCCGCTCTTGAAGGAACATGCCGAACCCAAGCGCGCGGTGGTGATCCTGTTTTCCACCGACCGCGGCCTGTGCGGCGCGTTCAACGCCAACCTGATCAAAGAGCTGCGCAACCTGCGCGAGAAGCTCAATGCGCGGGGGATGGAACAAGAGTACATCGTCCAGGGCAAGAAGGGCGTCAATGCCTGCCGGTTCCTGGGCATTCCGGTGGCCAAGAGCTTTCTGATGGTGTCGGACAAGCCGAGTTACACGCGGGCCGAGGAGATCGGCAACGATCTGATCGAGCGCTACGGCAAGGAAAGCATCGACGAGGCGTACATCATCTACAGTTGGTTCAAGAGCGCGAGTTCGCAGGTGCCGAAGGTGGAGCAGGTGTTGCCGCTCTCGGGCTTGCAGGATTCGGCGCCGGCGAGCGCCGAACCGGCCGCGGCGAAGGCCGAAGGCATGGGCTACCTGTTTCACCCGGACCCGCAGACGATTCTGGCCGAAGTGCTGCCGCTGGTGGTCAAGATGTCCATCTTCACGGCGATGCTGGACAGCACGGCCGGCGAACACGCGGCGCGGCGGCTGGCGATGAAGAACGCGACCGACGCGGCCGACGACATGGTGAAGATGCTGACGCGCCAATACAACCGCGCGCGGCAGAGCAAGATCACGCAGGAAATCGCCGAAATCGTCGGCGGCGCGGCGGCGTTGTAAGAAGGGCGAAGCGTGGCGATTACCTTCGTGCTGCTGGAAATCGTGCGCCTGCTGGCTTGGGCGCCGGCGCACGAAAAGGCCGAACGGCTGCTGCTGCGATCGCAGGACGAGCTGGTTCTAGCCTGGAAGGCGGACGGCGGCGCCGAGGCGGACGTACCGAAGGTCGACTGGTCGAAGGAGATGGTGCTGGCGGCGTTCATGGGCGCGCGGCGGACCGGCGGCTACGAAGTGAAGATCGAGCGGGTGGTCTTCGGCACGGAGCCGGGCGAGTTGTACGTGATCTACAAAGAGACGGTTCCGGGGGCGGACGACGCGACGACGCAGGCGATCTCGCACCCCAACCACGTCGTGGTGGTGGCGAAACGGGAAGTGAACAAGACGGTCTGGCTGGAAGCATCGAGCGCGGAAGCGAAGCAGATGCTGGAAGCGATTCAGGCCGGCGGCAAGTAGGTTCTGAGGAAGGGAACGTCATGGCGAATCTGGGCAAGGTCGCGCAGGTCATCGGGTCGACGCTGGATGCGGAGTTCGATCCGGAGAAGCTGCCGAAGATTTACAACGCGCTGGAAGTGAAGAAGCCCAACGGCGAAAAGCTGGTCTGCGAAGTGGAGCAGCACTTGGGCCGCAACCGCGTGCGTGCGGTGGCGATGGGCAGCACGGACGGCGTGCAGCGCGGGACCGAGGTCGTCGACACGGGCCAGCCGATCACGATGCCCGTCGGCAAGCCGTCGCTGGGCCGGATCATGAACCTGCTGGGCGAGCCCGTCGACGGCTGGGGCCCGATTCCCGCGGGCGAACGCTGGCCGATCCACCGCGAAGCGCCGCAGTTCACCGATCTGAACCCCGAGACCGAAATGCTCGAGACGGGCATCAAGGTCGTCGATCTGCTCGAACCTTACGTGAAGGGCGGCAAGACGGGGCTCTTCGGCGGCGCGGGCGTCGGCAAGACGGTCATCATCATGGAGTTGATCAACAACATCGCCAAGCAGCACGGCGGTTATTCGGTCTTCGCCGGGGTGGGGGAACGAACCCGCGAAGGCAACGACTTGTGGCTGGAAATGCGCGAAGGCGGCGCGAACGCGGTCATTCAGGAACACGACATCGAGAAGAGCCGCGTGGCGCTGGTGTACGGGCAGATGAACGAGCCGCCGGGCGCGCGCCTGCGCGTGGCGCTGAGCGCGCTGACCGTGGCCGAATCCTTCCGCGACCAGGAAGGCAAGGACGTGCTGCTCTTCATCGACAACATCTTCCGTTTCACGCAGGCCGGATCGGAAGTCTCGGCGCTGCTGGGCCGCATGCCCAGCGCGGTCGGTTATCAGCCCACGCTGGCGACCGAAATGGGCCAGCTCCAGGAACGCATCACCTCGACGACGCGCGGTTCGATCACGTCGGTGCAGGCCGTGTACGTACCGGCCGACGACTACACCGACCCCGCGCCGGCAACCGCGTTCGCGCACTTGGATGCGACGACGAACCTGTCGCGCTCCATCGCGGAAAAGGGCATCTACCCGGCGGTGGACCCGTTGACCTCGTCCAGCCGCATCATGGACGCGCAGTACATCGGGCAGGAGCACTACTCGGTGGCGCGCGGCGTCGTGCAGATTTTGCAGCGCTACAAGGACTTGCAGGACATCATCGCAATCCTGGGCGTGGACGAACTGAGCGAAGACGACAAGGTGCTGGTGGCGCGCGCGCGCAAGATCGAGCGCTTCCTCAGCCAGCCCTTCCACGTCGCCGAACAGTTCACGGGCATCAAGGGCAAGTACGTTCCGATCAAGGAAACGGTGCGCAGCTTCAAGGCGCTGGTGGCGGGCGAATTCGACCACCTGCCCGAAGCGGCGTTCATGTACGTCGGTGCGATCGAGGAAGTGATCGAGAAGGCCGAGCGGATGAAGAAGGAAGGGAGCTAAGGGCCGGCTGCGAAGCCGCGGCGCGTCAGGATTCCGCCGCGGCCGGCGCCGAGTCTTTCACCCATGGCAAGCGGCGAGAAGCAGATTCACGTCACGGTGATCACGCCCGCGCGGGCCGTTTTCGACGCCGATGCGCGCGCGCTGGTGGCGCCGGCCTTTGACGGCGAACTGGGCGTGCTGCCCGGCCACGCCGCGTTCCTGGGCCTGCTCGGGACGGGCGCGCTGCGCGTGACCCGCGCCGACGGGAAGCTCGACTGTTTCGCCGTTCGCGGCGGCTTCCTGCAGATTAACGAGAACAACGCCACGATCCTGACGCAAGAAGCCGCGCGCGTGGACGAGATGGATCCGGCGAAGCTGGACGCCGAGCTCGCCGAAGCCAAGGCGCAGCAGGCGTTGAGCGATGAAGAAGTGGCCGCGAAGGAACGCAAGCTGGCCTGGATCGAAGCGCGCCGCAAGGCGCTGGCCGCCGTTCGCGCCGGGTAGCGCATGCCCGCCGCGCCCGCGCCTTGGCGCACCCTCCTCGACCGGGCGCTGCGCGAAAACCCCATCCGCCCCGATGCCGGCTATCTGCAACTGGCCACCGTGCGCGCCGACGGACGCCCCGCGAACCGCACCATCTTTTTCCGCGGCATGCTCGATCCGGGCGACCGCATCCTGTTTACGACAAATCTGTACAGCGCGAAGGTGGGCGAACTGACGGCGCAGCCTTACGCCGCGGCGTGCTGGCACTTCCTCGCCACGCGCGAGCAGTTCCGCCTCGACGGACGCGTGGAACTCGTGGGCGCCGCTCACTCCGATGCCGCGCTGCGCGCCGAGCGCGCGCGGGTCTGGAAGGAGAAGCGCGAGGATTCGCGGCAGACCTTCGCGTGGCCGAGGCCGGGGCTGCCGCGCGAACCCGATGCCGCGTTCGCCGTGCCGCCGTCGGATCCCGATGCTCCGGCGCCGAACTTTTTGCTTTGCGTGCTGTCGCTCGAAGAAGTGGATTACATCGACCTGCGGCCGCTGCCGCACTTGCGCTGGCACTATCGGCGGCAAGGCGCGAGCGGTTGGTCGGCCGAGGCTTGGAATCCCTGAGCGGGGCTATTTGCGGTAAAGCGCCGGGGTCGGCACCGGATACTCGTCAACCCAGCGCCCGCCGATCATCACGCGCGTGGGCGCGTTTCGGATATCGAGCGGATCGCCGGGCCAGACGACCAGGTCGGCGTCCTTGCCGGGCTCCAGCGAGCCCAAGCGGTGCTCGACGCCCAGAATCTTCGCGGGGTTGATGGTGATGGTCTTGAGCGCATCGGCGTTGGAGAGCCCCGCGCGCACGGCCAGCGCCGCGTACACGCACAGATGCCGAAGCGGCGTGACCGAATGGTCGCCGGTGATCGCGCAGAGCACGCCTGCTTTCGCGGCGGCTGCCGGCGTGGACCAGGCCTTCGACTGCGTCTCGATCTTGCCGCGCGATCCGAAGGTGGGTCCAAAGGCGATCGGGATCTTCCGCGCCGCCAGTTCGTCCATGACTTCCAGCGCTTCGGTTGCGTGCTCGAAAACGTATCGAAATTTGTAGCGGTCGGCGATGCGCATAAAGGCCAGCATGTCGAACCCGCGATGGGCGTGGCAGCGGCAGGTCAGTTTGCCCGCCAGCATCCGCGCGACGGATTCTAGCTTGAGGTCCGGTGCGGCCGGATCGCCCTTTTTGAGTTTGGTTCGCTTTTGGGCGTAGGCTTCCGCGTCGGCGAAGACCTGCCGGATCATCGCGGCGATGCCCATGCGGGTGCCTGGCCGCTTGCCTTTGCCTCCGTGCGTGCGCTTGGGGTTCTCACCCAGCGCCATCTTGAATCCGGCTTCGGCATTCACGATGTAGTCGGCATAGCGCAGGCCGAAGGTTTTGACGATGGCGCACAGTCCACCGATCACGTTGGCGCTGCCGGGCATGATGAACGCGGCGGTGACGCCCGATTCGGCGGCCTCGCGCAGCGCCACGTCGCTGGTGCGGAAGGCGTCCAGCGCCATGACGTCGGGCGTCATCGCGTCGGTGGATTCGTTGTAATCGCCGTCGCCGGGGACACCGTCTTCCATCATGCCGACGTGGCTGTGCGCGTCGATCAGGCCCGGAGTGACGAACGCGCCTTTCAGGTCGAACCGCTTCGCTCCGCGCGGGGCCGCCACGCGTTTGCCCAGCGCCGCAATGCGGCCGCCTTTCACCAGGAGTTGTCCGCGCGCGAGCCGCCCCCTTGTGATCGTCTCCAGGTCGCCGTTTTCGAGTAGCAGTACGTCAGCAGCGGATGCCATGCGCGCGAATCTCCGTGTGATGCGCGCATTCTAAGCGCACATCAAAGTTCGCGCAAAGCGCCGGATCAGTACCGCTTGCCGCCGAAGTAATCCGGGTGGCCCACCGGGTTGGGGTACTGGTTGTAAGGCTGGACCTTCGCACGGATCGCCGCGTCGCCGATGGCGTGGAGCATCTGGCCGAGGCGCACGCGCGCGGATTCCCAATGCGCGGCGTCCTTATCGTAATCGAGCTTGAGCTTCCCCGACTGCCCGTCGCTGCTGGCCGTCGAAGCGCTCTCCCCGCCGACGAGCTTCTTCGCTTCGGCGAACGCTTCGTCGCGCTTGCCCATTTTCTCCAGCAGGTACAGGTATTCGAAATCCTGCGCGCCGTGTCGCAGCGCCTTGAGGCGGAACGAGGCGATGGGGCCGTTGACGCCCGCTTCCTTGCCGGGATAGAAGAGCAGCCCGTCGCCGTTGATCCGGATCGACCAGTCGGCCGGATACTTCTTGCCTTTGTACGGCTTCTCGGCCTCGTCGAAGTTGAGTGGATTGTTCCAAACGTCGGTCACGAACTTGGCGGGATCGGCGTTGATGTTCTTGCTCTGGCCCTTCCATTTGTTGTGCTTGTCGACGACGTACCCGGCTTCCCAGAAGAACCAAGCGCGCGCGCCGGAGACGAAGCCGGCCCACGCATGCGAGCGCATGATCGGTCCGGGCGCGTCGATGGCGGCCGAACCCATGTGCCCACCGTTGTACGTCCAGACCACGTTGCCCTTCGCTTCGATGGCCGGAATATCGCCGGGCGGGATCGCGCCGCTGCAGAAGACATCGACGGCCTGGTCGAGGTGCGGCCAGTCGGGTTTGCTCGGTTCGAATTGCTCGGTGACGAAGCGCATCAGCTTCCCGCCGGTCTTCTCCGCGATGGCCTTGCCCTTCGCGACGATCTCGTCGTACTGCTCCTTGGAGCCCGGTTCGTCCATCAGGTACACGAAGGCGCGATTGAGCCAGCCTTCCTTCTTCACCAGTTCGAAGAACTGTTCTTCGACCGGAACCAGCTCGAATCCGAAGCCCGGCGCGAAGGGTCCCTTGAAGGCCTTGCCCGTGTAGTGGTCGTAGAACTTCCGGTTCGCGCCTTTGATGTAGGCCTCGTCGTAGCCGAAGCCTTCGGTCAGGCTCAACCGGTGGTCGTGCGCCATCTGGAAATAGGCGTCGAAGGCGTCCTGCATCTCGGGGATCTTCTGGTGCGGTTGCCCGAAGCCCCAGGAGATCTGCTCCGGCCCGATATACGCCCACTGCGGGAAGTGGCTGACCGAAGGCAGCGTGAAGTTCCAGACGGTCAGTTCGACCTTGAAGCTTTCGCCGCCGGCCTGGAATTCGGCTTTGTACACGCCGGGCTTGGCGTCTTCGGGCACGAAGATATCCGCCCAGATGAGTTCGTTCTTGCCTTCCGCGCAATCGAAAGGCGCGCCGTACTTCTTGGCGTCGAGCGGCACGAGAAGTTCGGGGAACTCGCGGGGCGCGCCCAACTCTTTGCAGCGTTCGTTAAGCCACAGGACATCCTTGGGGTGCTCGTCCTTGCCGAACTGCGAGAGCACGGGGGTATTGAGGTGATGCTCGCGCAGGAGCGCGACGTGTTCCAGCGTGGCGCCGTCCGGTCCTGTCAGCTTGAACGGGGCGAGGTTGACGCCTTGGCGCGGCCCGGGGAAGACGATCTGAAACGCCGCGAATTCGTTACGCGCGGCAAAGAGCTTGATCGTGCGCGTGGCGGCGTCCCAAAGTTCGCTGCCTTGCGGCGCTTTCTCGGTCCGCAGCACACGGTGCGACGGGCCGGTCACCCAGGTTTCCGCGGCGCACACGGTGCCTGCGAGCGCCAGAACTACGACCCATGCGATTCCGACGCGTAGCTTTACGGCCATGATCATGCTCTCCCTTGGTTCGCTTTATGTACACCGCAAGGCCTGATGCAAATGAACGCAGGGGCTCAAGTTACCGCCCATTTCCGCAATTAATTCTGGTTCAATTGCGATACCTGAGACGCCGCCTTGCCAGGACGCCGCTCAGCGGATACACGTAAGGCATGGCCACGCCCGCTGCAACCTCCGACGGCACGAAGCCCCGCAAGCTCGACGGCGACACGCGCTTCCTCGATCCGAAAGTACTTGCGCGCGTCAGCAATCTGGAACTGGTGGCGCGCTTCATCGTCGAAGGTTTTTTGATCGGCCTGCATAAGTCGCCTTACCACGGATTTTCGAGCGAGTTTTCGAGCTACCGCAAATACGCCAAGGGCGACCCTTTCCGGTTCATCGACTGGAAGGTCGCGGCGAAGACCGACCGGTTGTACATCAAGCAGTTCGAAGATCAGACCAACACGCGTTCCTACATTTTGCTGGACGGTTCGTCGAGCATGCGCTTCGGCGGCGAGGGGGCGCGGCTGGACGGGCAACCCAGCCCCGGCATTCAGAAATGGCGCTATGCGCGCGATCTGGCCGCGGCGTTCGCGTACCTGATGATCAATCAAGGCGATGCGGCGGGACTGGCGATTTTCCGCGACGGGCCGCCGGAGGTCATCCCCACGCGCGGCGGAAACATGCACCTGCACGGGCTGCTGAGCGTCCTGGCGAAAGCCGAGCCCGACGCCGGCACGGATACCGAGAAGGGCGTCGGCGCGCTCCCCGAGCGGCTGGCGCGGCGCGGCCTGGTGATCCTGATCAGCGACCTGCTGGACGATACCGCGAAGATCATCGCGGGGCTCAAGGGGTTCCGTGCGCGCCGGCACGAGATGATCGTCTTTCACCTGCTGGCGCCGGAAGAGCGCGAGTTTCCCTACCGCGAGAATATCGAGTTCGTCGACTCCGAGACCGGCCAGCGCATGACCGCGCAAGGGAGCTACATCGGCGAAGCGTATAAGCGCGCGCTGGGGGAGCACGTGAACGCGATCAAGCGTTACTGCCGTTCCCAGGATATCGATTTCGTCCCGCTGAGCACCGACGAACTGCTCTCCACGGCGCTGCTGGCCTACATGAACAAACGCGAGCGGATGTACTGACCGGCTGGCGTTGTCCATCCACCTTAAGGCAGGCGCATCCAATAAAAACCCCCGGCCATGAGCCGGGGGTTTTGTTTCGAGCGTACGGCGCGGGTTATTCGGTGGACTGCGTGCCGGCGAGGTTCTGGTAGTAGAGGCTGATGTGCCGGCGGTACTGCGACGGCATCTTCTGCTTCAGCGCCTGTTCGACCTCTTCGCGATCCTTGGGCGGAAGCGCCACGGCCCAGTTGGCTTCCTGGTTGGCCGGGCCGCCCTTGGCGTAGGCGAAGCCGCCCGGACCGGCGTCGTGCGGCTTGCCGCCTTGCTGCTGCTGCGGGGACTGCTGGGCCTGTTGCGATTGCTGCTGCCCCTGCTGCTGGGCCATCGCCTGGGACATGGACTGCTGGGCCTGCTGCATCGCGGCCATGGCTTGCGACTGGGCCGCCTGGGCCTGCGCCTGCTGGCCCTGCTGCATGGCTTGGGCGGCCTGCTGCATGGCCTGTGCGGCCTGCTGCATGGCCTGCTGCGCGGACTGCGGCATCGCGGCCATTTGCGCCTGCTGCGCGGCCTGTTGTGCCATCGCGGCTTGTTGCGGCGACATCTGGGCCATCTGCGCCGAATCGGCCTGGGCGGTCTTCTGCGCCATCGCCATTTCCTGATTCGCGAGGCTGTCCATCATCGCCTGCATGGCTTCCATGGCCGCCTGCATGTCGAGCTGGGCCAGTTCGGCAGCGGTGGCCTGAGCCGCCTGCTGCAATGCCTGCATCGCCGCCTGCTGTTGCTGATGTGCCTGCTGCGGCTGCTGGTTGGCCAGCGCCTGAGCGGCCTGCTGCATCGCCTGCATCGCCTGCTGCATCGCGGACGAGGGGCTTTCCTGGCTGGCGGACTGAGCTTGCGCGGCGGCCTGCTGCGCGGCCATTTCGGACTGCGCGGCAGCTTGTTCCTGCTGCTGGCCGTTGGCCGCCTGCTGCGCGGCTTGTGCGGCCTGCTGAGCGGCTTCGGCGGCCTTCATCGCGGCCTCCTGGGCCTTCTGGCTTTCGGATGCGGCCTGCTCCTTCTGGCCGGCCTGTTCGGCCTGCTGGCTGGCCTGCGCGTGCTGCTGCGCCTGCTGGCTGGCTTGCGCGGCCTGCTGCGCGGCTTGCTGAGCCTGCTGTGCGGCCTGCTGAGCCTGTTCGCCGTTCTGCGCCGCTTCTTGAGCTTCTTGCGCGGCCTGCTGGGCTTGCGCCATTTCCTGCGCCTGGGGCTGTTCCAGACCCTGCTGCGCTTTTTGCGCGGCCTGGACGGCTTCCTGCGCCTTCTGCGCGGCCTGTTCGGCCGACTTCTGAGCGGCTTCCTTATTACCTTGCTGCTGTTGCTGCTTGGCTTCCTGCGCCGCCTGCTGGCTGGCTTCCGCCGCCTGCTTGGCTTCCTGCGCCGCTTCCTGGGACTGCTTGGCTTCCTGAGCGGCCTGCGCGTCGTTGGGCTTGGCCTGCGCTTCCTGCTGCTGCTGCTGCGCGGCTTGCTGCGCCACCTGCTCGGCCTGTTTGGCGGCTTGAGCGGCCTGTTCGGCGGCGGCTTGGGGTTCCTGCGACTTGGCCGACTCCTGCGCCTGCTTTTCGGCCTGCTGCGCGATCTGCTCGGCCATCTTCGCGGCCTGCGCGGCTTCCTGAGCTTTCTCGCCGTCGGTGCGTTTGTCTTCGGGCATCTCCGACTTCGCGGCCTCCGCGTCCTTGGCCAGTTCGTCCTGCGGCTTGGCCAGCGCGTGAGCATCCTCGGGCTTGGCATCGTCGGTCTTGTTGGCCAAGTCCTGCTGCTTCTCCATCATCGCGCCTATCTTGTCGAGCTGCTCGGCGAGTTCCGTGGCCTTCTCTTCCGCATTCTGCGCCTGCGCGAGATCCTGTTCGGTCTCCTTGATCGCTTCGTCCAGCGCTTTGAGCACCTCTTCCTGATTCTTCAGCGCTTCCTTGTTCTCTTCGCGGATAATCTCGTTACGGGCTTCGTCCGACTTCTTGCTCGCGTCCGCCAGCTTTTGGTCCTCTTCCTTCAGTTCGTTCAGCTTCTTGGACACATCGCCCTGGTCTTCGGCGGCGCGCTTCATTTCTTCTTCGTTCTGGCCGTCGAGGTTCTTGGTTTCGGCGTGCGCCTTCTCCTGCTGCTTCTTGGCATCCTTCAGGTCGGCCAGCTTCTCTTCGAGCTTGCCCACCTTATCGGTGCTCTTGTCGAGTTGTTCTTCGGCGTTCTTCAGCGCGGCCAGGACTTCTTCCTGCTTGGCTTCGGCCTGCCGGAGCTTGTTGTCGGCGATCTCGTTGGCCGCGTCGCGGGCCTTGTTCTCGGCCTCGGCCTTTTCAAGCTTATCGAGCGCCTTCTTGACGTTCTCGGCGGCTTCCGGATCGCTGTCCTTCAGGTTCGCGACCTGATCCTTCAGCTCCTGCTTGGCCTTCTCGAGTTCCTCGGCGGCCTTCTTCTGGTCTTCGGAAGCTTCGTGCAGCGCGGTGCGTTCTTCTTCGGTGAGCTGGCTCTTGGGCTTGCCTTCCAGGCTCTCGCGCGTCAGGCGCGTTTCCTTCGTCTTATCCAGCGCCGTCTTCTGTTTCTTGATCGCATCGCTCAGCGCCTTGCGCGTCACGGCCGGCGCCAACTGCTTCTGCATCATCTTGAGGATCTTGACGAGGTCGTTGTTGATTGCCGCCTGACCGGTCAGCGCGTCGCGGTTCTGGCCTTCCTTCAGGTCGTTGATCACCTTCGGCACGGTCTTTTCGGAGATATCCTTGAGCACGTCCGAGGCCTGCTTGACCTTTTCCTTGCTCTCGAGCTCCACGCCCATGTTCTGGCGCACTTCTTCCAGAACCTCGCGCAGTTGTTCGGCCGATTTGTCGATCTGGGTGCCGACCTTGCGCTGCTGAAGTTGCAGCGATTTATTGTTGCCGCCATTGGGCTGGGCGGGGGCGGGAGGGGTCGTCCCAGCGTCCTCGCCCTGTGCCGACATGTGCATGGCCAACGCCAACCCACAAGAGCATAGACCGCTTACCTTGATCCACCGCGTACCGAATGACGGCATGGAGAATCTCCTAAGGTATGGACAGCTTTAGAGATGCCTGGTTCTTGGGACCTCGCTGCGGGCCGCGAAAGCCATGCCCTCGCCCAGCCACGCAACCAGACCCTGCCTCGCAAGGAAGGGTAGCTAATTCCATTACACCGAATCGGCACCCCGTGCAGAGGGAAACCATTTTTCTAAGCTGTGCTAATAAAAAGGCTTAGGTCAGGTTCGCCGAAGCACCCTTCTCCCTTTCATTTACCTTAAATTACACGCGTTCAGGCCTGTTCGGAATAGATCGGTCTGGGCTTCTGATAGGCTGGGGGAGCCGGGCGTCTTTAGCCTGATTGCGCGGTTAGCACCAGGAGCTTCCGGTGGCGTTACGCATGGGTAGTTGGATCCTTCTGCTGGCCGTCTCGGCTTGGGCCGGCGCGCCCGAGCCTCCTGATGGGGTCGCGGGCCTTCCGTTCACGATCCGCGCCAATCGGGTATTCGTGGACGTGTCGCTCAACGGCGCGGCGCACTGCGAAGCGCTGCTCGATACGGGCTCCGAAGTTACTTTGGCCAATCGCGCGCGTGTCACGATTCCCGAGCTTCGGATTCTGGGCACCCAGCAGTTGAACGGCGCGTTTGTCGGCGACTTGGGCGCTCAACGCGCGCTGCTGACTTCCTTGAAGCTCGGCTCGCACGAATACCGAGACGTTCCGCTGGGCGTCATCAAGCACGGCCCCGGGCAAGCGTTGGAGCAGATCGCGTGCCTGCTGGGCATGGACCTCCTGGGCCGCAGCCGCTTTACGCTGGAGTTCGCGTACGGCCGGCTGCTGGTCTGGCCGGCGGGGATGCGCTTGCCGCCGCCGGCGCCGGAGATCGAACGCGCAGCCTTGCCGATGCACCGGGCGCCGCACGAACTGCAGCAGCGTCCGCGCGCGTTCGTGACGATCAACGGCAGGCAGCGACTGTCCTTCCTTTTCGATACCGGCGCCGAAACGCTGCTACTTGCGGCGATGAAGCCGCACGAGGAATTGGGCTTAAGCGCCGGAGGCGCGCTGCGCGGATTCGCTCAGGTGAACGACGGTTCGGTCTCGCGCCGGGTGGAGATTCGCGAAACGGTCTTCAAGGACGTGCAGTTCGGGACGCTGAAATTCGAGCAGGCCGACGGCCGGGTGTTGGAGGCCGCCGAGGTCCGTTCGCCTCTGGCGCGGGAAGATCTGGCGGGCTTGTACAACATCGTGGGCCTGGGATTCATGAAGTCGCTGCATGCCGTCCATGTGGATGTGCCGGGGCGGATGCTGTACCTCGAACGGCGCCGCGCGACGCCGTGACGGGCGGCGCTAACCCGGCGGCCAGTTGAACGGCCGGCCGCCGAGCAGATGCAGGTGCACGTGCTGGACGGTTTGCCCGCCTTCGACGCCGTGATTGAGCACCAGGCGGAAACCGCGCGCGGCAAGCCGCTCCTGCTGGCCAATCTGCAACGCGGCGGCGAGCAACCGGCCCAGCAGGGCGGGATCCTGCTGCTGGAATTCGTACAGCGTCGCGTAATGGCGTTTGGGCGATATGAGGACATGCGCCGGGGCCTGTGGATTTATATCCCGAAACGCGATGATCTCGGGGTCTTCGTACACCACCATCGCTTCCAGTTGTCGCGCGCCAATCCTGCAAAATACGCAATCCGCCGCGGCGTTCGATTCGACATTCGCGGGCTCGGCCATAAAAGCTCCCTGCGCTATTCGTCGTGCGGTCGCCGGGCCTAAATTCCATGGAAGCCGCACCGGCGAAACCGGCCCGGGCATCGCGTTTCCGTGGGAAGCGCGATGCGCCGCACGCGCTCTACCGCCCGGTATTATACGATTTTCCTTCGCGCCCCACGCTCAAATTCGGGACCGACTTCGGGCGAAACCTCACTTTACAGCCCGCCGCCATCGGAGTAGAACCCTTGAGTTCCTTAACTCGCTTCCGAATTAAAAGGAGACTGCATTCATGCCTCGCGGCCGAAAAAAGGGCGTTAAAAAGGCGGCAAACGCAACCAAGGGCGGTAAGCGCGGTCGCAAGCCGATCTTCACGGACGAGCAGAAGCGCGTCCTGGACCGGATGATCAAGGCGTCGCTGCGGGAGCAGTTGCGCGGCATCATGCGCTCCCTGTAAGCGTTCCCGCTTTCCCAAATACCTATAACGCACGAATACAATCCCCGCCGCACCCATCAAGGTGCGGCGGGGATTTGTCGTTATTGAATTTATTCGAGCAGAGCCCTTCCAAGCGGATGCCAAGCCCGCCAATCCCGAAGGTTTACCGAGCGGGGTCAGATCGAGAAATCGGCCGCCGGCCGGGCTTTGCCCACTTGATGCAGGCCGCACTCGGTCTTGCCCGTTCCGGTCCAACGTCCGGCGCGCTCGGGCGCATGTTCGCCCACTGGCTGCGTGCAGCAGGGCGGGAAGCAGCCGATCGTTTTGTAACCCTTCTCGTGCAGCGGATGGATCGGGACGTTGTGATCCTTCAGGTAATCCAGGGCCTGCTGCCGGGTCCAGTTGGCCAGCGGATGGACGAGGTGCTTGCCGTCGGTGCGCCGCTCGAGAATCTGAATCCCGGCGCGGTCGCCGCCGGCGTCGCGGCGCAGAGCGATCAACTGCGCGTCGTACTTCTTCAGCGCGCGTTGCATCGGCTCGACCTTATTGATTCGGCAGCATTCGTTCGGATTGCGTTCGTATAACCGGTCGTCGCCGTAGAATCGTACGAAGCTCTCGCGGTCGATGATCGGTTTCAGCGTGACCAAGTTGATGCCGTAGCGCCGCACGACCTCGTCCTTGAACGCCAGCGTGTCCGGAAAGTGAAACCCGGTATCGACGAAGAGAACCGGCACGCGGCTCTCGACTGGCAGGTCTTTCTGAGCCTCGGCGAGCATATGCAGCAGCGTCATGCCGCCGAGCTGGAACGAGGTGCTCATGCACAGCTGCGGACCGAAGAAGTCGATCGCCCAGCGGATGATCTCCGGGGGCGACTGCTCCTCGAGGTTGCGGCTGAGGGCCTGATGATCGAAGTAGGCTTGCGGATCGTGGCGCATGCTCGGCTCCCGTCTGGAAGCTTAGCCGAGGCCGAGCGCCGTGCCAAGCGGCTCAGTAGAGCATCTGCGAGACGGATTTGCTAATCATGCTGATGGCGATACTCGCGGCGCTGATGAGCCCCTCGCCGCAGAAGTAGCCCGCGCAGAGCACCGGCGCGTATTGACGCCATTTCTCGCGCCCGAACCGCTTCTCGAAGTAGAAGCGGCCGATCAGCGCGCCGATGAACTCGAAGATCAATCCGTGCGGGTTGGCGTGCCCGAAGCCGCGCACGACTCCGTAGATAAACAGCAGCGGGAGCGACATGGCCGAGAGGAACCCGAACAGCCCCAGCCCGAAGACGAAAGCCGCGAGGATCACCAGCGGCTTCAGCGCGTCGAAGAACGGGGACTCCTGGCCGGTCGTGGAACTGTAGAGCAGCAACTGCGTGCGCGCGCCCATGTCCCACATCAGGTTGGCATACGGATACGCTTCGCTGGGGATCGCCGCGAGACTCCAGATGAATTCGCTGAACAAAATCGAGGCCGCCAGGATGATCGGCACGACCATGAACTCGGTCTTGATGATGCTGCGCAAACTGGTCCCGGTCAGTTCGACCTGCCGGAAGCCGACGGTCTGGTAGCCGTAGTTATGGATAGGGATCGGCGCGAACCAGATCCCGATGCCTTTGTAGTCGCCCCAGCGGCTGGCCAGGATGAACCCGGCCTCGCGGATGAACGGGATATTCAACGCCTGGCCCGCCATGCCTTCCAGGCGCGCCGTCGCGTAACTGACGACCGGGGTGTACACGAAGCCGTAGAAGACGAAGAACAGAACCGGGAATCCGGGCACCAGCCACAAGCAGATGAAAATGTAGCTGGCCGTCGAGAATACGTAGATCAACAGACTCGTCCAGATCGAGATGTCGCCGCGCTTCTCGTTCTTGACCCACAGCTTCGAGAGGTCCAGGCCGCCGCTTTCGCGGCTCTTGGTCAGCCCTTTCGCGATGGCAATAAAGCCGATGATCGCGATGGAGAGCATGACGCCGATATTCCAGCTCATGTAGAAATCGACCTGGTTTGCGACCCCCGTTTCGGGCGTGCGCATGCTGGCGTTCCAGGTCTTCAGAATGCCGAGCTTATACAGCGCGGGATTCAGGATGAAGGTGGAGATGACGGCCACCATGCCGCCCACAACCGACCAGAAGGGTATGACGAAGCCGACGATCAATAAGCCGAGATGGACGGTCAGACCGACCGCCACGGCGGGCAGCACATCGCTGGTCTTATCGGTCAGTTCGATCCAGGGGATGGGTATGATCTGCACGGCCTTGCCGAATATCGCGCCGGTCACCGCGGGCACGGCCGTATAGATGGTGCCGTACATCAGGCCCAGCATGGTGCCGATGGAGAACGTGCGCCAGCGCCAGGTCTGCTTGTCCTGAGTGCTTTCGGCCAGGGCGATGCTGCCGGCCGCGCCGACGGGCGCGAGCGGGAAGGGGAGTTTCTCGACGTCGCTGGTGAGCCGGTACAGAAAATAGCCCAGCCCGAAGTGGTCGATGCGGCCGAGCAACTGGCCCAGCACTATCAGTGCGATCGGGCCGAACCAGCCCCACGACAGAAAGGAGCGCCCGTGCTGTTCGATGTATTCCTTGGTCGGACTGACCCACCACATGTCGGGATCGGCGAAGACTCCCACGAGTTGCAGGTCTTCCGCGGCGGGCGATCGAACGAGGTATTGCCGGAAAAGCAGGCCCTGAAACGGTGAAGCGAGGGCCATGCCGGCCATGTAGTAAAGGACGAACAGTTCCTGTTGCCGCAGCGCCTGGCGGCTGCGTTTGGCGATTTCGAGGAACAGGATCACCGTCACCCAGCGCGCGGCGTCGCCGATGGACGCTTCGCCGACCACCAGCCCCATGTACATCGAGGCCGGCATCATGACGAAGCCGAGGAATACCGCGCCTACGACGGTGCGCCAGGAAAACCCTTCCTCGAACGTCGAGGGGGTTTCCATGATGCTGCGGTACTCTTCTAGTTCCTTGTCGCTTTCGTGACCCATGTGTGCCGATCAAGCTTTCGCGGGCTCGGGGCCGTCGGACAGGCTCGCCGTACCGGCGCCGCCTTGCGGATCGTGCGGGCTACCGGGCCCGATCACCGCTCCTTCTTCATCCAGTTCGGGAGGCTCGAGACCCTGCGCCGGGCGCGCGCCCGGCGGAATCGGCCAGCCGACCGCTTCGAAGGCTTCATTGAAGCGGTAGAAACCCTTCATGCTGTATTCCATGCGCTGCTCGGGCGAATACGTACGCCAGATCAGCAGGTGCTTGCGCAGCGCGTTCAGGAACGGCAGGTTCACGCGCCGCCATGAAGCCACGTAGCCGCTCACGCGGTAGAACGTGGCCTCCGTCACGTACAGGCCCTCGTCGTCGGTGGGGACGACGTAAATCTGCACTTCCTGCGAGACGCCCAGATCGTATGGCGTCAGCCAGGCCATGAAGAAGATGCACAGGCCTTGGCCGTTTTCGGTATGGAAGGTCTCCAGCGTCACTTCCTTCGCCGTGAACTTGCCCAGCGACGACTCGGCGTGGCTCTCGAAAAATTCATGCAGGAACAAGGCCGCGCCCGGGACCAGATCGCGCTGGAAGCTGAAGGGCAGTTCGAGGCTGATCTCGTCGCCCACCGGGACGGGGACCGACCAGCGCCGCTCTTCGCTGGGCGCGGCGGCGCGCGCGGCCATCATCGCGGGGTAAATCGTGCTCCCGATCACCGAGAGCATCACGATCGCCGTCACGAAGACCGCCGACGAGCTGGAGTAGTTCAAGTACAGGCCGGCCACGCCGAGCTGTTCGCCGAAGAGCTGGATGAATTTCGCCGCGCCTTGGCCTAGCAAATAGCCAAAGATCGCGCCCAGTGTCGCGTACACCAGCGCTTCGGCGAGGAACAGCGCCGCGATGTGGCTGGGCGCGAGGCCCAAAGCGCTGAAGATGGTGATCTCGCGGTTACGCTCGTAGACCGCGCCGATCATCGTGTTGAGCAGGATCAGGATCGAGATCAGCAGCGGGACGAGCAGGTTGCCCAGCCCGCTCAGACTCAGCTTGCCCGTCGAGGCGTAGAGCCGCCGGCGGCCGTCACGGCCGACGAAGAGGTTCTTCTCGATCCGTTTGAGCAGCCGCTCGACCATGTAATCGAGCACCTCTTTGCTCTGCACTTTGGCCGCGACGCTGCGCAGATCCGCGCCCAGAAGCTGCGCGGTGCGCCACGGCAGAATCAGCGTGTTCTGGCCGTTGATGTGTTCGTACTTCGTGGCCTTCGCGTTCTCGAGATTCTCCACCTGCGCCGTGGCGTCGGTCTGCTGCTCGGCGCCGCGGGAAGCCTCGCTGGCCGAGAAGTCCACCGGCGTCAGCGGCTCGTCGTCCAGGTCTTTCAGCGCGTCGAACTCTTCGGGCCGGAAGATGCCCTTGATCTTGACCGGGTGGCTGCCCAGCATCAGCTCGACGCCGATGGCGCGTTCGGCGTTCCATTCTTCCTTGGCGATGCCCTTCGGGCGCAGGTACTCGATCAGCTTTTCGGGCAGCAGGCAGACGTCGGTATCGCCTTCCTCCAGCCAGCTTCCCGCCACGATCATCCCGCCTTCGCCGGCTTTCTTGCGCAGTTCGGGAAAGAGTTCGGCTTCGGAATGGCTGAATCCGACCATGCAGGCCGGCGAAACCATCCGTTCGTTGCGGTTGGCCTCGCCGCCTTCCGCCGAATTGGCGAAGACATCCACCAGGATTTTTTCGTTCTTGGCGGCCACGCGCCAAAAGCGCGGCGTGCAGGTCAGCCCTTCGTTGGCCAGTTCGCGGCGCATCTGCTCGAACGCATCCAGGCTCAAGCGGTCGTAATTGAGCTGCCGCAGCAGGATGCCGTTGTAGCGCGCGTCTTGCTCGTCGCCGGGCGAAAGGTCGATATGCGCCTGCCCGATCGTCCGGACCGTGCTGGTGAACGAAAGCGCCGTGAACGTCAGCAGGATGATCGTCAGGCACGTCAGCAGCGTGCGGACCTTGCGCCGGCGCATCTGGCTGATGCCGAGCGAGACGGCCACCATCGCCGCGCTGGCGCGGTTGACGTCGGCCGACTGCGCGCCCTGCATGCCCTGCTGCATCATCCGCATCTCGGTGTTGAACTTCCCGTAGCAGATCGCGATCACGATGCCGGCCAGGCTCATGATGACGAATGCCAGCAGGATCACCGGCGGCGCGGCCACCAGATCGAAGGCCGGATGCACCAGCCACAGCAGCACGAACATGCCCACGAAGATCCCGAAGAACGCGCCGATCTGGTGCTCGATCTTGGGCATCGCAAAGAGGAGCCGTTCGACGAAGAAGCAGAACGGGAGCAGCAAGAAGAGGTAGAAGACGACGCCCATCACGCTGTCGTTGGCCGTGCCCAGCACTTCCGGATAGGCGCGCGACTCCAGGCCCCACGCTTCGGTGCTGAGCCGCCACGCTTCCCCGTACTGCTTGCGCTGGCGCGCATCCTGCGCTTCCTGCAGGCGCATCTTGGTGATGTTGTGCAGCCCGGGCTGCTCTTTCGTGAGCAGGAAGGGGCGGTTGGGCGGCAGGTCGTAGCGGCACGGGCGGTCCAGCACCAGCTTGTTCGGCGGGATGAATTTCTCGACGCGGAAGCTTTCTGGAGCGTCGCCAATCTGCAGCGGCAAGCCCACCACGCGCTCGTCCCAACCCGGTCCGTCCGGCGACTGCTTCTCGACGCCCGTCCCGATCGCTTCGTCGCTGTCCTTGGCCACCGTGATCGTGCCGGTGCTGTAGGGCCCGGGAAACAGGGGGTTGTCGAGCTTCGCGTTGCCGATCGAATGGGAGCGCAGATTCTGGAGCCGCTTCTCGCCGAGGCACCACAGGTCGGAGGCCGTCCGCATCGGCAGCCAGTCCAGGACCTTGCGCGTACCCAGCCGGAAACCGGGGCCGCGCGCCTGGTCCAAGCTCACCTTGGCGGATTGTTCCGGATCCAGGAGCCGGTCACGGATGGTCTGGTCCACGTCGAGGACGGCCACGCGCAGGCCGAACTCGCCTTCGCGGAAGAGCACCTTCACGCGCGAGCCCGGCTCCGCGAAGAGCACGCGGTGCGGCTCGTGCCAATAGCTGCTGCTGGTGCCGAACTCGAGCGGTCCGGATTCGGTCTGCCCGGCCAGCAGCGTGCAGTTGCGCAGGACCGTCAGGCGGCCCGGATCGACCACGTCCAGCACGCCGACCCCCTGCGCGCGGAAGATCTCCACCGTGTCGCGGCGCACCTGCATCGCGATGTGGCTGCTGAAGGTCTGGTTTTCGTTCAGCTTATGCTTGGCTTTGTTGATCGAGTACTGAATCTCGCCGGTGTCCGGATCGCTCTTCTCGGCTTCGAAGTTGAAGCGGCCGCCGCGCATCAGGCCCGGCATGTACGCGCGGCCCAGCGGGTTCGTCGCCTCCATCAAACACAGCCGCACGCCGCCGACGCTGTGCTCGCGCCAGGTGCGGTGAATGACCGTGTCGCCCACCGGGATGTTGGGGAAGATGCTGCGCGAGCCGCCGCGGCGGACGGTCCGGAAAATAAGTTGCGAGTAGCCGGTATTCTTGAGGCCCTTGTCGAAGCGGCACTCGCCCGTCACCGCCGGCTCGGCCAGGAACCGGCGCAGGAAGGTTCCCGCCAGCGACAACTGGCTGTCCACGTTGGTCCAATTGAGCGATCCTTCGCCGGAGACGTGGTGGTCCTGCGGCGTGTCCCAGACCATGCGGCGGTCGTAGGGCGTCGCCAGCGTGAGCCCGCGCATCTGGGCCTGCACGGCAATCTCGCTGGCCAGCGCCATGCTCGTGCCCAAGTACGTCTGCCAGCTTCGCTTGCCCGATTCGAGCAGTGTATCCGGCATCAACTGGCCTTCGCCCGCGCCGCCTCCCGCGCGTTCCACCGCCTTGGCGATGTTCATCACCGAGCGCCCGAAGTTCTTGTAGCGCGACTCGATGTCGCCGTATTTGCCGTAGAAATTACCCAGGTAGAACAGGCCGATGCCCGGGTTGCCGGCCGAAAGGTCCAGCGACAGGAACATGCTCTTGCGGCCCTTGGCGTCGCTGTCGCGGGAGAGCCGGTTGTACACGAGATCCTGGAAAGGACGATTAAGCGCCAGGCGTTTGAACTCTTCGTCCACCCAGGACAGTTCTGTCTCCACGCGCCGTCGCATCAGTTCGGCCGTTTCGCGCAGCGCGGCTTGCCGCGCGGCCAAGTCGGCGGGCGTTTCCGGCTTGATGCCGTAGCCCGAGGACGAGAGCGAGTAGAGCAGCTGGCCCGAGAATTCGTACGCCCGGCGTTCTTCGGTTTTCTTGTTTTGCAGTTCGGTGTCGTTCTGGCCTTCGTAGCGCAGCAGCCGGCCTTCGCGTTCTTTATCGGTCTCGCGCGTGTTGACTTCTTGCTTCCAGAGGTCGAGGAATCCGTCCATCCGTTCCTGCGGGTTCACCGCGCCGGCGCCGGCCTTGAGTTTCCCTTGCAGCCACGGCACCGCCGCGCCGTACACGAGAAAACTCGTTCCGGCCGTCAGCAACACCGCGAGGCTGAATCCGCGCACCGGCCAGTTCATCACGAACCAGGCGATCCCCGCCGCCAGCAACAGAATCCCCAGCACCAGGTAGAACAAGGACGGGCGGCTGATGGCCGCTTCGATGAACGCCTGATCGGCGCGCGCGAAGGGCATCTGGAGATACGCGTCAACGGCCTGCTGCGTGGCCAGCCGCAGTTCCTCGCGTTCCAGGCCCAGGTTTTCCTTCTGCAGAATGTCGGCCAGGATCAGCTTATTGATCGTCTGCGCGCTGCGCACCTTGGCCAGTTCGCCTTCGTACGTCTGCGTCTCGTCGATGTTGAGCGGCAGGCGGTCGACTTCGGCGAAGAACTCGCGTTCGCCCTTCAACCCCTGGAAATGCGCCCCGCTGAAGAGCAGCAGGACGTCGCGCGCCGGCGGCTGATGCTTGTACTGCCGCGCCAAGGCCAGAAGCGCTGCGCAAGAAATGCTTTGTTCGGCGCCCGGCGCCAGCGACGGCACCAGACTGTTGCTGTCGTAATACGCCGCGAGCACCACCGTGGCGCCGGTGATTTCCTTGCGCTGCGCCTCGTCGGTGATCGTCGCATTCGGTCCCGAGCCGGGGATCAGCAGATAAATGTTGTCCCACTGCTCACGCTTCCACTGCATGTGCGTATAGGCGTTGACGACGGGCGGCTTCCCGCCGTTGGCCAGCAGGCGCAGCGCGGTTTCCTTCAGCTTCAGGCCGTCGGCGCGTGGGATCCACAACCGCGGAAACTCCACCGGCGTCTGCACCGCGAGGTTCTGCAATACCGGGCGCAGCGCCTGTTCGGGTTCGATGAAGATCACCGCACGAGCGCCCAGCGAGGCGGCCAGCGTCCAGTTCGAATCGTCGCCCACGTCCAGCAGGACGATCGAGTCCTTGACCGGGAGGTTGTCGAAGTCCGACAAGCGGCCCGACCGGGCATAGATCAGGGGGCCGGTGACGCCGTCGGGCCCCGTAGTGGTCACGGCCGTGCCGTTGGGCCAGATGGCATAGAGCGGGAACGGCTCGGGCGTCTCTTCCGGCGGTGTTTCGGTGAAGAGCAGCCGCCCCGGGCCGACCTGCGCCGGAATCGTGCCCCAGAAGCGATGCAGGCCGATGAAATAGCGAACACCCCACCCGGCGCTGAGCGTGTCTTCGCCCGGCGTCACCTCGCCCTTGAGGTTCTTGACCAGAATCGAAGTCAGTTTGGTAAAGCGCTTGTCGCCCGAGACTTCCACTTCGCCGCGCGAAGTTGGCTGGAAAGTAAGTTCTTCCGTCTGCACCGCGCCGTCGGGGCCTTCGCCCGTCAGCTCCACAGTTCCGCCTTGCAGCGAGGTATTCCAGTCGACCACGTGAATGCGAACGTTGCGTGGCCCGATCTGGAACGGCGTAATCGCTTCGCCGCTCCAGGATTGCCCTTCGGCCGTCTTCGCGCTTTCGTCGAGCGTCTGTGGCTTGAGCGCGTCGTCGGTCTTCGGTTCTTCAGGCCCCGCGTAACCCATCCCGCGCAGTTGTTCGATCACGTAACGCCGCGCCTGTAAGTGCCCTTCGGTTCCAGGCACTCGGGAGCCCAACGAGGAGAGTTTGGCCACGTGCTCTTTGACTTGGTCGAGCGGAATGCGCTGGCGTTCGTATTCGGTCGAATCGATGGCGATATCGCTGGCGCCCGACCACGCGCGCGACGCGCAAAGCGCAACGACTAAGGCTAGCCAGGCCTTGGAGGGGCACCTGTGCAGCACAGCTAAACCGTTGACCACGGCGAACATGAATGCGCGCCTGTCCTCAAGGCCAAATGACGAGTCCGTGAAACCGGTAAAGCTCCACCGTATGTTGGAGTTAGGAGACTGTCAAGCAATCCGGCGCAGTCCTTGGACGATTGTCCGGAGGTGGCGCTGCCGACCCGGTTGCGGAACCCTAACTTCGCCCTGCGTGGACCGCCAAGGAACTCGCGAAAAATGAAAAGTTGCACGTGCCCTTATACACCGAATCTCACGCCGCCGTCTTCCTCAACTGGCGCCGATTGAAGCCGAAACGCGTATATTTGGAGGCGCCGGATGCGAGTGTGAAAAACTTTCGCGACCGTGCGAATTCGAAGTGACGAAGCGGACCCGCGCGTGGTTTCAACGGCCCGTGCGGCGGCAGCCGATCTTACGGCTCGTCAGGCTTCCAGAATTCGTGCGCGCTGACCACGTGACGGCGGCTCTTCGTACTTTCGGTGGGCAGGCGCGTGCCCGACTCGGGCCGCGGCTCCACCTTGGTCGTACCGGCCACGGTCGGCGGCGGCGGTGGCCGGAAGGTCGCGTACCAGCCCATGTCCTGGTAGGGCTCCAGGCGGTGGCAGCGGTAGTAATTGTTCCAAGCGCGGTCGTTGAAGGGCAGTTCGACTTGGTAAATGCGGCGCAGCGTGCGGTAACCCAGCGTCGCCATCTCCGGATTCTCTTCCTTCGCGCGCATCAGGCGGATGAGGCGGGGCACGTAGTTGTCGTCGCCCAGTTCGAAGAGGGTCACCACGGCCTCGACTCCGACACGGTCTTCGTTCCACTGCGCCAGCCGCCTCAGCGGAGGAACCGCGCGCACATCTTGCGCCTTCGAAAGCGCGTGCATGATGCGCATCTGCAGGAACGGATCGTCTTCTTTCTCGAGGCGTTCGACCAGGAACGGGATCATTTCCGGGTCGCCGGCGCGGTCGATCACGTCCAGGGCCTCGATTCGCTCGAAGCGCGACCCGACCGTGGCTTTGCGTTTGAGGTAATCCTGCTCCGAAAGCTCGGGCGCGTCTTTGGCGTCCAGCTTCACGTATTCGGGCGGCGGCGGGGGCGCTTCCGCGCGCAACGGATTGCGGATCTTGCCGCAGCCGGCCAAGAGCAGCACTGCCGGCGCCGCAAGGGCCAGCCTTAAAGAGCGTTCGGGAATCCGCATGGCCAGACCAGTCTAGTCTCCGTTACGTGCTTCCACAAGCCGAGTTAGCGCTTCCCCAGCGCCGTAAGCAGCGCCTGGATCTCGTCCGGGGTATGTGCCGCCGAAAGACTTAAGCGCAGCCGCGCCTGCCCGCGCTTAACCGTCGGGTAGCGTACCGCCGGCACCCAAAAACCTTGGCTCCAAAGGCGTTCGGCCAAAGCCACGGCGTCCGCTTCGTCGCCTACCCGTATCGGCAAAATCGGCCCCGGACCGCCCAGAATCTCCCAGCCGTCGGCGCGCAGCCGTCGGCGCAGGTTTTCACTCGCCTCCAGCAGCCGCAAGCGCCGCGCATCATCCTTAAGCAAGCCTAACGCGACTCGTGCGGCCGCCGCAGGTGCCGGGGCCAGACCGGTGCTGAAAACAAACGCCCGCCCGGCATGCACGATGCTCTCCAGGGCAATCTTAGGGCCGCAGAGGAACCCGCCCTGACTCCCCAGCGCCTTCGAAAGAGTGCCGAGGCTCAGGACGTCGCCCGGCCATTCCCCTTCAAAGACCTCAGCCAGCGCCCCGCGCCCCAAGGGACCCAGGACGCCGGTCGCGTGCGCTTCATCGACCAACAGCCAAGCGCCGTGGCGTTGAACCGCGGCATATAAGTCCCGCAGCGGCGCCACATCGCCGTCCATCGAGTACAGCGATTCGACGACCGCCAGCGCCGGCGGTCCGGCTTCCGCGCGCAGCAGGCGTTCGAGGTCGGCCGCGTCGTTGTGCTTGAAGGTGCGCACCCGAGCGCCGCTGAGTTTCGCGCCATCGAGCAGGCTCGCGTGGCAGAGCCGATCGAGCAGCAACACCGGCGGCGGATCTTCTTCGCCCGAGCCCAGCGCCACCAGCGCCGCCAGCGCCGCCTGATACCCGCTGGCGAAGACGAGCGCGCCTTCGCTGCGCTTGAAGCGCGCGAGATCGGCTTCCAGTTCGGCGTGCTCGGATTTGGTGCCGCAGATCAGCCGGCTGGCCGTCGCGCCCGCGCCCGAACGGTCCAACGCCGCATGCGCAGCCGCGAGCACGTCCGGGTGCGTGCTGAGGCCCAGGTAATCGTTGCTCGCAAAGCTGACGAGTTCCCGTCCGTCGACGCGCACGCGCGTACCGGAACCTTCGGCCACGCGCAAGCGCCGCTGCAGGCCGGCGTCGCGCCACGCATCGAGGCGGCGTTGAAGTCGGGAGGGCCAGGACATGGATGAAAAGTGTACGGTGCGATGGCGGTTACGCTAGGCGGCGGGGCTAACCGAAGCGGCCTCCGCACGCGCCTGCCTCCGCTTGCGCCACCACTCGCTCGCCCCGCCCGCGGCCATGACCAGGAACGCGCCGAAGAGCAGGTTCACCACCATACCCCGATGCTTCCAACTGCTCACGCGGATCCCCATGTGCCGGCGCGGCGCGTACTGCGCCTCGAACACGTCGCGGTCTACCTCCACCACCGTCTCCGGCATCGGTGCGTCACCGCTTCCGCGCTGAAAGCGATCCCGGCCTTCCCACATCACCGCCGGCCATCCGCATTCGTGCTCGAAGGAAGTCAGGTACGGCGCGCCCGAAACCTGCTCGGTGCGCACCTGGAAGTTGAAGACCGTCAGCAACACCGTCGCGAGCCCCATGGCGCTCACGGTGGTCCAACCCGCGAAGATCACCGGACCGGCCGGCGCCGCGCCCGCCGCCTCCGCGCGCGCGGCCGCAAATCGCGAGTATTTCGTCCCCGCCAAGCCCGCGCCCCATGCCACCAGGACAAAGACTAAGGTGTTCAGCACCAACCCCGAGAACAGCCATCCGCCGTACGCCTCGATCAGCAGGCCCTTTTCCTTATCGGCGAGAAAGAAATGCCCCTCGTCCCAAAGCGTGAACGGGAAGCCCAAACTCAGTCCGCCGCGGTAACCGCCCTCGAACGTCTTGACGTACGCCTGCTGCGAATACCCCACATTCAACGCCACGAACAAGATCAACCAGACGGCGGCCGGGAGCATCCAGGCGCTGTGCGGTGGGCGAGTGGGTTGAACCGGGGGGGATGCTGAGCCTTCCATACACGAATTTTACACGCTGAAATCGAGCTTGGATACCTGCTCGACCGTGATTTCGAAGCACCTGTGCGATTAGGAACGAGCGGCCGCCTAGGGCACAATCCGCGCGTCCAGCACGAAGACCTGCCCCGAGGAGGTGGGTTGTTCCAGCAGATTCGCCACGAACGCGGCCACGGCCTCCGCCGGATCGGTGTCAGGCCGGAAGACGTTGCGCTTCTGGACCGCCTCGACGAACTCGGCGCTGGCTGCGCGACCCATTCCCGAGTCGCGCACGAACGGGGGAATCACGGCATGAACCTGCACACCCGTCGGCCCCCATTCGCGCGCCAGCGACTTGGCCAGCGCCAGGAGTCCCGACTGCGCCATGGCGTACGCGGCGCCGCCCGCGCGTCCCGAAAGGCCCGCGTGCGAACCGACCCAGACCACGCGCCCGCTCTTCTGCTTCAGGAACGTTCGCGCCAATGCCTTCGAAAGCAGGAACGGCGCGGTAAGGTTCACCGCGAGGACTTCGCGCAAGTCGGCTTCGTCCTGCGCCGCCACGGGGGCATCGCGCGAGATCCCCGCGGCCCAGACCAGCGCGTCGAGTTTCCCAAAATCGGCCAGGAAGGCCTTGGCGAGTTCCTCCGCCGCGCCGGCCTCGCGGAAATCGGCGCGATAAGCTTTCGAGCCTGGCAGCGATTCGGGGACGCGTTCGGGATGCTGGTGCGCGTGCAGGCCCAGCGCGTAGCCCCGCGCCGCCAGCGTGCGCGCAACGGCACCGCCCAGCGTACCGGACGCGCCAAGAATCAAAGCGGTGGGTGGCGGGACGGAAGCGCTCATGTATGGACTTCGCGCCTCCTGACGCCTTGAGTGCACGCCGGACGGCGGCGCTCGATTAAACGTCCTTAGTGGCCGCCGGCAGCGGTTCCAACTGCCGCGCGGGCGCGAACTGCAGTTCCAGGTCGCGGACCATCTGGCGGTCCACTTCGGCCGGGCGGCCCGCGGTGGTCAGGTAGTTCCCTACCATCACGGCGCTGGCGCCGGCGAAGAAGATCATGCTCTGCAGGTCGCGCAAATTCACTTCGCGCCCGCCGTACACGCCCAGATCGCGGTCGAAGAGCACGTAACGGTACAGGGCCACCGTGCGCAGGATCTCCATCGGCGCCAGCGGCTTGGAATCCTCAAGCGGCGTGCCTTCGATGCGGTTCAGGAAGTTCATCGGAATATTCGCCGCACCCAAGTCGCGCAGGTCCAGCGCCAGGTCCACGCGGTCCGCCCACGTCTCGCCCATGCCGAAGAGGCCGCCGCTGCAGATCTTCACGCCCTGGCGGCCCAGCGCCTTCAGCGTCTCCACACGCTCGTCGTAGCTGTGCGTCGAACAGATCTTGGGGAAGTGGTTGCGGCTGGTCTCGAGGTTGTGCCCGCAGCAGACCATGCCGGCGCCCTTGAGCCGTTCGATCTGGCGCTCGTTCATGATCCCGATATTGATGTGCTTCTCGACGCCGCCCACCTCGTCCATCGCCTGCATGTACTCGACGTACTTGTCGATGTCCTCTTCCTTTGGACCGTATCCGGCGGCGACGAGCCCCAGCGCGTAGCTGCCCTGCTTCTTCGCCGCGGCGGTGGCGGCCTTGATGCGGTCCTTGTCGAGATAGTCGTGCACCGGAGAATTGGTCTTGTACTTCGAAGACTGCGCGCAGAACGAACAGTCCTCGCTGCATGCGCCCGTCTTGACGCTGACGATGCTGCAAGCGTGAACTTCTTCGCCCTTGTACTTCCGGCGGATCTTGTGCGCCCAATACATCAGGTCGTACACGTCCACCTCAGGCGCGGCAAGGGCCGTGGCTTCCTCGCGCGTCAGCTTGTACCCGTGCTCCAGAACCTGTTGGCCCAATCGTGCGGCGATCTCGGACATGAAAACCTCCCGGTGCGGCGGCTACTTCTTTTCGAGCGCCTGCTTCGCGCGTTCGCGCAAAGCCGCGCAGTGCCGCGCGAAAAACTCCAGTTCCAGCCCCTTCAGCTTTCCGGTGCTGAACGATTCGATCTGCACCACCAGCAGGCGCGGCAGCGGTACTTCGAGATCCTTGAAAATCTTCAGGTCCGCGCGCACGGTCTTGGCATTGGCTTCGTCGTCGAAGTTTCCCGCGAGCATCGCCTGGGCCTGCGCTTCGGTGACGCGAAAATAAGGACCGTGCTCTTCGAGCATCTTAGCGGCCATCTTCGCGGGCAGCTCTTCCTTCGTCGCGCCCATCTGCTTCGCGGCCGCTTCGATCTGCTCCGGCGGCAGCCCCTTCATCTCGGCTTCGACGCGCTTCTGAATCAGTTCCAGGAACTGCGCGTGGATCCGTTCGGCGCCGCCGGGAGCCGGGGCTTGGGCGTGAAGAGCCGCGCAACTCAGGAGCAACAGGACGCATACGGCGTGGCGCATGGACGCTCCGTTCGGCCTGCCTGGGCGCGGCGTTAAAGCTTCAGCTTGGCGAAGGCCAGCGTCGCGTTGTGTCCGCCGAAGCCCAGCGAGTTGGAGAGCGCCGCACGCACCCGCAGATCGCGCGAACCTTCCTTCACGTAGTCCAGGTCGCATTCGGGATCGGGATGTTCGAGGTTGATCGTCGGGTGAATTTTGTCTTCGGTCACCGCGAGCACCGAAACGACCGCTTCCACGCCGCCCGCTGCGCCCAGCGTATGCCCGGTCATCGACTTGGTGCTGTTCACCGCCAGCTTGCGGGCGTGCGCGCCAAAGACCTGCTTGATGGCCAGCGTTTCGATCTTGTCGTTGTACGGCGTCGACGTGCCGTGCGCGTTGATGTAGTCCACGTCTTCGGGGCGCAAGCCGGCGTCGTGCAGGGCCGCGGTCATCGCGCGGATGCCGCCGTCGCCGTCGGCGCACGGTGCGGTGATGTGGTGGCCGTCGCCGCTCTGCCCGTAGCCTACCAGTTCGCAGTAGATCTTAGCGTCGCGCTTCAGCGCGCGGTCGAGTTCTTCAATTACGATCACGCCGGCGCCTTCGCCCATCACGAAGCCGTCGCGGTTCAGGTCGAACGGGCGGCTCGCCTTCTGCGGTTCTTCGTTGTGCTTGGAAAGCGCCTTCATGTTCGCGAAACCGGCCATGCCCAAGGGCGTGATCGCCGCTTCGCTGCCGCCGCAAACCATCGCGTCGGCCTCGCCGCGCTGGATCACGCGCAGGGCTTCGCCGACCGACTGCGCTCCGGCCGCGCAGGCCGTGACCACGCAGAAATTCGGGCCCTTGAGCTTGTGCTGGATCGAAACGTGCGCGCTCGCCGCGTTGCCCATCAGCATCGGGATCAAGAACGGGGTCACGCGGTCGGGGCCGCGCTCCATCAGCCGTTCTTTCTGCTCTTCGATCGTCGTGATTCCGCCGATGCCGGTGCCAATTACGACACCGATGCGGCGCGCGTCTTCCTTGGACAGGTCGAGCTTGCTGTCGGCGATCGCTTCGGCCGCGGCGCAGACGGCGAACTGCGTGAAGCGGTCGAAGTGCTTCGCTTCCCGTTTGTCCATGTGCTGGGAGGCATCCCAGTTCTTCACTTCGCCGGCGATATGGACCGAATGCTTGCTGTGGTCGTAGAGCGTGATCTCGCCCACGCCGCTTCGTCCTTGAAGCAGCGCCTCCCACGTCGCCTTGACGCCCACGCCCAAAGGCGTGACGGCGCCGATTCCGGTCACCACGACCCGTCTGCGGTTGCCTGCCATGCTTCTGCCGTCCTCATCGTGCCAGCCGTCCGAAGACGAAGCGGCGCCGGATTCTCGGACCGGCGCCGGCTGGGCCTTGCGCTCGGCCCGCTTACTTGCTCTTCAACTGCGCGTCGATGTACGTCACCAGATCGCCGACAGTCTTGATCTTGCCTTCGGCGTCCTCGGCGATGTTGATGTCGAACTCGTCTTCGATCTCCATGACCAGCTCGGCCTGGTCCAGGCTGTCCGCGCCCAAGTCCTCGGCGAACTTGGTCTCCAGCGACACCTTGGCAGCATCCACTTCAAGCTGCTTGCAGACGATGTCGCACACCTTTTTCTGAATTTCTTCGCTGGCCATGGCCTCTGTCCGTCCTCCACGCTCTCGGTTCACCGGCCCGTTCCCGCGCCCCACGACCCCTCGTGCGGCGGAGACCGGTCTCTTCGCATCGGCCCGCTCGGGCCGGCGCTTGACTGGTACGTCGAAAAACCGTCGGACGGACTACATCGTCATCCCGCCGTCCACGCTCAGCACCTGCCCCGTCACGTACGCCGACTCGTCGCCGGCCAGGAAACAGACCGCGCCCGCCACATCCTCGGGCCGCCCGATCCGCCCCAGCGGCAAACCGCCCACCAAGGCCTGCTTCTGTTCTTCGGTCAGCTTCGCCGTCATGTCCGTCTCGATCAGCCCGGGCGCCACCGCGTTGACACGCACGCCCCGGCTGCCGAATTCCTTCGCCGCCGATTTCGTCAGCCCCAGCAGTCCGGCCTTCGCGGCACAGTAGTTCGCCTGCCCCGGATTGCCCACCAGCCCGACCACGCTGGAGATATTGATGATGCTCCCCGCGCGCGCCTTGAGCATGCGCTTCCCCGCCGCGCGCAAAAGAAAAAACGCGCCGGTCAGGTTCGTATCCAGCACCTTGCGCCACTGCTCATCCTTCATCCGGATAAGCAGGCCGTCTTCGGTGATTCCGGCGTTGTTGACCAAGACGTCAAGTTGGCCGAAGTCCTTCACGACCTCCTCGACCGCCGCCTCGACCCGCTCCGAATCGCCCACATCGACCGCGTAGCCTTTGGCCGTTGCGCCAGACGGATCCAGTTCACGCGCAAAGCTTTGCAGCGCTTCGACGTTACGGCCCCACAGCGCCACTTTCGCGCCGGACGCATGCAGGCTTTGGGCAATGGCTTTCCCAATCCCTCGAGCACCGCCCGTCACGAGGGCTACCTTCCCGTCGAGCTTCATGCGCGTCCCGTTCCTTGACCTCAGCGTAGCCGAAACATGATAACGAGCACATGAGCAGAGGCAAGCGAGGACGGACGGGAAGGTTTTATAAGGTAGGCACGAGGTGCGCTGGAATTACTTCTTCAGCATCGCCCCCAGCCCCAAGACCAGGCAGACGGCCCCGCCCGCTCCGAAGTACCAGGTCTCCTTGGGGATCTCCTTCTTGACCTGCAGGCCCATATCGCCCAGGACGGACTTGTTCACCGCCTCCGCGCCGCGGTTGTGTTCCTGGTACTTGTCGTACGCGATGTAGCCCAATACGCCCGAGCCGACCAGCAGCGCCACGCCCAGAATCTTCGTCATGCCCATGCGAGCCATCCTTTATGTGGGATACGCGTCCAATTCGGCGGCCGTGCCGAGGTTCGCGACCTGAGCATCAGGTGCGATTTTGCGAATCATATTCCCGACGGTCTTGCCCGCGCCGAGTTCCAGAAACGTTGTCAGCCCCGCGGCGCCCATGGCGAGCACGCTCTGCTCCCACAGCACCGGACTCGTGAGCTGTTTCTGCAACGCGGCTCGAATCTCGTCGGGCTCCTGAACAGGCCGGGCCAGCGCATTGGCGTACACGGGCGCCTGCGCGCGCCGGATCGGCGCGGCGTCGAGCGCCGCCTTGAGGCCGTCGGCGGCCGGCTGCATCAGCGCCGTGTGGAAGGCGCCGGCCACCTTCAGCGGCATCGCGCGCCCTTTGGCTTCCTTGCACAATTCGCCCGCGCGCTGGAGCGCCTCGAGTTGGCCGCCGATCACGATCTGGCCGCCGCCGTTGAAGTTGCAGGGGCTCACGATCTGATTCGTTTCCCGCGCGGCCTGCTCGCATGCCGCGCGCACGGCGGCTTCGTCGAGCTTAAGAATCACCGCCATGCTGCTGGGCGTACGGGCGCTGGCTTCCTTCATGAGTTCTCCGCGCCGCCGCACCAGTTTCAGCGCCTCGTCGAAGGGCAGCGCTCCAACCGCCGCCAGCGCGCTGTACTCGCCCAGCGAAAGGCCCGCCGCGGCCGCGGCCGTCACGGGCCGGCCCGATTTAAGTTCCAGCGCCTTCAGCGCCGCGAGGCTCACCAGCACCAGCGCCGGCTGCTGCACCGCCGTATCAACCAGCGCTTCTTCAGGGCCTTCGAAGACAATCTTCGTCAGCGGAAAACCGAGCACTTCATCTGCACGCGCGAAGAGCGCCCGGACCTCGGCGTAGCGATCGGCCAGATCCTTGCCCATGCCCACCGCCTGGGCGCCTTGGCCGGGAAACACGAGTACGGGGGATGCGGACATCGGAAGCCTTTCGTAATCGCGTACATTAAAAGGTGGCCGGGAGTCTGAGCACTTGGGCGCGCCGGAACTTCGTGCGCCGCACTCATCTCAGATGGCCGCGGCGTTCAATCCAAATTCCAAAATCGGCAATCCAAAACGAATACTACCAGTCGATCAGCGCGCTCGCCCATGTCAGGCCCGCGCCGAACGCGGCCAAGATCACCTTCTTGCCGGGCTCGAGCTGCCCGCCGCGGTAGGCCTCGTCGAGCGCCAAAGGCACCGACGCGGCCGAGGTGTTGCCGTATTCCTCGAGGTTGACGACGAACTTCTCGGGTGGAATCGAAAGCCGCTCGCACGCCGATTCGAGGATCCGGTAGTTGGCTTGGTGCGGGACGATGCGCCCGACCTGATCGATCGTCAGCCCATGGCGTTCGACGGTGCCCTGAATCATCTCGACCATCTTGGTGACCGCGAAGCGGAAAACTTCGCGCCCGGCCACTTGGACGTAATGCATTTTCTCGTCGATCGTCCGCGCCGTGGTCGGATGGACCGTACCGCCGGCCTTGATGATGATGTGCTGGTGGTCCGTGCCGTCGGCGAAGATTTTGACCTCGCGCAGCGCGTGGCTCTTAGGATCGTTCGGACGGTGCTTCCCGACCACGGCGGCCCCCGCTCCGTCGCCGAACAGGATGCAGGTGCTGCGATCGGTGTAATCGAGTACCCGGCTGAGGATCTCGACACCGACGACGAGCACGTTGCGAGCCATGCCCGTTTCGACATACGCCTTCGCGGTAGCCAGCCCGTACAAGAATCCCGAGCACGCGGCGTTCAGATCCATCGACGCCACGCCTCGTCCGGCCAGCCCCAGCTTGTGCTGCAAGACGCAGGCCGTGGAGGGCATCTGGTAATCGGGGGTGAGCGTGCAGACGAGGATCAGGTCGATCGTCTCGGCGTTCATACCCGCATCGGCCAGCGCCGCTTGTGCCGCCGGCAGGCACAGATCGCTGGTGGATTGCTCGGGCGCGGCGATATGGCGGCGCTTGATCCCGGTCCGCGAGGTGATCCACTCGTCGGACGTATCGAGCGACTTTTCGAAGTCGGAATTGCTGAGAATCTTGGCGGGGACAAAACTGCCCAAGCCCAGAATCGCGGCTGTTACCTCGTGGGCCATGCCTCGGGTGCTCCTTCAACCGTTGGCAAGGGCGGCTATCTATTGGACAACCGCTCCTCCGATGGGTGCCGAGCTACGCCTTTTCCGCTTCCTGCTCGGGTTCCATCTGGACCACCGTCACGCCACGGTAGTAGCCGCAATATCCGCAGATCGTGTGCGCCTGCTTGGACGAACCGCACTTCGGGCACGTCCCCGGATGCGGAGAGCTCAAGAAATCGTGCGCCCGGCGAATGTGCGACCGTGCATGGGAGTGTTTGCGTTTTGGATTGGCCATGTTCCACTTCCATCCGGCCGAGCCCTGTACGGCGGCTCGTATTCGGCTAAAACAAAAGGGCGACCCGCCTTGGGTCGCCGCCTGATTCACGAAGCAACCGCTTATAGGGCCAAGCTCAGGCAGTGTCAAGCAATTCGATCACTTGTGCGTAATAGGCCCGAATTTAGCGCACCTTGGGAACCTACCGGCCTCGACCGAATTCCGTAACTTCGTATAGCAGTTCGACTTTATCGTTTGCGTTCCGAACCACCTGACCTGGCTTGTTACTGTCCACGGCCATGGATTTCCCATCGTGTGGTGCGCGGAAGTATTTCACCACGCCGCCGAAGGGCACTTCTGCTGACGTAACCCGCTGAAACCGGGTCAGTTTTGTCGACAATGGTAGGCCGTTGATCCGTGCTCCGCCGGTGACGATGCTGCCGGACTCGGACCGGCAGGAGAGCGTCTTTCCGTTCACGACCAGCGTTCCGGTCGGGCCTTGCACGATTTCCACCTCTTGATTGGGTTGGGCGGATTTGCGGTCGCGGTTGACCTTGCTCGTGAAAGAGGTCTACACGCCACGATGAGTGCTGGACGTCTCGATCACCACCGCTTCCGCAGTGACCTCCTTGATAGCTCTGCGTTGGACAAGGCCGTTTGAATACTTCATCACAATGAAGTCGCCCGCTTTAGCGGAATCCACCCAAGGCTCGTACGGCAAGGTCGGTGCTTCGCCCTGCGCGGGCGCCAAGACCGCTCCAGGAGCGACTGCCGGACCGAAGGCATTCTGTGCGAACGCGCCGCTCGCACAGAGGCACAGCAAGATCGAAACGTATGGAATGCGCATCGTGAAGCTCCATTGGTCCCAGGTTACTTGACCGCTGGACGGTCTCGGGTTTGATGGCGTGACCAGGGAACCTGGTGCGCACAGCGTTTTTCCTCAGGTCACGAGTTCATGGAGCCATGGCATGACCGCCCCGAAGATCAGTACCTTTCCTAAATGCTGGTTGGAACGGATTGTCTCGCGCGAGAAGGATCTCTTCGAGTGGATCGAAGAGTCGGCCACCTTGGGCGCGGAAGGGTGCGAACTGTACGATAGGTTTCTGGAAAGCCATGCGTCCGACTACCTCGCACGCGTTCGAAAAGCCGTGGAGCGCACGGGCCAAGCGGTGAGCTTGATGTGCTTCAGCCCGGACTTCACCATTCCCGATCCTGCTCAGCGCGCCGCGCAGATCGAGAAGCAGAAGACCGCCATTGACCTGACCGCCGAATTGGGTGGGAAGTTCTGCCGCACTCTGAGCGGCCAGCGCAGGCCGGAACTTAAGCATGCCGACGGCGTGAACTGGGTCGTCGCGTGCATCGAAGCGTGTCTGCCGCACGCCGAAAAGCGCGGCGTGACGCTGTGCATGGAGAATCACTACAAGGATGGGTACTGGCAGTATCCCGAGTTCGCGCAACTCACCGAAGTCTTCTGCGAGATCGTGGGCAAGATTCGCCATCCGAACTTTGGCGTGCAGTTCGATCCCAGCAACAGCGTTGTGGCCGGCGAGGATCCGGTAAAGCTGCTCGACCGCGTTAAAAGCCGCGTCGTGAGCATGCACGCGTCCGACCGCTACCTTGAGGCCGGCGCCACCGTCGAAGATCTGATGAAAGATCTCGGCAAACAAGGCTACAGCCCGCTCTTGAAGCACGGCGTCACCGGACAGGGCATGAACGACTACGACGCCATTTTCCAGCGCCTGAAGGAAGTTCGGTTTGCCGGCTGGATCAGCATCGAAGACGGTATGAACGGGATGGACGAGATGCGTGCAAGCGTCGAATTTCTTAAGCGCAAGCGTAAGGAATACTTCGGCGTCTAGACGCCGGACAGGTATAGACAGGATACCTGGGCGTATAGAGAATGCTCGGTCCGCAAGCTTCGTTTCGAATATCGAATGAAGGTCTATTGAATGCACCTTTTTCGAAGGAAATTCGTGTCACCGGGTCTCCTCAAGGTATCATGCGCGGCGCACTTGACCGGGAGGCCGGCCGATGAACTCTTTACGTGTCGCAGTCGTATGGGCTCTTTCCGCGTGGGCGTGCGCGCATGCCGGCGAGGATCCGCTGTCGCTTACGGCCGTGGCGGACACCGTGATCAACCCCGGCCAAAAGGGAGCGCCGGCCTCTTGGACGGGTAAAGCGAAGGATCTGATGGTCTACGGTCCCAAGCACGGGAATCCCGACTATCGCGCCCTGCTGAAGTTCGATCTGACGGGCGTACCCAAGGTCCCGGTGCGCGTGGCGCTGCTTAGGTTCACCATCTACAAGTGTTACGCCGCGCGTAAGGTGCGCGCCGACATCCTGCGCGTGCATCGCATGCTGCGGCCCTGGGAAGAAGGCAGCGCGAGTTGGACGGACTCCATGCCCGGCGACGGCTGGTCCAACCCGGGCGGCGATTTCGATCCGCAGGCCATGGGCGGTTCGTATGTGCTCGATTCGCACACCGGGGAGAGCGGCACCTTGACGCTGGAGATCGATGTCACGCCGCTGGTGCAGCTCTGGCAGACCGACCGCGTGCCCAATTGCGGACTGATCGTGATGAACGTGGATAACGAGAGCGCGACGACGTTTCGCCCGCACAGCCGCGAAGCCGATACCCTCGGCGCTCGCCCCAAGCTGGTGCTGCATTGGGCGCAGCCGCCGCAAGGCGATCCGAACGCGATCAAGCCCGGCGCGCTCAAGCCGTTTGGGCAACCGGTGCGCATGCGGGTCGAGTTGAACACGCCGGCTCTGAATCAGGCGCGTATCGGCCAGCCGTACAAGGCCGATATCCGGGCAAAGGGCGGCATGGCGCCCTACACCTTCAAGGCGCGCAACCCGTTGCCGGAAGGCATGGAACTTGCCGAGAACGGCGAACTGAAAGGCACGCCCGCCAAGACGGGGCGTTACACGATTCAGCTTTCAATCGCCGATGCGGCGCGGCAATCCGGTTCGGGGACGCTGGAATTGGTGGTCGCGGAAGCCGCGGCGGCCGCGCCGGACCCGGTGGCCGGTCCGTTGGATGCGGGCAAAACCAAGAAACCTGCTGTCGCCGAAGCCAAAACGCCCGCGATCGAGGAAGAAGAGTAATCCCGAGCGGCGCTACACGCCTTGCAGCCGCGGCAGCACACGCGCATCGACCTCGGCGTCGTTCTTCGGTGTGTCCACGCCGCGATGCAATTCCCAGCGCTCGACGTACTCCACGGTCTGGCCGTGTTCGAGTTTCACGAGCGGTCCGAGCGTTTCCACTTCCAGCATCGCATCGCAAGCGAAGGCTTCGACGTTCGCGCCTAAATCCGGGTACGCGGCGCCTTCGACGAATTCGAAGCGCTTCACGAACAGGTTCCCATGGTTGGCGTACGCGATCCAGCCCGCCGGGTTGTACGCGCCGATCTTCTGCGGCGCTGCCCGCTCGGGATCCTGGCGCAGCAGGACGTACTTGGTGCCGAAGGTATAGCGCGGGTCGGCCAGATCGGTGTACTTCCAGAGCGTCAACGTGCTGGCGGGAAGCAGGAAATCCGGGTGCGGTCCGCGTGGTGGAAGCGGCAGGATGCACGTGCCGCCCGGCGCCATGACGCTCAGCGCCCACGGCGCGAGTTCGATGGGCCAGAGTCCTTCGTTGCGCAGGCGGTGCGTCGCGGTCACGCGGTTGGCGCGCGGATCCAGGCGCAGCTCCAGCGACTTCGCGATCTTGGTGTCGGGCTCCACCGCGGGCGTGAAGCGAACCGCACCGTCGGGGAGCGTTTCGATTTGCACGGGCTCGTTATCGGGCGCGTACGAACGCGGCATATGCTCGGGCGCATGCCAGAGCCGGTGCCCGCCGTAGATGCGCCATTCCGGGCCGCCGGTTTTGCCCAACTGCGGCTTGCACTCCCAGAATTCGTTGGGGCCGTCGATGAATCCGCAACGGATCACGCGCGGACCGACGTCCGCGGTGATCAGCAGTTCCATCTCGGGATTCGAAAGCCGGATGCAGTTCTTCCAGGTGGCGTAGGGCACGCGTTGCATGGGCAGTTCCTTTGCGGGTCTACCCTTTGCGGGGAGGTGCCGCCAATCGAGTCAACGCCGCACAGGCCGCCTGCTGCACGGCCTTCCGTGGATAGGCTCGCAGGGCTTCCAACTCGGGCCGGGCTTGGCGCGCACCCAATTCGCCCAAGGCGACTGCGGATGCTTGCCGGACGTACCACTTTTCGTCACTCGAGGCCAAGGCGCGCAATGCGGGAATGGACTGATAGGAGTTCATACGCCGCAGCGCGTCAATGGTGCGCACTCTGATACCGCCGCTTTCGTCGTTCAGCAGTGTAAGCATGGTGGCGGCCAGTTTGGGATCGTTAAAGCGTTCCAGCGCTTCCATCGCGTGTAATCGAACCGACATGTGCGGATCTCGCACCGCTCGTTTCAGCAGCGGCAGCGCCCGGCGGTCGCCCAGCGCGCCCAACGCATTCACGATCCACCGCCGAAGTCTCGGTCGCTTTGCGGCTTCGAAGCGTTTCATGAGCGGCGCCACCACGCGGGGGCCCGCCTCGCGTACCTTCTGCACTGCTTTCAGGGGCTTGCGTTCGCCTTCTGCATCCAGCGAATCGATCAACCGGTTTATCTCGTCTACTGTGGCGGCACGAGGCATTCAATAGGCTCTCCCATTGTTCGTTACGTCGTCAGTTTCTTATACTTGATCCGATGCGGCTGGTAAGCGTCGCCCAATTCCTCGCGCCGGCGTTCTTCGTAAGCCTGGAAGTTACCTTCGAACCAGCGCACCTTGCCTTCACCTTCGAAGGAAAGTATGTGCGTCGCCAGGCGGTCCAGGAACCAGCGGTCGTGGCTGATCACCACCACGCAGCCGGGGAAATTCTCGAGCGCGTCTTCCAATACACGCAGCGTATCGACGTCCAGATCATTGGTCGGTTCGTCCAGCAGCAGCAGGTTCCCGCCTTTGCGCAGGAGCTTCGCGAGCTGCAAGCGATTGCGTTCGCCGCCGGAGAGATCGCCCACGCGCTTTTGCTGGTCGCCGCCTTTGAAGTTGAAGCGGTTCAGATACGCGCGCGTATGGAGCCGGAACTTGCCGAACTCCAGGAAGTCCAGCCCGCCGCCGACTTCCTCGAAGACGGTTTTGTCCGCGTTCAGCGTCTCGCGGTTCTGGTCGACGTAGCTGGGCACGACGCTCTCGCCAAGTTTCAATTCGCCCGAGTCGGGCTTCTCGTGGCCAAGGATCATGCGGAAGAGTGTCGTCTTGCCCGCGCCATTGGGGCCGATTACGCCGACGATTCCACCGCGCGGCAGTTCGAAGGTGAGGTTCTCGATCAGGACCGTGTCGCCGAAGGCTTTGCTGAGGTTCTTGACCTCCAGGACGCGGTGGCCCAAGTGCGGCCCAGGCGGGATCTGCAGGTCGATGTCTTCGTCGCGCATCTCGAATTCGCGCGCGGCCATTTCTTCGTACGCGGCGATGCGCGCCTTGTTCTTCGCCAAGCGCCCCTTAGGCGACATGCGAATCCATTCCAATTCGTGCTCCAGCTTTTTGTGGAACGCGCCGCGCTGCTTCTCTTCCGAAGCCAGGCGCTTCTGCTTCTGTTCCAGCCAGGACGAATAGTTGCCTTTCCACGGGATGCTCCGCCCGCGGTCCAGTTCCAGAATCCACTCGGCCACGTTGTCCAGGAAGTACCGGTCGTGCGTGACGGCCACCACCATGCCCTTGAACTCGTGCAGGTGCCGCTCCAACCATGCCACCGATTCGGCGTCCAGGTGGTTGGTCGGTTCGTCGAGCAGCAGGATATCGGGCACCTGCATCAGCACTTGGCAAAGCTTGACGCGGCGGCGTTCGCCGCCGGAGAGTTTCGTCACGTCCGCATCGGGGGGCGGCAGGCGCAGCGCATCCATGGCGATCTCGAGCTGGCGGTCCAACTCCCAGCCGTTGCACGCGTCGATTTTTTCCTGAATTTCGGCCTGTTCGGCCAGGAGCTTCTCCATCTTGTCCGGATCGGCTTCGGTGCCCAAGGCTTCGTTCACTTCGTCGAAGCGCTTGAGCATCTGCTTCACGTGTTCGACCGCGACTTCGACGTTCTCCAGCACGTTCTTGGAGGGATCGAGGATCGGTTCTTGCGGTACGTGGCCGACGCGCATGCCGCGGGCAGGCTTGGCGTCGCCGATGAAATCCTTGTCTTCCCCGGCCATGATGCGCAACAGAGTCGATTTGCCCGCGCCGTTCCCGCCCAGCACGCCAATCTTCGCGCCGGGGTAGAAGGAGAGCGTGATATCCTTAAGGATCTCGCGCTTCTCGTAGGTCTTGGAAACGCGCTCCATGGTGTAGACGTACTGGGGAGGCATGACGAAAACTCCGAACCTGCCGGGTGTGGGGAGGGCGACTCGCCATCGAATGGGCACGACCGGGCGGGATGGAGAATAGCATGCACGCCCCGCGCCGCAATCCCTATACGGGCAGGCGCACTACTTGTCTGCTGGAGCGGGCTCCGCGGCTTCGACGGGTGGCTTCTTCGGAGCGGGAACGGCCGGCCGAGGTTGGCCTCCGCAGAGCGGGTCGATCAGCTTCGCCGGCCACGGCCGCCCGCGGCGGTCGGTGATGCGCAGAGCCAAAGCCCAGCCGCCCCAGCCTTGCGAAATCCGGATCAGCACCGGATTCCAGCCCGCCTGAAGCTGTGCCTCGGCGCGGTCCTGGTCCAGGGACATGCCGCGCTGAACGTCCTTCCAGATCACGTTTGTCCCGCTCACCCACACGGCGATGCCGTCGTCGCTGCCCATCCAGAGGCGTACGGACTGCGGGCGTTCGCTGTAGACGTACGTGAGCGCGAATGCGTTCGCGAACTCGGGGCGCTGCTTGAAGAGTGTGGTGAAATCGACCGATCCCTGCAGGCCGGCGTACGGGCGTTGCCATTCGAGTTGCTTGCCCTTCGGCTTGGCCGGGTCGAGCGGCAATTTTGCTTCCGGATCGAGCGTTCCTTCGGAGGGTACGCCGGTGGCAAGATCGAGCCAGTCGCGCGTTTCCTGATGATCGCGCGGCTGCATGCCATCGGGAAAGGGGTAGGGGCCCAGGATCAGGAAATCCTTGACCATCACCTTTTCACCCACGGCGCTGCGCACCGTCGGCAGCAGACTCGATACGGCCATGCGCGTTTCGGGGGACAAATCGCTTTCGAGCGCATCGTACAGCCGCGCCAACACCCGGGGATCGGCGTGGGTGCGCAGCCGGTCGGACGCCTGCGCGCGGCGCGCGTACTCGTCGCTGGACAGTTCGCGCAGCGCCTGCTCGATCTGTTCGACCGTAAGCTGCCCGGTTGCCGCGGCGGCGGGGTCTTCCCAGATCTGTTCGAGCGCGCCTGCGGGCGCGACCAAGATCGCTAAGCCAAGGAGCACGCAGGCCAACTTCAGGGGCGCACGCATGAGCTGCCTTTCGAGATTATACGGGGCGCCGCAGCGCGCGGCGCTCCGGAATCGTACTCGAACCCATGGCTCCTGGGTATGGCATCCGATGGCCAGAGTGAGAATTTGAATGCATAATTTGCAGCTAATTACAATGCACGGAGTGGCGCATCATTCCTTCGGCTTCATTTCCATGGCTTCCATGGTCTTGCCTTCGATGGTTTTACTTTCCATCATCGGTTCGGCGGCTGTTTTGGCCGGTGCGTCGGGCTTCGGTGCTTCGGCCTTGGCCGGTTCGGCCGGAACCGGTTCCGGCGTCGTGAGCGATTGTTCGAGCACCGCCGTAATCAGCTTGGTCAGGCGGTCCAGTTCGTCGAGGTTCTTCTTGTACGCTTCCAGGTCTTCGGGCTTGGTGGACTTGAGGTTCCCGACTTCCAGCCGCGCGCGCGCCACTTCCTCCGCGCCGTCTTTCACCAACTGCGCCAGCTTCTCCTGCTCGTTCTTCATCGAGCGCAAAATGTAGCTCGAGCGCACGCTCATTTCCTGGAACTTGTTCTCCTCGCGCTGCGCCATCAGCTTCTCGCGCAGTTCGGGATTCTCGGGCAGCTCTTCCTGCGCTTCTTCGATGGTGCGCAGTGCGAAGGAGGCGCGGAGCATCACGGCGGTGCGGTCGCTGCGGCTGAGTTGGTACAGCGCTTCCATCGCCGGGCGCCCGATCTTGATCAGCTCCTGCTCCGCCGCAGCCTGCTTCTCGAAGTCGGTGCCGCCCATCTCCGCGATCAGCGCCGCCACGCGCTTGGCCGTCTCGTCTCCGTCGTAATGCAGCCCTTCGACCAGCAGCCATCCCGAAGTTTTGCCGTTCAAAGCGATCAGGTTCACCGCGCGGATATCGTTCAGATGGTCGATCCCCGCATCGTATTGCCACTTGCTCGCTTCGGTCTTCCATTCGCCCTTGGCGAGCGGGAACTCAAGCTTGTTCCAGCCTTGGGTGAGCTTCCGCGTCTTCGATTCGTGCCAGACATACGCCTGCGTGGTGCTCAAAGCGATCGCGAATTCCGGAGCTTGCTCGTCTGGCGCGTAGACGTGAACCGTCACCTTTCCGGCCGCATCGGCGCTGAAACCGGTGAGGTGCTTGAACGACGCCTTGGGCTGCTCGCCTCCGTCGAAGCTAATCTTCAGGACTTGCCGTTTGCGTTGTCTCTGGCGTTCGGCGGAACCCGTATTGCCCCAGGACTCGCGGATCCACGAGCCGACTTCCATCCCGGGCACGGTCGCCGCTTCGTTCGAGGGAATCGTCCCCGCCTCGGCGGCCGCGGACATAAGCATTCCGAAAAGCCAACCATAAAGGAGGTGCACGAGTGGATTACGCATGGGCAGGGTCTCTCCTATGGGGCATCTACCGCCGGATGGCCGGCTAAGTCACCGGTCAAACCCTATCTTCCTACCCCACAGGGTTGACTTCCAATGAAAGGTTAGTCTTCAGATTGCGCAGGGGAGTACGAGGCGGGCAGCGCCGGATCAGGCGTGGAAATTTCGCGAGGCAGGCCTTTTCGACTGAGGAAGCAGAGCGCCATTCCAGGCGGCAGGCACCACAGGGCAAAAAGGAGTCCGAATTCCCAACGTTCTTGCGCCTTCGCGATTTCCTTGATCATACGAAACGGACTTTCTCCGTACATGCCTGCCACGATCAGCATGGTAACGGTGGCGCCTAAGGCTAAGAACCCGTAGATGCTGAGCATCAGTCCGGCTGCATACAGGAGCCGCCCGAAGGGTTGGGTCAGGCCGATTCGACGGCCCGCAAGCAGTCCGATCACCAAAAATACCAGCGACACCAACACCATGCACAGGCCATGCGGAACGAGCGATTCAGGCCAAAGGCTCTGCCAAAGCGTCAATCCAAGACCTGCGCCCAAGGTCGCACCGATCAGGTCGAGGATCTGAAGCTGCCATAATTCCGGACCGCTTAGCGGCTCGATTTTGTAGCTTTGCATTAACCTGCGCAGTGCAAAAAGCGCCACCGGGACGGAGAGGATGGGCCAAAGCCAGATCCAGACTTCGCGACCGGTTGGAGGACCCTTTTCGGCTACCAGTAGCGCAAACAGAGAGATGCCACCCAAGCTGGCCGCCAACGCCGCCCAATACACTATTTTCCAGCGTGCGAGCGACACGACGGATTCCTTTCCACTCAGCGACGGCGCTTCCCGTGCTTCACAAAAGCCTCGGGCAGTGCCTCGATCAGGTCTCCGGCGATCAAGCTGTGTTCGCCCAAACGCGCGGCGGCCAAGTCGCCGGCGAGGCCATGCAAATACACACCCAGCACAGCCGAATCGAAGCCGCTCATGCGCTGCCCCAACAGAGCGCCGACGATCCCGGCCAGCACATCGCCCGAACCGCCGGTGCCCATGCCCGGATTGCCTGTGGTGTTGACATAGACGCGTGCGCCGTCCGTGACGACAGTGCCTGCACCTTTAAGGACGACCACCGCACCGGGTCCGGCCAGCGCCGCCAGTTCGCGCGCCGAGCCTTGTCGATCCGCTTCTACCTGCGAAACCGACCGGTCCAGCATTCGCGCGGCTTCTCCGGGGTGTGGAGTAAGCACCAGAGGCGGGGGCACGCATCCTGAAGCCTCTCGGCCGGTGGAGGTCTTATAAACTTCCAGACGCAAGGCTTTCACGCGCTCGCGCCCAACTTCCTGCAACCGCCGCTTCGGAAAGGCGTTGAGCCCGTCGGCATCGAGCACCAGGGGAGTGCGGTATGCCGCGACGGCGACGCGCGTCTCGGCGGCCGTAACGGGGTCGGCGTTGGCGCCCAAACCCATGCCCAGCACCGTGACGTCGTGCTTGGCTTGTTCTTCCTTCCAGATTTGAACGAGCCCGGCGCGCGCAAAGGTGCCGTGCCGCGTCGCAGGCCGCCCGCCGGTGGTGCACTCGTCGAGCTTTGCGGCGACGAGGTCCCAGATCGGCTCGGGCACTATGACCTTCACAAGCCCCGCGCCCGATCGCAGCGCCGCACGCGCGGCCAGGCACGGCGCTCCGGCCATCCCGCGGCAACCGCCCACGATCAGCACGCGCCCAAACGTGCCTTTGTGTCCGTTCCGCGGGCGCCGCGGCAGATCCGGGATGCGGCGCACACACCGAAGGTTTCCAATGCGGGAGAGCTTTTTCATAGAGCTCCACGCTACGCAAGAACCGCCGCGCCGAAAAGCTCACATTGCTTTTACCCCCGCGCGGTGCCTCGCCTGAGATAGACTTTTCCGGCTTTGTGCGGCTTTCGAAACGCTGGGATCCCATTTTATGCTGCGGCAAGCAGATGCGTCAAAAGGACGCCAGACACTGGGAGTGGCCTTGGCCGCCGGAGTAGGCGTCGCCGCCGCGGCGCTCGTGGCGCTCGGCAATCCTGGCAATATGGGCCTCTGCGGCGCGTGTTTTTTGCGCGATGCCGCGGGCGCCCTGAAGCTGTTTATCGCAGGTCCGGCCTACTTGCGTCCGGAGATCGCGGGGCTTGTGCTTGGCGCATTTCTGGCGGCGCTGTTGGGTAAGCGATTTGCAGCGCGTTCGGGCGGATTCACGGCTGGGCGCTTCGTGCTCTGTCTCTGGATGGCTGTCGCAGCCTTGGTGTTTCTCGGCTGTCCCTTTCGAATGCTGCAACGCTTGGGCGGCGGGGACTTGCACGCGTGGCTGGGACTCCCGGGCTTTGTCTTTGGCGTGGCCGTGGGCCGCTGGTTCGAGGCTCGCGGCTACAGCGCCGGAAAAACGGCACCCGCTCCTGCTGCTGTAGGCCTGCTTGGTCCTGCCGTGATGTTGGGGCTGCTCGTCCTCTTCCTGGTGGGCGGCGTGCTCGCCGGACCGGGCGTGAACGACGCCACACCTAAGCCCCCGCACGCGCCGTGGGGATGGGCGTTAGGTGTCGCGCTGATCTGCGGGGCGGCTCTTTCGATGACGGGCTTCTGCGCCGTTTCGTCTGTGCGCCAGGCCTTCACCGCGCATCGAGCGATGACTTGGGCTGCACTGGCGCTCATCGCCGGTTACGGCGTGACGGCCTTGGTCACGGGCCGAGCGCAATGGGCTTGGCAGCCGCAGCCGATCGCGCACGGCGATGCACTCTGGAACGTGCTGGCGTTGGCGCTGCTGGGTCTCACCGGAGCGCTGGCCGGCGGGTGTCCGGTCCGGCAACTCGTAATGGCGGGGGAAGGCAACGGCGATGCGTTCGTGGGCGTCTGCGGCTTGGCTTTGGGCGGTGCGCTCGCGCACAATTTCGGCTTGGTCTCGGTGGCGGCCGGCGCCGATGCGGCCGGCGGTCCGACAGCCGCTGGACGCGCTGCGGTGGTCGCGGGGCTTCTTGTGTGTGCGGTATACGCGTTCGCCGTGCAGCGGTTTTTGAAACAATCGCCGCAGCCTGGCGCTTAGAGCGTCTCGCTCACCAGCCGGAACTTCGTATTCAGATCCGCTGTATTAAGCGCAACATAGAAGCCGCCGTATTTTGGGTGCGTCCGGTCGGACTCCGGAACGATGCGCCGTTCCAGTCGTTCGTAATCTACGGCCCGCGCATACACGGTGATCGGTTCGGCCTGCCCGGGTTCGTCATCCACCAGCACTCGGTCACCTTTTAGCATCAGGCATTCGGCTCCGCCGGTGAAGGGAGCTTGCCATGCCGTGAGATAGTTCACGGTCAGGTCTTCGAGCGCTTCGTAGAGGTCGCCCTTTTTGGGAAAGCGGGTTTGTGCGGGAAGCAGGCTGCGTTCGTAGGCGCGCGCCCATGCGGCTTCCTGATTCCCGATGCTCTTGCGTTCCCCTCGTTTCGCTTCGGCGAAGAGGTCGGCGAGGGTTTTGTTCCAGCCGGGCGGGGGCGGGGGCACGGGCGCGCTCACGGGGGCTAGGCCTTTCCGCGCGCCGCCGCCACGGCCTGCATGAAACGCTGCGCGATCTGCGTCATCTTCGCGAACTCTTTGGCTTTCAAGAGCTTCTTATCGAAAAGCGATCCGCCTGCGCCCACCGCAAACGCACCGGCCTTAAAGAAGGCGCCTACCGTTTCATCGTTTACGCCGCCGGTTGGGACCATAGGGATATCGGGGTATGGTCCCTTCAGTGCTTTAATGTAATCGGGGCCGCCGACGCTGGCGGGGAAGATTTTCACGGCGCTGGCGCCCAGTTCCCAAGCGCGTTGCACCTCCGTCGGCGTGAACGCGCCGGGAAACATCGGGAGCCCCAGCCGTTGCGCAGATTCGATCACCTGTATGTTCGTGTTCGGCGCGACGAGGTACTTCGCACCGGCGTCGAAGGCCTGCTTGGCCTGTTCGGTGGTCGTCACGGTGCCCGCGCCCAGCACCACGCGGTCCCCGTACTCCTTGCCGACGGCGCGGATCACGTCCGGAGCACCGGGTACCGTAAAGGTGACCTCCATCGCGCGGATGCCGCCTGCCAGGACCGCCGCGATTCCGTGCAGCGCTTCGTCGGTGCTGTCGCAGCGGATCACCAGGATCACGCCCAGTTCACCCAGTTGCCGGATCGTATCTGGAGCGCCCATGTTTCGACCGCGCCTCCTTCTATTGAAGTGAGTCTATCGTTTGTGCCGAGCGGCTCGCTTGGCGGAATGCTTGGCCGAACCGTTCAGCATGCGCATGACCGCCGCCGCCGCCCCAAAGCCGTTATCGATGTTCACCACTGTGATGCCGGCGGCGCAACTGTTCAGCATTGCGAGCAACGCCGCCACCCCGCCGAAGCTTGCGCCGTACCCCACGCTCGTCGGCACCGCGACGACCGGGCATGCCACCAGCCCGCCGACGACGCTGGGCAGCGCGCCTTCCATGCCTGCCACGACGATCAGCGCCGCCGCACCGCGAAGGCGGTCCATCTGATCCAGCAACCGATGCAGGCCCGCGACGCCCACGTCGTGAATCCCTTCGGCGCGCACGCCGAAGGCTGCCAGTGTCTCGCGCGCTTCCTCGGCCGGGCCCGCGTCGCTGGTTCCGGCGCTGACCACGAAGACGGGCCGTTGCTTCGGGTCGGGCTTGGGCGCCGGACCTACGCGTACGGTCCGCGCGCGAGGATGATGGTGCGCGCCGGGCCAAGCCTCCAGCAATGCGCTCGCTTGGCGTGCGTTCGCGCGTGTGCAAAGCACCATGGGGTGATGCTTGCGTGCGTGAGCGACGATCGCCAGCAAATCGTCGGTGCGCTTGCCCGCCGCGAAGACGACTTCGCCCATGCCGCAACGCAGCGTGCGGTGATGGTCAAACTTCGCGAAGCCCAGTTCAGCGTATGGCAACTGCGCCAAACGCTTCGCCGCTTCGTCGGTCGAAAGACGCCCGCTTTTCACATCGCGCAGCAGCTTATTGAGTTCTTCGGCTTTCATTTGGTCCTTTGTCGCCGAGCCGCGTGCCGAGTCAAGGTCTTGCACGGCCACGGCATGCAGGTTCGGAATACACTAGTCACGGACGCGCGATTCGAGTACGAAAGTTTCGCTTACGCCGTTCGTTAACAACGCATAAACCCGCTCTATAAGCAGCCGGGTGATGGGCGTCACGCCATCCCTTTGAAGGAATTTCTCCTTTGAGCGACTCTGCACACGGCCACGCGAAGCCTGGCTTTCAGGGACCTAAGTGCTGGATTCTAACCGCCATCGCCGGGCTGGTGCTGGGCGCGATTCTGGCGAAGGTGCTGCCCGCGCCCGACACGATTCCCCTGGAGAAGATCGCCGAGACACGCGGCACCACCGTCGAGAAGATGAAAGAGGAGTACGAGGCGTCCAAGCAGGGGCATGACGACCATGTGGATCATGCGCACGGCGAGCACGAAGAGCATGGACACGCCGAAGCGCTCGTCGATCCCATGACCATCAAAGCGCCGGACATCCGGCCTTGGCATGCCATTCCTTTTGCCTTGCTCTTGCTGGCCATCGCACTGATGCCGTTCATCAACCTGCATTTCTGGGAGCACCATTTCCCCGACTTCGCGTTCTTCCTCGGCGGCATAATGATCAGCTACTACTTCGTGGCGCTGAATGCATTCACCTCGCTGAAGGGCGTTCCGGGGTACGGCGGGCACAAAATGGTGCACGTCGGCATGGAGTACCTACAGTTTATCGCACTCGTCGGCGCCCTGTATGTCGTCACCGGCGGCATCCTGATCGACATCAAAGGCCGCGGCAAACCTTGGCTGAATACGCTGATCCTTGCCATCGGCGGGGTGATTGCGAACGTGATCGGCACGACCGGCGCCGCGGCGCTCTTGATTCGCGCGTTCATCCGCATCAACAAGCATCGCGTCAAGGCGTTCCACATCGTCCTGTTTATCTTCATCGTCGCCAACTGCGGCGGCTGCTTGACGCCCATCGGCGATCCGCCGCTGTTTCTGGGCTACCTGCAGGGCGTTCCGTTTACCTGGACGATGATTCACTGCGCGCCGGCTTGGGCGACCTGTCTGGTGCTGCTCCTGGGTATTTTCTACGTGCTCGACACCAAGGCGCTGCATCAGTACGAGAAGTCGGAAGACGCGACGCCCGACACCGAGCCGAACGCGATCAAGGTGAGTGGATACCTGAACGTAGTCTTTCTGGCCATCGTGCTCTTTGGCGTGTTCCTGGATGGGATTCTGGAAGGCATGGGTATCCATGCGCACGGCTGGGGCGCCGTGCTTCAAATTGTCGCCGCCATCGCCGCCTACAAGTTCTCCAGTCAGGAAAACTTGAAAGCCAACGAGTTCACCTTCGGTCCGATCAAGGAGGTGGGATTCCTATTTGTGGGACTCTTCGCCACGATGGTTCCGGCACTCGATTACTTGGGCAACAACGCCAGCTCGCTGGGCGTATCTTCGCCCACCGCATTCTATTGGGCCACCGGGGCGCTCTCCTCCTTCTTGGACAACGCGCCGACCTACCTCAATTTCCTGTCCGCTGGGCACGGTTTGGCGGGGCTGGAAATGGGCAAGGCCGCCGGTACCCCGCAGTGGTTGCACCTCGAAAACGTTGCCGGCTCCGGGCATGCCGCGGGCGACTTCCTGCTCGCGATCTCGCTGGGAGCGGTCTTCTTCGGAGCCAACACCTACATCGGCAATGCGCCGAATTTCATGGTCAAGGCGATCAGTGAATCGAGCGGAGTGCAGATGCCCAGCTTCTTCGGGTACATCCTGCGCTACGCCATTCCGATCCTGATCCCGGTCCTGGTCCTGATCTGGCTGCTCTTCGCGCGCTAGTTCAGGCGTTGAACTAAGAGGTGGTCCGCGTCCCCGGAACTTCGCCGGGGACGCGTCGTTTCCGCTTCAGCCCCGCCCGCGCTTTCACGATAACGAGAGAGACTCTGCTCCCGCAGCCGGACAGGCCGCAGGCCGTCCGAGCGTGAGCGCCAGGAACTCGAGGATTCTTCCGTGCACGACGAGAACCCAACATCGGCTTCCGCATCCCCGGCCGCCGGCCAATCGTGGGTCAACAAGACGTCCTCTGCCGCCAGCGGCGCCGCTAAGGTCTTTCGCGAGTTCAAATGGGGTCTGCTGACGCTGTTCTTGCTGATGGTGGTGGTCATCAGCCTCGTCTACGACGGCGGTAAGAAGAATAAGAACCAGGCGCAGGCGCCGGAGATCCCGCCGGCGGAAGCGGCTCCTCCCACCGGACCGGCGGCCACGCCGTACTTGGTCGCTCCGACGCCGGCAGCGCCCGTGCCGCCCGTGAGCCAACCGCCCGAACGAATCGTGCAGCAATGGGAGCAGACGCGCCGGGGACCGGCGAACCCGCGCGAAGCGCGCGTCTCCGCCATTCCCAATGCCGTGCCTTACGGCGGCACGCCAGCGTTGCCGTCCGGGCCGCCCGTCTTGCAGCCGGAAGCTGCTCCAGCCACCCAGGTCGCGGTGGACACCACCCGCATGACCGTTCCGGGCTACGCCTTGCCTGAAGCGGCCGCGGAGCCGGCTCCCGCGACAGGGGAGCGGAGGTATGTGGTTCAAGCAGGAGATACCTTGAGCGGGATTGCGCAGAAGCATTATCCCGGCCGGATGCGCGAAGGCGTAAAGCTGCTCAGCGAAGCCAACAAGCAACTATTTACCGACCCCCGGCGCATGCTGGTGGGCATGAGCCTCACGGTGCCGGGACTCGCCGGTGTCGCAAGCGCGCCCGCTCAAGCTGCGCCGGCCGCCGCACCCGCGTCTGTGGCGCCTGCCTCGGCCACGCCGGCCGCGGATGTTACGCTCGATGCGCAAAGTGGCTCGGAGTATGTGGTCGAAACCGGTGACACTCTTGAACGCATCTCCCGCAAGCTCTTTAACGATGGCCGGCGCTGGCGCGATCTATACGAATGGAACCGCGACCGGCTCAGCGATCCGGGCATGTTGCGCGTAGGGCAGAAGCTGCGCGTGCGTGGCGTCACCGAAACGCAAAGCTCGCGGCCTGCGCAGCAGACCGAACCGGCCAAACCGAAAGTTGAGAAGTCCACTGTGGTGCTTCGGCAGGCGTCGGAAACGGAACCCGATGCCGCGACGACGAGTGGAATTCGCACACCGGCTTCGAGCAGTAAGCAAGAAAACGTGCAGCCGGCGCCCGTGAATCCTGGGCTTTAATTGGGAACTTGGCGTCGAAGTCGAGTAAGCTTCATACGCAATTATACTTGCACACCGCCCGACGCTATTTGCCGTCGGGCGGTGTCGTTATAAGATCAGAAATGAGTGCAGTTTACGGATGAATGAGTGCATTCGATATACTGATTGGTATGGTTTTTAGGCGGCTGCACGGTGCATTTTTTGTCATTCTATTCTTAAGTCCTTTGAGGGAGATTGGTGCACGTGGGAAAGCACTTGGCGCATTGACAAGGTATGGCTTTAGGTTACACTCTGTGCATTCTGAAAATGCACACCGGCAGCCTTATGCGAGTGCATGACCGGTTCCTGCAAACGGGTGGGGTTGAGGGGGAAGCGACCATGGCGGTCAGTCAACAGGCCATCGCCGATGCGCTTGGATTGTCACGGACGACGGTCACGAAGATTCTGAACCGCGATCCCAAGTATTCGGCCAGCGAAGCAACGCGTGATCTGGTCTTCCGAACGGCCGAGAAGATGGGGTACGATTTCACCACCATCCGCCGTCCGTTCAAGCGCGAGTACGGGCGCACCGAGGTGAACGCACCGTGCACCCTTGAGGTGATTCTCGATAACGGCGAAGTCTTCGATCGCGGCGAGGCCGTGGCGCGCAACATCGGCGTCGGCGGTTCGCTGCTCACCAACATCCGCTTGTCCCGCAATGCCTTGCCGTTGCGCCAGTTCTCGATCCGCATGCGCTTCCGCGAGCTTCCCGAATTGGCCAACTTGGTGGGCGAATGCCAGGTCGTGCGTATTTCCGACTCGGTTGAAGCCAACGAGCCCGAACTGGGCGTGAAGTTCATCAACGCTTCGGTTTCCGACCGCAAGCTGCTCAAGGACTTCATCGACCGGCGCGTAGCGGAGCAGCAGGTGGCACGGCAAAAGGCCATGGAAGCGCGCGAAGCGGCTTCCGGAGCTTCCCCCGGCGCGGGCAACTAGCGCTCGGGCCGTACCGGTTTCGAATGGCGCCCCCTCGTGCAGGGGGCGCTTTTGTTTGTGGGCTTCCCGCGGTTTATTCGTCATTTGGTCAAGGCGGCCATTCGGCGTAGGATCGCCCATGCTTAGCCCCCGGAGTGCCGCGTCGATGCCCTCGCTTTCATCCCGCCGGTCCTATGCCTGTATTCGTGGACTTCTGGTCGCTCTGGCGGTTTGGCTGGCGGCGGGGCTTGGCGCGGGCGAGGCCGCGGCGCCGCAGGGATTCCACGCGCTGGGCGGCCCCGCGCCGGATGCGGGAACGCAGCAAGCGATCGTCTTATTGCTGGAAGGCAAAAACGCGGAGTCCGAGGCTGCGTTTCGTGCACGACTGGCTCAGGCGCCGGACGATGCGGCCGCGCGCTTCGGATTGGGGCTGCTGGAACGCCTGAACGGGCGCTCACGGGAATCGGTCGAACATCTGGCTCGAGCCTTTTCCAGCGGCCGGCAGGAGCCTTGGGCAGAGTTGTACCTGCATGTGCTGCTCGAAGTGCTTCAAGAAGCGCCGGACGATGCCGCCTTCCTTGAAGCCGCGGCGGTCGTGGAAGGCGATGCCAAGGTGCGGCCTTACTTGCGCGGGCATGCGCGCTACGCGCGCGCCGCATGGCTGCAGGCGCGCGGGCGATTTACCGAAGCGGCGGAAGCGTACGCGCCGCTTCAGTTCATCAAGCGCTGGGCGCTGAGCGGTCCGTTCGATAACCGCGACGGCGCAGGCATGCCGGACAAATACGCACCGGAAGACGAAGTTCAATTCGAACGGCCTATGCGGGGGCGCAACCGCAACGTGGCCTGGATCCATCCGCCCGTCGAACCGCTCGACGGGATCGTCGAACTCGACACACTCTTCGAGCCCAACACGCATTCGCTCGCCTACGCGGCCACGCATCTCAAATTGGAGCAGGCGCAGTGGGCGGTGCTGTGGTTGGGCTGCGGCGGCGCGGCAAAGGTGTGGGTCAATCAGCGCCAGGTCATCGAAGTGCCGACGCGCCACGATTACGCGCCCGAAAAAAGCGCCGTGCCGGTTTACCTGCACGAAGGATGGAACCAGATTTTGATCAAAACGGGCGCGGTGGAGGACACGGAGTGGTCCTTCAGTGTGCGCCTGTCCAAACCCGAAGGCGGTCCGGTGCCTGGCGTGACGGTGGATCCTTCGGCGGAGGCGCTGCAGGGGTACAAAGCCACAGCGGCCGGCCGCGCCACTCCGCTCTTGGAGCCGGAGAATCCCGAACTGGGTTTGCTTCCGCGCTTGGAGACGGCCTTGAAGGCCGAGCCCGATTCCGCCTGGCTGCAGGCCTGGTTCGGCTACCATGCGTATCTGCATCGTTACGGCAACAAAGAGGACCACCATCCCGCGCAGGCGTATGCGCGCGCCATAAAGCTGGCGCCGCGTTGTGCAATTTTCCAATTGCTCCTGGCCGGCTATCCGGGCGATCCGAACCAAGCGCGTCAATCCGCCGAAGCGTGCTTGAAGCAACATCCCGAGGCGCCCGCGGCGCAGGAGCGCTTGGCGCTGCTGCACCACGCTGCGGGTCTTGAATTGGAAGCCGAACCGCACGCGCGCGAGGTGCTTTCCAAATTTGGCGCCGAACGCGCCGGCGGAGCGGCCAAGGTGCTGGCGGAGATATTGCGCGCGCGCGACTTGCAGCCCGAAGCGAACGGCTGGGCCGCTCAGTACGTCAAGCAGTCGCCTTTCGATCCGGAGGGCTGGCAGATTCTGGGCTCCACCGCGGCGGGACACGCCGCGCGGCGCAGGGCCTATGAGCAGGGGCTCGAATTCGCGGGCGGCGATCCCGGATTGCGGCATCTATGGGCCGAGGAACTGATGGAACTCGACCGCGAGGCTGAGGCGGCGTCTTTTCGCGAACGGAGTTTAATGCTGTTGCCGTTCGCCATCGAAGAGCACCTGGATATAGCGGAAGCGTGGCGTCGTGCGGGGCAACCGGAAAAGGCCGCGCAGTACCTCGAACAGGCGCGCCGGATCGCGCCGGAGAATACGGATTTGCTCTCGGCGCTGGCTGGATTGCGCCTGCGCGGGGGAAAACCGGACGAGGCCGCGGCGCTGTGGCAGGAGGCGCTGCGCATCAAGCCCAATGCGCCGGGCATCAAAGACGCGCTGGCGGAGATCAATACCGGGCGCGGACTCGACCGCGGCTTCTTCGCGCCGTACGAAATCGCGCTTAAGGATCTGCCCGTGCCCGCGGCGGACGATTACCCGCGCGATAATGCGGTGCACCTGCTCAAGCAGGAAGTCGTCCACGTCAATCCCAACGGAACGTCCAGCCGGATGGTCCACCAAATTTCCAAGCTGTTGCGTTCGGGCGGCAAGGGCGACCTCCAGCGCCACACCGTGTTCTACGATCCGCAGCGGCAGGTCGTGGATGTCCTGCGCGCGGCGGTGATCATGCCCGACGGGCGGGAACTGGCGCGGGCCGACGTCGGCGACCGTTCGGTCAGCGCTGCGATGGGCGTACAGACTCGCATCTACGACGAATACCACCTCAAGGAAATCGTCTTTCGCGATATCGAAGTCGGCGCCTTGGTGGATCTGCAGTACGTCGTGCGCGACAGCGGCGAGAACATCTACGGCGATTATTTCGCCGACGCCTATTACTTGGGCGACGATTCGCCGGTGCAGAAGAGCCAGTATGTCCTCAGCCTGCCCAAGTCCCGCGAGTTCCGGCACCAGACTTTCCGGCACGGAGCCGCGCCGGAACGCGTCGAGTCCAACGACCCCGAGCGCGAGGTGCTGCGCTGGCAGGCCGAAAATCTGCCGGGCATCCTCCAGGAACGCCGCATGCCGCCGGCTCTGGACCAGCTTCCGTTCGTCCAAACCACCACCATGCGGACCTGGCAGGAAGTCGGCGCGTGGTATTGGAATCTGGCCAAGGAACAGATGGTCGTCGACGAAGCGATCGAGGCGCAGGTCAAGGAGCTGACCGCGAACCTGGAGACGCCGACCGAAAAGCTGCGCGCGATTCACGACTGGGCGATCGAGAAGATCCGTTACTTGGGCATCGAGTTCGGGCGCAACGGCTACAAGCCGCACCGCAGCACCGAAACCTTCCGCGCGCTCTACGGCGACTGCAAGGATACCTCGCTCCTGATCGCCACGATGTGTAAGGCCGCCGGGATCGACGCGCGCGTCGTGCTGATTCGAACCGTGGATGCCGGCGCTGTGGACGAACACTCGCTGCCCGCGCCTAATCTATTCAACCACTGCATCGCCTACATTCCCGATGTGGAAGGGAAGGAGTACTGGATCGACGGCACGACCGACTACCACCAGTTGGGCGAAGTTCCGGCGATGGATCAAGGCGCGCAGGTCCTGGTGGTCGGCCCCGACGGCGGCCAGTTTGTCCAGATTCCGCGCACCGCGGCCGCGGACAACCGCCACGAAACGCGCGTGACCGCCACGCTGAACGCGCAGGGCGCCGCGCAGGTGTTCGTGCGCACCGTCGCGACCGGCGAGTACGCGCCGTACTGGCGCCAGCGCGCGGGCACGCCGGGGCAATTCGAGCGCTTCATCAAGGAGCAGATCGCGCAGCAGTTCCCGGGAGCGGAACTCACGCGCCTCACGCAAGCGCAGCCGGGCGAACAAGGCCCGATGTGGTTCGAGTCCGAGTTGCGCGTTCCGCGTCTGGCTACGCCCAGCGGCGACCGTTACAGCCTGCCTTCCGCGCCGGAAAGCATGGACCTTTCGCGCATGTACGTCAGCGGCGCCGAACGCACCCACGATCTGATGCTTTGGTTCGCCCGCAGCCGGCAGATCGAGACGGTGTATCAGTTGGACGAGGGCTACAAAGTAGTGGCTTTGCCTGAAAGCGTGGAACTCAAAGAGTCGTTCGGCCGCTTCGTCCGCGAGGTGCGCCAGGAAGGGCAGCGCCTGACTCTGAAGATCGACTTCCGCCTCGATACGTACCGCATCAAGAAAGAAGAGTATGCCGCCTTTGCGGCCTTCTGCCGCAAGGTGGATGCGTTGAACGACGAAAAGGTGCTCGTGAAGAAATAGGCCTTAAGAGCCGCTACAAAAACCGTCGTCGGCCGTCTGCTTGCGGCGGTGCATCGCGGGACTTCATCAGGCTTAGGCGCCGGAGGCGTCCCGATCCGTCTTCTTTGTCCCGCTTGACCGGCGTGGCTCACCCGCCGCGACGCCCAATTCCTCAGAGGCGCTAACTCAACGGGCGTTCCATGCGGCGCTGGCGCAGCCGTTCTTCGCGTTCGACGGCGGCTTCCTTGCGCGAACGCTCCAGGTCCGCTTCCAGTTCGCTCATCAGCCGCGGATGGACGCGCGTCGCTTGCTCCAGGCATTGCAGCGCCTGTTCGGGGTAGCCCAGGCGGAGCAGGCAGCGCCCTCTTGTCGCCAGCGCTTCGAAGTGATTGGGTTCCAGCACCAGCGCTTGCAGGGCATCTTGCGCCGCGAGCAGCCAAGCGCCTCGCGTGAAGTGGTAGCGCGAACGGGCCGTGTATCCGCCCAGCCAGAAGGGATGCACGCCGATGAGCAGATCCAGTTCGCGGCGGGTTTCGGCATCCGGCGTATCGGTCTGCGCGCCGCGGCGCAATTCGCGCAGGCGGGCATCGTCGTCGGGCGCGCCGCGGCGGTCCCAAACCTCCAGCAAGAGCCGTTCGGCCAAAGCGCCCTGCGGATCGCGTTCGCCCCGCGCCAAGGTTTCCAGCAGCAGCCGTTCGGCTTGAGCCGATTCGGGCGCGTTGAGTCTGGCCAGCAGCCCCGCGCACCGCAGTCGGACGGCGGGATTCGGCGCGCTCATGCCCTCGCGCAGCGCCCATAAGGCGCCGCGTCCGCGGGCCTCGAGCGTACGCTCCAGCGCTTCCGCGTCGCCGTCCGCCGCGCCCAGCCGCGCCACGTCGTTCAGCGAGGCCAGCGGGTCGTAGAAGGTCCAGGCCAGCGCGACGAGCAGGAAAAGCCCGCAGCCGGCCCCTACACTGCGCATCATATTGAGGGGCTTGCTCCTGAATGATTCCTGCGCCGAGTGAAGTATCGAAGGTGGCCGCCCATACGCCAAACATAAAACTACGGCCAGCGGAAGCCGTCGTGAATCGCATTTGGAATGTGTAACCTAAGATAGATCAAACGGTTGCGTCGTAAGAGGGAAGTGCGAGAATTGCGTCTGACGGGTGCGGACGCGAAACGTCCAATGAGCAGCGAACGAACGCGGGCCGATGGGAAGCCTCCATGCGTTGTCGAGCGGTTCTGGTGCTGTGGATTCTTATGGGCGCGGCCGGTCCGGCCGCCGCGGATGTCTTTTTCCTGAAGGACGGCCGCAAGCTCGAAGGCACCGCCGTGGATCGCGGCGACGCGTGGGAGATCACGACCTGGTCGGGCGAGGTGGTTCGGGTGCTCAAAGCCGATGTGGTCGGCCTGCGCAAAGAAGAAGAGAAGAACAAGTACCACGCGCGCTCTAAAGCTCTGAAAGCCGATGATGCGGCGGGGCACTACGATCTGGCGCTGTGGGCCAAAGAGAACAAGCTTACCGAGGAAGCCACGGCCCAGTTCAGGCTGGCTTTGCTGGCCGATCCGTTCCACGAAGGCGCGGGAAAGGCGCTGGGGTACGTCCAGCGCGACGGACGCTGGCAGCCTCCGCAAGAGCAGGGTTTGATCATCGGATCCACCGAGGCGCCGCCGCAGCCGGAAGACCGCGACGCGCTAAAGCGCACGATCCAGCGCATCGGGAAGCTCGACGCCGACTACGGCGCGGACGATCCGGCCGCGGCCGAACTGATCGCGCAGGCGCGCGAAGAGCCGAAGGTGTTCGAGCGCATCGTGCGCCTTCCGGGCAAGCGCGAGAGCGCGAATGTCGACGATCCGGCCATTCGCGCGCGTGCCGCCGAGGTGCTGGGCTGGTCCGGCGACCGCCGGGCGATGGGTACGCTGCTGGAGGCGGCGCTCGAATTTCAGGAAGAAGACCGCGTGCGCCTGGCCGCCGCGAAGGCGCTCGCGAAGCTTGAAGAACCCGTCGCGCTGCGCAAGCTCACCGATGTGGCGTTGGACGGAAAACTTCCGTGGGTCACGCGCCGGCTGGCCTGCGCGGCCCTGCGGCGCTACGGCGACAAGGAAGCCGTCGACCGGCTGCTCGGCGCGTTGTCGTTCGAACTGGCGGCCGGAAATGCCAACGATTCACAGAACAAACTGCGCGAAGGCCCCAAAGGCCTCGGCAGCGACGATCCGCTGGGCATGCCCACCCAGGCGCCCAGCCTGCCGACTCGGGACATGACCATCCTTTATCCGGCGCTCTCGGCCGTGAAAGAAGTGACCGGCACGGGTTTCGACGCCGGCGAACTCGACTATAAGAATTGGAAAGAATGGTGGCTTAAGGCCCGCGGAAGCTTCAAGTTTAAAGATTAATTTCCGTGGCACACCTCAAGGGCTGGAATAACGGTCCCGATTCCAACGCTTCCATCGTCTTAAGCCGTATGCCGCCTGACCCTCGCCCCCTTTGGACCTCCGCGTTCCTGGTCGCGCTGCTGCAGGTTTCGCTGCAAGCCGCCGAAGCGCCGTTGCCGCCCGTACGTCAATGGGGCTGGCCTTTGGCCGAGCCGGACGCAGCGGACGATAATTTCAATGCGGAACTTCCCGAGCGGAACAAGTTCAGCGCCGATCCCGTGCGCCATGTGGGTGTGGATTGGGCGTATCTGGGCGCGGGGCGCGAAGTGAAAGCGGTGGCTGCCGGACGCGTCCGGTTTGCCGCGCATGTTCCGACCTTGCTGGTCGAGCCGCCGGCTTCGGCGCGTCCCGCGGAAGAGGAACCTGCGGGCGCCGACGAACCGCCGCCGCCCAGCGCGGTCAAAAAGTGGGGCTGGGGCGGGTTGGTGATCGTCGAGCACCTGGTCGCGGGTGCTCGCGGGCAGCCGGAGCAGAAATATTGCACCCTGTACGGGCATCTCGATCGGACGCAGCGCGTGAAGGTGGGGCAGGATATCGCCGCCGGGGACGTGCTGGGGGTCATCGGCGCCGGACCTAGCGCGGATAACGGCTGGTACGTGCCGCATCTTCATTTCGGAATTCGCCGCGGCGCCTACATGACCCCTCCCGAGACGCTGCCGGTGAAGCTGAACGGTGTGGAGGTCGAGGCGCGCGTACTGGACCTGACGCGCAGCGAAGTTTTCGTCGATCTGGCGGGCCAGCGCGAGGCGTTGCCGATCAAGCGGTATTGGGAACGCTTCCTCGTGCCGCACACCGGAGGCGGGCTTTATCCCAACTGGATTACCGGTTACCTACCGCTGGACCGCGACGCGGCTCGCGAAGGCTGGGAGCGGCCCGGCACTTTCCTGAAGGCGCGCGTAAAGCAGGAGCGCCCTGAAACGACAAACCCCCCAGCGCCGCCAGGACGCTGAGGGGTTCGCCGGTGAATGGTGCCAAGGGCCAGAGTTGAACTGGCGACACCCGCATTTTCAGTGCGGTGCTCTACCAACTGAGCTACCTTGGCAAAAGGTCCATGCGCTCATCCCGCTTTTCGGGAGTCCTATCCATACTGGATCGTTGCGTTCCGTCAAGCTCCTCACGGGTTCGGTACGGGCGGGATAGCCGTCGCTTCGGGCGGCGGCTCGTGTTCCAGGGCGGCTACGACGGTGATTTCGGTTGCCTGAGCCTCCCGGCGCATGCCCATGAGGCCCATTTGAATCAGATTCACGCTGAATTTCGAGGCAAACGCCTGCGAATCGTAGAACGCCTTGATTCGATACCGGCCTTCGCGCTTGAAGTCGAACATCTCCGATGCCGGTACGGGCAAGGCCAGCGAGTGACCGGGCAGCAAATCCACAGGGTTGCTGAGCGGATTCATGGGCGGCACGCCTAGACCGGGCCGGGCCACCGCCGGGCGCACCGGGACGGGCTTGGCGCTGCCGTCGGGGCCGAGGTATTCGACTTCCATCTGCACCAGCGGGGAAGGGACCTGCGCGTCCAGGATGCGCGCCGGCGTGCGCCCGGTGTTGGTCAGGTCCAGAAAAATAACCTGCGGATCTTTGGGATCGTTCAGGCTGGATCTCGGCCAAGTCGCCGCCTTCGGCCGCAGCGTGGCGTTCACGTTGGCCTCGCCGCCGGGAGCGGGCCGCAAGGAAATGTCTTCTCCGCCGTCGATCTTCATCGACGGATCGACCCGGTAATCGTGTTTCCAAAGCGAAATCGCGAGGTAGGCCAGCGGGCTGAGCAACAGCAACATCAACAACATGCCTACCGTCTTGGTTTGGGAAGCCATGGGTACCGTCTCAGGGCTTAGCGGTGAGCTGCTTGCAGCAGCGGAATCCGATATCAGCCTGTTTGCGGTCCTTGGGCAGCGTGGACCGGCTCTGACACCGGCTGCCCGCGGCATCGCTCTTGAACGAACCGCCCGTCACGTAGCGCTCGTCGTCGGTCACGGTGTCGTCAACCCATTCCGCCACATTCCCGCTCATGTCGTACGTCCCGATGTTGCTATGGCACTTTTCGAACGACCCGCTGGGCTTAGGCGCATCGCCGTTCCAGTGGCAGGTCTGGTCGCCGGCTTCCGCGCCCCACGGGAAAATTCCGAACGCTTTGCCGTAGCAGGCTTTTTCCCAGTTGGGCCGGTTGCAAAGCACCTTGCTCTTCTTGGCGCAATGCTCGCGCGCTTCCATCCAGGTCACGCCGGTCAGCGGCAATTCGCCCGCGCGATTGGGATATTCGTAGCGGTCCACGCAGAACGCGTCGCTGCGCCACGCGCGGCCCATGCTGGCCGGATCGTCCGGTTCCGCCGAGTTCCAAAGCACCATGCCGTGCCCGGAGCATTCCTTCCAGGCTTTGGCATACGTGAGCAGGTTCTGGACGTAGGCCTGTCCCGGGTTGGCTTGGTTCGCGGCGCTGAGCGCCGTTTCCGCGGCTTCGGGCGCGTCGGCCCGCCAGGCGGTCTTGAGGTGCGCGAGCGATTCCTTCAGTTTGTCTTCGTACACGTCCTTCTTGACGCCCAGCTTGTCGAGTTGCTCGCGCACGAAAGCGTTGTCTTCGCGCAGCTTCAGCGCCAGCTTCAGTTCTTGGATGGCGTCCGCGCGGCGCGAGTCCGCGATGAACTTCAGCGCCTGTTCCACATGTTCGATGAAGACGGTCGACTTCTGGGCTTTTCCGCTCAACTCAACCAGCCCCGAATTGCTCTGGCCCTCGGGGAGGCGCGACCGGTCGAAGGCCTCCTTGAAGTTCTGCTTGGCGTTAGGCCAATCCTGCGCCGTGATGTTCGATTCGCCCAAGTCGTAGAAGTGATTCGCTTCGTTGGTGACCGCACGGACCAGCAAGGGCCCTACTTCTTTTCCGTCCTGGCGCAGCAGGTCCGCGACGCGCCGGAAGCCTAATGCGGCCTCCAACCGGTTGCCGGCCTTTTCGAGCTCCATCGCCTTGAGATACGCTTCGGTTATGTCGGCTTCGTGTCCCAGCTTTTGCGTGTCGCCCAGGAAAATCCAGAGCGTCCCGGCCAAGTGCTCCCGCGCATCGTTGAAGCGGCCCTCGTCGATGGCTTGCAGAACTTGTCCGCGCGCCGAGTACTCTTTGAAGTACTGAAACGCCGCCAAGAGGACGATCAGGGTCGCGGCCAGGATCGCGGTCAGCTTGGCGGTACTCTTGCCGCGGCGCTTCTTCAATCCATCCACCGCTTCCCGGCACTGTTTGTTCGCCGGATTGACCTTGCGCACTTCCTCCCAGTAGCGAATGGCTTCGCCGGTGCGTCCGCGCGCCGCTGCGTCGCTGGCACGGTCAATCAGCGCCAGTTCCTTGTCGTGCAGCTCGGTCATCTGATCCAACTCGCGCAGCAGTCCGCGGTTTTGCGGATCGACTTCTTTGGCTTCCTTCAGCGCCATCAGCGCGCCACGGAAATCGCCCTTCCCGCGCTTATCGCGGGCAATGTGCTGGAATGCGTCGAGGACGCTCTTCACGGCGCGGCCGTGCCCGGGTTGGATGTGCAGGATCGGCAGCCAGATCTCGATCGCTTTCTCGAAGTCCTGCTGCATCGAGTAATCGTAGCCTTCCTTCAGCATGATCTCGATGCGCTGGCGCTTGCCTTCGGCCTCACCCAAGCCCTGCCGCGCGCGGTCACAATGCTCGTCGATGCGCAGGGCGTCCTCGAAAGTCGCCACAGCTTCGTCCAGACGCCCCTGCTCGTTGTAGCGTTCGGCCTGTTCGCACAGCTTCAGGGAGGGCACCACCACGCTGCGGAGGTGGTCGATCTGTTTGCCGATTTGTTCGTCGCGCAGGTCGGGAGGCGTGCGGTCCCACAGTTCGATCGCTTTCTCGAACTGGGCCGCGGCGATGGCCGTTCGCACGTCGTTGATGACGGTTCGTTTCGCGGCGAGCTTGGTCTCGATATCCTTCAGCGTGGTCTTGGAGAGTTCGTCCTTCGGATCCAGGTCGATGAGGACGCGGTATTCGCGCGATGCCTCGACCATGGAGCCGCGCTTGAGGAGGCTTTCGCCCGCTTGGCGGCGCACCGAAATTTCCTGTTTCAGCTCCTGCTCCAGGCGATTCACGCTGGCGGCGTCGAGTCCGCCGGTCTGCAACGCCTGGCGATACAGTTTGAGCCCGCCCAAGCGGTCGCCGCGCGCGATCAGCTCGTCGCCGCGGGAAACCAGCGAGAACGCGTCGTCCCCGCCGCCGCCCATCAGCGAAGGACCGGGCAACTGCGCCGAACTGGACGCCGGACCGCCGTCTTCACGGCTGACTCGTTCGGTGCCGCGGCGCGGCCGCACGCCCAGCCGGCCGCTTTGGCCCGGAGGAGGCGCGTCTGCGGGCGCGGCCGATGGCATGGCGCGCGCCGAACCGCCGCCGCCGCGCAGGCCCGGGGGCGGAATCGCGCTGGTGGGGCTGCGCGGCAATACAATACGCGGTCCGTCGGCCACCGATTCCGCCGACTCCGCCGGCGCGGCCGGCGTGACGGACTGTTCGCCCCGGGCGGCCTTCTCGATCGATTCGACCACCTCGGTCATCGACTGCTGCCGCTGCGACGGTTTTTTGGCCATCATCTTGCAGACGATCGCGCTGATCGGCTGCGGGATGCTCGGCACGATCTCCTTCGGCGGAATCAGCGCTTCGTGCTTGTGGCGGTACATCATCGACATCGCCGTCTCGGCTTCGAACGGCAACCGGCCGGTGATCAGCTTGTAGAACGTTCCGCCCAGGCTGTAGATGTCGCTGCGGCCGTCGACCTTCTTGCCGTCGCACTGCTCGGGACTCATGAATGCCGGAGTGCCCATCACCGCATCGGTCGAGGTCGCGCCCGTCGCGTCGGTCTCTTTGGCCAGCCCAAAGTCGGAGACCTTGACCACGCCCTTGTTGGTCACCATCAGATTCTCGGGCTTGATATCGCGGTGCGTGATGCCCGTGGCGTGCGCGGCTTCCAACCCCATCGCCGCGGCCTTGATGAACTTGATGCCGTCTTCGACCTTCAGCGGCCCGCCGCCCTGACGCTGCTGCAATTCCGCCAGGCTTTCGCCTTCGATCAACTCCATGATCATGTAATGCGTGTCTTCCTCGCTGCCGACGTCGTACACCGCGAGGATATTGGGATGGTTGACGCGGGCGATGGCGCGCGCTTCGCGCTGGAAGCGGGCGACGAAGTTCATGTCCATCGCGAGCTTGGCGGCGAGAACTTTCATGGCCACGATGCGGTCGAGCGACTTCTGCCGGGCTTTGAAAATCACGCCCATGCCGCCGTGGCCGATGATCTCGATGATCTCGCAGCCGCCGAGGGTTTTACCGAGGAGCTTTTCGGACATGTTGCCTGCCGCGCGCCCCCGCCTAGTTTGGACTCTGAGCCGGCGAACCGGCGCAGGAGTACGGAGTCTCCAGCAGGGCCACGCGCTGCGCATGCCGCCCGCCTTCGAACGCCGCCGTCAAGAAGCTCGTCACGATGCGTTCGGCCAAATCGGCGCCCACCACGCGCGCGCCAAGGCACAGCACGTTGGCGTCGTTATGCCGCCGCGCCATCTGCGCCACGTATTCGTGCGCGCATAACGCCGCCCGTATCCCCAGAATCCGATTTGCCGCGATGCTCATGCCCACTCCGCTGCCGCACACCAGGATACCGCACGCCGCTGCGCCTGCCAGCAGCCGACGCGACAACCTCTGGGCGATATCCGGATAATCGCAGCGCTCCGTATCGTGCGTTCCCGCATCTTCCACGGTATAGCCGGAAGCCTGCAGCATCGTTTTCAGCCGCTCTTTGAGCGCGAAGCCGACATGATCCGAACCGATCAGAATAAGCTGGGAGCCCATGGCGTTGCGGTTGCACCCCGTTGGCCGGCCCGTTCGCCCGGATAGGATCAGACGGCCTGTGCCAGCACCGTCGGGATAACCTCGCGCAAGGCTTGAGCGAGTTGATCGCGCACCAACCGGTAGCGTGCCACCGAACCCGAAGCCGGATCAGGTATCTCCTGGCCCCGCTCCGAGATAAGCCGAATGCGCGACTCGCACTCCGGCATAATCATCAGGATACTCTCCCGGTGCGCCCGTGTCATGGTGAATATCCAATCCGCTTCGTCGAGCAGATGCGGCTGCACCCCCTGCGTGATATGGGACCGTATATCCAACTCGATTTCCACCATCGCGCGCACCGCGGCCGGGTCGGCCGGGCTGCCCACATGTGCCGCCGTGCCGGCCGAAATCACCCGAAAGGGCTGCCCCTGTGCATCCGTCCGGCCTTCCAGCGACTTGGCAGCCATCGCTGAAGCCATGGGGCTGCGGCACGTGTTTCCGGTGCAGACAAACAACAAGGTCGGAAGCGCTGTGCGCAGCACTTCTGCCGCGGCCAACGAACCTTCGCGTTGAATTTGCGGCGGGCCTTCGGAGTCCAGCCGCACCACCGTCGAAGCGCGGCCTTCCCACGCGGGGCCGCCGTCCAGAATTAAGGGAATCTTGCCGTCGAGCTGTTCGAGCACCTGTTCGGCCGACCGTGGTTCGGGAGAACCGGACAGATTCGCGCTGGGCGTCGCCAAGGGAAAGCCGCATTGGACCAGCAGCGCGCGCGTGACCGGATGCTCGGGCAGTCGCATCCCTATCGTGCCGCCGAGTTTATGGCGCACCACCAGTGTAAGCGCCCCCGGCCAGTAGACGCGGGCAAGTTTGTGCGCAATCCGGTTGAGCCCGCCGCAAGCGCCTTCGGCGGCGCGAATCGAGGGCACCAGCAGGGCGTAAGGCTTGCCTTCGGGGCGCTGCTTGACCTTATTGAGTTCCGCCAGCGCATCTGGGTTGCGGGAATCGGCCCCCAACCCGTACACCGTCTCGGTGGGGAAGGCGACCAAGGCGCCCGCCTGAAGCAGGCGCGAAGCGTAGCGCAATTTGGAAAGATCGCGGTCCGAACCGTCCAGGCGCAGCACTTCGGTCTTCATGTGCGCCTCGCCGGAAAAGGGCCGCCTCGAACGATGCGTCGGCCGCGAATGTTCAAGAAGTCTTCCACGCTGTTCAGGAGTGTCCGCGATTCAGGGCTCGATGAGCGATGTCCTTGCGGTAAAAGCCGCCTTCGAAAACGATCCGCGGCGCGGCGTCGTACACGCGGCCCAGCGCTTCGGACAGATCGCGCCCGGTCGCCGTGATGCCGAAGACACGGCCGCCGGTGGTGACCAGCTTCCCGTCCGAGCCGCGCGACGTGCCCGAATGGAAAACGGTCACGCCTTCCAGGCCCAGTTGCCCGTCCAGATCGAGTCCGTGGATCGGCACGCCTTTCTTGTAGGATCCCGGATACCCGCCGCTGGCCATGACCACGCAAACGGCCGGATCGGGCGATACGTCCACGCCGTTCTCGTCGAGCTTGCCCTGCATGATCTTCTCGATCACATCGACGAGGTCGTTGGTCATCCGCGGCAGCACGCACTGGCATTCGGGATCGCCAAAGCGCACGTTGTATTCCAGCACCTTGGGACCTTGCTCGGTGATCATCAGGCCCGCGTACAGCACTCCCTTATAAGGTCGTTCCTCGCGGTTCAGCGCGTGCAGCGTGGGCACCAGAATCTCGCGAACGATGCGGTCTTCGACTTCCGGCGTCACCACCGGAGCGGGGGAGTAAGCGCCCATCCCGCCGGTGTTGGGCCCCTGGTCGCCGTCGAAGGCGCGTTTATGGTCCTGGGCGCTGGGAAGCACCGCGATCGTGCGGCCGTCGGTAAGCGCCAGGATCGAGGCTTCCTCGCCGCGCAGGGTCTCTTCAATGACCACCGTTGTCCCGGCCTGCCCGAACGCGCCGTCGATCAGCATCGTGCGCACCGCGGCCGCGGCTTCCTCGCCGGTCTGGGCCATGACGACCCCTTTGCCGGAGGCCAACCCGTCGGCCTTCACGACCAGCGGGCCGCCGTGTTCGAGGCAGTACCCGATCGCTTTTTCAGCGTCGCGGAAGGAATTGAAGTCGGCGGTGGGGATTCCGTTCTTGCGCAGCAGCGTCTTGGTGAAGACCTTGCTGCCTTCCAGTTCGGCGCCGCGCTGCTGCGGTCCGAATGCGGCCAGCCCTTCCACTTCCCAGCGGTCGACGAGCCCGGCACAGAGCGGCGCTTCGGGTCCGACCACCGTCAAATCGATGCGCTCGCGCCGGGCGAAACGAAGCAGCCCGTCGAGATTCTCGGCGCCGATGTCCACGCATTCCACCGTGCCGCATTTCCGGCCGCGGGTGAGCGCGATGCCGGCGTTCCCTGGCGCGCAGTAAATTTTCGTGACACGGTCGGACTGCGCGAGCTTCCAACACAACGCGTGCTCGCGGCCTCCGCCGCCGACGACCAGAACCTTCATGACGGACTCCACAGGGCGAGTAAAGCGAGCGCCATCTTCCGCGCCTTACTTTGCTGAAGGAGCGGGTGGCGTCAAGAGCGTTACGGAAAGTTGAAGAACTCAGCGCCAACAACTTGCATCGGCCATCTTGGCAACGCATGCGCCGATCCGATTATTCGCCCGGAATCCCTTCCGGCGCGGGGCGCTTGCTTGGTTCGATCAGACCTTCCCAAGGACTTGAAGCCGTCGCGTAAAGTTTCTTCGGGATGCGTCCGGCACGCGCGGCGAGGAATCCGCTCTCGCAGGCCAGACCCATCGCGCGGGCCATCTTCACGGGCTCTTTCGCCAGCGCGACGCCCGTATTCAAAAGCACGCCTTCGGCACCCAGTTCCATCGCCAGGGTCACGTCGCTGGGCGTGCCGACGCCGGCGTCCACGATTACGGGTACCTGGATCGTCTCCAGGATAATCCGGATGTTGTTGGGATTCAGGACGCCCTGCCCCGATCCGATGGGGCTCCCCGCCGGCATCACGCTCGCCGCGCCGGCCGCTTCGATGCGCCGAGCCATCACCGGATCGTCGCTGGTGTAGCAGAGCACCGCGAATCCGTCTTTGGCAAGCGTCTCGCAGGCCTGCAACGTGCCGAGCGGATCGGGGAGCAGCGTCTTCTTGTCGGCCAGAACCTCCAGCTTCACCCATTCGACATCCAGCGCTTCCCGGGCGAGGCGCGCGCTGCGCACGGCGTCTTCGGGCGTGAAGCAGCCGGCCGTGTTGGGCAGCAGGATGTACTTCTTGGGGTCGATATGGTCGAGCAGCGCTTCGGCGTTCTTCTGGCCCATTTCGACGCGCCGGACCGCCACCGTGACCGCGTGGCAGCCGCTCGCTTCCAGGGATTCGCGCATCGAATCGAGCGTCGGGTACTTGCCCGTGCCGAGAATCAGGCGCGAACGCAGCGTGTATGGGCCTACCTTAAAGGATGTGTACGAATCGGACATGGCCTGCTCTTTCTGTTCAGTGTGGCGGGCGCGCTATCCGCCCCCGACGAACGACACCACTTCGACCCGGTCGCCGTCTTTCAGCACGTGGCCGGACCACTCCTTTTTGACCACCAGCTCGCGGTTGACTTCCACCGCCACGCGCTTGGCGCCCAAGGCCAGATGCTCCACCAGCGCGGCGACCGAGCTGCCTGCGGGCAACTCCAGCGGCTTCCCATTCACCTGCAGCGTCATGGCGATTCTTCGCGGCTCCATTACGCGGCTCATTCTAATCGCGGTCGTCAGGTATGGCATCTCGGATTTAGGCCGCCTTGCCCTCCCATACCGAAAATCCGAACTCGCGCTAGACTTTCGATATGCCCGCAGCGCCGCCCATCAAAGTGCTTCACCTCGCCGCCGCCGACAGCATGCTTTTTCCCATTCTGCGGGACCAGCTCGTTTACTTGCGCGGGCTGGGATACGAAATCCATACCGCCAGCATCGACGGGCCGTTGGCGCGCCGGCTGCGGGACGAGGACGGTTTCCAGTGGACGGCGCTGCCGCTGACGCGCTCGATCGCGCCGTGGAGCGACTGGAAAGCCGTGCGTTTCGTCGCGGCACTGTGCCGGCGCGAAGGATTCGGAATCGTCCATACGCATACCCCCAAGGGTAACCTGATCGGGCTTTGGGGCGCGCGCAGCGCGCGAGTACCGATCGTCCTGCAAACGCTGCACGGATTCTATTTCCACGACCTGATGCCTTACTGGAAGCGGAGGCTCTGGATCGAGATCGAGCGGCTCAACGCTCGTCGCGCCGACCATACGCTGTGTCAGAATCCCGAGGACGTGGTAACCGCGTTGCGCGAGGGCATCGCGGGCGAAGACCGGATTACCGCCTTGGGCAACGGGATCGAATTGGCGAAGTTCGAGCGCGTGTTCGCGGACGATGCGGCGCGCTCGGCCTATCGCAAGGCCTTGGGCATGGCGCCGGATGCGCGAGTCGTGGGCATGTGCGGGCGCTTCGTCGCCGAGAAAGGCTTTCCCGAGTTTTTGGAAGCCGGCCGCGCGCTGCTGCCTCGCCATCCGCGTATGCATCTCCTGGTGGTGGGCCATAAGCTGGCCAGCGAACGCGCCGGCGAAGTCTGCGATCCGCGCTCGATGGGCCTGCCCGCGGACCGGCTCACCGTGCTGCACGATCGCGACGACATGGCTCAGCTCTATGCCAGCATGGACCTGCACGTGCTGCCGTCGCACCGCGAAGGATTTCCGCGCGTGTTGATGGAAGGTGCGGCGGCGGGATTGGCGCAGGTGGCCACCGATATCCGAGGCTGCCGCCAAACGATCGAAAATGGAGTAACGGGGTTCCTGGTACCCGTGCGTGATGCCGGGGCCTTGGCCGATAAGTTGGATTCGTTGCTTTCGGACGACGCGCTGCGCGCGCGCATGGGCGCTGCGGCGCGTGCGAAGGCCGAACGAGAATTCGATCAGCTGCGGGTTTTTGAAACCGTCGCCGCTTGCTACGCGAAGTTGATTACACAGAAGCTGCCCGGGCGCGCGGCGCCCGTTGCTTGCGCCCGCTAAGGAGGGGTCATGCGTATCGAGCGCCATCCGAACAGTCCGTTGATCGTACCGCACATGGATGCGCGGATGGGCGCGAACATCAACGGGCCGTCGCTGCTCAAAGTTCCCGATTGGCTGCCCCGTCCGCTGGGGCGCTATTACCTTTACTTCGCGCATCACCAGGGAACCTACATTCGCTTGGCGTACGCCGACGAACTGGGCGGGCCGTGGCGTATGCACGAGCCCGGGACGCTGCACCTCGAACAGACGCCGATGCAGGGGCACATCGCGTCGCCGGATATTCATATCGACGCGGCCGAGCGGCGCATCCGCATGTACTACCACGGTCCGCACGCCAGCGGCGGGCAGAAGTCCGGGGTCGCGTTTTCGGCAGACGGGTTGAATTTTGTGGCCGAACCGGTCGCCTACGCCAAGCCGTACCTGCGCGTATTTCGATACCGCGAAACGTGGTACGGGCTGGCCATGTGCCGCGACAGCCGCGCGGACGCCGATCCCCGCGGCGGGCGCTGGTACCGCAGCCGCGACGGGATCGTCTTCGACGAGGAAGGTCCGCGCGCGCCGCTGGAGTACATGCGGCACACGGCGGTACTGCTGGACGGCGATACGCTAACGGTTTGCTGGTCGCAAGTGTTCCAAAGCCCCGAACATATTCTGGCCACTCGCATCCGCCTCGGCCCGGACTGGAACGCCTGGTCGGCTGAAGGCGAGACGGTCTATCTGATTCGGCCCGAGTTCGACTGGGAAGGAGCGGATTGTCCGCATGAACCGTCGAAGTACGGTTGGGCGCCGGAACGCGTTTGGCAACTGCGCGATCCGGGGCTGTACCGCGAAGGCGATGCGACGTGGATCTTCTATTCCGTGGCCGGCGAGCACGGCTTGGCGCTGGCGCGGGTCCATGGGCTGTAACGCATCCTCGAAGAGCGGCTATTAGTCCGCCGGCGTGGCGGCGAGCCCTATCGGCGCCGTGGGAGCAGGCGTTGCCGCCGCCGTGGGGCCGAGGATGGCTCGCGCGATCGTATCCTGAGCTTGGGGGCGCGCGGCGTGTCTCGCCGCAAAGCGCATGCGTTCCAGCCGCGCGGGTTCCTGGAGCAGTTCGCGCACTTTGAAGATCAGTTGCGCCGTACCGTGCGGACGGACGGCCGCGCCGCACTCCAGCAGGAAGTCCGCGTTGCGTTCTTCCTGTCCCGGAATCGGATGGACGACGACCATCGGTAGTCCGCGCGCCAGGCATTCGCTGCTCGTAAGCCCGCCGCACTTGGTCACGGCCAAGTCCGCGGCGCGATTGAGTTCGTGCATATTCTCGACATAGCCGAAGGTGCGAATCCGTCCCGGAAAGCGGATGGCGGCGCGGTTGAGGTCTTCCAACAGCGCTTGGTTGGAGCCGGCGATGCAGAGCCACTGCGCGCGCGGGATCGCATCGGCGAGCGTTTCGACGAGGCGAGCGCCCGCGCCCAGTCCGAAGCCGCCCCCGGCGACGAGCGCCACGGGCCGGCCCGGTTCGAGTCCCAGCCGCAGGCGCAGCGCTTCGCGCGGCTCGGACTCGTCCCCAAAGGCCGCAAGGATGGGAATGCCGGTCGCCTCGATCTGCGGCTTCGGTCCGGCTTTGGCACGCAGGGCGTCGGCAATTTCCGGCGTCGCCACGTGGTAGCAGTCCACGCCCGGTTGGATCCACATCGTGTGAACCTGGTAATCGGTCAGGACCACATGGACCGGACCGCGCAGTTGGCCCGAATGGCGCAGGTGTGCGCAGACTTCCGCGGGCAGGTAGTGCGTGCAGACCACGGCGTCGTAATCGGCACGCCGCAAATGAGCGCGCAGGCGTCCGGCATGCTGGCGGTCGAACCAGGCGTTGAAGCGATGCGTCCAATGGCCGGCCGGCCGCAACTCCATGGCTTCGTACATGCCTCGCCATGCCCCAGGAGCGGCGCGCAGGATGCCGGCATAGAATCCCATGAAGGATGCTCTGAAGACCGGATTGAAGAAGCGAAACGCGTCGAGGTGGTCGATCTGCGCTTCCGGTTCGAGCCGGCGCAGGCCTTCGGCGACCGCTTCCACCGCGCGGACATGCCCGGCGCCGATGCGTACGGAAAGCAGCGCGATGCGCGGCGGACGGTTCATTCGACGGAAGCCAGTTGACGGATCAAGCGTTCGGCGGCGGGCGTCATCGGTTCGGCCGGTACGTCGTCTTCTTCCGATTCCGGCTCCGCCTCATGCGCCTGGCTCATGGCCTGCTGATAGTGCGGAATCCAGTGCACGATCTCCAGCGTGCCGTCTTCGCGTTCCACCAGCGCGGTGCAGTTTTCGACCCAATCGCCGGTGTTGCAGTAGAGCAGATTCTGTATGGACTTGATGACCGGCGTGTGGATGTGCCCGCAGATGACGCCGTCGACACCGAGGTGGCGGCCTTCGTGAATCAGCGCCGATTCGAAACGGTTGATGTACTTGGCGGCGTTCTTGACCCGGCGTTTGCAGTAAGCGGCCAGCGACCAGTACGGCAGCCGCGCGCGGCGCCGCGCGATATTCAGCACCCGATTGGCCGTGACCAGGTATTCGTAAGCCGCGCTGCCCAGCACGGCCAGCCACTTGTTGCACTGCACCACCACATCGAATTCGTCGCCGTGCATGACCAGCATCCGGCGCCCGTCGGCGGTGCGGTGGAAGGTGCGCGGCAGGATCTGCACGCCGCCGAACTGCGTGCCCACGAAATCCCGAAAAAACTCGTCGTGATTGCCCGGAATATAGACGACTTTCGTGCCCTTTTTAACGCGGCTGAGGATGCGGTGAATCACGTTGCTGTACACCTGCGGCCAGTGCCAGCGCCGCCGGAGCTGCCAGACATCGATGAAGTCCCCGACGAGGTATAGATATTCGCTTTTCGTATGCTTCAGGAAATGCAGGAGTACTTCGGCCTGCGCGTCCCGGGAGCAAAGATGCGTGTCGGAGATGAAGATGCTGCGGTAGCGGGTTTTGGACACCGTGCGCGAGCCTCTCGTAGGGAGCGCAAACGGGGAGGGGCCTGGCGGCCTCGAAAATCGCCCGCCTGCTTGCTTTAGGTCTCGGCGAAAAGGTAGCTAATTCGTGTAAAGATTGGATGACTCAAAAAATAAATTCCAGGCGCAGAATATCTATAAAAAGCGCAGATGAAGACGATTCGAAACGTTCAGGCCTGGGCGTAACGGCGCCGGTGTTCGCGCGGCGCCAAACCGGTCTTCTCGTGGAAGATGCGGCTGAAGAAATTGGGGTCGGTGTAGCCCACGCGGCGCGCAACCTCCCCCACCGGCAAAGGCGTTGTGCTGAGAAGCTCCTTGGCGCGTTCGATCCGCATCTGCAGCAGACGGTCGCGAAAACTCTCGCCTTCTTGTTGCGTAAAAAGATGGCTCAGACGGCTTGGGCTGAGGTGCACGCGCTCGGCGATCTCTTCCAATGAGAGCGGTTCGGCGAGATGTTCGAGCATCAGGCTGAGCGCGCGGTCGACGGGCGTGCGCTTCTCGGCGGCCTGCGCGCGGGCGATGGTCTGCGCGCGGGCGCGGGAAGCCGCGTACTCGGCCAGCATGCCGGCGGTCCGCGCCAGCGCCTGCATTCGTTCGGGTTCGGCCAGCGGGAGGGCGTTCATCAGGCGTTCGATGCGCTTTGGATCGTGCCCCAGTTTCGCCCAGCGCTTACGCAGCCGTTCGAGTTCGCGTTCCGAGAGGTCCGGCGTGCGCGCTTGTCCGGCGAAGAGCGTACCGTAGTGGCGCCCGTCGGCCGCAACCGGGATGAGCACTTCGGTCAGTCCCGCGTGGCAGCGCCAGATGCAGGGGCGCCCCGCATTTCCGGCTTTTTCGTGCGCGCGCGTGCTGTCGCACGCCAGGCACGCCGCCGTACCGGCCGGAGTGCTCTTCATCGTTTCGCAGTAATCCGAAAGATGGTTTCGGCTGCCTTCATACTGTCCGCGTTTCGCGGGTTGCTCCTGCCAGCTGATCCGCGGCATCTGCCCGTGGTTATGAAACGACACGCCGAAGCCGGTCAGGCGTTCGAGATCGAGAATCGCTTGCTGGAAGCTGAAGCCCGGGGTCGGCGGCTGCGTGGCGGTGGACATACCGTTCTGCGCGATCTCCATGCGTACGGCCCTGATCCTGCCATTCCCCGCATCCGCATGCAAGGACTTGACTTTAAGCCGCCTGGGCCTACAGTTCCAACCTTCGCGCCCCGTTGGGGCTGCGTAACGGAAGCTGGGGAGTACCGGCTCGATGGCCCGCCTATTCGTTCGAGGAGCAAACGCCCTGCCCGCGAAGACGTTACGCGGCAGGGCCGCCATTATCCGCTGACCCACGCCCGTGGGACGGCGCTCGCATCGCGCCCCATTTTCACGCATCGTACGCGCACTCGTAGCGCACCTGCACGTTCCTTAAATGAAGCCGTTCGAAACCGATTGGTAAGGAAGGTCCCATGTCCAGCCCCGAAGCCCCGTCCCCGCATTACGTGCGTCCGCCGTCCAAAGGCGTTCGCGTGCAGATATTCGATACCACGCTGCGCGACGGTACGCAGTCAGAGCATGTCGCGTACTCCCTGGAGGACAAGCTGGACATCGCCCACGAACTCGACGAACTGGGCGTGGATTACATCGAAGGCGGCTGGCCGGGCAGCAACCCCAAGGATATGGGCTTCTTCGACCGCTCCGTTAACGAGACCTGGAAACACGCGAAGATCACCGCTTTCGGATCCACGCGGCATGCCAAGAACAAGCCCGCGGACGACCCCAATCTGCGCGCCCTCGTGGAAAGCCGCGCACCCGTGCTGATCATCTTCGGCAAGAGCTGGGACTTTCACGTTACCGACGCGCTGCGCGTTTCGTTGGACGACAATCTGGCGATGATCCGCACCTCGGTGGAGTACCTGAAAGCGCATTGCTCGGAGATGTTGTACGACGCGGAGCATTTCTTCGACGGGTACTTGCGCAACCCCGACTACGCGCTGCGCTCGCTTGAAGCGGCGATCAAGGGCGGAGCGCAGTGCCTGGTGCTTTGCGACACCAACGGCGGCACGCTTTCCGCGGAAGTCGCTCGGATCGTGGGCGAAGTGCGCAAACGTTTCGACGGTGTGCGCCTGGGCATCCATCCGCACAACGACAGCGGCGTGGCGGTGGCCAACGCGCTCGCGGCGGTCGAAGCCGGCTGCACGCATGTCCAGGGCACGATCAACGGATTCGGTGAACGCTGCGGAAACGTGGACCTGACTCCGGTGATCGCGAACCTGCAACTCAAGCTGGGCTACGACTGTCTGCGCGGAGCCGAATCGCTGAGGAAACTCACGGAGGCCAGCCGCTTCGTTTACGAAGTCGGCAACCTCCCGTTACGCGACAACCAACCGTTCGTCGGCAAGAGCGCGTTTGCGCACAAGGGCGGCATCCACGTCAGCGCCGTGAATCGTGCGCCGGCGACGTACGAGCACGTCGATCCCGAAAGCGTCGGGAACACGCGGCGCGTCCTGATCAGCGAACTCTCCGGGCGCAGCAACCTCGTCGCGACGAAGGGCGACCGCTTTGGCTTGAAAGACGACCCCGAAGCGCAGCGCAAGGTGATTCAGCGGCTGATGGAATTGGAGAACGAGGGCTATGTCTTCGAGGCCGCGGACGCGAGCTTCGAACTGCTGGTCGAGCGGACGCTCGGCAGGCAGAAGCCGTACTTCAAACTCCACAATTTCCGCGTCAGCGTCGATGTCGACGAGCAGGCACGGGCCACTACCGTAGCCACGGTGAAGCTGGAAGTGAACGGCCAGACCGAGCATACCGCGTGCGACGGGAACGGCCCGGTGAACGCGCTGGACGGAGCGCTGCGTAAAGCTCTTGACGGCTTCTACCCCGACCTGAAGGACATGCACCTGATGGACTATAAGGTGCGCGTGGTTAATCCCCGGGCGGCGACGGCCGCGAAGGTGCTGGTCAGCATCGTCAGTTCCGATCACCGGCAGCGCTGGACGACGGTGGGGGTCAGCGAGAATATCATCGAGGCGAGTTGGCACGCGCTGGTGGACAGCGTGGAGTTCAAGCTGAACCAGGTCCGGAAGAGCGCGGGGAAGCCGGCCGAATGAGCGCCGCTGGCCGCATTTTCGTTTGATGTTAACGCGGGGCGGGGCTAGTAGACTTATTCGGTGAGTGGTCGCGCCTCGCCCGAACTCGGGCGCGGGGCCGGGTTGGTCCCGGTTCCCCGTGGTGCGGCCCCGGCCAGCGGCAACCACAGATGGGCGTCCATGAAATCGATCATCGAGCAGTTTCGCATCCTGAATGACGTAGACCTGAAGCTGCGCACGCTGCGCAAGGATCTCGAGCGCCTGCCCAAGGAGCTTGCGGTCAAAGAAGAAGAACCCAAGTTGCTGGTGGACCAGATCGAGCGGCGCAAAGCCGAGGTCTCCAAACTCCAGGAGCAGATCGAGGAGAAGGACGAGGAGTTGAAGGTCGGCGGCGCGGCCATGAAGCGCTACAGCAGCCAAATGAGTGTCCTGCGCACGCCCAAGGAGTTCGAATCGGTCCGTCGCAGCATCGACGCGCAGAAGCGGGTCAACCAGCAGATCGAAGCGCAGACGCTGGAATTGATGCAACTCGTCGAGAACCTGCAGAAGGAGATGGGCGAAATCCAGACCCGCCTGGATCAGTTGAACGCGGCGCTGGCGGCCGAACGCAAGGTTGTCGAAGCTCAGGTTGCGGAGTGGAAGGCCGAGGAATCCAAGCTGGCTCAGCAGCGCGCCGGCATGACCAAGGATCTTCCGGCCAAGGAACTGGGCGTTTACGACCGCATCGTCATCAGCCGCGGAGACGCCATCTCGCGCGTGACCGGCAGCGTCTGTTCGGCCTGCTACATGGGCCTGCCTCCTCAGGTACACAACATGGCCATCCTGGCCAAAGAATTGGTACTTTGCCCCAGTTGCGGGCGCATTTTGACCGTGGAGTAAAGAACGTGCAGGACCCGCTCGAAGATACGGAGCAGGCGGGCGAGCCGGGGCGCGGTCCCCCCTTCAGCGGCCCGTTGCATCTCCAAGGCTACCTCACCGTCGTGCGTGGCGATCTGGCCGAGGTGGTGAAGAAGTCGGTCGAGCATCCCGTTTCCGTCGTTCGTGCGCTGCACTGTCCCGACAAAGCGAATGCGGCCCTCCAGTACCTCGAAGAAGCCGAAAAGTCCGACGACCCCAACCGCAAGCGCATCAGCTCCAAGCGCCGCGCGGCGCTGAAGGCGCACCACGCCGAGCGGATCAGCCCGCAGAGTTCCGAGCGACTCACCCCGCCTCCGCGCAAGCGCGCGGAACTGGAAGCGGACGACGACGACGCGCAAGCGCGACTGTTCCTGGTGGAGTTGAACGAAGAGGAAGGTGTCGTGCGTGCGTTCAGCCGCAAGACCGGGCGCATGATCCTGCTATACGACCGGCAGCTCTATTGGGGCATGCCGCGAAATACGCGCGTGGCTCCGCAGACCTTCCCGTATCGAAGCAGTTGCGGCGGGCATACCTTCGAAGTCGTGGTGGGTTTCGACTACGGCGAGGACGCCCTGGACGAGAACGACATGCATTTCGTGACCATCGCCCTGCGCTGCGTCGCATCGGGCGAGGTCGCGATTATCCTCGACGAAGAAGCCTTTTGAAGCGCCTCGCGACAGCCGGCTCGAAGTTCGAAACAAGCCCACTGCAGAAAAGGCCCGGCAGGCTCTGGCCATGAGTCCCTGTAAGTCCGGTTAGAGTTCGACGCAGCGCGCAACGAATGCGGCCTCGACGTTTGCGCCCGCCGGAATCGTGAGCGTTGGCTTGCCTTCGGCCTGATTCCAGCCGGCGCCCGTAAAGGGTTCCAGCGCCAGGGCGTAACCGCGGCCGAACCAGGGCATGCCCGTTTGCCCGGCGTTCTCGTAGTACCACAAATACGGGAATCGTGCGGCGTCCCAGCGCATCTCGAAGGTTAGACGATGGCTGGGCGAAACCAAGCGCGCCCGGCCTTCGTCGAGGCCGGTGAGGTAAACCATCTTGCCGCTGCGGCTCTCCTGCGCTCGAACGCGGCGCAGGTCGCCTTCGGCCAGCGGTCCGTGGGGCCAGGGTTTGAACGTCTTGCCGTCCGGAGCTTCGAGGTACTTCGCGGCTGGGGCTTCGACATATGCGTGCTCGTCCACGAACGGCGCGCCGAAGGTGGGGTGCTGGCCCCACAGCACGTCCAAGTCCACGGCGCCCAGATTGGTCACGCGCTCGGAAATGGTAAGTTCTGCTTCGTCTCCGGTCAGCTTGAAGGTCTTAAGGACTTCAAAAGGCGTGCGGTGGGTTCGCGCGATCAGGGTCAGGGCGCAGCCGTCCGCGGATTCTTCGATCCGTGCGACGACGAAAGGCGTGCCCCACAGTTCGCCGTGAAAACCCAGCCGGCCGCCGTGGTAATCGACTGGCGGCCCGCCGCTGGGGAAGCATTCGAACCAGCCCCCGGCGTGGTGATCGAAGTACGGTTTCTCGTCGTGGGCAGTGGGTATGAACGCCGTGTGATGCAGATGCCCTTGCGGCGGCTTGAACATCAGGTCGAGGTCGCGCGGCTTGTAGACCAGTTCGGGGATATGGCTGCCGCGCGAGAGGTTCACGGCCACGCGGAGCTTGGCGTTTTCGAGGTAGGCGAGCTCGTAACCGTTGAGCGTATAGCCCGTGAGGATTCGAGGTCCGTGGTTGCGGGGTACGCGCACCGGTGTGGGCATCTGCATTCCTTTCGTGGGGTTTGAATGGGCCATGCTATGCGTGAGCGAACGCCGGCGCCAGCAGTGTGAAAGGCCGAACTACGGACGCTCGATGATTACCAGGATCCGCCCGCCGGCTCCGGCTCCGCCGGAAAGCGGAACCACCTGTACGGTGCGCCATCCGGCGCGCAGGCGCGCGTTGAGCGCTTCGAGTTCGCCGGCCGCGCCAGTCAGCCACAGCGCTTCCTGCATGGGCGCGGCCTCGGGTCCGGGTGAGAATAGGGGCCTTTCGCCAGTGGGCGCCTCTAGGAGCGAAGCCGGCTGCGCGACCGATTCGTGTTTCGCTGGAATTTCGGGTATGCCTTCCGGCGGCGTAGCGAATCGTTCCTGCGCAGAAAGCACTTCCTCGCGTACACGCCGCTCGGCGTCCCTCGCCCGCGCCTCACGCTCGCGGAAGTAAAGCACCCCCATCCCGCCCAGCGCGGCGGCGAGGATCCAGAGCACCGCACCCGCGGAAGAAGTTCGATTCGAACCGGGCCAAGGTTGCACGTCGGGGGCCTCCTGGATGCAATCTACCCGATTTTCGCGGGGTACTACGGGCGGATGCGGAAATCGGGGAAGGCGGTAAGCAGTCAATGCCGCCTTGGCTTGCATCCCCTTGAGTATAGGCTTAGGGGAAGGACGCAATTGCGCCGCCAAGCTTGGCGGGCTTTCCTAGGGCTTGGATGGTTTCGTACCGCATGGATACTGTCGCCGATATCGCGAAGGAGTGGAATTCTGCGACGACGCTGTACGTAGCACGGAAAATCGACGAAATCGCCTGCGGGCGGGCGTTGGATATTCTGGATGTGGGCTGCGGCGATGGCCGCGTGATGGAGTTGTTGGCGCGAAGCAGCGCGCACCGATTCTGGGGCTACGATCTTGCTTATCGCAAGGAGCAGATTCCGGTTCAAGTTCGGGAAGCTCTAGGTTCTGATTGGGAAAGTCGACTCAAGTTCATCACCGATGATCGGCGAATTCCATTCGACGATGCTTCCTTCGACTTGTTGTTTGCCAATCAGGTCTTCGAGCATGTGCGAAATCTGGAGGGCATGTTCAAGGAATGCGCCCGCGTGTTGCGTCCTGACGGCACCCTGATCGCGTTATTCCCATTCGTCACCTACCCGTTGGAAGGTCACGTCAAGATCCCGTTCGTTCACTGGCTCCGCCATGGCCGGCTGCGTCGCGCGTATATGTATCCCTTTTATGCGTTGCGCATTCGCCCGCACACTCCCGCCGCTACGGCCTGGGAAGCGACGGTCTATTGGGAACGCTGGCTTGCCCAGTCTACTCGCTACCACTCGCTGAACCGAGTTCGGTGCATGACCACTGCGCATTTCGAGCAGATGACTCTAGATCCGCTGGGCTACCTGCAAGCTCGAATTGACCTGCAGCGTAAGCGAGGTCATCGTCGAGGCCGCTTGGAGGCGGTCATCTTGGCATTCCTGAAGTCTCGTCCCTTGGGTTGGATGTTGACGCATGGGTTCATGGGCGTGCTGGTGGCAAAGAATCCCCAACGTTCGTCTTTTACTGGAACCTAATAATCGACGACGTTAGTGGGAAGATACACTCAGAACTCTCAAATAAAGTGAGCATGGGGCGCCCGTAAGCCGGCTTCTGTACGAGAAGGGAGGCTCGGCCCGCACGGCTACGAGCCTCCACTTCGTCGGGCGACCATTTGTCTAGGGCTCCCGTTACCGGGGCCTCCAGCACCCAACCCGCGGATTCAAACGGCGCGGACCACGCCTCTCCGCCTATTTGGGCTTGCTCCGGGCCGGGTTTACCTAGCCTCTCCTGTCACCAGGAGAGCGGTGGGCTCTTACCCCACCGTTTCACCCTTACCGGCCGCATGAAAACGGCCGGCGGTCTATTCTCTGTGGCACTTTCCCTGAGGTTCGATCCTTGCGAATCTCCCTCGGTGGGCGTTACCCACGGCCCTGTCCTGTGGAGGCCGGACTTTCCTCGTCGAAACCTAAAGCCTGATTCTCGCGAATCCTGCCGTCGGCCCCGCCGCGGTCACCGAGCGCCCCATGCTCGCTGGCTACCCTACACCATCGAAAAGGGGGGCGCAATCGTGCGGGGGATTTATGGCGTCAAAATATAAGTCTCTACATACAAACTACTTATAGTAAAACGGATCAGGCCTTGGGGGGAATGGTAAGGTGCCGCTTGATGTCCGAGCGGCGCAGGAATCCGACCATGCGTGGCAGTTGATTGGGCTCAATCAGCTTCACTTCCTTCACGTCCTGCCCGTTTTTCGGCGCGGCTTTCAGGTCGGCCACGTACTGAAAGGCCAAATGCCAGTCTTCGCCGGGCGGCACCATGCTGAATACCTCAACGAGGCGCAGGGTCTTGCCCTCGGCTTTGCCCCACTGCTTGAGCACGCGCTTGGCGGCGGCGTCGGGTTGTTCGCCGTAGTTGAGGTAGTCCCAAGGAAACCAGAGGTCGCCCAGATCGTCCTGGCCGCCGGGCTTCAGCCCCGGCCGCTCGAAGAGCACGACCTTATCTTTGTACAGAGTAATGACGTCCACGCTGATGTGGGCGCCGCCGTTGGAAACCCCGGTGACGGGGCGGCCGAAAATGGCTTTTGTCGTGGCGGACATGCGCTCGACTCTACGCCTCCCGATCCAGTCTTCCTGCCGAATTGCGAACGAGACCCATTTTAACGCAGCCGGGGTACAGCGTCCGGGAAGATTCGGAGTTTTTAGGTTCTTATCTGCCCCGCGCCGTCGCCGAGCCACTTGTAAGTCGTGAGCGAATCCAGCCCCATCGGCCCGCGAGCGTGGATCTTATCGGTGCTGATCCCGATTTCCGCGCCAAGCCCGAACTCGAAGCCGTCCGCCAGCCGCGTGGAAGCGTTCCAGAAGACCGAAGCCGAATCGACCCTCGACTGGAACGCGCGCGCGGCGGACTCGTCGCGCGTCACGATCGTCTCGGTGTGCCGGGAACCGAAACGCTCGATGTGTTCTACTGCCGCGTCGAGGCTTTCGACCACCTTTACAGACAGCACCTTATCGAGCCACTCGGTGCGGAAGGTCGCTTCGTCGGCGGCGGAGCACGGAATCCCGGCGGCTTTAAGAATCGCCAGCGCTTGCGGAGCGCCGCGCAATTCGCAGCCTCCCGCGACCAAATCCTTCGCGATGGCCGGAAGCAGACTGGGCGCGGCCTCGGCGTGAATCAGGAGCGTTTCGGCGGCGTTGCAGACACTGACGCGCTGGAGCTTGCTGTTAACGACCAGCTTGCGGGCCAGTTCGGGATCGGCCGCGCGGTCGACGTAAACGTGGCAGATGCCCTGATAGTGCTTGATGACCGGGATGCGGGCCTGTTCGGCGACGGCGCGAATGAGGCTCTCGCCGCCGCGCGGAATGGCGAGGTCGATCAAACCTTCCAGCTTGAGCAGTTCGCCGACGGCGGCGCGGTCGGTTGTGTCGGGTACGCATACGCCGGCTTCGGGCAGGCCCGCGGCGCGCAGGCCTGCGCGGAGTATCCCGGCCAGCGCGGTGTTGGAGTGCTGCGCTTCCCGCCCGCCGCGCAGGATGGTCGCGTTGCCGCTTTTCAAGCAGAGGCTCCCGGCTTCGACGGTCACATTGGGCCGAGACTCGAAAACAATCAGGATGGTGCCGATCGGACAGCGCACCTGCCGCAGGTTCAGCCCGTTGGGCCGCGTCGAGCGCGAAATCTCGGCGCCGACCGGATCGGGAAGGTCAATCACCTGGCGCAAGCCCTCGGCCAGGCGCTGGAGCACGCCGCCGTCGAGCCGCAGCCGGTCGAGCTTGGGCCCGGAGAGCCCGCTCGCCTTCGCGGCAGACAGGTCCTGAGCGTTGGCGGCTTCGAGTTCGGCGCGCTGGGACGTGAGCAATTCGGCGGCGCGAGCCAGTGCCTCGTTCTTCTGCGCGGTGGAGGCGGTGGCAAGCGCCCGGGCAGCGGCGCGGGCTTCGGTGGCCAGCGCGCGCATGCGTGCGGCGAGATCGGGCAGGGTGGTGGCGGCTGTACTCATGCGCGGCATTGTAGCCGCTCAGGCGTCCGGAAACAACGCACCCGGCCGTTTGGGCCGGGTGCGTTGAGGAATGCGGGTCGAAAGCGCGTGTTTACGGCCCGTTGCTGGGGAAGCCGCGCCCTTGTGCGAAGCGATCGGCTTTTTGCGAATACTTGTAATCGTAGCCGCCGTCGAAAAGGTCCGCCTGAACGCCGTCGCTGGGTACTTCACCGGTATCCGGATCTTCGGGCGACGATACGGATACCAGGACGTCCAGAGAAACGTTCAGATTTTTACCGGCGGCGGTCGAATCAAGACCCAAAATCGTGGGGAGATCGAGCCCGCGCAGGTCGATCATCAGGATCTGCCCGTTCGCGACCAGACGCGCCTTGAACGTGGCCGTATTCACACGTCCATTGGATGCAAACGTCTCCGTGAACTCGGTTCCGTTCAAGGTGACTGAGACGTTCAGGCCGCCGACGTCGTCGTTCCGCGTCCCTGTCGTGTTGGTGGGCACGCCAGCCATGGCCTGGGAGACATCGAGCTTGAGCAGGATACGGTTCTTGGCCAAGGTGACAAAGTCGGCGCGGAAGATGCTTTGCGTGCGGCCCTTTCCCACACCGGCCGCGAAGACTCCCGAACTGGCTAGGCACAAGATCAGGAAAGGTAGCATGGTCTTCGAGTGGCGCATGGTGGAGCCCTCTCTCCGAGATAGCGATCACGAAATTCAAAACGGCATGCTGCGGCTACCCGATCGAACGAGCGACCCAGCGAAGGCGTTGGCGAGAAATATTGCTTAATAAAATGAGCAGACTGTACATAACCCAATTCTGCACGGCGTGCACTAAGCCGTCATCGGCTAACCCGTCCAACTCTCCCATTGCTTGTTGTTCGCCGCTACTCGACAGACTTTGAAATCGAAGACATCGATCTTGACGTCGATGCCGATGGTGCGGAAGCCGAACTTGCCGTAATCGGGCCGCGTGAGCGGCGCATCGTTCCAGTCGACGAAGCCATGCGCGAATTTGCCGTCGACGAACATCTGCAAGTGACCGCGGTCCTTGACGATGCGGATGCGATAGCGCCGTCCGATCTCCTGGCAGGGGTCGATGCCGTGTCCGACCAGGTGTCCCCCGGGATTGCGCCGCCAATTGCTCGTTTCGGTATGCTGGCCCTTGTCGCCGAACCGGCTGATCGAGACGTGGTAGCTCTGCAGCCCGTCCTTCAAGGCGTAGTAATTGGGCATGGTGCCCTTGCGCGGAGGAAGCTTGGAGGCGTCGGCGATCAGATCTTCGCCCCGCAGCCCGCGGATGGCGAGGTAGTTAATGACCAGGCCGCCATGGCTATGTACGACCATCTCGTATTCGACGGAGATATGGTCGGGCAAGGTGGGGCGGAAGAAAGCCATACAGCCTTCGGCGCCTTGGCGGCTGCCGTGGCAATGCAGTTGCATCCCGCCTTGGGGCAGCTTGACCAGTTCGCCGATGCCTTCGTGGTGCCAATTTTCAAGCGAAGCGAAGGCGTCGGTATGCAGCGTTTCAAGGTTGGGGTATTCGAAGGGCATGACCGGTCTCCTCGGCGTAGTAGCGAAGCACGCATTATGAACCGAGCCGCGCGAACTTGCCGGGGAATTTGGCGATCGGATTGGAATAAGGTATAGTTCGGCGTGCCGCGACTGCGGCAAACGCCCACGCGCCGATCATAGGGCTTCGTAACGGCGCACGATTGGACATGGCCGACCCGCGTCTTCGCCAGCATATCGCCCGTATCGCCGCTCAGTTGATGTACGACCGCCAGGAAACCGAATACTTCACGGCCAAGCGCAAGGCCGCCAAGCAGTTGGGCATCGATCACCGCTACCGTCCCAAGGATTTGCCCAGCAACGCCGAAATCCGCGAACAAATCCACCTGCTCGCCGATCTTTACGAAGGTGAAGCGCGGTTCGAGCAACTCAAAGCGATGCGCCTATTTGCGCTGCAGGTGATGCGGCGGCTGGACCGGTTTCGCCCGGGTCTGATCGGGAGCGTTTGCACCGGCCACATTCGTAAGGACAGCGATATCGATATCCATGTCTTCAGCGACGCCATCGCCGAGATCACCATGGCCTTGGACGAGCTTGGCTGGGATTATGAGGTCGAGCATAAGCGCATCCTCAAGCATCAGGAAGAACGGGTCTTTCATCACATCCATGTGCGCGAACGCTTCCCCGTCGAACTGACGGTCTATCCGAAATCCAAGATCGGCTATGCCTTCAAGAGTTCGATTACCGGTAAAGCGATGGAGCGGTTTTCGCTCAACGAACTGGAGGTATTTCTGGCGCGCGAGTACCCCGGCGCGGTACTCGATGAGCCCGAGGAGGAGGTGGAGCCTGGCACGGGATGGGACCGCTTCGAGTTATACCGGTTGCTGTTGCGGCCCCTCGAAAACGTCAAGCAGAGTCCGAAATGGCATCCCGAAGGCGACGCGCTGTACCACAGTTTGCAGGTCTTCGAATTGGCGCGGCGGGAGCGGCCGTACGACGAAGAGTTCCTCCTGGCGGCCTTGTTGCACGACATCGGCAAAGCGATCGATCCCCACAATCACGTCGCGGCCGGGCTGGAAGCGCTGGACGATTCGATCACCGACCGGACGGCCTTCCTGATCGAACACCACATGGAAGCGCATGCTTTTGCAGATGGCACGCTGGGGCATCGCGCCAAACTTCGCCTGCGCGAAACCGAAGATTTCGAGGACCTGCTCCTGCTTCAGGAATTAGATCAAGCCGGCCGCAATCCGGGAATGCCTGTGGACGAGTTGGAGGCCGTATTGGACTACTTGAAGGATCTGGATGCGCCTCCCGAGGCTGAAAAGGAACCGTAATTTCTGGAAACCTTTCTCGAAACATCACATATAAAGGCTCCTATAAGGCCTAGTTCTGTGCCATAAAGATATTTACTTAAACAGGTTATGTCATGGCTTGGTTTCCTGAAAATTACTCGTATTTACGAGAATAGATCGGTGTACCGTAATTAACTGACGTGTAAGTCTCATGCAGTCGAATGGGAAGCGCGGGCGGCATTACGGGAATTGGAGGTCAGGCGCGGATGGCGGAGCAAGAGGTCGCGGAAGCAAACGGGGTAGCGATGGGGCCGAGCCTCGCCGAAGTGGCGACCGCTTCGGATGTGAGTGTCGCGACGGTTTCGCGCGTGCTCAACGGCAAAGCCGGCGTGCGCGAAGATTTGCGTTTGCGCGTCTTGCGCGCCGCCGAACGCTTGGGCTACCGGCCGTTGCGCCGTTCGCGCAAGCACGTAGCCAGCGGCGGCAAGCCGGATACGCATTTTCAGTTCACGTTCCTTTCCGAGCCGGCGGTCCGTGCGGAGATGGCCTGGAGCCCCGCGTTTCTGGCCGCCTCCGGCCGGCTGCAGACCCTCGGGCATACGCTCCATTTGCAATTCGTTAAGGATCCAGTCGACGCGGACATGCAGCGTCTGAAGGCGAACGAGCGGGCGCTCTTGGAAGATTGCCAAGGCGTCATGTCGGCGCATCAGGGCTTCTTCGCCTGGCTGAAGGAAGCGCGGCGGCTGGGCCGGCCGGCGGTGCGGTTGGGTTACTATCCCACCGTGGCCGCGGTGCCGCAGGTAGTGGGCGACAGTTTCACCGGCTCCCTAAAGCTGATGGATTACCTGATCAAGAAGGGCCACAAGCGGATCGCGGTCTGGCGTACGCATGTGACGCCGTTCGACGGTTCGGTCCCGCTGCCGATGAACGAACGCGAAAAGTACGCCGCGTACCGCTTGGCGCTGCACGAAGCCGGTATCGAGTACCGTCCCGAACTGGAAGTGCGCATGAACTTCGATTGGCGCCAGGTCCAGCCCTTGGCGCGGCGTCTGCTTTCCGTGCGGCCTGCTCCAACCGCGCTCTTCATCGATAACGACTGGACCACCGCGCGCGCGATGAATTATCCGGTGAAGGAGGAAGACACGCTCCCGGCCGGTTGGCACCGCGAGTTCGAGGTGGTTCATTTCATCGATACCGGCGTGGAGCCTTCGCGGCACGGCCTGACCTGCGTGGCGCTGCCGATGGACCGCATGGGCGAGCAGGGCGCCGAGATGCTGCTCGCGCAGACGCACGGCGTCGTCTACCCGCCCGATCACGTGGTGAAGCTCGCTCCGCGCTTCCTCACCGCCGAGGAATTGATGCAGCAGGTGCCCGCACTCGACCGATGACCACTCGCGCGCACCCCTATCTATACTTCAACCGCGACGACCTGCCCGCGCTGCGCCGCAGGTGGTCCACGCCGCCGTTTGCCGAACGCCGGTCTCGCCTGCTGCGCAATGCCCAGGCCGACCTCAAGCGCAAACCCGTGGGGTTTGACGAGCCGCGCCAAGCGCTGGGCATCTGCGGTACTTGCGCGTTCGCCTATGTGCTCAAGGGCGATCGGCGCTTCGGGGCGCGGGCCTTGCGCGAAGCGTGGGCGCTCCTGGATGCACCCAGCTGGCACAGCGACCGCGGCTGGAATCGCGGCGCGGACCTGGGCACCAGCGAAGCGGCGCAGGCCTGCGCGCTGGTCTACGATTGGTGCCACGATCTGCTCGATCCGGACGGCCGAGCGCGGTACCGCGAACGCCTGCTGCACCTGAGTACGCGCGTCTATCTGCGTTCGCTCCGCGAGTACAAAGACTGGTGGATCGACAATCCGGTCTCGAATTGGAGCGGGGTTTGCCACGGCGGGAACGGCCTGGCGGCGCTGGCGTTGTACGACGAAGCGCCGGAAGCGAAGGTGGCCGCGCGGGCAGCGTGGCGCGGCGTGCGGCGCTTTCTGAAGCGCGTGATTCTGCAGGACGGCGGCGGACACGAAGGGGTGATGTACCGGCTTTACGGCGAGAGCTTTTCGCACATCCTGGCCGCCGCGGCGGGCCGCTTCTTTGGCGGCGACCGCGGGCTCTACGCCGAAACCGCGCGCAAGCGCGCCGGCTACTGGATCACGTGGCTCAAAGCCCCGGACGAGCACTACGCGAATTTTAATAATATGGGCGAAGGCACCTTCTCGGGCTCGGGTCTGCAAACCTTCGAGCGCGGGCCGATGGCCATGATCTGCGCGCTCTACGAGCGCCATGCGGCCGGCGGCGATACGCTGCTGCGCTGGGGCGCCGATCAAGGCGGCGCGCCGTTCTACTACCGCGGCGCCGATCCGTTCTGGTTTCTGTGGCGGTCGGAACGTCCGGTCGTCAAACGCAAGCCCAAGCTTCCGGAAGCGGTCCTCTTCAGAGGTTGCGGGCATGCGGTGCTCCAGTCACCGCGCCTGTGGATGGCTTTCAACGGCGGCTGGATCAGCAACAGCTCGCACAACAACCGCGATCTCGGGCATTTCGTCTTCGTCGCCGACGGCGTGCGTTACCTGCACGATCCCGGCTACGGCGCGGGCGAGACCGGCATGCATTCGACGGTGCTCCTCATGAAGAGCGACCAGATCCGAGGACGGCGCGCGAAGTACCTGCGTTTCGGGTCGGCGCGGGGGTTCCATTACCTCGCTTGCGATTTGAGCGCCGCGTACGCCGGCGTGGGCCGGCGCGTGGTGCGGCACTTGGTAACCGTGGGCGGCCGCTACGCGGTCCTGCTGGACGATGTGGCCATCCAGGGACCCGGGCGCTGCGAACTCGAGACGCGCTTTCAGGCCGCCGGCGCACTGCGCCTCAAACCCGGCGCGCGCGAGGCCTCCGTCGAGCGCTCGGGCAAGCGCCTGCATATTCTCAATGCCGCCCCGGCCGATGCGGTGCTGGAAGCGGATTCTTTCGATTTCAAAAAGCGCACCTTCACCTACCTGCGCGCGCGGGGAGATGTGCGCCGCCATGTAGAGACCTTGGTTCACGTACTCTGGCCGGCCCAGGGGCGCGAACGGCCACCGAAGGTTCATTTCGAGGTGGAAGCCAAGCGCGGCCTATTGAACGTGACGCCCGCACGCGGCAAAGCGGATCGCATTGTCTTCGAGCGCCGCGCGAGCGGCTGGCGGCTGGTCTCGGTCAACGGCGTCAGTGCGAAACGGATTCCCGACGGCTCGCAGCAGACCGTGCTTAAATTCAAGTAGCTTCGGTTCGGCGGCCATCCGATGCACGTGCAATAAGCGCACCGTGCAAGTGGTATGAGCGCGCTTGCATTCTGAAAGACTCGGCGTCAAAACCGTACACAATATTCCAATCAGGTTCCCGGCAAGAGGGCTGCACATGCCCGTTCCTTGTCCTAAGTGCCACCGTTCGGTCCCCGAGACGAAACCGATCTGCTTGTATTGCGGCGCTCGGCTGTACGAACCCGTGCTCTGTCCGGCCTGTAAGCAGAAGAACCTGCCCGGCGCGGCCAAGTGCCAGTATTGCGGCGAACGGATGGCGGTGTCGGCTGCGCCCGCCGCTCCACCAGCGCCCGCCGCGCGCGGGCCCGCGGCTGCCGGCGGCGGCGATCCCGGTCCGGCGGTGGCGGCCGGCCTGAGCGCCTTCGGCCGGCAGAACCTGCAGGAAGCGGTGAAGCAGTTCGACGCGGCGGCGCGCGCCGCACCCGGGCAGGCGGTGGTGCAAGCCTTGGCGAAGCAGGCGCGCGAGGCCGCGGGACTGCCTGCGGCGTCCGCCGAAGCGCCCCGGCCGGCGGCGCGACCGGCCGATATCCCTATGCTGCAGCAGGCGGCGCTGCGTGCCGTGGATGCCCAGAACTTTGCGGGCGCGGCGCAGCTCCTGGAGCAAATCACCTCCGCCGCCCCACACATGGAGACCATCTGGCTGGCCATCGGAGACTGCTACCGCGATATGCAGGACGAAGCGCGGCGATTCGATGCGCTGGATCGCGGCGTCAGGCATTGCCCGCAGTTTGCGGAGCTTTGGTTTCAGCGCGCCGACTCGTTGGATAACCTCGGCAAGCTTCCGGAAGCGCTGGCCAGTTACGATAAAGCGATCGCGCTGGACCCGCGGCATGCTTCGGCGTTGACCGACAAGGGGCATGTGCTGGTCAAGCTGCGGCGCTACGACGAGGCCCTGGCGCATCACGTTCGCGCGACGGAAGCCGACCCGCAGAACAAGGGCGCGTGGTTCAACAGGGGCAACCTGGAAGCCGCCCTCCGGTCGCCGCAGGATGCCATCGCCAGTCTGCAGCGCTACCTGAAGTTGCAGCCGGGCAGTCCGCCTGGCCAAGTGCAGCAGGCGCTGGGCTTGATTCAGTCGCTCAAGGAAGGCCGTAAGATCGCACTGCCGGGCCAAGGGCAGCCGTCGCCTGCCGCCGCGCCGTCGCCGGAACTCGAGCGCATGTTCCTGGACGCGCGGGCGCTGGACAAGGCCGGGCGGACCGCCGAGGCCGTCGCGGGATACCAGAAAGTTTTGGCGCTCGATCCGCAGTGTTTCCCCGCGCTCTTCAATCTGGGCATCAGTTTGGAAACGCTGGGCCGCAGCGCCGAAGCGCTGCCCCTCTACGAGCGCGGCCTCAAGATCAAAGACGACGACGGGAACGCCTGGGGCCAGTACGGGATCTGCCTTTTTCGGTTGCGCAGGCCGCAGGATGCGCTGCGCGCGCTGGATCGTTCGACGCAGCTCGCGCCGGCCTTTGCCTTGGCGTGGTCGTACCGAAGCCTCGTGCTGGGCGAACTGCACCGTTTCGAAGAAGCGCTGGCGTCCGCCGAGCGTGCGGTAAGTCTGAATCCGAACGACGCCGAGGCTTGGAACGCGAAAGGCTGCATGCTTAAGGATCTCGGCCGCTTCGAAGACGCGCATGCGGCCTTCGACCGGGGCTTGCAGCTCAATCCGCAAAGCAGCGCGCTTTGGTACAATAAAGGCAACGCATGGCGCATGGCCGGACGTTTGCCCGACGCGCTGGGTTGCTACGAACGCAGCGCCGCGATCGACGGGCACCCGGGCGCGCAGCGCAACCTCGCACTGGCGCTCTGCGAACTGGGGCGCTACGAGCCTTCCCTGGCGGCTTGGGACGCAGTGCTGCAGCGGGCTCCCAACGATGCGGATGCGCTGGAGCGTAAAGTCTTCGTGCTCGAACGGCTCAAGCGTTTCGAAGAAGCCTTGGCGCAATGCGAATCGGCGCTGCGGACCCATCCGCAGCACGCACGGCTGCTGGCCTCCTCGGCGGCGGCGCTCCGAAAGCTCGGCCGCACCGAAGAAGGTTTGGAGCGCGCCCGCCGCGCGACGCAGATCCAGCCGGACGACGCGTACACTTGGAGCGTGCTGACGCTGCTATGCAGCGACCTCAATCTGGTCGACGAAGGCCAAGCGGCGATGCGCAGTGCCGCGGCATGCGAACGCGCCCAGCGCGCGGCTCAGTCACCCGCGCCCGGGTCCGCGCTTCAGACCGATCTGGAAGGCACCGTCCGTGTGGAAGGCAACCGGATCGTGAAGACGATAGCCATCGGCGACGACGTGGCCGATCCGGCGGCCGAGATTCGGCGCCAGATGGATGCGCTGATGAAGCTGAAACCTCCGGGCGACGTTCCGCCGCCTCCCCCCGCACCGCCTAAGCCGCGCCGCAATTCGTTTTCGTTCGAGCCGGACGATGGAAAGCCCAAAGCTTGAGCAGTGAATGCCTTTCAGAGTAAACTCTACTTGTTACTGCAGTCTTCTGATCCTAAGGATGGTTGGAGTTGTGCGAGGCACTTTGATTAAAGCGACCATTGCTTGAGGTTGATTTAGCACCAGGTCAGGTCAATGCATTCACCACACTCTTCAAGGTAGGTACGGACGGAGACTCGGTAGCTCCGTCTGTTACGCTCTAGTTCAAAACTCGCATCCGAAGGAGGCACTTGCTCCAGGCTAAGTCCTGCAGCCGTTGCTATTGCCAAGACTAAGGGCCCGTAAAGTTTTGAGGGAAAGTAGCCGGCACCGCAAATCTGAGATTGATGAAGGAAAATCGACGCTCCACGGTAGCGATCCGGAGCCACCCGAATTCCGGTCATTCCTAGTTCGCATGCTTGTGCAACCAATAGACCAGCCATCTTGATGATGGGGTGGCTTCCATTACCTTGCCGAGAATCATTCAATGTGGCTAACGCCCAACGGGTCAATTGCGTGAGCGATGCAACCTTGCGAGCTTCATGATTGCCAGGCAATTGCGGCAATCCAAGCTGGGTTCCTTTCCAAGTCGGGGCATCCTCTATTTGCAGGGATTGAGTTTCGAACCAATGTTTAGCCATATAAGCGACAAGCCAATCGTGACAGTTGGGGTCGTCTTGTGTCCGAATTAAGCGATAGGGTTCTCCCAGCACTTCTCGAAAAACAGACCAATGTTCACCGAATGAAATGGGAGAAGGGCACAATGCGAGTATGTGACCATCTTGCCGGTGTAGCGGCAAAAGGCTCCAAGATGCTAGCAGCCTTATATCTTTTCTGCGCCATTCCGCGGGCATGGACATGCGAGGGTCTATTGCAACTTTCGGAAGTTCGAGAAAAGAGGACAAGGGATCGAATGCTGCGCGGTCATTGAATAATCGAGGTTGCACGTGAACTTTGGGATCGAAGTTCGGGACTCGCGAACTGCCTAAGCAAGTATCGAATATCGACTTCCGGACAATTTGCGCACAAGCCTGGACAAATTCAGAAGTTATGATTCGGAGTGAACACCATGTCGCTGCACCGGGCAAACGTCCGCGCTTGATGTGCGGAATAAGCTCGCTTCGAGGCAGATCCCAAGCTTGAAATTGGCTACGGGTCGAAAATTGTTGGGGTAATGGCGCGCGTTCGTGTGCTAGAACTTCTTCCCAATGAGGTAACGGGTTCGGCTGTAGCTTGTAAAGCATGTAAACGCGATGCCCGTTCGCGTGAGCGGAACAGAGGCCGGCAGTGGCACTTTCGGCTTCAAGCGGAACTTGAACGAACTTACCGCTTGAGTCCTCGCCTGAATAGGCGAACCAGGAACCTCCTTGAGTGCCCGGAGTATATGTTGGTGTCATTGGGTGCGTTTCCATAGAACGTCGTTTATCCTAATGATGCTTTGATGGACAGCATCGTCTTTATGGGTAAGTAAGAGGTAAAAAGCCGTTTCATCCATAAAGGCGGCAATCGATACCCAAGGTGAAGCCTTATCATCGATTGGACGGAATCGGGAATCCCAAGATACTAACGTGGAACTTTCCTTCGCCTTTCCCGCGCTGCTTTGGGCGCTGCCGGCGGCGCTGCTGCCGGTGGCGATCCATTTCCGCGCTCGAATGCGCGAGCGGACCGTCGATTTCCCAGGCGCGTTCTTTCTCGAACAGCCCGCCCAACCGGTCCCCGAACGGCGGCGTAAACTCGAAGATCTGGGCCTGCTGATCCTGCGCTGCGTGCTGCTGGCGGCGGCGGTCTGCGCGCTAGCCGGCCCGCGGGTCAAAGGTTTGGGCCTCTCGGGCGGAGACGCGGCGGACCTGGATCTCGCGCTCTGCGTGGTCGTCGACGATTCGCCGAGTTTCGCGGCGCAGCGCGATGCGCGCGGCGAGGGAGTGGCGGCGCGCGCCCTGCACAGGCTGGTGCAGGCCGCGGAACGACAGGGCGTCCGGCGGATCGCCGGCGAATTTGCTTCCGGCCGGCGCGTGCCGTGGACGGCTCCCACAGAGATCGTGGCTGAAGAAGCGGGAGCCACGGTTTATTCGGGCGATCGGACCGGCGCACTCACGCGTGCTTTGCGCCGCTTTGAAGAAATAGAGGCCGCCGAACGAGCCGTCGTATTGCTTACCGACGGTCAGCGCAACGCCGGAGAAGGAACCGCCTCGGCACTGGCCGCGCGGTGGAGCTCTGCCTTGGAGGCCTTCGGCAAGCGCGGTGCGCCGCTCTTGTTGATCTGCGAACCGCCGGAGGCGCCGGCGCGGCAATGGCGCATAGAAGCTCCGCGTCCCGCGCCGGGGCAGCCCGAGGCGCTGGCCGGCGAGACGCTGCGCATGCAGGTGCGTGTGGCGTGCGAACGCGGCGGCGGATCGCGCCAGATTCGCGTGCGCATGGCCGCGTTGGATACGCCGGACGCGGCTCCGAGCGCCGGTGCGCCCGCGATATTGCTCGAGCGATCGGTGGCGCTGTCCGACGGGCAGAGTGTCGAGCTCGAGTTTCCGGCGCTGGCCGCGCGGCCGGGGGCGCTCTGGTTCGACGCGCGCTTCACCGATGCCGATGAGCGCCCGTTCGACGACCGTGCGGAAGCGGTCTGGACGGTGGCGGGCGCGTCTCCGGTCTGGTTGTGGGACCTGCGCGCGCCGGACGAGCGGCCCGCCGCGGGCAAGCCAGATGGCGCATGGGAGGCGCTGCGCGCGGCACTCGATCCGTTGGACGGCCTGCCCGGGGACCGGGTGGAACTGCGCAACGGTCCGCCCGCCGCGGCGCCGGAGGACGAAACGGGCTTGCTCGTCGCGCTGCACGGGCCGGACGGACCGCGTGTCCCGCCCGATCAAGCCGAACGCCTGCGCGCTTGGGTGGAGGCCGGCCTGCAGCTCGTCTGGCTGCCCGATTTGCAGCGAGTCCGCGAAGGCGCCAACCCTTCGGTCGCCGCGCGCGAGGCAGGCGACGAGCCGCTTTGGCCCCGCGGGATTTCGTTCGCCGAGGTCGAAACGCGCGGTTGGAAGCTGGGCTTAAGCGAGCCCGAGCACCCTTTGATTGCCCCGTTTCGCGACGGGCGCAACGGCGCACTCTTGGAAATTCCGTTGCCGCGGCGCTTGCGGCTGGCGCTGCCCGCGCGCGGGGCGCCCGAAGATATCGCGCTGCTGCGCTTCGAGGACGGCGCGCCGGCGTGGCTGTGGCGGCCCCTAGGCGTCGGCGCCGTGCATCAATGGGCCTTTGGGGCGGCGGCGGGCGACGCGTTGAGCGCCTCTCCGGCGTGGCCGGTGCTTTGGGCGGGTCTGGCGGAATACGCGCGGCGCCCGCGCGGCGGTTGGTCGGCGCCCGATGAAATCGCGCCTGGCGAAGCGGCGCCGGTGGCCATCGCCGCCCGGCCGAAGCCGCGGCGCATATTCGTCGACGGTCCGTGGGCCTTTCCGGAACCGCCCGTAGCGCCTTCTTCGTGGACGCTTGAAGTGCCGGCTGGAGCAGGCAGCTTCCAACTCCCCGCGCTGGCCGAGCCGGGCGTATACCGGTTGCGTGAGGACGGCAGGAGCGGCGCGAGTTGGATGACGTGCCGCACAGCCGCGCTCGAATCCGGCCTCGGACGCTGGCCCGACGAAATCGAACGCGCGCTTCGGAGCGCCGCGGCGGCGCACGTCGGCGAGCCGGAAGCGATCTTCGGCGAACTGGCGGCTCGGCGCCCGGGCCGGTCGGCCGCACCCTGGTTGTGGGTGTTGGCGGGTGTGCTGATGGCGTTGGAACTGGGTGCGCAAATCTGGCGCGGGCGCGCGGCGTGAAAGCAAGAGAAAGGCGACCGGGCGAACCGGCCGGCGAGTGCGCGTTCATGCCATTTTCACATCAAGCTCCCATCCTTCATGCGCTTGCGGTCGCAGCATGGTAGATTGAAATCGAAGAACGATTCCTAAGGAGCTTTCGAGATGGCCGCCACGCGCCCGAACATTCTTTTTCTCCTCACCGACCAGCAGCGCTTCGACACCGTTCGCGCGCTCGGCAATCCCGTGATCAAAACACCGGCGCTGGACCGTCTGGCGAGCGAAGGCACGGCCTTCACGAGCGCGTACACGCCCTCGCCGGTTTGCGTCGCCGCGCGCTGCAGCTTCACCTTCGGCCAGTATCCGTTTCACACCAAATGCTACGACAACGGCTTCAAGTTCCCCGAAGGACGGACCTCCTTCGTTGAGGCGCTGGCGCGGAGCGGTTACCGCACGCACGGCATCGGCAAATGCCATTTTGTGCCCGACGGGCTGTACGGATTCCAGACGCGGGAACGGCAGGAAGAGATCGTCCGCGATCCGCAAGGCGACGATTACGTGCGCTTCCTGCACGAGCAGGGCTTTAAGCATGTCTGCGATCCGCACGGTATCCGGGGCGAGATGTACTACGTGCCGCAGCCTGCGCAGATGCCTTCGCGATTGCATCCGACGAATTGGGTGGGCGAACGGGCTGTGCATTTCATCGAAGAGAAGCGGCCCCCCAACGAGCCGTGGTACCTCTACGCCAGCTTTATCCATCCGCATCCGCCGTTCGCGCCGCCGAATCCGTGGCACAAGCTGTATCGCGCGCCGATGATGCCGCTGCCCAAAATGCCGCCGGACGCCGAGGCGCTCTGGACGTTGTTCAACCGCAAGCAGAACCGCAGCAAGTACCGGGACGCCGGCCTGGACCTGCACCTGATCCGCTGCATGCGGGCGTACTATTTCGCGTGCATTTCATTCATCGATTTCCAGGTCGGCCGCATCCTCAAGTCGCTCGAGCAGACCGGGCAACTGGACCGCACGCTGATCGTGTACAGTTCGGACCACGGCGAACTGTTGGGCGATTACGGCTGCTTCGGCAAGCGCACGATGCTCGACAGCGCCTGCCGCGTGCCGCTGTTGGTCCGTCAGCCGGGGCGTTTTGCCGCCGGGGGGCGCTGCGAGAAGCCGGCTAGCCTCGTGGACATTGCGCCGACGTGCCTGAACGCGGCGGGCGCGAAGATCGATTCCCACGCGCTGGACGGCGTCGATTTGGCGGACCTCGCTTTGGGACGCGCGCCGCGCGAAGCCGTGTACTCGCAGCTCATGCATGGGCCTCGCGGGCTGTACATGGCCTGCGGCGAGCGCTGGAAATACATCCGCAGCGCGGCCGACCGGCGCGAGATGCTCTTCGACCGCCTGGAGGATCCGGCCGAGACGCGCGACCGTGCGGGCGTGGGGTTCTTCAAAGAACCGCTGGATAAGATGCGCAAACGGATGATCGATACGCTGGAGGCCGCCGGCGAAACCGATGCGCTGGAAGGCTCCGCCTGGAAAACGCATCCGCTGGGCGAGATGCCCGCGAACCCTGACGACGGGCTGATGGTTCAGGATCACCCGTGGGCCGATACGAACCTGCCGGGGTACACCGACGCCTGACGCTTACGGCATGCGGTTGGCGCGCTGGCAAAGTTGCAGCGCCACGCCCCACGGATCGCGCAGAAAGCAGAGCCGGTCGCCGGCCGGCGTCGTATCGATCTCGCCTTCGGCCGTCGCGCCCGCGGCGAGCAGCCGCGCACGATCGCTCGCCAGATCGGCCGTCTCGAATGCCAAATGAAAAAGCAGCGGATGGCGCTTGGCGTGCTCGGGCACCTCGGCAGCCGGATTGTTGTAGACCTCTATGATCGTGCGGGCGGCGTCGTCGAGCAGGAAATGCATCCGAGCGCCCGTCTCCAGCTTGCGAATCGTCTTCATCCCCAGGTTCTTTTCGTACCATGCCGCGGTAGCGACGGGATCGGCGGTCTGGAAGGCAACGTGTTCGAGGCGCATGCGTCGGACTCCTGGGTCGCGTGGGATGCCGATTTCATAAGGCCGGAGCGCGCGCGGCGCAAATCAAAGCCCGGCCGCAGCCGCCCCGCGGGCGTGGAACTGCCGGCGGAAGTCACGGGGATTGAGCCCCTTCAAGGCCCGGAAGCGCCGGTTGAAATTGGAGAGGTTCCCGAAGCCGGCATCGAATGCGATCTCGGCGACGGAGCGCTCAGTCTCGATCAGTTCGCGGCACGCGTGCCCCACGCGCAAGGCGTTCACGTAGCCGGTAAACGACCGGCCCGTGGCGCGCTTGAAGAAGCGGCTGAAGGCCGGCGCGGACAAATGTGCGATCTTCGCGGCTTCCGGCTGCGCGATCTCTTCACGAAAGCGCGCGTTGACGAAGCGGCAGACGCGGTCGATCCGCGCTTCGTCGTGCCGGTGCGGCGCTTCGTAAGGCAGGCTCGAAAGGACCGCACACGGCCGCGCGCGCGCGAGTTCTTCCAGAATTTCCAGCAGCGCGAGGAGCCTCCGCGCCGGATCGAGGCGCGGCATGCCGAGTAAGCGCTCGCCGGCGCGGTCGCGCGCGCGGCCGTCAAATTGCAGCCCTTGCCGCGCGCGTTCGAGCAACCCCCGGACGCGCGTCCACTCGGGACGCGAAAAAAACTCCGGCCCCTGAAAATCCTCCGCGAACTGCACAAAGGTCGCATCCGCTTGCTCGCCTTTCACGCGTTCGCAGTGCCAGGTGTGCGGCAAGTTGCGCCCCAGCAGGATCAGATCGCCGGGTCCGTAGTCGGCGATCGAATCTCCCACGAAGCGCCGCCCGCGGCTGGCGGCGATGAAGGTCAACTCGACCTCCTCGTGGCGGTGCCAGAAGAAGGGGAAACTCGCTTCCCGCCGCCGCCGGCAGACGAAGGAGGCGTCCAGCGGAGCGGCGATGCGTTCGACATTGGCTTTCATGGCAACCCAATTCCGTACCTTCTTGCCGGTGCACCATGATAAATCGAGAACGTAGATTAAAAAAGTACCATTCTTTGCATCCCCCGGCGTAGCCTGCAGGCTGCCAAGAGGGTTGAATGGTCGTCGATGCGCAGCCGCTCTACCGGCTCGCCCCAATCCACGAGGGAACTTTCGATGACCGCCGTCGCCACGAAACTCGATATCGATACGCGTTACGCGCTGAGTGCCGAACAGATCGGCTTCTTCCGCGAGAACGGGTACATCAAACTCAAGCAGGTGCTCTCGCCCGAAGTGCTTGCGTACTACGGCCCGGCGATCACGAAGAAGGTGCTGGAGTTGAACCGCAATACGCTCCCGATGGCCGAGCGGACCACCTACAACAAAGCGTTCATTCAAGTCGGCAATCTCTGGACGAAGTGCGATACGGTCAAGGAGTTCGTCTTTGGGAAGCGCTTGGCGCGGATCGCGGCAGAATTGCTGGGCGTGACCGGCGTGCGCATGTGGCACGATCAGGCGCTCTACAAGGAACCCAGCGGCGGTTTCACGCCTTGGCACGCCGACCAGTACTATTGGCCCATGGCGAGCGAGAAGTCGGTCACCGCCTGGATTCCGCACCAAGCCACGCCGCTGGAAATGGGGCCGTTGGCCTTCGCGAAGAAGAGCCACACCTTCGAATGCGGGCGCGAGTTGAAGATCAGCGACGAGAGCGAAGTGCAGATCTCGAAGGCTATGCACGACCAAGGTTTTCAATACGTCGAAGAACCGTTCGATCTGGGCGAGGTCAGCTTCCACTACGGCTGGACCTTCCACCGCGCCGGCCCGAACGTCACCGACCGCGCGCGCGAAGTGATGACCATCATCTACATGGACGAAGACATGCGCCTGAAGCAGCCCACCAACGACAACCAAACGGCGGATTGGAAAGCGTGGTGCCCCGGAACGCAGATCGGCGAAGTGATGAAGACACACCTCAATCCCGTGATCTACTCTTCGCGCTGAACCGCGGCGCGCCGGAACGTCAGAACGACGAGCATGCTCGCTTGGCTAAGGGCCGGGCGAGCATGTTTTATTTGAAGCGGTGGAAGCGCATGCCGCTTGGAGCATTCATCTGGTGAACGGCCACTCGGGGGGTAAGTCAGGAATTTTTATTGTATACTTTGGGGAGAGGGCGATGCCCTCGGGATCGACGCGTTGGGAGGTAGGCAGGTTTGTATTGTGTAGGTTATTTAGATAAAGTCATCCAATTGGAACGTAGAGAGAGTTCTATATCATTGGGGTCGTCCAATTGGCTGATTTTTATCCTGTAAAGTCTTTCGTAACTTGCATTTATGGACTTTGATACGGAAATAGTGCCATGCGTCAAAGCGCCCTAGCCCTCTTAGCTCGCCTGCATGAGGTCATCCCCCACGGGACCCAGAAACTCGTTGCCAAGCAGACCGGAATTTCCGTGAGTACCTTGGGGCGTTGGGGCATGGAGCGGGGAAAGCGCTGGCAATTCCCGACCGTGCACGAAGTTCAACGTCTGGCGGAAGTGGTCGGCTGCTCGGCGTGTTGGTTGGCCTTTGGTTTGGGGCCCAAGGATCTGCGCCGCGCGGAGTGGGGGTTGCGGGTGGGCGTTGGACTTGAGCGCAATCCCGAACTGGCCGGCTTGGTAGCCGCGTACCTGCTCGCGCCGGATGCCGAACGCGCAAACCTGCGAGTCTGGGCGTCCAAGTACGCATCGGCGGATCTGGAACAAGTGCTGCAAAGTGCGTGGGGAACCAACGGTCCAGATGCCCCTTCGCCGTCCGTTGCGCAATCCGCTTCTCAAGCGCGGGACGCGGAAACGAGGTCCCTCCGGGCAATGTACGACGCGGCACATCGAGTCCTGCGCGATGCGCCCCAAGGTTCGTCCGCCCAGCGTGCGGCTCAGCGCATTTGTACCCTTCTGGGTCCCGAGTTGAACGCACGCGGTGAAGAGGCCGAAGACGGGCGGCCGGCCGAGCCGCGCTCAAAGCCCTGAGTCCGGGGCGCTCTCACTGGAAATCGGCGCGCACCTCTAGACAATCGCTTGCGTGTTTAACGGGATTCAAAAGCTGGCCGACCTGCCGTCGCGCCGCGAGGGGACGGCCGATCTCCCCGCACTCGATCCGGCAGCGCGCCGCATGCTGTTGAGCGCGCTGCTTAAGGGCGTATCCCGCGCATTCTACCTGACCGTCCGCGTGTTGCCGCCGGCTTTGCGCGAACCCATCGGGCTCGCCTACCTGCTTGCGCGCGCCGCGGATACGATCGCCGATTCGCGCCTCTTGCCCGCCGACCGGCGCTTGGACCTGCTGCTTGCCTTTCGCCGCCAGCTCTTGCAGGCGCCACGCCAGTCCGAGTTGGCGCGCATCGCCGGGGAACTCACCGCCGCCCAGGCCCCGCCCGACGAACGCACGCTGCTTGAATCGCTCCCCCAGGCCTTTGCCTTGCTGGAAGGTCTCGAGCCGGCCGACCGGACTGAAGTCCGGCGCATCGTCGTGACGCTGACCCAAGGCATGGAATGCGACCTGCGCTTCTTTCCGCTTGAAGACGCGGGCCGCGTGGCGGCGCTGAGCGCCCCCGGCGACCTGGACGACTACACCTACTACGTGGCGGGATGTGTGGGCGAATTCTGGACGCGGATGCTCGCGGCGCACGAACCGGCGCTGCGCGGCGTAAACCTGGACGGATTGACGCGCGACGGCGTGCGCTTCGGCAAGGCGCTGCAATTGACCAACATTCTGCGCGACCTGCCCAAAGATCTGCGGATCGGGCGCTGCTACCTGCCGGCCGACCTGCTGCGCGAGCAAGGCCTGGAACCCGAAGCGTTGCTGGACGTAGGACAGGGCGAACGGGCGAAGCACCTTCTCGAAGCAGGGCTGCGCGCGGCGCTGGCGCATTTTGAGGCTGCCGAGGCGTACACGCTGGCGCTCCCGCGCCGCTGCATCCGCCTGCGCCTGGCGGTGCTGTGGCCGATCCTGATCGGGTTGGGCACCTTGGAGCGCGTGGCGCGCAACGCGCGCTGGCTCGATCCGGACGCCCGCGCGAAGGTGAGCCGCGGATTCGTCTACCGCACCATGCTCCTCTCACTGCCGGTGGCGTGCTGCAATACCGTGCTGCGCGGGTGGATGCGCCGCGGACGGCGCAAAGTGGAAGCGGCGCTGTCCGTTCAGGCCTGATTAGATCGAGGCGCGGCCATGTCCAATTCCGCGGCATTGGGCTTAGCCGTCGCATCGTTGGTTTTTCTGACGCTTGGATTTCTATTGGTTCGGTACACGCTAAAATCGCTGCAACGGCGATCGAGGCGATTCCACTTCACGCTGCTTGACGCCGGCTTGGCTCTGAGTTGCGCCGCCGTTTTCGCATGGCTCGCCTTCCAGGAACTGGATGATCTGGCACGTGGCATTCCCCTGCGCGGCATCGAACTCTTCGTGCATTGGAAGTTGACGTGCGGCTGGCTGGCGCTCTGTATAGGCATGTTTTTCGGGCAGGGCGTGGCCTGTCACACCGGTAAGGGGCCCGCGCCGGATCGCACCGTTTCAGCCCTCGGGATTCTGATAGGCGGATGGTGCAGTTATTGGGTAGTTGCCATGGCGGCCCAATTCCTGGGCTTTGTGCTTGGAATTTACAGATTCACCTTTTTGGGGATCTGATCGGTTGGCCCGCCAAACAACTTCGCGCCGCCCAACTTGAGCAGTCCGAATAGTCCGATCGCCAGCGCGAAGAGCGTCTCGATGCCCGCGCCGAAGAAGGCGAAGATCCGCGTCTTCTGAATCATCAGCGCCATGGCGAAACTGATGCCCAGCAGCAGCATCAACCCGCTCAGCCGGTCGAAGCCCGGCACGACCTTCAGCGGCATCGCCTTGTGGATCAAGAAGAGCGTCGCAACCATCGAGGCGATGGGCAGGAAGAAGACGAGTACGTTCACGCGCATCAAGTCGGCGTTCTGAAAAAAGAGCATGTAGCCGGTCACGACCGCCGAGAAGATGCCCGGCACGCACGCCAAGTAGACGAGGACCGCATAGAGCCAGCGGAACGGCGAACGGCCTTCCAGATCGCGCGCATGCGCGAATCCCGCCAGTCCGGCAAGGACCGGAGGCGCGACGAAGAGCCCGGCCAGAACGAGCGGATAGCCGCCTGCGAGTTGAAAGAGTTCTTCGAGCGTCATCGTTAGCGGGCCATCCTTTATAAGCGCACCGGCTTCCCGAACCGGCACGATATACCGCGTGATCTCTACCTTCTTTTACGGATTGCGCCAAGTGGGCTGTACCTCACGTGTGCATTGCGCACTACCAGTCTGGTGTCTCGGTGAGGCTCACGAAAAACGAATCGCCTGTCTCAATCACGAGGCGGTTCGCGCCGGCCTTCAGTTCGACCGGAATGCGTTCCCTGCCCGCGTGGTAGCCGGTCCATTCCTTGCTCTTGTACACGAGCACTCCGTTGAGCCAGACCGTCTGAAGCTGCCCGCCGGTATTGAGCACCGCGGCGCCCGCTTCGGCGCGATCCACCGTGGCGAGGCCGATGTAGCGCGCGCCGGCGCCCACGACATCCTTCAATCCAAGCACATAGCCCTCGCGCCGGATCTGATCCTGCCACCAATGCGTTGCTTGCTCGGGCAGCGGCTGCGGTACGCGCACGGAAACCCAGGTGGCGTCCGGAGTCAGCGCCGCGACGCCGGCCGCGTCGAGGGGCGGCGTCTTGCGTTCGAGGACGGGACTGAGCCTCCATTCGGAAATCACGCCCGGCAGCAGCTTCGCTTCAAGCGCCTCCGGCACCGGAACATCCGGATGGCCCAGCGCGTTCAGGACCGCGCGTGCGAGCAGCCGGTAGCCGGCGAAATTCGGATGCAGCGCATCGGCTTCGAGCAACTCCGCGCCCTGCGCCGCGCCTTCTTCCATCAGTGCATGCGGATCGCCCAGCGCGCAGCCGGTTTCCCCTGCGAGATTGCGCAGCGCCTCGGCAAAGGCGGCGACGCGCGCCACGGCTTCGCCGTGTTTCGCCCCGATGCGATTGGGCGTTAGCAGCACGACCTTCGCGCCGTTGGCCTTGGCCCGTTCGATCAGTTGGCGCACCGTGGCGAGATAATCGTCGAGCGGGACGGCTTTGGAGGCGTCGTTTACGCCGCTCTGGATCACCACGCGCGCCGGCTTCCAAGGCGCTACATCACGGTCGAAGCGCTTAAGCATATCGGCGGCGGTGTTTCCTCCCGCGCCGGCGTTGTGAAGCAGCGGGACGGGCTTTCCGGACGCTTCCAGCGCCTGGCCTGCGAGCAGCGGATAGGTGAAACCGTCGGTGCTCGAACTGCCCAGGAAAACGATTCGCTCGCGCAACGCCGATTCTCCGGCCGAGGCCAGTCCGCTCAACAGCATCGCTAAGGACAAGAGCCGCTCGGTCATGCGTGCGCTTTCAAGAACGCCGCCGCGTTTCGATGCCCGGCCGCCTGCGCAACCTGCAACGGCGTCCGGCCTTGCTTGCTCTTCGCCGCGGGGTTCGCGCCATGCTTCAGCAGTCTGGCGAGCAGCTTCTCGTTGCAGCCGCGCCGCGCGGCGGCGTGCAGCGCTGTCTCGCCGTCCTTCCCGCAGGGCACGTTCGGATCGGCGCCGTGCTCCAGCAGCCACGGTACGCCCTGCAGGCTTGTATACGAGATCAGGAAGTGCAACGCGGTATTGCCTGCGGTGGAATGCCGGTGATTCACGTCGCAGCCGTGCGCAAGCAGCGCATGCAAACAGCCCGTGTGCATCTGTTCGGCGCTGTGGTGCAGCGACTCGCCGTCGTGGGGATCGGCTCCGGCCTTCAGAAGCATCTCGGTCAGCTTGGTGTTTCCGCTCCAGCCGCTGGCCCAGTACAGAGCCGGGAGCGGCCACTTGCCCTCGAAAAGGAAAGCGTCGTTGGGCTTGGCTCCGCGTTCGAGGAGGAAGGCGGCGATCTCGATCAGCCCGCGCGCGGCCTTGGAATCCGTCTTGTGCATCTGGGAAGCGCACGCCCAGAGCAGCGGCGTCCAGCCGTCTGCGTCGCGTTCGGTGGCGCGCTTCGGGTCCTGCTTCACCAGCGTCTTGACTCGCGCGGTCTCGCCCAGCGCCGCGGCGTGCCAGAGGTCCAGCGGCGGGAGCGCCTTGCGCAGGGGATCGACGAAGCGCGTCTCACCGCCGCACGCGGCCAGCGCCAGCGCCGTCCAGCGGTGGTACGTTCCGCGCTGCAACGGATCGGCGCCGGCGGCCAGCAGCACCTCCACCACTCGGTCGTGGGCCTTCGTCTTGGGCAGCGTTTTTTTGTGCTCGATGGTGCGGTGCAGGGGGCGGTGCCGGTGCGGAGTTTTGGAGAGAATATTCGGATCGGCGCCGGTTTTGAGCAGCATCTGTACGAGTTCGGGCTGCCCGTAGAAGCACGCGTTCATGATGGGCTTCCAGTCGCGCGCGGCTTCGGGATGGGCTTTGAGAATCTTCCGGGCGCGCGTGGCGTCGCCGGCGCGAGCCGCTTCGACCAAGTCCGTAACCGCCTTAGGCATCGCCGCGCCTCCGGTTTTACTTTTCGCCCTTTGCCTGCTTGATCAGATCGGCCAGCAGCGCCAGTGCGTCCAGCGGCGTGACCGCGTCGGGATTCAGCCCGCGCAGCTTGTCGAGCAGTTGCTTCACGCGCGGATCGATCTCCTCGGCCGTGGGTTCGAAGAGCAGCATCTGGCCGTCGTCCTGGCTGGGCGGCCGCTTGCGCGCGCGCGCGCCGCCGGACGGTTCGCGCGTGACGTGCTCCACGCGCACGCGGGCCTCGTCTTCCAGTTCCAGCAGGATCGACCGCGCCCGCTCGATCACTTCTTTAGGCACCCCGGCCAGCCGCGCGACATGCAGCCCGAAACTCCGCTCGCTGGGCCCTTCGACGATCCGGTACAGGAACGTGATCTCGCCCTGCCATTCCTTGACCAGCGCGCTGGCGTTGCGCACGCGCGCGAGTTCCTCCGCCAACCCGCACAGTTCGTGGTAGTGCGTGGCGAAGAGCGTGCGCGGACGCGCGCGGCCTTCGTGCAGGTATTCGATGATCGACCACGCCAGGCTTACCCCGTCGTAGGTGCTCGTGCCGCGTCCCACTTCGTCCAGGATCACAAGCGACGCATCGCTGGCATGCGCGAGGATCTCCGCGACTTCGGCCATCTCGACCATAAAGGTGCTGCGCCCGCCGAAGAGGTCGTCCGCCGCGCCCACGCGGGTGAAGATGCGGTCCACCAGTCCCACCTCGGCCTTGTCGGCGGGCACGAAGGAACCCATCTGCGCCAGAATCGTGCACAGCGCCGCCGTGCGGATGTAGGTCGATTTGCCGGCCATGTTGGGGCCGGTGAGAATCTGGATCTGCGCGGGACCGTCGGCTTCCTTGCCGTTGCGTCCGTTCTTTCCGCGCGGCGCTTCCAACGCCAGGTCGTTGGGGATCACCTCGCCGCGCGCGAGCGTGTCCTCCAGCACCGGGTGCCGCGCCTGTTCGAAGTAAAGCCGCCGCCCGTTGCTCAGTTCGGGGCGCACCCAGCCTTTGCGCGCCGCGGTCTCGGCCAGCGAAGCCAGCGCGTCCAGTTCGGCCAGCGCCGAGCCGGACGCCTGAATCTCCGCCGCGCGTTTTGCCGTCTCGTCGCGCAGTGCGTGAAACAGTTCGGTCTCCAGCGCGCGGATCTTGTCTTCCGCCCCCAGCACTTCCGCCTCGCGCTCCTTCAGATCCGGCGTCACGTACCGCTCGGCGTTCGCCAGGGTCTGGCGCCGCTCGAAATACGCGGGGACGCTCTTCAGGTTCGACTTGGTGACCTCGATGTAGTAGCCGAAGACCTTGTTGTAGCCGATCTTCAGGTTCGAGATTCCGCTGCGCTCGGCCTCCTGCGCCTGGAACTGCGCGATCCACTCCTTGCCGCCGGTGGCGATCCCGCGCAGGCGGTCGAGGTCGCCGTGGAAGCCGTCGCGGATCAGGCCGCCTTCGGTGATCGTGAGCGGGCAATCGTCCTTCAGCGTTTCCGCGATCCGCTCGGCAACCGGTTGCAGCCCCGCGCAGCGCGCACGCAGCGCGGCGAGCACCTCCTGCGGCAGGCCCTCCAGCGCCGCCTCGAAGCGCGGGAGCAACTGCAAGCTGTGTTTCAGCGCCACCAGATCGCGCGGCGTCGCGCGGGAGGCGGCAAGGCGCGCGCTGATGCGTTCCAGGTCCGCGGCCTCGCCCAGCAGCGCGCGGAGTTCCTCGCGCAGCCGTTCGTCCACGGTCAGGATCGAGACGGCTTCCTGCCGCGCCTTCAGGGCCTTGAGTTCGCGCAGCGGACGAAGCAGCCATTCGCGCAGCCGCCGCGCTCCGGCCCCCGTCTTGGTGCGGTCGATGCTCCACAACAGCGAACCGTCGGTCGCGCGGTCGCGCAGCCGCTCGGTCAGTTCCAGGCTGTGGATGGCCGCCTCGTCGAGTTCCAAAAACGCTTCGGGATCGTGCGCCTGCGGCGCGCGCAGATGCGCCGCCGCTCCGGGATTCATCTCGTCGAGGTACCCGGCCAGCACGCCCGCCGCCGCCGCGCCCAGCGGCAGGTCGCGCGCCAGCTTCTTGAGTTCCTGCGCGTGGCCGCGTTCGGCGAAGCGCCCGGTCAACCGGCCGTGAGCGGCCTGCGGTTCGAAGTTGGGCGCCGGAAGCCGCGTAAGCGCGAAGCGGCCTTCGCAGCCGGGCGGGAGCGCCGAGACCGGGCGCGCGCCGGGCGGCAACGGATCGGGTTCGGGCAGCAGGCATTCGCTGGGCGCCAGGCGCGCCAGTTCTCCCGCCAGCGCGGACCAGCCGGCCAATTCCTGGACATGTAGCGTTCCGGTGGCCAGATCGGCGGCGGCCAGTCCGTAGCGCCGCGTCGGTTCGTGCGGACCGGGCTCCGGATAGACGGCCGCCAGCCGGTTGGGCTTGCGTGCGTCGAGCATGTTGTCTTCGACGACGGTCCCGGGCGTCACGACACGCGTGACTTCGCGCTTCACGATGCCTTTGGCCTTGCGCGGGTCTTCCGTCTGATCGCAGATCGCGACGCTGAATCCCTGGCGCAGCAATCGCGCGAGATACCCTTCGGCGCTCTGGTAAGGAACGCCGGCCATCGGGATCGCATCGGGGCCCTTGCTCCGGCTGGTCAGCGTCAGGCCCAGCGCGCGCGCGGCGATCTTCGCGTCGTCCATGAACAGTTCGTAGAAATCGCCCATCCGGAAAAAGAGCAGGTGCTTGGGATAGCGTTCCTTGGCGGCGCGGAACTGGCGCATCATAGGCGTATCGTGCGGGTCGCCGCTGGAAGCGGGCGCCGCGTCGCGCCGGGGTGCGCCGGGTTCGGAGGGGGCGGAAGGCATGTGAGCGAGCCATTATGCGGCCCGGCGAGGCTCTGGCAAGCCGCTCAAAACCTGCTCTGCAATCTCCAGGCGGGCGGTACACTTCTGGCCACGAATGATGGAACCCACCGCACCCGAACCGCGGCCCGTTCCGCCGCCACCGCGCGAGCCCGGATTGCGGCCTTTGCCTTGGCCGCCCTGGAAGGGCCGCGCGCACGGCCCCAGCGCCGGCGGCCCCGTCGCCGCATCCTTCGCGGGATCGTTCCTCATCGCCGCGGCATTGGGCGTGCTTTCGGCCCAATACGGGCTGCTCTCCTTCGACCTCGGCGGCTGGCGGCTGGGCTGGTACGCGCCGTGGGCCGTGGGGCTGCTCTGGACCTTCTGGTTCGGCTGGGCCTACGGTGCGGCGATCGTATTCACCTGTACGTTGGGACTGGGGTTGGCCAGCGGCCTGGGCTTGTGGGCCGTTCCGGTGGCGCTGGCCGATCCGGCCGGCCTGCTGGTCTTCCACGTCTTTCTCGTGGGCTTCCCCGTCGATACGCGGCTTACGGGCTGGCGCGACCGCGGAATCTTCGCCGTTGCGGTCTTCTTCGCTTCCGTGGCCGGCGGCACCGGCGCTCTGGTGATGGGCCTCGCCTCGCGCCTCAGCCAGACCCAGATGCTCGAACTCTGGCACGCCTGGTGGCTGGGCCATGCGCTCGAAGGACTCCTGATCGTCGGAGCGCTGACGCGGCTTTGGGGCGCGCCGGTCGAAGCCTGGAAGACGCAGTGGTTCGAGGTGGAACGCCTGGCGCCGACCTTCCGCCGGCAGGTGGCCGGCGCCGTCGCGGCCGGAGCGGCCAGCATCGCGTTCTACACCGCGTGGACCACCGCGGCCTGGCAGCGCATGCTGATGGAAATTTACCGCACCGTCGGGGATGAAGTCGCGCGCGAGGAACTCCTCGAAGCCTACCGGCGCTCGAGCTTGCAGCAGGGCGTCGTGATCGCCACTCTGCTCGGCGCGCTGGCCTGGGGCGCGGTGGTCCTGCTCATCCTGCGGCGCCGCTTTCAGGACGAATTGCGCGAGGAAGTGCGCAGCACCACGGCGGCCTTGCGGCGCCGGCACCTCCAGCTCGCGGCCTTGCAGTCGATCACCGAAGCGACCGCGCGCACGCTGGACGCCAAGGAAGCCGGACAGCGCGTGGCCGATCACATCGCGCGGCTGGTGGAGCCCGGGGCGGTGGTGGTGTGGGTGCGCGAGCGCGAGCGGCCTGAACTGCTGCAACGCATCGCCTTGGCGACCGTCGGCGGGCCGGAAGAGACGCCCGATCTGCCCGATACGCTGCGGGTGGAGGGCAGCCTCGCCGGCCACGTCCTGCTCAAGAACGAAGTCACCCTGATCGAGCAAGGCGTGCGCAAGCATCCACTGATCCGGAGCGGGCAAGCCTACCTCGAAGCGTGGCAGTCCGAAGCCTTCATCGGCATTCCCATCGGCGGAAAAGCCGCGCCGCGCGGCGTCATCTCGATTTTCATCAGCCGCGCCTACGTGCGCGACGAAGAAGAACTCCGCCTCTTCCGCCTGATCGGGCAGGCCGTGGGCGCCGCGCTGGAACGCGCCGACCGCTATTCGACTCTGCAGCGCCGCTCCGTACGCCTCGAAGCCATGGGCCGCCTGCAGCACGAACTGGCCGGAGTGACCGAAGCCGGCGACCTCCTGCAGCGCTCGGTCGATGCGGCGCGCCGCTATCTCCGCGCCGACGCGGCGCTCGCCTTGCGGCACGAGAGTGCTGTGCCCGAACGCGCCGCGCGGATCGAAGTCGCGGCGGTGAGCGCCGCGCCGCAAGCCACGGTGCCCGAGGCCGGACGTAAGTTCGCCGCCGCCGAAGCGCCGCTCCTGGCCGCCTGCCTGCGCGACGGGCAGGGCGCGGATTTCAAAGCCCAGGCCGGAAATCCGGTGACGCTGGCGCCCGGCTGGAGCGCTCCTGCCTGCCAGTTCGTGCCGCTCACGGGCACCGACTTGGGCGAGGTCGGCATTCTGCTGGTCTACGGCGCCGACGGGATTCCCGCCGACGCCGAACACGCCGCTTGGGCCGAAGATCTGGCCGATCGCGCCGGCGCGGGATTGCGGCGCGTGCTTCTGCTGGAAGCTCTGCGCAAGCAGGCTTCGGAACTGGCCGTCTTCGAGCAGATCGGGCGCGCCTTCTCCGCCCAAATGGGCATCGACGAAACGCTCCGCCAGCTCGTCCAGAACGTGGGGCAAGTCTTTCCCAGCGACTGGTGCGGCGTCTTCGAGCACGAGGCCGCTGCCGGCGTCTTGCGCGCGCGCGCCATCACGCTGATGAATCCGCCCGCCGAAGGGCTTGGCGTGCCGGTCGCTTCGCACTCGCTGGTGGCCTTGTGCTTCCGCGAAGGCCGCACCCTGATCTCGCCCGACATGGTCAAGGACGAACGCTGCAATCAGGAACTGAACCGCAGGTTCGGCACGGCGGCGGGCGTCGTCGTGCCTTTGGGTTCGGCCGCCGGGCGCTTCGGAATTCTGCTGGCCGTTTGCGGGAAGCCTCGGGAATTCGCGCCCGAAGAAGTGCGGCGGCTCGAGCAGGTCGCGGGGCTGGCCTCGGTGGCGCTGGAACGCGCGCGGCTCTACGAGGAAGTCCGCTTGCGCGCCGACGAGCTGGCGCTCTTGAACGAAGCCGGACGCATCCTGGTGGAGTCGCCGTATCTGGAAGCCTCGCTGCGGCGCATCGCCGAACGCGTTTCCGAGCATTTCAAAGTATCGGGGGCGGCTTTCTTTCTCGCCGACGCGCAAGGCGAACGCCTGCGCCTGGCCGGCGCGGCCGGACGCCAGCTCCACGCGCTCGAAGGACTCGTCGGGCCCCTCGACGCCCATGGACCACTCGGCGTGGCGTACAAAGAGAATCGCGCGGCCGCGTACCAGCCCGCTGCTGCCGGGGCTACGGAAGGCACGAAGGAGAACGCCGCCGGCTGGGCCGCCTTCAAATCCGGCCAAGCGGTCCCGATGCCCTCGGCGCGCGGGCCGCTCGGCGTGCTGGGGATCTTCGACGACCGCGCGCGCGGATTCACCGTCGGCGAAGTGCGCCGGCTGGAAGCGGTGGCGCGCCTGGCCGCCGCGGCCGTCGAACGCGGTGAACTGGGCCGCAGGCTGGAAGCCAGCGAAACGCGCGTGCGCGAACTCCTCGATACGCTGCCGGCCCTGGTGGTGAGCGTCGACGAGAAGGGCAGGGTGCTGACCTTTAACGCCGCCGCGGAGAAACTCAGCGGCGTGCCGCGGGAGGAGATGCTAGGGCGCGATTTCTTCCCGTTGCTGGCCGAAGAACCCGCCGAGGCCGAGACGCGCCGCGCGCAGTTCCTGCGCGTCCTGGAAGTCGGCCGCGCGCAGGAAGACGTGCTGATGCCGCTCTACGCGCGCTCCGGCGAAGCTCGCCGCGTCCTTTGGCACCTCGAACCCCTGCGCGATCCCGGAGGCGCGATCTCCGGCGTCGTCGGCATGGGCCTCGACGTCTCCGATCGCCAGACCCTCGAAGCGCAGTTGCGCCAGGCCCAGAAAATGGAATCCGTCGGCGCGCTGGCCGGAGGCATGGCCCACGACTTCAACAATTTGTTGGGCGGCATCCTGGGGCAGGCGCGCTTGGCGCGGGCGCAGGTTCCGCCCGACGCGCCCTTGCGCGGAGCGCTCGAAAAAATCGAATCCGCGGCTCAGCGCGGAGCCGACCTCACCGCGAAACTCCTGGCCTTCGCGCGCAAGTCCGTCCTCCAGCCGCGCCCCGTCGATTTGCGGGTACTCCTGCACGAGACCGCCGAACTCCTCACCGCCTCCCTGCCGGGCGATATCGAAGTGCGCAGCCAGATCGCCGATACGCTGCCGCTCGTCGAGGGCGATCCGACGCAGCTCCAGCAGGTCCTGCTGAATTTGGCCGTCAACGCCCGCGACGCCATGCCCGAAGGCGGGCGCATGCTCTTCGCCGCGTCCTTCGAAGCGCCCAACCGCGTGAAGCTGGAAGTGGCCGATTCGGGCGTGGGCATGAGCGAGGAAGTCAAAGCGCACCTCTTCGAACCGTTCTTCACGACCAAGGAAGTCGGAAAAGGCACCGGCCTGGGACTCTCGGTGGTCTTCGGCATTGTGCGCAGCCACGGCGGCACGATCGAAGTCCAAAGCGCGCCCGGCGCGGGCACGCGCTTTATTGTCCGCCTCCCCGCGCTCCCCGCCTCCGCCGCCGCCCCGGCCGAACGGCCGCTCGAAGCCGAATGCGTGAAAGAGTTGCCATACTCCGGGCAGGAAGAAATCATGATCGTGGACGACAATCAGATCGTCCGCGAAACGACCAAAGCGCTCCTCAATCACCTGGGTTACCGCGTCTACGAAGCCGACGGAGGCGCCGCCGCGCTGCGCCTGATCGACGAAGAGAGTGTGCGGCCCCAAGTCATCGTGCTCGACGTAGTCATGCCCGGATTGGCCGGCGTGCCCTTGCTGCGCGAACTCAGATCCCGCCTGCCCAACGTAAAAGTGATCCTGATTTCGGGCTACAGCCGCGACCAGACCGTCCGCGACCTGCTGCGCGAAGGCGCGCTCGAATTGCTTCCCAAGCCCTTCCACATGGAGGACCTGGGCCGAGTGATCCGGCGCGCATTGGTTCACGTCCCGCGCCCCTCGGGCACCTTGCCGCGCGTGCAACCACCGGCCTGAGTTCGAGATTTGTGCTCACGCCGGCGCAGTTCGTCTCGTCTTAGTGCTAAGTACACGTACTAAGGGGAGGCGGCCATCATGCGGCGAATTGGAAAGCTGGCTTGTGCTTGGGCGTTCGCGTGGGGCGCCGCGGCGGTTTGCGCGCAATCTGCGCCGGCGCAGCCGGCTGCACGGCCGCCCCTCGTGCGCCCCGAGAGTAAAATTCCGCGCGTCACCAACGGTTGGCAGCGCATGGTGGAAAGCGGCGCGCTGATCGATCGCTTCAAGCAACCCGAACCGATCACGCGCCAGACGGCCATGCCCAGCGTCCAGACGCCGATTCAAACCGGACCGCCCGGGCAGGAGCGCACGCTATACGCGATTCCGCGTTCCGGGCCGTGGCCGGTGGCGGCGGCTTCGGTGCAGCCACCACGATCGTTCAACGAAACGCCTTCCAAGCTTCCGCGCGTCACCAACGGCTGGCGGCGAATCGTGGAGAGCGGACAGTTGATCGACCGCTTTAAAGAGCCCGCAGCGCAGGCACCAACATTCCCCAGAACCGTTCCGCCGCGCGCCGGTGCGGACACGGTCTCGGACGGCATCGATTTCATCGGACCGTCATCGCAAGCGTTCCACCCGCCGCCGGTCTCTGGCGTGGCCAATCGGGATGCCCTGCGGCGCATGCAAGGTGAATCGAACGGTACCGATCGAAAAATCGAGCCAGGTGCTTCCGACCGGTACGCTCCGTCGGCCTTGGCGCTGCCCTTGCAGTTGCCTTCCTTCGATACCGTCTCGGTTCCCGGCTTCACCGTAACGCAGAATGCGCAGGTCGAGATCGTCATCATTCGCGCGCCTTGGGCCGGGGCACGGCAGCCTTGATCTTGTTCGAGCGCGGGTACCGGACTGGGTGTGCCGCGTCTTGCCGGCTCTTTCTTAGCGCTAAAAACAAAGCGGGCGGCGCTTCTGATGCGCCGCCCGCCGGATGTTTACGCTACGCGGGAAGGGAACCTACTTCTTCTTGCGGCCTTTCTTTTCGTCGGGCTTCGCTTTCGCTTCAGCCTTGGCTTCCGATTTGGCCGCCGCTTCCGTTTTCGCTTCGGGCTCTTCGAGCTTCTCGCCGGGCACGGTTGCGTGGAAAAGCTGTTCCTGGCTCAGGCGATCCTTCATGCCCTCCGCGTGCTTCCACGCGAGCCACAGTTCGGCGCCGTCGTCCGAATTGAAATACTCGACGCGCAACTCGGCTTCGCCCTTGCGCAGCTCGATCTGACCCCACATCGTCTCGGTCTTGTGCGCGCCGTCGTTATCGACCACCAGGTCGCCGTTGACAAACAGCCGCGCGCCGTTGTCGGACGTCAGCCAGAACGTATAGAGCCCGTCCTCCTCCACCTTGACCTTCCCGTGCATCTCGCCGTACACCTGGACGTGCGGCGCACCGGGCGGCGGACCTTTGGGCGTCGTGAAGCCGCACACCGTCAGCGGCAGAATCGCATCGGGCGCGCGATCGGGCCGCGCCGGCACTTTGGTGAGCTTCTCCTTGGTATCGGCGAGGCTCCACCATTCGGCGCGCAGGCCGGGCAAGGTCTCGGGAAGCGCCGATGGATCCGCCTCGGCCGCGGCCGTCGCGGGCGCGGCATCGAGCGGCTCGGTGGCCGATTGCGCGGCGACCGTGGAATCCGTGGTTTTATGCAGCAGCGCGCCGGTTACGTATCCGACCGCCAGCATCACCAGCGCCGCCAAGGGCAGCGCGATGCGGCGCGGACTGACCGGATGCGCCGGACGATCCTGCGCGGCGGGCGTGGCAACCGGTGCAGCCTTGGACGCCGCCGCCGGACGGCGCTCGGATACCGGAGCTTTCGCGGCCGGTTGGGCTCCGCTGGCGCGCTTGGGCGCTACCGCCGGAGCCACCTGCTGCGACCCGCTGGTGCGCCGCCGAGGCGTTACCGGAGCTTGCTGCTGCTGCACCCCGCTGCTGCGCCGAGACGGAGCGGCCGGAGGTTCAGGCGCTACGCGTTCCGAGGCGCGCCGAGGCACGCTACCCTGCGCCGGCGTGCGGCGAGCCGAAGGAGCCCCCGCGGCGGGCGTGCGCCGAGCTTCCGAACTGCGCCGCTCCGATCCACGGGCTGCGGGAGCGGAACCGGTGCGGCGGGACGAAGATCGGCGCGGAGGAAGGGCCATGCGGGCTGCCACCTTGATTCAGATCAAAGAATTCTTGTAGTCCCCAAAGGGCACAACGAGCAAGAGGCCGTCGTCCATTTCCAACACGTGCATGCGGTTCTGTTTTGCTTACCCCAAAGAATTGAAGGTGTCCGAACTCTTTCGGCTTAAAAATCACCCGTGCACCTCACCAAGAAGTGCGCGGTCTGTTGGAGGTAACGAAGGATGAGGGAGAACCTTGCGCCACAGATCGGCGCTAATTCTTGCACGTGTGCAACTTACGCTTCGTCCGATGGATCGTCGCCGCCCGTCGGCATCCCGTAGTCGTTCAGCATCCGGTACAGCCGTTTGCGGCTCACGCCCAACAACTGCGCGGCCTTGCTCTTGTTGCCTTGGCTCAACGCCAGCGCGCGGTTGAGCGCCTCGCGCTCCATGTCGTTCATGCTCAACGGCGTGGGCGAAGCCGCCGCAAGGACCGGCGCGGACGCGAGCCCTTCGGCGCTGGGCGCCGGCGCGCCGCCCGCGTTCGGGCAGCGCAGCCAGTCGGGCAGATCGGCCGGCATGAGCTGCTCGTCGGCGCCGAGCGCGTAAGAACTCTCGACCACGCTCTCCAGTTCGCGCACGTTGCCCGGCCAAGGGTAGCGCGAAAGCTGGGCGAGCGTCTCCGGCGCGACACGGCGGATGCGCCGGCCGTTGCGCTTCCCGTGCTTAGCCAGGAAATGGTCCAGCAAAATCGGAAGATCCTCGATGCGGTCGCGCAGCGGCGGCAGATGCAGGCGCACGACGCCCAGCCGGTAGTACAGATCGTCGCGCAGCACGCCCCGCGCGCGGGCCTGGTCGATGTCCCAGTTCGTGGCGGCGATCACGCGCACGTCGACGGGCAGCTCGCGCGTCGAGCCCACCGGGCGGACGCGGCGGTCTTGCAGCACCCGCAGCAGCTTGGCCTGGGTGTCCTTGGGCATATCGACCACTTCGTCGAGGAATATCGTCCCGCCGTCGGCGGCGCGGAAGAGGCCCTTGCTTTCGCGCGTCGCGCCGGTGAACGAGCCGGCTTCGTGTCCGAAGAGTTCGGATTCGATCAGGTTCTCGGGCAGCGCGGCGCAGTTGACCGGAATGAAGGCCCGCTCCCCGCGCTCGCCTAAGGCGTGAATCGCCCGCGCGACCAGTTCCTTTCCGGTCCCGCTCTCCCCGGTGATCATCACCGTTGCGGTGCTGCGCGCGGCCGCTTCAATGCGCCGGTACAGCGCCCGCATGATGGGGCTCTGGCCGATCATCCCCACTCGCGCGTTCTCGCCGCCGCCTTCGCGCGCGGCGGCGGGCTCACCGGGCGCGTGCGCTTCCACCTTGGCGATCAGGTCGGCACGCTCGAAGGGCTTGGTGACGTAATCCGCCGCGCCGCGCTTCATCGCCTCGACCGCATCTTGAACCGTCGCGTAGCCGGTCATCAGCAGCACCGGTACGTCCGGGGTCAGCGCTTTGACTTCGCGCAGCAAATCCATCCCGTTGGTTTCGCGGCCCAGGCGTACATCGGAGAGCACGATCTGGATGACGGGCTTGCTGCCCGCGAGGCCGTCGCGGATCCGCGCAAGCGCTTGCGCCGCATGCTCCGCGCCTTCGGCCAGCCAGCCGCGGCGGGCGAATAAGTCGCAGCACATCTGCCGCATCGCCGCATCGTCCTCGACGACCAGCAACGTCACGCTGCCCGTGCGCGCCATCGGATCCGGCGCTTCGGCCAAGCTCTGCGGTGAGTCCGAAATGCTCGCGGACATGCCTTCGAGGTCCCCATCCTCTATACCCAAGTATAGCGGATAGCGAGGCTAACACGCCACGAAACCGGCCCCCTTCAGTCCTGTTTGAGTCAATCCTCTAACGTGCCTAAAGGCTAGTCGTTACGTGAACCGGAACGGAGCACCAGAAAAAGGAACAGTGCGAGCAGAAACAAGCCCCCCGCCGCCCAGATCATGCGCAAGGCCAGCCGGAATCCGAAGGCCACCGATCGGCCCACCACGCCCAGCAGCATCAGCCCGGCCAGCAGCAGGACGATCAGGAGCAGCACATTCATGGCGCGTCGCGATGGCATCGTGCCTCCATGTTCCGTAGCGTGAGCCGATTCGCAAGCGCGCTGAGTTGCGGGCGCCTGCCCGCTTGCGTACTCTTCTGGCTCCATGTCCTCCCTCGCATCGCCGGCCGCGCGCTCCCGCGGCGCCGACCTGCTTCTCGTCGCGGCGCTCGTGCTTGGGGGCGTGCAAGGCGCGCGGCATTGGTGGTACTGCGACGATGCGTTCATCGGCTACCGCTATGCGCAGCATCTCGCCGCGGGCGAAGGCCTGGTCTTCAATCCCGGCGAACGCGTCGAAGGCTACACCGATCTGCTCTGGGTGCTCTGGAACGCCCTGCCGTTCTATTTCGGCTCGGGGCCCGAGGTTTGGGCCAACCTCTCCGGTCTGACCAGCTACGTCGCCTGCTTGGGCTTGCTGGGGGTGCTGCAGCAGAGCCGCGCGCGCGCGTTGTACGCCGAACGTGCGGCGCAGGCCTGGCCGTTGGCCGCGCTGGCCGGCGCGCTGCATCCCGATTGGAACGACTACGCGACCAGCGGCATCGAGACGACCCCCTTCGCGCTGGCCGTCCTGGCGGCGTACGCGGTGCTGATCTGGAAGGAACTCACGCCCCGGCGCGCCGCATGGGCCGGAGCGCTCTTCGGCGTCGCGACGCTGCTGCGCCCCGAAGGTCTGATGCTTGGCGCGTTGGGCGGGCTCTACGTGCTCTGGCAGGCGCCTCGCCGTTTGCCGAGCGCCTTTGCTTTCGCGGCGGCCATCGTGCTTCTGTGGGGGCCGGCCCAGGTCTGGCGCATGCTGTACTACGGCGACTTCTGGCCCAACACCTACTACGCCAAATCCGCCGAGCTTTCCTGGTATTCGCAGGGCGCGCAGTACACCTGGAGCTACCTTGCGAAGTACTGGACGCTCCTGGCGCTTCCCCCGCTGGCCGTCTGGGTCTGGAAAAAAGCCGCACCAGTAAAAGACGCCGCCGGCGCGCCGCGCTCGGCCTGGCCGGAGATCGCGCTCGCGCTGGCCCTATGGGGCAGCTACGTCTTTTCGGTCCTGCGCGTGGGCGGCGATTTCATGTACGCGCGGCTCTTCATCCACGTCGCGCCCCTCGGGCTGGTGGCGCTGGAACGGCTATGGGAATGCGCGGCCCTCTCGCGGCGCGGCGTGTACGCCGCCGGCGCGCTGATCCTCGTCGCCGGACCCTTCGCGACCCAAGCCGCCTACCCGTACAACCTGCTGGCCTACAGCGTGGCCGACGAAGCACGCCTGTACTCGCCCGAAGTCGGCCGCCAGCAGGACGTGAACGGGCTGGAACTGCTCCGGTACACCGAAGGCGTCCCTGTTCGCGTCCTGATCTTCGGGAGCGAAGCGCGCATCGTCTACCGCGCGCGGTTGCATGACGTCCTGGAAGGCCACGGCCTGACCGACCGCACCGTCGCGCGCCGGCCTCTGGCGGGGCGCGGACGGCCGGGGCATGAAAAAATTCCCACGCTGGATTACGTCCTGATCGACCGCAAGATTCAGTTCCTCTTTCGCCCCGACGCCTACGCCGAGCCGATGCAGTTCAATCGCGTGATCCCGTACTACACCGCGCACTTCGGCTCGATCGAAGCGTTCGTGCTGACGTGGGACCCGGCGATCATGCGCGCGTTGTGGGCGAAGGGCGTGCGCAGCCGCGATTTTCTGGCCGACCTCGATGCGTATCTGGCGGACCTGCCGAACGTGCCGCGCGGAAAACTTGCCGACGATTACGCGCGTTTCTGGAACTTCTACTTCGCGCACACCGACGATCCCGCGCGCGAGCGTCCGTTCCTGGAACGATTGGGCCTGAAGGCGCGGCCCAGCGGGCTGCTCTTCCCCGAACGCTTCGCGCAGGAGCACGGGCGCTAAGCGTTGCGCAGCGGATTGTGCTTGGTGAAGACCGAGAAAATCTTGATCAACTGCTGGATGCCCGAATCCAGATCGACTTCCGCCTTGTAGCCCAGCGCGGCGAGTTTACTGTAATCGACTTCGTAGTCCCGCTGGTCCAGGTCGTGCCCTACGTCCGCTTCGTGCAGGTAGAATTCCAGGTACTTGCGCACGTACTCGGCGATGTCGCGCTTGGTGTAGTTCATCGACGTATCGCCGACGTTGTAGACCTGCCCGCGCATCTTATCGAAATGGTCCATGGTGAACGGGTAGCTGGCCGCCGCGTCGTGGCTGTGCAGGAACGTCCGCCGGAAGTGCCCTTCGTACAGGATGATCTGGCGGTTGTGAATCGCCTGGTACACGAAATCGTTGACGAGCAGGTCCAGGCGCAGGCGCGGCGATGGGCCGAAGACCGTGGCGAAGCGCAGGATCGCGTGTTCCTGACCGCTGTCCTTGACCAATTTCTCGGCGTCGCGCTTGTTCTGGCCGTACAGCGTCAGCGGCGCGATGGGCGTCTCTTCGGTGGCGATGCCCACCACCTTGCCGTACGTGCTCCCGGTGGACGCGAAGATCAGGCGCTGCCCTTTGCTCATCGCCATCAGCACGTTCCGCGTGCCGTCTACGTTCGTCGTGTGGGCGCGCTGCGGATCGGCCGCGCACGCCGGATAGCCCACGATCGCCGCCAGATGCAGAATCCAGTCGTGATCCTTCACCGCCTTGGCCAGCGCCAAACCGTCGCGCACGTCGCCTTTCACGATATTGAGCTTGGGATGCTGGCAGAACCCGAAGAGCGGCTCCGCTCCGTACATGAACGTGTCGAAGATCGTGATCGTGTGCCCGCGTTCGAGCAGCATCGGGGCGAGCACCGCGCCGATGTAGCCGGCGCCTCCGGTAATCAGGACGCGTTCCATGGATGCCCTCAGGGTTGTCGCGGCGCTGCGTTCGCCGCGGGTGCGGACTCCAATGTGGCACCGCGCGCCCAAATCTTCAAGGCCATGCCCACGTAACGGAAGGTGCGCCAGAACGTATTCTTCGATTGCCCCTGCACGCGCGCGGTCCATTTGCTGGGCACCGCGCCGACTTTCGCGCCCAGTTTGATCGGCTTCATCGTCGTCTCGCAGGCGATCTCATGCAGCGTGCCATCCCAGGCGATCCCGCGCGCCAGTTCCCCGCGCATCAGCTTGAAGCCGTACGTCAGATCGTTGACGCGCGTGAGGTACAGGATGCGGAACAACTGCTGGAAGCCCCAGTTGAGCAGGTACTTTTTGCGGTCGTAGCCGCTGAAGCCGCCGCCTTTCATCCAGCGGCTCGCCACGACCATTTCGTATCCGTGCGCTTCCATCGCCTCCAGCATCCGCGAAACCGTCTCGTTCTCCATCTCGCCGTCGCTGTCCATGTTCAGGACCAGGTTGCCGCGGGTGAGCGCGTAGCCTTCCTTCACCGCGTTGCCCAGGCCGGGATTGACCTGCTGGACGTGGATGCGAAAACGCGGGTCCGCCGCGCACAGTTCGTCGCAGACGGCGCGCGACGCCGGACCGGATTTGGGGCTCAGGACGATGATCGTCTCGAGCATCCGCGCGCCCAGCTTTTCGCGCAGCCAGTTCGCGACTTCGCGCACGCTGTCCGTCTCGGCGAATACGGGCAGCACGACGCTGATGCGGTAGTCGGCGGGGGCGAGCGGTGGGAGGTTCAGTCGAGCCATGTGCGCCCGGGTTAGCCCTGGATGTCCCGGACCGCTTCCTGCCACGCCGCCATCCCCAGCGTCATCTGGCGCAGGTATTCGCGTTCGGGCCGGTCCAGCGCCGAGTCGGCTTCGAGGCTCTCGCGCAGATGGTACGTCAGGTCCAGATAGCCCTCGCTCCAGGTCTTCGAAGCGGTCTTGAACGCGCGCAGGTACGGAATCAGGCGCTCGGTGAGGATGTAACCGCCCAATTCTTCGCTCAGATCCTTGGTGAAGTTGTGCGGATTGCGGTCCTGCGTGACGACCGGAGGCCCGTACGCGACGTGCCCGCCCAACTGGTCGCCCAGCGCGCGGATGAAGTAGCTCTGCCAGATGTCGTCCAGCCGCCCGATCTTGTACCCGCGCAGCCAGTCGCCCATCACCACCAGGTACAGCGCTGGCAGCAGATCGCGGTGCAGCGCCGTGTTTTGACTGTTGAACGGGCACCACGTTCCGTAGGCCAGCGCGAACCGCGTCGTGCTTTCCACTTCGCGGACTTTCACCACGTTGAGCGGCTCTTCGATGTTCGCCGTCGCGTCCACGTCGGGATTCTTGAGCCACAGCCCCGCGTTGACGATCACGTTCACGTCCTGCAGCCCCACCGTCTCGCCGCCGAATTCGAAGGACTGCGCCGACTTCGGATAGCCGCGGTGGTAAAAGCGCCGCGGCGGATCGCACTCCAGCCGCTCGCAGACGTTGTACCAGCCCGATTCGTTGCGCACGACCGGGATCTTCGCGCGCGTCCCGGTTACCGCGTGCGCGGCGAGGTAGTCCACGTCCTCGTGCACGAAGTTGTCGTCGTCGAAGCTGATGATGATCTCCGCGCCGTCGATCCCCGCCTGCAGGTACCCCACGTTGCGCCGCTGGATGCTGTTCCAGCGGATCACGCCGTCTAGAACCGGCCAGCGGCGCAGCATCGCCTGCTGCTCGCCGACGTCGAGGTACTTCATCGTGCTGCCGAAGCGCTTGTGCAGATCCTGCAGGAAGGTCGCCGCGCCAGCCGGTGTCTTGCGGTCGCCGACGACGATCACTTCCACGCGGTCCGAATGCCCGTACTGGGCGATGTTCTCCATGTACGCTTCGATGCAGCGCGGGACGTTGATCGTCGTCGTCACCAGCGCCACTTTGCGGCGGTCAGGTGCGGGCATCGGCCGCCTCCTTGTTCGCGAGATACCAGTCGACCGTCTTCTTCAGGCCCGCTTCCAGCGAAGTGGGCGGTTGCCAATTCAGGATCTGCTTCATCCGCGAGACGTCCAGCACTTTGCGTAATACCCCGTCGGGCTTGGACGTATCCCAGACGATGCGCCCCTCGAACCCCGTCACCCGTGCGGTCACTTCCGAAAGCTCTTTGATGCTCGTTCCGATCCCCGTGCCGATGTTGAGCGGCTCGGCGTAATCGGTCTCCAGCAGCCGCGCCACCCCTTCGGCCGCGTCGCCGCTGTAGAGGAACTCCCGCACCGGCGCTCCCGTGCCCCAGCAGACTACCTCGGGCTTGTGCTCCAGCTTCGCGTCGGCGAACTTCTTGATCAGCGCCGCAGCCACGTGCGAGCGATATTCCGTGAAGACGTCGTGCTCGCCGTACAGATTCGTGATCTGCGGGCACTGCACCGTCCAGCCGTGCTGCCGAGCGTAGGCACGCGCGCCCACGAGCTGGACCTTCTTCGTGAAGCCGTACGCTTCCACCGACGGATGCAGCGCGCCGGCCCAGAAATCCGACTCGTTCATGTCGCCGGCCACCGCGCCGGGATAAGCGCACGCCGAACCGATCGAGACGAAACGCTTCACGCTCCCCGCCGCGGCCATCCCATCGAGGAGATGCGCGGCCATCAGCACGTTATCGTGGAAAATCCGCGCCGGCTCGGCCACGCAGATGCCCAGCCCGCCGTAATATGCCGCCGAATGCACCACCGTATGCGGGCGCACTACCTTTAAGGTGCGCGCCACGGAAACCGGATCGAGCAGATCGAACTCCGGCCGCCCCGGCGCGGCGACCTCGTGGCCGTGCGCACGCAGCGCTTCCACGATGCGCCGCCCGAAGAAACCCCGCCCGCCCGTAACCAGAATGGTCAATGCCATGTTCGGCTCTCGTTCCAAGACTTCACAAGGTGTATCCGGCCCGCTCGATCTGCGCAATGCGGGGGCACAAGTGCATGCCCCGCTCATGAGGCTTACGGTGTAGGTTGGAGCGCGGGCGAACCGCGATTGAGACGGTGCTTGAAGGCATCTTCGCGTTCCGGATCGGAGACGTGGGCGAAATAGAAGTAGGTGTATCGCCCGTACAAGTCGGCGGCTTCCGTGTCGCTTAAGCCGTCCAACTTGGAGATAATCCGGTCCAGATCCCCGAGGAAATCGGGAACCTCCACCCCGCGTTCTTGAAGCGCTTGCATCAGCGGCGGATCCCAAGTCAGCACGAACACCGGGATGCGATCGAGCTGAAACTGAACATACGGAATGGTCCGGTTGATCCCGAAGAACTCACGGTATCCGGACTCGCTGGTGGTGAAATGGACCTTGCGTTCGAGCAGGATGTATTCGATGGGCGCGGGCTTTTCGTGCCCCGGACGCGCGCGTTCGCGCAACGGGAGGTGCGCGACGTATGCGTCGGTCAGTCCGTAGCTTTCCAGCGCATAGGGAACCTCGGAGCGGTAAATCATGCGCGCTTGGGAACTGGGCATGAACATGCGCACAGGCAGGCCCTCGAAGTATTTTTTGAGCACGCCGCCCATCCGGTCCATGTATTCGCCCGGCCACGCGTTCAGATAAAAGAGGCGTTCGTTCGCGATGCCATGTCCGTAGTGGATGCGATCTTGCTTGTGTGCGATCCAGAAGGGTACACCGGCACAGAGTCCGGTCAGCGCCAGCGCGGCCGCCGCCCGGCGGTTCGAGAATTGGAGCAGCGCATAGTCGAGGGCTAAAAGCGCGAACGGCGTGGCCGGAATCAGCATCCGCGCGAACATGAAATCGCCGCCTACGCGGGCTACGTAAAGCGTATACGCCGCCGCGATGGCGGCAGCCAAGTAGACCATGGGAAGAGAGCGAAACCGCTCCGGAGTATCGTCCACGGCCGGGCGCAAGGCGCGCAAGTGAACGATCAACGGAAGCACCACCGCCGCGATCAACGGCGCATACACGCTCAGGTAAGTGCCTACGTAAGCGAAGCCTTGGCTGTAGTAGGTCAGATTCCCGGATTTGGCGTAAAACGTATTGGGGAAGAAGTCGCCGTAGTATGCGATGCGGGCCGCCTGAGCCGGCGCCCACAACGCCAGGAAGGAACCTGCGAAATACAGGGCTTCGCGCCTCTCCGTCCGGCCGCGGCCCAACAACCACAGTCCCGCAAGAAGGCCCGGCAGCGCGCCGTCGGGCCGCAGCAAACTTGCCAGTGCGAAGAGCGCCCCGGAAGCCGTCACTCGCTGGCGTCCGCCGGAACGAACGAGGCAGGCGTACGCGCCAACAAGCGCAGCCGTGAACGTGGAAGTCTCCAACCCGCTGGTGGCGAAGACCGCCCAATCCGGATGCAGGCCCGCCGCCAGCGCCGCAAAGGGTACCGAGAACCTCCGAGGTCCCACCACTTCGAGCGCCCAAACGCGGTGAATCCAAGCCAGCAACAGGATGGCAGCTGCGTACGAAACGAGTCCCGTCCCGTTTCCCCACGTCTCCGCGGCTTGGCCCCAGATCAAGGGTAGACTGCACCACAGCACCCAGAGCGGATCGGTGAAGCCTTCCACGCGCTCGCCTTCGTTGAACACCAAGCCCCGGCCTTCGATGAAGTTCTTCGAATAGCGGTACCCGATGAACGCATCGTCACTGACCCACCAGAATTTCGCGCCTTGGTACAGACCCGCACACAGCGCCGCCAGGATCGCCAGGCGGAAATACCAGGACAGCAGGCGCTCGCGCTTGGTCTGAGCGACCTCATGGGCGCGCGCAGGAAGAGATTCCGGTTCCATGCGTGCTAGGCTCGTGGTGTTCCGTGTATCGGCATCAAAGATCTATCTCATTCCCTTGGGAGGTGCCTGCCAGCCTTTTTTTGAATGCCCTTTCGCGCTCCGGATCGGGAACGTGAATGAAATAAAAGTTCGAGAGCTTTCGGTACAGATCTGCAACCTCCGCATCGCTGAGGCGGTCCAATTCGGCAATCGTGCGGTCCAGATCGCCGAGGAAATCGGGCACCTGCACGCCGCGCTTCTGCAACGCTTTCATGATCTGCGGATGCCACGTCAGCACGAAAACCCGCGCGCGTTCGATATGGATCTCCATGTAGGGGATATGCCGGTCCCCGCCGACGAACATGTAATAGCCCGGTTCGCTGGTCGTGAAGTGCACCGCACGCTCGACCAGGATGTAATCCGGCGACGCCACCTTCTCGTGCCCGGGCCGGCCGCGATCCGGTAGCGGCTGGCGAGCGACATGCGCGTCCGTCAGCCCGTGGACCTCCAGCGCGTAGGGAACCTCGGCGCGGTAAATCACGCGCGCTTCGGAGCCCGGCATCAGCATGCGCACGGGAAGCCCCTCGAAGTAACGCCGCAGCGTCTCGCCCGTGTAATCGAGGTACGGGCCTTGCATGACGTCCATGTAATACAGCCGCTCGTTGGAAATGCCGCGCCCGTAGTCCATTCGGTCTTGTTTGAAAGCCGTCCAGAACGGATGCCCCGCCAGGATCAGCACCGCGGCCAAGCCCAGCGCGGGCCATCGCCCCAGGATGCGCAGCAGCGTGTAATCCAGCACCAACAGCGCGAACGGCGTCGCCGGAATCAACAGGCGCGAAAACATGAAATCGCCGCCCACGCGCGCCACGTAAAACGTATACGCCAGCGCGACGGCTCCGGCTAAAACCACCAGCGGCGCGTCCGCGTCGCGGCCGGCAAGCTCGCTTGCGCGGGACTTCCAGCCCGTCCACGCCAGCCACGCCAGCCACAGCGCCGGCACCGCCGCCAGCGGCCAATAGACTTCCACATACGTCCAGACGTAGTAAAGCCCCTGGCTGTAGTACGGAAGGTTGGCCGATTTCGCGTAGTAGGTATTCGGAAAGAAGTCGCCGTAGTAAGACATGCGCCAAGCTTGTGCCGGCGTCCACAACACCAAAAAGGAACCGGCGTAGCGCAACGCCGTGACAAGCCGCGGAGTGCCGCGCCAAAGCACGTACAGGCCTGCGAGAAACGCGGGCAGCACCCCGTCCGGCCGCAGCAGTCCTGCTACGGCAAAGCTCGCTCCGGCCGCCCAAGGCGCCCAACGCTTTTCATTGAGCATCACCAGACACGCGAAGCCACAGACCAGCGCTGCCGTGAAGGCCGAGGTCTCCAAGCCGCCGGTGGCGTAGACCGCCCAGTCGGGATGCAATCCCGCCGCCAGCGCCGCGAAGGGCAGGGTGAGCGTCGCGGCCGGATGCGCCTGCCGCGCCCATCGCCGGTGCAACCACGCCAGCAGTAGGATCGTGGCTCCGAAGCACGCGATCCCCGAAACGTTGGCCCAGGTCTCCGGTGTGACGCCGCACGGAAACGCGAGGCTGCACCACAGCACCCAGAGCAGATCGGTGAAACCCTCCACCCGCTCGCCCAGGTTAAAGACAAGTCCATGGCCTTGATAAAGGTGCTTGGCGTAACGGTAGCCGATGTACGCGTCGTCGCTCACCCACCAGAAGCGTACGCCCTGGACGAGCCCGCCCAGGAGCGCCAGCGCGATCAGCGCTTGAGTTAGCAAGCCGCTCCCGTCGCGGCGGACGGCGGCTTCAGGAGCGGTCGGAGCCGGCGGCATGCGTGGTCCGTCTCGCGCTACGCCTGCACGTCGATCTGCGCCTTCTGCAGCTTGCCGCTGTAATCGACGTACACGCTCTTCCATTCGCTGAAGACATCCAGCACGGCCTGCCCGGCTTCGCGGTGCCCGTTTCCGGTGTTCTTCACGCCGCCGAACGGCATGTGGACTTCGGCGCCGATGGTCGGACCGTTGATGTAGGTAATCCCGGCTTCCAGGTCGCGGATGGCGCGGAACGCGCGGTTCACGTCGCGCGTGTAGATGCTGCTCGAAAGCCCGTACGCGGTTCCGTTCAACACTTCAACCGCCTGCTCGAAGCTTTTCACTTCAATCGCCGCGGTGACCGGCCCGAAGATTTCTTCCTGTGCGATGCGCATATCCGGCGTCACGCCGTCGAAGATCGTGGGCTCGTAGTACCAGCCGTGCTTGAACGCAGCTCCAGCCGGCCGCCGCCCGCCGCAAAGCAATTTCGCGCCTTCTTCCTGCCCGATCGCCACGTAGCGCTCGACGCGCTCCCGCTGCGCTTCGTTCACGAGAGGTCCGATCTGGTGCCGTTCGTTCAGCGGATCGCCCAAGCGCAGCTTCCGAGCCGCCGCGACCAGCCGCTTCACGAATGTACGCTTGATCTTGCGGTGCAGGATCAGGCGGCTCGTCGCCGTGCAGCGCTGCCCGGCCGTCCCGAACGCGCCCCACAGCGCGCCTTCCAGTGCGAGGTCCAGGTCCGCGTCGTCCATCACGATCTGCGCGTTCTTGCCGCCCATCTCGAGGCTGCAGCGCTTCAAGTTCTGCCCGCACGCACCCGCGATCAGGCTGCCGGTCTCGCACGAACCCGTGAAGCTGATCAGGCGCACGTCCGGATGATGCACCAGCGCCGCGCCGACTTCTTCGCCGAAGCCCTGCACGAGATTCACGACGCCCGGCGGCACGCCGGCATCCCGAAGCGCCGCGGCGAACGCCGCGCCGCACGCCGGCGCATCCTCCGCCGGCTTGAAGACCACCGTATTGCCGCACAAGATCGCCGGGAAGATTTTCCACGCCGGGATCGCCACAGGAAAATTCCAAGGCGTGATCATCCCGCACACGCCCACCGGCACGCGCACGGCCATCGCAAACTTGCTGGGCAGCTCGCTCGTCGACGTATCGCCAAAGAGCCGCCGCCCCTCGCCGCTGTAATACTCCGCGCAGTCGATCGCCTCCTGCACGTCGCCTCGTGATTCGACCAGAGGCTTGCCCATCTCGAGCGACATCAGCCGCGAGAGCGCCTCTTTGCGCTCGCGCAGCACCGCCGCGCATTGCCGCAAAACCGCCCCGCGTAACGGAGGCGGCGTCAGCCGCCAGGCATCGTAAGCCCCCTTGGCCGCCGCCACCGCCGCCTCGGCCTCCTCCCGCCCCGACCGCGGAAACACCCCCACCACCTTCCGCCCATCCGCCGGACTGCGGCTTTCGAACGTCCGCCCCTCCGCCGCCGGCAACCAAGCGGACCCGATCAGGTTGGCGGGGCGGGCGAATCCGGATGGGACCGATTGAGAGGTTGCAGAGATGTGGGGCTTGCGCGACATGACGTTAAATCTCCGGGCTTTGCGTATGGGTAGGGATTGTTTCCTGAACTTAGATAGGAGAGTTTGTGTAGTGTCCTCACACGAATCTTGCGATCGGGAAGCGTCGCCAAGGTATAGTACGATATCCGATGGAGGCCATGAAAGAATGCAGACAATGGTTACTTCGCCCAAGCGGCAAGCGTTGTCTGAATGTGCTGAACCATGGCCGCCGCGGATAAGCCCTGTCGTTCGCGCAGGTACGCGTGGCTTCCAGATTCCGCAAGGGGTTCGCGGGGCAGTCGGATCGGAATCAATCGGGCACCCCCGCCGGATTGCGCCAGGACTTCGGCCGTCAACGCGGCCAGTCCGCCTCGGCCGTGTTCCTCGATGGTCACGATGGCTTGGCATCGCCTGCTTTCTGCGGCAATCGTCTCCTCATCGAGTGGGAAAAAAGTAGGCAGACTGTACACGCTGGGTGGGTGGCCAAGAACCGTGAGCGCTTCGGCGGCCGATAGAACAGGCTCTAAAATGCCGCCGGTTGAGAAAAGGGCCAATGTCGCGCCCTTTCGAAGGCATAAAGCTTTTCCAACAGCGAAGGCCGGAGCCTGCTTATGCAAGGTAGCTTCCCCGCCGCGTCCCAGTCGTAAGTAAACGGGACCATCGATGCTGGCGGCGGCTTCGGTTACCAGTCGAGTTTCCACGGGATCGGCCGGTGCAAAGACGGTCATATTCGGGAGTACGTGCATCATCGCCAAGTCTTCGACGCCGTGATGCGAGTAACCGTGTCCGCCGTACACCAACCCGCCTCCCACCGTCACGACACACACAGGAAGCCGGTGGTATGCGATATCGTTACGGATTTGTTCCATGCATCGCATGACTGGAAAGTTGGCGATCGAGTAGACGAATACTCTTTGGCCTGCTTGAGCAAGTCCGGCGGCTACACCGGCCATGTTTTGTTCGGCCACACCCGCGTTTATAAATCGGTTCGGAAATCGGCGAGCGAATTCATCCAGCACTCCATACCCCAAATCGCCGCATACCAGCCAGAGACGATCATCTTTCTCCGCGAGTTTGCAAAGTGAGTTTACAAACGCAAGTCTCAAGGCTGCGCCTCCAGTTCGGCGAGCGCGCTCCGAAGCTGTTCCTGCGAAGGAGATTTGTAATGCCAAGCCAGTTGATGCTCCATATAGCTCACGCCTTTGCCTTTTACGGTGTGAGCGATCAGGACGCTGGGCTGGCTGGAATCGGAGGGGATGCGATTCAACGCGCTTCGTATCTGGTCATGCTGGTGCCCGTCGATTTCCGTCACATACCAGCGAAACGCACGCCACTTATCCGTCAGCGGTTCCAGATCGAGCACTTCCCGCACGGAGCCGTAGCTCTGAATCTTGTTATAGTCGACAATGGCAACCAATCGATCGAGCTGGTGGTGGCCGGCGAAGAGCGCGGCCTCCCAGTTGGACCCTTCGTCCAATTCGCCATCACTCAGGAGCACCACCGTGCGATAGGGCAGGTTCAGTCGCTTGGCGGCCAAAGCAAGGCCGGCGCCAACCGAAAGGCCATGGCCCAAAGATCCTGTCGACAATTCAACGCCAGGCACATGATGGCTAGCGTGCCCGGTCAGACGCGAACCGTCCCGGTTGTACGAATCCAGCTCGGCAATGGGAAAGAATCCACGCTCGGCCAACACCGCATAAAGCGCGGCCGCGCCGTGTCCCTTGCTGAGAATAAAGCGGTCCCGGTCCTCTGCGTTCAGAGTCGCGGGCGAAACGCGGAGGAAATCGTGGTATAGCACGGCCAGCAAATCGGCAATCGAAAGGCACGTCCCGATATGCGAGGCTTGTGCGGTGTGAATCATACGCAGGGAATGCATGCGTATTCGGTTCGCAAGCGCAACAGAATGATCGCTTTCGCCGGGCATGCGCTTTCCTTGTGTCTAGGGCTTGGAAGTCCAGGCCTTGATGTACGCCGCGTGCCGCTCGTCATGCAGAAATGCGAAGTTCGTTGCCTCGGTTCGATCAAACACTTCCGGGGTAAAGATCAGCTTCTCGCCTTCGAATCGGTAGCACTTGTACCCCAAACGGCTAAACAGAGTGATCAGATCGTTGGGATGATAACCGAATTTCAACGACCATTTTCGAAGCATTTCTGAAAATACGATAGGCTTTTGGGTGCCCAACACCTCTAAGGCCCCTTTAAAAACGAATAGCTCCGCGCCTTCGCAGTCGCACTTGATTACATCGGCCTTAAGGCCGCGTGCTTGGGCGAAATCGTCCAGCCGATGAACACGGCCACGAACGGTCTGAACTGAGGAATCTCCCGCCAGGTTGGCGGCGGATGCGCGAACACTTAACGCTGGCTCGAAGTAAAAATCCACCTCTTTATTTTCATCCAAAAATCCGACATTTTCCAGCTTGAGGTTGGAGAGGCCATTAAGAAGTGCGTTGCGCTGTAGGCGGCCGAAAGTAACAGGCAAGGGCTCGAAGGCCCAAACATTGGCCAAGGGAGCCAGCTTTGCGAAGGTAAGGGCGTAATAACCCATATTGGCGCCAATATCCCAAACGGTGTCGCCGGGCTTGATCGCGGCAAGCATGGCTCGCGCCAGCGCGGGTTCGTAAGCCTTAAAATTAAGAATCTCGAACGGCGCTTGGCGGGTATCGTAGCGGTCGCATTCGAGCTGAATCCCAGAACTGCGTACGGTTACTAGCACCTGTCCGTCGCGAATCTCTATTTTGGATAGGTCCGTAGTGGATAGCAGGTCGGCATACTTGAAGAGCGCGGAGTGAGACTCGAACATCGCTTCGATGTATTCGGACTTCGCAAGCGAGCCCTCGGCGTGGCGCCTTACGAGTTCGTCGAGCATGCGGTGTAGCTCCGAATCGTGCGCTCAAAACCTGAACGTAGAGATGTGGAAGGGCTCCAGCCCAGGGCTTTCAGCTTGGAAATGTCGGGGCAAATGCGTGACAAGGGACTCTTAAGGTAACCGCTTTGCGCAGGCGCTTGGGTTCGAATTACCTTTAGTCGAGGGTGCGGACTTAGTGAGCAAAGCAATTGGCCAAGCTCAAAAACGCTACATTCGCCTTCCGGATTCCCTACGTTATAGGCTTGTCCGCTTTCGCCTTTAAGCAACACGGTCAGGAACGCCAACGTGGCGTCCGCCAGATAGCAAAAACAGCGCAGTGCGCTACCGTCGCTGTTCATCTCAATGTCCTGGCCCTGAAGCGCATGTGCCACAAAGGCGGCAAATACGCGACCGTCGTCTAGCCTCATGCCCGGGCCGTAGGTATGAAATGGGCGAACGATCCGAACATTCATGCCAAATTGATGCGCCCAGCTCACGCAGATATTTTCGCTCATCCGCTTGCTTTCGCCGTAGCAGGAACGGATATCGAGGGGATCAAGGAAGCCATAATCGGTTTCCTTGACAGGCATGCGCTCGGGCGGAATTTGCCCATAAACTTCGCTGGAACTGAAGTAGAGGAACCCCTTGACCGCCCGATCGCGGGACCATTGAAGCAAATGCGTCGCGCCTAATACATTGGCTTCCAGGGTGCCGGTGGGGTCCTTTCCGAAGTACTTGGGGCTTGCTTGGCTGGCGGCATGAATGACGTAATCTGCCGAGTCGGGTAGACGCAGCCGCTCTCTTACGTCGGCACACACGATGCACAGATCCGTGCGATGAGCATGATGCGCGAATCGTTGCCGGCCGCGTTGGAAATCTCGTACTGTACCAATGACGCGAATGGGTAGAGCTTGCGGGTGCAAATCATTGAATTTCAACAACGTCTCAATCAGGTAAGCCGGCAAGAATCCGTTTGCGCCTGCCACGAGCACCGTTTGCCCCGACAACCGATCCCATGGCAAAGCAGCGCGAGCGATTTGAGCCGTGTCCTCCTCCACCACAGGGTTGCTCTTGAGAGCTGACGCGACCGGGTTTGCCGGCAGGTGAGAGGTGGAAGGTTTAGAGGATTTCGAGAAGCCTTGGCAGTAGCGCTTGATGGTTTCCAGAACATGCCCGATATGCTCGATGGTCAGCCCCGGGTACACGCCCAGCCACAAGACCTGGCGCATGGCAAAATCGGATTGGGTCAGGTCGCCCACGGTGCGTCCGGGCGTTTGGGCGTACGCCGGCTGGCGCAGAAGGTTGCCCGCAAACAGGAGCCGCGTGGCAATGCGGTGCTGATGCAGATATCGAATGAAATCCTCGCGAGAAAAGGGTGCATCCTCGCGGACGCCAACCGGGAACCCGAACCAACTCGGCTCGCTGTCCGGCGTGGCCTGTGGAAGCAGGAAAAAGTCCTCGAAAGCCTTCAGCCCTTTATGTAATGCTTCGTAATTGCGGTGCCTGGCCTCAATGAATGCGGGAAGCTTCTTTAACTGGGAGCAACCCACGGCGGCCTGCATGTCCGTGGCCTTTAGGTTATACCCAATGCGTGAATAAATGTATTTGTGATCGTAGCCTTCCGGTAATTGACCCAACTGCCAGCCGAATCGCTTGCCGCAGGTGTTGTCCACACCAGGCGGGCACCAGCAATCCCGTCCCCAATCCCTGAACGATTCGGCGAAGCGCTTCAGTTTCCCGTCGTTGATCAGCACCGCGCCTCCCTCGCCCATTGTAATATGGTGAGCGGGGTAGAAGCTGGCAGTGGCCAGGTGCCCAAAGGTGCCGACTTTCTTGCCGCGGTACGTGGAGCCCAGCGCGTCACAGCAATCCTCGATGAGCCATAGATTGTGCTGCTCGACCACCTTCATAACGGCATCCAGATTGAATGGATTGCCCAGCGTGTGGGCTACGAAAATCGCTTTGGTGCGAGGACCAATGGCTTCGGCCAGTAGGTCCGCGCGGATATTCCAGGTGCGCGGTTCGACGTCCAGGAATACCGGAACCGCGCCGTTTTGAAGGATTGGATTTAAAGTGGTGGGAAATCCCACTGCGGCGGTAATGACCTCATCACCGGGCTGTATGCGCCGGTCGCCCAATTCCTGGGCCGTTAAGGTGGTGAACGCAAGCAGGTTTGCGCTTGAGCCCGAATTCACAAGCAGGGCGAACCGTGCGCCTACCCATGCGGCGAACTCTTTTTCGAATCGATCGGCGAAACGTCCCGCCGTTAACCAGAAATCCAGACCGCTTTCCACGAGCGCGGAAACATCGTCCGCGTCGAATACACGGCCGCTTACCGGGACCGTCGAACGCTCCGGATCGAAGGTGCTGGGCGGCCACGCAGCGGCGGAATACTCACGAACGAGTTCCGTGATCCGCCGGCGCAAGGTATCAGCCGACTCGCTCATGATGCGGTCTCGCGAATCTCAGAGCTTTGCTCGTAAGCCTCGATATCTCTAATGCATAAGCCGCGCGCGCTGTCGGCGCCTTGCGCGTAAAATGCTTTGTACCAGTGTGCAGACCTTCGTACGGCTTCCGCCGAGGTCCAAAGTGGCCGCCAGTTGGCTTCATGAACCGCTTTATCGATGCACAGCCGGAGGGAATGAGCCTCTTTGAAAGTCTGCTGGCCGGGCGCCTGTACCCATTGGCCTTCGCCCCATGCTTGGCAAAAGAGTTCCGCGACTTCGGAGACCCGGAGTTCGTCGCCCGGCCACGGGCCGAAATTCCAAGCGCTGCACCAGCGCGGATCGACGCTCGCTACCAAACCTGCTCCCAAACGCAGATACCCGGAAAGCGGTTCCAGAACATGTTGCCACGGGCGCGTAGCGGAAGGATTGCGAACTTCTATCGCTTGACCGCGGGCCAGCGCTCGGGCGGCATCGGGAATGATGCGGCTATCGGCCCAATCGCCGCCCCCGATCGTATTGCCGGCACGCGCCGTGGCCAGACGGACCCCGTGTTGCTCCTGTCGCTCCGGCGAAAAAAACGAGGCGCGGTAGGAGGCCGCTACGATCTCGGCGGCGCCTTTGCTGGCGCTGTAAGGATCACGTCCACCCATCGGGTCGCACTCGCGCAAGCTGTATTCGCGTTCAAGATTCTCATAGCATTTGTCGCTGGTCACTACCACAATCGAGCACCGAACTCCCGACAAGCGAACGGATTCGAGTACGTTTACGGTGCCCATTACGTTGATCTCGAACGTCTCTTTCGGCTCCTGATAGGAAGCTGCCACGATAGGTTGGGCCGCCAAGTGAAGAATCAAAGCAGGCTTAACTTGCTCGATGACTTTTCGAAGTGAAGCCATATCGCGCAGGTCAGCGATGGCATTAAACTTCAAAACTTCGTGAATCTTGGCCGCAGTGAATAGGTCCGGTTTGGAAATCGGATGCTGGCCGTAACCGCTAACCACGGCGCCCATCCGTGCCAACCACAATACGAGCCACGATCCTTTGAACCCCGTGTGCCCGGTGACCAGTACGGACTGGCCCTTGAGCACCGCGTTCCATGCGGGCTCTTTCATGGCCAAACCTTCCAGGGGGCCTCGCCCTTTTGCCACATATCTTCAAGGGCTTGCCAATCCCGATACGTATCCATGCACTGCCAAAATCCTCCATGCTCGTACAAGTGTAACTGCCCTTCTTGGGCGCAGCGCTCCAACGGACTGCGCTCCAAGATGCAGCCTTCGTCTTCGGTGAGATACTTTAGAAAACCGCGCTCCAACGCGAAGAAGCCGCCATTCACCAATCCTTGCCCCGATTGCGGCTTCTCTTTGAAATTCAGCACTTTATTGTCTACCGATTCCAGCGTTCCAAAGCGGCTGGGCGGGCGCACTCCCGTGACCGTGGCGGCCTTGCCGTGCGCCAAGTGGAACTTCAGCAGCGCGCGTATGTCCACATTCGCAACGCCGTCACCGTAGGTGAGAAAAAAAGGCTCGTCGCCAGGTCCGAGGTAACGAGACGCCCTCTTCACTCGAGCACCGGTCATCGAATTCTCGCCCGTGTGGCACAAGGTAATGCGCCACCCGTCTTCCTGATGAGCATTACCTTGAAGTTCGATGATTCCGTTGCGGCCCAATTCGATGGTAAAGTCCGAATTCATGGACTCGTAGTTGAGGAAATACTCCTTAATTGTCCAGGCCTTATAGCCCAAGCAAAGCACGAACTCTTTAAAGCCGTGGTGTGCGAAGGATTTCATAATGTGCCAGAGGATCGGCCGTCCGCCGATCTCAACCATCGGCTTGGGGCGTAACTCCGTAAGTTCGCGGAGCCGGGTTCCTTGGCCACCGCAAAGGATCATCACCTTCATAAAGCCCAACTCCAGGGTCGTGCGCACTCGACCATCACAGTGTGCATAGTCCGGGACGACCCCATCAAATGCAAGAAAGAAACCACTTTCGCCCTGGGGCTGCTTGCGTTTACTGTAATTCCATTAAGGACTTAACCGTTGGCAACAGCAGTATGCCGCCAGTAGGTTCCCACCTTATTTGGGTTCTGGAGCCGTAGTCTGCTCAGCATCGTGCTTGCGCTCGAGAATCCGGTAACCGTCTCCCTGCACCACCACCTTATAGCGTGCGGCAAGTAAGGCCCCCACTTGCTTCCGAAAGGAACCGTCGTCCGTGGGGTCAACGGTATACATACGCGTGTAGTCGACCGGGATCACGAATCGAGGGGGCGACGCTGCCATTTGGTCGAGAAATCGCTGTTGCAGGAGCTTTACGTATGGATGCGAAGTCGCATGGAAAAAGACTACGTCCGTAAGGAACTCAGTCCCGTTGTCGGCCTGCAACTCCGTCTGTACGCGCTCGGTACCGCCCAGCCAGTCCAATGCCTGAATTTTGTCGTTAGGTTCCAGGCGCGGCTTGAGGTAGGCAACCATTTCTGCCGTCCGATGAGTCCATGGTGTAATAGGGGGGCGACCGTGAATTTGATTAACGAAGGAATGAGGTAAATACCAAAGCGACCATACCAAGCATCCAAACGTACCCCATGTGAGTACGCGCTTCATATTGGAACTCACGGCAATGGGAAGGTTGGCAAATATCAGGCTGCATAAAGCGATCATGAAGTAAACCATGGGAATCCAGCTATAGGGATGAAAGTTTCCTACGATTAGAACCTCGAGGTAATACAGAACTAAGCACGTGCGCAGGAGGCGGGCGGTGGCGCGCAAGTTCGGATTCGCGCCGGAACTGTCCCAATAGGCTACTGAAGCCAAGAGCGCAGGCAATATGAGTAACTGTCTTCCGTTCAAATTCTTGAAGGAGTACAAAGCATTAAAGAAAAACTCCTGGCGTTCCGCTGGCGTCGCGGTGCGGATGGCGCCATCGAACATTTGCTGGGTATAAACAGGCCAGTAGTTCCTGACGGTATCCCAAAACGCGAAGATACCTCCGTGTATGGCCAGCGCCAAGACCCCCAATCCTAAGACCAAACCAAAACCTGCGCCGGTTAGTCCCCATCGTTTAAAGGCTTCTAGCGATCGCTCCTTCCAGGAACTGCCGGGAGCAAAGTAGGTATCGGAATCGGCGCGAACCAGAGCCAGCCAAGGGAGCGCGATGCCCATTTGGGGTTTAAAGGTGGCGGCCACGCCCACCAGCATCCCAATCGCCAGCAGTTGAAGAACGGGCCGCTGTGCCTGCCACGTAGGGGATAGAGCCAAAAGCACCGCAGTGGCCAGCGGCAACACCGCCATATAATCGCGCTGCAGCGTTTGAGATTCGCCTTGGACCAGGTAGAGCCAAGAAAAAGCCAAGCAGCTTACCCAGGCAGACCAAGGGCAGAATCGCACAAGAATCTTCCAGGTAACCGCGGCTAAGGCCAGAAGCCAAACCAGATCGACGGCACGCCACGCCATGTCGCCATAACCAACAAGTCGGCACAGGGCTGCATGAAGGAAGATGGTCCCAAACATATTGACGTCAAAAAAGTCGCGATATAGCACGCGCCCATGCTCGTTCATAAGCATCGCTACGCGATGGAAATGCATCAAATCCCAGAAGATTTCCCATTGCAGCGATAATAAAGCCATAAGCAGGAAAACCAGCGTCGCCGCGCCCAGAAAAAGGCCGAGTAAAAACCGTTCCGGATCCGTCCGCATCAATACGAACAGACTGGAAAAAGCGCTCGCAGGAGCTTTGCCGGTGGCCAAGGTGGTCGGTTCGTGCATGTATGGGCCTTCAGTTCGAGCCATCGGCCGGCGTCTCGGATATAGGCACGCCGATCTGTCCGGATTCAGACTTAAAGGAGGTGGCGAAATTGATCTTTTCCGCGACGACGACCAGCGGGCGGCGACGCACCTGAAAATGGATCGCACCGATGTATTCGCCAAGGATGCCGAAGAAGAAGAGTTGAACGCCAGAGAAGAAAAACAGCGCAATGATAAGGGTGGGAATCCCCGGCGGAGCGATTTGTCGATAGTAAAGCAGATTGATGACGAAGGCAACGAAAGCATAAATCAAGCTAGCAGTCGCGAGCGTCAAGCCGGCTAACATCGCGAGGCGCATTGGAACTTTGGTGAATGAAATAATTCCGTTTAACCCCTGGTCAATTAGGTTCAGGAGTCTTCCCTTGGAAAGGCCTTGCTTCCGGCGCTCCCAAGTATACGCAATCCCGGTGGACTTGAATCCGCAGCTTGCAATCATGCCGCGTAAATACGGGTAATAATCCTCGAACTCGCGCAAGGCATGAATCACGCAGCGGTCTACCAGTTGGAACTCGCCTACATCCAGCGGGATATGAATCTCCGAAAAATAGCTGACTAATCTATAATACAGCCAGCGCACGAATCGCATCAGGAAGAACTCCTGCCGGTTTTTCCTGATGCCGTACACGACTTTGAATCCCTTTTCCCATTCACGGACGAAATCCGGTATCAGTCGGGGTGGATCCTGCAGATCGGCCGGAACCATGACCATTACCGCGTCGCCTGACGTGCTCAGCAAGGCGTTAAAGAGTGATGCCAAGGCTCCGAAATTCCTCGAATGGACGATGACCTTGACCCGTGAATCCGCGGCCGCCAGTTCGCGCAATCGATCCACAGTGCGATCGGGCGAGGCATTGTCCGCGAATACGTGCTCGTAATCGTATTGCGGTAGTTGCTCTTCGAAGACGCGGCGAACCGTCTGGTAGCACTCCACTACGTTCATTTCTTCGTTGTAAGTCGGGGTAATGACGCTGATCAATTTGCGCTTGGACTCGGGCATGCCGTGCCTGCCTCATGGTTGGAAGTAAGTCTACCGATCGCCCGTGGGTTGTACAGGCAAGCCGATAGAGCGAGGAGCGGACGCCCGGAGTCGAGTCGTGGCTTCCGGTCCCGAAGACTGGCCTTTTCCCACCGGCTAAAGGTGCATCCGGAGCGGAATTCGCGCTAAATTTGCGCGAACGAAATGTACGGGTCGAACACAGTCTTTTTGAGCCGCAAGCTTCCAATCCCCAAAGTTTCCAGCAAGGCCAGCGTTTCGCCAGGAAAACTCTTGGTGTTTAACTCGTCGAACGCCAGCAGCGCGCCTTTAGGCATCCGGTTGAAGAACGTATTGAGCGCGACTTTGGTGGGCTCGAATAGATCGAAATCAAGATATAGCAGCGATACGACTAGATGCGGGTTGTCCTTCAAGTACTTTGGAATCGTCTTGATCGCGTCCCCCGCGATAAGTTCGGTTTTGGAGACGTGGCTGACCGGACGGTTTCGGTCATGCAACTCAATGGCCTTCTCGATCTCGCTCTTGATGTCCTTATGAACCGCCAAATCCCCTCGCTTGAATTTCGTTTCGCTGTTGCGGTCCTGCTGGTGCGTACTTGGAAAGCCTTTAAACGTATCGAAGCCAATAACTTTACGCTGGTGATTGAACGGCTCATATATGGATGATAACTGAGCGAAGGTCATCAGACCGCCACCGGCGAAACAACCGCATTCCACGATCGAACCGGGAATATCCACCTGCAGCTTGAAAAGTTCGTTCTTGGCCAGGAATCGGCTCAGGTCTTGTCGGCGAACGTACTTGGCGAAGTTCGAAAGCTTGAGGTGCTCGGGAAGCGGGGACGAACGGAAATAGGTGGAGTAATCTTCGAACAGACTTTTTTCATTCTGGGTATGCTTGGTCGAAATCCCTTGGAACACGCGTAGTCCCTCGTATGCCGGCTCTGGTATTGAAGGTAATGACCCACCTTGGGTGACTGTGCACTTTCCAATGATCAGACCGCATTGCAAACGGGCTTATATCGTATGCGACTGCGCTTTGAGCACAAACAACAATTCACGCGGATCTCAGGCCAACGCAACCCGTATATCCTGTCGGATAATCGCATAACTAAAGTAATGGGAATGGGTAACAAGAATATATTGGCGCCGCGTGCCCATTTTCCAGCATGCGCACATTGTGGTTGCGCGTAGTGCGTTACGTGGTAGCCTAAACGCTCCGTTTGATCAGGCACGCTATATCGGTACCCGGCAGTGGCATGCAGTTCAGGTGGGATTCGGATCCATTACTCCTGCAACCCCAGGTTAAGCGATGGCGGCTTCGGCGGGATCACGGTTCATCGGAGACTACGAACTCCTCGCCAAACTCGGCGAAGGCGGCATGGGCGCCGTTTACAAAGCGCGCCAGCGGCACCTCGACCGCATCATCGCGCTGAAAGTCCTCGCGCCGGCGCTCGCCGGGCATGCCGATTACATCCAGCGCTTTATGCGCGAAGCGCGAGCCACGGCGCGCCTCAATCATCCGCACATCATTTCGGGCATCGATGTCGGCTGCGTGGACGGCCATTATTTCTTTGCGATGGAACTCGTCGAAGGCGAGACGCTGCGCCAGCGCATCGAACGCGAGGGGCCGCTGCCCGAAAGGGAAGTCATGCGCATCGGAGCGGCGATCGCTTCGGCGCTGGCCCATGCGCATCTCAACGGGCTGGTCCATCGCGACGTCAAGCCCGACAACATCCTCATCGATACGACCGGAACGCCCAAGCTCGCCGATCTGGGCCTTTCCAAGGGCACCGTCGACGAAGACGCTTCGCTGACCAAATCGGGCTTTGCCGTCGGCACGCCGAATTACATGTCGCCCGAACAGGTCGAAGGCCGCCGCGACGTGGACGGTCGAGCCGATGCGTACGCGTTGGGCTGCACGCTTTACCACGCGGCCACGGGACGGCCGCCCTTCCAGGGGCCGTCCGCGGCGGTGGTGATGGTGATGCATCTGAAGGAACGCATGGAGCATCCCCAGGCGTTGCGCGAGGACCTTTCCGACGAGTGCTGCGCGTTGCTCGGGCGATTGTGCGAACTCGACCGCGAGCAGCGCTACGCCAACTTGGCCGACGCCGCGGAAGATATGGAGGCGTTGAGTCAGGGCTTGGCGCCGCAGCGCTTGCAGGGCGCAGTCGCGCTGCCCTTCAAGCCCTTCGTGAAGGGGCGCGGCCGGGCGCGCGTGCCCGACCGGCGGCCGTCCGAGAAAGTGCTGGCCACCTCGCGCAGCCGCTTGCCCGCCGAACGCCGCGGCACCACGGGGCCGCGCCGCCCGGCCGGAAACGGCATGCTCGCCGGAGGCGTCTTGATCGGCTTGGCCTTGCTGCTCGGCGGGTTGGCGCTTTGGCTGAAAGGCGGCGGCACGCCCTCGGCCGAAGGCGCCGCCGCCGTTCGGCCGGAAGCGAAGACAAGTCAAGCCGGCAAGGAATCCAAGACCGTGCGGGAATCGAAAACCGCGCCGGAAGCGCCCGCGCCCGTGGGGATACGCGATCCGCTGGCCGCCAAAACGCCGGTTTTGCCTGCCGAGTCCGCCGCGCCGGGGCCTCCCAAAATCATCCGCGATCCCACCGAAAAACTGCTGCCGAATCCCTTTGCGTCCATTGCGCCGGTGGCCGCTCCGGCGGGCCCCGCCGTGCCGGTGCTATTGAAGTCGCCGCCCGGCTCGGGCTGGATGGCGCTCTTTAACGGTGCGACCTTGGAAGGCTGGGAACAGACGGCGCCGGGCGCGCAGGTGGTCGAAGGCGCCATCCGGCTGGCCGGAAAAGCAGAGATTGCGAAGCCGATCGCCATGGCCGACTACGAAGTCTCCGGAGAATTCCGCCTCCTCGGCGGCGACGGCAGCCGCTGGCCTGCGGTGGGCACGATCGTGATGCGCCGCGTGGGGGAGGGCCGCGGCACCGGCGCCCGCTGCACCTTCTTCAAGGATGGCGACGTCCATTTCCGACAGCAGGGACGCGAAGACCTCTTCACCAAGAGCGGCTCCGGGCGCGTGCCTATGGAGCGTTGGTTGCCCTTCACCGCCCGGATCCAGGGCGAGCGCGTTTCGTTGCGCGTGAACGGACAGCTCCTCATCGACGGGCGCTCCATCTTTGCGGAGCCGGGGTTCCTCTCCTTTCATGGGCACGGCGGAAACGAGGACAGCGTTTGGGAGTTGCGCAACCTGTTTTGGCGCCCGCTCACCTCCGCGTCGCCGCCGGCGGCCGACCCCGAAGGCCCAGGCGCGGCGCGCGATCTCTACCGCCGCATGCGTGCGGCGCTCGTGGAACTGGCCCAATTGAATCCGAATTACGACGGCAAATTCTATTACGAGGTGCTGCCGGGCGGAGCGCCTTCCTTGCGCATCGAGGTCAGCCGGATCTCGAATATCGAACCGCTCGCCCGCCTGTCCGGACTCAAGCATCTGGGGCTCATCGCCGACGGGCCGGAGCGAAGCCCGCTCATCGGGTTGGCGTCGCTGAGCAACCTGGCGCTCGAATCGCTGCACCTCATCAATACGTCCGTCGCCGACCTCACCCCGCTGCGCGGCTTGCCCTTAAGCACGCTCGATCTGACTCGAAGCCGCGTTCATAACTTGAATCCGCTCGCCGGGCTCCCGCTCGAAACCCTGATCCTGGACCGCAATCCGGTTACGAATCTGGAGCCCTTGGCGGGATGCCGCAAGCTTCGAGCGCTCAGTCTGGCGGGCTCCGCCGTGCAGGATTTGAAGCCGCTGCGCCAGACGATGCTCTACAGTCTGGTACTTTCGGGAACCCCGGTCCGCGACCTCAGCCCCCTCGCGCGGCAGCCGCTCTGCTACGTGCGCCTGGACGACTGCGCCGAGATCAAGGATTTCTCCCCGCTCAACGCCGTACGCCTGCGGACGCTCTGGCTCGACCGCCCGGAGCAGCATGTCGATTGGCTGGCCCGCCACACCACGCTCCAGCGCATCGGTACGGCCGATCGGAGCATCGAGCGCGGCGAATTTCTACGCCAGTGCGGGCGTTCGGACGAGGCCGGCCCGGCCGCTGCGGCAGCAACCTTCGATCTGGCCTGGGTCGCCGCCACCGCGCCCTTGCCGCTGGATCAGGCCCTGCCCGCCATCGGCGCGAAGCTGCTGGCCTTGAACCCGGCCTTCGGCGGCGGGCTGGTGGCCGATCCCGGACGGCCGGGGCAGGGGCTGGGACTCGAACTCCACGCGGCCGGTCTGACCGATCTGCGCCCGCTGCAGGCCCTGCCGCAATTGCAGCGCCTGAAAATTTCCGGCGCGATCCGGGGCCAGGAAGACCCCGCCATGCTGAGCGACCTGAGCGGACTGCGCGGCATGAAGCTACGTGAACTGGATTGCTCTCAGACCCGCGTCGCCAACCTCGAACCGCTGGCCGGGATGCCGTTGCGCGTGCTGAAGCTGAACGCTACGCAAGTTCAGGACGTGAGCGCGCTGCGCGAAATGCCGCTCGAAGAACTCACCCTCGACGGCGCGCCCGTCCGCTCGCTCGAACCTCTGCGCAACATGGCCACGCTGCATACCCTGCGCATCGCGAATTGCACAAGCCTCCAGGATACGAAACTCGTGGCCGGACTGGCGCTGATCGAACTGAAGTGCGACGGAACGGCGTTGAAGCTGGACGAAAGTCTCGCTCGAATGCCGCTGCAGCGGCTCTGGCAGCCCCAACCCGGCGCGCTGCCCTGCGATCTCCCGCACCTGACCGCCCTGAACGGCTTCCCGCCCGGGGAAGCACGAGTCCTCGCGCCCGCCAAGTAGGACGCCTGCGGCTTCGAGGCGCGGGCGGGCCTCCAGAAACTCCGACGACGTCCCTCCGGCCGCCGTTCAGCCCTGCCGCGAAAGGTACACGTAGTACGCGCCGCACAGCGGCTGGTGGCGCGCGTCGTCGAACCACGTATGCAGCAGCGTCGGGCCCGCGGGCAGGTCCACCGTGAACGCGGCGGCATCGTCGAGCGGCGTGACGGGCCGCACATGCAGGTGCCGGTTGATCAACAGCCGTGCCCGAGCGATCGGCAACGCGACGCCCTCCGGCATCTCGCCGTCCGTCAGCACCGTGTGCGCGCACGCTTCCGTCAGCTTCAAGCCGCTCTCGCGTGGCCACCGGCGCAGTTCGAACGTGTACGTGCCGGCCCGTTCGACCTCCAGGTGCCAGTAGCTGTTTTTCCGCTCGCCGATCCGGACCTGGCGCTGTTGATCGACGAACACATCCGTCCACTCGCAGGCCGAAAGCATCATCGGATTTTCCTTCTCGTTCCCGATGACGATGCGCTGGATCTCGTGCGCCGCCGGCTCCACGCCTTGCCACCATTCGTCCAGCGCCCCCAGCATCCGCGCCGCGATCTCCGGATGCCGGTCGATCACGTTGGTCTCCTGCAGCGGATCGCGCTCCAGGTCGTAAAGCGCCGTCGCCTCCAGCAGCCGCCAGCGCTTCCACAATACCGCCGCGCCTTCGCGCCGCAGGCGCGAGTGGCTGTCCGGCGTCGGATAATCGGTAAACGGCATCCGGCTGTAATTCATGGTCAGCATCCGCTCTTCGGGCACCGCCTCCTCGCCGCGCAAGGCCGGTGCGAGGCTGATCCCGTCCAGCGGCGTGGGACGTTTCCGTTCCAGGCCGCACAATTCGATCAGCGTGGGCAGGATGTCCTGCGCCTGAGTCAGCCCGCCGATGTCGCGCGGCGCCCCCAGCTTCCCGTCCGGCCAATGCACGAAACACGGCACGCGGTGACCGCCTTCCCACAGCGAACACTTGGCCCCGCGCATCCCCGCGTTGTAGTACAACGTCCCGAACGTGCTCCCGTTGTCCGTCATGAACAGGATCGCGGTATTCCGTTCCAGATCCTGCTCGCGCAGGAAGGCCCGGAGTTGCCCCACCTGCGTATCCACGTTTCGGATCATGGCCAGGAAGCGGACGATGTGGCCGCGCTGATCGGGCGTCAGAGCGGGCAACAAATGCTCGCCCGCCGCGAACGTCTTCTCCACCGCGTCCCGATCCTCTTTCGGCACCCACAACGGCGCGTGCGGAGCGTTCGTCGGCAAGTACGCGAAAAAGGGCTCGTCGGCGTCGCTGCGGTCTTTCATCCAAGCCTTCGCTTCGCGGAAAAAGACCTCGGTGCAGTACCCGCGGTACCGTTCGCGCGTGCCGTTGTGGCAATAGATGTCGTCGAAGTAATCGTTCTCCCAATAATCGGGCAGCGAACTGATATGCGAGGACGGGAACCACAAGCTTTCCTCGAAGCCGCGGTCCTCAGGGCGGTACGGGTAGTTGTCGCCCAAGTGCCACTTGCCGAACAAGCCCGTCCGGTACCCGTTCTCCTTGAAGAGGTCGGCCATCGTTTGCAGATCCGGACGCAACAGCGATCGCCCGCTGCTGACGTTCACGGCGCCGTTGCGAGCCGCGTCCAGGCCGGTCATCAACTGCCCGCGCGTCGGCGTACACATCGGCGCGACGTGAAAATCCGTGAACCGCACGCTCTCGCGATGCAAGCGATCCAGGTTCGGCGTGAGCGCCACCGGATTGCCGTGGCACGCCAGATCGCCGTAGCCCTGGTCGTCGGTGATGATCACGATTACGTTCGGCTTCGAAGCGGCCATGCGCGCGTGCTCCTGAAAGAGAAGGCATTCGGATTTTGAGAAGATCATACCGGACCCGCGAGCGACTTCACGTTCCGGATGAATCGAATGAAGCGCGCACGTCAGCTATTTTCAAAACGAATGCGCGAAAGCCGCACCAACGCCGGAGCCCTGCGCAACGCGTGCGCACGGACGTAACCCCGCGCAAGGCCCGCCGCCGCGTCGCGCCGTCTCGGAGCGCCGCCTCGTCGCGCCGGAGCGGGGGACGTGAATCTCATGAACTCGCGCGCAGCGCGATCAAAAAAACTCTCCCGCTGTGAGCGGGCAGGGTGAGGGAGGTTTTCCGTTCCGTCATGCACTGCATCCGCTATTCCTGCTTGCAACCGTCGGCCGTAGACACCGTACGAGGCATCCGGTAAGGAAGCATTCATGGATAGTGATGCCCGGTCCCTGCAAAAAGCCGCCTATCGCAAGGGTTTGGAGGCTTCGCTGCGTGATTTTGCGGAGTCCAGTAACGAGCAAATTTTGAAGTATCCCCAATACGTCGGCCCCATTACCGAAAGATGGCTGAGCTTAGAAGAGTCGGCTAAGCAGGTGGTGTCCCTACTGGAACAAGGGTGGGTTACCAAGGAGTACGCGGCTGTTTACTTGAAGGGTTTTAATGAAATACAAGAAATCTACCGGTCTCAATTGGAACCTTTGCCTTACGACTACGAAGTTGAAGCGGAAGCGTTGTGCCGGCATCCTGCCGCCGAGTCCATCAGAGATATTGCCAAGCGAGTGTTGGAGTCCCTCATTCGCTGTTAGGAAGATGTCGAGAAGTCCTTGCAGGGCAACAGTGGCTTCAGGATGGAGAATCGGATTCCTCTATGAGGGTGAAGGATAGAGGGCCTCGAAACGAACCGGGCGGCGCCCTTCCGGAATCGACACATGCTTTTTCTTCCCCTTCATCTCTTGAGTTTACTGACGTTGGACACTTAGCCTTGCCCTCTCCGTTGCCGTCCAACCCCAAAGGGGTTGCGTACCAAAGCCCAGGGTTGCGCCGCAGGCGCTACCCTGGGAACGTGGCCCCTGTTGCCGATCAACCCTGAAAGGGTTGTGCCGCCCTTCGCGTCCCGCAAGGACGCGCTGAAAATAGCCCGGCGCTTCAGCGCCGGGACTTCCATCCTTCGCGCTTTTAATCTCCCCTCCTTGCCAAGGAGGGGTAGGGGAGGTGAACCAAACAAACCCGCGCGCAGCGCGATCAAAAAAACCTCTCCCGCTGGGAGAGGGTAGGGTGAGGGAGCCAAGCGCCGGCCCATCGCCCGCGTCCCAGCGTGACGCGCTGAAAATAGCCCGGGGTCGGGCGCTCCGGCGCCCGCACCCCGGGAACCCGCCGCCCCGACGGCCGCATCCCGTGGCGCCAAATCCAGAAGGGCGACACGTTCATGTTGGGTTGGTTGACTGCCACCTCCGCCAGCCTGGAGGTGAAAGGGTGGTGTTAAGCCCCATCTTCGGACGCTGCGGTCTTATTGATACTTGTACCATGAAGATGAGGATGAGAAATGCTAGCGGACTCACAGATAAAACGTAGCAAGACGAATCGGACCAAGCGTTCCAAACCCAGAAATGTTGGGCACTGAGCATGGAGCTTTTTTAGATCCCCCTCGATTTCGCCAACGTTTACTTCAGCACTGAATTGAGTAAGGCCCTGCACCAGATGTCCGATAGGCGTGCCTTTGTGAACATATTTACTCCGCAATTCGTACGCCGAGGAAATGTGTTTTGGGAATAGGTCGCGCTTTAACGCATACTGCGGCTCCTTCGCTTCACTGCGGTCAAAGAATTCTTGAGTCACTAGCTCCTGCACCGAAAGCATGACTCGTCTTTTAATTTGAAAGAGCCTTGCCTTTACGAAGTCTATTCTTCCACCCAAGCCAGCTTTCTCCATATCGCTGAACAGCTTGGCCAGATCGGCATCGTATTCAAAGAGATCCTTGTCGCTGAAAGTGAAATACCCGGCAAGAACTTCAAGGGCCATTACCAGGTCCAGGTATGCCTTTTCAAGATCAACATTACAGAGTCGCAGAGCACTGAGATAAAAAGAAGCCGAGTTCAAGAAGAAGCGCCACTTCTTATCGTCCTCTGCCGCAAGAAATTTCTCCGCAAGGGTGCCGAAAGATTGTAGTTCAAGTTGCCGTCCCGCAGATCTAAAGCCAAAATCGCAATCAGCGCGAGGATCGTTGTTCCAAATTCCAGCCTCTAGAAACTTTGAGACTATCCGCCCTTGAAAAAGAGGCAGGGCGTGAATGCCATCGAGTTCAATTATTCCGAGATTGTCGAACCGTTTTCCAAAGAACACAGAAAGCGCAGAGACTATCTGTTCAGCAAAAGCATCATTTCCAATGGAGGTACTTTTAGAACGCAAAGGAAAGCCCAGGACGTAAAAGGCACGTGAGTATCCAGACGCTGCAAGGGCAGGGTGCGCGAGCTGCTCTTCGAGATTGGTTATTGGAAACGCATGCGTAAGTAGCAACCGGTCCTCAAGGAACACCTCTCCAGCGAACCCAGTCGGTGATACCAAGAGGTATTTTACGACCCCTTTAGGCGGACGAAAGGAAAGGCTACCTGCTGGCTTTGTCGGTTCTATCGCCATTTGGACTCTCGCAAAGTGTGTCGGTTAGAATCTGCCATTTATGCGTTCTCGCGGGTACCCCACACAAATCCCCGCTTGGTCTGGGTGAGCCTGCGAACAAAAGGCCCTCGCGACGGCATCCTCTCAGGTACGCGCGAACCCTGCCGGGAGCTTACCCCGAAAGTACAGCCGCCTCCAGCCACCTGCCTGAAGCCCTTTAGCTCGATTCCCGGCGTTTAGCAACCTGAATGGTTTCCGGCGGTTCTTGAATGGAATGCCGGCAAGCCGTGAGCGCGGACAGCAGCGCGGTACCGTCGGCAAGACGCTGTTGGGGATTCTTCGAAAGGCAACGATCGATGAGCGCCGCGGTGCTTGCCGAGAGATCCGCGCGAATCGAACCGATCGGCAGGTGGGCTTCGTTTCGCGTCGCCATCAGGACTTTCATTAGCGTACTTGCGGTAAACGGCGGCTTGCCCGCGAGCAGCGCGTACAAGGTCGCGCCCATGCTGAACACGTCCGCCGGCTTGCCGCAGTTGCTGGCATCCAAGGCATGTTCGGGTGACATGTACCCGGGCGTGCCCATGCATGCTTGCGAGCCGGTCATGGAATGGCCGAGTTCCTCGCTGCGGGCCAAGCCTAAATCGGCGAGCTTGCTGGCCGCGAAATTTAGTGCTTCGCCGGCCTTGGGAATCAGGATGTTGTCCGGCTTGACATCGCGGTGGACGATCCCGGCCGCGTGAGCGGCGGCTAACCCGGTGGTCGCGGCTATGCAGATGTCCAGCGCCAAGGTCTCGGCGATGCCGACCTTGCCTAAATCCACCTTCTCTTTCAGATACGCCCCGGCCGATACCCCCGGCACGAATTCCATGACGAGATACGAGAGCCCGGCCTCTTCGTTTACGTCGGTGACACCGACGAGGTGCGGCGACTGCACGCGGGCGGCCATTTGGGCTTCGCGGAAAAAACGATCGACCATTTCCGGTCGTTGTTGAGCAAGGTGAAAGGGCAGGACCTTAACGGCGACTTCTTTGTGCAAACGAGGATGGATGCCGTAATACACAGCTCCCATGCCGCCTTGGCCAAGTTTGGCCCACAGCGGAATCCCGCCCAAGGCCGGTAACGTTTGTCCATCGGATTCGATGCGCGGCGCGTTGGCAATGAGAGCATCGCGTGACAAATCCTGCAACGGCAGGGCGGATTTCCGGCTGCCGCTGTGGGCCCGCCCGCTTACGTGGCCGGTGGCCGGCGAACTGCGGCGGCTCGCCTTGGTTTCTGCATCCACGATCTTCATCTGCAAGGCGGTCGTATCGATACCTTGATCGAACCCCTCGCCTCCTTCGGGCCGGCGATACCTGCGCGCCTCTTTCGCGTGAGCCGTAGCCCGCGTCAGCTTCGCCGCGCGGTCGGACGGTTCCACGGAAGCCATCGCCTCTTCGTAGAAGTCGATCGCCAGCAAATGATGGATCCACGCCGTCCGTTGTACGCAGAACCCCTTGGGCCGCTCGTAGCAGATTTCCGAGCCCATCGCGCCGCCCGTCTCCGACTCTGGCAGCGACGATGCAATCTCCAGATAGCGGAGAAAGTCTTGCTGGTATTCGTGCAAGCCCTCGAAGGGGCCGGAGGATGCTTTGCGGCTGCTTTTGGACGTAAAGCGATCCGGGTTGCTGATACGCTTGATCTCTCCTTTGTAGTACCAGACGTGGCCGTTGTTTTCGTCCAGCGCGCGCAGCGCCTCGATGGTCGTTTCGGCTTCGGAGAAATCGGCCTTCCCGGTCTTGGTAAAGGCCTCGCGTGCCCGTCCGAATTCTTGCCTCAATTGGCGTGCAAGCGCCTTGATCGGCCCGCTGGGGTCACTCGCCAGCCATGCCGAGCCAGCATCTGCATGGTTGGGCCGAGTCTCCAAACTCCTGTTGGGCAAAGCCGCAAGCCATTCCAGCCGTTGCCGGACGGCCGCATCGAAATCCTTCCAAAGCTCAGGGTGGTCTCTACGCGGCTTTCCCGCAGGCGGCGTACAGGTTCCCAGCAAGAGCCACTGCGCAGAAAGCCCCGATCGCGGTGAAATCGATTCAAGCCACTGACCCGCATCCATGACCCATCGGCTAAAGCCAAGATTCGCTTCATGCGGATCGTCCAAGAGTAAGAGCCGAGCGCCGCTCTCCGAATGCGTATGGAGAAGTCTTAAATCCATAGGGGCATCCCTCGGACACGTGGCTGCGTCTGACCAGCATCATGGCGGGAGCGGGTAGCCCACACAAATCCCCGATTGGTGTGGGTGAGCCTGCGAACAAGGGGCGCTCGTGAAGGCATCTTCTCCGGTACGCGCGAACCCTACCGGGAGCTTACCCTTAAAGTACAGCCGCCTCCAGCCTCCTGTGCCCGAGGCAACCACACAAGCCATCGGCTGTTGTGGCCACCCGCGGTTGAATGAGATGCACGTGCCACCGGGCATAAGAAAAAAGTCCTAGCAGGTACTTCTGCCGTCCTTGTCACGCCATATCCTCCACGTCATGTAATTTTAAAATCGAATTTCTAAGACAGGTTTGGCCACCCAACCGGTAATGTTCGCTTCTTTAAGCGACTCAACCACACGACGAGTTACCAGAATCCACTTTCCCTCTTCTAACATAAAGAAATCGCTTCCATCCCATTTATGAACGTCGAAATACAGCCCGTTCATGCCGAATACGGATTTTGTGCCATCTGGTCTAGTGTACCATTTTGTTACGCCTCTAGAAGTGTCATGGTGCCCCGCTCTGCCGATCACCGCGACTCCAAAGTAACGGTCATCTACGGGTTTGTCTTGGCGATCGAATACCTGCACGGGGTAGGTCTTCCATCCAGTGAATTGGGCCTCGCGCCAGAGATCAACCACCTTTTGATTAACTGTCAGCACCATAGACCTTAATACATCGGTTTTCTTGCGACCTTGAGCGATCTTTAGTTGATACGGACGTGACAGTTTGGGCTTCGCCTTGCCCCGCTGATAATCATCGTAGGGTTGCTTGCTGGATGCTATATCGCGTGGTGTCGCGACCCACTGGGTCGTGTTCTCGACAGGGCATGAAAGCTTAAAAACATCATTCAACTGAATTCTAGTAGCGGACATCGAAGCCAAACTCCCTTTATTAAGGCAAAACAAATTGATCGCGGGTGAGGGTGTGAATAGGTTCTCTCACATATGGTATAGCGGGTTCACCGTCGTGGGCCGGTGCCACGGTCACGCCTCATCTTTCCGCGTACCCTTTAGGAAATGGTGATGCAGTGAACAGGTTCCCTCCTGAGTAATATCCGGGCTTGTTCGGCCAAGAACATCCCAAACACAGCGAGAAGGGAACCCATGCAGAAGCTACAACGCCGGGGCGATCGGTTCAAGGGTCCGCGCATCGGACGGGACGCGCACTAAGCGGGCATCGCGTTCAGCGGGTTCGACGAGGATGCGGCCGGAGGCTCCTGCGCCGGCGCTTCGCGGTGCGCGGACCTCCGCGTATACTTACGCCATGTTCTTCGCGGTCCAGCCCGGCTTCTCGCGCTTTACGTATCTCCTCCAGGACGCCGAACGGCAGCCCGTGGGCAAACTGGTCTGGCCCGATCTCGCCCTAGCGATGAACTCGCGCCTGAAAGGATTCGTGCCGGAAGGTTTGAGTCAGACCGTGGCGCTGGAATATCTCGGCCGCGCGCTCACCATCGAGTTCGAGATCCTGGGCCGTTCCTTCGGCGGCAACGACTACCGCTTCGACTTGAAGGAAGCCGGACAAGTGCGCGCCTCCGCGACGGTCACGCAGGTCCCCGGCTGGTTCCAGCGCCCGCGGATCCGCATCACGCAGCCCTGGCCGGGCGACGTCCTCTGCGCCCGCTCGTTGTTCTCGATCCGTTACGAAGTCACGCAAGAAGACCGGCCGCTGGGCGCGGTCTTCGAACCGTTCGGATTCAGGCTCAAGCGCGAGTGGACGCTCGAGTTCCCCGAGACGGTGGAACCGGCGACGCAGTTCTTCCTCTTCTTCCTGGTTTGCAATCACGCGATTCGCTGACGCGCCGAACCGTGTTACGTTTTGGGATCTTCGGCTTATCGAACGCAGGTCGAAGCGATCAAGTCAGCGCACGCCGCAGTGCTCCGGCGGCTAGAATGCACGGCGGTGCATATGTATTGCACTATGTTAGATTGGAGTCCTGAAAATAAAGTGTATACCTAATTGGATACTTAAGTATACAGTATACAGTTATGGTATACAAGTATACACTTAGCGCACCTTGCGAGGTTGCGATATAGCTTTTCGGTCCCCGCTCGCCTTCCTCCTCACGACGCGCAGCACCTGTGCTGCACCGAGTGGCCCCGCGCTTCGGGCCATGAACCGCCCGCGCCGTCGGAGTACACTGCCCGCTCCCTGGGGCGGTCGATCATGTCCACGCGCGGCGTCTGGCAAATCCTTGCCCAGCAATGGTTCATCCTGCTGCTGCTCGCCGCCGTCGCCGCCGGTTCGGCCTATCCCGCGCCCGGCCAGTGGGCCGACGAACACCTCTCGACCAAGCCCTTCATTTTTGTCCTGCTCTTCCTGACCGGCCTGACCTTCGAAGCCGGCGAACTCTGGTCGGGCCTGAAAGCGCCGCGCCCGATGTTCCTCTCGCTCGCCGGAACCTATCTCCTGCTGCCGGCGCTGCTGTACGCCGCGGCGCTGTACTTCGGGCTCCACGCTCCGCTCGGCGCGGGGCTGCTGGTGCTCGGCGCGGCGCCCACGACGCTGGCCAGCGCCGTGGTCTGGACGCGACTCGCCGGCGGGCACGCCGCGCTCGCCGTCGTGCTGACCGTGTTGAGCAACGCGTTGAGCGTCGTGCTCGGGCCGGCGGTTTTGTACGCGCTCGCCGGCGAGAGCTTGAAGCGTCCCTTCCTCGAGATCGTGCTCAACCTCGTGCTGATGGTGCTCCTGCCCATCGCGGTGGGGCAGGTGGGCCGTCGCTTCCTGGCGGCGTGGCTGGCCACGCAGAAGACGCTCCTGAACGTGCTTCCGCGCGTCCTGATCTGCGGCGTGATCGTGATGGCCGTCAGCCGCGCCTCGGCCACGGCCACCGGAGAATCAAGCTTGCGGCTGAGCGACGTAGGCATGCTGGTGGCACTGTGCGCGATCGTTCACGCGCTGGCCGTCGCGGGCATGGAGGTGGGCGCGCGCGTGCTGGGCTTGCCGAAAGAGCACCGCATCGCGGCGGTCTTCATCGGCGGCCAGAAGACGCTGCCGGTGGCCTGCCAGATCCTGGAGACTTGCTTTCCCGCGCTGGCGCTGGGCGTGCTGTCGCTCGTTGTCTACCACGCCGTGCAGCTCATCTTCGATTCGTTTCTGATCGAGCACTACCGCAAGCCGTCCGTGCCGGAGAGCGCCCCCGCGGAGCGCGGTCCGGCGTGAACGTTATTGAGGCTTGAGCAGCCGGTTGACGAACGACTCGTGGATGCACTCGGCGATGCGGTGCGCGCTGGGCGCGGCGGGCAGTTCGGTCCGCTCGAAGTGCCCCTGGATGCCGTTGTACGCCGCGACGTAGCAGAAGGTCCAGGCCTCGAAGTCGAACGCGTCGAGTTGCTCGCGCGTCCAACCCGATTCTTCGGCCGCGGCGCGGGCCAGGTTGTGGATCAACCGCGTGCCGTTCTGCCGCCATTGCGCGTTGAGCTGAATGGCCATGTTCCGCACCGTGTCCGTGCGGCAGTAGCGCAGGCTGTTCATCAACGTGGTGAGCTGGATCATTTCCTTGCCGGTCCAGTTCTTGAAATCGCACAGCGCGCGCAATCGCTCCCGCGCCGACCCGCCGCCTTCGATGATCTTCAGGATCGAGAGATCGAGGTACTTGGAAAGCGAATCGAAGATCTGCTTTAGGCAATCTTCCTTGTCCTTGAAGTACCAGTAGAACGCGCCCTTCGACTGCCCGGCCGCGCGCGCCACCTGCTCGACGGTGACCTGGTCGTAACCGTGCTGCAAGAAGAGGCTCAGGGCGGCATTGAGCATCCGCGCGTGCTTGGCCGTGCGCAGTTCCGGATTGGGCGGCCGGCCGCGCGACCGCCGGCCGGGTTCCGGGCTCGTCGCCCCCGCCGCCAGTTCACGAGCATTCATGCGCGCGCCCTCCCGAATGGAGACGCGAGATCGAAAGTACCGAATAGCGCGTGAACGTTTGCCGAGCGGCGGTGCTGAAATCGAGCAGCGTGTGAAAAATGCGTACCTGCGTGGGCAGCCATCGGATCACCGGGTAACAAAACCCAAGCGATACACCCAGCACGCCCCCAGTCGCGCTGTGCATATCGTCGAATGCTATGACCCGATTCCCAAGCCCTTTTTGCCCTTCTCCCCGACTTCCTTTCTATTCCAAGTACAGAATAGCCTATCATCTTATGAAATTCAATTCTTTGGGGCCGAGGAAAGGTTTTTGAAGGGGGATAGCTACACATGTGCATATGTGCTTCCTTCTGAATTCTGGAACGAGTCAATAGGTGTGCAAGCTTGGAGTAATCTTTATTTCTTAACCGATAAGAACAAGTGCGTGAAATACATCTAGCGGTTTGCTGAAAACCGGCAACTCTGTTTCAGGCATGCCGGGAACTTACACTTGCTTGCGATTGTTTTCATAGTCTCTTTCACCACGCAGGGTTATGCGAAGTGTCTTACGGAATTTCAGGCCCGCGCAGGGTAGCACAAAAGGTATCGCCCGTGCGCAAAAAATAACGGTCAGACGCTTTTCAGATGCCGGAACCGGCCGGGCGTCGTCTGGGTCCAGGCGCGAAAAACGCGGCAAAAAAACGGCGCGTCGCGAAAGCCGCAGGCCGTGGCGATCTGCTCGATACTCAGTTCGCCGGCGCGTAGCAGGTGGCCGGCGCGCTCGATCCGGCGGCGTTGCAGAAATCGAACCGGGCTGAGCCCAGTTACCTTACGAAATAGCTTTCGAAACTGAACCTCGCTGAGATGTACGGTTCTAGCCAGATCCGCGACGCGCAGATCGGGGTCGGCCCAGCGCAGGTCGAGTTGCTGGAGCGCCGGCCAAAGGCGCGGGCTGCCGGCGGCGTCGTGCGGTTCGAACTCCGTGCCGCACGTGCGCAGAAGCACAAACAGAACGCGCTGTATCTCGGCGAGCATCGCGGCGCGCCAGCCGGGCGCTTTGAGACCGAATTCGCGCACCAGCGCATGGCAGGCCGCCGGGACGGGCGAGCCGGGTGCATGAGCGGTGCAGTGTGGGAAGCCGGCGAGCGCCAGCAGGTCCAGCCCGCCGAAGACGTGCGCGTAAAAATGGCAGGTGAGCACGTGCATACCGCGGCTGCCGGGGTCTTGCCGCACCGAGTGTTCGGCGCCTTGCGGGATCAGCATCAGGCGCCCGGGTTCCAGCCGAAAGCGCGGCGCACCGGCGATCTGGCCCCAGCCGGCGCCCGCTTCGATCCAGAACCACATGGCGTCCTGCACCTGCCGCGGGCCCAGCGCCCAATCCTTGGTGCAGTGCCATTCGACCGCGGAGACCGGTTGCAGGCGCAGGTGTTCCAGGGCCTGCGTCCACGGTTCGCCGGGTCCGGCCGGCAGGGCGGAGTAGGGCTCGAAGCTGCCGGCGTCGCGGGCGCGTGCGGTGCTCTCGTCGTCTCGAGGAATCAGCGCCATAGTTTCGAAAAGTACAATAACTTGAGCGCGTTGTCCATAGCGCTCGATTGGGCCGAAAGGGTATGAATAAGCCAGAATCAGTGCACGAAAGCCCGATTCAAGGAGCCGCCCATGAAAGTCCTGACGCCCGAACAGGTCGAATTCTACAACGAGCACGGCTACGTGATCGTGGAGGACTTCCTCAAGCGTCCGGCGCTCGATTCGCTTCTAGGCGCCCTGGACCGGCTGGTGGAGGAGAAGGCGCGCGGGCTCGATCAGGATCGCGAGGGGTTCAACGTTCAGCGCACCGGCGACGAGGCGGGCAACTTCGCCAACGACGGAAAACTCGTCCAGCCCGGCTTGCTGCGCAAGATTCAGGAGATCACCAAATACAGCTCCGAGTTTGCCGCGCTGGCCGAGAGTCCGGCGCTGCTGGATGTCGTCGAAGACCTGATCGGGCCGACGATCTACTACCATTCGAGCAAGATCATGTTCAAGCCCGCGCGCCACGGCACGCCGAAGCCTTGGCACCAGGACTACGCGTACTGGGCGAGCTTGAAGCCCGAGCAGGTCACGTGCTGGCTGGCGCTGGATGATGCCACGATCGAGAACGGCTGCATGCAGGTGATCCCCGGCAGCCACAAGTGGGGGCTGCTGAAGCACGGACAGAAGGAGCTTCAGGTCGACCGTCGCAACCTGCCGCTGGACCGCGTGAAAGTGGCCGAGATGAAGGCCGGCTCGCTGCTGGCGTTCCATGTGCTGACGTTCCACTACAGCGGCGCGAACACATCGGAGAAAGACCGCCGTTCGTTCATCGTCGACTACGATCCGAATCGCCGGCCGGTGAAAGAAGGTTTCGCGGGCGACCGCCTGCTGCGGATCGGCGGGCGCGCTCCGACGCCCGAGCAGATTCTGGCGGAACAGAGCGCCGTGGCGGCGGTTACGGCGTAGGCGCTCCGCGCCGGGCGTCTTTCCAGCCGCGGTAGAAGCAGACGATCAGCGTGATCACGGTCAGGGGCACGACGTAGCCGATCATCGCGCGGCTGTAGGCTTGCAAACCGTCGTGCTCCATGGACTTTAGGATCAGGTAAATCGTGTAGGCCGCGTAGTAGGCCAGGAAGAGCGCGCCTTCCCAGCGCGCGATGGTGTGCCCGGTAAAGAAGATGGGATAGCACGCGACGCAGACGGCCACCATCACCGGTATATCGAAATGCAGGGCCGGCGTGGCGACGTTGACGCCTTCGGGCGCCAAAGCCGCGCTGAAGCCCAGGATACAGAGCACATTGAAGATATTGCTGCCGATGGCGTTCCCTACGGCAATGTCGCGCTGCCCGCGCAAGGTGGCCATCACGGAGGTCGCGACTTCCGGGAGCGAGGTTCCGGCGGCGACGACGGTCAGCGCGATGATCAGGTCGCTGACGCCCATGGCTTGGGCCATGGCGGTGGCCGAATCGACGATCCAGCGCGCGCCCAGCACCAGGAAGCCCAGTCCCACCGCGATGGAGAGCAGATCGACGATCCACGCGCCGCGCTTCATCGGCGGCGGAGCCGCCGCGCCGGGTTCCGAATTGGGCGTTCCGTTCTTTTGGGATTCCTTGCGTCCGAGGATCACGCTGAGCGCCAGATAGCCGCCCAGCAGCAGGATGAAGATCAGACCTTCGGTGCGGCTCAGCGAGCCGTCGAGGCTCAGCGCCCAAAAGAGCGCGCAGACCCCGATCATCACCGGCACGTCGATGCGGATGAGTTGCCGGTGAACCACGAGCGGCTTGAGCAGCGCGGCAAGCCCGAGGATGCAGAGCACATTGAAGATGTTGCTGCCCACCGCGTTGCCGATGGCCAAGTCCGGCTCGCCGCCCGTCGCGGCATTCAGGCTGACGGCCAGCTCGGGCGCGCTGGTGCCGAACGCCACCACGGTCAGGCCGATCACCAGCGCAGAGACGCCGGCCGCGGCAGCCAGCCTCGACGCACCCCGCACGAGCAGTTCCGCGCCCAGCACGAGCACGGCGATCCCGCCAAAGAAGTAGGCCAGTTGGGAAAGCATGATGCGAAGCGTTGTAGACCGTTGGCGCGCGGATGGCCAGAGCAAGCGAACGAAATCAGGCCGATTTCGGGTGGCGCGCGCGCCAAGCGCGGAAGAAGCAGACGGCCAGCGTGAGCGCCGTCAGCGGCGCGGCGAACGCGAGCATGACGAAGCTGAAACCGGGCAGCGCCGCGTGCTGCGTGGAAAGCAGGATCAGGTACCCCGTATACGCCGCGTAGTAGGCCAGGAAGACCGCGCCTTCCCAGCGCGCGATCAGGTGCCCCGTGAAGAAAATGGGAAAGCACGCCACGGCCACCGCCATCATCACCGGAATGTCGAAGTTCCGCGCCGCCGGCGCGACTTCGACACCCTGCGGGGAGAGCGCGCAACTGAAGCCCAGGATGCAGAGCAGATTGAAGATATTGCTGCCGATCACGTTGCCCACCGCGATGTCGCGCTGTCCGCGGTAGGTGGCCATCACCGAAGTAGCGACTTCGGGCAGCGACGTGCCGGCGGCTACGATGGTGAGCGCCACGACCAGATCGCTGATGCCCAAGGCCTTCGCCATGGATGTCGCCGAGGTCACCAGCCATTGCGCGCCCAGAATCAGGAGACCCAGCCCGGCCAGGATGCACAGGCCGTCCACCAGCCAGGAACTCTTCGCGGGCGCGGCCGGCTTCGCGTCGGCGGCGGGTTCGGCCGGAGCTTCTGCTGCACCGTTGGCCGCTCCATCTTTGCGGCCTAGGTGAATGCAAAGGCCGATATACGCGAGCAGGAGCAGGGAAAGGAGGATGCCTTCGATCCGGGAGAGGGTGCCGTTGAGGCTTAAGCCCCACGTCAAACCGGTGACGGCGATCATCACCGGCACGTCGACGCGCACCAACTGCTTATGGACCACCAGCGGCGCGACCAGCGCCGACAGGCCCAGGATAAAGAGCACGTTGAAGATGTTGCTGCCGACCACATTCCCCAGCGCCAAGTTGGGCTGGCCGGCCCAACTGGCTTTGAGGCTGACGGCCAGTTCGGGCGCGCTGGTGCCGAAGGCGACGACGGTAAGCCCCACGACCAGCGCCGAGATGCCCGCCGCCGTGGCCAATCGCGAAGCGCCACGCACCAGCAACTCGGCGCCGAGGACCAGGACGATCAGACCGCCTACGAAGAGGGATGCATTGAGCAGCATGGAGACTCGGACCCGGATGGGAACGTCATTAGATAGCCCGGGTTCGGATCGGCCAGTGCAGATTCGGCGGCATGAAATGCGAGCGGGGAACCCGAAGGTTCCCCGCCGTGCATCCGATCTACGCGTGGTCTGGTGTTAGTAATTCAAGCCGGCCGCGGCCATGGCCATCTTGCGCTTTTCCTGCGGCGCCGTGCGATGCCACGGGATGCCCTTGGAGAGTTCCAAGGCCTCGGTCCAAAGCTGGCACCAGCGCTCGTGGCTGGTCAGAACCGAATCGGGCTGCTTCTCGCTGTGCGTGACGAAGCAGGGATGGAACGGCCGGCCGCTGGGCTGGTGCGTGGGCTGGTAGCGCAGGTCGAGGCTCCAGCGCACCCCGTCGGTCATGTTGTCGGTGCTGCGATGCGGCGTGAAGCGGCTCATGAAGATGATGCCGCCGCGGGGAATCTCGGCGCGCACGGGCTTGGTGGCGGGCATCAGTTCGGGTTTGATGCACGTCCCGCCTTCGGCCATGTGTTCCAAGTACCCGGTCTTCTGCACGCCGGAGATCACTTCCATGCAGCCGTTGGCGGCGGTGGCATTCACGAGCGGGAGCCACGAGGTGACGATCTCGCTGGCGTCGGCTTCTTCCCAAGTGACGGCCGCATCCTGGTGCCACGGCACGTTCATTTTGGCGCCTTCGGAGAGCTTGGCGGCCGGCGGCTTGGCGCGCAGGTGCTGGATCGGGTTGCAGGAAATCTCGGGGCCGATCAGGCCGCGCAGCGCCTGCATCAGGCGCGAGTTGCGCAGGAAATGGAAGAGTTCCGGAATCCGCGAGTGCATGATGTCCAGTCCGCTGCCGATCTCGGGGCACTCGTCGTAAATCCGGGCGAAGCGGTGTTCGAAATCTTCCTTCTCGTAGAGCTGGGTGATCTTGCCTTCGGCCAGCAGCTTGCGCGCCTTCGCATCGATCCAGGCCGTGATGCCGGCTTCCACGGGAGCCAGATCTTCGTCGCGGAAGAGCCCCTCCACGATGAGGAATCCGTTCTCCTTAAAGGAGTCGAGTTGGGCGGGCGAAAGCTTCATGGCGGGCGTCTCCGGGCCGGTTGGGGATGAATCTTCTCCCTAACCGATACCCGGTGCAGTCCCCGGCCGCCTTGCTTGGGGATGCAAAAGAATTGTCTAATCCTGCACGGTCCGCCGCCGCGCCGGGGGCGCCTTCTGCTTTCGTTCGGCGTGCCGGTAGTGCCGGTTGCGTTCGGCAACCCGCTTGGCGGGGTCCTGGCCCCGGGCCAGCGCCACCAAGTCGCGCGTCATCAGGGTGCGGTAGCCTTTGGGCCCGACCACCACATGGTCGTGGAGCGGGCAGCCCAAGCTGGAGCCGGCCTGGGCAACCAGTTCGGTCAGATCGCGGTCCGCGCGGCTCAGGCGCAACTGTCCCGAAGGATGGTTATGGACCAGGAAGACCCCATGGGCCCCGGCACGCAACGGGGGAATGAAGATCTCGCCGACCCGGCAGAAGACGTGGTCGCTGGCGCCCACCGCCAGGAGGTCCCAGCGCAGCAAGCGTAGCTGGCAGTCCACGCTGCCCAGGATCAGAACCTCGCGTTCCAGCGCGGCCAGTCCGCGGAAGAGATCCGCCACATCCGAGGCGCTGCGCACGACCGGGCAATGGTCCAACCCCAGCGTCTGGCGCAAATCTTCGCCCAGCATGGGCTCCATTCGCGGCGGCTGGTAGTATATCGGCTTGGAGGAATGGGTCGATTCTGGCATGCGCGCGCTCCCGGTTGCCGCCCTACTTCCATTTGGGAGAGCAAGCGACGATCCATTCGAATAAAACGAGTGCATTCGTGTAAAGAGTTACGCAGATTCGGTTCCGCGGGTAAGCGTCCGAATCTCGACCGGCGGCGGTTGCACAAGGCCGTGCAGTACTCGCTGTGCAGTTGTGCAGGCACGGGGACGAGTCGACGTATGGATGAATTACCGCCGAACGCCGCGGGTGCGCTGATTCTGATCGCCGACGACAGCACGCACGTGCGCGAGGATCTGGCCGATCTGCTGGCCGCCGCCGGACACCGCTGCATCCAGGCCGCGACGGCCGCGCAGACTGTGAACCTGGCGGCTGAGGCGCGGCCCGACTTGGTGCTGTTGGACCTGATCTTCCCGGACTCCAGCGACCTGACGCCTCTGCGCAAGCTCTTGGAACTGCCCGATGCGCCGGACGTGCTCATGCTGAGCGGGCAGTCGGGCGCGGTTCCGGTCATCGTCGAATCGATCAAACTCGGGGCCTTCGATTTCGTGCCCAAGCCTTACGAACCGGCCGAGTTACTCAACCGGATCGCGCGGGCCTGGGAGGCGCGCAAGGTGCGCGCCGAGCGGACGATCTTGCTGCAGGAACGCGACGCGCGCTCCGGGCTGGAGCGGCTGGTGGGTTCGAGCGCGCCGATGCAGCGGTTGCGCGAAGCGCTGCGCAAACTGGCGGCGCGCGACGGCAACGTACTGCTCTGCGGCGAAAGCGGCACGGGCAAAGAGTTGGCCGCCCGCGCCTTGCATGTCCTGGGCCCGCGCCGGGCGCGGCCTTTCGTGGCCGTCAATTGCGCGGCGATTCCCGAGTCGCTGACCGAGTCGATCCTCTTTGGCCACCGCAAAGGCGCGTTTACCGGCGCGACGCAGGCCACGCCGGGGAAGTTCGAGTCGGCCGGCGACGGCACGCTGTTTCTGGACGAGATCGGGGACATGCCGCTGCGGCAGCAGGCAGCGCTGTTGCGCGTGCTGGAGAATCGTACCTTCACCCCGGTGGGGGATACGACCGACCGCGTCTGCCGGGCGCGGATCGTGCTGGCCACCAACCTGGACTTGAGCGCGGCCGTCGCGGCCGGCCGGCTGCGTGAGGATCTGTATTACCGGATCCGGGTGACCGCGCTGGAACTCCCGCCGCTGCGCGCGCGCTTGGAAGATCTGCCCGAACTCTGTACGCACCTGATCGCGGAGCTGGCCCTCGATATAGGCCTTCCGCCGCCGGCCTTGCAGTCCGAAGCACTCGACTTGATGCGGCGCTACGACTGGCCGGGCAACGTCCGGGAACTCAAGAATGCTTTGGAAGGTTCTCTGATGCTGCTGGACGCTCAGGCGGCGGAACTGCGCATCGCGGACCTGCCCCCCGAGTTACTCGCGGCACGCGACGGCGCGGGCCTGGGGTTGTCGCCGGCCGAACGCTTCGAGAAAGCTGATCTGCTCCGCGCGCTGCGCGAGCATCGCGGCAACCAGTCCCAGGTTGCCCAAGCGCTGGGCATCCATCGCAACACCGTGCGCGCCCGCATCCGCTATTACGGAATAACGGACTGGAGCGGTCCGGCATCGGGCTGAGGCAGACGCAGTACAAATTCCGCGCCACCCTGCGCCGCGCTTGCGGCGTCGATCGAACCGCCGTGCAGCGTCGCGATCTTGCGGCACAGAGCGAGCCCCAAGCCGGTTCCTTTGCCGTCTTTGGTCGAATGAAACGGTTCGAACAGAAGCGCGCGCTGAGCAGCGGGAATCCCGGGGCCGTTGTCTGCGACGCTCAGCATCCAGGCGCCGGCCTCCCGTGTTGCCCGCAGCGTTACACGCGCGCCGGTCCGCCGGGCGGTGGCGTCGAGCGCGTTCTGGAGCAGGTTCCGGATCACCTGCTCCAGCCAAGCCGGGTCGCACGAGCAGCGCTCGGCATCCGGCGCCACTTCGAGCGAGAGTTCCGCTCCGCGCGCTTCGAAATCCCTCGCGATCTCCTGGAGCAGGCTGCGCGCCGCCACCGGGCGCTTGCGCAGGGTCAGTGGGCGGGCGTAGTTTCGCAGCGCTTCGAGCATGCGGTCCATCGCATCCAGGCGTTCGGGAATAAGGCGCGCGGCGCGCTTGAATTCGGGATGGTCGAGGTTCAGTTGCTCGAGCTTTCCAGCCTGGTGGCGGATGGGCTGCATCAGGTTGGCGAGTTCGTGGTTGATGGCGGAGACGAACTGGCCCAGCCGCGCGAGGTTCTCCTGGCGCTGCAAGTGCTCTTCGAGATCCTTGTATGCGGTCAGATCCTGCAGCAGCACGAGGAAGAGGGCCTCGTCCTCGGAGCCGTCGAGGCCGCGCATGCTCCAGAGCGCGAAGCGCCGCTCGGGCTGGGTCCACTGCAGCGGTACGGTTTCCCGCCGGATGCCGTCGCGCAAGCCCCCGGCCACGGCCTCGGCCAGCACCGGACAAGCGCGTAGCCACTCCTCGAGACGGCTGGGCGGCGGACCTTCGGTCGCGCCGGCCAGCGCGCGGGCCGCCGGATTGATCAGCACCACGCCGCCGTCCCCGCGCAGCACAGCGACGCCAGTGCTCAGGCCGTCCAAGGTCAGCCGCGTCAGTTGCTCCAAGCTGGCGATGTGCGCGTACTGGCGTGCGTTGCGCAGCGCGACCGAAGTGTTGTCGGCTACGGTGCGCGCGAAGCGCAGATCCTCGGGGTCGTAGGGTTCGTCGGCGCGCTGCGGCGGAACCAGCGCCACGGCGAGCGTTTCGTCCTGATGGCGCACCGGCACCAGCAGGAAGGCGCCGTATTCGCTCCAAGCCACCCCGCGTGCCGGCGCGTCCGGTCGGCTTTGCGGCCCCGAGAGCGCCTGGACATCGCCGGGCGGGTGGGCCGCGAGCCATGCCGCCCAGGCTTCGCGTTCGCCGTCCTGGAAATCCGGCGCCGGGCTCTCGCCGTGAGCGAACTGCTGGGTCCAAGTCCCGTTCGCGCGCGGCAGAAAGACCCAGACGCGCCGGGCGTTCAAGCCGTCGCGCAAGGCCGCGGCCAGTTCGTGGAGCACCTCGTCGAGGCGCAAGGCCGAAGCCATGCGGCGGGAGTGAATCTCCAGGAGCGCCTCACGGTCGGCGCGCACACGGAAGAAGCGGTGGTCGATGCGGCGTTGCAGGGCGCTCAGGAGCGGCGCGTAAAGAAGCCCGGCCACGGTGACAAAACCCACCGCAGTAAGCAAATTGGCCAGCACGCCGTCCGGATGCAAGAAGCGGGACGTCGCGAAGAGCAGCAGACCGTACGCCGCGCCCAACAGCATGCAGACCGCGCCGTACGCCAGCCCGCGGCGGATCACGATTCCGAAATCGTAAACTTGGTGCACCAGCACGGCGTAGCCGAGGATCAGGACGTGCGCGACGTAAAACGATCCGCCCAGGGTAGGCAGGCGGATGCCCATGCTGATCAGAAAATGTAGCCAGCACGACGTCCACATCGGCACCGCGCCGGCGGTGAAGTAAAAGACCTGCCAGCGGCGCTGCCGGAGCCGGACCGTGAAGAGGGTGTATACCAGCAGGACGAACGCGGCGGTCAGGACGCTGGAGATGTACCCGAAAAAGTGCGGATAGAAGCCTTTCATCGCGGGCATCCACTTTCCGTTTCGGTAGATCGCCTGGGGGCACATGGTGCCCGCGACTTGGAGGACGAGGAATAGGCATCCGCACGCCCACGCCAACCGTTCGATCCAGCGCCAAGCGGGGTGCTCGGTTTGCGTGAAGCGAATCGCGAAGCGCAGCAGGGCTGGGGCGACGAAAATGCCTCCGAATCCCAGGAGGCGGATGGTGAGTACAACGGACTCCGCGGTGGCGGCCGGATCGGGTCCGGGCCGGATCGTGAACATGGCCCAGACCAAGCCGAGGTACACGATGACGAAGAACAGGTAGAGCTGAAAGCTGCCGTGCGCGGGCCCGCGGTGCTCCTGGCGGCGCGCGAGCAGAAACATGCCCAACGCGGCGTAAAACGCCACCAGCCAGCCGACCGAATTCGGCGCAACGCCGTAGGCCAGCGGCAAGGTGCCCGCGGCAAGCGCCATGCACCACAGCACGGCCGCATGCCGCAAGACCGGATGCCAAGTATCCCTAGTGGTCATACGTGGAGCAGGTTAGAGGCCGGCGAACATGAAACAAGCCGGGATCGGCAGCTTATTCCGACAGCGCCACCTGCGCTGCAAAGCGGCAGGCCAGCGCGTATTCGTCGAGGTCGATCCACTCGTGCGGCGTATGCACTTGGCGCTGGCCGGTTCCGTAAGTGACGGTGGGGATGCCGTGCGCGTTCAGCCAGTTCGAATCCATCCCGCCGTTGTTGTCCACGCAGGCCATCTCGATGGAAAGTTCGCGTGCGGCGCGCAAAGCCAATAGCACCGCGGGTTCGCCTTCCGGCAGCTTGAACGATTCGTACGTGGGCGCCGGGCCGAAAGCGACTTCGGCGCATTGTCCGGCTTGGTTGCGGGTCCGGGCCGCCGCGGCTCGAAACGCATCCTGCCAGCGCGCGACGATGCGGTCGCGGAAAGCGCGGTCGTGGCTGCGCGCCTCGGCCAGGATGCTCAACTGCGGCATCACCACGTTGCTGCCCTGCCCGCCGTTCAGGATGCCCAGGTTCGCGCTGCCTTTGCCTTCGGGCTTCGCGATCGCGCCGTGCCAGCCGTCGTCGGCCAGCGCTTGCAGCGCCCGCGCCATCACCACCGCTGCTGAAACGCCGTCTTCGGGATGCGCGCCGCTGTGCGCTTCGACGCCCTTGATCTCGACGGTAAAGCGCTGCGTTCCGATCACTGCCGTGACCAGTTCCTGGATCCGCCCGCCGTCGGCGTTGAAGCCCAGCGCGGGCAGCGCCGGTCCCAGCTTCTTCAGGTCCAAGCCGCGCGCACCCACCAAGCCGACTTCTTCCTGAATCAGGAAGACCAGCGTCGTGGGCGCGTGCCGGCCCTTGCGTTCGGCCAATGCGCGCGCCGCGGCCAGCACGATCCCGCAGCCGCAGCGGTTGTCGCCCCCCAGGGCGCGGCCCGGCGCGGCGTTGACCGCCTTGCGGCCTTCGACGCGCGGCTGGCAACCCACCGCGTTGGGAATCGTATCCATGTGGCACGTGAAGAGCCGACGCGCGCCGCGGCCGTGCCCGTCGAGGCGCACGATCAGGTTGCCCGTCTCGCCGCCGTATTCGCTCTGATCCTGCGCCCGGTCGAAGCTTATGGCCGTATCGGGAATCCCGGCTTCGCGCAGGAAAGCCACGATGCGCTGCGCGACTTTGCCTTCGCGGCCGGGCGGGCCTTCGATGGGGAGCAGTTCGAGCAACTGGCGTTCGGCGAGTTCGGACATGGGTCGTTCCTTCCAGAGCCGCGGGCGGGCTCAGGCCAGCGTTTTTTCAAGAGCCGACGCGACCCGGTCGCATTCGGCGGCAGTGATCGAGAGCGGCGGTTGCAGGCGCAGGACGTTTCCGAACGGGCCGCCCGAACCGACCAGGATGCCTTGCTCGCGCAGCGACGCGCGCAGGCTCTTGGTCTCGGCGGCGGCCGGTTCCTTGGATTTCTTATCCTTCACCAGTTCGAGGCCGATCATCAGGCCCTTGCCGCGCACGTCGCCGACCAGCTTGCTCTTTTCGGCCAGCGGGCGCAGCCGCGCCATCAGTTCTTCGCCGCGCACGGCGGCGTTCTCGACGAGCTTCTCTTCCTGGAGCACCTCGATATTCGCCACGGCCGCGGCGCAGGAGACGGGGTTTCCGCCGAAGGTGCTGAGGTGGTCGCCGGGCTTCATCGCGTCGCAGACCGGTTCCCGCGCGATGAACGCGCCCAGCGGGAAGCCGTTGGCGATGCCCTTGGCCATGGCCAGGATGTCCGGCTCCACGCCGTAGTGCTCGATGGCGAAGAAGCGCCCCGTACGGCCGAAGCCGGTCTGGACTTCGTCGCAGATGAAAAGCGCCCCGTCCTCCTTAAGGATGGAGACGGCCGTCTTGAAGTATCCGTCGGGCGGGACCAGGATGCCGCCCTCGCCCAGCAGCGGTTCGGCCAGAAACGCGGCCACGTCGCCGCCGGTCTGTTGGCGCAGGACGCCCGTCATGGCGTGCGCGCAGGCCAGGTCGCAGGTTCCTGGCTCCAGCTTCAGCGGGCAACGGTAGCAGTACGGCGTGGGCGCGAAGGCCACGCCCGAGAGGTACGGGCCGGCGCCTTGCTTGCGGCCGCGGTTGCCGGTGACCGAGAGCGTCCCCACCGTGCGCCCGTGGAAGCTGTAGCCCAAGGCGACCAGTTCCTTGCGCCCCGTCGCCTGCTTGGCCAAGCGCATCGCGCCTTCGATCGCTTCGGCGCCGGAGTTCCCAAAGAAGCTCTTCTTCAAGCCGCCGGGTGTGATCCCGGCCAGCTTTTCGGCGAGCCGCCCCACCGCGGGCACCTGGTAGACGTACGAGCAGCAGTGGACCAGTTCCTCCATCTGCTTGCGCGCCGCCTCGACGATCTTCGGGTGACCGTGCCCCGCGTTGACCACCGAGATGCCCGCGAAGCAGTCGAGGTATTCTTTCCCGTCGGCCGCCTTCAGCGTGCGGCCCTTGCCGCTCACGATGGCGACCGGCTCGGCCGACAACGCGGCCACCGGCATGAGGTACTCGGAGTATTGTTGCGCCGTGTTCATCTTTTCCGTCCTTCCATCCAAATTCAAAAATCCGAAACGGTTACACCCAGCCCTCGTGCGGCGGCACCGCGCCGAACCAGCGTTCGGTAATCACTTTTTTGCGCGTGTAGAAGTGGATCGCGTCGGGCCCGTAGACGTGCGTATCGCCGAAGAGCGATTTCTTCCAGCCGCCGAAGCTGAAGCTCGCCATCGGCGCCGGCACGCCCAAGTTGAGGCCCAGCATCCCGCACTGGATGCCCGCGCGGAAAGTGCGCGCCGCCGCGCCCGACTGCGTAAAGATCGAAGCCGAATTGCCGAAGCGGCTGCGGTTGGCGAAATCGATCGCTTCTTCGAGATCCTTCGCGCGCAGGACCGCCACCACCGGGCCGAAGATCTCTTCGGCCACCAGCGGCGATTCGAGGTCCGCGACGTCGAAGACCGTCGCGCCGAGGTAGTGCCCGTTCGGCCGTGCGGCGGCCTTCGCGCCGCGTCCGTCGAGGAGCAGCTTGGCGCCGGCCTTTTCGCCCGCGGCGATGGCTTGTTCGACTTTTTGCTTGTGCGCGGCGCTATGCAGCGGGCCCATCCCGGCCTGCTCGTCGAAGCCGTCGCCGAGGCGGATCGCGCGCGCGCCGGCCACGAAGCCTTCGATGACGCGATCCTGCTGCGCCTTATCGCCGATGGCGACCACGACGCTCCCGGCCAGACAGCGCTGCCCCGCGCAGCCAAAGCAGCTTCCCACCAGCGCCGGCACGCTCTGCTCCAGGTTCGCGTCGGGCATGACGAGCAGAAAGTTTTTGCCGCCGCCCAGTGCCTGCACGCGCTGTCCGTTCGCCGCGCATTGGCTGTAAATCTGCTGCGCGACGGGCGTCGAACCCACGAAGGTGACGGCTTTGACGGACGGGTTGGCGAGGAGCCGCTGCGTCACGTCCGCTCCGCCGTGGAGCACGTTGACCACGCCCTTGGGCAAGCCGGCCTTGTTGAAGAGCTGCGCCAGACGCGTGCCCGTCAGCGGGGCTTTCTCGGCGGGTTTGAGGATGTACGTGTTTCCGCAGGCCACCGCGAGCGGCATCGTCCAGAGCGGGATCATGGCTGGGAAATTGAACGGCGGAATCCCGACACAGACGCCCAACGGCTCGCGCACGCAGGAGGCATCCACCAGCGACGCGACGTTGGGCAGCGTCTCGCCCATCAACAGCGACGGAATGCCGCATGCGAACTCGACGACGTCGATGCCGCGGCGCACGTCGCCTTTGGCTTCGCTGAGCAGCTTGCCGTTCTCGCGGACGATCAGGCGCGCCAGTTCGACGTAGTTCGCTTCGAGGAGTTCCCTGAAACGAAAGAGCACGCGCGCGCGGTCGGGCGGCGGCGTGCCGGCCCAGCCGCGAAAGGCGCGCTGTGCCGAGGCGCAGGCCGCGGCCACCTGATCGGGCGTGGCTTCGCGGACCGCGGCGACGAGCTCGCCGGGGTCCGCCGGGTTGCGGATCTCGCGGACGATCTCCCCTTCGCCGGGAACGCTCGCGCCGTCGATCCATAGAGCGGCTTCGGCGCGGCAGGGCGGGTGAGCGGTTGCGGTGGTCATGGCGGACGGTCCTTTTCTCAGAAGCTCGGCGGCGTATTGACCGAGACGGATTCGACCTCGCCGCGCCCGACGTTGCGGAAACGATGCGGCCGGCGGCTGTCGAAGTAATACGCGTCGCCCGGGCCCAGCACGTGGACCTCGTCTTCGACGGTCAGTTCCAACTGTCCTTTGAGCACCACGCCGGCCTCTTCGGCCTCGTGGCGGTACAAGTCCGGCCCCGTGTCCGCGCCGGATTCGTAGCGTTCGACGAGCAGCTGCAGCGCGCGGCCCGGCCGGTTCGGCGCGACTTCGCGGTACGAGAGTCCCTTGTGCTGGCCGGAGATCTCGACCAGTTCGGCTTTCCGGTACACAATTTTGGCCGGCGTCGGGGCCGCTCCGTCGCTGAAGAATTCACCCAGCGTGGTGCCCAGGCTGTCGAGCAGCGTCTTGAGCTTGCCGACGGAGATCGAGTTGCGCCCGTTCTCGACGGCCGAAATGAAGCTCAGCGCGATGCCCGTATCCCGCGCCAGCGCTCGCAGCGAACGCTTGCGGCGCGTGCGCAGATCCCGCAGGCGGCTACCCAGTTGTTTTTCGAGCATGAACCGCTCCCGAACGGTGTTCGATATATAAGTACACCGGGATGGACGGAGCGCAAGCCGGAATGTTCGATATTTCGCCCGGCGGGGGCTGCTGGGCGCGTCAGCGCCCGGCCAGGATCGCCGCGCGGTACTCCTGGGGCGAAAGCCCCTCTTCCTGCCGGAAAAGCCGCGCGAAGTAGCGCGGGTCGTCGAAGCCGCAGGCGCGCGAAACGGCGGCGATGGGTTGCTGCGGATCGAGCAGGAGCCGCCGCGCGAGGGTCAGGCGCCGCCGGCGGATGACGTCCAGCGGCCCGCGCCCGGTCACCTCGCGGCATAACCGCCGAAAGTGCGGTTCGCTCAAGCCGGCCGCCGAGGCCAGATCGCCCGCCGCCAGTTGCGGATCGCCCAGGCGTTTTTCGAGCACGTCCAGGGCACGGCGGACGCGCCATTCGTTGACGCTGGGGCCCAGCGCTTCGGGGTCCGCGCCGTCGCGGGAGCCGGCCGGGCGCAGGGGGCCGTCGCACAACAGCGCCATGAGATTGAGGAACGCGCCGCGCCAGCGCAAGCGGCACCACGGCGAGCCGGGTTTGACCGCGCGGGCGATATCGAGCATGAACTTTCCGGCAGGCGTGCCGAGGCCCAGATGCAGCGGGTTCGGGAAAGGCCGCGCGCCGGCCAGGCGCACGTCGCCCACCGGCTGGCGCTGCTCGGCGTCGAAGTCGAAATGAATGAAGCAGTGCCAGGTGCCGTAGGGTCCCCACTGGAAGGTGTGGCGGCGCTTGGGCCGCAGGAGGTACAAGTCGCCGGGCACCAGCCCGCGGCGTCCCGCGTCGTCCTCGTACCAGCCGCCGTGGCTGGTGATCAGCACGAATTCGTGATCGGGCAGTTCGCGCGGCCCGACCGTGCCGCGCGCGAAGCCGGGGTGGTGTGCCCAGCGCCGGATGTGCGGGCGCAGCGCGTAGGGATCCAGCAGCGTCTCGTCGGGCATGGGCGATCCGTGGGCTATGCGGCGGTTGCTGCGCATGCTAATCTCGAACTCGCGATGGAAGCAAGCACCCCGGAGACCCGTGTGGCCAAGCTAGGCGATCTATCCCTGCACGACTTTCTCGCGCGGCTCTCGGCGCGCGAGCCGGCGCCGGGCGGCGGCGCGGCGGCCGCGTTGGCCGGCGCGACGGGCGCGGCATTGGGCGCCATGTGCGCCGCCTATACTTCGGGCGAGAAGTTTCAGGCGGTGGAAGCCCAGGTCCGGGCGCTGGAAGCGCGCTTTACCGAATTGCGCGATCGCGTCATGGCGTTGCTCGAACGCGATGCCCAAGCCTACGCCGCGTGGGCGGCCGCGCGGCAGTTGCCCAAGGCTTCGGAGCCCGAAAAGAAGGCGCGCCGCGCCGCGCTGGAGCAAGCTAAAGAAGCATCCACCGCGGTTCCGGAGGCGCTGCTGGCCGCCGCCGAGGACGGCTTGAACGCTCTCGCCGAATTGGGGCCGCTGTGCAATCCAAGCCTGCTGGCCGACGTGCCGGTCGCCGCGCAGCTTTTTGAAGCCGCCGCTAGAGGCGCCTGCACGCAGGTGCTGGGCAATCTGGGCCAGCCGCAGCCTAACTCGCCCGAAGCCGCCCGGGGGGCGGCCGCCTTCGAACGGTTGGCGCGCTGCATCGCCGTGCGCGGGGATGTTGAGGCGGCGGTAATGAAGAGTTGGGGCTGGGCGGACGATACCGGATCATGAACGATCGCCTGCGGACCGCCGGCCTGATGCTGGCCTTGGCGGCATGCGCCTTGGCCGGGTGCAGCCGCAAGCCGTCCCAAGAGCCCAAAGTCTGGGCCGACCGCATGGACGCCGAGGCCAACGAGCGGCGCCTGCTGATGGCTCAGATCGTCGACGATCCCCACGACCTGCAGGCCTCCGCCGCGCTGGAAGGCAAGGCCTACAAGCATCTCCTGAAGCTTTGCGCCGCGAACTCCGACGAAACGAAGCTCGACGACAAGAAAAACGAGCAAGCCACCTTCGAGAACCTGCTCAAGCACCCGCACCTTTTTCGCGGCGAACTGGCCGGCGTGAAGAATGCGGTGGTGATGGAGGTCGAACAAGCCAAGCTGCCGGCCGAGTACGGACTCCCGGGTTACACCGTGCTGCCGGCGATTCTGGCCGCCGGAAGCCCGCCGTACGTCCAGGTCTACGAACTGCGCATCCTGTGCCCGCCCGGCTCCACGCTATACGCCCAGCTCAAGAAGGGCATCGAGGAAGACAAGAACCCCGTGATGCGCGTGACGGGGTACTTCATGAAGAACCACGTCAAGCGCACCAACCGCGCGAACGAACCGCCCTGGCAGCGCCCGTTGTTGGTCTGCCCCGAGCCCACCTTCCGGCGCGTGAATCCCACCTATCCGGCCATGTCGGAGTTGCAGCACAGCGACGCCTGGGACTTGCTGCCCTCGGTACGCGTCGATGCGCCGCGCAGCGAAGAACGGATGGTCGTGGAACTCGTCGGACGCTCGTCCGGCAGCCGCGCCCAGGACGCCCGCGAATTCGCGCGCGTGGACGGGCAACTGGCGGCGCTGGACGACAAAGCCTTCGTGGCCCAGCGCGTGCAGGCTTTCCGCGCGCGGCTGCCGCAAGATCATCTGCCCTCGGCGGTGGTGCTCCGTTCGTCCGCCGCGCCGGCCGGAAGCATCTCCGCGATGGTCGAGGCGCTGGCTGCGGCCGGTATCAAGAAAATCTATGTAAAGGACGAAGCCGAGATGCTGGCCGTAGCCGACCGCGATCTGAAGAAGCGTTAAAAGCCGCTAAGGCTTAACCGGAACGCTCACCCGTTCGTTGTCGATCAGCCGCACGCTCCCGAACTTTACCGCCAGCGCGAGCAGCACTTCGCCTTCGATCTTCTGCAGGTCGGCGAAATTGAGCGCATCGACGACGGCGACGTAGTCGATCTCGCCGCTGGTGTGCGCTTCGAGCTGTTCGGCCATTTCGCCGGCTAGCTTCAGGCCCTCGCGTTCGCCGGCCCCGATCTTGGCCTTCGCATCGCGCAGCACCTTGCTCAGCCAGACTGCTTCCTGGCGGTGCTGCGGCGTCAGCCGGACGTTGCGGCTGCTGCACGCCAAGCCGTCCGCTTCGCGCACGATCGGGCAAGGGACGATGGCGCAGCCGAGGTTCAGATCGCGCGCCACCACTTCGATAATGCGCAACTGCTGGTAATCCTTCTGCCCGAAGTACGCGCGGTCGGGGCGGACGGTGCTGAGGAGCTTCGTGACCACCGTGCAGACGCCGCGGAAATGCCCGGGCCGCGAGAGGCCGCACAGCGCGTCGGCCAGTTCGCCCACTTCCACCCACGTGCGCGCTTCCGGATCGTACATCGCCGCGTCGTCGGGTGCGTAGATCGCGTCGGCGCCGGCCTTTTCCAGCAGCGCGCGGTCCGTGTCGAAGGTGCGCGGGTACTTCTTCAGATCTTCGGGGTTGTCGAACTGGGTGGGGTTCACGTAGACGCTCACGACCACCTTGGTGTTTTCGGCTCGGGCGCGTTCGACGAGTGTGACGTGGCCCTTGTGCAAGGCGCCCATGGTCGGGACGAAGCCGATGGTGTGTCCCTCGCGCTGCGCGGCTTTCGACCACGCGAGCATCGCGGCGGGTGTGCGAAGGATGTCGGGTGCGGGCATGGCTACCTCGAAGGTTGGAGCATCACGAAGACGGCGGAGCCGGCTGCGAGGAAGAATGACGCGGATCGCGGTGCGGCGCAAGTTCCGTGCGGCGGCTTATTCGAGACCGGATCAATTGCGCGTTACCTTTATGGAATCCATGGGTAAGTAGTGAAAGAGGTGGCCCATGGTAGCACCAGCCAACCCGACGGATCCATGCATGGATGACAATGGATTCGGACTGGAGCACGTGGATCTGCAGGTAGTGACCGTTGCACCTGAGGTGCTCGCTCTCATCTCCGTGAAAACTTGCCGCGAACTGGGCGTAGTGCCCGTTGATCTGTTTGACCACGTGTTGACGTTGGCGATTCCGGATCTGGAGGTGTTGACGCAACTCAGGGCGGAGCACTTTGCCTGCTCGGTTCAGATCGAGCCCGTTCGGGCGTCCCGTGAGTCTATTCGCCTAGCCATCGAGCGCCTCTATGGACGCCCCTAGCCCCGCGCGACCGCGCCGTAATGCACCAGTGCATTTTAGCGTGCACTTTTTAACCGCAATTCGAGCCCGCTCCGGCTCTGCCGAAATTCAAATAAGGTTGCCGCAACTCCGCTCCAATCGTATAGTTGCCCGCCGTTGGGGGAGCCGCGGCGCAGGGTCCCGCGCGACGTGCTGAACGTGGCGCGCCGGGCGCTTTCTGCGGGTTCGTAAACGTGCGTTACGCACGGGGGGACGCCAGACCACATGAGCGATCAACGGCGTTTCATCGGCGAGATCCTGATGGATATGGGCTGCGTCTCGCAGGAAGACATCGACCGCGCCCTCGAAATGCAGATGAACGGCGACGCGCGCAAGATCGGCGAGATCTTCGTCGCCGAGGAACTCTGCTCCGTTTCGGACATCACCGCCGCGCTGGCCGAGCAGTTCGGGATGGAGATGGTCGATCTGGCCGGGCTGGAGATTCCCGAGAACGTTACGGCGATGGTGCCCGAGCAGGTCTGCCGCGACAATCACGTGATGCCCATCGACATGTTCGACGGCGTCCTGACGCTGGCGATCTCGGATCCGCTCGACCTCCAAAGCCTCGACAACATCCGCTTCATGATCAACTGCCAGGTCGAGCCCGTACTCTCGCCGCGCGACGCCATCGACACCGCCATTGACACCTACTACACCGACCGCTCCAACAAGCTCCGCGCCGAAATCGACGACCTTTCGCAGTCGCTTTCGCAGGGCGACATCGAAGTGATCGACACCGAAGCCAAGCGCGAGGAAGCCGAACGCTGGGACGCCGAGGACGACGACGCGCCGATCATCCGGCTCGTGCATCTGCTGATCCAGGAAGCGGTGAAAAACAGGGCCAGCGACATTCACATCGAACCGATGCTCGATCGATTGCGCGTCCGCTACCGCATCGACGGCGTCTGTTACGAAGTCGACGCGCCGCAGAAGCGCCTGCAGGGCGCGGTGATCAGCCGCATCAAGATCATGGCCGACCTGCACGTCGAAGAGAAACGCCGGCCGCAGGACGGCAAGATTCCGCTCAAGATGCTCGGCCGCGATCTCGACTTACGCATTTCGTCGCTGCCCGCTTCGCACGGCGAATCGGTGGTGATGCGTATTCTGGACAAGAAATCGATCAGCTTCGGTCTCGAAGAATTGGGTTTTTACGAAAGCGACATGAAGATTTTCCGCGGCCTGATTCGCAAGCCCAACGGGATCATGCTCATCACCGGCCCGACCGGTTCCGGAAAAACCACCACGCTCTATTCCGCGCTCAACGAACTGAACACCGCCGACCGCAAGATCATCACCGTCGAGAACCCGGTGGAGTACACCATCGGCGGAATCAATCAGTGTCAGGTCAACGCCGACGCGGGCATGACGTTCCAAAAGGCGCTGCGCGCGATGCTGCGCCAGGCGCCGAACGTGATTCTGGTCGGCGAAATCCGCGACAGCGAAACCGCCGAAATCGCCGTGCAGGCCGCGCTGACCGGGCACTTGGTATTCAGCACGCTGCACACCAACGACGCGCCCAGCTCGCTCTCGCGCCTGATCGACATGGGCATGGCGCCCTTCCTCGTGGCCAGTTCGATTCAGGCCGTGCAGGCGCAGCGCCTGATCCGCATGATCTGCCCGAACTGCAAGCAGCCGACCGAGGAAGACCCGCAGCGCCTGCGTTCGGTCGGCCTGCGCGACGAACAGTTCCAGGGCAAGCAGCTTTACCGCGGCGCCGGCTGCCAGAACTGCAACGGCGTCGGCTTCCGCGGCCGCAAAGGCATCTACGAAATCATGGTGATGAACGGCCGCCTGCGCGACATGTGCTTCAACAAGGCGACCACCGACGCGATCCGCGAACAGGCCTGCCGCGACGGGATGCACACCCTGCTCGACGACGGCTTGCGCAAGGTCTTGGACGGCTGGACGACGCTGGACGAGGTGATGGGCGAAGCCAAGCAGTACACGTAACGCCGCGATCGGACAACGAGCACGACCTCACGGGGAACCGAAATGGGCATGCAACCGCAACAACCCGGCCAGAATCCCGCGCTGCGTGGCGCGCCGGGTTCCGCGCCGTCGGCATCCGGCTCCGCGCGGCACGCCTCGCCCGTGGCGGCGGGCGAACCCGGAGGCGCGGTCCAGACCGGCGCGGCCACCGGCGGAGCCAAGGCCGATATCGCCCGGCTGCTTGAAGCGATGCTCAAGTACGACGCGTCGGACTTGCATCTGGCGGTGGGGCGCCCGCCGGCGGTGCGCGTGCGCGGCGAACTGCACAACCTGGGCAACAACCCGCTCGTGCCCGACGACACCCTTAAGCTGATGAAGTCGATCACCAGCGACCGCCACCAGCAGGAACTGGCCGAACGCGGCGGCGCCGACTTCGGCTTCGCCTACGCCGATAAGGCCCGCTTCCGCGTCTCCGTCTTCAAGCAGAAGGGCGTCGTCGGCGTGGTGCTGCGCATGATCCCCAACCGGCTGCGCACCTTCGACGAGATCGGGCTGCCGGCCACGGTCAAAGACCTGTGCCTGCGCCCGCGCGGTTTGGTGCTGGTCACCGGACCGACCGGCAGCGGCAAGACCTCCACGCTCGCCACCATGATCGATTTCATCAACACCGAGCGCAGCGACCACATCATTACGATCGAGGATCCCATCGAGTACTACCACCAGCACAAGAAGTGCGTGGTGACCCAGCGCGAACTGCACGCCGACGTGCCGGACTTCCCCGAAGCGCTGCGCCGCGCGCTGCGCCAGGACCCCGACGTGATTCTCGTCGGCGAAATGCGCGACCTGGAGACCATCTCCACCGCGATCACCGCGGCCGAAACCGGGCACTTGGTCTTCGGCACGCTGCATACCACCGGCGCAGCCGAGACCGTCGACCGCATCGTCGACGCTTTCCCGACCAACCAGCAGGCGCAGATCCGCACGCAGTTGGCGGCTTCGCTCAAAGCCGTGGTTTCGCAGTCTCTGCTGCCCACCGCCGATAACAAAGGGCGCGTCGCCGCCTTCGAAATGATGTTCGTCAACGATGCGATGGAGTCCCTGATTCGTAAGGGCGAGACCTACAAGATCAACTCCCACATCCAGACGGGCGCCAAGGACGGCAATATCCTGCTCGACGACTTCCTGTTCAACCTCTGGACCCGGCAACGCATCACCTACAACGAGATGATGCGCAAGTGCGCCGATCCGATTGCGGTCGAAAACAAGGTTCGCGAATACACCGAAGCGATGAAGCGGCGCAAGTAAGCGGCTCTGACATAGAAGCGAGGTTTCGCAGTGGCCACATTCGAGGAAGAACCCATGTCGCTGGCGGTGGGCGGCGGAGACGAGGGCTACGAAGAGCGCCGCCCGATCGGGCAGATCCTGATCGAGATGGGCGTGCTCGACGAGCAGCAGCTCGAACAGGGGCTGGCCGCGCAGAACGAAAAAGGCGGCGTGATCGGGCAGCTCCTCGTCGAACTGGGATTCATCTCCAAGGAGGACGTACTCCAGGCGCTGGCCATGCAGCACCAGATGCCGGTGGTGAACCTGAGCGAACTGGAGATCCCCGCGGAAGTCGTGAAGATGGTCTCCGTCGATATGGCGCAGATGTACCAGATCGTGCCGATCGATTTCGCCGACGGCGTGCTGACGGTGGCCATGGCCGATCCGCGCAACGTCAACGCGCTGGACGACCTGCGCTTCATCTTGAATTGTGGCGTGCAGGGCGCCGTCGCTTCGGAAGATCAGATCACCTCGACCATCGAACGGCTTTTCGGATCCGACCGCGACCAGATCAAGGAGCTGATGGAAGGCCTGAAGGCCGAGGACCTCGACCTGCCCCTCGATGCGGGCAAGATGGACGGCAAGCGTATTGAAGACATGGTCAACGCGCCGCCGGTCGTGCGCTTCCTGAACCTCGTGCTCCTGACCGCCATCAAAGACCAGGCCTCGGACGTCCACTTCGAACCGTTCGAAAACGAATTCCGCATCCGCTACCGCATCGACGGCACGCTGCTCGAAATCACGCCGCCGCCCAAGCAGCTCGCCTTGGCCATCGTCAGCCGCATCAAGGTCATGTCGAACATGGACATCGCCGAGCGGCGGGTGCCGCAGGACAACCGCATCGAGCTGGTCGTCGGCGGCAATCCCATCGACTTGCGCGTCTCGACGCTGCCCACCGTCTTCGGCGAATCGGTCGTGATGCGCGTACTCGACCGCAGCGTCGTCAGCCTGGATCTCGAACGCCTGGGCATGCGCGACGAGGAAATGGAGTTTTTCCGTGGCTGCGTTGAACAGCCCAACGGCATCGTGCTCGTCACCGGCCCCACCGGCTCCGGCAAGACCACCACGCTGTATTCGCTCCTGAACGAAGCCAATACGCCGGAAGTGAAGATCATCACGACCGAGGACCCCGTCGAGTACGACTTGGACGGCATCATCCAGGTGCCCATCGACGAATCCATCGGCGTGACCTATTCGGCCTGTTTGCGCTCGATCCTGCGCCAAGACCCGGACAAGATCCTGGTCGGCGAAATCCGCGACTTGGAAACCGCCGAAATCGCCATCGAAGCCTCGCTGACCGGGCACTTGGTCTTCAGCACGCTGCACACCAACGACGCGCCCAGCACCATTACGCGTCTGCTCGATATGGGCATCGAAGCGTTCCTGGCCGCGGCCACGCTTTACGCCGTCGTGGCCCAGCGCCTTGTCCGCTGCGTCTGTTCCAAATGCAAAGATACGTACATGCCCAGCGAGGAGCAGCTCCTTCAGGTCAACCTCCGCGCCGAAGATCTGGAAGGCCGGAACTTCTATTACGGGCGGCGCTGCGAGAACTGCAACAAAACCGGCTATCGTGGCCGTAACGCGATCTTCGAGATCATGCCCATCGACAGCAAGATGCGCGAACTGATCCTGCAGAAGAAGTCCACCGAAGTGATCCGCGCCGAAGCCCAGGCCGCCGGCATGCGCACCTTGCGCGAATCCGGCATCCTCAAGATCTTCGACGGCATCACGACCATCGAAGAGGTCATTCGCGAGACCCTGGCGTTCGAATAAGCGGGCTGCTAACCTGTTGGTCCGAAAAGAGTTGAATTGGGGTTTCGGAAACGGCGCCGCTTTTCCGATCCCAAGAAGCGGTGAAGAACCCAAGGCGCCTTGGCGTCCTGTTGGCGATTTCCAGCCTTCAAGGAGCGGCATTCATGCGGATCGTTCGCGAAGTCGGGATCCGCATCGCGTGCGTGGCGGCGCTGGCAGCCGTATGCCCCGTATTCGGCCAGGTGAATCAGCAACAGGTACTTGAACTGCACAACGAAGTCGTTTGCCGCGTCAACACCGAGGTCATTTCCAAGCGCGATATCGAGAGCCGTATGGGCCGCGCGTACTACGAACTGTACGCCATCCGCTCCCGGTCGATAGAGTTAGGCAGGTGGACCGAGCAAGCTCAGAAAGAATGGGACGCCGAATACTTCCGCTACTTTCGCGACCACCTGCGCGATGCGATCAAGGAGCAGTTGATGCTCCAGGAAGCGCAGCGCCTGGCCAAAGACGAAAAGCTGGATGTGGACAAGGCCAAGCTCATCAAGCGCCGCGATCAATGGGCGGAAAAACTGGCCAAGGACGGCGTTCTGGGGCAACCCGGATACACGCTCAACGACATCGAGAAGCAGGTCCGCGAACAGATGCTGATCGACAACTTTCGCGGCACGCTGATGAACATGCTCGACCTGCCCAGCCGCCCGCAGGTGGAAGCGCATTACCGCAAGAATATCGAGCAGTATCAACGCAAACCAGGCGTCAAGGTCTGCCGGCTTCAGATCGCGCGTATCGTCGAGACCAGCTTGGGCACCAAATCGGTCCGCGAAAACGCCTCGAAATTGGCCGAAGACCTGTACATCCGGCTCACGAAGGACGGTGAAGACTTCCGGGATATGGTCATGGACTTTTCCGACGACGAGGCGGCCATCAAAAAGCGCGGGGGACTGATCCTGGGCCCCGACGGCGACGAGTTCATCGATCCGGAAGCGAATCCCTCGATCGCGCGCATGCTGCGCGGCATGGACACCAAATTCCCGAAGAACATCTCTCCGGTCTTCGATCTCGACGGCCGCTACTGGGCCATCATCCAGTTGGTCGAACGCCGTCCGGCTGGACCGCAACCGCTGGACGACAAGCTGTACCAGAAGATTTACGATTCGCTCGCGGAACAGCGCAACAAGTCCTCGGAAGACGAGTGGTTCCGCAAGACCATTCAGAAGAGCCTGATCCTGCGCATCGAGCAGGGCAAAGAGACGAATATCCCGCTGGCCTTCTTCTTCCCGGAAGACGAGCAGGCGGCACCAGCGAAGGAAGCGCCCAAGCCGGAAAAGGCCGCGCCCGATGCCGCAAAGACCGATGACCGCTAACGCTGAATCGCGCGCGCTCAGCCTCGCCTTACTCGCCGCCTGGGCGCTCTGGCTGGCGGTACTGATCGTGCTGGGCCTGAACGCGTGGGGTCGGCCGCGCTCGGCCGACGCGCCCGTCGTTCCCCTCAAGCCGCCGCCCGAAGCGAATCGCCCGTGAGCGCCGCCCCCGAGCCGCCCCTGGCGCAGGCGCTGCTTGCGCGCTTGCGCTTCGAGCGCGCCATGGGTCTCGAATGCCTTCCGGCCGCGCCGCTGGCGCCCGCGAGCGCCCTTCCGGTTCAAGTGCCCGCCGCCCCGCCGCCCGCCCGCACGGCTCCGCTTGCGACTACCGTTCAAGCCGCGCCGTCGCGCGCGCCCGATTCGCCTGCACCCGCGGTACTGGATGCCGCCGAGCGGGCAAGGCGGTGGTCCGCGCTGGAGGCCCGCGCGCTGGGCTGCATAAAGTGTGCGCTGCATCAGACGCGTACGAACGTTGTCTTTGGCGAAGGCAGCCGGGATGCGAGGCTGGTCTTTGTCGGCGAAGGCCCCGGCGCCGACGAAGACGCCAGCGGGCGCCCGTTCGTGGGCAAGGCCGGCCAGTTGCTCGATAAGATCATCGGCGCGATGGGATTGAAGCGCGAAGAGGTCTACATCTGCAACGTGCTGAAGTGCCGCCCGCCGGGAAATCGCACGCCCAATCCGCAGGAAATTGGTGCGTGCAGCCCGTTTTTGGAAGAACAGCTCGAACTGCTGAGTCCCAAGGTCATCGTGACGCTGGGTTCGCCCGCCACGCAAACGCTCCTCAAGACCACCGACGGCATCACGCGCTTGCGCGGCCACTGGCGGCTGTATAAGGGCATCCGCGTCATGCCCACTTACCATCCTGCTTTCGTATTGCGGCAATACACCAAGGAAACGCGCCAGGCCGTCTGGGAAGATATGCAGCAGGTCATTAAATTCTTGAGCGAAGGCTAACGGAAAATCAGTTTTAAGAGCGTTTCCTTGACCTGCGTAGCCGGCAGGTGCTCCGGCAAATTCGCGTCCTTCACCGTGGTCATAAAGAGCGGCCCCTCATCGGGCGACTCCGGTAGGCGGCCGTGGCTGCCCTTGATCAGCTTCGCGTCGAAGGGAATGTAATTCACGATCGATCCGACGTTGAAATGCAAAGCGCGCAGGCCCAGTTTGAGGAAGATGCGCGCCATCTTCAGCGGGACTTTGGGGTCGAGATAGAGTTCCAGCGGGTCGTAGCCCGGCTTCTGGTGGATATCCACTTCCCGCGCGAAGGGCGGGGCGAGCGCGTTGTCCTCCCAGTAGTAGTAGGTGAACCAGCGGTCCGGAGCGCTGATCGCCACCAGTTCGCCGCTGCGCGGATGGTCGAGTCCGCATTCTCGCTTCCCGGCTTCGTCGAGTACCCGGTCAATGCCGTCGGTCTTTTCGAGCAGCGCCTTAACGGCCGGAATATCGGAAGGATCCCGGACGTAAATATGAGCCACCTGATGGTCGGCGGCGGCAAAGGCCCGGCAAGCTCCGCAGTCCAGCAGTTCCCAGTCCATCTGTTTCTGCACCGCCACATAGCCTGCGCGGCGCAGCACGCGGTTCACATCCACCCCGTCGCGAACCGGAGCGATCCCGTATTCGCTCAGCACCGCCACGTCGATAATCTCGAAGCGCGCGTCGGCAACGATCCGGCCGACCACCGCGTCGATCGCTTCCAGGTCATCTCCCAGCGCCGGATCGTTCGGGCCGAGGCGCTGCAGGTTGTAGTCCAGATGGGGCAGGTACACGAGCGTCAGCGCGGGATGAAATTTACGCCGCACGTGGTACGAACAGCGCTCGATCCACTCGCTGCTGCCGATGCCCGCGCGCGGGCCCCAGAAATCGAAGAGCGGAAAAGCGCCCAATTCCCGGTCCAGTTCGGGGGCCAAATCCGGCGGCTTGGTGTACAGCAGCGAAACCACTTTGTCGCCGCCCTCGTACGGGCGCATGGTTACCGCCACGTCGTTGGCGGAGTACATGTTGTACCACCAACAGATCTGCGCGCTGGTGAACGCGCGGTCGCGCGCGCGCGCGGCATCCCAAATCTTTTCGCCGCCGACCAGATAATTCGACTGCTTCCAAAAATGGACTTCGGCCAGCTCTCGGAAATACCAGCCGTTCGCCACGATTCCGTGGTCGCGCGGCAGCAGGCCCGTCAGGAAGGTGGCTTGGGCCGAGCACGTCACCGCCGGCAGCACCGTACCCAGCGTCGCGCTCGATCCGGTCTTCGCCATCTCCGCCAGGTGCGGTGCGCGCCCGGGGAACTTCGCCAGCAGCGCGCGGGTCAGGCCCACCACGTTCAGCACCACCAGCGGCTTCATGGCGCGCGCTCCAATTCGGCCCGCGCCCAGCGCAGTTCTTGCACCATCCCCGCCTGGACATCCACCGCACCCGAGCCGACGATCCGCCGCGCCGAGGCGTTCCCGCGCGCCGCCAGCCCGGTCAGGACGCCCCAGGTGTACGTCTCGGCGATGAAATTATCGGTCAATCCCTCGCGCGCCGCGTACCGCGCCGCCGGCCCGACGCTCTCGCGCGTGCTCGTCAGCGGGCCGTCGAAATCCGCGAAGAGCGGCACATGGAAGTGGCAGCGTACTTCCTCGAGGTCCAGCCAGGTCGTGCTCCGCCCGCGCAGCCGGTCGAGGTCTTTCAGTTCCGGCAGATCGGCGAAGCGTTGCAGCGCGCCGGCCTTCGTCCGCGCCACCACCTGATGCAGATATCTCGGCTCGTCCAGCTCCAGCAGCGCTCGAAAAGCCTCGGGATGATCCGCCGGCCGCGACAGCTTCAGCGCCGCCGAGAGATGCAGGCCGCTCAGCACGATGCCTTCCGCTTGCAGCCGCTTCAAATCCTCGAGCGGATCTTCGAACTCCACCGCCTGATGGCACAGATCCAGGTTCACCGTCACGAAGCGCCGCGTCAGCTCTTCGGCTCGCTCCGAAGTGATCCCCATGTCCTGGGCGAGGCGCACCATCGCGTGATAGAGAATGAAATCCTTGAAGTAGTCGACGAACTCGCCGATCGTTTCGCCCGTCGTGTACGGCTCCGGCTCCAGCCCCAGCCGGATCGTCTTGCCGGTGAGTTCCTCCAGCCGCGCGAGTTCGCGGACGCACGCCGTCAGCACGTGCGCGCAGTACGCCTTCGTGTCCGCGTCGTCGGCCATACCCTTGAAGACGCCTGAGGGCACGCTCACCGCCGCATCGTTTCGTTCGCCCAGCAGATGCGCCAGCACCTTGGCGATCTTCAGCGAGTACAACGCGCGCCGCGGGTCGGTCCAGGACGGCTCGTAAACCTGTTCTTTCACGCGCGGCGCGTGGAAATTCTGGATCGGGAAGCCGTTGATCGAGACCACTTGAAGGTCAAGCTCGCGCAACGTCGCGATCAGCTTCGCGCACGCCGGCGCGGGCTTCGCCGCCAGATCTTCCGTACGTATCTGCGGTGGGGGCCGCTCCGGATCGAGGCCCAGCAACTCATCCGCCTGGCGCATGCCCAGGCGCAGATTTACGGCCGCTCGTCCCGCACCGAACGCCGCCCGCGATACCGGCGCGACCTGCGTGCGCAGCATCGCGTCCAGTTCCGCCGCCGACTCGGCAGGGTGAACGTTCGTGGAATAGGACAGGGTCACCCGACGGCCCTGCGCCTGTAGGTCGAGCATGCGCATCGCGCTCCGCGGATCAACGGGCCGCTAAACTGTAACCGAACGTTCGCCTCGCGCGCAAAGTCACGCCGGCGCGCCGGGCTCCGCCCACCGAATCAGTCCGTGCTCCGCCATGAATTTGAAATGCAGCAGCAGCCGCGCGGTGCCGTCCGCGCCCGATTCGAAATTCGCGCGCCGCACCACTTCGGCAAAGGTCCGCTTTCCGTCGCACCAGAACAGCGCGCTGTGCAGATGGCTGTCCCAGACCGGGGACGGCACGCTCGAACGCGCCGGCCGTGGCACGCTGTCGTACGTCGGCGTGCCGATGAACGTCCGCACCGGCCGCAGCCCCGCGAACTCCTTGAGCCGTTCGTCCGTCTCCTGCGTGGCCGGCGCGCAGCCGGCCAGTTCCTGCAAGCGGCGCTTCTGCAATTCCACCAACCGCCGCGTGTGCCGGTTCAGTTTGAGCAGTTCCTTATGTCCGGCGGCTCGTTCTTCGCGCAGCATGAAGCGTTTGGCCGAGAGCACGGCGGCGTCCGCGACATCGCGCAGGTACAGCAGGTGATCGAAGGCATGCGCGAGCAGCGCCGCGCGCTCGGTCTCAGCGCCCAGCGCGAGCAGTTCCACGGCGTAGCGCCCCGCGCAATCCTCGATCTTGCGCCCGTACCGCCGCGCCGTCTCCCGCGCGAGGTACTGCGCTTCCGGGGACGTGCACGTGGCCAGCGTGTGCAGGTACGTCGCCGAGACCGTCGCGAAAGCGTGCAGCGTTCGCGGGCGCAGCGTCTCCGGCACATCCTTGCTGGTGTGCCAATAGCGGTCGGTGCTGAGCATGTACGCGCAGTCCGAACCCAGCGCCGGATCGGCGTAGACGTTGTCGGTCAGCGCCCACGGCTTGTCCCGCGTGATCCGCGCGTACGGCATCTGCTTCAGCAGCCACGTTTCGATCAGCAGATCCAGAAGCGTATCGGCGATCGACGGCCGGCTGTCCGGGCAGCGATGCACGCGAAAATGCGCGTCGACGTCTTCCTGATGCCGCCCGCAGGTATCCCAGTTCACGCCGGCCAGCATGCGCCGCATGATCCCCGGATTCGTCGCCGCGAAGCCGATCGTCCCGTAGCACTCGTTGACCAGCAGTCCGCGCACCGCGCGGCGCAGCGGCGGCAACGCGCCCGATTCGCAACCTTCCTTTAGCACGCGCAGGCTTTCAAGGATTACCGCGCAGCCGCTGGCGTTGTCGTTCGCGCCCTGCTCCATCGCATGCCCGATGGCGTAAACTTCTTCCTGCATCGGCGCGTCCAGATACCCGCAGACGATCGGCATCTCGGTCTCGAAGTAGCGGCTCTCGACCACGATCTTCAATTCAACCGGCCCGCGCTCCAGCCGCACGTCCAGTTCGACGCCCGCTTGCGGCGGGATTGCCATGCCCACCAGCGGAGCGTCGCCGGCGTGGAACGCCCAGCCGCCCGGATCGTCCGACCACGCGTTGAACCAGAAAGTAGCGTCGGGAAGGTGATGCGCCGTGCGGCACCAGCTCGACACCACTGCCGCCGCGCCCGCCGCGGCCAGCTTCGCCTTGAACGCTTTCGGATGCGCCGGCGTGTACACGATCTTGCCGCGAAGGTCCTCGCGCTTGGCGTCCAAATCCTTCTCGTCGGCGATGCGCACCACCGGCGCGATCAATCCGCCCGGCGGCGTGGGGCCGGACCACATGATCACGCTCGTCGGGCGCTGCGCGTAATCGCCCAGCACCGTGCCGCGGTCTTCGAAAGGCGAATGAATCTCCAGCCGCGCGGCCGAACAGTCCCAGCCCAGCGGCATGCGCCAATCGCCGTACAAGGTCTTCCCGTCGGCGGGCAGGTTGAACGTCCGCGCCTTGATACCCCAATCGCGCAGCCGGGTGCTCACGTTGCGCGCCGTTTTCTGGAACTGCGGAAACGTAAAGAACCGGTCCGACGACCAGATCAGCTCCACGAGGTCCAGCAGCCCGTTCTCGGAAATGCGTTCGGCGATGAGCGGCAGGCGAGCGTTCAAGTCGAGCGTCATGCGCGGACTCCGGGCAAAAGGCGGGCGGCCGATCCACGGTTCTAGGTAATGCGCGCCGAACCGTCAAGCAGGCGCGGCGGAAGCGGTGGATAATCGAGCGCGACCCACTAAAAGGAAGCCTGCGCCGTCCGGAAGCCGGCGCCTCCGAGCCACGATCCGTGTCACGCGAACTCCAACCCTTCTGCGCCGTCTCGATCCCCCTGCCGGACGGCGGCGGCTTCGCGCAGCCGCCCGAAGCATGGGCGCAAGCCTGGTCCGGCCGGCCCGGCTTTTTCTGGTTCGACGACGCCTCAGCCTCCGCCGCCGCACGCTGGAGCTTTCTGGGCTGCGAGCCCGCCGCCGAAGTCCGCGCCGCGGCCGGCGGCGGTATGCAGGCACTGGCCGAAGCCTGGCGCGACGCCGCGCCGTCCGGGGTTCCGCCTCTCGAGGGCGCGCCGCCTTTCCGCGGCGGCTGGGTGGCCGTCCTCGCGTACGATCTGGGCCGTGAGATCGAACGCCTGCCCGAGCGCGCACGGGACGATCTCGATTTTCCCGCGCTGTACCTGGCGCGGCACGACGTCTGCCTCGCCTATCATCACGCTTCGCGGCGCTGGTGGGCCGCTTGCCTCGTTCCGGTGGCTGTGCCGCCCGCCGAACGCGCCGCCGCCGCGCGGGACTTGGCCCAGCGCCGATTGGCCTCGCGTCCGAGTCCGGCGCCGCTTGCGTCCAGCGCCCCGCCCGCCGCACGGTCGCTGCGGGCGAACGTCACGCGCGCGGCCTTCGTCTCGGCCGTGGCGCGCGCCCTGGAGTACATCGGCGCGGGCGATTGCTATCAGGTCAACCTCGCGCAACGCCTGGAATGCGCGTGGCCCGCAGGCGGCTGGGCGCTTTACCGCCGCCTGCGCGCCGAAAGCCCCGCGCCCTACGGCGCGGCCGTTCGGATTTCGGACGGCGCATGGGTCGCATCGATCAGCCCCGAACTCTTTCTTCGTGTCCGCGGCCGCGAAGCCGTAACGCGCCCCATCAAGGGCACGCGCCCGCGCGGAGCCACGCCCGAAGCCGACGCGCGCCTGCGTGCGGAACTGGAAGCAAGCGCCAAAGACCGCGCCGAACTCACCATGATCGTAGATCTCGAACGCAACGATCTGGGCAAGGTCTGCGTCTACGGTTCGGTCCGCGTCGATTCCGCCGGCGACCTCGAAGCGCACCCCACCGTCCACCACCGCGTGGCGACCGTCCGCGGGACGCTGCTTCCCGGCAGCGGTCCCGTCGACTGGCTCCGCGCGCTCTTCCCTGGGGGCTCGGTCACCGGCGCGCCCAAAATTCGAGCGGCTCAGATCATCGAAGAACTGGAACCCGTGCGCCGCGGCCCGTATTGCGGCGCGATCGGCTGGCTCGGCGCCGACGGAGATCTGGAGTTCAACTTGGCCATACGCACCGCGCTGGTGGACGAACGCCGCGCCATCGCGTATTACCATGCCGGCGCCGGCATCGTGGCCGACAGCGCGCCGGACGCCGAGTACGACGAAACGCTGGCGAAGGCGGCGGCCTTCGCGCGCGCCGTAAACGGAAGCCTCCCGCCCACCGAAAGCCCTGCGTGCCCATGACCGATACGCTGTTCAGCCTCAACGGAAAAATCGTGCCCGAACGCGAAGCCGTGGTGCCCGTCACCGACCGCGGCTTCCTGTACGGCGACGGGCTCTTCGAAACGATTCACGCGTACGGGCGGCATCTGTTCATGCTCGACGACCACCTGCGGCGTCTGAAGCGCGGGCTCGGGACGATGGCCATCGCCGGCGCCCCGCCTTCGCGCACGCTCGAAAAATGGCTCCGCGAAGCCGTCGCCGCAGCGGACGTTCCCGAAGCCAACGTGCGCCTGACCGTCACGCGCGGCAGCGGACCGCGCGGACCGTCCGTGCGCGGCACATTCAAGCCGTTCGTCGTGGCCACCGTCACGGCACACCACCGCCGCCCCGAACGCGATTACACGCACGGAGTGAAGGCTGTACTGGCCAGCTTCCGGCGCCAGGAATCCAGCGTCGTCGCGACTCTCAAGACGACCGCTTACATCGAACAGATCTTCGCGCGGCGCGAAGCCGACGCTGCGGGCGCCGACGAGGCGCTGTTGCTCAACAACGCGGGGCTGCTCTGCGAAGGCAGCGCCTCCAACATCACGCTCGTCCGCGCCGGAGGGCTGGTCGTGCCCGATCCGCTGCTCGTCGGCGCGCTGCCGGGAACCATGCAGGTGCTCGCGCTGAAACTCGCTCGCGAGGCCGGCATTCCGGTCACCGAAGCCGCGCTGGGTCCGTGGGATCTGAAGCTCTGCGACGAAGCGTTCCTGACCGGATCGCTGCGCGAGATCACGCCGCTGGTCCGGGTGGGCCACGAGCCCATCGGAACGGGCCGGCCCGGTCCGCTCACGAAGCGGCTGATCCGCGCCTTCCGCGCGCACGTGCTTCGAACGTGTCCGGGCTATCGCTTCAGGCGTTAGGATCGTCGGCGGGGGAGGGGAGCCGTTCCATAAAGCGCACGACGATGCCGCGTCCGCGCGCCAGCAGCGAGACGCGCACGCGCCTCCGCCGGCCCCAACTGCTGATGGTCGCTTCGCGCTTGCGGTCGTCGTCGGTGAAGCGCAGCCGCCGCCGCAGGAAGGACGTGCAGCTCGCCGTCAGCGCCGCCGGCAAGTAGCCGATCGGCTCGTCCTCGTGCTTCTTGTCCTTTTCCGGCAGCTTGGCGAGGGGCTTCGGCTCCTTGATCAGCTTCAGCGCGTTCATCTCGGTGTGCTCGGCCTTCGGAGCCGGATGCGACGCCGCGAAGTGGCGCAGCGTCAGCAGCAGCCGCGGGCCTGTCCGCACCGCCCGCAGTTCCGCCGGATACGCCCGCAGCGGAAGCGCGAACGTCAGCGGAATCAGCGTGCGCGCGATATGCTCGCGATCCTGATCGTTCAATTCGTCGGAGATCATCTCGTTCAGCCGCTTCGGATCGCGCTGCAGCGCGTCCATCAGGCGCAGCCAGAGGCGGTCGAGTCCGTCGTTGCAGAAGCCCCACGGACGCTCAAGGTCGCTGAGCTGTCGCGCGTTGGCATAAGCCGTCAGGTACCGCGCCAACAGGTCGTGGCCGAGGGACTGCGAGGGTTTGCTGCCACCCGAACTCATGGCTTCAGATTTAGTCCGCGCGCGATCCGGTCGCAAGGCTTTTTGCGCGATTGCGGCTCGAAATCACATGTGCCTGAATGAAAGTGCGGCTTGGCTTATCGAAAGGCGCTCAATCGAATCACGCCCGCCGTGCCGCTCGCGTCCAACGCATCGACGGCGGCATCGGAAATCGAGGCCGCAGCCCGTGGCGCGCCGCTCAACGTTTGAGTCTTCGCCAATGGGGCTGGGTGTTCCTGCAGCAAGCTCGCGGCCCACACGGCGCTCAGCAGCGGCGCGGCGGCAAAGAGTTCCCCCGCAAAAAGCTTGGGAGCGATGCAAGCCGCTTGCGCACCGGCGGACTGCCACGCGTCGCGCTCGGCGCGATCGTGAACGGAAGGCGTTGCGGCGATAATCAGGTCTGGCTTTCCGTTCGCCAGCTTCGAGAACGCGCCGGTGCCGCCCAGCTGAACGTCGGCTAATTCCGCATAGGCCTTGCGGCCGCGTGCCGCCGCCGCGGAGTCGGTCTCCAGCAGCAGCGCCGCACCGCCTTCACCGGGCACAATCCCCTCGGCCGCGCCGCTCCATAAGGCGGGCTGTCCCGACGCGCTCAGCTTCTTCGTGGCGAAAAGATGCGCGTGCAGCGCCCGCGTCAAACTTTCGCTCGCGCAGACCAGCACCGCCTGCGCGTTTCCGGTCTGCAACTGGTCCGCCGCGAAGCGCAACGCTTCCACGCCCGCGAGCGCTTCGCCGCTGAAGGTCGCCGCCGAGCCCTTCAGTCCGAACTCGATGCACAGCAGCGAAGACGGGCTGTTCGCGTAGCCGTGCGTGAACGGAAGCGGCGCGGCAAACTTGGGATTGGTGGCCTTGACCTTCTTCCAGAATATCTCCATCGCCTCCAGGCAGCCGAACTGCGTTCCGTACGCGCAGCCGATCTCCAGGCCCGCCGGACGCTTATCGCGCTCCAGCAACCCCGCGTCTTCCAGCGCCAGTTTGCCCGCCGCCAGCGCGAAGGCGCTCGTGCGGTCCACGAAGCTTTTAATGTTGGGCAGGTACGTCTCGATCTTGAACTCGGGCGCCTCGAATCCGAAAGCCGGCGCACCTTCGGGCGTTTCGAAGGCCGTGATCTCCGGCGCGGTCTCGGGCGGATCGGCCAGGTGTCCGGCCAGCGCATCATGCAGCGTGGGCGCCGCCACGAATCCGATGCCGGTGACGAGGATGCGAGGCGTGTGCACGGCGGACTCCTCTAATCTACCTGCGCCATCCGGGCTCGCTACGCGCCGCCGGTCCGGCCGAGATTACAACTGGTGCCGATGATAGATGTGCGCGAAGACTTCGTCGCGCGCCGCGTGATCCGTCACGAAGATCCCGCGGATCGCGCTCGTTACCATCACGCTGCCGGGCTTCTGGATGCCGCGCATCGTCATGCACGTATGCGTCGCCTCGATCAGCACCGCGACGCCGCGCGCATCGAGCTTTTCCATCAGCAGGTCTGCGATCTGGCTGGTCAGGCGTTCCTGCACCTGCAGCCGCCGCGCGAACTCCTCGACCACACGGGCCAGTTTGCTCAGCCCCACGATATGCCCGTTCGGTAAGTAACCCACGTGCGCTTTGCCCATGAACGGCATCATGTGGTGTTCGCACAGGCTGTAGAAGGGAATGTCTTTCAAAACCACCAGTTCGGTATGCGATTCGTCGAAGACTACATCGAGGTGCCGCGCGGGATTGACCGACATGCCGCTCAGCAACTCGCCGTACATCTTCGCCACGCGCCGCGGCGTATCGCGCAGCCCGTCGCGCCCCGGATCTTCGCCCACCGACTTCAGGATGGTGCGTACGGCGTCCTCGATGTTGGAAGCTTCCACGCGTCGGGTTCCTCGCGATTCGTTCGGTGCACTCAAGGCGGGCAGGACGCACAAGCGCCCGGATCGCCGCGTCAGGCTTCGATGTCCCAGTCCAGCGGTCCGCCGGAACCGCGCCGGATACGCCGGTACAGATGGTTCCGCTCGACCGGCACCCCGCCGGTCTCTTCGATCAGGTGATGCAACTCGTCCACGCTCAAGGCCTGCGGCGTGCTCGCGCCGGCCATATGGTAAATCTTCTCCTGCAAGACCGTCCCGTCCATGTCGCTCGCTCCGTACCCCAGCGCCAACTGCGCCGTCGCGAGGCCCAGCATGATCCAGTAGCTCTTCACGTGGGGGAAATTGTCCAGCAACAGGCGCGAGACCGCGTACATGCGCAGTTCCTGCATCCCCGTGGGACCGTGCTCCACTTTCAAGCTGTTGTGTTCGGGATGGTAGCTCAGCGGGATAAACGCGAGGAATCCGCCGGTCTCGTCCTGCAGCGCGCGCAGTTGAAGCAGGTGGTCGATGCGCTGTTCGAGCGTCTCGTAGTGCCCGTGCAGCAGCGTCGCGTTGGACGGAAGCCCCAAGCGGTGCGCGGTGCGGTGCAGGTCCAGCCACTCCGCCGAGGTCTCCTTGCCTTTGCAGATCACGTCGCGCAGCCGGTCGTCGAGAATCTCCGCGCCGCCGCCGGGCAGCGAATCGAGTCCCGCTTCCTTAAGCGCCTGCAACGTCTCGCCCACGCTCAGCTTCTTCAGGCCCGCGATGTGGTACACCTCGATGGCCGTGAAGCATTTCAGCCCCAGCTTCGGATACCGCGCGCGAATCCCGCGCAGCATCTCGGTGTAGTATTCGAACGGGAAATCCGGATGCAGGCCGCCGACGACGTGCGCCTCGGTGCCACCGCGCGCGTAAATCTTCCCCGCTTCATCGAAGACCTGCTCGAGGTTCATTTCGTAGCCGCCATCGCGGCGGTCTTTGCCCTTGCGCCGGTAAAAGCTGCAGAAGGCGCACGAAAGCGTGCAGTAATTCGAGTAATTGATATGCCCGTTGTTGACGTAATAGACCGTGCGCCCGTGTTTGCGCCGCGCGAACCACTGCGCCAGCCGGCCCAGCCCGAGCAAATCGCGCACGCCGAAAAGCGCCAAGCCGTCCTCGCGCGTCAGGCGCCGGCCTTCGGCCAGCTTATCGCGATACGGCGCCAACTCGGCGCTCACCACCGGCGGCTGCGCCGGTTCCGACACGTCCGCCGCCGCGCGCGCCCAAGGCGCCTGGAGGACCACCGTGCTCATGCCGCCACGACTCCGCTCGGTCCGGGACCGGTCCCGGAAACGGGCCGCAGCTTATCACGAGTCGAGTTCGCTTGCAGGGGAAGCTGGGGAGGCTCTCAGTTCGCGCCGAATACGCGGGCGTTGGGGCGCGGCAGGCTCTCGCCTTGCTCCCAGCGCTTGCGCAGCACGCGCAGCTTCTTGAGGCTCACGTGATGCCGCGTCGCTTCCTGACCGTCGATATGCAGCACCGGAATCTCGTAGCGGTAGCGCTGCCACAGGTCCGGATCCTTCGTGATGTCTACGACTTCCAGCTTGAACGCGCACTCCGACTGGAACTCCGCCACCGCCCGCTTGGCCTCGTCGCAAAGCGGGCAATCCGGCTTGGAATAAAGCGTTAAGGTCCAGGTCATGGCCTCATATCCTTCGACGGGCTTGCGTACAAGACGGCTTGGAATGCCGCGCCTTCGTACTTAATCGAAACGGTCAAGTGCGATCCTGTTCAGCCGCAGGCGATGAGATATAGTCCACAATTCGAGATCATCTAATTCGGTAATCTACTTCGTAGGAAACCCAAGGTAAAGACGAATCATGCCGGAACTCCCCGAAGTCGAAACCGTGGTACGTGCGCTGCGCCCGCTCTTGACCGGCCGGTCCGTAAACGCCGTACGGGTGCTAAATGCTTCCACCGTCGCCGGTTCACTTGTGCCTTTGGCGCGCTTGGCAGGCTTGTCTATACAAGCGGTCGAACGCCAGGGAAAATACATCTGGATTCACGGTTCCGGCGCACGCAGCCTCGTCGTCCATCTGCGCATGACCGGGTGGCTGGGCGTCCTTTCGCGCGCCGAATTCGATCGTCGCGCCGATCCGTACGTCCGCTTGACGCTGGAACTCGACGCCAAACCCGGCGCCGAACCCGACCTCCTGGTTTTCCGCGACATCCGCAAGTTCGGGCGCGTATGGGGCGGCCCGACGCAGGCGCTCGCGGCGCTCAAGGCCCTCGCCAAACTCGGCCCCGATCCGCTGGTCATCGAGTCTGCGGCGTTTCTGGCACGCCTCCGCGCACGCCGCGGGCGGCTCAAGACGCTCCTGCTCGATCAGACTTTCCTGGCCGGGGTGGGTAACATTTACGCGGATGAGGCGCTCTTCCGCGCGGGCATTCACCCGCTCGCCGAGGCGGCGCGCCTGAGCGCTCCGCGCGCCGAGCGCTTGCGCATGGCGATCGGCGAAATTCTGAATCGTTCCATCGAAGCCGGCGGTTCGACGATCAGCGACTACTACCATCCCGACGGCCAGCCCGGCTGGTTCGAACGCGAACTGCGCGTGTACGGCCGCGGCGGGGAAGCGTGCCTGGAGTGCGGAGCGAAGATCAAGCGGATCGTGCTGGGGCAGCGCAGCACCTGCTTCTGTCCGAAATGCCAGCGGAAGTGAATTAGATGCCCGGGCGGATTCGAACCCGCGTATCTTCCACCGTCAGGATAGCGCCACCTTGCAATTCGGATTCGTACTTGGCCAATACGGCGACCATCGCGGGCCCTTGCTGACGGGCTCTCAATCCAACCAACCTTACGAGCCCTGCATGGGGGCGGAGATGTACGATGGCCAACTCGCCAAAGTCCTTATCTAAGGTAAAAAGCACGCGTCCTTCTTGGTGCGCTCGTTGAAGTAAAGCGTCGTCACCCGGATCTTTGGGGTCGTCTCCGGCCCAATGAACATCATGACCAGCGGCTTGAAGATCCTTTGCGGCCCCGCCCCATATGCATGTATCCAGGAGCACCTTCACGAAGCGGCGTCCAGTGGAAGGGGATCGATGCGCTCGTGTCCCACCAAGCGCCGGGCGTAAACCAAGCAAGCTTGAATATCTTCGAGTTCAAGCCACGGATACCCCTCAAGAACGGTTTGCGCGCTATCGCCGGCCGCCAGCATGCCTAGGACATGCTCTACCGCGAGTCGCCTGCCTCGAATAATCGGCTTTCCGCCAAAGATGGCAGGATTAGTGGTGATGCGCTGCAGGATCTTGTTCTCGTCCATGTTTAATACCTCCTCAATACATTATAGCATGAACGGAACCAATCTACAGATTGTGAAGGCCCTTACGCCTCCGCCGTCGGCGTGCTTTCCAGCCACACCAGCGGCTCGGATGCGTCGGCGCGCACCGGCGCTTCGAGCAAATCCGCCGGCAACAGCACCGTTTGGCCGGCCGCGAAGGCGCGCCCACCCAAGCTGCCGCGCCCCTGCAGCGCCATGACGATCTTCGGCGCGCCGCGCGTTGCGATCGTCCCGCTCGCGCCCGCCGGAGCGCTCATCCGCTCCAGATCGAAGTACATCCCCCGCAGCAGCCGCTCCCGTTTCAGCGCCCCCTGCGCTTCGGGCTGCGCGGAAACGGTCGGCAGGTTCATATCGCCATCGAAATACGCGCCGAATGCGCCGCCGAAGGCGATCGTCTCCAGCGATTCGCGCACATGCAGCGCGCGCGGCTTGCCGTCCAGCCCCGCCCGGTTGTAGTCGTAGACCCGAAACGTAATGTCGCTGTTCTGCTGAATCTCGGCCACCACCACGCCCGCGCAGATCGCGTGGATCATCCCCGGCGGGATCGCCAGCACCTCGCCCACGCGTGGCTCGAAGTAATGGAGCACCTCCTCCAGCCGTTGCGCCTTCAGCGCGTCCTCGAAGCGCGCGCGTGTCACGCCGGGTTTGAGTCCGCGCTGAATGCGCGCGCCGGGTTCGGCGTGCACGATCGCCCAGCATTCGGTCTTGCCGCGGTCGGGAATCCCGAACTTTCGCGCACCGTCGTCGTCGGGATGCACCTGCACGCTCAGGTCGTCGCCGGCGTCGACGAACTTCACCAGCAGCGGGAATCGTGCCGGCTTGCGCGCGGCCAGCTTCCAACCCAGCAGCTCGGTCCCGCGCTCTTCCATCAGCCGCCGCAGCGTCCAGCCGTCGAACGCGCCGCCCGAGACCGTGCTTTGCGCGTAGGCGCGGTCGGTCAGTTCCCAGCTCTCGCCGATCTGCCCGCCCGGCGGGCAGGCTTTCCCGTACAGCGCGCCCAGCCGGTTCCCGCCCCAGACTTTCTCGAACAGGACCGGTTGCAGGAAGAGCGGTTCACGGATCGCGTTCATCAGCTTCTCTCGCCGGAGGTGCACGTCGACGCCACGCCCGCGATCTTACTTCGCGCCCGCGGCGCGGTCCAAAAAAGAAGCCCCTCCGCGCGGTGCGAAGGGGCTTCTGGAACCTTGGTCCGGGCGCTGGGCCCGCGTGGACCGGCCTCAGGCCGAGTACTTCGTCTCGAACTCCGTCGCGCCGGGCTTGACCTTCACCTTTTTGTCCGGATTGGCCCCGACGTGGCGCAGGATCCAATGCACCGCTTCGGCTTCGTCCGACGCGCCGATCCCGGAGGCGACTTCTTCGCTGGTGAACGCCTTGCCCTTGTTCGCGCGCAGATGCGCCATGACCTTGTGCTGCATGTCCAGCACCGCCGCGGCCGCCTTCTTGCCCGCCTCCACGCCCGGCTGGTGGTACGCGTTGATGTTCACCAGCACGCCGTAGAAGCCCACCGTCCGCTCGAAGAGCGCGATCAGCTTACCCACCGTCTCGGCGCTCACGTCGTTGACCGTGATCGTCATCGATTCGCGGCCCTTTTCGTACAGCGCGCGGCGCGTGCCCTGCAGGAACCCGTTGAGGTAATCGCCGCTCGACACGTCGCTCTCGACCTGCATCGAGCGCGTGGCGCGGTCCTTCAGCACCTGGATGAAGGTGACGAAGAAATTCGGCACGCCGTCGCGAAGCTGCTGCACGTACGCGTGCTGGTCGGTGCTGCCCTTGTTGCCGTACACCGCGATGCCCTGGTTCACGACCTTCCCGTCCAGATCGTGCTCCTTGCCCAGCGATTCCATCAGGAGCTGCTGGAGGTACTTGCTGAACAGCTCCAGCCGGTCCTTATAGGGCAGCAGAACCAGATCCTTCGCGCCCTTGCCGCCGGTGGCGTGGTACCACATCAGCGCCATCACGGCCGCGGGGTTCTTCTTCGAGTCGTGGACGATCGTGTACGCGTCCATGGCCTTGGCGCCCTTCAGCATCGCGTCGACGTTCAGGCCTTGCAGCGCCGCCGGCAGCAGTCCCACCGCCGAGAGTTCCGACGTCCGCCCGCCGACCCAGTCCCACATCGGGAAGCGGTCGAGCCAGCCGTTGTTCTTGGCGTAGTTGTCCAGTTCGCTCCCGGCGCCCGTCACCGCGACGACGTGCTTCTCGAACTTCAGCTTGGCGGCTTCGTACGCGGCTTTCGCCTCCAGCATCCCGTTGCGCGTCTCTTTCGTCCCGCCCGACTTCGAGATCACCACCGTGATCGTCTCTTTCAGGCCCGAACCGATGCGCGCCAGCACCGCGTCCATGCCGTCCGGATCGGTGTTGTCGAAGAAGAACGGGTTGAGCTTGTCCTTCGCGCCGCCCAGCGCCTTCGCCACGAACTGCGGGCCCAGCGCCGAACCGCCGATGCCGACGACCAGCACGTTCTTGAAGCGTCCGGCCTTCTGCGGCTTGATCTTCCCGGCGTGCACGGCCTTCGAGAACTTCTTGATCTTGGCCAGCGTCCCGTCGATCTCCTTCTTCGTTGCGGCGTCGGGCGCCAGGCTGGAATCGCGCAGCCAGTAGTGACCGACCATGCGCTTCTCGTCGGGGTTGGAGATCGCGCCCTTGACCAGGTCGTCCATCGACTTGAACGCCTTCTCGAGCTTCGGCTGCATCTCGGCGAGGAACGATTCGGAGAAGTTCATGCGGCTGTAGTCGAGCGATACGCCGATCTTGGGGCATTCGACCTGGCACTGCTTGTACTTTTCCCACAGCGAACGCGCGGACATGGGGCTTCCTTTCGTGGCGGTGCGGCGCTCCGGCAAGCCCTTTTGCGTATCGGGCCGCCCGCGCCGCACGACGGGTTGAGGTTCAAGGAACATCCGGATACGCGCGCGATTCTAGCCGGGCAGGAAAGAGTGCAACTGCAAGTCTACACGTGCATGAAGACATTCTGCGTGCCCGTAAACGTCGTATAAAACGATCAACAGGCTGGCGTTAACCGAACCAGATTCAATTCGGCCCCCTTACTTCCGATAGTGCTCCAACAGCTTCCGGATCGAACCTTCCTTGTCGTTCGCGTCGTACGCCACGCCCAGCTTCTCGAAATGCTTCGCCAACCCATCCCCGCGATCCATGCTGTACAGAATCTCGCGCGGCTCGATCCCCACGTCACGCAGCTTGTCCATCCATTGCTTCCCTTTCACCTTATGCGTATTCGAGAACCCGAAGCGGTTGGCGCTCAGCCCGTAGTTCTCGCCGTAGTCCAGGTCCGCGACGAACTTCTCGTACTGCGCCGCCGTCAGCTCGGGCTTCGAGAGCGGCGGGCGCCACCCGTCGTGGAAGCTCAATTCGCAGATCCCGTGCAAGCCCTTCGCCGCCGCGGCTTCTTCGACCGGCGCGGCGGCCGCGCTATGGAACTGGATCTCCAACAGCCCGCTTTCGAGGTTCACGCGCACGCTCTGCCGCTCGGCGAAGTCCGTTCCGCGCAGCAACCGCGCCGTCACGCCCCACGCCGGCTTGGCGCCGCGGTCCGTCACGTCCAGCCAGTTCGGAGCGCCTTCGCCCGAATCCACGCAGACCGGCGCGACGTTGTCTTCGGAGGCATGCCAGACGCGGTAGCCGTTCCCGGGACCGACTTCCAGCCCCGCGCGCCGCCAGAGCGGCCAGTGCGGCTGGTTCTCGCGCCCTTCCATCGCCGCCAGCCAGGACGGAATCTGCTCGTCGTTCTGGTTCAAGCGCGTCCGTTCGAGCCGGAAGGCGCCGGGACGCGTCACCGTCAGCGCGTGTCCGTTCCCGCTCAGCTTCAAGGGCACCCGCACGCCCCAATGCGCCACGCGGCCCGATCCGGCCGGAACTTGGCAGCTCACCGCGATTCGCACCGCCGGCGCGCCGTCCACCGTGACGGCCTGCATCCGGGCGCTCACCTGGGCCGGCCCCGCCGCGCCTTTGGCGGCCAGCGCGCCTTCGCCGCCCTCGCCCAGCGCTTCCCATTTCGACGCGTGTTCCGCGTAATTGCCCGCCAGCCGCGGGTCGTCGGCATGGGCGGACGCCAGCGCCACGTACGCCTGGATCGGCGCGGCCAGCGGCTGCGCGCCGCCGACGTCCACGCCGTCGGCCAAGCCCGCTTTCGCGGTCCACTTCGCCGCGCCGGCTTCGAGCGATCCGCCGTTCGCGCCCTTCGGCGCCGGGAGCCCGGCCGCCGGGAAGGCCGCTTCGTTCGGCTGCTGCGCGCCGCCCGGTGCGTACCAGTCTTTCGGGGCGCGCGCCGGCCATGCCGCCGGGAAGGCCTGCGCTTGCGGCCACTCGGTTCCAGCCGGCGCGCTCAATACGCCCAGCGCGTAGGGGTAGTCCCGCGTCTCGCCCGCTTTCAGGTTCGCCGTCCGCGGGCCGGCGTGTCCGGGCCACTGCGCCGGAGGCAGCGCGCTGAGCGAGGTGTCCCGCGCGTGGTTCAATTCGCTGAGCGTGCTTTCGAGCTTCGCCTTCAGGGAGGCGTCTTTGCTGAAGCGGTAGGCCATGGCGATGGCGTACAGGAACGCCGCGCTGTCCTTTTCCGCCGCGCCGCGTTTGCCCAGTTCCACCACGCGCTGCTTGAACGCATCGTCCCCCGCGAGGTCCGCGTATTCGCCCGCCGCGTTAAAGAGCCCGAACGAAGGCCCGTAGCCCAGACCCTTGCCCGCGGCCGGCGGCACCAGCCCGCTCGTGTCGAGCATCTTCCCGCAGGCGTCGAGGTATTTCTTCTCGCCCGTCGTCTCGTGCTTCCACAAGAGCGCGTTCGCGCCGCTGCCTTGCCCGTCGCTCCCGCCGCTGTTGCACAGCCGCGAGCCCGAACCGTTCGTGTACTGCCACGCCGCGTCGCTCACGATTTCCAGCCCGTCGGCGATCACGCCGTCGCCGGTGAGCAGATGCAGGATGCGCTGGCCTACGGGGTAACTGCCGCGCATCCCGATGTACGGGCAGCCGAAGGGCTGGACGTTGTGCCGGTGGCTGCTCCCTTTGGCCACCCACCAGCCTTGCGCGTTTTCCATGTGGTATTCGGTATGGACCATGTTCGTATCGAAGTTCACTCGATTGAAGGCATCGCCGGCCTCGAAATAGCGCCGTTCGCCCGTGCGCAGGTACTCCAGCATCAGGATGTGCCCGATCCGCCCGGCGCCGTCGTTCAGCGCCCAGCCCCAGCGCCCGTAGTCGTTGTCCCAGCGGTCGTGCCGGTGCACCTGCCCGAAGCGCGACTGCCAGTAACCGTACTCGAGCTTGCCGTGCCAGCGGTACAGGTCCTGGCAGAAGAGGTGAAAGTCCAGTTCGCGCCGCGTCTGCGCATCCAGCGCCGCGAAGGGGCCGCTCGTCTGTTCCGGCGCGAACGGGCCCAGCGCTTCGCTCTTGGCGTACCAGCCCGGCGCCGCCGCCAGCAGCGCACGTCCGCTCAGGGCCTGCGCCGCCGCCGCGCGGTCGCCCCCGTCGAAGCTCATCACGAAACGGTGGCTCTTGGCGATTCCGTACGCCGCCACCTGACCGAAGTTCTTGGCCTGCTCGGGTTTACGCGGATCGTAGCTCTCGCCCACCGCGTACTCCCGCGCATAGCGCCGCAGGTCGAAGACGCCCGCCTCGCGCGGCCAGAATTCGATCCACGCCGCGCCTTCGCGCGCCGCGATCCCGCACGGACGCTCGTACCAGCCGTCGCGGATCAGCCCTAGGCCCGCGGCCGTCGGCGCCCAGCACAGCCGTTCCTGCTTGGCCGGAGCCTTGAGGCCGGCGGCGCTCGACTCCAGGTTGAGGCCCGGTTCCAGCGTCAGCGTCCCGCGCTCGCCCGCCTGACCCGGCCAGACCAGCGCCCAGTTGGCGATGAAGTCGTTGTCCGGCTCCCCGGCAAAGACAATCTGGTGCTCGCCGTAGACGATCCCCGTCCCGCGGTAGAAGTGCAGGCGCAGCGAGAATGGCAGTTGGCCCGTCTCCGCGCGCTCGCGCAGCTTCGCCGGGAGCGTCGCGCCCAGGCGCTTGAAGGCCGCGTGCCCGCGCAAGAGCACCGTCGCGCGGACCGGGCCGGCCGATTCGACGGCCACTTCGTCGAGCACGATCGCGCCGCGTTCCATCTGCGCCTTCGGATCGCGGCAGACGTAGTTCAGCACCGGGAGCGTCTCGCCGCCGCGTTCTGAGCCGTTTTCCGTGCGCAGCGTGTCCAGGACCAGCTTTACGGGCTGCTCCGGCGTGGCGATGGCCTTGCCTTTAATGCTCAACTCGTCCAGCACCGCCGGCGTGGCTTTGTTCACGCGAGCGGCGATGCCGCCGCCGCTCACCACGGCGTCCGCCCCCTCGAGCTTCGCGGCGATCGGGTCGCTCACCGCCGCGCGCGTCACGCCCGCGCCGAACTCCAGCGCCAAGTCCTTCGCGTTCCCGGCCAGAACCGTCTCCACCAGGACCCACTTCACGCTTCCGTCGGGCCAGGCCGCCGTGCGCGTAATCTGGCTGGGGATTTCCTGCCCGCCTTGGAGCAGCCGGACGGCGTCGGCCGAAGCCAAGGTTCCGCGCGCGAAAGGCACCCCTCCGGCCACCGGAACCGGCACCGCCGGGGGCGCGCCGTCGGGCAGGCTCAGGCGCAACGGCACGCGCTCGGCGGCGCTAAGGGCTCCTCCGCACCATACCGCAAGTCCCAGGGCCAAAAGAGTGAGTCGTAGCATGTGCGGTCCTCGCTTGAAGCACTCGGATAACTGCATGTATGCAGTCATGCTGTGGTCTACACCAGCTCTTTCGGGGCGCGCATGGAAAAGTGCGAATCGCGCCCGAACCTTCTGTCAACCTTTGACTGTCCAACGAGTTAAAGATTCATTCCGTGGCTTGCAATCCGGCTTCGCCGCCGTGGTCCAGCAGTTCTTGAAGGATCGCCCCGGCTTCCTTCACGACCGCTTCGGTGGGGGCGTCTGTGGTAAAGAGCGCCGAGAGCGCCCAGTTGGCTTTGGCGTACAGGGCCGGTTGGCGCGCCTCGTAAATCAAACGCCCCGCGCTCAAGGTTCGCTCGAACTGCGCCGTAATCGCATCGCGCTCCCAAGCCGCCGGAAGGGCGGCCAGCCGGTAGCCTTGGGCGGAGAGGTCGCGGGCCGCGTCCAATCCGGTGAGCGCGCGCAAGAGCGTCCAGACGCGCGGGTCGTGCTCGGCGCGCTTGTGCACACACAGCCCTTCGCTGAAAAAGACCGTCGCTCCGGGGGCCGGAAACGCGCCCCGGCATTCCGCCGGGCCGCTCGGCAGGGGCGCCACGCTCCAGGCTTCGCCTTCCGGACACGTGGCCGGTTCGGAACGCAGCCGCGCCGCCAAGTGCCCGCCCCAAATCAGCATCGCCACCTCGCCGCGCGCGAAGCGTTCGAAGGCGGAATGGCCGCCTTCGCCGCGAATGCGCAGGTCGGCCGGCCCCAGGACATACAGCTCGCGGTAAAAGGCCAGCGCCCGTTGCGTGGGCGGCGTGTCGAGCAGGCACTGCCGCGCCGCGTGATCCCACAGTCCGCCGCCGGACTGCCAGAGGTACGGCATCAGGTGGCTGATCGCCGGGACGATGCCCAGCCCCATCCGCCCGTGCTGGGGATCGTTCAGCGCCACGGCCGCCGCGCGCAAGTCGTCCCAGGTCCACTCGGCCGAAGGTTCGGCCAGCCCCGCCGCTCGGAACAGATCGCGCCGGAAGTACAGCACGCACGCGGCAAAGCTGCGCGGCATACCGACTTGGCGGCCGTCGTGGCGAAAGAGTTCCAGCGCTTGGGGATGCGGGCGGTCTTTTTCGGGCAGCGCCGCGGTATAGGCGTCCAACGGCGCGGCGCGTTGGGCCACGGCCCAGGAGTGATTCCCGATCGTCCGAAAGATATCGGCTTCGCCGGCCCGGTCGCCGTTCTCCACGCGCACGCGGATCTCGGGGTGTTCGCGCGCGAAGCGCTCCAGAATCGCGCTGACTTGCAGGTGGTCCATCGGCGGAAACGGCCCACCCAGCGTCACCTCGTCCCGCGCCGCCGCCGCGGAGGCCGCCGAGACCGGCCGCTCTTTAAGGAAGGTGCCTTTGCCTTGGCGGCGTTCGAGGACGCCTTCGTGCGCCAGTTCGCGCAGCGCTCGCGTCACCGTCGGGTAGCTCATGCGGTGCGTGCGCATCAGTTCGCGCTCGCTGGGTAAGCGCGCGCCGGGCAAGAGGTTCTGTTCGCGGATGGATGCGCGCAGCAGGTCCATCAGTTGGAGGTACAGCGGGCGCGGATCGGGCGGCGCTTTGCGGCGGGGCTTCTTGGGAGCGGATTTGGGACGAGCCATCACCCGGCGCCTCGGTGCATGTATGCAGGCAGCTTAACGCAGCCGGGGCGATTTTGGATTCTCGATTTTGGATTTTAAGCGCGGGGATTCGAAGCCGTCAGCGCTTGCGCACGATCGAGCAGCCGCCTTCCGGGGTTTCGGAGGGATCGACGATCTGCTTGTTGAGCAAAGCTTTAAGCGCATTCTCCGTAAAGGCTTTCTGCTCGCCCGCATGGAGCCGCCCGCGGTAACGCAGCTTGCCGTCGCCGTCGATGACGATCGCGGTGGTGGTGGTCGCGATGCGGAACAGGTCGGCCACTTTGGCGCCCGGATCGAGCAAGACGGGCAGCGCCAAGTCTTTGCGGTGTTCGAGAAAACGCTTCACGTCGGCGGCGCTGTCGTCGGCGTTGGCATCCAGCGCGTAGATCGCCGCTTGAGCCTGGTACGTCTTGGCCAGCTTTGCGATATCGGCTTCGAACTGCCGGCAACTGCCGCAGTACGTGCACCAGAAGACCAGCACCAGCGGGCGTTTAGCTTCGCCCTGCAACTCGCGCCAGGAGCGTTCCGCGCCGTCCAGGTCGGTGATCTTGAAGTCCGGTACGTCCGCGCCGATCGCGAGCTTGGCCGATTCTCCGGCGTGCACGAAGCCGCTCAGCAGCAGGAATGCCGCGATCCAGATTCGAACGGGCCTGAGTTTGCGCATCGTGGGACTCCGCAGATGAAGGCGATCAGCGTACTCCAACTTCCGCTCTGGAGCCAGATTGCGTTCGGGTGCGGCGCGGGCTGTCATTCGCGCGCGGCATCCGGTAAGCTGCCTCCGGTACTCGGACGCTTCGCTCATGCGCTTTCTTTATTCCGATTGGGATCGCCAGAAGGAGCGGCAGGAACAGCTCCTTAAAGATCTCTTTAAACTCTTCCGTGAGTTGCTCGCCAAGACCGCCGGCGACGCGGAGCAGGCGCTGGAGTGGCTCGATAAGATCGCGCAGCGTTACAACATATGGGGCCAGGATTTAGACCTCGAGAAGTTCAAGAAGCTGCTGGAAGGCGACGGGCAGATCAAGCGCGATGGGCCTGCGGGGAAGGCCTCGCTGACGCCGAAGGGCGAGAAGGCGCTGCGGCACGAGGCGCTGACGGAGATCTTCCGCAACATGAGCGGCGGAGCGGCCGGGGATCACCGCAGCCGCGCGACGGGGCCGGGGGTCGAACGCCAGACCGAGGTGCGCCCGTATGCGTTCGGCGACGACCTGTTCAGTATTTCGCCGACCGATTCGCTGAACAATGCGGTCCGGCGCAGCTTGGGCGAGGGGCAGAGCGAGATTTCCGTAACCGAAGAAGACTTGGCGGTTTACGAGACCGAATTGAGCGCGGCATGCGCCACGGCGCTGCTCGTCGATTGCAGCCACAGCATGGTGCTCTACGGCGAAGACCGCATGACGCCGGCGCGCAAAGTGGCGATGGGCTTGGTGGAACTGATCCAGACGCGCTTCCCGAAGGATAAGCTGATCGTGATCGCCTTCGGCGACGACGCCGTGGAGGTTCCGCTAAAGGAAGTTCCGTATTTAAGTTACGGTCCGTACCACACGAATACGAAAGCGGCGATCGAGATGGCGCGGAAGCAGTTGCTCCGTGTGCGCAGCCCCAACCGGCAGATCTTCCTGATCACCGACGGCAAGCCCACGGTGCTCGACGAGGACGGCCGGCGGATGATGGATTCGGGGCCGTGGCTGAATCCGCGGATCGTGAACCGTACGCTGGACGAAGCCGCGCAGTGCCGGCGCAAAAACATTCCCATCACTACCTTTATGGTAACGGACGATCCGGTGCTGGTGCAGTTTGTGGAAGACTTGACCGCGATCAACCACGGCCGCGCGTACTACACGGGGCTGGGGAAGCTGGGTCAGTTCCTGTTCGTGGATTACGTCCGCAACCGCCGCCGCAGCGTGCGTTGAACGTCTAACCTTATACCGCAGGCGGCTTTTCGGGAACCTCATCGGGCTCGCGGCGGATCACCGCGCCGAGCGAGCGGAGCTTGCCTTCGAAGTTCTCGTGGCCGCGGTCGACGTGGTAGATGCGGCGGACGTGGGTTTCGCCTTGGGCGCAAAGGCCGGCGATGACGAGGGCCGCGCCGGCGCGGAGGTCGCTGGCCATGACGGGCGCGGCTTGGAGCGGGGTGCCGCCGAGGACGACGCAGGTGTTGTTCACGCGTAAGATCTTGGCGCCCATGCGCTTAAATTCGCTGACGTGGTGCAGGCGGTCGGGGAAGATGCTGTCGGTGAAGACGCTCGCGCCGCGGCCCATGATCGTCAGGGCCATCATCTGCGCTTGTAAGTCCGTGGGGAAGCCCGGGTAAGGCAGAGTGGTCAGTTCCACTTCGCGGATCGGTTCGGCGCCGGAGACGGCGACGGTTTTGCAGTTGCGGTTCAAGCCGACCCCGGCCTCGCGGAACTTATCGAAGACCGCTTCTAAGTGCGTGGGATCAATGTTCTTAAAGAGGACTTCCCCGCCCGTGGCGGCGGCGGCCATCATCAGGGTCGCGGCCTCGATGCGGTCGGGAATCACGTCGTGTGCGCAGCCTTCGAGGCGCCGCACGCCGCGGATGGTCATGCGGTGCGATCCTGCTCCGTCGATGGATGCGCCCATGGCGATGAGGAAGTTCGCCAGGTCGACGATCTCGGGTTCGACGGCGGCGTGTTCGATGACCGTGGTGCCGTCGGCTAAACAGGCTGCCATCATGACGTTAGCGGTACCGAGGACGGTGCTGCCGTTGGGCCCGCCGAGGTAGATGTTGGCGCCGCGGAGGCGTTTGGCTTTGGCGATGACGTAGCCGTGTTCGATTTCGATCTCGGCGCCGAGGGCGCGGAAGCCTTTGAGGTGGAGATCGACCGGCCGGTCTCCGATCGCGCAACCTCCAGGCAGGCTTACCTTTGCATAACCGCGCTTGGCCAGGAGCGGCCCCAGGACGCAGAAGCTGGCGCGCATCATGCTGACCAGTTCGTAGGGCGCGGTATTGCAGTCTTCGCTGAGCAGTTTGGTGTGCAGGCGGCCGGTTTTATCGCGTTCGATCTGCATGCCCAGGACGCCGAGGATGCGGGCGAGGACGTCGACGTCGCGCAGGCGCGGTACGCCGCCGAGATCGCAAGGCGTTTCGGCCAAAAGAGTTGCGGCGAGGATCGGCAGCGCCGCGTTCTTGGAACCGCTGACGGTGACTTCGCCGCGGAGCGGATGACCGCCTTCGATGACGAGTTTTTCGAGCGCCATGGCCAGGATGCCCCCTTTGGACCGTGAAAGGGGAATCGTCCACTAAAGGGTTGAGCTTGAAGGAATTGGAAGAATGGTAGGGGTTTGGGCGGGGCGTTGGAGCCGGAAATCGTGCTGGGTGTATAAGTTCATTCTTAGATTGACTTTATAAGTTTTATGGGAATCGGGCGCGAGTTTGGGTGGAGCGGTGTAATACAAACAGGATAAGTAATACAAGTAGAACAATAGGGGTTTCGAGGGTCGAAAACTGCGCAAATCGGGACATTGAGCGCACGTTCTGCCATATCTCTGCCATAAAAAGGGGTCTTCCTTGGGACGGGTCATTTTCGAACAACACGGCCAACTGCACCTCCAAGTTCGCGACCGGATCGTGAACATGATCCTCCAAAAAGGGCTGCGCGGGGGCGATCCGCTGCCGACGTACCGCGACTTGAGCCGGACGCTGAACGTCTCGCTGGTGACGGTGCAGCGGGCGATGAAGGAACTGAGCCGCGAGGGGCTGGTGGCGGGTCATCCGGGTCGCGGGACGGTGGTGGCGCGGGACGTTTCGGGCGAAGGGCGGCGGCTGACGCAGATTGGGCTGGTTTTTTTCTGTTCGAAGCAGCTTCTGTTCGGTTCGGCCTACCTGATGGACCTGTTCCGGGGCCTGATGCTGGCGGCGGACGCGCGCGGCGCGGACGTGCGGATCGTCTCGATCAAAAGCGAGGGGAGCCTTTCGCCGAAGCAGATCGCGTCGGCGGGCGTGGACGGCGTGGTGCTCTGCGCGGTGGCGAACGACGCGTACTTGCGGCAGTTCGACGCGGAAGGGATTCCGACGGTGGCGGTGGATACGTTCAACGCGGACGTGAAGCTGGACTATGCGGTGGCGGACAACGCGGCGGCGCTGCGGCAGACGGTGGACCACCTGGTGCGTCTGGGGCACCGGCGGATTGCGTACATCGACGGCTGGTCGACGGATACGGTGGCGGGATCGGGCGCATCGCGCGATCCGGTGATCGATTCGTCGGACGCTCAGGAGCGGCGCGGCGGCTTCTTCGCGGCGATGGGTTCGCACGGGCTGCTGGACGAAGCGACCGTGTATCCGGTGCACGTGCCGGCTCCGCAGGAGACGGTCCCGCGCGCGGTGGACGCGTGGCTGGATTCGAATCCGCGGCCGACGGCGGTGATCGGGTACGACGCGGGGTACGCTCAGCCGTTCGCCGATGCCTTGGAAGAGTTCGGGCTGCGCATGCCTGAGGACGTTTCGTTCGCGGGAGCGGTGGCGGCCGGCACGGCGCTGTTGGACGGGCGCGTGATCACGACAAACAAGATCGATTTCGTGAACTTGGGCCGTCAAGCGGTGGCGCTGCTGGAACTGCGGCACCGCGAGGGGCGGTCGTTGCCGCCGCAGGTTTACCGCGGCGCGCCGGAGTTCGTGGCGGGGCAGACGGTGGGGCCGGTGTTGGGGGAAGGCCGGAGTTAGCCGTCCTGCGTAAGCAGGGCAACCTTCAGCCCCCATAACGAAGCAAGCGGCACACTTCAAACGGAAGGCAAGGCCCATGAGGAGCGAATGTATGCGCGGGATACATCGGGCAGGCAGGACTTTCGGAATCGCGCTGCTGCTGGTGTTGGGGGCGGCGGGTTTGGCGCATGGGGCGGCGCCGGGATCGGGAACGGGCGCGGCTCTGAAGGTCGAGAACGGGAGCGCGCAAATAGATTCGTGGAAGGCCGAGGATTTCGGCTGGGTCTCACGGAGTTTGGCCAAGGTTCCGGAACTGAAGAGCGCGAACCCGCGTTTCACGTTCTGGGCGCTGGGCCACGGGAAGAAGTCGGTGCTGGCGATGCTGTGGGACGAATCGGGCGGGACGGGGACGGGCTACGACACGCTGTACTTGGACAAGAACTTCAACGGCGATCTGACCGAGGAAGGCGAGAAGTACACGGGCTCCGCGGAGAAGCACACGTACGAGATCAAGGACCTCAAGGAAGCGGACGGCGAAGGCACGTTCTCGATGAAGCTGGTGATGGAGAAGGGGAACTATCACTGGCAGTCGGGCTTCCACGCGTCGTGGCCGAATCCTTCGGACGCGGGCAAGCGCGTGGGCTTCGGCGTGGGCCTGCTGCCGGGGAACTTGCAGATCCGTTCGGCGCCGAAGGCGGCGGATGCTCCGGTGTACCGCCTGGGCGGGACGCCGACGCCGATGCTGGCGAAGCAGGTGCGCGAGAACAACAAAGACCGCCGGGTCGACGTGTATCCGGGCGAGACGTTCGCGGAGTGGACGGCGGGTTCGGAGGCGGGGGTGAGCATGGCGGTGGCGGTGATCGGGAGCGCTCCGGAGAACAACCTGCGCTTCTACCACAGCCAAGCGCCGGGCGGCCTGCCGGTGGTGAGCCTGCGCGTGCACGGTCCGGACGGGAAGGCCGCGGAAGAGATCGCGTTCACGGGCGGCTGCGGGTGCGCGGGTTCGTTCGGCCAGGAGTTGCTGATTCCGCGCCGCGTCGCGCCGGGGACGCATACGCTGGTGATCCGGTTGAACCGGCCGGACTGGTGCGGCGGGAAGGCCGAGTACCTGTACCCGGTGTCGATCCAGAATCCGGACTTCGGCAAAGCGTACGAGGACCCGGCGTACACGGCGCTGAAGGGGAAGTTCGGCGGGACGAGCGCGAAGTTCGCGAGCCTGCGCAGGGCGGTGACGCCGGAGCAACTGGCCAAGGCGTATCCCGAGGAGCCGATTCAGGGCGGGCGGGTGTGGGACAATTACATGATGAGCAACAGCATGCACTGGGACAGCAAGATCGCGAACAACGGTTCGGCTCCGTACATCGAAGTGGGGCAGAAGGCGGGGATCAATGCGCCGAACCGCGGGCTGATCCGGTTCGATCTTTCGGGCCTTCCGAAGGGCGCGAAACTGCTGGGCGCGTACGCGCGGTTCACGCTGGTGAGCGTGCCGTGGGCGGGAGCGAAGGAAGACGCGTCGGTGGAGGCGTACGCGGTGCGCCGCGCGTGGAACGAAGTTCCGGAAGGCAACCTGCACTGTTCTTGGTACGGCCCGCTGTACCGCGGGAACAAGCGGCAGCCGGAAGCGCCGGATGTCGTTTTCTGGAAGCAGGGCGGCTGCGAAGATCCGCAGGAAGACCGCTATCCGGACGCGGCGGGGAGCTTCTCGATCGCGAACTTCCCCGTCAAACCCAGCGCGAAGGGCGCGGGCGACGGCGAGCGCTTCCGGATGGCGGCGATGGATATCACCGCGACGGCGCAGAAGTGGCTGAGCGGCGAACTCGAAAACCACGGGCTGGTGCTGGTCTTCAAAGGCAGCGGCGGCTGGGCGCCGATCTGCAGCAGCGAACATCCGGAATACATTTTCCGCCCGACGCTGGTGCTGGCGTACGAAGGCGGCGAAATGGCCGGCGCGCTGACGAAGCCGCGGGGCGAAGACCTGGACCTGGCGCGGGCCGAAGCGCAGAAGCGCGGCGTGCCGGTCGCGATCAAGTTCTACAGCCCGACGTGTTCGGTCTGCGTGAAGGCCAACAAGACCACCTTCGCCGACAAGACGGTCAAGGCGGCGCTCGCGAAGCAGGTGGAGTTCGTAAGCCTGAAAGTGGAGGATTATCCGAAGCTGGCGCAGGACCTGGGCGTGGGTTCGGTCCCGACGCTGGTGGTCTTGAACGCGGACGGCGCGACGGCGAAGGCTGCGCTGGATTCGGAAGTGCTGCTGGATGGGAAGGCGCTGGTGGCGAAGTTGGGGGAAGCGACCAAGTAAACGGTTGGCACCCCGCGTGCGGTTGTTGGGGTGTCGCACTGGCCAAGGCCAGTGGCACCCCGCGCGCGGTTGTTGGGGTGTCGCACTGGCCAGGGCCAGTGGCACCCCGCATGCGGTTGTTGGGGTGTCGCACTGGCCAAGGCCAGTGGCACCCCGCATGCGGTTGTTGGGGTGTCGCATGAACTAAGGACTATTATTCGCTCTACTGGATTCAGGGAATCAAGCATGCGGATGCAAGGTTGCGCAGGATGGTTGGGTGCGGTGCTGGCCGGTTGCGCGGCTTGCGGTTGGGCGGCGGATACGGCGGATGCGCTGGCGGAGTTCGGGAAGCGGCTCGAGGCGCCGGTGGCGGCGGCGCCGAAACCGAACGCCGAAGCGGCGGCGGCGTTATTCGCGCAGGCAGCCCCGAAATCGGGCGCGGGGACGGCGCTGGATTTGACGGGCTGGGCGGGGCCGTTGGGATTCGCGCACTTGGACGGCACGGCGGATGCGCCGGCGGTGCAAACCGAGGGGTACTTCGCGTGCGATTCGGAAGCCCTGTACGCGGCGGTGCGATGCTTCGAGCCGGACTTGGATGCGGTGCAGGGCAAGGCGGGCGTCCGGGACGGGAACGTCTGGCACTCGGACAGCGTGGAGTTGATGGTGCTGCCGGGGCTGGAGGTGTCGTCCTCATACTATCATTTCGCGACCGATGCGGCGGGGACGCTCTATGACGCTCGCGTGAACGACGCGAGCTGGCAGTCGAACGCGACGGTGCGCGTGGTTCGCGGCGAGGGGCATTGGACGGTGCTGTTCAAGGTTCCGCTGGCGGATCTGGGTGTGACGGCGGCGAGCGCTCCGGCGGTCTGGCGCGCGAATCTGCATCGCGCCCGGCCCAAGCGCGGCGGCGCGGCGGCGCTGGATCTGGCGTGGTCGCCGACGCGGGGGCGGAGCAACCACGTACCGGCGCGCTTCGGCGTGCTGCATCTGGACGGCTTGGGGCGAGCGCCGGACGCGGCGGCGTTGCGTGCGTTCGTTGCGCAGAGCGAGCGGGTGGAGATCGTCTTCCGCCAGGATTTCGCGGCGAACCGGGACGGCTTCGGCGGCGGCGAGGTCGTGCGTGCTCCGGACGGCCAGCCAGCGAGCGGGGGCTTCTTGCGCGTCTCGAACGCGCGGAGCGTGGCGTGGGAGCGGAGTTTCGCGGCGCCGCAGGGGGTGCAGATCGCGTTCGCGTACCGGACGGCTCCGGGGCAGCACGGCTTGGTGGTGCACGGCAGCGGGAGTGTGGTGCGCGCGTGCCGTCCGGGGCTGGTCGAAGTCTTCGGGCGCGGGCTGAAAGTGGCGCAGAGCACGTGCCAGGACGCCGACGGGCAGAGCCGCAGCTTCGACCTGGGCTTCGACGCGTTCCGCTTCAAGCGACCGTACGGGCACTGACAGCAGTCGAACATGCCCCCGACCCCGGGGGCGGAGTGGGCGGTCGCCCGCTTCAAACTCGACGAGATGTACAGCAACGACTCGCATACGAAAGTGCTGGCGCCGAACCAGCAGTACGAGCGGTTGTCGTTCGTGCTGAATGGCGATTTGAAGCCGGAAAGCGTGATCGAATTGGACTGGGTGGTGGCTTGGCGCGGCAAGGATGCCGAGGCGCCGAGCGCACCGTCGGGCTTCACGGTCGCGCGGGAAGGCGAGCAGGTTCGCTTCGCGTGGCGCGCGGCGGCGGACAATCTTCAGGTGAGCCATTACGAGCTGCTGCGCAAGGACGGCGCGGAGTGGAAGCCGTTCACGCTCGCGACGGGCTGCGAAGCGTGCCTGCCGGCGGCTGGCTTGGGCGAAGGACCGTTCGCGGTCCGCGCGCTGGACGCGGCGGGGAATGCGTCGGAGGCGGTGGAGCAGGCCGCGCCTTGAGTGTATGCGTGCCTCGCGTCCCCGCGGGGCGCGAACAGTTGCGCTTTGTTTTGGCCCTAAAGAACACGTGCAGTGCCGCGCGACTATTTTTATTGCTGCGCTATTACGCATTGAAATGACGGTAGAAATTCCTTCATAATACCCACTCAAGCGTTATGGGTCCGGCGGGCGTATGGCCGGCAGGCGGCTATGAAACTCGCCCGGGAGGTATCCCGCATGAAGAAGCACGAATCGACGTGGTCGGTGGCGCGGTACGTGATCCTGGGGCTGGTGGTGCTCGCGGCGGGGGGCGCCTGGGCGCTTTGGGGCGGCGATATCCGAGCTTATTTCACGCGCGAAGCGATGGTCAAAGCGTTCGAGGGGCGCGAAAAGGAATTTTACGACCAGGCCGAAGGGGTTTTTAAGGAGTGTACCGGTACGGGCAAAGTAACGCCGGATGCGCGCCGCGCGGGCAAAGCGGTGTGGATTCGCGCGCGCCTGTTGCCGCGTTCGAATCGGTTCGAGATGAACCTGGATATCGATCCGTCGGCCGGGCACCTTGCGGAGGAACTGCGCGCCGAGCGACCGGAAGACGTGCGCTCGGTGGTGTTGCTGTATCCCAAATCGGGCCGGGTGGGCGAATACGTGCCCAAAGACGGTTCAAGCACGGTGGTTTCGCAGACGGCGTACGAAGAACGGGTGGACGTTCGGATCGTGGATCTGCAGAAGCATGCGGTGCTGGGTCACAAGGTATTCACGTTCAGCCCCAAGCACGAGATCACGCATTCCAGCGAGCGGTTTGAGGTGCTGGATATGGGGCAGGTGCTGGCCTGGTATGCGGGATTGCCGGAGGCTCCGTAGCGTAGCGTCCGTATCCAACCTAACGATCTACTTGCTTTCGGCCGCGCGGGGTGCCTTAATACGCACCACGACGAGTCCAGTTTTGCGGTGAGGCGGGTGATCGAAATGCCGACGGTTGCGGAATTTCCGGCGCGAGGTCTGACGGGGCGCGCGTTGCGGCGCTATGTCGAGGCCAAGCTGTTGCCGCACGTCGAGACGCCGGCTCAGTACGCGGGCGGCGAGTTGAACCAGACGGTCAAGGATCACGCGGCGGCGCGGGTGAAGGTGGCGCTGGCGTTTCCCGACACGTACGCGATGGGGATGTCGAGCACGGGGTACCGGATTCTGCATCACGTCTGGAACCTGCGCGAGGATTACCTGTGCGAGCGGGTATTCGCGCCTTGGCCGGACATGGAAGCGCGGATGCGCGAGCACGGCGTGCCGCTCTTCAGCCTCGAGACGTACACGCCGATCCGTTCGTTCGACGTGCTGGCGTTTTCGTGCGCGTACGAGATGGGCTTCACGAACATCCTGACGATGCTGGACCTGGCCGGGATTCCGTTGAAGGCGTCGGAACGGACGCTGGACGATCCGTTCGTGATCTTCGGCGGGCACACGGCGTTCGCGCCGGAGCCGGTGGCGGATTACATCGACGCGTTCTGCATCGGCGAAGGCGAAGAGCTGGCGCTGGACGTGACGGAGAAGCTGGACGAACTGAAGCGCGCGGGCCTGCCGCGCGAAGAGATCCTGCTGCGCTTATGCCGCGAAGTGCCGGGCGTGTATGTGCCGCGCTTCTACGGCTTCCAATACTTCCCGGACGGGAGCATCGCGGACGTGGTGCCGCTGGCGGCGCGGGTGCCGTTCCCGGTGAAGCGGCGGATCGTGCACGATCTGGAGAACGCTCCGTTCCCGACGAAGCAGATCGTTCCGTACGTGGAGGCGGTTTTCGACCGGTACAGTATCGAGATCATGCGCGGCTGCGTGAACGGGTGCCGCTTCTGCCAGGCGGGGATGATCACGCGGACGCAGCGGCAGCGCAGCGTCGAGAAGGTGATCGAGCTGGCGAAAAAAGGCTACGAAGAGACGGGCTACGACGAGATCGGGCTGTTGTCGCTGAGCAGCAGCGACTACTACGGGATCACCGAACTGGCGACGCGGCTGAACGACTACTTCGAAGAGAAGGGCGTGAGCATCGGCCTGCCGAGTCTGCGCATGAACGAAGTGCTGGCGACGCTGCCGAAGGAACTGGCTCGTGTCAGGAAGGGCGGTCTGACGATCGCTCCGGAAGCGGCGACGGAGCGGATGCGGAACATCATCAACAAGCCGGTGAAGGACGAGCATCTGATCGCGGCGGTGCGCGAGGCGTTCAAGCACGGCTTCGACCACGTGAAGCTCTATTTCATGCTCGGCCTGCCCGGCGAGACGGACGCGGACCTGCGTGCGATCGGTGAGTTCAGCGACAAGATCAGCCTGCTGCGGACCGAACTGGGCAAGAGTCCGGCGAAGGTGAGCAGCAGCGTGAGTTCGTTCGTGCCGAAGGCGGGCACCCCGTTCCAGTGGGCTCCGATGCTGACGCGCGAAGAATGGCGCCGGCGGCAGCAGTTGATCGTGAAGAGTTCGCGGATCAAGGCGGTGCGCGTGAAGGTGCACGATCCGGACGTGAGTTACCTGGAAGGCGTTTTCTCGCGCGGCGACCGGCGGCTGGGGGCGGCGATCGAGGCGGCGTGGCGGGCCGGCGCGCGCTTCGACGGCTGGGACGAGCACCTGAAGCTGGAGGTCTGGAACGCGGCGTTCCAGGCGCACGGGATCGATCCGGACTGGATCGCGCTGCGCGAGCGGCCGCTGCACGAGATTTTGCCGTGGGTGGCGGTGAACGACACGGTGAGCGAGCAGTTCCTGAAGCGGGAGCTGAAGCGCGCGGAGCAGGGGCGGATCACGGAGTCGTGCGCGGACACGAATCCGGCGAAGGAAGCGCCGTGCTTTATCTGCGACGGATGCGAGCGCAGCCCGCTGTGGGACAAGAAGGAAGAACTGCTGGCTGCGCCGGTCAAAGGCGAAGCGCGGGACGCGCGGTACGCGAAGAACTGGCAGCTCACGCCGGGGGCTCATGCGGCGGCCGCGGGTTCGGGCGATTGATGCGCCCGGGCTTCGTGCGGGTTACGTATTTCCGGAAAAAATAGATCGCTTAATTAAACCGGCGCGCCAACGATCCAGCGGCCGGGGCGTTGGTCTTGCCAACGATTTAAGCGTAGTTCCCGCCAACAATGACGAAAATGGGCACGTGTTCGGGCGCGCAATCGGCGCGGCCTTTGGATCGCGCAACAATTAACCGGCGAAAGCAGTTGCAATATTGCGGCGTTCGAAACGGCGCATGGCCTTGGCCTTGCGTGGTTCGAATTGGCCGTCCGGCCGGGGGGCGTACGCCGGCGGCGGGACTCGCACCGAGGATTCGCGCATGCCGCATGCCGCCCGCATCAGTTCAGCCACCCTTCTTCGAAAACCGTCCCGACCGCCCGAGCCTTCCGCCACGCGCCGCACGTTCCTGAAGCTGGGCGCGGCGGCAGCGGCGTTCGTGGCGGTGAGTTCGCGCTTTCACCGATCGGCGTGGGCCGGCGCGCCGGTGGGCAAGCGCGTGGCGCCGGCGGACCCGGTCTACCACCTGCTGAACCGGATCAGCTACGGGGTGACGCCGGCGGAGCTGGCGCTGGCGCAGAAGATGGGCTTGAACGCGTATCTGGAGCAGCAGTTGAACCCGGCGAAGATCCGCGAGACGACGCTGAAAGGGAAGATCGGCAAACTCAAAGTCTGGAGCATGAGCTACGCGCAGTTGTACCAGCGCGCGGACTGGGAGCTGAGTTACCGGGGTTTGATCGAAGGGGCGGTGGCGCGGGCGGTGTACGCGAAGGCGCAGCTTTACGAGCGCGTGTGCGAGTTCTGGACGGATCACTTCAACGTATCGGGCGACGACTTCCCGGCGGACACGGTGGACTACGTGAACGCGCTGCGGCGGCACGCGTTCGGGCGCTTCCGCGACCTGCTGGGCGCGAGCGCGAAGCATCCGGCGATGCTTTTCTATCTCGATAACGCGAGCAATATCGCGGCGCATCCGAACGAGAACTACGCGCGGGAACTGATGGAACTGCACACGCTGGGCGTGGACGGCGGCTACACGGAGCAGGACGTGAAGGAAGTGGCGCGCGCGTTCACGGGCTGGTCGGTGGACTGGGGCCGCGGGTTCGGGTTCTACGAGTGGGATCACGATTTCGGCGCGAAGCAGATTCTGGGCGTGGCGTTCCCGGCGGGGCGGGGGATCGAGGACGGTGAGCAGGTGCTGGACATGCTGGCGAACCATCCGAGCACGCGGCGGTTCGTCTGCCGCAAACTGTGCCGGCGCTTCGTGAGCGACGCTCCGCCGGAGAGCCTGGTGACGCGGATGTCGGACGTGTGGGCGGCGACGGGCGGGCAGATCGTGCCGGTGCTGCGGGAGCTGTTTCTTTCGGCGGAGTTCGGGGCCTCGGCGGGGCAGAAGCTGCGGCGGCCGTTCGACTGGTACGCTGCGGCGCTGCGCACGACCGGGGCGGAGGTGAAGGAGTTCTGGTGGCAGCACTACATGCTGGCGCAACTCGCGCAGGTGCCGCACGGCTGGCATCCGCCGAACGGATATCCGGACGTGGCGCGCGCGTGGGCGAATACCGGCGGCTTGCTGGCGCGCTGGAACGAGGCGTTCGTGCTCACCGACGGCGCGCTGACGTGGCGCGACCGGAACCTGATCTCGGGGCTGAAGAAGAAGGCCGGGCGCTTCAAGACGGCGGGGCAGATGGTCGAGCGGCTGGGGCTGGCGATCTTCGGATCGATGCTGTCGCCCGAGCAGGCCGCGCCGTACGTCGCGTTCGCCAGCGACGGGGCGGGCGCGGGGGCGCTGTTGGATAAAGACGCCGTCGCTTCGAAGCTGGGCACGACGGCCGGCTTGATGCTCTGTTCGCCGCTGTTCATGTGGCGCTGAGGTTTCGGATCGTTCCACTCGTTCACGCACCGGGAGTCCGACGATGAAAGACACGCTGTCGCGCCGCGAACTGTTCACGCGCTGGTTCAAAAGCGGGAGCTTGACTGAGGATGCGTTGCCGAAGCACGCTCCGCGGGTGGCGTTCGCGCCGCGCGGGGCGTTCCCGCTGGGGGATGTGGTGGTCTGCGTATTCCTGCGCGGGGGGATGGACGGGCTGAGCGTCGTCGCGCCGTACGGCGAAGGCGCGCGCTATTACGACGCTCGCCCAACCCTGGGTCTGCGCGAGCCGGGTTCGCCGAACAACGCGCTGCTGGATCTGAACGGATTCTTCGGCCTGCATCCGTCGCTCGCGCCGCTGTTGCCGCTGTACCAAGGCGGGCGGCTCTCGTTCGTGCACGCGACGGGCGGGACCGATCCGACGCGCAGCCACTTCGACGCGATGCGCTTCATGGAAGCGGGCGCTCCGGGCGACCGGAGCATCGGGACGGGCTGGCTGGGCCGGCACCTGGAACTGCTGAACGCGGGGAACGATTCGCCGTTCCGCGCGCTGGGGATCGGCGATCTGCTGCCGGAGTCGCTGCGCGGTTCGGTCCCGGCGCTGGCGATCGGCGATCTGGAATCGTTCCGCCTGCAGGCGCGCTGGGACGAACAGGACGCGATCGAGCAGCAGATTCGCGCGCAGTACCACGTGGACAGCCCGTCGGGGTTCCTCGAACAGGCCGCGCGATCGGTCTTCGACGTGGTGGATATCATTCAGGGCCTGGACCCGGGGAATTACACGCCTTCGGGCGGGGCGGTGTATCCGGAGAATCAGGCGGGCTGGGGTTTGCGGCAGGTGGCGCAACTGATTAAGGCCGATCTGGGTTTGGAGGCGGCGTGCGTCGACTTCGGCGGCTGGGACACGCACGAAGGCGAGGGCGTGATCGGCGGCTGGTTCGACGGGATGATCTCGGGGCTGGGCCAGGCGCTGGCGGCGTTTCACGCCGATCTGGGCAATGCGATGAACCGGGTGACGGTGGTGACGATGAGCGAGTTCGGGCGGCGCGTGGAAGAGAACGGGAGCGCCGGGACGGACCACGGGCACGGCAACGTGATGATGCTGATGGGCGGCGGCTTGAACGGGGGGCAAGTCTTCGCCGATTGGCCGGGGCTGGCGCCGCACGAATTGGACGACGGCGACCTGGCGATCACCACCGATTACCGCGACGTGCTGGCGGAACTGATCGAGCGGCGTCTTGCGAATCCGCAAGCGGCGCAGGTGTTCCCGAACTTCACGCCGCAGGCGTTGAATTTGTTCGTGCCGCAGGCGTAGGAATTCGAAATTTAAAAAGTAAATGGTTGCTCAGACTATTCGGAATGAGCGGTGAAGGGACCCTCCCTGCTTAGCTGCCGAGGTGGTATGGGCCGGATATTCCAGGCTTGGCGAAAATGAACAGGTCGTTCTATTCCTGCTATGGCTAAGCTGAGTTGAATTCCATTGATTTCGGGGGTTGAAATACGCTATGGTGCGGCGGTCGCGTTTGGCACTTGGGGAGCCGGCGGATAATAGTAAGTTGGGTGGCAGGACGTCTCGCTGTGCACTATTGGAATAAAGCCAATTTCGAAGGTTTATTGCGTTTGGCGGAGGCACTTAACTCCGACGAACGCTTATCGCCGCTCGCAAAGTATTGCCGCTGTCGTGAACGTGGTCTGCGACAGGAGGCCTTTGTCGCTCTTGAGGAGTTTCTCGAAACTGCCGGCCAATGGCAGAGTTCTGACGCTCGGCACCTCTGTCAGACCGTTCTCGAGTTACATGCTCGCACGCCCGCCGCTCACCAGTTTCTGACTCACCCGCTCCTCACCCGCTTTGTCTTACCAGTTCTGGAGGCGTGGGTAGCAGAGGAACCCGACTGTCAGACCGCGCTGCGGTGGCTTGGCATCCTGCGCCGCGATGCAGCATTCCTGCAACGAGCGCTGGCGCTTTCTCCCGAGGACGTACCCATTAGGCGTCTGCTCGCGGACTGGCACCTTTCGGATGTGGATCATGCGACTCACCACCTCGGAGAAAGTCGGCTGCTCGGAGGTCTCGAAGCAGCTAGAGAATCATTAGCGAAAGCCCGTACGATTCTCGACGATGCGCCCGACTTCACGCCGCTGACTGATCTCGTCGCCGAGATTGAAGAGTTCGAGTCTATGCTTGACGACTGGGAGTCCTATTGCGAGGCACCCGAGGGCACGTTTCCTGAGTGGTGCGCAGCGCGCAACCGAGGCTACTCGTGGCCTACTATCGTCTACTACGATAATTAGCGTGGTGGTTGGCCAACCTATAGCCGCCGAAGGCGCAAGCGGCGTGCGGGCGGATCGCGTTCGATGAGGGGCACCGCGGTGGCGTGGAAGGGGGCGGCGGGTTGTAGCTTACGGAGGCCGTAGGTGCTCAAGCCTTGAGTACGGTCACGGGCGCCCCTTGTTGGCACGCTCACCCACCCTCATCGGAGAATTGTGCGAGTGAGCTTGCGAAGGCTTCGAGCGAAGAAAAGGCCGCCAGGGATTTCATGCTCGTGATTATTGACTCAGTAAAGGAAAACGCCTAATAATTCCATGCGCCGGACCGCGCTTCGCTCGGCCGGCGATCTTTATTGTAATGCTAGTGAAAAGAGGCGCTAAATGAAGAACAAGAAAGTCTTGATCATTGCAGGCGGCATCGCCCTCATACTTTTTATCGGCGCATTCGGCCTCGGCTTTTTTCTCTATTCGTCGGGATACTATCATGCGATGCGTGGCGGGATGACAGTAAGGCAAGATCGCGAGCAGGCGCTCCGCTTTTTCAAGGAAGCATATAGAAGAAACCCGAATGCATATATGGTGGCCCATGACATAGCGTGCTGTTATTCCGTCAAGAATGACAAAGAAGAAGCGATCAAATGGCTGAAGCTAACACTCAAAACGTCCTACGCTAAAGCTGCGCGCGAATGGGCGCGTTCGGAAAAAGAGTTTGATAACCTCAGGGATAGCCCCGAATTTCAGGCCTTCATCGATGGCTCCTTACCAACGGAATAGTCCGTACGTTGCATGCCATAGCAAGGGCATGCACATGCCCGGCGCATTCACGCCGACAAGCGATACCCGGCGTTAGGCTGCCTAGCATGGGTGAACTCAGACTTGTGACTCCGTTGCCAGGGACGTTTCGGAAGGCCGCCGCGCGCGGATCACGGGAAATGGGCAACTTAGTGGCATGATCTGGAGCAGATCTTTCGCTCCGGGTGTGCTGGCGTTGGGCGGCGTGGGGGGGGGGGCTTTTTCACGTTCGCGGCGGTCGAGTTCCCGAATCTCGGGCTGCTAGCCTTGGACGTCCGGCATCCGGAAAGCTCCGGATGTCAGCACATGTGCTTTAAATTTTTGAAAGAATCGACCAACGCCATTCCCCTGAATTCGTGGTCCATTTCTGAATAAAATTCAGATAAAGGCTTGCATACCGTACTCTCAAGTTATCATCCGAGTTTCATTGCGCAGAGTGCATTATTTCAGGTCTCCGATCCTGCAACATAAAGGGAGGTTCGAGATGCGTGGGATACAGGGTGTCGTTTTGGCTGGGGCACTCATCCTGGGTGCGAGCGTACAGGCGGCGACGTTGAGCGTACCTTCGGCGGCCTTTCCGGATATCGCCACGGCGCTGGGGGCGGCGGTGGACGGCGACACGATCAAGGTCGGTCCTGGGCGGTATCAGGAGAACGTGGTGGCCGGACCGTTGAACAACGTGAAGATCCTCGGCTCCAAGGCGATCTGGGACGGGAACATCGCCGGCACGGATGGGATGCAACTCGACATTACGGGCAATAACATCACCGTATCGGGCTTCGAATTCCAGAACGGCACGTCGGCCTTGCGGATCACGGGAACCTTTCCGAGGGTGCTTGCTTGCCGTTTTCGCGGAGCGGGCGGCACGGTGGTCGATCTTCAGGGCGACGACGCGATCCTGCTGGGGTGCACGATCACCGGATCGGATACGAGCGGGAATTTCATTAACGTCACCGGCAACCGTGCGCAGATAGCCCGCTGCACCATCCTAAACAGCGACGGCGACCTGACTGTGACCGGCAACGACGCCATCGTGACCGGCAACGTGATCGATGCGATCGAGGATAACGGGGTCATTTACATTACGGGCAATAATGCGCTGGTCTCCAGCAACAAAGTCTCCAACACGGACGACGACGGGATCTACATCAGCGGCGGTAACGCCGTGGTGAAGGGCAACCGGCTGTACAACCTGGGGCAGTGCGAATACGGGATTTACGTCAGCGGCGATGCCACGGTTACCGGCAACCGCGTCGACGGCATGGGGGAAAACGATTCCTCCTACGGAATCTACGTGGATGGCGTAGGCCAGATTTCCGGCAATTGGGTCGGCAACATCGCGACGGGCGACTATTCCGCCTGGGGCATCTACGCCAACGGCGACTCTTCGACCGTTACCCGCAATACCGTCTGGGGACTTGGGGGAGACGACGACGCCAAGGGCATCTACGTCCAGGGCAACAACGTCACGATCAGCAACAACACCGTACGCGACATCTTTTCGGACGACGATATTTACATGATCCAAGCCAGCGGAAACAACAACGTCATCACCAACAACGTCCTCACCGAGGCGCGCGGCGGGGACGATTTCTGGGGGATCGACGGCAGCGGGAACGATACGCTGATCTCGAACAACTTCCTGCGCAACCTCTACGGAGATTACGTATTCTACGGCATCGACGCCGGCGGGGATAACGCCGTCGTCACCCGCAACACGCTCCAGGGTCTGTTCAGCCTCGGGGACGACGATTATCTGTACGGCATCTACCTGAACGGCGTCAATCCCATGGTTTCCCAGAACCGCCTTCAGGGGCTCTTCAGCACCTACGATTCGTACGAATCCTACGGCATTTACGTCGACAGCGGGGCGACCAACGCCCAGCTCGATAAGAATATCGTCTCGGATATCATCGCCGGGTATTACGCCTACGGCATCTACGTGGACGCCGACGGATGCCAGATTCGCAACTGCAACATTTACAACCTGAATGCGGGCGAATATTACTCCTACGGCATTTACGTGGACAACCAGAACGACACGGTCATTGACCGGTGCTCGATTTACAAACTCAAGAGCGCGGACGACGACGGGTACGGCCTGTATCTGCGGGGCGACCGGTTCAGCGTCACCAACGTTCGCATCTGGGACTTGGCCGATGACATCACCGGCTTCTACATCGACCAGAACAGCACGGCGTCCGGCGACGGCGGCCTGATTCAGAACTGCACGGTCAGCCATACCTCCGAGACCGGTTTCGATTTGGACATTTATTTCACGACCGTGGACCGTTGCAGCGCCACGCGCTGCGGCTCCGAGGGCGAAAACACGTTCGAGATCGACGGCGATAACAATACCTTCACGCGCTGCACGGCGAGCGATTCCGAAGGCGACGGTTTCCACCTGTTCGGCGGTACCAATACCTTTACGCAGTGTACCGCGCGCAACTGCGACAAGGACGGATTCGACCTCGAGAGCGGCGCCGACAACACGCTCGACCGGTGTTCGGCCACCAACTGCATCGGCGAGGGGCTCGACAACGGCGCCACCAATACCAATGTGACCAACAGCACGTTCAAGAAGTCGCGGTTGGACGTCACGAACGACGGTACGTTCAACGTCTTCACCGGCAACAACTTCACCACCGGCGGGGTTGGCGTCGGATCGGAAGTCGATTAGGTCAGCTTCACAGGTTGGACCTGCTACGGGCGGCGGAGGCGCGAAGCCTTCGCCGCCCGTTTGCGTTACAGGCTTGTGGCTCTGCCGCCGGCGATGTTTCGGACGGCTGCCGCGAGGGGTTCGCCGTCCGAAGGGAACCGTCGTGCGCGAACGGCGAGGGGAACAAAAAAAAGAGCCACCGGTTTGGGCGGTGGCTCTTGCGGTCCGCGGGTCAGGGGACGCGCTGCGCATCGGGCTCAGGGTTCCAGTTCTTCCAGCTCCGGATAGGTGATGCGGGGCTTGATCTGGAGCGGATCTTTCGCTCCGGGGGCACTGGCTTTGGGCTGCGCGGGGAGCGCTTTTTCGCGTTCGCGGCGGTCGAGTTCCCGAATCTCGGGCTGTTTCATTTCCCACCACGATTCGATCTCGCGTTCGACTCCGCGGCGGGCTTTGAAGTCGGCTCCGCCGAAGTAGTTGATCGTATCCAGGATGCCCTGGAAGCGTTCGCGGTCGTCGCGCATCACTTCGCCGTCGATGACGCCCCATCCGCCGAAGCCGAAGCCGAGTCCGCAGCGACCGACACCGGGCAGGCCGCGCCCGCCGCCGTGCCAACCGTGTCCGCCGTGCCAACCGTATCCGCCCCAGCCGTGCCAACCGCCCCAACCGCCGTAGGGCCAACCGAGCTTGTTGCCGGGCTGTTTCTTGAGGACGAAGTTCACGAGCGTTTCGAGCACCGGATAGCGGTAGCGCAGGTTCTTCATGTACTTCGCCTTCTGGACCTTCACGTCGATGTCCTTGTCCAAATTGAAGCTTTGGCCGCAGAGACCGGCGATGGTGCCTTGCTCGTCGGGCAGTTGGCTGAGCAGCCGGAAGGCTTTTTCGCGGACCTGGGTTTCGGGATCCCAATAGGAGACGGTAAAGAGCATCCAGATCGAGTCGCCTTCGCTCGGCGAAGCCAACAAGTCGAGCGCGAACATGCGTTCGTTGGTCACGACACTCCAGTACGCCTTCATAAACTGCTCGCGGAGCACGGCTTCGTCGGCCGCGCGCACGGAAGCGGTCATTCCTGCAACAGCGAGTGCGACGGCCAGCACACCCATCCACCCGCGCTGAAAAGCCTGTCGTCGGTTGGTATTCATGGCGCCCTCCGTTTCTTGCTCTGGCTGAAAGCTAGACGCCGTTCGCATGCATATCCTTGAGTGCCTAGCCTGGAACGGCTCTTCCTTTCTCTACCTTCATTAAACCATATGTGCGCAAACAGAGTTCCAGTCCCACTTTATCGAAGTGCACGATGCAATGCGAAAAGGGTGGCCCAACGGAGGCTGTAACCGAGGCTTGTGTAATTCGTTACAGGATTCGGACGTAAAAGGTCCAATTGGGGCAGGTGGCCGACTTAGCTATTCAGGCAAGCCGAATAGTGGCTATTCTTTCGATTTTTCCTCGGGAGCATCCGATTTCGCTTCGGTTTTTGCATCTAATTGGGGTGTTTCGGGCGGCGGTACGTCTTGGTGCGTACCGCGCAGGTCTTCTTCGTTCGCATATTGATAGGTGCGGAAGCGTTCGGCGGGCTTCCATTCGAGCGGGGTGAAGCTGGGGTAGGACGGCCGCTTGCCTTCGGTGCTGGGTTGGGTGTAGTTCACGGCTTGGGTCCGGCTGGGCCGGCCTTGGGCGTCGCGCTCGACGATTTTCCAGCCGTCGGCGTGAAAATCGGCCGGCGCGGTACCGGCGGCGTAACGGGTCCAGCCGATGACTTCGCCCTTGGCGTCGTGGCGGTAGACGTCGCGCCAGAGTTTTCGGATCGAGAGGAGCGGATCGACGTAGTAGATCTCGAAGCGTTCGCGGAGCAGATCGGGCCACACGATTTTGGCGAGCAGGACATGCTGCACGCGCTGCAACAGGCCGCGTTCGTAGTTCGTGAGGCGTTCGGCGAGCGGTTCGGTTCCGGCGCGCACGGGGGTCCATTCGATCTGGCCGGCGGCGTTCTTTTTCGCGAAGTTCAAGTCGAGGGCGGGCTTGAACGCGTTTTCGAAGGCGGCTTTGACTTTGGGGTCGGCGGTGGCGGCGTCGAGCGGACCGCGCAGGCGCGCGAGGAGTTCGGGGTCGAGCGCGAGCTTCTCGAAGGCGTTTTGGACACAGGCGGAGGCCGAGAGGTCCAAATCGCTTAGCTTACGGTCCAGCACGGCGGCGGCGGCTTGCTTCGCGGCGTCGTAGGCTTCGCGGAGCTTTTTGGTTTGCGGTTCGTGTGTCTTCTTTTCCTGCTGCAGCTTGTCGAGGGCCGCTTTGGCTTCGGCGGTCTTGGCTTGGGCGGCGTCGTCGGGGTTTTTCACGGCGGCGGCGGCTTTGTGTGCGTCTTCGGCTTTCTTAATTTCTCCACGGAGCCGGTTGTTCTCGGCGTCGGAAGGCGCCCAGGCGTCTTTCGCGGCGGCTTCGAGGGCGGCTTTTTCCAGATATTCGACGCCGGTCTGGCGGAGCGCCGCGAGCTGCTTTGCATCGAAGAGCTTGCGCAGTTCCACGGAGAGCGGCTGAGTGTCGGATTCGTCGAGACGTTTGAAGAGGGCCGGCCAGGCGTGAATCTGGAGCGACGCATCGCCCGCGCCGTACCCGATCTCCAGGATGCGGCCATCGGCGGCGTAGGTGCGCGCTTCGTGGTCGAAGGAAGTGAAGCAGATAAAGGAAGGCGGGGAGTAGTGCGTGCCGTTGTGCGCGAAGACGCCGATATCGACGCGGCTGGAATCGATGGAGCCCGGCCCGTTGGAGGGGCGGCGTTCGTGCCAGGAGACGAGAAGCTCGGCCTTGGCGCCGGCGTCGTCGAGGGGCTTGATCGCGATGCGTTCGGGATCGCCGCGCAGGACGACCCACTTAAAGGTGAGCTGCTTGGAAGCGGCGTCGAAGCTGTCGGCGGCGCTGACGACCATGCGGCGCGTGCGCGCTCGGCCGCGCCAGAGCCGGCCGATGACGCAGGGGGTGTCGCTGAGCGCTTCTCCGGTGTGCGGGTCGAAGTAGTCGACGCCGCGCGTGGGCTTATCTTCCTCCACTACCTTTAATAGAGCCAGCGGCGGCAGAGCCTCGAGGGTGAGTTCGTGGGCGCGCTTGACCATGGCCAGCGCGTCGACCCACGAGCCTTCGAAGACGGTCGGGTGCGCTTTTCCGGTGAGGTATTCTTCGGGGCTCTTGAGGTGCTTGTTGGTGCTGCGCAGGAGCCATTGGAGCGTGGGCATGAGCAGCCCGGTTTCGATGAGCTTCTTCTTCACTTCCGGGCGGAAGGCGGCGAGCGCGAACGGAATGGCTTTCATGAAGGGCTGATCGCTGCCGGAGGAGCCTTGCGAGGCGATGAGGTAGGGCGAGTTGACGGCATAGACGTCGCCGTAGCCGTCGGGTCCGGCGCGTCCGGGGTCGTGGTCGCGATGTTCGGGGTACATGTAGAGCTGCTGCTTGCGGTATTGCTCGTAGAGGAACTTCATGCCTTCGGGGTTGGCGTAATAGCGGCGGATGTTGCTGCCGCCTTGCAGGATGCCGGCGGAGGTGGAGGAGTTGCCGAAGACGACGCCGTCCAGGATGCGGCGCTGAAACGCCCAATGCAGGCCCGCTTTGCGTTCGGCTTCGTTGTAGGGGAAGAGTTCGAGCTGGGGATAGGGGCGCAGATCGAGCATGGAGTGGGCGCCGTCGCGGTTGTCGTAGCGGTCGCCGATGTTTCCGGCAGCGGTTCCTTCTTTCCACCAGGCGGTGAGGAGGTCGGCGAGTTCGCCTTTGGCGGCGGTGATGGGCTTGGCTTCGGGCTTGGGGGCTTCGGGAGGCTTTTCGGCGGCCGGCGGCGGCGCGGGATCGGCCTCGCCCGCCGTCAGGGCTCCGCCTTCCAGGAAGACGCAGAGCAGAAGGAGCCGGTCGCATCGCAGCATCGTTGGAACTCCATGGGGGCCGTACACTTGACGCTTTATACACCTCCGTTTGCTGCACGGGCGTCCGATTCGCCGCCCGGGGCGTTGCTCAGGCGGGACAATTCGATACATTAGGAGCCATGGCACGCATTCTGGTCCTCGGTACGAACAACGCGCACAAAGCGGAAGAGATCGCTCCATTGCTGGCGGGCTCGGGCGTGGATCTGCGCGCGGCGAGCGCTTACGGGGCGTTCGATCCGGAAGAGACGGGCTCGACGCTGGAAGAGAACGCGATCATCAAAGCGCGGGCGGCGCTGGCGTTGTCGGGCGAGTGGTCCATCGCCGACGACACGGGGCTGGAGGTGGACGCGCTGGACGGGCGGCCGGGGATTTACGCGGCGCGCTACGCGGGTGCAGGGTGCACGTTTCAGGACAACATCGCGAAGCTGTTGCGCGAACTGGAGGGCGTGCCGGAGGAGAAGCGCACGGCGCGCTTCGTTTGCGTGATCGCGCTGTGCCGGCCGAGCGACGAGCCGGCGCTGTTTCGGGCCTCGTGCGCGGGGCGTATCCTGACGCGCCCGCACGGCGGGCGCGGCTTCGGCTACGACCCGATTTTTTACGCGCTCGACGCGGGCAAAGCCTTGGCCGAACTGACGCTGGAAGAGAAGAACCGGCTGAGCCACCGCGCGCGCGCGGTGAAACTGTTGCGCAGCGAACTGCTGAACTTGCAGCGGCAGAGCGAACGGATGGAGCGCTGAGCGTGCGCATTCTGTCGCTGCTGCCTTCGGCGACCGAGATCGCCTGCCTGCTGGGCCTGCGCGAGCAGCTCGTGGGGATCACGCACGAATGCGATTATCCTCCGGGGATCGAGCGCGAGAAGGCGGTGGTGATCGAGAGTTGCCTGGGCGCCGAAGGGAAAACCCTGCCGCAGGGGGAGATCGACCGGCGGATCCGCGAGACGCTGGCGCGCGGGGAAGGCGTGTACCGTTTCAAGCCGGGGCTTTTGGAGGCGCTGCGCCCGGAGCTGGTGCTGACGCAGGGGCTGTGCGACGTCTGCGCGGTGCCGCGGGAGCATGTGCTGCATAGCGTACAGGCGATCCGTCCGGCACCGGAGGTGCTCTCGCTGGACCCGACGTGCCTGGCGGAGATTCTGGACGATCTGCGGCGCGTGGGCGCGGCGGCGGGCGTGGGCGCGGAAGCGGAACGGATCGCGGCAGCCTTGCAGGCGCGGATCGACCGCGTAGCGGCTCGGACGAATGTTTTGCCGGAGGCCTCGCGCCCGCGCGTGGCGTGCCTGGAATGGCTGGACCCGATTTTTTACGCGGGGCATTGGGTACCGGAGCAGGTGGCGCTGGCCGGCGGAGTGGACGTGCTGGGGAAGGCCGGCGAGGTTTCGCGGCGGATCGAGTGGGACGCGGTGCTCGAAGCGCGGCCGGACGTAATCTTCGTGATGCCGTGCGGGTACGACGAAGCGAAAGCGCGCGGGGAGCTGGGGTTGCTCGAGTCGCGCCCGGGCTGGCGGGAACTGCCCGCGGTGCGCGCCGGGCGCGTGCACGTGCTGGATGCGAACGCGCATTTCAGCCGTCCGGGCCCGCGCGTGGTGGAGGGGTTGGAAGTGATGGCGCGCATTCTTCATCCGAAGCTCATGCCGGATTAACGGGCTTTTGGATGGTGGCAGGGGGCGCGCAGGCGCTATAGCATGATTTCCCATTTCCATCGGATTATTCGCCACACGTAAACGCAAGAGGAGCAGATCCCGTGAGCCGAGATGTCATCGCGTTCGATTTGGGCGGCACCAACGTTCGTTGCGGACTGGTGAGCGAGGACGGGAAGATACTGGTTCGCGCGAAGCACGCGGTGGGCAAAAAGCCCAAGCCGGAAGACGCGGCCGCGCAGATGGCGGAGATGGCGAAGAAGCTGCTGAAGGAAGCGAACAAGCGGCACGACGAGGTGGCGTGTGCGGGGATCGGTTCGCCGGGACCGCTGAACTCGCAGACGGGGATCATCGTCGAGACGCCGAACCTGGGCTGGAAGAACGTTCCGCTGGCGAAGCTGGTGCAGGACGGGATCGGGATTCCGACGTACCTCGAGAATGACGCGAACAGCGCGTGCTGGGGCGAGTACATGCGCGGGGCGGGGAAGGGCACGCAGACGATGTTTATCCTGACGCTGGGGACGGGCGTGGGCGGCGGGCTGATTCTGGGCGGGAAGCTGTGGAAAGGCATCGACGACATCGCGGGGCATTTGGGCCATATCGTGGTGGATCCGGACGGCCCGAAGCAGGTTTTCGATAATCCGGGCTCGCTGGAGGCGCTGTGTTCGGCGACGGCATTGATTCGCGACGCGAAGGCGGCGGCGAAGGAACATCCGAAATCGAAGCTGGCGAAGCTGGCCGAAGACGAGGTGAACGGGCAGACGGTCGCGGAGTGCGCGGAAGCGGGCGATAAAGTCGCGCTGGATCTGTTCGAGCGGCTGGGGCGGCATCTGGGCATCGCGTGCGCGTCGTTCGCCAACGTGCTGAATCCGGAGGCGGGGGTGATCGGCGGAGGGCTTGCGGCGTCGTGGAAGCTTTTCGCTCCGGCGATGCAGAAGGAAATGAAGCGTCGCGCGCTGGGACCTGCGGGCGCGCGCTTGAAGCTGCATCAGGCGAAGCTGGGCGACGACGCGGGGATGACGGGCGTCGCGGGTCTGGCGCTGCTGCGGCTGGACGGGAAGCTGTAGCCCCTTATTGCTTTGGAACCGCTGCGCGCGCTATAATCTGCCCGGAGGCTTCGCGATGCGGACGGATATCAAATACAACTACCGCGCCTACCGCTCGCTCCCGGAAAACGGGAAGCGCTATCAGCTCGTGGCGGGAGAACTGCTCGTGAGTCCATCGCCCAAGACCCGGCATCAGGTCATTTTGCGCCGATTGACCATGGCCCTCACCGAGATGGTGGAAAAAAAGCGGTGGGGCCAAGTCTATTTCGCGCCGCTGGATGTAGTGCTTTCGGATGAGGACGTGGTTCAACCCGACCTTTTTTATGTCAGCAAGGCGCGCGCGTCGATCGTGCGCGAGGAGGGCGTGTTCGGCGGTCCGGATCTGTGCGTCGAGATTCTTTCGCCGTCCACCTGCGAACTGGACCGCGAGGCGAAGCGGACGCTTTATGCGCGCCACGGCGTGCTCGAGTATTGGATCGTGGATCCGGACGCCGATGTGCTGCAGGTCTTCCGCTTGCAGGAAGACGCGGAGCGCGCGGTGAAGACGCTGGGCGCGAAGGACACGCTGACGAGCGCGCTTTTCGAAGGGTTCGCGGCGGAGTTGGGCGGCGTATTCGCGCGCTGAATGCCGCAGCGCGATCGGTTATTCTCCCCGTATGTCCTGGTGGTTACCTCTTTTCGGCGCGGCGTTGTTCTGGGTGCTGGCGCGGTACTTCCTGCGCGTGCGCCAGGAAGCTCGGCGGGCGCCGGAATGGCGGATCGATCCTGACGATCCCCTGCTGCCGCAGGCGTTCGAACGGGCGCGCGCGGCGCGCTCGGAGTTCGAGGCGCTCTTTTATCAGCGCCCGCGCGATACCTTCGTGCGGATCGCGGCGTCCGATGCGCAGGCGGACGAGCGATTCGCTTGGGTGCGGCTGGTGGAGCTGGGCGAGGACGAGATGAAGGTCTGCGATCCGGTTCCGCCCATGGCGGCGGGCGCGGACGAGCCGGCTCCGTACACGGTTCCTCGCGCGGCGCTGGAAGACTGGCAGGTCGAGTTGCCGGACGGGAACATTCGCGGCGGGTTCACGCTGGAAGTGCAGTTCTTGCGCGCGGCTCAGGCGTGGAACGGGTTGCCGCCGTGGATGGCGGAGCAGCACGTGCGGTACGTGGATCACGTCTGGAGCCGGGAAGAGGCCGCTCAGAAACCTGAAGGAGCGTAACGCTCATGCCCGCACGCCGCCGCGCGCCGGAGTTCTCGCCTTCGCAGTACCACCTGCACTGGCTGGATGCGCATCCGCCGAAGCTGGCGTATCGCGGGGGCGACGCGAAGCGCTGGCAGGCCCAGCTGCGCAAGAAATTCCGCGCGTTGCTGAAGCTGCCCGAAGGGCCGAAGCCGCCGCTTGCGCCGCGGACGCTCTGGACGCGCGAGCACGAATTGGGGCGGATCGAGAAGATCGTTTACCGCAGCGAGCCGGGCGCGGACGTGCCGGCCTACGTCTGCCTGCCGCGCAACGCGCAGCCTCCGTATCCGTGGTTCGTTTGCCTGCAGGGGCACACGACGGGGATGCACCATAGCATCGGGGTGGACCGGGAGGACGAATCCAAGCCGTTCGCGGTGGAAGGCGACCGCGATTTCGCGCTGGGCTGCCTGAAGCGGGGCTTCGCGGCGCTGTGCATCGAGCAGCGCGGCTTCGGGGAGCGCGCCGAGGTCGCGCTGGCGGCGCCGGTGAAGCAGACGTGCCACCAAGCGGCGATGTCGTCGGCCATGCTGGGGCGGACGCTGCTGGGCGAGCGGGTGTACGACATCGAGCGCGGGCTGGACTATTTGTGGACGCGCGGCGACGTGGACCGATCGAGCGTGGGCGTGATGGGCAATTCGGGCGGCGGGACGGCGAGCATCTGCGCGGCGGCGGCGCTGCCGCGGATCACGCACGCGATGCCATCGTGCAGTTTCTGCACGTACCGCGAGGCGTGGCTTTCGATCCACCACTGCGCGTGCAGTTACATCCCCGGGGTGCTGGAGTGGGCCGAATACGCGGACGTGCTGGGGCTGATCGCACCGCGGCCGTGCGTGGTGGTGGCGGGCGCGGTGGATCCGATCTCGCCGCTGCCGGCGGTGCGGAAGGCGTTTCGGGACGCGAAGCGGATCTGGAAGGCGTTGGGCGCCGAGCGGAAGGTCAAGTTGGTGGTAGGCCCCGATGGGCACCGGTTTTACGCCGATCTGGCGTGGCCGGCGCTGGAGGGGTTGCTGCGTTTGGGGCGATAAGCGTGTCCGGCTTGGAATCCGGGGGCGGATGCGCTAAGCTGTGTACTCCGCCGTGGCCATCCGGCCTTGCGGCGGGTTTGGGGCGGGGCATGGCCCGCCCCTCGTTCGTTTAGGTACCCGCGTGCGTTCATGAGCCAGTTTACACGTAACTTCTGCATCATCGCTCACATCGACCATGGCAAATCGACGCTGGCCGACCGGCTGCTGCTGCGCTGCGGCGCGATCACGGAACGGGAGTTCCGCGAGCAGTTGCTGGACGACATGGATCTGGAGCGCGAGCGCGGGATCACGATCAAGCTCAGCGCGGTGACGGTGAAGTACACGCACACCGACGGCCAGGAGTACCAGCTCAACCTGATCGACACGCCGGGGCACGTGGATTTCAACTACGAAGTCTCGCGCAGCCTTGCCGCGTGCGAAGGCGCGCTGCTGCTGGTCGACGCCACGCAAGGCGTGCAGGCTCAGACGGTGGCGAACGCGCTGCTGGCGGTGAACGGCGAACTGGACATCATCCCGGTCCTGAACAAGGTGGACCTCGCCAGCGCGCAGATCAACGAGACGGCGGAAGAGATCGAGCAGGTGCTGGGGATCGCTCAGGAAGAGTGCCTGATGGCTTCGGGCAAGACGGGGCTGGGCGTGGAAGAGATTCTGGACGCGGTGGTGACGCGGCTGCGCCCGCCGCAGGGCGATGCCGAAAAGCCGCTGCGCGCGCTGATCTTCGACTGCAAGTACGACGACTACAAGGGCGTGATTACGTACATCCGGGTCGTGGACGGGAAGCTGAAGAAGGGCGACAAGATCCGCATGCACCACCTGAATTCGACCTTCGAGGTCGCGGAGGTGGGACAGTTCACGCCGCGGCCGGTGCAGGTGGCGTCGTTGACGGCCGGCGAAGTCGGGTTCATGACGGCGACGATCAAGGACATCCACCAGGTCAAGGTGGGCGATACGATCGAATCGGGGCTGGTGCCGCGCGGGCAGACGCAGCCGCTGCCGGGCTACCGCGAACCGCAACCGATGGTCTTCTGCGGAATCTTTCCGGCCAACAACGGAGCCTTCGAGTCGCTGAAGAACGCGCTGGAGAAGCTGGTTCTGAACGACAGCGCGCTGCGCTTCCAGGCGGAGAATTCGGCGGCGCTGGGCTTCGGGTTCCGCTGCGGCTTCCTGGGCCTTTTGCACATGCAGATCGTGCAGGAGCGGCTGGAGCGCGAGTTCAATATCGAGCTGGTGCAGACGGCTCCGAACGTGACGTACGAAGTGCAATGCAACGACGGGACGGTGGTGACGGTCACCAACCCGACGCAGGTGCCGGATCCGTCGCGGATCAAGGAATTCCGGGAGCCGATCGCGCGGGTGGAGTTCATCGTGCCGGGTGAGTTCATCGGTCCGCTGATGACGTTGTGCGAGGACCGGCGCGCGAAGTTCATCAAGCAGGAGTACCTGGGCAGCAAGCGCTGCATGCTGCACTACGACATACCGCTGGCGGAGATCGTTTTCGATTTCTACGACCGGCTGAAGTCTGCGACGCGCGGGTACGGAACGATGGACTACCACGTGACGGGTTTCGTGGAAGCGGACCTGGTGAAGGTGGACATCTTGGTGCACGGCACGCCGGTGGACGCGCTTTCGGTGATCTGCCACCGCACCAATTCGGAAGCGCGCGGGCGGCGGATGCTGGTTCGCCTGCGCAAGCAGATTCCGCGGCATCTGTTCGTGATCGCGCTGCAGGCGGCGATCGGCGGGAAGATCGTGGCGCGCGAGAATATATCGGCGCTGGCGAAGGACGTGACGAGCAAGTGCTACGGCGGCGATATCACGCGTAAGCGCAAGCTGCTGGAGAAGCAGAAGGAAGGCAAGAAGAAGATGCGCAGTAAGAATATCGGCGCGGTGGAAGTTCCGCAGGAGGCCTTCCTGGCGGTGCTGGACACGCGCGAAGACGAGTAGGGCAACCGTCTTCTGGCCGTGATTTTCCCCGATCCGAAGCCGTCCGGCCGGGCGCCTGCGCCCGGGGTTGGGGTCTTGCGTAGCGTTCCGGAGCCGTGAAGTCGGAGCACGTACGGCACGGATCGCCGGGTCCGAAACAGCGTGGATATTGGCTCTGGCGGTCGGTTCGCCGCACCTTATACCAATGGCCATGAACACCGGCCGTGCGAATGAGGGCGAGTTCGGTTTGGCGCAGGAGCGCTATCGTGCGACGTTTGGCAAGATCATGGAAGGGTGCCAATTAGTCGGTTTCGACTGGCGCTACATTTATCTTTTTGAAGGAGTCCTTGAACCTCACTTACGTGAAGGGCTCGTCGATGTTCGAGATCAAGCGCGGTTCGTACCAATGGGAGCCTGTGGACGCGGGGACGCAGGTGTACGTCACGACGCTGATGCGCGTGCGCGACGGATTCTTCGGGATCGTGAAATCGACCAAGCACTTCGGCGTTGACCTGATCGTTCCGGCGCTCGCGAAGCTTGAAGTGGCCCTGCAAGCGAAGTAGAGCGCCAAGCACTTTGTGCAGCTTCCGGCGCATCTCTTTGGGCTCGCTTGGACTCGGTAACTCTTTTGGTTGATTCGAGATAGGAATACGCTAGGGTAGCGCGGCCTGAGTTTGCTCGAAGGCGGGCCGCCTGAGCACGTCGCTATCCGGGAACCCTATGGCCATCGCCGCTTCGAATCCGCCGCCCGCTCAACCTGACCCCTCCGCCGACCCCAAGCCGAAGAAGAAGGTCAAGTTCATCGATACGTGGACCGGGCTGGGGGTCTTCGTGCTGGGCATCGTGTTGGTGCGGACGTATCTGTTCGAACCGTTCAAGATTCCGTCGGGCTCGATGGAACCGAGCCTGATCGGGCACCAGGATTACGGCGACCGGATCGTCACGAACAAGATTCCGTTCAACTATCTGGGAACCGAGCCGAAGCGCTTCGAGACGATCGTCTTCGACTACGACAGTGCGTGGGAAGGCCAGAAGCCGGGCAAGAAGAAGTACATCAAGCGGCTGGTGGGCCTGCCGGGCGAGACGATCGTGATCTCGGGCGGGGATCTGTTCCTGAAAGATCCCGCGACGAAGCGGGAACGGATCCTGCGCAAATGGGAAGAGGGTTCGCCGGAGTTGCAGGAGAACCTTTGGCTGCCGGTGAGCGTGGCGCGGTTCACGGAGCAGGCGCTGCCGGCGGAAAAGGAAGGCGAAAGCGCGGACGAACGGCTGGCGCGCGAGATTCTTCAGGACGAGAATCACGCCGCGTTTCCGTGGAACGTCGAGGCGGCCGCCGGCGCGGCGACGCGCGAGCGCGGGGCGCTGCGGGTGCAGGGCGCGGCGGCGCTGGAGTACGCGCACGCGGTGAGCAACGTGTACGTCAAGATGGGGCACTGGCCGTTCTGGCACCGCGGCTGTCCGAAGGCGCATCTGCCGCCGCTGGTGAGCCCCGAGGGCGTGCCGTTCAAGGATCCGAAGGAGACGACGGAAACGATCCGGCCGTACATCGCGAGCCCCTGGACCGGGGTACGCTGCCCGCACTGCGGGCGGCTGGCGTTTCCGGTGGAGCGGGACCGGGAAACCGAACCGCGCATTCTTCCGGCCAACGCGGGGCCACGGCTCTCGCTGGAGGTCCTCGAGGTGTTGCCGGGCGGGCTGCGGGTGAAGGTGCTGAACGGGACGGTGATTCCCGGCGACCGGATCGCTTCGGAGGATGCGCCGGCCGGCGCGGTGGAACTGAGCGTGGAGCGCGTCTTCGAGCTGCGCGGCGAAGAGCGGTTGGAAGCGCCTGAGCTTCGCGCGCAGCAGGTGGGCGTGCTGGTGGGTCCGCTGACCGCGAACGAGACGATCGAGAAGGGCAAGGCCGCGACGTGGCACGTTACGCCGAAGGAGTCGACGCCTTTCTTCTACGGCGGCGGAAATACGGCCGGGGATTTGAAGCTTGAAGTGGAGCTGACCGTGGAGCAAGCCGGGGGCGCGCTGGAACTGCGCTGCGGTTCGCACGTGCGGCATGCGGCTTGGGTGTTGTCGTTGGGCGGGGAGGCTCCGAAGCTGGATGCGGCCGAAGGGGTGTACGAGGTGGCCGAGCGTCCCACGCTGGCGCCGGGCGCGCATCGCTTGAGTTTGGCGTACGTAGACGGGAGCGTGTTGGCCGAACTGGACGGGCGCGCGCTGCCGCCGCAGACGCTGGACGTGAAGGCGCTGGGCAAGGCGGCGAAGAGTCTGAAAAGCCTGGCGCGGGTGGTCTTTCACGGCGCGGCGCAGGTGAAGGTCACGCAGCTGAACCTGCACCGGGATCTGTATTACACGCTGGAACTGGACGGCGGCCCGCGCTTGACGGCGCACCACAACGCGATGCGCAAGTACGATCCCCAGGAAGGGCGCTACGAGTTGCAGATTCCGAAGTACAACGCGGCGGAAGAGGCGTCCGAAGCGAACGTGGACGGTTTCATGATGCTGGGGGACAACTCGCCGTCGTCCCAGGACAGCCGGGTGTGGGGCTTCGTGCCCCGGGAAAACATCGTGGGTCAGGCTTCCTTGGTCTGGTGGCCGCCGACCCGCTGGCGTATCATTCGTTGAGACCCGCACGGGAAGAGAGACGCACGTTTTGAGCGAGCCGTCGCCCCAGCCTTCGAGTCCCACGGCCGAGGATGCCGATGCCGGCGCCCCCGCGGCGCCGTCCGCGGAAGCCGGATCGGCCGCGAAGGGCGAGACGCCCGAGGCGTCGCCGGACGCGGTGAAGCCGGGCGCGGTCCCGCCCGGGACGATGATCCTGTATCGCTCGATGCAGCACGAAAGCGCAGTGAAGGCTCCGCCGGCGCCGCCATCGCCGCCATCGCCGCCATCGCCGCAGACCGATAAGCCGAACGAACCCGCGGAGACGCTGAAGCCGGGCGCGCTGCCGCCGGCGACGGCGGTGTTGCACCGTTCGATGCAGGGCGGCGGTACGGCGGTACTTCCGCCACCGGATTCGCCGTTCGCGCCGGCCGCCGATACGCTGAACGAAGACCTGTACCCTTCGGCCAAGGGAGTGCCGCCGCCGTCGGGGATCTTCCGGCTGACGCGGGCGATCGCGGAGAAGCCGCCGGCGCCGCGCCCCGAACCGATCCTTGTCGCCGAAGGGCTGCATAAGAGCTTCGGCGGGCGCGAAGTGGTCCGCGGGGTGAACCTGGAGGTCGGCGCGGGCGAGATCGTGGGTCTGCTGGGGCGCAACGGTTCGGGCAAGACCACGACCTTCCGCACGATCATGGGCATGCTGCGTCCGGACAAGGGCCGGGTGAGTTTCGAGCTGCGCGACATTACGTCGGCGCCGATGTTCGACCGGGCCAACCGCGGGATGGGCTATCTGGCCCAGGAGCCGAGCGTATTCCAGCGCCTGACGGTGGAAGAGAACATCCTGGCGGTGATGGAACTGCGTGTGGGCGGGCGCGCCGAACAGCGCCAGCGGCTGGACCAACTGATCCGGTCATTCGGCCTGGAGACGGTGCGGCAGAGTCAGGCGGGGAGCCTTTCGGGCGGCGAGCGGCGGCGCTTGGAGATCGCGCGCGCGATGACGCTGGACCCGAAGATCGTGCTCTTCGACGAACCGTTCGCGGGGATCGACCCGATCGCGGTGACCGAAATTCAGGGCATCCTGCGCGACCTCAAAGGGCAGGGCAAGGGCGTGCTGATCACCGACCATAACGTGCGGGAAACGCTGACCATCACCGACCGCACGTACATCATGGACGAAGGCAAGATCTGGATTCACGGCTCTCCGCGCGAGATTGTCAACCATCCCGAAGCCCGGCAGCGCTATCTGGGCATGGGCTTCCGATTGGATTTTTAAGCCGATGTGGGTAGCGTAAAGGGGCCGTTTCGCGGGCCCACGAGGTCAGCAGTTATGAGTACCGTATCGGTCGTGATTTTAGGCGCGGGCACCATGGGCACGAACATCGCCCTGGATCTGGCTCGCGCGGGGTACCGCCCGCAGGTCGCGGAGGTGGACGCAGAACAACGCAACCGCAGCCGCGAATACGCTCGCGCCGGCGCGCGCTTCATGCACAGCAACGGGCTGACGGACGTGAACGGCGAGAAGCTGGCCGAGCGCGTGACGTACGCCGAGAGTCCCGAGCAGGCGCTGCCCACGGCGGAATGGGTGATCGAGGTCGTGCCGGAAGATCTCGCCGTCAAACATCGCGTGCTGGCCGAGGCCGAGAAGCTGGCTCCTCCGACGGCCGTGATTTCGAGCAATACGTCTTCGATCCTGCCCAGCAAGTTGGCCGCGGCGATGCAGCATCCGGAGCGCTTTCTGGCGACGCATTTCTGGAACCCGGCGCACCTGCTGCCGCTGGTGGAAGTCGTCCCGCACGCGGGGACGAAGCAGGAGGTAATCGACCGCGTGGTGAAGCTTCTGGCCGACGCGGGCAAGCATCCGATCCTGCTGAAGCGCGAGATCGCGGGCTTCCTGGGCAACCGGCTGGCCTTCGCGCTGCAGCGCGAGGCGATGGACCTGGTGGCGCAGGGCGTCGCGACGCCGGAAGACATCGACGCGGTGGCGGCGCTGGGCTTCGGCCGGCGCATGCCGATCAGCGGGATCTTCGGCACGGCAGACCTGGGCGGGCTGGATGTGTACCGCGCGATCTGCGACGAGCTGTTTCCGGAGTTGTGTAGCGACCGGGCCGCTCCGGCGAAGCTGCGCGAACTGGTCGAACAGGGCAAGCTGGGGGTCAAGTCCGGCGCGGGCTGGCGGATCTACAGCACGGCCGAAATCGAGAAATTGCAGCAGGCGCTGAGCGAAGAGCTGGTCCGCCACGCGCAGCGCGATCAGGCCGATCAGACACGCGGCGCGGCCGCGCAGCACACGATGATCCTCGACAGCCGCAACGACGCGTCGCTCCGCCGGATGAAGCAGGGGCAGGGGTAAGGGGCCCCACGGAGCGCCATGGCCTCGCAGACGTTTGCGCCGCACGCCACCTTCGACGGCGAGATCCGCGAGGCGCTGACGATCGAGTCCGCGCGCGGGTTTCGGCTTGGCGCGACGCTGCACCGCCCGCTCGATGCATCCAAAAACCAACAACCCTCATCCCACATTCTGATGCTGCCCGGCTGGTCGGGTCCGCGGACGGGGCCGGCGGAGCTGCTGGTGCTTTTGGCGGCGGAACTGGCTCGCGCGGGGCATACGGTGCTGCGCCTGGATCTGCGCGGGCGCGGCGACGCGACAGGCCGCTTCGAAGATGGCGACCTGGACGGGATGATCGAAGACGCGGCCGCGGGGCTGTCCTATCTGCATAGCCGGGGCGATGGCGCCGTAACGGTGGCCGGGATTTGCTCCGGCGCCAATGTCGCGCTGGGCCTGGCATCGCTGCGGCCCGAAGCCGTGGGCACGGCGGTGGCGCTATCGGTGCTGCCGTTCCAGCCCTCGCGGGGGACGGACCTGGAGCGGGCGCGGCGCTGGAAGAACTGGAAGCTGTTCTTGGGGAAGCTGCTGCGCCCGCGCAACTGGCTGCGCCTGCTGCGCGGCGAGGTGAATGTCGGGCGTGTGAAGCAGGGGCTGACGGGATCGGAGAAGCCGGGCGGCGGCGAACGGAACCTGAAGGATTCGGCGCGGGATATCGAAAAGGCTTTGGAAAGCTGGAAGGGGCGCGCGCTGTTCGTCTGGGGCGCGAAGGACGAAGAAGCCGCGAAGGCGCGGGCGCATTTCGAGGCGCTGCATGCGCGCGGAGTGGCGGGCACGGCGGTGTTCGAGGACGTGCCGGGTGCGAACCATAATTTCTACGGACAAGGCTGGCGCGCGCAACTCAGCGCGAAGGTATGCGGGTTTTTAGCGCAGGCTTGAAAACAACCAGGGGCGCCCCCCACGGCGCCCCTGGCGTTGCAACAAAGGACCACGTTTGCAGGACGATCAGCGCGATTCGCGAGCCTCACGCGGCGCGGTGGCGTTCAAGGTCGGCGGCATCGGTACGAATTCAGAAGCGGCCGGGCTTTGCGGCTGGACCGGCGCCACGCGGCGCGCAGCCGGCTCTTCGGCGACCTCGTGATCGGCGTCCACCGGCGCGGGCTTGATGTTCGCCAGGTTCGGCAGGACGAGAACCTGACCGGGCTTGATCGAGCCGGCCGATTCGAGGCCGTTGGCTTGAGCGATCTGGTTGACGTACTTCGCGTTTCCGTAGTAGCGCATGCAGATCTTCCAGAGCGAGTCGCCGGACTGGACGCGGTGCGTCGGCAGCGCGCCGGTGGGCGCAGCCGGCGCTTGGGCAGTCTGCGTGGGCGCGGGGGCGACCGGTTCGTTGGGCAGCGGCGGCAGCGGGCTGGGCGCGGGCACGGCAGGCGCGACACCCACCGGTTGCGCTTCGCCCAGCGGCCCCACGGGGACCGACGGCATGGTGCTATCCGCGGGCGGAGCGGGATTCGGCGGCGGCAGGCCGGCTTCGACCGGAGCTTCGCCCGGGAGGCTCTCGGCCGTTTGGGTTCCGTCCGGGGTATGCACCCAGCGGTAGATCAGTACGCCCATCGCCAGCATGATCGCCAGCGTGCCAATCCCTAATGCCAATCGAATCATCGCGTCACTCGCTCCTGCGCTGGACCTGGAACTGCAAGTGTTTATCGTCCACGCAGGCCCCGAATCTGTAGCCAATACCTTTAAGGAATTGCGTGGGCGGCCGCGCAGTACCGCCGACACGCCACCAGGAGTCTCCCGCGATGAGCAAACCCCAACGGATCGTGCTGGCCGGCTGCGGCGGAATGGCCCGCGCGTGGCTGAACGGACTGAAGGATCACCCGCGCGCGCAGATCGTCGGGCTGATGGACATTCGGCGCGAGGCCGCCGAACAGCGCAAGGCCGACTTCAATCTCTCGAACGCCGCGACGGGCACCGATCTGAAAGCGCTGCTGGCGGAGCTGAAGCCGGACCTGGTGATCGACGTGACGATCCCGGCCGCTCATAAAGAGGTGACGCTGACGGCACTGTCGGCCGGCTGCCACGTGCTGGGCGAAAAGCCGCTTTCGGACACGCTGTCCAATGCGCGCGAGATGATCGCCGCGGCTCAGAAGGCGGGAAAGGTGTACATGGTCAGCCAGAATTACCGCTGGATCCCGCAGGTCCGCGCGCTGCGCCAAGCCGTGGCCGACGGGATGCTGGGTCCGGTGAGCACCGTAAACGTCGATTTCTACATCGGCGCGCATTTCGGCGGGTTCCGCGACGAGATGGCGCATCCGCTGCTGCTGGACATGTCGATCCACCACTTCGATATGGTCCGCTGCGTGACGCAGGCCGATCCGGAGGCGGTTTACTGCCGCGAGTTCAGCCCGCACGGGAGCTGGTACAAGGGCGATGCGGCGACGACGGCGGTCTTCGAACTGAGCGGCGGCGTAGTCTTCACGTACCGAGGAAGCTGGTGCAGCGAAGGTCACAACACGGGCTGGAACGGCGTCTGGCGCGTGGTGGGCCCGAAGGGTTCGATCGTGTGGGACGGCGCGAGCGCGCCGGTGGCCGAGGTGGTCAAGCCCGGGGCGGAAGGCTTCACGCGGCCCGGCGAGAAGATCGAATTGGCGAGCACCGAGACGCGCCCGGCCGGACAGGTGGGCAGTTTCGAGCGGTTGCTGGAGGCCATCGATGCCGGCGGCCAGCCCGAGACGTGGTGCGGGGACAACATCAAGAGCCTCGCGATGGTCTTCGGCGCAGTGGAGTCCGCGGAGAAGAAGGCGCGGTTGCCGATTGTACTCTGACGCGACTTGAGCAAGCCGATTACATTCCGTGAACCACCGGTAGCGCGGATTTTCGCGGCCTCTTGCGAGCGACGGAGCGGTTTATGTCTGACCTGGTCTACGGGATTACTCTGATTGTCATCGCCATTCTACTTGTGCCGCTTAACAGCAGAGCGACTCGCGCTCGCGACCGAATCCGTTTCGAGCTTATTCGTGCCGGGGATGGCCCGCGTTGGCAGCGGATAGAACGCGAGCTTAAAGTCATTCGCTGGTCCAGCGGCGTGCTGTTCCTGGGATTCTTCGCGCTTTATTTAATGTACGGGCTACACGCACCCGTCACGGAGTCGCGGCTGGCGATTCTGTGCATGGCGATGGCCATCGCCACCACGGGTTTGGGCTGGCAAGCATGGACGTACCGGCAAGCATCGCAAGGCTTGGAGCAACCCGAGTTGCCGCGGCAGGTGCGGCGTTTTTTTCTGTTCAGTTCGGTCAACCATATTCTGGTATTGGTGGTGTTGAGTTTGTCGATGATACGCTCCACGAATTGAAGCCGGTACTCGTTGCGCAGAGGGCACGGGTTCTTGGTGTTTTAACGTGCTCGAGCACCGATTGGAAACAGACCGAGGATGGGCAGCCGCGCCAATACGTTAAGCGACTACGTGCCGATCCTGACTGCCGTGGGCATGTGGGGGTGGGGCACGCCGCTTTACAAGTACATGCAGGCCTACGGCATTGACCCGTACACGCTGGTCTTTTACCGCGTGCTGAGCACCACGGTGGTGCTGGGCGGCTGGGTGTGCTGGAAACGGGGTCCGGCGCTGCGCACCACGCTGCGCAAGCCCTGGCCTTTTCTCTTAATGGGCGTGTTGTTCGCGGGCGGGCTGGTCGCCTTCACCGCCGGCACGTACGAGACCACCGCGACGCTGGGCATGCTGATCACGCGCGCGATCCCGCTGATCGCGATCACGCTTTCGGCGATTCTTTTTCCGGACGAGCGCGAGCTGGTGCGACGGCCGGGCTTCCAGGCCGGCTTCGTGTTAGCCGTAGTGGGGCTGGTGGGACTGTGTTTGGTGCGGGGCTCGGGCGAGATCTCGCGGCATTCGATCCTGCTTCTGATGGCCACCGCCGGACTGTGGGGCTGCTACAGTCCCTGCGCGAAAGCGTGGCTCAAAAAGCACGACGCCTTCGCGGTTTCGACGATCGTCTTCGGGCTCTCGACCCTGCTTACGCTTCCGCTGGTCTGGTACTGGGGCCATTTGGGCTGGGTTACCGACGCGCCGCTCGTCCCGTTGCTGGCGATGTTGGCTTCGGGTCCGGTGCTGATGGGCTTCACCGAGGCGATGTTTTACGTTTCGGTGGGGCGGCTGGGGCTGGCGCCGAGCACCGCGATGACGCTGCTGGTGCCGCCGGTCACCCTGCTGTACGCGTGGCCGCTGTTGGGCGAGACGCCGACGCCGGAACTGTTGGCGCTGGGCGCGGTGCTGCTGGGCGGACTGGGTTTGATCGTCCGGTCGCGCGGGAAGCTCTTGGAAGAGAAGGGCGCGGTGATGGAGCCGGTCACCGCGCGCGAAGGCGGCGGCGCGGCGACGGCCGGGGTGGTCGAACGGGAGTTGAAGGACTTGCCGCATGCGGAACGGTAAGAATTAAAAGGTACATCTTCAAAACCCAAAGGTAATAGGTCACGCACGAAGGTCGCGGATTTTCCCGGCCATCGCCGCGAGGTCTTCGGGCTTCGCCTTCGCGCGCGCTGGAAAGGGGAAATCGCCCAGCGCGTTCATCGGTATCAGATGAATGTGCGCGTGCGGTATTTCGAAGCCGAAGACGCCGACGCTGACGCGCGCGCAACCGGTAGCTTTCTTCAGCAGCCCCGCGACGGTCTTGCTCGCGCGCATCAGTTCCAGATAGAGCGGGTCGTCCAGGTCGAAGAGGTAGTCGACTTCCTGCTTCGGGATGACCAGCGTGTGAGCGGGTGTGACGGGCATGATGTCGAGGAAGGCCAGGCAGCGCTCGTTTTCCCAGACCTTGGCGCAGGGAATTTCGCCGTTCACGATGCGGGTGAAAAGGGAAGGCATGGCGGGCTCCTTTGGGTTCAAGGGCTGCTAGCCTACGCGAGCGCGTGTGGCGATCAACGCAGCGCGGCGAGCAGGCGTTCGGTTTCTTCGTCCTTAAGGAAGCGCCATTGCCCGGAAGGCACGTCGAGTTCCAGCGGGCCGATGGAGAGGCGCTTCAGATCCATGACCTTGAGCGGCGTGCCGCGCTTGGGATCGCGCAGCGCGGCGAACATGCGGCGGATGTGGCGGTTTTTGCCTTCGTCGAGCGTGACGCGCAGATGCGTCTTCGGGCCGGTCATGCCCAAGGCTACGACGGTTTTCGCGCGAAGCACGCCGACGGGACTCTCTACGCCTTGCAGCACCGCGGCCTGGTGCTCGGGCGTGAAGCGCCCGCGAATCGATACTTCGTAGACCTTCTCGCAGGCGCCGGGGCGGGTGAGGCTTTCAACCAGCGCGCCTTCGCGGACGAAGAGCAGGAGTCCGCGCGTGTCCTGGTCCAGCCGCCCGACGGGAACCCACTCTTCGTCGCGCACCCACGGGGGCAGCAGATCGTAGACGGTCTTCTGGCCGCGTTCGCCGGCGCGCGAGACGATCGCGCCTTTGGGCTTGTGGAACAGCAGCACGCGTCCGCGCGCGGTCACGGAAACGGTTTCGTTCATGCTTGAGGATGCTGCATCGCGGAGGCCCATTCTTGTACGCGCTCGAGTGCGATGCCGGCGTCCTGTTCGAGGCGCAGCGGGTGGGCCTCGTCCAGCACGCCCAGCAGCGGGAACTGGCCCAGCGGGCGCGGTTGGATCCAGACGCGCAGGCCAAGCGTTTGAGGGTAGCCCGGGATGGCCGAGGCGAGCGCGCCTTCGCCGCGCGGGGCGCTGGCGTGGCCGCCGGTATGGGCCGGATCGTGGGCGAGGCGGAAGAGTTCGGCGCCGACTTCGGCCCAGACGCCCCAGGTGAAGGGCTGCATGAGATCGACGACGGGCAGTTCGAGACTGGCGCGGAGGAAGTGGCGCGCGCCGTCAAGGACGGCATGGGTGTTCGAAAGCACGGCGCGCGCTTCGCGTTCTGCGCGCGGGATCTCGTAATACGCTTCCGGCGCCGGCGCGTTAAAGCTCAACGGCAGCTCTTCGTGAAAGCCGCCGCAGGTGCGGCAGAACCAGGGCTCGGTGGGGATCATGGGCGTATCAGTCCACGGCTCGCAGAGCCGAATCGGGGTTCTCGCCAGCCCGGAGCGACTGGTGTGCGCCTTCTTCGCCCAGCTCCAGGCATTCGAACAGGTTGCGGATCACCTGGCCCAAGCGGTCGTCGCCGATGCGGTGGCGCTCGACGGCATCGACGATCTCGCGCAGCCACGCGGCGGCCTGCGCCACGGCGGCCGCGGCTTCGGCGGGCGGCGGGTTGTCGCCTTGTTCGAAGAACGGATCCAAGAGGGTCTGGAGCCGATCGACGCGTGCTTCGAGGGTTTCGCGTTCGGCAAGTACGAGTCCGTGGGTACGGCAGACGCGGTCCAATTGGTACAGCAGCCGGCGATTCAGGGTCGCCGCGTGAGGCAGATTCAGCGGGACGCGGAAGTAGGGCATGCTCATGCGCACAGAATAGTCGGGCGGGCCTCGTCGCACAACGCCACACCTTTGCTACGGGCGTGGCGCAGAAAATTGCGTTGGTCCAATTCTTGCAACATTCGCCATGCGTATCCGGGGAAGGCGGACCTGTGGGCGGGTCCGCGCGCCAAGCACGAAAGGGGTCGCGGCATGAATAAGCACACAAATCCAAGTGAGGTAGGCATTAACTGGAAGCATCTGATCATTGGGTCGGTTTCGGCACTGGTGCTTTGCGGGATCGCGATGTTCCTGTTGCTGAAGATGTAATTCCTCCCTGACACTTCTTGTTGACACGGCACGTCAGTGCCAAGCCGGGGCAGTGACCGAAATCGGCAGCAGGCCCGCGGTCTGAACCGAGTCTGTCCCTGCCCCGGCTTTCCGGAATCCTTCCAGACGGCGAAGGTCCTGCGAGGTAGTCTGAAGCGCGGCTTCGGGCACCTCGGATGCACCTATGCGCTTCGACCTGGACCTGACCCTTCCCGAACGCGTCGGCTTGGCGACGTATCCGTCGGGGGCCACTTTTGGCCCGCGGCAGATGCGCGATTACGAGTTCGTCTGGATGGTCGAAGGCGACGCGCAATACCGCTGGGGCGAGCAGACCGTCGAGGCGCCGGAAGGTTCGTTCGTGCTTTGCCGTCCGGGGCAGACCGATTATTTCCGCTGGGATCCGCGGCGCCGCACGCGGCACGGCTTCATCCACTTCATGATCGGCCGCATTCCGCCGGACTGGCCGGCGCCGGAGACGTGGCCGCTGGTCCGCGCGCCGCTGGAAGGCGATCTGTGCTGGGCGCTGGTGCGCCATCTCGGAGCGTACGTCGAACACGGCGACCGGCGTTCGGTGGAGCTGTCGGTGATCCAATTGCTGTGGGCTTTCGTGAGCGGCGAGCGCGCGACGGCGGCGGAACCGCAGCTCAAGTATCCCGATCCGGTGGAGCGGACGCTGGCGTTCATCCGCGAGGCGTTGGATAAGAATTCCGCGCGCAAGCTGGCGCTGGGCGAGTTGGCGCGCGCCGCGGCGGTGACGCCCGAGCATCTCTGCCGGCTCTTCGTGGAAGCGACCGGTTGCACGCCGGTTCAGACGGTGCGCTTGGCGCGGCTCGACCGCGCCGCGACGCTGCTTTCGCGCACGAACTTCACGCTGCAGCAGATCGCGGAGCAGTGCGGTTTCGCGAGCCCGTTCCATTTTTCGCGGACCTTTAAGGCGGTGTACGGCAAGCCGCCGAGCCAAGTTCGGGCGGAGGTGGAGGCGGGGGCGACGCCGCCGTTGCCCCGGCTGCTTCGATTTAGGGATAAAGTAGCCCGGTCTAAATCAATTTCAGGCATGAAGTAGCCAATCGCCGCCATGTCTCGAAAGCGCGATTAAAGGTACTATCCTGGGGTGATTCAGCGCGTTTCGCTCCAGGAGGCGTCCATGCCGATCGATTCGAAAACATCAGGCCGGGATATGCAGAAGCAGCCGAAGTACCGGCTCTCGATTGAAGAGTACGTGCGCTTCAACCGGCAGGGCTTCCTGGTGGTGAAGAACCTGGTCTCCCCGGAAGAGATCGCAGAACTGCGCCAGCACACCGAAGACTTGATGCAGGGACGCTTGCCCGAGCAGCAACAGCAGATGAGCGTGCGCGATCCCAAGAAGGACGGCGCGATTACGTGCCAAGCGCTGGAAGCGCCGCCCGCGCACCTGACGCCGCACGAGAAGGCGCAGTACTTCCTGCGCATCCACATGCTGCATCGCAAGCTGGCGATTCACGAGAAGTACATGCTGCAGCCGCGCGTGCTGGACGTGCTGGAGATGCTGATCGGGCCCGACGTGCTGGCGATGCAGACGATGCTGTTCCTGAAGCCGCCGGGCAAGCCGGGGCAGGGCTGGCACCAGGACAGCTACTACATCCCGACGCATCCGGACACGCTGATCGGGGCCTGGATCGCCGTCGACGGCGTGGACGAGCAGAACGGCGGGATGTGGATGGCCGAAGGGAGCCAGAACGAGCCGATCTATCCGAATGCCGAAGGCTACGGGCACTCGAACCAGCGCCGGCTCTCGGACATCAAGCCCGTGCGCGGGGTGAGTGATCCGGACGACGGTAAAAACGATCTCTCTCGCGTGGCGAACAAGTACAGCCAGGTGCTGGTCTCGGCCGAGCCGGGGGATGTGGTCTTCTTCGGCGGGCACGTCCTGCATCGGAGCAAGCAGAACTGGACAACGGACCGCTTCCGGCGCGCGTTCGTGAGCCACTACTGCAACGCGCGGTCGTTCACGCAATGGGGCGCCGACGGCGATCCGCGCGTCGACGTGCATGCGTCGCCGGCGGTGGATCCGGTCTCCAAGATGACCAACGGCAGCCACATTCTCGCGCGAGGCGACACGCATCTGCCGTTCGCGCAGCCGCGCTTCGGCACGCTTTGCGCCGCGGCGTTGACGCCGGAAGAGCGCGCCAAAGAGCGCGAGTGGGTGATGGCGGCGGTGGCCGATATGAACAGCGGCGATATGGGCGTCGCTCCGGCCGCGGGCGACCGCGTGGACGACGACGATCACGAGGACGTCCCGGACGCTCAGCCGGCCGCGGCGGGCTATTGATCCGTAACGCCCGCGTCTCCGACGGTCGTAGGGACCGAACCGGACCCAAGATTCCGCCGTGCCTTTCTCGGCGCCCTTTGCGTCTCCGCGGCGAATGCCTTTGCGGCTCGCCTTTAATGATTTTGCGTTATCACGCTAAAACCTTGCTTTCGTTCGTAAAGATCGCGTAATGCGTTTGACCTGCGCGCCGTTCGGGCCTACACCCATGGCAACCCACCTCTCCCTGCCGGGAGTCTAGAATCGAAAGGAGTCCAGACATGCCGACGAATCGCGGCGTGGTGTATCTCGGGCCGAACAAGGTCGACGTTCAGTCGATCGATTTTCCGAAGCTCGAGCTGAAGGAGCAGAAGCGCAAGTGCGACCATGGAGTGATCCTGAAGGTCGTCTGCACGAACATCTGCGGAAGCGACCAGCACATGGTTCGCGGCCGCACGACGGCGCCTTCGGGCCTGGTGCTGGGCCACGAGATCACCGGCGAGGTGATCGAAGCCGGGCGCGACGTGGAGTTCATCCGCAAGGGCGACTTGGTCAGCGTGCCGTTCAACATCGCCTGCGGTCGCTGCCGCAACTGTAAGGAAGGCAAGACGGGGATCTGTCTGACCGTGAATCCGGCTCGTCCGGGCGCGGCGTACGGCTACGTCGATATGGGCGGCTGGGTGGGCGGACAGGCCGAGTACGTGATGGTGCCTTACGCCGATTTCAACCTGCTTAAGCTGGCGGCCAGCGACCCCAAGCGCGACAAGGGCTTGCCGGACCGCGACACGGCCATGGCGAAGATCAAGGATTTGGCGCTTCTGAGCGACATTTTCCCGACGGGCTTCCACGGCGCCTTCACGGCGGGCGTGGGTCCGGGGAGCACGGTGTACATCGCGGGCGCCGGCCCCGTGGGTCTGGCGTGCGCGTCGTCGGCGCATCTGCTGGGCGCGGCGGTGGTGATCGTCGGCGATTTGAACAAGGAACGCCTGAAGCAGGCCAAGAAGTTCGGCTGCGAAGTGGTGGACGTGAGCAAGAGCGCTTCGGTCGCCGAGCAGATCGAGCAGATCCTGGGCGTGCCGGAAGTGGACGCGGTGGTGGACTGCGTGGGCTTCGAAGCCCGCGGCTGCGGCCACGACCACAGCAAGGAAGTGCCGGCCCAGGTGCTCAACACGGTGATGGAAGTCGTGCGCGCCGGCGGCGACATCGGGATCCCGGGCCTGTACGTGACGGGCGACCCGGGCGCGGTGGATGCCGAGGCGAAGGTCGGTTCGCTGCGCATCCGCATCGGGCTGGGCTGGGCCAAGAGCTGCCGCTTCACCACGGGCCAGTGCCCGGTGATGAAGTACAACCGCGGCCTGATGATGGCGATTCTGCACGACAAGATTCAGATCGCCAAGAACGTGAACGTGCAGACGATCAAGATCGGCGACGCCCCCAAAGGTTACGTCGACTTCGACAAGGGCGCGGCGAAGAAGTACGTCATCGACCCGCACGGGATGGTGGCGTAAGCCGTACTCGTTATTCGATGCAAACGAAGAGCGCCCGGCACCGTGCCGGGCGTTTTTCGTTTCAAGCCGCTTGTACCAGGCGCGCTTCGAGCGCCCGGGCCAGTCCGGACGGATCGTCGGTTCCGATGCGGAAGCGCCGCCCGTCGCGGAACTCCAACTCCACCGCGTCCAGCCCCGAGACGTTCCACATCCAGCCGCCGCCGATGTAGCGGATGCCCCAGCCGCACGCCCAGTGGTTGCGCACCGGCCGCACGGCGCGGACCTCGGCAAGGTCGATGCGCTTCTTCAAGAGGCCCGGCCCGAAGGCCACCGCGGCTTCGCGTTCGTTCAGTTCCACGCTCAACCGTCCGAAGAACCAGGCGAAAGCCATGGATATGCAGGCCGCCACGAGCAGCGCCGCCTGCGCCTCCGGATACAGGAATCCGGCGAGCACTTCGACCAGCGCCGCCAGACCGAAGATCGTGTACATCAAGTAGCCCTGTTGCACTCGTCTGTAGCTCGTCGTCATGGCCGCCTCCCGTCTATTACCTTAACCTACCGCGGCTTCGGCCGGACCTTTCGAGAATCCGGAGCGAAATCGCCATGCTGGGGAGGCCGGCGTCCTACTTGGCTTCCGTACTGAACGGCGAGGCCGGCAGGCCCGCCGCGTTCACCAGGTTTCCGTCGGGCCATTCGCGGTAGGCGTAGCGCACGGTCAGCGGCCCCGAAAGCCCTTTCGCGTCCAGGCGCACGTTTGCGCCTTCGATCTTGGCTTTAAGCGGTACGAACTTGCCGTCGGCGCCGGCGGCTTCGAATCCGCGCAACTCCCCATCCTTCGCGCTCAAACCTTCGGCGTGCTTGAACGCCACGATCAGGCTATCGCCCTGCCGCTGCACGCCTGTGACCAGCGGTCCCGACGCCGTAAGCTTCTCGCCGTACGCAAGGCTCCGCGCCAGCAGCGCGAGCCGCTCGCCCATCGGCTTCTTCTCCGGCGGATGCAGATTGCCCGTGGTCAGATCGTAGACGACGGCCATGCCCGTGTTCGGGGCCAAATCGAGCGCTTTGCGCTGCTCGTCGCGTACGCGCGCCCAGCCGGCGACGACCTCGCGCTGCTCCGGCGTCGGCAACTGCGTGCCGTGGACCTGCTCCTTGCTCAAGCCAATCCGCGCGAGTTGCACGAACAGGAACGGGAAATCGCCCTGCCCCCAGTCGCGCCGCCAGCTTTGGATCAATGCCGAGAGGCGCAGGTCGTACCCGAGGCCCAGCGGATCCTGGAGCGACTGGGCATTCGCCTCGCCCTGGTACCAAATGACGCCGCGGATCGCGAAAGGCTGCATGGAGCGGATCTGGCGGCGGTAGAGGTTTCCTTCGGGCAGTTTCCCGTGCTTGTGCCCCTCCAGGGTCCACGCCCCCGTCCACTCGGTGACGTTGGTCGCGTTGTACGCGGAATGGATCAGCCCCACGGGCACTTTGAGGTGCTCCTGCAGCGCCGCGCCGAAATAGAAACCCGTCCCCGAGAAAGGCATCGCCGATTTCTTTTCGGCGGCTTGCCAGCCCAGGTACCTCAGCGCAGGCCGGTTGGGCGCGTAGCTGGCTTCGGGGAAGCGTTGCAGGCGCAGCAATGGGTTGGGCGCGTCGAGCTTTAAGGCTCCGGCATCCTTGCTGTACGAGAGCGCGTAGTGCATGTTGGACTGCCCGGAACAGACCCAGACCTCGCCGACGTAGACCTCCTTTAACTCGATCGCGGACTTGGCCATGATGCGCAGCGGGAACGGCCCGCCCGCGTCTCCGGGCTCGAGGTCCACGCGCCATGCGCCGGACGCATCGGCCGCGCCCGCATACTTCTTGCCGCGGAATTCGACGGCTACTTTCACGCCGGGCTCGGTGGTGCCGAATACAGGCGCCTTGCCGCCGCGCTGGAGCACCATCCCTTCGCCGCAGACGGAGGCCAGGACCGTGTCGGCGACGTGAACGTTTTTCAACTCGATCGTATTCTGTCCCCGGATCGTCATCGGGAACGGGCCGCCCGGCGCGCCTTGGTCGAGTTCCAAACGCCACAGGCCCGCGGCGTCGGTCTTGACGGCATGCGTTTGGCCGCGGAACTCGAGGCTGAACGCCCCGTTCCGCGCGGCTGTCCCTGATAGCGTGGTCTTTACGCCGCTTTGAAGCACCATGCCTTCGCCGAATTCCACGTTGAGCATCACGTCGCCTTGCGCGGCATGCGCGAGCGAGGCCGTAAAGAGGATGACGGCTCCCAGGCCGAGCAGCGTCCTTAAGCGATTCGTTCGGATCATGAGATTCTCCCGTGCGGTAAGGTCATACCGGTCTAAGACCGCGGCAAAGCGCATTGAAGTGCTTGCCACCTTGCATAGAGTTCGGAAGCGTCCGGGTCCATCCCAAAATCCATGGCCGAATCGACCGCTCCCCAAGTCTTACGCCGCGAACTGGGCCTCTTCGGCGCAGTCATGATGGGCATGGGCTCCATCGTCGGCACCGGTGTCTTCGTCAGTATTGGGATCGCGGCGGGCGTGACGGGACCTTCGGTGCTCCTGGCCATCGCATTGGCGGCCGTGGTGGCGGCCTGCAACGCCTTCAGCAGCGCGCAGCTCGCGGCGAGCCACCCGGTCAGCGGCGGCACCTACGAGTACGGCTACCTGTACCTGCGCCCGTGGCTGGGCTTTACGGCGGGCTGGATGTTCCTGTGCGCGAAATCGGCCTCGGCGGCGACGGCGGCACTGGGCTTTTCCGGATATCTGCTCACCGCGTTAAACCTCGAGTCGAGTCTGCGCGTTCCGGTGGCGTTGGCGGCCGGCGCGGCGCTGGTCGCGGTGGTGCTGGGCGGATTGCGGCGTTCGAACGCGGTGAACGTTGCCATCGTTTCGATCACGCTCGCGGCGCTGCTGGGCTTCGTCTGCGCGGGGCTTCCGCGCGCGGTCGCATCTGGCGCGGGGCATCTGGCGCCCTTCTTTCAGGCTTCCGATGGCGCGACCGGCGCGTGGGGCGGTTTCCTGCAAGCTACGGCGCTGATGTTCGTCGCTTTCACCGGTTACGGGCGGATCGCGACGCTGGGCGAGGAAGTGCGCGAGCCGCGCAGGACGATCCCCCGCGCCATCGTCGCGACGGTGGCGCTGGCGGCGGGGCTGTACCTGGCGGTCGGCGGCGTCGCGGTGGCCGCCGCCGGGACGGAAGCGCTGCGCGAGGCGACTCGCGCGCAGGCCGCGCCCCTGGAGGTGCTCGCACGCGGCTTCGGCGTCCCGGGTTTGGCCGCGCTGATCGCCGCCGGCGCGATGACGGCGATGCTGGGCGTGTTGCTCAATCTGATTCTTGGACTATCGCGCGTGCTGCTGGCGATGGGGCGGCGCGGCGACATGCCCGCGGCCACCGCGAAACTCGACGCGAACGGTTCGACGCCGTGGGTCGCGGTGCTCGTCGTCGGCGCGATCATTCTGGGCTTGGCGGCTCTGGGCGACGTCAAGACCACCTGGAGTTTCAGCGCGTTCACGGTGCTGATCTACTACGCGATCACCAATCTCGCGGCGCTGAAAATGCCGCCGCAAGAGCGCCTCTATCCGCGCGCCTGCGCGTGGCTGGGGCTGGCGGCGTGCCTCTTCCTGGCCTTCTGGGTCGAATGGCAGGTCTGGCTGAGCGGTCTGGGCTTGTTGGGAGTGGGGTTGGTGTGGTTTGGGGCCGCGCGGAATCAAAAGCAGTAAGCCATAAGTAACGCGGAAGAAGTGCCGAGCCTTTGACGTGATTATCGTTCTGCGTTTTACGCGCAAATCTGTTCCGCCCTCGCTCTCCCCATGGCGGGAAGAGCGAGAGCGGCGTACGTGCGGCGCTTAGACGCGCTTCAGCTTCGTGACGCGCCCGTCGTTGATCCATTCCACGACGAAGATATTGCCCTTCTTGTCCACGTGCAGGCCGTGCGGGCTGGTGAAGCTCCCGACGTGGCGCCATTCGGGCTTGATGTTCGGCCAGCCTTCGAGCTTCCAGCCCTCGTGGCGTTCGCCGACGTGGCAGATGAGCTGGTCGTTCTTGTCGAGGATGGTGAGGCGGCTGTGCAGATCGGGGATGTAGATCTCGTCGTTGAACTGAATCGTCGTGCAGGGTTTGCGGACAATCCCGACGCCGGTGATCTTGACGAACTTCCCGTCGAGCGTGAAGTACTGAAGCCGGCTGTTGCCGCGGTCGCTGACCAGGACCAGGGGCTCCTTGCCGCGCTTGTCGATCATGATGCCATGGCAGTTGCTGAGCTGCCCTTCGCCGCTGCCGGGCCCGCCGAAGGAACTCTTGTACGCGCCGCTCTTGGCGTCGTACGTGTGCACCCAGGGCTGGCCGTAACCGTCTGCGACGTAGACGACGCCGTTGGGGCCGACGGCCGTCTCGGTCGGCGCGAAAAGCTTCCCGTCGCTGTCGTAGAGGTCCGGGCGCGGCGGCGTGCCGATCGTCCAGACGGCTTTGCCGTCGAGCGTGCACTTCACGACGGTGCGCTGATTGGTCGTCGAGAGGTAGAAGTATTCGACGCCGTCTTCGACGCTGTAGTGCAGCCCGTGCGCGCCGGAGGCGTATGCGCCGCCCCAGGAAACGATCGGCTTGCCTTCCGGATCGAAGACGTACATCGAATTCTTGCTGGCGTTGTGGATGTAGATGCGGCCCTGCTTGTCTTCCACGACTCCGTGCGTGTAACCGTAGGTGCGGCCGTCGGGCAACGCGCCCCAGCCTTCCACCCACTCGTAACGGTGCGAGCCTTCGCCGACGATCATGGCATATCCCCCTGTATAGGTTTCGGTCTGACAGGCATGGTTTACGGTCGCGCTCACTGTAGTGTTCGAGCGCGGGCCGGTCAAATGGGGTTGGGAAGCCGCAGCGGAATCAGGCTTTGCCCAGGCGCTTCAGGGTTTCGTCGCCCAACGCGGCACGCTGCAGCGCGATCAGCTCGCGGATGCCTTTCTCGGCCAGGTTCAGCAAGGTATCGAGCTGCGCGCGCGGGAACGGGTCGCCTTCGGCCGTGCCTTGCACTTCTACGAAATGGCCGGCCTCGGTCATGGCCACGTTGGCGTCCACTTCGGCGGCGAAATCCTCTTCGTAGCACAGGTCCAGCGTGGGCACGTCCTTCACGATCCCGACGCTGACGGCCGCGACGAACGGTCCCATGGGGCTGGCGGCGACCTTGCCGCTTTGCATCAGCTTGTTGACGGCCAGCGCCAGAGCGACCATCGCGCCGGTGATCGAAGCCGTACGTGTGCCGCCGTCGGCCTGGAGCACGTCGCAGTCAATGGTGACGGTCCGTTCGCCGAGTTTCTTGAGGTCCAGCGTGGGGCGCAGCGCCCGTCCGATCAGGCGCTGGATCTCGACGGTGCGCCCGTCGAGCTTGTCGCGGTCGCGGCGCTTGCGCGTATGCGTGCTGCGCGGAAGCATGTTGTACTCGGCGGTGACCCAGCCCTGCCCCTTGCCTTCGAGGAACGGGGGCACTTTTTCTTCGACGCTGGCGGTGCAGATCACGCGGGTGTTCCCGCACGCGATGAGCGCGCTGCCTTCGGCGTAGGGCATGAAATTCGGCTGGATGACGATGGGCCGAAGCGAATCGGCGGCCTTGCGGGTCGTGGCGGCGCTCACGCGGGTACCTCCCTATCGAATGCGAACGGCGGCGAAGAAACGGGACGCATTGTAGGGAGCGGCGGCCGAGAATCTAGCGGCTCTTAATCTTCGATCTTGACGCGGTCGGTCAGGTCGTCGAGCAGTTCGGCGAGGCTGCGGCCGGTGCGGTCCTGGTCCTTGACCGCGATCTGCCCGCGGCGCTTGAGCACCAGCGTCAGCGCTTCGACCACTTGCGGGTCGAACTGCGCGCCGGAGAGCGAGCGGATCTCGTCGAGCGCTTCCTGCGTCGTGCGGGCGGGGCTGTAACTGCGCCGAGAGGTCATCGTGTCGTAGGCCTCGACAGTGTGGATGATCCGCGCGCCGAGCGGGATATCCTCGCCCTTCAGGCCTTCCGGGTAGCCGCCGCCGTCGACGCGTTCGTGATGATACTTGATGTAGCCGATGGCGCCCTGGAGCTGCTCGATGGGATCGAGAATGGTGCTTGCGATCACCGGGTGGCGCTTGACGATCTCGCGCTCTTCGGGGTCCAGCGGGCCGGCCTTCTTGAGGATGGCCTCGCGGATGCCCATTTTGCCCAAATCGTGCAGGATGCCGGCGATCCCGATGCGCCGCACTTCATCGTCCTGAAAGCCCATCTCGCGGGCGACCGAACTGCCCAAGGTCGAGACGTTTTCGCTGTGGAAGCGCGTGTAGGGATCTTTCGCTTCCAGCACCTTGGCCATAACACTGAGCACGTTCAGGAAGAGCGTCTCGTTGCGGCTGGTGCTGCGCCGCAGTTCGCGGCGCAGGAAGCGTTTGGTCAGCGCCTTCTCGCTCTTGAGGAGCAATAAGCCCAAATTGAGCGGGCGCGGCAGGTAGTCGTCGGCGCCGCGCGCGAGGCCTTCCATCGCCAAGGTACGCTCTTCGGGTGTGGCGAGGAGAATGATCGCGACGTCGAAGACGCTGTGGATTTCTTCGAAGGCTTCGATGCCGGGCCGGTCGGGGAGATGCAGCCCCAGAATCACCAGATCGACGGGCTGGCGCATCGCCAGACTGCGGCTCAGGCCGCGAATCGCTTCTTCGCCGCTGCCGCAGGCCTGGACGTATTCGTAACCTTCGTGTTGTAAGCGTTCGGAAACCGCGGCGCGGTCTTCTTCGCGGGAATCCACCACCAGTACCCGCATGGCTCGAATGGCTTTTTGGGCCTTCAGCATGCTCGTTTGCGCCACCCCGATGCGCCGTACGGCTGGTATCGGCTTTCAGGAAGATACCATACGAGGGCCGAGCACGAGGTGCAAGTAGCGCGAATGAGGCGCGAAATCAGCGCGCCAGCACGGTCAGCAGCGCGCGCTGGGCATGGAGGCGGTTTTCGGCCTGATCGAGGACCACCGCGCGCGGGCCGTCGAGGACCTCGGAGGTGATCTCCTCGCCGCGATGCGCGGGCAGATCGTGCATGACGATCGCGTTGGGCGCCCGCGCGATCAGCGCGGCGTTGACCTGGTAGCCCTGGAACGCCTTGAGCCGCTTGGCGGCTTCGGTCTCCTGGCCCATGCTGGTCCAGACGTCGGTGTAGATGACTTCGGCGCCCAGCACGGCCTGAGCGGGATCGCGGACCACGCGGACTTGTCCGTTCTGCCCGAATTTGCGCATGAATTCGGCATCGAATTCGTAGCCGTCGGGCGCGGCCAGGATCATCCGTCCGCCGGACTTCGCCAAGCCGCGCGCCAAACTGCGCGCGACGTTGTTCCCGTCGCCCACGAAGGCCACGGTGATGTCCTTCAGCCGGCCGAGCTTCTCGCGAATCGTGAGCAAATCGGCGAGCGCCTGGCATGGGTGGCTCTCGTCGGAAAGCGCATTGATAACCGGTTTGGTGCTCGACGCGGCGAAGGTCTCGAGCGCCGCGTGCTTGTTCACGCGCAGGACCATCAGGTCCACGTAGCGCGACGAGACGCGCGCGGTGTCTTCGAGCGACTCGCGCACGCCCAATTGCCCGGCCTCGGGGCCCATGTAAATGCAGTGCCCGCCGAGTTGCAGAACCCCGACCTCGAACGAAAGCCGGGTGCGCAGGCTGGGCTTCTCGAAAAAGAGGCCCGCAACCTTTCCGTACAGCGGGCGGGCGCGCAGATAGCTTTCGGGGTCGGACTTCTGGCGCACCGCGAGGTCCAGAATTTCCTTCAACTCGTCCGGCGCGAGTTCTTCCAGATTGAGCAGGTGCTTGATGGCGGCCATGATTCGAGCTCTTAACCTTGAGTTTGTTCGAGAACCCGGCCCAGGATCGCCAGGCCTTCGTCGAGTTGCGCGGCGGCCACGTTCATGGCCGGGAGGAAGCGCAGCACGGTATCGTGTGTACAGTTGATCAGCAGGCCGTTATCGCGGCATGCGGCCACCACCGGCACGCCGGGGAAGTTCAGATCCAGCGCGGCCATGAGGCCGATGCGGCGGATATCCTTGATCTTCTTCGGGAATCGTTCGCGCAAAGCGTGCAGTCCGCGGCCGAGGTGTTCGCCCATCGCCTTCACGTGCGGCAGGAGCTTCTCCTGTTCGATGCTATCCAGCACGGCGAGCGCCGCGGCGCAGGCCAGCGGATTGCCGCCGTACGTCGTGCCGTGCGTGCCGGGTTTCAGTTCGGCGGCGATCTCCGGCCGCGCCAGCATCGCGCCGATGGGGAATCCGCCGCCCAGCGCTTTGGCCAGCCACAGGATGTCCGGCGCCGGCGCTCCGAGCGTCTGGTAGGCGTAGATATCGCCGGTGCGGCCCAGCCCGCACTGCACTTCGTCGTAAAGCAGCAGCGCCTTGCGCTTGTCGCACAGCGCGCGCGCGGCCTGGAGGTATTCGCGCGTGCACGGATTGATCCCGCCTTCACCCTGCACCGGTTCGCACATGAACGCCGCAACTTCGGGAGTGAGCGCGGCCTCGAGCGCCTTCACGTCGTTGATCGGCACGTACGCGAAGCCCGGCACGAGCGGCTCGAACCCGGCTTGCAACTTCGGCTGGCCGGTGGCGGTCAGCGCGCCCAGCGTGCGGCCGTGGAAGCCTTCTTCCAGCGCCACAATCTTGAAGCGGTTCCCGTTCGCTCGGCCCCACAAGCGCGCGAGCTTGATGCCGGCTTCGCTGGCTTCGGTGCCCGAATTGCAGAAGAACGCCTTGGGCGTGCCCATGCCGGTCGAATGCTTCGAGAGCCGCTCGCCCAGGCGCGCCTGCTGTTCCCAGAGGTAGTTGTTGTGAATGTGAATCAGTTGGCCGGCCTGTTCGCGCAGCGCCGCGACGACGCGCGGCGGGCAATGGCCCAAGCCGCCCACGCCCAGGCCCGGCAGCAGGTCGAGGTAGCGCTTGCCTTCGGCATCCCAAAGGTACGAGCCTTCGCCGCGAACCATGTTCAGCGGCGCGCGCCCGTAATTGGCGAAGACGTACGTTTCGTACAGCTTCTGAGTGTCCTGCGACGAAAGAGCCATGTCGCGCCCTCCTTAACCCAAACTGCCCACTCCAAAATCCCAAATCGGCAATCCGAAATCGAACTACTTCCCGCCCAACACGCTGATCTTCGTGCCCACGCCCTCGGGCGTGAAGACTTCCAGCAGCATGGTGTGCTTCGTCAGGCCGCTGATGATGTGCGTGCTGTGGCAGCCGCCTTCCAGCGCCGAGATGCAGGCCTCGATCTTCGGCAGCATGCCTCCGGCGATGACGCCTTCCTTCACCAGGTCGCGGCAGCCGTCGATGCTGCACGTGCTGATCAGTGTCTTCGGATCGTCCTTGTCGCGCAGGATGCCGGGAACGTTCGAAAGGAAGATCAGCTTTTCGGCCTTGAGCTGCGCCGCGAGATGCCAAGCCACCGAATCGGCGTTGATATTGAAGAGCTGCCCCGAGCGGTCGCGGCCGATGGGCGCCACGACGGGGATCACGCCGCCGGAACTGATGCGGCGGGCGAGTTCGACGTCCACCTCGGTCACTTCGCCGACGAAGCCCAGATCGTCGCCGTCCACCAGGCGCTTCTCGGCGATCAGGAAATTGCTCCCGCGCCCGTTGAGCGGCACGGCTTTGCCGCCGGCGGCTTCGATCAGTTCGACGACGTTTGAGCTGATGCGGTCGATCAGGACCTTGTGCGCGATCTCCAGCACCGCGCCGTCGGTAACGCGCCGGCCGCGGATGAAGTGCGGCTTGAGCCCCGCTCGCTCCATCTCGGCGCTGATCGCCGGGCCGCCGCCGTGCACCAGGATCGGCCAGACGCCGACCTGTTCCATGAAGACGATATCGGTGATCAGCGAGCGCAGTTCGTCGGGGCTCGTCATGGTGCTGCCGCCCACCTTGACGACCATGAACTTGCGGTCGAAGTTCTTGAGGTAGGGGAGGGCCTCGACTAAGACCTTCGCTTTTTCCAGGGCGCTAAGCATCGAAACTCCTGTTCTCCGCGTCTCTGCGATGAAACTAAGTATGATAATCCGCGTTGATGGTGATGTATCCGTGCGTGAAGTCGCAGGTGTAGTAGCGCGCGCGGCCGGGACCGTCGCCGACGAGGACCGCGATGCCGACGTCGCGGGCGGCGAGCGCCTTGGAGACGGCGGCCGCGTCGAACGCGGTGGGCTTTCCGTCCTTGAACAGGTCAAAACCGCAGACGGTCAGCGCGCCGGCTTCGGGATCGAACGGCACGCCCGCTCGGCCGGCCGCGGCCATGATGCGGCCCCAGTTGGGATCCTTGCCCGCGATGGCGGTCTTGACCAGCGGAGAGTTGGCGATGGTGGCCGCGATCTGGCGCGCTTCGGCGTCGGTGCGCGTCCCGCCCACGTAGACGGTGATCGTGTGTTCGGCGCCTTCGCCGTCGGCCGCGATCTGACGCGCGAGATCGTCGCAGACCGCGAAGAGGCCGGCCCGGAACGCGCGGTAGCTCGCGCCCGATGCCTTCGCCAGCGGCGCATGGCTCGCTTCGCCGGAGGCCAGCGCCAGCACGGTGTCGTTCGTCGAGGTGTCGCCGTCGACCGTCAGGCAGTTGAAGGTTTCGTCGATAACGCCGCTCAAGGCCTGCTGCAGCACCGCCGGCGTAATCTTCGCGTCGGTGGCGATGAAGCCCAGCGTCGTCGCCATGTTGGGGGCGATCATCCCGCTGCCCTTGGTGGCGCCGGCGATTTTGACCGTCGCGAAGCCGAGGTCCACTTCCACCGCGGCCGTCTTGGGTACAAGGTCGGTGGTCATTATCGCGCGGGCGAAATCGGCGCCGGGCTCGTTCCGGGCGATCTGCTTGGCGAGCGCCGCGAGACCGGACTCGACCTTTTGCATCGGCAGAACATGCCCGATCACGCCGGTGCTGCAGACGAGGACTTCGTGCGGCTTGCAGCGCAGGCCCTTCGCGGCGAGCGAGCCCATGCGCGCAGCGTCGCGTTCGCCTTGGGTGCCGGTGCACGCGTTGGCGTTCCCGGCGTTGACGACGACGGCGCGCGCGCGGCCGTGTGATTTAGCCAGCGCGGCCTTGCAGTAGGTCACCGGCGCGGCACAGTACAAATTTTTCGTAAAGACGCCGGCCGCGGCCGCGGGGCGGTCGCAGACCAGCAGCGCCAAATCGGGATTCCCGGGCTTGCGCTTCAGGCCGCAATGGAGCGCGGCGGTGCGGAAGCCGGGGACGCGTGCCAGCGCCCCGGCCGGCCACGGGCGCACCGGATCGGCGGCGGACGCTTTTTGCTTCGAAGTGGATCGTGGGGAGGCAGCCATGGCGCGGGCCATCCTCTAATAGGCATGGCCCCGGGCCGTATCGCCCGGGGTACGTCGGAAATGGAGACGCCTCGCTGCAAAATGCCGCGAGGCGTTGGGAACGATAGGTTGAGGGTCCGGAAGCGTTCCGCGACGGCTGAGCCGCCGGGGGTTTAGCGCTTCGAGAACTGGAAGGCGCGCCGGGCGCCGGCTCGGCCGTACTTCTTACGCTCGACCATACGCGAGTCGCGCGTGAGGTAGCCTTCCTGGCGCAACGGCTTCTCGAGATTGCGATCGTACAGCAGCAGCGCGCGGGCGATGCCCATGCGCGCGGCCTCGGCCTGTCCCGTGGTGCCGCCGCCGCTGACGGTGACGAAGACATCGAACGCGGTGGTCAGCTTCGTGTGCGCCAGCGGGCTGGCCAGCGAAGCCTGATCGGTCGGCTTGTGGAAGAATTCCGCGATCGGGCGTCCGTTGACCTGGATCGCGCCGTGCCCCGGACGCAGGCGTACCCGCGCCGTTGCGCACTTGCGCCGTCCCGTACCCCAGAAGTATCCGCCCGTCCTGTCTTCGCCGCTCACGTCGAGTCCACTCCTTGCTTGGCCGCGCCGGGGGCGCACCCCCGCGGAAGGCCGTCTTTAGCGCTTCTTCTTGGCCACCGGCGTCCACGCTTCGGGCTGCTGAGCCTGATGCGGGTGCTTGTCGCCCTTGTAGACCTTCAGTTTCGTGAACATCTTCTTGCCCAGAATGCCCTTCGGAAGCATCAAGCGCACGGCATGCTCGATCACGCGCTCGGGATGCTTGCCCAGCACGTCTTCCAACGTCTGGACCTTCAAGCCGCCCAAGTACCCGGACCATTGCTGATAGGTCTTGTTGCCCAGCTTGCGCGGATCGAAGTGAATGCGCTCGGCATTGAGGATGACGACGAAATCGCCGGTGTCGGTATGCGGGGTGTAGGTCGGTTTGGCCTTGCCCATCAGGCGCATCGCCACCGCCGACGCCAGCCGCCCCAAGGGCAAGCCCGTCGCATCGACCACGTACCACTTCTGCCGGACTTCGCCCGGCTTCGCCACCCAGGTTTTGTAACTCTTGGGCAGGACAACAGATTGGACCGCCGCCATGACGGGTACATCCCCCAGAAGCTGTGCGCTGCAACAAAAAAGGCCGCCCAGACACATCGGGCGGGGAAAGAGAGATTTGTAATGAACAGGTGCGCTACTGTCAAGCACGTCTTGGGAAAGGATTGCTTGGCCCGCTCGGAGCCCCCTCCGTCCCGAGCATCCCAGGTGCCCACGATAGACCTAACAACCGCTCCAACCGCTGGAATTATAGCCCTTTACCGCAAAGGTTGGTTGCCAAGTTCCGGGGCGCTCCTTACATTCTCGCCGTCAGCCCCACACGAGAAGGTCTAAGCCTGTCGGTTTCAGCCGGTTTCAGCCGGAGGAGGAGTCACGCGCCATGAAAAAAGGTATCAGCTACTGGTCGTTCGAGGGCGGCCTGGACGGCAAGGCGGATATTTCGAAGGTCTTGCAGCAGGCGAAGCGCGCACGCTTCGATTCGGTTGAACTCGCCGTGCCCGGCGGCGCGCTGCAACTCGATGTGAACGAGCGCACCTGCCGCGAGATCGCCAAGGAAGCCAAGAGCCTCGGCGTCGATATCAGCAGCCTCGCCACCGGCATGTACTGGGGCTGTCTGCCCACCAGCAGCAACGCCGGCGACCGCAAGCGCGCGGTGGAGATCACCAAGAAGCTGCTTCACATCGCCAAGTGGCTGGGCACCGACGCGATCCTGTACATCCCCGGAGCGGTGGACGTCTTTTTCGATCCGAACAGCGAGCATCTTCCCTACGACGAGTGCTGGCGGCGCGCGCAGGCCAGCCTGAAGGCCGCGCTTCCGACCGCCGAGAAGCTGAAGGTGAGCATCTGCGTCGAAAACGTCTGGAATAAGTTTCTGCTCAGCCCGCTCGAATACCGCGCCTTCATCGACAGCTTCGGATCCAAGTACGTCAAGGCGTACTTCGACGTGGGCAACGTGCGGCTGCTGGGCTTCCCGGAGCATTGGATCGAACTGCTGGGCAAGCGCCGCCTGGGCCGCGTGCACTGGAAGGATTTCAAGTTCAAGTTCTACGGCGGCGGCGAGAAGGGCGCGGAAGCCAAGATCTCCGCCGGTTGCCGCCAGATCGCCAAGGGCAGCGCTTGGGCCGGCGCCTACAGTTTCTGTGATCTTGGCGCGGGCGATGTGAACTGGCCCGCCGTGATGAAGGCCTTTAAGAAAGCCGGTTACGATGGCTACGTGACCGCCGAGATGCTGCCCCCGGAGAAGGGCCTCGTGGCGCGTGTCAGTAAAGATATGGACCGGATTTTGGGACGTTAGTGCCTCCGAAGTTTAACCGTTTGTCCTTTCCGTTTGTAGGGCACTTGGTGTTTGCCGTTTGACTTTAAAAGGGGATACCCATGTCCATTCGCGTCGGTCTCGTCGGCATCGGCTTCATGGGCAAAACGCACGCCGATATTTACCTGAAGAGTTCGAAAGCCGAGCTGGTGGCCTTCTGCGACAGCGACCCGAAGAAGGCCGCGGGCGACTGGTCGGGAGGCGGCGGAAATCTGGGCGATGCGGCAGGCAAGAGTTTCGACCCGCGCAAGCTGACCAGCCACAAGTCGCCCGAGGCGCTCTTTGCCGATCCCAACGTCGATTTGGTGGACATCACGCTCCCGACGTACCTCCACGCCAAGTACGTGATCAAGGCCCTCGAGGCCGGGAAGCATGTGCTGTGCGAAAAGCCTCTGAGCACCAACGTGAAAGAAGCGCGCGCCGTCGCCGCCGCGGCTAAGAAGGCCAAGGGCAAGCTGATGGTCGCGCAGTGCATGCGCTTCTGGCCCGAATGGGAGTGGCTCAAAGAGGCGGTGAAGAGCAAGAAGTACGGCAAGGTTCACAGCGCCGTCTTCCGCCGCTTCGCCAGCACGCCGACGTGGACCTGGAACAACTGGATCCTGCAAGCGCCCCTGTCCGGCTCGGCGCTCTTCGACTTGCACATCCACGACACCGATTTCGTGCGCTACGTTTTTGGCGAGCCGGCTGCGGTGTTCAGCGTCGGCAACGGCGGCAAGGCGACCAAGGGCGGGGTCGATCACCTCGTCACGCAGTACCTGTACAAGAATAAGAGTCTTCTGGTCAGCGCCGAAGGCGGCTGGAACGCCGACCCCACCTACGGGTTCACGATGCGTTACACGGTGGTCTTCGAGAAGGCGACGGCCGACTTCGATATCGGACGCGAAGGCAAGATGCTGATGCTTCACGCCAAAGGCGCGAAGGAAGCGCAGGTGATCGCTTGCCGCGCGAGCACCGGGTGGGCCGACGAGATCGACTACTTCCTGGGCTGTCTGGCCAAGAAGCAGGCGCCGAAGGTCACGACGCCCGAAGACGCCGCACGCAGCGTGGCGCTGGTGGCCGCCGAACTTCAGTCTGTCCGTACGCGAAAGATCGTGCCCTTTAAGCCGTAGGGGCCGAACTCCGCGTCGCGGCCGGCATGGCCGCCAGCACGCCGCTCGATTCGCCCGCGCGCGCGGCGACGGCGTGGCGCCGCAGCACGACAAGCTGTTCGCCGTGGAGGTCCCCGTCGCGCGGATCGCGCGGCGTGCCGTCTTCCAGGTCGAAGGCCGCCACGTAATCCAGGTGGCGCGTCCGGTTGACGACCCGATTCAGTTCGTCGATCGTCCAAATGCGCAGGACGAATTCGTCCATCAGTTCGGCGGGCGCATCCGGCACGCCATGGGTGCGCACGGTCCGGCGCATGCACTCATGCCCGGTACGCGGGTTCCAATCGAGCGACTCGTAGCGAATCGTGGCCGTTCCGCCCGTGCGGATGGGCACCGGACCGAGTTCGTGGAGCACGCGCGGCCGAGGCGCGTCCTGATCGCGGTCGCGGAAGAATAGCGTCAGGATTGCCAACCCGTTGGGCCGGACGTGCGCCTCGATGCTGGCCAGCAGCCCTTCGAAGTCGTCCTTCTCGGGCAGCATGCACGCCGAGCCGCTCGCTTCGAGCGCTACATCGAACGGGCCGCTCCGAAACGCCAACTGGCGCATATCGCCCTGGGTGACTTCGGCGCCGAACGGTCCCAGGTTCTCGCGAGCGTATCCCACCATGCGCCTGGACAGGTCGTTCCCGGCCAAGTGCATGCCGCTGTTCGCGAAGGGCAACAGCCAGTTTCCGGGACCACACGCCGGATCCATCATGCTCCGGCAGCCGTCGGGAAACTCGTGCTTCAAGATGTTCCGGATCAGTTCCAAGGTTTCGACATCGGGCGCGCGCAGCGCGTCGTACAACTCCGGGAAATCGTAGAGGTCCATAACGGGCGTGAAGCCCCCGGGCCTATGAAAAGGAGCGGGCTGCGTCGAAGGGTCCTGATCCGCCGTCCCGAAGCAGCTCCCCTGCGCTCCCGTCCGAGCGTGCGTGCACGCGCGAACCGCAGCATCCTAGGGACCCCCCCTTGGAAAAGGCAAGTGTGGGAAACTCAAAAACACGATGCTTACCATCTATTAGCCATCCATAGGGGTGTCGCGCGAAATGCTGGATTTCCTGTCCGGTGACGGGGAAAGGCCGCGCGTGAATTGCTTAAGACAACAGCCAGTGTACTTTAGGCCTGACAGGACACCCATGCGACGCAGCGCTCCCTACGATCTGGCGGTTCAAGCGGTCTTGGCAGGGGCATTGCTAGCCCCCCTAGTCTGCGCCTTCCTGGGAGCCGGTTCCTTCGAAGAGGTATACGGCGCAAACGCCGGTTCGGGTCTTTCCGGGTACATGCTGGTTGTATCGGATGCCTTCGGGCGCAGTCTCGCCGTCGGCGTGTTGGCGAGCTTTCTCGCGCTTGCGCTGGGGCTGCCCGCCGGTTGGGCGCTCTCGAGCCGGTCCGGTTCGATGCTGCCTTGGGCGCTCGCGGCGTTACCGTTGGCGCTGGCGCCCTCGGTCGCGGTGAGCGGTTGGCTCTACTGGATGGCGCCGGATACCGTGGCCTCCGCGTTCCGGCTGCTGCCGCCGGGCATGGCCGGGCCCGGACCTCTCTTCTCGCTGCCCGGCGTCGCGATGATCCTTGGGTTCTCGCTCTGGCCGGTGATTGCCTTCGAGAGCGCGCCTGCGTTCAGGCGCTTGCGCGGCGAAGGGCACGCCGCGGCGGTGCTGGCCGGTACGCCGGCGCGGGCCTTCTTTCGCATCGTCTTGCCGCAAGCGCGCCGCGAAGTGCTGGCCGGAACGCTGCTCGTGTTTCTGCTCGCCGCGAGCGACTTCACCGTCGGCTCCCTCCTGCTCGTTCGTACGCTTCCCGTGGAGGTTCACGACCATCTCGCCATGGCTCGGCCGTCCGCCGCGGCGTGGACGGCGCTTCCCTTGCTTGGGGTGTTCCTGATGCTGGCGGTTGGATTGCGGCTGACGACCGGCCGCGCGGGCGCATGGAGCGCCGACGCGTCCGCCGCGACCGCCGTATCGAGCCGCGCATCGCGCGGCGCATGGGCGGTGCTGGGGTTGGGGATCGCGGGCGGCTTCGTGCTTCCGCTGGCCGGTTGCTTTGCGGGGGCGGTCTTCGGCAAGGAAGCGGTCTTCCACGCACTGGAGTCCGGCTGGCCGGCGTTCTCGGTCTCGGCGCGATTGGCCTTGGGCGCGGCACTTTTGGCGATGCTGGCCGGCGCGCTGCGCATCGTCTGCTGGCCCGAGCAGGGCGCCAAGCCGCTGAACGCGGCGGCGCTGCTGTTGCTCACCGTTCCCGGCGCTTTCCTGGCCGCCGGCTTGATGCAGATGGACCAGTCGCGCGCGGTCGAATTCGATCGCTGGGGCGAGGCCGGCGCGGCACTGAACGCGGCGTGGCCGGCGAGCTTCGTGCTGGCCCTGGGTTATGTCTTGCGCTTTGCGTACTTGCCCCTGCGGCTGGCGGAAGAGGGGTTGCGTGGACTCGATCCGGCGCTTCTCGAAACCGCGGCGCTGGCCGGGCATGGACGGTTCGCGCGCGGGCTTAACGTCGCGCTGCCGTTGCTGTGGCGGCATTTGGGCGCGGCCGGCGCGCTGGTCTACGTCCTGGCCTTGGGCGAGTTGCCGGTCTCCAATCCGCTCGCACCTCCAGGCGCGACGCCGTTGAGCGTTTGGCTGTTCGCTCAACAGCACTACGGCTATACTGAGTCGGTCTTTGCGTTAAGTCTATTGGCGGGCCTGGCGGCGGTGGCGGTCGTGGGCGTGGCTTTCGGCCTGGCGCGGGGCGGGTCGTGGGTGCGCCGTCGTGCGGACGGCTGGTCCGAGCAGCGGGGGGCTGCGTGAGCGCGATCGAGTGCCTCGATTTGGCCAAGACGCTGGGCGACGGCGAGCGCACGGCCGTGCTGCGCGGCGTCACGCTGCGCGCGAGCGCGGGGCGCTGCGTGGGCCTTAGCGGCGCGACCGGGGCCGGTAAGACCACTTTGTTGCGGCTGATCGCCGGACTCGAGACGCCTGACCGCGGCGAGATACGATTCGACGAGATCGTCGTCAGCAGCCCCGCGTACTCCGTGCCGCCGGCGCGGCGCCGGATCGGGTTCTGCTTTCAAAGCCTCGGGCTTTGGCCCCACTTGGACGTGGAAGGGCACCTCGATTTCACGCTTGCCGCCGCGCCTTTTTCGCCCGACGACCGCGGCCGGCGCAAAAGCGAACTCCTCGACGCGTTCCACCTGCGCGATTTGCGCCGCCGCCGTCCGGCGGTGCTCTCCGGCGGCGAGAAGCATCTCCTGGCGCTGGCGCGTGCGCTGGCCGGCGACATCCGCATCCTGCTGCTCGACGAGCCCTTCGCCGGCCTGGACGGTTCGTTGAAGCGCCACGTCATCGAGACGGTGCATCGCATGCGCCGCGCGCGCGGGCTGACGACGCTTCTGATCAGTCACGATCCCGCGGATTTCAAGGCGCTGTGCGACGAAGTGATCCATCTGCGCGAGGGCCACGTGGCGGCAGTGCACGCGCCGCCGTCCCACGCGCGCGGCTCCGAGGGCGGGGGAGGGGTGCGCCCATGAGCCGCACCGCTGCTTGGAAATCGGCCGGCCTGCTGATCCTGCTGGCGCTGGGAGCCGCCGCCGCACTCTGGCGCATCGATCCGCCGCCTCCGCCGGTGGAGCCGCCGGCCGAGCTGGGTGCGGACGGCTGGAGCATCGTCGGGCGCGCGGGCTTGGATCTGGGCGGATTCTTCCAGCCCCGCGGCATCGTGGGGTTGCCCGACGGCGGATTCATCGTCGTCGATCGCAAAGCGCGCGTGCAGCATTTCGACGCGCGCGGCCAGGCGCTCGAACTCTGGACCATGAAAGAGCACGCCCTCGGGAATCCCAAGGACATCGGCCTGCTGCCCAACGGGAACCTCCTGGTCGTCGATACGCATTACGGGCGCGTGCGCGAGATGACGATCCACGGCGGCATGGTCAAGTCCTGGGGCGAGCCGGGGCTGGAGCCGGGGCAGTTCACGCACCCCATCGCGATCGCCATCGACGAGAAGCGGGGCTGGGCGTATGTCGCCGAGTACGGCGCGTACAACGACCGCATCCAGAAGTTCACCCTCGACGGCACGCTCGTAAAATTCTGGGGTTCTTTCGGCGAAGAGCCCGGCCAACTGCGCCGCGCCAGCGGATTGGCGCTGGACCCGGACGGCAACCTTTGGGTGGCCGACGCGGTCAACCACCGGCTGCAGCGCTTCGATCCCGAAGGGAAACTGCTGGGTGTCTTTGGCGCGCTGGGCTCCGAGCCCGGTCAGTTGCGCTTTCCGTACGACATCGACGCCGACGCGCGGGGCAACCTGTACGTCGCGGAGTTCGGGAATCACCGCGTCAGCGTCTTTCATCCCGACGGGAGCTTCAGCCACCTGCTGGGCGGGCCGGGGCATACGCCGGGGCTGTTCCATTGTCCGTGGAGCCTCGCGGTGGACCGGCAGGGCAAACTGCTCGTAAGCGATACGGCTAACCACCGCGTGCAGATCCTGAGTTTGGGCGGCGCAGCGGAGACGCGGGTGGCGCACGGCGCGCCGGACGGCGGAGGCGCGCATGCTCGATAGGCTCCTCTTCTGGGTCGTGATCCTGATTCCCCCGCTGGCCGTCTCCATGGCCGCGATGCAGTACCGCTGGCGCAATCAGTCGCGCGATCGGCGCATGCGCGAAGCGCTGATTGCCGGCGGCGTGCTCCTGGGCGGCTTGATCGCGTTTCTGGCCTGGGATCTGACGCGGCACGACGCCGCGGAGATGAGCTTCATCCATTTCCAGAACCCGTACTATCTCCTCGCCGCGTTGCCGCTCTACGGTTTGCTGCTCTTCGTCCAATGGAAGTCGCTGGCCGGACTAAGCCGCGGGCGCACGTGGCTCTCCTTCCTGCTGCGCAGCGCGGTCCTGGTGCTGCTGCTTCTGGCCCTGGCCGGCCTGCAGATGGTCGTCGAGAAAGACGTGATGACGGTGCTCTTTGCGCTGGACCGTTCGAAGAGCGTCTCGCCGCAAGCCGCCGCCGAGGTGCTCGAGTTCGTCAACCAGACGCTTCCGTCCAAGCCTGCCGACGACAAAGCGGGGCTCGTCGTCTTCGGCGGCCAAGCGGCTCTGGAGGTCTGGCCCAAACCGACTTTCATGGCGCCGGAACTGAAGAATTTGCAGTCCGAGATCGAATCGTCGCGCACCAACCTGCAGGCCGCGTTCAAGCGCGCGCGTGCGACCTTCGAGGAAGGAACCAGCAAGCGATTGGTCCTCTTCACCGACGGACGCGAGACCGAAGGCGACGCGGCGGCCGAATTGCAGCAGCTCAAGCAGAGCGGCGTGGACGTCTGGATCGTTCCTCTTGGCCGCGACGAAGCCGCCGAGATGCTCGTCGAAGAAGTGAAAGTGCCTTCGCAGCTCAAGTGGGAGCAGCCGTTCGACGCACGCGTATTCATCCGCAGCAACGTGGACAGCCGCGCACGCGTGACGCTGAAGACCGGCGAACAACTCATCGTCTACCCCGAGCCCGTCGACTTGAAGGCGGGCGAACGCACCGCCGTGGTCTTCCCCGGCCTGAAGTTGAGGCGCGGCGGGCCGCACCAGATCGAGACGCTGATCGAACCGCTCGAGGCCCGCGACGATACGCTCGCCGAGAACAACCACGCCTACACGTACACCGATGTAGAGACCGACAGCCGGGTTCTGATCCTGACCAGCGATCTGGCCGAAGTGGAGCACCTTGTCGCGGCCTTGGAAGGCGAAAAGCTGGACCTGGACGTGCGCAGCGGCGCTTCGCTGCCCGAGAATCCCGAGGAATACCGGCGCTACGACTGCATCGTTCTGGCCAACCTGGGCCGCGGGTTCCTCAGCGAACAGCAGATGTCGGTCATCGAATCCTGCGTGAAGGACCAAGGCGCGGGACTGGTGATGATCGGCGGCGACCAGAGCTTCGGCGCGGGCGGATACTTGGGCACGCCCATCGAGCGCGCGCTGCCCGTCAGCATGGAATTGAAGAACCAGAAGATCATGCCCTCCGGCGCGTTGACGATCGTCTTGCATACCTGCGAGTTCGCCGACGGGAATTCGTGGGGCAAGAAGATCAGCAAGGCCGCGATTAATGTGCTGAGCGATCAGGATTACGCGGGCTTGCTCTATTACGGAGCGATGGGCGGGAACAACTGGCTCTTCCGTCCCACGCTCGCCAGCCGCAAGGGCTGGATGTTCAAAATGATCGACGGCTGCGAGCCGTGGGACATGCCCGACCTGGACGGCATCGTCGGCATGGCCGTGCAGGGGTTGGCCGCGCTGCCTCGCGTGAGCTTGAAGCACTGCATCATCATCACCGACGGCGACCCCAGCCCGCCCAGCGCCGCGACGCTGGCCGCCGCCAACCAGCACAAGATCACGGTCACCGTCATCACCGTATTTCCGCACGGCGGCGGGGACATCGCCGCGATGAAGAACACCGCCGCGCAGACGGGCGGGCGCTACTACAGCCTCGACAAACCCGGCGACGAGAAACGCCTGCCGCTGATCTTCATCAAAGAAGCCGCGGTGGTGCGCAAGAATCTCATCTATAAGGATGAAAAGGGGATTCCCCTGGGGCTCGGATCGCCCGGCGAGATTCTGCGCGACTTCGGAAACGACTACCCCGTGGTCCGCGCGTTTGTGGTCACCAGCCTCAAGAACCTGAGCGAGCAGCACCTGTATACAACGGTGGACGGCGAGAAGGTTCCGATCTTCGCGCGCTGGCGCTACGGATTGGGTAAATCGGTGGCCTTCACCAGCGACGCGACGAATAACTGGGCGCCCAACTGGGTCGCGTGGTCGCGCTACCAGCGCTTCTGGGCCAACACGTTCCGCTGGGTCTGCCGGCAGCGCATGCCCAGCCGCCACACCGTCACCGTCAAGAAGGAAGGCAGCTCGGCGCGCGTGATGGTCGAAGCGCTCGACGAGAAAGGCGACTACGTCAACTTCGCCAAGCTGGTCGGCAACGCCTCCGAGCCCGGGGTGGGCCGCGACCTGGATGCCGCGAGCCACGCGCTGAATTTCGTGCTCGTCGCGCCCGGACGCTACGAAGCCGTGTTCCCGCTCAATAAGGAAGGCGCGTACACCGTCGCGATCACCGACCTCTCCGACGCCGGCAAGCCTTCGACGATTACCACCGGCGTCGCGAACAGCTACTCGCGCGAGTTCCTGCATCTGACGCCCGACGAGAAGCTCTTGACCAAGCTGGGCGAGATCGCCGGCAAGGAAGGCCAATCGAACCTCAAGGAACTGGATGCGCTGAAAGCGGATCCGCTGAAAGCCGGCGTCTTCAAGCACAACCTGCCGCCGGTGCGCAGCCCCGCGGATCTTTTCTGGCCGATGCTCTGGATCGCCTTGGCGCTCTTCCCCCTGGATGTAGCCGTGCGACGGCTGCATATCGAACCCGGCGTGGCGGCCGAATGGATCGGCCTGCGCATCGCGTGGCTCTTCGGTTTCATGCGCCAGAAGAAGGCCGAACTGGCCGAAGCCGCCGCGAAGGCCGCCGACTCCGCGACCGAAGAACGCCGTGCGCCGCCCACGCTCATGCCGCGCGGCCAGGACAGCCGCAGCGCGCAGAGCCGTTTCGAAAAGGCCGGCGGATCGGCCGAAGCGCAGGCCATGGACTTGAAGCCCAAGGCCGATGCCGAGAAGCCCAGGGCCATCGGCGGCACCAAGATCAGCGAGGCCGACGAAGCCGCCAGCGAGTACACGCGTAATCTGCTGCGTGCCAAACGGCGCACGAAAAAGGACGGCGACCAGAACCGGAATTAACCTGGAGGATCCGCCCGGCGGACCGCCACACCAAGAGGAGCGATCGACGCATGGCCACCGAACAAGCCGCCGCACCGCAGGTGACGCAATTGGCCGAAGAATTCCGCACGGCATTCAAAGCCGTGGAAGAGGAAGTCGGCAAGGTAATCGTCGGGCACCAGGAGATCGTCCGCGGCGTGCTCACGGTCGTCTTCGCCGGCGGCAACTGCCTGCTGGAAGGCGCGCCGGGCTTGGGCAAGACGATGCTCGTGCGCAGCCTCTCGCAGGCGCTGGATTTGCGTTTCTCGCGCATTCAGTTCACGCCCGACCTGATGCCCGCCGACATCATCGGCACCACCATCGTGACCGAGACCGAGGATCAGAAGCGCGAGATGCGCTTCCAGCCCGGGCCGATCTTCGCGCAGATCGTACTCGCCGACGAAGTCAACCGCGCCACGCCCAAGACGCAGTCGGCGTTGCTGGAGGCGATGCAGGAACATTCCGTCACCGTCGGCCGCACGATCTACAAGCTCGAGCAGCCCTTCTTCGTCCTCGCCACGCAGAACCCGATCGAACAGGAAGGCACGTACCCGCTGCCCGAAGCGCAGCTCGACCGCTTCCTCTTTAAACTCAACGTCGGTTACTCGGGCCGCCAGGATCTTGCCGAGATCCTGCGCCGCACCACCGAAGCGCGGAACGTGGAATGCCAGAAGGTCATCGACGGTCCGGGGCTGTTGAAGCACCGCAAGTTCGTGCGCCAGGCGCTGATCGCGCCGCCGGTGCAGGATTACGCGGTGCGTCTGGTGCTGGCCACCATTCCCGGCGGCGAATTCGCCACCGAGGCGACGAACAAGTACGTCCGCTTCGGCGCTTCGCCTCGCGGAGCGCAGGCCCTCGTCCTGGCCGCCAAGATCCAAGGGTTGCTCGACGGGCGCTACCACGCGAGCTTTGAAGACATCCAGGCCGTCGCCAAGCACGCGCTGCGCCACCGCATCATCTTGAACTTCGAGGCCGAAGCCGAGGGCGTGACCGCCGACGATGTGGTGACCGAACTGATGAAAGCCGTGCCGATGCAGGTGGACGAGGCGTAAGCGTCCATGGGTATTCCCGGCCTCATTCCCGACCCGATTCGACCCGAACCGCCACCGGGTCGGGAACCGCGGCTGCCGGAAGATTCCGGCGACGAAGAACATACCCGGCCGTATTCCATGATGCGGGTGGACCCGAATGAGGAAATTCCCAATCGTGACCTTGAACCGCTCGCCCTTTTCTACGTGGGGCTGGCGTTGACGGCGAGCCTACTGGCTGCGCGGGCTTTTCTCGTGGAGTACGTGCCGCCCGAAGCTGTGTTTTACATACTGGCCATCGCGGGGGTGGTTTCGATCTGGAGTGCGGTGCGATTCCTGATGGTGCGGAGTGCCTCATTCGTGGCGGTAAACCTATGGGCCTTTGTGGGATCGCTGCTGCTGGGATTCTTCTACGCGGTGCTGTTGGCTTTGATCGTGGTGGGTACCGTGTTCAGTCCTAAGGCGTGAGAGCGAGGTTCGAGCATGTCCGGCACGGCCGTAAAGTCACCGCCCGGCGCCCTGCTGACGCCTGAATTCATGGCGCGGCTGGACGCGTTGGCCGTGGTCTCGAAAAAAATCCTCGCCGGAAAGCTGCGCGGCGAACGCCGCAGCCGCAAAAAAGGCGAATCGATGGAATTCGCCGACTATCGCAATTATTCGCAAGGCGACGACCTGCGCCGGATCGACTGGAGCCTTTTCGCGCGCCTGGAACGCCTATTCCTCAAGCTCTATCAGGCCGAGGAAGACTTGAGCGTCTACATTCTCGTCGATGCCAGCGCCTCGATGGATTTCGGCGGCGTTAACAAGTTCGACTACGCGCGCAAGGTCGCTGCCGCGGTGGCCTATATCGGCATCGCCAATCTCGATCGCGTCAGCATCGGTGTCTACGGCGGCGGCGGTGAAGAACACGTGATGCCCGATATTCGCGGCAAAAAGCAGGTCTTGCGCCTCTTCAAATTCCTCTCAGAGATCAAGCCGCACGGGCAAACCGACCTCGTCGATGCCTGCAAACGTTTCATTCTGCGGAACCGCCGCCCGGGCATCTGCCTGCTCGTCAGCGATTTCCTCGACCCCAACGGCTTCGAAGGCCCGCTTAAAGCGCTCGTCGCCAACCGCATGGACACCTTCGCCGTCCACGTGCTCGCCCCCGAAGAAGTCGATCCGACGCTGGCCGGCGATTTCATGCTCGTGGACAGCGAAACCGGCGAACGCCTCGACGTGACCGCCTCGCGCACGCTGGTCGAGAATTACCAGAAGACCGTGCGCGGCTTCTGCAGCTCGCTGCAGCAATTCTGCGCGGCGCGTGACGTGACCTACCTTTTCGCATCGACCGATCTGCCGTTCGAAGTGCTGGTGCTCAATTATCTGCGCACCGCCGGGCTGGTGAGGTAGCGCGATGAATTTCCTCAACTTCCTCGAGCCCCTGGGGCTGGCCGGATTGGCGGCGCTGGCGCCGATCGTCGCGCTCTACTTCCTGAAGCTGCGCCGCGAAGAGCGCGTCGTGCCGTCCACGCTGCTGTGGAAGAAGGTGATCAAAGATCTGCACGTCAACGCGCCCTTCCAGCGCCTGAAGTACTCGCTGCTGCTGCTCCTGCAATTACTGCTCGTCGCGCTCTTGGCCTTCGCGCTCGCGCGCCCCTTCCTTAACATGGCTGCCGAGACCGGCACGTATACCGTGCTGCTGATCGATACCTCGGCCAGCATGGCGACGCGCGACAGCGGCCCCGACGGGAAGCGCTCCCGCCTGCAGCAGGCCCTCGAGGACGCCAAGCAGAAGATCGACGACATGGGGCGCATCGACGAGATGTGCATCGTCGCCTTCGACGAAGATCCGCGCCGCATTACGCCTTTCACCAACGACCGTTCGTATCTCAAGAAGAAGCTCATCGAACTTGAGCCCCGGCACCTTCGCACCCAGGCGCAGGAAGCCTTTCAGACCGCGCTGGCGATGGCCGAAGAACGCCGCGGCGGCGAAGTGGTGGTGCTCTCCGACGGCAGTTTCGACAAGTTGAGCCTCCAGCAGTTGCTCGGCGAGGCCGCGTTGGGCGCCAACACCGAAGAGGTTTCGATGGCGCGCTTGCGCAAGTTCCGCTTCGTGAAGTACGGCAAGGAGTACACAGACAACGTCGGCATCACCAACATCAGCGCGCGCACGCGGCTGGTCTCGCAGGGGACCGGCGCCGACCGCCTTGAGCAGCTCGAGACGCAGCTTTTCGTGATGGTCGAAAATTACGCCATCGACGACGTGAAGGCGATCCTCACCATCTCCAGCGATACGGGTTCGTTTGCGCCCATGGTGAAGGTCGTGGACCTGAAAGCGCGCGTGCGCGGCGCGGAATCGCTCAATGCCGAGGCCACGGGCCGGACGATGGAAGACTCGCGCGTCGCGCAGGCCTTCCGGCTCCCGCCCAACTACACCGGCGTCGTCACGGCGACGCTCAGCACCCAGAACGGCGAAGACAGCTTTGCGCTCGACAACATCGGGCGCGTGGTGGTGGGCGGCAGCGAAGGCATGCGCGTCCTTCTGATCACCCAAGCCAATTACTTCATCGAGAAGGTGCTGGTGGTGATGAAGGGCTGCACCGTCGCCAAGATGTCGCCCGAGGACTTCGAGAAGGACTGGAGCCAGCGCGGCGCGCAGTCGGTGGCGGAGTACGATGCGATCATCTTCGACGGCATCGCGCCTTCGCGCTGGGACGACGGCGGCGCGATCTTCCTGGGCGTGCTTCCGCCGCTGCCGGGCTTCAAAGTCAAAACCGTCGACGCCGAAGCCGGCGCCGAGCCCAAGCCGGTGAAACTCGAATGGCCCAAGATCGTCGACTGGGACGTCGCGCATCCGGCGATGCGGTACGTCAATTTCGGGAACGTGCAGATCAAGGAAGTGCAGGGCTGGGAGATTCCCAAGACCTCCAGCGTCCTCGTCGAAGGCAGCGGCGGCCCGCTCATCGTGGCCACCGAGAGCGACCGCGTCAACGCGGTAGGCGTCGCCTTCGAACTGCTGGCCAGCGATTGGCCGTACCGCGCTTCGCTTCCGCTCTTCTTGCGTAACGCGGTGGGCTGGGTCAGCGAAGTCAGTCCGCGGCGGCGGCCGATGGCGCAGCGCACGGGCGAGATGCTGGTGCTCCCGCCCGTCGACGGCGCGCCTACCGCGACCCTCGCTTGGCCCGAAGGCGCCCGCACCCTCGAAGTCGCGCTCTCCGCCACCACCAAGCAGCGCGTGCCCAACATCGATACGATCGGGCTGTACCGGCTCACCGGCATCACCGGGGATCCGCCCGAAGGCCGCATCTACGCCGCGAACCTCGCCGATCCGCGCGAATCCGACAACGTCGCGCAGGATGCGGTGCAGATCGGCGAAGAGTCGCTCGAAGCCACGCCCTCGGCCGTCGAAGGCAAGCGCGAGATCTGGCGCAACCTGGTCTTCGTCGCCGTCTGCCTGCTTTTGGCCGAATGGGCGATCTATCATCGTCGCGTGGGCATGTAAGAACGCGGAGGCGCCATGCGGCGCGTTCAGTTCTCGTTGCTGGCCTTGACCGTCACCGCCCTATTCCTGTCGTTTGGCGTATACGGCTTATGGCAAATCGGTGACGACATCGTTTCGCAATCGCCGCCCAACCCGAACTACCTGGAGAATTCGTGGCAGGTCATCGCAGCCCTGTTTCGCGATCACCCTTGGCTGATGGCTTGGTATATTGTGTTGTTCCTGGCGGAAATGAGGTTGGTCGTCTGGCTGATCGATTGGCATCATCGCGCATCGAGGAAGACCCCTTGAAAATCGCCGTCCCGCAGAAGCCTGCCGCCGAAGAGGCGCTCAACACCTTGGGCGCCTACGGTCCATGGGCCGCGAACCTTCTGGGTAAAGGCCCGCCCGCGCTCTCGTTGCGCACGGGCCGCTTCAAGAATTTGAATACGTGGCGCAAGCAAGCGCGCGCGAAGATGTGGGAGTTGCTCGCGCCGCCCGAAATGCCCCAGCCGCCGCGCCCGCGAATCGAAGCGCGTGGCGCGTACGACGGCTTGGCTTGGGAACGGCTCTCCTGGCAACTCCCGTGGGGGCCGCGTACCGAAGCGGTCTTCTTGAAGCCGGCTTCGGCCGGCCCGAAAGACCGGTTGCCGGGCATCCTGGCGTTGCACGATCACGGCGGGCGGAAATATTTCGGCTGGAAAAAGATCGCTCAAATCGATTCGAACCTTCATCCCATGATGCGCGCGCACCGCGACGAATGCTACGGCGGGCTCTCGTGGGCCAACGAGATCGCCAAGCGCGGGTACGCGGTCCTCTGCCACGATACGTTCCTCTTTGCCAGCCGCCGCGCGCGGGTGGCCGAGGTGAGTCCGCGCGTTCGATACGAAGGCATCGATCCGAGTCCCGCCGAAATACCCGACGAGATTCAGCGCTACAACCAATGGGCCGGGCAGCACGAACACATCGTCGCGAAGGCGCTCTTCAGCGCCGGGACGACGTGGCCGGGCGTCTACCTGCGCGAGGACCAGACGGCGCTCTCGATCCTCGCCGCGCGCAAGGACGTGGACGCTGCGCGCCTGGGCTGCGGCGGGCTTTCCGGCGGCGGCTTGCGCACCGTTTTCTTGGCCGGGATGGACCCGCGTATCGCTTCGTGTTTCTGCGCGGGCTTCTTCACGACGTGGCGCGATTTCGTCCTGCACAAGAACTGGACGCACACTTGGATGACTTACGTTCCGCTGGCGCCCGGGCTGCTCGATTTTCCCGAGATCCTCGGCCTGCGCGCGCCGGCGCCGACGCTGGTGCTCAACACCGCTCAAGATCCGCTGTACACGCTCAGCGAAGTCAAGCGCGCCGCGGCGATGCTGCGCGAGGTCTACAAGCGAGCCGGCGCGCCCAAGCAATACCGCTTTTCGCTGTACGACGGCGGGCACCAGCTCCATGCGCCGATGCAGGCCGAAGCCTTCGAATGGCTGGACCGCGGCCTGAAGCCCTGACGGTGTGGACGGCTTGTGGAAAACTAGGCCGCCGGTGTGGGCAACGCGTGAGCAAACCCGCCGCCTGGGCCACTTTCGCGCTTCTCGCGCGATCCGCTCTGGACATTCCTCCGTCCGCTGCCATGCTCCAACGCTTCACCTTGATTCCGTGTTCGGCAGGAGAATGGCATGCTTCGCTTTGGCGTTTTCGTCCGCAATTTGATGCTCAAACCCGAACTGAAGACGGCGCTCGAAGAACACCTCACCGACGAGGCCGACGTCGCGCCGGGGCAACTGCGCAAGAAGGAAGAGTGGTATTACCTCACTTACCTGCGCGTGGTGAAGCTGCGCAACTTCGATCCGGTTCACTTCGAACTCTCCGAGACCGAAGCCAGCACGGTGCGCGTCACCTCATTCAAGCTCAAGAAGAACAAGCTTCTGGTCAACGGGAGCAAAACCGAGATCAAGGAGATCCAGGCGCTTCTGGAGGCCCTCGCGCTGCAAGTCAGCGGGAACGCACCGGGGGCGGAGATCGACCATACCGAGTACTTCAAGCTCGAGGCGCCCGAGGTGGACTTGGGCAACATTCTGAAGCACTTCGAAGACAAGGGCCTCGTCGAGAACGTGCGCAAGCTGCGCATCAAGGATGTGCACGTGAAGCTGGGCAGCATCCGCAGCTGCATCGTGGACACCGACGATTACGGCGGCGTGCGCAAGCTGCTGGGCGAAGTGGACAACAACGCGGTGGGTTTGGAACTGAAGCTCCGCGATCCCGAGAAGACGTACCTGTATGTGGATATCGACGGGCAGGTCAAAGTCGCGACGGCCAGCGTGGACCATGAGCTGGATGTGGCGACGATGGTGGAAGAAGTGGCCGTGCGGTTGTAGGCCGTGACCTTGGGTGGATCAACCCCATGGATCCGCATAGCCTGCTGATACCGGTCATTCTATTTACCGCGATGATCTCGATTCTCTCGCTCTGGTGGCTGTGGGATTCCCGCAAGAAACTGCAGTTTGAGCTTACCGACCTGATCGGCTTATGCCTGAGCGTGGCCTGGAATCTTGCCTGTTTTACGGAGCTATTTTCTCGAATGGGGTTCGGTGGCGACCAACTCGATTTCCTGGTTGGTCCGGTCATGCTCCTGTTGCCCGCTGGATTTCTACTCGGCAGGAATAATCGAGAAAAACTCAAGGCCAAGGCGCTGCTTTGGCGGGCGGTGGTGAGCTGGGCGGGGTTCGCTTTTCCCAGTGCGGTTGTGCCGGCGGTCGCATTTCTGTTTGAATTTGTGAACGAAGAAGGCGTACTTCGCAACGATCTACCCGCTGCCTTGGCTTGGCTCGGCTTGGTGGCCCCGGTCCTGATTCACTTCTGGTTCCAATCCATCGCGCAAGCCCGCAAAGACGATACGCCTCCCTAAATCGCCGGCATTACCGACCCGCCGCTCACCGGCACGAACGCTCCCGTCACGAAGCTCGCCAGATCGCTGGCTAAAAACGCCACCACGTTCGCGATCTCCTGGTCGGTCCCGCGCCGCCGCAGCGGCACGTTCTTCGAATACCCTTCGCTTACCTCGGTGCCCTTCTCGCGGTCCCGGTCGCTGATCGTCCAGCCCGGCGCGACTTGGTTCACCGTGATCTGGTGCTCGCCGACTTCGCGCGCCAGCACCCGCAGCACCGCATCCATCCCGCGCTTCCCGCTCGTGTAGGCGCTCTGGTTCGGCGTAAGCTGCATTGCGCACTCGGTGCTGATCCCGATGTAACGCCCGCCCTTGCGCTCGATCATCGCCGGCACGAAGGCCTTGGCGAGGATCACGTTCTGGAGCACGCAGCTCCGGAACTGGTCTTCGTAGTCGGCGAGGTCTTCCTGCAGCACCGTCGTCCACGGGTGAATCTGCGAGACGGCGTTGGCGACGACGATGTGCGGAGCGCCCAGCGCTTTCACGACCGCGTCGCGCATGGCGAAGATCGAATCCTTACTGGAGATTTCGGCCTGCACGGCGACGGCCCGGCGGCCCAGCTTCTCCAGTTCGGAGCAGACGGTCCGCGCTTGCGCTTCGTTCCCGCGGTAGTGCACGGCCACGTCCGCGCCGGCCTTGGCCAGCGTGCGGGCCATTACGCGCCCCAACTGCCCCGTCGCGCCGGTCACCAGCGCCACTTTCCCGCTCAGATCGATCTCGACGGACATGCCGTTCGTTCTCCCGCTTTCGGTTCGGCCGCGCTTACGGCCCGCTTTGCCGCGGCGGCGGCGCTTCGATCGGTGGATCGTCCAGCCGCTGCGCCTGGAAACCTTCGTAGCCTTGCAAATCCCATTGCGGCGCCTGCTTGTAGAAGAAAACGTTGAGCCGGTCCAGCGATTCCACCGTGTGCTTGGCCTCGCGCTGGATATGCAGCCAATGAAAATCGTACTTCTCGTCCTTGAAGATGCGCACCACCTCGTACCCCTGTGCGGCCAGACGGCTGCCGGCTTCGGTCAGCTTGTCTTTGCTCCCGGCTGTGAAGAAGAACGACCAGCGCAGCGGCCCGCCCACGTCCAGGCCCTGCTCTTTCATGCGCGCGAAGAGGTCTTCGATCTGCCCGCGCGTGATCCACGGGATCTCGTCGGGTTTCGGCGGCGGCGGCAGGTCGGACGATTTTGCGGTCTTGGCTTCGGGTTTGGGCGGCTGGTACGGGAGCGGCTGCGAAGCCTGCGGCTTCTCGGCATTGCCGCAGCCGGCCAGGAGCAGCAGCGCCGCGGCCGAAACCCAGGTCTGGAGTCTGAGGTTCACGCCGCTTCTCCCGCCGCGCTTCGAGTCGGAGTAGTACCTTGAGCGCGCATGGTTCGGACAGCATAACGCGCCCGGCACGGGAGGGCAGGGGAGATAGGCGGCTCGCGTTCGAGCGCCGCCCAAAGAACAAGGGCTTCGCTTGCGCGAAGCCCTCGCAAAGAACCTCGATCGGCCGCGGTACGCGGCCGCCGCTTTAGGGCGTCGGCTGCAGATTCTCTTCCAGGAACCCTTCCAGCTTGCGGCTGCGGACAGGGTGCTGGAGCTTGCGCAGCGCCTTGGCTTCGATCTGCCGGACGCGTTCGCGCGTGACCTTGAACTTGCGGCCCACTTCTTCGAGCGTGTACGTGTAGCCGTCGCCCAGGCCGTAGCGGAGCTTGATGATCTCGCGCTCGCGATAGGTGAGCGTGCCCAGGACCTGTTCGATCTTGTCCTTGAGCATCTCGTAGCTGGCCACGCTGACCGGCGATTCGACGCTCTTGTCCTCGATGAAGTCCCCGAAGAAGCTGTCCTCGCTGTCGCCGATGGGACGGTCGAGGCTGATGGGGTGCTTCCCGATCTTGAGGATGCGGCGGACTTCCGGCGCGGAGAGTTCGGCTTCCTTAGCCAGTTCGTCCACCGTCGGCTCGCGGTGCAGGCGCTGCACGAGCTGCTTGTTGATCTTGCGCAGCTTGCTCATCGTCTCGATCATGTGCACCGGAATGCGGATGGTGCGCGCCTGATCGGCGATGGCCCGCGTGATGGCCTGCCGGATCCACCACGTCGCGTAGGTGCTGAACTTGTAGCCGCGCTGGTATTCGTACTTCTCGACGGCCTTCATCAGGCCCGTGTTGCCTTCCTGGATCAAGTCGAGGAAGGAGAGCCCGCGGTGGCGGTACTTCTTGGCGATGCTGACGACCAGGCGCAGGTTTCCGGCGCTCAGTTCCTTCTTCGCCGCCTCGTAAGCCCGGTAGCGCTTGTCCATCAGGTCCACGCGCAGGAAGAGCTGCTTAGGCATCTCGCGCACGACTTCGACGATCCGGTTCACGCGGCGCTGCAGGCGCTGGGACTTCTCCTTCTTGTCCGGCAGGTCGTGGATGCGGTCCATCTCGTCGGTGTAGCTGTGCAATTGCTTGGAATAGTCGCGCAGGCTCTGCATCAGCGGCAGGAGCTTCTTCGTGCGCAGCCCCAGTTCTTCAATCAGCTTCGCGGCGTTGGCCCGGCGCTGCTTCAACGCCAGCTCCAGCAGCGCGCGCTTGTCCGCCGGCGGGCGCCCGTCGCGCAGCAACAGCAGGTCTTCCTCGTTGCGCTTCAGGATCGCCCGCAGCGTCTGCAGGTGCCCTTCCTTGCGCTCGAAGATGTCGTCGCGCTCCACGCCGCTCGAACCGCTCGTCTGCACCGTCCGGTCGAAGGCCAGGTCCGCGCGGTTCAGCGCGTCGAAGATCTCCACCGTCTTCAGGATCACGAAGTCGCTGGTCAGCACCTTGCGCCGGAATCCGTTGTTCATCAGCTCGATGGTCTTGGCGAGCTTGATCTCCTGGTCGCGCGTCAGCAGCGGGATCGAACCCATCTGGCTGAGGTACATGCGCACCGGATCGTGCAATTCGCGGCCTTCCAACTCCTCGGACTGCTTCGCGGTCTTCTCTTTGCGTTTGCGGCGCGACTTCGAGGCGCCCAGCTTGCCCTGGACTTCCTTGTCGCTGCCCAGTTCGATCCCGTGCTCGTCCAGGCGCAGCAGCACCTGGTCGATCATCTCGGGGGACTGAATCTCCGGCGGCAGGTTCTTGTCGAGGTCCTCGTACGTGACCGCCCCCATTTCCTTAAGGCGGTCGATCAGCTCCTCAACCTTCACTTCGTGCTCGGCCGTCATCGCCAACTGCTTAATCAAGGGTGTGCCTCCTGCCTGCCGAATCTGGGCTATTATTAAGGAGCCCATGTCTAACGTGGGGAAGCATTAAAGCAAGACCCCACTTGTGCAAAACCATGCGCGGCTCTGCCGGTATTTGTTAGGGTTGCGCTCATCCTGAGCGCTTGGCCGACAGCAACGCCACGCGCAGTTCGGTCACCCGCGCCATGGCTGCGTCCGTCAGCTCCGCATTCCCTCGGGCCCGCGCCGCCGCTTCGGCTCGCTTGGCCGCTTCCAGTTCCCGCTCCAACTGCGCCTGCTTCAAAGCGCGCAACCTGATCCGAAACGCCTCATCGGGCTTGAGGCGCTTATGCTCCGGACCTTCCTCGGCCAACGCCATGCACAGCCGCTGCGCGGCGCGCAAGTTCGCCTCTGCATCGTCCGGATGCACGCCTTCTTCGGCGGCCAGACGATCAAGCACTTCACGTGCCACCGTTCCGGCCGGGCTGCGCTCCGGATCGCTCAGCAGCACCGGGTCGGGCGGGAGCTTCCCGGCGTCCAGAGCGCTCCAAATGGCGCGTCCAATCAGCCGTTCTGGCGCACCCGCCAGATTGACCAGATCGGTCTCCTGCAAGACCTGCTCCAGCCACGCCGGCTCGTGAAAGACCCAGCGCAGGAGTTCGCGTTCGGCATGGGCCAGCGCGTGTTCGGGCGCGGGCGTGCCCACGGCCGGTTTGGCTTCGACGCGGTCGTCGCGCGAAGGCGCCGTGCGCTGCGCATCGAAGGCCAGCGCCTGTTCGGGCAGGTTCAAACGCGCCGAGACTTCGCGGCGAAACGCCGCGCGCCGCAGCGGATCGGGCGCCTGCGAGACCAGCGCCATCAGTTCCTGCGCCGCCCGCACCTGCCCGTTCGACGTACCCAGGTCGTGCCGCGCCGTGATGCGCGCGAACTTGTACTCGAACAACGGGACGCCCGCCGCCACCTGCGCTTCAAACGCCTCGCGCCCGTGCGCCTGGAGGAACTCGCACGGATCCTTGCTCGCGCCGTCGTCCGAAAGCCGCGCGATCGAGGCGGGCATGTCTTCCTGGAAAAGCATCTCCAGGCAGCGCTCCGCCGCCGTCGCCCCGGCTTCGTCGGCATCGGTGAGGATCGTCAGTTCGTCGGCCAGCCGGCGCAGCCGCCGGACGTGATCGGCCGTCACGGCCGTGCCCAGACAGGCGACGACGTTCGTCAAGCCGTACTGGTGGCACATGATCACGTCGGTGTATCCCTCGACCAGAATCGCCCGGCGCGACTCCACGATCGACTCGCGCGCCTGCGGCAGCGCGTAGATCGTGCGGCTCTTTTCGAAGAGCGGCGTCTCGCGCGTGTTCAGGTACTTGGGCTGCCCGTCCCCCAGGATCCGCCCGCCGAAGCCGATCACGCGCCCCTGGCTGTCGGCGATCGGGAACATCAACCGCTCTCTAAAGTAATCGTACGGCGATCCGTCCTCGCGCAGCCCAATCAGTCCGGCGCGTTCCAGCGCCTTCACCGGCGCCTTCTGCGCCTGTAACCGCTTTAATACCGGACTTCCCTGCGCCGGCGCGTAGCCCAGCCCGAAGCGCTCCCACATCTCTTCCGAGATGCCGCGGGCCTTCAGGTATTCCCGAACCGCCGCTCCTTCCGGACCTTGAAGCTGCTCGCGATACACCGCCGCCGCCCCTTGGTTCAGGCGATAGAGGTAGCTTTTCCAGTCCGTCTCCTTCTTGTAGCGTTCCGCCGAACCCGGCTCGACCTCCACCGGGATCCCCGCGCGGTCGGCCAGGATCCGCAGCGCTTCGGGAAACTCCACGCCCTCGATCTTCATCACGAAGCTGAAGCAATCGCCGCCTTCCCCGCACCCGAAGCACTTGAAGCACATGATCTCGGGGTTCACGTTGAAGGAAGGCGTCTTCTCCTGGTGGAACGGGCAGCAGGCCTTCCAGCTCCGGCCGGTGCGGCGGAGGTCGACGCCGTAGCTCTGCACGATGGCCACCAGATCGCTGGCCTCGCGCACGCGGCGTTTGACGTCCTCGGCGAATAGCCCCGGCATCCCGCGCACTCCGTACCTGCCTCTACGTATTACACGTCCAGCCAAGACCTTAGCGGTCCGGATGGAAAAAATTTCAGCGCCCGCACGCACCGGTGCGGTCTTTCTGGCGGAACCACGGAAGCGGCCGAGGCCTGCTGCAGGCGGAGGTGAACCCTAAGGGAGCTCTGGGCTCCTAAGGCACCTATCGGTAGGCCGTTGCGGTGAGTGTCCCAACCCTATCTGATGCACACGTGCAAGCTGTGCACCTCCACAACTAACCACCTAACAGGAAGCCTGTCAAGTCGCTCGGCGGCTCCTTAAGTCTCCTTACCTATTCGTGGATATAACTTTAGCGGACGAACGGCCCGCGCCGATACCGAGCGGAAGCGGTCTCCGCCGTGACCGCAACCCGGATGCTCCGCACCATGCGTCAGCGACCCGTTCGATCCCCTTCTTTCCAGTCCGTCCGCAGGCTCTGGAGCTGCCCGCAGCGGCGCGGCTTCGTCCTGGGAGCAACCGCAATGGTAACGATATTGGCGCTCTTCTCCTGCACGAAGAAACGCAAAGCCGAGCCCGTGGCGCAGCGTCCGGCTCCGGGCGCGCCGCAGGTGCCCGCCGAGCTTAACGAGCCGGAGATTCGCGTCGCGGTCCGAAAAATGGTCTCCGCGGCGAACTTCCACGCGCCGACGGGCTTGAACGTCCAGAGCCCCGACGGCGGCGCGGGAAGCTGGCGGCTCGCGCCGGGCGGCGTCTCGGTGCAGGCCGACGCGGGCGGCGTGAGCGTCAACGGGCGGCGCATGAACGGCGCGGTCTTGACGAGCCTCGAGCCGGGGCGCTTTCTGGCGCTCGACGGACAGGAGCTTGCGCCGAAGGCGGTGATCTATCCGTCCGGCGGCGCGCTGACGGTGATCGCGTACTTGCCGCTCGAAAGCTACCTCGCCGGCGTGCTCGCGGGCGAGGTTCCGTACGCGCGCTGGCATCCGGAGGCGCTCAAGGCGCAAGCCGTCGCGAGCCGCAGCTACGCGCTCTTCCAGATGAAGTCGCGCGCGCGGGAAGCTTACGACGTCGAGGCGGACGTGATGAGCCAGGTCTTCAAGAGCGGGCAGCATCACGAGCCGGTGCTGGAGCAGGCGACGTCGGCGACGCGCGGGCTGGTCGTGACGTACCAAGGGCGGCTCTTCCCGGCGTACTTCCATTCGACCAGCGGCGGACACACCGAGGACGTGGCGAGCGTCTTCCCGGAGCAGGCGAGCATCGCGCCGCTCGCGGGCGCGCGTTCGCCGTTCAGTTCGATCAGCCCCGTCTACACGTGGACGGCGACGCTCGATAAGGAGGCGCTGCGCGGGAAGCTCGCGGCGGCGCCGGAGTTGAACGGGCAGCCGGTCGGCGCGCTGCGCGATCTGCGTTTCTTGACGAGCGCGCGCAGCCCGCGGCGGGCGGAGGTCGTGGAGGTGGTTCACGCGAACGGGAGTTTCCGGCTTCCGGCGAACCGCTTCCGGCTCATCGCCGGCGCGGGGCAACTGCGGTCGGTCTGGATCGACCGGACGATCGATCGCGGGAGCGCGTTCGAGTTCCAGGGGCGCGGCTTCGGGCACGGGGTCGGGATGTGCCAGTACGGGAGTCAGGGCATGGCGCAGCAGGGGTATCGGTTCGAGCAGATCCTGGGTTTGTACTATCCGGGGGCGGATATGACGAAGCTGTACGGCGGGTCGTCGACGGCCATGAAGTAGTCCGACGAACTAAGCACGAAGGGTCGTGCAGCACCTGTGCTGCGCGAGGTTAGTCGTGCAAAGCGTATGAAGCTCGACGATATAATATAGTTCGATTTAACTTCTCAATGTGCGCTAAGTGTATACTTGTATACCGTAACTGTATACTGTATACCTAAGTATCCAGTTAAGTATACACCTCTTTTTGACGCGGCTTGCGGTGCGTCAAAAGGGCTCGATCCGGTTCGAATCGCGTGAAAAATCGCGCGTCCTTCCGTGACCTTCCGCGTCCGGGTTTCGAAATCGGCGTATTAAAGGCCGAAGCTCGTTTCGTGAATGTGATCTTGGTCCATGATACGCTTGGCTGGCATCGCGGCGCCGGTAAAGGGTCCGCTGGCCTGTGCAGGTGTAGAGCGCAAACGGGTGCGTTCGCCGGAAGCGTGGCGCGGGTCGAGTTTTGGTTGGCTTGAACTGGGGCGAAAAGAGGGCGAACCCGTGGCGGTTGATGAATGGGTGGAGACTTGAGCGTGCCCGGTCGGCTGGGCACGGAGCAAGCCAACGACGCTTGCTCCGCGGCACCCGGTCCCGGCCACCCGCCCCTAATGTGAAAGAGAGCTTAAAGTGGATAAGAGCGAGATAATATCCCTCGCGGTAAAACTGCAGAAGGGGGTGGATGTTGATCTCCGGCCATTGTTATCCGCTAGTCTTCCCGAAATTTCTATAGATAAGATTGTTAGCTATACCAACTGTGTGGGCAGACGTGCTCTTTGTGCGGAGCTAGTGAAATGCATGTGCTCCCTCGATACAGAATCAGTTATTGCGTCAGTACAGAATGCAATGCTAATTACCGGTGAAAGCTGTCTTAATCTTGCACAGTGTTTTTGCGAAGTAGATTCCACGGCAGTTCAGGATCGCAGCGCTCATGAATTCATTAAAGACTGTAGAAGTCTTCTTGAAGTTTGGAAGTTTCCGGTCCTTATACAGAATGGTCTCTTGACTATCGAAGGCTACGATCCAGTTCAAATATCCTCAATCAAAGATCTTCGACGGCATCTGGCATTGGGGCAGCAGACCAAGTGACTCTGATCGTCTGTATTAAATCGGCCGGTGGCGCTGTCTGAAGGAGCAACGTAGATTCGAACGTGTCGCCCCTTCTTGATTTGGTGGCGGGTGGCCCACGCAAGCCGAAGGTTTGTGTGGGTGCCTAGGGCACAGGATGCTGGAGTCGGCTGTACTTTCAGGGTAAGCTCCCGGTAGGGTTCGCAAGCGGACCTTGGACGAGTATGGCGGATCTTCTTGGGGCATGGGGAATCCGTGGGTGTGCCGGAAAGGAATGCCGTTACGAGTGCCTCTTGTTCGCAAGCTCACCCACACAAATCGGAGATTTGTGTGGGCCACCCGCGTCGTGAGTGGCTATTGATTTCAAGGTGAGATTCAACGATGGTCATTGACGAAGCATATCCCAAGAACATACGTGAGTTAAGTGGTGATAGTGTAATACATATTACCAATTCAAAAAACAAAACCATTGACAGACTTGGATTAGAATCCGCTTTAGAAGAACTCCGAAATCGCCACTTTGATACAATTATAATCGACCCATCTTCCAGGCTTTCGTCGTGTTGGCCAAGCTCTTATTTTCCCTCCATTCGAGTTGCTAAAATTATGGGCAAGAAGATAGAATCTATTGAAGCATTAAGGCATTTAAATCTCCTTATTGGCTTGCATCTATCAAACGTAATGCCAGAGGCGCTTGCTAATCTCAAAGAGCTAAAGCTGCAACGTTTAAATATGGAGATGGGTGGCCAAGGCCGATGGATAGCCTCCTGCAAATACCTAGAGAATTTTTGCTGCCATGATATAGAGCTCGTTCGTTTCCCCCTTAAAAGCTTAGCCCAAATTCCGAAGCTGTATTCTCGAAATTTGCGAATCGAAGGAGGTGCCATTTGTGATTGTAAGGGGGTTAACGCCGTTTCGGTTTTCTTCAGGAACTGCACTCGATTAGAATGGCTTAATGACCTCTGTGTCACCAGTGCGATGTTTATGTATTGCCCAAAAATTAGAGTGCGGATGCAGGAGGAATCTATGGGTGCCTTGGATGTCTCATTTGGCATAGGAACACCGGCCGTTGATTTATTTTCTCCTGGAATATTAAAGAGTTCGATCTTCAAATTGGAGGCGTCCCGGATTGAATGTGGCAATAATAGTAGCGATAAGATAGAAACGAAACTTAAGCTTATTTCATGCTGGAGACTTAAGCTTAAAAAGCTAATCGGTTATTCTGATAGCCTAAAAAGTGTTCTGTTCACTAATGGTCATGAGTACGCGATGTGCGGAAAGCCTGCGAGCGAGGCGCAAGTGCAGGATGTGGTATCCCAACTGAACGCTAGGATTGACTGCGCGTCTACAGAAGAATGGAAAAGCTTAATACGTGTGTGTGGTGTAGCGGCACAGGCGACTGCTAGGCCTTCCCAAGAGTCAGACCCACCCAAGGACCCCACCCCATGACCCCGCCGCCCCTTCTGGATTTGGTGCCACGGGATGCGGCCGTTCGCGGGTGGCCCACGCAAGCCGAAGGTTTGTGTGGGTGCCTGGGGCACAGGAGGCTGGAGGCGGCTGTACTTTCAAGGTAAGCTCCCGGCAGGGTTCGCAAGCGGACCTTGGACGAGATTGGCGGATCTTCTTGGGGCTTGGGGAATCCGTGGGTGTGCCGTTGAGGATGTCGTCATGAGCGCCTCTTGTTCGCAAGCTCACCCAGCCAAACCTTCGGTTTGGCTGGGCCACCCGCGATACGCATTCTAGGGAATCTTGTACGATGACGAAGAGTTTTGATTTAGAAAAGTATCCAATAAAGTGCGCGAAAGACCTCGATAGATTTATTGGAGGCCCTGCAAGTGCCCTGATAAAATTCCTTGAAGGAAGTTACCTTGGCTTATTTTCCCCTGGATTTGCCCGACCCAAGGGTTGGCCTAGGCAAATTATTAGAATCAGTAAAAATGATTACAAAAACGTTTGCTTTAGTATGAACTTGAATTGGAGGAAGTGGAGTAATTTTTACGTATTCGCTTATGAACTAAAGAAAGTAGCGGCTCCCGAAATTGGTATATTATGTCAGAAAACGTGTCGAGGAGAAAATTTTATCTTTTTGCCAATTGCCAGATGCGATATCGATGAGGGTGGAAGGATCGAAAAAGTTGACTTCCACTGGTGCAAGATAGTTATAAGCCAACGGATTGCTGAGGCCCGCAAGTTTAAGCGTCCCTTGTAAGTTGTGCCTGTACCCGACCAGATTCTCACCGTACTTCTTACCGAATTACTTTGCACCGGATGTTCGGCATTCGCTGAGTGGCCCAGGCAAACGGCACGTTTGCCTGGGTGAGCTTGCGCACAAGAGGCTGGAGGCGGCTGTACTTTCAGGGTAAGCTCCCGGTAGGGTTCGCAAGCGGACCTTGGACGAGTTTGGCGGATCTTCTTGGGGCTTGGGGAATCCGTGGGTGTGCCGGAAAGGAATGCCGTCACGAGTGCCTCTTGTTCGCAAGCTCAACCACACAAATCGGAGATTTGTGTGGGCCACCTGCGTGGAAGAATCAGCATAGTCTTCTGTTTAAATTCTAGAAATATAAGTAAGAATAACTAGATCAATTCACGGCTGATTGAGAGGCTGCCGATACCTCCTCTGATCCAACCGGCTAGTTCAAATCTTGCGGGTACGTGCACTCTTTGAATTGCTCTAGGAATTGGAGTTTGGCGATGGCACTTACAATTACGGCATTTCTTGGTCCAGCAGATGAAACGTCCTTGATTCGTTTTGTCAACGAGCGAGGCTTTTTAGTATCGCCTAATCAGGTTCCTAAGGATGTTTCCTACGTTGAACTTATCGAGGCGTTGCCAATGGGGAATTGGCCTGAGGGAGGAACATTCGATGGAATGCCGCGTTACTGCATTTTTCCCAATAACTGGGACAGCCATATAAGTAAAACACCATCTACGCACTTTGACATTATTCTAGATTTTGAGTCGGAAATCATTTCTTTCGAGCGTATGCGTATATGGGAGAAGACCATGGTTTATGGGACATTCTATTGGAAACAAGGCAGGGAGCGCGAAGAATTGGTCGAGTTGTGGAGGGTAATCAAAACTTGGCTTCGTAGAAATGCCATTAAGTTAAAGAAAGGGGCATGGCTTGCGAAAGATGCTCAACGGATTGCGGCACAGGATAACTATCAACTCATGGGTTTAAAGTTGTACTATTCCGTAAAAAAAACGGAACAAGGATATGTCGTGCAAGATCAGCCAATAGTTTCCAGTGTGACGACGCGCCGATCCATAAAGGCCGGTGGCACGGGCAGCCCATCCAGCCGTTCATGAACGTGTCGCCCCTCTGGATTTGGTGCCACGGGATGCGGCCGTTGGCAATCTGTGCACGCCACCTTACGACGCTCGATGAACGCCGCGGACTTCGTTCGTTTGCGCGGCGCATGACGGGCGGCTTTCCGCGTCGCTTGTTGCTGCCCTTGTCTGCTGCGGTTTCATCGCGCCCCGCCGGGGCGCGCGGCCGTCGGGGGCGGCGGGTTCCCGGGGTTGAAACCCCGGGCTATTTTCAGCGCGTCCCTGCGGGACGCGGAGGGCTTGCTCAACGTTTAGGGGCCGGATGCCTGTCCTCCCTCACCCTGCCCGCTCCCAGCGGGAGAGGGTTTATGGATCGCGCTGCGCGCGGGTTTGTTCTGTTCACCTCCCCAACCCCTCCTTGGCAAGGAGGGGAGAAAAAGCGCGAAGGGTGGAAGCATACCCGGCGTTGAAACGCCGGGCTGTTTTCCGCGCGTCGCGCTGGGACGCGGAGGGCGTTGATAGATCTCGGCGAGGCGCTCGGCGTTCTGCGGATGGGGGTGGCTTTATGTCGCCCTTTCAGGGCTCTTGATGGAGAGCGGAGCTTGGGTCGAGGGGTTGGCGCGCCTCGCTTTCGTATGCCGCCCCTGCGGGGCTGGGTGGTTCGGGGTGCTTGGGTCGAGGGGCTGGCGCCCCTCGCTTTCGTATGTCGCCCCTGCGGGGCTGGGTGGTTCGAAGTGCTTGGGTCGAGGGGCTGGAGCCCCTCGCTTTCGTATGTCGCCCCTGCGGGGCTGGGTGGTTCGGGGAGCTTGGGTCGAGGGGCTGGCGCCCCTCGCTTTCGTATGCCGCCCCTGAGGGGCTGAGGGCAAGGGCGCGCCCGTGGCGCTGGGATGCGCTGCGCGCGGGTTCTTTTGGTTCACCTCCCCAACCCCTCCTTGGCAAGGAGGGGAGAAAAAGCGCGAAGGATAGAAGGCGTGCCCGGCGTTGAAACGCCGGGCTATTTTCAGCGCGTCCCTGCGGGACGCGAAAGGTTGCTCAACGCTTAGGGGCCTGATTCCATTCCTCCCTCACCCTGCCCTCTCCCAGCGGGAGAGGGTTTATGGATCGCGCTGCGCGCGGGTTTGTTCTGTTCACCTCCCCAACCCCGCCTTCGCTGCGCTTCCGCCTTCGCTGCGCTACGGCGCGACGAGCCGGCGCGACAAGTCGGCGCGACGAGCCCTCCTTGGCAAGGAGGGGAGAAAGTCCCGGCGCTAAAGCGCTGGGCTGTATTCAGCGCGTCGCGCTGGGATACGGTAGGCGCGGGGGTCGGGGTGGAGTAGGTTGGGGCTGCGGGCATCGAGGAGGTTCGGGCCCATGAAGTTCGCGATGGGGTAGGTTGGGGCTGCGGGCAGCGAGGAGGTTCGGGCCCATGAAATTCGCGATGGGGTAGGTTGGGGCTGCGGGCATCGAGGAGGTTCGGGCCCAGGAAGTTCGCGATGGAGTAGGTTGGGGCTGTGGGCCTAGAGGAGATTCGGCGCATGAAGATCGCAATGGCGTGCATGCTGGCTTGCGTGGCGTTCGGCTCGATCGGGTGCGCTTGGGCGGCGGAGCCGTTGCGGGTGGTTTGCATCGGGGATTCGATCACGCAGGGGCGCAAGGGCGGCGGCAAGGCGGCGCCGACGTTGAGTTACCGGTATCCGTTGTGGAAGAAGTTCGTGGATGCGGGCGTGGCGGTGGAATTCGTGGGGGCGCGCAAGACGGGCTTCGAGGGTTCGCCCGAGTATCCCGATCACGGCGGCAAGCCGTTCGTGAACGACCACGAAGGCTACTGGGGCTGGACGACGCAAGCCGTCAGCGACGCGCTCAAGGAGTCGTCCAAGACGTGGAAGGCCGACCTCGCGATCGTGATGCTGGGCACGAACGACAAAGAGAAGGAGAAGTCGCTGGAGCCGACGCTGAAGGCGATGGAAGAGATCGTCGCGACGCTGCGCGCGAACCATCCCAAGATGACGATCGTGATCGGACAGCCGTTCCAGGAATGGAAGCCGTTTCCCGAACTGGGCAAGGCGTACGCCGAGCTGGCGGGGAAGCTGACCACCGCCGACTCGCCGGTGCTGAGCGCCGTGACGTCCGGGGGCTGGGTGAGCAAGCCGGACCTGCCCGGGACGTGCACGGTCGATTGGGTCCATCCGAACGCCGTGGGCGACGAGAAGCTGGCCACGGTATTCTTCGAGTTGCTCAAGCCGGTCTTGAAGATCAAATAGCGCGCTCGGAACGCGTTTCAGCGTCCGGGCTCCGGAGCATCGAAAATAAATTCTGGCGCACGTTTACGCGGCGTTCGACCGCGGCGCGCCGCGCATACGCTTTCGAGTCGATTCGCGACAGAGCCTAAGCGATCTCACCTAAGCTTCTTTCGTTTTGGTGCGCGCTGCGCGCGGCAACATTTGTTCATCACCCTTACCCCTTCTTGGCAAAGAGGGAAAGGGCTCGGTCGGTCAAAGGAAAATGAATGAGGTGAGACCGCTTAGTAGGCGGGTGCTTTTTTGGCGGCTCCTCCGCCCAGCAATTGGCGTTGGGCGGGCGTGGCGAGGCGCAGGACTTCGGGGTTGTAGTAGTGGTCGTATTTCATGGGCGGGTAGCCGAGTTCGGTGCGATGGTGGGAGTAGGAAAGCTGCATGACGTAGCGGCGGCGGCCTTCCTTGTTGGTGTTGGAGTAGGCGCCGTGCCAGCAGTCGAAGCGGAAGAGGAGTACGTCGCCGGCTTTGAGCATCGCGGCCTTGGGTTTGATGCCGTTCCATTCGGTCTCGCCTTCGGGGGCGCGGCCGGAGCGGTGGCTTCCGGGAACGACGACGGTGGGCCCGATATCGGCGGTCAAGTCGTCGAGGTAAAACTGCGCGACGCATTCGGCGATGGGGACGCGGACGCGCGGGTCGGAGGCGTATTCTTCGGGCAGGGCGACGGGCAGAAAGTCGGCGTGAATGGGCATCTTGCGTCCGGGGCCGGTGATCCAGAGCGTTCCGGAATGCACGCGGCAGCCCGCGCCGAGGACGGCTCGCGCGATGTCCACCACGCCGGGCCGGTCGATGTAGCGCAGGAAGTGCGGGTCCTTGTGGTATTCGACCGTGAGATGCTTGTTGAAGCACCAGCCCTTGGCGGTTTCGTCGTAGTATTCGTCGGGCTTGCCGGAAGTGGTCATGATGTGGCGCAATTCGGCGACTTCTTGGGCATTTAATACGCCGGGAATGATGGCAAATCCGTCGCTGTACATGGCGTCGATGGCGGCTTCGAGGTCGAAGCGTTCGGGGTAGGGCAGGTTTTCGAGCGGTCCGTCGTAGACGGCGAACTTCTGATCTTTCTTGAAGTGGCCGTTGTCGAAGACGGGTTTGGGCGCGAGCGTGGCGGGCATGGGGTTACTCCCTGCGGCCTGCATTTACCGAACTGTACCCCGCGCATACGTGCAATAAAATGCGGCGACTGTTCTTGCGCATGTGTTTTTTGATTTTTATGTTTGTGCGCGCGGAAGGGCGTGCGGCGAAGGCGGGCGATACGCAAAGGAGCGGCTCGGTGCGGATTTTCGTGGATGCGGACGCGTGTCCGGTGAAGGCCGAGGTGGCTCGTGTGGCGCTGCGCTGCCAATTGCCGGTCTATTTTGTTTCCAATTCCGGAATGCAAATTCCGGCGGGCGCGGGGCTGGAACTGGTGCTCGTCGACGGCGGATTCGACGCGGCCGACGACTGGATCGCGGAGCGCGCCGAGAGCGGAGACCTGGTGGTGACGGCGGATATTCCGCTGGCCGCGCGCTGCGTGAAGGCCGGCGCGTGGGTGCTGGATTTCAAGGGCGGCGTCTTCAGCGAGGCGTCGATCGGGGAAGCGGTGGCGCGGCGGGAGATGCTTTCGAAGCTGCGCGAGATGGGCGCGGTGACGGGCGGGCCGGCGCCGTTCGACAAGCGGGACCGGTCGGCGTTTTTGCAGCAGATGGACCGGGTGATTCAGGCTCAGAAGCGGAAATAAAAGAGGCGGTTTGAAATGCAACATTCAAACTGCATTCGGCAAGAACCAAGCGAACTTCGAACTTCCAACGGTCCAATCCAAGATCCAAAATCGGGCGCTGGCGGTTAGGGCTGGGCAAGCGGCGGCGGGTTCGGCGCTGGCGGGTGCTGGGGCCGGCGTTGGGCGAAAAGGAATAGGGCTTCGGTGCGGTCGGCGGCGCGTTGGAGTTTTTCGGCGGCGGCGGCGTGCGGCAGAAAGAGGACGAGGGCGCCGTCGCGAGAAGCTTCGACGCGCGGGAGGTAGCCGTCGATGAGGGCGTAGCGGGTCAGGAACGGGAGCGCGCAGGCCGCGAGATAGACCATCACGCCGGCGACGGAGTGGCTTGCGGCGGAGACGGTCATGCCGACGACGGGGCTGAGCCAGCCGATGACGACGGCGATGGCGTGGATGCGGCGTACGGCGTGGCAGCGCCGGTAGGCGCGTTCGGTGAGCGGTAGATGCAGCCGGATCGCTCCGCCTTGCGCGAGCGGCACGTTGATCTCGCGCGCGGTGACCGCATCGGTTTCGCCGGATAGCACGCAGATGTCCGGCCAAGCGTCGGGGCGGGCGGTGGTCTGCATCAGGCGCAGCGTGGGCATGCGGGGCAGGATAGCGGGCGGCGCCGGGGGAGCAAGGAGAGCCGTTCGCTTGGCGTTAACGGTCCTCCTGCGTCTTGCCAGGAGGGTTGGCGGCGCGGGATAATGGGACGATGAACGATCTGGTCGGGATCACTCGGGAGCTGGACGCGGATCTGGTCGCGTCCGCCTACCGGCAGGGCATCTTCCCGATGGGCGCTCCGGATCACGGGGTGGTGACGTGGCACCGTCCGGACCCGAGGGCGATCATTCCGCTGGAGGCTTTTCACGCTTCGCGATCGCTGGCGAAGACGCTGCGGCGCGGGACGTTCGAGGTTTCGTACAACCGCGCGTTCGCGGAGGTGATGCGCGGCTGCGCGGAAGGGCGGCCGGAGTGGATCACGCGGGATTTCCACCGGGTTTACGGGGCGCTGCACGCCTCGGGGCAGGCGCATTCGGTGGAAGTCTGGCACGCGGGGCAGCTCGCCGGGGGCGTCTACGGCGTGCAGGTGGGCGCGGCGTTTTGCGCGGAGAGCAAGTTTCACCGCGTGACGGACGCGTCGAAGGTGGCGCTGGCGAAGCTGGTGGAGCGCTTGCGCGAGCGAGACTTCATGCTGCTGGAGGTTCAGTACGTGACGCCGCATCTGCTGCAGTTCGGTACGGTGGAGATATCGCTGGCGGAGTATCTGAAGCGGCTGGGCCGTGCGGAGCGCTTGGCGCGCGTGTTCGAATGATTTTGGAAAGGGCGGCGCGGTACTAGGATTCATGCGGGCGAGACGCCCGCGATACCGGGCGGCGCGCATTGAGATGGCGGTGAAAGCGGGCATACTGCGGGGGCTATGAACGCTTCTTCGGCCGTGCCGGCGATTCGGTGCGCGGGCTTAAGCAAACGCTTCGGCGCGGTGCAGGCGCTGCACGCGGCGGACCTAACGGTGGCGGCGGGTTCGATCCACGCGGTGGCGGGCGAGAACGGCGCGGGCAAAACCACCTTAATGAATCTGATTTCGGGGCTGCTGCGCCCCGACGCGGGGACGCTCGAGGTCTTCGGGCGTCCCGCGGCGTTCGCGTCGCCGCTGGATGCGGTGGGCGCGGGGATCGGGATGGTGCATCAGCACTTCCTGCTCGCCGAAGCGCTGAGCGTGGCGGAGAACGTGGCGCTGGGGCGGCGGGCCTCGGCGGGGGGCTGGCGCTTTCCGCGGCGGCAGGCGGAGGAGGAGTTGGAGCGCTTGAGCGCGGAGACGGGCTTGCGCGTCGATCCGCGGGCCCGGGTGAGCGACCTGGGCGTGGGGATGCGCCAGCGCGTGGAGATTCTGAAGGCGCTGACGCGGGGTGCGCGGATTTTGCTGCTCGACGAGCCCACGGCGGTGCTTGCGCCGCCGGAAGTGGAGCCGCTTTTCCGGACGCTGGAGACGCTGCGCGCGGCGGGCCGGACGCTGGTGCTGATCACGCACAAGCTCGACCAGGTCTTCGCGCTGGCCTCGGCGGTGACGGTGCTGCGCGGCGGGCGGACGGTCTTCGAAGGTCCGCTGCAGGGGCTCTCTTCGGACGAACTGGCGCGCAAGATCGTGGGCGATGCTTCGTCCGCCGTGGCGGCTCCGCCCGCGAATCGCCCGGGCGCTGCGGTGCTGGAGGTGTGCGCGCTGCGGGTGCCGGCGGAGCACGGGACGGGCCTGCACGGCGCGTCGTTCACGCTGCATGCGGGGGAGATCCTGGGCGTGGCGGGCGTGGAAGGGAACGGTCAGGACGAGCTGGCCGGGGCTCTGGCGGGGACGCGGCGTGCGGCGGCGGGATCGAGCGCGAAGCTGTGCGGAACGGAGCTATTGACGCTAAGCGTTCGTTCTCGCGCGGCGGCGGGCGTGGCTTCGATTCCCGGCGACCGGCAGCGCGAGGGGCTGGTGCTGGAGCTGTCCCTGGCGGAGAACCTGCACTTACGCGAAGCGTACGAGGCGGAGCACGCGGCGGATCTGGGCGGGACCTGGCGGCTGAGTCCGGCGCGGATGATCGCGCGGGCGCGGGGCCGGCTGGAGGCGTACGGCGTGACGCCGGGCGATCCGGAGTTGCCGGCGGGGGCGCTGTCGGGCGGCAATCAGCAGAAGGCGATCGCGGCGCGGGAGCTTTCGCGGGGGATCAAGCTGGTGCTGGCATCGAATCCGACGCGGGGGCTGGATGTGGCGGCGGCGGCGGCGGTGCAGCGGCGGCTGGTGGCGGCGGCGCGCGAAGCGGGTGCGGCGGTGCTGCTGATATCTTCGGACCTGGACGAGGTGCTGGCGCTCTCGGACCGCGTGGGGGTGCTGTACGGCGGGACGTTGTCGCTGCTGGGTTCGCGGGGCGTATCGCGCGAAGCGGTGGGCGCGGCGATGGTGGGCGCATGAGCGCGGAGCCCGAAGCGCCCGTAGCGGAAGCGCGCGCGCGCGCGAACTGGGTGCTGGTGCTGCTGCCGCTGGCGCTGCTGGCGGTGGTGGCGCTGGCGGTGAAGCTGTGCGGGGCCGATCCGGCGGCGGCGTTCCGGGCGCTGGTGCGCGGGGCGGCGGGGAGCCGTGTGGGCTGGGGCGAGTCGCTTTCGCGCGCGGCGGTGCTGGCGTTTTCTGGGCTGGCGGTGGCGCTTTCGTTTCGCGCGGGGCTGTTCAACATCGGCGCGGAAGGGCAGATGGCCGCGGGGATGGCGGCCGGCGCGGCGATGGGCGTGAAGGTGCTGGGGGCGGGGACGCCGGGGGCGGTGGCGCTGCCGCTGGTGCTCTTGTCCGGCGCGCTGGCGGGCGCGGCGTGGTCGAGCATCGCGGCGGCGTTGAAACAATGGCGCGGCGTGAGCGAAGTGATCGTGACGCTGATGCTGAACGCGGTGGCGCTGAAGCTGTTGGCGCTTTTGACGAGTTACGACGGACTCCTGAAGAACCCCGCGGAAGTGCATCAGCAGAGCGCGCCGCTGCCGGCGGGCGCGACGCTGGCGGCGTGGGGCGGGACGAGTTTTCACGCCGGCGTTTTCCTGGCGCTGCCCGTGGCGGGCTACCTTTATTACGTGATGCAGCACACGCGCGCGGGGTTGAGCGTGCGCGCGGCGGGGTTGAACGCCGACGCGGCGGGGGCGTGCGGCATCCCGGTGGCGCGGGTGACGTGGGCGGTCTTCGCCGGATCGGGCGCGCTGGCCGGGATGGGCGGGGCGCTGGTGGTGATGGCGCTGGGTTACTTGCCGAACATGAATCCGTACGCCGATTACGGCTACATGGCGATCGCGGTGGCGCTGGTGGCGGGGCTGCATCCGCTAGGCGTGCTGCCGGCGGCGCTCTTTTTCGGCCTGCTGGAGACGGGCGCGCGGAGCATGGAGCGGAGCGCCGGCGTGCCGAGCCAGGTGGTGTACCTCGTCGAGGGCCTGCTGATCCTGGCGCTCTTGGTGCGAGGGCTGCGGTTGCCGGGACGGTAGGTTTTTGGATTGGGGATTTTGGATTAAACGGCTCGGGCGGGCGACGCTTGCTTGGGTGTTGAATCCAAAATCTAAAACTCAGCATCCAAAATGGAGAATGGGCCGGCTTTACTCAGGCGGTCGAGGTTCGCGATGGACGAAGCGTTGGGATTGTTTCTGGAGGCCACGGTTCGCGTGGGGACTCCGTTGCTGCTGGCGGCGCTGGGGGAATTGATCCTCGAGCGCAGCGGGGTGCTGAACATCGGTATCGAAGGGGTGATGCTTTCGGGGGCGTTTTTCGGGTTCCTGGCGGGCGCGGCGAGCGGATCGCCGTGGGTGGGCGCGCTGGCGGCTCTGGCGGCGGGCGCGGCGCTGGCGGCGATTCTGGCGTGGATGACGCTGCGGGTGAAGGCGGATGCGATCGTGGTGGGGATGGCGCTGAACCTGGTGGCGCTGGGGGTGACGGGGGCGGGGTATTTGATTCTCGACGCGCGGCTGCGGCAGGCGGGCGAGGGTCCGTGGAGCGCGCCGACGTTCGGGAAACTGCTACCGGCGTGGAGCGGCGTGCCGGTGCTGGGACCGTTCTTTTTCGCGCAAAGCGTGCTGACGTGGCTGGCGCTGATGCTGATTCCTGCGGTGTGGTGGTATCTGGAACGGAGCGAGCGCGGGTTGGAGTTGCGCGCGGTGGGGGAACATCCGGCGGCGGCGGAGGCGAGCGGAGTGAGCGTCGCGGCGTGCCGGTTCAAGGCGTGTCTGGCGGCGGGCCTGCTGGGCGGATTGGCGGGCGCGTTTTTGACGCTCTCGCAGACGGCGAGCTTCACGCCGCAGTGCACGGGCGGTCGCGGCTTCGTGGCGTTGGCGGCGGTGGTGCTGGGGCGATACGGGGCGTGGGGCACGGCGGGCGCGTGCCTGTTCTTCGGCGCGGCGTTCAGCGCTCGGGATTACCTGCAGGTGACGGGGGTGCGCGCGCCGTACGAGTTGCTGGAGATGCTGCCGTACGCGCTGACGGTGGCGGCGCTGGGCTTGGCGCTGCAGAAGCGCACGGGGGCTCCGGCGGCGCTGGGGAAGGCTTACGGGTGAGCGGCCGCCGCGGAGGCGCGGTGTGCGCGCGGATAATAACGCTTGACGTTATTATCTTGCGAAGGGTAGGATAAAAGCATGATTCGGAGCTTTCGCGACCAGGAAGCGGCCCGAATTTTCAAGCGCGAGCATTCAAGAGTGTTGCCCGCAGACTTGCAGCGTGTCGCGCTTCGGAAGCTGTTGCAATTGGATGCGGCCTTGCGAATCGAGGATTTACGCGTACCCCCGGGAAACCGGCTGGAACGGATAAAAGGTGACCGGAAGGGGCAGTTTAGCATTCGAATCAACGATCAGTTCAGGATCTGCTTCAACTGGCGGAATGGCGAGGCACACCATGTCGAAATCACGGACTACCATTAAGCGCTCGCAGCGGCCGCTGCATCAGGCCCCGGTGCATCCCGGCGAAATGCTGCTTGAAGAGTTCCTCAAGCCGCTGGGGCTGAGCCAGTACCGGATCGCGCAGGATATCCACGTGCCGCCGCGGCGAATCAACGAGATCGTGTTGGGCAAACGGGGAATTTCGGCCGATACGGCGCTGCGGCTGGCGCGTTATTTCGGGATGAGCGACCGGTATTGGATGAACCTTCAGGTGCGGTACGACTTGGAAATGGAAAAGGATCGGCTCGGGAATCGGCTGGACTCCGAAGTTCGGGTACTAAGCGGGCTCGCGTAAATATTTTATTGTTTATCCATGGAGCGCACTTCGCTCTGCTTGTTGAGTTCACCTCCGTTACACCTGTCTGGCAAGGCTTGCCTTGGCATGCAGGGCAAGCGTTCCTATTCGAGGCACGCACGCAGGCAAGGCGGCGTAGCCGGCATTCTCTCAATCTGTTTGGGCATGGGGCGGGCTCCTTCCGGTGGCGCGGGGTGGGGGCGGTGGTATCCTCGCCGGAGAGGAGACGGCGATGCTGGCGTTGACGCGGCGCGTGACGTTCACGGCGGGGCACATCTACCGCGGCGGGGGGCTCTCGCGGGCGGAGCTGGAGCGGCTCTTCGGCGCCGCGGCGGAGCCTTCGGGGCACGGGCACAACTACGTGCTGGAGGTGACGGTCGAGGGTCCGGTGAGCGACCGCGACGGGATGGTGGTGAACATCAAGGATCTGGACCGGGTCTTGCAGGAATTGCTCGCGCCGATCGACCATAAAATGCTGAACACGGCGCTTGCGGAATTCGCGGACGCGGTGCCGACGACGGAGCGGCTGGCGCAGGTGCTGTGGGCGCGGCTGCCCAAGCGGCTGGGCGCGGCGCACGCGACGGCGCTGCGGCTGGAAGAGCATCCCGGGATGTCGGTGCGGCTGGAAGGAAAGGATCCGTCCATGGTGTATCTGACGCGTTCGATCGAGTTCGCGGCCTCGCACCGCCTGCACGCGCCGGCGTTGAGCGCCGAAGAGAACCTGCGCATTTACGGGAAGTGCAACAATCCGAACGGGCACGGGCACAATTACGTCGCCGAAGTGACGGTCAAAGGCGAGGCCGATCCGCGGACGGGAATCGTGATCGATCTGGGGCGCTTCGAGAAGCTGCTGGAGGAGGAGGTGGAAGCGCGGTTCGACCACAAGCATCTGGATCTGGATACGCCGTACTTCAAGGACCGCGTGGCGACGGCGGAGAATATCGCGCGGACGATCTGGGAGCTGCTGGAGCCTGAGATTCCCGCGTGCCGGGACGGGGGGAAGGTCGCGCTGCATCAGGTGCGGCTGATCGAGACGGCGCGCAGCTGGTTCGATTACCGCGGTCCGGCGGCCGGATAATTCGGCTATGGCTTACACGGGCGAGACGATCTTTCTGCGCATTTACGACCTGGGCGGGACGGTGAACCTGCCGCAGGCGCGCGCGGCGCTGGGTCCGCTGGCCGAACGCGCGGCGCCGAAGACGCCGCGCAGCGCTCCGGAGTACGTGAATTTCGGGGACCCTTTGGCGCTGAATTTGAATGCGCTGGGTCTGGAGCTGGGGAGCGCGGCGGGCCGTCCGGTGCGTCTCTCGGCGCGGCTGCACGAAGTCGGCGGGTTGGCGCTGCTCCTGCGCGTGCCGGTGGAGGCCGCGACGCTGGGTTTGTTCGCGCAGGCCGGCGAGTGGCGCGGGACTTGGGAGGGAACGGGCGGCGGGGTGCGCGATCTGTTCGAGCGCGTCGAGGACCGTTTGCTGGAAATCCTGAAGCCCTCCGTGGACGCCTTTTTCCCGATTCAGATCGAGGCCGAGCGTTACACGATCTTCGCGGTGACGGGTCCGGCGTGCGACGGGGAGCGGCTGCTGGACGAGCAGCGCGCGCAGATCGCGGGGCTGTTGCTGAGCGAAGCGCAGCCGGAGCGCCTCTCGGCCGGGGAGATCGAGGACACTCTGCGGCAGCGCTTCAGTTATTACCGGGACGATCTGGTGGTGGTGGACTGGGACGCGGCTTTCGTGCTGGAGCCGAGCGGGGCGTACGAGGACCTGCTGTACGTCTTCGAGGTCGCGAATTTGCAGTTGCTGGTGCTGCGCAAATACGACCGCTATCTCGACGGGGTGCTGGAACGCGGGTACGGGGAGTTCGAGGCGCTGGCCAAACGCCCGCGCCTTGTGGCTCAGCAGGCCTGGCGGATGAGCCGCGAACTGGCCGAAGTGCGGATGGATATGGCCAAGGTTTCGGACGAGCTGGCGAACACGAGCAAGTTCTTCGGCGAATGGTACCTCGCGCGCGTGTACATGGGGGTGGCGGGGCGCCTGCACGTGACCGATTTCCGGCGCACGGTGGACGAGAAACTGGAGACGCTGAAGGATCTATACCAGAACGTGCTGCATGAGATCGACGTGCGGCGCTCGATGCTGCTGGAAATGATGATCGTGGCGCTGATCGTCTTCGAGATCGTGCTGGCGTTCCTGGGATGGATGTAGGCCGTTCGATTTTCGATTTTTGATTTTGGATTTTGGATTGAACGGCGGTGCCGAAGGCTCTTGCGGGTGGCTGGGCCAGGAGCGGGTTTGGCGGAGGGCTCCTGGCTCCGCGTTCGGTTGCGTTCGGAAGCTACGATCGGCTTCAGCGTTTACGCTCTGCGATTCGCTTCGCTTTCGGCTTCGGCGTATGCGCTTTGCGTTTCGCTTCGCTTTCGGCTTCAGCGTTTGCGCTCTGCGATTCGCTTCGCTTTCGGCTTCGGCGTTTACGCTTCGCTTTCGGCTTCCTTTTCGGCTTCAGCGTTTGCGTTCTGCGATTCGCTTCGCTTTCGGCTTCAGCGTTTACGCTCTGCGATTCGCTTCGCTTTCGGCTTCAGCGTTTACGCTCCGCGTTTCGCTTCGCATTCGGCTTCAGCGTTTGCGCTTCGGGCTCTTCTTCGTTTTGGGCTTAGCCTTGGGCTTGGGCTTTGGCTTTGGCTTGGGCTTGGCTTTGGGCTTCGGTTGGGCCGCTTTTTTGGGCGGAGCGGATTTGCGGGCGGCGGCCGGTTTCGGCGCGGGCTTAGGCGCGGGGAGGCCTTCGACCTTCAGGGTGCCGTCGTTGACCATGCTGACGAGCGGGTTGTCGGAGATGGTGAGCGGAAGATCGACGCGGCCGTGGCGGCGGCTGGATTCGTAGGCGGCGAAGATGATCTCGGTGCCTTTGAGGGCGTTTTCGCTGTCGACTTCGCTGGGCTTGCCGGCCTGGACGCTCTGGATGAAATCGGCGACGGCGCGTTCGATGTAGCCGGGTCCGTGGCAGTGTTCGCCGCTGCAGTCGATGTATTCCCAGCCGCCTTGGCCGAAGCGGTGGATGCGCAGCTGGGTGGCGTGGTTGCCTTCGCTCTGCGGCCCGATCTCGATGATGCCATCGCTTCCGATGGCCTTGTTGTGCGCGAGGACCGCTCCGCGCCCGGCGCCGGTGGCGGCCAGTCCGAGGACGCCGTTCTCGTACTCCCAGATCACGATGGCCTGGTTCTCGCAGTGCGCGCCGAAGATGACTTTGGCCTGGCGGTAGTCGAGGTTGGCGAGGACCCACTTGGCGCGCTGTTCGCCGTTGAGGTAGTTGGAGAGGTCGAAGCTGTGCGTGCCGTAGTCGTAAATGTCGCCGCAGGTGAACTGGACTTGCTGGAGCTTGCCGATGGCGCCGTCGACGATGAGCTTGCGTGCGATGCGGAAGGGCTTGCCGTAGCGGCGCTGGTGGTTGAAGGCGAGCCAGGTTCCGGCGGCGCGGCATTCGTCGTGCATCTTGCGGGCGGCGCCCCAGCCGTCGGCCATGGGCTTTTCGCAGAAGACGCCTTTCACCTTGGCGCGGGCGCAGGCCAGGACCATCGGGGCGTGGAGGTGCGGCCACGTCGCGACGCTGACGATATCGAGTTTTTCCTGAGCCAGCATCGCGTGGTAGTCGGTGTAGATCTTGTTTTTATCGACATGGAAGAGATCGCAGAAGGCTTCTGCGTTTTCGCGCGAGAGGTCGGCGACGGCGACGATCTCGACGACGCCGGCGGGCAAGCTTTGGTAGGCCGCGGCATGCTGGTGGGCCATGCCGTAGCCCAGCGGCCCCGGCTTCTCCGGCTTCTTGCCCGTACCGATGAATCCCACTCGTAATGCGGCCATGCGCGGCAGCTCCTGGGGCGCCCGTGGGCGCGACGAAAGATTCTACGTGGCTACGAAGGTATCAGCGCTAACCGGTTGGCGAAGGCTGTCAAGTCACCGCTTGAGGGGTTCGGCGTCCAGGCGGAGCGTTTCGACGAAGAGGCGACCGGTGCGCGCGCCGGTGTGGAAGACGAGGTTGACGGCGCGGCAAGGTTCGTCGGGCAGCCGGGCGGCGTGTCTCCATTCGGAGCCTTCGGATTTGAAGCGGCGCGCGCCTTGTTCGATCTCCACTTCGTTCCAGCCGGGCTGGAGCGTGAGCGGTGGGGATTCGTGCCACTCGAAGCGTTCGCCCGCCGAGTACGCGAGACTCATGCGCAGCGCGCCGGCCGTGGCGTTGTAGACGACGAGGCGCGTACGCGCGGCGTCGCCGCGCTTGAGCTTCCAGGTTCCTTCGCAGCGAATCGAGGTGTAGCTCTTCGGGCCGCCGAGGAGTTCGATGGCCAGGCAGGCGGCCGGCGCGGCGGGCGGCGGAGGCGATTCGTTTTCCAGGCGCGCGGGATTGCCGTGCGGCTCGGAGGTCCACGCGAGCGCCGCGAGGCCCGGCTCCTTTTTCTTGCCGCTGGGCGGTAGCGCGCGGGCGTGATCCAGAAGCGCCGGCGGCGCGACGGCCGCGGCGCTTTGCGTCTCGGCTTGGACGGCGGGCTGCGGTTCCTGCGGCGGAACGTCGCTGGGCTCGGGAGGCCGTCCGATCTCGGCGGGCGGCGCGGCTTCGGGCGGCGGGGGCGCCTCGGCTTCGCCGGCGCGGAGCGCGCTATCTATAAGGATCGCGAAGGAGAGCGCGAGGACGGTGCGGGCTCGAACGTGCTTCACGTTTGGGTCACCTCGGCTCCTGTAGAGGTTAACCGTTGAGCGGCCGCGGCGGCCAAAAAATTCAACCCTGCTTCAATTGCCGCACGTGGAACGGGAAGGTCCGCATACGGTTGGGGTTGCGGGCGTCTAAGGAGATGGGAGGTGAACTTGCCGTGAATCACGAATGAGCTATGAATAATTTTTCTGGGGGTCGGCATGAGTGAGCTTTCCCAAACATCGGGCGAAGATGCGGCGCAACCGCGGCGCTTGCGGGGGTCGACGGTGACCGATCCGCTGGTGCGCGACCTGCGGCGGCAGATTCGTTCGGGGCAGCTCAAGCCGGGCGACCCGGTCCTGACCGTCCGCGAGCTGATGAAGGCGTACAAGATCAGTTACAACTCCGTGCGCCGAGCGCTGAGCGAACTGTCGGACGAAGGCTTGTTGAGCCTCGAACAGGGCCGCGGGACGTTCGTGCGCGAATGGGCCTCGGTTCCGCCGCCGCCCGCGCCGATATACGCTGCGCCTCCGCCCGTAGCTGACGACGCGACGCCGCCGCTCTTCGATCTGACTCCGGCGCTGGATACGCGCCCGGTGGGCTTGCGCGCGTTCGCCGAGCGCCGCGGTTGGGGCCTGGCGCTGCCGGACGCGGAAGCGTTCGCGGCGCGGCCGGAGTACGCGGAGGTGCTGGCGGGGATTCGGCGGCGCGTGCTGGAATCGGGGGACGTGCTGGCGATGTGGAGCGCGCACGCGCGCAAGCGCGCGGCGGGTCCGGCGGAGGCGCTGGCGGCGGGCGCGCAAGGCGTGCTGCTGTTGGGCCCGCGGCCGCTGGCGGAGTTGCACGGCTGGCTGCGTCCCGAGCTGCCGGCGGTGCTGCTGGATCAGTTGCCGGGCGAGCTGCCGCTGAACGCGGTGGGGCTGGACCATTATTCGGCGGGCTACCAGTTGGCGCGGCTGTTGGTGCAGGCGGGGCACCGGCGCGTGGCGTACGTGCGCGACGCGTCGCAGGCCCTGGAGCCGGGGGCGCCGGCCTTGCAGCGCGAAGAAGGCGCGCGGCTGGCGCTGCGCGAAGAAGGACTGGAGCTGCGCGCCGAAGCGGTGGTCGCGCTGCCGCCGGGGGCTCCGGCGGAACACGCGCACGCGCTGCTGTCGGAGGTGGCCTCGGCGCCGACGGCGCTGCTGGTGGACGACGAAGCGCTGGCTCGGGCGCTTTTGAGCGCGGAGGCGGGGGCGTTCAAGCCGGCGCTGGCGTGCACGCAGTTGCGCGGCGCGGGCGACGGAGTGCTGGCCGGGGCGCGGCTGGATTACGGCAAGCTGGGCGAGTTGGGCTTCGACCGCGTGCGGCAGGTGGCCGCCGGCGCGGGGGGGTCGCCGCTGCGGGTGAGCATCCCGGTGGAGATCGCGCGCGGTAAGAGCGTGCGGCCGGCGTGAGTTCGGGCTATAAAGGCCGCGTTCCGACTTTACACCCTTAATAAGGAAGCGAATGCCGATGGCCAAGCAGGCGAAGCAGCCGTGGCGGTTGCAGGAGTTGAGCCTGGCGGACGTGCGCGAGGCGGGGTTCACGGCGGCGGTGCTGCCGTTCGGGGCGACGGAGCCGCATAACCTGCATCTCCCGTACGGCACGGACACCTACGAGATCGTCTCGATCTGCGACCGGGCGTGTGCATGGGCCTGGAAGCGCGGGGCGCGGGTGGCGCTGCTGCCGCAGATCCCGTTCGGCGCGAATCAGAACACGCTGGGCTTTCCGATGACAGTGAGCTGCGACCAGTCGCTGCTGGACAAGATCGTGGCGAACGTCTGCGAATCGCTGGAGGCGTACGACGTCTTCAAGCTGGTGGTGGCCAACGGGCACGGCGGGAACCACTTTCAGCCTGGGATCCGCGAGCTGCACGGCCGCAGCCCGGTCTTCGTGAGCCTGGTGAATTTTTTTCAGCTCATGGCGGACGAAGGCAAGAAGCTCTTCACGCATCCGGGCGACCACGCCGACGAGATGGAGACGAGCTTGATGCTGGCGCTGGAGCCGGGGCTGGTGGATCTGAAGGCGGCGGACGCGGGGCAGGTGTATCCGTCGCGCTTCGAGGCGGTGCGGCGCAAGTGGGTCTGGCATCCGCGGGCGTGGGAACTGGCTACGACGAACAGCGGCGTGGGCGATCCGCGCAAAGCGACGGCGGCGAAGGGCGAGAAGTATCTGAAGAAAGCCGGGGAGCGGCTGGGTTCTTACCTGCTGGAACTGCACGCGGCCGAGATCGACGACGATTTCCCGTTCGACCGTTCGCACACGGTTCCGTTCGGGACGGTTTGACGCTCCCCGTGTCCGCCTCCACGCTGCTGGCCCTGGGCTACGACGGCCTTGCCTTGAACGCGCCGGAAGGCGTACTCGTGGATGCGCCGCGCCCGGTGCGGACCGAGCCGGCGGCGGCGTGCGACGTTTCCGCGGCGCTGGCGGAAGTGGCGGAATTGGCGCGCGGGAAGCGGCGCGCGGCGGTGCTGGTGGGGGACGTCTCGCTGCCGGGGCCGTACGCGGCGGTGCTTCCGGCGCTGGCGAAGCTGCTGGCGGGCGCGGGCGTGCGGCCGACGCGGATTCATTTTCTGGCGTGCCCGGGGACGTGCGACGCGGTGCTGGGGCGCGCGGCGATCCGGCGCTACGGCGAGGAACTGACGGGCGAGTACGAGATCCGGCCGTGGACGCCGGAGGCGGACGGTCTGGACGCGCAATACGCGCAGGCCGACCTGCGTTTGGCGGTGCTGCCCGATCTGAGCGAAGCGTCGAGCGTGCTGCCGGAAGCGGAGGCGCCGGCGTGGTGCGCGCGGATGGCGGCGGTGCCCGGTCAGACGGTGCGTCTGGCGGCGCTGCGGGCAGAAATGAACGCGGGCGCGGAAACACTTGCGGCGGCGGACGACGCGGCGGTGTGCCTGACGACGGGCGGCGGGTTCCCGAGCGACGCGACGCTGGAGGAGGCCGTCTGCGGGTTCCGGGCGATCGCGGCATCGCGCTCGTTCGAGCGCAGCGCGGTGCTGGCTTGCGCGGCCGACGAGGGGCTGGGTTCGGCGCGCTTCACGCGCGATCTGGAAGCGTTGTTGCGGGAGGCCGAGGAGGCGCTGTCCGGGGGCGATGCGCTGCGATCGGACGAAGCGGCGGCCTTGGGCGATCCGGCGGGGGAATTGGCGGCGGCCTTGTGCGCGTGGAAGCAGGTGGTGCTCTATGCGCCGGGGCTGGCTCCGCACGAAGACGGGGAACTGATCGAGACGTGGCTGTCGGAATGCCCGAAGGTGGGCGCGCGGCTGCGTCTGGCGTACGAGCCGGACGAGTTGTGGATGGCTCTGCAGTCGGCGCACGGGAAGGCGTACCGGCTGCATGCGGAGCCGTTGGGCTGGCGGGCGCGGTAAGCGGCGCAGCGAGGGGCAGGCGGTGGCGCAGGAGTCATCGGCGAAACCCGATCCGGCCGCCGCGAGCGGACCACCGGCGCCGCCGCAAGGCGACTGGCCGGCGCGTCCGGCATCTTCGACGCCGGTGAAGCAGGCGAACGAGCGGCGCAAGCGCGGGCCGTGGTTCGGCGCGCTGATCCTGCTGGGCGTCTTGGCGGGCTTGCCGCTGCTGGCGTACCTGGGCGTGCTGGCGTACGTGAAGCTGGGATTCCTCGAAAGCCGGATCAATCGTGAGCTGAGTACCGCGTTCGGCGACGGCGCGGGCGCGGCGCGGCTTTCCACCAGCGGGCTGGAAGGCCTGCGGCTGGAAGGCTTGCGGGTGCCTGCGACGGACCGGCCCGATCCGCCTGCGGCGGCGGCGGAAGCCGTGACGGCCGAGTGGGACCTGTGGGCGCTGGCCAGTTCCGAGCGGATCCGCTCGATTCACATCCACAAGCCGAAGCTGGATCTGCGCCGCGACGCGTCGGGCGCCTGGAATATCAAACTGCCCTCGGGCGGCAAGCCGAGCAGCGTGGTGATCGAACAGATCGACGTGCGCGAAGGCGCGCTGGCGCTGGGGTACGCGCCGGACCGGACGATCGCGCTGGACGAGATCGCGGCGACGTGGGCGCGCCCCGATGCGCCGCTGCCGGCTTCGGGAACGCTGGAGGCGCGCTGGCCGTCGGGGCAGAAGCTGAACGGTGCGCTGAACCTGGGACCGGGTTGGAACGCGTCGCTGGCACTGCAAGGCGGAGTGGAACCGAGCAAGGATCTGGCGGGCGCTTTGCCGCCGGAGTTGAAGCTCGACGGGGCGCTGCGCTTCGACCTGAACGCGCGGCATACGGCGAACGAGTCGGGCGGGGGGAAGCTGGAGTTGACGGCGCTCCTGACGGCTCAGGACATGCGCTACCCGCTGGGTCCGGATCTGGCGCTGCGGCTGGACCGCCGGACGGTGGAACTGCGCGGCGCGGGGCGGGTGACGGCGCAGGGCGTGCCGCCGGTGCTGGACGACTTCGAGGTGCGCGTCGAACGGGCGGGACGCGTGGGCGGGCGGCTGGAACTGCTGGGCGGGGAACGCTACGCGCTGGACTGGGATGCGGGCCGCGTGGCGGCGGACCTGGCGGCGCTGCGCGGGCTTTTCGAGCCGCGGCTGGGCGGCGAGGCGTTCGAAGTGGACGGGACGCTGGAGGCCGAGCAGCTCACGGCGCGGATTCCGCTGGACGGTGCGTGGCCGGCGGCACGTTTCGCGGGGACGCTGCGGCTGCCGGGCGTGCGCGTGACGCTGCCGGAGTTCGGGACGCTGCCGGTGCTGGATGCGTCGTTCACGCTGCGCGCGGACGCGGGGCGGCTGGAGCTGAAAGACGCGACGGTGGCGCTGGGGGATGTGGCGCGCGCGGCGTTTTCGGCGAGCGCCGCTTGGAAGCCGCCGGAGCCGCCGATCCTGGAGTTGCTGCGCGGGGCGCAGATCGCCGACCTGGAACTCGACGCGGCCAAGTTCCTGGCCACTCCGTTCGGGCGGGAACTGGTCGCGCGGCGGCTGCCGCCGGCATGGGTGGGCGGCGAAGAGCTGGCGCTGGCGGTGCAGGGCCGCTTGCTCGGGAAGGATCTGAAGGCCACGAGCGCCGACACGGCGGGCGTGACGCGGGTGGCGCTGGAAGGGCTGGAGGCGCGCGGACTGGAGGTTACGCGCTGGCCGTTGGAGTGGCCGCTGCCGGGGCGCTTCGACGGCACGCTGGGCGTGGAAGCGCGGATCGAAGGCGGCGCGCTGCGCGCGGCGGCGCTGCGCGGCACGGTGCGTTCGAACGCGGCCGAGGCGCTGGAAGCGGCGTTCGCGCTCGAGGCGGGCGTGGACGCCGAAGGCCGTTTTCGCCCGCACGCGCTGAAGCTGGAAGCGTTGCGTGCGCCGCTGAACGAACTGGCGCGGCTGTGTGGGATCGACAAGCTGCTGGCGTTGAAGTGGGCCGGTTCGGCGGAGCTTACGAAGGCTTCGTACGACCTGGAAAGCGGTGCGTTCGAGGGCGCTATCCGCTTGGATGGCGCGGGTTTAGACAGTCCGCTCAATATCGCGGGCATGAATATCGCGAAGCTGAAAAACGTCGCAGCGGTAGGCCAGATCCGCCGCGAAAACGGCCAAGCCGTGCTGAGCGGGCGGATCGCTTCCGCGGAGCTGTTTCTGCTGATGTTGAACCTGTCGAGCGGCAGCTTTCCGGTGGACTATGCCGCACGCGTGGATCTGGAACCGCGCGCGGGGCAAGGCCGGGCGCTGGGCTTGGACCTGGCGTGGCAGGGCGGGTCGCTGAAGCTGGCGGGCACGCTGGAGGTTCCGGAGCCGGAGGTGTACCGCGCGCGGGGGCGGCTGGAGACGTCGTGGCTGGGCGGGACGGCGTGCGTGTTCGATCTGACGTATGACTCGGCGAACCGGCGCGTGGGTCCGCTGGTGCTCACCTTCCAGGACGTGGATCTGGAGCGGATGCGCGGGTACCTGCAAAGCGGCTGGATTCCGGAAGCGTGGCGGTTCGGCGGGGTGGCGCCGGAACTGCGGCTGCGCGTGGAACCGTTCGTGGTGGGCGCGCTGGCGGATCTGCTGGACTTGAAGTTTCCGATTTCCGGCCGGGTGAGCGGTTCGTTGAAAAACGGCTGGTGCAAGCACGCGCCGAGCGCGTCGGAAGCGGCGAAGCTGAGCGGCACGTTCGCGCTGAACTTCGCTCGGGAATTGGCGGCGCCGAGCCTGGTGATCGGGCTGGCGGCGCAGTTCGACGGGTACGAGGCGCTGATCTTGCGCGACGTGTACGTGCCGCCTCCCGCGGCGGGCCAGCGCGCGGCGGTCCAGTGCGCGGCGCGGATCGTGACGGAGGCGGGGATCGGGACGCAGATCCGGCTCGATAAGCTGGCCGTGGATCTGGCGGGGCTGCTGACCTTGGAGGCCGACGGGCGCGTGCATCTGCCGCCGGGCGGGAACGTGCTGGAAGGGGGCGAGGGGCTGGTGCGGTTGCGCGCGGGCGTGCCGGATCTGGCGCGGGCGCATGCGGCGCTGGGCGAACCGAACTTGAAGGTCCGCTTTCCGGCGCTGGCGGCGGGGCGCTACAGCGGGGGCGCGAATTACGAAGGGACGCACGTCTGGTCGCGGGACACGACGGCGCTGTCCGGGTCGCTGCGGCTGCGCGGCGTGAGCGCGGCGCTGGCGGGCGAGCGGCCGTTCGAAGTTCGCGAGCTGCAGGGCGAGATTCCGCTCTCGTTTTACCTCGGTCTTTGGCCGTCGGACTGGGCGCGTGAGCGGCGCTCGACGCTGACGGCGGGCGAGCTGCGTTTCCCGCCGCTGCGCGCGGGCCCGGCGCCGCTGGCGCTGATCGCGACGCCGAACGAACTGCGGCTGGCCAACGCGCTGAGCATCGACGTGCCGGGCGGGAAGGTGCTGGTGGAAAACTTCCGCGCGCGGGATCTGCTGGGGACGGAGCCGGCGCTGGAAGGCGCGCTGGATGTGACGCGGATCGGGTTGGGCGAACTGGCGGCGCAGGAAGGCTTCAAGATCAACGGGCTGCAGGGGGCGGTGGTGAGCGGGCGGCTGGCGCGGGTGGCGTTGCGCCGGCGCGCGGAGCCGATCGGTTCGTGGGAGCTTGCGGCGCAAGGCGAGCTGACGGCGCCGGTCTTCTCGGGGACACTGCGCGCGGGCGGGCTGTACGCGCGCGGGCTCTTCGGTTCGAGCCCGGTGTGGGGCCTTGAGCGCGTGGCGCTGGAGGACCTGAACTTCCGCAACCTGACGAAGGCCAACCCGCAGATGGGGCGCCTGAAGACGATCGCGAACGTGGCGGTGACGGACTTCACGGCGACGGGCCTGGGTCTGGAGGACGTGCAATCGTTCGCGATAGACGTGGACAGTTCGCCGCGCGCGGACAAGGACGACAGTTACGACGGGCGTTTCGCGTACGTGCTGGCTCCGGAGATGGTGACGGAGGCGGCGCAACGGAACGGGCTGAGCGTGGAGCGGATCGCGGACCTGACGTTCGGGATCGAGAAGATCGGCCTGCGCTTCACGCTGGCCGGGGGCAAGCTGGCCGGTCCGCTGCCCAAGCTTTCGGGCGGGCTGGTGCTGAAGGGCGCGGGTCTGTTCAGCCCGGACGTAAGCGGGCAGAGCGACCGGGTGAGCGCGTGGAGCGATACGGTGCGGTTTCTGCGCGAGCGCGCGAAGCAGTTGAAGGGGATTCCGGTGAAGGAAGGAGCGGACTGATGCGCGGCGCGATGGCGATGCTGGGGTTATGCGTGTGGCTGGGCGCGTTTGCGGCGGCGGGCGCGGACGGAACGCTGGACTTGAACGTCAGCACGCCGGCGATCGTGAAGCTGCGCGCGGCGCTGGCCGCCCGTGCGGAAGCGGTGGGGAAACTGAAGGATGCGGCGTTCGCCGGGGAAGGCCGCGAAGGGATGCTGGAGATCCGGACGCTGGATAAGGTGGAGCTGTCGAAGAAAAAGGAAATCCAGGATCTGGTGACGGCGGAGAACGCGGACCGTCGGGCGCTGTACGTGGAGATATTGAAGGCGTGCGGGCTTCCGGAGAGCGAATTGGGGCGCGTGATGCAAGGCGCGGCGGCGCAGTACCGCGCGGCGGCGGCGGCGGGGCATTACGTGCAGCATCCGGAGAGCGGGGCCTGGATCCTGGCCCGGGAGCTGCCGAAGTAGCGCGCGCCGCCCGGTTGCGGCGCTTTATTCGAGAGGGCCGCGGGGTATAACGGCTTCCCGATCCCTGGGAGGCGGCATTCATGCTCAAGTTCGGCCCGCGCATTGACGGCTATTACGACGTCGAAGACCAGCTCATCCATTACATCCGGCGGCGGGCCGAGGCGGCGTTTCGGCGGCGCGAAGACGAGCGCGCGGCGCTGACGAGCGTGGCGGCGTTCGAGGCGTACCGCGAGCGGATGCGCGAGCGCTTCCTGAAAGCGATTGGCGGGCTGCCGGGCGAAAAGACGAAATTGAACGCGAAGGTGACGGGCACGCTGGATCGCGGCGCCTTCACGATCGAGAAGGTGCTTTACGAGAGCGTGCCGGGCTTCCCGGTGACGGCGAACCTGTACGTGCCGAAGAGCCGGCAGGGGGCGGCGCCGGGTCCGGCGATTCTCTTCGTGTGCGGGCACGCCGAGGTGGCCAAGGCGTACCCTGGCTACCAGAAGGTGCTGATCGAGCTGGCCCGCGACGGGTTCGTGGTGCTGGCGGTGGATCCCTTGGGCCAGGGCGAGCGGTTCCAGTTCATCGACGAGCGCAGCGGGGAGCAGCGGGTCAACTGGGGCACGACGGAGCATACGTACGCGGGCTTCCAGTATTACCTGGCGGGGATGAGCATCGCGCGGCAGTTCGTCTGGGACGGCATGCGCGGGATCGACTATTTGCTCACGCGCCCCGAAGTGGACGCTCAGAAGATCGGGGTGACGGGGAACAGCGGTGGCGGGGTGCAGTCGGCGTTCCTGATGATGGCCGAACCTCGGCTGGCGGCGGCGATGCCGTGCACGTTCATCATGGATTACGAGAGCTATTTGAAGACCGGGCAGCCGCAGGACGGCGAGCAGAACCTGTACGCGAGTTTCGTGGACGGTCCGGATCACGACGACTACCTGACGGCGTTCGCGCCCAAGCCGGTGCGGGTGGGGCTGGCTGCGTACGATTTTTTCCCGATCGAGGGAGCGCTGAGCGCGATCGAGAAGGCTCGGAAGCTGTATGCGCTTTATCCGAACGGCGCGGAGCAGGCGCTGGATTACGCGGTCGCGCCGACGACGCACACGTACGGGACGGTATTGCGCGAAGCGGCGGTGAACTTTTTCCGCCGGACGCTGCGCGGGGAAGCGGAGAGCTTCAAGACGGTGGAGCCCGAGACGCTGCCTCCGGAAGCGCTTTGGGTGACGGAGCGCGGGCAGGTGCTGCGCAGCATCCCCGAATGCCGTTCGGTGAGCGCGCTGCTGCGCAAAGAGATCCAGCTCCAGCTGCCGCTTTCGCCGCGGCTGCAGAGCGCGGAGACCCTGCGCGCGGACCTGGCGGCGGTGCTGGGGATTGGCGAGGGCCAGCCCGAGGGCGAGGCGCATTGGCAGGGCGCGCCGCGCGCGCGGACGATTTATCCGCGGATCATCGCCGAGCCGACGGTGAGCGGCTACAAGGCGGAGAAGATCTTTTACTTCAGCGAGCCGGATGTGACGGCGGCGGCGATCCTGCTGCATCCGCGCAAGCCGGAGGCGACGGGTACGGAGCTTCTGCTGCTGCCCAACGGCACGGAATCGCTGGGGCAGGAGCGCGCGCGGGTGGTGGCGCTGCTGGAGCAAGGCAAGCGCGTCTTCGTGCTGGACGTGCGCGCGGTCGGGGCGGTGGCGACGCGCGGATCGGGCCGGCTGCATATCGAGGCGCACGGCACCGAGTTCAAGCTCGGCGTGGACGCGATGAAGCTGCGCACATCGACGCTGGGCCTGCGGGTCTTCGACGTGCTGCGCGCGTACGATTACTTGAGCACGCGCAAGGACGCTGGGACGATCGGGCTCGCGGGCGTGGGCAACGGCGCGGCTTTCGCGTTGTACGCGGCGGCGCTGGAGCCGGGCTTCGCTTCGCTGCGGCTGGAGTCGGCGCCGATCAGTCTGCGCGCGGCGGCCGAAGAGCGCTTCTACGATACCGAGCGGGTGAACTTTGAGACGGGGGCGTGGGGCTTGCTGCGTGTCGCCGATACGGTGGACCTGCTTGCGGTGCTGCGCCCGCGGCCGGTGCACTTCGACCGTCCGCTGGGGCCGCGTGGCCGGCCGTTAAGCGCGGAGGAACTGAAGGTGGAGTTCCTCTCGCCGGCGGAGGACGTGGGCTTGCTGGGCGCGAAGGCTGACGGCTGGTCGCCGAGCTTCGGCGGATTGGCGTAAGCCCTTTCCAAACTTCGGTAACCGGCGCTTGAGCCGATCGGCGTCCGAAGATGCGTTTATTGATTCGAAAATCCATTTTGGTAAGCAGCAGAAAAGGCTTGTGTCTCCAGGCTTTGGCTCGTCAAAAGCATAGGTTATCTGGCGCGCGGTAAGTAACCGAAAGGTTGAACGCCGGCGCGGTCCGGGCACGTTAGCCTTATTGGAACGAACGGACACGGACGACTTGGAGGCCGTATGAGATTCCGACCCCAGGCGGTGCTGGCGAGCGTGGTGTTGCTTGGCGCGGCGTGCGCGGCGGCGGGGGAGCCCGCGGATCCGGGAGCGGAGACGCGCAAGCAGTTGCTGCGCGGCTTGCTGGACTCGTTCCACATCGGGATCTGCGCGCCGGTCGAATGGATGAACGAGACGCGGGACCAGAATGGGGCGCGCTGGAAGTTCCGGCAGCAGTACTTCAGCGGCGGCGCAGCGAAAGAGCAGACGTGGGACACGGTCTTCCTGAATCCGTGGAACAAGTGGGTCAATCCGGACAAACGCCGGGGCGTATGGGGCGAGAATTTCATCAAAGGCTCGATCGAAGCCGGCTACGTGCCCTGGATCACGTACTACAACCTCGCGCAGTCGAACCCGCACGACTACAAGCCCGGTCCGGCGCAATCGTGCCCGGCGAACGCGAAGATCACCGAGACGATGCGCAGCTATTGGGACCAGGTGCGCGTGCTGATGCAGTCGTGCGACAAGTACAAGCCGACTCCGATCGTGGTGCAGGTAGAGCCCGACGAGTGGGGGCACCTGCTGCTCTCGGCGGGGAAAGGCGAGACGCTGGACCCGCTGGGCGTGGACGTGAAGGTGGGCAGCACGGGGCACGAGGAACTGAAAGGGTTGCCGGACAACCTGGCGGGGTATGCGCAGGCGTGGGTGCGGCTGCGCAACCAATACGCTCCGCATAACGTGCTGCTGGTGGCGAATCCTTCGGCGTGGGCGTGGAAGGGCCCGATGGCAGGTTCGAAGTGGGTGCAATACTTCAAGGCCTGCGGCGTGGACCGCTGGGACGGCGCGGTGCTGGAGTTCGGCGACCGCGACCTGGGCTGTAACCAAGGCAAGAACCCGCCGTACACCGAGGCCGATTTCGTGACGCGGTTTCAGTCGTACGACGCGATGTTGAAGTGGATCGACGAACTGCACAAAGGCACGGGGCTGTACGTTTGGATGTGGCAGGTGGCGGTGGGGAACACGTATTTCCGCACCTGCAACCAGACCGACGGGCATTACTGCGACGGGATCGCGCAATCGATCCTGGAGGGGTATCCGCAGAACCCGACGATCTCGCGCTTCGCCGCGGCCGGGTGCGCGGGTTTTATCTTTAACGCGGGCCAAGGCTTTCAGACGCACGTGCACGACGACAAGAAGGATGGGATCACCAACCCGCCGCCGATTGCGGGGAACTTAGGCCACGAATCGAAGTACGCCGACGACGACGGTGGATACATGCGCCTGCGCGTGGGCGAGTACTACAAGCAGCCGTTCAAGATGTTCGGTCCGGCGCAGGCGGCGGGTACGAACGCGAAGCCCGCGGCGGAATCCCCGGCGGCGGTGGCGGCTCGGCCGGCGGCGCAGCCCGCGCCCGTAGAAGCGAAGCCGTTGATCGACGCGGCGGCGCTGGCGGCTTGGGACGGGAAGCTGCAGGCGCGCGCACAGCAGGCGTTGAAGGACGGCGCGAGCGTGCATACGTACCTGCGGCTCTTTGGCGAGAAGGATACGCCGAAGCGGTACAAACTTGCGGCGGTGAGCGCGGCGGAAGTTCAGGTGCTGGTGCAGGGGAACAAGATGCCGGTGGCGTGGAAGAATCTATCGGTGACGGAACGAGCGCAGCTTGCGCGGGGCGTGGTCGAGGCGGTGGGGGACGAGCCTTCGGCGCTGGTGCTGGCGGGCGTGTATCTGGCGGGCGACGGGAAGCTCGATCAGGCCGAAGAGTGTCTGGCGAAGGCGGCGTTGAAGGATGCGGCGAGCGTGGAAGCGGCGCGGGTGGCGCTGGGTTTGACGAAGTAGGGGGGCGGCCAGTAGGCTGATTAAGTTAATCTGTTTCGTCTAAACATAGTCTCGATTTATACTCATAAAACATTTATATAATTGTATTTATAAATATGATTAAATAAGATGAACTACATATAATTGAGGTGTATTTAATCTATTCGTGTTGGCTTCGCGTGGCCTCCGGAGGTTCCGGCCCGTGCGCACCGCATCCCCTCTCAGAATCGTATCGCTTTGGCCGGTGTGGGCGCTGCTGGGGGCGTTCGAGGTATGCGCGGGGGAGCCGGCGCGCCCGCCCATCGAGACCCTTTTGCCGCCGCACTTTGGCTTCGGCATCTCGTGCTACGGTTCCAACGGCCAGTGGCCGGAGCGGTCGAAGTCGGAGTTGGGGGTGCCGTGGGATTTCGGATACGTGTACGCCTTCGCGAACAGCGAGGAGAGCTACCTGACGTGGTTCTTCGAGCGATCGGAACGGATGCGGGTGCGCCCGGTGCTGAGCTTTTACGGACTGCTGAAGCTGGGGCAGGAGCAAGGCATCGCGGGCACCGAGATCGAGATCGTGCTGCGGGTTTTGAAAGATCCGGCGCTGATGCGGCGCTACCTGGAGGCGGTGAAGCGTCTGCTGCAGATCTGCGCGAAGCAAAAGCAGCCGGTGATCTTCCACGTAGAGCCCGACAGTTGGGCGTTCATGGAATGGCACGGGACGGAAGAGACGCACGACGCGACGAAGTGCCCGGCGATGGTGAAGAGTTCGGGTCTGCCGGAAGCGGCGAACTTTCCCGATCACGCGGGAGGGCTGGGGCAGGCGCTGCTGCATCTGCGCGATCTGTACGCTCCGCGGGTGTATATGGGCTTTCACTGCAAGGATTGCCGCGCGGGCACGAATCCCGAACTGACGGTGAAGTTCGTACGCGGGTGCGGCGCGTGGGACATCCTGATCGGCGACGGGATCGGGCATGTGTACGGCAGCCGCGGCACGGGCTGGTGGGACACCTTCGAGGAAGCGCGCTTTCAGCGGTACATGACTTGGTTCGGGACGGTCACGCGCGAACTGGGTTTGAAGTACATCCACTGGCAGTCGGTGATCGGCAAAGCGGACTATACGCTGTTGCCGGACTATCCCGCGCGGGAGCGCGTGCGGGCGTACATGAATGCCGGCGGGGTGGCGGTGCTATTCGATTTGCAAGGCGATCCCGATAAAGGCGGCGGCCGCAGTACGCCGCACCACGGCTATTCGGATGCTCCGCCGCCGGGCCATCCGGCGGAGAACACGGTGCAGGCGCTGTGCGCTCGGCTGCGGAAGTACTACGCGCAGCCGATCCCGTTCCCCGGCCGCGCCGCGCCCACCGCGAAGGCTCCGGAGGAAAGCGTGCGAGTTCCGGCGGCGCAGCCGGCGCCCGTGGCAGCGAAGCCGTTGATCGACGCGGCGGCGCTGGCGGCTTGGGACGGAAAGCTGCAGGCGCGCGCACAGCAGGCGTTGAAGGACGGCGCGAGCGTGCATACGTATCTGCGGCTCTTTGGCGAGAAGGATACGCCGAAGCGGTACAAGCTGGCGGCGGTGAGCGCGGCGGAAGTTCAGGTGCTGGTGCAGGGGAACAAGATGCCGGTGGCGTGGAAGAATCTATCGGTGACGGAACGAGCGCAGCTTGCGCGGGGCGTGGTCGAGGCGGTGGGGGACGAGCCTTCGGCGCTGGTGCTGGCGGGCGTGTATCTGGCGGGCGACGGGAAGCTCGATCAGGCCGAAGAGTGCTTGGCGAAGGCAGCGTTGAAGGATGCGGCGCTGGTGGTCGAGGCGCGCAAGGTGCTGCGCGGAGCGGTCCCTTAAGGTAGCGAGGCCGGTGGAGGTAGGACCAAGCCAACCGATAAAGCCGTCGAATTAGGCAGCCACTCCGCGCGGATTCACCGAGCGCCGTTGACCAGACCGCGCCGCTCTTCGGGTTACTCGAAAGCTCATATAGGTTTAGTTTTCGGATCGCCGCGGGCGAGTGGTATACTCGTGGGTTGAGTTTACCGTTCGGCGGAGGCGCGGCGCGATCCTATGGAGCAGAAGGAACTGGCTCGCTTGCTGGGCGTTTCGACGGCGACGATCTCGATGGCGCTGCGCGGGAAGGGCCGTCTTTCGCCGGAACTGCGCGAGAAGATCCTGGCGCTTTCGTACAAGCATGGCGTCGGGGTGCGGCGTTTTCACGAAGAGAGCGAGCCTCCGCCGCGGCCGGCGCCGTTCGTGCGGATCGGCTACTGCGGTCTGGGGCATCACCTGGGCTGGTTTCATTCGGGTTCGTTCCGCGGACTGGCCGAGGCGGCGGGCGCGGTGCGCCACGAAGTGCTCCTCAAGGTGGCGGACGTGCCGTACGGGGGCGATCGCGCGGAGGCGGCGCGGCGGGTTCGCGCGAGTTTAACCGATGCGCGGCTGGACGGCTTGATCGTCGATCCGACGCGCGAGTTGATCGACGCGCTGCGCGACGTGGCGCTGCCGAAGGTCTTGCTGGGCTACTACAACCTTGCGCCGGGGACGCTGGACGCGGTGGTTCCGGATAACGTCGACGGCGCGTACCGGCTGGCGCGGCGGCTGATCGAGCGCGGTTGCCGGACGTTGGGGCTGGTGCAGTGCATGCCCGACGACTGGAACAGCAAAGAGAAGCTGCAGGGCTTCCGCATGGCGCTGGACGAGGCGGGTTTGCCGTTCGACGCGAGCCGGACGGTGGCGGGGAACTTCTCGCTGGGTTCGGGGGCTCGGGCGGCGGCGGAGCTTTTATCGCGCGGCGCGGCGCTGGACGGCATCCTGATCGGGAACGATTGGCTGAGCGGGCCGTTCGTGCGCGCGTGGCGCGAGCGCGGCGGCGCGGAGGTGGCGTTCGCGCACTTCGGCGATTCGATGCTGGACCCCGAGATCTACACCTGCTTCGACCGGGTGGACTTGGCGATCGATACGATGGGCCGGCAGGCGCTGAAGCTGCTGCTGGACCGCATCGCGGGGCTGGGTCCGCGCGAACCGCTCACGGTAAAGGTCGCGCCGCTGTTCCGGGCGGCCGAGCCGCCGCCTGCCGACGCGCCGTAATCCGAAATTTTCAGGAATGTAAGTAAACGCAAGAGCGTTGGTCGCCCGTGTTTGCTCGTATTTGCTTACAGCCGGGTTTGACAGCGCACCTGCGCATCGGACATGTGAATCCAGGAACACCGAACGTTCAACCCCTGGAGCTTGGCATGGACGCGCCCGACGAAACGCTGACCGGCTACCCCGAGAGTTTCTTGAAGCGCCTGGCGCATCCGTACTTGTTCTTTTCGCGCGCCGAACGCGAGGGGCTGGCGGAACGAATGCGGCATCCGGGCTTCGCGGACAGCTTTCTGGTCCTGAAGCGGCAGGCGGAGCACGACCTCACGTTTCCGACGATGGGCCAGCCGCGCCCGCGGCAAGGGGGCGGTCAGCCGGACAACGGTCCGCGCGGCTTCCACGCGATCGTGATGCGCTCGGCATTCATGTTCGCGGTGACGGGGGAGCGGAGGTATCTGGAACGCTGCCTGCGCGAGATCGAGGCCGTGGAGCGGACGGAATGGCTGAGCGAGTCGTACCGTTCGCGCCTGAACGATCCGGCGAACGCGATCCACTTCGCGGATCTGGGGCTGGGCGAGCGCGCCCAGGCGCTCGCGGCGGCCTACGACTGGCTGTACGAGGGGCTCGACGAGACGCAGCGCGCGTTCATCCGCGAGATGGCGCGCGAGCGCGTGTTCAAACCGTACTTGATCGCCGCGATGCGCCGCGGCGAATGGGGCGTGCGGGAGTACATGAACTGGGGCGCGGTGATCACCGGCGGCTGCGGGGTGCTGGCGCTGGCCATGCTGGGCGAGTTGCCGGAAGCGCGGGAAGCCTGGAAGACGGCGGTGTGGCTCTTCCCGCGCTTCGTGAACGCGATCGGGCGCGACGGCGATTGGGACGAAGGGCTGATGTACACCGATTACGCGATGCGTTACGGCGGCGTGCTGGTGGCCGCTACGCGGCGGACCCTGGGCTACGACTTCGGCTGGGGCGAGCGCTTCAAGAACGTCGGCCGCTACTGCGCGCACCTCAAGTGGACCGACGCGGACGGAACGAAGCGGCAGTTCCGCTTCCGCGATTCGTGCCCCGGCTGGGCGCGTCCGTTCGTGCCGGTGCTGATGGGGCTGCATCCCGAAGACGGCGAACTGGTGCGGCTGTGGGACGCGACGCCCACGGACACTCAGCCGTCCGGTCCCGAAGGCGTGCAGAGTTCGACGCACGACTACAGCTTCTGGACCTTCGATAGCCTGCTCTTCCGGCCGGTCGTGCCGGTGGACCGGAAGGCGCCGGCGCTGCCGAAAGCCAAGCATTACCGCGATACGGGGATCTTCGCGTGGCGCGGCGAGCGGCTGCATGTCTGCGCGCTGGGCATCGACACGGGGCGCAATCATCTGCAGTTCGATATGGGCTCGTTCGAGCTGGCGTACGATGGCGAGCCGCTGGTGACGGATATGAACTACGGCGACAAGAGCAGCCTGCAGCACAATTGCCTGGAGGTGAACGGCGGCGGGCAGGTGCTGCGGGCGGCGAGCCGGATGACGGGTTTTCAGACGGGCCCGGGCGAGGCGTGGGCGGCGATCACGCTGGAACTGCCGCCGCTGTACGGCCCCATCCTGCCGTCGTACCGGCGGCATTTCCTGGTTTGGCGCGATTGCGCGGTGGTGGTCGTCGACGAGGCGGAGAGCTGTGAGGCGGCGGCGTTCGCGGCGCGCTTCACGACCTTTCAGGAAGCTCAAGTTCTGGCGTCCGCGGCGAGCGCGCAGGCATGCGGGCGGATCGCGTCGGCCCGGCGGAGCGTGCTGCTGGCGTCGTGGACGGGCGATGCGCGGACGGAGGCCGAGGTGCGGCCGGCGACGAGCGCGCGGGAGATCGCGGGCGAGAGCTACCGCCAACTGCGCGTGCACCTGCCCGAGCCGCGCAAGACGCTGCGCTGGGTCCACGTCTTGCGGGCGTTCGATCCGGCGCAAGAGGCGTTGGCTGAGCGGACGTTCGTTCGATTCCACAACGAGCCGCGCGGGTTCGGTGTTGAACTGCTCGACACCCAAGGGCGCTGGGAACGCTTGCGCGGGCTGCCCGATGCGGACGGCGCGCTGCGTTGGGAAGTATTATCCGCCGCAAAGTAGCGCATGGCGGCACGCGCAGGGCAAGCGGGGCTCCTATGGCACGGGCTTCGCGGTTCGTTTTTCCGAGAAGCGATCGCGACGGAACGGTTGCGGGGACGGAGGACGAACGATGCTGGCCAAACCCAAACAAACGCGCGTGGGATCCGAAGATGTCTTCTGGCTTTCGACGGGCCTTTTCCTGACGGGCGTGCTGGCGATCGGAAGCCTGATGTTCGGCGCGCTGGCGCTGCGCAAGGCGATGTCGGTACCAGCGCCCGCGGCTGCGGCGCCCTCGGCTTCGGCGGAACACGCGGAGTTGATGCAACTGCGCGAAGAGGTTCGCACCTTTAAGGTGCTGGTGGCGCAGCAAGGCGCGCGGCTGGAATGCCTGGAACTCGAACATGCCGGCACGATCGAAACCGCGGACGCCGCCGAATCCGCGCCCGACGCGCTGCCTGAGACGGTGACCGCCAGCACCGCTCCGTAGAAATACGCCCTACCCGAATCGCTGCATGTAATGGATCAGCACGGTCTCGTGACCCGTGCTGGTTTGCATGCAACTTCCGATGGCGGCTCGACTCATAGCAAAAAGGAGTAGGAATCCAAATTCGCGCAGGGTGCACTAAAGTCGGCGCAACGAGGTTTAGATCTTTTTGTTTGTTGGAATTTACTTTGGAGGGCTTGCAATATCGGGTGCGTGTAAGGTAAGTTCGCTTGCCAAGGACGCAAGGTGCAGCATAGGTTTCTGGTTTGTGAATGTTCTGTAAACATCTGTAAATAAAGAGATTGTGATACATTTTTCGATAAGTGATCTAAAAAACATAAAAACATGAAGCGAGGGGTGTCATGGTGCGAACGCCGCCGGAGCTAGAAAAAACCAAGGATCGGCAGGTCTTCCTGATGGCGGGAATGGCGCTGCTGACGCTGTTTTCGTTCGGGAGCTTGGCGTTCTCGATGATGGCTTGGCGGAACAGCCTGCACGCGCTGGAACGGCCGGTGGAGGAAGCGCCGCCGCCGCCGGACACGCAGGCGTTGATCGAAGTGAACAAGATGCGCGTGGAGCTGTCGAATTTCATGCGCAACTTCGACAACCAGCAGCGCTTCGTAAGGCAGTTGCAGAACAAGGTCGAAGGCCTGGACCTCAACCTGACGGAAGTGAAGGTGCGGGTGGGCGACACGGCGGCGACGCACGGCGCGCCGATGCGGCCCGATCCCGAGGCTCAAGCGGAGTAACGAACGATGGGTTCGATCGCGCGCATGCTCCGACCGGGAAAGACGCGGCCGCGGGGCTTGTCGTTGCTGGAGATTCTGTTGGCGGCGACGCTGCTGGCGATCTGCGCGGCGTCGCTGACGCAGGCTCACGTGACGGCGATGTCGGCGACGCGGCAGTCGGACGAGTACGCGGCGGCGGCGCGGGCGACGCGCGAAGCGCTGGAGATCGTGGCCGCGACGGCGTTCGACGAACTGATGATCCAGTTCCCGGTCGATCCGCTCACGCAGCGGCGTTTTCCGTTCCGGGTGTATCTGAGCCACGATCCGAATGATCCCGCGCGTGGCGTGCTGCCGGGGCTGGTGGACGATTACGCGGGCGAACTGGTGATCGTGACGGACGAGACGAAGGACCGCGCGGCTTGGGGCGGGGACCTTCTGCCCAAGAACGGGCTGCCCGACGGGGTGAAGTCGTTCCCGCTGCCGCTGGACCTGAACATGGACGGCGACACGCTGGACAATCACGCGGCGATCGTGACCAACAAGACGGGCCGGCGATACCCGGTGGGCGTGATCATCCGCTGGATGGGGCGTTACGGCGAGGAGCGGTACGAGACATGGACGGTCATCAGCCGTTACTAGGACGAAGGCGGGCGCGGGCGGGTTTCACGCTGCTCGAAGCCGTGCTTTCGATGGCGATTCTGACCGTGCTGATCGTGGCGTTCCACGGGCTGCTGGTGGCGCAGAATCTGGTGGCGACCGAAGAGTTCGCCGAGACGGATCTGCAGACGCGGCTGCGGCGGGTGATGAACGAGATGGTCTTCCAGGTCGAGGAATCGCGGCCGCTGGCGCTCAGCGACGACGGGCTTTCGTTCACCTACGTACTGCCGCTGAAGGCGACGAACGGGCAGATCGACTGGTCGAGCACGGGGGCGGTGGCGTTCGGCACGGGCGATATGGGCAACCACGTGGCCTTCGGGAACAACGCGGCGGGCGGGGAGCAGACGAACGCGACGTACACGATCAAGTTCGTCAAGCCGGGGGATCCGGAAGCCGCGTTCGTGCCGCCGATCCAGACGATCTCGGAAGCGGCGGTGCAGGAAGACCTGAACAAAGACGGCGACTCGACGGATACGTTCACGATCAGTTCGCTGGTCTTCATGCGCAACGACCAGGCGGTGGGAGCGGGCAATCCGCGGGTGCTGGCCGGCCGGTGCTGCGTGGAACTGACGGGCGGGGTGACGGCGCGGGTCTTCAACCTGGATTCGGAGCCGTTCGTGGACAAGAACGACAACAATATCTACGACAAGCCGGACTTGGACACGTACACCGACGCGAACAACAACGGCCGCTGGGACGCGAAGCTGGAGATCCAGATCATGGCCGTGGACCCGCGCGAGAAGAAGGGCCGCGTGCGGGTGGTGAAGACGAAGATCAATTACTTCCGCAATTCGGTGTGAGCCGGAGGATGGATTTATGCTGACGAAACGGAGTGCGCGCCCGCGCGGCGCGGCGCTGATCGTCGCGCTGATCTCGATCGTCTTCGCCACGGCGATGATGATGGCGATTTTGCAGATCAGTTCGGATAACGCGCAGAACACCGATCGGACGCTGGGCCGCGAAGCGGCGTTTTACGCATCGACCGGAGCGGTGGACCTGGTGGTGAGCGACCTCTGGGGCGACCACCTGCACCAGCGGACGCTGGGCAACAGCGATTTCCGGGGCCGGCTGGTTGCGCGGTTTCCGTCGCTGGTGGATCCGACGCTGAATGGCGCGGGGACGGGACAGGTGACGGTGGACGCCGCTAACCCGCACGGCACGGCGTGGATCGGGCAGCGCATCGGCGCGGCGACGATCACGAAAGTCCGTCTGACGCGGCAGGACCGCGAAGAGTCGGCCGGGTACTTGAAATTCACGGACCTTCTGGTGGAAGTGGAAGCGCGGGCGGATTCGGGCGAAACGGTCTGGGCCTCGCGGGCGGTGACGGCGCGCAATCCGGACAAGTTCGACGGGCTCAAGTTCGCGATCCTGACCAACAACATCACCTGCTCGGTCTGCCATCTGCACGTCCAGAATCTGGCGAAGGCGCGCAATCCGTATCCCGACGATTACGGATCGTTCGAGCGCACGAAGGTGGGCACGCTGGAGCTGCTGGCGATTCGTCCGGGCAGCGCGGAGGCGTTCATCGAGGGCACGTTGTACCACCGCGGCCGGATCGAGGAAGAGTTCAGCGGCGACGCGCTGAGCATGAGCGAGCTGACGGGTTCGACTTTCCGCTGCGCGGTCTTCAACGAGGACGACGCCGGCGACCGGGAGAACAGCATTTACCAGCAAGCGGCCGAGGACACCAAGCCCGGGGCGGTGCACTACACCAGCTTTTACGACGACGGCGCCGACAGCAGCACTGGCCTATGGCCGCCGAACCAGAGCCTGTACCTGAACTACTCGAAGGATCCGGTGAAGATGGAAGGCAGCGACGGGGATCTGCCGACGACGTTCCCGGCGCCGTTCAAGGACATTCACCCGGTGGTTTCGGGCAATCCGACGGTGAACCGCAAGATCGATCCGGAGGAAAAGGCCGACGCGGCGGCGGATGCGATCGGCAAGGTGACCGGCGGGATCGCGCTGGACGTGCCGATCGGGTCGCAGTACAGCGCGGCGAAGCTGCCCACGACGGGCTCGGCGGCCAACATCAACCAGACGCATTCCGGGAACCTGATCCTGGTGGGGACGCAAAGCAATCCGATCAAGCTGGACGGCAAGGTGATGGTCGAAGGCGACGTGATGATCCGCGGGTATGTGGAAGGCAACGGCCAGATCTGGGCCACGGGGAATATCTACGCGCCGGGGGATGTGATCTACAAGAACAAGATGATCGACACCAACGCCGACGGCACGGTGGATACGGAAGTCTTCGGCGTGAACTCGAGCGACACGTCCAACCTGCTGGGGATGGTGGCGGGCGGTAACATCGTGATCGGCGACTACCTGAGCCAGGTGACGCACTGGGACTCCGGCAAGCCCAACTTCTATCAGTACGGGAAGCCGGAGCCGGGGGATCGAGTCGCGGGTTACTCGCTGCCCGACACGTCCAGCTTGAATGGGGCGAGCCCCAATAACGCCAACTTCGCCAACTTCGTAGTGGAAGAACTGGCGTTCTTCAACCGCGACGAACTGACGCGCACGCTGACGCACGTGCCGACGACGAGCACGAGCAATTTCGTCAACGGTACGGCGCACATCACCAACGCATCGAAGTACACGACGGTCAACCCGGTGTACGACCCCAATTACGTGCCGAGGTACTACAGCTTCTACAAGAACGGGAACGTGCCGGTGTACTTGAACGACAAGAACAAGTTCCTGACGTCCAAGAACTGGTGGAACAACACGGCCGATCCGCACACCTACAATACGATGCGCAACCTGGATCAGATCCCGAAGCAGGGCCCGCAGGCGGCGAACGCGCAGAATCTGCATATCCATCCGGATTGGATCACGCCGGGGAACATGCTGGCGCTGATTCTGGACGAAGAGCAGAAGCGGCCCAGCCAGCCGCGGCAGCTCGACGGGCTGCTCTACACGAACAACGCGATCTTCGCGATCGAACGTAAGCGCATCCAGAAGTACTCGGGCACTTGGAACGTGGGCACGCAGACGTGGTCAGGCGGTTCGTGGTCGAAGGTGAATACGAAGTCGGGCGGGTTCATGCAGGTGAACGGGGCGCTGATCGCGCCGGATTTGGGGATTCTCGTACCCGGCGGTACGGCTACGCGAAGCACGCCGGCGGCCGGTTACAACCTGGTGCGGCTGCCGGACGGGAGTTATCGGTACGAACGCAAAGCCTTTACGGTGAACTACGATGCGCGCGTGCAACAGTTCCTGCCGCTGGACGATACGGACCAGGTGACGTGGGGCCTGCTGCGCCGGGGTTGGGCGCGCAACGTCGGCCCGCTACCTTAAGTTAAGGGCGCGCAGTGGATGTGGGGGCTAAGAGGCGAGCCAGCGCGGGAGCTGGCTCGCCTTTCCTTTTTTAGGCGTCGCGGGTAGGGTGTTTGGAGTCGCGCAAGATTAACTTTGTGCAAGCATTGTGAAAAATGGCGTTGACGCAGCACATGTGCTCGCTATCTTTAGCCCTCCCTGCTGAGGCAGGCTTGTACCCCTCTAGGGCTTGAAAGCGGCGCGAAGGCCGTAAGTTCAGAGCCCGAGGTTAGCAGTCTCCAGGGAGCTGAAGACTAGCGAGGTCGCGGTCGGGCGTGGCCCGGCTGTAGGGGAGACCTCCTTGGCCTTCGGCTCCCTTGTGTTTGGAAGGCGCGCGGGGTTGCGCGCGGTGGAGAAGGCGGCGATGGAACTGTCCGTATTCAACGAGCAAGGCCAGGAAGTGGGCAAGGTCGCGCTCGACGAGAAGGTGCTGGGCGAGAAGGTCCGGCGCAAGCTGTTGCACCAGGCGGTGGTGCAATACGAGGCCAACCTTCGTCTGGGGACGCATAAGACGAAGTCGAAGGCCGAGCGCGCCGGATCGGGCAAGAAGCCCTGGAAGCAGAAGCATACGGGCCGCGCCCGAGCCGGCACGCGGCGTTCGCCGCTGTGGCGCAAGGGTGGCGTTGCCTGGGGCCCGCAGCCGCGCGACTACCGCCAGGAAATGCCGATCCGGATGCGCCGCGAAGCCCTGAAGTCCGCCCTCCTCAGCAAACTCATCGACAGCCAGATCAAGATCATCGACAAGCTGGAATACGAAGCGCCGAAGTCGAAGCGCTTCGCGACGGCGTTGAAGAAGCTGGGCCTGGATAACCAGTCGTGTCTGGTGGCCGCACGAACGCCGGGCGAGAACCTGGTCAAATCCGCCCGGAACCTCGAACGCGCCCGCCTCGTCCCCGCCCGCAACCTGAACGCCTACGACATCCTGAAGCACAAGAGTCTGCTGCTGACCAAAGACGCCGTGGAGAACCTCGCGGAGATCGTGAAGTCATGAGCCGCCATCATCGCGCCCACGGATTGGTGAAGGACGCCTACGACGTCCTGCGCCGCCCGGTGCTGACCGAAAAGACGCACGACCAGCTTCCTTTGCACCAGAAGGCGGGCGAAGAGCATCGCGCGCGGTACACCTTTGAGGTGCACCCGAAGTCGACGAAGGACCAGATCAAGCGTGCCGTGGAGCAGGCGTTCGGCGTGCAGGTGGAAAGCGTCAGCACGATGATCGTCAAGCCGCGGCAGCGCAGCTTCCGGATGTCGCGCAAGGCCAGCGGGGTGGGCCAGACGCGGGTGCGCAAGAAAGCCGTGATTCGCCTGACGAAGGACAGCAAGACCATCGACCTGATCTGATGCGGCGGGGAGAGGCATGAGCGACGGCGCTCGCGACGGAGGCCTGGAAGGCCGCCTGATCGTGGAAGCGGTGCGCGAGGAAACTCGGGTCGAGAAGCAGGATTCGGACGGCGCCGGGAAGCCGGGGGACGAGGAGGGCGACGGTGCGCTGGAGGCCCTGAAAGAGTGGGTGGGGCTTTTGGTGCGCGCGGGGTTCTGGGCGCTCCTGATTTACCTGTGCGTTTTCCAGGTCTCGGTGGTGAAGGGCGATTCTATGCAGCCGGGGTATCATCCCGGAGACCGGCTGCTGATTGACAAGCTGACGTACCGCTGGCGCGACCCGCATCCGGGCGATGTGGTGATCTTCGAGACGGTGATGGAGACGGGCGGGCGCTGGGTGCACCGCGACTTCATCAAGCGGATCGTAGCGGGTCCGGGCGATACGGTGGAACTGTACGACGAGCAGGTCTGGGTGAACGGCCGCGCGTTGGTGCAGGACTGGGAGATCGAGAACGTACGGCCCGGAGACCGGGAAGCGCAGCCGAAAGGGCCGCTGACCGAACGCTACCGGGTGCCGCCGGAACGCTTCTTCGTACTGGGCGACCGGCGTTGGAATTCGCGGGACAGCCGGTATCCGGAGATCGGATACGTCTCGCGGCGGCAGATCAAGGGCAAGGTGCGCTGGCGCTTTTGGCCGCCGGAACGGTGGTCCTGGGAGTAGCGCTCGGGCCGTGGTGGAAGGCAGGAACGAACGATGCCGATTCGACAATACAAGCCGGTGACTCCGGGCCGCCGCGGCGCCTCGGTGATCGACTACAAGGCGGAGCTTGAAGGCAAGCTCAAGCCGGTTGCGGGCCTGCGGGAGTTCATTCCCAGCAGCGGCGGGCGCAACCATCACGGCCGCGTGACGAACCGTGTGATTTCGGGCCACGGGATGAAGCGGTTCTACCGCAAGGTGGACTTCCGGCGCGACAAGGACGGGATCGAAGCGAAGGTGGCGGCGATCGAGTACGACCCGTACCGGTCTTCGTTCATCGCTCGGCTGCATTACGCGGACGGCGAGAAGCGCTACATCATCGCGCCGAAGGGCCTGAAGGTCGGTTCGAAGGTGTTGAGCGGCAAGGAAAACGTGGAGCCCGACGTGGGCAACGCGATGCCGCTGGCGAGCATGCCGCTGGGCATGGTGATCCACAACATCGAACTGCGCCCGGGCAACGGCGGGCAGTTGGCGCGTTCGGCGGGGGTGGAAGCGCGGCTGGTGGCGCGCGAGGGCGGGTACGCTCATATCGTGCTGCCGTCGGGCGAGATGCGCAAGATTCCGGAAGCGTGCCGGGCGACGATCGGCCAGGTCGGCAACGTGGACCACGAGCTGGTGGTGTGGGGCAAGGCGGGCCGGCGGATGCAGGCGCTGCGCACGCGTCCTACGGGCCGCGGCATGGCGAAGAACCCCGTGGACCATCCGATGGGCGGCGGCGCGGCTCGGCGCAAGGGCCACATTCCGCAGTCCCCGACGGGCGTGCTGGCCAAGGGCGGCAAGACGCGCAAGCCCAAGGCTCGCAGCAACAAGCAGATCATCCGGCGGCGCAAGGGCGCTCCGGTGGAAGTGGTGTCCTAGGTCTCGCTCGTGCGCGGCGTAAGCGCGTAGCGGCCTGGAGCAGGTCGAATCCAAGGAGCAGGGCAACCGATGTCCCGTTCGATGAAAAAGGGTCCCTTCGTGGATCCGAAACTTCGAGTGAAGGTGGAGAAGCAGAAGCACCAGGGGGGCCGCGAGCCCATCAAGACCTGGGCGCGCGCCTGCACCGTCATTCCCGAATTCGTCGGGCATACGTTCCTGGTCCACAACGGGAAGACGTTCCTGCGCGTGTACGTGACCGAGGAACTGGTCGGGCACAAGCTGGGCGAGTTCTCCCCGACGCGGACGTTCCGCGGGCATTCGGGCGGCGCGGCCAAGGCAGGCGCCGCTCCGGCGCCGGCTCCGGCGGCGAAGAAGTAAGGCGCGAGTACGAACGGGCGCAGGCCCCCGATTGAAGGTTGAGGAACGATGGGACAGATTCGGCACGGCAAGATCGTCAGCCCCGCGCGCATCGAGCAGGGGCATCCGAAGGCTCAGCGGCTGGTGTACGCCGAGGGCCGCTACGGGGCGACGTTGCGCGGCTTCCGCATGGCGCCGCAGAAGGTCCGGCTGGTGCTGGACCAGATCCGCGGGCTGCCGGTGGAGCGCGCGCGCGAGGTGCTGCGCTATTCGTCGAAGCGCGCGGCGTACCTGGCCGACCGCGTCCTGATGAGCGCGCTGGGCAACGCGGACGTGAAGTCCAACGGCCGTGTGGGCGCGGCGGAGCTGGTGGTGGCCGAGGCGTACTGCAACGAAGGTTCGCGGCTGCACCGCTTCAAAGCCGGTCCGATGGGGCGTGCGCGCCCGATCATCCGGCGCAGTTCGCACCTGACGGTGGTGCTGGGCGAGCGTCCGGAAGGTACGGCGGAAGCCGCGCCGGCGAAGGGCAAGAAGAGCAAGAAGTCCAAGAAGTCCAAGTCCAAGAAGGGCGCCGCGAAGTCCGAAGGCGCCAAGCAGGCCGCGTCCGAATAGGGCGCGCGCCAGGAGCTAGAGCGTGGGTCAGAAGATTCATCCGTTCGGTTTCCGCGTCGGGATTACCCGGCCCTGGAATTCGCGCTGGTACGCCCGGAAGCAGGACTTCGGCAAGCGGCTGGTGGAAGACCAGAAGATCAAGCGCTACGTGATGGCGAAGCTGCCGCAGGCGGGCATTTCGCGGGTCGAGATCGAGCGCGGCGGGGAAGAGATCAGCGTCTTCCTGCACACGTCCCGTCCGGGCGTGGTGATCGGCAAGAAGGGCGCGGAGATCGACAAGCTGCGCGAGGATTTGCAGCAGTTCGCTTCGGGCGAGACGAAGAAGATTCAGGTCAACATCCGCGAGGTGACGAAGCCGGAGTTGGATGCGGCGCTGGTGGCGCAGGGTGTGGCCGAGCAGTTATTGAAGCGCGCGAGTTTCCGGCGCGCGATGAAGAAGGCCGTGGAGACTTCGCGCGGCGCGGGCGCGCGCGGCGTGAAGATCATCTGCGCGGGCCGGTTGGGCGGCGCGGAAATCGCGCGCACCGAGAAGTACATGGAAGGCTCGCTGCCGTTGCACACGCTGACGGCGGATGTGGATTACGGCCTGGCCGAAGCCAAGACGACGTACGGGGTGATCGGCATCAAGGTGTGGATCTACAAGGGCAAGATCGAGAAGGAGACGGCCCATGTCCTTGATGCCTAAACGGGTCAAGCACCGCAAGTCGCAGCGCGGCCGGATTCGCGGGATGGCGACGCGCGGCAATTACGTGGCCTACGGGGACTACGGCTGCATGGCGCTGGAAGCCGGGTGGCTGAGCGCGCAGCAGATCGAAGCGGCGCGCGTGGTGCTTTCGCGCGGCCTGGGCACGGAAGGGCGCTACTGGATCCGCGTCTTCCCGCACAAGTCGGTCACGGCGACGGCGGCCGAGACGCGCATGGGCAAGGGCAAGGGCGAAGTGGAGTACTGGGCGGCGGTGGTGAAGCCCGGCACGATCCTCTTCGAGATCGGCGGGATTCCGCTCCTGCTGGCGCGGGAACTCTTCCGCAAGCAGGCGGGCAAGCTGCCGGTGAAGATCAAATTCGTACAGCGGCGCCCGACGGTGTAAGGCGCGCGGCGCTTGAACGGACGGAACGAGACGACGTTGAGCCGGTGTTGAGGTAAGGATTCGTACGATGCCCATGATTATCGGCAAGGACCTGCGCGAGAAGACGGACCAGGAACTGCTGGATCAGCTCGCGATGGAGAAGAAGAAGATCTTCGACGCGACGGTCCGCGGGGCCAGCGGCGAGGCGATCAAGGCGCACGAGAAGAAGCTGGGCCGCCGGCTGGTGGCGCGGATCCGGACGATCCTGCGAGAGCGCGGGTTGCGCACGGAGCTGGACCGATCGATCGCGGAGTTGAAGCCGAAGGCGGAGAGCGCTCAGCCGAAGGCCCGCAAGCTGGCGTCGTCGGAGCCGCGGGTGCAGCTTCCCCGGGTGCGGTTGAAGAATCTGCGCCTGGAGAAGACGAGCGCGGCGGACCGGGCGGCGGTGCGGTTGGCGGAGGCGCGCCGGGTGCGCAAGGTGCTGGAGCGCGTGGATCCGGGTCAGAGCAAATAAGGCCGGGACCGGGCCGCGCGCGTCGCGCGGCGGGTGCAGGCTTAGAACGCAGCCGGGCAGCGGGTAGGAAGAGCGATTCATGGCGGACGAAGCGAAGACGGGCGAACTGGCGAAGGTGACCCGGATCGGCGTGGTGGTGAGCGACAAGCGCCACAAGACGATCACGATCGAGGTGCGCCGCCTGTTCAAGCACGAAGCGTACGGCAAGTACATTTACCGATCGACGAAGCTGCACGCCCACGACGAGAAGAACGAGGCGAAGCAGGGCGACCGGGTGGAGGTGGAGTTCACGCGTCCGCTTTCGAAGCAGAAGCGCTGGCGTCTGATTAAGGTTCTGGAGCGCGCGGTCGACCTGGCCGCGGTGCCGGGCACGGAAGCGGCCAAGGTTTGAGCGGACGGGCGGCGGCAACGAGGCGGATAGACCGATGATTCAGCAAGAGACGGTGGTGGAAGTGGCGGACAACAGCGGCGCCCGTACGGCGCTGTGCATCAAGGTGCTGGGCGGCTCGAAGCGCCGCTATGCCCGGGTGGGCGACATCATTGTGGTGGCGGTGAAGAAGGTGCAGCCGGGCAGCGATTTCGTCTGTGCGAACAAGAAGGAAAAGAAGAAGCTGGTGGTGAAGGGCGTGGTGGTTCGAACGAAGTCGCCGATCCGGCGCGCGGACGGTTCCACGGTGCGCTTCGACAACAACGCGATCGTGCTGCTGAACGCCGAGGAAGAGCCGCGCGGCACGCGCATCTTCGGGCCGGTGGCGCGCGAACTGCGCTCCAAGGGCTTCATGAAGATCGTCTCTCTGGCGGCTGAGGTGGTGTGATGATCAAGAGCAAGATCTGCAAGGGCGACAAGGTCCGTATCGTGCAGGGCGAAGGGCGCAACGCGAAGGACGAGCAGGGCGCTCCGCTGGTGTGCACGGTGCTTCAGGTGGACCGGATTAAAGGGCGCGCGGTGCTGGAAGTGCCGAAGAAGCGCGCGAAGCGCGGCGAGAAGGAGAAGCCGACGCGCGGGCTCGAGCACTGGAAGACGGTGCGTTACAACCCGAAGAGCGGCGAGGCGGGCGGTCTGAAGATCATGAAGCGCCCGATCGCGCTGGCGAATCTGGAATTGGTGGAAGCGGGCCCGCGCGAGTGGCGCAACCGCGGTTGAGCGCGTAGCGGGTCCTGGGCGGCAAGAAGGCGAGCGATTCCATGGCGGACGAAACGAAAGAGGCGGCGGGCGGCAAGAAACCCGTGGTTCCGGCGGCGAAGGCGCGTCTGCGCAAGCGCTACGAGGACCAGGTGATGCCGGCGCTGATGCAGGAGTTCGGCATCAAGAACAAGATGGCCGTGCCTCGGCTGACGAAGGTGTGCTTGAACATGGGCTTCGGCAAGGCCGGGGCCGAGGGCAACTCGAAGTTCGTCGAACAGTGCGTGAACGACATGACGACGATCGCGGGCCAGAAGGCGGTGGTGACGATCGCTACGAAGTCGATCTCGAACTTCAAGCTGCGCGAGAACATGAAGGTGGGCTGCCGGGTGACGTTGCGCGGCCCGCGGATGTACGAGTTCCTCGACCGGCTGCTGAATGTGGCGATTCCGCGTATCCGCGACTTCCGCGGGGTGTCTCCGCGCAGCTTCGACGGGCGCGGGAATTACTCGATGGGCTTGCAGGAACAGACGGTGTTCCCCGAGATCGATCCGGACAAGGCGGACGTGGTGCACGGGATGGACGTGACGATCTGCACGACGGCCAAGAGCGACGATCAGGCTCGTGCGCTGCTGCGGCACATGGGCATGCCGTTCCGGGAACGCTGAACGCGAGTTACGAAGGTTAAGGAGTGACGCATGGCCAGCCTGCGCTGGAAGGTGAAGTGCAAGGAAAAGCCGAAGTTCGGCACGCGCGCGTACAACCGCTGCGAGCTGTGCGGTCGGTCTCGGGCGTACTTGCGCAAGTTCCGGATTTGCCGGTTGTGTTTCCGGAAGCTGGCGCATCAGGGTGAGATTCCGGGCGTGCGCAAGTCGAGCTGGTAGCGTCCGGTTGAGAACGGGAAGAGCGCCGCGCTTTCGCGGAGCTTACGGAGCGAGCAGGACATGCCATTGACCGATCCGATCGCCGACATGCTGACCCGGATCCGCAACGCCAATATGCGGTTCATGGATCAGGTCCGCGTGCGCAGCACGAACGTATGCCTCAGCGTGTGCGAAACGCTGAAGGATGAGGGATTCATCGAGCGCTACGAGGTGGTGGCCAACCCCGAGTGCAAGGTGCAGAACGACCTGCTGATCCAGCTTCGCTACGGGCGCGGCGGCGAGAAGGTGATTCGCCGGATCGACCGGGTGAGCAAGCCGGGCCGCCGGGTTTACATGAAGGTGACGGAATTGAAGCCGGTGCTGCAGGGCTTGGGCATCTGGGTGCTGTCCACGCCGAAGGGCGTGATGTCGGACCGCAAAGCGCGGGAAGCCAACGTGGGCGGCGAGGTGCTTTGCCGCGTCGAGTGACGCGATTACTTGAGCACGCAGGCAGGACGCAGGAACCGGGAAGCATTGCCATGTCGCGCATTGGAAAAAAGCCGGTCTCCATCCCCGACGGCGTTAACGTGAGCGTCGAGGGTCACGAGGTGACCGTTAAAGGCCCCAAGGGCCAGCTCAAGCTGGCCATGAGCGGCTCGATCTCCGCGGCCGTCGAAGGCAAGGAGCTGATGGTGCTCCGGGCTTCCGACCTTCGCGCCGAGCGCGCCAAGCACGGATTGTATCGTGCATTGGCCGCGAACATGATATTCGGCGTGACGAAGGGCTACGAGAAGCGGCTCGAGATCCAGGGCGTGGGTTACCGCGCTCAGGTGTCGGGCAAGCAGGTGCTGCTGTGGGTGGGCTGGAATACGAAAGTACCGCGCGTGTACCAGATTCCGGATGGGGTGACGGTGACGTGCCCGTCGCAGACGGAAATGGTGATCACGGGGATCGACAAGCAGTTGGTCGGGCAGGCGGCGGCCTCGTTGCGGGCGATTCGTCCTCCGGACGTGTACAAGGGCAAGGGCATCCGGTACCAGGGCGAGCAGGTTCGCAAGCTGCCCGGCAAGACGGTGGGCGCGACGGGGACCTAAGGGTCGCCTGGCCGCGAGCGGTTGGATTTTTCGGAGCGAGATTCGAGATGGCTCAGCAATCGTCGAACGACAAGCGCGTGAAGCGCCACCGGCGAGTACGCCGCAAGATTCAGGGCACGGCCGAACGGCCGCGTTTGAATGTGTTTCGGAGTTCGAAGCACATCCAGGCGCAGTTGATCGACGACGTGGAAGGCAAGACGCTGGTGACGGCCACGTCGATGTCGAAGGAACTGCGCGGATCGCTGAAGTCGGGCGGGAGCGTGGTGGCGGCAAAGACGGTGGGCAAGGCGCTGGCGCAGTTGGCCAAGCAGAAGGGCATCGAGAAGGCCGTATTCGATCGCGGCGGGTATCTGTACCATGGCCGCGTGAAGGCGCTCGCCGAGGGCGCTCGCGAAGGCGGCTTGGCGTTCTAAGCGGGTTAAGGGAGGTTGCGTTTTGATCGCGCACGGTACTCGGATCGAGCCCCATGGGCTGATTCTGACGGAACGGGTGGTCGACATTTGGCGTTGTGCCAAGGTCGTAAAGGGCGGCCGCCGGTTTTCGTTCGCCGCGATGGCGGTGGTGGGCAACGGGGAAGGCGTGGTCGGCATCGGCTACGGCAAGGCCCGGGAAGTGCCCGCCGCGATCGAGAAGGCTGCGAAGAACGCGCGCAAGAATCTGCTGCGCGTGCCGACGTACGGTTCGACGCTGCCGCATGAAGTGATCGGCAAGTTCGGCTCGGCGCGGGTGATCATGCTCCCCGCTCGTCCGGGTACGGGTTTGATCGCCGGCGCGGCGGTGCGCCAGGTGCTGGAGTGCGTCGGGATTCACGACCTGCTGACGAAGAGCATCGGCAAGACGACGAACCCGAAGAACCTGGTCAAGGCGGCGCTGCAGGCGCTGCTGGAACTGCGCAGCCGCGAGACGGTGGGCCGTTTGCGGGGGGTGGAGCCGCAGGCCGACCCGATGATCCAGTCGATCCAGAAGGTGCAGGCGACGCGCGACCGCGCGAAGGCTCAGCGCGCTTCGTTGCAGCGCGCGATGGAAGAAGAGCGCGCGAAAGCCGAGGCCGCCGCGCCGAAGCCCGAGCCCAAGCCCGCGAAGGCGGAGCCTGTGGCGGAAGCGAAGCCCGAAGCCGAGAAGCCGGCCGAAGGCGGAGCGGAAGAGAAAAAGGAATGAGTTCGCGTGGCTCCGGCGCAGCGCCGGAGTTCGCGCCCGAATAAGGTGGACGAACGTCATGCAACTGCACGAAGCCCGCACGGCCCAGCTTTCCCATAAGCGCAAGAAGCGCGTGGGCCGCGGCCCCGGAAGCGGACACGGCAAGACGAGCTGCCGCGGCCGCGAAGGCGCGACCTCGCGCTCGGGCTGGTCGATGAAGGTGACCTACGAAGGCGGCCAGATGCCGCTCTTCCGGCGCTTGCCGAAGCGCGGTTTCCGCAACGGCGCGTTCAAGGAAGTCTTCGCGGTGGTCAACATCGGCGATCTGGGCAAGTCGTTCAAGGGCGGCGATGTGGGCGTGGCGCAGTTACGCGAGGTGGGGCTGCTGCATAGCGCGCACCGCGTGCCGGTGAAGATTCTGGGCGAAGGCGAGCTGTCGGTCGCGCTGACGGTGACGGCGGACGGCTTCTCCAAGAGCGCCATCGAGAAGATCGAGAAGGCCGGCGGGAAGGTGATCTGGGCGGAAGGCGCGCCCAAGAAGGCCGGTCCGCTGTTCGTTCGCGAAGCCAAACAGAAGAAGCTGCTTGAGGACGCCGAGAAGGCCGTGCAGGAAACCAAGGCGGCGAAGGAAAAGCGCAAGAGCGGCGAAGCGCCCAAGGCGGCCAAGGCCAAGAAGCCCGCGAAGTAAGGCCGGGGCAGCGCCTGCCCGGCTTGCCGCTTTTCGAATCACCGGCCGTTGACGCATGAACGGCCGGCCAGGGTAGACGCCATGTTTCAAGCCTTCACCAACATCGCCAGGATTCCGGAGCTTCGAAAGAAATTGTTCTGGACGATGGGCCTGCTGGTGGTTTACCGGCTGGGTTCGCACATCCCGCTCCCCGGCGTGAACCTCGAAGCGGTGCGCCAGATGTTCAGCCCGACGGAAGGCGGCGGGCTGAGCCAGTTCATCGGTATCCTGGACATGTTCGCCGGCGGCGGCCTTTCGCGCGTTTCGGTCTTCGCGCTGGGCATCATGCCGTACATCTCGGCCTCGATCATTTTCCAGATTCTCTGCGCGATCGTGCCGGCCCTGCAGAAGATTTCCAAAGAAGGCGAGAGCGGCCGGCGCAAGATCAACCAGTGGACGCGCTACAGCACGGTGGTGCTGTGCATCTTCCAGGCTCTGGTGATCTGCTCGACGCTGCAGAACCAGCCGCCGATGAAGGGCGTGCCGATGGTGCCCGATCCGGGCCTGAGCTTCCTGATTCAATCCGCGATCATCCTGGCGGCGGGTACGGCGTTCCTGATGTGGCTGGGCGAGCAGATCGACGAGTTTGGGTTGGGCAACGGCATTTCGCTGATCATCATGGTGGGCATCATTTCGCGCATGCCGGTGGCGCTGGAAGAAGTGTTCCGGCGCTTCGATCCGGCCATCGATTCGCCGAGTCCGGCGTCGATCGGTCCGAGCGAACTGTTCCTGCTGGGTTTCCTGTTCCTGCTGATGGTGACCGCGGTGGTTTTCGTGACGGAAGCGACGCGGCGGATCCCGATGCAGACGCCCAAGCGCAGCCGGATGGGCTTCCGCCAGCAGCATTACTTGCCGCTGAAGCTTAACGCGTCGGGCGTGATCGCGATCATCTTCGCCCAGGCGCTGATGATGCTGCCGTCGTTCCTGATGATGGTGCCGGTGCTGTGGGTGCAGGAACTGGCCTCGTTCGTGCAGCAGGGTTCGTACCTGTACATGACGATGTACCTGCTGCTGATCGTCTTCTTCAGCTACTTCTATACGGCGGTGATCTTCGATCCGAAGGAGCATGCAGAGAACTTCAAGCAGTACGGGATGTTCATTCCGGGCATCCGGCCGGGCAACGACACGCGTGCGTATCTGGAGACGGTGATGAACCGGATCACGTTCGCGGGCGCGATCTTCATCGCGATCATCGCGATCGTGCCGCAGTTGATTCAGGCGGGTCTGAAGGTCGGCTTCACGGTCTCGGACTTCTTCGGCGGCACTGGCCTGCTGATCGTGGTGGGCGTGGCGCTGGACATGATCAACCGGATCGAGTCGCACATGCTGATGGAACGGTACGACGGGTTCCTGAAGAGCGGCGGTCGCATCCGCGGCCGGCGCGGGTAACGCTCGTCCGCGCTCGTCCGCGCGGCATGCGAACCGTAGCGGCGCGCCGGGAGATCGCAGCCGATGCCGGCCCCACGCCTGATCCTGCTGGGTCCTCCGGGCGCCGGCAAAGGCACCCAAGCCAAGCGCCTCGCCGAACGCTGGAACTGGCGGCACATCGCCACCGGCGACCTCTTCCGCGATGCGGTGCGCAAGGAATCCCCCCTCGGAAAGCAGGTCAAGCCGATCCTCGAAGCGGGCGGATTGGTTTCCAACGAGCTGGTGGTGGGCTTGGTGCGTGAGACGCTGGCCGAAGAAATCGGCGCGGACCGTGGGATCATTTTCGACGGCTTCCCGCGCACGCTTCCGCAGGCCATCGCGCTGGACGAGTTCCTCATGCAGTACAACCAGTCGATCACGACGGTGGTGTTGATCAACACGGGGGACGATATCGTCGTTCACCGCGTGGCGCAGCGGCGATCGTGCGAAGACTGCGGAGCGATCTTCAACCTGATGCACAAACCGCCGGCGCGGCCCGGGCGCTGCGATGCGTGCGGCGGGAAGCTGTACCAGCGCGCCGACGACCGCGAAGCGACGGTGCGCGCGCGGCAGCGCAAGTACTGGTCGGAGACCGCGCCGCTGATCGAGTTTTACCGCACGCGCGGATTGCTGACCGAGATTCCCGGCGATCTGCCTTTGGATGTGGTGACGGCCTCGGTCGAGCGCGCGGTGAGCGGCCGGCGTTAGCAGTCACTTGCGCCGCCCGGCCGTGAGCGGCCGTCTGGACTGGACCGAGGCGGGAGCAGGGCTAGACTCAGGCGGGCATACGTGGCGCGCGTCGGCGGACCGGGATCGCGCGAGGAAGGCAACCGGACTTGGCCGTCATCCTGTATTCGCAGCGTCAGATCGACCTGATTCGCGAGTCTTCGCGCGTGGTGGCCGAATGCCACCACCTGATCCGCGAGATGATCGAGCCGGGCGTGACCACGCGGCAGATCGACCAAGCCGTGGCCGCGCACATTCGCAAACGCGGCGGAACTTCTCCCTTCTACCGTTACGAGCTTCCGGGCAAGGTTCCGTTTCCGGCGTGGATATGCGCTTCGGTGAACGACGTGGTCGTGCACGGCGTCCCCGACGACGTGCCGCTGCGCAAGGGCGACTTGGTTTCCATCGATGTAGGCGTGCGCAAGGACGGCTACATCGGCGATTCGGCCTGGACGTACGCGGTCGGAGCGATCGACGCGGATGCGCAGAAGCTGATGCGGATCGGCGAGGAGTCGCTGTACAAGGGCATCTCGGCGATGAAGCCGCGCGGGAAGCTCGTGGACGTTTCGCGCGCGATCCAGACGCATGTGGAGAAGAACGGGTTCTCGGTGGTGCGCGAATACGTCGGACACGGGGTGGGGCAGAGTCTGCACGAGGAGCCGCAGGTACCCAACTACGTTCAGACGGGGCAGATGATCCCATTCTTCCGCGAGGTGCTCAAGCCGGGCATGTCGCTGGCGGTGGAACCGATGGTCAACGAAGGATCGCCGCAGGTGGAGAGCGTGGAAGGCGAGTGGCTGGTGCGGACGGCCGACGGCGGGCGCAGCGTCCACTTCGAACATACGGTGGTCGTTCATTCCGACCGCATCGAAATACTTACCGACCAATCCAAGGTCGCGCTGCCGGCCTGACGATTCACGGGACCGGCTTCAGATCGAATAATTCCAGGCGTCGCGCAATTCGGGCGGGACATGGCGGACCATGGGTTCGGTGGCGGGCCAGTCGCCCTTCGCGCGGATTTCCTGGCGCGCTTTGTCGAGTGCGTGGCGGACGCTTTCGAAGGCACGCGGCTCGGTCTTCATCAGGTTCTCGGCGCCCAGCACTTCGCCCAGATGCGCGCGGGCGATCTGGGCGTGCAGGTCGTCCTTGAGCCCGCAGAGAATCATGCTTCCGCCGCTTTCCTTGAAGTGCGCGACAAAAGCAGAAAGCGATTCGGCGGCCGTGGCGTCGATGGCGTGCGCGCGCTTCATGCGCAGGACGATCACGCGCGCGCCGTGGCGCGCGATCTGCTCCAGCTTTTCTTCCAGCTCTTCGACGATGCCGAAAAAGAGGTCGCCCTCGAGCTGCAGGAGCACGATGGGCCACCGGCCGGTCTGGGCGTCGATCTCGATCTCGCGGAACTGCTCGCTGCCCGAACGCGCCATCTCGACCATATGCAACTGTCCGGCGCGGCGCAGCAGCATCAGGATCGAGATGAAGACGCCCAAGTAGATCGCGTACTGGATCTCGATGCAGAGCATGGAGAGGTAGGTGATGACCAGAACGGCGGCGTCGGTGCGGCTCCAACGCCAGACGTAGCGCGCGGCGCCCAGATCCACCATGTGCCAGGCGATCCACATGATCAGCGCGCCGAGGCAGGCTTTGGGCACGTAGGTCGCCCAAGGCGCCAGGAGCAGCATGATGGCGAGGACCGTAAGCCCCGCGTAGACGCCCACCCAGCGCGTGCGCGCGCCCATCTGCAGGTTGATCGCACTGCGCGTCCAGCTCGCGGAGGTCGGCATGCAACCGGTGAACGCTCCGACTACGTTCCCGATGCCCTTGGCCAGCAGTTCCTGGTTGGCCATGAATTTAACGCGCGCTTTGGCGGAAAGCGCCTTGCCGATGGAGATGGCTTCGACCATGCCGAGGATCGCGATGGCCAGACTAGGCGCGGCGACCTGGCGGATGCGTTCCCAGGAAAACTCGGGAATCGTGAGCGCCGGGAGCGAGCGCGGCACCGAGCCGACGGTGGGCACGGCGTTCGGGCCGGTATGCCAGCCCAGGCCCCAGACCAGCAGTCCCGCGGCGACGACGGCCAGCATCGCGCCGGGAATCAGCTTCGAAATGCGCGCGCAGAGCGCCACGACCGCCAAGGTTACGGCGCCCAGCGCCAGGCCGCGGACGTTGGTCGCGCCCAGGTTGCCGGCAAGGTGCGCCAGTTCTTCCAGCAGCGTCGCCGAAGGTCCGAGCTTGAGGCCCAGCACGTTCTTGATCTGGTCGACGAAGATCAAGGTCGCGGCGCCCAGCGTGAAGCCGACCAGCACGGCTTGCGAGAAGTAACGGCCCAAGGAGCCGAGCTTCAGCGCGCCGAAGCCCACTTGGATTGCGCCCATCATCAGGGTGATCAGGAGCATCACCGGCACGATGGAATCGACGGGCAAGGCCAACGCCGCCACCAGCGCGCCGATGACCAGCGCGGAGGTATTCGTCGCGCCCGTAATGAGGAAGGGCGAATTGCGGATCAAGGCCGCGACGATCGTGGGCACGATCATCGCATAGAGCCCGTGTTCGGGCGGAACGTTGGCGATCAAGGCGAAGGCGATGCCCTGGGGAACCGCCAGAATTCCGGTGGTGATGCCGCACAGCACGTCCACGCGCCAAGCCGGTGGCTCGACCGTCGAAGGTGCTGGGGAGCTCTTAGGCGCAACGGGCTCGGCCGGCGCGGGTGGCGCCGATTCGCGCTGAGCGGATGGGCTGGGCGTGGTGCTCACGCGGCCATTGTGCCACCAACCCGGCGTGCAGGGCAAGCGCGGGATACCTTGGGAGAGCGCTGAGGGCGCCTTTCGGCGTTTGATTCAAGGCTTTAGCCCGTAAAGGGATAGGTGGGCTGAACGAATCGGCGAATTTAGGCGTAGGTGCGCATGCAGCAGGCTTATACTGGATGGCGTCATATCAACAGGCGAGCGAGGCCAAACGATGCGTCGAACGTGCGGGTTGGTGCTGTTCCTGGTGTGTTGCGCGAGCATGCGCGGCGGCGCCGAGGAAACGGTGGCGGCGCCGGCCGCCGAAACGGCCAAGACGCCGGACGCCGGCTGGCCGGTGGCGCTGAAGCCGGGGCCGCTTCTGGCCAAGGTGGCGTTTGCCGACGGGCGGGTGGTCGAGAAGTGCTGGGTCGAGATGCAAAGCCTGGGCGCGTGGGTGGTGATCGACGGCACGCGCTACTGGTATCTGCGCGCTGCGCTGCGGGAAGTCACGATCCTCGATGAGGAACCCGATGAAGCGTTGAAGAAGTCGCTGGAGACGGCGCAAGCCAAGCACAAGGCCGAGTTGGAGCGGCAGCGCGAAGCCGACGAAGCGCGCGCCAAGGCCGAAGAGGAAGCCGACGAAGCTCGCGTGGCGATGGGCGACGGCGCCGCGGCGGGCGGCGAAGGCGGGCCCGCAACCGCCGCGGCATCCGGCGCGGGCACGAAACGCGGCGAAGGCGGGAAGGGCGACGCCGCGAAGGACGCTCAGGCGGCCCGCAACGACGCGAATCGCGCGGCGCGGGCGGCTTCAGGATCGGGCGACATGCAACGCGTTGCGGGAGCCGGAGGCGGCGGGAATTCGGGGGATGGCCCCGGGCCGCGCGCCGGCGACGGAGTCTCCGAACGCGAGATGGTCCTGATCTTTCAATGGCGCGTGAAGGATATCGACCGCAAAGACGGGACGATTACGCTGCGCAACCGAGGCTTGCAGAAAAACATCAAACTAGAGGTGGGCGACCCCGCCGACTTGGCTCACGTGAAGCGCGGCGACATCCTGGTCGGTTCGCTGACGCAGGCCGAACCCCAACTGACCGCCAAAGACGGCACGCCGGTCGAGTTCCAGCCCTTTCAAGGCGCTCCGTAGCGATTCCGCGGATTGCGCGGGCCTTCGCTTCGGCTATTCTCACCGCGGCTTTTTCAATCGATCTATCGATTCGTCCTGGGTCACGCGCCGACGGGCGTGTGAGGAAAGCAGCGCGCTATGCTTTTCAGTTCGCACGTTTTTATCTTTCTGTTTCTCCCGATCACGCTTTTCGTCTATCTGAGCTTGGGCGCCCGGTCTCAATACTCGAAAGCCTTGGCGTGGCTGACGCTGACTTCGCTGGTCTTCTATGCATGGTGGAATCCGCCTTACTTGGCGATGATTCTGCTTTCCTGCCTGTTCAACTTCGGGATCGGCCTTGCGCTGAACCGGCCATCGGGCACTCCGCGGTTTCGACGTCTGTTGCTGTGCGCCGGAATCGGCGCCGACTTATTGCTGCTGGGATACTACAAGTACATCGCTTTTGCGGTGAGTTCCCTGGCTTGGCTATTCGATAAGCCCTGGTCGGTCGAATCGCCGCTGCTCCCGCTGGCGATTTCGTTCTTTACCTTCCAGCAAATCGCGTATCTCGTCGATGTGTATCAGCGCCAGACGCGCGAGTACCGTTTCATGGAATACATGCTCTTCGTCACCTGGTTTCCGCAACTGATTGCCGGACCGATCGTGCATCATAAGGAAGTCCTCCCGCAGTTCGCCTCGCGGCGAGTCTTTCACTTCAACCCGCGGAATCTGGCGGTGGGGCTCACGATTTTCACCATTGGGCTGGCCAAGAAAGTGCTGATCGCGGATCCGATCGCCCTGTACGCCACCCCGGTTTTCAGCAAAGCCCTGGAGGGCGGGACGCCCGGAGCGGCTGAGGCCTGGGTCGGCGCGCTGGCGTATACGTTTCAGCTCTATTTCGACTTCTCGGGCTACAGCGATATGGCGGTGGGTTTGGGGCGGCTTTTCGGCATTCGTTTGCCGCAGAATTTCGATGCGCCGTACAAAGCGGCGAACATCGTCGATTTTTGGCGACGCTGGCATATCACGCTTTCGCGGTTCCTGCGCGATTACCTGTACATTCCATTGGGCGGAAGCCGTTGCGGCAAAGCGCGGCGGTACTTCAATCTGTTGCTGACCATGGTGCTCGGCGGGCTTTGGCACGGCGCGGGCTGGGCCTTCGCGGCGTGGGGCGCGCTGCACGGCCTTTACCTTTGCATCAATCACGCCTGGCATGCGCTGCGCAAGCGCCTGGGCTGGGCGCCCGGCGCCGGAGGCTGGCCGGAGTTGGTGGCCGCGCGCGGACTTACGTTTCTGGCGGTGATCGTCGGATGGGTGCTGTTCCGGGCCGAGGATTTCGGGTCGGCCATGCGGGTGCTGAAGGGCATGTGCGGCGTCTACGGATGGGGCGGCGCTTCGCCCGCGTCCGTGGCCGCGAACAAGGCATGGCCTTGGCTGGCGCTGCTGATCGTCGCGGTCAACATCGTTCCCACAACCCAGGAAGTCATGCGCCGGTATCGCCCGGTGATCGAGCCCGTCGCGCCGCTTCCGGAAGCCGGCTGGTCGCGGCGTTGGGCGCTGGGCTGGCTTTGGCGCTTCACGCCGGCGCGAGCGGTGGGTTTGAGCGTCCTTTTCGTCTGGACGGTGTTGTACCTGACGCGGGTTTCGGAATTCCTTTACTACCAGTTTTGAACGAGAGCGGACATGCGCGAACAACCGAGCCGGTTTCTGAAGCTGTGGCTGATTCTTTCGGCCGCGGCTTTGCTGGCCATCGCGGCGCTGAACGCTTGGGTCGATCCCTTCGAGGCGTACCGCTGGGCGCCTCGCGAAGCATTGGGGCCGCACAAGATGGAGCGAAATACCCGGACCGCGAAGGCCGAACTGGTCCGCCACGGGCCGTGCCGCATCCTTTTTTTGGGCAGTTCGCGCACCGAGATGGGTATCGATCCGGAGCACGCTCTTTGGGGCGATTCGGCGACGCTGAACCTGGCGCTAGCGGCGACCAATTTCATCGAGACCCAAGCGGTTTTTCGATACGCGGTTACGCGCCAGCCCATCGAGCGCGTGGTCTGTTTTGCCGATTTCCTGATGTTCTCGTCGCGGCGCGATAATGGGCATGATTTCAAACAGTCGCGTTTTAATCCTGAATGGGCGGAGATTCCCTACCACCTGCAGTTGTTGTGGAGCGAAAACTCACTCGACGGAAGCGTTCAAGTTTTGAAAAACAAATCGCGCGACCGGCGCAGCGGCTACGGCGATCGCGGTGCATGGATTCGGGATTTGAACTCCAATCTACTCAAGCGAATTGGCCACCGCGGAATGCTGCGGAACATCCAGCTTAGTTTTTTTAAGGCCGGCGGCCCCTACCACCAATACGAATACAGCACCGATCGCGCGAATTGCTTCCGGGCAATGGTAGAGGCCTGCCGCACAAACGGCATCCGGCTCACCGTCGTCATCCCGCCGATACATGCGATCCAGCTCGAAGCGATCCGCTCCGCCGGCCTTTGGGATGCCTTCGAACAATGGAAGCGCGATTTGACACGCATCGTAAGCGATTCCGCGCGGGACGAATCCGGCGCTTCGCCTCCCGAACTCTGGGACTTTACCGCGTACACGGGCTTCAACGCGGAACCGTTTCCGCCGGAAGGCGATACGAAGACGAGGATGCGCTGGTACTGGGAATCGTCGCATTTCCGCATGGCGCTGGGCGATCTGGTGCTTTACCGCATCCATGGGCAGACCCCGCCCGATGAACCGCTGCCCGACGATTGGGGAATTCGATTGACGCCGCAAAGCGTGGAAGCGCGCATCGAACAGTTGCGCCGCGATCAAGTGGAGTGGATGGCTCGCAACGCCGGCGAGGTCGAATTCGTCGCGCGCATGCGCCGGGAGTCGCAGAAAACCGAATAACGAACGCCGCGTGCTCGGCGGGCTCGAAAATCAGCGCGGCCCCAGCGGGAGCGTCTGGTCGAGCGCGGTCTGGTTGCCGAAGGCGTCGACGTTCGTGCCTTTAAGGCGCAGTTCGCGCGGATTGGTCCAGGTCAGGGTTTCGAGCACGTGGCGGCGGGTGAGTGCGCCCGTCTGGAGCGCTTTGGGATCGCCCAGCAGCAGCGTGCCACGCAGGTCCACGACATACGCTTCGCAAAACGTATCGGGCAGCGGGAACACTTCGCCTACCGCGCGGAAGGCGAGCAGGTCGTTGTTTGGCGCGAAGACGGGGACGCTGACCGGGCGCGGGATGCGCAGCACCGTCTGCGTGCCTTCGGGCAGGCCGGCCACCACGATCTGCGAACTGGTGACGATCGACGCGCCGATCCGGCGCACGTCGTACTCGAGCCCCGGCGTCAGAAACCGCCGCGGCGACAGGAAGGCCTGAGGTATGCAGTATTCGGTGACGTCCACCCAAGTGCGCAGGGCTTTGTCGGGTGAACGCGACTCTTCGCTCAAGCGCTGGAGCTTGAACGCGCGGCGGTCGAGCTCCCGGGTGAGTTTGACCAGATCGTCGGTAAGCCCGGATTTGAGATCGCGGAGCAGTTGGAGCGCTCCGTTGGCGCGCTGCGTGTTGGCGGGACGTCCGTCGAGCGCGAAGGCGATGGCCGCCAGTCCGGCGGCGTATTCGCGCACGCCGAACGACTTGGTGCGCGACGCGGCTTCCCAGCGTTCGCCCGCCAGCACCATATCGCCGCTCTCGAAGCACGTCATCGCTTCCTGGAAGCGCACGCCGCCGATCAACGCTTCGCTGGGCGCGACTTCCTGCGCGCGCTGGTACGCGGCCAACGCATCGGCGTACTTGCCTTCGACGCGCGCCAGCAGCGCCGCTCGCAGCGCCTGAATCAGGATGTCCTTCGGGTTGGCCGTCGAATACGCCTCCATCTCCTTAACCAGCGCCGATGCGTCCGCGCACGCTTGCTGCGGGAGGCCGGTGGCGGCGGGGAAGATGAACGCGAGGCCTTCGGGGCCGATGGGGTGGAGCAGATGCGCGCGGCCGAACGCTTCGGAAGCGCGCACGCCGTCGCCCGCGGCGAGGTACGCGCGCGCTTCGGCTCGGTCGAGCGCGCCCGGATCGGCCGGCTCGGGCTTGAAGTCCCGCGCCTTCAGGACGCACGCCAGCGCGCGATCGGGATCGTTCTGGGCCAAATAGAAGCTAGCCGCGGCCACGCCCTGTTCGCTCGTCTGCGGGAAATAGCGCGCCTGGCCTTTGACCCCCAGCGCCAAACCGCCCGCCGAGAGCCAAGCCCAGCGCTCTTTGGCTTTGCGCCGCACCGTCTGCGGGTCGAGCGCGTGCCCGCCCAGGAGGTCCGCGGCGTCGCCGTCGAGTTTCGCGCATGCGCCCTTGCGAAAATCCAGTTCGAAGACGTGATACTGGACCGCGTCTTTGTCGGTCTTGACCAAGGTGAGCGTCGCGCTGCGGCCGTCCTCGCGCAGCGTGACCATCAGCGGACTCGAGAAACCCTTGGGCAGGTTGTAGCGCTGCAAGTCGTTCCCGTTGTAGCGCACGGTCCACAAAGAAGGGGAGCCCGGAGCGTAAAAGAGGAATCGTTCGCTGTCCGGAAACGCGTGAACCACGTACGTCGCCGCCGCGGGCTCGTCGAATTCCACCGTGGGGAAAACGGGCTTCGGCGCCGGGTCGGGCCGGTCGAGTTCCAGGACCGCCACGTACGGCCGCCCGTTCATGATCTTCTTGTCGCTTGCCGCGAAGGCGAGCACGCGGCCGTTCGGCGAGAGCGCGGGCGACAAGACGTCGCCGATCTCGCGCAGCGAGCGGCGTTCGTTCTTCTTCGGATCCCAAAGCTCCAGGCGCTGCGGCTCGCCGGGCTTGGTGCTTTTCCCCGAGCAGAGCAGGCCGACCGTGCCGTCCACCGAAAGCTGGAAGCCCGAGAGGCGAACCTTATCGAGGACCACTTGGCACGGTTCGGCGCCTTCCACGGCTTCGGTGGGCCGATGCGAGAGGATCGCGGTGTACAGTCCGCTCCTCGCATCGCGTTGTCCGGCCATATAAAGGGTCGGCCCATCCGGCACCCAGCGCGGGAACGCGGCCGCTTTCGCGACCGGCTTCGCCTCGCCGTCTTCGATGCGCAGATCCACGAGGTATACGTCCGTTTCGACCAGCGAGCTGCCCGGATCGCTGCGTCGGTAGGTGGTGTACGCGATGAAATCGCCGTCCGGCGCCCAAGCGGGCCCTTGGAATTCCTGGCAGCCGGTGAAGCAGAGCGCCACGGCGCAGAGCAGAATGAACCGTAGAACGCGTAACCAGGCGTTGCGCACGCGAAGCTCCTTCCTATGGAGAGCTAACGAGTATACGCGCCACGGAGTCACCGCGCATGCCGGGGAAGGCAGGTGGAACAACCTGGTGGTGGGTAAAACTCAACCTAAGCGGCGCGTGGTTCGATTAAAGCGGCGCGAAGAACGCTTGAGAATGACGCGTACGCTGGCCTGTTCGCGCGTTTCGTCACCGGGGTTGGCTTTGTGGGGAGCTTCGGCTTCTTCGACCAGATCCATCAAGGCGTTGTAGCGATTGATGTCAATCAGTACCGCTGCGGCCTTACCATCTTGGGTGATGTAGCACGGTTGTCCGGAGGTTTGCACTTCCTTAAGTAGAACGTCCGTACGGGTTTGTAGTTCCACGGAGCCTACGAAGCGCGCGCTTCCCATAACCTGACCTCCCCAGTGCCGATCCGGCGCGATAGTCGCGCTCGAACAAGGATTTCGTAGTATGCTCCGCAGGCAAGAGACGAACGCCACCTGCACTGTACCCAACGGGATGAAGTCCGTCAAGAATCGCACGATTAAGCGTTTACAAGAACGGGCAGGATGTAAAAAGGCTTCGGCCTACGAAATGAGGGCCGCGCTGCAGCGGGAACTCCGCCCTGTAGCCCAAAGGCGCTGCCAGCCTTAGAAGGCGGCCTGCAGGGTCGAAGCACGGGTGCAAGTAGGATCGTGAAAGGATGGCGGATAGAGATCGAGGTCGTGACGCTCACGTGCAGAAAAATCTACAGGAGCTTTAAATGAGTTCATATAAGGCTATTGCTTGAAAGAGGTTAAAATATGTGAAAGGAAATCGAGATAGAACCTCGAACCGCCTTGACTCTAAAGGCCGGTGCCAGTATATAGGTCTTTGGCTTCCGACATATCTGGGAGCCGCCTTCAAAAGCCTTTAAAAGGCTAGCCACGCTGCTCAGCAGGTGGGGAGAAGCGAGGGCTGGCGTCGTCATTGTAGATTTGCCGTTTGAGATTTAGTGGCTCTTTGACAAGTTCATAGGCAGTCAGCACGCAAAGAAGAGCATAGTGTGAGCAAGCCGTCACACGAGCCTTCGAAGCGTACCGCTTGCGGTGCGTGGAGGGGTTTGTGGGATTGGTTTGCGACCAAGCACCGAGCACGTGCAACAAGACACAACGTTGAACGTAGCTCAATCAATGGATCGACCCTGAAAATTAACATCAATTGAAGGGTTTGATCCTGGCTCAGAACGAACGTTGGCGGCGTGGTTGAGGCATGCAAGTCGAGCGAGAACGGGGACTTCGGTTCCCTAGTAAAGCGGCGGAAGGGTGAGTAATGGGTAGATAACGTACCCTGAAGCGGAGGATAACGTTCCGAAAGGGGCGCTAATACTTCATAAGACCACGGGTTGTTGGACCTGGGGTAAAAGCGGGGGACCTTTGGGCCTCGCACTTTAGGATCGGTCTACTCCCTACCAGCTTGTTGGTGAGGTAACGGCTCACCAAGGCTACGACGGGTACCCGGGCTGAGAGGCTGACCGGGCACATCGGCACTGAGACACTGGCCGGACACCTACGGGTGGCTGCAGTTCGGAATATTCGGCAATGCGCGAAAGCGTGACCGAGCGACGCCGCGTGCGGGATGAAGGCCTTTGGGTTGTAAACCGCTGTCACGAGTGATCAAATCTGTGGGGACGAATAGTCTCCGCAGTTGAGCTAAGCTCGAGAGGAAGCCCCCGCTAATCACGTGCCAGCAGCGGCGGTAATACGTGAGGGGCAAACGTTGTTCGGTGTCACTGGGCTTAAAGCGCGCGTAGGCGGCCATGCAAGTAAGGTGTGAAAGCCCTCGGCTTACCCGGGGAAGTGCGCCTTAAACTGCATGGCTTGAGGGCCGAAGAGGAAGGAGGAACTCCAGGTGTAGCGGTGAAATGCGTAGATATCTGGGGGAAGGCCGGTGGCGAAGGCGTCCTTCTGGTCGGTACCTGACGCTGAGGCGCGAAAGCGTGGGGAGCAAACAGGATTAGATACCCTGGTAGTCCACGCCCTAAACGATGGACACTAAGTGGGGGAGCATCAAGGGCTTCTCTGCCGTAGCGAAAGCGTTAAGTGTCCCGCCTGGGGAGTATGGTCGCAAGGCTGAAACTCAAAGGAATTGACGGGGGCTCACACAAGCGGTGGAGCATGTTGCTTAATTCGATGCAACGCGAAGAACCTTACCTGGGCTCGAACGGCATGGATTAGCTCTGTGAAAGCAGAGTGACACCGCAAGGTGGAACATGTCGAGGTGTTGCATGGCTGTCGTCAGCTCGTGTCGTGAGATGTCGGGTTAAGTCCCTTAACGAGCGAAACCCCTGTTTCTAGTTGCCAACGGGTAAAGCCGGGGACTCTAGAGAGACTGCCGGTGTTAAACCGGAGGAAGGTGGGGATGACGTCAAGTCATCATGGCCCTTACGTCCAGGGCGGCAAACGTGCTACAATGGCCGATACAACGCGAAGCGAAGCCGCGAGGTGGAGCAAATCGCTTAAAATCGGCCCCAGTTCGGATTGGGAGGCTGCAACCCGCCCCCATGAAGTCGGAATCGCTAGTAATCGCGGATCAGCCATGCCGCGGTGAATATGTTCCTGAGCCTTGTACACACCGCCCGTCAAGCCACGAAAGCCGGGAGCACCCGAAGTCCCCGTTAAAAGGGCCCACGGTGAAACCGGTGATTGGGACTAAGTCGTAACAAGGTAGCCGTAGGGGAACCTGCGGCTGGATCACCTCCTTTCTAAGGGGATAAACTTAGGGCCGTTTCGATCGAAGCGAAGGATTTTTCCGGAGCTTCAATGATCGAGCGGCGATTACCTTGACACACTGTGCTCCCTTTCGTGCTGGCTGCCTATGATGATTTCTGGCGGAGGGCTTGGCGCCCTGTGGGGGAAGGATGAGGCGCTGGGCCGGCGGGCCCGCGTCGGAGTGGCGCCAGGGCTGGCAGGGTCAGTGAGCTGACTGCCACCGCCCGGAAGCGTTCCCAGGCGCAGTTCGGGCTCGTAGCTCAGCTGGTTAGAGCGCGTCCCTGATAAGGACGAGGTCGGCTGTTCGAATCAGCCCGGGCCCACCATTTCATGGGGACGTAGCTCAACTGGGAGAGCGCCTGGTTTGCAACCAGGAGGTTGCCGGTTCGAGCCCGGTCGTCTCCACCAGTCGTTTTTCGTAGAGGGGGATAGCGAGGCGCTTGAAGAGTTTGAAGCGTTTGCCGATACCAACCCTTACGCTGTGATTCCGGGTCCCTCGCACGATCGATCCGGTCGGTCGCGGGGTGGAGCAGCCTGGTAGCTCGTCGGGCTCATAACCCGGAGGTCGCAGGTTCGAATCCTGCCCCCGCTACCAATCAGATTTCGTACCTCGAAAGAGGCGTCCCGTTTTGGGGCGGTTTTTTCGAGCGCTCTTTGACAATCGAAGATGGATCAAAAATGCGGTAGCAAAGTGGTGTTGCATCAACACTGTTGTCGCCGAATGTTTTTTTGGCCCGTTCTTAAGGCGTCGCCGTGAGGCGCCGCCCGTGCGTTGTTCCGAGCGTTGGGTTCGCCTAGAACCTTGCGATGGCGGGGCATCGGATGAGGGACGGGAAGTTACTAAGAGTGCATGGGGGATGTCTAGGCGCTGAGAGGCGATGAAGGGCGTGGTAAGCTGCGATAAGCCTGGGGGAGCTGCACACAAGCGGATCCCAGGATCCCCGAATGGGACAACCCAGCCCGGAGTAATCCGGGTTTGCACCCTCTGAATCCATAGGGGGGTGTACAGCGAACGTGGGGAAGTGACACATCTCAGTACCCACAGGAAAAGAAATCAACCGAGATTCCCTTAGTAGTGGCGAGCGAACGGGGAAGAGCCCAAACCGTCAGCACTTCGGTGCTGGCGGGGTTGTGGGACCTTTGTCGGATGTGTAACGCTTGAGCGAAGGGTCTGGAAAGGCCCGCCATAGAAGGTGACAGTCCTGTAACGCAAGCGAAGCGCATCCATAGGTATCCCGAGTAGCACCGGACACGGGAAACCCGGTGTGAATCCGGGGGGACCACCCCCCAAGGCTAAATACTCCTCAGCGACCGATAGCGAATAGTAGCGCGAGCGAACGATGAAAAGAACCGGAAAGACCGGAGTTAAAAGAACCTGAAACCGTGCACTTACACAGCGGTTGGAGCCTCCTTCGGGGGGTGACAGCGTGCCTGTTGAAGAATGAGTCCGCGAGTTGCTGTTTGCGGCAAGGTTAAGGGCCTTAAGGCCTGGAGCCGAAGGGAAACCGAGTCCGAAATGGGCGTTAAGTCGCAGGCAGCATACGCGAAGCCGCGGTGATCTAACCATGGGCAGGTTGAAGTGCGGGTAAAACCGCATGGAGGACCGAACGGCTTACTGTTGAAAAAGTATCCGATGACCTGTGGTTAGGAGTGATAGGCTAATCAAACCCGGTGATATCTCGTTCTCCCCGAAATAGCCTTAGGGCTAGCGTCGGGTTAGAAGCAGACGGGGGTAGAGGACTGACTGGGATAGGGCTCTCACCAGAGTACCAAACCCAATCCAACTCCGAATACCGTCTGTGGATCCCCGGCAGTCGGACCACGGGGGATAAGCTCCGTGGTCGAGAGGGAAACAGCCCAGATTACCGGCTAAGGCCCCAAAATTCAGCTCAGTTAATAAGGAAGTGGGCGTGCGAAGACAGCCAGGATGTTGGCTTAGAAGCAGCCACCATTTAAAAAGTGCGTAATAGCTTACTGGTCGAGCATGCCTGCGCCGAAAATTACCGGGAATAAGCTGAATGCCGAAGCCGTAACTTGTACCGGCCTGCGTGTCGGTACAGGGGTAGGGGAGCGCTGTATGGGAGATACAAGCGAGAGCGTGAGCGATCGTGGCGGCCCATACAGGTGATTCTGCGGACACGAGTAGCGATAAAGGGGGCGAGAAACCCCCTCCCCGTAAGCCTAAGGTTTCCCGGGCCAGGTAACTCCGCCCGGGGTTAGGCGGGACCTAAGGTGAGGCCGAAAGGCGTAGCCGATGGACAGCTGGTTAATATTCCAGCCCCACCCGAAACTGTTGATCTCAGGCGTCGTGCAGGTAGCCATGGCCGGACAACCCGTTAGCTGGGTGTTCCAAGGGCCTATCCCGTTGATCCTCGCAGGCAAATCCGCGAGGGGAGGAGGAAGCTCGAGTGCAATCCGCGCATGCGGAGAAGCGGTCACAGCTAGACTGTCTCGAAAATCGTCGGAGGAAAGCCAAGGGTGCCCGTACCGCAAACCGACACAGGTAGGCGAGGCGAATAGCCTCAGGGGCTCGAGATAACCCTCGTGAAGGAACTCGGCAAATTAGCTCCGTAACTTCGGGAGAAGGAGCGCCCGGTAGGGGTCCAGATCACTCTGGGTGCCCCGAGGGGCCGCAGGAAATCGGTCCAGGGAACTGTTTACCAAAAACACAGGACTGCGCAAAGACGAATAGTCGACGTATGCAGTCTGACGCCTGCTCTGTGCCGGAAGGTTAAGGAAAGACGTCAGGGGGTCCGCCCCCGAAGCGTTGAACCGAAGCCCCGGTTAACGGCGGCCGTAACTATGACGGTCCTAAGGTAGCGAAGTTCCTTGTCGGGTAAGTTCCGACCTGCATGAATGGCGTAATCACCTGGACACTGTCTCCACGAGGGGCTCGGCGAAACTGTAGCAGTGGTGAAGATGCCACTTACCCGCACCTAGACGGAAAGACCCTGTGGACCTTTACTGTACGCTATCATTGGGTCGTTGTGCTCGTTGCGTAGGATAGGTGGGAGACTACGAAGCAGGGGTTTTGGCCCCCGTGGAGTCGCCGTTGAAATACCACCCTTCGTGTACGACGATTCTAACTGGGCTCCGTAATCCGGACCCAGGACCGTGGTAGCCGGGCAGTTTAACTGGGGCGGTTCCCTCCTAAAGAGTAACGGAGGGGTTCAAAGGTACCCTCAGCACGGTTGGCAATCGTGCGTCGAGTGCAAGGATATATGGGTGCTTAACTGCGAGAGAAAAACCTCAAGCAGATGCGAAAGCAGGACCTAGTGATCCGGCGGTTCCGTGTGGAAGGGCCGTCGCTCAACTGATAAAAGGTACCCCGGGGATAACAGGCTGATCTCTCCCAAGCGTCCATAGCGACGGGGAGGTTTGGCACCTCGATGTCGACTCATCGCATCCTGGAGCTGCAGTCGGTTCCAAGGGTTCGGCTGTTCGCCGATTAAAGCGGTACGTGAGTTGGGTTCAGACCGACGTGAGTCAGGTCGGTCCCTATCTGGTGTGGGCGTAGGATTCTTGAGGAGAATCTCCCCTAGTACGAGAGGATTGGGGAGGACGCACCCCTGGTGTTCCAGTTGGCCTGCTAAGGCCATCGCTGGGTAGCTAAGTGCGGACCGGATAAACGCTGAAAGCATCTAAGCGTGAAGCCTCCTCCAAGACCAGGAATCCCTATGAGGCTCGTCGTAGACCACGACGTTAATAGGCCGGCGGTGTAAGCGGGGTAACCCGTAAGCTTACCGGTACTAATCAGCCCATCGACTTCCCTTCCTTCATCCGAGTCCCCGCTTTACGCGGAACTCGCATGAACGGGCCAAAAAAATGCGCGCCGGCAACGGTGACGCGACATCCTTTGCTGCCTTGATCCATCTTCGAATAGTTTTGCCGGAGAACCGATGCCGCTCGGGCGCCTTTAACCAGGCGCGGCGGACCGCATCGCTTCTCTGCTCCAAAGGTCCATCGAGTTTCCGGTGACCAGAGCGGAGGGGCCACACCCGTTCCCATTCCGAACACGGCCGTTAAGCCCTCCTGCGCCGATGATACTGCGTTCCTGCGGGAAAGTAGGTCGTCGCCGGGAAATATGCCCCGCTTGAGCTAGCGCTCAGGCGGGGCTTTCTTTTTGGGGCTGGGCGCATTCGTGTTGCCGGCCTGTTGACTTGCGGGGCTAGGGCGAATTGAATCTGGAATAGCGAGCCCGCAGGGATGCGGTGGAATTCGTTCGAATGCCTGTTAGGCGCACAAGAGCATGGCTTCCGAGAACAACAAGTGGCTACAGCGGGTACTTGGTCCCGCGGCCAAGCTGCGCGGCTTCAAGAAATCTGGAGCTACGTGGCGGAAGGAGGCTGTCGATGCCATCGGGGTCCTGAACCTTCAAGGATCTCAATGGGGACCTTCGTTCTACATCAATCTTGGTGTCTACTTCCGCGCACTCGGCGACCATGATCAGCCGTCCGAGTACCATTGCCATGTTCGGACGCGGCTCAGTGAACTTGTTCCCGACCGGGAGCGGCTCAATACGCTTCTCAACTTCGAACGGCCAGTCGAGGACAACGTCCGGGCACGAGAGCTTGAGGCGCTGGTTCTCAAGTATGGACTGCCATGGCTCGACACCGTATCGACAGTCGAAGGCGCGCGAGAGTACTGCTGCTCGCTAGTGTCAAAGTCGCCTTGGGTTACCAAGGAAGCCAGAGCATTCTTGGAGTCAGCGCATGGCGCCTAACAGCAGCATGCAGCGGACGGTGCTGCACGCCGACGCTGATGCTGGGCGTTAGGCGGCACGACACGCATCATATGAAAAGTCGCATCATGTATATCGAGGACAAGAGCGGCGGTCTGATTGGGCCAGCTCGCATCGGTCGTGTCACGTTCTCGAAGACAGGCAGCACTATCTACTATCGAGGTCGCACCTTTCTACGAGTCAGAGGCTTCAAGCACAATTACGCGGACATGGAGACAGGCGACGCCTTTTGGATTTCCGGCCCGAAGCGCAACGGAGAGGATTCGTTGTATGGCGGCAGCGCTCCAACGGAGATTGATGATGATGTTCGCGTCGAGTATTGGCGTGACATCAGACGTCAGCCAGAGAGAGTGGCGGGTGGCCGGTAGGGCGGTGTAACGAGTGCCCAGGAGCAAGCTTCGTGTGGCCGCCGTCGCTGAGCTTGGGTCGTTAGTTGCCGCCAGGAGTTCACTATGTCGACATTGCGCCTTAGGATCCTAGATGGCTGCAATGAACTTTACGTTCAGTTTATCGTCGACGGCAAAGATCTTGGCGCGCGCGTCAAGGCGGCATTGGGCGTAGCCGGCTACGACGACGTGCTGCCTTGGTACGGCGGTGACTACCGGATCGAGGACACTGTTCTCGGAGAACCGGCTCGGCGAAACGGTGCGGATGGGGCAATCCTCTTTGCGTGCGGATGCGGACAATATGCTTGCAGCGGCGTGTCTGCCCAGGTCGTAATTTCTGGCGAAACGTTAACGCTCTGCGAGTTTTCTACGACCGGGCGCGACGGTCAAAAGTTGGTCGCTCCGATACAGCCGGTCGTCTTCGATCGCGGGCAGTTCGAAGATGCGGTCCGGCAGTTGGAGTGTGAAATCGCGAATTGGCGTCCGGCGGGTGGCCGGTAGGGCGGTGTAATGGGTGCCCAGGGCAAGCCCACGACGCTTGCTCCGTGGAACCCGGATAGCGGCCACCCGCCGCGGCTTGAGTCCCGCAGGGACGGCGTATTGAAGCGAGGGGCGTAAGCCCCTCGTGGGAAACGCCCGCGTCGTGGGATCCCCAGCGGAGCGACCTGCCTTCGCCGCAGGCGACGGGGCCTCCGTGATGCCGGACGGATCACGATGCCGCCCCTGCGGGGCTCTCGGATTTTGCGGGGCGCGTACGAGGGGCTTACGCTCCTCGCTTCATGACTTGGCCCCTGCGGGGCCGACGGCAGACGGCGAACCAAGGTCCATGCGCGTACGAGGGGCTTACGCCCCTCGCTTCATTACCTGGCCCCTGCGGGGCCGACGGCAGTGATCGTGAACCTTCTGAAATCTCGCCTCGATAAAGACGAGCCAGCAGCGCCTAACCATGGAGAAGGAAACGGACCACCGGCCCTCACTTCTTCGCGGCGCCGAAGACCTTGCGCAGAATTTCGCTGGCTTGGGCGGCGGGGTTGGCGCGGATGGCGCGTTCCTCGTCGGCGATCTTCACATACAGCCCGTCCACGGCTTTGCGGGTCACGTAGGCGTCCAGATTAAAGTCTCCCACCAGCGCTTGGGCGAGGAAGCCGCCGCGCTTGAGCAAATCCTTATACGTCTGCGTCGCGCCGGCGGCGGCGGTGGCTTGCTGGACGAGCGGCAGGATCTTGGCTTGGAGCTGTTCGTCGCAGGTGCGCGCGAAGTACTGCGTGGCTTCGTCGGCTTTGCCGTCGAGGATCGCGCGGGCGTCGGTCCAGGTGAGCTGCGCGATGGCCGTCGCGAGCACTTCGGCGGTGGCGGGCGCGGCTTGTTCGGCGGCGCGGTTCATCTGCAGGACGAAGTCGTCGGCCATGGCGCTTTTGCCCATCAGGCGCGCCAAGCGGTCGAGATCCTTGAGCTTCTCGGGGAGCAGCACCTTGACCGCGGCATCCTTGAAGTACCCGTCGGCGCGGCCGAGTTTGGCCAAGGCGCTCTTCATGCCGGACGCGAGCGCTTCCTGGAGGCCGGCGCGGATCTCTTTTTCGGCCAGCGTGACGACAGGGTTGCTCGCGGGCGGCGTGGTCGAGGCCGGGGTGCTGGGTCCGGAGACGGGCACGGGCGGCTTGACGACCTGGGGCGGCGTGACGGCGGGGACTTGGACATTGGGAGGCGAGACGGCGGGAAGGCTGGTGATGCCGACGCGCTGGGCGGGCGCACCGATGGGCGCTCCGGTTTTGGGGTCGATCTTCATGTACCGCGCGGGGATGGGTTCGCCTTTGCCGATCTTGGGCGAGCCGGTGTAAATCTGCATCGCGGTGCCCTGCTCGGCGGTGAGCCTCGCGATGCGGTCTTCGTGCGCGGGGTGGGTGCTGAGGAAGCTGGGCGTGTCGGACTTAAGGACGGAGAAGCGCTGCCAGAAGGCGGGCGCTTCGCCGGGGTCGTAGCCGGCTTTGGCGAGGTAGACGAGGCCCTGCTGGTCGGATTCGGTCTCGTGGCTGCGGCTGTAGGGGAGCAGGATGCCGAGCTGCGAGCCGTAGCCGTAGGCGCCGCGGGCGATATCGCCGGTCATGCCTTCGACTTTGGCCGTCTTGAGGAAGACGTCGAGGCCGACGCCGACCATGTCGACCATCATGCCTTGCGTCATGCGCTGCCCGCCGTGGCGGAGAATGGCGTGGGCGACTTCGTGGCCCATCACCGTGGCGAGACCGGCCTCGTTTTCGCAGAAAGGGAGAATGGCGGTGTAGACGCACATTTTTCCGCCGGGCAGGCAGAAGGCGTTGACGTTGGGGGATTCGAGGACCGCGACTTCGTACTTGAAGCCTTTGTCGGGCGCGGCCTTGGTGATGCGCTCGGTGACGCGTTTGACGTAGGCGATGATCTCGGGGTCGGTGCTGACCTTCTCCTTCTTAAGAATGTCCTGGTAGGTCTCTTCGCCGAGCTTGTTTTCTTGTTCGATGCTGGTGAGCGTGAAGGGTTCGCCGGCGCGAAGGGCCGCGGGAGCGGCGCAAACGGCCAGCAGGACGGCGGCGCAAAGGAATCGGCTCATGATCGTTCTCCCGTATTCAAGACGGCTTGTGCAGGCCAGACGCCCGCAGGGGCGGCCTGCTTCAATCGAGTCGGCAGATGCACCTTACGGAGTAACGGGGTGCGTGTCCAGCCAGAGGATCAGGCTCTGTCCCGAAACACTACTTCGGCGTCTGCTTGGTCCGCGCGGCGCATAGGCGATCGAAGCGTTTCGAGACCAAGCCTAGTCGAGGAGGCCGAAAGCGGCCTGGAGGAGCGCTTCGACTTCGGCCCGGGCGCGTGCGACTTCGGCCTCGCGTTCGGCGGAGTCGGGCCGGGCGTGGAGCGCGAGGAGTTCTTCGCCGAGGGCGGCGAGCGGGGCGCCTTCGCGCAGCAGTCCGGGCAGGACGGGGAGGCGTTTGACGTCGGCGATGTGGACCTGCGGGAAGACGGCGCCGTCTTCGCCGGTGACGGCGAGGAAATAGCGCGTGTAAAAGGCGCTGTTGAGGCAGGCGCAAAGGGCGGCGAGCGAGACGGCTCGGCTGGGCGCGGGAAAGCGGTCGCGTTCGGCCAGCGGCGGCAGGAGCGCGCCTTCTTTTACGTAGGTCACGTGGACCGAGTTGCGTACGAAGAAGCGTTCTCGATCTACGGTGGCGACGAGGCCGCGGGCGGTCTGGCGCGTGAGCAGCTTTTCGGCTCGGTCGAAGATGGCGCGTTCGCGAAGCTGGCAGTTGAACGGGCGGCCGGGGTGCGGCGGCTCGTGTTCGTGGCGCTTGTCGTATTCGAACCAGCGTCCGGCCCAGGCGACGGGCGCGAAGGGGCGGACTTCGGTGCCGTCGACGATGCGGACGTGGCGCGCGGGATCGAACGTCACCGTAGTGCCGTCGTCGGCGACGAAGCGGGACGCGTGGTGCGCGCCCAGGAGGCGTTTGGGGAAGGGCTGGAAGCCGGTGGAGATGCCGTCGCGGACTTCGAAGTAATCGCCGAGCGGTACGCCGTGGCGGTCCATAAGCTGGACTTGTTCGCGCAGGCCCGCTGCGGTGGCGTCGCAGAAGCGCAGCGACGGCCCGAGGGGCAGCTGGCGCTGCTGGACGGTTCCGCCGGGCAGGTGGACGCGCCACGCACGTGCGGGCGGTTGCTTGCGGACGCGCAACAGGACGGGTTCGACGACGCGGCCTTCGAAGGCTTTACCTTCGAGCGGTTCGATGGATTCGAGCGTGTGTTCGAGGAGCAGTTCGCGCAGCGCGCGGTAGCGTTCGTTGCGCTGGAAGGTGGAGGGGAGGACGAAGCCGAGTACGCCGCCGGGGCGGAGCAGTTCGAGGCCGCGTTCGACGAAGACGGCGAAGAGATTGACCTTGCCGCGCGAGGCGCAGCGGAAGCGCTTACGCAAAGCGGCGAGCTGGGCGTTGCTGAGGCCGCGGCCTTCGACGTAGGGCGGATTGCCGACGACGATGTCGGCCTTGGTTTCGAGTTCGGGGAGCGGCTGGAGCGCGTCGGCGGTGTAGAGGGCGAGCGGAACGTCGTCGCTCAAGCCCGAAGCCGCAAAGGCGGCGAGGCGGAGTTCGAATTCGGCGAGGGCGACGGCATGCGGATCGAGGTCGCAGCCGGCGAGTTCGTGTTCGAGGACGCGGCGCGCGGCTTCTTCGGCGGGCTGTCCGGTTTCGCGGCGGCGCGCGAAGGCGCGTTCGAAGGCGGCGAGCAGGAAGATGCCGGCTCCGCAGGCGGGATCGAGCGTGCGGCGCGGCCCGACGAGGAGCGATCCGATCATGCGGCGGGCGAGTTCGAAGGGCGTGTAGACGCAGGGTTCGCTTTGGCGCCCTGCGCGTCCGTCGCGCGACGATGCTTGCGCGGCCTCGCGTGCGGCGAGGAGGAGTTCGCCGAGGAGTTCGGGGGCGTTCCAGGCGGCGAGCGGGAGGCCGCGGGCGAGGGCGCCGGAACAGCGCTGCTGTTCGCCGTCGTGGCCCACGGGCGCGCCGAAGCGTTCGGCGAGGCGCAGGAGCCAGCGTTCGGGCGCGGGATCGGAGAGGGCTTCGAGCCGCAGGCGCGCGGCGGCGAGCACCCAGGCGTGCGGCGCGGCCGGCGCGTTCGACGCGAGCAACTCCCGCACCAGGCGGCCAGGGCGCAGCGGCCGGAACGCCGCGGTCAGGACCTTGGCGTGGCGGCGCGGAGCGGGCGCGGTGGCCGTGGCTGTGGCGGCGAGCGCGAGCGCAGGCTCGCGGTTGACGCGCGTAGCGCTTACGCGCAGCGCGTTTCGAGACGTTCCCCCCATGCCTAGGGATTCGACCGGGGCGGGCGGGAAGCTTGAGGGAATCTACGCCGTGCATGGCTTATGCTTTCCAACGGTTCAATTTCGAAAATAGGCTTCAGTTCGAGACCGGAATCGAGACGCCGCTCATGCCCACCGTTCGACCGCTGACCCACGCGCCGGGGCATCACTTCTTCGGCTATTACGGGATCGATCCGTGGCTGGCCGGCGCAAACGAACACCTGGCGCTGCAGACCGATTTCCACGATCGCCGGCCGACCGAAGCCGACGAGGCGCGCGTGGGGCTGGTGGACCGCGCGAGCGGGGTATTCACCGAACTGGACCGCACGCGCGCGTTCAATTTGCAGCAGGGCGCGATGCTGCATGTCATCGACGTGGGCTTCGGCGAGGAGATCGTATTCAACGTCTGGCGCGATGGCCGCTTGGGCGTGCGGGCGGTGAATCCGAAGTCGGGGTTGAAGCGCGAACTGCACGGATCGCTGGCGGCGGTGGCGCGGCACGGCGCGGTGGCGTTGGGGCTGGACCGGGCGCGCTCGTACCACATCCGTTCGGTGACGGGTTACGCGTGCGGCGCGGAGCATTTTCGCGGCGCATGTCCGGCGGACGACGGGATCTTCCGGCTCGATCTGAAGACGGGTTCGTCCACGCTGGTGCTGCCGCTTTCGGAGCTGCTGGCGGCGGCGCCTCCGCCGCCCGGCGATTACGGCGCGGCGTGGATCGATCATCTGCATCTCAATCCGTCGGGGACGCGGGCGCTGCTGATCGGGCGGATCAAGCTGGCGGATAGCTGGCTGAGTTCGCTCTGGTCGGTGAGCCCGGACGGCGCGGGCCTGAAGGCGCTGATCCCGTTCGGACGAAAAGTGAGCCACTTCGACTGGTTCGACGACGAGACGATTCTGGTGAGCAGCAACCTGCTGGGTCCGATGCAATTTATCCTGCTGAACGAGCGGACCGGCGCAGCGCGCGCGCTGGACCCCGAGGTGCTGCCGGCCGACGGACATGCCTCGTACCGCGCGGACCGGCGCTGGCTCTTGTGCGACACGTATCCGCGGGGCACGCCGCCGCGCGCTCAACTGTTCGTGTACGAACTGGCTTCGCGGCGGCGGGTGGACGTGGGGCCGTTCGATTCACCGGAGCCGTTCCGTGGGGACATTCGCTGCGACCTGCATCCGCGCTGGAGCGCGGACGGGCAGTCGTTCACGTTCGACTCGATTCACGAGGGTTCGCGGCAGATTTATCTGGCGAAGGTCGGCGACGTGGCGGAGTAGGCGCGTTACTCCGACTTGGCGGCCTCGGCGGCGGGGGGCTTCTTGCAGTCGAATCGCCCTTTGGTTTGGTAATCCGGAAGTCAAGAGTTTCAAATCATTTCGTTCTTCGGATCGCGCGATCGTCGAGAGGCTTTGGCGGTTTTTTGCAATGGCCTTCATTCCACCCCATCACCACTGCGCTGGTTAACCCGTAAGCTAATCATTCCCAGTAGACTGTGGAGCCGCGACGGGATCGGGCTTGGGCGGACATCTCATATCCTCGGGCAATTCAGGCGGGTGCTCGGGATCGTAAAGATCCTTCTCTTTTAATGGGAAGCGACCTGAGGCCGCATCATACTTAAAGTTGGCGCGGTTGGCCCAAAGGAACTCTCGAGCGCTCTTTGTATATTCCCAATACTGAACGTGAGATACGCCGCGCAAGGGAAGGATACCCAATTTGCCAGCCACATCTGGGAAATAAAGCGTCAAGTGATCGATTGCTGTCCCTCTACCGCTATGCATCAGCCTAATTTTTGCTTCAAGTTTTGCATCTAGCTCATGGACTCTCCATCGAATCTCATCCTCGATCCACGTGTTAAGTGAAACTTTAAAATCCGAAGGGGTCACGCACCCAAAGCGGTCCATATATGCGGCCACCATCTCACGATCAAAACAAAAATCTACTTGGACATAACTTCTTGCGTTCACTTGCCAAGCGACATGAGCGCCTCGCCCTTCACCAGCAACAACGGCATAGCCCGAACCGCACTTTTCAATTCGGATATTCTTTCCGATTCGCCCGCGAAGCATTTCATGAACTAGCTTGTCGGTATCGCATTCGCTGTAGACAACCAGACGCATTATCTCATTCTTGGAAGTCTCAAGATCATTATACATAAAGTTAAATAGCAGCGGCGTTGACTTACTTCCAGAAATCACCGGGCCGTACCAAATAACGGAATCCGAATTAATGGGACCTAAAGCCCCATGTGTCCATTGGGTTCGACCAATAGGCCGCTTGATAGGCAAGAAAGCGTAAATCCCCTCCGCGCCCTTGATCCATTTGGGTTTCCCTTGCGCCGCCATAGCCCACGGATTGTCATTCCATGGCTGAAACACCACCCGCGTCCGATCGGTCTCTGTTACGACCTCAAGTATGCCCGGGATCTGGCGCAGTTCGCCCACCTCTTGGTCTTTAAAGCCCTTTATGTTGAACTCGTATGGCTTAGGAGGAGGGACCCCTTCCTCTCCGCCCGGAACGCCGGTTTCAGCAACTGCAAGACCTGTGATCAAACACAGGAGCGGTCCCCATAGGAGAATTTTGGCCATTCCCTGCCTCTTAGGATAAAAGGCGCTACCTGTTGTTTTCCGACTTTGCAGTCGCTTCGAGCGCGTTCGAGTCGTCGCCGACTCACTTGCTACTCCACGCGTTCGACCCTACTCAAACCGCTGTGTGGACGACCCGATTCTATTTCGACTTCCATCTTTTCTTTGCTGCTTCTTGACCTGCCTGGTTAAGGCTTCGAAAACTTCGTCGTATTCACTACTGACCGTTTCTCCTCGTACTCCGCGAAATTCTAAGGCGTCTTTACTTCGGCGGGCGGCTTCTTGATGGACATGGGCAGAGTGACGGTCAGTTCGCCGGTGCTGCGGAGTTCGACGAGGTAGACCTTATCCTTCTTGAGTTTGGCGTAGACGGCTTCGCCGTGGATGGCGCGGATGCCTTTCTCTTTGGCCAGGTCGGGGTTGTCGGCGAGTTCCCAGAATTTCAGCCAAAGTTCCTTTTCAAGTTCGCCGGGCGCGTCTTTGGACGCGTAGATTTCGGGGGCCATGCCGCGCGGGTCGAGGGCGTAGCCGTCGTCGGGCATCAGGCGGTTGGTGAAGACGCGGCGAAAGAGGAGCAGGGATTTGCCTTTCAGCGCGTCGCCTTGTTCGACGAACGCGTCTTCGAACTTGATGGCGAGCGCATCGAAGTAGATCTCTTCGCCGGGGACTTCGATCTCGAGCCCGTCCTTGATCGGGTTGCCGTCGGCGTCGATCTCGGTGAAGCGAAAGCGCGTGTAGATCTGCCCGGCTTCGTCCTTGCGCTGGTCGAGGACGACGATCTGGGCGCGGCGTTCGGAATGCTTGAGGCGGCCGACGAAGGCTTCGAGTTCCTTGCGGCGGGCCTCGAGTTCGGCGATTTGCTTGGACTGCGCGGCGAGCTTTTCCAGCATCTCGCGTTCGTACTGTTGGCGCGGCTTGACGACCAGTTGATCGACCATGTAGACGCTGCCGGAGCCGACGCCGACGAAGAGCAGCGCGTAAATAAGAATGCGCCAGGGAATCGGGCGCGGCGGTGGGGGCTGCGTTTGAGCGGACATGGGCCAAGGTCTCCGTTGCCGGCCCTCCCCTTGTACAACAATCGGACGGCCGGACGCGACTTCAGATTCAGCTTCCGCGCGCGGGTCTTTCACCGCTAGCGTTGCAGAAGCGGCGTAGTGCGTTAACGTGAGCCCCTTCGCGGGTTAAAGCCGCGCGAAGGCCTTGGGAGCCGCCTACCAGCCATGTCCTCCGTATTGCCGATGGTTCGAGCCGGAACGGCCGCCGCGCGCAAGGCGCTGGCGCGCCTGGACGGCCGTTTGGCGGCGATGGAACGCCTGGACAGCGCGGCGTACCGTGCGCGCGTGAAGCAGCTCTTCGGGAAGGTGCTGGCGCCGGAAGCGGTGGTGGCGCGGATCCTGTCGGACGTGCGCACGGACGGCGACGCGGCCTTGAAGTATTACGCCAAGCGTATCGACGGGGTGGCGCTGACGCCGAAGCTGTTGAAGGTGTCGGCGGCGGAGCGGCGTTCGGGCTACCGGCGCACGCCGGCGAAGCTGCGCAAGGCGCTGGAACTTGCAGCGCGGCGGATCGCGGAGTACCAGCGGCGGCTGATGCCGAAGGACCTCGCGCCTCAAGCGAGCGCGGGCGGCCCGAGGGGCGTGACGGCGGGGCTGATGTGGAGCGCGCTGCGGCGCGTGGGCGTGTACGTGCCGGGCGGGACGGCGGCGTATCCGTCGAGCGTACTGATGAATGTGATTCCGGCTCAGGAAGCGGGGGTGCGGGAGATCGCGGTTTGCACGCCGTGCGGGCCCCAGGGCGCGTTGAGCGACGGGGTATTGTGCGCGTGCGAGATGCTGGGCGTGGAGGAGATTTACCGTCTCGGCGGGGCGCAGGCGATCGGGGCGCTGGCCTTCGGGACGCCGAGCGTCCCGCGGGTGGAGAAGATCGTCGGACCGGGCAACTTGTTCGTGATGCTGGCCAAGCGCGCGGTTTTCGGGCATGTGGACATCGACATGCTGGCCGGTCCCAGCGAGGTGCTGGTGCTGGCCGAGGGCGCGGCGCGCCCGCGCGCGGACTGGATCGCGGCGGATCTGCTGGCTCAGGCGGAACACGATCCGCTGGCGAGCTGCGTGCTGGCGACGGATTCGATGCGGGTGGCGCTGGCGGTGCAGTCCGAGTTGTCGAAGCAGCTCGCGACGCTGCCGCGGCGCGAGATCGCCCGGCTGGCGTTGCGCGACTGGGGTCTGGCGGTGGTGGCGAAGGATTTGAACGGTGCGATTGAGACGGCCAACGCGCTGGCGCCGGAGCATCTGGAGCTGTTCGTGCGGAATGCCAAGCAGGTGGCGCCGAAGCTTACGACGGCGGGCGCGATCTTCCTGACGCCGTACGCGACGGAAGCGCTGGGGGATTACGTCGCCGGTCCGAGCCACACGCTGCCGACAGGGGGCACGGCGCGGGCGTTCAGCGGGGTGAGCGTGTATACTTTCCTGCGCCGGACGAGTCTGATCGGGGCGGACGCGGCGGGCTTGGGCGCGCTGAGCGGCGCGATCGAAGCTCTGGCGGATGCCGAGGGGTTAGAGGCGCACCGGCGGGCGGTGGCGGTGCGGCGCGGCGGGAAATCGCGATGAGCCTGTTCCGGTCCAACATCGAAGCGATGGAAGCCTACAAACCGGGCGAGCAGCCGCCGGCCGGGGCGAAGGTCATCAAGCTGAACACGAACGAAAATCCGTATCCTCCGAGTCCGCGCGTGGTAGAAGCGATTCAGGCCGAGCTGGGGTCGGGCAAGACGGCGGGCGAACGGCTGCGCCGCTACAGCGATCCGATGGCGACGGAGCTGCGGCAGGCGGCGAGCGAAGCCACGGGCCTGCCGATCGAGCAGATCCTGCACGGCAACGGGAGCGACGAGCTTTTGGCGATGCTGCTGCGTGCGTTCGTGAGCGAAGGCGACGCGATCGCGTACCCGTATCCCACCTACGTGCTCTATGAGACGCTCGCGCACGCGCAGGGCGCCGAGATTCGTACGGTGGATTTCAACCGCGACTTCGAGTTGCCGGCCGATCTGTACGGCTGCGGGGCGAAGCTGGTCTTCGTCGCGGCGCCCAATTCGCCTTCGGGCACGGTGTACGCGCTCAACGATTTGCGGCATCTGGCCGACAGCCTGATCGACGGCATCCTGGTCATCGACGAGGCGTACGTGGAGTTCGCGGAGCATCACGCGCTGGGGCTGGTGAGCGAGAAGCCGAACGTGGTGGTGACGCGTACCTTCTCGAAGAGCCACAGTCTGGCGGGGATGCGCCTGGGTCTGCTTTACGCGTCTCGGGAGATCGTGGCGGGGCTGGTGAAGGTGAAGGACAGCTACAATCTGGACCGCCTGGCGATTGCGGCGGGGGCGGCGGCGTTGCGCGATCCGGAGTGGACGGCGGCGAATACGCGCAAGGTGAAGGCGACGCGGGCGAGGCTGGTAAAGGCGCTGCACGAGCTGGGGCTGGAGGTGGTGCCGAGCCAGTCGAACTTCGTTTTCACGCGGCTGCCGGGTTCGAAGGCGGCGGAGCGCGCGGCGGGGGCGTACCGATTCCTTAAGGAGCGGGGCATTCTGATCCGATACTTCCCGGCAAGGCTCCTCGACGACGGCCTGCGCATCACCGTGGGCACGGACGGGGAGATCGACGCGTTTCTCGAGTGCTTCCGGGAGTACCTCCAGCGTGGCTAAAGCGACAGTCGGCAAAAAGACGGGCGGCCGGCGCGCGGATGTGAAGCGCAAGACCCGCGAGACCGATATCCGCCTGACGCTGGACCTGGACGGTTCGGGCCAAGCCGACGCGGGGACCGGGATCGGGTTCTTCGACCACATGCTGGAGGCGCTGGCCAAGCACGGCGCGCTGGACTTGAAGGTGGCCTGCGCGGGCGACCGGCACGTCGACGATCACCACAGCGTGGAAGACGTGGGCATCGTGCTGGGGCTGGCGGTGAAGGACGCGCTGGGCGACAAGGCCGGAATCCGGCGTTTCGGGTTCGCGAGCGTGCCGCTGGACGAAGCCTTGGCGCAGGTGACGATCGATCTTTCCGGCCGCGCGCACCTGTCGTTCCGCGGGCGCAAGCGGCTTGAAAAAGGGAAGGTCGGAACCTTCGACGTGGAGCTGTTGGAGGATTTCCTCGGCGCGTTCGCGTCGTCGAGCCTGAGCACGATGCATGTCGAGCTGCGGGCGGGCCGGAATACGCATCACCTGATCGAAGCAACCTTCAAGGCCTTCGCCCGCGCGCTACGGCAGGCCGTGGAACGCGACCCGCGCGTCTCCGGGGTGCCCAGCACCAAGGGTGTCCTGTAGAGCCTGCCGCCCGGTCCTAACCCCCGACCTCCTCGCTAGCGCTTTGGGTGACTCAAATTGAGTCAGTTGGGTCGTCCAAGGCACGATTCGGCCTCGATACGCAGAATTCGGTAATCACTTAAGTATAGTATTTAGCACTGGTTATGGTTGAATGTGGAGTTGGTAAGGATGGAATGAAGTTTGCATGGTGCATAAGTCGATGAACGGGTAGGATACGCGAGTCGATGCGGCGTCGGGTTGGTCCGGGCGGTCCTTATCAACGGGGAGTGGGCATGCAGGCGTTCAAGTACTCGGTCTTCGGCTTCGAGTCGGTGGGGATGCCGAAGGAGATCCAGGTTGTCGAGCGGATCCGTAAGTCGCTCGCGACGGGTACTCATGGGCGGGACACGTTTTTTCCGATCGGGCAGACGCTGGAACATGCGGCGGCGCAGATCGACGACTTCAAAGCCAAGAACTGCGGCAGCGCGTTCAACTTCGCGGTGATCAACCTGAATCTGCTGACGAGCGCGCAGGAGCTGCGCTTCCTGCTGGATGCGAAGGTGCTGGGTAATCCGCGGACGATCTTTCTGGGCACCATGCGGGCGGTGGACGGCGAGATTTACGCGGCGGCGCGGACGAAGGTCGAAGTGGAGATGGACCGGATTCTGGCCGAGAAGATTTTCGGCGCGCCGTCTTGCGTCGAACCGTACACGGAGTTCAACCGCGACCAGGCGGTGGAGGAGATGGCGACGCTGCTGAATGCGTTTCTGGATGAGCAGGCGATGAAGGAACGCGCGCGGCAGACGGCGACGCTGGTGCCGGGGACGATCTCGCCGGCGCTGGACTTGATGTACCGTTCGCCGAGCCTCTTTTACGGACGGCGCGGCAAGCCGGTCTCGGGGCGCTATCCGAGCGTGAACGTGCCGGATACCGGAGCCTATGTTCGCCCGCCCAAGTCTTCGCGTCGTTCGCCGCCGGTCTGAGCGCGTTCGCTTCGGCGCGGACCGCGCCAGATAAACAATCCCACGATCAGCGCCACCCAGAGGCTCGTCGGCAACGCCAGTTGCTGCGGGGTCAGTTGCAGGTGGATCGCTTCGCTCACGTAATGCTGAATGAACGAACCTTCGTACGCTCCGCCTTCGGCGGCGCGGAGGTTTCGTTCGAGCGTGGTGAGCGGGCAGGGTTGGCCGGCCCATTCGAAGCCGATCACGGCGAGGCTTAAGAGCAGATGGGAGACGCGAAACCAGAGTTGGCGCACCCAAGCCCAGCCGCGCCAGAGGCCGAAGAGAATGAGGGGAACGCCGAGGAGGATGTAGAGCACGATCGCGGCGTGGAGCAGCGCGACAAAATCGGCGCAGAGGCGGTACGGCATGAAGGCATCATAGGTAGGAGGGGGGAGAGGTAAACGGTAAACGGTGAACGGTGAACGGAGTTAGGCGCTGGCGAGTTCACTTGGTGCAGGCTGAAGATGTGCAGCTTTCGGGGCGTCCCATGCGTCAACCGGTTGGCCGATGCGTGTGGCGGTGCCTGTGGTGCGTGCTAGACTGAGAACGCTGTTTCATCGAACTGTCCTTATATATAGGGAGTCAAGCATGCACAGCCCCGTCGTCGGCGGACCTTCGTTCGTGATTCGAAGCGTCGTGGTGCTGGCGCTTTGCACGGCGGGCGCGGTATGGGCGGGCGCGCCAGCGGCGACGGAGTGGCCGCAGTGGCGCGGGCCGGACCGGACGGGGATCACGACGGATACTTCGTGGACGACGCAGTGGCCGGGCGGGAAGCCGAAGCAACTGTGGCAGAAGGATATCGGGCAGGGCTACTCGGCATGGGTGGTGAGCGGGAACAAAGCCTACAACTTGGGGAATACGGGCGGTCAGGACACGGTCTGGTGCGTGGACGCGGATTCGGGCCAAGAGGTCTGGAAGTACAGCTACCGCTGCGGGACGGACAATCAGTATCCGGGGCCGCGCGCGACGCCGGCGGTGGACAGCGGAAAGGTGTACACGTACAGCCGCGAGGGCCTGCTGTTGTGCCTGGACGCGGCGAAGGGCGCGGTGGTCTGGCAGAAAGATACGCGGCAGGAACTGGGCGCGCGGATTCCGCGCTGGGGTCTGTCGAGTTCGCCGACGGTTCACGGCGAGGTGGTGATCGTGAACCCGGGCGCTCCGAACGCTTCGGTGGTGGCCTTTAACAAAACGACGGGGCAGGTGGTTTGGAAAAGCGGTAGCGACGGGGCGGGGTACAGTTCGGCGGTGCTCTTTCCGGCGGGCGCTCCGACGGCGGTGGCGATGTTCTCGGCGACCGGGCTGGTGGGGTTGAGCCTGCAGAACGGGCAACAGATTTTCCAGAGCCCCTGGAAGACGAGCTACGAGGTGAACGCGTCGGACCCGATCGTGGTGGGCGACAAGATCTTCATCACGTCGGGCTACGGCACAGGGTGCGCGCTGGTTCAGGTGGGGGCGGGCGGAGCCAAGCAGCTCTGGACCAACAAAACGATCGCATCGCACACGACGGGCCCGGTGTATTACGAAGGACACATCTACGGCATGGACGGACAGATGGGCAAGCAGTCGCTGAAGTGCCTGGACTTCGCGACCGGCCAGCAAAAGTGGGTGCAGCAGGGGCTGGGCGGATCGGTGATCGTGGTGAGCGGGAAGCTGGTGGTCTTCTCGGACAAGGGCGAACTGGCGATCGCGGACGCGAATCCGGCGAATTTCACGCCGGCGGCGCGGGTTTCGATCCACTCGGGAACGTGCTGGACGAGTCCGGCGTTCAGCAGCGGACGCATCTTCGTGCGGAATAAGGAAGGGCAGGCCGCGGCGTACGATCTGCGCGGCAAGTGAACTCAAGCCTCGAGACCCCTATTTAAGGATTGAAATCAAGATGACTCGCGAAGTGAAACTCAGCATGTGGGTGGCGGGCGGGCTGGTGGCGCTGGTTACGGCGGGCGCTCAGGCCGAGACGGTGGGCTGGCGTTCGGACTGGACCGGGCGGTATCCCGACGCGAAGCCGCCGGTGAACTGGAGCAAAGAGCAGGGGGTGGTCTGGACGTGCCGGATGCCCAACAAGAGCAACGCGTCGCCGGTGATCGTGGGCGAGAAGATCTTCGTCTGCGGCGAGCCGGACCTCCTGATCTGCGTGAACAAGGCGGACGGGAAGATCTTGTGGCAGCAGGCGAGCCCGGCCTGGAAGGCGCTGCCCGAAGCGGAGCAGGCGGGGATTCAGGAGCAGATCAAAGCGGCGCAGGGGACCGTGGATGAAGTCAAGAAGCTGGAGCGCGAAGCGGGCGGCTTGCGGCGCAAGGCCCGCGAGGACGCGGCGGCTAAGACGCAGTTGGAGGCGCTGCAGAAGCAGATCGACGAGAAGAAGGCGGCGCTGAAGCCGGTGGAGAAGTATCTGCCGCCGGCAACGCACGGCGACAACGGGTACGCGTCTCCGGTGCCGGTGAGCGACGGGAAGGTGGTGGCGGCGGTTTTCGGGGTGGGGACGGTGGCGGTGTACGACCTGGACGGGAAGCTGTTGTGGCTGAAGGCGCTGGGGGCTCCGAAGCAAGGTTGGGGGCATAGCGCGTCGCCGGTGCTGCACGGCGGGAAGCTGCTGATCCAATACAACGGCACGCTGCTGGCTTTCGATCCGGCGACGGGCGCCGAAGCGTGGAAGACCCCGGCGCGGCAGACCTGGGGCACGCCGACGCCGCTGACGATCGGCGGGGTGGACCTGGTGGTAACGCCGGTGGGTGATTTCATTCGCATTTCGGACGGCAAGGCGCTGGCGCAGAACCTCGCGACGAACGAGTACAACGGGGCGGTGGTTCAGGACGGCGTGGCGTACTTCGTGGACGAGAAAGGCGCGAAGGCGCTGAAGCTTCCGGCCAGCGCGGACGAACCGTTCAAGCCCGAGGAGTTGTGGAAGGCCGCGCCGAAGAAAGAGCGCTATTACGCGTCGCCGCTGATTCACGAGGGGCTGATCTACGCGGTCACGCGCTACGGCTTCATGACGGTGCTGGACGCGAAGACGGGCGCGGAAGTGGCGACGAAGGATTTCAAGCCCGAGAGCGGCAGCGGCGGCGGACAGCCGTTCTATCCGAGCATTTCGCTGGCGGGGCCGTACGTGGTGTTCGCGAGCGAGGTGGGGAAGACGCTGGTGCTGGAACCGGGCAAGGACCTGAAGATGCTGGCGAACAACACGCTGGAGCCGACGAAGGCGACGCCGGTCTTCGAGGGATCGCGCGTGTACATCCGCGGCGCCGAGCACCTGTACTGCCTGGGGCAGTAGTCACTCGTTTTCGGCGGGTGGCCGGCGGATGCCGACGCGAGTCTCGCTGGGCGAGCGGTCGGCGGCGTCCTGGCAGGCCTTGCTGATGGTCTGGAGGGCGGTCAGGAAGCTCTCCAGTTCTTCCGGTTTAAGTCCGGCCAGAATCTCGGCCTGCAGGTCGAGCGCGATGGGCCGGGCTTTCTTGTAGGTCTTGCGTCCGGATTCCGTCAGGCGCAGGCGGTGCGCGCGCCGGTCGTTCTCGTGCGGCAGCCGTTCCAGGAGTTCGGCGGTTTCCATCCGTTGCACCAGCGCCGAGATGGTGTTGGGATCGCTGCCCATGCGCTGAGCCAGTTCGCGCTGGGTCACGCCTTCGCTGCGGGCTTCCAAGAGCACTCTCAGGATGGTGAACTGATCGGGCGTGATGCCCAGCGGCGCGATGCGGCGCCGGAAGGCTTGGTTGAGCCCGTACCACGCGTGCCTGAGCAGCGGCGGCAGGCGCCGGCGCATCGGGCTGTCGATGGGTAATTCCGGCAAAATTCCCTTGGCCTCCCCAAGACCGGCGTATACAGTACGTGCCTATATTATACGTACAGGTATATTTGAGCAAGCGTGGAAGCACGGAATGTGGAACGGATTCAGAGGCTCAGCGGACCAACGGATCGAGGCGCGGAACGGATGAAAGCGTGGATGGGGTTGACCTTGGCGGCGGCGCTGTTGGGTTTGGCGGGCTGCGATAAGGACCGGGACGAGCGCGCGGAGACGCCTAAGCCGCCGAAGGCCGAAAAGAAGAAGGATGCGGCGAAAGGCGCCTCGGGCTGGACGAGCTGGCGCGGGCCCCACCAAAACGGGTACTGCGACGAGCAGGGGCTGCCCGACCGCTGGGACGGCACCGCGGAGCAGTCGCTTTGGACCTTGGAGCTGCCGGGGCGCGGGACGCCGGTGATTCTGGGCGGCCGCGCGTACGTCTGGGGCTATCGCGGGCACGGTCCCGACCTGCGCGAAGTGCTGGATTGCGTGGATACCAAGAGCGGAAAGGTGCTGTGGGAGCGCACCTACCCCGACTTTACCAGCGACACGGCGTACGAGCGTTATGCGATCGGTTCGCCGGCCGTCGATCCCGAGACCGGGAACGTGTACCTGCTGACGACGGGCGGCGAGTTCTTCGCGCTGGACGCTTCGGGCCGCGAAATCTGGCACCAGTCGCACCAGGACACCTTCGGGCGCCTGACCTTCCCCAACGGCCGCACCGGGGCTCCGGTGATCGACGGCGATTTGGTGATCGTGCGCGGGATCACGTCGTTCTGGGGCAATCAAGGGCCGGCGCGTGACCGCTTCTACGCATTCGACAAACATACCGGCGCTCATGTGTGGGCGTGCGAGCCGGGGGTGGGCCCGAAGGATTCGAGTTACTCCACGATCGTGCTCGACTGGTGGAACGGGCGGCGCGTGTTCTATGCGGGGACGGGCTGCGGCAACGTGATCTGCGGCGACGCTCGGACGGGCGAGGCGCTGTGGCGCGTGCAGTTCTCCTACGGCGGCGTCAACTCGGGGATCGTGCGCTACAAGGATCTGGTGATCGCGATTCACGACAAGGAGAACCTGGACAGTTCGGAGAGCGGGCGGATGGCGGCCTTCCGCACGCCGGCGGCGCTGCCGGAAGGCGCGCGTCCTGCGGTGCTGGGCAAGGAAGCGGAAGCCTGGAGGAACGATCTGAGCGCGTTCAGCAGTTCGCCCTTGCTGGTGGGCGACCGCGTCTACGTCACGACGATGACCGGTGAACTGGCCAGCGTGGATGCGGGGACGGGGAAGATCGTGTGGCGCAAGAAGCTCGGCAACGAGCAGCTTCACGCCTCGCCTTTGTATGCCGACGGGAAGCTGTACGTGCCGATGGTGAGCGGGGAGTTCTTCATCGTGCGGCCGAGCGACGCGGGTCCGGAGGTGTTGACCGCCGTGAAGCTGGAAGGAAGCTGCCTGGGATCCCCGGCGGTTTACGACGGCAAGGTCTACCTGCATACCACCAAACGGCTGTACTGTTTCGGGAACAAGAAGGGCGCTCCGGTGGCGCCGGCGGCGGCGCCTGCGCCGGCCGAGCAGCATGCACCGGTTTTGCAGGCGGTTCCTTCGGAGCTGCTGGCGCGCCCGGGAGAAAAGATCGCGCTGCGGTTCCGCTGGTCGGACGGCAAGCCGTTCGATCCGGCGGGCGGCACGTGGGCCGGCTTCATTCCGCCCACGGCCAAAGTGCAGGCGAAGCTGAACGGAACGTTCCTGAGCCCCACCGAGTTCCAGGCCGGTCCGGAGCAGGTTCCATCGGCGGGCATGTTCAAGTTCACGGCGGCCGACGGGAAGACGACGGCGTTCGTGCGCGGCCGGGTGCTGCCGTACCTTCCGATTTCGGAAGATTTCGAATCGTTCAAGCTCGCGGCGAAGGACGACGCGGGCGAGGCGTTCGACTATCCGCCGCTGCCGTGGATCGGAGCGCGCTTCAAGTGGGAAGTGCGCGATCTGAACGGGAACAAGGTGCTGGCCAAGACGCTGGACAATCTGCTGTTCCAGCGCGCGATCACGTATATCGGCCATCCGGACATGAAGAACTACACGCTGCAAGCGGACGTGATGACCGACGGGAACAGGCGCTGGATGTCGAACGTGGGGGTGATCAACCAGCGTTACGTGGTGGCGCTGATCGGGAACGCGCAGGTGCTGGAGGTGAGCAGCAACCACGATCTCGTGAAAGTGTCGGTGCCGTTCAAGTGGCAGCCCTCGGTCTGGTACACGCTGAAGACGCGCGTGGATCTGGCGGAGGACGGTTCGGGGACGATCCGCGCGAAGGCGTGGAAAAAGGGCGACGCGGAACCGGCGGCGTGGACGATCGAGGTGCCGCATAAGGTGGCGCATACGCACGGATCGCCGGGGCTGTTCGGGTTCTCGCCGCAGGCGCAGAAGAAAGTGTTCATGGACAACATCGTCATCACCAAGAACGAATGAAGCCGGCGGGCCGGGGATCGCAAGGCCGGCCGGTTCCGGGAGAGGGTCGAGCATGACGCATCGAATGTGGACGGCGGGATTGGCGTGCCTGGCGCTCTGGGCCTGCGCGGCTCAAGCGGGCGACTGGCCGGGCTGGGGCCGCGACGGCGGCCGGAATATGGTCAGCGACGAGAAGAACCTGCCGGCCGTGGCCGATCCCGGGAAGTTGAAGGAAGGGACCGAAGAGGTGGACCTGTCCACGACGAAGAACGTGAAGTGGGTGGCGAAGCTGGGCAGCCAGTCTTACGGGAACCCCACGATTTCCGGCGGCAAGGTATTCATCGGCACCAACAACGAAGGCCCGCGCGACCCCAAGCACAAGGGCGACCGCGGTATCGTGATGTGCTTCGAAGAAGCGACCGGCAAGTTCCTCTGGCAACTCGTGGTGCCGAAGCTGGGTGCGGGAAAGGTGAGCGACTGGGAATTTCTGGGCATCTGCTCGTCACCGGTGGTGGAAGGCAACCACGTCTACGTGGTGACGAACCGCTGCGAGGTGGTGTGCCTGGACGCCAACGGTTTGGCCGACGGCAACCAAGGCTACCAGGACGAGCAGGTTTTCATGTCGCCGGAGGCGATGATCGCGCTGGAGCAGGCGTCGGACGATGAGGCGCGCGCGAAGGTGAAGGAGCGCATGAAGGATAAGTTCGTGCCGCCGGGTCCGACGGACGCGGACATCCTGTGGCGCTTCGACATGCGGACCGAACTGGGCGTCTTTCCGCACAACATCGCCTCGAGCAGCGTGCTGCTGCACGGCGACCACGTGTACGCGACGACTTCGAACGGGCAGGACTGGTCGCACGTGGAGATTCCGTCGCTGAACGCTCCGACGCTGGTGAAGCTGGACAAGAAGACCGGTGCGCTGCTGGCCGAGGAGGCGTCGGGAATCAGCAAGCGGCTTTTTCACTGCAACTGGTCGAGCCCGGCCTTGGCGACGGTGGGCGGCAAAGATCTGATTATTTTTGGAGGCGGGGACGGTTTTTTGTATGCCTTCGAGCCCGAGCCGGTGAAGGACGAAGAAGGTTTTAATGTGTTCAAGCAGGTGTGGAGCTTCGAGTGCAACCCGCCGGAGCATAAGGTCAAGGACGGCCAGAAGTTCAAAATGCCGGGCGAAGAAGGCGCGGCGGACGCTCCCTTTAAGTATCCGAACGCGGACGGCCCGAGCGAGATCATCGCCACGCCGGTGGTGCATAACGACCGTATCTACGTGGCGGTGGGTCAGGATCCCGAACACGGCGAAGGCGTGGGCTGCCTGAGCTGCGTCGACGCGGCGAAGGGCACACCGGTTTGGCAATACAAGGATGTGGGGCGGACGATCTCGACGGTCTCGATCGCCGAAGGGCTGCTGTTCCTGGCGGAGTACAGCGGCAAGGTGCACTGCCTGGATGCGGAGACCGGAAAACCGCATTGGGTTTTCGACACGGTGAGCCACGTCTGGTCGAGCACGCTGGTGGCGGACGGCAAGGTGTATCTGGGCACCGAGGACGGGGATCTTTGGGTCTTCGCGCTGGACAAGGAGTTGAAGGTTCACGATCCGGCGACGGATGCATTCGTGGCGGTGCCGGGCGGCAAGGGCAAGGCGACCGGGTTGAAGTTCCGTGCGCTTAATTTTTCGTCGCCCATCTACGGTTCGCCCGTAGCGGCGAACGGCGTGCTGTACGTGCCGACGCAGACGCAGTTGTGGGCGTTGCAGAAGAAGTAGTTTCGTGCCCCGGGAAGCGAACTCGTATGCGCATGCTTCTGTTTATCGTGTTCGTCGCGGTCATGGTGACCTTGCATCACGATTTCTGGCTTTGGACGGACAAGCGGCTGGTCTTCGGATTTCTGCCCGCCGGGCTGGCGTATCACCTGGGCTATTCGGTGCTCGCGGCCTGCGCCATGTTCGCACTGGTGAAGCTGGCGTGGCCCAAGGATCTGGATGAGGACGAGCCGGACGCGCCTTCGAACGGCGGTGAGCGCGCATGATTCCCGCCCTGTTCGTGTTCGCTTACCTGTCGATCGTCGTCTACATCGGGATCTTCGCCTTCCGCAAGGGTAAGGATTCGGGCGAGGACTTCTTTCTGGCGGGGCGCAAGCTGGGCCAGTTCGTGTTTCTCCTTTCGCTCTTCGGGACGAACATGACGGCCTTCGCGATCCTGGGCAGTTCGGGATTGGCTTACCGCGTGGGCATCGGCGTGTACGGCCTGATGGCTTCTTCGTCGGGCTTCGTGATTCCGCTGACCATTTTTTTCATCGGCACGCGATTGTGGCGCCTGGGCAAACGATTCGGGCACATGACGCAGGTGCAGTATTTCCGCGACCGCTGGGAATGCAGCTTCATCGGCACGCTGATCTTCGCGCTTACGGCGGCGATGCTGGTGCCTTACATCATCATCGGCGTGATGGGCGGCGGGACGACGCTGGAAGCGATCAGCCAATACCAGACGGCCGACGGTGCCACGGTTTCGTGGGTGAGTTACGAACTGGGCGGGGCGATCGTGGCGCTGGTGGTGATGAGCTACGTATTTTTCGGCGGCATGCGCGGAACCGCTTGGGTCAATACGTTCCAGACGCTCTTGTTTTTGTGCTTCGGCACGGTGGCGTTCATCTTGATCAGCCGGAGCGTGGGCGGGTTCGACCAGGTGATGGAGCGGCTGGCGGCGAACCCCAAGACGGCTTCGCTGCTAAGCCGCGAGCGGATCGCGAAGGAAGAGTTCTTCAGCTACATGTTCATTCCGCTCTCGGCGATCATGTTCCCGCATATCGCGATCATGTGCATGACGGCGGAACGCGTGACGCATTTCAAGAAGACGGTGATCCTGTATCCGCTGTGTATCGCGGCGATTTGGATTCCCAGCGTGTATCTAGGCGTGGTCTCGGCGGACCAATTCCCGGGGTTGGGTAAGGGGCAGTCGGACGACGTGATCTTGCGGATGCTTACGGCGCACTCGGAGGTATGGGTGGCCGGGATCCTCGGGGCGGGGATCATGGCGTGCGTGATGGCCAGCGACAGTCAGATTCTGGCGCTGTGTACGATGTTCACCGAAGACATCTTCGCGTACTACGGCGGGAAGGAGCGCTTCGGCGAGAAGGCTCAGGTGTGGACGGGGCGCGCGTTCGTGGTTGTGGTGACGGTGACGGCGTATCTGATCGCGCTGCAACTGAAGGATAAAGCGGGCATCTTCGAACTGGCGATCCGCTTCGCGTTCAGCGGCTTTGCGGCTCTGGCGCCGATCATGGTGGCGGCGCTGTTCTGGAGGCGCAGCACCAAATGGGGCGCACTGGCTGCGGTGATCTGGGTGGCCGCGACGCTGATCGCGACGTGGTTGATTTACAACGGCACCGAAGGCATCGCGCCGAAGCCGGGGCAGCCGCCGGTGGCGATTTATCCGGAGTGGGGGCAGTTCCTGCTGCGCACGCCGGGTAATGTGACGGTGTACGGCTTCCTGCCGGTGATGCCGATGTGCCTGGGTTCGGCGGTGCTGGTGGTGCTGGTATCGCTGCTGACGCCGCCGCCGAGCCGGGCGACGCTGGACCGCTATTTCCCGCCGAAGCCGGTAGCGGCGGGCGGAGGGATCGCCGCATGAGCGCCGCCGTGTTGGAACGTCCCGTGAGCGAGGCGCAGGCGCGCCTGGAAGCGCATCTGCGCGAGACGATCGAATGGCACTTTTCGCCCGAAACGGGCTGTCCGTTCTGGCTCGACTGGGCGAAGCAGGCGGGTTTCGATCCGCGCAAGGAGATCGGTTCGCTCGCGGACCTGAAGCGTTTCCCGCATTTCGACGACAACTGGCTGCGCGACGAGCCAAACGAACGCTGGGTGCCGCGCGCGTACGCGGGAAGGCCGTATCACGTCTTCGAGACGGGCGGCACGACGGGGATGCCCAAGCAGCGCCTGAGCTGGGAAGATCACCGCATCGACTATTCGGAATTCAGCAAGACGCTGGACGACGCGTACTTTCCGCGCGGGGCGACGTGGCTGATGCTGGGGCCGACGGGCCCGCGCCGGCTGCGCCTGGCAATCGAGCACCTGGCCAACGTACGCGGCGGTTCGTGCTTCCATGTCGATCTCGATCCGCGCTGGGTCGTCAAGCTGCTGGGTAAGCAGGACGTCGAGACGGCGAACCGCTACAAAGATCACGTGATCGATCAGGCGGTGACGATTCTGAAAAACCGCACGGTGAACTGCCTGTTCACGACGCCCAAGTTGCTTGAGGCGCTGGGCGAGCGGATCAACGTGCCGGGCGCGGGGATCAAGGGCGTCTTCTGCGGCGGGACAAGCATGACGCCGCAGATGGTACGCTTCTTGAGCGAAGAAGTGCTCGAAAATAAGGCGCGCTTCGTGCCGACCTACGGAAATACGTTGATGGGCCTGGCGTGCAGCCGCCCGTTGGAGCCGGCGGATAAGTGGAGCGCGACGTACTACGCGCCGCAGCCGCGCGCGGTGCTGCGCGTGGTCGAGCCGAAGGATACGACACGCGATGTTCCATACGGGCAGTACGGGCGCGTGGAGCTGACCACGCTGACCAAAGAGCTGTTCATGCCGCGCTTTCTGGAGCGCGACGAAGCAATCCGGCGCGAGCCGTGCGCGCTGTATCCGTGGGACGGCGTCGGCGACGTGCGCCCGTTCGGGGCGCTGGAGAAGAAGGTCGTGGAAGGCGTGTACTAATGAGCCTGCCGCATATCCCGGTTTTGCGCTTCGGATCCGCGTACGAGAGCCTCGACACGAGTGAGGTGAAAGACTGCCGCACGGGCGCGGTCTTGGCGAAACTGAGCATCGCCAATGCGGGGCTGGTGCGGCGCGATCTGCAGACGCGGCAGCGCGGGGCGTTCGAGGCGCTGCATCGCGTGCCGATGGCGCGGTTGCTCGAGATTTGCGCGAAGGCCGGCGAACACTTCATGCGTTCGACGCTGCCGCTGGGCGCCGCGCATACGCAAAGCGCCGACGAATACGTGCGTATGTTAAGCGCCACGAGCGGGCTTCCGCACGCGATGTGCCGCCGGAACATGGAAAAGATCAACCACGTCCTGACGCGCATGCCCGAGATTCTGAAGGGCCTCACGCGCGGGCTGGATCCGAGCGTGCTTGACGGCGGCATGGGGGAGCAGAGCGGGGTGCCGGTCTGCTACGTGCCGCAGAGCCAGGCGCTGGGCATCGTGCTGCCGAGCAATTCGCCGGGGGTGCATTCGCTGTGGGCGCCGTCGATCGCGTTGAAGACGCCGCTGGCGCTGAAGCCCGGGCGCGAGGAGCCGTGGACGCCGTATCGCCTGCTTCAGGCGTTCATCGCGGCAGGCTGTCCGGCGGAGGCGTTGGGCTTTTATCCGTGCGACCACGACGGCGCGGAGGCGATACTGCGGCTGTGCGGGCGGGGGATGCTCTTTGGCGACGCGAAAACGACGGCGCGTTACGCGAGCAACCCGGGCATTCAGTTGCACGGACCTGGTTTCAGCAAGGTGCTGATCGGCGCGGATCAGGCGGAGCGCTGGCGCGACCACCTGGATGTGATCGTGGAATCGATCGTCGCCAACGGCGGGCGCAGTTGCGTGAACGCATCGGCGGTGGTGACGGCGAAGCACGGCCGCGCGCTGGCGGAAGCGCTGGCGGAGCGGTTGGGTCCGATTAGCCCGAAGACGGCGGACGATCCGGAGGCGGCGTTGAGCGCGTTCGCGAACCGCGCGTTCGCGGAATCCATCGACGAGGCGATCGAAGAGGGCTTGAAGACACCCGGCGCCGAGGACCTGACGGCGCGCTATCGGCAGGGGCCGCGGCGGGTGGTTTTCGAAGGCGCGACGTACCTTCGGCCGACGGTGATCTGGTGCTCGAGTTTCGAGCACCCGCTGGCGAACCGCGAATATCTGTTTCCGTATGCAAGCGTGGTGGAGGTGCCGCAAGATCGGATGCTGGAGCTGATCGGCCCGTCGCTTGCGGTAACGGCGCTGACGAAGGATGAGGCGTTCCGGCGTGAATTGGTGCTTTGTGCGCAGATCGACCGCTTGAATCTGGGCCCGGTACCGACGGGACACGTGCGCTGGGACCAGCCGCATGAAGGGAATCTGTTCGAGTTTTTGTACCACCGGCGCGCGATTCAGCGGGTGGAAGCGTGAAGGAACGGTCCGGTACGCGACATCTAATGAGCTAGGGAGGCCCGCCCCGGGCGCGGGCTTGGAGCAGCGGCATGACGGCAGAGCCGACCGGATTCGACTACCTGCCGCGCACGCGCGTGGTGTACGGGCAAGGCGCTCTGGCGCGGGTGGGCGAATTGACGCACGAACTGGGCGTCTCGCGCGTGATGTTGGTTACCGATCCAGGAGTGGTCAAAGCTGGGCATGCGGAGCGCGCTCTGCGCAGCCTTGAGACCGCGGGTCTGCACGTCACGCGCTTCGAGCGCGTCAAAGAGAATCCAACCACGCGTGAAGTGGACGAATGCCTGGCCGTGGCCAAGGAGTCGCGCATCGACGGGCTCGTCGGCTTGGGCGGCGGGAGCGCGATGGACACCGCCAAGGGCTGCAATTTTTTAATCACCAACGGCGGGCGGATGCAGGATTACTGGGGCGTCGGCAAGGCGACTCGGGAGATGCTCCCGCTGGTCTGCATTCCGACGACGGCCGGCACGGGCAGCGAATGCCAATCGTTCGCGCTGATCGCGGACGCCGAGTCGCACCAGAAGATGGCCTGCGGCGATCCCAAGGCTTCGGCGCGGGTGGCCATCCTGGACCCTGAACTGACGCTTTCGCAGCCGCGGCATGTGGCGGCGAACACGGGCATCGATGCGCTGACGCATGCGGTCGAGTCTGCGGTGACGAACCGGCGCAACGAGCTTTCTTGGCTCTTCGCTCGGGAAGCGTTCGTGCGCGGGCGTTCGGCGTTGCCGGCGGTGCTGGCGCATCCGGAGGATGTCACCGCACGCGGCCGCATGCAGTGGGCGGCGGCGCTGGCCGGGATGGCGATCGAGAACAGCATGCTGGGCGCGGCGCATTCGGCGGCCAATCCGCTGACGGCGCACTACGGGATCGTCCACGGGCAGGCGGTGGGCGCGATGCTGCCGCATGTGGTGCGCTTTAACGCTCGCGATGAGGCGTCGCGCGCGATCTATGCCGAACTGGCGGTAACGGCCGAAGTGGTGGAGACCGGCCGGGACCACGCCACCGCGGTGGCGGCCTTGATCCGCTGCCTGGAAGAACTGCTGGACCGCTGCGCGGTGCCGCGCGCGCTGGAAGCGTACGGCGTGGAGCGGGCAAAGCTGCCGACGCTGGCGCGTGAAGCGGCGGGACAATGGACGGCGCAGTTCAATCCGCGCCCGATCGCGGCGCCCGATTTTCTGGAGCTGTACGAGGCGGCTTATGGAAGCCAAAGCTGACTCGCAAGGAAGGACCGAGATGCGCGGCATTCTGACGGTGCTCTTCATTGTGGGCGTGGCGGTGACGGGAGGGCTGATCCTCCGTTCGGGACAGCCCGACGCCGAACGCCTGGAGCAATTGCGCCAAGAAGTTAAGGAGCGCAAGGCTCGCGCCGTCGCTCCGGTGACGCCGGCGCCGCAGGCGATCTGGCCGATGTACCGCCACGACCGGGGACTCTTGGGGCGCACCGGGGAGGCGCTCGAGACGCCGTTGGCATTGCGCTGGAGCTTCAAGACCGGCGGCCCGGTGAAGTCTTCCGCGGCGGTGCTGGGCGATCGCGTCTACGTGGGCAGCAACGACAACCACTTGTACGCGCTCGAATTGTCGACGGGGCGCGAGATCTGGAAATTCAAGACCGGCGGAGCGGTGGAATCGTCCCCGCTGCTTCTGAAAGGCCGGGTCTATTTCGGCTCCGAAGACGGCAAACTGTACGCGCTCGAGGCGGCGGACGGCAAACTCGCCTGGTCGTTCGAAACGCAAGGCAAGGTGCTTGGCGCTCCGAATTACGCGCCGCGGCTGGATATTCCCGGCGAATGGGTCGTCTTCGGCAGCTACGACAACAGCGTGTATGCGGTGGACGCCTTGACGGGCAAGGAAGGCTGGCGCTGCGAGATGAATAACTACATCAACGGCGCGCCGGCTGTGGCGGGCGAGCACGTAGTTTTCGGCGACTGCGACGGGAAGCTCTCGAACGTGAGCCTGCGCAACGGCGCGGTGGAGCGGCAGGTAGAGGTGGGCGCGCCCATCGCCGCATCGCCCGCGGTGCTGGGCGAACGCGCGTATTTTGGGCATTACGGCAACGAGTTTGTCTGCGCCGATTTGAAGACCGGGCAGCGCGTGTGGACTTATAAGGATGAGGATTTTCCGTACTTCAGCAGCCCGGCGGTGGGCGGGAACAGAGTGGTGTTTGGCGGCCGGGACAAACGGCTGCATGCCCTGAATCTCGAGAGCGGGGAGCGGCAGTGGGTCTTCGCGACGCGCGGACGCGTGGACAGCGCGCCCGTGATCACGGGGGACGGTAAGGTGGTCGTGGGCTCGAACGATGGGCGGCTGTACGTGGTCGGGCTCGAGACCGGAAGCGAAGTCTGGAGCTACGAGATCGGCGATTCGATTTCGGCTTCGCCGGCGGTGGTGGCCGGATGCGTGATCGTCGGTTCGGAGGACGGGTCTGTCTACGCGTTCGGGCCGGAACGGAAGGAGGCGCGGCCATGAGCAGCGAAGCTCGGACGGCGCCCGGCGCGCCGCAATCTCCGGATGCGACCGAAGCGGGCAACTACTTCGTGAGCAATTACCCTCCGTTTTCGTGCTGGAGCGAATCGCACTTGGACGACGCGCGCGCGGCGCTGGCGCGGCCGCCGGCGCCGGGTACCGAGCTGGGCATCTACCTGCACATTCCTTTTTGCCGCAAGCGCTGCCACTTCTGCTATTTCAAGGTTTATACGGAAAAGAATTCCACGGAGATCAAGCGTTACCTCGACGCGGCGCTGTGCGAACTGGAGCATTACTCGAAGCAGCCGTTCGTGGGCGGGCGTAAACCGAGCTTCGTGTATTTCGGCGGCGGCACGCCGTCGTATCTGTCGGCCGACCAGTTGCGTTACCTGACCGACGGCATGCGCAAGCTGCTGCCTTGGGATCGGGTGCAAGAGGTTACCTTCGAGTGCGAGCCGGGGACCCTCACGGAAGCCAAGCTCAAGGTCATCAAAGAACTGGGCGTCACGCGGCTCTCGCTGGGCGTGGAGCATTTCGACGATCACATCCTTGAAGTGAACGGGCGGGCGCACCGCGGAGCGGAGATCGCGCGCGCGTACGAGTTCGCACGGAGCCTCGATTTCCCGCAGCTCAACATCGACCTGATCGCGGGGATGGTCGAAGAGACCGAGGCGAAGTGGGAAATGGCGGTGGGCCGAGCGCTGGAGCTGGCTCCGGACAGCGTCACGATCTACCAAATGGAAGTGCCCTACAACACGACGATCTACAAGCAGATGAAGTCCGAGGGCAAGCTGACGGCTCCGGTGGCCGACTGGCCGACCAAGCGGCGCTGGGTGGACGAGGCGTTTAAGCGTTTCGAAGCGGCGGGATATACGGTGGCCAGCGCGTATACGGTGGTCAAGGATCCGGCGCGGACGAAATTCCGTTACCGCGATTACCTCTGGGCCGGCGCCGATCTGATCGGCGTGGGCGTGGCGTCCTTCGGGCATATCGGCGGGACGCATCTGCAGAACCTTTCCGACTTCGAGTCGTATCTGGCGAAGCTTGATGCGAATGAGCCGCCGCTGTGGCGCGCGCTGACGCCGACGGCCGAAGAGCGTTTCGTGCGCGAGTGGATCCTGCAGCTCAAGCTGGGCCGAGTGCGCGCTTCGTATTTCCAGCAGAAGTTCGGCGTCGATCCGCGCGTGCGTTTCAAAACGGAACTGGCGGATCTGGAGCGGCGGGGATTTTTTGAAGTGACGGGCGACGACGTGAAGGTGTCGCGGGCGGGCTTGCTGCAGGTGGACCGCCTGCTGCATGAGTTTTTTTTGCCGCAGCACCGAAACATTCGGTACACGTAGGAGGCGGGATGGCGGATCGACCTTCGACGACTTCGTTGCCCGCGCTACGCTTCCTGCTTGCGCCGCTGGCGGATTTCTGCGCCGCGGACGGACGTGCGCTTCCGCTGCTGGAAGAATGCGCCGGGGACGAGGTTCCCGAACCCTACCGCGGCCTGCTGGTCCACAACGGGGACATGACTCCGACGCTGGAGCGGTTTCACGGGGATACGCTGCATCTGCGAATCCTTGGCAAGCGGATGCAGGGCGACCGGTTGGCGCGACAGGTGCTGCTGCTGACCGATGCGTCCGAGCGTCCGGTTGAGTACGGCGCCATCGAGATTCGCCTCGATCGCTTCGAAGCGGCGGCGCGCGAAGAGATCGAAGCCTGCCGCAAGCCCTTGGGCGCGATCCTGCGCGACCGGAACATTCCGCACAGCAGCCGGCCCACGGCCTACTTTCGCGTCGCAGGCGACCGATTCGTCTGCGAGGCGCTGGGCGTGGCGGGAACGCCCAAGCTGTACGGGAGGCGCAATACGCTGCGCGACGAGCAAGGCCGTACGCTGGCGGAGATCGTCGAGATTCTTCCGCTGTGAGGCCACGTTTGGGAGACGGGCATGACGCAATCCGGGACGTACGAAACGATCGTGGTCGGCGGAGGCCCGGCGGGCAGCACGGCGGCGGCTCTGCTGGCCGAGAAGGGCCGTAAGGTCCTGCTGCTGGAGAAGAGCCGGTTTCCGCGCTACCACATCGGGGAGTCGCTAATTCCGTTCTGTTACTTCACGCTCAAGCGCCTGGGCCTGATCGAGAAGCTGGATAAGAGCGGGTTTACGGTCGACAAGTACAGCGTGCAGTTCGTGAGCACGAACGGAAAACTGTCGCAGCCGTTCTACTTCGACGAGCATCTGGACCATCCGTGTTCGCACACGTGGCAGGTCTGGCGTCAGGATTTCGACCGGATGCTTTTGGCCAATGCGCGCGAGAAGGGCGCAGAGGTGCGCGAGGGCTGGCAGGTCAAGGAAGTGCTGGAGGAAGGCGGGCGTACGGTGGGCGTGCGCGCGGTGGACGAAGCGGGCGTAGAACACGAGTTCCGCGCGCCGATGACGATCGATGCAACAGGTCGCGACGCTTTGAGCGTAGCGCGGCGCGGCTGGCGAGTGCGCGATCCCTACCTGAACAAGATCGCCGTGTGGACCTATTACAAAGGCGCGTCCCGGCCGCCGGGCAAGGACGGAGGCGCGACGATCGTGGCTTTCGTTCCGGAGCGAGGGTGGTTCTGGTGGATTCCGCTGGCGCACGACACGGTGAGCGTGGGCGTGGTCGCGGAGAAGGACTATCTTTTCCGGGAGACGCGGGATTTGGCGCAAGTATTCGCGCAGGAAGTGAAACAGAATCGCTGGATCGAAGAGCATCTGGCGGCGGGAACGCCTTCGGGCGAGTTCCGTACGACGGGCGAATTTTCGTATCGTTCGAAGTATTGCGCGGCGGACGGCCTGCTGCTGGCCGGAGATGCGTTCGCGTTTCTCGACCCGGTCTTCAGTTCGGGCGTGTTTTTGGCGCTGAAGGGCGGCGAAATGGCGGCGGACGCGGTAGACGCGGCGTTGAGCGCCGGGGATGTATCGGCCGCGCGGTTCGCAGCGTACTCGGAAGCGTACTGCCATGGGCTCGAGTCGATGCGGCAACTGGTGTACGCGTTCTACGACGTGAACTTCCATTTCCGGGATCTGTTCACGAAGTATCCGGAGACGCGCGGCGCGCTGACGGACTGTCTGATCGGCGATCTGCACCGCGATTACAAGCCGCTCTTCGACAAGGTAAGAGAGTTCGCGAGCGTGCCTGCGCCGCTGGCGCATGGCCGCCCGCTGATCGGTGCGGAAGGGAGCGCGTGCGCGTCGCCCAGTTGACCCCCGGCGCGGGCGGGATGTTCTGCGGGAGCTGCCTGCGGGATAACACGCTCGTGCGCGAGCTGCGCCGCCTTGGGCACGACGCGTTGATGGTGCCGCTGTACATGCCCCTGCAGGTCGACGAGGAAGATACGAGCGCGGGCACACCCGTGTTTTTCGGCGGCATACACGTGTACCTCCAGCAGAAATCCGGCTTGGGCACCAAGTTGCCTGGGGTGATCGACCGCTGGCTGGCCGATCCCGCGGTGCTGCGCTGGGCGGCGGGGCTTTCGAGCAAGACGTCGCCCGCGGTGCTGGGCGAGTTAACCGTTTCGATGCTGCGCGGAGAGGACGGCAGGCAAGCGCACGAACTGGGGCGCTTGACGGAATGGCTGGCAAGCCAGCCGCGCTTCGACGCGATCTGTCTTTCGAATGCGCTGTTGCTGGGCATGGCTCGGCGGCTGCATGCGCAGTTGGGCGCGCCGGTGTTTTGTACGCTCCACGGCGAAGATTACTTTATCGATTCGCTGCCCGAGCCGCATCGCGGCGAAGCCTGGGCGCTGCTGCGCGAACGCGCGGCGGAAATCGAAGGCTTTATTCCCGTGAGCGCGTATTACGGCGAGGCCATGCGCGCACGGCTGGACTTGCCTGGGAGCCGGTTTCATCCGGTGCATAACGGGATCGATCTGACCGGCTACGAGGCCGCATCCACGGCGCCGGAAGCGCCGGCGATCGGGTACCTCGCGCGCTTCAGCCCCGAGAAGGGCTTGGCCACGCTCGTGGAAGCCTTCGCGCTTCTGCATCGGCGCATGCCGAACGTGTGCCTGAAGCTGGGCGGGAGCATGAGCCCCGCGGACGAGCCGTTCGTGAAAGCGCTGCGGTCGGACTTGCGCGCACGCGGGCTGGATGCGTATGTATCGCTGCAACCGAATCTGACGCGCTCCGAGAAGATTGCCTTTTTGCAATCGCTTTCGGTGCTTTCGGTGCCGGCGACGTACGGCGAAGCGTTTGGATTGTACGTGTTGGAGGCCCTGGCGTGCGGGGTGCCGGTGGTTCAGCCGCGCCACGGGGCCTTCCCGGAGTTGCTGGAGAAGACCGGCGGCGGCATCCTATGCGCGCCGGATGACCCCGCCGCGCTAAGTACCGAGTTGGAGACGCTGCTGCGGGATCCCGTGCGGGCGCGCGGACTGGGCGCGGAAGGCCGGGTGCGGGTGCGCGAGGCCTTTGGCGTGGAACGCATGGCGCGCGAGGTGCTCGCGGTGTACGAGCGTACGGCGGCGGCAAAGGGTGCTTCGCATGGCCAGTGAATTTACGGTAACGCGGCGGGTGGAATTCGGCGAGACGGATGCGGCCGGGATCATGCATTTTTCGAACTTCTTCCGCTTCATGGAGACAGCCGAGCACGCCTTTTTTCGTTCGCTGGGATTTTCGATTCATCCGCGCGAGCAGGACGGCGCCGTGGGCTGGCCGCGCGTGCAAGCGAGTTGCGAGTACCGCAAGCCGCTGCGCTTCGAGGACGAGGTGGAGATCCACCTGCGCGTGCTGGAAAAGCGGGAACGAGTGTTGCGGTACGAGTTCGTATTTCGAAAAGGCGGCGAGGAGGCCGCGCGCGGCCAGCTTACCGTGGCGTGCGTGCGCAAACAGCCGGACGGCACGTTGAAGGCGGTACCCATTCCGGCCGAGATCGCGGCGCGCATCGAGCCGGCCGCGGGCGGATGAGTTCCGCTCTTCATGCAACGAGGAGAGTCATTGCGATGCCACCCGAACAGTCGATTTCCGGCGGAAGCAGTTGGCTGTTGTACGCGCTGCTGACCGTGGCTTCGTGGGGCCTGTACGGCGCGTTTCTGCATACGGGCCAGTTGGCGATGAAGGATCCCGAGAACGGGCGCTACAAAGCGTTTTTGCTCGTGGGCGTGGCGTACTTCTTGACGGCGGTGCTTGCGCCGCTGGCGGTCCTTTGGTTCAACAAGGTCGAGCTGAAATCGATCACGCAGCCAGGCATGCTGTGGTCGCTATTCGCGGGCATCGTAGGCGCGCTTGGCGCGTTCTGCGTGCTGCTCTCGCTGGGCGCGGGCGGCAAGCCGATCTTCGTGATGAGCGTGGTCTTCGCCGGCGCGCCGGTGGTCAATGCGCTGTACTCGATCGTCACGCATCCTCCGGATGGCGGTTGGAGCAGCGTGAAGCCGCAGTTCTGGCTGGGGATCGTGCTGGCGGCATCGGGCGGGGCGCTGGTCTCGCTTTACAAACCTCCACCGCCCAAGGCTCCGGCGGCGCAGATCGCGCCGAGCGTACCCAGCGGCGCTCCGGCGCCCGGCGCTTCGTGAGCGCACAGGCGATGGATACCTCCGCCGCGCCGGACGACCGGCTGGAACTTGAGCGAACGCAGCTCGATCGATTGCGAGGCTTACTGGCGGCGTTGCATCCGGCGAATGCGTTTTATGGCAAGAAGCTGAACGGACTCAAGCCGGACGGTTCACTCGCTGAATTCATGGCGAAAGCGCCGTTTACCTTTAAGCGTGAGTTGATCGAGGATCAGCAGGCGCACGGTCCGTTCGGGTCGAATCTGACGTATCCGCTGGAACGCTATACGCGCTTTCATCAGACCAGCGGCAGCATGGGCCGGCCGATGCGCTGGCTGGATACGGCGGAGGATTGGCAGTCGCTGTTGGAGTGCTGGAAGCGCGTTTTCGCGGCGGCGCATGTGGGCGCCTCGGACCGCGTATTCTTCGCGTTTTCGTTCGGGCCGTTCCTGGGCTTCTGGACCGCATTCGAAGCAGCGCTGCAGCTCGGTTGTTTGTGCATCCCTGGCGGGGGTATGAGCAGCCAGGCGCGGCTGCAGGCGATTCTAGAGAACGAAACCACGGTGCTGTGCTGTACGCCCACGTACGCTCTGCGGCTGGCGGAAGTGGCACGCGAGGAAGGTTTGCGGATGGAGCGTTCACGCGTGCAAACGATACTGGTGGCGGGCGAGCCGGGCGGATCTGCGCCGGCTACGCGCCTGCGTATCGAGCAGCAATGGCCGGGCGCACGCGTGTACGATCATCACGGCATGACGGAAGTGGGTCCGGTGAGTTACGCATGCCCCGCGCGTTCGGACGTGCTGCATGTGATCGAGGAGGCGTACCTCGCCGAAGTGGTGGATCCGCAAAGCGGATTGGCGGCCGCTGCGGGCAAGCCCGGAGAGCTGGTGCTGACGACGCTTCTGCGCACGGGCTCGCCGTTGCTGCGCTACCGTACGGGCGATTGGGTTCATCCGGCCGCCGTTTCGCCGTGTCCCTGTGGAAGCGTGGAACTGGCACTCGAGGGCGGTATCCTGGGCCGCACCGACGACATGGTGGTGGTGCGCGGGGTGAATGTGTATCCGAGCGCGGTGGACGAAGTGGTGCGTTCCTGCGGCGAAGTGGCCGAGTACCGGGTGAGCGTGTACGAGTCGCGCGGCATGACCGAGATCAAGGTGACGATCGAACCGGATTCGAAATGTGGGGACGCTCAAGGATTGGCGCGGCGCCTGGAAGAACGGCTGCGCGAAGCGTTTCATTTGCGCGTACCCGTCGATACGGCCGCGAGCGGCGCTCTGCCGCGATTCGAAATGAAAGCCAAGCGCTGGGTGCGCCGGGATGCGGAATAGACGGCCATGAGCGAGCAGTCTGATAGCGCTGCTTTGATGGAATTGGAGGGCGTCGGCAAAGTGTACGCGCCGCCGGCTGGCGGCGCTCCAGTGAGCGTGCTGCGGGGCATCGATCTGCGCATCGCTGCAGGAGAGTCGGTGGCCATCGTGGGTCCTTCCGGTTCGGGCAAGAGTACGCTGCTGAACATCCTGGGTACGCTGGACCGGCCCTCGGAAGGGCGCGTGCGGCTGAACGGCGAAGATCTCGCGGCGTTGGACGACGAACAGCTCGCGCGCATTCGCAGCCGCAGGATTGGCTTCATCTTTCAAGCGCATCACTTATTGCCGCAATGCTCGGTGCTGGAAAACGTGCTGCTTCCCACGCTCGTTCCGGGCTTATCGGCGAGCGGCGCCGAAGCGCGCGCGAAGGAGCTGCTGGGAAAGGTCGGGTTGTCCGAGCGCATCGGACACCGGCCGGGCGAGCTTTCGGGCGGCGAATGCCAGCGCGTGGCGGTCGTTCGGGCGCTGATCAACCAGCCCGCGGCGGTGCTGGCCGACGAGCCGACGGGGGCGCTGGACGGCGAGCACGCCGATCGACTTGCAGATTTGCTGGTCGAATTGAACCGCGACTTGGGCGTAACGTTGGTCGCGGTTACGCACGCGCCGGCGCTGGCGGCGCGCATGGGCCGGGTGTTGGAATTGCGCGGCGGGCAGCTACGGCCGGTGGATCGAACGTCATGAATTTCGCCACGCTGGTGCGGCGGAGTTTGCGCTATCACGGCCGCGCGCAGGCAGGGGTCATGCTGGGCGCGGCGGTAGGAAGCGCGGTGCTGGTCGGCGCGCTGCTGGTGGGCGATTCGGTTCGCTACACGTTGAAACAGATGGCAGCGGCGCGGCTGGGGCCGGTGGACTTTGCGCTGGTGGGCGGCGACCGGCTTTTTCGAGAAGGGCTGAGCGCCAACTTGGCCAGAGCCACCGAAGGCCGCGCGGCTCCGGTGTTGCTTGTTCCGGGCACGGCCGCGCGTTCCGACGGCGCCGCGCGCGCCAATCGAGTGCAGGTGCTCGGGACGGATTGGCGGTTCTGGGATCTGAGCCAAACACCAGACCCGTTCGATTCCAAGCCGCATCCATTCGCGGCGCCGGTGCCCGAAGTCGTATGGCTGAACGAGCGGCTGGCCGCTCACCTAAGGGCGAACGTAGGCGACGAAGTCGTTCTGCGGGTGCAGAAACCGAGCCTCTTTTCCCGCGATGCGCCGCTTGCTCCGGAGGAAGATTCCAGCGTAGCCCTGCGCCTTAAGGTGGGGGCGGTAGCCGGCGACGCACAGTTCGGTCGATTCGGCTTGCAGGCCAGCCAGGTGGCTCCGTTTACCGCATTCGTGCCGCTGCGCCTGCTGCAGACAAAGCTCGACGCACCGCGGCGCGCCAACCTGTTGCTGCTGGATGCCGACGGCTTGACGCTCGATCGCGTGCAGGCGGCGCTCGCCGAATCCTGGAGTCTCGACGACGCGGGGTTGAGCGTGCGCGAAACGCCTTCAGGCGGCTGGGAGTTGCGTTCGGCGCATGTCTTCTTCGATGCCGCGGTTCGCGATGCGGCATTGGGGGTCAAGACAAGCCCGGTCCCGCGTGGCGTGCTGACCTACCTCGTGAACGAGATTCGATTCGGAGAGCACACGGTTCCGTACAGCATGGTCGCGGCGCTGGAAGGCGATCCGGCGCCGGCCGATTTGCGCCCCGACGAGATCGTCGTGAACGCTTGGCTGGCCGAGGATTTGGGCTGCAAGCCGGGCGACACGATCACGCTTGCGTATTTTGTGGTCGGGCCGATGCGTACGCTGGTGGAGGAATCGGCGGAGTTCAAGGTGCGGGCGATCGTACCGCTGGCGGGTGCGGCCGCGGATGCTTCGTTGATGCCGGACTTCCCTGGATTGAAGGACAGTACCTCCTGCCGCGAATGGGATCCGGGCTTTCCCCTGAAGGTCGACAAGATCCGGGACCGTGACGAAGACTACTGGGACGCGCATAAGGGCACGCCCAAAGCGTTCATCTCGCTGGCGGCGGGGCGTTCCTTGTGGCAAAGCCGATTCGGCGATCTGACTGCGGTTCGATACGACGGCGAAAACTCGGCCGAAGATCTGGATGCCGCCTTGCGCGCACGGTTGTCGCCGGCGCTCGTGGGACTCACCTTTGAAGCCGTGGCAGAACGAGCGGCGCGCGCGAGCGCGGAGGCGCTCGACTTTGGACCGCTGTTCCTGGGCTTCAGTTTCTTCCTCATTGTCTCGGCGTTGCTGCTGTTGGGCCTGCTCTTCGGCTTTGCGCTCGAACGGCGCACGGAGGAGATCGGCATTCTGTTGGCGCTTGGCTTTCCGCGCACCTGGGTGCGGCGCATGCTGTTGACGGAAGGCGCCGCCGTGGCGTTGCTGGGCGGGGTGCTGGGCGCCGCGGCCGGCGCGGCGTATGCGCGCGCGATGCTGTACGGGCTGTCCACCGCGTGGAAAGACGCCGTTGGCACCGGGACGCTCTATTATCACGCCGAGCCGCTCACTTGGGTGCTGGGACTGAGCGTTTCCACGGCGCTGGCGGTATCGTCGGTGGCGTTCGTACTGCGCCGTCAGAGCCGCCGCTCCGCGCGGGAGTTGCTTTCGCACGGCGCGGGCTTGGCCATCGCGTCGAATGTCGGAGCGAGCTGGCTTACTTGGGGGGTGGCGCTGGGCGGAATCTGCGGAGCTGCCGCGCTGGCGCTTGGTTTTTGGGGCCGGCGCGATCCGGCCGCGGCGGGAGCCTTTTTCGGCGCGGGTGCGCTGCTGCTTTCGTCGGGCATCGCTGGCTGCGGACTGGCGCTGCGCGGTCTCGGTTCGTCGGGCGCGCGGTTCACCTTGATTCGGCTGGCGCTACTGGGCATGGCGCGGCGTCCGGGTCGGAGTTTGGCGACCGTGGGGCTGTTGGCTTCGGGGACCTTCCTGGTGGCCGCGGTGGGTGCATTTCGGCTCGATGCGGACCAAGGCGCGCAAGAGCGCCATTCGGGTACGGGCGGCTTCACGTTTTACGGCGAGAGTGCGTTTGCCGTGGTGCATGACCTGAGTTCGGAAGACGGCCGGCGCATGTACGCCCTGGACGACGAGTTCATGGCCGACGTGAGCTGGGCTCCATTTCGGCTGCAGCCGGGTGACGAAGCGAGTTGTTTGAATTTGAATCGCGCGCAAGCGCCGCAGGTGCTGGGCGCGCCGGTACAGGCGCTGGCCGGACGCGAGGCGTTCGCGTTCGCGGAGGTCATGCCGGGCCGCGCGGCGGCCGGAAGCCCCTGGACCTTGCTCGAAGCGGAAGAGCCGGACGGCGCGATTCCGGCCATAGTGGATCAGAATTCGTTGCTCTGGGCCTTAGGCAAGCAGGTAGGCCAGACGTTGACGCTCACCAACGAGCGCGGCCAGACGTTCACCGTGCGCGTAGTGGCCGCCTTGGCTCCGAGTGTCCTTCAAGGCAGCGTGATCTTGAGCGAGCAGGCGTTCATGAAACAGTACCCTTCGGTTTCCGGGTATCGAATATTCCTGGTGGACGCCCCGTTTAACCGTCAGGATGCACTCTTGGCGTACCTGTCGCGCCAGTTGCAGGATACGGGCATGGATCTGACGCCTGCGGCGCGGCGGCTGGCCGAGTTCAATGCCGTGCAGAATACTTACCTGTCGACGTTTCAGGTGCTGGGCGGTTTAGGGTTGGTGCTGGGCAGCTTGGGGCTGGGCGTGGTGGTGCTTCGAAACGTGTTCGAGCGGCGCGGCGAGTTGGGCGTGATGCGTGCGGTCGGGTTCCCGTCGGCCGTCCTGGGCAAGGTGGTCTTGGGCGAGCACGCGGCGCTGTTGTCCGCGGGTTTGGGATGCGGGTTATGCGCGGCGGCGCTGGCGGTATGGCCCGCGCTGCACGGAAGTACCTCGGCATGGCCGGTCTCGCTGCTGATTACGCTGGCCGCGGTTTGGCTGCTGGGCTTGCTGGTGACTTGGGCCGCCACGCGCGCCGCCTTGAGCGGCGAACCGCTGGCCGCACTGCGCCAGGAATAGGCCGTAAAGGAGGCCATCTACGATGCGTACGATCTGGATCTGCTGCCTCGCCGCGTGGGCATACGGGTGGGCGATGGCCGGCGAACCCGAAGCCCACAAGGACGACCTGCAGCAAGCGGAACTCGGACCGCTTCCCGAGCGCTTCATGGTATTAGGCGGTACCTGGACGGTAGCCGCGGAAGGAGAGAACAAGTATCTGGAACTGGCGCCGCATCCGCTGGAGTCGCATTGCGTGCTCTTCGGCCCGACGCTGGCCGCCGGCGGCTGCGTGACAGGGCGCATTCAAAGCACTCAAAAGGGGCGGCGAAGCTTCCCGTCGTTCGGCCTCGGACTGGGTGGCGTCACAGGGTACATGCTGCGATTTTCGCCCGCCAAGGGCAAGCTGGAACTTCTGCTGGATCAGCAACCGTTGGCGGAAGCGGACGCGCCCGAATGGAAGAGCGGTTCGTGGATGCGGCTAAAGTTTCAGGTGCGCAAGGGCGAAGGCGAGACGTGGATGTTGGAAGGCAAGGCATGGGCGGACGGCCAAGCAGAACCCGAAGGCTGGACCGTCAAGTATGAGTCGAAGGAAGCTCCGCCCGCGGGCCGAGCGGGTCTTTGGGGTATGCCCTATGCGGGCACGCCGATTCGATTCGACGATCTGGATGTCCGCGCGCCGTGAATTTCAGACCGGCCCGCCACCCCCGCCACGCAGCAAGGCAATCAGGGCGAGAATGGCCATAAAAACGCTGGGCGCCAAATAGATCAAGCCGATGTTTTTGGCCCGGTCGCCGCCCTTCGCGCCGATGCTGTTCACGTGGTAAATGGCCAGGAACGAATAGTTAATGCCCACCACGATGCCGATGGTGAAACTTGCCATCAGGTGCTCCGCCGAAGTCATCACGTAACAGACGCAACAGATCCAGCCCAGGAAGAGCATGGTTTGGATCAGGTCGTTGCGCGTCCAATTGAAAAAGAGTTCCGCAAAGGTGCGCTTGGGCGGCAGAGGCTGACCGGCGGGAGAAGGGCTGGCCGATTCGGGCTGGTTCTCGCTCATGGCGCTCATAATAACGCATTTTTCCCGAAATCGGCCAGTGCTGGAAGTTCCTCATTTCGAATGCACGGATGCAAACGCAAAAGCGTACCCCCCAGTCGGTATGACCTTTGCATTGCCCGCTCTTCGGGGTGTGAGGGACAGCGCGACAAGTCGGAATGGGGTAGCGCTGGCGGGAATCCCCACACGGGTTCGTTCGACAGACAAACATTGGGTGTTCATCGAACACCCCAGCAAGCGGAGCGCGATGCCATGACAAGAATGGCCGAGTCCCTCCTGATCGAATCTTTCCGGAGCGGGAACCGGGAGGTGTTCGCTCAGTTGTTCGAAGCGCACCAGCGCAGAGTCGTTCGCCTGGCCATGCACGTGTTACGGCGAGAAGAAGCCGCGCAGGATGTCGCCCAAGAGGTGTTCATCCGTACGTACGAAGAGTTGCCGCACTGGCGTGGCGAAGCGCGGTTGAGCACGTGGCTGTACCGCACGACGCTGAATGTCTGCTTCGAGCGGATTCGCAGCGAGGAGCGCCAGAGGCGTCTGAAGGACCGCTGCGCCGGGGATACGCCAGGCGTATCGCCCGAGCATGATGCGCTGGAAAGCGAGGCGCTGAAGGCGATCGAGATCGCGGTGCGGCGCCTGCCGCGCCAGCAGCGTATGATTTTCGTGCTCAAGCAATACAACGAGCTGCGCTTTAACGATATCGCGCGGCAGCTTTCGATCACGGAAGGCGGCGCCAAGGCCAGCTATCACAAGGCGTTGACCGCGCTGCGCACGATGCTGCGCCCGTGGGCTCCGGCGGCGATGGCGGCGACGGCGTAAGCAGGCCGTTCAACCAGCCAGGAAGGTGCCTGAGGCGGGGGCGTAGTCGAGCTGAACCGTATGCTCGACATGCCCGTCGAAGGCGTCGTCGTGGCTGACCACGATGAGTTGCTCGAAGCGCGAGATGCGCTGCGCGTCGACGACCGCGGCGGCCAGCAGTTGGCGCGACTCCGCGTCCAGGCCGTAGGTCGGTTCGTCGAAGATGCACAGGCCGGTCGAACTGAACTGCTGCACCAGCGCGATCTGCAGTGCGAGCACCGCCTTGATCTTCTGGCCGCCGGAGAGCATCGCGAAGCGGCGCAGGCCGCTGGATGTCGCGACGCTGAGTTCATAAGTCTCGTGATTCCAGATCAATTGGCCTGGGTCGTGGGGCGAGAGCGCGTGGTACAGGCGCTGCCCGCGTTCGGTGACGGCGCGCACAAGCTGCTGGGCGACGCGGGGACCTGCGTCGCGCAGGATGCGCCGGGCGTCGTCGATCAGATCGCGCTGTGCTTCGACCAATTCGTGCAGTTCGATCTGCCCGCGCAGGGACTCCTGGGCTTTGCGCCGCAGGTCGAGCCTGCGCAGAACTTCTTCAAGCTGCTGGCGGTCGCGCAGGAGTTCGCTCTCTACGGCGCCGAATTGCTGCGTCTGATCCAGGAGTTCGTTGCGCGCGATCTCGTGTGCGGCCGGATCGTAGGACTCCTGGGCGGCATCGCGCGCCTTGAGCGCCAGATCGGCCGCGCGTTTGGCTCGTTCCAGCACGCCCGCCGCCACGGCCAGATCGGCGCGCGCCTGGCTCAGCCGGGCGGCCTCGGGTCCGGCGGCGAGATGCGTGCGCTGCGCTTCGGCGGTCTCGTTCAAGGTGCGCTGCGCCTCGGCGTCTCGCGCATCCAGCCCGGCAATATCGGCCTGGCGGCGGGCCAGATCCTCGATGGCCTTGACCAGGCGCTCGGTCTCGGCAAGCGCTTCGTGGACCGCGCGCTGCTGGGCTTGCAGGTTCTCGCGGCGCTGGGCCAAGTCGGAACGGCGTTCCTCCAGCGCCTGCGCTTCCTGCTCCAACCGCTGCTCTTCGAGTTCGCGCTGGCGCTGTCGTTCGGCCAGCGTAACCCGCCGCTGGTCGAGCCGGTCTTTCCAGCGCCGCGCGGGTTCGGCGGCTGCCCGCGTGAGCGCCTCGAAGGCCTCGGCCACGTGCGGCGCGGCGGCCAGCGCTTCCCACGGTTGCTCGCCCGGCGGAGGCAGGTCGGGCAGACGCGGCAGGGCGGGCAGGCGGTCTTCGTCTGCGCTTAGCGCGTGGGCCAGGCGTTCGAAGGCCTGGCGCGGTTCGATGTGCCGCGCGACGACCGCCTGACGCTCCAGTTCTTCCAGCGCATTCTGAGCCTGGATGCGCCAGTTCTCGGACGCTTTCACTTCCTGCTCGGCCTCGAGCACGTTCCGTTCGTCGGCGGCGTACGCTTCCTCGGCGGCCTGCGTGGCATGCGCGACGGCATCGAACGCTTCGTCGAGTTGGACTTCGCTGAGGACCAGCTTGCCCCGGTCGAACTGCCGGCAGCGTTCGGCGAGAAGCGGGCATTGCTGGCTCAGTTCCAGGCGTTTTGCGAGTTCGCGGCGCGCGGCATGGCGTTCTTCGGCGCGCGCCCATTCTTCGCGGGCTTGATCGCGCAGGGCGCGGGATCGGTCGCGCGCGGCGGTGGCTCGGATGTAAATTTCGGGGTCGAAGGCGGCCAGCGCGCGGTTGGCATCGGCGGCTTGGCGTCCGGCCGCTTGGGCGCTCTGGGCGGCGACCTCCAACAGCGTGACCCAGCGTTCGACCTGGCTGAGCGCGAGTTGCAGTTCCGCGTCGGGCGCGGAGAGCCGTTCGGGCGCGGACGCGGCTTCGGCGGCGTCGAAAGCCTGGCGGCGCGATTCGACATGGGCTTCGCGCGCGGCCAGCGCCTCTGCGCGGCGGTCGAGGTCTTCGCGGAGTTCGCGCGCTTGGCGGTCGGACTCCTGGGCGCGCGTTTCGGCCGCGACTTTGCGCTGCTGAAGCTGGCTGAGTTGTTCGCGCCAGCGTTCGTACTCGGTCCTGCGCGCGGCGATCTCGGCGCGGGTCTGCTCGGCTTGCTTATAACGCGCGTGATCGGCGGCGGTAGCGTCGAGCATCTTGCGCGCTTCCTCGGCGCGATGGAGCAGTTCGCGCTTCGCGACGACGGTCTGGTCCGCGTGCTCGAGATCCTTGCGCGCTTGGAGCAGTGCTTGGGCGGTCTGGGTGACGGCTTGCGCGCGGCGGTCCCATTCGGCGAGCTTGGCGCGCGCGTCCTGCAACGCGCGGCGGCGGGTTTCGAGCTGGCTTTCAGCTTGCGCGAGGCGTTCCTGCAAGCGCGCGGACTCCTGCTCGGCGCCTTCGGTCATCTCAATCCGCGCGCGGGCGGCTTTGATTTCGCCTTCCACTTCACGCAGGATCAGTTCAAGCCGGTCGCGCGGGTCTTTCAGCTCCTGCTGGCATTGCTGGTAGATCTCGACTTCGAGGATCGGCGCGAAGTATCGGCGTGCTTCGGCGGGCGAAAGTTCGTACGGGTCGAGAAAGCGGCCCTGCCGCACGCCGACGAGCTTGCGGAAATGGCTGGGCAGCGCACCGGCGTCGTCGAGCCCAAAGGCGCCGGCCAGGAAACGGCGCACTTCGTCTTCGGTCTCGTGCGTGACGAAGCCGCTCTCGTCGCGGACCGTCCAGCGCAGACGGCTGGCCTTTCCGATGCCGCGGCGGACACGGTACAGGCCATCGGCGGTGGCGAGTTCGATCTCGATCTCGCCCTCGGACGCGCCATTGCGGACGAAGACGGTTTCGAGTTCGACGCGAGATCCGGTTTCTGGCGGGCAATCGAAGAGCGCGTAGCCCAGCGCTTCGATGACGGTCGATTTGCCCGCGCCGTTGCGTCCGGCGATGCGGTTGAGGCCGCGCTCCAGACGCAGTGTCAAACCTTGGCCATCCGGCCCCGTTCCGAACGATTTGACGTTGAGCAGGCGGACGCTGCGGATCCAGACTCCGCTTCCGCTTCCGGCGGCATCCAGCGCGGCGGCTTGAGGGGCGGGGGATTCGGCGGCGTTCATGGCTTACACCGAACGCCGTGCGCGGGCCATGGCGCCGGGAAGCGGCGAGGTTTCCAGCGCTTCGAGCACCGCCTCGCCGCCCGCGCGCTGGGTGACCAGACGCTTGAGTTGTACGAACAGTTCGGCCGTCTCGGCTACGCGGTCTTCGAGGCCTTCGGGCGGACGCTCTTGCAGCATCTCTTCCAGCGCCAAGCGTTCGATCTGGGCGGTGGTCAGGCCCTCGAGGCTGCGCCCCGTCGCGGGACGGCCGGTGAAGAGTTCGAGCTTCTCCAGGTTGACTTCGACGCCTGCGATGCCCGCCGCGTCGGCCAATTGCTCCGCCAGCGTGAGCGGCTCCAACGTGATCCGGCCGATGTTGAGTTGTCCGGTCAGGTACAGGCGTACGACGGCCTCGGGCGGCGGCGGATCGGAAGCCAGGAGCTTCAGCGCCGCGTGCGCGATGGCCTCGTCGCCGGCCTTGAGTTTGTTTCCGAAAGGCGTGACGTCGAGTTCGCGCTTCAGTACCGGGCGGCGCGGGCATTCGCGAATGGCGGCATCGGCCAGGACCAATCCGGGCAACGCGTCGGGGTCGATGACCACTTCGGCCCAGCCGCGAGGTCCCGGCGCGTCGGCTTCGTCGAGCCGGCAATTCTCCGGAGAGCCTGGGTTGATCGCCCACGGGCGGCCGTCTTCGGCGCGGTGGATCATCGGCTTATGAATGTGTCCGAGCGCCAAGTACACGATTTTGGCCTGGAGTAGCTTGAGCGTCTCGTGCTGGAAGCCGCCGCCTTCGCCGACGAAGTATTCGGGGCCCGCGTGGAGCATCATCACGGTGGGCATGCGGTCGCCGGGCAGCGCGGCGGCGATGGCCGCGACACGGCGATCGGTACCCGCACCCAGATACCCGGCGCCTACGAAGCGGACGCCTTCCAGTTCGACGTACGCGCCTTCCAGCGTCTCTGCGGAATACGGCTTGAGCAGCGGCCCTTCCGCGGTGAATGGCGTCGCCAGGAGCGTAAGCAGGCCTTCTTCGGCCAGATAACGAACCCAGGTGGGACGCGGCACGCCAAGCACCTGCCGATCGTGATTGCCTTCGATCGCCAGCACCGGGATGCGAGCCTTCTTGAGCGGGCGCAGAACCTGCTCGGCTTGGCGCAAGACCGGCGGCGGAATTTGGGGCGCGTCGAAAAGGTCGCCGGCCAGGAGCATCACGTCGGCGCGCCACTCGCGCGCGCGCGCGGCGAGGCATTCGAAGGCGGCGGCGAAGTCGGAGTCGGGCAAGCGGCCGTTGAGGCGGCGGCGGCCCAAATGCAAGTCGGCTCCGTGGAGGATTCGCAACGCCATGCCTGCCCTCGCGATCCCCCCGGATTGCGCAGGCTCCAAGATTCAGTATTTTGGTGGGGAATGCAAGCCTATATGAACGCCACGGCAAAGGATCGCATGCAGAGCGGGTGCATTGGCGAGACGAAGCTTGAAATCCTCGCTGAAATCGTCGCGCAAATAGGCGTTGACATGCGCGCGGCACAGGGCTAGGTTGATTGGCATAAGGAGTGCGAGAAGCGGCGGGAAAAGCACCGCGAATCGCGCATCTTAAATACTGTAAGCTGTTTGAAATGAATCAGTTGTGAGCGGGCGCGGCTTGAGTCCGGGGCCAGGCCTCATGCAACGGGGTGGGGCCAACCTGGTCAGGGCGAAAGCAGCAGCCATAAGTCTTTACCTCCGTGTGCCGTGGGTCACCTGGCCTCGGGCTCAAGAAGCGCCGCAGCTCCGCTGACTTCATCCTTGTCCGACTGGACAGGGCCGCACGATCCAAAGCCGTCGAAAACCTTGGGAACGCAGGGGCCGTAAGCCTTTGCGCGGGTGGCGTATTGTCTCGAATGGGCAGGCCCTGAGCATGGGGAACGCGTATGGCCGCCAAGCGAAGTAAGGCCGCCGCAAAGACCGAAGCCGAGGGCTCCACGGGCGCTTACGTGGTCTTCGCGCGGCGCTTTCGACCTCAGACCTTTGCGGATGTCGTCGGACAGCAGACGGTGACTCATGCCCTGCGGCACGCGCTGAAGTCCGGGCGGCTGGCTCAGGCGTACCTGCTGACCGGCCCGCGCGGCGTGGGCAAAACGAGCCTCGCGCGCATCTTCGCGAAAGCGTTGAACTGTCTGGCCGGTTCAGGCCCGGCCGAGGAGCCTTGCAATACCTGCGACGCGTGTGTCTCGATTCAGGACGGCAGCGCGCTGGACGTGATCGAGATGGACGCGGCGACCAACCGCGGCATCGCGGATGTCCAGAAGCTGCGCGACAGCGTGGGGCTCTCGCCTTCGCAGCTGCGCACCAAGCTGTACATCGTCGACGAAGTGCACATGCTCACCTCCGAAGCCTGGAACGCGTTCCTCAAGACGCTGGAAGAGCCGCCGCCGCACGTGAAGTTCGTCTTCGCGACGACGGACCCGGACAAGATTCCCGAGACGATCCTTTCGCGCTGCCAGCGGTTCGACCTGCGGCGTATTTCGCTGGGCGAGATCGTGAAGCGCTTGCAGCAGATCTGCGAGGCCGACGGGATCGCGGCGCCGGTCTCGGCGCTGGAGCGCATCGCCGGGCTGGCCAAGGGCGGCTTGCGCGACGCGGAAAGTTTGCTGGATCTGGCGGTCAATCTGGGCGAAGGCCAAGTGGACGATGCGGTGGTGCGCCAGATCAGCGGTGCGGCGCCGGACGAACTGCTCTTTTCGATCCTGCATGCGTGCGCCGAAGGGCGCGTGGCCGACGCGCTGACGCAGGCGGGCGGCGCCCTGGAAGCCGGTGCCGATCCCGACGATCTGCTGGTGGAACTGGTTGGACGTTTGCGCGGCACGCTGCTGCTGCAGACTTGCGGCGGGGATTCGGCGCTGCTGGAAGGCCAGAGCCACCTCAAGGCGAGTTACGCGGAGTTGGCGGGCAAACTGAGCCAGGATCAGGTGCTGATGCTGGTGCAGCTCTTTTCGGCGGCGCGGCGGCAGGTGCGCGACGTGGCGCAGGCGCGGCTGCCGCTGGAGATGGCGCTGATCCGCGCGTCGCGCGTGAGCGACCTGGTGGATTTGGGCAAGCTGGTGACGGCGGTGGAGCAAGGCGCCGCGGGCGGACCTTCGGCGCGTGCGCCTTCAAGCGCCGGTGCGCGGGGGGATCCCCGCCCAAACTCCGCAGGCCGCCCGGCGGGTACGGTTGAATCCCGCCCGGCGGCCATCTCGAACGCGCCTCGCGCGATGCCTTCGAACGCGAGCGCCGGTGGAGCACCGGCGGTTGCGGGCGGCGGCGCGGAGTATCCGGAACGCTGGGGCGAGGTGCTCGCCGGGATTCGCGCTCGGTCCGGAGGCGCGCTGCTGGCCAGCGCGCTGGCGCATGCCTGGCCGATCCGGCTCGACGGCGCGGGCGCGACGCTGGAACTGGGCTTCACGCCGGCCAAGGCCTTCTACCGCGAGTCGGTGGAACGCCCCGACCGGCAGGAAGCTCTGCAAGCGGTGCTGGAGGGCGTCTTCGGGCGCGCGGTGGCGGTAGCTTGCGTGCGCGGCGAGGAGCGGCCGGCGAATCTTGGTTCAGGCCAAACTCCCGCTGCCGCGGTTGCGAATACGCCGCCGGCCACGGCGCCGGCCGAGGCGGCCGGGCGGAAGGCCGAGCCGGCCCGTGAGGAAGAAGAGTTCCACGACGAAGGCGCGCTGCCCTTGCCGAGCGCACCGGCGGCGGAATCGAACGCGGGGGACGACGACGCGGGCGAAGCGGAGGACGATGCGGATGATCTGGGTCCGGGTGGAGCGCATCCGGTGCGTCCCGCGGCCGAGTCCATTAACCTCCCTGCCGCGGGACCGCTGGTGGACGCCGAAGCGGCCAAATCGCATCCGCTGGTGGAACTGGTGGTGAAGCGTTTTCGGGGCCGCGTAGCCGACGTGCGCGCGGCGAACCGCCGGCGAGAACCGTAAGCCGCGTGTGCGAAGGGGCCGAACATGTTGGGCAACCTGGGCGACATGATGAAGTTGATGGGCCAGGCGGGCCAGATCAAGAAGAACATGGCCGAGATGCAGGAGCGCGCCAAGCGCCGCGTTGTGGAAGGCAGTTCGGGCGGCGGACTGGTGAAGGTCCGGGCCAACGGGATCGGTGAAGTGCTGACGGTGGAGATCGATCCCGAGGCGCTGAAGGACTCGGAAAGCCTGGGCCCGTTGATCGCTGCCGCGACGAATGCCGCGCTGCGCGGCGGCCGCGAAGCGATGCTCGAGGAAACCAAGCAGGCGCTGGGCGGCATGGATCTGCCGCCGGGCCTGCTTCCGGGATAACGGCCGGTAGGAGTGCCGACGCTTTGGGACGTAAAGCCCCCGCGCCCCCGCCGCCGCCGGCGGACAGTTTCGAGCGGCTGATCCACGAACTGGAGAAGCTTCCGGGCGTGGGGCGGCGTTCGGCCGAGCGCATGGCGTATCACCTGCTCGAGCAGTCCCGGGAAGAAGCACTGGCGCTGGCGCTGGCGATCCGCGACGTGAAGAGCAAACTGCGCCCGTGCTCGGTTTGCGGGAATCTGACCGAGGCCGAGCAGTGCGCGTTCTGCGCCGATCCGCGGCGCGACGATGCGGCGATCTGTGTCGTGGAGTGGCCGCGCGAAATCCGCGCGGTCGAAAAGAGCGGCCAGTTCCGCGGGCGCTACCACGTGCTGATGGGCCGCCTGAGCCCGCTGGCGGGAGTGGGTCCGGAAGATTTGCGGATCGCCGCGCTGCTGCAGCGGGCGCATGCCGCCGAATTGCAGGAAGTGGTGCTGGCCACCAGCCCGACGCTGGAAGGCGACGCCACCGCCGCTTACTTGACCGAGAAACTGCACGCGGAAGCGCCGAAGGTGAAGATCACACGGCTGGCGCGCGGAGTACCGACCGGAAGCGACTTGAGCTTCGCGCAATCGGGCGCGATCGGGGACGCCTTCAAGGGTCGTACGGAAATGCGTTGAGTCCCCGCTTGGGGGGCCGCGCCGGAGATGAGGTGAAGCATGCAACCGTCCATGCAACTGTCCCATCGGATGGAACAGAAGATCATCATGACGCGCCAGATGATCCAGTCCATCGAGATGCTTCAGTTACCGTTGATGGATTTGCAGCAATCGATCACCGCCGAACTGGAAGCGAATCCCTGGCTGGAACCGACGGAGATGGGCGTGGAGTCGCAGACGGAACAGGCCGAGGAGCGCGAAGAAGGCGAAGGGGTGGACGGCGAGGACGGCGAAGTCGGCTTGCCGCCCGAATCGGATTCGGCCTTGGATACGTACGCCGACGACGAACGCTTCGCGCAGCCCGAAGCGGCGGAAGCCGAAGCCCCCGCACCGCCCGATGGGGACGACCCGCGGCTCGCGCGCATGGAAGCGCTGCTGGAGGAATGGAACGATCCGCGCACGCGCAGCGACAGCGGCTTCTCGCACCGGGCCGGGGAGGACGACGCCAAACTCGAAGCGATGCGCAATACCGCCGCTCCCAACACCAGCCTGGAAGAGCACCTGCTGGAGCAGCTTCATTTCTCCAAAGAAGACGAGAACATGAAAGAGCTGGCCGAGGTGATCATCGGATCGCTGGACGAGCACGGGATGCTAAAAGTCGCGCCGATGGATCTGTTTTACCGAAGCGAGGGCGGCGTGCGCGTGGCGGCCCTCGACCGTGAGGTGAGCCAGGACGAAGCGGACCTGGCGCTGATGCTGGTGCAATCGTTCGATCCCGCGGGCGTGGGGGCACGGAGCCTTCAGGAATGCCTGCTCTTGCAGTTGCGGCGCCTTCCGGGTGACACTTCATTCGAAGAACAGTTGATTACGAAGCACCTCGACGACATCAGCCACAACCGGCTGCCGAAGATCGCCAAGGACTTGGGCGTGAGCGTGGAGAAGGTGAAGGAGGGCGTGGACCACATCTCCCATCTGAATCCCAATCCGGGCCGGAGCTTCGGCGGGACGCGCCCGCAGTACGTCGTTCCCGACGTGGCCGTGGAGGAGATCGAAGGCAAGTACGTGATCAACATCAACGAGCATTATCTGCCGAGCCTGCGCATTTCGGCGGAGCAACTGGAGCTGCTGCGCAGCGAGCCCAAAGATTCGCAGACGCGCGAATACCTGATGAATAAAGTCGGCAGCGCGGTCTGGCTGATGGAGTCGGTGATTCAGCGGCGCAATACGCTCTACCGAATCACCGAACAGATCGTGGACATCCAGAAGGCGTTTCTCGAACACGGTCCCTCGCACCTGAAGCCGCTGATGATGCAGGAGGTGGCCGAACGGATCGGGATGCACGTATCCACCGTTTCGCGCGCGCTGGCGGGCAAGTACATCCAGACGCCGCAGGGTCTGTTCGCGATGAAATATTTCTTCACCGGGGGCTTCAGCACGGGCGACGGCGAGAGCGAATCGAATCGCGCGATCATGCTCAAGATCAAAGACATGTGCGACAAAGAGGATAAAGCGGAGCCGCTTTCGGACCAGGAGATCGTCAAGCGCCTGGAGAGCGAAGGCATCGAGATCGCGCGCCGGACGGTCGCGAAGTACCGAGAGAAGCTGAGCATACCGTCCAGCCGCCAGCGCAAGACGTACTGACCGGAGCTGCGCGCGCATGTTCGACTTGCGAGCCGCCCGCGTTCCCGAGGACCTCGATACGGTCCGGCTTCTTTTCCGCGAGTATGCGGCGGGGCTGGGCGTCGATTTGAGCTTTCAGGGATTCGAAGACGAGTTGCGGACGCTGCCGGGCAAGTACGCGCCGCCCTCGGGGTGCCTGCTGCTGGTGTGGGACGGCGCGGAGGCCGCCGGCTGCGTGGCGCTGCGCGCACTGGAGCCGGGCGTCTGCGAAATGAAGCGTCTATTCGTGCGGCCGGCGTACCGCGGGCTCAAGCTGGGGCGTAAGCTGGCCGAAGCGATCCTGAGCGCCGGGCGCGAAGCGGGATACGCGCGGATGCGCCTCGATACGCTGGCTCACATGGCCGAAGCGCGCGCACTTTACGCGGCGCTGGGCTTTGTCGAGATTCCCGCGTACTACGTCAATCCGAATCCCAGCGCCGTGTACTACGAGCGGGCCCTTTGACACGCCACTCGCTCGAATGGCCGCGGTGAGCGCCGCCGAGGCGGATGCTCGGGGCGTCAGATGGCGGTACAGCAATTCGGGAAATGCTCTAACCTATTCATGCCATGAGCGAAACGCCTTCCAACCCCACGGCCGCCCGCTGCGCCCGCTGCGCGCGGGATCTGTCAGGCGAACTTCCAGTGCGCCTGCCGGATGCGCGGTCGTATTGCGCGGCGTGTTGCGACCGCATGGCAACCGAACAGTTCGAATTGGAGACGGGCGAGCCGTTCACGAAGTGGATCGAGAAGCATCCCCGGCTGGAGATGCGGCACACGCCGATGGAGATCGCTTTGCGGCGCGTGCTTTTTTTCGCACCGCTGGTGGCCGCGGTCTTAAGCCTGTTGCTGGCCGGGTACGGCGTGTATCGCATCGCGAATCCGCCGGAAGTCGCGCCGCCCGTTCCGGCCCTTCCGGATACGCCGCGCCAGCCGCGCCAGCCGCGCCCGCAGCCGGCGAGCGGCTGGAGCTTCCTGGGCCTGGGACTGGTCTCCGTGGCCGCGTTCTCGTACTTCTCTTTGCGCCAGTTGCGCGGTTATCTGCGTGCGGCCGGCTTTTCGCTCACGCTGGAGAACGGCCGCTTTACGCTGCGCCACGGCGCGCACGAAGAAGCTTTCGGCATCGAGGACGTGACGCAGTCGTGCGTGGTTCGCCCGGGCACGGTCGGCGCGCTAGAAGGTGCGCTGGGTCTCAAGGACGGGCGAATGCTTACGCTCGACACGTGCCTGACCGACTTGCACGCGCTGGGCGTCGTGATGGACTTGCGGTTTCGCGAGGACTTTCCGCCCAGCCAGGAAGAGCAATGGCAGGAACGGCGCGACAAGCTGCGCAAGATCCGGGGGCTCGAGTGAGCACGCCAGCGCAGGTACTGGACAGCGGGACGCTGCGCTTACGCGCGAGTCCCGAAGCAGGGGCTTGCCTGAGCGAACTCAGCGCCGGCGGCGCGGCTTTGGAACTCCTCGCGCCGCTCGAAGCGGGGCGCGGCGGTTACCGGTTTTCGCTCGACGCGGGGGAACCGTTGCGCGGGCGGCGGGAGGCGTTCCGTGCGCGCGGCTCCGACGGGAGCACCTTCGTTGAATACGAGACGGACCTCGTGCCCAGCCTGGCGCTGCAAACGCGCTACACGCTCATCGACGATCTGGTTTTCGTACGGCACAAGGTCGAGAACACCGGTTCGGAGCCCGTGCCGCTGGCGCCTTGGACCTGCACCTCTTGGAGGCGCGAGGCGCTGGGCGGCGACGCACGGTTGCTTTTGAAGCAGCCCGGCGGCACTTGGAATGCGCGCGCGCTTCCGGCCGAGGGCGAGTCGCTCGAATTTCTAGAATTCGAACGCCCGGCCGGCGCGTGGGCGCTGGAAGGGCAGGGATCGCGCCCGCGGATCGAAGAGTCGTTCTCGGTCGACTTCGTGACGCTCGTGCGGATCCGGACCGGCCCGGATGCGATCGAGATGGAACTGCATTTCGCCCCGCACGCGCTGAAACCCGGTACGAGCCGGGTGCTGGACACGGCCTGGCAGATCGCGACGGCATGAAGGCCTAGGATTTGGCGGGCGCCGCTTCCATGCGCAGGCTGGGGACGTGCCCGTGCAGGCTCCAGGCGAGCACGATGGATTCGGCCAGGAATCCGCCGATCAAACCGCCGGTCCCCAGTACAGCGCCGTGGATGCCGGCCCATGGCGAGAGGAGCATCAACGCGACGATGCCGACGATGCGCGCCACCGAACTGGTGAAGTACGAGACGGTGCGCTTATGCAGGACCGCCAGGCCCTGGTAGTAGGCGCGGAGCGTTACCGCCAGCGGGCAAAAGACCATGACCGACAGCCCGTCGCGTGCTTCTTCGAGCACCGCGCCTTCGAGCCCCATCAGCGCCTGGAGGATCGTACCGGAAAGCGGGGTCCAGAATAAAAGGGCCATGAGCGCCGTGATACCGGCGCAGAGCAGCGTGGCGAAGTGCGGCAAATGGGCGAGCACGCGGGGTTGTTCGCGAAACGCGGTCGCATGGGAACGCAGGTCGTTGAGCCAGCCGTAGAAGACTTGCGAGACGCTGAACGCGATGCCGAAGCCGGCCAGGACCACCTCGGGCCGTTCTTCGCGCGCCAGGAACCATTGAATCATGGGACGGCTGGCCAGCATGAAGGCGCCGTTCCAGGCCAGCGGCAGATAGAACGTGCCCATCTCGCGCCAGAGCGGGGGAGGGGGATCCCGGTCGGTGGCCGGAGCCAAGCTCTTGGCGTAGGAAAAGCAGAGCATCCCGGTGCGCAGCGCCTGCCCGCCGATGTAGGCGAGCATCCCGCCCAGCAGCGGATCGAGGCCCAGCTGCGGAAGAAGAACCACCAGCACGCCGGTGGAGACCAAGCCCACGACGTTGGCGACGGCCAGCACCATGCCGCGCGCGCAACGTTTCATCCATCCGCTGGTCAGCATCATCGCGCACATCACGACCGGGTAGCAGACCAAGGGCTTCAGCGCGAATTGGACGCGTTCGGTCAAAGCCGCGTCGAGACCTTGCACGTTGGAGATCGTCCACGCGCCGGCGGCGGTGTAGCCCAGCAGGAAGACAAAAAGGGTGCTAAGAGCGGACATGGCCGCGGCGAAGCCGATGATGCGGCGCCGCACCGGCGCGCTGTCGCCGTAGGCCAAGCCCACCATCCCCATGCCTTCGAGGGGGGCGCAGGCGACGAACATGAGGGCCATGGCGACGACGAAGGCCGCAAGGTCGAACTCGGGCGCGAGTCCGGATTCATGGGCTTGCCAGGACAAGCCGGCCAGAATGACTTGGCGTCCGGCGAGCTGCAGAATGACCACGGAAGCCAAGGGTAACGTGAACCACCACAGGGATTTAATGGGGGAATCGGGGATCGGCTCGGGGGGCGCATCGGGCAGCGGCGAAGTGGACGTCCCATGAGCGTCGTGCATGCAGGAAACCTATCCCACGGCAATACTTGCTGCCAATGCAAAGATTGGATAGAGTATATGCATGAAGCGCATTAAAGAAGAACGCCCCGGAAACCCGGCATTGGCGACGCCTGGGGCTGCGGACGGCCTGACCCTGGAACAACTGCGGCTGTTCCTGGCGGCGGCGCGGCAGGGCAACTTCACGCAGGCCGCGGAGAGCTGCTATCTTTCGCAGTCGGCTTTCAGCCGGCAGATCCAGGCGCTGGAGCGCGCGCTGGGCACGGCGGTCTTCGACCGCGTGGGCCGGCGCGTGCGGCTCAACGATGCCGGGCGTGAACTGGAACGCCGCGCTTCGGAGATCGTCGCGCGCATCGAACGGCTTCCGGCCGAGATTGCGCCGGCCGGCCGCGGCACGAGCGGCACGGTGCGGCTGGGCGCGAACATGACGATCGGGATCCGGCTGCTGCCGGCGTGGCTGGCCGCGTTCCAGCAACGCTTTCCGGATATTCACGTGACGCTGTTGCTGCGCACCACCAGCGAGATGGCTCCGCTGATGCGCGGCGAAGCGATCGACGCGTCGATTCAGGAGTACCCGGACGACGCGGCGCTGGAAGGGCAGCCTCCGCTGAAGGTGCATCTGACCTACCGCGACGAAGTCTGGGTCATCGGCCCCAAAGGCACCGCGCCGGATTTGCGCCCGGGTCCGCAAGCGCGTTGGTTCGGCAATCCCGACGCGAACCGGCGCAAGCAGCTTTCCCAGATGGGATTCGTGATCGACGATGCGACGCGCGTGCCGGGCGCCGAGGTGGCGCTCAAATTTGTCGAAGCCGGGATGGGGTATGCCTGTATTCCGGGTTTCATGGCGCAGCAGTCGCTCAAGCTGGGGCGGATCACGCGCATGAACGCGACGCTCACCCGAAGAATCGCATTCGTGACTCTGGGCGACCGCCCGCCTTCGCCCTGCGTGCAGCGTTTGATGGAGTTTCTCAAGCCGCGCTGGCAAGCCGAGGCCGAACGGCAGCGGCTCGAGACGCGGAAGTAATCGCGCTACAGTTGGAAAGACGCGGCCAGGCAACTCGCCAGCAGCAGCCCTTGCAGCCACCAAGCCGCCGGAGGCCAAAGCGGAACCCGGTCATCCGGTTCGCCCCAGTATTCGCGCAGCAGCTTGACCAGCGCCCAAAGTTGAACGAGGGCGAAGCCCAGCGCGAGCACCAGCCAAGCCCACTCGTTGCGCTGCCACTCCGTGTAAGGAAAGTACGGCGAAGCAAGCCAAGCCAGCGGCGCGAGGAAGATCAGGCTGGATAAGCCCAGCGCCAGCGCATCGCGCCGCCAGTGGGCCTTGCCCATGACCAGGTAAATCAGGCCCGCCGCCGTGAGTCCCATGGGCAATACGGCCAGTACGATCAGGGCGAGAGCTTTTAATCCCCATGGCTTTCGCGTGCCCTGAGGAAGTTCGGCAGGCTGGTCCGGCTTGGACTTGATCATGCGCGCCAAGGCATGCGAGGCCGCTGCCAGCCCCAGGGCTCCTACGCAGAAGACCAGGACGCCCAGCACCAACCACGCTCCCAGCGGTAAATTGCGGAGCTTCCACCACGGCCAAGCCAGCACCGTCCGTAGGGGCTCCCAATTGGTCCAAGCATGCAGGAGTTCCATAGGCATACCGTGAACGGTAGCGAAGGTGCGGCCGGCTACAAGCTGCCTCAGGTGGCGCGCGTCAACAAAGCGCGCTCGGCACTTGATTCCGGAGCCTCGTGCGCATAATGCTTATGGGTTCAACCGGGTCGCTCGTCCCAGGCGCCCGCACATGGTGGTGGTTGTAGCTCAATCGGTTAGAGCGCCAGATTGTGGATCTGGAGGTTGCCGGTTCAAGTCCGGTCAGCCACCCCATCTCCCAAAATCGCCGTTTTTGCGACCTCTGAAAATGGGCAACGCCATGTCATTCTTAGACTTAACTCATCCGCATCTCGGTTCGTGAACATTATTTCCAGCAACTCCCTCCTGACCGAGTTGCACGAACCGAGCCAAGTTTCGGCCGCTTTCTGCGTCAGATCGAAGACTTTGACCGCCAACTCGCTGTAATCCTGATGGACTTGAATGTCCTCAGCCATCTGGCGCCGGACGCCCTCGATCTCGATCCTTAGTTCATCGGACTTCTTCTGGTAGTCCTCCTTGGGGACGTCGCCGGCCAGGAACAAATCCAGCAAGCGCCCCTTCTTGGCCTCCAGATCCGTCTCCCGACGCCTCAACTGGCTGGTCAGATCCTTGCGGAACGCCATCTCGTCCTTGAAGGAGGTCCGCAGCGTGTCGCGGAACCAGGCCGTCAACTTCTCGTCCGGGAGCTTGAGCTTATTTAACTCGGCGACAATGGCCTGCTCCAGATCCTCGGCTCTCCAAGCGACCTTCGGATGGCCCTCGGGCTTGTAGCGATTGCAGCAGCGGTAATAGACGTGTTCCTTGATGGTCCCGTTCTGTTCCTTTATTCAGCCGACCCTCAAGCCGCCCTCCTGCAGTAGAACTTGAGCAGCCCGCCAAGCCGCTGCCTGCACTCGATTGGCCCATGGGCTGGAGGTACCTCCAGCGCCGGCTCAATCAGCCGGTTCCCCAGCCCCTGATGGTTGCGTTCTTCAAGGTAATGCTCGGCGTACTCAAAGACCGCCCTTTCCAGCGCTTCCTCCGAGAAAAAGATCATCCGCTCCAGGCACTCCTCCTTTATAGAGCGCACAAACCTTTCGGCGTAAGCGTTCAGGTTGGGACTCCGCGCTGGCAGCTTGACCGGGATCGTCCCGCTGTCCCTGAGCAGGCGTCTGAACGCTGAGGTGAACAGCGGATCCCGGTCATGCAGCAGGTAGCGCTTGCCCATCAGGAAGCCATCGACTGCGTCCGTCAGGTTCCTGCCCATCTGCTGCATCCAGCACCCATCCGGGTCGGGCGCGATCCCAGCGATGTGGACCTTCCTGGTCGACACCTCCATCACGAACAGGACCAGGTAGCGCCGCAGGCCCTTCAGAGTCATGACTTCCATGGTAAAGAAATCCGCCGCCGCGATCTGGTCCCAATGGATCTCGAGGAACATCTTCCAGGTCATGCCCTTCTTGCGCATCGGCGAAGGATCCAAGCCATTCTTCAGCATGACCCGGCGGACGGTGCTTCGGCCGACTGCGTGGCCCAAGTTTTCCAAGGCGCCCTGGATCCGCGTGTAGCCCCAAGTCAGGTTCTCCTGCGCCATGCGCAGGATCAGTTCCTGTATCTCCTTGGACTTGGACGGTTGCCCCGGCTTTCGCTTCTTGTTGCCATCGTACTTCTTCGCGATCAGGTCCCGGTACCAGCGCAGCAACGTGTCCGGTGTGACGAGGCAGTCCAAGCCTTCAAGGGCTTGACGCCCAAGCGCCTTGGCCTTTACGGCCAGCCTTCCGCGCTGGTGGTCATTGAGCTGAAGCCGCCTCTTTCCTAACAACTCCCGCAAGACCCGGATCTCCTCCTTTAAGTACTCGATCACCTGCTCCTGCTTCCGGTTCAGGATACCAGCGAGGGCGAGGAGGAGGAACTGCCATGGGGTTAGGATGGGCATGGGGGCACTTTAGCGGTTACCGAGCGCGATATCAGGGCCGAATCCGGCTGAAGTCATGCCTCGTAACCCTTTTTACAGACATGAAGTTATGCTGGGCTGAGTTTTGGAACACTACGGGGCGGGTGATTATGATAATCACTCCAAGGGCAGGGGGCTTAACGTCGGCGGGTTCAAAAGCGAAATCACTTCGTATTTGGGGGCAGGCGGGCTACTGGGGCGGACCAGTCCCTTAAGCATCAGGCGCGTGCGGCGGGACATAGACGGCACCCTCCGCCTATCTACGGCTTCCCGCGCTTCTTCTTCCCCCGCATGCGTGCGCGCACGTCCGTGTGCTTGTAAACTGCGTTCACGCCGACCCCCAAAGCTTTGGCCACTTGGCTTGGGGTCTGACCCAAAGCGATAAGCTGGCGCACGCGTTTGGTGTTGATGGGCTTGCCTTGGGGCATTGAGATAGTCCATCAGATTCCAGGGACTAATTACCCAACTTGTAAACTTAAAACTCCACAAGTAACCCCTAAGCTAGGCGGGGCAATTTACTTCAAGTCTGTAGAGCTTTTGGCACATCGAAATCCAACGTGACTGGTACCGGTCGTGACCTCTCCCTTACCCCTCGAGCCAACCATGTAGCGTGTGCAGTATTGGTCAGTACAAAGAAATGAACCACCTCTTTGAACACGCTTGGGTATACCGGGCTCGACGGGATCGAAGGAAACATCAGGACCTTGGGGGTTTCGGATTAGCGCGCCTCCTTCGGCCCATCGGCCATAGTAGTCGCTGCAGTACCAGTCACTACACCATTCCCAGGCGTTGCCAGCCATGTCGTTTATGCCGTAAGAATTGGATGGAAACTGAGCAACCGGTGCGAGTCCGGCATAGCCGTCTTGTCCCAAATCTTGAACGGGAAACACGCCTTGGTACGTATTCGCTCGCCAAGCACCTCCGGGTCTGAAATCATCGCCCCACTCGTACCGCTTTCCGGTCAGGCCGCCGCGCGCGGCGAATTCCCATTCCGCCTCCGTCGGTAGCCTCTTGCCTACCCACTTGCAATAGGCTAGCGCATCTTCGAATGCGATATGTACTACCGGGTAATGTTCCCTGCCCTCCACATGGCTTTGAGGACCTTCTGGATGACGCCAGTTGGCGCCTGGAACGTAGGTCCACCAGCGGTAGTGATTATCCAACGGCACCCGACCGGGTGATGGTTCAAAGACGGTGGAGCCAGCAACTAAATTCTTGGAAAGCGCATCAGGAAAATCATCTTTTAACGGTACGCGTTCGGCTACGGTAACGTAGCCGGTTGCTTGAACGAACTTTGCGAACTGCGCGTTGGTGACCTCCGTCTTGTCCATCCAAAATCCGTCCACATAGACTCGATGGATGGGCCTGGCGTCTGACATGGCATCCGGTCCACCGCAGGGGCAATTGCGCGGATCGTCGCAACCCATGGAGAATTCGCCGCCCGGAACCCAGACCATGCCTTCCGGACCCGACTCCTTGGGCTTGAATGTGTTTTCAAGTGTGGGCTGGTAGGAAGGAGTGACCGTGGGCTTCCTTGGAATTGAGCGGGCCTCGTGATGGGTGCTAGCAATAGTCGGCTTTGTGAAGCGGTGAGTTATTGTAGCCGCCAGCACGAACAATGTGCCCAAGGATACAAACGCTGCCAGCCGCCATCGTGATGCTGACGATGGCGGCTGGCCGGGGGCTACATGGATGGTTTCACGCTTCATTTGACCGCCTGCAGCATGCCTGTCGAGAACAGTCTTGAGACGTGCATTCTCCCAATCAATGGCACTGTAAGAAATTCATCGCGAGTGGGTGCTCATCGTATTTCAGGTTTCCTGTAGCCCCAATCGCTAGAATTTATTGGCGTTCCGCCTCCGCCTCGATGTTGCCGAATCCCTCATCTGTTATTGAATGTCCACTGCTGCCGATTAGAGCTTGTGGTTGGCCGTCTTCTGAAGCGATGACGGGTTTGCCGTGTTTCAATCCCACACCAGCGAGGTACTGCAACGCGAGGGCTTTTGCGGATTCCCGGCCCAACGTATTGATGCGCTCCTGCATGGCGGCCACCTTGTCGGGATGCGCAGCGGCGACGTTATTGGCTTCGTAGGGGTCTTCCGCGAGGTTGTAGAGGTCAACACTCGTTGGAATCAAAGTGCGCCAAATGAGCTTCCAGTCTCCTTGACGAACGGCGCCTCGGAAAGGCTCAATGTTGTAGATTACTTCAGTGCGCGGCGAGGGCTTGTTTTCTGCGATGGTATCCCAGACGTTGACTCCATCGAGCGGCTTGCACTTGGCCACAGACGCGCCTGCTAAGGAGGCAAGCGTGGGATATATGTCCACCGCGTGAACGATGCCATCTACGGTCTGAGACTTGATGCGGCCAGGCCAGTTGGCGAAAGCGACCACTAGACAGCCGCCTTCGAAAAGCTGTCCCTTTCCGCCTCGGTAGGGGCCGTTGTCGCACGGAATCTTGATCTTGGACACGTCGGCCATCTGGCCGGCGAACATCGCGTCGCGCGTTCCTCCATTGTCACTGTGGAAGATGATCAGGGTGTTGTCCCGAAGGCCTTTTTTGTCAAGCGCGGCGACAACTTTGCCAATGTTTTCATCGAGACTGTCCACCATGGCACAGTATGTCCGCCGGGTCGGATCGGGGACATGTGCGTACTTCTCGATGACTTCTTTCGGAGCGAGATAGGGCGTGTGAGGAGCATTGAAGGCGAGGTAGAGGTAGAACGGTTTGTCCGTGCTTTGCCCGTTGATGTATTTGACCGCGTCGTCGCCGATGAGCGTGGTGGTGTAGCCTTCTTCGTGGACGGGCTTATTGTCGCGGAACCAGTCTAGTACGCCGGCATCACCGTGGGTGTAATAATCCAATTCTCCAATTGTTGCGCCGTAGGCGTAATCAAAGCCACGTTGCTTGGGCCAGAATTTCAAATCGGCATGGCCGAGATGCCATTTGCCGATGATCGCTGTGCTATAGCCGGCCTCCTTGAGGCATTGCGGCATTAGCCACTCGCTGGTGTCAAGCCCATAGCCGGCCGTGCCGGGGATAACCATAGTTTGGAGGCCGTAACGGAACGGGTATCGGCCCGTCATGAGTGCCGCACGGGTGGGAGTACACATCGGTTGTACATAGAACTGAGAAAATTTAGCGCCTCCCAATGCCAACTTGTCCATATTCGGTGTCTTGATATCGGTGCATCCATTGAAGCCCACGTCCTTCCAGCCCAGATCATCCGCGACGATGTGGACGATGTTAGGCTTTTTACCTGCTTGCTCGGCCAATGCTTGAAACGACACGGCACTGAACAAAACGCCAAGCGAAAGAATGACTTCCTTGATTCCCCAAAATCCTTGCCTCATGTCAGCATCCTCAATTTATGGAGCGGTGTATCTTTCGACCGCTCAAGCCGTGCAGTAGGTAAGGCGGTTGCGCCAGAGCAACCGCCCCGAGAACTATCGGCGCCTGCCTCCCCCTGATCCAGGGTTCCGGCCCCCGGCACGGGAACCGCCCCAAGTGGAAGAAGCTCGGCCGGCATTCTGATTGCCTCGGTCTCGCGATCGGGCATCCGCGTTCAGCTGTTCGCCAGTATCGGTGAAACTATCGCGGCGGCTGTTACGTTCGGTTGTTGTTGGCGCGATCGGCCGTGTGTCACTCGTCGCGGCAGGAGTGGGACGACCATCAGCTCTTACGGGATCCTTAGCTTTTTGGCTTGAATACTGAGAAGTCTTCCAATCCCCACCTTGGTTAGAGCTCCACCCGCCATCAGCATCCTTCCTGTATACATTCCCGTCCTTGCCGACATAAATGTTGCCTTCCCTATCCTTGGCAACCACGCCCTGGCCTTGCCGGGTATCGACGCCGACAATGCCTTGTCCATCGTCTCCCTTTGCCCAACCTACGCTGCCGCGAGCGCCGGATTCGTGCCCGCCCCAGACCTCCTTGTTGCCGCGTTCCGCGTAGAAGCGACCCGAAGAGCCATACGGAGTCTTGACGACCGCTCGTGCGGCATAGGTATCCGTGAACGGGTTGTATCCGGCTCGATAGCCGGCGCCGCCGCCGGGGCCATACACGTATCCGCCGCGTGCCCAAGCACCTGTATGCGGATTGTAGTATGCGCCTCGGCCGGCCCCGCCGTATGGACCATAGCAGTGCGAGGCACGATAGTATCCACCATAACCGTGGTGATATACGGCTCCACATCCGTACGAGTAGAAATGACAATGGTGATGGTAAGAGTAATGCCAGTGCCAGCAGTCGTTATCCCAATCGTCCGCGATCGCCATTCCAGCCAGAACACCCAAGCCAAACATCACAACACCGGTCGCGGCCACGAACTCGCCCGAGTAGCCTGAGGTGTACCCAACTACGACCGTGTCCGGCTTGGAGTCATACACGTATACGTAGGTCACGTTATGCTTCGGGTGATCGCTTGGAATGGTGTACAGGGATTCCGGTACTTTGCTGCACAGCACCCAAGGGCCTTCGGGCTTGGGTGCGGCGAACCACATTCCTTGCTGGCAGCAGTAATAGCCTCCTGCAACCAAGAATACATCACACGGAGAATTGACCGCGTATTTAACATCCGAACCCTTGATCGTCACAAAGCGTGGAGAGCCATCGTAGGTAACGGCACACTTTGCCTCTTCAATACGAATTACGGTTTTCTGAGGAATCGATGCCAATAGGACCGCATCCTTGGCCTCTTCCGTTCCAGGAACGCTGGCCTTAATGAAAGCGTTCTCGTTTTCATCAGGAATGGCAGCGAAATCGGGCGGCAAATTTTGCGACGCCGCCAACCAAGGACCCTTAAGGTCCTTTGCTCTGAACCAGCGACCGGCTACGAGGTAGTAGAAAAGCTTCTCGCCGCCATGGTAATACAGCGCGCTTTCAGTGTTCGCGACCTCCATGAGCCGAGTGCCCGGGATGGGCGTGTACTTCGGCTCTCCATCGGTGACAATCAACTCGACCGGTTCCGTCGAGACAAAGACATGGGGTGCCTTGTCGGTTGTTCGCCCGGGTACGTGCTTGCTGACATCCTCCCAGTTCGGATCCTGCGGTAACCGAGAAAATCCGATGGGAAGTTCTTTCGCTGCTTTCCAGCCATCATCGGAGATGTTCTTGCTGGTAAGCCAGTATTCTCCGCAAAGCAAGTAGTATCGTGATTCGCTCGGTTCTAGGAACACGTCCCAGTTTGTATTGGCCGCCGCTAGAAGATCAGTGCCTTCGACTTTTTTGAATTCCGGTTTGCCCATGAAAATGACTAGTATCGAAGGTTTGTCGCTATAGAGAATCTTAGGGGGATTCAAGTTGACGTTCACGCTTGCGTGTTGCGCTTCGGGGGCTTCCAAATAGGCGTTGATACGATCAAGAGAAGCCACAATCACTTTCCCTTCGGTAGAGGGAAGCGCTTTGCGCACCAATCTGTCCAACTCTTCCACTTGATCGGCGGGTACATTGGGAAATCTCAGGTCCTTGACCCTGAGCTGGCTCAAGTCAACGGTTCGTTCCGCAATATGGGTTTCAGTTCGAGCTTCAATCTCAATTACGCCGTACTTAGATGGACCCGCGCCCTTGGGAGCAACCTCAATCGCCGAAAGGAAGGTCATGCGCGAACGATCACTGCTCCAATCATCAACCTGCGGCTGATACATCACCACCCGGTGCTCGCCGGAAGAGAATTCTCGGGGCCAGCCGATGTCACGTCCTCGTATGCGCTCTTCTGCACGTAGACTCGAGCAAAAGAAGAATAGGCATGCAGCCCACGCCAAAATCCGGATTACTCGAAGCATCGTAGGCATCTCCGCGTCGAAATTTCCACCTTCAAGCTGGATTCCATGGAATCAGAAGTCGATCTTTGAACGTAGTCCGAGCACGAGTCCGTTATCTGCTCTTGGAAGGCCAGTATCGATGTACTGAATGTCAGCCGTAACGTGGAACCAGGGAGTAATCTGCGCATTATAAAAAGCTTCAAAGCCCGTTTCTGCGCCAAAATGTAGGCGCTCCAGAAGCAACACATCCGATACGCTTCGATGGAAGGCACCCACTCCCCAGGTATCGGACTTTCGAGCTGGATTGTTCCCGCCAAAGCCGCCACTCAGGTTCCATGCAAGGGGATTGGGATTGTGGTCCGAAACCGCAGCACGCAAGAATACGCCCCAGCCTGATGGTCGGTTTGCCGGCATTAGAGGACTCCAGCCAGGCGGACCGCCGTCGAAGACGTCAATGTACTGCCATGCGTTGTAGGTGATGGCCCAGCCAAATTTTTTCTCTTGAGGTTCTGCCAGATCCACTGGATTGGGAAAAATAGGAGGCCGAATGGAAATTGAATCGAAGATCAATGTCAACGGTCTAACTTCCAAATCCAGATAATCGTCCCAGGAGGCATTGAATCCAAACATCTGCCCGCCGGGTTTGTTGAACAGGCGGTGAGACACGTACAACTCGGTGGCCGTTCCTACGCCGTGGTAGCTCTCCCGGTCGAAGGGGCCGTGGCCAGACATTTCCTTGCGGTTAAAGACCGTTGAAATGAGCGTGACCCGCTGGTGCGGCATGGCCACGAATCCGCCGCCTACGGTCTTGTAGGGCGCATTTTGGAACGAAACCGTGCTCAAGTTCAGATCCGAATGAAGGAAGTCCGACTTGCCGCGGGTATTCCCGCTGAACGGGGTCAGATCCGCGTCCAGCGTATTCATCACGCCGCCGAAGAGCGCAAATTTGGGAATGATAAAGTGGGTATATGTAAACTCGGTTATATCAAAAATCTCCTCGTCGATATCATCGGTCGGCTGGAAAGCCAATACGTTGTTCGGAAGCAATGAGCCGTTCCGAAAGATCGCGCTGTCGCCGAAGCGGCCCTGCGCGCGGAATTTGAATACGCCGTCCTTCCAAAGCCCCGTGCGATTCATGTCGAAGACGAGAAATATGTCGCCCAGGCTCATGAGTTCGGCATCGTCCTCCTGCTTTCCAGGGCCACTTCTTAATACTGACTGCGATTGCGAGCCTCCGGTAGCCTGGTGCTGGAACACGGTGGTGAGGTCCAGTTCGGCAATGATGCCTTTCATCGCCATCTCGTTACGCACGCCGCCCCAGTTGCCGGTGAGCTTCGCGCGCTTCTCGATGGGTCCACCGAAGAGGTCGGGCATCTGTGGAGGCGCACCCGCCGGAGGAGCAGCGGGAGATGGCGAGCTGCTCGGCGCGGCTTCGTTCTCGGTACCGCCAGCCGGCCCCGCGTCACTTGACGCAACGGTCGCCGTCGCAAGCAACATTGTCCACATCCAGCATCTCATTGCCCTAACCACGTGAACTCCTTTCGGCACGGCGAACATGCTTTGAACGTGTTCGGCCGGTCTCGCCCTTTTTCCTCGCCGCTTAGAATGCTTAGCGCAGCCGACGCCCGACACGAAGCCCCGTACCCGGCACAATCAACAGGTCGTCATCATCCGAAGTGGTTTTTGGCGGTGTCTGTGATTCGGGAAGTTCCGTCTGCGTAATTGCGGTGAGCGTCAAGGTGCCTTGCACGGGAGTGCTGTCGTTTTCGGAGGATCCAAGATTGACCTGTACCGGCCCGTCGAACTTGAGGGCGATGGGGCGTCCCGAGGGCACTGAGACGACCAATTGACCCGTGAGTCGCATCTTAGCGTCTTGGAACAGAGAAGACGGTCCTGTCTGCAACGTAAGAAGGAAGATGGCCGTTTCTTCACCCTGGAATTTATGGCGCGCCAGAAGCCTCGCGGAGAACTTCTCAACGCGTCCAACTCCCAACACGCTCAACCTCTTCTCGATCATGGGGTGAAGCGATTCCGCGCCGGATATCTCGTCGCCGCACGCCAATTTCTGCGCATGCAAAGTCATGGAAATGGGATTCAACTGGCCTAAGCTAGGGAAGTCGCGGGCCACCCAATCGGCCTCTTCTTGAGGGGCCGGCTTGCCACGCAAATCGAACACCTCCGACTTCCCCTCCTTCTCATGAACAATGTAGGATTTGTTTGAAACGGGTTCCTTACCCGACGGCACCTTCGACAGGTTGGTTTGTGTCCGGATCTCTCCGTAGCTCACCTTGATTCGAACAGGTGCTGTGCCGTTATCTTCCAACACGGCGATCGTTCGCAGCGACTCGCGGCGGATCTGCTTCATTTCCTTTCCGTACAGATTTAACAGAGCCTGCGTGTCCATCCGAACCACTGCGCCCTTCTTCAGACCCTCGGCCTTGAACAGAATGGGGCCTGAATCGTCCTGAGCCGCGGCCGAACCCAGTAGCACGATGCCCGCCAACAAGGCGCGTAGGAAGTTTTGCGACTTAACACTCTCCGAAATGAGTCCGCTACCAAATTTTTGCTCCGAACCGTTCATCGCTCGCGCGCCTCCGCTTCGGCACTACTCGGGAAATTCGTGATCAGGTCGATTCCTGATTCAGCCAGTTTCTTCCGGCAGGCATCCGTCGCTTGCCCCGACACGACGATCCGCACCTTCCGAGCTTGTATGTCCCGAGCGATTTCCGTTAGCGCGTCAAGCACGCCTTGCGAGCGTTCGTATAGCACCACCAAATCCAGTGGAGCCAAAACCACCATGACTCCTTCTTTGGTCAGGCAGATGGGCACTCTCTCGGTGCGTTCGATCCGTTCGAAGCGGGATACCTTTTTGTGGTAGTAAAGAATCATGTCCGACTGGCGTTCCGCGAAGAACGCATCGTCTTCCGAGTCGTCCATGACTGTCGTTAAAAGAAAGTTCTCTTTGCCGTCCACGTCGCGCATGGCATCCAGATTCGCGCAGATCACAGTCTTATGGCGAGGCGAGTAGCTTGGATTGTTCAGGAACGCCTCGCGAGCCGACTCGTGGATGCCAAGCTTCTTGAGTTTATCGTTATTTAGCGCGTGCAGTTCGCCGGGAGGCTTTTGAGCTAAGTCATCCTCCACGCTCTCTCTTAGCCTCAGCATCGCGAGCGTCCAGCCAACGGCGGGCGGCGCCGCCATCCCCGCCAAGCGGACCGGGCCTGCGCCGAGCGCTCGGGCGCGGGCCAGGTGATTCAGCAGCTGCTGGACTTTGGGATTGGTCGAGTAGGCATCCAAACCTAGTTCGGCGGCAACCTCCCTCTTACGCGCGCCGACCACGGCTTCCTTTACTGCGCTATCCTCATACTCGCTCTTTGATCGCCCCGAGAAGAACCGGCCCACCGAAGCGAATTTGCCTTTGACTCCCTCGCCAGCTTTTCGAACCGAAGCCACCGGAGAAGTTACGGTGTCCACGACTGCAATTGGAACTTGCACCACACTATCCTTGAGCGAACCGGCGAACTCTTCCATGCCGCTGATATCCTTCGCGCGGCTGAGAACTTGCAACTCATGTACTCTGATCCTTAGCATATCCACCGAAGTCACCCGGTAGACGCCAAATGGCGATTCCATCTCGAACACAAAAAGAAAGCGATCCAAGCCGACTTCCTCATTGACCGTGTGTACGGAGCTTTGGAGCAGACCGGGCGGAAGCACTTCGGAAGCTCGCAAATGAAGCTCCGTCTCCGTCGCCGTGCATCGGCCCGCCAGCAGCACGGCAATCAAGCATACGGCCAATTGCTTGGGTTCATTCATGGTCATGTGAGGGTTTCCTGTTCCTGACTAGGGCTTAAAAGCGAAAAACTTTCCAGCCATCGCCTGGAACCATTTCGTGCCGTTGAAGCCCAAGTGCCCGCCATGGGGCAACAGGAGCAATTGGGGCGCCGAGTAGCGACTCTTAATGTCATTCAGTACTGCAGGCGAATTGAGCGGATCGTCTTCAGCCACCACGACTTGAACGAAGTTTGGAGCGCCCTGAAGCAGTACACTTAACCGGCCAATGTCCGCGATATCTCCGTCCAAGGCCCAATACGGTCGCGCCAGAAGGAACACGTAGTGTTTGAAGCTCCAATCTCGCAGGTCGCTCAGTTTACGCTGCGCATAATCGTTCTCAGACTTTTGTGCTTCACTGAGTTCGTCCTTGAGTCGGTCGTACTCCTTATCACCCAATTTGCTTTTTCGCTCTTCCAGGCTGCGCTTCTCGGTGTCATGCCGACTCTTTCGCTGTTCCTCAAGTTCCTTGCGAATTTGCTGAACTTCGGCATCTCGCTCGAACGCCTCAAAGCGCTCCATGAGTTCCGGCGAGTAGCGCTTGATGTTGTTCTGAGCGAGCAACGCCAGATCCCCGTGGAAGACGTAGCCTACGCCTGCACGCATCCAGCAGCACTCCTGCTCATCTGGCTGGTCTCGTCGAGGCGTATATCCCCCGGCCAGCTTGGCCAGTTGCAGGATCCCAGTTCGATTTCGGTCTTCGCGGTGGTACTTGTCGAGCACTTGAGAGGTTTCGCGCAGATCCAGAGGGATGGAAACGATCAATGCACGGTCGATGGGCCATTGCGCGGCTTGGGGCAGCCGAAGCACGTGCATGGAGATGATCCCGCCCCAACTCGTTCCCAGCAGCCGAACCGAAGAGACTCTCTGACGATAGAAAGCGCCTGTTTTCGGATCCTTCATAGACAAGAAGCTGTCAATGAGCTTGCCCGTGGTCGCGGCCTCTGCGATGGCATTGCCTGCCACCCCCAATCCGGTCGCATCGTTCATCCCGTTGGTGACAATGGAGTCCGTACACAGCACGTGGTTCCCGGCATGATACAGATCCGCTTGGTAAGTCTGGGCGGCCTTGGACTCTGCCAGCATGCCAAAGCCCAGCAGCGGTATCGCCAATGGCGCGCGCCCTGGTTGTAGATACAGCCGTGCCGATATGTCCTTCTTGAATCCCGTCAGTTCTTTGGGCAGTACGATTTTCTGCCCGCCCTCCGCTTCACGGGCTTTGAACTCTTCATAGTTAATGGTGCTGACAAGACCGTTAAGATGAACCTTGCCGCTTTTGGTTACCTTCGCCTCGATATCATCCGAGAATTCGGGGAGATCTTTCATCCCGATGGGCTTAAAGGAAGGGTCGTCCTTCAGCACCATGGGGGAAACCACAATGGCTTTTTCTGAGAGTTTCGGTGGGAATTTTTTGAGATAGATCTCCAAAAAGCTCGGCGCTACGCCCTTATGAATCCAATCGTCTTCGCCCGCGATGGAAGTTGGCGGGCAGAGCACGAGCAGACTCACGAGTGTGAGGACACCCAAACGGTGGTTCATGTGCAAATCCTCGAACTTCATCCGGCGCGACTTACGGCCCACTGAACGGCGTCTAGCAACGCTTGGTCATCTACGGGCTTGCGGAAATAGCCTGCCGCCCCTGCCCGTTTGGCTTCTCCTCGTGTCTCGTCGGTGTCGTATGCGGTCACGAAAATGATGGGAAGCCGAACACCCTTGCCTTTCAATGCCTTCTGCAATTGCAACCCGTTCATGTCCCGCATTCGAACGTCGAGGATGATGCAGGCGTTCTCGCAAAGAAGCTGAGCGCTCAGGATGTCCGCTGCGCTTCCAAACTCCCGGGCCTCCATGCCCGCAGAACGAACCAGCCGTGTCAGCGCACTGCGAACGGAGTAGTCGTCATCCACGATATAGACCGTGGGCAAAGGACAAGACACGGGGAACCCTCTGCTAAGAAGTGGAAGCTTACACTTTGGGCTAAGGGTCGGATATTGGACTTAGGGCTTAGGAACTACGACTAATCACGCTTGGAGAGGAAATTGTCTAACATCAAATTTAGAAATAAGTTAACCCAAGACATGCGAAGGCGCATTAGGGGGTTATTGGCATAGGTTGAATGCAAACGCTGTCGCAGATGCGAACCAGCTCGGCCACGGAATCGGCTTCCATTTTCTCCATCACGCGAGCTCGATGCACCTTCACCGTCTTTTCCGCAATCTTCAAATGCCTGGCGATTTGCTTGTTTAGTGCTCCGGAAATTACACAGCGAAGTACTTCTTCTTCGCGCGGGGTGAGTAAAGCCAAGCGCGTTCGAATATCAATCTCTAGCTCACGCTCGCCACGATCGTGTGAATCAACCGCCAGCGCCTGACTAAGAGTCGCCAGCAAATCGCTCTCGTCCACCGGCTTTGTGAGGAAATGGAACGCTCCGCGCTTCATCGCATTGACGCTCATAGGAATATCACCATGACCCGTCAGAAAGATCACTGGAAGGAAACACCCTCGCTTTCGCAATATTTCCAGAAGCTCCATTCCGTCCATGCCGGGCATCTTCATGTCAACGAGCAGGCAACCGTGTTTATCGAATTTGCCGCGGGCTAGGTAGTCCTCACCAGATGAATATGTTTCCACGCAATAGCCGGCACTGGCAATAAGTCGACTCAGACCTTTCTGAACTGAAGAGTCGTCGTCAATTACCTGTATAATAGCGGATTCACGAGGCATGGCTGACAGTGTCCGGAAAGACTGTTTCATCGATGGGGAGAGAAAACCAAAAGGTTGCACCCGCTCCATCTAAGTTATTCTCGGCCCAAAGGCGTCCGCCATGCGCCTCCAGAATGCGACTGCAGATTGCCAAGCCCATGCCCAGTCCATCCTTTTTGGTAGAAGCGAATGGCTTGGCGATGTCGTTTATGCGATCCAACGGCACTCCGACACCTGAATCTCGAACAGACACATGAATATAGCGTTCTTTCAGGTGGGTCGCAATATGAAGATTCCGGTCACTGCCTGGCCTTGCCTCCATGGCCTCAATGGAATTCATGATCAAATTCATCATCACCTGCTGAATTTCGACATGCCCCCCTAACACCCATGGTGAAGTTGCCATTAGATCAAGATTTACCCGAATATTCCTACCAATTAATTCGCTGTTAAGAAGAGACACGACCACCGAGACCAATGCGTCCAGGTTCAGCTTCTCAAAAGTTAAATCGCCTTTGCGGAGCATTGTGCGCATGCGTTGGATAACTTCCCCCGCGCGCTTATCGTCCCGAATAATGTCTGAAAGAATTTCATTAAAGTCTTCATGTTTAAATTGATTCGAGGCCAAATATCGCCTCGCTGCTTGCGCATTGCTTAGGATGGCCGCCAGCGGTTGATTCAGTTCGTGTGCAAGCGCTGACGCCAGTTCTCCCATGAGACTCACTCTTGTTAAGTGCTCCAGATCGCGTCGCGTCTGCTGGATATCGGACTCCATTTTTCGCTGCATAGTAATGTCGATTACCACTCCGAGGAGTCGGTTGGGAATTTTTCTATCGCCCAGTTCGACGCGGCCTCGCGTGACAACCCATCGTATGGATCCGTCCAGCTTAGGCACGCGGCATTCGGCCTGGAAGTCACCCCCTTGAGACAACGCCTGTTTTAAAATGGCTTTGATTCGATCTCGATCTTCAAAATAGAACCGGTCCACGAACCACCAGATGCCGCCCGAAACTTTTTCGCCGCATTCAAGAAGCGCTCGGCATTGCGGCGAAAGCCATAGCAAATCCTGATCTTCAATCCAGGTCATGAAGCCCAAGCTTGCGGAACGCGCGGCAAGGTCCATCTGTTTTTCTCTGGTCAGCAAAGCGGCTTCGCTTTTCTGTCGCCGTCGCCGCTGTAGCAGCAATGCCCCGATCAATCCTGTCTGTATAAGGAAAATGGACACGGCTATTGCTACGTAAGCCCAGTAGGCCTCGAAAAAAGTCGGCTCCTTAAAGAGGAGGACACTGTCGGGGGGAATGTCTTTGTCGTGTACGCCTCAGCGACGCAGCTGCCGGTAGTCTAGGATGTTCTTGTTGGGCACGATCGCCGGTAGTGACAACTCGGTAAAGGGTCTTCCGCGTAAAACCTGTGCACCTGATATCGCGGCGTACTTTGCCATATCCTCGATGACTGCCAAGCATCCGCCCACCGCTCCTGTGTCCATAACCGCGTTGTATACCGTGTAAAGGGGCGCTGTGGATACCTCGGTGATTCGTTTTACGGTCATTCGAGGTACATACCGGTGGCCTTTACCGTCTTGGAGTATTCCTGCACAAAGTATGAACGAATCATCCGGGAGGCGCTTTACTAGTTCGAGAACTTCTTCAAGTGGTTTCTCGCTCCAATATTCTACTTCCAGTTGCGGTGTGAAATTCTGTGCGGCCAAACGCACGAGTCCCTGCCAACGCTGGTCAAGAGGCGAACTGCCCGTTATGGATATCATTCGCTTGGCGTTGGGATGGAGTTTGAGCGCCAGTGCGATTGTCTTGTCCAGTTCATAATCCATAGGAATTCCGTACAAGTTAGGCGCGCTTCGATAGAGTTCTACCTCGGTTCGCTCGACAGCGGCATGGATCACTGGTGCATGAAAACCCATACGTTCGCGGTACTCCATAAGAAATTTTAGCGCGGGGCCGCGTACTGCTACAATAATACTTACCTTTGTTTCCCGATACTTTTGTGCCAGGTATTCAGCCCACCGAGTCTTATCCTCTGGTTTTGGGAATCGCTCTGAATCCATAAACTCGTTATAGAACTCAAGGCTTGACCCGAGTTCTGCTTGAAAGACCTCCCGAATACTTTGATCAAACCGTGAAATGGCGGGCAGCAAGTGGTTGTCGGAGTAAAGCAAGAGAATGCGATGGGGATCTGCCTCATGACACACCGCCTCTGCAGTAGTCAGGTTGAAAACGATTATGAAAAGGCAGGTGGTAAACCAAGGAAAGCGCATTTGCATTACCATCCAGCTAGCTGGAGTGTATTTGTTTTCAACATTGTATCCTCATTGCATTGGCGTCCAGCATTCGTGCTCCCTTGCGATGCCTAGCCATGTTAAGCGCTTTCTTTGACAAACTTATAGCCACTTGATGAGGATAGATAGTAACTTGCACTTACGACTTTAGTCCAATGCAGCGAGGCGACCCTTTTGCGGATGCAGAAGGAATGCTCTCATGTTTATACAAGCATGGTACTCTGTGCGCGTAGCGAACGGCGCAATAACTTCGCCAAGCCCAACCGTGGATCGCATTACCCCGTCTCGCGGTAATAAGTTTTCAGTAACCCTCCGAGCCAAGTCCGGTATGGGGCCCCACCAACGTCATGCACCTGTCCGCCTTGCCCGTGCGCTCGCTTCCAGCCTATGGGCACGTTGCCGATCCCCTGATGCGGTCGAACTTCGTTGTAGAAGTCCACATACGTCTCGGCCAGATGACGCATGTGGCCTTCCCCGAAGACCATGAAGTGGTTCAAGCATTCGCTGCGTAGCGACCGCACCCACCGCTCGGCGTAGGCGTTCAGGTTGGGTGAGCGCGCCGGCAACTTGATCACCCTGTGGTCGTTGGACTCCAGGATGTGCGTGAACCGTGGCGTAAACTTCTTATCCCGATCATGGATGACGATGATCGGCTGATGCTCCTGCTCCTCGAAGAACATACACAGGTTACGCGCCTGCTGGGCCATCCATTCCTCGCTGGGATTGACGGTTACCCCAGCCAGATGAACGCGCCTGGTTGCCACGTTGATGAAGAAGAGCAGAAAGCAGTCGACCAAGCCAGACTGGGTCAGGATCTTCTTCGAGACGAAGTCGCAGGCCCAGAGAGTCTGCGCATGCCGCCGGACAAAGTCCACCCAGTTCCCGCGTGTATGCTTGGGGCAGGGATCAAGCCCGTGCTGCTTCAGGATGCTCTTGATGGTGTTCCTGCTGAGGTAGATCCGCAGGGTTTTCAATTCCCCCTGAATCCTTCCGTGGCCCCAGTTGTTCTCCCGGGCCATCTGGACCACCAGAGCCCTGACCGCTTCTGGAGTCTTGGGCCGTCCTTGGATACCGCGGCGGCCGTAGGTCTTGGAATCCTGGCGTTGCCAGCTCAGGAAGGTTGTATAACAAACTACGGAGATGAGAGCCTTCAGCTTGGCGCCGAGGGGTTTGCCGGCTCGAATCAGGCGTTGGCGTTCGCTGGGAGTGGTACGAAGTTTCTTGGGGAGCTTGGCGCGCAGGATCTCGTTCTCGGCTTTTAGGTACTCGATCTGCTGGGCCAGGGCGGAATGGGTGCTTTTGGCGAGCAGGAAGAGGAGGGGTTGTAGGATTCTGGTGGGCATGGGAGTCCTTGATGCAAGTGCTTGTGCTTGGAAGAGAAGAAGAAGTTTTTGCACCCGAGAGCCGGGTCTGGAGGGCATGCCAGGTCGCTTGAGCAGGACCTTGGGTGGAGCGCAAAGACACGGGACCCTAATTCCGAGCAGGAATTGGGGGCTAAATTGAGGGCTTAGCCGGTCAATAGATAGGTGAGATGTTCTATTTCAGAGAAGGACCTGCTGAAGGCCGACAGATACTTCCTTACCTTTGGCACGTGCGAGTCACAGTCAGCCACCCCATCTCCCAAAATCGCCGTTTTTGCGACTTCTGAAAATGGTAGGTCTGAAGTAGATTCGGATTTGGAGTTCTCCGTGCAGATTCGGCCTGATCTGGCGTTGCGACGGGCGCGGTTTTGGCTGCGCTTTCGGCGCTGGGACAAGGCGGAGGCAAACTTGGCCGCCGTGGCTGGAACGCTCGGCCAGGATGGATGGTACGGGGCACTCCAGGGACGCGTGGATCTGGAGCGCGGACGCTTGGATCGAGGAACCGCGGGGTGGACCCAGGCCTTGAACGCGTGGGCGCAGCCCGAAGCGGGAGCACGGGAACGCTGGATGGCCGATGCGGTACACGACCTGCCGCTCCCGGCGGCGCAGGCGCTGGCGCGCGCGCATGGAGAACTTATGGCCCAGTCGCCGGCGATGAGCGTTGCGCTGGCCCGGCGCTTGATGCAAGCCAAGGACTGGTCCCATGCCGAAGCGCTCCTGGCCGCCCACGCGCGACTGCGGCCCTCGGCACTGGGATTACGCTGCTGGTCCGACCTGGCTTGGGCTTTGGGGGATCGCGCGGCGGCATTGGATCGCGCGCAGGCGGCGTGGGAACTCTCGGACCGCTCGCCCGGGTGGGGACGCTGGCTGGATCAGGTTCGCTCCCGCGCAACCCAGCGTAAGCCGTAAGCGGCGTAAACGCTCAAAGCAGGTTTCGGCATTCAAACCAGCCTGAAGCGCCATACGCGAAGGACCGGTTCCTGATACCCGCCTGCACGGGCGCGTGTGTAATAAATATTATCGAGCAGCGTAACCGGCTGTTCGCAGGGGGGGGGGGCGATTTTCGAGCCGTCAACGATCGCTCGCTATGAGACCGGAGTGTATGTCGTCAGCGAGAGTGTGAGAGTGAAGCAGGAGGCCGGCAGTTGATCTTCGGGCCTGCGTTTTTCTTTTCCGTTTCCGAATGGTTATTATTTTGAGCGCTTTTTTGCGCGCTAAAATTTCTTCCCTTCGGACAAAGCTTACATCGTTTGGCGTGACGTTGCCAAACCCCTCGTGGTAGCGCACGATCTTCCCGTTCGCCTGCGGGTGATACTGCGCGGCCAGGATCCGTTCGCGTTCCTCGGGCAGCAACTGGTTCCAGACACGGCCCGTGTAGGACGAATGATCCTGCAAGCCAACGGTACCGCCCAAGCGGAACTTCTGCCGCCAACGGTAATAGGTCGAAGACGGCACCTTGGCCCGCGCACGTTTCAGTCCTTCGTTCTCCAGCTTGAGTTGATGGACTTCGTCGGACGTGGCGTCGTGTATCCCGCGTGAGGCCATTTTTGCCGGCCTTCAGAAAGGCTTTAAACCACTTGTAGTAGAGCGAGGGCGCGACGCCTTTGCGCCGGTAAAGCTCCGGAATCGACACACGCTTTCCCTTCCACCTTCATCTCTCACTTTCGCTGACGTTGGACAATCGAACGGTCCCAAGAAGCTCTAAAAATGATATTGCATTATTATTAATAGGTGATAGTGCTCTATCGTTACCGTTAGGGGATGCTTAAAATGCCATACGTCCAACGCTCGTCGCCGTTCGTCGTCTTGCTGCTCCTGCTGTCCCTGCCGTTTATCGCGAAAGCTGGCGAAGCGCCGGAGCCCGACTTGCGCGCGCTAGTGGACCAGCTCGTCCGGCAGAACCAGGAGCAGCAGGCGGCCATCGAGCGGCTCACCGTGAAGGTGAACGCGTACGAAGCTGAGCACGCGATGACGCGCGCGCCCAGCCCCGCCGAGGCGGCACTGGAGCGCGCGTTGGGCGAGTTACCCGGCGACGGGCGCGCCGCCGGCGCGCCCCGACCTTCGAAGTCCGGCGAGCGCTACATCGACATCAGCGCCAACTTACTTATCGCAGCGGGCACGAGCACCGAGCACGAGGACGCCATCGCCGAACTCCAGGGCGGCGCCCACGATCCCAAGAAGCGCGGCTTCACGCTCCAGCAACTCGAACTGAGCCTCTCCGGGGCGATCGATCCGTACTTCCGTGGCGAAGCGCACATCGTCTACGCGATTGATGCGCTGAGCGGCGGGTCCATCGTCGAGCTGGAAGAAGCCTTCGTCACTACGACCAACCTTCCGTTGGGCATGGAACTGGAGGCCGGCCACTTCTTCACAGAGTTCGGGCGGCTGAATCCGGTCCATCCGCATGCCTGGGACTGGATGGATCAGCCGGTGATCCACAGCCGCGTCTTCGGTGGCGACGGGATGCGCGCGCCGGGCGCGAGGTTGGGGTGGCTTTTGCCCACGAGCTGGTTCAGCCAGATTCATCTGGGCGTGCAGAACGCCAACGGGGAGACGATGCCGAGCTTTCTGGGCGAGCAGGAAGGGAGCGGGCACGGACACGCGCACGGCGGCGAAGAAGAAGGCGGGCATTTTGAAGAAGGCTTGGGCGGGCGGCCGAGCATCACGCGACGTGTGCGGAACTTCGACGATTTGGCGTACCTCGCGCGCTGGGAGAACGGAGTCGATATCACGGACGAACTGAACGTGCTGCTGGGCGCCAGTGGCATGTACGGCCCCAACGCCAGCGGCAGCGACGGCCAGACGTGGATTGTGGGCGGTGACTTCACGCTGAAATGGAAGCCGGCGAAGAACGAACGCGGATTTCCCTTCCTGACCTGGCAGAGCGAGTTCGTGTATCGGCACTACCGCGCCGACGGGGGGATCTTCCTCGACGAGGAAGAAGATCCGCCTGAGCAGGTGCCGCTGATGGGCGACAAGCTCACCGATTGGGGCTTCTACACGCAAGTGCTGTGGGGCTTTAAGCGCGACTGGGCGATCGGTGCGCGCTTCGAGTATGCGACTGGAGCGGGGCAGAACGTGGAGTTCGAGGAAGATCCGGACCCCGCGTTCGCCGAAGCCGACAAGAAGTTCGATCCCTCCCGCAACGAACGCTACCGCGTCAGCCCGATGCTGATGTGGCGCCCCAGCCACTTCTCGCGCGTGCGGGTCCAGTACAACTTCGACCGTACCGCGCACTTGGACGACAAGGGTGGGCACAGCGTCTGGCTGGGGCTGGACGTGCTCTGGGGCTCGCATCCAGCGCACCGATACTGATCGAACGAACGGAAAAGAGAACGTCATGATCCGAATTGCCGCCGCGAATCTGTTGCTACTCGCGCTCCTGGCGCGAGCGTCCTTCGGCGAAGAACCGCTAAAGGTCTGCGCCACCGTGCCCGAGCTGGGCTCCCTAGTCCGCATTGTGGGTGGCGCGGACGTGTCCGTGACCGTCTTCGCGAAGGGCTCAGAGGATCCGCATTTCGTGGAAGCGCGCCCCAGCTTCGTGACGGCCTTGGCGAAGGCCGACGCGCTTGCCGTGGTGGGCCTGGAACTGGAGATCGGCTGGGCGCCGGCGCTCTGGGAGCAGTCGCGCAACGCGCGTATCCTGCCCGGGGCCGCCGGCCATTGGGACGCCTCGCGCGGACTCTCGCCTCTCGAAGTTCCTGCCGGGCCGGTGGACCGCAGCATGGGCGATGTGCATCCTGGCGGCAACCCGCACTACCTGCTCGATCCGCTGGAAGGGCTGCGCGCGGCCGAACGGCTCCGCGACGGTCTGACGTCCGTGCGCCCCTCGCGGGCTTCGGAGTTCGAGGCCAACCTGTCGGCCTTCCGAAAGGCGCTCGGCGAGAAACTCGTGGGCGTGGAACTGCACGCGAAGTACGACGGCGCGAAGCTGGCGCGTCTTCACGCGCACGGCAAGCTCCGGGAATTCCTCGCTAAGCAGGGCGACGAAGGGAAACTGGGCGGCTGGCTGGGTCTACTCGCTCCTTTCCAGGGCACGGCCGCGGTGGACGACCATGCGTTGTGGCCCTACTTCGCGCGCGCATTCGGGTTGAAAATTGCCGAGCACCTGGAGCCACTGCCCGGAGTGAGCCCCACCAGCCGGCACTTGGCACGCGTGGTGAAGCGGATGCAAGAGGAGCGGATCGCCTTGCTGATCACGTCGGCCTATTACGACCCCAAGAGCGCCGAGATGGTCGCTCGCCAGACGGGTGCGCGCATCGCTCGGCTGGCGCATCAGGCCGGGGCGTATCCGCAGACCGGCGAGTACATCGAGTGGCTGGACTTCAACGTCAAGAAGATTCATGAGACGTTGTCCTCGAAATGAGCGCCACATCGGTTCAAAGCGAAACCCGGATCCACGAACGGCTGGACGCCGTCGGCGCGTGCCTCTCGCTGGCCTGCGCGATCCATTGCCTGGCGATGCCGCTTTTGATCCTGCTCCTGCCGATGGCGGGGTTGGGCTTTCTGCTCGACGAATCGGCAGAATGGACGCTCCTCCTTGGCACGGTAGCGGTGGCGCTACCGTGCTTTTGCCACGGGTATCGCATCCATCGTCGGGTATCGCTCTTCGCTTGGGCCGGTCTGGGCCTCCTGCTGCTGGCGGCGGGACAGGCGGCACACGCGCATCCGGATAGCCATCTTTGGACGGCTGCAGGGGGCGTGGGGCTGGCCGGAGCGCATTGGGTAAATCGGGCGTTGTGCCGGGCCTGTTGTTCGTGCCAGACTGGATGCATGTCCGATCCCCAGGCGCTTTTCGAGGCGCGCGAGCTGACGGCCGGGTACGGCGCGCGCGCGGTGCTGCGGCGCGTGAACCTGACTGTCCGCGCGGGCGAATGGTGGTTCCTGCTGGGCCACAACGGGAGCGGGAAGACGACCCTGTTGCGGACGCTGCAGGGCGAACTGGCGCCGCTGGAGGGAAGCCTCTCGCGCGCGGTCGCGCCGCGCGACTTGGGCGTCGTTCCGCAGCGCCTTGACCTGGCGCCGGCGGTGCGCACCACGGTTCGCGAATACACCGCGCTGGGGCTGGCTGGCGTCGCGCTGGCCCGCGGCGAGGAGGCCGCCCTGCTCGCGGAAGCGTTCCGCCTCGCCGGACTGGAAGGGCTCGAGCGCGCCGAGGTCGCGGAACTCTCGGGCGGCCAGCGGCAGCGCCTATTGCTGGCGCGCGCGCTGGCGCGCCAGCCACGCGTCCTGCTCCTGGACGAACCCACCGCCGCACTCGATCCGGACATGGCCGAAGAGGTCGCCGGCGCGTTGGAACGCCTGCGTGCGGAGCGTGGCGTGACCGTGCTTTGCGTAAGCCACGACCACGCGCTGGCACGGCGGCTGGCGACGCGGACGCTTCGAGTGGAGGGTGGGGAGGTAAGGGAGCAGGAGACGGTAAACAGTAACCTGTGAACTGTGAACCGCGCTGGTTCTTGCGACGCGGTTGGGGTGCTTCCGCATGATGCTTTCAAATTCGAACGTCCTATTCGTTCCTCCCACGTTATTCGTGGCCCCAGCGTCCGTTCCGCTCGAGGGTCCAGGGTTCCGGCGGACGGCCGCGTGCTGACCGACTTCCTGGACAGTTGGGCCCTCTTCGGCGATGCGTACGCGGCGGGCTGGCTGATCGCGGCGTGCCTGGGCGTGTGCGGCGTGCTGCTGGCGGCGCGCGACCAGATCTTCCTGGGCGCGGCGGTGGCGCAGTCCACCACGCTGGGGCTGGCCGTCGCGCTGACCCTGGGCAGCGCGCTGGCGGCGGGCACCGGCGCGGCCCTTCCTGACGCGCACGGGCATGTTCACGGGCCGGATGCGGCGTGGTTCGCCAGCGACCGCTTTGCGCTACTCGTCGCCGTCGCCTTCGGCGCTTTGGGCGCCTGGGTCACGACCTGGGGCGGCGAGTCCGGCGGCGAAAGCCGCGAAGCGCTCACGGGCTGGGTCTTTCTCCTTTCCGGCTCGGGGGCGGTTCTCTTGATGACCCACAGCCCGCACGGACTGGAGGAGATCAAGCGGCTTCATGCCGGCACCATGCTGGGCGCGACGCGGCAGGATCTGACGTGGAGCGCCTGTTTCGCGCTGGCCGTAGCCGCGGTCTTTCTCGCGCGCTGGCGCCCGATTCTGCTGCAGAGCGTGGATCCGGAGCACGCGCGGGCGTGCGGGATCCCCGTCGGGCGCTGGAACGCCGGGTTCCTGATCGCCCTGGGCCTGGGGCTGACCTTGGCGATCCGCTGCGCGGGAACGCTGTACGCGTTCGGCTGCCTCGCGCTTCCGGCGTTGGCGGCGCGTCATCTGTGCCGGGAACTGCGCGGAATGCTGGTCGTTGCGCCCATTGTGGCGGTGCTGGGCGCGGCAGCCGGTTTCGTGGCCGCGCACCGTTTCGATTGGCCGCCCGCGCACGCGGCGACGGCGGTGCTGGCAGCTTTGCTCCCGCTGGCGTGGCTTTGGCGGCGATTATTTGCGTGATTGGGATGTAAGCGAGAGGCGAACTGCGACAGAAATTCGGTAGGAATGGGTCTGAAGGTACGATCAGATCGTGGGAAAGAACACCCAGCTAAGCGTACGATAGCGGTTGTAGGTCGTCAGCGAGAGCGGGAGAGTGAAGCAGGAGGCCGGCAGTTGATTTTCGGGCCTGCGTTTTTCTTTTCCGTTTTCGAATGATTATTATTTTGAGCGCCTTTCTGCGCGCTAAAATATCTTCCCTTCGGACAAAGCTTACATCGTTTGGCGTGACGTTTCCAAGCCCCTCGTGGTAGCGCTCGATCTTCCCGTTCGCCTGCGGGTGATACGGTATCCCGCGTGAGGCCATTTTTGCCGGCCTCCAGGAAGGCATTCAGCCTTTTGTAGTAAAGCGAAGGCGCGATGCCTTCGCGCCGGTATAGCTCCGGAATCGACACACGCTTTTTCTTCCCCTTCATCTCCCTCTTTCCCAGACGTCGGGCAGAGGTGAGCAAGGAGGAGTTCTGGTCTGACGGGTTGATAGCCGATGAAACCAAGTTGTGAATGGGGTAGTGGGGCTTAAATTCTTTAGCTGCAAATCGCGGGAGCGGACAAGGGCTCGTCATCCAGGTAATCCCCGCTTGATCCTTTGATCGGAGAGATTCTTCATGAAGGAAGTATTCAAGTCTGCCGAAGAGGCCGTGAAATACGTGGCAACCGTACCGCCTGCGCAGGGGTCGACGATGCAGGGCGTGCCATTTGATAAGAAGGATACCGTTAGGCTGGCTTTTGTCGGCGTTGGCGGGCGTGGACATGGGTTGCTGGGCGAGATGCTCGCCTGCGACGGAGCGAAGGTGGTGGCGGTCTCCGATCCGTCCGAGGCCAACCGCGTTCGCGCGAAAGAGCGCGTCGAGAAAGCAGGGCAGGCGACGCCGGCGATGGAAGCCGACTGGAAGAAGGTCTGCGAGCGCGACGATGTCGACCTCGTCTATATCGCTTCGCCGTGGGAGTTTCACACGCCACAGGCCGTCTATGCCATGGAACATGGCAAGCACGCGGCGGTGGAAGTACCTGCCGCAACGACGCTTGCCGAGTGCTGGAAGCTGGTGGATACGTCCGAAAGAACTCGAAAACATTGCGTGATGCTGGAGAACTGCTGCTACGGCCAGACCGAGTTGATGGCATTGAACATGGTACGCGCCGGGGTCTTCGGGACGATCACGCACGGCGAAGCCGCGTACATCCACGAGCTGCGCGGATTGCTGTTGAGCAACGCCGGCGAAGGCATGTGGCGGCGGGAGCCACACAAGAACCGCTTGGGCAACCTGTATCCTACCCACGGCCTAGGCCCGGTGGCGTGGTACATGAATGTGCACCGTGGCGACCGCTTCACCAAGCTGGTGTCGATGAGCAGCCTGTCGGCAGCGTTGGACGAATACCGCGACGCGACGGTCCCGACCGATGACCCGAAGCGCAAAGAGAAGTACACCTGCGGCGACATGAATTCGTCTCTGATTCAGACGGCGCGCGGACGGACGATCCTGTTGCAGCATGACGTCGTGACCCCGCGGCCGTACAGCCGGCTCAACCTGATCCAGGGCAGCAAGGGCACGCTGTGCGACTATCCCGCGCGCGTGTACATCGATGGCGGACACTCCGGCAAGCACGAATGGCGGCCGCTGGACGAACTGAAGTCGCAGTACGAACATTCGTTCTGGCAGAAGTACGGGGAACTGGCCAAGAAAATCGGCGGCCACGGAGGTGTCGATTACATCATGAACTACCGGCTGGTGCAGACGATGCGCGAGGGCTTGCCGCCGGATATGGATTGCTACGACGCGGCGGCGTGGAGTGCGCCCGGGCCGCTGTCGGATATCTCGGTGGCGAACGGCAACCTCACGCTGCCCTACCCGGACTTCACGCGCGGCCATTGGCAGGAGAGTGAGGCCGGCAAGGAGTGGAACCACCGCCTATGCGATAAGATCAGTATCGTGCGTATCCCTGCGGGAACGCCGATGCCGAAGTGACAAGAACAGTTCTCATTACAAAGGAGCATTGCTCGCGACAGGTAAGACTGCCAAGAACTGATTTAAATTGTGGATCTCACGATCGGCAGCCGGATATTGAGGTTCCAGGAACTTAATCTTAGAGCGTGAATACCTTTAAAAGCAGGGGCTGCGAACGCATCGTTCGCAGCCCCTTAAGCACAACTTTCCGTCCGCCAAGGCGCACTTAGTCCTGTTTGAGCAGGAACTTCTCGGTAAGAGCCTTGAACTGTTCGACTTTCGGCGCCGGCGGCGCATCGCCACCAAAGGTGAGGAAGACCTTGAACGCGGTCTGTCCTTCGCGGTTGAAGAACTGAAAACTCAGCGTATTGACTCCGTCCATATGCCCCGGTTTCTCGACGGCAAAAACGCTGTGTAGCTCGACGTGCCGGATATGCATATCGATCGTGCTCGTCTGCACATTGAACCACTCGCCCATGGTGCTGAAGTTTCCGAACTGCCCAAAGCACTCAAGGACCACGACGCCCGTGTTCACGATCACGTGCACCTTGCCGAGGTCTTCGAAGCTCCGGATCAGTTCTTCCCAGCGCTTGATGTCCAATTCGCGCGACTTCCCGTTTGGCATGTGGCGGATGACGTGAACTTCGCCGATCCCTAACGTACGTGCGATCGAGGGCGTCATCGCGCGCGGATTTTTCTCGAACTCTTTCAGCACCCGTTCTCTAATTTCGGTTTCGAGCGGTAATACGGTCTGCATGGTCTGCTCCTTTATGGAAAGCTTTTCGGTTGGGCGCAAGTGGCTGGAAATCTAGCTCAGCGGCACAGCAGAAGTCAACCATAGATGAGAATAATTATCATGATTATACCAAAAGCTTTCTGTAACCCTTGACGCGTTTTGGATATGCCTGCCCCTGAGTGGCGTCATTGTCATAAATATGCAAATTATTCTCAAATATGTATTGAATGTGGATCCTATTTGAGATTTAATCTTATCCGATCAACTTGGTATTTCGACGTAGCAATAGCCACTTAAGGAGCGCGCGTGTCAAGGTCCAGCGGCCCGCATCGAGTGGACGCCTCGGTGGACGAGCCGACTTCGCCCGAGTTGGCGCCGGTGTGGTCGCGCTTGTCGGAGTTGCTGGAAGACGTCTACTCGCACTCGGGCTTTGGCGAGATTCGCATTGCGGTGCGCTGGCTGAGCAAGGGCCGCAAGGAAGTGATTCTTTCGTGCGGCAAGGAATACCGGTTCGTGGTGGAAGCAAAAGCTTCTCGCGGCGCCCATTCGGCTCTGGGTGAGCGCCGCGTCACGACGGAAGAGTAGCACTGCGTAGAGCGGTCTTCCCGGCGGGGCTGTGAGGCAGCCTGGCCTTGGGGTGCGTTCCGGTCGACGGAAGGCCCCCTGTCTTCGTGTTCGCGAGTTCGCGCCGGATGTCCGGTGCGCGCGATTCGAGGTGCAGAACTCCAAACCTGTAGTGGTATTGGCGCGACCCTTTTTGCGTCCGATGCGGACGAAGGGGCGCCAGGTCTGGAGGTTACCGTCATGCCGTTCACATCCACCGCTCGCCGCATTGCCAGCGGGTTCACGCTCATCGAGTTGGTTGTGGTGCTCGCGATTCTCGCGGCGCTCGCCGGACTCATAATCCCGCGCGTTGACTTCCTGAAGTCGTCCGCCGAGTCGGCCAGCGGCGCGGCCGCGATGGAGGAGACGTTCGGCAACCTTCAACTGTTTAAAACCGTAAAGGGAACTTATCCGCATCAGTTCGATTCCCTTTTGGATACGACGGGAGCCGTTTACGGGAAAATTTTCACGCATGGCGGCACCAGTTGGATGACTCCGCTTTCGATCACACCACCTCCGCCTGGCCCGCCGGCCCCTTCGCTTTATGCCAGTCTGGTTCATGGACTGGAGTCCAATAGCTCCGGCTTTTTCGTGCTGTATGACCATAGTCTTACCTCCACCGAGTTCAGCGATAGTGCGACCGTAGCCCGAATCGTTGACGGCACCGCAGCGTTTAATGTCGCTGAATTGACCTCTACCTCGGTCAGAAACAAGCTGTATCCGGGTGGAGTTCCTGCCGGTGTTCGCTTGGTTTGTTTTGGCATTGGCCCGAAGTGCACGGCAGTTGGCACGACCATGGCGGCGCCGGCACTTTGTGCTGGCGTCGGTCCCGTGAATCCTTCCACTCATTATTGTCGCTACGTGGCAGTTATGGCGATCTCTGAAACAGCGATTAAGTGCCAGCTTAAGGCCGTCATCGATCCGCTGGGCAACGACGTGACCGGCCGCCTGAAGGGCTATTACACGAGCACGCCGGAGTAGCCGGATCGCGCCGGAGCGGGCCGCATCGCGGTTCCGCTCCGGTCTCCCCTATGTCTTTGGTACGCCACAACGGCCCGCGTGGTGCGGGCAGGCCTCGGACTGCAACCCCCAAGGAGAGACGTTCATGTTTATCGCCGTCAATCGCATCGTGGTCGAAGCAGGCAAGGGCGAGGGCCTGATCCAGCGCTTTGCCGCCACGGAAGGTCTGAAGGGCCAGCCCGGCTTATTGGGCTTCGAGCTGCTCCGCCGCACGTGGCAAGGACGCAACGCCGAAACGGGCGAGCAGGCCGACACGAACGAGGAGTTTCTGGTCATGACGCGCTGGGAGTCGCAACGGCACTTCCAGGATTGGACGCAAAGCGATGCGTTCAAGAAGGCACATGGCCACCACGGCAAAGGTCACGCCAAGGCGGAAGGCTCGAACCACATGCAGGGTGCGGCGAGCGCCAAGGGCCAGGCCGAAGGCCCGCAAGCCGCCGCATGCGCGCAAGACGAGGCGAAGGGCCAAGCCTGCGCCAATCGTGAGGCCAAAGGCGGCATGGTTCGCGCTCAGGCTTCGGGCTACGACGTGGTGTTGGTCAAGCATGCGGTGAGCGAGACGGTGCAAGCATGAAAGCGTTCAAAATCGCCGCCGCTTTGATCGTGATCGTTGTGGTGGGCGGCGTGATCTACCATGGGCTGCCGGGTCTGGCGCAAGCCCGGTCGGCTCAGGAGCCCGGCGGCGGTTCCCCTACCGCCGCCGTGGCTCCACCCCTGGTATCCGCTCCGGCGGCGCCGTCTGCGCCGGCTCACGCCGCCCCATCTCCCCGTCTGGATCTCAGCCGCATCGTCGCCACGGACGGCGCCGTGACGGAGATCATGTACGCGCTGGGCTTCGGCGATCGAATTATCGCCGCCGACAGCACCGCGAAATGGCCGGCCGTGGTGGCGAAGAAGCCGAGTATCGGCTACGTGCGCCGGCTTTCCGCCGAAGGGCTGCTCAGCCTCAACCCCACGCTGATTCTGAATACCGTTGAAGGCGGCCCGCCGGAAGCTCTGGAGCAATTGCGCGCTTCGGGGGTTCCCTTAATCGACTTGCCGGGCGAAAAGCAGAATAAATCCTTTCCCGCGATGCTCGACTTGATCGAAGCCGTGGGCGCCGCGCTTGAAGTGCCTGATCGGGGCAAGGAACTGGCCGCGGCGGTGGAAGCCGATCTCGAAGCCGTGCGCCACGCGCTCGCCTCGCGCCTTGGGCCGAAGGCGCTCTTTATCTTCAATCCGTCCGAGGACAAATTGACCGCCGGAGGCGGTGGCACGGGCGCCGACGAATTCTTCAAGTTGGCGAACCTGCCTAATGTGGCGGGGCATCTCGAGAACTGGAAGCCGCTTTCGAAAGAAGCGGTGCTGGAAGCGGGGCCCGAACTTCTGGTGGCCGCCACGCGCTCCGAGCATCAGGCCTTCGGCACCACTGACGAGTTGTTGAAGCTGCACGGACTCGACCGCACGCCCGCCGGGCAAACCAAGCGCGTAATCTTCGTCGACGGCATCCGTTTTCTGGCGGGCGGTCCGCGCGTGGGCGAGATGGCGCACGAATTCGCAAAGCTCGTTCATCCCGACCTCGAACTACCGGCATCCCGATCGGCGCCGTGGTTCCGCAAGATCGAGGAACGCTTTCGTGAATGACGCGGCTCCGGCGCTGCGCGAAGACGCGGCGTGGGCTATAGCGCTCCCGTTTCGGCGCCGGTACGCACTGTGCCTCGCGGTGTTGGGCACGGGGCTCGCTTGCATGTTCGTGCTGGCGGTGGGCGTCGGCCCGAAGTTCATTCCGCCCGGAAAGGTGCTGGAAGCGCTTTGGAATGCCCTGGGATTCGGGAACCTCTCTGCCGAGAGCGGTCTGCATGCGTACATCGTGGCGCACATCCGATTGCCGCGTGCGGTGATGGCTGTTCTCGTGGGCGGCGCTCTGGCGGTATCCGGCGCGGCCATGCAGGGGCTCTTTCGCAACCCGCTGGCCGATCCGGGCTTGATCGGGGTCAGCGGCGGCGCGGCACTCGCGGCGACCTTCGCCATCGTGCTGGGAAGTTCGATGTTCGGGCCGCGCTTCGCGGCGTTTGGTAAGTTTACGCTGCCGGTGGCCGCGTTTGGCGGAGCGCTGGCGACGTCCCTGATCGTTTACGCGATCGCGCGCCGCGGCGGCCGGACCGCGATGGGAACGCTGTTGCTGGCCGGCGTCGCCATCGGCGCACTTTCAGGCGCGGCCATCGGGGTGCTGATCTATCTCGCCGACGACCAGCAGCTTCGCACCATTCAGTTCTGGGGCTTGGGCTCTTTGGGCGCGGCGAGCTGGGATGCGCTGGCGCTGGCCGGGCCGCTGATGGTCTTGAGCCTGTTCCTGATTCCACGCTGGTCGCAGAAGCTCAATAGTCTGCTGCTGGGCGAGCAAGAGGCCGTTTGTCTGGGCACGGATGTCGAGGGGCTTAAGACGCGTCTGATGGTCGTCGTTGCGGTGGCGGTGGGTGCTTCGGTGGCGATGACCGGCGGCATCGGGTTCGTCGGGTTGGTGGTCCCGCATCTGGTACGCCTGATGCTGGGCCCGGACCACCGGCGCTTGACCCCATGCAGCATCCTGTTGGGCGGCATGCTGCTGCTGGGCGCCGATGTGGCCGCCAGGTCGCTTCACCCGCCCGCCGAGATTCCCATTGGGATCCTGACGGCACTTCTGGGCGCTCCGTTCTTCCTGTGGTTGCTGCTCAAGCGCGACACCGGAGGCCTTTATGCTTGAGTGCATCGGCGTGGGATTGCGTCTGGGCGAGCGCGAGGTGCTTCGGGACGTGAATCTCGCGCTGACGTCGGGCCGTTTCTTGGCAATCCTGGGACCCAACGGTGCGGGCAAGTCGTCGCTGATTAAAATTTTGTCTGGCGTCTGGCGGCCTCACGCGGGCGAAGTGCGCGCTTTGGGAGTGCCGTTGCAGCACTGGGACCGTAATGCGCTGGCTCGCCGCAGGGCTGTTTTGAGCCAAGAGTCGCTGCTCACGTTCAATTTCCGCGCACTCGAAGTGGTTCTCATGGGCCGGCAGCCGCACCATCACGGCCGCGAAGCGCGCCGGGATTTCGCGATCGCCGTCGAAGCCCTGCACGCCGTCGGGGCCGGAATGCTGGCCGAACGCCATTATCTGACGCTTTCGGGAGGTGAAAAACAGCGCGTCCATCTGGCGCGCGCCTTGGCTCAGATCTGGGAGCCGCCCGACGACGGCTCATCCGGCCGCGCGCGCTGTCTGCTCCTTGACGAGCCGGTGAACAATCTCGATCTGCAACATCAGCATGCCAGTCTGCGCATCGCCAAGCGCCTTTGTGCAGAGGGCGTCGCGGTGCTGGCTGTACTTCACGATCTGAATTTGGCCTTCGAGTACGCCGACGAATGGGTGTTGTTGGCTCCCGGGCGTACGTTGTCCGTTTGCCCGTCTCAGCCTGAGGAAGCTGCCCGCGTACTTTCCGAGCTTTTTGGCTGGCCACTGAAATTAGGCGTCAATCCGTGCACGAATAAACCATGCGTCTTTTCCCAGGCGTCATGATGAGCTCGCGAGAGACTACCTCACCCCCCGCTTTTGCACAGTCTTCGGCACCTTGCCGGAAGCGAAATGAACGACTGCGCATGTACGAAAGCTGTACTCAGGGCGGCTGCAAACGCTGCTCGCGCGGGCTCCCGCTGCAAGTCGCTAAGGACTTTGCGCTAATCGAATCCTTGTTTCAACTGAATACTCACTCTGGGCTTATGTCGGCGTCCGCGGAACCCTTCAATAATGGAATTATCGGTTGGTTTGATCTTTGCGCGGGTCTCTCCCGGCCCAAGGCTGCGCGTGAAAGCGTCATTTCCCCGGAGAGCCGGGTGAGTGACGCTTCGCGCGGCCTTACAGAAGACCGTTTGGTCGGGAGGTTCGGATGAGCAAGATTCGCAGGAGGCCGGGTGGCTTTACGTTAATCGAGTTGGTGATGGTGCTGGTAATTCTGGCGGCGATCGCTGGGCTTGTCATTCCGCAAGTAGCGATGCTGGGCCGGTCTGCCGACATGGCAGCGACGGCGAAGAATGCCCAGGACGTAGCGAATAACATCCAACTGCATTTCGTGCAGTTAAAGCGCTACCCGCAGTATATGGATTCGCTGGTAACCACGGAGTCCACTCCGGACATTTACGATCCGGCCAAAGACTATTCGGGTACGGACGCCCCGGCGAACGAGTCGGAGCAACTCACGGGATTGCCGATCAGCGGTCCTTCCTTGTATGCCGATCTGGCGGCCGGCACGGTTTCGAATGTTTCTGGAGGCGCGCAGTGGTATCGCTCGTTCTCCCGAGGCGGCTTCGACTTCGTGATGGACCACAGCTATGCGGTAACGAACTCGAACAACAGCGCCACGACGTCGAGGGCCCTGGCCAGCGGAATGACGGTCGCGGAAGTTCAATCGGGCTCGGTGGTGGCCAAGGCGATCTATCCTGCAACCGCTGGCGTACCCCCGGCAAGCGAGCGGCTGGTGGCGCTGGGCTTCGGGCCGTCGAATTCGGCCATCGGCAAAACCACGCTCCAAGCACCGATTTATCCCGGCTGTGACGGTAAGTATTACGGGCGCTACATCGCGATCTTCAAAATCTACGCCAACGGCGAACGCCCGACCTTATGCATGGTCACCGACAGCTACGGCCGCTATCCGGACTACTCGATCCAGCAGTTCAACGAGTCGCTGCCGGACGGTGGTCGGCAGGGATAACGGTAGGTGGACCGAGAACCGTCGATGGCTCGATGGTACTTGCTTGAATGCGCGACTGCGTACGGCCGGATGCCGTACGCAGTCTGTGCATTTGCAGGGCGTGCGGTGAGGCCGGAATTAAATGATAATAGATTATTAAAAGATCATGCGCCGCTATTGATATTACTGTATCAAGAATGGATGCCGTTCGTGAGCGAAGCACTGCGCTCGTGTAAGTCGGGTCGCGCCGCTCCGGCCCGCAGCAAGCGGGCCGGCGGCGTTTGGGATCGTGCATAAGGAGCGGCCCATGCCGCCACGAGGTCGAGGGAATGATCGGTCTGCCCGCCCGCGCGCTCGGCGCGTTCGCGGGTTTACGCTGTTCGAATTGAGCCTTGTGGTCGCGATCCTGGCCGCGGTGGCCGGGATGGTGGTGGTCAGCTTTGGAGATATCGAAGATCAGGCAGAGCTGACGGTGGCGCGAACCACCTTGCAGGAGTTGCGCGGAAGCCTTGCCGGAAGCGCCGGTGCGCCGGGCTTAATACAAGATCTCAAATTTCTGCCGGGATTCGACCCGGCGGTGCTGCGCCTGAGCGATCTGTTCGGGAACGGCGCGGGCTATCCGCCCTTCGACCCGGCTACGCAACGCGGCTGGCGCGGACCGTACGCGCAAGGCGGAGGTGCGATCCAGAATGAAAGCCGACCGGAGCCGCCGACGGTATTTCCCGCAGCGGCGCACCTGCATCCGCGCTTTACGGGCAGCTTTCAGGCGCGCGGATTTTACGGATCCTCGGGCGAGGCCTGGTACGGCCAGGACGAGGATTTGGCGTGCGGAGATCCGTGGGGCAACCCGATCGTGCTGCAAGTGCCCCCCGTCGCGGTCTTCGGGTCGCCGAGTGTCGAGAAGCAGTTGAAGTACGCGCGTCTGGTATCGGCCGGCGCGGACGGTGTGCTGGATGCGCCCCGCGATCGCACGGCCGGCCGTCTTGCCGACGGCACCGCGTCCGCGCGCGGGGACGATTTGGTGCTCTTCCTGTATCGGACGGATGCCTATGAACCCGAATAGCCCCCGCGGCTTCACGCTGCTCGAACTGACCGTTGTGCTGGCGATCCTCGCCGTGGTCACCGCCATCGCGGTGGCAAGTGTCGAGACGGCGCAGGACCAAGCGAGGTACGAAGCGACGCAGCGGGGCTTGGAATCGATTCGGGAGGCGGTGCTGGGGTCGCCCGATGCGCGCGGTCCGGACGGTACGCCGGTGCTCAACGGATTCGTCTCCGATATGGGGCGATTGCCCCGAACGGTGGATGAGAGTGGCGTGCTTACCCTTGGCGAGCTACTCGCGCCGACGGGCGCTACGTTCGATTTACGGGCAGCAACGGTGGATAACGTCGGCGATCCGGACGACGCAGATCCCGAAGTGTTAGTACCTGGCGGTTGGCGTGGGCCGTACCTGCGGCTCACTTTAGGTGAGACGACCATTTCCGATGGGTGGGGCAACAGCTACACGAACGACAAGCTTCGCGATCTGGCGAGCGCGCCGCTGGCGGGGGCCGGGCAGGAGATTCGAGAAATCTGGCACTATGGCTCGAATGGGACGGCAAGTCTGGGAGATTCGGGATACGCGAAGGATGCAGGATTGCGGTTTGAGGACAGCAGCTTTGGTGCAGAGATTAAGGCGACGGTGGTAGTTTCGGATACGGATGGCAATGCGCTGATGCCGGTGGGGAATAGTTCATTTCATGACCAAATAACGATTAGAGCATTTGGACCCGATCCCAGCGACGCTTCGAAAATTGTGGTCGTCCCCGTAAGCCAAAATTTCATTGCCGGATCGCCGGCCACCTTTTCAGAGGTTTCGTATCTAATTTCAGGGCTTTCCCAGGGTACGCGTGCGGTACGAGCATACTTTAATCCTGTAAATGCAGGCGCATCATCGGCGGGTATCCCACAGAAGAGTCCAGCAAAGTACATTCAACTCAGAAGCGGTACTAACTTGGTTCACTTTTCTTTCGTGCACGAGCGTACCCCATGACCCCCTGCACCCTCATCCTTCTCACCGTTGATCGCATCGCACGCGCGGACTTTAGCGCAAGCGCCGGAGATGCGCCGCGGGTCGCGCAGGCGCTGCGCTCGGCGGAGGCTACGCCCGCCGACTCGGTGCGCGCGGCGCTCGGGCTGGGCGGACGCCCGCATCGCGACGTTTGGGTGCTCACCGAGGACGCGTGGACCCAGTCGATGGTGCTTTCACTAAATCAAATCGCCGGCCTTGGCGACGAGCAGATCGCGCGTGCCCTCGGCTTCGAAGTCGAACCGCTCTCCGGATTGCCCGCGGAAGATACGGCGGTGGGATTTTGTCCGGCCGAACAGGCCGACGGGATGCAGAGCTACCGTGTCACCGCGCTGCCTCGGCAGGAAGTCGACGATCTGCGGCAGGCGGTACGCGAGCGCGGCGGCCGGTTGAAGGGTGTGGCGCATCCGGGCGGACTGCCGCGGCCGATCGGGCGCTACGAGGCGCGCGAATCCTGGCGCCGTCTGGAACTTTGGTCCAAGGGTACGCTTTGGATCAAATCCGACGACGGGCAGCATGCGCATGCGCGCGTCCTGAACGCGACGCCCGGACAACCGGCCTGGCAGCGCTTCTCGGCCTTCATCGATGCAGAGGCCGCGGGACACTCCGAATTGCTGAGTTCGGCTCCGACGGCGCTGGGCACCGAGATCGCACCGCACGTGACGTGGCGGCGCTTTACGCTCGACGACGAGCCCAGCCTCGGCGCGTGGTTGCGCGCGTGGGCCGAACAGGTCGCTTCCCGCACCCCGGGCATCCCGCTGATCGTTCCGCCGGAGCTGCCCACCAGCCAACGTACTTTCGTGGCGGTCGGCGCTGCTGCCCTTGCTCTGACTGTGCTGCTTTGTTTCGCCTGGGGCAAAAGTCTGACCGCCGACCGCGATGCGGCCTCCGCGGAACTCGACCGCTTACGCAAACCAGCCGCGCAACTGGATGCCTTGAAGCGCAAGACCGACACGGTGAAGAAAGAACACGCCCAACTGCTCCAGGCCAACGCCGACGCTGAGCGCACCGTCACGCTACTCGGGACGCATCTGGGCCAACAGCGCAAGGCGCTCGCGTTGCTGTTGCGCACGCTAGCCGAATCTCGCCCCGAAGATGTGGTGGTCGAGCGCGTCGAAAGCAAGGCCGACGGTCAAATGACCATTTCCGGCATGGCGTTGGAATCCGGGTTGGCCGACGAGTTGGCGACGCGCCTCTCCGCGCGCTTGCAACATGCGGGCATGCTGGTCATGCCTGCCCGCAAGCAGGCGCTATACAGCCTGAAGAGCGGAGGACCGTGGACCTTCGAAGTGGGCGTTCAGCGCGGCGAAGCGCCGGGGGCAGTGACGGCTAGCACGTCGGCCCGGCGCCGCTCGCGTCCCAGCTCGGAGGACCTCCCGTGACGCTGACCCCGCGTGATCGCTGGATCTGCGCCGTGCTTCCCGCGCTGCTCGCGGTGGTCCTGTTTCAATGGTTTTATGCGGGTCCACTGCAGCGCCAGACGAACGAATCGCTCAAGGCCTTGGAAGAGGAGCGTGCGCGCGGCACGCAGCCAGCGGCTCTGAGCGATGCCCTGCGCTTGAACTCGGCGGCCGAAGCGGATCTGGCGGCCGAGAAAGCCAAGGCCGAAGCGCTCAAAGCCGCCCTCGCCAAGCTGACCATCGGCGCCGGCGGAGTGAATCGGCCCGCTACTTTGCAGTCCGTCTGCAAACTCTGCGAACGCCACGGGCTTCTGGTTGTCAGCACCCGCCGCGAAGAGCAGGCCACGCTGGCTCGAACCCTGGAGCCCATCGCGCGAGCGCTGCGCGAACAGACGCCCTCCGCGCCGCCGCAGCTCTGGCGCCTGGAGCTTCAAGGCGGCTACGCCGACATGACGGCGCTGCTCGAAGCGCTTTCCGAGGCTACCGAGTTCGTGGTTCCCATAAGCGTGAACATGAACCTGGGCGAGTACGAAAATATCCCGGCTGTTTGGGTGCTGACGCTATGGATGTGAACGCTGCCGCCTCCGCACGGGCCGAACTTGAAGCACGCTTCGAGTCCATGCTCGAATTCTGCGTCGATCGAGACGGGTCGGACTTGCACCTTACGCCGGGACTGGCCCCGCACCTGCGCGTGCACGGCGAACTCGACCCCATACCGGGTTCGGCGGTGCTCAGCCGTGCCGATCTGCGCATACTGGGCGCCGCGCTGCTGGCGCGGATTTCCGGAGGGATCAAGCGCGAGCCGCAAGAACTCGATGCACTGCTCGAAGAGACCGGTTCGTTCGACGGCGCATTCACCGCGCGCGACGGTACGCGTTACCGCATCAACATTTTCCGCCGGCAGGCCGACTGGGCCGTGGCCTTGCGCCGGCTGGAAGAGCGATTCCAGACGCTAGGCGAACTGGGATTGCCGGAATCGCTCTACCGATTCAGCGATCTGCGCGACGGGCTGATCGTGATCAGCGGTCCGACCGGGGCCGGCAAGAGCACCACGCTCGCCACGCTCATGGACCGCATCAACCGCACGCGCACCGGCCACATTGTCACGATCGAGGACCCGATCGAGTATCTGCACCATCCTGTGCGTTGCGTGGTCAATCAGCGCCAAGTCGGGCTCGATACGCCCAGCTTCAACGACGCCCTGGTCGCGGCGCTGCGGCAGGACCCTGATTTCATCCTGGTCGGCGAGATTCGCGATTTGGAGACCATTCGTACGGCGATCACCGCAGCCGAGACCGGACATTTGGTTTTCACCACGCTTCATGCCGGCGACTGCGTGAGCTCCGTCGAGCGGCTCGTTTCGGTATTCCCTGCCGACGAGCAGGACGGCATCCGCCGCCAGCTTTCTTTGGTGATGCGCGGGATCGTCGCGCAGCATTTGCTTCCCGCGGCTGAGAATCCGGAAGGAGGCGAACGCCGCCGCGTGGTGGCGAGCGAAATCCTGCAGGTGACGCCCGCCATCGCGAATCTCGTCGCCACCGGGAAGAGCGCGCAGATTTACTCGGCCATGGAAATGGGCGGCGGCAACGGTATGCAGACGCTCGAGCAGGATCTGGCGCGGCTCTGGACGGCCGGACGCATCGGGGAAACCGCGGCCGTCGCTATGGCCCGCAACGTATCGGTGCTACGCGACCGGGCCGAACTGATCCGCCGCCGTGGCACTCGGGTTCCGGCCGAAACGGCGGGGAGGCACGGATGATTCCCGCCACCGAGCCGCTCGATTTGGAGCAGGTCAAGATCGACCCGGCGTGGGCGCTGCGCGTGCCTGCCAGCTTGGCGTTGCGCCGGCAGGTGCTGCCGTTCGCCGCATTGAACGGGCACGTTTACGTGGCTTGCGCCGATCCCAGCGATACCGCGGCGCTGGAGGCCGTCGAACGCTTTACCGGTAAGCAGGCAATCGTTTCCAGCGTCGATCGCGCGGTGCTTAAGACGGTGCTTGCCCGGGTGTACGGCGACGGTTCCGGCCGGATTTCCGGATCTCTGGTGCGCCCCGGTGCGGTGGAAGTTGAGCCCGACGGCGCCGTCTCGCTGGTGGACGAACTGCTGCGCGCCGCGCTGCTGCGCCAAGCTTCCGACATTCATATCGATCCGACGCGCGCCGACGTGCGCGTGCGCCTGCGCGTCGACGGCGTGCTTGAAGATTATCGCCGCCTGCCCATGCCTATGCACACCGCTCTGTGCAGCAGGATCAAGGTATTGGCGAGCATGGACATCGCCGAGCGCCGCGCGCCGCAGGACGGCGCTTTCACGCACCGCTTCGGTTCGCTGGACAGCGCACAGGCCATCGATGTGCGCGTGGCCTCGCTGCCGACGAAGTTTGGCGAGCGGCTCACCTTGCGCCTGTTGGCGATGGATTGCCAGGGGCTCTCCCTTGAACGGTTGGGCATGAGTCCATCCAGTCTGCAGGCGATGGAGCGCGTGCTGGCTCAACCGCACGGCCTCGCGCTGCTAACCGGCCCCACCGGCAGCGGCAAGACGACGACGCTCTATTCGGCGTTGCAGCGCCTGCTCGCTTCAGGTTCGCTCAACGTGATCACCATTGAGGATCCGATCGAGTACGACATACCCGGCGCCGCGCAGGTTGAAGTCGACTCGGCCGACAAAGTCAGCTTTGCGAAATCTCTGCGCAGCGTCCTGCGCCACGATCCGGACGTTGTGGTGATCGGCGAAATCCGCGACATCGACACCTTAGACGTGGCCGTCAAAGCCGCGCTGACCGGACACTTGGTGCTTTCGACGCTGCACACGAACAGTGCTGTGAGCGCCGTGACCCGCCTGATCAATATGGGTCTGGAGCCGTACCTGATTGGCGCGACGCTGAGGGTCAGCGTGGCGCAGCGCTTGGTTCGCCGGTTGTGCCGCCATTGCCGCAAGCCGCGGGCATTGAATCGCGCCGAGGCGCATGCCTTGGGCAGCCCCGATCTGGCGGAAGCGCAAGTCTACGAAGCGCAAGGTTGCATGTACTGCGCTGGGCGCGGTTTCGTCGGACGCATGGGCGTTTTCGAATGCATGGCGCCCGATGCCGAGACCGCCGCGCTGATTTCCAAGGGTGTCCCCGAGGCCGAACTGCTGGAGGCGCTCAAGGCCAAGCATTTCCGCGGGTTAATGGAAGACGCGGCGATGAAGGTGCTCGCAGGATTGACCACTGTAAAGGAAGTGCTTGAGGTTGTGGCCGAGTCGTAACGGATTGCGAATCCGGAAAGGAGCAGGGTTAGGATGCCGGTTTTTCGGTTCCACGCGCGCGACGCCCAAGGCCGGCCCCAGACGGGCTCGGCCCAGTCGGCCAATTCGGCGACGCTGATAGCCGAATTGCGTGGCCGGGGTCTGCTCGTTTTTGACGTTCAGCAAGCACAAGCCAGGACCGCGCCTTCCGCTCGCTCGTGGAATCCCCTCGCTTGGCTGCCTCCCAGCAGCTTCGATGTGGAGACCGGCCTTCAGCAGATTTCGTCCATGCTGCGCAGCGGCCTGACCCTGCTGGCCGCGCTTAAAACGGCCGGTGAACAATCCCGCCGCCCGCGCATGGCCGCCGTATGGCGCAACGTCTACGAACGCATTGAAGAAGGCTCCAGCTTCAGCGACGCGCTGGAATCCCACCCGCAGGTCTTTTCATCCTATATCGTTCAATTGGTTCGGGTGGGCGAGCATTCCGGCGCGCTCGAAAAAGTACTCACCCGCGCAGCCGAGCACTTGGAAAGGACGCGCGCGTTGCGGCTTACGCTCATCAACGCGCTGATTTACCCGGCTATCGTGGTAGTCATGGCCGTGGGTGTGGCTGCGTTCATGCTGCTGGGCGTAATTCCCAAGATTCAAAAGTTCCTCGCCGGTCGGGGCCGCGGCCTACCCGCGATCACGCAGATGCTGCTCGACGTCTCGAACTGGCTGCAGGCGTACGGTCCGTATGTGGCGATCGGCATCGTCGCCGCCAGTGTTGCGTTACTCCTGATTTATCGCTGGCCGCCTGGCCGGTTCGTCATCGACGGACTTCTGCTGCGCGTACCGATCGTCGGCTACGTCCTGCGCATCTCCGGCACCGCGATCTTCGCCCGGGGGCTGGCCACGTTGCTCGAAAGCGGAGTCACGCTGCTCGACGGGCTGCGCACGATCGAGCGGCTGATGGTCAACCGGGCCATGGTCGCGCGCGTAAACGCTTCCCGCCAAGCCGTTCTCAGCGGCGGGACGCTGGCCGACGCACTTGCTGCGGGGCCCGAATTTCAAGTCATGTTGGCGCGCATGGTCGCGGTGGGGGAAACCACCGGTGCTCTCGATCCGGTGCTCAACGAAGTGGCTCAATTTCACGAGCATCAACTCGCCGCCACCGTTAGGCGTCTCAGCGTGCTCGTCGAGCCCGCCATCATTGTAGTGGTCGGCGGCATCGTGGGGTTCGTGTACATCGCGTTCTTTGTCGCCATGTTTTCGTTGGCCGGCGGAGTGCGTTAGGCGTGGAGGAGTCATGAAGTCATCGGGACGTATACCGCGTGTCTGGCCCTGGGCGCTGCTTGCTGCGGCATGGATTTCGAGCGGATTTCCAGCGCGAAGCGGCGAGCCGGAATCCGCGCCCGTCCCGAAAACCGAAAAGCCCGAGCCTCCAGTTCGTCCGAAACCGGACGCGGAGCCGATCCAGGATCCGACGCAGCCAAGCAAACGTATGCGCCGCATTCTCGCGCCAGAAGCGGCCGCCGCGCCGGAAGCCGCGCGCCCCGCGCCGCCCAAATTGCCGGCCATGGTCCTGAAGGGCCTCGTCGTCGCCGCTAACGGGCAGGGCATTGCCATGCTCGAAATCCACGGCCTTGGTTCATTGCTGGTGAAGCCGAATTCGCAGCTTGTGGTGCCGACCGATGGCCGCTCGCTCACGATGCAGATCGGCCGGATTTCGGGGGAAGGCGTCGAGATGCGCATTCCCGAATTGGATCAGGCGCTGGTGATTCGTTAAGCAGGCGGACTTACGTGCGGCCGTGGTCTTAAAGGTGCGGCAAGGAAGAAGGAAGAAGCGATACGTTCGCTTCATGCTGGGGGGATAATCGGTGCAACTAGCCAAGAAGCGGGCGCGTGGCGCCCTGTGCGGGGTGTTGTTGCTGGGCGCAAGCCTGGCGTGTTTTCATGCCGCGGCGGCGGAATCGCCCAAATTGCCGCGCGTCGAGTTCCGCAACGTCGCGCTGCTGGACGCGCTGCGCATGCTATCGGAACAAAGCGGTCTCAATTACTCCGCATCGTCAGAGGCGGCGACGCAGCCCATCTCGCTCTTTCTGCGTGATGTCACGCCGCAAGCCGCCGTCGAGGAGCTCTGCAAGAGCCACAACCTCTGGTTTCGCCTCGACGAAAAAACCGGCATCACCCGTGTGATGACGACGCAGGAGTTCGAACGCGACCTCGTAACGTTTCGCGAGGAGCAGACCGAAGTCTTCACGCTTCTTTACCCCAACGCTCTCGATGTGGCCGTCGCGATCAACGATCTGTTCGGCGAACGAGTGCAGCTTTCGCTGGGCCGCGAAGAGCTGATCGACGAATCGCGCGAACTTGAATCGCGCTTCCAGCGCTTCGACATCATCGACCAGCGTGCGCAGGGCCTCGGACTGTTCCAGGGCGGGGGGGGGCTAAGCACTTCCGGGGGGCTGTTCAATAACAACAGCAGTGGAGGATTCGGCGGCAACAACAACGGGTTCATCGGCGGCCCAGGCGCCAACCGCTTCACCGAAGGCGGGAATCTTGGCTTTGGGCGCGGACTCGGCTTAGGGCTCCAGGATCGCCGTGACTTCACCCAGCCTTTGCGCAACACTCGTCCGGGTTTCGACGAATTCCGCGACCTCACGCCCGAACAGGCGCAGACGCTCCAAAAGCTCCTGGCCGGCGACGCGGGTTCGCCCGAATCCGAAGCGATGATGCAGCTTTTGCGGCGGCGCCAAGCCACCGTCTTCGTCACGGTCAGCCGCCGCAACAATATGGTCGTCGTGCGCAGCAGCGATGTGCGCGCGATGGAAGAGATCCGCACTCTGGTGCGGCGCCTCGACGTTCCGACTCCGATGGTGCTTTTGGAAGTCAAAGTGTTGAGCGTCGAACTTGGCGACGGTTTCAATTCAATGTTCGATTATCAATTCAGCGACGGCGTGAATAACGCCGGCGGCTTCAGTTCCGGAGACATCCAGCCACCTGCTGCCGACAGCCTTTCCGGAGTCGCGCGCAAGGCCGCATCGCTGGCCCTCGGTGGAACAGGTTTGCGCGCCGGGGACCTTACCTTTCAGTTTGTTAACGATAACTTCCGCATGCGCATGCAACTGCTCGAAGACCGCAACCGTGTCACGCTGCTAGCCACGCCGATCCTGTTAACCGCCAACAACGAGGTCTCGCGCCTCTTCGTCGGCGAGGAACGACCCATTATTCGCAATATCAGCAGCCAAACCATCGTCGCCGACAACAACGTGGCTACGGCGCCCAACACCACCATCGAGTTTCGTCCCGTCGGCACCACGCTCCTGCTCACCCCCAACATCAACTCCGACCGTACCGTCACGCTTCGCCTGCTTCAGGAAAACTCGACGATCATTCCAGGGGGCGCTTCGATCCCCGTCATTACCGCCACCGGCGCGGTGCAAGACCAGCCCGTGGACGTCGTATCGACCCGGTCGGTCAGCGGCACCGTAGTCGCCAAGGATAGCCTCGCTGTAGCCATCGGCGGGCTGATCGAAGAAGGGCTTACCGACCAGCGTGCTCAGGTGCCCGTGTTGGGCAAAATTCCCGTACTCGGGTTTTTCTTTCGGCGCCAGAGCACCTCACGCTCGAGGCGCGAACTGGTCATTATGATTCGCCCGCACATCCTCAGCACACCCGCCGACGGCGCGGAAATCAGCAGAAGCTTGATGAGGGATCTCGCGATTCACCCCGAACTTCCCGATGCGCGCGGCACGCTCGATACGTTTGGGCCTCCGGAAACCGCCAAGCCCAATCCGCCGTCTTCGGATTTGAAAGCCATCTTCCGCATACATAGCGTCAAACTCGATAACTTCGACCGCTAAGAAGCATGAGATGAGAGCGGATCGTGTTGGCTTCAAGGAGTATAAAATGCGCATGCCAGTCCTTGCCGGCGCCCTGATGCTCCTGGCCGGATGCGGTACCTCTTCGAACATTTACCGCACCGGAATGCGCAGCGAGCCGTTTCGCCCGGCCATTGTCGAGCCTCCAATCAGGCAAACCGCCGAATCGCAGAAGCGCGAGCCGGAGGCCTCGGAGCGCACCAAGCAGGTTCAAGTCAGCGGCGGACGCATCGCGGCCGATCCATTGCGTGGCGCGGTCCTTAAGCCCGAGCAACTACTCGCCCAAGCTCAGGATCTTTTGGCGCGCCGTCAGATCCAAGCAATTCGTCCTTTGGTGGCACGCTATCCCGACGGAATCCGAGATCTTCTGCGCGCCCCGCTTCCGGCTACTGCCTCTCCGCAAGTGTTGCAGGCGTTGGCCGCCGCTTACGACGGTATCTTCGCGCCCGAGATTCCCGCCGCACGCATGCATGCGTGGCTGGAAGGACGATTGGCCGGAGGCGACGGGTACGATGCATTCGACCGCACACTCGCCCTCGCGCTTCGCGACTTGGCCGAAGGGCGATTTGAAGCGGTTGCAGCTTCGAATCTTCCAGATCGCGCGAAGGCGCTTGCGGTCGGTGCGGGGTATGCCGGCGGCGCCGCTTGTGCCGAGGCGTACCGCTTGCATGCCTCGGCACTGCTGGTGCTTGAGCGTACCGCCGCCGCTCGCGAAGCGATCGGTGCCGCGCGTGAAGCCTGTGGAGGACAGCCGCATCTGGATGCCGAGATGGCGCTGATTGAAGCTGAATCGGCGCGCCGCATGGGCGATGAGCCCGCGCGCGCGAACGCCTGGCAGGCTGCTGCGCGCGCGCTGCTTTCCGTAAATGATCCTTTGCTTTGGGAGCAGGCGCTGGCGCAACGTCCTGGCTCGCTTGCATGGCCCGGAGCCGCCGAATCCTCCGAGGCGTGGCCTTGGCAAACTCTGGGCGCCATGAGATTCGCACGCAATGAAATGCAACCCGCGCTGCTCGCCTATTCGCAAGCAGAAGCCGTTTCGGGCCAAGATGAAGGTGCGATCTCCAAGGCCAGACTCGGGCAGGCCCGCACGTTGCTGGCGTTGCGCCAGCGCGGACCGGCACAGACCCTTTTGGCCGGATTGGCCGCAGGGGACAAGGGAGCTTCCCGCGCACAAGCATTGGCGCTCCTGGGCGCGCTGCGCCTCGAAGCCGGCGAGCCGCGCGAAGCTGGAGCGCTGCTCAAGCGCGCGTTGGAGGGATTCCCGTCCGCACAAAGCGGCCGCGCGCAAGCGGTCGCCGATCTCGCCCTCTGCCATTTGATGCTGGGCGACGAAACCGCTGGCCTCGCGGGCTTGCATCAAGCGCAGCAACTAATGGCCGAAGCCGGGGACTACGAAGGATTGGTCGAATGCCTAAGCAACGAGTTTCGATACGCTAAGCATGTCGGACGTGAAAAACTGGTTCAAGCCTCCGAGCAACGCCTCGAACTGGCCCGCGTCAAAGCAGGTCTTCCGCCTTCGCCCTAAGAAGGCGTAAAATTCGTAAACGACTCAAACGCGCGCCGATGACCTCCCGCTGGGCATTTTAGTAGCCGATTTTCGGACGGTGCTCCGAATATCGAACGCACCGCCGCATTGCCGCCAGACGCCCAATTCGTTGGCCTGCTATCGATTAACTCGGCACCCGGCATTTACGCGCATGGCATCGTCCTCCGTATCCATTGGCTTGGGATTCGCACATCTTCAGCCTAAGGCTGTGTGAGGCTTTTCAATCGTGTGGAATCGAATGTGGAAGGAGGAATGGATGGCTCGTGATCGTTAAAGGCTGAACCATGTTCGGGTGTTTAGGTGTAGCCGTTTTTGCCGTTCTATTGGAAATCCATGGGAGGTTCATCTCATGCGACTCAATCGTATACCACGGAGTACGCTCGCGTTGATTGGGATGGTCTGCGCGTTTGCGATCATGGCCGAAGACTCGGTCGAAATGCCGTTCCGCGAGGGCGAAGGTCCGCCGGCTGCGGAGCCCGGCGAAGTTTGGTGCCTCGAATGCCGGCCTGCCGTGATCAAGACGGTCACCGAGCAGGTGGAGGTGCGGCCCGAGCAGAGTTATGCGGAGATCGTTCCGGCCAAGTACGAGACCAGGACCGAACAGGTCATGGTTGCGCCGGAACAGAAAGTGGCCCATCTTGTCCCAGCGAAGTTCGAGACCCGGCAGCAGACCGTTTGTGAAAAGGAGGAAGCATTCACCTATCGGCAAATCCCAGCCAAGTACGAGACAATCGAGAAGGAGATCGAGGTGCGGCCGGCGTACACCAAGCAGCGCTTGATCCCCGCAAAATACGAAACACGAACGGAACGAATCGAGGTGAGTCCCGAGCGGACCGAGGTCCGGGTCGTGCACAGCGAAGGCATTCACAAGTGCTACGAAACGGTTCGGATTCCCGCGGAGTTCAAAACGGTGACGCGTCAGGAACTGGTCGAAGAGGCCAGAGTCGAGGAAGAGACGGTGCCCGCTGAAAAGAAACTCGTTTCCGTGCGCCACTGCGTCGAACCGGCGCGCATGGAAAAGGTCGCGATCCCGGCGGAATTCAAAACCGTCGAGCAGGTGGTGTGCACGGAGCCCGAGCGGTACGAGTGGACCACAGTGCCCGCGCGCTTCGAGACCGTCGAGAAGCAGGTCCTGATCGAACCCGAGCGCAGCATCCAGCGCAGCATTCCGGCCAAGTTCGAGACGGTTACGCGGCAGGTGCTGGAGCAGGAAGAACGCTTGGTATGGGTGAAGCATGCCAAGGGGGACTATTCGGGGATCGCCGTTTGCACCGACAAGTACGGCGACATTCCGGGTATCGAGTCTCCGCCGCCCAAAGGCAAGTAACGGGCGCCATGTCCTGTAGGCGGCCGGCCTATGCCGGCCGCCTCGCGTCGGAGTGAACGCGACAAGGCATATATAGGAAAGGAGCACGACGTCATGCGAATCGGAACTGGAATCGTCCTCCCGTTAGCCGGGTTGGCCTTGGTGTTGGCGGGATGCTCGCCAGGGCCGGAGCGAACGCAGGACCGGACGGGCAAGACGCCATCCGGCGAAAGCGACAAGGAGGTTCGCGCGGCGGATGGCGGAAACTCGAGCCAGCCCCAGAATGAAAAGGAGGAATGGATGCGATCGACCAGAGAGCACTTGGACGACCTGAAGCGAAAGGTCGACGAGCTTAAGCCCACCTTCGATGCTTCGAAGGAGAAAGTTAAGTTGGAATACGAACGGGTCGTGGCGGACCTCAAGAGCGGGATTCGAAGTGCCGAGGATCGACTGAACCACGTTCAAGCCTCTACCACGGATGAATGGTCGAGCTTCAAGGAGCACATGAAGCTGGCCGTAAAGGATCTGGACGATCTGTACCACTCTGCCATCGCGGCAATGAAGGATGGCGCCGTCGGCGATGCCGGCCCGCAGGAAACGCAGAAAAAGGAAGACTCGAGCGTGAATATGTAACGCCAACTTGCCGCGGCAGCGCGCGGTTCCGCACGGGCAGGCGAACAGCCTGTCCGTGCGGGTCGTTTGGACGGTTAGAAAAACCGGCTAGGAATCGTACGCGCTTAAGGTTTTGGCGCGTGAAGTTTCACGAACTCAAGCACCGTGCTTCGCGGCACGAATAACGCAATACGATGATTAAAGGTACCTTCCTCGGTTGGGATTCCAGCCACGGCCACTCCAAGAAACTGGCCGGTTTCGCGCTTGAATACCGGACCGCCGGAATTGCCGTGGTCGAACTCGGCTTCGGCCATCCACAAGCGATCGTACTGCGGCAGATCCTTCGCCTTTAGCGTTCCCGGGCTGATTTTGGGCAGAACCCCAGAAGGACACCCCACCACCATCAACTCGGCGCCGGCCTCAAGATCATCTTTAGGTGCTTCGAGGCGTGAAAGCACCGGGAGTTCCGATTCGCAACGCAGCAGACAAAGATCGTTTTTGCGGTCCACCGCCAACACCGCACACTTGGCCCAAGTCCCGTCGTACCGCGAGATGTCGTCAGGCAGCTGCTCCAAGTCTACGATGCTTGCCTTCGAAGTAGCGGCGTCCGGGGAGACTTTCGCGGGAGTCGCTACGGTATTCGCGCTTTCCACCACACGCCGCGGCGGCGCCAGCTCTACCAGAAGTTCGCCCGAAGCATGAGGCTTCCCGTCCGCAGCGAGCACGCAATGCGCCGCCGTCAGCAAGTATCGCGGCGCCGATACTCCAAACCCGCTCAGGTCCACTCCAAAGGCAGAACCATGCTCCGTATAAACATACTCACCCTCACGCCGCCTCCTTCTTAGACGTAAGGTGGTCGACCGAAGTCGCTCTAATGTTAGGGCCTCAGGCGGGGCGGGAAAAATCTCCACTGCTTCAAGTACTTCATTGGTTAGCACTTCTACAGCAAGTAAAGCCAAAACTAAACTCAGCGTGCGTAAACTACGATTTCGCATAGTGTTCCAATCCATCCTTTAAACTGGCATCTATGAACCAGGTGGCCGAATATAATCCTATCGGAATGCACGACGCAAGAATGATCTCACGAAAACAGTTTTAGGATCATAAAATCTTAAACAGAGCATCCGTTTGGACGAATATAAGGCCGAGTTCTTTGGGTTAGTTTCTTGCCAATGCTGAGGGCGGCACGATTTCGGACGGGGTCTAAAGCAACGCAAAGGGCGAGAAGCACGTCGGTATGGCAAAGCGAGCCGAAGGCTTCCACGGCCTTTCTGCTAAGGGGCCGATATGACTTTTGAAATTGACCGGCTAGGTCATCTAAAGAATGCGAGTGATCCCCAAGGCAAGAGATTCCCACGACCTGCATTTCTAGTCTGTCTGCAAAGGTAGTGGAGACGTCGGGAATCGAAAGCCGTCACAAATCAGCAGACGCCATTCTGCGCAATTCTTTATGAGGATTTCGAATCGGCTGGGTGCACGCTATGAGCACACCTTCTTCGCAAAAGCTACTGTAACGACAATTTCAGCCTGTATCCCACGCCAGGTTCGGTCAGCAGAAATCTAGGCATTGCCGGTTCGGGTTCGAGTTTCTTCCGCAACTGGTTCATGTAAACACGCAGGTAATGGTTCTCGAGTTCGGCGTTGGGGCCCCAAACCTTCCGCAGCAGTTGACCGTGCGTAACTACTTTGTCTGCGTGTGTAATCAGCGTAGTGAGTAATTTGTACTCGATCGGTGTCAGGTGGATTTCTTTCCCGGCCAGCTTGACCACGCGAGCCGCCAAGTCCACCTCTAGGTCGCCGGTCTTGAACACGGATTCAGCCTGCCCCTGATCCTTTGACACGTGGCGCAAGGCCACGCGTATGCGTGCGAGCAGTTCTGCATTGCCGAAGGGCTTGGTGAGATAGTCGTCGGCGCCGGCGTCGAGCGCGGCGACCTTGTCGCGCTCCTGGTCACGTGCAGACAGGATAATAATGGGAGTCTCGGACCATTCGCGAATACGTCGGATGACCTCGCCCCCGTCCAGATCCGGAAGGCCGAGATCGAGCACCACCAAATCCGGGTTGTGCGCGGCGACCTGCGCGATGCCCTCTTCGCCCGTGGCGGCCTCGGCGAGCCGATAACCTTCCTGGCCAAGGCTGATCTGCAAGTAACGCCTCAGCTTAGGATCGTCTTCGACAACGAGGAGCAACGGTTGGGTGGCTGCCATGCCCTTAGCCCTCACGTTGCAGACGGTTGGTCCACCGAAGGCGCCTGGCCTTCGACGGGCAGCGTGAAGCGGAAGGCCGCGCCGCCCCCGGGACGGTTCTCCGCCCAAATCCTGCCTCCGTGGATGCTCACAATACCCTTGCAGATCGTCAAGCCCAGTCCCACGCCACCGCGTTTGGCGTCCGAGTTGGCGCGATAAAACTTCTCGAAGATGCGGCCTTCCTCACCGGCCTTCAGGCCAGGGCCGCGGTCGAGGATATCAATCGTAACCTCCTCTACCCCCTTGGTGACCTTCAACTCGATGGGCGATTGCGGCGGCGTGTACTTGATCGCATTCTCCAGAAGGTTGAAAAGCACCTGCTGAATGAGCACGCCGTCCATCGGGAGCATGGGACAATCGTCGGGTATCTCGACACGGAACGGCCGACTGGCCAATCGGGAACCTAGCAAGTTCACCACCGCGCCGACTACTTCTTCGATCGGCTGCCATTCTTTTTTCACGGTGATGGCGCCGGCCTCCAGGCGCGTCATCTCCAGCAGGTTCCCAACCAGCCGGTTGATATAGTCGGCTTCCTCGTGGATGCCCTCGATCAGTTCGTGCCTTAGCACATCGTTCAGATCGGGCGCGCTCGCCAGAAGGCTGCTTGCCGATTTGATCGCCGCCAGGGGCGTCCGCAGATCGTGGGACACGGAACTCAGCAGCGCATTGCGCAGTCGTTCGGTCTCTACCTCCACCTGCGCCTGATTGCTCCTTCGAACAAGCTGTTCCCGCTCCAAGGCCATGGCCGCCTGCGTGACCAGCGTGTCCAACAGGAAACCCTGGCTGGCATTGAACTCGCTGCCCCCATCCAACGGCTTCACGGCCAGGACCCCCAAAATCTGGTTGGAGGCCATGAGCGGCATGAACAGGAAGGGGGAAGCCGGCAGAGTCGTGGTGCCCAAGCCGGCGCGCTGCCGATGATCGAAGACCCACCTGGCGACTCCCGCCGCTGTTTCTTCGACTTTTGAGTTTAGACCCGGCCGGAGCGTTCCGTCCTTGTCGGGCAGCCAGAAGACGGTCTGGACGCGGAATAACTCATTCAGATTGCGCTGGACGACTTCCATGATCGTCTGGAAATCGCCAGCGCCGGCCAGTTCGCGGCTGAGCGCGTACAAGGCTGCCGTGCGCCGCTCGCGCTCCACGGCGGAATCCGCCTGGCTACGCACGCGATTGGTCAGGCCGCTGACCAGCAGCGCTGTAATCAGCAGAACAGTAAACGTCAACAGGTACTCGGTGTCCGCAACGGCGAGGGTCAGGTACGGCGGAACGAAGAAAACATCGAAGGCAGCGACACTCAGTATGGAGGCGAGAATGGACGGACCGCGCCCAAAGCGTGTAGCCACCAATACGACGCCGGCGAGATACATCATGACCAGATTGACGGGATTGAAGAGTCCGAACATCAAGCGTGCCGTTAAGGTGCAGAGCAACACAACGGCCAGACTCCAGCCGTAGGCTCCCCAGGAGCTTGTGCGGCGCAGCCCCCTATGTACACGTTCTTCTGTGGTACCTTGCTCTCCTCGGATTACGTATACGTCCACGTCGCCGCTGCGCCGGACCAGTTGGTCCACTTGGGAACCGAAGAGGATGTCGCGCCAGGTACGCCATACCGGTTTGCCGATGACGATTTTGGTCGCGTTGCGCTCCTTCGCGTATTTCGCGATGGTCTCGTTTACGCTATGGCCGCTCAACGTCACCGATTCCGCGCCAAGCTGTTCGGCCAAACGCAGGTGCTGCAAGACGCGCTCCCGGGCTGCTTGCGGCAAATGCGTGGCCTGGGGCGTCTCGACGTAAGCGACGACCCACTGCGCGCGCAGCCGCGTCGCCAGGCGCTTGGCGGCCCGAATGACGTCGGCTGAAGTGGGACTTGGCCCTACGCAGACGACGATGCGTTCAGCGATCGGCCACGGCTCTCGGATGGCCTCCATGTCGCGGAAGGCCAACATCTGCCGGTCCACGCGGTCAGCCGTCACGCGAAGCGCGAGCTGGCGCAGGGCGATCAACGTGCCTTTCTTGAAGAAGTTCTCCGAGGCCCTTTCCGCTTGTTCCGGGACATAAACCCTTCCCTCTTTGAGGCGCTGGAGGAGTTCGTCCGGTGGGATGTCCACCACTTCGATTTCCGAAGCTTGCTCGATGATCCGGTCAGGCACGGTTTCGCGCACCACGATGCCGGTGATCTGAGCCACGACGTCGTTTTGGCTCTCCAAGTGTTGGACATTCACAGTAGTGAAGACGTCCATGCCGGCATCCAGAAGCATTTCCACGTCCTGCCAGCGCTTGGCGTGCCTGCAACCGGGCACGTTGGTATGGGCGAGTTCGTCTACCAGGATCAGGGCGGGCTTGCGTTTAAGGGCGCCTTCCAGATCGAATTCATTCAGTCTTGCGCCACGATATTCCATCGTGAGAGGCGGCAGGCGTTCCAGCCCCTGCAACAAGGCCTCGGTTTCCTTTCTTCCGTGCGTCTCGACGATTCCAACGACAATTTCGAAGCCATCGCGTTTCTTCTTCTGTGCCGCCTCCAGCATCGCGTAAGTCTTGCCCACGCCGGCGCACGCGCCTAAGAACACCTTCAGGCGTCCACGACGGTTGGCGGACTCCTGGGCCTGGACCGTGGCCAGCAGAGCATCGGGATCGGGGCGCGCTTCGCTCATATCACTAGCAGGATAATTCACCGTGCAGATTTCTCATAGTCAATCCAATTGCCCGGAAGGAATCTGAAAGTGGAGGGGGAATCGAACTCCACACGTCCGCCTTACGGTTGGGACATTCCTTCCGGGCACAGCGAGGCCCACAGGTTGCGGCGATTAGATGGATATTTGTCCATCGGATCGCCAGAAACCGAATGGTTGCATTCAGCGCCTTCGTTCACTCCTGTTAAGTGCGACGGCAATGGCCATCATCACTCCACAGAGAACCAGAATGTTCAACACGATATTTATTTCCTCCCGCTTAGGCTCTTTTTGGGGGATTGCTGAGCGCCACCGATGGCGCCAATGCTAGAGGAAGCCCTCCCGCTTAGCTCTTTTTGGGGGATGGCTGAGCCGGGGCGGGCTGAGCCGTCTTACCGTCCTTGCTCACGGGATTGGGCGTTACAGTCGACTTCGGGGGTTGCGGCAAAGACTTGGTATCCTTCAGCTTCTTTTCACCACTGGACATGACGATCTCCTTTCGTGTTTGCCGGCAATCGTGCCGGTCATTTGCACATATCTTATTTCACCCGGCATCAAGAACGCCTAAACTCGAAAGCGCCTCGCATAAAAAGCGAATCAAGAACCTATTGCATCCGCCCTTCCGAAATTGAATCAAGCGCCCAGTTGCGCCGTAAGACATTCACGCGGGGGTCACCTAGGCAACCCAAGGTCCGAGTTTCGGTATGTTGAGCGACAAACACCTGTACTTGTGTTTCCGGCAAGCTCTGAGGCTCAGCCACCCATTTAACCTACCAAGCTGCGGCATCAGATTGATGTGTGGGTCGAGGACGCTCGGCGAAGCGGCTACCTGCTGACCTGAGCGCATCTGGGCGCTTGGTGGTTGGTTGAGATGCTTCTCGACCAACCGCGGCCCCGGCGGGACGTTCATAACCGGTAGTCACGCAGCGCAGATGCGAGTACATGAGAGTATTACCTTGAACTAGGCGAGCCGGCAGGCGACCAGCGCCATGTCTATTAACTTGATGCCGACAAAGGGCGCGATAAGCCCTCCCAGGCCGTAGATCAGCAAGTTGTTCCAGAGCAATTCACCGGCGCCGACCGGCCGGTACTTCACGCCCTTCAGCGCGAGCGGGATCAACGCAACGATAATGAGCGCGTTGAAGATCACCGCCGAGAGCACGGCACTCTGCGGTGCGGCCAGGTGCATGACGTTGAGCCGCCCCAACTCGGGGTAAACGGTCACGAATGCGGCCGGGATGATCGCGAAATACTTAGCCACGTCATTCGAGATACTGAACGTGGTCAGGGCGCCGCGAGTCATGAGCAACTGCTTCCCAATCTCGACGATCTCGATCAGCTTGGTGGGATTGGAGTCCAAGTCCACCATGTTGCCGGCTTCCTTGGCCGCCTGGGTGCCCGAGTTCATCGCCACCGCCACGTCGGCTTGGGCGAGTGCCGGGGCGTCGTTGGTCCCGTCGCCGGTCATGGCGACCAGCCGCCCGCCAGCCTGACGCTCGCGGATCAGCTTAAGCTTGGCCTCCGGCGTGGCCTCGGCGAGGTAATCGTCCACCCCGGCTTCGGCCGCGATGGCGGCGGCGGTCAACGCGTTGTCGCCGGTGATCATCACCGTCTGGATGCCCATGCGGCGCAACTCGGCAAAGCGCTCCTTGATCCCGCCCTTCACGATGTCCTTGAGCTGGATGACACCCAGTACCTTCGCGCCTTCGGCGACGACCAGAGGCGTGCCGCCTTGGCGCGCAACGTCTTCGACAATCGTCCGTACTTTGCTAGGCAGACTGCCGGCCTGCTCCTTCACCCAACGTTCGACGGCATCGGCCGAGCCCTTGCGGATCGTCCGGCCGTTCAGATTCACGCCGCTCATCCGGGTTTGCGCCGTGAAGGGTACGAAGGTCGCGCCGAGCTTGCTGATATCGCGCTCACGCAGGCTGTACTTCGTCTTGGCTAGCACGACGACGCTGCGGCCTTCGGGCGTCTCGTCGGCCAGGGAGGCCAGTTGGGCGGCGTCCGCCAGCGCCTTGGGATCGACGCCATCTGCCGGCAGGAAGGCCACGGCCTGCCGATTGCCGAGCGTGATGGTGCCGGTCTTGTCGAGCAGCAACACATCCACGTCGCCGGCGGCCTCAACGGCCCGGCCCGAGGTGGCAATGACGTTGGCCTGAATCATCCGGTCCATCCCGGCGATTCCGATGGCCGAAAGCAGTCCGCCGATGGTGGTCGGGATCAGGCAGACCAGCAACGCGACCAGCACGGTGATCCCGATCGGCTGGCCCTGACCGGAAGCGTTCACGGCATAGAGCGAGTATGGGAGGAGCGTGGCGGTCGCAAGCAGGAAGATGATCGTGAGCGAGGCCAGCAGGATGCTGAGCGCGATCTCGTTTGGCGTTTTCTGCCGCTTGGCGCCCTCGACCAGGCCGATCATACGGTCGAGAAAGGTCTCGCCAGGATTGACCGTCACCCGGATTACCAGCCAGTCCGAGAGAACCTTGGTGCCGCCCGTGACGGCGCTTCGGTCGCCGCCGCTCTCGCGGATGACCGGCGCGCTCTCGCCGGTGATGGCGCTCTCGTTGACCGAAGCGACACCTTCTATTACCTCGCCGTCAGCCGGGATCAGGTCGCCGGCCTCAGCCAGAACGGTGTCGCCTTTCCGCAAGGTTGGGGCAGGCACGGTTTCCACTTCCGCCTCGCGCTTCGGCTCTTTCAGCTTCTTCGCCAACACGTCCTTGCGCGTCTTGCGCAGGGCGTCGGCCTGGGCCTTGCCGCGCCCCTCGGCCATGGCCTCGGCGAAGTTGGCGAAGAGGATCGTGAACCAGAGCCATAGCGTGATGCTCAGGATAAACCCCGCCGGCGCCTCGCCGTGGCCGGCAAACGCCTGCACGGTTAGCACCGTGGTGAGCGCCGATCCGACGAAGACCACGAACATCACCGGGTTGCGGATTTGGTGACGCGGGTCGAGCTTGCGGAACGATTCCCCAATCGCCCGCTGGATGATGCGCGTGTCCCGCAGCGCGGAAAGGTTGGTTTTCATGTCGGCATCCTTCAGAGTTGTGGGCTAAGTGCTGCCATGCTTGGCTACTTGGAGGAGGAGGTTGGGTCGAAATCCCGGTCGAGCGCCAAATTCAATTCCAGTACGTTAACCAGGCGATCTGGGGTCAAGGGACCGCCAGGCGAGAAGGTATGGCGTTCAATGAGCGCGACGATGGCCTCACGAGCGACACCGCGTGCCGGCGCGACGCGGTCCGCCTGATACAACGCGGCATGTGCCGTAATGTGGGGATCGAGCCCCCCGCCCGACGCGGCGGCCAGGTCGGCAGGCAACGGTTTATCTTGTGTCGCGCCGTACCGCTCGACGGTCTGCTTGGCGCGATCGGTGAGGTCCGCGCTGGTCGGTGATTTGTTGCTGCCGGCGGCGCCGGAGGCGTTGTAGTCGGGAGCGGACGGCCGCGGCCAAAAGTAGTGCGGCTTGTCGAATTTCTGGGCGATGAGGCGACTGCCGATGATGGTGCCGTCTGGACGTGTGATGAGCGAGCCCTGTGCGGAGTCCGGCGTCAGCACACCTACGCCGAGAATAACGGCGGTGTAGCCTCCGACGCAGACGAGCATAGTCGCTAGAGCAACACGTAAACTGACCAATAGCGAATTCATGTGTCTCTCCTCGCTACACCATGAACTTAAGGTGCTCGACGATGGGGCCGAGTGCGGCAGCCGGGAAAAAGGTGAGCGCGCCCACGACCAGAATCGTAGCGATCAGCATGGCCGCAAAGGTTACGTCCTCGACGCCCAGGGTACCGGCCGATTGCGCCGTCGGCTTCTTGGCAGCCAGCGAACCCGCGATGGCGAGAGGGAGGATGATCGGGATAAAGCGGGCGAGCAGCATCACGATGCCGGTAGCGATATTCCAAGGCACGGTGTTGTCGCCTAGCCCCTCGAAGCCAGAGCCGTTGTTGGCAGCCGCCGAGCTGAACTCGTAGAGCATCTCGCTGAAGCCATGCGGGCCGACGTTATTCAACGTCGCGGCGCCCCAAGGGGTAACCGCAAAAACGGCGGTGGGGACCAGGATGAAGAAAGCATGCGCCAGGAGGGTGACGGCGGCGAACTTGATCTCGCGAGCCTCCACTCTCCGGTTGAGGTACTCCGGGGTGCGGCCGACCATCATGCCTGCAATGAAGACGGCGAGGATGATATAGATGAACATGTTGATCATGCCCACGCCCACGCCGCCGAACGTGGCGTTCAGCCACATGCCAATCATGGGCATCAGGCCGGTCATCGGATTGAGGCTGTCGTGCATGGCGCCGACTGAGCCATTGCTTGTCGAAGTCGTGAGCACCGCCCACAGCGGGACCGTCGCCGCTCCAAAGCGCAGTTCTTTGCCTTCCAGGTTTCCCGTCGCCTGCTCGATAGGCAGGCTCGCGAAGGCCTGGGTCGGAGCCTGCTCGAACCAGACCGCACCGCTGATTTTGGCCAGGAGGAAGACCAGCATCACCGCGAACACGACCCCCGCGTGGCGCACTCGGCCAATGATGCGCCCGAACATCCAGACGCTCGCCATAGGGATCAGGATGATGGCGACCATGCAAACCGCGTTTGTCCAGAAGGTCGGGTTTTCGAACGGCTGCGTGCAATTCGGCCCGAAGAAGCCGCCGCCGTTGGTGCCGAGCTGCTTGATCGCCACGAATGCAGCAACCGGTCCGCGGGCGATTATCTGCTGGAGGCCCTCGAGCGTGGCGGCGTGCGCAGATCCCTGGAGGGTCATCGGCATACCGCCAAAGAGAAACAGCGTCGCGACCACGAACGAGATCGGCAAGAGCACCAAAAAGGTGGCGCGCTGTACGTCGACGAAGAAGTTGCCCATCATCTTTCTGCCTGCGAGGCCTCGCGCCATGGCCGCAAGGGCGGCCACGCCGGTGGCCGCCGAGACGAACTGAAGCCACATGAGCGAGCAGAGCTGCGTCAGGTAGCTCATCGACGCTTCGCCCGAGTAATGCTGCAAGTTCGTATTCGAGGTGAACGACGCCACGGTGTTGAAGATGAGGCTGCCTTCAACGGCCTTCATCTCGTCCGGGTTGAGCGGCAGGTGTTGCTGTAGCGCCATGAATGCGAAGCTCACCGTGAACATCACAATGTTGAAGATGAGCAGCGCGACCATGTAGCGTTTCCAGCCTTGCTGCTCCGTTCCGAGCGTGCCGGCAATGGACGCGAAGATTCGATCGAGTTTCTGACGCCCTGGCCCTGCGGTTTCGTCAGGGTCCATGGCCCATTTCATGTAGCGTCCTAAAGGCCAGGACAGAAGGGCGCTTCCGCCAACGATCAGAAGGATGAAGACCATTGCAGTCATGTACGCACCCACCTAGTTTTGAGAGTCCGTGCTGGCTACAAGCACGGTGAGTCCGAGGAGCGCGGCGAAGCAAACGAGCCCGAGGGCGAGGTAGATGAAAAGCATGGCTTGGACTCCAGTCTTAACACTGCAAAATAGCCAATTCGTGGCCGCAATTTCAGTCCATCCCAAGAACGCTTCCAAGGATCGCCAGGAAGACGACTATCCCTTGCAGCATTCGGACGAGGGCTTGCCGCGTGAGAGTTGGGGCCTTGCCCGTGATGACCCGACCACTGGAAGGGGTTCCACAGCACGACCTACGCGCCGCAGAATAGGAATAGAGCGCGCCAACCACGCATCAGAACCACTCCGGCTTCAGCAGTGCGACAAGGAGGTACACCAGCAGGCCGACGGCAAGCAGGCCGGCGAGCAGACTCATGGCATCCATGCTTAAAGCCTTTCTCAGAGCTGAATGAACGCCCACGAAAGCAGGCCCAGCGCCAATACGACCGGTACCGGAACCGCATCCATGGAAGCGCCCTCCGACTACGATCTAATTTGACCAGGAAGGGGATCAGGGGCGCATAAAAGTGTGGGGCGCTGGCATCAAGAAAGAATCAAGATGCTCCAGAACGGTTTGCCTACGGGCCGCGCTGCGGTAGTTCAGCCTTGAGTGAGCAAGGGTCTCGGCGTCGGACGGTACGTACAGGGAAACGGCGACTGAATTGGATTTCATGACGGGTCTCCTGGGAGGGTGGAAAAACCTCCTTATACCTCCGACTGACCCAGGCGCCAACGCGCCCAGGTACAGGGGCGGTGAGCGCGCGGCTGTTGAACCGTTTGAAGCTGTCGTGAACGGTGAAATCGCGAGGCAGGCTTATTTGATGGGCGCTCATGGGCGAGGCCTGCGGATGGCTAAGATCGTGACCTTCAGGTCGAATAGCTCAAACGGGCCATACCCATAGGGTGTGAGAGCGTTCTTGTAAGCCCAGGAAATAGGTGCACGCTATATGCACCGAACCTATTCGAAAAGTGATTGTCCGTTGCTGTAAGTCGTTATGGTTTCTGTACCGACCGATAAGGCTAATCCATAGCAAGTGCATAGGGTTAGAGGGATTCTGTGCGAGAAGTGTCCGAAAAGTGCTCCGTTTCTGTAAATCCTAATATTGGTGGAGGCGGCGGGAATCGAACCCGCGTCCCAGGATGCTTCAGATGAGGTTTCTACGCGCGTAGCCGTTTAATTAATCTCGCCGGGCATGCGCGAAACGGCGCGCTCAGCGCCCGGCCAGTCCGATTGGTCTCGCTAGATTGGCTACGGACCGAAGCCGCTCAAGCCAGCCTGTATTGGGAACGCGACTCAGGGCGCCACAGGCAGGGCCCCCTGCGAAGCGTCGCTGTGCTAACTTGCGTTAGGCAGCGAGAGCGTACTCGTAAGAGTTCGCGTCTGGATTTTGCCCGGTGTTTTACGAGGCCTCCGAGCCACCTCGGCGCGCCACCCACACCCTCCGCCGTCCGGTCGAAACCTGTACGCCCCCATGGCGCACTACAGTTAACATTTTACCCCATGAGCGGAGTAACCACAACACATGCCCTCCTGCCGTGATTCGACTCGAGCGAAATCGGCACCTCTGCCGTCTCGCTGCAAGACGCATCTACGGCTTCGCGGCATGCTGGTTCAGATTGCGGCTCGATTCAGGAGGCCCGCACTTCGTCCCAGGCCTCGTTGAGTGCCAAAAGACCATCGGCGAGTTGCGCGGCGGTGACGACAAGCGGCGGACAGAGCTTCAGCGTCGCTCCCTGGAATCCCACCGGCGCGAAGAGCAGCAAGCCTTTCTGAATGCAGCGCTCGACGACTCGGAACGCCAGATCGGGATCAGGTTCCGTTGTGCCTGTCTTGACGCAGTGCATCGTCCACGCCAAGCCCTTGCCTTCGGCGGCGCCGATCACGGCCTTATGCTTCGCGGCGATTTTGTGCAGGCCGGCGGCCATCTCTTCGCCTCGCGCGGCCGCGTTTTGGGCCAGTTTTTGCTCGACGATGATCTTCAAGTTTGCGAGAGCTGCCGCGGCGCAGATGGGATTGCCGGTGTGCGTGCTGGTCATGCTGCCAGGCGGATAGAGATCCATGATGTCCGCTCGGCCGAGTACGGCGCTAATGGGTAGGGAACTGCTGATGCCTTTGCCAAAGGTGGCCAAGTCGGGCGTAAAGCCGTAATGTTCGAAGCCGAACATGGTCCCGCATCGTCCAAAGCCTGCTTGAACCTCGTCGAAGATCAAGACGACCTTGTGTTGATCGCACCAAGCGCGCAGCTTTTTGGCGAATTCGAGCGGCAGGAACGCGCAGCTCGCGCCTTGGTACGTTTCGCAGATCACGCCGGCGACTTGTTCCGGTTGGCAGCCTTTGTCGGACAGATTTTTAAGGAAGCTCTCGAAGGTGCGCTGTTCCGCAGGCAGGCGCCAGTCGCCAGGGAAGGGGACCTGGACGAAGTCGCCGTGGTCGCGCGTGAGCCAGTTCTTAAGCGCCGGGATGCCGCCGGCCAATTGGCTGCCCATGGTCCGGCCGTGAAAGGCGTGCTGGAAGCTAACGATCACGTCCTTGGTCTTGCCGCCGACGGAGATGCCGTGGGTCTTGGCGAGCTTGATCGCGCACTCGGTGGTTTCGGCGCCAGTAGTTAGAAGGAAGCACTTCTTCAGTGGTGCGGGAGCGAGATTAACCAAGTACTTGACCAAAGCCGCGCGAGGTTCGTTAGGGAAGCAGTAGTTATGCAGCAATGGGGATTGGGCTTGCTTGACGATGGCAGCCACGATTTCGGGGTGGCCGTGGCCGGCGTTGGTTACGAGCACGCCGCTGCTCCAATCGAGCCACTGGTTGCCCCAGCGGTCCCGGACAAGGCAGCCTTGTGCGGATTCCCAGAGGATCGGGGGCTGGCCGGTCATGCTCTGGGGCTCGAATTCGCGCAATTCCTTAAGGATAGGGATGGATTCCGGTACAGGGAGCGCCGTTTGAATGGTGCGGAAAGGGGACTTAACGGGGGGAACCTTTTGGGGTTCTAGCAAAAAAGTGCGACCGGCCATGCCTGTTTCCTCACCAAGGATAGAACGAACGAGATGGGTTGAAGTCCACGACTGGTTTAGGGACCAGCCTTTTATGGAGCTAATGGTAAGGTAAGTCCGTGTCGATATTTGTCAACGAGAGGGGTTGGGCTGGGTCTGAGGTAGGGATTTATTCGGTCCGGAGATGGGGGGCGAGGCGATGTATTTCCAGTCTTGCGTTGTGCGCAAACTACCGTATAACAAAACGCTACTTACGTGTGCCCAAGCGGTTGCAACGGTTGACTCGGTTCGTCCTTGGGGCTCGGTTCAGAGCCTGAGGTGCGAAGGTGGAGTTTATAACCGTTGTGCCGTGCCGCAATTGAAGCGGTTGGGGCATCCTTCGGAGGACCGAAGCTTGAATTACCGCGTTGCGCAACGAGCGGTTTGGATGGTCTGTGCCGCCGGGTTGGTCTTGGGCTGCGCCTGGGGCCAAGCCGTCGAAGACCCGATTGCGGACCCTTCACCCAATCCCTTTAATTCCAAGAAGCTAGAGAAGGAAAGCTATGGCGCGACGATGCGCCATCCGTTCCATCATGTGCGAACCACGTGGGACCGGTATTTCCGCGTATGGCCGGCCAAGAAAGAAGACCACCAGTCCATTTCGCTGGGTGCGGTGCGTTCGGAGCCTAAGTTCTATCTGGACCGGAAGATCGAGTTCGATGTGTACTGGGGCGAGCGCGGTGCGTTCTACCGCCCAGTCGTCTCGCCTTTCTACCGAGACACGCACGTCAATTACAACTGCTGGAACTACGAAACCGACCTTTGGAATCGCGAACAGCGCGTGGACGTGTTCCCCTTCCTTTACGTGGATCGCCGCGAAGAAAAGCTGATTCAGCGGATGGAGAAGCTGGCCACTTACACGCCGGTCCGGTTGTACGGCGAGGTGATCGTCGTCAGCGAAGGGTATCCGTGGATTCAGGTTCACGAGATGGAAGTTCTGAAGGAGCCCGCATTGGGCGTAGGTTCCTTGCGCGACCTGGAGCAAGCGTGGCTGCGCATGGAGAAGAAGGACTGGACACTGGCTCTGAACGGCTTCCAGCGCGCCTTGCAGCGTGAGCTTCCATTGAATACGACGCGCCGTGTGTGGGAGTCGGTGGGCATTTGCTACATGGAGCTTTACCAGTACGCCAGCGCCCGCGAAGCCTTCATCAATCATCTTGAGCTTTTCGGCGGCCCGCGGATTCAGTTGCTCGATGCGATCAAGGGAGAGCAGCGGGCGGTTCGTTCGCTGGTTCGCTTGACGCAGTGCGACCTGCGCTTGGGCTACAGCGAAGAGGCGAAGCAGGCCGCCACGGTGGCCGTGACGACCGAGCCTTCGAACGCGCTGGCGCACGTGGAATTGGGACTCGCGCTCGCGCAGTTGGGTGATTTCCGCCAAGGCATGTGGGAGGTGGATGCGGGCCAACGGCTGGTGCCGGGCGGCCGGCTGCCTGAGGCTTTCCGCAATCGTGCGCAGATCTACTTGCTGCGCGGCCAGTTGGCGCAGGCGCAGACCGAACTTGAAAACGCGGTCATACACCGCCCCAACGACGTTCAGTTCCACATGGAACTGGGCGATGTGTACCTGAAGCTGAACCTTCCGGAAAAGGCGCAGGTGGAATTCGAGAACAGCACTCGCTTGGCGCCGGATCGCCCGGAAGCCTTCCACATGCTGGGCGTCGCGTTCAAGCATTTGGGCGACAAGGCGGCGAAGGAAGACAAGAAGGATCAGGCCGGCGAGCACTATCAGAAGGCTTTGGAAATGTTCGCCAAGGCGCATCAGGTCGACGACCGCTATGCGCCAGCCTATGGCGACCATGCCGAATTACTGCGCCTGCTTGGCAAGGACCAGGAAGCGAAGGAACTGCTTGAGCAGGGCTCGGGCGCGTCACCTCAGAGCATGCAGATGCAGGAGATGCTCTTCAACGAATCCAAGAAGCAGGGCGACTGGCTGGCCATGGAAAAGGCCGCGATGAAAGCGGCGCTGATCGAGCCGAACAACGCCGCGGCGCACGCTCGCGTAGCCATGGTTCGCGAGTCCAAGCCTGAGCCGGACTGGCAGGGCGCCGAGGAAGAGTACGGCGTGGCCGTGAAGCTGGATCCGGGTCATGCCGAATCTTGGGCGCGCTTGGCCTTCGTGCGGCGCAAGCTGGAATGGTGGGGTCCCGGTGCGAGCGCGGCTGCTCAGGCCGTGAATCTGGATGCCGGAAACGCGAACGCATGGGCCGATCTGGCTGCTTGCCGGCGTCACCTGGGCGATGTGAGCGGCGCGGTGGAAGCTGCCGAACAGGCCTTTGCCAAGCAGGATAACGCGGCATCGCGGCTGAATCTGGCGATCGCGTACATCGAAAGCGGCAAGCCGGCGCATGCGACCGAGGCGGCCAAGTTGGCGCAGGGGGCTCGAGCGGAATCCTACATCAGCACCGAGATTTCGAATGCCGAGAGCGTGCTGGGCGCGGCGCTGAGCGCCACCGGCCAGCATCAGGAAGCTCTAAACCACTTTGCGCTGGCCGAGAACGATCTGCAAGCCGATCCGTGGCACAATTACTACTACGGCCGATGCCTGGAAGCGAACGGGCAGGCTTCTGCGGCTCGCGATCATTACGGCAAGGCCTGGAAGGATGCGGCGGGATTGGCCGGCGGCTCCAAGCTTATGGAACGCTTGTCCAAGGACGCCGAGAAGGCGCACAAGAAGGCCGAGAAGCTGGCCGATACGGCGCCGGCCATTCAGCCGGCTCCGCAGCCTCAACCCGAAGCGCAGCCCGCGGCTCCGCAGCCCGAAGCCAAGCCGGAAGAGCCGAAGTCCGAAGCCGCGCCGGAAGGCGATCACCAGACCAACGGGAATTCGAATGGCCACTCCAATGGGCATGCGAATGGGCACACCAACGGTAAGTCCAATGGCCATACGAACGGAAACACCAACGGGAACATGAACGGCCATACCGAAAACAAGCCGCCGGTGATTCGCGTGGAGCCGCTGCCGCAGCCGGCCGGCGCCAACGAAGAGAAGGCTCCGGATCAGTCGCGCTAAGTACGTAGTGCCCCCAAGTACGAACGCCATACGCGGTCCGGGCCAACGCCCGGACCGCTCTTTTTAAGGCCGTCCGCGCCAAGGAATACCGCTGCGCGGCCAGGAGTCCGACGATGAGCGAATCCCCGCAGCCCCCCGCACCGACCCCTGTACCCCCGGCCGCCGAACCGGTTCCCGCCGGCGTGGTGGAAATCGGTATCGACGATTTTGCCAAGGTTCGATTGGCCACCGCCGAAGTCGTGGAAGCCTCAGCTCATCCCAAGGCCGACCGCCTGTTGATCCTGCAACTCAAGCTGGGCGAACGGAGCAAGCGGATCGTCTCGGGTATTCGCGAGCACTACAGCCCGGAGCAATTGATCGGGAAGACCATAGTGATCGTGGACAATCTCAAGCCCACCAAGCTTCGCGGCGAGGTCAGTGAAGGCATGTTGTTGGCCGTGCGGCAGCCCGATGGCGGATTGCGCCTCGTGACCACCGATGGGCCGAGCGCGAGCGGTTTGGAAATCAGTTAGCTCCAGCCCACACCGAACTATGGGCACTGCTTAAGCTTCCCCATGTGCGATGGGGACGCTCAGGAATCATTTCGCCTGCTTAGGGTATTGGCCGGACGCGAATGAAGAGTGGATGTTGTATAGAAGAGGTATAGACCACCTGTGAATTCTTCGATTTTGGGGCCGCGACTTTGCTTCGGTCGCTGGCCGGCCTTACCCCGGAGGAGTTACCCCCGATGCCGCACGTAAACCCCCTCACTACTGAGCCGGCTCCAGTGTGGATATTGCAAAACAAGTTCGCCGAAGTGCTGGTGGAGCGGGCCACCGGGCGCCTGCGCGGGTTGAGTGTTAAGCGCGGTAAAAAGAAGGTGGATCTGTTTCAGCAACTGCGCGGCAAGATTCCCGGGTACATCGGCGGGTTGCGCATCTTCGACGAGCTGGAACGCAAGAGTTACGACGATTTTCATTCCGATCCGCGCGTGCAGGACGCCAAGCTTGACGCAAGAGGAACGCGCCTGACGCTCACCAAGACTTACGCGAACTGTCCGTTTCAAGTGCAGTTGGAGTTGCGCCTGGACGGTTCGGCTCTGGAGTGGGACGTGACATTCACACAGCACGCGTCGGTGAACCGCGGAGTGCGTGTTTTCTTCTTCGTGCCGCTGATCGCGGGCTGGTACTGCTGGACGGCTGCCAATACGCGCCAGGACGGCGCGCCCCAGGGACTCAACGAGCCTTGGATCTTCGACGGCATGAGTAGTTTCGACTTTATGTATAACCAGGGGCCGTATGTCGGAGACCGCGAGGTCTGCGTGCCGGTCTTCAGCACCTACGATTCCGCGACGGACGCGGGCTTTACGTTTGCTGACCGCTTCGAGCGCAACGTGCCCGCGTCGAAATTTCAATTCGTCAACGGGGAGCGCACTTTCAACTGGGGTTTTCAAGAGCAACCGAACCTCGACGAGCTGCCGTACTTCGAGCATGTCCACTACCACATTGGGCTGCACGGCCGAAAGCCCTGCAAAACGGGCGGTCTGATTTTTATGCACGGCGGACACTGGCGCCCGGGCTTGGGGCAGGTGTACAAGCGCTACCGCGACTTCTTCGATCCTCCGGTCAAAGAGATTTGGGAACGGCAAGGCACCTTCGAATGCGGGTCGATTTTCACGGCGGATAAGGCGGAGGAGTTCAAAAGCTTCGGCGGCAAGTATCTGGAAGTGCACGGGCATTTCCCCTTTTACGGCGATTATTATTACGAAGGCGCAAAGACCTGGAAAAGCATCGGGCAGCTCGAGAACGAGAAGTTGGGCCGCCCGGTGAAAAACGACCGGCGCTTATCGCGTGCGTTGATTCTCGAAAAATTGAAAGTGTTGCAGAAGGCCGGGATCTCCTCGCACTACTACACGAACTATACGGACGGCTACATTCCCTGGATCGAGAGGAAGCATCCGGATTCGATCGTGGCGTATGAAGACGGAAAGCCCGCACCCAGCGGCTGGCGCTTTTGCCACTGCATCAATCCCGATCCCGACTTCAGCTATGGCCGGTTCGCGATCGCTTCCACAAAGAAGATCCTCGCCAAGCTGGGCAAGCACCTGGACGGCTTCTTTCTCGATTGCTTCCGTCACTTCGATCTCGATTTCGCGCACAGCGACGGTGTGACGATGGTGAACAACAAGCCCGCGTTTTCGGTGAACTGGGCGCTCTCGCGGATCCAGGAGCGGATCGGGAGGCTGCTGCAGCGCCAGCGCAAGGACTGCTTCGCGAACAAGCCGCGTACGGTTCAAAACATGCAGCACGTGGATGGCGTGCTGCTGGAAGGCCAGGGCGACGGCGCGGAAGTGAAGTATTTTTTCACGTGCATCGCGAAGCCGCTCTTCTTCATGTGGACCGGGCTCAAGAAGCCGCAGGAGGAATACCTCAAGCGCAGCGTGGTGTACGGCGGCTGGCCGCGCGATCCGGTATTTCGAAGCAAGACGCCCGCGGAACTCGAACGCGAGAAGCGTACCCTGCGCCAGCTGTACTCGCGCTATCTGCCGCTCTACAGGCTCTTCGCGGGCCGGGTGCTTTGCTTCGAGCCCGATCCGATCGCGTTCTCGGATGGCGTGTACGGCCAACTCTATACGCTGCCCGACGGGAGTTACCTGGCCGGCTGCATGACCGACTGGATTTCGACCGAGGATACGTTGCATTACTCCGAGCCGAAAGAGGTGCGATTCCGGCTGCCTCGCGGCGAGCGGCTGAACGAGGTTTTCGTTTTCTATCCGGGCGATCCCAATCCGCAGCGCGTGACGCCCGTAGACGCCGGGGCCTGGCGGGTGGTGCGCATGGACCGGTACCGCGGCTGCGCGGCGGTCCTGATCCGCGAAGGCGGCCAAACGGCGCGCGCGCGCGGAGGCCTGCGGGATACGCGGGACTACTGCGGAGATCCGGTCAGCGCCTTCGAGATGGGCACCGGGAACGCGACGGGCGAATAACTTGCCCGAATGGATTTGCGCGACGCTCATCTCGGGCCATGCTAGGAGAAGTTCGGCGCGCCATCGCGCCGGGGCTGCCACCTGGAGACGCGTGCAACATGGCCAAGGCCGAAAAGGCAGCCGAGAAGCTCGGCATTGGAACTTACTCGCGGCACCTGTTCATTTGTCTGGGACCGGATTGCTGCTCCTTCGGCAAAGGCGAGGAGTCCTGGGAGTTCCTCAAGCGTCGCTTGAAAGAGCTGAAGCTCGTCAATCCCACTCCGGGCGGCGTATACCGCAGCAAGGTCGGCTGCTTTCGCGTATGCGAAGAAGGGCCGATCGCCGTCGTGTATCCGGATGGCGTCTGGTACAAGAAATGCACGCCAGAGCGGTTGGAGACGATCATCCAGGAGCATCTGATCGGCGGCCGGATCGTTCAAGAGTTCGCGTTCGCGCACAATCCCATGCAGGGACAGCACGGCGATCGATCGTGACCGAGCGGCGCCGCGCGACGAAAGGAGCATCCCGATGAAGCGTGTACTGGTGATTCTTGCGCCGGGCGCCGAGGAGATGGAAACGGTCATCGTGGTGGATGTGCTGAGGCGCGCGGGGCTGGACGTGACGCTGGCGGGGCTCGAAGGAACCGCTCCGGTGGCATGCAGCCGGTCGGTGAAGATCGCGCCCGATTGCGCGCTCTCCGCCGCGCCGGGCCCGTTCGAGGCTATGGTGCTGCCGGGCGGCGGCCCGGGCAGCAAGGCGCTGGCGGCTTCGCCGGCCGTGCGCAAGCTGCTGGCCGAGCAGGAAGCGGCCGGACGCGACGTGGCCGCCATTTGCGCGGCGCCGATCGCGCTGGTGGCCGCCGGAGTGGGGCGGGGGAAGCGCATGACCAGCCACCCGGCGGTGCGCGACGAAGTGGCCGCCTTTGCCACCTATTCCGAGGAGCGCGTGGTCTGCGACGGGCACTTGATTACCAGTCGCGGCCCGGGAACGGCCTTCGAGTTCGCCTTGAAGCTGGTGGAGCGGCTGGCGGGAGCCAAAGTGGCCGAGGAAGTGGCCGGCCCGATGATCTTGCCTCGCGTCTGATGCAGGACGCGAGTCCCAGGCGGCATGGCGTGCGGACGATAGGCGAACGGGAGTCTGGACTGCGTTCAGCGCGAACGGCGCAGGAACTGGTCGGGAATCGGATCTTCTCCGCCTTCGGACGACAGTTTGAGCTGGCCCAATAAAGCTCCCGCCGCGGCGACCAGATGGGCGTCGCGGCTGGATTGGCATAGCACATCGAGGACCTCGCGCACGCGCAGCGCCCCATTGGGATGGCCGGTGTGGATCGACAGGAGGCGTTCGGCTGCGGCGGCCCGCTCGGCGAAGAGCGGCGCGGCCAATTCGGCGGCGCGTTTTCTAATTTCCCAATCCAGATCGAGCCCCAGGGGCTGGGCGCGAAGCTCGGCTTCGACTCGCGCTTCTTCGGCAATCCGGGCGATCAGCTTTGCGCTGGCATGGCTTTCGGGCAGCAGGTATCCGAATTTCATGGGTGTGTGAAACGCGGGGTCGCCGGGCGGGGACCAGGCCCACGTCATGCGCGGCTCGTCGTCCTTTTGAGGACGATGGCGATAGAGATTCAAGCGCCAGAGCGTGTTCTTTTTCTTGGCCTCTTCGGTCAGTTTCATCTGATTGTAGGGCACTTTGACTTCCAGCGTCCAAGCGTCGTCGCCCACCTTTGCCACAGCTTCGAAACGCGGGTTCCACTCTTCGCGTAGCTGCATGTTTTGCTGCTTGGGATACAGATGCACGCGGCCGTGCCATTTGTCGGCGGCGGCATTGACGATGAGCTGGTGGTAGCACTTCTTCAGGGTGTCTTTGTGGGGCTCGAAGAAAAGTTCCACCTCGTCGTGGGACCAGATTTCGCCGCCGGCGGTGACCAGTCCGTTGGGCTTGGGTTCCCGGCAACGAAAGCCAAAGTAGAGCGCGTGGTCGGAGCAATAGACGTACAGCGTGGTGGGGATTTTGGGTGCGGCGCCGCTGACGCAGTCGACCATTTCCACCTGCGCAGCCTGCTTCCAGACGGGCGCAGACAAGTCGCCCTTGAGCTTTTCCAGGTCCTCGGCTTTCGGGGCCCAGAGCAGCGGCAACCCGCCGTACTGCTTCGGCAAGGAACTCGGATCGAGCGGCTTTTCGGTCGGGGCTTCTCCCGCGCATACGGCCCACGCCAAGCACGCGCCGCACAGGAGTGCCAGGAAGCCTGCTTGTTGAATGCGGTTGGCGTTCACCCGGATACTGTTAGCACTTTGAAGGAGCCTGTCAACGGGCGGCCAGCGCTTGCAGCGAGGCGACTTCCTGTGCGACGGTGGCTTTCAGGTAGCGCACGTCGGAACGATAGGTGAGGAAGCGTACGCCGCCTTCGATGCACCATTGCGCAAACGCGACATCCGGCGCCAGGACGCCGAGCCACTTCCGATGCTTGCGCCCCACTTCAAAGACGCGCGCGATGGCCTTACGGACCTCCGCGTGCCCGAGTTGCCCCGTCAGACCCATACCGTGCGAAAGATCGAAGGGTCCGACGTAGAGCATGTCCACGCCTTCGACGGCGGCGATGGATTCGACGGCTTCCAATCCGGCGACGGTCTCGATCTGGACGGCAACCACGAGTTGCTCATTGGCCGCTCGGGCGTAGCCGCTGGGATCGGCGGTGCCCCAGCCGGCCGCTCGCGCGCCGGCGTTCAGACCTCGAGTGCCCAGCGGCGGGTAATGCGTCAATGCCACCGCTTCGGCGGCTTGCTCCGCGGAATTCACCAGCGGTACGACAATGCCTTCGGCTCCGGACTCAAGCGCGTATTGTACGGCACCACGGGTGAGGTCGCGCACACGGACCACGGCGCTTTTGCCCGGACCGCAACCGTGCGCGGTGCGGACCAATTGCTCGACGGTTTCGGCGTTAAAGGAGCGGTGCTCGGAATCGATGAGCACCCATTCGAGCCCTCCGCCGAGCAAGATTTCGGTCACTGCAGGGTCGGCCAGCATTTGAAACGCGCCGACGCTGAGCCGATTCTCGCTCAGTGCCGTGCGCAGGGGGTTGGTTCGCGGGGTCGGCACGTTTCGAGTCTCTATTCGGGAGCCGAGGCCTTGGTGCCCGCCAAGCGCGCCTTTCGCGCTTCCAGTTCGACGTGGAACTGGTCGGGATGAGGGGCGGGGCCGGCGGGTTGCGTGCGTCCCCACCAGTCGGTGAAGGTTTCGCCGGGCGTGCGCTGGGCCTTGAACGATTCGAGGTATGGCCGAACGGCGCCGGGAATCTCTTCGAGGTCGCAGGTCTTCATGGCCAAGCCGGCCATGCGGTCGCCGCGGTGCGAACCGCCAATATAGACGGCGTACTTCCCGATACCGCGCCCGACGAACGCGAAGTCGGCGTTGTAGGGGCGAGCGCAGCCGTTGGGGCAGCCGGTCATGCGGAAGAGAATCGACTCGTCTTGCAGGCCCAGATCCTTGAGCACAGCGTCGATCCGGTTCATCAGATCGGGAAAGACGCGTTCGCTTTCGGAAAGCGCCAGCTTGCAGGTGGGCAGCGCGGTGCAGGCGATGCCCATGCGGTGCGGGCGCGTGTAATCGGCGGCGGGCAGGATGCCGTGCTTTTGGAGGTGCGCGTCGATCTCGCCACGGTCAGCCGGGTTCAGGTGGCAGAAGATCACGTTTTGGTTAGCGGTAAGGCGCACCTCGCACTTGAAGCGTTCGACGAGCGTGCGCAGCGCCGTCCGGATGCTCGGGCCGCCGTCGAAGTCCTTGATCCGGCCGGACTCGATCTTGACACCGAGGAAGAGCTTGCCGTCGCCTTGTTCGTGCCAGCCCAGCCAGTCTTCGGTGCTGCCAAGCTTCAAACTCTTGGGCTTTTCGAACTTTACGCCGGGCAAGCGTGACTTGGTCTCGTCGATCAGCCACTGCACACCACGCTCGACGATCTGATACTTCAAGCGCGCGTGCTTGCGGTTCTCGCGGTCGCCGAAATCGCGGAACGTGGCGATGACCGCCTTGGCCACATCCACTACGTGCTCCTTGCCGACGTAATACAGCGGCACGGCCAGGAAGGGGTAGGTGGCCTTCTTGCCGTGATCCATGCCGAAGCCGCCGCCGGCCAGGACGGTGTAGCCTTCGACCGTTCCGGTGGGCGCATGTGCCACAAACGTGAGATCGTGGGCGTAGGCATCGATGTCGTTGCGGGGACCCGCCAGGATCGCGGACTTGAACTTCCGCGGCAGGTAGACGTCCTTATAGAGCGGATCGGGCTCGTCCTCGCGCTTGAGCTTTTCGCCATCGAGCCAGACATCGAAGTAGGCGCGCGTCTTGGGCAGCGTGGCCGCGGAAAGCTGTTGCGCAGCTTCCTGAATCTCCCGGTACATCGGTTCGGCGAAAGGCGCGGGCGTGGCGACCACGTTGCGCTCGACGTCGCCGCAGCCTCCGAATGTGGTGACTTCGGCCGCGTAAATTTTCTGGATCAGCTCCTTCACGTTGCCCAGCAGCACGCCGTGAAACTGAAAGTCCTGGCGCGTGGTGACGCGCAGCGAGCCGTTCCCCAGATCGCCGCAGATCTGGTCCATGGCGAGGTATTGCGCGGCACTCAATTTGCCGCCGGGCAGTTTGCAGCGGACCATAAGGATGTAGGCTGGCTCTTCTTTGGCCTTGATCCGCGCCATGCGTTCGTCACGGTCGTCTTCCTGGTACAACCCGTGGAACTTGATGACGTGCTGGTCGGTATCGTTGAAGCAGGCATCCTTGCGCGCGAGCGTTTCAGCGATGGTGCCGCGGAGGCCTTGGCTGTTCTTTTTGACTTCCTCAACGTTTCCCATGGTGCGTGAAGCATCCCCCGAAGTCAGTGGTCTTCCCTGCTGCCCTAGTAATGCACCTTATCATGCACCGTGCATGTGCAGCAAGGTAAGCCGCCCCTTAGGAGCCAGCTTTACCGCAGTAAACGCTTCAATGCCAGTGGGTTATTGGAAGGGCGAAGGCGGGCCGATAGGCGTTAGCGGTCCTCTTCCTCTTCAATCACCGTAGGGTCAGGCGGAGTACGCCTGTTGATATCGAGGAGTGGCGGAGGCGGCGGCGGTTCGACGGACGGCTTGGGTGTGGATGGGACAGGTTTGACGGATTCCACGGCGGGTTTGGCTTCAGGATCGCCGGGGAAACGGACACCTTTTTTTCGGAAGTAGGCCATCCAGGCGACCGTATCGACGCCAAAATCTTCCCCAGTCCATTTCTGGAGGAAGCGGGACGCATCGCGCTCCCTACTCCTGACGGTGAGCTGGAATACGATAGAGGGTATCGCCGGTGGACCGATGCGCCGGAGGAGAAACTCGGCATGGGAAGCCACGGCGCGATTGCGATGCGACAGATCGGCGGCGAGAAACGCAGCCGCGGGCGCTCCGATTTCAACGATGATGTCCTCAAGCTGTTTGATCAGGTCGCGGTTGCGCTCCATGCCATCTTCATGAGGATCGTTCAACGCCGTGATCTTGGCCAGGATTTCCTGGCGTTCGGTCTCCAGAGATTCCAACTGCATGCGGGCTCGATCCGGGTGAATATCCGGCGCCGGCCCCATCCGGAGTTTTTCGATCTCCATCTGCACGATGACCAGCCGTTCGCTCAACTTCTTAGCTTCAGGGGAAATGTCCCGAGCAGCGAAACGAAGCTCTTGGACAATCGTATCCCATAAATAGGGAACCCCTTGAGGTCCTAGTTGAACGAAAATTCTGGAGATACCTTCTCGCGCGCCATTCCGATCGCGGGTGAACGATGGGAACTCTTCGGGCCGCACGTTGACTTCGTTGATGTACTGCGCGCTTCGAATCAATTCCTGGATGAACCACTTCTGTTTGTCGGCCTTGGTCTGGCCCGGAATCATGGTGCTACGCGCACGCTCATCGATGGCTTTAGTCAGTTCCTCAATCTCGGCTTGTACCGCCTCCCGCTCTTCGCGGTTTGTCCTTAAGATGCGCACACGCACTTTCAGCTCGCTGAGCCGTTTTTGCATGGCTTCCAGGCTGGCTAAAGCATCCGACTCGCCGCTGGAGTCCCCCGTCCCGAAGCCCAGTTCCTCCTTGTGCTTCTCGAAGAACTCCTCGGGATCCTTGTAGACCATCAAAGGGCTGTGAAAGCCGTCCGCGAAAGTCGCGCAGGCCCAGGACGCCACCGCAAAAACCCCGGCGCCAACGGTCCAGGCCGTCAACCGGCCCGATGCAAGATGCCGCCTGATCGCTCGCGCCATTTCGATACTCCGCAACCCGGGGATTCCTGCATCTCTCCGACGCCGGCCGACGCCTACACGTGACGAGAACTTTTGAGGCCTGCTAGACGAGGCCGCAGCTTGGAGTTACGGTGTTTGCGCGCCCAACTATTTTGGTTCAAAGGAGCTTGGAAAACGTGACCGACCGCATGATCAGGCCTTGGTGCGTCCACCGGGTTCGGCTTACACACGGTTCGATGGGGGCCTGGGCCGCTCTTCTTTTGATCTTTCTATGCGGCTGCGAATCGGTGCAGGAAGAAGCTCCGGCACCGCCGCCTGCCCCAGTCCAAGCGACTAACCTCACCCGCGCGCAGGGCTTCGACGGCGTTTCGGCGGCGGAGTTCGATCCGCACGCGGTTCTCGCTCACGCGGTTTACCTGGCTTCGGAGAAGCTTGAGGGCCGCCAGCCGGCCACCGAAGGGTGCCGCCTGGCGCGGGATTACATTGTCGAGCGCTTCAGGAAATGGGGTTTGGAGCCCGGTGGCGTGGCGGATGGCGATAAGCGCTCCTATGTGCAGCCTTTCGAATTTGTAAGCGGCGTACAACTGGGTAAGGCGACCAAGCTGACGTTCCTTGCGGGAGGGAAAGACGAGCAAGTCTATAAGCTGGAAGCCGATTTCGTGCCGCTGCGTATGAGCGGATCGCTGAAAGATGAGCAACCCGTTGAGTTGGTCTTCGCGGGATATGCGATCAGCGATCCGAAGAACGGTTACGACGATTTCGCCGGTTTGGAGGTGAAGGACAAGGTGGTCGTAGCTTTGCGAGGAGAGCCCGAGACGCCCGCGGGGAAACGCATTGGGAAAGGCGAGGCCGATCCTCACGCACCGCCCAGTGTCTATTCGGATCTCTTCTATAAAGTCGCGACCGCTCGCGACCAAGGCGCGCGAGCGTTGCTGGTGACGACCGGCTTTCGCAACACGACCGAAGCCGAACGCGAAGCGTTGCTGCCCTTCGCCCAAGGCGGACGCGTACCCGGCGGATTGCCGGCGCTGCAAGCCCGAACTCCGGTGGTGGCCGATTGGTTTCGCGCGGCCGGTCTGGACCTGGAAGCCCTGCAGAAGCTGATCGACGCAGAGTTGAAGCCGCAGAGCCGTGCGATGGCCGGGGTCCGGGTATCCCTTGCCGTCGAGATCGAGCGGACCCGCGCGAGCACCGAGAATGTGCTGGGCGTGCTGCCGGGTACAGACCCGGTGCTGAAGGACGAGATTATCGTCCTCGGCGCGCATTACGATCATCTGGGCCGGGGCAACGAATTCTCGTTGGCCGACAAGGCCGACTTAAGCGCCAAGAAGATCCATTTCGGCGCCGACGACAACGCTTCGGGCACCGCGGTCCTGCTCGAACTGGCGCGTGCATTGGGTGAACAAAAGGCCGCTCTTAAGCGCACGGTTTGGTTCATGGCGTTTTCGGCCGAGGAACTCGGCACGCTGGGCTCGCTGTACCTGGTCAAGGAGCCGCCGGCAGGGCTGGAGGTGAAGCGCATCGCGGCGATGGTGAATTTGGATATGGTCGGCCGGCTGCGCGAGGAGAAGCTGCATGCCATCGGCGCCGGAACGGGTCAAGGCTTCGATAAGCTCTTGGAGGCGGTCAACGCGCCGTACGGGTTTACAATCAAGACGACGGAAGACGGCTTCGGCGGGAGTGACCACTTGGCTTTTGTGAATCACGGCGTACCGGTGCTGTTCTTCTTCACCGGATCGCACACCGACTACCACAAGCCGACGGATACCGCGGATAAGTTGAATGCGCCGGGCATGGCGAAGATCGGCGCGTTCGTCTTCGATACGGCGGCGCGATTGATCCAGGCGCCGCAGCGGCCGGCGTATGTGAAAATTGAGCCGAAGTCGCGTCCGGTGATGGGCATGGGCGGGGTGCGCCTAGGGACGCTTCCTGATTACAGCTTCGAAGGCAAAGGCCTGCGCCTTCAAGGCGTGCGCGGCGGCGGGCCGGCCGACAAAGCCGGGCTCAAGCAGGGCGACACGATCATTCTATTGGCCGGCAAGCGGATCGAGACGATTCAGGACTTCATGAACGTGTTGAGGCAGTGCAAGCCGGGCGAACCGATCGAGATCGTCGTGATTCGCGAGGGCCAGGAAGTGAAGCTGACGGCTACGCCCGAACAGGGATAGGCGCCGATCTTCCGGAGAAGCGTGCGCCGGCGCGCGTATAATGCGGGCGCATGGCTACACGAGTCCTTAGAGCCTCCAGCTACTTCGAGCCCGGCCGGCTCCCGTTGCGGGTGCTGCAGGCCCACCACGGCGATAACACCATCGCGCCGCATGCGCACGACTTCATCGAACTGGTCTTTTTCGCCGCAGGCCGTTCGGTTCACGAGTACGCCGGGCAGCGCTATCGCCTCGAACCGGGCGATCTGTTTATCATCCATCCCGGCGAGCCGCATGCTTACGTCCACGGTAAGGGGGTCAAGGTTTTTAACTGCCTCTTTCTGCCTGAGGCGATCCTGCCGGACTTGGAGTACCTCAGCCGCATGGAAGGATTCTTCGACTTGGTCATGGTCGAGCCTTTCTTTCGAGCCGAGGCCGGCCTGAGGGACGCGCTGCACTTGGATGCCGCGCAACGGGTGCGTGCCGAGGAACTTCTGCGCGGCATGGAGCGCGAACTGCAAGCGCAGTCACCCGGGTACGAGGCGGCGGCGCGCGCCATGCTGATACAGTTGCTGGTGCTGGCCGCGCGCTTTCGGCATGAGGTGGATCGTTCGGGTGCGGCATCGGAGTCCGACCCGTTGACCGAAAAGCGGACCCTGATTCGCGACTGCATCCGATTCGTCGAGGAGCACTACGCCGAACAGATCCGGCTGGAGAATCTGGCGGAACGGGCCTACCTGAGTCCCGAGTACTTCAGCAAGGTGTTCAAGCGCCTCACCAGCCAGACGCCTATCGAGTTCATCACCAGTCTGCGCCTCGACAAGGCCAAGCAACTGCTTTCGACCTCATCGTTACCCGTAACCGAAATCGCCCAGCGGACCGGTTTTCACGATGCGAATTACTTCTCCCGCCAGTTTCGCAAAGCGGAAGGCATGAGTCCGGCCTCCTGGCGGCGTCAGAACGCCAGCTAACTCCTTTATGTAAAACGGGTTGCAATTCCGGAGGGCTGTTGCCGGAATTGTGCTAATGCTTTGCCCGAATCGTCCTAGAACCTTCGCCCCATCCGGGGGTTAGATGCTCCATCGTTTATGCACGGGTGAAAATACTTCAAGGAGCGCGAGACGATCATGGCGATCAAGCTGGGTTGCAGCACCATTCTTTACGGCGGGCATTTGCTGGAGACGGCACTGACGGGGATCAAGAAGGCGGGCTACGCAGCGATCGAACTGTGCTGCATTCCCGGCATGGCGCCGCACTTCTGGCCGAAGTTGACAGACGAAGCTCTGAAGCAGATTCGCAAAAAGGTTGACGATGCGGGTCTGGTGATCGAATCCGTGGGCGCCAGTGGCGCGTGCGGAGATTTGGACGCTACCAAGAGCACCTTGCGCGCGGCCGCCGTGTTGGGCGCTCCGTGCGTGACGACGGCCACGGGCGGCAAGAGCGACGACGATGCTTCGTTTGCCGAGGTGATAAAACAGTGGCGCGAGTATGCCAAGGCGGCTTCCGAAGCCGGTGTCAAGTTAAGCGTTAAGCCGCACGTCCGTGCGGCGGTCTATCATGGACCCAGCAGCGTACGCTTCATGAAGGAACTGGATACCCAGTGGGTCGGCATCAACTACGATCCCACGCATATCTACCGCACGCCCAGCAACGAAGATCCCATCGCGACGCTGAAGCAGGTTGCGCCGTATGTCCTTACGACCCGTTTTCGCGACTGCGCCGGGCGCGAGTTGAACATCGGGCCGGTCGAGAAGCAGGTCTGCGGCAACGGGGTGCTGGACATTCCGGCCTACTTTGCGGCGCTGAAGGAGGTTCCGAATCTCAAGTACGTGACGCTCGAGATTGTCGGCACCGCGGGCATGGGCCAGGAGCAGGTGCAGGATGTCGTGACGAAGTGCGCGCAGTACGTGCGGGATAAGAAGCTGGTCTGACCAACCCAGTAAAACCGTGAGCATCGCTAAGGGAGATTGGACATGCCATTGAACGTGGGAATCGTAGGTTGCGGCGGAATAGGTAAGAATCATGCGCGGCAGTACAAGGCGCACAAGGACGTATCTTTCAAGTGCTTCGTCGACATCGACAAGGCGCGGGCCGATGCGGCGGCCAAGGAGTTCGGCGTCAAGGCCTACTACAGCATCGCGGACATGCTGAAGAACGAGCAACTCGATTCGATCAGCGTCTGTACGGCCGGCGCAGAGAACGGCGGGCACCACTACGAGGCCACGATTCAGTGCCTCGAAGGCGGCCTGCATGTGCTCTGCGAAAAGCCGATCAGCAACAAGGTTGAAGAAGGCCGCCAGATGGTCGCCAAGGCCAAGGAACTGGGCAAGCTGCTGGCGATCAACCTCAACCACCGCTTTACGCCGATGACCCACCGCGCGAAGGGCTGGATCAAGGAAGGCAAGCTGGGCGAAGGCATGTTCATCAACATGGCGATGTGGATCAACAACAAGAACGAGACGAGCCCGCACTTCCATATCAAGGCGCTGCATCCGCATAGCATCGACATCATCCGCTTCTTCGCGGGACCGGTGAAGCGCGTGCAATGCTTCATGGGTAAACCGTCCACGCGCAAAGTTTGCTGGGCGAATTTGAGCCTGAACATGGAGTTCGCCAACGGAATGGTCGGTCATCTGACCGGCAGCTACGAAATGGGCATGCAGTACGGGATCGAGCGTTGCGAGTTCGCGGGCACCAAGGGCCGGTTCGTGCTCGACAACATGTTCGAACTGCTGACCTATTACCCGCGCGAAGGTGACGAGATGACGGTGGTGAAGAACAACATCTTCGGCGAGGGCGCCAGCTTCGAGCTGACCTTCCGCAACCGCATTCACCGCTGGGTGGACCAGGTGATCGCCAAGACGCCCTGGGACCAGGTGGAAGGCAACGGCGACGAAGGACTGGCGGCCACGGAAGTCACCGAAGCGGCGATCCAGTCGTTTGAAGGCAACAACGTCGTCGATCTGGCGGGCCGCGGTTAAGCGTACGCATCGCGTTTAGAGCGGCGGGGCGTATTCGCTCCGCCGCTCTACTCCCTCCGCTATCCTGAGCCGGGAAATCCATGAACGTTCTGCTCCTCGCCGTCGATACCCTTCGCGCCGATCACCTGAGCTGTTACGGGTACCGGCGTCCCACCAGCCCCGCGCTGGACCGTTTCGCACGGGAGGGCGTACGCTGTTCGCGTTTCATGGCGCCAGGTATCCCGACGCATCCCAGCTTCACGACCCTGTTCAGTGGCCAGCACCCCATCCGCCACGGCGTGGTGGCGCAGGGCGGCAAGACGGATCTGAACGGACGCACGCCGACGATCGCGCAGCTCTTTTTGGAGGCCGGGTATCACACCGCCAGCTTCGATAATCTTTGGAACCACAAGCCGCACTTTGGGCGAGGCTTCGAGACCCTGGTGGACAGCAGCCGCCGGCGCGGCTGCGGCCTGATGGTGATGTGCGAAGAGATTAATACGCGCGTGCTGCAATTCCTCAAACAGCGCGCGAACGATCCGGAGCCGTTTTTCGCGTTCGTGCACTACTGGGATCCGCATACGCCGTACTGGGCGCCTCAGAAGTACCGCAGTCTATTTTACGAAGGGGATCCCTGCGATCCGTCGAAAGCCTCGCTGGAGCCGCTGTACGCTCATCCATTGGGCTCGCGCTGGAAGGATACGTGGCTCAAAACGGTGACCAAGGATCTCGGCTATCCCGAAGGCCGGGCGCCCACTGACGCGGACTTCGTCACGGCGCTGTACGACCAGGAAATTCGGCACATCGACGATGGACTGAGCGCGGTTTTCGAAACGCTCGATGCCACCGGCCTCGCCGAGAACACGCTCGTTCTGGTCCTTGCCGATCACGGCGAATGCATGACCGAGCACGGCATCTACTACGACCATCACGGTCTGTACGACGAGAACTTGCACGTGCCCCTCGTCGCCCGGTTACCAGGCCAGTTGCCTGCCGGCGAATCGGTCGATGCGCTGATCCGTCACCTCGACCTCCTGCCCACGCTGTGCGAAGCCTGCGGGTTGCGCACGCCGGAGGAGATCGACGGCAAAAGCGCCTGGGGCTTGTGGACAGGTTCGCGGCGGGACGAGGTGCTGGCCGAAAGACTGGTGAGCGCGGAATGCAGTTGGCAAATGAAATGGGCGCTGCGTGACGAGCGATACCATTTCATTCTTCAGCGCCAGCCCGATTGGTACGGAAGCCCTCCGCGCGAGCTTTACGACGTTCGGGCCGATCCGGGTCTGACACGCAACATCGCGGACGAACGCCCCGAGGTGGCGAAAGAGTTGGAATCGGATCTGGAAGGCTGGATTTCCGACCGGTGCAAGACGCTGGGCCTGGCCGGCGATCCGTTGGTCGCGCACGGGATCTCGATGATGGACCCCATGCTACGCAAATCGGCAGCCAAGGAGGCGCGCGCATGAGTCTGCGCATCGGTATCGTATCGTTCGCGCATGGGCATGTCGGCATGTACGCGGGCATGATCAAGCAGATGGACGATGCACGCGTCGTAGCGGCCTGGGACGCCGATGCCTCGCGTGGCAAGAAGGCTTGTGAGGCCGCCGGAGCCGAATTCATCGGCGATCTGGATGCCCTCTTGGCCCGTGACGATCTGGACGCGTTCATCATCGGCAGCGAGACAAGCAACCACGCCGCGCATGTAGAGGCGGCGGCTCGGACCGGTAAGCCGATTCTGCTGCAAAAGCCGATGGCGCTTACGCTGGAAGACTGCGACCGCATCTGCGCGGCCGTGAAGGCGTCGGGCAGCCCCTTCAGCTTGGCGTGGCAAATGCGCTGCGATCCGCAGAATCTCTGGATGCGGCAGTCGGTGAAAGAGGGCCTGATTGGAAAGCCCACGCTCGTGCGGCGCCGGCATTGCTTGAATACGCCCGGGATGGGCAAAGCGTTCGAGGATTCCTGGCACGTCAAGCCGGAACTGAACCGCGGCATGTTCATGGACGATGCTTGCCATCCGGTGGACTGGTTTTATTGGATGTTCGGGAAGCCCAAAAGCGTAAGCGCGGAGATCGCGACGCTGCATAATCCGAAAATTCCCGATGACCATGGCGTGGCGACGCTGCGCTGGGTCGATGGGATGATTGGGATCGTCGAGAGCACGTTTACCTGCGCCGCGGCCGACGACACGACCAACATCTACGGCATCGGCGGGACCATATTGCAGCGCTGGGGCGATGGGCCGAGTTGCACGCCCGATCCAACCCCGAATAACCGCGGACTGCGCTACAAAAAACAGGGCGACAAGGATTGGACCGTGGTGGGCATCGCCACGCCGCCAGCGCATGGGGAGCGCATCAAAGATGTCGCCCGGCCTGCGGTGGAGTTTCTCATGGGCAAGCGTGCACCAATCGCGACGGCGGCCGAGGGACGCGCGGTTGTTGAGATCATGTTGGCGGCATACCGCTCTTCGGCGGAAGGCCGGCGCATCGACCTTTAAACAGGAAAGCGCGTGCTTGGCACGCGCGTACATGGGTGAAAACAAGGAGCCAGACGATGGGCAAGCAAGGTAAGAAGAACCTGCTGGTGCTTGGGGTGGACAGCCTGTGGGCCGACCACATGAGCTGTTACGGCTATCATCGAAACACGACTCCGCACCTCGACGCGTTTGCGAAGTCGGCAGTGCGTTTCGAGAAGGCCTACAGCGCTTACATTCCCACCACGCCGGCGTATCACGCGATGGTGACCGGCTGCGATCCGTTCACGACGCAGATCGTTTCGCTGCGCAATAAGACCAAGCTGCCGGACGAAATCCCGACGTTGCCGGAAATGCTGCGCGGGCAGGGTTACGAATCGCTGGTAATCGGCTTCGACGGAAATTGGCCGCGCGGGTTCGACAAAAACCTCACCTCGCCCGCCTGGGGCAGTTGGGAAGAGCGTCCCCTGCGCAAGGCCGAGAACGTGAATGATGTGCTGTTTCCCGAACTCGACCGGCTGGCACAGGGCGACAAGCCCTGGTTCGTATTCCTGCGGCATATGGACCCGCACAGCCCGTACTTGCCGCCGCCGCCGTACGACAAACTCTTCTTCACCAAGGATCCGGCCGATCCGAAGGTGAATACGATGAAGCCGGTTTTCGATTTCGCGCCTTTTGCGGACTTCTTCAAGTCCTGGATGCCGCCCGGCGTCTCGGATATTTCCTGGGGCATCGCGGCCTACGATGGCGCGCTGGCCTACATGGATGCATGCATTCAGCAAATCTTCAACAAGCTCAATGACCTGGGTCTGGCCGACGATACGGTGATCGTACTCAACGGAGACCACGGCGAGACGCTTACCGATCACGATTGCTACTTCGATCACCATGGCCTTTACGATTGCACGCTTCACGTGCCGTTGATCGTGAAGGCGCCGGGACTGCCCGCGGGCAAAGTGGTGAAGGGGACGGTACTCCACGAGGATTTGGTGCCCAGCGTGCTGGAGTTGCTCGATCTGAGTGACGTGGCTGCCAAATCCAAGTTCGACGGCAAGAGCTGGTTGCCGTTGATCCGAGGAGAACGCGCGACGAACTACAGCGAATTTTACATCACCGAATGCACGTGGATGCGCAAGCACGGCTGGCGCACGCCGCAGTGGAAGCTGATTCGCGCGCTGGAGCCGGACTTCCACGGCAAGCCCAGCGTGGAGTTATTCGACCTGATCGCCGATCCAAACGAGGATCACAACGTCGCCGAGCGCGAACCTGGCGTCGTTGAGGCGCTGACGCAGCGTATGAACGCGTATCTCGAGCGGCGCAAGAAAGAGAGCGGGAAGGGGAATCCGATCGACCTGTACGAGTTAGGTACGGCGCTTAGGATCGGCTCGGTGGCCACCGCGAAGAAGCTTCAGGAAAAGAAATAAGCCGAACGTGCCGGAGCGGTTCGCGTGGATCGCTCCGGCACGTCTGTTTAAGGCAGGAGCGTTATGAGCATACTGGGCGACTTGGTACGGACAGCCGAAGACATTCTCAAAACCTACGGTACGCAGCCTGCGGTGGCCGGTGCGATCCTGAAGGCGGCCAGCTCTGCGGCCCTGAAGGTCCACGGCGTTTCGGATGTAGTCGTGAGCGGGTACGACCGTGTCACCTTGGTGGTGCAAGGCAGATGCGGAGATCCCGCCAAGGTGAGCGGCGAGTTCGTGACCGTGCACGAGCGGACGCTGGATCTACGTGTGGCCGGATTGGATGCGGACGGCCAGGTACAAGCGGCGAAGGAGTTGGCGCGGGCACTCGCGGAATTCGAGCGCTTTGGCGATGGCGCCTACGTCTGGATCGTGCCCGATGGCTACATGGCGGCGCTTTCGGAGCACGAAAAGCGCTGGGATCGGGATGGCGGTGGATATTTCTCGCACGAATCGATGTGCGTTCAGAATACGGGAAGGCGTGCCACGCGCTGCGAACTCTTCGTTTATTTCGAGCCTGCCGGACGTGAAGTGCTGCGGCACGAGTTCGAGATTCCGGCCGAGCGGAGCATCCACCTGCGCCTGGATAAGCTGCCTGCGCGGCAGGGTGAGCCGTTCGTGCCAAAGGGCGTACCGGTGGGCTATAAGATCGTGAGTCACCAAGCGCCGGTGGTCGTACAAGGCAGCCGCATTCTGACGAGCGGGAAAGACAGCGAATTCGCGAGCTTCGGCACCACGATGGCGTGGGCGCCTTTGTAAGCATTCAAGGATAGCGCATGGGACAGCGGTTGTTTGCGTTTACGGTGGAAGCGCAGCCCGCGGAAGGCTGGCCGCAGCTCGAGGCGGCCCTCGCCAGCGCGCGGCGCGGACCGCTCGTGCCGGGCGGAGTGTGCTGGGATGCGGCCGGCATCTGCCACGCGATGAATGCGCTGGGCCGGGCAGGTCTCGCATCCATTTGGGTCCATACCGGCGCTCGAGTCTGCGGCGATCCGAGGGCAGTAACCTTAGAAGCCGAAAACGGCCGATCAGTGCTCGCCCCGGCCGAACGCTGCGGCCATTTATTCGACCTGGCTAAGGGGAACTGGGCGGAAGCGGCACATGCGCTATTACGCAACGAGCCCTGGGACGCGTTTTTTCTTCGCGTCACGGACACGCAGGCGGCGGGCGATTCCGCGCTGGCTCGAATCGTGCAAGGCCTTTCGCCGGACATCGGCGTATTCGGTTTTATCGGAGTTAAAGCGTATTTGCGTACACGGTCGTCCGACGCCAGCCCGCTGGGTGCCGCGCGAGCCGAATCGATGTTGCCGACCGCGTTGCGCTTGCTCGACCTGCCGCTCCCCGCCGCGCTCGAAGCGCTGGCCCTGGATTTGAACGCCGCGCCGGCCGCGGAGGGGTACTCCCGCGAAGACGAGGAGGCAATTCAGGCGCGCTTGGAGGATTTGGGCTATTTGTAGACGTACTTTTTTCCTGGTCGCCTCCCGCTTCCGGCTGTACGAAGGACAGTATACGAGCATGGGAGGCCGAGATGGATCCGCTGCAGCCGCGCCCAGACCTTTACAATGTCACGTTCGCCGCCGATTCGTTCAACGGCATGCCGCACCGAAGGCTGGGCCGCTCGGGGCTGCGCGTCTCGAACGTAGGGCTGGGCACCTGGAAATTCGGTTTTCCGGATAGCGGCGACGGCTCGCGTGTGGACGAGCCCACGGCGTACCAGATTCTCGATCGCGCCATCGTGCTGGGCGTCACGTTTTGGGATACGGCCAACCGCTACAACAACGCATCCGGCAACAGCGAACGCATCCTGGGCCGCTGGCTGCGGCAGAACTCCGATCAGCGCCGCAACGTGGTCTTGGCCACCAAGTGCTACGGCGGGATGGACGGGTCCTCGCCGAATCATTCGCGCCTGTCGCGGACCAACATCCTTGAGTCCGTCTACGCCAGCTTGGCACGGATGCAGGTCGAATACCTGGACGTGCTGTACTTCCACCGTTTCGATACCGAAGCACCGGCGGATGAAAGCTTGTCCGCTATCGACGATTTGGTGCGGCGGGATCTTGTGCGCTACTTCGCGGTCTCCAATTTCTCGGCCGACCAGCTCTCCCTGTACCGGGCGCTGGAGCGAGACTTCGGCCCGCGCGTGCGCGTTACGGCCGTTCAGAATCGTTTCGATATTCTGACGGGCGAAGACGCGGCGCACAGTGGGGTGCTGGACTACTGCGCACGCCATGAAATTTCGTATGTGGCCTACAGTCCGCTTGCAAAAGGATTGCTGACCGAGCGCTACCTGGAGCCGTCGAAGGCCGGCCCCGGCGACCGGCTTTACGACGAAGGCGAACTCACCCGCCGCGCCGATTCGAAGACGCTCGAGATTCTGCAGAGTCTTAGCGCCTGTGCGCGCGAGTGGAACCTCAAGCTTGGGCAACTGGCATTGGCCTACATGCTTACCTTGCCCGGCATGGGTCCGCTGATTCCATCGTCCTCATCGATCGAACAGCTCGAAGCCAATGCGGCCGCGGGGAAGGTTGCGCTCAGCGCCGAACAATGCTCACGCGTCCGCGAGATCCTGGCCGGGCGGTCACCGGCATGAGGGTACGGGAACTGGGCCTGCTCGCGCTGATTTTCGCGCTGGCGAGCGCACGAGCCCAGGAGACCTCCGCCGTTGCATCGGCCCCGCTGTTGAGGTTCGAATTAAAGGACCGGCGCCTTCAACTGGCCCCTTGGAGCGCCGAACAAGCCAAGGATCCCGGAGCGGCTCTGAAGGCTTGGGTCCATGCGGGGGAAGGGCAGGCCGAGCTGGGCGAAGAACGGCTCGGAAACAAGAGCCTGATCGTCTCGGCCAGATCCGACCGCCACGAGTATGTACTCGAAGTCGAATCCAACGCTTCGGGAATTCGTTTGCAGCGGAATGCGCTTGGCGAAACGGTGAGCCAATGGTGTATTGATGCCTCAAGCGCCCGCCATGGGCGCATTCTGCTCTTGATCGGCTTACCCGGTCAGAAGCGCCACGCGGTCTACGAAGAAGGCCAAGGGCTCACGCTTGTCACCGAAGGCCAAGAAGAACGCTTCGAAGCGCCGGATTTCCAGACTCTGCTCATGCGGGATACGGCGCGCGTGCAGGTCAATCTGCTACGCCCTTTCACCGATGCCGGGATCGGGCTGGCGCCGAATGCCTATTGGCCGCCCGCCATGGCCATCGCCGTAACCGGTTTCGCTCCACCCGCGCCGGAACTGGCTCCCCGGCTTGAAGCGCTTATTCAAAGGCTTCAAAGCGAAAAAGGCGAAGATCGCGACGCCGCAACGGCCGAGTTGATCAAACTGTATCCGCTGGGCGTGAAGTTCCTCGACGATGCCGCGGCCAAGGCCGATGCCCCCGAGTCGAAGATTCGCCTGCAGCGGGTGCTTGCGGCCCATCCGACGATTCAGCAACTCAAACCTTGGGTCGCCGAGCAGAAGTTGCACGAAAACCGCGCGTACCTGATGGACCTGTTCGTGAATGCACCGCTATTCAAAACAGCCGTACGTGTGCGCTTGGCGGAGTTGCTGGGGAAGGATTACGGAGACGACCCGGCGGCATGGCCCAAGCCGGAATAGCCGGCGTTATTCGGCGTTGGTCCAGGTGGTGTCCGGATTGTAGGCGGTCAGATGCCAGGTGTCCGCCAGGCCGCGGTCCTTCTGGTAGATCAAACCAACCTGCCCGATTTGGAACGAATTGCGCCCGGTGCTGTCGTAGGACTGCGGAATCGCACTAAGACCGTATCCGCCCAATAGGTTGGCTCCCGACAAATAGGACTTGGAGCCCCCCGATACGTTCGCTCCCTGGCCCGTCAGCACGCGAAAGACGTATCCGCCCTTCGGGGTGCTAGCGGTCGGATCGCCTTCCGCCACGGCGATCGACTTATCCACCAATTGAATATCGCCCGATCCCGACGTGAGTTCGAACAGGCTGACGTCGCCGCGCAGCGCCGTCGCATACTCCAGGACGCCGTCGCCATCCCAATCGGATCGATGGTAGATCTCCTGGGCTTCCGCGTACGCTTTGCACGACCCGAGGCACGCCACCTCGTTGGCGGCCATCTTGGATCGGACCATATTGGGAACGGCAATCGAAGCCACAATGGCGATGACGGCCACCACAATCATCAGTTCGATCAACGTAAAGCCGCGCTTGAAGGTAGGCATGCAGGTACCCCATCTCCCCGGTTATGCGTTTAGCAACCGCTTCAGGCCTTCGGCGTAGTTCTTCAGAACCGGGTCGGCCTTCCCGCGGTCGCCGACCTTGTGGATCACTTCCACCGATGCGTAAAGGTCCGCGCCGGCCTGTTGCAGCAGACGCAGCGGTTCGGCGTGATCGATTTCCCCTTCGCCCAGCAGGACCGTTTCCATCTTCAGTCCATCGGGCGTATAGCGTCCGTCGTGCACGTGCAGGTGCTTCACGCGTGTGCCGAGTTTGCCGAAGCTTTCGGCGGGCGACTCGAGAAAGCGCTGCGTGTGCATCAGATCCCACAGCGCGGCGAAAGCCGGGTGGTCCACGGCGTCCACCACGGCGGCCACCATGTTGCTGCGGCACCAGGCGTCGTGGGATTCGAGGCAGACCGTTACGCCGCGTTCGCGCGCGGCGTCGAGGACGGGGCGTACCGTATCGGCCGCGCGGCGCACGATGCCGCGCAGTTCGCCTCCCCCGAATGCTCCGCCGAAAATGCGCACGCGCCCCGCGCCGATGTCGCCGGCCAAGTCGATGTATTTGCGCAGGGTTTCGGCATGCTGGCGGCGCTCGGCTTCATCGTCGCCGGCGATGCGTACGCCCGTGGCAATGCAGCAGATGGCCAGGCCTTCGTCCGCAAAGCGCTTGCGTACGGCCTTGCGCTGGTCGCTTGTGAGCGTCAACTCCACTCCGCCTTTATGCCCCCACTCGGGGCGCGGTTCGTAGCCGGCATACCCGTACTTCTTCATCGCGGCGATGGTTTCGTCCAGCGTCCAATCGGGGCAAACACTGCTCATTGTGGCCAAGCGGATCATGATGGTTCCCTCGTGCTTTCGTCGAACGTTTAGCCGGGCCAAGACTGCAAGCCGCCATCCACCCGGATCACCTGCCCGCTGATGTGTGCGGAGAGCGGACTGGCGAGAAAAGCGATCGCATCGGCGACCTCTTCGGGCTTTCCAAAGCGCAACAGCGGCGTGGATTCGTCCAAAAACTTGGGGTCTACCGTACGCGTGGCCTTAAAGCGGGCGGTCACCGTCGCTCCGGGGCTAACGGCGTTCACGCGGACGTTGTGCTCGCGGCACTGGTTGGCCAGCGTGCGCGTGTAATGCACGATAGCCGCTTTGGCCACCGCGTACGCGCCGCTGTTAACGTGGCCGGTATGCGCGTCGCCGCTGCCGATATTGATCACTGCGCCGCGCTTGCGTTCGAGCATGCCCGGTACCACGGCGCGGCAACAGAGCATTGTTCCGAACAGATTCCGGTTAAAAATCGCCTGCACGTCTTCCCAAGCCACGAACAGATTCTCGTTCGGGTTGGGCTTGCCGCCTTTGGCCGCGATATCGCCGCCGGCCACATTGGCCAGGATCGAGATCGGTCCCAGCGCGGCTTCCGTACGCTTGACCAGTTCGACGATGGCTTCTGGATTCCCGATATCGCCGGTGACGCCCACGGTTCTGACGCCAAAGCGCGTCAATCGGGCGGCCACTTCGTCCAGATTTTTCGCTTCGCCGAATTCGGCCGGCGCCTCCTGCGAGATGTCGTGCACCGCGACATGCGCGCCCCACTCGGCCAGCCGAGAAACTACGGCGTGGCCCAGCCCGCGGCCAGAACCCGTCACCAACGCCACTTCACCCTTTAGAATCTGATCCATCGCATCCGTTCCTTAAAGTTACGGCTTCAGCGCGATCTTGACCCGGTCGCCCGGATCGTTGGCCAGCCGGTCGAAACCGGCTTGGCCTTCTTCCAGCGGCAGGATATCGATCCAGCGCTCCAACTTGATCTGCCCGCCCGCCACCAGATTGAATGCTTCGAGGAAATCGCGGTTCGTGTAGGCGTAGCTGCACTGCAAGCGGATCTCGCGGCGCACGAGATCGGTGAAATCGAACTGCGTTTCGGGGTGGTCGATGCCCAGCAAAAGGGCGGTCCCGCCGCGCACCAGCGCCGCGGCCGATTGCTGGCGGCAGATCGGGAATCCCACGGCCTCGAAGCCCAGATCCACACCCCGGCCGCCGGTGAGTTTTTTGATCTCGGCGACGACGTCTTGGGTCTTGGGGTCCAGCGTGGTCTCTGCGCCCAACTCCTTGGCCACGGCCGCGCGCTTGGGATTGGGCTCAATCACCGCGACGACGCGTATTCCGCGCAGGCGCGCGATGACGAGCGTCGCGATGCCCAGCGTCCCGCCGCCCCAAATGGCCGCGGTGGGAAACAGGCCGGCGTGAACCGGCGCATGCCCGACCAAGTGCACCGCATTGGCCAAGGGTTCGATCATCACGGCATCGCCATCGCCAACGCTTGCCGGCAGCGGCAACACTTGTCGAGAGGGAAGCTTGACGTATTCGGCAAAGGCGCCCGGAACTTTGTCCATACCGATCAGGTACCAGTCGAGGCAGACGTTCTGGCGGCCGGCGCGGCACATTTCGCACTGCCCGCAAGCCACCAGCGGATTGACCGCTACGCGCTGGCCCTTGAGCGCCGGATCGACTCCGGCTCCGCACGCGGCCACATGGCCGTGGGTCTCGTGCCCCATCACCAGACCGGGCTGGCGGCGCGGACTGCGGCCCACGAAGCCGTGCATGTCAGAGCCGCAAATGCCCGTCGCAGCGACCTTGACGAGGACTTCGCCCGCTCCCGCCTGCGGTTGATCCATCCCGCGTAGCTCGACCTTGCGTGTCGCGGCCAGATAAAGCGCTCTCATGTCCGTCTCCTTAAAGGGCAAGCTATTGTGCCGTCCAACCGCCGTCGACGAAGAGCGCGCTACCGGTTACGAAACTCGAAGCGTCGCTGGCCAGAAACAGCGCCGCGCCGGCCAGTTCGTGCAGTTCGCCCCAGCGCCCCATCGGAATCTTGGCCAGGAAGGCCTGATATTTGGCCGGATCGTTGAGCAGCGGAAGATTCATCTCGGTCGCGAACGGACCCGGGCAGATCGCATTGGCGGTCACGCCCTGAGCGGCCCATTCCAGCGCCATGACTTTGGTCAGATTGAGTACCCCGGCTTTGGCCGAGGCATACGGAGCACGCCCCGCGATCGCGATGACCGATAGAATGGAGCCCAAGTTGATCACGCGGCCCCAGCGGCGTTCGCACATGCCTGGAGCGAGCGCGCGCGCCATCAGCCAAGGCGCCTTCAGGTTGACCGCCAATACCGCATCGAAGTCTTCTTCCTTCAGTTCGGTAATGCTGCCGCGGATGTTAATGCCGGCATTATTGACCAGAATATCGATGGGACCGAGGCGCTCCGCAGCAGAAGCGGCGATGCGTTCCACGTCGGCGGCCAGGGTCACGTCGCCGGCCAAAGCCAGTGCTTTACGGCCGGTGCTGGAGGCAATCTTTTTTGCGGCGGATTCGACCTGATCGGCGTTGCGCGCGACCAGCACCACATCCGCGCCGGCCTGCGCCAAGGCGGTGGCGATCGTTTCGCCCAAGCCCTTGCTGCCGCCGGTGATCAACGCGCGTCGGCCGTCCAGCTTGAATCGATCCAGCACATTCATCGAGTTCACGGAGCGCTCGATCCCTTTGGAGCCATCCATCCGCGCGAACGCGCCCACTCGGCGCTGGCGCGAAGCTGTTCAAGTTCGAAGGCCACCAGATCTGCGGGTCCAGCACCCAACTCCCACGGAGTGCGCCATTCTTCGTGTTCGGCCAGCAATCCTTTGCGCGCGGCGGCCAAGCCTGCGGCCAATGCTTCGGCCGGGCGCGGCGAATAACCGCTCCACCAGGACGGATTCAGCACCCGCACATGCCGGGCTTCCAGTGCGCCGGGTTCCAGAGCCGCGGGCAATTCGGCGTGGTGAACTTTGAGTTCCTTAAACAATGCCTCGAAGGGTATCGCTCCATGACCGGTCGCGCAACGCAGCAGCCGGTAGCCTTCGGCGGTCCATTGGACCTTGTAATCTTTTAGATGTACATGTCTCACGCGCGGAGCGACGGCTCGGACAAAGGCGACGGGATCTTCGCCTACGGCCAAGGCGTTACCGGTATCGAGGCAGATCCCTACGTGTGGGCCGTACGGCGCGCAGAGCCCCAGCAGCTCGACGCTCGTGAAATCCTGGTGGTTCTCGATGGCTAAGGCGATGCCTGCATCCGCGGCGCGTGGCGCGCTTCCGGCCAGTGCCAGCACGACGCCTTCGAACACTTCGCGCCAAGGCGGCTTATGGAAGGCGCGCCCGCCGGCCAGTACGGAAGTCGCCGAAACGCGGAGAATGCGCGCGCCCAGCCGTGCCGCCAGTTTCAAACTGGCCTGTATATCGTTCAAGCGTGCCGTCTGGCTGGCCACGGGCTGCGCTTCCATTTGAGCGAGGCGCTCCAGGAGGCTGTTCCAGCCCGCATCGTCGAGGTGCTCGAGCAGCGGCATCGGGATTTCGACGACACGCGCGCCGAGTTCGGCGGCCAAGTCGAGATACCGAGAGAGACCCCAGGGATCGGGGTTGGCGCGAGGCGTGCCTCCGCCTGGCCAGCCTAAGACGGTATACGAGACACCGTACGGATTGATGCCCACGCGGAGCATAAGGGATGATCTCAGCGGGCTTCGCGCAGCGCTTTGAGCGCCGCTTCGGCCCGATCTCGGTAGGGCGTTTCCAGGCAGCGTTCGAAATCCTGCGCGGCCAGATGCGCGCTGCCCTGAGCGGCGCGCACTTCGCCGCGCAAATAATAGGCGGCGTGGTACTCGGGAAATAGATTTACGGCCGCTTCCAGCGCGGACAGTGCGGAATCGGCTTGCCCTAACTTATGCGCGGAAAGTGCTTTCAGGTAATACAGCCGTGCGTATTGCTCGTCCTTTTGGAGCGCGCGGTCCAGGAGCGCCAGCGCGGCCCCGTGGTCTCCCGAATTTTGTTTGGCCAAGGCTTCACGGTAAGCCGAGTCGTCAACGGTTTCGGGCAATTGGTTGACGAAGGCCAGGTAGCCCGTTTCGAGCGGCGCCCATTCGTCTTCCAGGATGACCTTCTGCGTCTGCGCCACGTTCTCCGCTTCGCTGGCTTGGGGGCCTAACGCGCGGTAAAGCCGCGGAAGCACCTTGGCGTCACGCATCTGCGAATCTTCCAGCAGGTAGCGCACGAAGCCCCACGCATGAAGGTAGTGCGTACGCGCGTCTTCGATCCAGGCAGGTCCGCGAAAGCTCAGCAGTTCCTTGAGTTTCGTGTTCGGGTTCGGTCCGCCGCCCATCACATGCTTGCGGAAGTCGCGCAGATGTTCGCGCGCCGGACCTAGCTTGAGCTTGATGCCATCGGTCAGATCGGCGTCTTCAACGCATTCGCCGAGTCCTGCGTCCAGCCAAGGCGGTGGTTCGGGGACCCACGAGCGCAGCAGCGCACTGGCCGCAACGTGGCGCAAGCGCGACTGCATCGGGACAGGAGGCAGCGTGTAAGCCGCCAACACGCGCCGTTCGGGAAAGCTGCTGGGTACGTACGTGTAGCTGCCCATCCAAGGCGCTTTGCGTGCGGTCAGGAATTTCGCGCAGTCGGAGCGTTTATCGAATAGCGCCACGTACAGCCGTTCGGGCACCGGCGCGTCGTTAGGAAGCTGGAGCAAACCGAATAGCTGGGGAATCGATTTCGAAAGTCCGGGCAGCGCGCTAAGCACCACCGACTCCGGTGCATCGGAAACGATCGAGACAAAGGGCGCTTCGTGAATCTTGAACGTCCCGCCGACGAGTTGCTGGAGTTCGGCTTGGAGCGTCTCCGCCGGTTTTCCATCCGCGCCCCACGCCGAGTAGGCGGTGGCTCCGCATAGGATCCAGCCAAGCAGCGAGAACTTGAAGCGTAAGAAGTGCCCAACCATGGCAGCATCGTAAGCGCTCCCGCCCGCTTGCCAAGCGTCAACGGCGAGGTTGCGGGAAAGTGGGCAACGGTTACGCTGCAGCAATTCGTACACACTTTTAGAAAAGGGGAGGCGCCACGCATCATGGGGGAGCGGAAGAAATACGTGTTGGCCGGCACGGGGAGCCGGGGATTGGGGATGTTTGCCGGGCCCTTGCTTAAGGACTTTACCAAGTACTGCGAGCTGGCGGCCATCTTCGACGCCAATCCGGAGCGCATCAAGGCCGCTAACGGATTGCTGGGTACCAACTTAAAGGGTTATACCGACTTCGACACGATGCTCAAAGAGGTCGACCCCGATGCGGTCATCGTGACGACCCGTGACGACACGCATGCCCAGTTCATCGAAAAAGGCTTAAGGGCCGGTAAACGGGTCATCAGCGAGAAGCCGCTGTGCGTGAACGCCGAACAGGCGCGCCGAATCCTGGCCACCGCCAAACAGGTGAGGAAGAATCCCAAAGCACGTTGCTTCGTTACGCACAACATGCGCTACGGCATGGCCGTAAACGAGATGAAGAAGGTGCTTGCCTCAGGGGCTATTGGTGACCTCAAGCACGTGCAGTTTCAAGAAAACCTCGACCGCAGGCACGGCGCGGACTACTTCCGGCGCTGGCATCGCCTGAAGCGCAACAGCGGCGGCCTGTTGATCCATAAGGCATCCCACCACTTCGACGTATTGAATTACCTTGTGGACGATCTGCCGGACGAGTTGGTTGCGCAAGGTGGGCTCACGCTTTACGGGAAGAACGGACCCTTCCGCGCCAAGCGCTGTCTGGAATGTAAGCACACCTCAAAGTGCGAATTTTACGTCGATATGTTCCAGAACGAGCGAGTTCGCAAGTTGTACCGGGAGGCCGAGAAAGCCGACGGATACCTGCGCGACGGTTGCGTATTCGACAAGGAAATCGATATCGAGGACCAAGTGGGCGTCCTGTACACGTATCAGAAGGGTGTCAAAGTAGTCTATAACTTGGTTGCGTTTGCCAGTTACGAGGGTTGGGTGATCCAGTTGGAAGGAACCGATGGGCGGCTGGAACTGCACGAAGTACACGATACCAGTTGGCTATCCGCAAATCCCACCAACCAAGGTGCATCTCCGAACTTGGGAAAGCGCCTGCATCTTTATCATAAGTCCAAGGGATACAAGGAAATAGCGATTCCTGAGGGCAAAGGTGGCCACGGCGGGTCCGATCCACAGCTGCGATATGATTTCTTCGGCCGGCCGTTCGATTCCAAGCCCACCGACCGAATGGCTCCGGTGGAAGAGGCGGTTCAGGCCGTTTTGATCGGCCATGCCGCAAACGCCTCGCTCGCTCGAGGTAGTAAAGTGGTGCACGTACAGGACTTCTTGAAGCGAGGTTAACCTGCGGGAGGGGGCACGTTCTTCTTGCCCCCTCCCTGGATTCATCTAAAATGCGCCGAGTGGCGGAGTTGTTCGTACGTCACGAGCTATACTGAGCTTTACGGATGTTCTTGGAAGTTGGGCACGGGGCGATAAGGGGAGTCGCTGGATGGCGGCACCTTCACAGTCCGATTCGGACGCGCCTCCGGCTGTGGATGCCGGCGTGTCGCCGGCAGCCCCCATGCAGTCGATGGGGCCGTATCGAATCAACGGCGAATTGGGCCGGGGCGGCATGGGAGTCGTTTACAAGGCGGTACACGACACGCTGGAACGCCCGGCCGCACTCAAGCTTTTGCCTACCGAATTCGCGTCCAACCCCGAATACGTCTCGCGTTTTTTGCGCGAGGCTCGGGTGGCCGCGACGTTACGCCACGACCATATCGTCCAGGTTTACGACGCCGGGATGGTCCAGGGCCGCTACTACATGGCCATGGAATTGGTCGACGGTACTTCCTTGGGCAAATACATCGATAAGAGCGGGCCGGTGGCCGAGGCGGAAGGCTTGCGCTTGATGCTTCAAGCCGCCGAAGGACTGGCTGCCGCGCACGAGAAAGACCTCGTTCACCGGGACATCAAGCCCGACAACCTGCTGCTCGACGAAAAGATGAACGTCCGGATCGTGGATTTTGGACTGGTGATGGAGTCCGCCAGCACCACGCACCTGACGGTCACCGGGGCGACGATGGGCACGCCGCTGTACATGAGTCCCGAGCAGGTGGACGGGGAGAAGGCCGATGGGCGCAGCGACATTTACAGCTTGGGCGTGACGTTTTACCGCGCTTTCACGGGGCATTTGCCCTTCGAAGGCGGTTCGATGATGAATTTGCTGTACAAGCACAAGTTCGAGGCCCCTGAGGACCCCAAGAAGTACAAGCCGGAGCTTTCGAAGAACCTCTGCAATCTGTTGCTGACCATGATGGCCAAGCGCCGCGAGGATCGGCCGCAGAGCGCAAAAGATCTCGCCGATCTGGTGCGGAAAGTCCAGCAGGGCAAGAAGATTCCGCCGCCGCCCGCGGTGCCGTTACCGCAAGAGAGCATGAACTCCAGTGGAGTTGCCAAAGGCTCTATTACGATCACCGTGCCTTCGGCCTTGGCTGGAAAAGGAAAGTGGTTGGCGCTGGGCGGACTGGCGGCCGTCTTGGCCTTGAGTGTCCTCAGCTGGTTGATTTGGGGCCGGAAGGGCGGGGACCCCAGTACGGCGTCGGCGAACGCTCCGGATGCAAACGGTACTAAAGCGCAGCCAGCCCCACCCAATCCGGAGGGGCATCCTTCTGGAACATCAGGAGCACTGCCCCCGCCGCCCGTTGACCCCGTGCCCGCCGATCCGCAACCGGCTCCCAATCCGTACGCCACGGCCTTGGCTGACGCCGAGCGTTTCCAGGGGCAAGGCGATCTGCTTGGGGCGGCGCAGTCCTATCGTTTGGCCGCGGCGCGCGCACCGCTTCCGGCGGAACGCGAGCCCCTTTACGCCAAAGCCGCCGATCTGGAATATCGGCATTGGTCCGCGAAGGGCAAGTCCGCCGAAGCGCAGGGAAAACTTCTGGAGGCGGTGAGCTACTACGACCAGGCGCTGACGGCTAAGCCGGATTCGGATTTGCGTAAGCACCGCGACGCATTGGCCAAGCAGGCCGTCAAGCCGGATCCGATCGCTTCGTATCTGGTGGCAGGGCAAAAGGCCTTGCGCGAAAAAGATTACGTGGCGGCCAAAGCCAACTTCGAGCAAGTAGTGGGTCAGCAGCCAGGCAACGCTGAAGCGAAAAAGGGCCTTCAGATAGCGGACGCATGGCTCGCGCTCGAATCGGGCGACCGGGCCTTAAGAGAAAATCATTTGGAGCAGGCGCATCGCCTGTATCAGAAGGCTCAACTGGTGGAAGAAGTTCGGCCGGCGGCCACGGAACGCATGGCTGAAGTCACCCGGCGGCTGCAAGGCCAAACGACCGCCCCCGCGGACCCGGTTGGGCTGCCGGCTCCCCCGCCGCCGGTCGCGCCTCCGGTGACCCCCGTGGCGAGCGCGACCGCGCAAACGATCGCGAATGTGGAAGCGCTGCTGCGCGCAGGCCGTTCGCGCGACGCACAGATCACGGCAGCCAACGCGCTGCAGAAATCGCCTCGGGATATTTCGCTCCAGCGGCTGAAAGCCGCCGTGGACGCCACCCTGGGCATGGAAAGCGTGTACGCCGGCCTGGGCGACCTGGCGACGAAGGCGCTGGCCGCAGTGGGCACGGTCCTGGAAAAGGAACGCAATTACCCGGATGCGGAAGAGTTGAAGCGCGATTTAAGGCGCTGGAACCAGACCTGTGCGTCGGCGCCGGCGGAATTCAGACAACGGTTCAGCGGCGCGGACGACGAACCGGCGCGCCGAGCGCTGGCGGATGCACGCAAATTGGCCCAGGATATGGCGGCGTCCCTGATCGACGCGCGAGCCCGATTCGAGAAAAAGGCCGATCAAGAAGAAAAAGGGTTGAGCGGTTTGCTTGGGTTTGGGAAGCGGGGAAACAAGGAAAATGCGACTTTGATCCGGAATGCCGGTAACAAACTTTTCGAGTACGGGCGCCAAGCCGAGGTGTACGGCAAATAACCGCACGCATGTCGGATTCCTCCTCCTCCGCCAACGGCGCCACATCGGGCCAACCCTATCCCTACCGCTTCGGCGAAGTAGGCGTGATGATGGGGGTATTGAAGCGCGAGCAGGTTCGCTCCGCGTTGGACCGCCAAGCGCAGCAGCGCCAGACAGGCCGTGCGGCCCAGATCGGCCAGGTGCTGGTGGAACTGGGTGTTTTGAATCAGCGCCAGGTCGTCGCGGTCCTGGTGGCTCAGAAGCGCCTGCGTACGGAACAAGGTTTGCCTCAGGACGCGGTGGCCTCGGCCGATCCGCCTCCTCTTGCGCCGCGAACGTCCGAGCGTAAAAGCCGTTCGGGCACGTCCACCGCCAAACATCCTCCGGTCGGCGCTCGAGCGGAAGAGCCCGCTCGGCGCAGCAGTTCGCGACGCGCAACGGCTCCGGCCGAGGCGCCTCCTGCCGTGGCCCCGGCGGCCAAGTCCAAGCGCCAAACCTTGGGCTCCTTCGAGCTGATTCGCCAGCTTGGCGAGGGTTCGATGGGCGCGGTGTTCGAGGCGCAGGATCAGGAGCAAAATCGCCGGGTCGCGCTGAAGGTGTTGCCCAAGAACCTGGCCAGCGACGCGGAGTTTTTGGCGCGCTTCAAGCGCGAGGTTAAAACGCTCAGCGCCTTGAATCATCCCAACATCGTGGCGTATCTGGGCGCCGGCCAGACCGGCGGGTATTCGTATCTCTCGATGGAGTTCGTGGACGGGAACAGCCTCAGCCAGCGTCTGAAGCGCGAGAAACGGATACCGGAAGCCGACGCACTGCATATCTGCAAGGAAATGGCGCAGGCGCTGGCCTATGCGCATAACCTTTCGCTGATCCACCGCGATATCAAGCCGGAGAACGTACTGCTTACGTCCGATGGGCGGGTGAAGCTGATCGACTTCGGGCTCGGCAAATCTCAGGAAGACACGTCCAAGCTGACGGCGGTGGGGATGAGCATCGGGACGCCGCACTACCTGAGTCCCGAACAGGCGCTGGGCAAGGAGCACATCGACCACCGCGCGGATCTGTACAGCGTGGGAGCGACGTTGTTCCAGATGCTGACCGGACAGGTGCCGTTCGACCATGCGTCCTCGACGCAGGTGATGGTCATGCACGTAAAGCAGCCGCCGCCCGACCCGCGCAGCCTGGTGCCGGGCATTTCGCGTGGCGCGGCGCAGCTCACGTTGAAGCTCCTCGCGAAGGAACCGGATCAGCGCTACGCTTCGGCCGACGAGTTGATTGCGGCGTTGGAGCGCGTCATGGCCGGCAAGCCGCCGGATGCGGCTCCGACGCGGGAAGTGGGCGGCACGGGCAAGAAGCTGCCGCGAACCGGCGGCCTGCTCTCCCGGGTCAAGCGCGGCCCCCAAGGCTGCTTAAGCGTGCTGTTTCTGATGGTGGGCGCCGTGGCGTTCGCCACATGGCTCCATCGCTTCCTCTGAGAACTCTCCCATGACTTCGCCGCAGCCTGCCGACTTCGAGGTTCGCAAGGACGGCGACCGCTTCGGCGAACTGGCCGTGGCGTCGGGTGCGTTAAGCGCCGAACAGGTCTGCGATGGCCTGAGGCGCCAAGCGGCACTGAAGGCGCAAGGCCAAGCCAAACCGCTGGGCGAAATCCTGCACGACCAAGGCGCGCTGGATCTGCGCACGATGCAGAAGATTCTGCTGGACCAGCAACGCAAGCGAAAGGGAAGCCGAACGCGCCAGACCCTGATGACGCGCCGCAAGGTTGGTCCCTTCGAACTGCTCCAGAAGCTAGGCGAAGGCGGCATGGGGGCCGTCTACAAGGCGCGCGACACGCAGATGGACCGGATCGTCGCGCTGAAAGTCATCAAACCCGAGTTCACCAGCAACAAGCTCTTCGTCGAACGCTTCAAGCGCGAGGTGCGCGCCACCGGACAGTTGAACCACCCGCATATTGTCAGCGCGTACGCGGCAGGGGAAGCGGAAGGCGTCTTTTACCTGGCCATGGAGTTCGTGGAAGGGCAGAGCCTGATCGGTGCGCTGCAGAGTTTGGGCAAGCTTCCCGAATCAAAGGCCATCGAGATCGTGCGCGCGGTGGGCGACGCCTTGGGCCACGCCCACCAGCATGGGTTCGTGCACCGTGACGTAAAGCCGGACAACGTGCTGCTGGGCGAAGGGGTAGTCAAACTTACCGATCTGGGGTTGGCCAAGTCGCTGGAGGACGATCAGCGCCTGACCAAGACCGGTGTGGCACTGGGCACGCCGAACTACATTTCGCCCGAGCAAGCACGGGGCGACAAACAGGTCGATCACCGCAGCGACATTTATTCGCTGGGAGCAACCTTTTACGTGCTGCTCACCGGCCGCGTGCCCTTCAAGGGAAAGAACAACGCGGAGGTGATGCACAAGCACCTGCACGAAGAACTGGAGAGCCCGCAGGACCTGGTGCCGGAATTGTCCGACGGGGTCTGCGCGGTAATTGCCCGGATGATGGCGAAGGATCCGGCCCAGCGCTATGCGGATTGCGCGCAACTGACGGCCGACCTGAACGCCTTGCTGGCCGGTAAGCCGCTGGCGCACGCTTCGCTGGCCGCGGAGGAACTGTCTTCCATCCAACCGCCCCAGCGCAGGCGCAAGCGCGGGGCGGGGAAGGCGCGGTCGAAGTCGGGCGGCGGGTGTCTGGTGTTGCTGGGCGGATTAGGCCTCCTGGCGGCGGCCGGCGCTTGGGGACTGCCGAGGCTTATGTAAAGAGTCGCCTGGCAAGTCCAACACGTTGCCGTGTGAAGCGTTATGAACTAGACTGCTGCATCCTGACCGGCGATCGGGCAAGCGCGGTCGAGCAACCTGCGGAGAGGTTTGGCGTTATGGAAGAAGTCTTCACGGATGCGCCCGCGGACGACGTGCCGGACGGACCGGTTGGTCCGGCCCGCTTTGGCGACGTGGCCGTGGCGATGAAGTTGCTTACGAACGAGCAGGTGGCGGAGTTGCTCGCCAAGCAGAAAGCCGACAAGGAGCTTGGCTTTCCCAAGCGCCTCGACGAGATCGCGGTGGAGCTTAATTTCCTCGCCAAAGTCGAGTGCGATCTGGTTCTGGAAGAATTGCGCAAGCGCCGCAACGCGGCGCGGCCGGACGCGGGGACGGGTTCGAACCAGGAGTTGGTGGTGCCGTGCCAACTGGGCGCGCTGGAGGTCGAGCAGCGCATCTTTGGACCGCTGGGCACGCTATATCGCGCTTACGACAAGGGCCGCAATAAGGACATAGCCATCAAGGTGATTCCCCCCGTCCTCGGAAGCGATTCGAGCTGGTGGGATAAGGTCAAATTCGAGTCTCGCGTCGCAAGCCGGCTCAGCCATCCCAACATGGTCACCATGTACGCCGCCGACGAGGTCGAAGGCCGCAAAATCGTGGTGCTCGATTACGTCGAAGGCGAACCGCTCATCAATCGGGTCACGGAACAAGGCGTGTTGCGCGAGCGCGAAGCGCTTGGCTACGCGCGCGGACTGGCGTTTGCGCTGTATCATGCGCACGTGGTCGGGCTGGTGTACCGTGATGTGCAGCCGTCCATGGCAGTGATCGATCAAGCCGGCCGGGTGCGGCTGTACGGTCTGGGATTATCCAAGTTCTACACGGAAGATCACGAGCTGGCGGAATCGGGTCTGGTGATCGCGAATCCGTTTTACCTGGCGCCGGAAGTGCTGTCGGGCGAGGACGAAGGCAGTCCGGCGGCCGATTTGTACAGCCTCGGCGCGACGTTCTTCCATTTGGTCTGCGGGCATCCTCCGTACGAAGGCGCGCCTGATGAAGTAAAGCAGATGCATATCTCCGAGCCGATTCCCGATCCCGGCCAGTTCGCGCCGAACCTGTCCAAGTACGCGCGCGGCATGATCATGAAGCTGCTGGCCAAGGATCCGGCCGAACGCTACGCGGGTGCCGACCACGTGGCGGGTGCAATCGATAAGCTGATGGCGCCCGTGAAACTTCAGACCGGCGGAGGCGCCTCGTCCAGCGGTAATCTCGCGGTGGGAGCCGCTCCGGTAGCGCCGGCCGCGCCGCCGGCGGACATGAAGCAGCTTCCGCCCAGCGACGAACTGGAGCCGCTGGATTTCGACTCCTGAATAGAGCCGGGCGGCCATGAGCGTTCCGGAATTCCTCCTGCCGCACTTCGACGCGCTGCCGCACGAGCCCGGCGTATACGTGTTCAAAGACGAAGCGGACCGCGAGCTTTACGTCGGCAAAGCGAAAGATCTGAAGAAGCGCGTGCGGCAGTATTTCGATCCCAAGCGGATCGACCGCAAGACGCAGGATTTGGTTGCGCGCATCCGTAAGATTGAGTTCATCGCCTGCGACAGCGAAGTCGAGGCTTACTTGGTCGAAAACCGGCTAATCAAGGATTTCCAGCCGCCGTTCAATTTCTTCAACAAGAGCGACATGAATTTCCCCGTGGTGGAAATCACCTGGGGCGAAGAATTTCCGCGCGTGCTGGTGACGCGGGACCGGAGCAATCCCAAGAGTACGTACTACGGTCCGTTCGTGAGCGTAACGTGGCTGCGAACGGCTTTGCAGATCATGCAGCGCGTGTTCAAGTACCGTACCTGCTCGCTGGATATTCGCGAAGACGATCCCAAGAACCGTTTTTACCGTCCATGCCTGGAGCACTACATCGGGCGCTGCAAGGCGCCGTGCGCGGCGCGCCAAAGCGCTGCCGACTACCGCGCCGACATGCGCCGGCTGTCGCGATTCCTGGCCGGCGAGGCCAAGGACGTGCGCAAGGATTTGGAGCGCGAGATGTGGCAGAAGAGTTCGGAGCGGCGCTTCGAAGAAGCTGCCGCACTGCGCGATTCGCTGAAGGCGCTGGAGAGTCTGGCGGAACGCGGTTCCTTGGATGACGGCCTGGAACCGGGCGTGCTGCACCTCGATCCTCAGGAAGGCGTGGAAGACTTGAAGCAGGCGTTGGGACTGTCCGTATCGCCGCGCCACGTGGAAGGGATTGATATCGCACACTTGCACGGGACCGAAACGGTGGGCTCGCTCGTCAGCTTCGTGGACGGTCTGCCCAGCCGCGAACGGTACCGGCGTTACCGCATCAAGAGCGTCGTGGGGGTTGACGATTTCGCATCGATCGGTGAAGTCGTGAAGCGCCGGTATGGGCGATTGATGCGCGAAGGCGGGCAGTTGCCGGACCTCATTTTGATCGACGGCGGCATCGGCCAGTTGCATGCGGCCCGCGACGCGCTGCGCGCCGCGGGCGTGGATACTCCTGCCTTGGCAAGTCTGGCGAAGCAGGAAGAGATTATTCATACGTTGGAGCATCCGGAAGGTATCCGTCTGCCCCGGCGCAATGCCGCTTTGCGGATGCTTCAATACGTGCGGGACGAAGCACATCGGTTTGCGCAGCACTACCACCATATTTTAAGGCGAAAGCGGGTTCTGCACGAAGAATAGTCGTTTGTGGCGATTCAGGGCCGTTGCTGCAGTGCCGCGCGCCTTACCGCAATCTCATTCCGCAGCGTCTCGAGCTCTTGAGCGATGCTCGAGTCGAGGCGTTCGGCTGCAAGCAGTTCCTCCATTGCACGGTCGTGGTAGCCGCGGCGCGAAAGCAGGTCGGCCAACGCCAGACGGTAAGGTGCGTTGCCCGGTTCCAGATCGCAAGCGCGCTGCATGGCCACCAAAGCGGTGTCGGGCAAGCCCTGCATGTTCAAGGCGCCGGCCAATTGCGCGAAGCGCGCCGGTGTGGGCTGCAACTCCACCGCACGCTGCAAGGACTGTGCGGCGTCTATGCCGCGGCGTTCGGCCGCGAATGCTCGGCCCAGCAGTTCGTGCGCCCACGCTTCGTCCGGAAAGCGCTGCGCCAGCCCCTGAGCGAATCCCTGGCCGCCATCGGCGGCGCCCAACGCGCGCAGGCGGCGCCAGAGTTCGCTGGCATGATTCCAGCGTTCGCTGACCGAGACGGCTTGGAGACCTTCGGAAAACCGGTCCAGGGCTTCAGCTTCGCGACCCAGCGCAAAGTCGAGCAACGCGGCGTCGCGTACGATGCGGGCGCGCGCAGTCTTCCAGCGCCGGTCGCGCTCGGTTTCCGGAGTGGCGTCGGCAAGGCGGAGTGCTTCGGCCATAGGCGCAGCGGCTTCCTCGCGGTAGCCCTCGGCCGCCAACAGCAACGCGTACGTGGCGAGCGCGGCGGGCTGCGCGGGAACGATGCGCGCCCAGCGCGTCTCCCAAGGCGCGGCGCGTATGAGCAAGCCCCACGCTTCCTTGAGCCTTGTCGCATCGGCCTGAAGCGACTGGCCGAGCAGTGTGAGGATATCCTCAGGTACGACCACCCCGGGCCGGCCTGAGGTGATCCACCATTGGAGCGCGATCTGGGCGCGCAAAAAGGCCACTTCGTAACGATGGGGTGCGGCAAACTGAGCGTGAGCCATGCAGCGTTCGGCCGTGGCCATATCGTTCCCGCGAAGCAGCGCCAGACGCGTGGCGAGGTACCACACTTCGGGATACAGGGGAACGATGCGCAGAAGCGCGTGCAACTCGGCTTGGGCTCGATCCAGGGCGGCGGCTTGGTCCTCTCCGGTCTGAGATTCGGCGAGTCGTAGCAGTCCCTGCGCATGTCGTTCCCGGAAAGCGCTCCAGCTAGGATCCAGGGCTTCGATGCGGCGGGCCAGTCGGTCGGCCGAAGAATCGTGCTTGGCGACGTACGCGGACCAGCCTTGCCGCAGCGCGGGCGTCCATAGAACTTCGGCGCGCAGGACCAGTCCACCGGCAACGATCAGGAATGCGCCCAAGGCCGCGCGAGCCAACCATTTTGTTCGCATCTGCCGGCGGGAGAGTTCGGGCGCGGCGCTGGATTCGCGCGGCATCGCCTCGGATTCCAGCAAGCCCAATCCTGCGCCGCAAAGCAGGCAGAAGAGCCATGCGTTTGCGGGCTCCTGCAGATTGGAGTCGGTGAACGAATGAAACAAGATCGAAGCGACGGCCCAGGCGATGCCGAAAAACGCCAGCCGAATCGAAGTCGTAGCCTGTAGCAAACCGTTGCGCACACGACGCCACGCTCCGATCGCGGCCGTTAGTAGAATTGCGCCTCCTATCAAACCCAGGTCGGCCAAAGCGTTAAGATAATCGTTGTGGGCGAACTTCACGAAGCCGTGCATATCTGGGCTCTGGTAGACGGGAAATAGAGCGCGGAAAGCGCCCGAACCGCCGCCCATCAGGGGATGCTCGGCCATGAGATTCAGCGTAGCGGCCCAGATCTGGGAGCGGCTGATCGTGGTCTCGGGGTCATCGGTCTGCGTAAATCGCTCAAGAACCGGTTCCAGCCCGGCCGCGAGCCCCACTAGGACAAACACCGCGGCGACGACGGCAATCATCAGGAAGGGAACTAGACCCCAGCGCTTTCGGTAGACGAGGATTCCGGCGGCGGCGGCTCCGGCGAAAAAGGAAGCGATGCCCATGCGGGAGTAGGTCAGGAAGAGAGCGGCTACGCCGATCATGAAGAGCCCCGTAAGCAGAGCGACCATCAATCTGCGCCCCCCGCGCAGTCCTTCGCGCAGGGCTTCCCAGCCGCGTTTGCGCAGAGGCACGGCGCTCAGCGCGTAGCCCAGCACCCCGGAGAATCCGAGCGGTAGAACCAGCTCCAGAAAGCCCGCGAAGCGATTGGGGTTGGTGTAAGTGGCCGAAACGCGCGAACTGCTATAAAGCGGCACGCCAAGGAACTTAACTTTCGCTTCCGAGCCTAACATGAACAACCCGTAGATCGATAGGCACGCGGAAAGAACCAGCAAGGCCAAGCCCAGCGTGCGCAGGGCGGCGGCTTTGCGCAGCCAAGTCCAACCGGAACGGTAGGCGACCCAGCAGCCAAGAAGGATCAGCAGGTTGTCGCGAGTGGCTTCAAGGTGCGCGGTGAGCGGCCGCCAAGCCTCAGGGCCTGAAATCGAGGGTGCGACTCGCGCGGTTACCGGCGCCAGGAGGTCAACCATGGCGCGGGGCAGCGGCAGCATTTGAATCAGATGCAGGCCGGCCAAGGCCACGAAGACGATTTCCAGCGGTACCGGACGCTCGTCGCGTGACGGGCGGAGCTTCAGTCCGCACAATAACAGGACGCCAGATGCGGCAACCAGGAGGCCCCAGCCCCATCGAAATTGGCAGCCGCCGGCCACAGGCGCCAGAGCAGCCACGAGAATCAGCATCCATACGGCGAACGCGCTGGCGCTTTGCGGCGATCGATCCTGGCTTTCGCCTACGGCAAACAGCTTGAAGCTCGATCGATACATGCGACTGGATTCCGGGCGCCGGCGCACTTGTTCAATGGGTGCATTATTCGAATGCATCACGCTTTCACCAGTGCGTTTAGGATCCTTTGTCCTATTGGGTTGCAACGCCGGCTAAATAGTGTATTATAGACACTAAAGCAGGAGGGTATTGCGATGGCTGACCATCGACTTCGAATCCACCTGGCGCAAATCAATCCACGCGTCGGCGATCTGGAAGCCAACCTGGCGCTGGCTCGAATAGCGACTCGCGCCGCGGCCGAGGCCGGCGCCGACCTGGTCGTGTTTCCAGAGTTATCGGTCGTGGGCTATCCGCCCAAGGACTTACTCGACAAGCCAGCTTTCGTGAGCGCGGTGGAAGCAGCGGCGCGGCGATGTGCCGAGCTTTCCCGTCAGGGGCCGGCGCTGCTCTTTGGCGCGGTGGCACGGGCCTTGGGAGGGGAAGGGAAAGCCCTGCAGAACGTAGCGCACCTGGCGGTGAACGGAGAGATCGTCAGTAGCCAAGCCAAGAGCCTCCTGCCCAGCTACGACGTATTCGACGAGGATCGGCATTTCCGACCGGCCGACTCGGTCGAGCCCATGGTATTGCGGGGCATAAGGCTGGGCGTCTGTATCTGCGAGGATATCTGGAACGATAAGCTCTTTTGGAGCGAACGGCTTTACACGAACGATCCTTTGGAGCGCCTTTGCGCGCAGGGGGTGGATGCGATCGTCAATCTGAGCGCGTCTCCGTTCGCCCTAGGAAAACCCGAGGTTCGCCGTGCCATGCTGGCTCACGCAGCGCGCCGGCACGGGGTGCCGCTGATCTACGTGAACCAGGCTGGCGGGAACGACGACGTGATCTACGACGGGCGAAGTCTCGTCTTCGATGCCGCTGGGCGCTTGTGCGCTGAGTTGCCGGCCTTTGAGTCCGCCAACGCTTGCGTCGATCTGGACGCCTTGGCGCCGATCTCGACGGAGGAGCGCGGCGAGGAGCGCGAACTCTTCGATGCGCTGGTGCTTGGATTGCGCGACTATGCCCGGAAGTGCGGATTTCGCAGCGCGGTACTGGGCCTATCGGGCGGCATCGACAGCGCGCTGACGGCAGTCGTGGCCGCGGAGGCGCTGGGTTCGGAGAACGTAATGGGTCTGGCGATGCCCAGCCGTTACAGCAGCAACGGGAGCAAGTCGGATGCCGCGGCCTTGGCCGAGAATTTGGGTCTCGAGTTCCGGACAATTCCAATCGAACCCATATTCAGCGCCTACCTGGAGTCGCTGGCGCCGCATTTCGCAGGGCTTGCACCGGACGTGACCGAGGAAAACCTCCAAGCACGTGTTCGCGGCGCGCTGCTGATGGCATTCAGCAATAAGCAACGTCGGTTGCTGCTCACCACGGGCAATAAGTCCGAAGTGGCCGTCGGTTACTGCACGCTGTACGGGGATACGTGCGGCGGTTTGGCGCTTTTGAGCGACGTTTACAAAACGAAAGTTTACGCGCTGTCGCGCTGGTACAACGCACGTGCGGGCAAGAGGGTGATTCCAGCCGGATCCATCGAGAAAGAGCCCTCCGCCGAGTTGGCGCCCGGGCAGCGGGACCGCGATTCACTTCCCCCGTACGAGGTTCTCGACGCGATTCTTGCGCGATACATCGAAGGCTGCGAGGAAATAGATGCCATTGTGGCCGGCTTGGGATTGGATCGCGCGTTGGTGGCGAAGATCGTTCGCCAGGTGGACCGAAACGAGTATAAGCGCAAACAACTTCCGCCCGGGTTAAGAGTCACGCGCAAGGCCTTCGGGACCGGGCGCGTGATGCCGATCGCCCAGGGCTGGTCCTAAGTTCGAGGGGGCTGACGTTCGCATGGCATACACATACGAATACCCGCGTCCTTCCGTAACCGTCGACCTGGCGATCTTCACCATTCGCGAGGGCAAACTGCATGTGCTGTTGATCCGGCGCGGCGGGCAGCCCTTCAAGGGCAAATGGGCGCTTCCCGGCGGCTTCGTGCTCGAAGGCGAAGATCTGGAAACGGCCGCCTTGCGCGAACTCCAGGAAGAAACCGGCGTGCGCGATCTGTACTTGGAGCAGCTCTATACGTTCGGAGAGCCGCAGCGCGACCCGCGCGGACGCGTGATCACGGTCGCCTACTTTGCGCTAATCAGCTCCGACCGCCAGGAACTCAGCGCGCAAACCGATGCCGCCGGCGTGGAGTGGCATGCCATGGACGCATTGCCGCCGCTGGCATTCGATCACGAGAAGATTCTGGAGTACGCACTGGACCGGCTGCGTAACAAGCTTGAATACACTACCGTGGGCTTTCAGTTGCTACCCAAGAAATTTACGCTCAGCGAGCTGCAAGGCATATACGAAGCGATTCTGGGCCGTGGCCTGGATAAGCGCAATTTTCGAAGGAAGATCGCCCTGCTCGATATTCTTGAAGAAACCGACGAGAAAAAAATGGAAGGCGTGCACCGTCCGGCCCGGTTGTACCGCTTCAAGGCACGCAAATTCGAGAAGCTGAAAGACAAAGGCATTCTGTTTCCCTTCTGACCTGGGAGGCTCCTCATGACGCCGACGCTGGAACGCCCCGCACTGTTGACCGACCTCTACCAGCTCACCATGCTGGGTGGGCATTTCGGGTTGGGCGGACGGGACCGCCGCGCGGTATTCGAGTACTTTTTTAGGCAGCTTCCTCCGCACACGGGCTATGCGATCTTCGCCGGTCTCGACGAGTTCCTTGGCGCGCTCGAATGCATGCGCTTCCACGACGAAGACTTGGCTTATCTGGCCCGTCTAGGCACGTTCGATCCGGCGTTTATCGAGTATCTCCGCGGGTTTCGATTCAGCGGCGAGATCTGGGCCGTGCCGGAGGGGTCGGCCGTATTTCCGTACGAACCGCTGGTGCGGGTCTCCGCCCCGCTGGCCGAAGCGCAACTGATCGAGACGCTGCTCTTGAATGTGCTTAATTACCAGACGCTTGTGGCCACCAAAGCGGCCCGGATCGCTGAAGCCGCGGAAGCGGACCCGATTCTCGAGTTCGGCCTCCGGCGCGCACAGGGCCCCGACGGCGCATTGAGCGGCTCGCGTGCGGCCTATGTGGGAGGCTGCGCCGCGACGAGCAACGTGGCCGCGGGTCAGCGTTGGGGCATTCCGGTGCGCGGGACGCACGCTCACGCATGGGTCATGAGCTTCCCTACCGAATTGGAGGCCTTTCGCGGCTACGCAAAAATCTTTCCGCAAGCGCCGCTCTTGTTGGTGGATACCTACGATACCCTGCGCTCGGGTGTGCCGAACGCGATTACAGTTTTCAAGGAGCTACGTGCGGCCGGCCGCGACGTGCGGGCCGCGATCCGCCTGGACAGCGGAGACTTGGCCAAGCTCTCCATCGAAGCGCACCGCATGCTCGTATCCGCGGGCTTCGACGATCCGTTGATCGTCGCCAGCAACGATCTCGATGAGGATCTAGTCGCGGATCTCAAGCGCCAAGGAGCAAGAATCAATTGCTGGGGCATCGGCACCAAGTTGGTCACCGGCGGCGCGAATCCGGCGCTGGGCGGCGTGTACAAGTTGGCGGGAATCGAAGACGCCGGCGGAGCGTGGCGCGCAACCATGAAGGTGAGCGGCAATCCCGAGAAGACGACCGATCCGGGCGTCAAGCTTCCGGTGCGGTTCTACGATGCGGCCGGGCATCCGGCGGGCGATGTGCTTTTCGCGGCCGACGAGGCGATGCCCGAACCGGCGCAGCGGGTTCACAGCCCAGACCGCCAGTTCAGCGGTCGCAGGCTGACCCTTCCGCAACATTCCAAGCGCCGAGTGCTTCAGGAGCGCGTTTTCGCGGACGGCCGACGCGTACTGCCCGAAAGGCCGCTGTCGCAAATCCGGAGCTTCGCTCACGAAGAGGTGGCCGCACTACCCGCCGAATTGAGGCGCTTGCGCAATCCTGAGCGTTATTGGGTGGGGTTGAGCGAAGAGTTGGCTCGACGTAAAGCCGCGGAGGTGGAGCGTCTGGAAGCCCTGCTGGCGCCGTAACGTCAGGGCTCGCCGCCGCCGGTGTGCTGCTTGACGAACCAGCCGGCGCGTTCGTCCTTCTCGAAGCTCAGTTCAATTTCTTGCGGCTGCGGACCGTCCATGATCTTCGCCTTCAGGCGTGGAGGAGCGGGCTCGCGCACCAATTCCGGCTTGCGAATGAACGTGGCGCTCCCGAAATGCTGTTCGATGTACAACCGCCCGACTTCCTCGAAGACAAAATCGTAATCTTCGCGTAACGGCACTTCGGAATAGGCATGCCAACTTCCATCCTTTCGAGCCACCCAGTAGGTGGCTTTCTTCTCGCTGCGCTTCTTGGGATCGGCGTCGAGGTACACGCTGACGGTGCCTTCCAACTTGCCTTTGGGCACTGCGGACATGAATCGGTCGGCAAGCAGATCGGGATAAAGCTCGGCGTGAAGCTTTAAGGCGGCGCCGAGAGCCTGGTCCGCCGATGCAACTCGGCCGGGCGGAATCAAAGGCGGAGCCTTGGCAGCCGGAGGTGGTGCGGGTGCGGCCTCAGGGGCCGCGGGTATCGGAACAGGGGCCTCAGGTGGCGGAGGGCTCGCAGGCGCTTGCGGCTCCACGGTCTTCACGGGTTCTGGCGGCGGTACAGCAGGCGCCGCGGGCGGAGTCGCGAACTGATCAGGGGATGCTTCGCTCACGTTGCGTGTCTGAGGCGATTCGGGCTTAGGAGTCGGCGTAGGGCCGTGCATGGTCGAAGAGTAGTGCGCCCAGACCATCCAACCGAGCAAGGCCAGGCAGCCAATCAGAAGCAGTCCTACGAACGTGCGCATAACCGAAACGCTCCCCAATCCGAGCTGAACGAAGTTTAGCGCATCTCCCCCGCATTCCCAAGCATCTGTGTACCAAGCCTTTAGCGCGAGACTCAAAACAAAATTCCAGAAAGTGGGGCCTAAGGGTTGAAATAAGTGTCGATCATACACTAATATGAATGCAGGAATAGAGCCGGACGACCGGCGGGGAGTGGAAGCAGGCAAACGGGCCGGCGGGAAAGACCAAGATCACCGCCACCTCTTCCGTTAGCCCCCTCCCTTCAAGGCAACGAACGGGCTCAACGCCCGCATGGAATGGAAAGGAGGCCCACCGTGGCGCAGAGCATCGGGATCGACTTCGGAACGGCTTACCTCACGGCCGCCGTCTGGGATGAGCGAACCGGAGAAGGACGGGTCCTGGCGCGTATGCCCGCGGTGGCGCGCATGCTGCACGGAGGTGGGGCGCTCTGCGGCGAGGCTGCGCATGAAGCTCGGTCGGCGTATGCGTTGAGCACGGTGGATCAGATCAAGCGCTTCCTGGGTCGCACGCCCGAAGAGGTGCGTGGCGCGGCGAGTCAGGTGGCCTGGAACGTCCTGCAGCATCCGGATCGCGCTCAGGAAGTGCTCGTCGATGCCTGGACCGGCCAGTTTTCACCCGAAGAGATTGCCGCGGAACTGCTCAAGACCCTCGCGAGCCGAGCGGCGCGGGTGTTGGGCGAACCTCTTGGCGGCGTAGTGATCACCGTCCCCGCCGCAGCGCACAACCGGCAACGGTTGGCGCTAAAGGCCGCTGCCGAAAGAGCCGGACTCCAGGTGCGGCGCATTGTCAACGAGCCGACGGCGCTGGCCTTGGCCGAAGCGCATGCCTCGCCGCCCGTGACCGATGGCGAACCGTGGGCGGTGATTGGGTTCGGAGCGGGCATGACGGACATAGCCATCGTACGCGTGAGCGCCCGTGGTGTTTCGGTGGCTGGTGTAGCAGGAGATACTCAGCTCGGTCTGGGCGAAATTCGAGCGGGCCTGATCGGGCGTCTTGAAGCGCGCTTTCGCGAGCGGCATCGTGTGCCCATCGATCGAACCCGCACGGAGGTGCGCGCCGAACTGCTTTGGCTGGGCGAAGAGTTTCTGCATGAACTGGCCTGGCGCCCCCAGCATCGCTCGGACTTGCGCAACGCCGCCGTGAACGCTGCAGGCGCGATGGTGGACCTGGACGAGCAACTCACGGCCTGCGATCTGGAGGCTGCCTGCCGCCCGGCGCTGGAACGCCTGGAAGACCTGGCGCGAAGCGCGCTCAAGCAGGCCGAGGTCAAGCCCCGCGCCATCGAGCGCGTCATCCTCGCAGGCGGCGGCGCTTATCTGCCGCCGATCCGGCAAGCCGTAGCACGTATCTTCAAGCGTCCGCTCGCGCCGGCGCCGGCGGGGGTCGAACCGCACGAGCGCCCCGCGCGTGGCGCGGCGCTGCTGGCCGCGGCACTCGACGGGCGCGTCGTACTGCGGCTGCAAGACATCCTGGCGCAGAGCCTCGGGATCACACTGGTCCACGACCGCTTCAGCAAGTTGCTGGAGGCCGGCCAGGCGCTTCCGGTCCTGCGGACCGGGAACTATTCCACGGTTGAAGACTTTCAGGACCACATTCGTTTCGAGGTTCGCGAAGGCGAACTGCCCAAGGCCAGCCGCAATGCGCTCTTGGGCTGTTTCACCCTCGCAGGCATCCGCCGCGCTCCGCGCGGGGTGCCGGAGATCCAGGTTACGTTCCGCATTGACGAAAGCGGTGTGCTGCATGTGGAGGCCGTGGACCGGGACACGCGTTCGCGCCAGCAGGTGCTGATCGAACGCACACGACCGGCTTAGAAAAGAGTGAATTCGCGGGCGCACGCTGGTCCGCATAACGAAGGAGGCACGACCATGGCTTACCGAGACAACGATCGAAACTTCGAAGGCGCGATACTGCTGACCCAGTGTCTGCAGCGCGACTTCGTGGACCTTGAGCCGCCCAATCCGAATCGCTTGCACATCGGCCAGCGAATGGTGAAGCGGTTGCGCGGCATGGAGAACGGCCAAGACCGGTTGGGCGAGTTTCTGCGCCAGGCGTATACCGCGCCCGGGCACGACAACCTCACCGTGGTGAATATCCGGGATTGGCACGATCAAGCCGATCCGGCGCAAGCGGACGAACTGAACTTTTTCGGTCCGCACTGCCTGGCCGATACGCGCGGCGCGGAATTCATCGACGGATTGAAGGAACTGGCGCCGACGGGCGACATCCAGCCCATCGACAGCATCTACATCAACGACTTCGTGGAGACCAATCTGGTGCAAGTGATCGATCAGATCACTGGGGGACACGTGGACCGTTGGCGGTTCGGCGTCATCGGAGTGTACACCTCGATCAAGGTGGAACTGGACGTGATCCTGCTGCGTACGCAACTCCACGTGCCGGCGGGACAGGTGGCCGTCTGCGGTAACCTCTGCGGCGACGCTTATCTCGACCGGCATTACGCGTCACTGGACAAGATGGGCACCGTATACGGCGCCACCATCTTTAACACCGGCGACTTGGCCCGCGCGCCGCACGAAGTCGCGGCTTTCGGCCGCTGGCTCGGCTTGCAAGGTTGATCGCGATGCCCCGGGATCTCGCCCCTTGGCGCGGCAAAGCCGCAGCCGCGGCTCCCGCGCCCTACGCCGCTTCGCCACAGGCGGCGGTGCCAGCCGAGCCGCAAGCCGCCACTCCTGCGGCACCACCGATCGGCGTTCCACGCGAGGAGCCGCGATTGGTTTGTCCGGCGTGCAGGGGCGGGACCTTGATCGGACTGGCGAGCGGTGCGCTTGGATGCACCGCGTGTGCGGAAGTCTTTTCGCCGCGCGGCACAGAGTCCCCGGTTGCACCGGACGCACCGGAGCCGGAAGAAGCACCGCCGCTGGATGGGATCGATGCGATCAATGCCATGCTGCGGCGCAACCAGTTGGTGCTTGGACCGGGGGGTGTGCCCTTGGCCGAAACCCGAACCGCGGCGGAGCCAACGCCCCGCCGCTCACGCAGACGAAGGAGGACCGCACCATGAACCGCGAGACGAACGGAGAAGGACGCACCATTCCGAGGGCCGAGGACGGGGTCGAACTGCAATTCAGGCCCGACTTAGGCGCGGACGTGTACGTGCATCCGGCGACGGAGCACGTGTACCTCGATACCGGCACCGGGCGCTTTCAGCGTACCGAGCGCCTCGCGCGGGAATTGAAGCGCCAAGCGCCTGCGGCCGATCCTGGGCTGGATTTTCCCACCGAGCGGCCGCAGGGACGAGCCAAGTACGGCGTGGACTTAAGCGCCGAAGGCTATGCGTAGTTCCGTATGTGTGCGGAAGGAGGGCTGTCCATGTGGGATTCCATGCGCGGCTGGCTGTCCGGCCTGCTCGGAAAGAATCGTCCGGGACTGGCCGGACAGCACCTCGATGAAAGGAGGAGCCTCATGCCGATCGTTCAACGCCGCTGGGTTCGCGATCCTCATGGGAACCCGCACGAAGCCGCGTGGGAGGTGGATCTGGAAGTACTGGCCGCCACGCAGCCTTGGGCGCGCGATGAGCCACGCGTGCTAAAAGAGATCCGAGCCATGGAGCAGATGTACCCGGCCTGGACGCTCACACTTGCCCAAGGCATGGAAGCTCTGCGCCGTTCGAATGCGCCGGGCGACTCGGCAATTCCCGCTGCCGGCGCCTGGCGTTGGGCTTCCGATGGGTCCGAGTTTAGGCGGCCCCCGTACACGGTCCTGGCGTGGGAAGGGTTACTGCCTGCGCCGCTGAAGGGGCTCAAAGGGGTGGCCGAAAAGTTGCACGGGCACTATCCGGTAGAGATGGTTCAAGGCGCGCCTTGGACCGCGGTCCCGGTGCGGGTGGCCTATGCGACCGATTATCCGCAGGGACAGCCCTTCGTTTTTTACGATATGCGCTGGATTCAAACCTTAAACCTTCCGCTCGGAAGCGCGGGACACCTGTTGGGCGGCGGATTGTTGTGTCTCTTCTACATCAATCAATGGAAGCGTACGTATACGGTCGCCGACGTGCTATCGCAGCGCGTGGTCAACCATTTGTATTCCAGCCTTAAAATTGCCGCGGGCATGAGTCCCCATGAAGCCTTTATCGGCCGCATCCATGCTGAAACGTGGAAGCCGGAGCGGTAACTCAACGAATTGCAGGGAGGAAACGGTCATGCAAAGCGAACCCGCCGCCCGCGACGAAGCACATCGACCGCTGGTCGTGGTGCTTCCAGAAGCCTGGAGCGCCGTGACGTGTGAATTGGACCGCGCGGCCGAGGAGGGCCGGCGGCTTGGCCGCAGTCCGCGTGAAGCGGTATTCGTTCCGCTTTGCGCCTTGAAGTACCGAGCCGGGTGCGTGCGTGTTCCACGGATGGAACGCACATCCCTAGAGGATTTGGCTGCCGTCGTCGTCGTGCGAGCGCTTCGCTTGCCCGATGCTTGGGTCGAAGCCAGCGCCGCGCGCATACGCTTCCGCGACGGTGCCGGTATTCAAAACCGCTTCGATGCGCTATTGGATACCGCCCTGCACCGATACGGACGGCTCGAGGTACTCGCGCGGGGGCATTCGCATCCGTTTGATGTAGGCGGGACACGGCCCAGCGGGATCGACCGCGTGGAGCATTTGGCGCCATGCCTCGCTTACAACCGCGCCCTGGGTTTGGATGCGGGCTTCACCTTCATTGCGGTGCAGGGCCGTGGCGGCGCACGCTGGGCGTTGCATTGTTTTGGAAGCAAAGACGGCGATCGCATAATCGACTTGGGTTTGGCGGCCTTGCCGGCCGCGAGCGGCACCATGGCGAGGCTGGCAAAGGCGCCGTTTTTTCAGACGCCTGAAGGTGCGGCCCTGGAAGCGGTTTGGCGTGCAAGCCATGGTGGAGCCATGCGCGTGGACCGTTTGCCACTGGGTTGGACGCGTATTCGCCTGGGAGATCCGGTGACGGCCGTGTTTGCACTGCCGCCGGGCTATCCGCAGGATCCGGGCGTTCGCTTCTGGCTTGAGCAAGAAGCGTGGCAGCGCGAAGAGATTCAAGATTGGAGCGCTTTACCGGCATGCAACATTCAGCCGGGACTGAATCGGGCGAGCTGATCGGTTGGCTTTACGCAAAGGAGCATCAACATGGTGGATCCCATTCTCGATGCCAACCAGAACCGCGATGCGTACTACAAGCGTGTGGCGCCGCTGTACGGTCCGGCATTCGATAACAAGGTTCTGGGAGTCTGCGGCGGCGAAAGTGCATTGGAGACCGCTTTGCTGCTGGCTCGCTGTGGGGTCAGGAGCTTCGCCATCGGTCCGGGCGCCGAAGCCTTGCCGGAACTTCTTCGGGCGCAGAATCCGTGGGAAGATCGCTGGAACTTCGAAACGCTCGAGAAGGCGCGGATCGTGGTGGCGGATTCGGAAGCCCCTGTAGGTTTTCGGTCACCTGCGCCGGTTTTGAGGCTCACCATCCTCCCTGCAAACCGAGCCGTTCGCGCGCGAATCGATGCAATCCCGGCCTATGAAGCATGGCCCACAGTGGAACGTGCGGAGAACGAGGAGCCCGTTTCACCCGAAGCGATCAATCGATTGGCCGCGTTGACCCGTGCAGAACTCTTGCGCGGCTCGCCACATGAACCGGCCGAAGCGCGATTGTTGCTGTGTTCTCCACGAACCAGCGTCCTTTTCGGCCATGCACGCTGGCCTTGGTGGATTCGAGGCTTCGAGCGGGAAGCTGCCGACGATTGGATTAAAGCTCAACCTGCCGACGAATCGGGGAAACCTGTCTCCCGGCGGGGACGCGTGCTTGTGGTGGGCTGCGGGTCGCTGGGCAGCATCGCCGCGGAATCTTTGGCTCCGTACGTAGAGGCCTTGATCCTCAGCGATCCCGAGCGGGTTGACTTGGAAAACCTCGTGCGCCAAGCGTATGAGCCGAATGAGGTGGGACGCTGGAAAGCCGAGGCGCTAGCTGAGCGCCTGGCACGTTACGGCGCACATACCCAAGCGCTCATGCGGGCAGAAGAGGATACGCCGGACGGCATTCGAAAATTCGGCGATCTGCTGGACCGATTTCGGCCGGATCTGGCGATCCTCACGACCGGCACCGGCGCCGAATACGCCATGGCCGTGGCGCTGCGGAAGCGCGGGATTCGCCACGTCGCGGCGCGCTGCTATGCGCGCGCACGATTCTTCGAACTCATCCTGGTTGATGGCGCGAATGGCCCGTGCTTTCATTGTTTGCGCGAGCAAGTTCACACCGGGCCGGCGCCTTCTCTGACGCCCGAGCAGCACGCTCGCTACGATCCGACATGGCGTCCGGGCGAACTCAACGCCGAACCTGCCACCGTGCTGGACTCCGGATATTGCGCCCAGGCGCTGGCGCGCGCCGGGCTGGAATTGTTGAAGCCTCCTTCCGAGCGCGCACCATGGCTGAGCGAGACGCTTGGACAAGAACGCACATGTTGGTTGGGAGCGAATCACGCCGAACGCGACGTCCGCGGCCATTGGGCCTACGGCATCGATTGCCCAGGCAAGCTGGTCACCTTTGGTGTGGAGGACATCGTAGGTGCGGCGCCGGGAGAGCGTTGCTCGGTCTGTGGCCGAGAATGGTTGCCGGAAAAACGGTCGGATTCCGGCAAAGAACTGGCCGCAGGAGCTTAAATAGTGTATAGTAAACACTAACTAAGGGAGGATGACGACCATGACCGCTGAACTTCTGAAGGACGCCGCACTGGTGATTGTCGATGTCCAGAACGACTTTTGTCCTGGCGGGACACTGGCCGTACCCGAAGGCGATGCCGTGGTTCCCGCGATCAATGCCTTGATCCCGCGGTTCGCCGTCGTGGTCACTACCCAGGATTGGCATCCCGAAGATCACGCCAGTTTCGCTGCGGAGCCCAAGTTCGTCGACAAGAGCTGGCCGAAGCACTGCGTGGCGGGCACGGCCGGCGCCGCGTTGCATGCCCAACTGGCGCTTCCGCCCGGTACGCTCAGCGTTCGTAAGGGGACCCGGCGCGACCTGGAAGCCTACAGCGGATTCCAGGATACGGATCTTGCCAAGCTGCTGCGCGCCCGGGAGGTGAAGCGCGTTTACGTATGCGGGCTCGCGACGGATTACTGCGTCAAAGCCACCGCGCTGGACGCTGCGCGCGCGGGCTTCGAAACGTGGGTTATCGCCGATGCCTGCCGCGGGGTGAACATTCCCGCAGGTACGGTGGAACAGGCATTGGCCGAAATGCATGCGGGAGGCGTGAAGGTTGTCCAGGTATCGGATCTGGCCGCCTAGAAATACCTTCTTGGTTCTCGGCAGCCCATGCGCGAGCGCCCAACGGCCCTGGATGCCGGTGGCCGCTCGCGCTACCTTTATCGCCCATGTTTCGCATCGCTCGAAATCTGTTTCATAGCCAGCAGGCCGGACTGGTGATGGTCCTATTGTTGCTGGGCAGCGTTGTGGCTCTCCTGGCGGGAAATGCGCGCAACCCCTTCACGGGCGAGGAATACAATAAACTCCTCAATGCCGCGACCCTGATGGAAACGGCGACGCAAGCGAGCTTCTTCGCGATTATGGCCGCCGGTGCATCTCTGGTGATTATCAGTGCGGGCATCGATCTGTCGGTGGGTGCGACTTACGCTTTGGCCGGTGTGGGCGGCGCAATGGCGTTGCGCGCGCTTCAGATCGATGGCGGGTTATCCGTCGTGGTTTCGTTGGGGATTTGCGCCGGGATTGGCATCTTCTGTGGTGTGCTTAATGGAGCCATGGTCGTCGGCCTGCGCGTACATCCATTCGTAGTAACCCTGGGAACCATGTGGATCTTTCGCGGTGTCGCCTTTGTCATGAGCGGTGCGGCGACCTTGGTCGTACCGGAAGCTCAAACGCGCGCGGCGAAAGCAAGCCTGGGGCTTTCCGATACGCTGCATCCGGTTCCGCTGCTCGCGATGGTTCTGATAACGGCTACGGGTGCGCTGTATCTCAATCGCACCGTTTGGGGTCGTCACAATTATGCGGTGGGCGGCAATATGGAAGCGGCACGCTATTCCGGCCTACCCATCAACCGAATTCTGATCAGCGTGTACGCTCTATCGGGGTGGGCGGCGGGCATTGCGGCATTTCTGGGCAGCAGCTATTACGGATCGGCCAGTTGCATCGACGGCAGCGGTTATGAACTCTACGTGATCGCCAGCGCCGTGGTAGGGGGCGTGAGCCTCAATGGGGGGCGGGGGAGTATCGTCGGTGCGATGCTGGGTGCGCTCCTGATCGCCCTTATCCGGCAATCGATCGTTATCCTTCAGTTTAATCCGCAGTTCGAATGGATCGTCGTGGGTCTTGCGATTGTACTGGCAGTTTTTTTGGACCGGCTGAAGACCGATCTGTCGGCTCGCCGGCTTGCGCTGGCCGCGCAGGCGGTTCGGGCCTCAAGCACTGTTGAGTCGAGGAGCGAAACATGATGCGAACAGGGAGTGTACTATGCGCGGCCGTATGGCTTTTTGTTTTGACCGGATGCGGCGGCTCCAGTAAGCCGGCGCCCGTGGCGGACGGTGTAAAACCAGCCGCGAACGACGGTGGCTTGCGCATCGCGATGATCGCAAAGGCCAGCGCCAACCCCGTATTCTCTTCCGCACACCAAGGCGCCTTGGACGCCGCGAAGGAACTCGGCGAGAAGCAAGGCCTGGTGATCCATGTAGAGATCCTGACACCGCCCAGCGAAGACGGGCAGGTCCAAGCCCAGCGGATCGCGCAAGCGGTAAATCAAGGTGCGCAAGCGGTTCTGATTTCGTGCAGCGATGCTGGGAAAGTAACCGGCGCAATCAACGATGCCGTTGGCCGAGGGGTGCAGGTGATGACCTTCGACAGCGACGCGCCTGATTCCAAGCGATTTGCCTATTATGGCGTGGACGATATCGAAACCGGCCAGCAGGTGATGAAGGAGTTGGCCACGCAGCTTGGAGGCAAGGGCAAGATCGCGATTCTGGCAGGCAATCAAAATGCGCCGAATTTGCAGAAGCGCGCGCAGGGGGTCCGCGAAGAAGCGAAGAATTTTCCTGGTATCGAGATAGTGGATACCTATTACCACGAGGAGACACCCCAAGAAGCCGCGAAGAAGGTGACCTCCGTGATGCAGGCGTATCCCGATCTGGCCGGTTGGGCCATGATCGGTGGCTGGGCCTTGTTGAACCCTTCGTTGCTGGGCGATCTGAATCCTGAACGCATCAAAGTCGTCAGCGTCGATGCATTGCCCGCCATGCTGCCTTATGTCGAACGGGGTATAGCGCCCGTGCTTCTGGCCCAGCCGACGTACAAGTGGGGATACGAATCCGTTCAAATCATCGTCGATAAGGTGCATCACAAGAAGGAAGTCCCGGCGCTTAACCGTATGGAACTCGTCCGTGTAACCAAAGAGAACCTAGGCGCGTGGGCGCAACAACTCAAGGATTGGGGTTTTACGGACGTGCCCCCTGCACTGCTCAAGGCGCCCTAGCGTGACCGCGCCAGCGGTCCGATTCAACCACGTCACCAAGCGCTTTCCCGGCGTATTGGCGTTGGACGACGTCTCGCTTCAAATCGAAGCGGGGCGGGTGCATGCGCTCTGTGGCGAGAATGGGGCGGGGAAGAGCACACTCGGAAAGTTGTTGGCTGGAATCCACGTACCGGACGGCGGATCGATTGAGCTGGACGGACGGGCTGTGCGCTTTGCGTCGCCGCGCGAGGCCTTGCGCGCGGGCGTCGGAATGGTGCATCAAGAGCTGGCTTTCTGCGAAAATCTATCGGTCGCCGAGAACCTTTGCCTGGAGGATCTCCCGCGCCGAGGTCCATTCTTGAACCGTCTCTCCTTGCGCGCATCTGCCAGAAACCGGCTTGCCACGATCGGAGCCGATATCGATGTGGATCAACCGCTGGGCGCTTTGGCGTTGGGACAGCGGCAACTCGTACAGATCGCTGCGGCGGTCGGAAGCGGCGCGCGCGTAATCGTGTTCGATGAGCCTACGAGCAGCCTTTCGAGGCACGAAACCGAGAAGCTTCTGGACTTGATACGCCGGCTGCGCGAACACGGAGTGACCTCGGTTTACGTCTCGCACCGTATGGAAGAGATTTTTGAAGTCTGCGATACCGTTTCCGTCCTTCGCGACGGCAAGCACGTAGCATCGCATTCAGTACGTGAACTCGCTCCGGACGAGATCGTTCGGCTCATGATCGGCCGGCAGGTGTCGGCGCAAGCGCCTCGCCATCTCCTTTCCGTAACCGGACAAGAGTCTCTCCACGTAGAACAGCTGTCGAGTCCAGGGAAATTCAATAACGTGAGCTTTGCCTTGCACGCAGGAGAGGTATTGGGTGTGGCGGGATTGATCGGTGCAGGCCGCAGCGAAGTAGCCGAAGCTCTTTTCGGCCTCGACCCTCGCGCGACCGGAAAAGTATCGGTGCTTGGCGCCGAGGTATGCATTCGTACGCCCGGGCAGGCGATGCAATTGGGGATGGGCTTCGTTCCAGAGGACCGCAAGCGTCAAGGACTCGTGCTCGCGTTGCCTTCCGGTGCGAACGTTACGCTGCCGCTGTTGCGCACCCTTGCCCGCGCGGGTTGGATACGTTTGGACGAGGAAAGGAGCCTGATTAAGCGATATTTCGATCGGCTTCGGGTGCGCGCCCCCAGTCCGGATTTTCCAACGGCAGGTCTGAGCGGTGGAAACCAGCAGAAGCTGGTACTCGCTAAATGGTTGGCTACGGGCTGCCGGATTCTGATTTTGGACGAACCCACGCGCGGTGTGGATGTGGGCGCCAAGGCCGAGATTCACGCGCTTATCGACTCGCTGGCCTGCGAAGGCCTCGCGGTGCTATTGATCTCCAGTGAGCTGCCCGAGATCATGAGTCTGTCCACGCGGATTCTGGTACTACGCGAAGGCCGCATCGTGGCCGAGATTCCCCGCGCTGTAGCGAGTCAGGAATTGCTGCTGCGTCACATGACTGGTGTGCTTAGTGACTAAGCCGAAAACTGAAAGGGACGAGCATGGCATCATGGCTTCTAAAAACCGAACCGGGTACATTTAGCTATTCTGACTTGATGCGTGACAAACATGCCGTCTGGGATGGCGTTAAGAACAACACTGCTCTGATTCACATGCGTGCGATACGCAAAGACGATCGCATTTGGGTTTATCATACCGGGGCGGAACGGCGAATCGTGGGTTTGGCTAAGGCCACTAGCGACTCGTATCCGGATCCCAAGGCAGGCGACCCCAAGCTTGTGGTCTTCGACCTCGTCCCGGATCGGCACTTCGCAAAACCTATCGCACTGGATCAGATCAAGGCCGACAAGCGCTTTAAGGAGTTCGCGCTGTTGAAGATTTCCCGGCTTAGCGTGATGCCGGTTCCTTCAGAGATGGAACGGATCCTGCTGGAATGGGCCGGCGGCTGAGGCGTTGCTTTCCATAAAGCCATATGGCGTTAGCATGACTTTCGTAAACCGTTTGAGAACCTGAGGACGCGTTCATGCATCGTCAGATGAGTTGGGCAGTTGGGTGGATGGTCTGCTTGGCGGCAGGGGCGATTTCGGCCCAAGAGGTGCCACGCGAACCGGAAGATTCGGCCGTAAAGCCACTGGAGCTTGGCGATGCCGCTCCCGAGTGGCATGCGTCCGCTTGGTTGAACGGCGAGGCGCCTTCGATCGAGGGAGCGCGAGTTCGTCCGGTGCGCGTGCTGGTTTTCTTGATGACCGGATTCTCTCCGTCGTTGGATACCGTACCGGTTTTGACGAAGTTGCAGCGGCAACATGCGGAGGTGGGGTTGGAAGTGCTGGGATTTAGCGCCGAAGACGTCGAAAAGCTTCGAGCCTTTGTGGCCGCGCAAGGCGATAAGTTGGGATTTCGGATGGCTCACGACGAAGGGAGCCGCACACGCCGTGCGTATATGCTTGCCTTCGGCGAACGGAGCATTCCGCAAGCGTTTGTGGTCGACACCAAGAATCGCATCGTGTGGCACGGCCACCCTTTGGATGGATTGGACGAAACCGTCGCGCAGGTGCTGGCAGGCACCTACGATCTCGATACCGCCAAGAAGGTGGAGCAAGCGATCAAACAGGTTCCCGCCTATTTCGATGCCGCGTATGCCGGCGATCACGAGAAAGCAGCCAAACTGGGGGTTCGGCTCATGGAAGGGTTGGCGAAGAACCCCAAACAGCTCGCCAGGTTTGCCTACGGCATCTTGATCGACCCGAAGCTGAAATCTCGCGATCTGGATTTGGCTTCGAAGGCGGCGCAGCAGGCGTACGACGCAACGGGCGGGAAACTGCTCGCCGCGCAGATCAGCCAAGCTCGCGCACTATTCGCCTTGGGCCGATTTTCAGATGCCGTAGAAGTGCAAACAGCCGCCGCCGCGAACGCTCCAGAAGGTCGAGTTCGGGAGCAGATGGAACAGATCCTTGCCGACTATCGTAAGGCGGCCACGCAGCCGGAGGCGGGAAAGTGAAACTCGACGCGGCTACGCGCGCCGCATTGCGAGAGCGCTACGAAGCTTGCTTTGGCAAGAATCGCGCTCGTCTGCGTGTGGCGTTGGCGCCTGGCCGTGTGAATCTTTTGGGCGAACATACCGATTATAATGGCGGGTTCGTGTTGCCGATGGCGCTCGATCGGCACGTGGCCGTGATTTACCGCACGCGTTCTGACGCGCAAATTCGAGTGCATACCGCGGATCGCAATCCCAAACACTGCGATGCAGACGACTCGTTCGCGGCCGATGCCCGGCGTCTCAGCCCGGTACGAAACGCGCGGAAAAAGTGGTCGAACTACGTGCGCGGGGTCGCAGCCGTTTTGAGCGAGCGCGGGGCACGGTTATGCGGGGTGGACTTGCTGATCTGGGCCGACCTTCCGGAAGGCGCGGGACTCTCCAGCTCGGCCGCCCTTGAAGTAGCCGTGGGCCATGCGCTTCTGGATGCGGCCGGGGAAAAATGCGACGCGCAGGAAATGGCGTTTGCCTGCCAGCAGGCCGAACACCGATTTGCGGGCGTGAAGTGCGGCATCATGGATCAGACCGTCGTCGCGCGCGCACAGGCCGGCTGCGCCTTGTTGCTTGATTGCCGCTCCATCGAAACTCGCCACGTTCCAGTCAAGCTGGGAGGCTGGAGTTTTGCGCTCTTCGATACGGGCGTACGCCACAAGCTGGCCTCCAGTGCGTACAACATTCGCCGCATGGAGTGCGAGAACGCCGCGCGCAAATTGCGCGTAGCCGCGTTGCGCGATGTGGGACTCGATGAACTCCGGACCCGTGGCTCGAAGCTCAACGTAACGGAACAGCGCCGGGTGCGGCACGTTGTCACCGAAAACCTTCGTACCATTCAGTTTGCCCATGCACTTGCCCATGGCGATATCAATGAGATGGGCCATCTCTTGAATTTAAGCCACGAGAGTTTGCGCAAGGATTATGAAGTAAGTTGCCGCGAGCTGGATATCCTGAGCAGCGTGATTCGGATCGCCGACGAGTTGGATAAGGACGGCGCCGGGCTCGCAGGCGTTGGAGCGCGGATGGTAGGCGGCGGGTTTGGCGGATGTGTACTGGCTTTGGTCCGGCCGGATCGATTCGAGGCGCTCGTGGATTTGGTTCGGGAGCGCTACCGCCGCCTGAGCGGGCTCCAACTTGGATTGGCGATGCTCCTCCAGCCTGGAGATGGCGCACGCGTAGCCACCCTTTGACGACTACTTTCGTTGCACATGGGATGTGAACGGAAGGCGTGATAGGGCTCCCGCCGGCTTGACCTTAATTTTCAGTCCGCGAGGTACGGACGCTACCAGCACCAATCTGCCTGCCTCCAGCCGCCAATAGACTTCAATGAGCCCTCGTCTATGCGGTACGGCGCCTCGCGCCCATGTCAGCGTCGCGGAATCTGGTGCGAGCAGGATTTCGTCCGGTCTTCCGGGAATATTTTGCCTCACTCCCAAGGTTCGCGTGGCGAAGCAATGCGCCGGTGCGCCGCTCCATGCATGGCACAGGCTCGAGCGATCGTGGAAGAATTCCCATAGCGTCCAAGCTCCGCCAGCCCGCATCAGGCCGTAGTTTTGCCGGATGAGTCGTTCGGCCAAATCGGACCGCCCATGGTCGTACAGCGCATTCAGTACATAAAAGGCGAAGTAACTTCCGAACGAACCTGGCGCGCGCTTGGGATTCTCTTCCACGCACCGCTCCACATACGTCAGCATGCTCTGAGTTTGCTTAGGGCGCGCCAGCCCAAAGGCCAGCATTAGGGCGTTCACGTGCAGGGCGCCTTCGCGTAAGAGCGCGCCGTCTTTTCGCGTGGCGGCAAAGCGGCCTTCGTCGGAAAGCCAGAGCGTATGGTTTATAGATTTAAGAACGCGCACGGCCTCGCGGCGATAATGCTTGGATTCTTTGGGACGCTTCAGGACATCGGCTAATTCGGATGCTGCTCGCAGGGCCTGAAGGCGAAATACATTCAATGCGCCGCTTTCGCCCTGTTTGGCTTCCTTCATGGCCATGGCGTCGAGATATACGTGCAAGCCGTCCGCATTCCATAGTCCCGTAGGCTCTTCTCGCCACACCGGACTTGCGAAAATCCTTTCGACGCAAGGCCAAAGGTCCTCCACCAGCTTTCGATCGCCCGTCAGCGCCCAATAGTCGCGCAGCACCAACAGCCAAATCAGCGTGTAATCGGGCAAGTCGGTCTCACGCCAAGCTGGAACGACATCGAACATCTGTCCGGATGGCTTTTGAGTATCCGCCCACAACTTCAGACAGCGCCGCACCAATCTGGGGTCCTCATCGTATGCCCGCTGAACGAGGTACTGTACCCAAGCATCGCCCACGTAAACGCCACGCTCACGCCAGGGGCAGTCGACGTAGCCGTCTTCCATACAGGCTCTTAGGGTGGCGAGTGCGGTCTGGTGGACCCAGTTGAAGAGTGGGTCGCCGCAAGCGAAGCCTCCCAATTCGCGAAGTGGATACACCGTTTCGCGCAATGCGATGCGTTTCAAATGCACCGGTCGATCCGAATTGCGGACGGTCACTTGTAGGTATCGGCCGCCGCGTGGATGGAAACCTTCGATGCGTTCGCCGCCGCCCCGAGCGACAAAGCGATCGGCTGCGTTTACCATGAAGTGACTCTTGAAGAGCGCCACGCTGCCGTCTTCGCGCAAATGCTCGTCGAGCGCAACATCCACAATGGCGCCTTTAGGCGCGTCGATTTCAAGAATCGTATGGCCTAGCATTTCGCGGCCGAAATCGAAAACGGCCGTCGCAGGGACGCCAGGAGCGCACGGGAGGTCCAGCCTGTCGACAAGATACGGATCAAGCGCCACAGCCTCGCCGGGCCGGTCCCAGGCCATCTCTCGAGCAGGTAAGGGGGGGTCGGCGCCGCGCGGAACGCGCACCCATGGACGCGATAGCTCCGGAAGTTCCTCGACGGTTTTCGGTATCGCCGCTCGAACGGCTGCGAGTTCTTCCGTAGGCACGGGACCTGCATGCAACAGGACGGCTCCACTCGTCCGATAGCAATTGGCGTCCGTAGAGGCCACGAGGCCCGACGAGTGGGGCCAACCAAGCAGGAATCCCCACCCCTCGGTGAGCATTTCCGGTTCGCCATAGAGGAAGTTTGCGCCAGAGGCCAATTCGACCTCCGCCTCTTGCCGATTGCCGCCAAGAGTGGCGTAAGTCCCCTTAAACTCCACGCCGTTCAGGTAATGCGGACCCCAGAACAGCGCCAGCTTGACCTTTTGAGCGACCGGAGAGTGCAAGTAAGTGGCGTAGCACGTGCGCGGACGCGGGGAGCCGGGTTTGCCGATCGGACCGGGCTCTTGGTAGCCGATTCGAACCTCATCTTGCAAGAGAGGCGCGGCGAGAAGCACTCTTTCGGGGAGGCATTCGTCCATCCCGAGCATAGGAATCGAACGCGGCGCCCATTCGCCCCAATGATCTTGCGCTTCGATCGCGAGGGGCTCTTGCCAGCCACGATCATCGAGTTTGGGACCGTACCATTCCAAGGGCAAGCGGCGCAAATCGACGATTTCCGTCGGCCCCTGAGCAAAGCTGAAGGATGGCGCCCAGTCGAACCACGCATCGGCGCGGCGGCATTTCCAGGCGCCCGGCGTTGTCAGGTCGATGGCTCCTGATCCGCTTCCGACGCTCCCTGCGGCCGCGAATCCGCCGATGCTGGGTTGTGCTTCGAAGGAGCTGGCGCCTTTGCTGTTCACTTCGACAAGGATCGCGTTGCGTCCGGCTTTCAGGAACGGCACCAGATCGATGCTGTCGAATTCCGGCGCTCTAAGCGCGAATCGAGCCGGACCGTACGCCGCCACATGTCCATTGACCCACAATCGGTACCGGGTATCCGCGAAAAGCCGAAGCTCCGCGTGCCGAGGAACCGAGACCAGAGCGAATGAGCGCCGGAAGAGGACGAAAACGTTTCGTCCGCGGCCGTGAGTGTCGGACCAAACGAAGGTCGTTCGGGGCATGGGGCTGATCTCCGCTGAAGCGGCGTACATACCAAAGTCGGGCGGGAGTTCCAGCGCGCTACGCACCACTCCATGCAATCCTCGTCGGTAACGCGCATCCTGGCTGGCGCTTTCCGGTGCTTTCAAATTACAGATTCAGCAGGCCCATCAAGCCGACAAGCCATAAGCCGAATCCCACCAGCGTGCTGTAGATATACGCTCGCGCGCGCCGGTATTGGCTGCGGAGCAGACAGGAAGCAGCAAAAGCCAAGCCGCCGGCCGGCAGGCACCAGGACCAAGGCGTAAGCAGCGTTAGTCCTGGCCAACTTAGCGCGAGCAGCACACATGCCACGCGGTCGCTGGCGGGAGGAAGCGATTCGGCGGGAGGGATCGGCGCAAGGCGCGCGATACGTTCCTGTTCAGCCACTTGCGCTTGGCCTTCCGGAGTGAGTGGAAAGCCGCAGTAGATGCACGCAACGGTTCCGTCAGGCGACGATTCGCCGCATAGCGGACACGGGGCCGGCGAAGTGGCGGGAGCGGCTGTCGGTTCCACAGTTCCTGGGCACCAAGCGATTTGCGCTCTTTCCTTTTAAGCGACAAATGGATATCCTGATAGTGGTATCTGAAGGATAGGCTGCCCAACCCGGGAGTTTTCATCTTTGATTACTGTCACCGGCGAATACGCGCTACGTGCGATGGCCTATTTAGCCGATCGGCCGGAAGGTGAGTATGCACTAGCCCGCGATGTCGGAAAAACGCTCGATATCCCTCCCAATTACTTGAGCAAAGTTTTGCAGTCGCTCGCTCGTGCGGGCCTGTTGGACTCCCAGCGCGGCCGCAACGGCGGGTTCCGCATGGCTCGCAGTCCCAAGCAGGTTTGCCTGTATGAAATTCTTGCTGCCGTTGAGCCGATGAGCCGTTACGAGACGTGCGTTTTGGGCCGGAAGGAATGCCGGGATGAAGATGCCTGCCCGATTCATTTTGCATGGAAGGAAGCGCGCGGCAAGGTGTTGACCCTATTTCAAAAAACGCCGCTAACCAAACTCGTCGAACATCAGCACGCCATCAAGAAGTAGCTGCTTCCAGGCTCGCCACGCCCAGTCCGTAAAATGTGTATTCGCAATCGGGGTCCGCCTCGAGCGCGAAACCTACGTATCCGCCTTCGGGTAGTTCCAGCGCTCGCGCATAAGACCCGCCTCGTGCCAACGAACGTTCATCCAGCGCGGCGATATTTTTAAGCGTAAAGAGTGCCGTATAGGTGCTCAGCAGATCCGCGAACGGCGCGTTAGGCGTAGCTTGAAAGCCGCCCTCGTCATTCTGCAACTTTATCAAAAACGTTCCGTGTGCGCGCAAGTCGCGAGAGGCCCAACCGCTCAGCGCATCTCGAAGCGCGCCCCAGCCCGCCAATAGGCCCGGCAAGCCTCTGGACTTGAGCAGTAAGGCAAGCGCGACGCCGGCGGCGGTAGCATTCGTACCGGGTCGCTTGCTGTAGGCATTCTCGCGGAATCCACCGGTCGCTTCGATCAAGCCTGCCAAAAACGGCGACAAGCGTTCGGCTTCGGGAACCGTCTCAGCCATGCGCCGAAAGGTTAAGGCCGCCAGAAACGAGTGGTACAAGCTTCCGTTTCCTTCTTGCGGATGCTTGGCCCAGCCGCCGTCCATTCGGCGTAAAGCGGCAAGTCCCAACCGTGTCCGCTCGAGGGCTTCGTCTCTTGCTTCGACAGCCAGGGCGACACCGGCCTCTTCGCAGAGCTTGACTGCATCCCACCACGAAACCGCGTGGACGGCATCTCGAAACGGATGTCGCGTCGCACGAGTTTCGGCGTTCAGAAATTCCAACGCCCGTGCGGCCATGGCGGGCGTTAAGGCTTCCAGGCACGAAAGCGCGCGTAACCCGAAGGTGGTGTAATAGAGGTCGGGTCTTCCGCGCCGGTTCGCGAAGCCGCCTCCTTCGAGCTGTTGGGTCGCAAGCCAGGCCGCGTGGCGCGAGCGGTACGAGGCCGGAGTGCCACGCAATCCGGCCCGCAATTCGTTACGCAGAAGCTGAAGGAAGTCCATCAAGTCGTCCATGCCGGATTCGTGGATTAGAGTTTCGGCCGCTGTATGCAATGCGGACCGTTAACCGAAACGGAATCCGATCATCGAATGGGCTTGCGAGGGCCAGCCCACGCTAAGTACAACCATCGTCTTGCTTGGGTCACTCCAGCAATGTAGCCGTAAGAAACGTGAAGAGTGCTTGCATGCCGCCGTGATCGATGCCTGCGACGGCTTGCATGGCGCGCTCGCGCTGCTTCTCGGCGAGGAGTTCGGCTGTGACGGCCACCTCGTGCCGGTAGTAAATTTCGCGCAATTCGGCAAGCCGGACTTGCACGGCTTCGGGATCGGGTGCATCGGGCTCTTCTCGCGCCGAAAGCAATAGCCGCTCGGTTTGTGCCTTGTCCGCGTGCTCCAAGGCCAGGGCAAACAGAATGGTCGGCCGTCCATGAAGGATGTCGCCGCAAGCTTTGACCTTGTTGCCTGGATCGGGCTGCAAATCCTTAAGATCGTTCTGAATCTGGTATGCGACGCCCAGATGCTTGCAGAAGCGTTCGATTTCCTTGTCCCATGTTCCCGCCGCTCCGCCCAGCACCACGCCGGCATACAAGGCTACGTCGAAGGCCGGCGCAGTTTTCAATCCATACAGCCTCAGAACGTCCAAGGGCGCGATCTGCTTTTCGCGGCTCTTGCGCCAGAGCAACTCAGCGCCTTGCCCTTCGGCCAGTTTCACGTGCGCTTCGCTCAACTTGCCCATAATCTTCGCCACCGCATCCGCGCCAATCTCGCCGAATTGCTCGGCGACGATCCGATAACCGCGGCCCAACAAGTAGTCGCCGATATTCAACGCCACGGGGACGCTATGACTCTTATGCAGCGTCTCGGTTCCATAGCGGAAGTCGTCGTCGTCCTCGATGTCGTCGTGGATCAGCGATGCTTTGTGGAAGAACTCCATCGCCGCCGCCACGCGCTTGACCGAGTCCGGAACCTCATCCCGGTCGCTTAGCGCTTGCCAGGCCGCTTGGGTCAGGAACGGCCGGAAGCGCTTTCCGCCTTTGCGCATCCAGGCCACCGAAATGCGCTCGGTCTCGGCCACGCGGTCACCCCGCGGAAGTTCCGCACGATCGGCGGGGACCAGCGCCTCAAGCGGCTTGGGATCGAAATCGTGAACTACCTCGCGTAACAGTGGCACGAAGCTTCGGGTGCGTTGCGCTCCGACTCGCTGGATGCCCAGCGCCTGCATGACCCAATCTTCGTCCACTTCGGTGTTGTGGCAGGTATCGCGCAAGAGTGGAATCGCGATAGCCGGAATGCCGAGTTGAAGCACGCGATCGAAGGCCTTTTCGAGCACGTTCAGGCATGCCACGCCCAGGATGCCCTCAACTTCGCCGCTGGCGATCAGGCGCAGCACCACAGGGGTGCCTTCGGCGATCAGGACGTTATAGCCCAGCCGCTTGCCGATTTGATCGAAGTCGGCCAGTGAACAAAGGCCGCAATTGTTGCAGTGGAGCTGGACTTCGTCGAGCTTTGCCGTGCAGTTCTCGGCCTGCTTAAGGCAATGCGGCATGCTGAACAAGCGCTTTTCGAAAGGCACCGCCGCGAACTGGTCGCGCCAGTATTCGTTATTCAGCATCACCATCGCGAAGCCAAGGTAGGTGTCGTCGTAGCCCAACGGACCCAGCAGGTCGCGGCCCAATTCGGCCAAGCGTTGCTTGGTGGGCGGACGGTCCCGCGGAATCAAGTGTGCCGAACGGGCGGCTGCCTGCCGTAAAGACTCACGATCTTCCTTGCGCTCGGGAATGCTCTTGAAGAGTTCGCCGGCCGGACGCCATTCGTCATGCCGATAGGCTTGTGGAGCGCGCGCCTTGACGGTGCGTTCGGCGCCGTTGCGCGCCAGTTCCTCGGTCTGGCCGCGCCCGTCTTGCCGCGGCAAGACGGGAGCCGGATACGGAGCGCCCACCAGAGGATCTGCGCGCGGTTCGTAATCGTCGTTCGTATGTGCCGCCATATGAAACAAGACTCTCTAAGGCTTTGGTTTACTGCCCGTTCGAAGCGATCATTTCAGGTTGCCGCGCGGAAGCAAGCCCGCCTGCCTTATTCGTTCCCAACCCGCCCAATGCGAAGCAAAGCGGATACAACTCTTCGTAGTACCAAAGCACCGCGAAGTAAAATCCGATGGGGGAGGGATCCCAGGATCCGTCTTCTCTCTGGTGCTCGATCAGCCACCGAGCCGCTCGGGAGCAGGCCGGATCAGCCCGCCCGTCTTGGTGTGCGGCCATGGCGCGCAGTGCCAAGCCGGTCTCTTCGGCACTGCCTGGCGCACCTGAAGTTCCGCCAAAGGCCCCGTCTTCGTGCTGAATCGAGCGCAGCCAAGCCAGCGCGCGGTCGCGCAAAGGCATAGGAGCCTTTTCGTGCGCACACGCCAAAAGAACCTGGGCGGTTCCGTAGGTGGCGTTTAATTCATCGGAGGCCGCTTCGCAGCCGAACCAAAGCGGAGCGAACGAACCGTCCGGCCGCTGCACCCGTTCTAAGCATCTCCACGCTTTTGCGTAAGCGGGATGCTCCGCGGTCTCTAATGCCTGCATCGCTCGCAACGCATGGGCGGTCAGATCCGGAGCGCTTTGGTCAAACGGGAGCCTCTGCCAGCCACGGCAAAAGGTGGGGATTCCACCGTCGCGGTTTTGAAGCGTGAGCAGCCAGCGTAAGCCGGCTTGAAGTTGCGGTGCTTGGGCAGGAACGCCGAGAGCGCGTAGCGCCAGCAGTGCACCTGCCGTGTCGTCGGCATCGGGCACCGCGCCGTCGAGAGCGTTCCAACCCCAGCCGCCAGGCGCCGTGCCGGTATACGGATGGGGAGACTTCTTCTGGCAGGCAAGCAGCCAGTCGCGCGTCTTCACGCGCTCGGAAGCGTCCAGTGCTTCCTCCAGCAGGCCGGCGCCGTGGAGCGCATCGATCGCGCGCGTGGTGTTCCAGGTGGCGAGGTGAACTTCCACCGGCCAGCCACCATCGGCGCGTTGGGTGGCCGCCAGAAAGCGAGTCGCGTTCCGTGCGACTTGGTGCTCGGATCGCCCCGCCGCATGCAAACCCAGCAAACAGAACGCGGTGATGGGGATTGCCTCAAGGAAACCGCCGCTTTTGGGCTGCATCGAAGCTGTTAGCTTCAGCGCTCGTGCGGCGCTCCAGGCGCGTAGCGCGCGCGCATGCGGCCAACCGCTCGGCGCTTGGGCATGTCGTGATAATCCTACGCAGACAAGCGCAGGAAGCGCGTAACTTACGACCGGAAGCCCGATCGCCCCCATGACGCTCCGTGGTACCAAAGTCAACTCGAACGGAAGCGGGTCGACCTCGCGCCAGTCAAGTAAGCCCGCTGACGCCGCTGCCATACGGATCGGCACCTGGAAGGTCAGATCGCGGCCGTAGATGCGTGCCAATCCGTGGCGAAGGCCGCCAAGGCTTTCGACGAAACGCTCGGCGCGTTCACGCGCCTCTTCCGGAAGCATGCCCGATGGGCCTTGCCGGGTACTCGAGGACGCATCACGAGCCCGAAACCGTTCCGACTGAAGCGCGTCGGCACTTAACACGAGCAGAGTGGCAGCCAAGTTGGACTTCGAGCGATCCGTATCGCCCCAGCCCCCGTCGGGATGCTGGGTACGCCGCAGGTACTCGGCTGCGGCAGAGCGGTCGATAGGGGCCGTCGGCTCGTGCGCCAAAGCGGCGAGCGCCACGGCGGTGGCGAGCGGCGAGGTCGCCAAGCGGCCTTCCCAATATCCATCGGCATGGCGTTTCGCGCGAAGCGCCTTCAGCGCCCGGGAACGGCAATGGTCCAAGGAATTTAGTTCCAAGCATGCACCGCCTAAAAATGAGTGCACTCAGTCCCGCTTCAACGTGTCTGTTTCAATCCAGCAGGGTACCGACGTCAGGCACGTGAAGCCGACCTTCTTGTAGAAGGTCAGCGCGGTGTCGCGGCTGTCGAGGTAGATCCGCGTCTGCCCTCGTGCTTCGGCATAGGCTGCCAGCCAGCGCAGAAGGGCCTGGCCGTAGCCTTTACCGCGTACGCTCGAAGCGGTAACCAGATCGTCTACGAATAAATGCGGACCACGCGCCAGCGTGCTCGAAATTCGAATGCCGGCCAGGGCCACCAACTCCGGAGCAAAACCGCCAATCAGGACATAGCCTTCGGCTTCTTGCCGCCGCACCTGGGCGAGGAACTGCTCACGCTTCAAATGCGTGCGTAATTCCTGTGCCAGCGCGAAAGCACTTTCGATCTCGGCGTCGGATCGAAGTTCACGAACCGCAAGAGGGGGAATGGGCTTAGTGGAGGTGCTCACGAAATCGCGCCCATGCCGAAAAAGACCTGGTTCTTCAGGAGCCGGTAAAACCAGAAGTCCTCAGGAATCTCTTCGCCGGGCAGGTGTTGACTGTGCCGCGGCGTAATCGCGTTCAATTCCTGATAGGCCGTTCCGCGGCCGCTGAAGTCCCGTGCATCGGTGCTTTTCAGGAAATCATGCAGCTCCTGCGGGTGCTCCAGGATTACGCAACCTTTGGTCCGCTCTTTCACGAACTTCTGGAAGCCGCGCAGCATAGGGCTTTCGTTGATGACCGGATAAAGGTCCGCGCCGTCGCGGACGGTTTCGCGCGCGAAGGAGAGCGCCGGGCAGATTTCGATGCTGCCTTGCGGCCCAATGTGAAAGCCCAACCCCGTGGCCGCCGGGCAGAAGGCTTCGCCCGTGGCCGTCCAGTAGGTGTCGATCACCAGGATCGGCTGCGTGCGCCGCAGTTCGAGCAGTCTTCTGCGGAACCAAAGCAACTGGTCTTTGCTGACGCAGTACTCCGGGTGCGGTTGCGGGCTCATCGGGCGGTACACGTAGTACCAGATGTACTGCGCGCAGGAATCGATGAAGTGCTTCACGTACGCATCGCTCATCACGTCGGCCATGTTCTTGCCGGTTGCCGTGGTGGCGATGCCGAACATGATTTTCGCGGCCTTCAGTCGCGCCAAGCCTTTGGCGGCGGCCTCGAATACGCCTGATCCGCGGCGCAGGTCGTTCTGATCGGCATATCCGTCGAGGCTGATGAGCGGAGTGACGTTGCCTAATTCGGCCAGCTTCGCGACCGTCTGCTCGTTGAAGAACATTCCGTTGGTGATGACTTGGAAATAACAATCCGGATGCCGCGCGAAAATCTCCAGCAACCCCTTGTACATGAAGGGTTCGCCGCCCAGAAGCGTGTAGTAGTACGCGTTACGTTTTTTGCCGCTCACGATAATCCGGTCAATCTCCTCGGGCGTGAGGTAGAAGGCCGTGCCTTCCTTTTCGACCCAGCATCCATGGCAGCGCAAATTGCAGGTGTTGGTGAGCGCGATGAACATGAACGGCGGGTACAACTCGCCTCGATCGAGCCGGCCTTTATAGGCGCGAATGGCCTTAAAGCCCTTCCATCCATACAGGTAGGCAGCTTTCCAAAGCGCGCGGATGGACAGATCGCGCGCGGCGCGCCAGCCCATATAAGCAAGATTCAGATGCTCACGCACGAACGAGCGCCGCGTATCCAGCGGTGGGAGCGCAGCCGGCTCGGCCAGGAGCGTGCTGGGGGTGGATGCCGGTGTTGCGGTTGTTTGAGTCATCAAAGATCCACTTGGTCGAAAGCGTCGGTGAGTTTCTCGACTTCATCGGCGCTGGGCGGCTTACGGCCGGCCTTGAGCAGTTCGCGGTCGCGTTCGAGGGCCGCTTGGTGGCGCGCTTTGGGCTTCCCAAAGATTTTGGAAAGATCGAGCTTCAGGCTGCCGCGGTCCCCGTCGTCCTGGCCGCCGGCGATGGCCACATTGGTCACGTACTTGGGGAACACAATGGCGCCCACCGGACAGACGCGAGCGCAGGCCGGACAATCGCTTCGGCATTCGTCCTGATTCGTCACGCGCAGCGTTCCGCCCGCATCCACGCCGTAGACGCCGAAGAGGCAAAAATCGAGGCACTCCATGCAGTTGGTGCATGCGTCGTAGTCGACCACCGGGTACCAGCGAGCGGAGAGCTTCGCGTTCTCGGGATTTGGCAGTGCCTGTTCCGCCAAATCGCCGCGTTGCCGCGGCGTAAGCCCATCGGAGGTCGAAGGGGACTTGGGGGGAGCGGTTACAACGGCGCTGGCGCTACCGGCGAGAATCTTCTTTACGCGTTCGGCTAGCACCGCAGGCTCTTCCTCGCGCGCATCCAGGCAATGCAGCGCGCGAGCGCGCCCGTTTACGTCGAGTCCTTGGCGCGCAAGGATCCACTTCAAGGCGCGCGGGTAATGCCATCCGATGAAGATCAGATCGCCAGGAGCCTCTCGCAGAAGGCGGGTATCGTCGTCTTCCTCATAGCGGTCGTAAATCGATTCGACTTCCAGGAATTCGATGCCGATCGCACGCAATGCGGCCGCCAGTTTTTCGTATTCCGGCTGGCGTTGTGCCCGCTCTTCTTGAGGTACGCGAGAATAGACCACCGTCGCGGTTCGCACGGGAAGCGCGGTTCCGGCCAAGGCTCCGGCCATAAAGTTCATGGCCGATCTCCCTGAGTGGGCCCGCGCTTGGGCTTGAATACATCGCGCAAAATCTGGCACGGATTCTCGGCGCCGACCGTGCACGCTTCCGGCAGCGGCAGGCGATGCTGCGGAACCGGCCGGCCCGGGCTGAAACATTCCAAGCGCTCCGTCGCGACGCTCAGGCCCGATGTCGAGGCGCGCGTCAGCACGTCTCGCACCGCTCCTTCCAGTTCTGCGGGAGCCATGTGCACTCGGGCATTCAGAATCAACAGGGCTTTCCTCGAGGGCTCTTCCGAAGTGCCTTGAACCAAGAGGAAAGGCGTTCCACGATTGCTGGTCAAATTCCCGATCAACGCGTGCCCGGGCGCAGTGAGCGACAACTTCACGTGCGCCACCTCGGCCCCGCTAGCGGCAAAAGCATCCTTCAACGCGCGGAGTAGATCCAGGCATACGGGCTTCCACGCCCGCTCTTCGGTCGCGTGGAGCCGAACGGCCGCGTTCAGCCAGCCTAGCTCGGCCTCGCCTTCGGCATACACATCGTAGTCCACATGAATCGCCTGCCGCGCGGAGGGGCGCTCGGAAAGCATTTCGTCCAGCCAGGCATCCAGCCCGTCGCCGTTCAACGCCGAGAACGCTCGAACCTGCGCACTCGGGAAAAGCTGGCCCAGTCGATCGTGAAGCGCGGATCGCTCCGGCGCCGGCAACGCGTCGGACTTGTTCAGTGCGATCGTGTCGGCTTCTTCCAATTGCTTCGAGAAGATGTAGCGCACCTTCTCCGAGAATGGATGGTGCGGACCAGGCTCCAGCAAGCCGGCCAGCCGTTCGGGATCAACCAGCACCGTGTACGGAGCGATCGTATAGCGGTCCTTCAGAAAATGCGCCAGCGGCCGCAGCACCGTGGCTGCCAAGTCCGTACAGCTTCCCACCGGCTCGCAAAGCAGCACATCGGGCGCGTGGCGTTCAAACAGTCGCGCGCCGGCATCGGCCAAGTCGCGAAACCGGCAGCAGAAGCATCCGCCGCTGACCTCTTCAACGCCAAACCCCTCGCGCCGCAGCGTCTCGGTGTCCACCAAGTCGGCGGCTTGGTCGTTGGTGACCATCGCTACTTTAAGCCCGCGCGACATAAGGCGACGCCCGGCTTGCCGGAGCAAGGTCGTCTTGCCCGCGCCAAGGAATCCGCCCACCAATATCACGCGGACCGCCATGCCCTGCCTCCAACCGCTACGCCTGCCCCTTGAGCAGCCGCTGAGTCTCCTCCCACGTCGCGGCGAGGTAATCCCGGTACCGGGCGGCATCCAAATCCTGCTCGGGCCGCCCTTCGAACTCCAGCAGCCACTCGGCATACGGATCCACCGTCAGCCGCCTTGGGTTCGCAACCACTTCGCGGTTGATCGCCGCCAGTCGCCCGGTCATGGGCGCGTACAACTCCGAACTGGCCTTGGTGCTTTCAATCTCGCCCAGTGGATCGGCCTCGCGTAGGTCCTGGCCCACGGTTACCTTCCAGTCCAGTCTGAACACGTCATCCAGGAGCCGCATCGCGTAACTGGTCAAACCGCACCGCGTTCGATGCTCCCGAACATCGAACCAAAAGTGAATCTCCGAGTATCGCAGCCGCACCGGCAGCACCGCTGGGAAAAGGCCCATATCGAATACGAGCGCTTCGTCGTCCACAGAGACTCCGGCCATTCTCGCGATGCAACCCTAAACTGTACCTGATCGGTCCGGTTTATCCAGCGTCCACAGTATTGCGGACTTAGGCTGTATACGCCAGATGTCATGCACCCCTGGAAATGTTTCGCTAGAATGAACCCATGCGACCTGAGGTGTATGCACAATGAACAGCCCTGCACAGGAACCCTTAGTCATCAAGCCTTACCTGGAAACGCTGCTACGTGGCGCTGACCTGGACGAAGCCGCCGCCGCAGCGGTGATGGCGGCTGTGGTGGAGGGTCGGCTCCCGGCTCCCAGTATGGCCGCGTTTCTCACGGCGCTACGCGCGAAAGGCGAAACGGAGCACGAACTGGCGGCCTTTGCCGCGGTATTGCGAGCGCATGCCCGCCGAGTTCAGGCTCCGGAAGGCACGGTGGATACGTGCGGAACCGGTGGGGACTCAAGCGGGACGTTTAATATATCTACGGCTGCGGCCCTGGTTGCGGCAGGTATGGGCATTCCAGTGGCCAAACACGGGAATCGATCGGTTTCCAGCGCCAGCGGTTCGGCGGATGTCCTCAAGGCGTTGGGCGTTAACATCGACGCACCGCTCTTGATTGTCGAGAAGTGTCTGCGCGAGGCCGGTATCGCGTTTTTGTTCGCCCCCGCGCTCCATCCAGGCATGAAGCACGCGGCACCGGTACGGCGCGAGCTGGGCATTCGAACCGTTTTTAACCTGCTTGGCCCTCTCTCGAATCCGGCCTTTGCCAAGCGCCAAGTCCTGGGCGTCTACGAGCCGCGGCTTTGCGCGCTCTTTGCTCGAGTGCTCGCCCAATTGGGCAGCACCGATGCACTGGTGGTTTGCGGCGCCGGAGCAGGGGGAACCGGGCACCTGGATGAGGTGTCCACCTTCGGCCCCAGCCTGATCGCCCGCTTGCGCAACGGGGAAGTTCTGGAAGAAGAGTTCATTCCGGCTTCATTGGGCCTCGCGACCCCGGATGCCGAGGCGCTGGCCGTAGACGGACCGGAAAAAAGCGCGGCAACCATTCGAGCGGTGCTGTCCGGTCAGGCCGGTCCGGCCCGGGATGTGGTCGTGTTGAACGCCGCCGCCGCCGCTCAGGTGGCGGGTCTGGCAGGCGATTGGAAATCCGGGATGGACCTGGCCGCGGCCAGTATCGACAGCGGAAAAGCCCTTCGCGCGCTGGAGCGCCTCGCCGCGCTCAGCGCGGCTTGACCCTGCCTGGACAAGAGGCTAGGTTCGAGGGTGCGCGTATCGGCGCAACGGACCGGTGGCTCCCCCATGCTCGTCGAGGTTGAACTCTACCAAGTCGTAATCACCGAAGGTTCCAACGTTCAGAGTATTGTTCTGAAGGAGAAGCACACGGAACGCGTCTTCGTGATCTCCATCGGCTACAACGAAGCCATGGCGATCGACCGGAAGATTAAGGAGTTTCAGGTTCCACGCCCCCTGACCCACGATTTGCTCCAGAACCTGATCGACGCGCTGGGCGGCAAACTCCGGCAGGTTGTGCTTAATGCTTTTAAGGAAGGCACCTATTATGCGCTGCTGGTCATCGAACAGCATGGAAAGAATGTGGAGGTCGATGCGCGGCCCAGCGACGCCATCGCGCTGGCCGTCCGGATCGGCTGCCCGATCTTTGCCGAGGAAGACGTGATCCGTAAGGCCAGCGAAGGCGACTGAGCGTCAGGCTTATTTGAATAGCTTTACGATTTCGGGCTTCGTCAATTTCCCCATCGCGTTACGCGGAAGCTCCGCCGCCAGCAGCAAGCGGGAAGGGACCTTGTAAGCGGCAAGGCGCTCTTTGGCCCAGCCGCGCAATGCATCGAGATCAAGAACCGCGCCTGCGCGCAAAACGGCTGCCGCGCCGACGCGCTCACCCCATTCCGGATCGGGCACGCCCACAACGGCGCATTCGGCAATGGCCGGATGCTGGAGCAACGCGCTTTCGATCTCCAGCGCCGAAACTTTATAGCCGCCGGTTTTGATGATATCGACGCTGTTGCGGCCGAGAATGCGGAAACTGCTGCGATCGCGGACGGCGATGTCGCCTGTCTTGAACCAGCCTTCTGCGAAGGCGGCGCGTGTCGCTTCGGCGTTTTCCCAATACTCCTTGAACAGATTGGGCCCGCGCACCTGGATCTCACCCGGCTTCTCGTCCTCGTCGATGGGCTGGTTCTGCTCGTCGATCAATCGAACTTCGACACCCGGCATGGGCGCGCCGACGTGGCCCGGCCGGCGCTCGCCGTGGAGAGGATTCGACAAGGCCATCCCGATTTCGGTCATGCCGTAGCGCTCGAGCAGCGTATGGACGGTCAGTTCCCGCCAGCGTTCGAGCACCGATTCGGGTAAGGCCGCGGAGCCCGAGACCATCAGGCGCAAGTTTCGGGCGCCTGCCGACCAAGCCTCGCGCCGTTCCGGCGGGGCTTCTTCCCACGCCTTGATCAGGCGCGCGTAAATGGTCGGGACGGCCATGAATACAGTGACTTCGCCGCTGGAGAGCCGGTCCCAGAGCTTGCCTGCATCGAATTTGGGTAGCATTTCGCAGGTCGCGCCGGTCCAAAGGGCGCAGCTCAGCACGTTAATCAGCCCGTGCGTATGATGCAGCGGCAGCACGTGAACGATGCGGTCGTCGGCGCTCCAGCCCCAAGCGTCGATCATCGTCTCGATCTGAGCCGCCACGCTGCGATGCGTATGCACCACACCTTTTGGTTTTCCGGTCGTGCCGCTGGTAAACAGAATCATGGCGGGATCGCCAGGACCGGAGGTGCTTTGCGTGACCGGGTGCCCGGACAAGGCCTGGTCGGTACTCAAGAACGACGCTCCGATCTCCTGAGCGACCTCGCGCAAGACCGCTTCGGTTGCCGGATGCGAAATCACGATCGAAGCACGAACCAATCCAGCGGCATAAAGCCATTCGGGCTTGGGGTGCTGCTCGCACAACGGAACCGCTACGCCGCCCGCCCAAGCGATGCCCCATTGAATCGCAACATGCTTGAATCCCGAGGGCACAAGATAAGCAATCCGCGCACCGCGCAGGTCTCCGCTCCCGCCTCGCAGCGCCCCGGCCACCCGAGCCGCCGCGTCCAACAGGTCTCGATACGTAAAGGCGCCTTCCGATGCGACCAAGGCAGTCCGTCCGGCGTGACCTTGGGCGCGCCGAATCAGTTCGAGGCTGGGCATTTTCGAGTTCTCGATGGTTTCAAAGGTTCAACTTACGGGCTTGTCGGTACGCGCTCAACTTGGATTTTCGCCGAGCGCGCGGAGGGCGTGCCGTGGCTTGCCTGATGGATCGTGGTTGCGATCGTAACGGGGCGGGGAAGGTCGATTCGATCCTCGAACCAAAGGATACCGCTTTAGATAACTGAAAGGAGATGCATGGCCACAGCGAATTAACGCTTCCAGGACGTCCCGCTGCGCATCAAGCGAACCGTTTGTCGGCCGCCCACGCCCTCCATATCGATGGCCACCACAAAGGTGGCGTGGGTGCGCGGGTCGTTACGAGCATCGAGGACGGGAGGCAGACCGAAAATGCCATCGCCCGGCCCTACGGGGGTCCAGTTGGACATCAGCGTGAGCGTGCCTTTGGTGCGCGACAGCTTGAAGCTTGAGATTACCCCCGCTTCGACGGGATCGCCGGGCAGCACATTGCGCGGGCCTGCATAGGTAAAGGTATCCCCGTTGCTTAAGGTAAAGAACACTCCGGGCAAGGTGCCGTCGCCGACGGTTTCGCTGAATTCGCCCAGTTCCACGACCGCTCCGGCGTTGTTCGCGCGAGGGTCGAAATTGGCAGGAGGCATGGCCAGGAAGGTGGCCGAGATGCTGAGGCGCTGTTTGAGCACTCCGCCTTGGTTCGCCTGAGTCACCTGTAGTTTGTCCACGAAGAATAGACCGCTGGGCAACGGATGCGCCGAAAGGCCCAACTTGAACGCACCCTTGCCGGAAGCGTTAACGCGTGTCTGAGTATAGCGAGTGCCCAGTACGGCCGTTCCCGTCCAGGGGCCAAGGTTCAATTCGACCGGCGTCAGGACCAGCTTGCCGGAACTCCCACCTGTATTGTCGGCGCCGTATGCGGCAAGGCCGGTCGCTAGGTCCACTTGGCTGAGCGTCAGCGTAAAGATTCCCGTTACCGGGCTGAAGGTTGCCTTAAACGTGGGTGTTGCGCCACGGGGCGATTGCCATTGAACCGAGGAGGACGAGATGCGGGTGGGCGTGCCCAACGCCGTTTCGGCATCTGCGATTCGAGCGGTCAATGGCTGACCGGTCAGGTTGGCCGGGTTCATTCCTGCGGCCACCAGGTCCTGGACGTTGATCTTGCCCTTCAGCGTCCAGGAATCCACCATGGGGCCGGAGGCCGCTTTCTTGCCGTGATTCAAAGTATAAGACGCCTGATCGACCTTCAGATTCGTGTACTTCAAGATGCCGCTCACCGCCACAAACATGCTGGCTTGGGTTTGATTTCCGTCGCTGTCGGTCACTGTCGCGACCACTTCGTACAACCCCGGTTCGGCGTAATCGTGGTCCGGATTCTGCTCAGACGAAGTATTTCCGTCTCCGAAATCCCAGTGGAATACGAAGACTTCATCCGGATCGGCGTCGGCCGCATCGGCTATAAAATCCAAAAGATCGCCGGGATCCGCCTCGACGGCGGAACTGAGTCCGGCGGAGATCGTAAGGGTGGGTATGTCCTCGACCGGAAGGACGGTCAGCGTGACCGTAGTAGTGGCGGATGCACCGCCCAGCATATCCACGGCCTTGTAGGTAAAGCTGTCGAAGCCGAAAAAGTCGGTTTGCGGCGTATATTGGAAGGTTCCATCGGAATTCAAGGTGAAGGCCAAAGCATGCCCCGGTCCTACGACCAGGGACGCCGAAAGCGAAATGTTATTCTCGCCCAAAGCGCCTCCGTGTAAGTCCGAATCGTTCGTCAGAACGCTCGACCCGTTTAGCAGCGTGTCTTCATCCAGTTCGTAGCTATCCGTCAGAGCTATGGGCGGATCGTTGATCGAATTTACCGTCAAGGTCACGGCGGTCGGGGCGGAAGCCATACCGAGACTGTCTTTGGCCGAATACGTAAAGCCGTCCGATCCGTAGTAGTCCGCGACCGGAGTATAGGTAAACGTGCCGTCCGCGTTGAAGGTAAAGGCCTGCGCATGCACCGGTCCTGCGATGAGTTCGGCGCTCAGAGGCAGGTTGTTCTCGCCCGGATCGCCACCGTGGAGGTCGCTGTCGTTATTAAGGACGCTCGCGGCGTAGAGCGTACTGTCTTCGTCGACCTCGAAACCGTCGGCAGCAGGCGTCGGCGGGAGGTTGATGCGGAATCCCAGAAGCGAATTTCCGCCTCCGGAACCGTTGCCCGTGGGCAACGGATTACCCGCTCCGCCGAGGCCGGGGTATTCGCCATCCAAGATATTGCCGCTGGTATCGGTTAAACCGCCGGCCATGAAGCGCAGCCGGTAGAAGTTCGAACTCCATGTGATGTTGCTTAAATCCAGCCGGATTCGATTGCCGTTCTCCAGGGCTACCTCGCCGGGTACGAACTGGATATCGTCTCCCGATCCGAAAGCTCCGTCGGGTCCAGCGCTGAGAACATGCGCATGGGCTGCCGTCACGGTCGCCGGATCGAGATCCTTCGTGAAGGTGGCAAGAATCTCAACCGGTCCGGTGCTCAGCGTCGCGCCCGGCGTAAGGTTCACGGCTGCTAGAGCTGGATAAGGACTGAGCACTACGAACTCGGCCACGAAATCGCCACCCGCCGTGCCGTCGCCCGACGGAAGGGCGCCGCCCGCGCCCGGGTATTCGCCGTCGAGCGCATTGCCGTGGCTGTCGCGAACGCCGCCATCAAGCGGCGTCGTTGCGGCTCCACGTGTCGGATCGTCGCTGGCCGCACTGGAAGTCGCTCCCAACGTACCGTGATTTCCGTGTGCCGAACGATCCAGCAACGCCTGCCCGGTGCCTTCGTCGAAGGTCCAATACCCAACCAGGCCCAACTCGTTACCGTTCAGGGTGCGCCGCATGTCCGCCTGGATCTCCGCCAGAGTTCGCGAACGGTTCCAGAAGCGCACTTCGTCCAGATGGCCTTTGAAGTGATCGTTAGAGGTACCTTGCTGGCGTCCCAGCACGTGCGGATTACCGGTAACCACGATAGGGGCCGTGGCCGCGGTTTGACCTTCCAGTACTCCGTTCAAGTACATCTTCAGTGCCGTGCGGTCGTAGGTCACCGCGGCATGATGCCACTGGCCGGCATCGAGCAGCGTCACACCGTTCACCCGCACGATGCCCACGCCTTGGAGATTGATATTCGTGTCTATCCGCCGAGACGAGCCCGTTCCGACGGTGGTAATCTCCGGGAATACGGACTTTTCCGAGACCACTCGCGGATTCTGACTGCCGCCGCTTTCGAAGCGGAACCATGCCTCCACGGTCACCGCTTCGGTGCATTGCAGAGATGCCGAATCGGGAATCGACACGTGATCGTTGCTACCGTCCAAGTACAGCATGCCGCCCGACGGCAGCGACGATTTTAATCTCACGCGGTACGTGTCGTTGATCAAGGGCACGCCTGTCAAATCCAGCTTGGCCTGATGGCCCGCGGGGAACTGAATACCAGCGGGTACGATTCGTACGTCATCGGAGCTGTTCCACGTACCGTCGGGCCCGCGGCGGATCAATTCGAAGCTTCCGGTTGTTACCGATTCCGAATGCAAGGGCTTGGCAAAGGTGGCCAGTATTTCGAGCGGACCCGCCGGCAGCACTGCACCGGGCGCCGGCTGCAACGCCGTGACTTGCATGCGCGAGGTCTGTAGGTCGAAGTACGCGACGAAGTCGCCACCGGCCGTGCCGTTGCCGGAAGGCAAGCCGTCGGGCTGTACGTCGCCCAACGTGCCGGGGAATTCACCGTCCAACGCATTCCCGGCCAGATCGGTCACGGTCAACGCCGGATCGATGATACGCAAGCCTTGCGGCAAGGTCGCCAGCGCGGTAGCCCCGCTCAGGAGCGTCACATCGTAGAGCCCCAGCGGCAATCCGGTAAGGTTCAGGTTGCAAGTAAGCGTCGTCGCGCTGACGTTCAGCGCCCCGGTCGCATAGACCGTGTTGGATCCATTGGTGACCCTCACGCCGTAGGTCGAGTAGCTCGGCGGACCCTGCGCGGTGCCCGTCCACGTCGGGAGGTTGCTGCCGGTCAACGTCAATGCGACGGTTGCGTTTTGGTCCGCTACGGGAGGCGTGACTGTTAAAAGTTGCGGCAGTTCAAGCACTTGGAAACCGCCGGGGAGCGTCCCCGTGCCGCCGCCATCGGGGTTTGTGACGACGACGTCATAGGCTCCCGAAGCCGCGCCTGCCAGGCTGAAATCCACCCGCAGTTCGGATTCGGAAACGAAGCGAATGCGCGACGCCGGAATCTCGGTGGCGCCGAGCTTCAGCTTTACCGTCGGCGGTGCTCGCTCGAATTCGCAGATATAGCCCTGACTTAGATTGTTCCGGTCATTCCAGAGCCCTCCCGCGAGCATTTCCACATAGTCTTCGTTGCCGGAATTGTTCGGTTCGCCTGCGTACCAATTCGTATAGGTAACCGGCTCACCGTTATTCCAAACGAATGCCCCCTCCAGGACAGCGTCGGTAGCACCGATCCAGGCCTTCCCTGTTGAGAATAGCGAGGCGACGAAAGCGTTCTCTTCTGCGGAGTTGATCGTTACCAAGTGGCCGCCCAAGGCTTCGCAGTTGGCCTTGGCCGTCGTCCAGGTGGCCGCCATTGCCACGTAAAGGTAGGCATGCCCGCCAAAGGGAACGGCTTCCGGCGGTCCCGGTTCGGCCGAACCTTCGAAGAAAGTCGTGCCTTCGATGCGGACATCGCTCAGCGCCAAGCCCGGGTAGCTGCTGGACGGGTTGATCGCCGTTACCGTTATCTGCCCCGTCGTGAAGGAGAAGACATAAGGTGTGGCCAAGGCGGTGCCGCCCAAGTCTTGAGCGCCCACGCCGATCGTCACCGTGTACTCGGTCAATTCGGCCAGTGGCGTGCTGGTGCGCAGCACCAGCGTATGGCCGTTCCACTCAGCTGCATACGGAGCCGCCGGATCCACTTCGATTGCCGCTTCGACACTGGCGCGATTCATCGCCTCGCTGAATTCGATCTCGATATCCGCCGCTTGATTGACACCCGTCGCGCCGTTCGCCGGAACGGTGCTCACCACGATCGGCGTCTGCCCGTCAATCGTGAACTCGGTGACGAAGTCCCCGCCGGCCTCCGCATTGCCGGACGGCAGCGCGGCGTCGTACTCTCCATCCAGCACGCCTCCGTCGCTCGCGGCCACGCCATCGCCGCTCAGCACCAGCACGCCGCGCGCCAGCCGCGCCAGGAGCAGGCTGCGTCCTTCCAGCACTTCCAAGTCGTAAATGCCCGAAGGCAATACCGTAGTGTCCACTTCGCACGTAAACGTCGATCCGTCGCTGGATATCGCGCCCGAACAAACCGCCTCGTCTGAACCCTTCACGAGCCGCGCCATCAACGGCGCCACATGCACCGCCCCGCCGAAGAGCACACCACCTCCGCTGCTGGCCGTGTGCCCGTTGCCGGTGCGATCCGTCGCCGTGGGGCCGGACTCGTTAAAGTCGTAGCGGAAGATCAAATCCGGGTCCATAACCGCTCCGAACATCGAAGCACGAATCTGCGCCTGCGTGCGCGCGACCTTCCAGTAGCGCACTTCGGCCATCTTGCCCTTGTAGTAACCGGCCCAGTTGTCGCCCTGGAAGCGCCCCAGATTCATCTGGTAGCTGGAATCGGCCAGTTTGTAGGGAAATGCTTCCTCGCCCTGCAGCACCCCGTTAATGAACAAACGCTTGATCCCGCTATTGCCGTCGGGGTTGGGTTGGAACGTGGCGGCCAAGTGCTGCCAAGTGCCGAACGGATAAGCGAAATCGCTTCCGTGTTCGAGATCGAACATCGGCGTGCCGGCATCAGGTACGGTGTGAAAGCGCGCGCCAGAACTTGACGTGAGCTGGAACTTATTCCACTGGAACGGAGCGTTGCTACGCTTCGAAAGCACCCATCCGCCCGTATTGGGCTGTACCCACGCCTCCAGCGTGATCGCCGGAACGTCCAGCGTATCGGCATCGGGAATGCCGAACTGGTCGTCCACGCCGTCGAACGTCACGGTCGGCAGCGCCGTCGTCGAGCCGTTGAAGATCGGAATATTTTGACCCAGCAGGGTTAGGCTCAACGGCCCCGGCCCCGCCGCCAAAGTCGGCGATACGCTCGACAGCACCACGCCATCCCGCCCGGCCGAAGTCTGCGCCACCGCCGAGGCGTAAGGTCCGGTGCTCTTCAGGCACAACCGGTACCGGTCATCGAAGAACACGCCTCCGTCCGGCACGAAACGAATCTTGTTACCTCCGACCAACTGGAGCGTGCCATCGATGAGCGTGTCGTCTGCGGTGCCGAAAAGCTGATCGGGGCCCGCGCGCGTTACCGTAACGCTCGAAGCACTCACCGAGCCGGCATGCACCTCTCGCGAAAGTTCAGCCTCCACGAAACCTACGGCGCTGGAAAGCCCGGTCACGTTCAGCAGCGGAGCGTCCAGGCGGATCGAGACAGAGACCGGGGTGCTCGTCAGGTTTCCGTCGGAGGCTCGGTATGCGAAGGTGACCAAACCGGTCGTGCCGCCCGGAGGCGTATAGGTAAACGAGCCGTCGCTTTGGAAACTCAATCCCGCCGGAGCCGCGCCTTCCAGCAACGCAAAGATACCTTGCCCGTTCGGATCGCGGTCGTTGGCCAGGACGCCTTCTTCCGCGGAGACATTCAGCGTACCGCTCTGCGCCACGCCGTAGCCGTCCGCCACCGCCACCGGCGCGCTCTGCGACAGCGCCAGCACCTCCGCACCTGTAAGTGCGCGATCGTATACGCGCACGTCGTCTATGGAACCTTCGGCCGATACCCCTGGAGAACGCACATCGCTGAAGTAAAGGTCGTCGGAGTGCTCCAATACGCCTGGAGTTCCCGTAGCCCGTGCATGCTCCTTGCCGTCCACGTACAGGATCGCCACACCGGTCGCGCTATCGTAGGTTCCCACGAAATGGTGCCACTGATTCAGGTATGCGGTATTCAAATGCAGATCTACGGCAGCCAAATCGGGGGCGGCATCGCGATCGATCCGCCATTGCACGCGGCCATCGCCGTGGCTCCAGCGGAGGAGATATCCAATAGTCGCGGCCTTGCGAACCAAGTCGCAATAACTACCCGAACGGCTAAAGGCCATGTTGGCCCAACTCGCGACCGTAATCCCAGTGGTGGGCTCCAGCGAAGTATGCCGCGGAACTTTTACGTTGTCGTTCACCATGTCAAAGACCAAGCAGCCGTCCTTGTAGCCTTCGCCCCACATGGTTCCGTTGACGAGCGTGCCGTGGTTCGCATTCGCGCTGGAGTCGGCCGCCGTCGTGCCCGTACCCTCGTCGAGCTTCCAATGCCCGATCAATCCGGCCGTCACGTCGTTGCCCACCGCGAAGCTCACCGTGACCGGCTCCGAAGCCTGGCTGTCCGCCACCGCGTGGTAGGTAAAGCTGTCGCTGCCGGTGTAGCCCGGGGCGGGCGTGTATAAGAAAGAGCCGTCCGCGTTGAGCGTGAGCGTTCCGTGTGCGGGATCGGAGTCTTTTACCGCCGTTAGCGTCGCGTCACCGGCATCGTGATCGTTGGCGAGCACGCCGGAAGCCGGTACGGAGAACGGTGTATCGGGGGTTACAAGGTAACTGTCGGGCTGCGCAACCGGAGGACCCATCGCGGCCAGTTCGGTCACGTCGGCCGCCGAGAGCGCTCGGTCGTAGATACGGACGTCGTCGAGCTGCCCCGGAAAATACTGCGTGCCCTTGCGACCTACATGGAATGGAGTTGAGTTGTGACCAAGCGGACCTCCTGATCCACTGTAACTTCCGCCTACGTCTAAGCCGTTTACGTAAAGGCTCATGTCGGTGGGACCACGCACCACAACGCCTAAGTGGTGCCAATTCCCTTCGGTGAATGCACCGGAGGGGGAGAGTTTGGTGCGACGCGCACCCGGGCCAGACCCGGAATTCTGCCCATAACTGATCTCGATAGTCCTGTTCTGAGCGACGTGAATCCAGAACCCCGCGTAGGTGCTTGCATCGCCATCGGTTTCGAGGAGCGAGGAGTTTCCGGACCCCACGTCCTTCTTAAACCAAAGTGCAAACGTGCAAGGCAGCTTGAGGTCGTTGAGTATATCGCCCGCTACGATGTGGTCGTTGCTGCCGTCAAAATCCAGCGCTCCGCTCACGACTCCTGCTGTCCAAACCGGTCCATTCGTCAGCGTGCCATGATGATTGAAGCCGCTCGAATCCAGCGCCGTCGTGCCTGTGCCGTCGTCGAACTTCCAGTGCGCCACCAGACCGCCCACATTGATCGTGACCGTCGCTGCAGCCGAATCTTCCGCGCCGTCATTGGCCTTGTAGGTAAAGGTATCCAAGCCTCGATAGCCGGCCGTCGGCGTGTAGCTGAACGAGCCGTCTGCGTTGAGTGCGAAGGCCTGCGCGTGCGTTGGAGGCGTAATCAGTGCGGCGCTCAACGCTTCGCCATTGAGGTCGTAATCGTTGGCCAGCACGCCCGGCAAGTTGGCCAGGTAAGGCGCGTCTTCCGCGATCGAGTACCTGTCGTCCTCGGCCTGTGGCGGCAGCGGGCCGATCAGCGCCGCGACTTCTGAGGCGCTCAGTGCGCGGTCGAAATAGCGAAGATCGTCGAGTTTGCCTGACGCGGAAGCGTGGCCCCCGTAGGGCTGTCCGCCCAAGTACAAATTATCCGAATGCTCTAGCGCACCCGGTACGCCCGTAACCCGCTTTCGCTCCACGCCATTCACATACAGTATGCCCACGCCGGCGACACCGTCGTAGGTCGCCGCGAAATGCGTCCACTTATTTAGGTAGGCCGAATTTGGCTGCGTATCCACCACGAACACATCGGCTGCGCTGTTTCGGTCGATCCGAAGCTGTACTCGACCGTCTTGGTGGCTCCAACGCAACAGCCAACCGACCAGACCGTTCCCAGCCATGCGCATGAAGTCGCAATTTTCGCCCGCATGAGTCTGTTCCATGCGCGCCCAAACCGATGCAGTCAGCGCTTGGGCCGGCCTCAGCCCATCCGGTGCTACTTGAACGTACTTAGCGCTTCCGTTGAATCGCAGAGCGCCGTCGAGCACTCCGTCGTCCCAAGTCGGCCCGCCTTGCAACGTCCCCGTATGCCCGTTCCCGCTCGAATCCGCGGCCGTCGTGCCCGTGCCTTCGTCGAATTTCCAGTGCGCGAGCAGGCCGCTCACATTGATCGTGACAGTCGCCGGAGTCGAATCCAGGCCGCCGTCGTTCGCCCGGTATGTGAACGTGTCAAAGCCGTGGTAGCCGGCCACGGGCGTGTAGCTAAATGATCCGTCCGCGTTCAGCGCGAAGGCCTGCGCGTGGCCGGGCGAGGTCACCAGGACCGCGCTCAAGGGCTCGGCGTTCAGGTCGTAGTCGTTGGCCAGTACCCCTGGAGCGGCGACCGAGAAGGGGGCGTCTTCAGGAATGGAGTATGCGTCGGGTTCGGCTTGCGGCGGCAGCGGACCGATCAACGCCGCGACCTCTCCAGGGCTTAGCGCACGGTCGAATACCCTCAAATCGTCCAATACCGCTTTGGGCGATACGTCCGCGCGGTGCCCGATGGTCGTTAGCGGAAGCGGAATAAGGTTGGTCGTGCTGTCGACAAGCTGGCCGTTCACGTACACGAGCGTGTTCGTGCCGGTACAGACATAGGTAAGATGAATCCACTTATTGAACGGCGCCGTGTAATTGAACGCGTGGTTCCGGTCCGGTTCAGCAGGCCAGTCTGTAATCCCCACCTTTTTGGTATGGTTGTACTGTTCGAGTTGAACCTGATAACTGCTACTGCTTAACAAGGCCGCTGAACTTGCCGTGCCGCCCGGCTCACGTTTCACGAACAACGAGAACGTCCAGGGATGCGGTAGATGGGGCATGTCAATCGCCACATGCTCATCCACTCCGGCGAAGCGCAGCCCGCCGCCCTTCACTCCAGGGGTCCATTCCGCTCCACCGCCCAATGTCCCCGTATGCCCGTTCCCGCTCGAATCCGCCGCTGTGCCGCCCGCGCCTTCGTCGAATTTCCAGTGCGCAACCACCCCGCCCACGTTGATTGTGACCGTCGCCGTGGCCGAATCTTCCGCGCCATCGTTCGCCTTGTAGGTGAACGAATCCAAACCGAAATACCCGGCCACGGGCGTGTAACTGAACGAACCGTCGGCGCTCAACGCGAACGTCTGTGCGTGACTGGGTGGCGCCAATAGTGCCGCGCTCAGCACTTCTCCGTTCAGGTCGTAATCGTTGGCCAGCACTCCCGGCGCGGCGGCTGAGAAAGGCGCGTCCTCCGCGATCGAATACTTGTCGTCCATGGCTTGCGGTGGCAGGGGGCCGATCAACGCAGCAATCTCTCCGGCACTCAGCGCGCGGCCAAATACCCGCAAGTCGTCCAAGATTGCCTTGGGCGATACGTCGGCGCGATGTCCGATGGTCGTCAAAGGGAGAGGTATCACGTTGGTGGTGCTGTCCACCAACTGCCCGTTCACGTACACAGTCGTCTGGGTTCCGGTACATACGTAAGCAAGATGAATCCAACGATCGAACGGCGCCGAATAGTTGAACGCGTGGTTCCTGTCCGGTTCAGCAGGCCAGTCGGTGATCCCTACCTTCTTGGTGTTGTTATACTGCTCTAATTGAACCTGGTAGTTGGTGTTGCTCAACAAGGCTGCCGAGCTGGCTGTACCTCCCTGTTCGCGTTTCACAAATAGCGTGAACGTCCATGGATACGCCTGTTGGGGCATGTCAATCGCCACATGCTCATCCACTCCGGCGAAGCGCAGCCCGCCGCCCTTCACTCCAGGGGTCCACTCCGCTCCACCGCCCAACGTCCCCGTATGCCCGTTCCCGCTCGAATCCGCTGCTGTGCCGCCCGTGCCTTCGTCGAAAGTCCAATGCGCCAGCAACCCGTCGGACGTCGTGGGTGATTCGGTCACAGTGAATCCACCCGCCAAGAGCGCCAACGAACCGTCCGGATTGATCAGTTCCACATCCCAGAGACCGGGTTCCGCGCCCGCCAAGTCCACATCGAACGTCAGCGCGACGCCCGAGACCACCTTTACCGTGCTGGCCACCCGATCCGGTTGGCCTGCCTTCTTGAGGCGCACCTGCGGTTGCACGCGGCGGTCGAATTCGCAGACGTAAGGCCGGACGCTGGCGGCGCTGCTGCCTACGTCGTTCCAGTGGAAGCCCCACCAGTACACGCCGTACGGCTCCTGCTCGCCAAAGTTGGCGGGTTCGCCTGCGGCCCAATTCGTGTAGGCCAAGGGTTCCCCGGTCACCCACTGATTGTTCTCGGTAAAGGTCGGATCGTAGATGCCGATCCACCCGTTCATGCGCCCGCCCAGCTTCCAGACGAACTGGTCTTCCACGGCGTCGGCCAGAGTCGCCAGATGGCCGCCCGACGCCACGCAGGCGCTTCGTGCGGACTGCCAGTCCGTTCCAGGCATGACGGAGCGGTAATAGTGCCCGCCGAAAGGTCTCGCCCCTGGCGTATGCGTCACGGCGCCTTCGAGGAATCCCACTCCGTTCAGGGTCACGCCCACCGGAGCGCTCGCGTTCCAGCCCGAAGCCGGCGAGACGCTCGCCAGCCCCGGCGTCGAACGCGCCTGGGTCGTGAAGGTGAAGGTGGTCTGACCGGTCAAAAGATTCCCGGATACGTCGCTGGCGAGGTCCGGATCGAGCGTGATCGTGTACGTGGTGGCGGGATCCCAAAGCGCGCTGGGGGTAAAGGTGAGCGTGCGGTTGTCCGTCCAGGCCCACGATCCCGCGAAGCTTCCGCCGCTGAGACTTGCCACCGCCTCCGCGGACAACGACGTATTCATGGGCTCGCGGAAGGTCACCATCAGATCCTGCCAAGGCGGCACGTTCGCGGCCGCATGGGTGGGCCATACCTCGGTCACCTTCGGCGCCACCACGTCATGCATGTGGTAGCGCAGATCCGTCATGTCCGAGCCATCCAGATGAGTAAACGCCAGCGAGAAACGGTCGTTCCCCGTATTCTCGTAGTGCTTCAGGAGCAGCGCATGCCATCCCGCGTCTAGCGCAACCGTGTGGTTGAAAACACCCGCGCATTCAAGCGCAGCCGGATTCCCGTCTATCCAGATCCAGGCCTCATCGTCCACCGAGCCGCTCAGTCGCACATCGCGAGCGCTGGGTACGTGGAAGTACAGCGCCCAATACCCGACGTAGCGATCTGCCACCCCGTTGACCCAGTCGCCGTCGGCGTCGTCGAGGATCGTCCAGACCATCGGGTTCTCGTTGGTCGCGACCACCATACCCATGCTCTGCCCGGGACGGGGTTGCAGTGCGTACTCCGGGCCATAACCGGCAAAGAGCATGAAATCCCAGAGTATGCTCTGTCCGCTGGTCGGATATCCAACGATTACCTTTCCCGCGGTCGAGCCCAGATGCAGCAGCCGCTTGACAGGGCCGGCCGGCAGCGGCTCGCCGCCGACGTGCAACGTCACCGAGGCTACGTTCGAGTCGCCATCCACGTCTCGCGCCAAGTAGGTGAAACTGTCCGCGCCTTCGTAGCCGGGCGTCGGCGTGTAGACGAACGAACCATCGGCGTACAAGGCGAGCGTTCCGTGCGCGGGGTCGGATTGTTTGACCGCCGTGAAGGGATCGAGGTTGGGATCCTGGTCGTTGGCCAGCACGCCCGGCGCGCCAATCGTTTGCGAAGCGCCCACAATCCCATATACGTCATCGCGCGCTACGGGCGGCGCCGGATCGGGCGAGGCCAAGGTGAAGATTTCAGAACCACTTAGGGCGCGGTTGTAGACACGCAGGTCGTCCAGCACGCCCATAGCGCTAGCATTGACTGGCCTGCCGATAGTGTTCAAGGGCAAAGGGATGACGCTTGTCGTACTCCCGGTCAGCAGCCCGTTCACATACAGCGAGGTGTCCGTTCCAGAGCAGACGAATGCTAGGTGCACCCATTGATTGAGCGGCGCCTCATAATTGAACGCGTAGTTAAGGTCCGGCTCGGACGGCCAACCTGTGATGCCAACTTTCTTGGTATAGTCATATTGCTCCAAGCGTACTTCGTAACTGCTGTTGCCCAACAACGCGGCGGAAGTGGCCGTGCTGCCGGGCTCGCGCTTAACGAAAAGCGAAAAAGTCCATGGAGCGGGAAGTTGAGCCATTCCGATGGCTACATGTTCGTCCGCGCCGGCGAACCGCAGAGCATTACCTATCAATCCCGTCGTCCATTCCGCTCCACCGCCCAACGTCCCCGTATGCCCGTTCCCGCTCGAATCCGCGGCCGTCGTTCCCGCGCCTTCGTCGAAGGTCCAATGCGCGATCGGGCCACTCTGCGCGAAGGCGGCTGAACACGCCAGCAAGGCCACCGCGGCCAGCGGTGCAATGGAGCGGGAGCAGGTGGGCGAGCGGGGCGTCATTCGTAGGTCCCGTCCCCGCTGCTGGTCCCACCGCTGGAGGAGGAAACTCCGCCGGTCGAACTCGCCCCGCTTGTGGATGCCGTCGTGTTGTTGGTCGTCGAATTGGATGTTGCTGAATTTGAATTGCTGCTGGTGTTGGTGGAGGTCGTGGTCGCCGTGGAACTGGCCGTCGTGGACGACACACCGGACGATGCCGTCGTCGTACTGTTGGAAGTCGATGCGGTGGATGAAGAGCCACCGGAGTTCGAAGATGAACTGTTGGAACTGCTTGACGCCAGCCCCGTCGTGTTCCCGCCCAGGACCAGCACCCGGTAGCGGTCGTCCGGCAATGCCGCGCCCGCTAAGTCTACGCGAGCGGTGGTCGGATCGATCAATTCGACCGCCGCCGGCACGATTTCAACTTCATTGCCGTCGTTGAACGTGCCATCGCCCCCCGAGCGCGTTACTCGAATGGTTCCGGTGTTGATCGTGCTCTCACGAACCGGCTCGTTGAAGGTAACGATCAGTTCAGCCGGCGGCGTATTGGGCGTGCTGTTGGGGCAGGGTGTAACCGCTACGATTCGAGGTCCCGTCGAATCGCTCTCGCGTTTACCTACGCCCGAAGAAGTCGAAGACGGCTCCTGCGGCGGCTCGGATTTGAAACTGCGGCCAACCTGCACTGATGGAGGCGTCTTCGGTGCAGCCAAGACAAACAACCCTAACGTGAGCACCACACCGCCCACTATTACGAGCAGCTCAGTTCGGCTTAAGCTTGAAAATGAAGTTCGAGTCACGTGGATGAGCCCAATTGGAATGCAACCTTAGGCAAGCCCGCCTCGCATCGCCCATAAGGCTGCAAGTAACCTGCAAATAGACTAACCGAAATGAAGGCTAAATAGAATTCCCAAGCACCGCGAATTACAATATTTCCCCTCCCGCTTGCACTGGTGCAAGATGCTTGTTCTATTGAGGTTATCGCGTTTTTACATCCGCTTGAGAGAGCGAGCATTGTAAGAGCCTAGGAAGCACACCCAGGCTTTGAATCCCGACTGATATATAGCGCAATGGTTGGGTATAGTTCTGCTTTATGCCTCGCGGGGCCCTAGTTTGAATCCCTTAGGCGCTACGTGCGATGTCGAACCGCTAGCCGCACGTTGAATAAGGCTGCGCGAAATGCTGCTGGCTCCCTCGAACTAGGCGTTGTTGTACTTCGCTCGCCGCATCGTCACGCTGCGGCTCCCCTGCGACGCCTTGCTCAGTTCAAATGCTCCTCGCAACGCAGTCAGCATCTTTTTTACCGGGCTGTTAGGTTGGCATGTCTTTGGATGCAAACCATGCGGTCAGGTTGGGGCCGGCTAAATCGGGAAGTACCTGCGCAGTCGCTCCGCTGTTTGCCAACCGCGCCTTTGCGTCTGTTGGGTTCAGAAGCAGATTTCGTCCATCTATGGGGCCCTCGAAATAAACTTCACTTGGCGCCAAGGCGGCGACTAAGTCGGGCACATCGCCTGCGTGGACGATGCCGGGCACGATCGCATCGAAAGGCAAGTGAACAAAAGGCGTGCGAAGAGTATCCAGCCAACTTGTCAACGTTCGAGTGGCGTGGACCGCGCGAACCTGGGGTTCGAACAGTGCAGCCAGCAAAGCAAGGAAACCTGCACCGGGCTCTCCGATGGCAGCCGGTGGTATGGGCGGACCCTGTGTATCGGGACTGCGGGTTCCACCTCGATGCGGCGGGCTTTCAAAATCAGGCGGATTCAAACGAGCAAACGAATCGCCCCAAAGGATCACGGCATTACATTCAGCGACTTTCTGGGCACGCAACGCCATCAGCACCGCACGCAGATCGAACAAGCGGTTGCCCAGCTGGGTACGGCCCAGCATAAGTTCGCTCGACGCATGTTTCGTGGCCGGACCGTACCAGCTTCGGTCTTCATCCGGCGCTGTTTCCCCGAAGCCGCGCAGATCGGGCAAGCAGACGGTCGCGCCGCGCTCAAGCAAGTGGGCGACTGAGCCGCCGCGCTCCCGCAGGATCCGTGCTTTTCCTTCTTGCGCGAAGGCTACCACCAGCGGACCGCCGGTGGCTTCGCGTGGACGCAGCAGCAGCAGCGGAACTTCAATACCCGGCTCGGTCTCCACGATTAAGCGCTCCACCGGTGTGCTGCCGCGCCAAGTGGCGGCAGGAGCCTGGCGCAATACAGGCATTCCGTGTTCGGGTAATCCAAGCACTTGCGTGTAACGCTCGCGCAGGTGGCTCCGTCGAGCATCGCCTTCGCATGCCGCTAATGCTTGGCTTGATTCCGAAATCCTCGCCTCGGCTCGCGCCCGAGCCTGGAACTGCGCGGGCATGCGATTCGAGCTTTCGGGCAGGACATTCAACTCTTCCGGTTCTCGTACCGCCGTGTATTCCGACAACGGCGGCGTCATCCCGAACCAGCGCTCGAGGAGCGGATACAACTGCGCACGGTGAAAAGCGCCGATCTGATTGCAATGTGTGGCTTCCGGTGGGCGCTGCGTTACGCGCCCGGTACCCTTTAGGCTGCCCAAGCGGTCGGAAACTCCGTGCCATTTGTAGACGTCTCGAAGGCGCGCCCAAACCGGATCGAGATCTGCGTGCCATTCAAATTCGTGCGCGTACACCAAGGCTCGCGGCACGGCAGCGCCGACGATGGTCCAAGGCAAAAAGCCCTTTCGCGCGCTGAGGCGTAAATTGCGCGTCGATTCCCAACCACCGCTTCCGGTGTATCGGAAGCTGGCGGCAGCCCCCGCATCGTCGACGACCGTTTCCGGTTGAGGGCCGCCGAAATTGAACGGGACCACGCAGGTGATCCGCGAGTCCAGCGCCGCCGTCACCGCCGCGGGATCGCCCCCGCCGGCCACCGCGCCTAGCAGGATGACGCGCGCGGGATCGGCGTGATCTTGAGCCAGCAGCACATCCACGCCGCGCTGCAGATCCCATACGTACCTTCCGATCAGGCTCTCTCCGCAAAGCGCGAACTGCATGCCCAAATCATACCGGAAGAAATAGGATTGCCGTCCAGGGTAGGGGGTATGCAGCCGCTCGCCGTATCCGATCAGGTCCGGAACCAGAACGTAACAACCGGCGCGCGCCCATGTCATGCCCATTTCCTGGAGTTCGCGCTGATGTTTCGGCTGGTGGTGGCTGTGACAAATCAAAATACACGGCGCCGATGGGGGTAACGGGTCAGGCACGTATAAATGCGCGGTAACCGGGTCACCTTCCTGGGAGGTATAAGTCAGGCAGCGGAGCACATAGCCTTCTCCCGTAAGGGTTCGAGTAACGCTCACATCCATGGGACTCGCCCCGGCGGTGGGTACGCCTAGCGATTCGCGCAAGGCCTGTAATCGCGGCTCAATAAACGCTTTCCAGTCCTTTGCAGATCTTACCTTTGACCAAGCTTCTGCGTCCGCCTCATCAGCGGCCTTCAGCCGACGCTTTGAGAAGGCGCCCAACATGCCGCGAGCGGCCTGTCGAGTGAGCTCGCTGTCGAATACATCGTACGTTTCTTGATTCATGGGTGTTTGCACCGTTCGGGATTGAGGTTCGAAATGCTAACCATCAGGGCGATCCGGAAGCGCTTTTCGAGAGTTCGAATTTCTTCTCGAGTTGAAGCAACCGGATATTCACAATGTCGCTCACGTATATGTAGTCGTCGGTGGCGTCTACGCAATTGGGCCATGCCAAGGGAATACCTTTGGTCGGAACCAAATCGCCTTCAAGGCCGCCCATTGAATCTCGGTTTCCGTATGTGCCGAATTTCAGAATCGCATTCCCGGAAAAGTCGATCACCGAAACCTGAGGCAGCAGCGAGGTGGGGTAGTAAATCCGGCCGTAGCCGTCGACGCCGAACCAAGGAACGCGAGTGAACTGGGGACTGATCGAACCGTAGTGAATATCGTATACTTGCGCAGGGCCGGACGGTTCCGTGGGAAACAAGTTGCCGCTTTCCAGCGATCCGGTTGGGGCATATCGGTAAATGCGTCCCATGCATTGAGCGAAGGTCGAGTCCTTCTCGAAACCAGAGGGCGGCTTTTCGGGCTTCGCATCGGTTTTGCCAACGTATAAGTTCCCCTTGGCATCGAAGCGCACGCCAGCAGCGCGTACCTTTTCGAACGTCTTGAATGCGAGGCCTTCCCACGGCGCCTTCTTTTCGTTGGCGCTGAAGAAGCGCAGATAACCTCCGTAATCCGCGGCGGTGCCTTCGGCATTCATGGTGGCCAAGCTGCCGTCCGGACCGACGGCGATGCCTCGGTCGCCCATGCCCAGTCCGATGCGCCAGTCGTTGGTCAGCTTGGGTGTGAACGCATTCTCCGTCGATCCTTCTACAGGAGCAGGGGTGAGATAAGCGCCATCCAGTTTGTAACGCGCTACCGGTTGCCGATCTGCATGCGCATACAGGTAGCGATTGCGCGCATCTACGGACAAGCTTAACGCGCGCAGGTTGCTTTTTTCGTCCACCATACAGCGTTCGAACTTCGGCTGATTCCAATCCGAAATTCGGAAGCAGTTGTTAAAGCCGTCGGTGAAGTAGACCGTTTCCGTTTTGGGATCCACGACGAAGTGTTGTAAGTCCAGTGCGCGCTGTGGTCCCGCTTCGTAAAAATCTTTTACCAGGTCAAGACCGGCGCCCGTGTCCTTGAAAACGCGGACGGGCAGCGCCGTGTAAGCAATCCAGACGTACACTTCGCCATTCTGTTCGGTCACGGCCAAACGCGTGGCTTGATCGAAATGATGCACTGGGCACAGCGGAATAGTGGCCGCCGGAGCTTCGTCCTTGCTCCAATCGCCGAACTTCAAGAGCGACAGGGAGCCTGCGCCGTGAAAGTGGCCCTTTCTCGTCGTAACGTAAAGCGTCTTTGATTTTGGATGTACGCCAATTGCATCGGGATACTCCACCGGAATCTCGCGGATCGTTTTCCCGTCGGAACCCAATATCAGCACCCGCTTATTTTGCCGATCGCAGATAAAGACCCGGCCTTCGGCGTCCACGGCCACGCCTTGGAGGGCCGCGTAGGTGCCGTACTTGAAGTCGGCAATCGGCGATGCCCCTCGTTTACCCAGATCGCCGATCACTTCATTTTCCGGAAGTGCGAAGAACACGCTCGCTTTCCGTGTGGCCAAGTCGATCTTGTAAACTTGTCCGTCGCGCCAATCGCCCGTCGTTTCTGCGCCCGTTCGGCTGGTTCGTTCGACCGTGGCCGCGAACACGCCGCTCAGGTACGCGTGCTTCCGATCGGGCGAAAGGGCCATCTGTAACGGTCCCACCACACGCGACCCCCCCTTAGGTTGAAACAGAGATGGCTCGGTGACGAGGGGCTCGGCAAGCATGGGGCTCGCGGGAAGGGAGCCATCGGTGCGAATTCGCATCAGCTTGTATTCGTATTCAAGCAGGAGCGAGTCCGGATCGGACGACGGTATCAAATCGGCGATGCGCCCTCGCGTACCGCAGATCAGCGTTTTGGATAACGCCGGAGAAGCCAGGTCGTTGTACTGCGGCGAATACGTTCCATCTTCCCGAACGTAAACGCCCCAACCTTGTACTTCTTCCAAAGGCTTCCCTGCGGGGGGCGGGTAGACGGTGCTCTGATAGTCGCCTTTTGCGTTGTAGCGGCGAAGCGCCGGAGGTCCGTAGTTGTTGGCGTTGCCCAGCACGTACACGCTACCGTCCGGTTTGGCCTCCAGCCCGGTCACGCGCCAAGCGGCATGGTCGCCTTGGCCCATTTCCTTCGAATAGTAGGCATACGGATCGCCGCCTACGATTCGCTTCAAGCCTACACTCATGCCTGCGCGCACGCGAACGTGAAGCTTGGCGGCAATTGCGACCGGCTGACCGTAATCGTCCTTGCCGTCCCAAATAAGCTCCTGAGCTGCTGAGTTCGCCGCGAAGGGGGCGGGGGCTGCCGGTCCCAAGACGCCTGCGGCCAGGTGCCGGAGGACTTGCTTTTGTGCGGAGTCTACGATGGCTACTTCTACATCGGCCATCCGGCTCAGTTCGAAGGAGATGCGCCAACTCTTGGATGCGGCATCCGAAATTAATTGAGGTTCCTTTACCCATCGCAACTCTTCGGCGTGGGCCATTCCGGTTGCCACGAATAGGACGGCCAGCAAAGCCATTTGTGTTCGCATGAGCCTGCGCTCCTTGAGTTCACTTCGCTTCGTAGCAAATCAGCTTGCCTTCTCGTGTGCTGACGAAAACTCGGTTCTCCGAAGCAGACATTCCAAAGAATGCCGGAAATCCGCTAACGGGTGTCTTGCCAACGACTTTGCCGTCTTCGCGGGCGATGATCCAGATTTCGGGCTGACCTTCCACGCGGCGATAGTGCCCCACGCAGAAAGCGTACTTGGGGGTCAGCAGGATATCGTCGGCCACCAATTCGATGGGCTCGGACTTCCACATCGGCTGCTTGGGATCTTTGTCGACGGCAACGAGATGCAGCGGATTCTTGGTGGCCCAGGACTGTCCGCCGTAGGTCATGAATTGCGCGACGCAAAGCGCTTCGTCGAAGGCAATGACCCTGCCGCCTGCTCGGGGGCTGGTAGCACCTTTGACGGTTCCCGGATCGGTGAAATGTTCGTGCGCTCGGTCTTCGTTGGTGCGCGAGATGCTGTTTCCATAGCCCAGCATGTCGTCTATGGCGCGGCTGGCCAAACGTCGGCCGCCGGCCAAAGGCTCGGTGTAAATGTTGGTGTGGTTCTTCGGCCCCGGGTATCCCGTATCGGAGAACTCTTCGAAGTTTACCTTAGCCTCAACGACTTCGCCGGTTTCCGGCCGAAAGGCCACCTCGCGGTTGCCGCCGTGGATGGTCGAAGCGAACCCGGCGCTGGCCCGAGCCACGCCGTCCTGACCGACCATCACATCGGCGGCCGTCGGCCAGAGACTCTCGATCTTCTCTTGCCCGCCGATGTAGCGTTCGCGCGGTGCGATCAGCAGTTTGTAGACCGGCGCGCCGGTTTTGGCATCTAGCGCATGCACGAAACCGTCCTTGGTGGCCACTAGACAGAGGCCCTTATAGAGCGTCGGCGGGAAGTCGGCCCGGCTCCCGAGGTGATGGACCCAGCGTTGTTTGCCGTCCTTCACATCGAGGGCCACGACGCGCTGGGCGTCGATGTCCGCGACGTACGCGATTCCGTACGCCACCGTTGCCTGGGTGAGCCCCGTACGCTCGCCGTACATCTGTCCGTGGGTCTTGCCACCCAGGCTCACCTGGACGTCCCAGGCTTTCTCGAGCTTGGCGCCTAGATCTGTGGCGGTTGCGTTTCCGCGGGCGTTGGTGCCTCTAAAAGTAGGCCAGTCCGTGGGCGCGGTGGGCTCGCCGCCGGCAGGCGCCGGCGCGTATCGCACCAGGATCTTGCCCCCGGGTTCCTGGTCGAACGTGATGTCGGTCGGTCCGATGGCGGTGATGCCCTGAATGCTTCCGCCTTTCCGACCCGGCGCGTTGTAAATCATGCCGTAGGCCGCCGGCGAGGGCAGAAAGCAGTTGGGGTGCACCAGGAAGGGGAACTGGCGGTCGAAAGTTTCTAGTTTCAGCCAGACATTGTGCCAGTAGTAGAGGTAATCCCCCAATCGCCGGGCACTACCGTTGTTACAGGTGCTGCCAAAGAGCTTGCCCTTGGGGCCGTAATCTTCCTGTTCGACTTTGCCGCTTGCCAAATCTATCTTAGTGAAGTGGACTTCCTTTTGTTTCTCGCCCTTCTCGTGGAAATAGGGCGTACAGGTGTAAACGAGCACCTTCTCACCCAATTTGGTGTAGCTGACATCGCCGGCAAAGGTCTCGACGCCTTTACCTTGCGCCGGCAGTGCAAAGATGCCTCCTAGCTCTTGCGACCAGACTTTTGCGCCCGTGGCCGGATTCAGCGCCGTCACCACATAGGGCCGTTCCCAGCGCCCGCCCTCGGTCACGAGAATGTGGCTGCCCATGTGGTGGAGCGCTATGCCGTTTTTGATGCGATCGGCGCGCCAAGACATGTCAGCCTTCAGTACTTCGGTGCCGTCTTCGAGCTTACGTATGCGAAGGACGGCGCCATCGCTCTCCAGCAGCATATCTTCGTGGAGCCTGAGGTACTTACCCGAAGTCTTCCAAAGAAGCTTTCCGTCCACGGCGGAGAAAATCGATCCGCCGTAAAGGACATACTTGTCCTTCCAGGTTCGGACGTAGTTGGGAACGGCGCCCTTTTCTATGAGTACGAAGCGCTGCTCTCCGGTGGCTCCGTCTAAACAGACCAGTTTTCCGTCGATGGTTACCGCGAAGAGTCGTCCGGTTTCGTCCGCCGCGAGCGACCACTCCTCGCGCGCGAACTGGCTCGCGCGCCATGCCGAAAACGGAACTTGCTCCTGCTTCATCCACAGCACTCGGCCATTGTAGGCATCGCGCGCGACCAGTTGGGAAGTGTCATTCGGCCAGCCTCCCTTGGACTCGAGGCCCTCTCGGTAATAAAAGCGACCCGCGCCGTGTGTCGGACCACAGATGCCATAGGCCATGTGCGCGCGCATCCCCGCTCGCCACTTCAGGGCATCGGCGGGCTTCCACTCATACGCCTCGATTGGCTTACGGTACACAGCCGCATATCCGGCGAACGCTTCTGCTTTCCACTTCCGAGCTTGTGCTTCCGATTCGATTGGCGCAGAAACCTGGCGAAACGCCAAAACGCCATTGGGCGTCAGGATTCGGATCAAGTCGGACAGCTTAGCCTGACCCAGCGCCGCCACGTCTTCCACCACGACTAAATTGAACAAATTCGAGCCGTAATGCTCGGCATCGAAGGCGGCATCTCGAACACCAAGCTTCTCGCGGCTGGCAAATTCGGCTTTTGAGATTGCCTCTCCCCACTGCATGGCGAGCTTCACTTCCGGCTGCAGGATCTGTACGTAGTACGCGCTTTTTAAAACGAGGGCTTGCGCGAAATTGGTATCCTTTGCGCCAACAACCAAGGCTAGCCCGCCTGTGCTACCGATCTTACCAAGAGGCCCGTCTGTGTCGGCTTCGCCGGCCCAAGCCGGATAAGCCGATGCTGAGGAAAAAAAGAGAGTTGCGACGATCACGGATGTCCGAAGCATCGAGATTCCCCTGTATTTATCTGTTCTCGTAACAGATCAACTTGCCATCGCGCGTTGCCACGAAGAGCCGCTTTCCGGCGGCGGAGGCGCCCATGAATGCGGGGTAGCCGTCTACCGATACGGTGGTGACGACCTTCCCTTCCTCGCGCGAAAGCACCCAGATCTCCGCTCCCTTTTTGACTCGCTGGTAGTGCCCGATTACGTAGACGCGCTGAGGGGTGATGACGATGTCGTCGGCGACAAGTTCGGTATTATCAATCTTCCAAAGCGGCTCTTTCGCCTGCGCATCTTTCTTGCCGGACAGGCTCATCGCTACCGTCTCTTTCTGCTTTGTTCGGCCGTCTCTATAGGACTCCCACGACACGCCGCCCCAAGCAACGTTGTGGGAGACGCTGAGGTCGTCGCTGCTGGCGACGATGCGTCCACGCAATCGATGGTCTCCCATCAGGAAACCGCCGAGGTCGGCCATGGTACGCGAAAGGCTATTACCGACCTCGAGATAGACATCGCGAATGTAGGCACCGCGTCCGCCCCCGCCGCCCAACTTGCCGCTTACTGCGTCGATGATGCGGTCGCTCATTGTCAGCAAGGGGCCGCCGTCGCGACCACGAATCCCATGCAACAGGTCGGCCGAGAAGCCACCAAAATCGGTTTGCTCTTCGTGGTAGCACTGGCGCCATAGGACTTCACCTGTCTCGGGCCTAAAGGCCACGACGCGGACTCCGCCCTGTAGGGAAGTGGAGATACCTGCGGCGGCGTAGCCAATGCCTTCATGAATCAGGACATCACCGCGACAAGGCCAAAGGCTGCCCAGCTTTTCATGCCAGCCGATATAGCGTTCGCGTGCAGGTACAAGCAGGCGCCACACTAGGGCGCCGGTTTTAGCGTCAAGGCTGTAGACCCAACCGTCGCGGGCGGCGAAAAGGCATAGTCCGTTATGGATGGTTGGCGGATAGTCGACACGGCTTCCGACATGAAAAGTCCAGATCGGTTTGCCGTCTGCGGCATTAAGGGCCACAATACGCTCAGAATCCATGTCGGCTACGAAAACCAAACCGTATCCAGTCACCGCCTGCGTCAGGCCGGTGCGCTCCCCGCACATGATGCCATAGGGAGCGGTTCCCAGGCCGACCTGCGTCTCCCATACCTTTACCGGATTGTCCCCAAGAACGGCACCACATACATTGCGCCGCAAGACATCGGCTCGAAACATCGTCCATTCGCCAATGCCAACTGGCTCCGGTTTTGGCGCGGCTCCGATGGTCTGAAGGATCTGCCCCCCGGATTCGTGATCGAAAACGATGTCGGCTGGAACCAGTGCGAGTTCGCCGCTTATAAATGCAGGCTTAGGGCATGGAAAATTGTAAATCATCCCATGGTAGGGCACATGGCCAATCTGGCAGGCGGGGTGCGCGAACTGCGGGTAGAAACGTTGGTTAGTCTGAGTATCGACCCAAATGTTGTAATGATACAGGACGTATTTGCCTAGCTGTACCGGTGGAAAACAATGCCCGCCGAAGAATGGCAAATCGAGTTTGCCGTCGTTTCGCTCTTTCACGGCCTTCCAGCCGCCACCTTGTCCACGCTCCTCCCATGCTTTAGATGGTGCCGGCTTTAATCCAGCCAATTTGCTAGCGACCCTCTGAGGATACCAGTCGGGAAGAGGCGCCCCCAGCGGTTCCCGGCTGATAGTGCGGCCGTTGTAGGCGTCGCGGACGATTCTCAGGCCGGTGTTTACGGCAAGATCGCCTTCGTTTTCCATTCGGTCGGCATAGGAAAGCATGCCATCCTTGAACTCTATCTCGGCAACTTCTCCCAAACCACCCGGACCTGCTTTCCATTTGAGCATGTCGCAAGGCTTCCACTCCGGTGGAGGGAGCGCCGGCTTGCGAAATGCCGAGCCATAGATTCCGGCCGAGAACGCTTGCATGCCAAGCCCCGCTGCGTCGGTGGCGAAGTCCTTAGGTGCGGTGCGGAATAATACGCAGCCTTGGGGAACAAGGATTCGGTTTAGGTCGGAGGCATTGGCCTTTCCCAAGGCCGCAAGATCCTCAACAATAATCAGGTTGAAGAGATTCGTGCTGTAGTGCTCCGGGTCGAAGGCGGCGGCGCGCAGCCCAAGTTTCTCGCGATCGGCGAAATCGGGCTTGGCAACCTCCAATCCCCAAGCGATGGCGAGCTTAATGTTTGGCTGGAGGACTTGGACATAGAGTGCACTTCCGGCGGCTAGGGCGCGCCCGAAGGTCATGTCGGGGGCGCCGATGTGCAGCGCCAACCCCCCACGTGTATTCGTGGCGCGAATGAGTTCCGCTGCTTCTGAGGTCCGCTCAGCCCCGCGTGCACCAAATCCAACTCCGAGGCAGAGGCAGGTGACTAACAGCACGCATAATTTAAACCTATCCGATTGCATCTTTGCTCCTATTGTATGCATCATGGTTGCCTAAGTCGCGTGCGTACCAGCACACGCCGACCGGCGGGCGCTCCGTCTGGGTGAGTATGCAACAAGTCGAGGGCCGCTTCGGCCATCTCGCGCGCACTCCACACCACTGCCGGCGGAATCGGGCCGCCTGCGTACACCGAGCGGTGCTCGGACTCGTAGCAGTCCTCAACGGTCCAGCCCACGAGGAGCAAGTCCTTCCCGATGGTCAGTCCCGCCGCGTCCGCTGCCTGCTTTAATGCTTGGGCCGATCCTTTGGTAAAGGCCGCGATTCCGTCGGGACGGTCGGACCGAGCCAGCAGCGCACGCGCCGCTTCATCTACCGACTGCGTATCGGCGGCCACGGCATCGACCGCATGGAATGGCGCGTTCTTGGAAGCCAGCCCCGCCACGACGCCGGCAAAGCGCTCCCGCGTATGGCAGAAGGCGCCTATAGGACCTAGCCAGCCCACCCGCTTGGCGCCGGCATCCACCAGCCAGCGAGCCGCCAGAAATCCGCCCAAGTAGTTGTCTTGCAGAACCACCGGAATCGAGGCCTGTTCGAACCAACTGTTCACCATAACCAGCGGGCGCCGCCCCGTGCGCTCAATCAACGCAAGCAGACTTTCATCCAGAGTATCCAGCACCAGTCCCGAACAGGGGCTCGCCGCCAACCGTGCCAGAATCGATTCCTCAGACAAGCCTTCAACGTGACAACCGAGGAGCGACTTTGCGCGCCGCGCCGCGACCACCGTCAAGGCCTGGTTGATGGCCCAGTTGGCCGGTTGCGCATCGCTTAAATCCAGTTTGTGGCTGGTTACATAAGCCACCGGTTGGTGCACCGGCATCTCTTGTCGTTGTGCCGCCAGTCGGAATCCGTGCCGCGCTTCCGATGTTAGCAAGCCTTCAAGTTCTAGTTGCTTGAGCCCCCTGCGAACGGTCTCGAACGAGACGCCGTAATCCCCGCACAATTGCCGGACGGGCGGGAGGTATTCAGAGGAACCGTAGCGGCCTGCACGCAACTCCTGGCGCAGGCGCGTCACCAGGGCCGAGAGTTCTCTACCTTTAATGGATCGCCCTTGCATCAGCTGAGATTCCGATTCGTTGTCAGTGACATCCACTGATCTATACACCGGGTTTTGTAAGATTCGCTCTTGAAATTTAAGCTTACTTCCAAAACGGACCGGGCTTCTCCTGAGTAGGATATTACCCAAAAACAAACCTTAAATATGTCACCATAAGTCAATCGGTACCGAATCGATGGCGGTGTGGCACCGTTTCCCCTGAGCGGTAAACGGGATGTGGTTTCCGTGGCGCTTGGTTGCCCATCCCATTCCAGAGCCACCGCTGGATCTTGTGGTTCCCGTGGTAAATCCTCTCGCGACTAGGATAATATCGCGGACAGCATGGGCGATCCTCGTGGCCCATGCCACGTTGGCGGGTTGGCCGAGTGGTCGAAGGCGGCTGTCTTGAAAACAGCTAGACGGGAAACCGTCTCGGGGGTTCGAATCCCTCACCCGCCGCCATGATCTGTTGGCGAAGATCGATAACCGGAGCCGTGTAACCCGGTGCCGAATGGGAACCGTGACGGTTCCAACGCTCGGTTCGCACCTCCGCAGTCCATAGCTATTCAGAAAGGCGAGTATCAGGGCGGAGCCCAACCTCGCGTGGAGTTGCACGGCGCTATGGAATCTCAGCGTTCTCCGGATTCACGCAAGCAAGAGCGTGTCGCAGCCCCCGCGAACTGGGCGCGCTGGCCGCGGCGCGTGGCGGTGTATGCAACCGGTACCGCAATCGTGGTCGCAGGAATCGTGATTCTTCCGCTGCCCGGACCCATGGGTACGCCCATCATCCTTATCGGACTTACCGTGCTGGCGCGCGAGTCTCCACGAGCCGAACGCATCCGCGCGCGGATGGTGGAAGCGTTACGATTGAAGCAACTTGCCGAAGCGCGCCCGAAGCGTTTTCGGCTGCATCTTTCGACGGTGGTCGCGCTGACAGTGACGGCGGGGGCGCTGATTGGAGCGAACGCGGTGCCCATCGAGCGGCAGGAGGAAGCGGATTCACCTTGGTTAGCTATTGAAGATGCCCGCAAGCGAAATGGTATTCGTTGCCAAACCCAAGGCTGGCCCTGGGCCTATCGGGTCGGCGACGTACCTGTGGGAGCCGATGCGGAAGAGGGAGGCCATAGCGATCTCCTTCCTGCGATATCGAATCCTGCCGCGCAACCTAATGTTTCGGTAAGGAGACTTGTGCTGTCTCCCATTTCTTCTCAGGCAATTAACGAATCACTAAATCGCTGGCTTCTTCAAAATGTATTAGTCGGTTTGGCGATACTGACGCTGGTGGCGTGGTCGTTGGAGTGGTGGGCGCGTTGGCGCGCTGCCGTGCGCACTTGAATGCGGCGCGTGGCGGCTCGGCAGGTCTAAGGCGGTCTATCCAATGGCAGAATTGTGCATCGAATTTCCGGTAAGAATCCGATGAAAATATAGGAGTATCCGGCTTGCGACGGCGGTGCCGAGGCGGGTACGGTTCAGGGAACGCTTCGCCCCTCCGAGGCTCCCCCATGAACGTGAATCCGACTTACACCATCGGCGATCTCGTGCTTAAAGACCTTTGGGTGGATCCCGTGCACGGGGACGACGCGGCTTCGGGGATCACGCGCGCGCAGGCGGTGCGCACTCTGGGCGGTGCGTGGGCGCGCATCCCGCGTGAAGGCGCGGCCCACGGATGGCGAGTGCTCTTTGGTCCGGGAAGGTACACGCCGCCGGATTCCGGTCAGTGGGTGCTGGAAGACCGGGTTTACGCGCCGGATCGCCCGATTGTGTTTCAATCAGTCTCGGACGCGGATTCGGTGGAACTGCCGGCCGTTTTTTTCAACCGCTGTCGCGGCGTTTACCTGCTCGACCTCACCTTCAAAGCCGCTGGAAACGATCGGGTCATACCAAGCAACAATATCGTGCTTCATTTCGCCGAGAGCCAGGATCTGCTGGTGCGCGGGGTGAAGGCGGCGGGATCGGAAGGCCCCCACGGGCTGCCGCTCTTGACCTTTAAAGCCAATCAATGCCTTCGCATTTACGTGGAAGATTGCGATTTCTCGAACGCCGCGGCGAACGCGCTGGATTACGTCGCGGTTCAGTACGGGCATATCGTGCGCAGTCGTTTCCATAAAACAAAGGCCGAGTGCATGTACGTGAAGGGCGGTTCGGCTTACTTCCTGATCGCCGGAAACGAGATGTTCGATGGCAAGAATCACGGCGTGCTGGCGGGGCAGGGGACAGGTTTCCAGTTTATGGTTCCGCCGTGGCTGCATTACGAGGCGTACGACATCAAGATCGTGAACAACGTGATACACGATGCGGGAGGTGGGATCGCGACGACGGGCGGTTACAACATTTTGATGGCGTGGAATACCTGCTACCGGGTGGGATCAAATAGAGACACAATCGTGATCGGTCAAGGCGGCCATGGATGGATCGGCGAACGCCCCGCCAAGGTGGACGAGCATTTTGCGTTGGGAGGCTGGTGCAATCCGCGCGGCAAAGAAGCCTACGACATTCCGTGCCGAAACGTACGCGTCTGCAACAACCTTATCTATAACCCCGATGGCTACGAATCTACGTTCGCGCACATTGGACTGAGCGGCCCCATGCCCACGGAACCGGGCAGCAATTTGCCGCCCGTCGCGCGCTGTGACGAAGGCCTTGTGCTGCGCGGCAACGTGATCTGGAACGGGCCGCCGGACAAACCGCTCCTGGATGATGTAGAAGGGATGTACCATTTGGCGGCACGCCCTACGGTCGATGCGGCGGCGATTCGGCGCGAGAACTGGATCAACACGCTTCGCCCGGACCTGGCTGATCCAGAACGCGGTGACTTCCGGCCGGTATCAGGCGGCTCCTTGAGCGGTGTCCAGGCGGTGGCGATCGGCGACTTCGACTGGTCCGACGCGCCGCAGCGCCCGCCCGTACCTTGCGGGAACCTGGACAACGCGGTGGTTGTGGATCGTGCGGGCCGATCGCGCGCGACGGGAAATTGCGTAGGCGCGTATGGATTTCATGAATAGTCTCCGAGACGACTTCGCAGTCGGCCCGGAAAAATCATCCTGACCCTTTCACGAACATTTATGCCAGCGCCTTGAATTCTTTATGCATGCGAGCGTGCTTGAACGGAGGCTCGCCTGCCGCATAATCGAATTCGTTCGATTGGATTCCTGCTGCTATCAGGAGCGTTTCAACATGGGCGACGACCGGCCAAGCCACGACGACGAACTTTTCCGCCGCATTCACAGCGACGTCCAGGACAGCATGGACGAAGAGCTGGAACTCGAGTTGGAGGACGGCGACAACAAGGGTGCGACTGCCGTCATCGACAAGGCGTTCGAGGAACGCCTGCGCCTGCGCAAGCAGTACTTCAAGGAACTCTTCCGCTTGCAGGGCGAACTCGTCAAGCTGCAGGATTGGGTCGCGCACACCAAGCACAAGCTGGTGATCCTCTTCGAAGGCCGCGACGCGGCCGGCAAGGGAGGCGTGATTAAACGCATCACCCAGCGCCTGAATCCCCGGGTCTGCCGCGTTACCGCGCTTTCGGCGCCCACCGAACGCGAAAAGACGCAGTGGTATTTCCAGCGCTACGTCGCGCATTTGCCGGCCGGCGGCGAGATGGTCCTCTTCGATCGAAGTTGGTACAACCGAGCCGGCGTCGAGCGCGTGATGGGCTTCTGCAGCGACGCAGAGTACGAAGAATTTTTCCGTACCGTTCCCGAGTTCGAAAAGATGCTGGTCCGGTCGGGCATCCAATTGATCAAGTACTGGTTTTCGATCACCGACGCCGAGCAGGAGTTCCGATTCCGCTGCCGCACGCACGATCCGCTCAAGCAATGGAAGCTGAGCCCCATGGACCTCGAATCGCGCCGGCGCTGGGAAGATTACACAAAGGCGAAGGAGATCATGCTGGAGCGAACGCATATTCCCGAATCGCGCTGGTGGATCGTACCGGCCGTCGACAAGAAGAAGGCGCGCCTGAATTGCATCTCGCATCTGCTCTCGCAGGTGCCGTACAACGAGATCGAGCATCCGCCGGTGGAACTCCCTCCGCGCGTGCATCACGAGGATTACCAGCGGAATCCCGTTCCGGACGATTTGATCGTGCCGCAAGCGTATTAGAGTGGGATAGGCATGCTGGGGTTAGCGGGAGAGTGCAAACCGTGAGGAAGACGACCATGCGAATGCTGGGTGCGGTGCTGGCGGTGTGCGTACTGAGCGCGGTGAACGCGGAGGAACTCCAGGATCTTCCGGCCAAGGATCTGACCCTCAAGATTCCCGCCGCATGGAAGAAGGAAGAATCGAAGTCGCCCATGCGCGCGGCGCAGGCCCGCATTCCGGCGCTTGAAGGCGACAAGGAAGACGCCGAATTGGTGGTATTCACCTTTCCCGGCGGCGGAAGCATCGAAGCGAACCTTCAACGCTGGGTCGGCCAGTTCAAGCCCGAGGACCGGACCGCCAGTCTGGTGAAAGGAAAGTGCGCACACGGCGCGTACTGGCTCCTGGATGTCGTCGGCACCTACAAGAAGACGGTCGGCGCGCCTATGTCCGGCAAGACGGAAGACGCCCCCGGGATGCGCATGCTGGCGATCATTCTGCCGTTGGAAGGCAAGGGTCAATACTTCCTCAAGCTCACCGGGCCGGACAAGACCGCTGCGGCACAGAAGGATGCGCTGCGAGCCTCGGTGGGCGGGGATAAGGCCAGCGAAGAAGAAACGAAGCTCTAACAAGCTTCTCTATTCTGCTGAAGCACTCCATGTGTAGGCGATCGTTCCCGGCGTCTGACGATTCAGGGCGGCGCTCGAGGCGGCCGACGCCGATCCACTCGCCAATCTGGACGGCTACCGGATATAGTGAAGTCGAGTTTCGGCGGGCTTGAACGGTAGCGAGCCGCCGTACGCATCTCGATCTTTCGGTCCGTTCGCGAGAATTGCCGCATGCTGCTGCTTGGAATCGTGCTGGGTACTGCGGTCGTTCTGGTGATCGCCTATCGAACCTACGGTTCGTTCCTCAGCCGGATGCTCGGCTTGGACCCCGAACGCAAGACGCCCGCGTACGAAAAAGAAGACGGCGTCGACTTCATCCCCACCGGATCGAGCTACCTTTTAGGACAGCATTTTACGGCTATTGCGGCCGCCGGTCCGATTGTGGGACCGATTCTGGCGGGTCTGTGGTTCGGTTGGGCGCCGGCGTTGGTCTGGATCATCCTGGGGTCTATCTTCATCGGCGGCGTGCACGACTTCACGGCGCTGGTCGCGAGCGTGCGGCATCAAGCCAAGTCGATCGCCGAAGTGGTCAAGGAAAGCATGAACCGGCGCGCGTATCTGCTCTTCCTCGCGTTCGTCTGGCTGGCGCTCGTGTACGTGATCATCGCCTTCACCGACGTGACGGCGGCCGCATTCGTGAAGGATTTGCAGCAGTCCCAGGTGGAAGCGCATACCGCGGACGCCGCGAACCTGGTCAAGCCGGTGCGCGGGGCCGCGGTGGCGGGTTCGTCGATCCTATACCTGGTCCTGGCCGTGCTGATGGGTTTGAGCATTCGATTCTTCAAGATTTCGGAGAATCGCGCGGCGGTGATCTTCGTGCCGCTGATCTTTGTCTGCATTTGGGCGGGCCAGTTCGTACCGCTGGATTTCGCAGGCTGGTTCTTCTCGCACCTGGACGGTCCGGAAGCCGAGCGCGCGGCAATCAAGACGTGGGATCTGGCGATCCTGGGCTATTGCTGCATCGCCGCGGTGGTCCCGATGTGGGCGCTGCTTCAGCCGCGCGGATACCTGGGCGCGTTCTTCATGTACATCGCACTGGCCGGAAGCGTGGCGGGCCTGCTGGTCGGCGCGTGGGGCGGGGACCAGGCGGTGTTACAGATCCAGTACCCGGCCTACCTGGGATTCGAGACCGGCGCGGGCACGTTGTTCCCGGTGCTGTTCGTCACCGTCGCCTGCGGCGCCTGTTCCGGTTTTCATGCCTTGGTGGCTTCGGGAACGACTTCGCGGCAATTGAAATGCGAGCCCGATGCAAAGCGCGTGGCCTACGGCGCGATGCTGCTTGAGGCCTTTGTCGCTTTGATTGCGCTGGTGACCGTCATGATCCTGACGCCGGCGCAGGCCGACAAATTGAGCCGCCAGCCAAACCTGATTTACGCGCACGGGCTGGCCGATTTCTTCGCGGTTTTTTCGAGCAGCCCCGCGTTCAAGTCCTTCGCGATCACCTTCGGCTTGCTCGCCTTCGCCACCTTTGTCTACGACACCCTGGACGTCTGCACGCGCCTCGGGCGGTACATCCTTCAAGAATTGACAGGGCTGCAAGGCCGTACGGGCGCGGTGATCTGCACGATGGCGACGATCGTGCCGGCGGCGCTTTTGGTGACTTCGAATCTTTCCGATCCGCTTTCCGGCAAGCCCGTACCGGCGTGGCGATATTTCTGGGGCCTCTTTGGAACCAGCAACCAGTTGCTCGCGGCGCTGACGCTTGTCGGGGTGGCTACTTGGCTCAAGGCTCAGGGCCGGAAGTGGTGGTACGCGGCCCTCCCCGCGGTTTTCATGATGGCCGTGACGTTGACCTCGCTGGCGCAGATCATCTGGACCGGCTGGACGCGCTTGCGCGGCGATAAAATGGTGCTGGATTTGAACTTCCCCATTGCGCTGGCGTTGTTGGCCTTGGCGGGCGTGGTGCTTATAGAAGCGGTGCGAGTGATCGTCCGGCAGCGTCCGCCGCTGCCGCAAGGTGCGGGTTAGGTCGATGCGGGAAGGCTGTGAACGCCGTGCATGCTCCCTTAAGTAAGGTGAAAGCAAGGGCTGCGCAAAGGGCTTGACCCACCTGTGCAGAAAGGGGCTGGATTTCCTTGACAGCCCTGCGTTGAAGACTATAACTCCCGCTCTGCTTTAAGCTGCCTGCGAAGCCCGATTTGGGTTGTTCCAAGCGGGCTGCAGTAGCTCAGCCGGTAGAGCACGTCCTTGGTAAGGACGAGGTCGCGGGTTCAATCCCCGCCTGCAGCTCCATTTTTGCCTTTAACCGGTTGGCTGGATCGAAGAGGGAGAGGAAAGGCACAGCGATGGCTAAGGATACTTTTCAACGTACGAAGCCGCACGTGAACGTCGGCACGATCGGTCACATCGACCATGGCAAGTCCACCTTGACGGCGGCGCTCGTCGCGGTGTTGGCGGCGAAGGGGCTGGCGAAGGTGCGCAGCTACGCCGACATCACCAAGGGCGGCACGGTGCGCGACGCGAACAAGACGGTGACGATCGCGGCGTCGCACTCGGAGTACGAGTCCGAGAAGCGCCACTACGCGCACATCGACTGCCCCGGCCACGCCGACTTCATCAAGAACATGATCACCGGCGCCGCGCAGATGGACGGCGCGATCCTGGTGGTCGCGGCCGACGCGGGCCCGATGCCGCAGACGCGCGAACACGTGCTCCTGGCCCGCCAGGTGAACGTGCCGGCGCTGTGCGTCTTCTTGAACAAGGTAGATCTGGTCGACGATCCGGAATTGCTCGACCTGGTCGAGCTGGAAGTGCGCGAGCTGCTGACCAAGTACGGCTTCCCCGGCGACGACGTACCGGTGATCCGCGGCCAGTCGAAGGCGGCGCTGGAAAACCCCAGCGATGCGACGGCGGCCAAGCCGGTGCTGGATCTGGTCGCGGCGCTGGATACGTACATTCCGGAGCCTGAGCGGCAGCGCGATAAGCCGTTCCTGATGCCGATCGAAGACGTCTTCTCGATCGAAGGCCGCGGTACGGTAGGCACGGGCCGCATCGAGCAGGGCGTGATCAAGGTCGGCACCAAGGTCGAAGTGGTGGGCTTGAGCAAGGAAGTGCTCGACACCACGGTGACGGGCGTCGAAATGTTCAACAAGACGCTGGACACCGGCGAAGCCGGCGACAACGTCGGGTTGCTGCTGCGCGGCGTTACGAAGGAGCAGCTCCGGCGCGGGCAGGTGCTGGCGGCTCCGAAGTCGATCACCCCGCACTACAAGTTCGAAGCCCAGGTGTACGTGCTGAGCAAGGACGAAGGCGGCCGCCACACGCCGTTCTTCCCGGGTTACCGCCCGCAGTTCTACTTCCGCACGACGGACGTGACGGGCAAGATCAATAAGATGATCAAGGAAGACGGTTCGGCGGCCGAAATGTGCATGCCGGGCGACAACATCAAGATGGAAGTGGAACTGGAAGCCGACAAGCCGGTGGCGATGGTGGATAACCTTCGCTTCGCGATCCGCGAAGGCGGCAAGACGGTGGGTTCCGGCGTCGTCGTGAAGATCCTGGCCTGAGGAACGCCGCTCGGGCGGGCGGCCTGTAGCGGGCCGCCTGGACCTCTGGCGGCGGACCGGGTGCTAGGAGCGTAGCTCAATTGGTAGAGCACTGGTTTCCAAAACCAGCGGTTGGGGGTTCAAGTCCCTCCGCTCCTGCCAACCGGACTCCCGCACCCGAGGCGTAAGACAGGACGGCGGCGGACCCGGTTCGCGCGGTGCATGCGGATCGGCTTGGAATGAGCAGGTTCTTACCGGCCCCGCGCCCGCGAGCGCGGGGCCGGACGTTAAGAAAGAGCTGGGTCCGCGGCGGTTCGTTGGGATCGCGGCGGAACAACCGGGGGCACTACAAGAGGCGATGGCTACGGCCGTGTCCGAAAAAAAGAGCGTATCGCCTTCCGCGTCCGGCTCGGGTTCGCCCGCAGCGCCGAGCGCCGGGGCGTTGAGCGTTCATAAGCCCGGCGAAGGGACGTTGACGCGCTTGGGTTCGTTCGGGATGGCCGGCGCCTTTGGCCTGTACTCGGCGCATCATTGGTACTACGGCTGGACGTTTTTGCGTAACCTGGGCTTGCGCATGCTGGACGCGATTGGCTTGGGCGGATTGCTGGATTGGTCCCGTTCGCCGGGCGGCGTGCAGTTGGTGGGTACGGGCGGGGCGGTGCTGGTTTTCGGTTTGATGTTGCTGGCGGCGTACCACGTGATTTACTGCCGGCCGCGCACCGCGGAGTTCCTGGTGCAGACGGACGGCGAATTGCGCAAGGTGACGTGGCCGAACATCACGCCGTGGTTCAAGCCGGAGACGCAGGTCTGGGGGATCACGTACGTGATCCTGATCGTGACCTTTGCGCTGACGGTGTACATTTTCTTAGTGGATTACGTGCTGAACTTGACCACGCATTGGATGTTCTATCAGCCGTAGGGCGATGCGGCATTCGGACCGGCGCGAGCGATAAGGACGGCGCATTAGGGATGGCTAGGAAATACTGGTACGCGCTGCGTGCGCAGTCCGAGCGCGAAGAAAAGATCAAGGAAAGCCTCGAGATGCGCTTGCGCGCCAAGGGGCATGAGAAGTACGTGTCGCAGATCATCGTACCGGCGGAGAACGTTTCGGAAATCCGCGAGGGCAAGAAGCGCGTCAGCCAGCAGAAGATGTTCCCGGGGTACATCCTCGTCGAGATGGAAACGAACGAGGAAGGCGAGGTGCCCGAGGGCGTCTGGTTCGCGATCATGGAGACGCCGGGGATCAGCGGGTTCGTAGGCGGCAACCGCATGAAGCCCACGCCTCTGGACGCCGCGGACGTGCAGCGCGTGCTGGAAGACATCGAGGCGCGCAAGGAGAAGCCCAAGCCGAAGGTGGAGTTCCAGCCCGGCGACCGGGTGCGCATCAAGGAAGGTTCGTTCGAGAACTTCGACGGAACCGTGGAATCGGTGGACCCGAGCAAGTGGATGCTGAAGGTCAAGGTTTCCATCTTCGGGCGCGACACGGGTGTGGAACTGGAGTACGGGAAGGTCGAAAAGATCTGAGGACGGCTCCTCGCGGGCGTCCGGGAGTGGAACGATGGCGAAGCAAATCATAGCGAAGGTGAAGCTGCAGTGTCCCGGCGGTTCGGCCAATCCGGCCCCGCCCGTGGGCCCGGCTCTTTCGCAGCACGGCGTGAACATCGGCGACTTCGTCAAGCGCTTCAACGCCGATACGGCGAAGAAGAAGGGCGTGAAGATCCCGGTGATCGTGACCGTGTACCAGGACAAGTCGATCGACCTGCTCTACAAGGAACCGCCGGTTTCGGCGTTGATCCTTCAGGAGCTTGGCGCGGAGAAAGGCAGCGGCGTGCCGAATAAGGAGAAGGTCGGCAAGCTGAGTTCCGCGCAGGTCAAGAAGATCGCCGAACAGAAGATCAAGGACCTGAACACGCGCAACCTCGACGCGGCGTGCCGGCTGGTGAAGGGTACGGCGCGCAGCATGGGCGTCGACTGCGAGTAGTACGGGCACTCGAGGACGCAGGACGTAAGGCCGGCCGCTCGTGGCGGCGGGTCGGCAGCAGACAACCCAAAGAGGTTGGAGGAGGGTGGAGCTCGCCGCACGCCGCGGATGGGCCGCCCGAACGGACTCCGGAGGTGAAGAATGCCCCGCAAGGTAGGCGTGTATAAGCCGTCGCGCCGGTTTCGCGAACTGACGAGCAAGGTCGAGAAGGACAAGCTGTATTCGCTCGACGATGCGCTTGGAATTCTCAAGGGCGGCTCGAAGAAGTGTAAGTTCGACGAGACGGTCGACCTGGCGATCAAGCTGACCATCGACCCCAAGCAAGCCGACCAGTTGGTGCGCGGTTCGTTCTCGCTGCCCAAAGGTACGGGTAAGTCGCTGCGCGTGATCTGTTTCGCTGACGGCGCCTTGGCCGAGGAGGCCAAGAAGGCCGGCGCCGTCGAGGCGGGCGGCGAGGACCTGGCCAAGCGGGTCAACGACGGCTGGCTGGACTTCGACGTGGCGATCGCGCATCCCGCGACGATGCGCTACGTCGGCCGCCTGGGCCGCGTGCTCGGTCCTAAGGGCCTGATGCCCAGCCCCAAATCCGGCACCGTGACGCCGAACATCATTCAGGCCGTCAAGGAGTTCAAGGCCGGCAAGATCGAATACCGCAACGACACGTTCGGCAACCTGCACATTTCGATCGGCAAGCTGAGCTTCAGCAAGGAAGACTTGGCCGACAACGTTAAGGCGATGGTGGAACACATCCGAGCGATCCGGCCGCCGACCGTCAAGGGCAGCTACATCGACCGGATTCACCTGACCAGCACGATGGGCCCGGGCCTCAAGATCGAGGTCTGACGGTACGTTCGGATAAGGGAACTTTTTTAAAGACGAGGTGAGGTCATGGCGGACAAGCGGCCGAAGGATCAGCGCCCGAAAGGCGCGGACGTGCCCAACCGGATCAACCGACTCCTTAAGGAGGAGGTCAAGACCCGTTTCTCGAGCGTCACCAACTTGGTGATGATCAGCAACTTGGGTCTGAACAGCGAAGAGACCGTGGAAGTGCGCAACGGTTTGGGCGAGAAGGGCTTGAAGCTCCGGGTCGTGCGCAGCCGGCTCTCCATGCAGGCGTTCCGCGAGCTGGGCGTGGAGGACGTCGAGAAGCTCTTCGACGGCCAGACGGCGATCATCGAAGCCGAAGACCCGGTGATGGCCGCGAAGCTGGCGGTCGAGTTGGTCAAGAAGTTCGACAAGAAACTGAAGATCGTCGGCGGCTTGCTGGAAGGCAAGGCGCTGGACGCCAAGGCGGTCAAAGAGCTGGCGCGCTCGAAGTCGAAGCCGGAGCAGCTCGCCGAGGTCTCGGGCCAGATTCAAGGTCCGGGCCGCAAGCTGGTGGGCGTGGTACTGGGTCCGGGCCGCACATTGGCCGGCCAGATCAAGGCCTTGGTGGAAAAGAAAGAAAAAGAAGGCACCGCGGCTTAATTCGCAAGGTGCATCTGGATTTGGGTTTGTGGCAGGATGAGCGGCCGCGCGTGGTGCGGCGAGCGCTCGGATGAGCTTGACAACGCAGGGCCGAGGGTGTTTACTTTTTGCTCTTTTGTGAGGCGGCAGGTCTGCTAACGGCCCTGCGCAGGTGCAACAGGCCCGCCCGCCCAAAAGGCGCCACCACCAGACACGAGTACGTGTTGGGTAGCAGGAGGTAGGAGCGATGTCGGAAGCTAAGGAATATCCGGCCGAGATCAAAGAGCTGGGTGACAAGATCGTGGCGCTGAGCCTGTTGCAGGCGAAGGCGTTGTCGGACTACTTGAAGGATGCGCACGGCATCGAAGCGGCTGCGGGCGGCGCGGTGATGGTGGCTGCGGGCGGCGGCGGCGGTGGCGGCGGTGGCGGAGCGGCGGCGGCCGAAGAGAAGACGGCGTACGACGTCATCCTCTCGAAGGTGGCCGACCAGACCAAGAAGATCGCGGTCATCAAGGTCGTGCGCGAGCTGACGGGCTTGGGCTTGAAGGAAGCCAAGGACCTGGTGGACAAGGCTCCGCAGCCGGTCAAGAACGGCGTACCGACCGAAGATGCGAACACGATGAAGGAAAAGCTCGAAGCGGCCGGCGCGTCGATCGAGTTGAAGTAAGTCCTGATTCGTTGAACGGATGAAGGCGCGCGGGAGCTTTCGGGCTCCCGCGCGCCGTACGTATGAAGAGCGCTTCCGCGCTTCGCCTGGTGCCGGACGTTGGGCGCAGGCGTATCGCGGAAACGCTTTTCCAAGGGGCTGATGGGCGTCCGTGCATGCGGGTCCCCCCGCGGACGTCGTAGGCCCAAACCCTCAGGGGGACCTCCTCGCCGTGCGCGAGCCGCTCCACAGGAGCGGAAAGCGTACCGGCTCCAGGTGGCGCCGTTTTCGGTGCGGGCTATCCCGCGGCCGGAAAGGGCGTTTGAGTTGGACGTTCCGGAAGCGCGGCGCAGTCGCGAGCCGGGCGAAGCGGGAGTTCCCCAGCCGGATGCAGGGGACTTGCGTTCGCCGGGCGGCGGGTGTGCGGCGCGGGGTCGTCCGGATCGATCGCAACGATACGACTTTGCATTCGGGACACCGGGCCTGCGCCCTTTGGCCGCGCCCGCATAAGGAATCGCCGCTCATGGAAATCCGCTACTTCGGCCACAGCATGCAGAACAAGGAATTCGCGGTCCCGGACCTCTGCGAGACGCAGCGCAAGTTCTACCACGAGTTCCTGCAGGAAGAGGTGCTGCCCAACGAGCGGAAGAACGATGGGCTGGAAGCGATCTTCCGCGAGGTCTTCCCGATCTTCTCGTACGACGAGACGATCTCGCTGGAATACGTGGAGTACGATTTGGGCGAGCCGCGGCATACGCCGGACGAATGCCGCGCGCTGGGGCTCACCTTCGGCGCTCCGTTGAAGATCAAGTGCCGGCTTAAGCGCGCCGAGGACGTGATCGAGGAAGACGTGTACCTCGGGACGGTGCCGCACATGCTGGGCGGGGGCGAGTTCATCGTCAATGGCGCGGAGCGCGCGATCGTGACGCAGCTTCAGCGCAGCCCGGGCGCGGACTTCTCCGAGACGATCCATCCCAGCGGCAAGCGCCTGCACGGCTGCCGGATCATTCCGGAGCGCGGGAGCTGGATTCAGGTCGAGGTGACGAGCAAGGACGTGCTTTCGCTGCGCATCGACCGCTCGGGCAAGATCTGCGGGACGACGTTCCTGCGCGCGCTTTCGCCGAAGTTCGGGAGCACCAACGCGATTCTCAAGGCCTTCCTGGACGTCGAGACGGTTTCGCTCTCGGGCAAAACCGAGAAGCTGAAGGGCGCCTGGCTGTGCCACGACGTCGCGGATCCGGAAAGCGGCGAGGTGGTGGTGAAGTGCCTCACGCAGTTGACCGAAGAGATCGTGGAGACGATCCGCGGCCTGAAGGTGAAGGAACTGGAAGTCGTCACGAAGCCGAAGGACGAGCTGATCCTCACCACGCTGGCGGCCGACACCTGCGAGAGCCACGAAGAGGCGATCCTGCACATTTACACGCGGATGCGCCCGGGCAACCCGCCGCAGAAGGAGAAGGCGCTCGAACTGTTCAACGAGCTTTTCTTCGACGACAAGCGCTACAACTTCGGCCGCATCGGCCGCTTCCGCCTGAACCGCAAGTTCAACCACGGGATCAGCGACGACCACGTGGTGCTGACGGCCGAGGATTACCTGTACATCCTGAAGTACATCATCGACCTGCGCCAGGCGGTGGGCAAGGTGGACGACATCGACCACCTGGAAAACCGCCGCGCCCGGACGATCAAAGACCTGGTGATGGACGAGTTCCGCAAGGGCATGGTGAAGCTGCGCCGCAGCGTCCGCGAGCGGATGAGTTTGAAGGACGCCGGCGAGATGTCTCCGCGCACGCTGATCAACAGCCAGACGGTATCGAGCGCGATCGAGTACTTCTTCGCGCGCGGCGAGCTTTTGCAGGTCGTCGACCAGTCGAACCCGCTCTCGCAGCTCACGCACGAACGGCGCTTGAGCGCGCTGGGGCCTGGCGGCTTGAACCGTAAGCGTGCGGGCTTCGAAGTCCGCGACGTGCATCCTTCGCACTACGGCCGCATCTGTCCGATCGAGACGCCGGAAGGCGCGAACATCGGGCTGATCGTCTCGCTGGGCATTTACGCCTCGATCAACGATTACGGCTTCATCGTCACGCCGTACCGCGTGGTGAAGAAGGGCGTGGTGACCGAAGAGGTGGTCTTCCTGCGCGCGGACGAAGAGCGCGACCACACGGTGGCGCAGGCCGACGTGCCGGTGGACCCGAAGACGCGCAAGATCACGCGCGAGCGGGTGATGGCGCGCAAGCTCGAAGAGTTCGTCGAAGTGGCGCTGGACGAAGTGACGCTGATGGACGTTTCGACGCAGCAGTTGGTGGGCGTTGCGGCGGCGCTGGTGCCGTTTTTGGAGCACGACGACGCGAACCGCGCGCTGATGGGCAGCAACATGCAGCGCCAGGCGGTGCCGCTGGTGCGCCCGCAGTTGCCGCTGGTGGGCACGGGCATGGAGCGCAACGTCGCGCGCAACACGGGCATGATGGTCCGCGCGCAGGCGCCGGGCACGGTGGAATACGCCGACGGCTCGAAGCTGGTGGTGAAGTACGGCAGCGGCCACGCCGACACGGTGACGTATCCGCTGCGCAAGTACTTCGGGCTCAACGAGCGCACCTGCCTGAACCAGAAGCCGATCGTGAAGACCGGCGACAAGGTCGAGGCGGGTCAGGTGCTGACGGAAGGCGCCGCGACGCGCGACGGGGAGCTGGCCCTGGGCTCGAACGCGCTGGTGGCGTTCATGAGCTGGGAAGGGTTCAACTTCGAAGACGCGATCCTGGTCAGCGAGCGCTACGTGCGCGAGGACGTCTTCACGTCGATCCATATCGAAGAGTTCAGTTGCGAGGTGCGTGAGACGAAGCTGGGCCGGGAAGAAATCACGCGGGACATCCCGAACGTCTCGGAGACGGCGTTGAAGAACCTGGACGACGCGGGCCTGATCCGGGTCGGCGCCCGGGTGCGGCCCGGCGACATCCTGGTCGGCAAGATCGCGCCGAAGTCGAAGAGCGAACTCTCGAGCGAAGAGAAGCTGCTGCACGCGATCTTCGGCCGGGCGGGCGAAGATGTGAAGAACGATTCGCTGGAAGTGAAGCCGGGCGTCGAAGGGTACGTGATCCAGGTGGACCGCTTCACGCGAGCGGCTCCGGCGGGCGACGAAGAGCGCGCCGAAAACCGCCGCCTGATCAAGAAGCTGGAGACGGAATACAAGGACGCGATGTCCAAGATCGTCGGCGAGAAGTTCGAGGCGCTGAAGGAGATCGTGGGCGGGAAGCTGACGAATTCGGAGACGGGCCAGCGCTACGAGCTGCCGAAGGAAGGCACGCCGGAGGACATCCTGGCGGTCGATACGGCGCTGGACCTGAACAAGATCGAGATGCACCCGGCGACGCGGCGCAAGGCGCGGATGACGGCGTACCAGTACGACAAGCGCAAGCGCGTGTACGAAGTGGAGATGGAGCGCAAAGTCGGGAAGCTCAAGCGCGGCGACGAACTGCAGCCGGGCGTGCTGGAACTGGTGAAGGTGTACGTGGCCGTGAAGCGCCGCCTCTCGGTGGGCGACAAGATGGCCGGCCGTCACGGCAATAAGGGCGTGGTGAGCTGCATCCTGCCCGAGGAAGACATGCCGTTCCTGGAAGACGGAACGACGGTCGGCATGGTGCTCAATCCGCTGGGCGTGCCGTCGCGCATGAATTTCGGCCAGATCCTGGAGACCCATCTGGGCTGGGCGGGCGACAAGATGGGCTTCCGGGCGGTGACGCCGGTCTTCGACGGCGCGAAGGAAGAAGAGATCGTCGAGTGCATGGTCCAGGCGGGCCTGCCTCGGGACGGCAAGGTGGTGCTGTACGACGGCCGGACGGGCGAGCGCTTCGACCAGAAGGTGTGCGTGGGCATGATGTACATGCTGAAGCTGCACCATTTGGTGGCCGACAAGATCCACGCTCGCGCGACGGGCCCGTACAGCTTGATCACGCAGCAGCCGTTGGGCGGCAAGGCGCGCAGCGGCGGCCAGCGCTTCGGCGAAATGGAAGTCTGGGCGCTCGAAGCGTACGGCGCGGCGAACATCCTTCAGGAACTGCTGACGGTGAAGTCGGACGACGTCGAAGGGCGCACGAAGATTTACGAATCGATGGTGAAGGGCGAGAACAACCTGGAGCCCGGCACGCCGGTGAGTTTCGACGTGCTGTGCAACGAAATCCGCGGGCTGGGCTTGAACATCCGGCTGGAAAAGAAGGCCGGCGCGGCGACCTAAGCAGGGCGGTTGGGGCGGGTTTGACGTGCGCCCCCCTTCGGGCGGGGCCGGTTCAGGCGGATGGCGAAGCGAGCGATCGAGACGGTTAAAGGGAGATGGAAACGATGATCAGCCCCGGCATGTTCGGCAGCGGCCTTAATCCCCTGGCTCCGGCGGGCCAAGGCCAGGCTCCGGAACGGCAGTACGACAAGATCAACGACTTCACGGCGGTGACGATCACGCTCGCCAGCCCCAACGACATCCGGTCGTGGAGCTACGGCGAAGTGAAGAAGCCCGAGACGATCAATTACCGCAGCTACCGCGCGGAGAAGGACGGCTTGTTCTGCGAGCGCATCTTCGGCCCGGAACGGGACTGGGAGTGTTCGTGCGGCAAGTACAAGGGCATCAAGTACAAGGACATCATCTGCGACCGCTGCGGCGTGAAGGTGACGCATAGCAAGGTCCGCCGCAGCCGCTTCGGGCACATCAATCTGGCCGCGCCGGTGGTGCATATCTGGTTCTTCCGCACGATGCCGTCGAAGCTGGGCAATCTGCTGGGCGTGAAGACGAACGCGCTGCAGCAGGTGATCTATTCGCAGCGCTTCATCGTCACCGACAAGGGCAACACGCCGCTGACGAACGGTAAGCTGCTGACGGAAGACGAGTACCGCAAGGCGGTGGAAGATTACGGCGCGGGATCGTTCAAGGCCGACATGGGCGCCGAGGCGGTCCGCGAGCTGCTGAAGGAAGTGAAGCTGCCCGAACTGGCCGAGCAGCTCCGCACGGGCTTGCGCGAGTCGAAGTCGAAGCAGAAGACCGAGAACTACATCAAGCGCCTGCGCATCGTCGAGGCGATGATCCAGTCGGGCAACAAGCCCGAGTGGATGATCATGGACGTGATCCCGGTGATTCCGCCGGATCTGCGGCCGCTGGTGCCGTTGGAGAGCGGCAACTTCGCGACGAGCGACCTGAACGACCTGTACCGCCGCGTGATCAACCGCAACAACCGGCTGAAGAAGCTGCTCGATCTGAACGCGCCGGGCGTGATCATCCGCAACGAGAAGCGCATGCTGCAGCAGGCGGTGGACGCGCTCTTCGACAACGGCCGCTGCAAGCGGCCGGTGCTGGGCACGGGCAACCGTCCGCTGAAGTCGCTGACGGACATGATCAAGGGCAAGCAGGGCCGCTTCCGCGAAAACCTGCTGGGCAAGCGCGTGGACTACTCGGCGCGCTCGGTGATCGTCGTCGGCCCCAGCCTGAAGCTGAACCAGGTCGGTCTGCCGAAGAAGATCGCGCTGGAGCTGTTCCAGCCGTTCATCATCCGCAAGCTGAAGGAACAGGGTTACGCGGACACGATCAAGAGCGCGAAGAAGATCCTGGAACGGAAGGACGAGGAAGTCTGGGACGTGCTGGAAGAGGTGACCAAGGGCCACCCGGTGATGCTGAACCGCGCGCCGACTCTGCACCGCATGGGTATCCAGGCGTTCTATCCGGTGCTGATCGAAGGCGACGCGATCATGATTCACCCGCTGGTCTGCGCGGGGTTCAACGCGGACTTCGACGGCGACCAGATGGCCGTGCATTTGCCGCTCTCGATGGAAGCGCAGGTCGAAGCGACGATGCTGATGCTTTCGACGAACAACATCTTCTCGCCCGCGCACGGCAATCCGGTGATCACGCCGGACTTGGACATCGTGATGGGCTGCTACTTCCTGACCAGCGAAGGCAAGAAGATCAAGGGCGAAGGGACGGCCTTCAGCACGAAGGAAGAGGTCTTCCTGGCCTTCGACGAAGGCCGCGTGGGCAAGCGCGCGAAGATCCGGCTGCGCATCCCGGGCCGCAAGGTGCTGGACGAGAAGGGCGTGGTGAAGGGCAAGAACGATCTGTACGAGGTCACGGTGGGCCGCGTGATCTTCAACGACATCCTGCCGGAGGGGATGCCGTTCTACAACATGACGCTGGACAAGGGCCGCTTGAAGCGCGTGGTCTCGGACTGCCATTTGTACTGCGGCCGCCCGAAGACGGTGGAGCTGCTAGACCGGCTGAAGGAGACGGGCTTCCACGAAGCGACGATGTCGGGGTTGAGCTTCGCGGCGAGCGATCTGAAGATTCCGGACAGCAAGGCGAAGATCGTCGACGAGGCGGACAAGAAGGTCGCGCAGATTCGCAAGTCGTTCGAGCGCGGCATCATCACGGACGGCGAACGCTACCGTCTGACGATCGACGTCTGGACGCACGTGCGCGACCGGATTTGGAAGGAAGTGATGAGTTCGTTGAAGTACGACGAACGCGAGGCCGATCCGCATTACGTGAATCCGGTCTTCTACATCATCAACTCCGGCTCGCGCGGTAACGAAGCGCAGGTCGGCCAGTTGTGCGGGATCCGCGGCCTGATGGCGAAGCCGTCGGGCGAGATCCTGGAGACGCCGATCAAGTCGAACTTCCGCGAAGGCCTGCGCGGGCTGGAATACTTCAGTTCGACGCACGGCGCGCGCAAGGGTCTGGCCGACACGGCGTTGAAGACGGCGAACTCGGGTTACCTGACGCGCAAGCTGGTCGAAGTGGCGCAGGACGTGACGATCACGATGTACGACTGCGGCACGCAGAACGGCGTGACGAAAGGCGCGGTGTACCGCGGCGAGAACATCGATCTGCCGCTGGCGACGGCGATCCGCGGGCGCACGGCGCGCGACCGGATCACGCACCTGGTCACCGGCGAGACGATCGTGGACGAGAACCAGGCGATTACGCCGGCGATCGCGGAGAAGATCGAGGAGTTCCTTGGCAAGGACGGGAAGATCCGCGTACGCAGTTCGTTGACGTGCGAAGCGCCGCGCGGGATGTGCGCGCTGTGCTATGGCATGGACCTCTCGCTGGGCAAGCCCGTCGAGATGGGCACGGCGGTGGGTGTGATCGCGGCGCAGTCGGTCGGCGAACCGGGCACGCAGTTGACGATGCGTACGTTCCACGTCGGCGGCTTGGGTCAGCGAACGGTCGAACAGTCCGAAACCCGCAGCAAGGGGGCGGGCACCGTCAAGCTGGTGGGCGCCGAAGCGGTGACGACGGATACGGGCGAAGTCGTGGTGCTGAACCGCAACGCGGAAATCCAGATCCTCGACGAGCGCGGCCGCGAGTTGGAGAAGTACACCATCATGACGGGCGCGGTGCTGCTGGTGAAGGACGGCGAGACCGTTCCGCCGCGCAAGCCGCTGGTGAAGTGGGACCCGCACAACATCCCGATCCTGACCGAAGTGGGCGGCACGGTGGCGTTCGAAGACTTCATCGCCGACGTGACCTACCGCGAAGAGGCCGACCCGGGCACGGGCTTTAAGCGCAAAGTGATCGTCGAGCATCGCGGCGACCACCATCCGCAGATCGTGATCAAGAACGACGAAGGGCAGATCCAGGGCGTGTACGCGATCCCCGAGAAGGCGTTCGTGGACGTGGAAGAAGGCCAGAAGGTGATGTCGGGCAAGCTGCTGGCCAAGACGCCGCGCAAGATCAGCGGCACGCAGGACATCACGGGCGGCCTGCCGCGCGTGACGGAACTGTTCGAAGCGCGCAAGCCGAAGGAACCGGCGATCATGGCGGAGATCGACGGCACCGTGGAGTTCGGCGACCGCAAGCGCGGCAAGCGCACGATCCTGATCAAGTCCGAGTCGGGCCTGGAGATGGAGCACCTGGTTCCGCAGGGCAAGCACATCCTGGTGCGCAAAGGCGACAAGGTGAAGGCCGGCGACCGTCTGGTCGATGGCTCGCTGATCCCGCACGACATCCTGCGCATCAGCGGTCCGGAGCGCGTGCAGATGTACATCCTGGGCGAGATCCAGGCGGTGTACCGCAGCCAGGGCGTGCCGATCGACGACCGGCACATCGAGCTGTTGACGCGGCAGATGATGCGCAAGGTTCAGATCGGGGATCCGGGCGAGACCGGCTTCCTGCCGACCGACCTGATCCACCGCGGCGAGTTCGATATCCGCAACAAGGACATGATGGCCACGGGCAAGCGGCCGGCGACGGCCATGCCGGTGCTGTTGGGCATCGCGCGTGCGTCCTTGCAGTCGGAAAGCTGGATCGCGGCGGCGAGCTTCCAGGAGACCACGAAGGTGCTCACGGAAGCGGCGATCGCGGGACGGCGCGACGAGCTGCGCGGCTTGAAGGAGAACGTGATCCTCGGGCACATCGTTCCGGCGGGCACGGGCTTCCGCGACCTGCAGCTCAGCATCGTCCGGCGCGCGGAAGCTCCGGTCCTGACGCAGGACGCGGCGCGCGAAGAATTGCCCGCGGCGGCATCGGCCGCCGTCGAGCAGCCGGCTCCGGCCAGCGCGCCGGAAGGCGGCGGCGGTCAGTAAACGTAGCCGTTGACTTGGATGGCTTGAACGGGCGCCGGGGCGATGCCGCGGCGCCCGTTTTCTTTTGCGATTCCGAAGGCCAATTCGGTCAGACCAGGCTGCACCCGTGGTGTATGCTGGTAGGGGTGGTCTATACCTCATTTGCGAACTTGGGAGCCTGTAACCGATGAATTTCATTCGAGTTGCGTTAATGGCGGGCGTGCTGTTGTGCGCGGTGGGCCTCACGGCGGCCGAACCCGTGGCCGCGCTGAAGTTGGCCGAAGCCAGCTTGGACGAAGCGGTATGGGAGAAGGGTGCTGCCGGTGAGCCCGAGGCGCACGCGGTGCTTAAGGCGGGCAAGGCGGGCGCGATCGCGCTAAAGGCGTGGTGGGGCGAAGGGCTGCGGCCCGCGGCGGGAAGCGCGTGGCGGGCGGAGGTGCGCTTCAAGGACGACGCGACGCAACCGGTGACGGTGCAGGCGTTCACGGGGCTGCCGGGGCGCTACGAGTTGCATCGCATCGGCGGTTTGGCCGATGGGCAGTGGAAGACGGCGCTTGTGCCGCTGCCGTGGGATCAGGTCATGAAGCTGCCGGGCGCCGAGCAGACGGAACTGGTGCTGACTTCGAGCGTGGCGTTGAAGGTGGCTTCGGTGCAGGTCGTGCCCGGCGATGCCGCGGCCGACGAAGCTCGCTGGGCGGCGGAGACGCGGGAGTGGATCGCGCGGGTTCAGGCCGAGAAGCGCAACGCGTTGAAGCCGGCGGAAGCGCAGGCCGCCGTGCTGCCGGAGGACTGGAAGGCGAAGCCGCTGGTGCCGTTCGTGCGGCCGTATGGGCGGCTCATCGGGTTGGAATCCGCTCCACAAGCGGGCGAGGCCGAGGCGGCGGTGAAGCTGAGCATGGCGTTGAACGAGACCGAACCGGCGCAGTTCGGCGTCTACGCCAACGGCAAGGATCTGACGAAGGTTACGGCGGCGCTGGTCGACGGCGGGCTGGCGGGCGAAGGCGGCAAGAAGCTAGCGGCGACGGCGGAACTCTTTGCCGCCGAGTACGCGGTGACGAAGCGGGGGCAGCTGTTCCCGCAACGTTTCTGGCCCGCGTATGCGGTGAACGTTCCGGCGGGGCGCTCGCACCTGTTCTGGCTCAACGTGACCACCACCGAAGGCGCGGCGGCGGGTTTGTACCGCGGCGCAGTGGAGTTGAAGGCCGATGGCGTGGAACCCGTACGCGTGGCGGTGGAGGTCGAAGTGCGTCCGATCAAGCTGTTGACGATGCGGGAGGCCGGCTTGCACATGGGCTCGTGCACAACGGGGCTGATCCCGGCGAGCGAGTTGGCGTACATCGGGCGGCACAACCACAACAGCATCAACATCTGGTACAGCGGCGTCGCGCCAAAGATTGTGAAGAAGTCGGCGACGGAATTCGATCTCGATTTCACGGTTTTGGACGACTTCATGAAGCACGCCAAAGCGGCGGGCATTGAGAACGTGGTCTGGTTCCTGGGCGGCGATCCGTACAGTTATCCCGATTCGCTGCATCTGGAGCGGGAACTGTACCGGCAGGTGCACTTCGACGGGGATTCGATGGCCGGGCGAAAAGAGTTCATCCAAAAGACGTGTGCGGGAGGCGGCGCGATGGAACCGGCGCTGCGCGAACTGTACAAGCAGTGGACCCAGAAGGTCTACAAGCACGCGGAGGAAGCGGGCTGGCCCGAGGTGATTCTGACGCCCTTCGACGAACCGGCGAAGTGGGTGCAGGAGAATTGGGCGAAGGCCGATGTGTATTTCGCCAAGGACAAGGAAGGCCCTTGGCACACGGTGGCCAAGCTGAAGGCGAAGGACAAAAATGCGTGGCTGAAGGAGCAGGAGGCCAAGGGCCGGATCGTGGAGCATTGGGGCGTGGGCGGCGCGGGGCCGTGGATCAAGACGCACTTCAAGGAAGCCTGCGCCGCGATTCACGAGGGTTGGCCGAAGGCGCGGATTTACGCGTCGATCCACCACAACCGTCCGGGCGGAAATCCGCCGAACGAGGGGATCTGCTTCCTGGAGGACGTGGAGGTCTTTTGCACGAACGCGATTCACGAAGATCCGAAGCTGGGCGACAAGGTGCGCGCCGGCGGGCCGACCAAGACCTTCTGGCAGTACTCGGGCTGCGGGGACGACCGGGGTCCGACCGAGGCGCGCTACAGCTTCGGGTTCTTCTTCGCGGCCTTCGATTCGCGCGGGAGTTTGTGCTGGGCGTACAACTGGGGCAATCGTTTCGATACCTCCAGCGGCGACAACTGGGTTTACGCCTGGACCTCGCCCAATGGCCTGATCCGCGCGCCGTTCCTGGACGGCGTGCGCGAAGCCTGGGACGACCGCCGCTACATCGAGACGCTCCGCGCGCGCGCCAAGGAAAAGGGCGAGGCGGCGGCGCAGGAAGCCGAGAGCTTCCTGGGCGGGCTCTTCGACAGCGCCGTCAAGACGCGCAGCGAAGGCGGGCGCGACACGGTCAACGATTTCTTCGCGCGGACCAACGATCCGGACGCGCTGGAATCGATGCGCGCCAAGATCGCGTCGAAGATCGCCGAGCTGAGCGGCTCCAAGTAGCGGGCGTCCGGTTCCGAGGCTTCAGGCCCGGCCGCCAGGCTGCAGGTTGAGCGAGAGCCGCAGTTTGCGGGACCATGCGCCGGCGCGAAGGCTCAGACGGATTCCCGTCTTCGAAGCATCGAGTTCCACGCGCGCGGGCGTAGAGCCCGGCACGAGCAGCGTGGCGAAGACGAACGATTGGTGGAGCTTCTCGGTACACCAGCGCAGCACGGCGGCGGACGGCCCGGGTGTGGTGGGCGCCGTCCGCGCCTGGAAGAGTCCGGCGGGCAGGTTGGAGGCAAAGGCCGCCTGGAGCCGGTGGCGCCGGCCGGCGATGCGGGCTCGATTCTTGCCGGCCGTGACCTTCGCGTAGGTGTGCAACCGCGATTCGATGCGCGCCGGATGCGGCGTGACGACGCGGTCCACGATCAGCAGCGCCTTGCCTTCCAGCAATAAAAACAGGCGCGCACAGAAGCGCGCGGACGGTCCGTCGCGCATCCCTCCCATGCACGAACGGGCGTCGAGCAGCAGCCCCACGTCCCTTCCCAGGTCCAGGGGCCGGGTTTTCACGCGCGAGGGCTCGGCGACACCGACGCCGTTGATCAGGATCGTATTCTTCGAGGCGGGCATGGTCTCGAAGAGTTCGTAGCGCCTCGAGCTGAACGTCGTGTCGAGGTATTCGCCCACGCCGATGTTTTCGATGAGCGGTTCGTCGCCGACAACCGCGTGGAAGCTGAGCAGATCGCGGTGGCCGTGCGGCGCGGGGATCGCGCCTCCGCGCACGGCGACGGCGAAGGCCGGGCTCGGCCAGCGGTCGGCCAGAAGTCCCCAGTCCATGCCGCGGTAAAGCTTGAGGTACGGCCGTGCGGTACGGGAAGCCGGAAGCTTGCGGCGCGGATGCAGCAGGAGCAACTCGGCGGCATTGGGCCAGGTGCCTTGGCCGAGCTTCATGCGCTCGGCATGGCGGTCGAGCTCGGGGAACAGATCGTCGCGTTCCAGACGTTCGGCCGCCGCGTAGTGGAAGGGCAGGGGCGTCCAGCGGTTCACGTCGCCGAAGCTGCACGGCACCGCGTTCGGGCAGAAGTCGAGCGGGAATTCGAGCGTGCGGCGCACATCCGGTCCCTTGAGCAGCGGATGCGCGCGACCGGTCGCACGCTCGTGCGAAAGCAGGTACATGAAGGCGTAGCGCATGCCGTAATTCCAGTACCCGATGCCTTCGGGCCATGCGCCGCGCGTGGTCTTCAGCGCGTGCATGAAGGGGATCATCGAGCGTTCGGCGAGCGGAACGGCTTTGCGCGCTTCGGGGAGCGCTTCGTAGGTGGCCAGCGCCAGCATTCCCGCGCCGCCGGCGCAGACGGAGTTCCAGTTGCTGTGCGCGCTGCGGAACCACCACGGGGGTTGTTTGAGGCCCAGTTGGTGCAGGAACGGAGCCAAGGCGCGCTCACGGGCGATGCGTTCGAGGTGCGCGCGCTCGCCGGCGGAAAGCGTATCGAACAGCGCGTCGTATCCGAGGGCCAAGGTTGCGGCGTTCTCTCCGTAGCTCAAGTCGAATATGGCCAGGGGGGCGGAGTTGCCTTGGCGCCAGGTAATCCAGGACCAGAAGCGCCATGCACCCATTTCGCACAGGTGGTCCCAAGCGGCGCGGCGAAAGCGCTCCTGTCCGGTACGCCGCCATTGGACCAGCAGCACGACCACGCGGGTCTGCATGATCCGCGCGCGGACCAGGTGCGCGTTATGCGTATTCAGAATCCAATCGAATTTGGGCGTGCGGACGAATTCATGCGCCTGCTTGGCGACGGCCGTTTCCGCGCGGCGCAGCAACTCGGCAGCGGCGGGTTGAGCCAAGCGCGCGTACGCATCGGGCGAGACGTAGAGCCGGGGATGGGCGGCCAGACGCGCGGGCATAAGGTCTCCTCAAGGCTCGAGGCACGGCGAATGGCTTACTTGTGTGGAGCGCTTTCGCCTTCCGGCTCCGGACTTCCAGGCGGCGCGTGCGGCGCGCGGGCCAGCGTGACCAGGAGCGCCACGGGCCAGAGCAGGAAGAGAAAGAGGTAGCCGAAGATGGCGAGCGGCCCTTCGAGCAGACGCAGGGCCTTGTGGTCGTGGTCGTCGCCGTAACCGATGGCCGACTCGTGGTAGGCCATATGTACGGCGAACGCGGTGATGGCGAGGCCGATAAGAAGGTAAAGCACGAGGGCGACGACGAGGATGATCTTGAGCACGGCTCCACCTCGCAGCGAGGGCGTCAGCGGGTGACCGGATGCCGTGCGCCGGCTCCCGGCGCGCCTTCGGCGGCCCAATCGTCGAGGTCCGCATCGCGGGCGGGCGCGGGCATCGGCGGCGCGCCGCGTCCCGATTTCGGCTCGTCGGCCGGCGGCGGCGGCTCCACGGGCTCTGCCGGCGGCGGGGTAGGCACCACGGGTTCTGGAGCCGGCGGCTTCTTTTTCTTGCCGTGCTTCTTGAGCAGATCGAAGGGGTCGAAATTGCGCTCTTCGGGCGCTTCGTCCCCGCCATCGGTCTCGATCTCGGGCACCAGGAGGCCCTGATTGGGGACCACTAGATTCCGGTAGGCGAGCGTTGGCGCCAGCGAGAATCCGACGGAGCTGTCGTTGTTGTTGCGGTCGAAGCGATAACTGAACGTGCCGATCAGCGCGCCGTAGCGCCGCGTGATGGCGATGCGCTGGTAGGAACGCCCCTTGGTGGAGAGCAAACCCTTGCGCCGCTCCTCGACGTTCTCGACCGAGAGGCCCCAACGTTCGCTCAATTGGAAGTCCACGCGCACCTTGAACAGATCGGAGCCCTGGATGTCGCGGTCCTCGTCGGTGAAGTTGAAGCGTTCGGAGATTTCCGCGCGCCAGCGCCCGCCTGGATCGAGGAGCAAGCGCAGCGTCGCCGTCTCGGCATCGCCGCCGTTCTCGAGGTTGAGTCCCAAGTCGGTGCTGAGCTGCACGGCATCGATGACGTTGATGTATCCGTTGATGTGGAAGAGATCGAACAGGTCGCCTTCCAGCAGGCGGTCGCGGTCGGCGGCCCGGGGCAGCAGATCCATATAGAAGCGCAGTCCGGCGAACTCGCGGGTGCGCAAGGCGCCTTTGCGGGCGAAGCGGGTCTGGAAACGCTGATCGAGGGCGAATCGGATGCGCTGCATGCCGACGACGTCGTCGACGGTATCGAAGTCGTAGATGTTCACGGGGTCTTCGATGGTGTTGCTGACGGCGCTCCACTCGATGCGCGGTTCGATGATGTGTCGGAAGCCGTTGAGGCCCAGTTCGTAGTTCTTGGCGTCGGCAAAAGTCCCGTAGAAGCGGGTCGAAACGTCGAGCCCGTACAAGGCGGCGCCCTGCACGGTTCCGTCGTCTTCGCGCGATTGGCTGTACCACGCGGCCTGACCGCCCAGGTAGGGCCGCCAATTCAAGCCCCAGAAGCGGGTGGGGCGCTCGACGATGGCTTTGCCGTAGGCGCGGAAGGCTTCCAGGTCGCCTTGGTCGATGATGTCGCGGTCGAAGTCTTTGCGCAGGTAGCCGGCCTGGCCTTCGGCGCTGGCGTAAAACCCGCCGCCGATCCCGGTGGGAAGCAAGGTGCCGCCCAAGGCGGGCTGGTACTCCGTGAAGGTGCCGTAGTCGAAAGGTGCGCGCGGGGGCGCGCCGTCGAACTCGTTGGGATTGACGCGGTAGAAGAGTTCGGTGCTGTAATTATCGCCGGCCTTGAGCACGCTGGCGAGCGCCTCGGGCTGGTTGTTCTCGAGGTAGTTGTTGCGGAAGTAGTCCAACTCCAGGTCGGGATCGTCGCGGTACTGGTATTTGAAGTTGAGTTCGACGTCGTTGAGCCCCGCGATGTAGCGCAGCGGCTGATGGTGCGCCAGATCGACCAAGCCGCGATACTCGCCTTCGTACAGCTTGGACTCGAAGGTGGCCGGCCCCGCGTTGTCCTTGAGGCGGCGGGCGAGGAAGAGCCGGTTGGGGTCGTACTCGCGGTAATGGTCGCCGTCGATCTTAGGCTGGATGCGCCGTTCGCGGTTGCGGATGCCGCGCTCGGCGTCGTCGTCGCTCGTGATGGACATCTCGGACGCCACGTAGACGCGCACGAAGCCGCGGCCGCGTTCGAATTCGCGCGCGGCATCCCCTTGCTGCGGGCGCTTGCCGGTCTCGTACTTGAACTCGGCGCCCAAGGCGGGGCCGCGCTTTTCGCGGTAGTCGGCATCGATGTAGAGCTTCACCGGATCGAAAAGCCGCTCGTGGTTATCGCCCAGCCCCGCGCCGTAGCGGAAGAGCCCGTAATAGCCCCACAGCGAACTGTTTCCCGCATCCACCGCGACGAAGCCGAGGTGCTTGGTCATGTCGTAGTTGACGGTGGGAAGCGGGAATAGCGTGACCGGGCCGATCTTGACGCGCGCGCCTTTGCCAATGACCGCCTTGGGGCGCAGGTCGGTGCGACCTTCCTTGGTCGGATCGGGGATCTCGCGCAGCAGGAAGTCGAGTTGCTTGACCTTGAGCCCGTACATGGGGTCGGCCATGTCGTCGGTGGTGACGAACGCATCGGTGGCCGTGTAGCGCAGGCGGCTCTCGCGAACCAGCTTCTCGGCCTTGAAGACGATGTTCAAGCGGCCCTGCGGATCGTCGACCACATCCAGGTAGATGCCGTACGGGTCGCGTGCGCGCAGGAGCGAGGCTTCGCCCTTCTCGACAGCCGAATAGCCTTCGTCCAGGCTGCGGCCTTTGGGCAGCGCCAGCGGGTTGACCGGCTCTTCGCCGGCCTTTGCCGAGACGCGCACCGTAACGTCCACCAGGTAGCCGCGGTCGTTGGGAATGTCCACGTAGGCTGCTTGGGCGCTGAGTTCCGATTCGCCCTCGCGCAGCCGGATGTTGCCTTCGGCGTAAACTTCGCGCGACTTATGGAAGAAGACGATGTGGTCCGCTTCGAGCTTGATGCCGCTGTACTCGACCCAAGCCGTCCCGGAAAGGACGATCGCACCCTTGTCTTCGACAAAGGACTGTTTGACGGCGCTCCAGCGGATCCCCGGCACCATAACCGGTACGGTTTCGCCGGTGCCGGGAGCCGGCGCGGTTTCCGGTGTGGGGGCGGGCGCAGGCTCCTCGCCGCCCCAAGCCGGAACGGCCAGCAGCGCCAAGAAGGCGCACCGAAGCCCCAGCCCCAAGCGGGAATTGCACGTGTGTCTAGATGGCGGCATGGAGACGGATTCTAACTCCAACCAATGAATCGTCAAAGGGTTCCCTACACGACGGCAGGGAAACCTTGCGGCTTCAAATCCAAGTATCGGGCGGATGGGCGCAGCGGTTCAGAGACCTCGAAAGAAGGCTCCGAACCGCTTCTAATTTGGCTTATTTTTGGGTAACGAAACGGTAAACTGCGAACGCCAGTCAGCGGTTCATCTTCAGCGTCGTGAACTTCTGGATATCGTAAGCGCGCTGATTGAAACGTACGGCCTCGGATGAGTTCCCCGAGCGTTCGGCGGCTTCGGCGGCTTTGATGTACATGTCCATCGCGCCGGCTCGATTGCCTTGGCGCTCGAGTTCAGCCGCTTTGCTGGCGTAGAAACTCGCGGGCATGGCCTCGTCGTGGGACTGCTTCTGCGATCGGGTTCCGGTCGAGCCGCCGGACATGGCGAAAACCAGAATCAGCATCAACAGGAGACCGGCGCCCCCCGCGATCATGAGCGTCTGATTGCCGCCGTCGCTTCCGCCGCCCTTTCCGCCCCGCCGCGACATGCGCTGCGAGCGCCCCGAACCTCCGCTGTTGGACCGGTTGGACGCACTGGCGTTGGACCGCGCGCTGCCGCGGGAAGCGGGCTGAATACTCTTGGCGCTGTTGGCCTTGCGCTTCTGATCCTTCTTGAGGTTAATCGCCTGGAGCACGTTCGAATCGACGAGATTCTCGTGGACTTCGCCGACCTGATCGGCGGGCACCGCATTGTTGCTGCCGGAGCGGTAAAAGACTTCCTTCTTCTGGCGGTTGGAACCTTTGCTTGAATCGTCGCTCGCTGCGCCTCGGCCCGAAGCGCGCGCGGCGCCCCGGCGCGAACTGGCGGCGGCCATTTTGCGCTGGCTGGCTCCGCGTCCGGCGCCGGCGCCCGCTCGCCCCGAGGCTCGGCGACGGCTGGAGGCGCGGCCTTCCGACGCCACCGGTTCGCTATCCGCCATGGGACTCTCCTTGGGCGCCGCATCGGGCACGTCGACCGACATGATCTCGAATTCTTCCAGTACTTCGATGCCGTCGTTGACCGGCTCCGCCTGCTTGGCCGTCGGCCGTTCGGACGGCATTTCGTGCGCGCCTAAACCGTGCGCCACCGGTGCTCGAGCAGCTTTACGCGGAGCGGCCGCCGTCGCCACCGAATCGAGCACCAGCGGAGAGCATTCGGCGCAGTAGTAATTCCGCCCTTGCCGCGTGGCGCGTCCGGCTTGCACGTCTCGGTCCAAGACGTTCGATCCACACGCCTTGCAAGGATAAGAAATAGGCATGGTGCGTAGGGCTCTCCTGGCCCACTACATCCCGGTTGGTGGCGCTTTCCAGTGCTCCGCTTGCCCTTATAGGTCATTAAGGTGCGAAATCAAGCCTGCCGCTTCGTCTATTTTGCACCTAGGGCAACCGAAAGAAGGCGCGAGGTTTCCACTACTAAAAACTAGAAGCCGTATGCCGTCTTTCGTCTAGCTTAACGGACTGCACAGGTGTTGCTTGCCGACTTTGTGAGGAGTACCTCCGCGCGTGCTTAATCAGGCCTTACCAGTTGGTCCCCAAGGCTTTAGCGTAAGTAGAGCTTATTATTGGCTAGGTGTGGCGGTGGCGCTTTTGCCGTTTGGGGTCCTGGGCGCCGAAGATTGGCCGACCGACCCAGCGCAGCGGTTGAGCCCGCCCGAGCTTCAATCCGATCAGGTGCCTGGGATCCGGGCGCTCTTCGAGAAGCTGGGCGCGGCGGATTTCGAGAAGCGCGACGAAGCGCTGCGCGCGCTGGTTCAACGCGGGTCGCCTGTCTTAAAGCTGGCCGAGGAATACGCCAAACACCCCACGGCGGAGATCGCTTCCCAAGCGCGCGGCTTGCGTGCGCGCGTCCTGCTGGCGTACGACGGGTACCTGCCGGTCGCGCCGAAGCTGGAAGAGGCCCTGGCCCGGCCGTATGTCCAGAACATCGAAGAGGGTGCAGCCGTCGCCGAGTCCGGCGCGGCGGGCGGGGTTTTCGATTCGCTGGTCGCGACGGCCGGCTTGCAGGGCATCGAACTGCTTGTCGATCCCGAAGCGACGGCCCGAGAGGGTTGGGTGCCGGGCGCCTTCGTGATTCGACAGGGGCAGCGATCGCCCACGCTGGGCGACTGGTTCGGGAATGTCGGGCTCGCTTTGGGTCTGGAGGTCGTTCCGCGCGGCGATGTTCTGGTGCTGACGCATGCGACGCGCGCGCAGATGCTCAAGCGCCAGCGGCACACGTTCGACTGGTCGCACTGGAAGCTCGATAAGGAAGAAGCGCAGCGGGTGAGCGACACGCTGCGCGCTTTTTTTCCGCCGGTCAGCACCGAGGTGCAGCCTGGATCGGCGGCGCTTTCGATTCGCGGCGCCTCCGGCACGATCGCCCGAGCAGCGCGCTTGCTGGCGTTGCTGGAGCCGGAAGGCCGCGACGCACAGTGGCCGGAGAGAACCGACGGCTTCTCGACACAGGCGGCGCTGGATCGGCTGGCGCGGCCGGTCTCGTTGTTCATGAACCACACCGATCTGGTGCAAGCCCTGAGCGAACTGAAGCGCCAGAACGCGCCGGTGGCGCTGTGGGTGGAAGGCAAGCGCTACGAGCACGAGCCGTATCCGCCAGAGATCGAAGGACTCGCGCCGATCCGGCTGCAGCTCAAGGACCATCCGCTCGGTTTGACCTTACGCTGGCTGGCGCACCGTTCGGTCTGGGTGGGAGCGGAACGCGAAATCTTTAGGCTGGTCGCGGAGGTGGATGCGTCGGGACAGCCAGGTTTGCGTCTGGCGCGGGCGGCGAATGGGATTCTGGAATGGGCCGTCGGCGGCATGGACGTACGCTTCCTGACGCCCTCGAATCTGGCCGACGGGCCGAAAGCCGACGAGGTGCTCCAGGCGCTGCTCTTGAAGGAACTGGGTCCGTATTTGGAACTCTTCCCGTCCTTCGAGCCGACGCTCTCGCTGAGAGTCGTGCGCGGTAAGGCGCTGGTGCAGGCTTCTCCCGCGGCGGTGGCGGCCTTTCGCGACTTGGTACGTGAGTGGAAAGCGAACGGCAAGCCGCCCGCCGCGCCGAGCGGAGAACGGATGGATGCGATTCTGGAACGGAAAGTCGAATGGAACGGAACGGGGCTCACGGCCGGCACCCTCTTGAAGCAACTGCGTAAGTTGAGCGGCTGTGCGATCTTCCTGGAAGACGGCCCGCGCGGCGAGCCGGCCTATTTCAAACTGACCCGCGAGCAGGCGCAGCTTCTCCCACCGGGCACGCAAACCCTAAAGGCGCTCTTCGACGATCTGGCGCGGCAGTCTGGCGCGCAATGGGCGGTGCGCTGGGGGGTCATCACGCTCACTCCGGGGCCGGCTGCACCCCAACCGGAGGGCGTTCAACCTTAGCCGGTATTGGCGCTTAGCATTTTACGAGAACCTTACGAACGCATGGTACGTCAAGAAGGGTAAGATTTGTGCGTATAGCTTGACCCGAGGCGAGCTTTTATGCGTCTTAGAGATATGCCACGCACGCTGCTTCCATTTCTGGCACTGCTCTTATGGGCCGCTTCGGCTTCAGGGTGGGGCTTTGAGGAAGTGATTCCGGCCCAGCTCAAGTCCATCGAACGCGGCACGAAGTGGCTGCTCTCGGCGCAGAACAAAGACGGTTCGTGGGGTATGGACATCCGCGACAGCGCGAATATCGCGTGCACGGCGACGGCGGGGATGGCGCTGCTGGCGGCTGGAAATACCGAAAAGAACGGTCCGTCGGCCGAGTGCGTGGCGGCGGTGCGCAAGGCCGTCGATTACCTGCTCAAGCGCATGCAGCGCGTGAAGCGCGGCACGGGGATCGACGACGGCGAGCAGAGCGAGTTCCACACGTATGTGGGCGCGCGTTCGCAGAGCATGTACGCGGTGATCTTCCTGAGCCAGATTTACGGGATGCAGTCGCTGCAACTGGACGAGACGCGCAACGAACAGGTGCGTCGCGCGGTGGAACTGCTGAGCGATACACTGGCGAAGTGCCAGGAGTCGGACGGAAGCTGGTACAAGGATACCTACAGCAGCCTGCAGGCGACGGCCTTGGGCTGGATGGCGCTGCGTTCGTCGGCTTCGACGGGCGTCGCGATTCACGGCGCGGCGGTGGACCGCACCCTCAAGTTCATTCGCAAGCAGTACAACCCCAGCAACAATCTTTACGACGGCGGGAATGGCGAGCGCGGAAATCCGATTTACGCCTCCGCCAGCGCGATCCGCGTGCTCTACGGCATGGGCGAAGGGCAGACGCGCGAAGTCCACGACGCGGTGACCAAGCTGGTCAAAGGTATCGCCGGGGGCGAGTGGCAACAGGGCTTCCTGACCAATGTCGGCGAGGACTATCCGGCGGCGCTGATGCTGACGCACGCGCTGATTCACGAGAACGGCGAGAATTGGCAGAAGTGGTTCACCTTCGTGCGCGGCCGCCTGACCAAGACGCAGAATGCCGACGGGAGCTGGACGGCGACGTCGTGTCTGCGCGGGCGCACCTTCGTGACGGCGTGCGCGCTGCTGTGCCTGGAGACGCCGCTGCGGCTGCTGCCGCTCGAAGACCTTTAAGAGTCCCCCAGGAATCCGGAACCATGCTTCGTTCGGCGGCACGCTGCGCTTCGATCGTGCTGCTGGCCGGGAGCTTGGCGTGCGCGCAGGACGCCCCAGAAGAATTTACGCCCGCGGCGCGCGAGACGATTAAAAAAGGCGTCGAGTGGATTCTGCGCGCTCAGAATCCGGACGGTTCGTGGGGACTCGACGCGAAGAGCGCCCCGGATATCACCTGCACGGCTTTATGCGGGCTGGTGCTGCTCGCGGCGGGCGAGACCGAGCGCGAGGGCATCGATGCACGGGCGGTGCGCGCGCTGCGCAAGGCCGCCGAATACATCCTGAAGCGCGCGCGCAAGGCGCCCAACGATATCTCGTTCGGCGAAACGACGCTTATTCAGGGCAAGCTGGGCGCGACCGTCCACAACGGCTTCGCCGTGATTTTTCTCACGCAGCTCTACGGGATGCGGCCGGGCGATACCGGCGAAGCGAATCTCGAGATGATCCCATCGATCCAGAAGTTGACGGACTTCATCGCCAAATCGCAGGAAGCCGACGGGAGCTGGCACAAGCAGACTTTCGGGAGCTTGAAGGCGACGTGCATGTCCTGGCTGGCGCTGCGCAGCGCGGCGAGCGCCGGGCTTTCGATCAAACACGCGGCGGTGCAGAAGACGGTGAAGTTCATCAAGGATCAGCACAATCCCAGCACCAAACTGTACGACGGCGGCGCGCAGGCGCAGTACGGAGGCGGTTACCAGTCGCTGTATGCCACGGCAAGCTGCATCCGCGTGCTGGTGGGAATGGGCGCGGGCGGCGAAGAGCGCACGCTGGACGCCATGGACGCATTCATCGAACAGTGCAAGAACGGACAGTGGAAGCAGATCTTCCTGACGGTGGAAGGCGAGGATTACCTGGCCGCGTCGATGATGTCGCAGGCGCTGATCGGCGAAGACGGCCCGCGCTGGCGCAAATGGTTTCCCTTCGTCCGGGATCAGTTGATACGCCGGCAGAATGCGGACGGAAGCTGGACGACGACGGCCTGCATCAGCGGGAAAACGTTCGCGACGGCGAACGCGATTTTGACGCTGCAGACTCCTTACCGGTTGCTGCCGCTGCAGCAGTGAGGTCTTCACCTTGCGGATTTCGAATTGCGGTTTGCGGTTCGCGCCACGCTTGCTTGATTCGGTGTTGGGGCTCCTTGCTGCCCTGCTCTCCACTACGCTCTGGGCCGAAGAGGGCGGGCTGGCCGAACGCCTCGATGCGGGCATCGCCAGAACGCTGGCGGCGCTTATAGCCAAACAGTCCGCGGACGGCGGTTTCCACAGCGAGACCTATGGGGTGCTCAAGCCGGGCGCGGCGACGACGGCGTTCGTGCTGGAGACGCTCAGCCGCCTGCCGGAGGCCCAGCGCGCGGTACACGCGCAGGCGTTGGAACGCGCGATGGCGTTCGTCAAAGCCACCGAAGCGGAAGGGCGGGGGATCGGTTCGAAAGGCGAGTGGCTGGAATACCCGGTCTACTCGACGGCGCTTGCGATCCGCACGTGGCTGCGTTTGAAGCCCGCGGGGTGGGAGGCAGATGCCGCGCGCTGGCGCGCGTTCCTGGTCGCGCAGCAGCATGCGGAAGCCAACGGCTGCGCTCCGGAGCACCCCGCGTACGGCGGCTGGAGCGCCCCCGGCTTGACCCCCGGGCGCGTGAATCGCGATGCGGATCTTTCGGCCACGCGCTACGCGCTCGATGCGCTGCTCGCGTCGGATCTGGATGCCAAGGACCCGCTTTGGAGGCGCGCGCGCGTCTTTTTAGGCCGGCACGGCAACGCCACGGACGGCGGGTACGTGTACTCGCGGGTGCTGTACTCGAAGAATAAAGCGGGTGACGACGGAAGGAGCGAGACTGGGTATCGGTCGTACGGTTCGGCGACGCTGGACGGCCTGCTGATCCTGGAATGCCTAGGCATGCGCGGCCAGCCGGATGACATGGGCGCGCTCATCGCAGCCGAGCCCCTTAAGAAAGCTCGTGCTTGGTGGGCAGCCACGCACGCGCTCGCCGGACCGGCCGGGTTCGAAGGCGCGACCGGAGAACAGGCGGCGTGGGCGCAGGCGATGAATTTCTACTACCGCGCGGCGCTGGCGGAAGCCGCGGCGAGCGGCGCGTTGGACCTGAAGCCCGAGGCGTGGCGCGAACTGGCGGAACTCACGTTGCGATTGCAGAGCGCGGACGGGCTGTGGCGCAACGAGTCGGCGCTGATGAAGGAAGACGACCCGCTCTTGGCGAGCCCGATGGCGTTGCAGGTGCTGTTGCATGCTCGGGGCAGGAACGACTTATAGCCGGCAAGCCGCTCCGGCCCAAGGAAGATAATCTCCCGCGACCGCAGGGTTCTTGGCGTCAGGCCCCATGCCCCCCATCGTCGGTTGCATCCTCTCCGCGATTTCATAGCCTGTCCTGCTTGGCCTACGCACCCTTGAAAGAGTGCCTTCGAGCGACCGAAAGGACCGTGGCATGAGCGCGCAAGTGAATTGGGGCATCCTGAGCACCGGGAACATCGCGAAGACGTTCGCGCAGGGCGTTCAGAAATCCGTGACGGGCAAACTGGTGGCGGTGGGCAGCCGCAGCCAGGAGTCGGCGAACAAGTTCGCCGATCAGTTCGGGATTCCGAAGCGGCACGCGAGTTACGAAGCGCTGCTGGCCGATCCCGAGGTCCACGCCGTTTACATCGCGACGCCGCACCCGCTGCATCCGGAATGGGCGATCAAGGCCGCGCGGGCCGGGAAGCACATTCTTTGCGAAAAGCCGGTGGCGTTGAACTACTGGCAGGCCGCCGGCATCGTCGAGGCGTGCGCGGAGCACGACGTCTTCCTGATGGAAGCGTTCATGTACCGCTGCAGCCCGCAGACGAAGAAGCTCGTCGAACTGCTGCGCGAGAAGGTCATCGGAGAGGTGCGGCTGATCCAGGCGACGTTCGCGTTCCACGCGGGGTTCAACCCCAAGGGGCGGCTCTTCGCGGACGAATTGGGCGGCGGCGGAATCCTCGACGTGGGCTGCTATCCGACGAGCATGGCGCGGCTGGTGGCCGGCGTGGCGCAGGGCCAGGATTTCGCCGATCCGGTGGCGTTCCAGGGCATGGGGCACAGGGGCCAGTCGGGCGTCGACGAGTGGGCCGTGGCGATCGCGCGCTTCCCCGGCGACATCGTGGCTCAGTTGGCCACCGGCGTCTCGGTGAATCTGGAGAACGTGGTCCGCATCTTCGGCAGCGAGGGGAATATTTTCCTGCCCAATCCGTGGATGCCGGGGCGCGACGGGAGCGCCACGAAGATCGTGCTGACCAAGAAGGGCGCGGTTCAGGAGTTCCCGATCGAATACGAGAAGCCGCTGTACGCCTACGAAGCGGACACGGTGGCCGCGTACATCAAGGACCGCAAGGCCGCGTCGCCGGCGATGAGCCCCGAGGACACGCTCAGCAACATGAAGATGCTGGACCAATGGCGCGCGGGCGTGGGCGTGGAGTATGGCGTCGAGAAGAGCGGCGCGGTGCCGGTGCTGGACGGCGGACCGCTGAAGGTGCGCGAAGGCGCTACCATCCCGAAGGGCCGGATCGTCGGCGTCCCGAAGGAGGTCAGCCGGCTGGTGATGGGCGTGGACAACCAGGTCAACGCGAGCCACGCGGCGCTGATGTTCGATCACTTCTTCGAGCGCGGCGGGAACTGTTTCGACACCGGCTACATCTACGGCGGCGGAAAGCTGGAGAAGATCCTGGGGCATTGGGTCAAGTCGCGCAATCTGCGCGAGAAGGTGGTTATCCTCGACAAGGGCGGCCACACGCCGCACTGCTTTCCCGATGCGGTGAACAAGCAGTTGCTCGAGAGCCTGGACCGTCTCGAGATGGATTACATCGACATCTACATGCTGCACCGCGATAACCCGGACGTGCCGGTGGGCGAATTTGTCGAGACGCTGAACGCGCACATCAAGGCCGGGCGGATCCGCGCCTACGGATTGAGCAACTGGTCGCTGGAGCGCGTGAAGGAAGCTCAAGCGTACGCCAAGAGCAAGGGCTTGGCCGGGATTGCGGCGATCAGCAACAACTTCTCGCTGGCGCGGATGGTCAACCCGGTCTGGCACGGCTGTATCGCGGCGAGCACGCCGGAATTCCGCGCGTGGCTGGCGGAGACGCAGATTCCGGTGATGCCGTGGTCGAGCCAGGCGCGCGGCTTCTTCGTGCGCGGCGACCGGAATTTCACCGCCGACGCCGAACTGGTGCGAAGCTGGTACAGCGACGATAACTTCGAGCGGCTCAAGCGCGTGCAGGAGTTCAGCAAGAAGCGCGGGGTGCTGCCGATCAACGTGGCGCTGGCGTACGTGCTCTGCCAGCCGTTCCCGACCTTCCCGCTGATCGGGCCTCGCGTGCCGAGCGAGACGCGGACAAGCTTGCCGGGGCTGGATTTGAAACTCACGCCGGACGAGTTGAAATGGCTGAATCTGGAGGCGTGAGCCCGCAATACACAGGCGTTGTAAGGGCCGCCCCGTAAGGGAGCGGCCCTTTTTATTGGCCTGGAATCGACTCGCCCGTACTTGCCTACCGGCCAAGCCTGACTAACGTGGGAGCAACCAAACAGCGGCTAAGCCGCTCGAATCCGAATCGACCTTAAGGAGCACGCCCGTGGCGACCACCGGCACCGACCTCGATCTGCTTTGCATCAACACGATCCGCTGTCTCTCCATCGACGGCGTGCAGAAAGCCAACAGCGGGCACCCCGGCATGCCGATGGGCTGCGCGCCGATGGGCTACGTGCTCTGGAAGAACCACCTGCGGCACAACCCGGCCAATCCCGAATGGGCCAACCGCGACCGCTTCATCCTTTCGCCCGGTCACGGCTGCATGCTGCTGTATTCGCTGCTGCACCTGCACGGCTACGATCTCTCCTTGGAAGACCTGAAGCAGTTTCGGCAGTGGGGCAGCAAGGCGCCGGGGCACAGCGAATACGGGCACACGGCGGGTGTGGAGACGACGACGGGGCCGCTGGGGCAAGGCTTGGCCAACGGCGTGGGCATGGCGATCGCGCAGAAGTACCTGGCCGCGTACTTCAACCGGCCCGGGCACGAGATCGTCGATTACTCGATCCTGGGCATCGTCAGCGACGGGGACTTGATGGAAGGCGTGACCGCCGAAGCCAGCAGCCTCGCCGGGCACCTGAAGCTCGACAACATCATCTACCTCTACGACGATAACCACATCAGCATCGAAGGGCACACCACGGTCGCGTTCACCGAAGACCGCATGAAGCGCTACGAGGCCTACGGCTGGCATACGCAGATCGTAAACGACGGGAACGATATCGAGGCGATTAACGCGGCGATCGAGAAGGCCAAGCAGGTGAAGGACAAGCCGCACATCATCGCGGTGCGCACGGTGATCGGGTACGGTTCGCCCAACAAGGCCGACAGCCACGACGTCCACGGTTCGCCGCTGGGCGAGGACGAAGTCAAGGCCACCAAGAAGGCCTACGGCTGGGATCCCGAGAAGCAGTTCTACGTGCCGGAAGACGCGTTGAAGGTCTTTCGCGCGTCGCTGGAGCAGGGCAAGAAGGCCGAGGCGGCGTGGCGGCAGAAGTTCGAGGCCTACCGCGCGGCGCATCCGGCGCTGGCGCAGGAATTCCAGGACTGGCTGGATAAGAAGCTGCCGGCGGGCTGGGACAAGGATCTCCCGGTGTATCCGGCGGGGAAGGACGTCCCGACACGCAAAGCGCAAGGCGACACGCTCGCCGTAGTGGGCCCGAAGCTGGGGATGCTGCTGGGCGGCAGCGCGGACCTGGCGCCCTCGACGAACACCATCGTCAAGGGCACCGGGCACTTTCAGCACCCCGGCAACAAAGGCGACGAAGGCACGTACGCCGGGCGGAATTTCCACTTCGGCGTGCGCGAACACGGGATGGGTTCGGCGCTGAACGGAATCGCGCTGAGCCAGATGCTGATCCCGTACGGCGCGACGTTCCTGATTTTCAGCGACTACTGCAAACCGGCGATCCGGCTCAGCGCTTTCATGGGCGTGCAGTCGATCTGGGTCTTCACGCACGACTCGATCGGCTTGGGCGAGGACGGCCCGACGCACCAGCCGGTGGAGCAGCTTTCGATGCTGCGCGCGATTCCGGGGCTGGTGACGATCCGGCCCAGCGACGCAAACGAAGTCCCGCTGGCGTGGAAGGCGGCCATCGAGCGGCGCGACGGCCCGACGGCGATCGTGACCACGCGCCAGAACCTGCCGGTCTTCGACCGCTCCAAGACCGCGCCGGCCGAGGGACTCCTGAAGGGCGGCTATGTGCTCAAGGATGCCGAAGGCGGCAAACCGCAGATCGTGCTGATGGCGACGGGCAGCGAAGTGCAGTACGCGCTGGGCGCGCAAGACTTGCTGGCGAAGGACGGGATTCGCGCGCGCGTCGTCGCCATGCCGGCTTTCGAACTCTTCGACGCGCAGTCGGAAAGCTACCGCAACTCGGTGCTTCCGCCGGACGTTCGCGCGCGGGTGGCGGTCGAAGCGGCGCATCCGATGAGCTGGTCCAAATACGTGGGGCTCGACGGCGCATACGTCTGCTTGCCGCACTACGGCGCGAGCGCACCGTTCAAGACGCTGTACGAAAAGTTCGGCTTCACGGCGTCGAATGTGGCCGAGGTGGCCAAAAAGGCGCTGAAGTAATCGGACGCACGTGTGACTTTTGGGGTGGCGGGCCGTCTATAGCCGCCTACCCTGCACCTCCGTCTTGTTCCGCTGGCGGCGAGGCGGTAAGTTGCGGCGGCAGTCTTCGCGAACGGGTGCTTTGAACTCGCATGGGCGATACGATCAAGAATCTGCGCGTGACGTTGTGGGGCGTGCAGGGAAGCTGCCCGTACTTCCCGACGCCGCACGAAGTCGCCGAGTTCGTGCGCATGGCGGCGGTGCATACGCTGACCAAGGCATTCGAAGACCTGGCGCAGCGGATGAGGGAAGGTAAGGTCAGCTACGAAACGTGGCTGGGCGGGCCGCCCACCAAACAAACCATCGAGGAATACCAGCGCAAGCTGGGACTGCCGAACCTGCCGGTCTTCGGCGGGGACACCACTTGCATCGAGGTTGAGGATGCCGACGGGAACATCGTCATCCTCGACGGCGGCACGGGCATCCGCAACTGCGCGCTGAATCTGGTCAACAAGAAGTGGGCGGACCGCAAGGACCGCACCCTGTACATCTTCGGCTCCCACGAGCACCTCGACCACCGCAACGGGCTTCCGTTCGCAACCTTCTGCTTCGTGCGCCCGAACAGTTACACGATCAAGATTTACGGCAACGGATCGTTCCTGGCTTCGCTGGACGACCGCTTCGGGCTCTTTTCGCGCGAGACGAAGAAAGTGGTCAGCCGCGACGCGCCGGTGAATTACGCGATCATGGCCGCGAAATTCGAAGGCTACGAGATACGCGACATCGAGGAGGACGGCACGATTCCGCCGCACGGTCCGTGGGGCGTGCACGATCTGGGTTCGCCGGTGAAAGTCGGAAGGATGACGATCACGCCGTTCGAGGTGTACCACGGGACGACGCCGTGCTTGGGGTACGTGGTCGAACGTAAAGGCAAGAAATTCGTTTTCTGCACCGATCACGAGTTGCGCCACGGGAACGATCCGAAGCATCCCAGCCAGGTGGAAAGCGAAAGGGCCGAAGCGCGCCTGCGCATGCACCTGCAGGACGCGCACGCTGCGTACATGGACGGCCAGTATTTCATGGCCGAGTACATGGGCATCCGCGCCATTGGGCACGCCTCGGCGGCGCCGCGGATCGACTGGGGCCACAGTTGCGTCGAGGATGTCGTCGCGCGCGCGCAGCAGTGCCGCGTGAAGCGCACCTACATCGGGCACCACGATCCCGACCGAGAGTGGGGCGAACAGGTCAAGACCGACGAAGAACTCGCCCGCCTCAGCCGCGACAAGCCTTACCACGTCGAATTGGCCAAGGGCAGCACGGTCATCGACATCTGAAGTAGACGGCCCGCGCGATTCCGCTAAACCAGCCTGCTTCCCATAGGCCGCCGCGCCCGGCGCGGTTCGAGCTTCGTACACCCCGGAGGAGGCGCTACGTGTCCGCTCTCAAGAAGGCTAAAATCGGCGTGGTCGGTTGCGGCGCCATCAGCGCCGCGTACTTCAAGACCTTGAAGGCGCTCGAGATCACCGAAGTTGTCGCCTGCGCGGACCTCTTTCCGGAAGCCGCAAAAAAGCGCGCCGAGGAATTCGAGGTGCCGCGCGTGTACAGCGTGGACGAACTGCTCGCCGATCCCGAGATCGAGATCGTGATCAACCTTACCATTCCCGGCGCGCACGCCGAGGTGGACCAGAAAATTCTTCAGGCCGGGAAGCATCCGCACAGCGAGAAGCCCTTCGCGGTCACGCGCGAGGACGGCAAGAAAGTGCTGGCGCTGGCCAAGCAGAAGGGCCTGCGCGTCGGCTGCGCGCCCGATACGTTTCTGGGCGGCGGGCACCAGACGGCGCGGCGGCTGATCGACGAAGGCGCCATCGGAGAGGTCGTCTCGGTCACCGCGTTCATGCAGGGGCACGGGCACGAGAGCTGGCATCCCAACCCGGAGTTTTACTACAAGGCCGGCGGCGGGCCGATGTTCGACATGGGGCCGTACTACCTGACCGCGATGGTGAACATGATCGGCCCCGTGAAGCGCGTGACGGGCATGACGCGCGTCACCTTCAAAGAGCGCACCGTCACCAGCCAGCCGCGCGCGGGGCAGGTGATTAAAGTCGAGGTGCCGACGCACGTCACCGGACTGCTGGAATTCCAGAACGGCGCGGTGGGAACGATCATCCAGAGCTTCGACGTCTGGGGGCACAGTCTGCCGAACATCGAAGTGCACGGCACCGAAGGCAGCATGCGCGTCCCCGATCCCAACGGCTTCGGCGGGCAGGTCTTCCTGCGTCTGCCGGGCCAGTATCAAGGCTGGGTCGAGGCGACGAACAAGCATCGCTACAACGACGGCGCGCGGGGACTGGGCGCGGCCGATATGGCCTACGGGCTGCGCAGCGGGCGGCCGCATCGCGTCAGCGGGGAACTCGCGTTCCACGTCCTCGACATCATGCAGACGCTGCACGAATCCAGCGATCAGGGCAAGCATCTGGAGTTGGGCAGTACTTGCGCGCGTCCGGCGGCTATTCCGGTGGGCCTAAAGGATGGCACGCTCGATCCGTAAGCGCACGCTATAATCCGCGCATGGAGACGTACGAGCCGTTCGTGGCGCTGGCCGTCGCACTGGGTTGCGGTCTGCTGATCGGCTTGCAGCGCGAGCAGGCCGCTTTTGCCGAAGGTGGCCGGGAAGACCGCGAATTCCTGGGCGGCGTGCGCACGCACCCGCTGTACGCGCTGGTCGGCGCGATCGCCATGCTGCTGGCGCGCCAGATTGGCTACTGGCTTGTCGGCGCGGCGCTGGTGGCGGTGAGCGTGCCGCTGGTCCTGGCGTATCAGGACGATCTGCGCAAAGGCCGCGACCGCGGCTTGACCTCCGAGCTGGCCTTTTTCGTTTCCTTCTTCTGCGGCGCACTGGCCATGAGCCAAGGGCTGGCCGAACCATTCACGAACCGGCTGGTGCTCGTGGCGGGCGTCGCGATCGCCACCACCGCGCTGCTTTCGACCAAAGAGCCTCTGCACGGGCTGGTCAAGAAAGTGACGCGCGAGGAGTTGTACGCGACGTTGATGTTCCTGGTGGTCGCGGCCATCGTGCTGCCGCTGGCGCCGGACGAGGCGCTGGGACCGCTGAGCACGCTCAACCCGTTTCACATCGGCCTGATGGTGGTCCTGATGTCGTCCATCAGCTTCGTCGGCTATGTGGCGATCCGCTGGATGGGGCCGGGCCGCGGCTTGGGCGTGACCGGTCTGGTCGGCGGGCTGGTCAGTTCGACGGCGGTTACGCTTTCGGTGAGCGGGCGCGCGAAGCACGAACCGGGGCTGGCTTCGGCCTGCGCGCTGGCGGTGGTGCTGGCCTCCTGCGTGATGCCCGTGCGCGTGTTGCTGGAAGTCGGCGCGGTGAATCCGGGCCTCCTGCGCACTGCAAGCGTGCCGTTGGCGGCGCTGCTCCTGGCGGGGTTGGCCGGCGCGTACGTTCTGTATCGAAAGCGCGCGCAGACGCCTCCGCAAGCCACCGTGGAAGACAAGGCGCGCTTGAAGAACCCGTTCGAACTGGGCCAGGCCGTGAAGTTCGGATTGCTCTTCGCGGCGGTCCGCCTGGCTTGCAAGGCCGCCGAAACCTACCTCGGCGCAAGCGGGTTGCTGGTCGCCGGCGTGCTGGGCGGGCTGACCGATATGGACGCCATCACGCTATCCATGGCCCGCATGGCGCGCGAAGGCACCGACGAGCGCCTCGCGACCACCTGCATTCTGGTCGCCGGCATGTCGAATACCCTCGTGAAGGGCGCCCTGGCCTGGACGCTGGGCGGGGGTGCGTACGGACGATACGTGGCGGCGGCCTTTGCCGCGGTGCTGCTGGCGGGAGGTCTGGGCATCGCGGCGGTATGGCTGCTTTTCTGATTATCCCAGCGGCCGCACCCGGCTGTAGATCACCTTCAGGTAGCGGCCTTCGGGCATCCGCGCGGCCCACGGATGATCGGGCGAAGCGCCGCCTACGGCGAAGATTTGCAGATCCGCGCGCGCCTCGCTGGCCGCATCGCGCAGCACGCCGATCAGGTCCAACTCGCTGACCAGTCCCGTGCACGAACAACTCAGCAACACCCCGCCGGCCTCCACGCATTGCATGCCTTGGCGGTTCATGTCCTTGTAGCTCTGCAGCGCCTTGGGCAATTCACTCTTCGATACGGCCAGCTTGGGCGGGTCGAGGACCATTCGCGCGAAGCGCTTGCGCGCGGCGCGGTGCTCGCGCAGCACGTTGAAGACGTTTCCATGCGCGAAGGTCACGCGATCGGTAACCGCGTTGAGCTTCCCGTTGCTCTCGGCGACCGCGATGGCTTTCTCGTCCAGGTCCACGGCTTCGACACGCTTTGCGCCGGCCAGCGCCGCTTGGATCGCAAAACCGCCGCTGTAGCAGCAGCCGTCGAAGAGTTCGTGCCCGCGGGATAGTTCGGCAAGACGCGCGCGGTGTTCGCGCTGGTCGGCGAAAAAGCCGGTCTTGTGGCCTTTGCGCAGATCGACATGAAAGCGCGCGGCCCCTTCGCGGACCGTCAACTCGCATGCATTTTCGCTGGGCGGCGGGCCATCCATCGCGACGCCTTCGTACTTCTCGCTGCGCGCGTCGGCGCGCACGACCTGTTCGGCGTCCGGAAAGCACGCGCGCAAGCCCGCCTGGATCCACGGCAGATGGCGGAACGGTCCGGCGCTGTAGAGTTCCAATACCAGCACGTTGGCGAGGCGGTCGACGACCAGCCCGCTAAGGCCGTCGCCTTCGCTGTGGATCACGCGGTAAGCGTCGGTCGTTTCGGGCAGCTTCAGGACGTCGTGCCGAAAGGCCACGGCATCGGCGATGCGCCGCGCGAACCATTCGCCGTCGGGCACGACGCGCGGATCTTCGCTGAGCAAACGCAGCGTGATCTCGCTGTTGGCGTTGTAGTAGCCGCAGCCCACGCGGCGGCCGTCGCGGGTGACGCATTCCACCAGCGCGCCGGGAATCACGCGCTGCTTCGGTTCTTCCAGCATGCGCCGGAAGATCCACGGATGATGCCCGGGCCGGCGTTCGATCAGGACGATCTGCGGCAACGCGCTGCCGGGCGCGGGAAGCCGGTACACGGACTCCTCGCGCCGCTCACGCTCCTGGCGCCGTTCGATGCGCTTCGACATGGCCCGATTATACGCTTACTTGGGATTTTCGACGAACGCCCCGCCGCGGCATTGCTTGAGGTAGTTCAAGCCGTGCACCTGGCCGGTCATCTCGAGATCGCCGCGGTAGACCGGATCGTGCCAGCCTTCGATATCGATGCTCCCGCAGAACCCGCCCTGGCGCAGGATGCTGATCACGTCGGTCCAGTTCGTGTCGCCGAAGCCGGGCGTGCGGTGGAAGACGTACGGCTTGCCGCCGCGAATGCCGGATTCGCGCACGACATCCCAGAGCACCGTCGCGTCTTTGCCGTGGATATGAAACACCTTCTTGATCCACTTGCGCAGTTGGGGCAGCGGGTCGATCAGGCTGTTCATCTGGTGGCACGGTTCCCACTCGAGCCCGATGTTCTCGGCGGGCAGTTCGTTGAACATCATCTCCCACGCCGTCGGCGCGTGCGCGATATTCCAGTCGCCGTACTCCCACGTGCCGCCCATGTCGCAGTTCTCGAAGGCCAGCCGCACGCCCTTGTCGGCGGCGCGCTTGGCCAGCGGTCCAAAGACCTGCTTGTACGTCTTCATCGACTCGGGAATCTTCTTGTTCACCACGCGCCCGGCGAATCCGCAGACCAGCTTGCAGTCGAAGAGCGCCGCCGCGTCGATGCAGCGCGCCCAGTCCTTGGCCGTCTGCTTGTCTTCAAGCGGATTGCCGAAGATGCCCAGGCTGCTGACGATCGCCGTGCGCCCGGTCTCGTCGAGCAGCGCATTGACTTCTTTGGCGAGCTTTTTGAGATCGGTGCCGCCGAGGTACTTCCAAAAGTTGAGCTGAAAGCTCTCGAAGCCGTGGGGAATGATCTGGCGCAGGTAAGCGGCGCCCTTGTCCCCGGGGGCGAGCGTCCCGATGCGGATATCCTGGTGGTTCGTGCGGTCGGCCATGGCGGTGACTCCCGGTGGAAGAGGGTGGGTCGAAGGAGCGCGACACTGTAGCTCAAGGGCAGAGCGTGAAAAGCGCCGAATCAGTTCAGGAACAGAAGCGCCACGCCGCCGACGGCGAGGACGGCGCCCAGTACGGCGCGGAGCGTCACCTTATCCTTGTGCAGCCAGACGGCGAAGGGAATGATCAGGACCGGGACGAGCGCCATGATCGTCGCGGCCACTCCGGTTGCGGTGTGCTGCACGGCCAGCAGCGAAAGGCCCACGCCCAGAAACGGTCCCGCGAACGCTCCGCCGAAGCTGTAGAGCATGCCGCGCCGGTCGGAGAGCGCGTTCCAGACGCGCGGCCACCAACCGATGCAGGCGAAGAGCACCGCGAATCCGGCGATCCCCGCCACCACGCGGATCTGCGTCGCCGCGAACGGATCGTACGCGCCCATGCCGAACTTGCCGATCACCAGCCCCAAGGCTTGGCCCACCGCGCCGCCGAACGCCAGCGCGATGCCCTTGGGCCGCTCGGCGGCCGGTTGCTCCTGCGCGGCCGGTTGGCGCTCCAGGACGACCCAGGCGACGCCGGCCAGCGTCAGCGCCATGCCCAGCCAATCGGTCGGGCGCAAGCGCTCGCCCAGCAGCGCCCATCCGAACAGGGCCGCCATGGGCGGCCACAGCGACATGACCAGCATGGAGACGCGCGGACCGACGAGGAGATAGGCGCGAAAGAGACACAAATCGCCCAGCGTGAAGCCGATGAAGCCGGAGAGCGCGAGCCAGCCCCACGCTTCAGGCGTCGCGTCGCCCGGCAAGGCATGTCCTCGCACAAGCGCGCCGTAGAGGCACAACAGCGCGAAGGCCATGAACAGGCGAATCTGGTTCAGCGCGAGCGAGCCGATGCGTTTTCCGGCGGCGGCGAAGAAGAGCGCGCTGACGGTCCAGCAGGCTGCGGTCGCCAGCGCGGCGGTTTCGCCGGGGTAAGGGAGTTTCATGGGAGCGCCTTCGAATTCTGAATCAAGTCAGGCAGTATGGGGGCCACGCCAGATTGCGCAAGGGGGACCGTGAAAGCACCGCGCCACGGCAAGAATCCGTGGCGCGGTGCACTTCGAGGGCTTGGGTGAAAGGGACTCAACTGCCGGCCGCTGCGGCCGAGCGCGGAGCCGTACCGAAGCGCCGTTCGAGGGCGTAGCGCGCCTGCTGGCGGTCGTCGAAGGGCAGCTTTTCCGCGCCGACGATCTGGTAATTCTCGTGGCCCTTGCCGGCGATCAGGAGCACGTCGCCGGGACGAGCTTCGCGGATCGCCAGATCGATGGCCCGCGCGCGGTCGGCTTCGATGGTGAACTTCCCCTGCGTGCGCAAGCCTTCGCAGATGTCGCGCAGGATCGCGTGCGGGTTTTCGGTGCGCGGATTGTCGCTGGTGACGACGCCCAAGTCGGCCATCTCGTCGACGGCGCGGCCCATCTTGGGGCGTTTGGTCCGGTCGCGGTCGCCTCCGGCTCCAAAGACGACGATCATCCGGCTGGGCTTCAGCGAGCGCAGGGCGGCCATGACGCGGCGCAGCGCGTCGTCGGTATGCGCGTAATCGACAAAGACGCGGAAGGGCGCCAATCCGTCGCCGACGGCTTCCAGCCGCCCGGGGACTCCGCTGAACTTTTCCAGCGCCGAGAGCGCGCGGTCGAAGTTGAAGGTGCGGTCGTGGCTGCTGCCCAGAGCCAGCGCGCCGCCCAGTCCGGCCAGCGCGTTCTGAATGTTGTGCGCGCCCACCAGGCCCCAGCGAACCTCGCGCTTGCCCCAGGGCGAGTGAATCCGGAACGTCGTGCCGTGAATGTCGGTCTGCGTGATCTCCGCGCGCAGTTCGGCTTCGCGGCGGTTCTCGAGCGAATAGCCGATGGTGCTCGCGCGCGTGCGCGCCGCGTAATAGCGCCCGGCTTCGTCGTCGTAGTTCAGGATCGCGTACGCATCGGCGTTGAGCATCTGGAACAACAGCAGCTTCGCGTCGCGGTACTGTTCCATCGTGCGATGGAAGTCGAGGTGGTCCTGGGTCAGGTTCGTGAAGATGCCGCAGGAAAATTGAAGCCCTTCGACGCGGCGCTGGACCAGGCCGTGGCTGGAGGTCTCCATGATCGCGGCCTTGCAGCCGTTGCGGACCATCGCACGCAGATAGGCACAGATGTCCGGCGCTTCGGGCGTGGTCAGCGGCGCTTCCAGCTTCGCGCCGGGTTCGCCGACGTCGTACTCGATCGTACCCAGCATGCCGCAGGGCGTGCGGGTCTCATTGAGGATGTGGCGGACCAGGTAAGCGGTCGTCGATTTGCCGTTGGTGCCGGTGATCGCGCCGAGCCGCAGCTTCTTGTCGGGCATGCCGTGCAGGGCGCGGGCGAGCTGCGCCAGTGCCGTGCGCGCGTGGGGCACGATCACTTGCGGGAGGCCGGTGAGCGGTTCTTCGCGCTCGGTCACGACCACCGCCGCGCCGCGTTCCCAGGCATCCTGCGCGAACTTTGCGCCGTCGGCCTTCTGCCCGGGCAGCGCGACGAAGACGTGCCCGCGTTGCACGCGGCGGCTGTCGATCGAGAGTCCCGTGACGTCCACGCCCGGATCGAAGCGCTGAACCTGGCGCGGCGCGGGTTCGAGGTTCTTCAGCAAGGTGGCCAGACGCATGGTTATCCTCCGTTGCGGCGCGCGCGGAATTCGCGCTCTGCCAGTTCCTGTGCTTCCCCGCTGCGCGGCGGGACGTTCAGGGCTTTGAGGCCCCTGCGCAGAATCTCTTTGGCGGCCGGCGCCGCGACCGTGCCGCCGTAATACCCCAGGCGCTTGTCCGGCTCGTCCACCGTGACGAGGCAGACCAGCCGCGGCTGCTCGACCGGCGCGAAGCCGCAGAAGCTGCCGACGTATTTCTCGTGGCTGTACGTTCCGCCGATCACTTTTTGCGCCGTGCCCGTCTTGCCGCCGACGGAATACTCGGGGCACCACGCGCGGCGGCCGGTGCCTTCCAGCACCACCCGTTCGAGCATTTCGCGCATCGCGATGCTCGTTTCGGCCGAGATCACCTGCCGGACCGCCTCGGGGCGCAGCGTGTAGAGCTCCTCGCCCTTCGCGTTGGCGATGCGTTGGATCACCTGCGGGCGCAACAGGGCGCCGCCGTTCACCATCGCCGCATAGGCCGTGGCGAGTTGCAGCGGCGTCACCGCGATCTCCTGGCCCATGGGCACGGAGAGCAGGCTGTCTTTGGTCCATTTGTGCTTGGGGCGCACGATGCCGGAGACTTCGCCGGGCAGATCGATCCGCGTTCGCGCGCCGAAGCCGAAGGTGTGGACCGCATCGTAGACGCCGTCGATGCCCAGCCGCAGGCCGACCTTGGCCGCGCCGATATTGCTCGAATGGACGATCACCTCGTCCAGCGTGAGGATGCCGTAGGCGTGCGAGTCGTGCAGCGTGCGGTAGCTGACGCGCCAAGCGCCGTTCTCGCAGTTAATCCGTTCGTTGCGGCGAAACAGCTTTTTCTCCAGCGCTTCCGCCACGATAAACGTCTTGTAGGTGCTGCCCGGCTCGAAGACATCGGTCAGCGCGCGGTTGCGGCGGTGTGCGGGATCGGCGGAGGCCGGCGCGTTGGGGTCGTACGCCGGACGATTGGCCAGCGCCAGGATCGCTCCGGTACGCACGTCCAGCACCAAGGCGACCGCGCCCTTCGGCTGGTATGCCTCCATGATGGCGTCCAACTCGTCTTCGGCGACATGCTGCAAGCCGGGGTGAATCGTGAGCTGCACGTCCAGCCCCGGCTGCGGGGCATGAATTTCCGGCACGTACGAGACGTCGCCGCCGCGCGAAAGCGCGCGCCGCGAGGCGTCGCGTTCGTAGGTCCGGTAGCCGGGGATGCCGCGCAGCAGGCCCTCCAGCGCCAGTTCGATGCCTTCTTTCCCGCCGTCGGTGCCCGCCCAGCCCAGCACGTGCGAGCCCAGCGGCCCCAAGGGATACTCGCGCCGGAACGTGTCTTCGAAGCCGACGCCGCGAATCTTCAGCTCGGCGACTTTCTCGGCTTGTTCGGGCTCCACGTTGCGCGCCAGGTACACGACGCGCCGGTCGGCGAGGTCCATGCGCCGGCGCAGCAGAAGTTGGTCTACGTCAAGGAGTTCGGCGAGTTTGCGGGCGGTTTCGTCCTTCTGCTCGGCCTTTAACACGTGCAGGTCGGCGAAGACGATCTTCCGGGCGCGGCTTTGGACCAGCATTTCGCCGTTGGCGCCGCGAATGGGTCCGCGCGGGGCGGGGAGGCGTTCGCTGGCCGTGCGCTGGCGTTCGGCCAGTCGAGCCCAGGACTCGTGCTCGACGATGTGGATCGTCCCCAGGCGCCAGGAAAGTGCGATAAATACAAGCAGGACAGGGACTACCGTCAACGCCAAGCGGGTGCGGACGGCGCGATCGACGCCGCCTTGCGGTCCCCAAGCCGCCGAATGCGCGGCCGGACAGGCCAAGCGATGCGCGATCGTGGTATCGCCGCGAACGGGCTGCGGGGTGGGGGTGGGGTTCGGATCGTTCATACGCTCTCGAGGATGCCGCGGTCTCCGGAGTCTGCGTTACGGCTGCGTCGCGCGAACTTCGCGCGGCGTATAGAGTTCCAGTTCCGAAACGGGGCGGACCGGGAGGCGCAGTTCGGCCGCTCGGTCGATCACACGCTGCGGCGTTTGCAGCGCGAGCAAGCGGGCGCGTTCGGCCGCGATTTCCTTGCGCACTTCGCGCAATTGAGCTTCGTATTCTGCAAGTACATAGCCGCGCTCGATTTGTTCTTGGCTGTCGCGGACCGAGACCAAGCCGGCCGCGGCGAGGGCGCCCAGGAAGAGCAGATGCCGTCCGCTGAACATGGCGTTCGATTCCTAGAGCGCCGGTGCGTCATCCTCTAACCTGCGCAGCGCCCTAAACTTAGCGCTTCGACTGCGCGGGTTGGCGCGTTCCTCTTGCTCCGAGGGGCGCAGCACCGACTTATGCACCTTCTGGAATCGTCCGGTTTGGGCCTGCAACTTGAAGGCTTGTTTGACCTTCCGGTCTTCGCCGGAATGAAAACTGATCACGCCCAGCGTCCCGCCGGGCGCGAGGCGCTCGGGCGCGGCGGCGAGGAAGGCTTCCAGCGCGTCCAGCTCGCCGTTTACGGCCATGCGCAACGCTTGGAAAGTCCGTGTGGCAGGGTGGATACGTTGATGCCCGCGGACCTTAAGTGCGCGCCGGACCAGCTCCTCGAGCTGCCCCGTTGTTTGCACCGGATGGCCGCGGCGGCGGGCTTCGACGATCCAGCGCGCAATGGCTCGGGAGCGGCGTTCTTCGCCCAAATGGAAGAGCACGTCCGCGATCTCGGTTTCGGAAAGCGCGCGCAGCAGGTCCGCCGCCGTGTGTGGAAGTCTAGGATCCATACGGAGATCCAGCGGCGCATCGAAGCGGAAACTGAAGCCCCGGCCGGGGCGGTCGAGCTGCATCGAAGAGACGCCCAGATCGGCCAGGATGCCACGGGGTGCGCGTCCGGCCAAGTGGGCGTCGAGGACGCTGCCCAGTTCGCGGAAGTTGGATTGGACCAGCAGGAGTTTCACATCTTTAGCTGCGGCAAGGGATTCCAGGCGCGGGCGGGCCAGTTCGAGGGCCTCCGGATCCACGTCGAGGCCCAGGAGCGTGCCGCCGGGCGCTAGGGCGTCGAGCATGGCGGCGGCGTGGCCGCCGGCGCCGAGGGTGGCGTCCACGGCCAGATCACCCGGCCGAAGTTTAAGCGCCTCAAGGGTTTCGAGCGGCAATACGGAGACGTGCGGATGGTCTGGAGACGGTTCGGCTGCAGGCGTAGGGGAGGGTTCGGAATCGGGCGGTTGCGGGGCGTCGGGGGGTGCGCCCATGAGCGAATCGCCGCGCGGAAGCCCGCGCGGCTCCTTCCTATGTCCCTATTTGGACCGGACTTACAGGCCTGCGGCGGCGGCTTGGCGAGCCGGCAGCGCGCGGACGCTGGCGCGCGCATCGAGGCCCGAAACGCGCAGCAGGCTCTGCATGAACGGTGAAAGTTCAACGCCGCCAAAGGCTTGGCTGAGGCTGCGGACTTCGTCGCAGCGCCGCACCAAGGCTTCCACGTCGTCGTGTAACTCCTGTGGCGCCGGAGCGTTAGCTCCTTTGCTCCGCAGGTGTTCGCTGACCCGATCGATGCTCGACTTGCCCATGTTCCCCTCCTCCGCGCGGTGGTGACGGGGGGCCGCCCCCCGCGCTCTATTAGAGATTCAAAAGCCCTGTAATTTTCGAGGCCGTTTCAGCCATGCGCGCGCTCTTTTTCTGATCGTAGTCGCGCCGCGCTTCGGCCGGCCAAAGTTCGATGCGGTTGAATGCGCCGCAGAAAGCCACCTCTTCGCGCATGCCCAGTTGGTCGACCCATGCAGCGGGCAGTACGAAGCGGCCCTGCTTGTCCGGCTCGATCGGCTCGGCGCTGCCGGAGAGGTGGGCGACCAGTTCGGCCTTCGTCGCCTCGTCCAGATCCTGGCGCTGCCGGATGCTGTCGATGATCGTGTCCAACTGCGTCTGCGTGTAGAGGCGCAGGAAGCCTTCGTCGTTCCAGCGCATCAGCAGGAGCTGGCCTTCGTTGCTCTCTTCAAGCGTCTTCATCAAGTTCCGCGGGATCGCGACCTGGTTGCGTCCGGAGACCTTATGGAAGGCCGTGCCGAAGAACGTGGCGCGCCGCGGGGCGGCGGGTCGTTCGTTCGGGGTAGTCGGCCCTAGAGTGGTCACGGTCGCTCGCATCCGTTCTATTTCGTGCTAAATCTCACTACTTGGGACGCCGGAAAGATACTCGGCCCTACGGAGCGCGTCAAGGGGGGTATCTCGTTGGAATATAAGGATTTCGGAGTGGGGCGCAGATGTGGTGCTTACATTTACCTACTGCTACAAGCTGTGGTAGGTCGCCGGCTCGCGAAATCTTCGATAGTTGAAGGGGAGCCCTACACCATCGACCGTTTGCACTGGTGCTCTTTAGAAAATTCTGCGCCGGGATGCTCCGGGCTTCACAAACAAAGAGTCTATTGAATGGCTTGGCGTGGCGCGCTGCCGGCGGCCGTGCCGGCCAAGCAAACGGTCGCCGCGGCGGCGCGCTCGTGCGTTTTTATTCGCCGGAAAGCGCGGAGTAGAGGCTTGCCTTGAGTCTGCCGGAGCATACGCTGTGCGTATGTGGCAGACGAGCCGTGGGCGTGGCATCGAGTCGAACACCGTGGGGGTTGCGCGCATGCTGTCCTTCGAACTTCCCAGACCGTCGGGCGCCGAGTGGGATCAACGGGTGCTGAGCGTGCAGCTCACGCCGGCGGGGGCGCCGTTCGAACTGGAAGTGGTGCTGCAAGGTTCGCTGGCCGCGATGCTGCGGGAGCAGGGCGAGAAGCACCCGGTGCTGCATGTCTCGCATCTGACGCCGACCGGGCGGCGGGGCCGCTTGCGGGCTCAGGTGAGTTTCGAGCGGCTGGAACTGACGGACGAGCCGGATCATGCGGAGTCGTTGACGCTGCGCGTGGAGATGGACGCTCGGAATCTGGACGAGATTCTGCGCTGGCAGGAGAGCGCTCGGATGACGATTACGCGGAGTTTGCGCGCGTAATTTTCCGTTTGGGTCCGTAACTTTCTTCGATTCGTTTTCGCACTTGTGCGGCTCCTTTTCGAACGAGCTTTAAGGACTTATGAGCGCGAAAACGCGGTCTATACCACCTCGCGCACGTCGAGCAAAAATTCGCTTCTGCTATAAAACTGCTATAAATCGCTGCTTCAAAGCGTATTTTTGCACGCAGGTGCTTAGCGTACGGGGCGCTATGCCCGAGGGTCTGAACGAGTGCAAGCGGTTTGGGGGCCGAAAAAGCGCGGCCTTCCGTGTCCTTTGGCGTGCGGTGGCGGGGATGGGGCTTAGGCGCGATGCGTGAAGCGTGATCCTAGATGGAGGCGCAGCGCCGATTGGGGTTCGGGAGACGGTTGACAGGCTCGGTAAAAGGAATAACAACTTGGCGGTAGCAGGCGCAGACGTACCGTTGAAGACGGAATGAACTGATTCAGAGGTTTTCAAATGCCGAGCGCCGAACAGACCAATGCATTCCAGAGGCTTCAGGGTTTTCTCGACGAACTAGCGAGTCGCAAGATTCACTTCCGATTGGAGCGGAATCGGAGCGAAGCCATTATGGTGCGCGTCGATGTCCCTGGCGAGCGTTGGGAGATTGAGTTTTTTGCGGACGGCGAGGTTGAAGTCGAGATATTCCGTTCTACAAACAGTGGAGTCGTAAGTGGCGACTTGGCACAAGCGGAACTGACGCGATTACTTACGGACTTTGCAGATTGATTTTTGGCTGGTGGTGCAGGCGGACTAGAAAAGTACCGTTGAACGTGTGGCCCCGATAGGACTTGGCTCCGCGGAGCCGCCGAAGGCTGCTCGTTCCGTGCGCCGAGATCCTATGAGGAACGCGTGCGATCGATTTGGCACGGGCTGTGAACGGCTGCAGTGCTGTGGCTTAATCCTCAGGAGATGAAGCGTTCACGTTCGGCAGGGATCACGGCCGGCGCCACCGGCCGAGCTTATTTCGAGTATGGTGCGAGGAGGTGAATGCGCGGCCATGTTCAATCGCATCAAGCAGTTCTTCGGCGGCCAAAAGGAACCCGCGGCGGCGGATGACTTCGCTCAGCAGGCGGAGGCTTGGTACGAGCGGAAGTCGAAGCTCATGGAAGAGATCCTAGGGCGCGAGCACGGAATGGTGATGCACGCGATCATCCCGTACGCGGTGGGCGGGGGACTGGATCTTTACTACTATCCGCACGGGGTTCCCGGGACGGCGATCGCGACGAAGGAACTCTCGGAGCTACCCGGCCAGGGCTCGTCGAACCGCGTCTTTTCGTGCTACGAACTTGCGATGTTCACGCGCCACGCGTTGGATCTGGATCAGGCCAAGGACGCTTCAACCGCATTTGGCCGCGCGCACGGCACGATTAATTCCGTTTTGAATATGATCGCCCGGTACAGCGCCACGGCGTCTTTGAATCCGAACGAGACGTGCGAGTTTCCGGCCGAGATGGAGCACGTGGGCGGGAAGTGTTTGATCTTCGACGCGTACGGTGCGCCGAAGTCTGTGCCGGCGCGGGCCTTTGGGTTGCTGGCCGTGATCGAAGTTCATCGCTCGGAGATGGAGTTTGCGCGGGCGCAAGGCGGCGCGGCGCTGCTGCAGCGGCTGAAGGACGCCGGGTGTTATCCGTACTCGGATTTGGATCGGGAGCCGGTGGCGTGAGGCGCAAGACGTATCGCCTGATTCATGGATGCCGTGGTGGTGGTGGTTTGGTGAAGGCTTGAGCGCGGGCGGATGGTTGGGCGCGGAGCTGGCGCACGGCGTTTGATCTGGGGCAGTCGGTCCCGGCACTCGCCGGGCTGAACTTGTCCGTTAGATTGATTTCAGAGGCCATTTTGTGAGTATAGCAAAGCGTGTTGCCGAGACCTTCGAGCGGATGGCCCAAAACGACGCCGAGGCCGCCCTATTGCCGATATCGACAGCGATCGATGCAACGGCTACCAAGCATTTCAAACGTCGCGGTCGCAAAAGCTATAAAGATTTCATACACGAAAATCTTGGGTTAATCACAAAGGTTGGATTTGGACCAACGATCATGAACATTAACCTGAGGTACAACCACCCCGATCTGAAGGCTGGCCCTAATGGTCTCTGTACTATTCAGGATATTCTTTACCACGTTGTAAGATGTGGTTTGGCTCACGCCGCAGAGCTGCCTTCTACGCTTAAGTTTGTTGATGAGAATAGAATTCAAGTTGAAAACGGTCTTCTCGTATTGCCTGCATCACTGATTTACGGCTTGATTGTCGCTGTAATTGTATGTCCAGAAAACTCCAATCAGACGATTTCATCCAATTATGTGTTGAATACACGCGGATTTCGAATTGTGTTGAATGACTGGTGGGGAAGGAAGTCCGAACTCGAAGATTTGCTCGCAGGTAAGGAATCAATCTAAAATTGGCAGATGGTCGGCAAGAGCCTGTTTAATGGATGCCGTTGCGGTGGGTGATGGGATAGAGGCTTGAGCGCGGGCGGATGGGTGGGCGCGGAGCTGGCGCACGGCAATTTCTCCGCGGCACTCGCGATAGCGTTATTTCGCCCTTTCAGGGCTCTTGGCATTCGGGGGCGGTTATCCAGGGGCGTTGCCCCTGGCTACATTAATGCCGCCTTTCAGGCGGGGCATGTTGAACGCGTTTCCCATTAGTTGATATCTTGGGGGATGCAAGTGCGGGCGGAAGCCACCATGACTCAACCGGATTACGATGATCCTGACGTTGAGGCGCGCTGGTGCGATGCGCAGGGGAAGAGGGTCGCCGACTACCTGCGTGCTCAGAAACTCAAACACGGTCGAATCGGGGACTGGCCGGCGTGGCACGTGGCTCCTCATGTGTCCATTTGGGCGATAGAAAGCCTGAGTCGTCCCGAGTGGATCGGCTGGTGGGCCATCTGTGGCGATTTACCTACGGATTACCTTTCCGCCGCCGACGTGGAACCGCCGCAGCATCCCCGGAAAGCCTTGCGCATTTTCGCCGAGAACTGGCTTGGCATGGTGCAGGCTTGGAGGGAAGGGCGAGCCATCGAGGATACTCGCATCGGCGATTTGAGTTCCCGGCGCGAACTCGGACCGTTGCTTGAATCGCGAGCCCAGATGTTGTTGGAATGGGCTCAGGACGATTCGTTGTGGGAATAAGTTCATTCGCCCTTTCAGGGCTCTTGGCATTCGGGGGCGGTTGTCCAGGGGCGTTGCCCCTGGCTACATGAATGCCGCCTTTCAGGCGGGGTATGTTGAACGCGTTTCCCATGGAGTTGATATCTTGGGGGATGCTAGCGCGGGCGGCGCGCCTTGGGGCACGCGTTGCAAACGGCCGCAGCGCCGTGGCACCAGGACCTGGACGGGCGACGCGTTCACGTTCGGCGCGGCTGAGTGACCGCGCCATCGGGCCTACGGATCACTCCTCGATAGCGAAGGAGTCGCCATGGCCAGGAAAGCACAGGAACGGCAGACGTTGATTCAGGTGCTGGAAGCTCGTTTCGAGAAGCACCTGCGCCGGCATGCGGGCATCGCTTGGGCGGAGGTGCGCTCGAGGCTCGAAGGGAACCGGGCGGCCCTTGAAGCGCTGCAGCGGATGGAGGCGACGGGCGGGGAGCCCGATGTGGTGGGCAAGCTTGCCGGGTCGCGGGGCTTCGTCTTCATGGATTGCTCGCCCGAAAGTCCCGTTGGGCGCCGGAGCACGTGTTACGACGGGGAAGCTCGGACGTCCCGGAAGGAGCACGCGCCCGAAACCAGCGCGGTCGAAATGGCCGCGGCGATGGGCATCGAATTGCTGACGGAAGCGCAGTACCGCGAGCTGCAAGCGCTGGGCGACTTCGATACCAAGACGTCGAGTTGGATCCAGACGCCGTCCGACGTTCGGGCGCTCGGCGGGGCGCTGTTTGGCGACCGGCGCTATGGGAAGGTGTTCACGTATCACAACGGCGCTCAGTCGTACTACGCGGCGCGGGGCTTCCGCGGTTCGCTTACGGTGTGAGGGGCGGTAGCGGCCGCGGGCGGTCGGGGCTGTTGCGAAACCTCCCTCACCCTGCCCTCTCCCAGAGGGAGAGGGGAAGAACGGCGTCTACTTCAACACACTCCGATTCAGCGGGCGCTTGGGGCCTCGGCCGCGCGGCCTTATACCGGGAGGTCGAAGAGGTCGCGGGCGAGGCGGAGGATCTCGGGGCGTTGTTCTTTGGGCATGCCGCGGGGGAAGGGGAGCTTGGGGGTTTCGGCGGCTTCGAGGGCGAGCGGCGCGGCGGCGTTGAGGATGCGGCAGAGCGCTTCGGGGCTGACGGTGCCGAGGTGATCGTGGGGGCTGTGGTGCTGCCAGCGCCCGCCGGGGAAGTTGCTGCGGTGGTACCAGACGGCCGGGACGCCGTAGACGGTGAGCGGGAAGTGGTCGCCGAAGGGCGTGATCGCGACGTGCGGGCGGACTTCGAGTCCGGCCTTGGCGAGGCGTTCGACGGCCCAGCGCCCGACGGCGGGGGCTCCGGCGATGAGCAGTTCGGTATGCCCCAGCGCCGAGGAGAGCGAATCGAAGTTGAAGAGGACCGCGTGCGCGTTCATTTCGCGGCGGTGTTTGAGGACGTAATGCTTGGCTCCGACGCTGAGCTGTTCTTCGGTCCCGAACGAGATGAAGCGCAGTCCGCGGCGGGTGGGCTTCTTGCGCGCGCGCGTGCCCAGCGTTCGAGCGAGCGCCAATAAGCTGACCGTTCCGCTGGCGTTGTCGTCGGCTCCGGGGTTGCCAAGCTGCGTATCGTAGTGGCAGCCGAAGGCGACCATGCCGGCCTTCGGATCGCGCCCGGTCCAGTCGGCGACGACGTTGTAACTCACCGCATCGACCACTTCGGTCCGCACGCAGGCGCGCACGCGCTTCACGCCGTCGATGCGCCACTGGTAAGCGCTGCGGTACGCGACGCCGACGGTGGGGCGGGCTCCGTGGAGGCGGACCCATTCGGGGAGGAGCCCGTCGGCCTTGGGCCATTCCATGGGCAGGCGGTCGTCGACCCACAGGATGACTTCGGCTCCGCTGCGCACGAGCTTTCGGTGTCCGTCGGTATCGGTGCTGAGGGGACCGAAGACGAGGAGCGCTTTGCCTTTGAGGCTTCCGGGCTTGAGGCGTTCTTTCTGATCGGGGAGTTCGAGCCAGACGAGTTCGCGTTCGACGGGCCGGTCGGCGGGCGTGGTGGAGGGGCTTCCGGCGAGGACCGAGCAGGGGACGCGGACCCAGCGCTTGCCTTGGGGGATTTCGATGCGCGCCTCGGCGCGTTTGAGCATGCGGCAGGGGAAGGCTTCGAGGCGGGCTTCGGCGCAGCCCAGGCGGCGGTACTGTTCGAGGAGGTATTCGGCGGCGCGGTGTTCGGCGGCGCTGCCGGCGCGGCGTTCGCCGATGGTGTTGCAGAGCATTTCCCAATGCGGGAGGAGATGCTGGGGGCGGATGGGGGGCAGGACGGCACTGGCCATGCGAGCGATCCTCGCTAAGAGTAAAGGTTGCAAGCGTGTACGAATCGGAAGCAGTATACCGCGCCGCCCGGGAGCGGCGCGCCGGATTCGCATGCGAGCCGGGATTCGAGCGAGGGGGGATGGGGCATGGCTAAAAAGGCGAGCCGTTCGCGGGACGTGCGCCGCGTGTACCTGATGACCGACCTGGAAGGCTGCGCGGGCGTCGACGACTGGGATCCGCGGCACGCCGATTACGTGAATACGGCTCGCTACGTGTACGAGCGCGCCGAGATGCAGCGGCTGCTGACCGCCGAAGTGAACGCCTGCGTCGAAGGCTGCGTGGACGCGGGCGTAGACGAAGTGATCGTGAACGACGCTCACGGCGCGGGCCGGACGATCCTGATCGAGGAGCTGCATCCGAAGGCGCTGCTGTTTCGCGGCAAGATGCGGCCGTATTGGCTGATCGGCCTCGACCGCTGCGACGCGATCTTTCACGTCGGGATGCACGCGATTTCGGACACGACGGCGGGGACGCTGAGCCACACGATGAGCAAGAGCGTGAAGCATTACCGGATCAACGGGCGCCCGGTGAGCGAGTTCGATATTTCGATCCTGATCGCGGGGCACCACGGGATTCCGGCTCCGTTTTTCAGCGGGGAGCGGCTGGCGTGCGAGCAGGTGAAGACACTGGCGCCGGCGACCGTCACGGTGGAGACGAAGGAAGGATTCAGCGAGCAGTGCGCGATTCACCGGATGCCGTCGGTGGTCTGCGCGGAGATCCGGGAGCGTTCGGCGCACGCGGTGGACGAGGTGCGCAAGGGCAAGCACGCGCCGGTGGCGTGGAAGGGGCCGTTTACGCTGGAGATCGAGATGCGCGAGCCGTCGTATCGGCCCGAGGATGCGGGTCCGGGCAAGACGTTCAACCACAGCCGGAGCATGTCATGGCGCGCGGCTGACCTGGTCTCGGTTTTTAACTATGCGGTGTACGGGAAACGCCCGAAAGCGCGCTGAAATTCTTCAACAGGGGCTCGGCCGCTGTTTAGTGGTGTATATGTCGCTAGATGTCTAAACCACGTTGGGTGGAACTTAGGAGAGCGCTCATGTTGTCTTACAAGTCCTTGTTGAGGCTGATGTTGTGCGTTGGATTGTGCGCTGGGATGGGATTTGCACAAGAGGGCGGCGGGCTGAAAGCTCCGGCCGAGACCTACGATTGGGCGACGCCCATGAAGGAGGTCGCCAAGAAGTTCAGCGGGACGCAGGGCGTGTATCTGCTGGTGGGGGATTCGATCACGTACGCGAATCCGAACACGCAGTATTGCCGCTACGGTCAGGGCCAATCGCCGGCCGAGAAAGCGTTCTTGAAGTGGGCTCATGCGGGCGAGAAGAACGACAGCGACGGATTTCACCTGGCCGCGGCGGACGCGGCGGGCGGGCGGAGCCACACGGCGGTGAGCGGCATTCGCGCCGACGAGTCGTTGAAGGGCGGCAAGGCGGGCATCCCGGCGCTGGATGCGTTGATCAAGAAGTACAACCCGCAGCTTGTGCTGTACATGCTGGGGACGAACGATCTTTCGGGCAACCGCCCGGTGGCGCAGTACATCGCGGACGTGGAGAAGGCGATGGATCTGTTCCTCGCGAACGGTACGGTGCCGATTCTCTCGACGCTCCCGCCGCACAAGCACCGCCTGGAAGCCTGCGAGGCGTACAACACGGCGCTGCGGCAACTGGCCGAGAAGAAGAAGATCCCGCTGCTGGACCTCAACGCGGAGATGAAGGCGCGGGCCGGCGACGGGTACATGGATGCGTACCTCGACAAGGACGGGATTCACCTGAGCGTCAACGGGATCGCGGCCGGACCTGCGACGGAAGAGAACCTGAAGAAGAGCGGTTACCTGCTGCGCGGATACACGACGGTGCAGAAGGGGATGATCGTGAAGGCTCAGGTCCTCGACGCGAAGTAAGCTTTTTCGGTCAGGGCTTTACGGAAGGCGCTTGGCGCGGGTTGTTTTGGCACCACCCCTGCTCCGCCTTCGCTGCGCTACGGCGCGACAAGCCCTCCTTGGCAAGGAGGGGAGACGGCAAGGGCACGGCAAGGGCACGGCAGGGGCACGGCAGGACTTCGTAAGACGGTTGCTCCCCGCTTGACCGCAAGCGAATCAACTGCGAGCTTATTCCCGGGAGCCAGCGCGCTCCCGGGAGGCTCGCGTGCTCAAGAAGCTGATCGAACAAACCTTATGGGCGAACGCGCGCTGGATCGCGTTCGTCTACGACCGGCCCTTGGAAGACCGCCCGCGCCGGCTGGTGGCGCATCTGCTGCTGGCGGAGCGCGCATGGTTCGACCGGCTGGCCGGCCGCGAGCCGGGGCCGCTCTTGTTCGAACTCTTGAGCCGGGACGAACTGGATCGGATGCTGGAGGTTCATCGCGTCCGGTACGCGGAGGTTCTGGGCGGCGATTTGGACCGGGTGATCGAGTACCGGCGTTTCAGCGGCGAGGCTTTCGCGTCGCCCGTATCGGATATCCTGCTGCATCTGGTCACGCACGCGTTTCACCATCGCGGACAGCTTTCGAGCTACTATGCGGGGCAGGGCGTGGCGTGTCCGCGGACGGACTTTATCCAGTATTGTCGTGCTCCCGAGGCCTGAATCGGTGCATGTAGAGAGAAAGGTATAGGTGGTCTATACGTTAGGTGTAAAGGGCAAGCCGGGTGGAGGTGCGATGGATGCCGATCCGATTCCGTAACCTTTTTGCGGCATGTATTTTATGGATCGGCAGCAGCGGATTATGCGCTTGTGCAGCGACCTTGGGTGTGGGTCCGGGTCAGCCGTACGGCCGGATCATGGATGCTTATAAGGTAGCGAAAGAAGGGGATCTGATCGCGGTGCTCCCGCTGCCGAACGGGCAGGGCTATCGGGGCGAGGAACTGCAGGTCAAGAAAGCGCGCATCTACTTCAAAGGCATCAAAGGTCCCGACGGCAAGCGCGTAAAGATCGACGGGAAGGGCGTGGACTACAGCGGGCGGGAGCCGCATCCGCGCGCGATCTTTCAGTTCAATCCCGGGGCCGACGGCTGCGTGCTGGAAGGGTTCGAGCTGTACGACGCGCACAACGGCTCGCACAACGGCGCGGGCGTGCGCCTCAACGCGGCCAACCACGTCACGATTCGCGACTGCGAGATCCACACCTGCGATATGGGCATGATGGCGAACGGCGACATCAAGACGGGTTCGATGTCGAATCTGCGCGTCGAGTTCTGCCACGTTCACCACAACGGGAGCAAAGAAGATCCGGGGCTGAACCACAATTTCTATCTGGGCGGCACGAGCGTGACGCTGCACGGCTGCGAAGTGAGCCACCCGATCACCGGGCATAACGTGAAGAGCCGCGCGCACCACACGCGGGTGGAGTTCTGCTTCGTGCACGATTCGCTGAACCGGGAGTTCGATCTGGTGGACGGGCACCAGAACACCGAGGCGCCGAACAGCGACGCGGTGTTGCTGGGGAATCTGATCGTCAAGAGCCCCACGTGCGACAACGGGACGGTGATCCAGTTCGGGCAGGACGTGGGCAGCCCGCACAACGGTACGATTCACGTCGTCCACAACACGATCGTGACGTATTCGCGCGCGCCGATCGTGGAGCTTTCGGCTCCGGGGGCCGGCGCGAAGCTGTTCAACAACATCGTCTGGCAGGCCGGTCCTTCGGAGAAGGAACTGCGCCTGTCGGGCGTGCGGGCCGGCGGGAAGCCCGAAGCGTTTTCGGGGACGCACAACTGGATGGGGCCGCGGGCCGAGTTCCTGGGCGGGGCGAAGCTGACCGCGGAAGGGAACCACGTGAGCGCGGGCGAGGCGCCGCCCTTCGAGAATCCGGCGGTCTTCGATTACCGGCTGAAGCAGGCGGCGGCGCCGTTCGGCTCGGGGCTGGCGCTGAAGGATTTGGCGCTGCCGGCGGTGCCCGGCGCTCCGCCGGCGGGGGCGCTGGCGCTGAAGCATTACGTCCATCCGTTGAAGACCGAAGCGCGCAAGATCGAAGGCGAGCCCGATTTGGGGGCGTTCGAGTCGGGGGCTCAAGCCGGGGTGGCGGTGGCTGCCGCGGCGGCGGCATCTCCCGGCGAAGGGACGGCCGTGGCGGCCGCGACGCCTGGCGCGACGCCGGCCGCCAAGCCGGAGACCGGGCCGGCGAAGCCGGCGGTCGACGAGGCGCGGCAGAAGACGCAGCGGGAACGCTGGAAGGCGCAACTTGTGGCGCGCGTGATCGAGGCGATCCAGGCCGGGGCGCACCCGCGGGCGTACTTGCGCCTCTTCGGCGATAAGCCGGAGGCGGTGAAACTGTTGAGCGCCGACGAGAAGAACGTGCAGCTTTCGTTCAACGGGAACAAGATGCCGTGGACGTGGGCGCAGATTCGCGAGTCCGATCTGCTGGGCCTGATGCAGGTGGTCTTCGACGAGGCGCGCGCGAGCGATCATTATCTGCTGGGCGCGTTTTTGTGGATGGCCGGGCGGCACGAACCGGCGGACCAGCATTTCGCGCAGGCGCGGCTTGCGGGGGCCGACGGGGTGGAGGAGGCGCAGGAAGTTCTGCGCGCGGTCTTCCCGGCCGGGGCGCACTGACGGCCCGCACGGAGTTGGCGGTTCCAGGCGCTGGCGGCTCGAAGGCCGGTGGCCGTCTGGCGGTGCATGACCTGCGGGCGAGACGCCCGCGATACCTGGAACCGAAAGACGCCGGCCGAGCGGGTTCCCGACTGGCAAACGGTTAGAGAGCCCCTACACTACCGGTTTCCGGGGGCGCCGTGGCCTCCTTGCCGCACAACCGAGGTTCCGAACATGAAGCTGGAGTGGTTCCGCAACCACCAGAGCAAACTCTGGTATGTCGTCGCGCCGTTGGTGATCCTGAGCATGGTGATATTCATGCCTTCCGGGTCGGAGAATGCCACGGGGGGCGTGGAAGGCCCGAACGGCTGGATGGTGGGGCTGGACGGGACGCGTCACGAGTACTCGCCGGTGAAACTGCTGACGACGCGTCGGATCATCTCGCGCTTCGAGGAACGCGGCGAGGTGCCGACCGAGAGCGCGCTGCACCACCTGACGCATTTGCAGATCGCGACGGAGATGGGCTTCGAGGCGGGCCCCAAGGAAGTGGCCGATTCGATCCGCGATTTTCTGAAGAAGAAGACGCAGCGCGAACAGATCAACCCCGAGCTGTACGAGAATTTCCTCAAGCGCCACGAGCTGACGCGGGAGCAGTTCGAGGGCTTCATGCGCGAGCGCGTGCTGATCGACAAGTATTTCCGGCTGGCGGTGCAGGTGGCGATTTCCGACCCGTTCCTGTACGTGCGCTATTGCTCGGAGAAGGAAAAGGTCCGGCTGCTGTTCAAGAGCATCCGCAGCATCGACAAGGCGGGCTCGGTCGAGAAGCCGACGGACGAGGACGTGAGCAAGTACTACGAAGAGCAGAAGGGTCTGGAAGCGGGTTCGCCGGGTGCGCTGTACACCGAATCCAAGCTCGCCGCGGACGTGCTGTTCCTCGAAGCCAAGCAGGTGGACGAGCAGATCAAGCCGGACGACGCGGAACTGGAGAAGTACTACGAGAAGTACCGCACCATTTTCTGGGCGGATGCGGAAAAGGGCGGCTTCAAGCCTTTCGCGGACGTCAAGGCGGACGTGCTGGAGCGCTACCGGCGCGACAAGCGTTCGGCCAAGGCGAACGACATTTTCGAGAAGTGGACGAAGGAACTGGACGAAGAGCTGGCGAAGGTGAAGCCGGAAGCGGGCGCGTTCGACTGGGCGGGCTTCGCGAAGGCGCGCAACCTGTCGTACTGGCGCACCAAGCCGCATACGCAAGAGGCCTACCGTTCGGGCAAGGACGACGTGAACGCGGAAGATTTCAAGCTGGCGCTGAACCTGTTCCGCCTGGCGGAGCCGGGTCCGGACGAGGAGATGGAAAAGCAGCGCGCGGAAGACCGCAAGAAGCTGCAGCCGCCTTTGCGCGTGCACCACTTCACCGATAAGGAAGGTTTCGCGGCGCTGCGGCTGGCGGATTTCCAGCCCAGCCGGGTGCAGACGCTGGACGAGGCCAAGGAAGAGATCGTGATGCGCCTGATCGTCAACCGCTCGATTACCAAGGCGGAGGAGGAGGCGAAGGCGCTGCAGCAGCAATGGGAAGCGGGGACGGATCTGCCCAAGCCGGAAGACCTGGAAGACGAGATCTGCGGTCCGGATTCGACGAACACGCTGGCGCGGCGCTTCCGCGCAGCGCCGGTACCGGTGGGGACGATCCTGCCGGTGGACCAGGACAGCGACGCGGAGGCGGCCAAGAACGATCCCAAGACGCGGCACATGGTTTTCCGCGTGGGGTACGTCGCGGAGCGGTTCGTGCCGACGCTGGAAGCCTTCGACCAGGACACGACCTACAACCGCAGCCAGCAGCGCCAGAACATCGATTACTACCAGCGATACGCGCAGCTTGAGGCCGCCGAGAAGTACCTGTTGAAGCTCGGCAGGCCGGAGAGCCCCCGCGGCATCAAGGACCCGCCGTTGTCCGGGCATTAACGGAAGCCGGGCTCCGGGGAGCGCACTCCCGTGAGCGACCGTTATCAGAAGGTCTTCGAGCAGGCCGGCGCCGGCATGCTGATGCTGGATCTCGAAGGCCGCATCGTGGACTTCAATCCGGCGGCTTCGCGCCTGATGGGCCGAGCGCGCGGTTCGATGCTGGACCGGCCTTTCGAAAGCTACCTGCAACCGCGCTACCGTCGCGTCTTCCGCGAGCGGCTGAAGCTGCTCGAGCAGCTCGGCCATTTGCTCCTCGACGCGCGCCTGGGCGAAAGCGACGGCGCGGGCCCCGAGGTGGTGCTCGACGCGTCCCTGGTGCCTTGGAAAGACGAACAGTCGGTGCTGGTGGTGCTGCGCGAACTGGCTCGGCGCGAACACCAGGACCAGGAAGCGCAGTGGCTGCGGCGCGCGCTGGAAGCGCGTTCGGGCCGCGCGCGGCGCTGGGTTTACCGCGCGGACCGTGAAGGGCAGTTGCATCCGCTGGCCGGATCGGCGAGCGCGGTACCCGCTTGGGCGGCGGCGCTGGCGGCCTTGCCCGAAGCCCGGCTGGCGCTGGAGGGCGCGCTGGAAGGGAAATCTTCCGAAGCGCCGGCGCGCTGGTGGCGCACCGACGAGCAGGAGGCCGCGCGCCCGGAACGCTGGATCGCTCTGGCCTTCTGGCCGGTGGCCGGCGAGCACGGCGTCGTCGACGACGTGCTGGCGGTGGCCGAGGACCGCACCTTTGCGCGCCTGGCCGACGAAGAAGGCCGGCGGCAGCAGTTGCGCGGCGCGGTGGCGCTCTTCAACGTGACGCTGGTCAACGAATTCAACAACTACCTCGGCGCGATCATGGCGCAGGCTTCGGTGCTGCGGCTCTCGGCGACCGGCGGGCGTCTGGCGCCTCCGGCGGTGGGCGCGATCCTGGATGCGGCGGAGGAAGCCGCGGCGCTGCTGCGGCGTTGCGCCGAAGTCGGACAGCCGGGGAGCGCGGAGTCGCAGACGGTGGACCTGAACGCCGTGGCGGCCGACGCGGTGACGCTGCTGCGGCACCAGATGGGCGGGCGGATGGAGATTCGGCTCGACGCATCGGAGCCGGCGCCGCCGGTGCGCGGGGACGCGGGGCTGCTGGGCGCGATGATCCTGGCGCTGGGCCGGATGGCGTCGTTCGCGATGCCCGCCGGGGGCACGCTGCAGGTGCGGACGTATGCGGTCGAATCGAGCAGCCCCGCCGCGCCGCCGGGCGCGGGCCTGGAGATCGCCGACAGCGGGGTGGGACTGGACCCGGTGGTGCGCGCGGAGGCGCAGAAGGGTCTGGTGCCGTCGCCCGCCGCGGGGCTGGGCGATCCGCTCGACCTGGCCATCGCGCGAGCGGTGATCCGGCGGCACCGCGGGCAGTACGAACTCGAGAGCGTGCCCGGCCGCGGCACGACGTGGCGGATCGAGTTGCCGGGCGAAGAAGCGCGGCCGTTCCAGTCGGCGCCGCTGCCGGCCGCGCGCTTGCCCGCCGACAGCGGCGAAGCGGAGCGGCCATTGCCGCCGGCGTCGCGCCCGGTTTCGGACGGCGAGCCTTCCGAACTGCCCTCGGTGCGCTCGGGTTCCGGCGAAGAAGGCAGCGACGGGACGTGGGTGCTGCTGGCGGACGACGAAGAGATTTTCCGCGACTTCGTGCGCCAGGTGTTGCAGCAGAACGGGTACGACGTGGCGATGGCGTCGGACGGGCGGGAGGCGGCGGAGTTGTTTCAGGAGGCGCCGGAGCGTTACGCGCTGGCGGTGCTGGACGCGTACATGCCGCGGATGGGCGGCCTGGAGGCGTACCTGCGCATGCAGGCGCTGCGCCCCGAACTGCCGGTGCTGTTCGTGAGCGGGTTCGTGCGCGGCCCTTCGCGGCAGGCGCTGCTGGCGGCGTGCCCGGGCCGCGCGGAGGTGATCTTGAAGCCGTTCAGCGAGGAGCGGTTGCTGGACGCGGTGGAGCATATCTTGCGGAAGAAGCCGAAGGGTTGAGGCCTTATCGGCAAACGGCAACCTTCACCCGGCAAGAACCAAGCAACCTTCAAAACGGCGGACGGCGGATCAGCGGTTGGTTTCGGTGAAGCGGCGGAGGAACTGTTTGTAGACGGGCGCGGGGAGGTAGCGCTTGACGACGCTTTGCCAGCCGGCGGGTCCGACGAGTCCTTTGACGAAGCTGGAGGAGATTTCGGCGAGTTCGCGGGGCGGCATCAGAAAGACGGTGGTGAGCGCGGGCGCGAGGTCGTGGTTGACGTGGCGCATGGTCCGTTCGTATTCGAAGTCTCCGGCGCTGCGGATGCCGCGGACGATGTACTGGGCGCCGGCATCGCGGGCGAAGTCGACGAGAAAGCGCCGTTCGAAAGTTTCGACGCGGACATTTTTCAACGCAGCGGTGCAGCGGCGCAGAGCGGCGAGGCGTTCGTCGAGGGAGAAGGCGTAGCGCTTGGCGGGGTTGTCTCCGATGGCGACGATGAGGCGGTCGAAGAGCCGCGCGCCTTCGCGGATCATGTAGAGGTGTCCGAGCGTGGCCGGATCGAAGGATCCTGCGTACACGGCTACGCGCCGAGCGGATTGGGCGGGCATGCGTTCAGAACGCGGCCAGCGCGTCCTTCTGGCCGTCGACGACCTGGAAGATCTGGGTCAGGCCGAGCAAGTCGAAGACCTCGCGCACGTTGCTGGTCGGGCTCATCAGAACGATGTTGCCGTTGTGCTCCTGCGCTTCGGAGAGCGCGCCGATAAAGACGCCCGCTCCCGCGGAGGAGATGTACTCGACCTTGGACAGATCGACCACGAGCTTGTAGTGGTTCTGCCCGAACAATTCCGAGATGGTCTCTTCGAGCTGCTCGAAGGTATGCGCATCCAGGTAGCCTGCGACCCGAATAATGGTGACGTCGGGTTGCTTCAGCGTCTCGGTCTCAATGGTAAATTCGTCTAGCGCCATCGCTTAGGGACTCCTTTTGGCCGGACGCCTGGGTTTTGTGCTTTTAGCTTTGCCTTGCGAATTGTCAACGAACTTGACCAGCCGCAGCTCGTTGGGAGCTCCGGCTTGGAACGAATAGGTGACCTCGTCCATGATCCTGCGGATGAGGAAGATGCCGAGTCCGCCTTTGCGCCCGTGGCGGACGTGTTCCTGCAAATCGACGTCGGGCACGGTGCCGGGGTCGAAAGGCCGGCCGTGGTCGTGTATGCGCACCATGAAGCTGTCTTCGGCGACGTTCATCAGCACCTTGATCGGCTTCGCTCCGGATAGCTCTTCTTCGTACGCGTGTTCCATCACATTGGCGACGGCTTCGTCTACGGCCAAGGCCACGAGTTGGGCCTCGGCCGGTTTGAAGGGGCCGTCGCCCAGCACTTCCAGCACGGCCTTGCGGACCTCGGCCAGGTAGGCCGTGTCGTTCAGGACCGTCAGTTCGCGTTCGGACGTCTTGCCCATTTGCACCCTACACGATTCGGAACGTCGTCACGGTGATGTCGTCGTGCTGCTCCGCTGAACCCTGGTGATGCTCCAGCGTCTGAACCAGCAGCCGCACGAATTCCTTGCTGCTCAGGTTCGCGTACTCCTTGCAGAAGCGAACCAGGTTTTCATCGCCCCACTCTTCGCGATTCGGGTTCATCGACTCGGGGATCCCGTCGGTGTACATGACTACCCGGTCGCCCTTGAACAACTTTACCTGTTTCTCACGAATTGTCCGGTCGAAGATTGGACCTTTATCGAACCCCAGGGCGATGCCGTTGGGGCGGATGAGTTCGCACTCGTTGGTCTGGGCGCGGTAGATGATCATGGGGTTATGACCGGCGCTGGCGATGGTCATGTCCCGGGTGCGGACGTTCAGGATCGCGTACTGGCAGGTGACGAACATGCCGCGCTTGATTTCGCGCGCGACGTGGTAATTCGTCTTGCTCATGACGTCGGCGGGGCTCGAGTTCATCGGGGCCATCATGCGCAGGATGGTGCGGGTCCAGCTCATGACCATGCTGCCGGGGATGCTCTTGCCCGAGACGTCTGCGATGACCATGGCCAGGTGTTCCTGGTCGATGGGTATGAAGTCGTAGTAATCGCCGCCGACTTCCTTGGCGCAGTAGTAGCCGGTGAAGATGTCGTAGCCGGGCAGGTTCGGGAGTTTTTTGGGCATCAACTGCGCGTGGATTTCCTTGGCCAGGTCGAGTTCGCTGTTGAGGCGTTCGACCTCGCGTTCCTGCTGGCGGGCGTCCTTGAGGCTTTGGGTCATGCGGTTGAAGGCCATCGCGAGGAGGCCGATTTCGTCGTTGGTCTGCGGGCGCGTTTCGTGTTCGAGGTCGCCGCGCGCGACGATGTCCATGTCCCGCACGAGGACGTTGATGGGGCTCGTCACGGCGCTGGCCAGGCCCAGCGAGAGGGCGATGCCGGCGCCGACGAAGACCAAGCCGAAGAGGGCGATCTTGGTCAGGAGGCGGCTGACTTCCATCTGCACCTGCTCCTCGGAGAGGATCAGGTTCGCGGTGGCGTAGAGCTGCTTGCCTTTGCCTTCAATGGAGGCGCGGAAAAAGATGGAGCGCTGGTTGTTGTAGCGGCCCTGGTAGGCGACGATCTCCGGATCGGCTCCGCCTTCGATGGGGATATCGAGCCGGTATTCGTCGGCGTACGGGGAGAAGCTTTCCGCGCTGCGGGCGATGACGACGCGGCCGCGCGGTTCGGCCAGCGGTTCGCGGCTGGCGAAGATCGCGATGTCCTGCACGCGCGGATCGCCTTCCACGATTTTTTGCAGCAGCAACTGGTCGGACTGGCCTTCCGCGGTCTCGTGGAAATACTTCGCCGTGCGCGATTTGTCTTCGTCCTTGTCGAACTGAACAAAGCGGTCGTACACGCGCCGCCCGAAGGCGCGCAGGGTGAGCGCTTGCTGATACCCCGAGCGCAGGATGTCGTCGCGCAGCTTCTCCTGGAAAATGCGGATCACCACCAGCCCGAAGAGGGCCGAAATCAGGATGATCAGGAGGGAGATGAACAGGCTGAATTTGACGGCGAGCGAGAGCCCGCGGCGGTGCAGGCGGCCGATCTCGGCGCCGGGCTGGCGAGAGGGTTTCTCGATGCTGCCGCTGCCGCGTCCGGCGCGGTTACGCCCCGAATTTCCGGAGGAGCGCCGCGTGCCGGAGGAGCGGCGCTTGCTCTCTTCGGCCGGCGAACCGGGCACGTCGTCGAGGTTTTCGGCGGTGATGACTTCTTCGGTTTCGTCCAGCCCGGACACGGCGTCTTCGACCAACTCCGCACCTTGCGCTCCGTCGTCGTGCAGGAGGGCTTCGTCTTCGGCGGCGGGCGGCGCTTGCTGCGCACGGGCGCTCGGGCGGCGGGGCGGGGTACTCCGCCCTCCGCTCTTGCTCTCGCGCGGTGGTCTGCGTCGCGTGGCCACGGTATTCCTCGGTGCACTCATCCGCGTCTGGCGCACGACGTGCCCAGAACCGCAGGGGAGTTATCCCTTCCGCCTATCCTTTTGTGCAAGCACAGAATACAGGAGCCGAGCGCATCGGGGAGGCAATCGCATCCCGCGCGCGCTGCCAGGCCTAAGGCCTCAGTTCGACGACTCCGCCGCCAAGCGCCCCGAGGGGTGCTCAGCCTTCGCGGCATCCGCCTGGGGATCCGGCAAGGCCGGCTGGCCGCGGTTGCCTCCGGGCGGGGCGAGGACGACGCGGTTGCGCCCGCCGTCCTTGGCCTTGTACAGCGCCGCGTCGGCCAACTGAATCAGTTCGTATTTGTTGTCTGCGTCGTCGGGGTAACAGGCGACGCCGAAGCTGGCGGTGATTTTCAGGACTTCCCCGCTGGGTGCGCGCAGAGCGATGCGTTCGACGGCCCGGCGCAGGCGCTCGGCCACGTCCTTGACGCGCTGGCGGTCGATCTCGGCCAGCACGATCGCGAATTCCTCGCCGCCGTAGCGGGCGACCATGTCCACCGCGCGGACCTGGCTGACCATGGAGCGGGCCATTTCCTGGAGCACGCGGTCGCCGGTCTGGTGCCCGTAGGTGTCGTTGAAACCCTTGAAGTGGTCGATGTCGAGCATGACCAAGCCTAAGCTGCGGTGGTCGTCGCGCTTGACGCGCGCGATCTCCTGGGAGAGTCGCGCGTCGAAGTGCCCGCGCGAGGCGACGCCGGTGAGGTCGTCGATGATGCTGCGCCGATAGAGCGCTTCGTTACGCAGGCAGATGGCGAGCATCTTGCCGAGCGAGTAGAGGAACTCCATGTCGGGCCCGGAGTAGGCCTTGCCCGCCAGCCGGCCGCCCAGGAGGAGGAAGCCTTCCAGCACCGTGGCCGGCGATTCGACCTCCTGGATCAGCGGCACGGCGACTTCCATGCCCAGCTCGCGCAGAGCCATCAGTTCGGGGAGTTCCTGGAACGAGGCCGGCAGGGCGCTCAGCGCAAGGCAGGCGCGCCGGGCCAGCGCTTCTTCGCACAGCGGCGAATGGGACGGCAGGCGCGCGCGGACTTCGCGCAAGCCTTGGGCGGCCGAACAGCACAACGACGCGTCGTCTTCGGCGAGTTGGCGCACGATCATCAGGCGCGGCGTCGTGAAGTGCCCGGAAACGGTGCGCAGGAGGTACGTCTGCATGCTGACCAGATCCAGGGAGCGCGCGCTGGTCTGTCCGATGATCTCGAAGAGCGTCGAAAAGTCGTGCTCCTGCTTGCGCAGGACGCGGCGCAGAATCTGATTTTCTTCGACCGGATCGCCTTTGCCGGGTTCGGCCAAGTCGATGGCGCGGAAAAATCCGGAGCTTCCCGGCCGGCGCGCCGCCGCGCGGGAAGCCGGCTTGGGGCCGCCCTCCAGGCTGGCATCCATCGGCATCGGAGTCTGCGGTGCGCTATCGGACACGCCGAGCTTTCCTCCCTTGCCCGAGGCGACAAAATAGGCTTCGCCAAGACACTCCAAAAGAACATGCACCTAGTGTCTGTGCGCGGCATCCATAACTTGTTCGAATGAGCGGCAGTATAGCCACCCCTCTTACATCTGCAAGCCATGGTGAGAGAAACGAGGATGGATTAACTCAAATCCAGCATTCGTAACGCTCATGAGCACTGCTTTGGGCCTACGCAAAACCACGATATGAAATGTAATGCACAATGTGTCCTTTGTCAATCGCATATTTCGACTTTGGTTCTTAAGCGGATACCTATTCTATGCTTAAGGTGATTCTAAAAGTGGGGCAGGTGGGGTTGGGAATTGCATTCCACAGGTGCATCGAGGGGCTTGTTTACGCCAGCGGCTGCGCCACGAGGTCGTAGTCCAGCGCCTTGGTGATGCGGGCTTGGATCAGCGCGCCGGGTTCGAGACCGCGCGCGGCTTTGCCGCTGAGGTAGACCAGGCCGTCGACTTCCCAAGCTTCGAGTTGCGTGCGGCCGGCCGCGTGCGCGCCTTTGGGCGCGTCGGCGCCTGCGGGCAGCGCGCCATCGACGAGCACGTCCACCGTCTGGCCGACGCGGGCCTGGAGGCGCTTTCGCGAGACCTCAAGCTGCGCGAGCATCAACGCTTCGCGGCGGCGGAGCTTTTCTTCCAGCGGCACGGTCTCGGGTTCGCGCGCGGCGGGCGTGAGCGGTTCGTTGGAGTACAGGAAGACGCCGGCGTGGGTGAAGCGTCCGGATGCGACGAGTTCCAGGACTTCGAGGAAGTCGGCCTCGGTCTCGCCCGGATATCCGACGATGAAGGTCGTGCGGATGGCCGCGCCCTTCAGCTTGGCGGCGATGAGATCGAGCAGTTGGAGGGTCTCGTCCTTGGTCACCATCCGCGCCATGGCCTTGAGCATCCGGTCGCTGATGTGCTGTAGGGGGATATCGATGTACGGGCAGAAGCGCGGATCGGAGGCCAGGACGTCCAGCATGGCGGCGTTGAGGTAGCGCGGGTAGGCGTACATCAGGCGGAACCAGCGCGGTCCGGCGACGGCCTTGAGCGCCTCCAGCAACTGAGGCAGGCGGTACTCGCCGTAGAGGTCTTTGCCGTAGCTGGACGTGTCCTGCGCGATGAGGCTGATTTCCTGGGCTCCGCCTTCGGCGAGGCGCTGCGCTTCTTCGACCAGTTCCTCGATTGGCCGGCTGGCCTGAAGGCCGCGCATGCGCGGGATGCTGCAGAAGCGGCACGGGTTGCTGCAGCCTTCGCTGATCTTCAGGTAGGCGTGGTGCTGCGCGCCGATGCGCATGCGCGGTGCGACGAGGAAATCGTTGTAGCTTTTGGGGACCTTCTTTTTTGCGGCGCTGACCGCGGGACCTTCGGCGTAGCTGCGGACCGCCTGTGCGTAGCGCTCGCTGCCGTCCTTGGCTTCGACGAGTTCCTTCACGATCTTGGGCAGGGTGGGGTAGTCCTTGAAGCCCAAGCGCGCGTCGGCATGGCTCAGGAAGCGGCTCAGCTCCGAGGCATCGGCCGCGCGTTCGACGAGGCAGCCCAAGGCGACGACGGTGCGCAACTTGCCGCCCGCTTTGAGGCCGTTGAGTTCTTTCAAGACCGCCGCCGTTTCCTGGCGCGCTTCGTCGATGAAGCCGCAGGTGTTGACCAGGCACAAGTCGGCGATGGCCGGGTCCTGGGCAATGAGGAATCCTTCTTCGGCCAGCGCGCCGAGGATGCGTTCGCTGTCGACGAGGTTCTTCGCGCATCCCAGGTTGACCAGGCTGACGATGGGCGGTTCGGGTTCGGCGGGCTTGCGGCGTTTCATGGGGCCGACTCTAATCCATGCGCGGGCGCATTTCCAATGGGCGCGCGGGTCAGCGGGCTTGCCTGGCTTCTTACGATATCGTGCGCGCATGGCGCGTACCGTTTCGTTCACCTCCCCAGCCCCTCTTTGGCAAGGAGGGGAAACGGCCTCGTCCAACGCGCAAGGCTTGGGAAGGTCCGCGTAAAGGGATCGGGCGTGTTCGATCCGGGCGTCCGGGGTATTCTTTCCTGCATTCCGAATCGGAGAGCCATGCATGCCGCCCGCCACCGTTGACTTGCCGGTCGCCGCGCCCGCGGAACTGGGTGTCGATCCCCGCGTCCTCGAAGGGCGCCTGGCGCCGCTGCTGGGCGCGCACAAGACCGGCGCGGCGGCCTTGCTGGTGAAGGGCAAGCTGGTCTGGGAGCGCTACTGGGGCGGGCACGGCCCGGAAACGGCGTTCGACGTGTATTCGATCGGGAAGGCCTACGCGGCGGTGGCCATCGGGCTGCTCATCGGCGACGGCGCTCTGGCGCTGGATGACCCGGCGTGCCGCATCCTGCCCGAATGGCAACGCGAAGGGCACCGCGAGATCACGATTCGGCATTTGCTCACGATGACTTCGGGGCTGCACCTCGATTTCGAGACCTTCACGGCCTCGGAAGACCCCACCGCCGCGGTGCTGGCCTGGCCGTTGGATCACCGGCCCGGGACGGTCTGGTGCTACGAGCAAGCCACCGTTCAGGCGCTCTGCCCGATCGTGAAGCGGCTGACGGGCAAGCAGCCGATCGAGTTCCTGCGCGAGCGGGTGCTGGGGCCGATCGGTGCGGGACGCGTCGAGTGGCTGCGCGCGAAGAACGGAGATTGCAAGACCTGGCGAAGCACGCTGACCTCGGCGCGGGATCTGTGCAAGTTCGGCTGGCTGCTCTGCCGCGACGGCGCGTGGAACGGGCGGCCTCTGGTCGATCCGGGTTTCTGCGCCGCGATGCGCACGCAGGATCCGCTCTTCGGCCATGTCGCGTGCCATTCGGAGAAGCAGGAACTCAAGTCTCGCAACTACGGCTATCTGCAATACCTCAACGTGAACGCGCTCTGGCCGGACGCCGATCCGCGCGCGTTCGCACCGCTGGGCGCGTACGCCAACATGTGCCTGATCGATCCGGCGCGGGAATTCGTTCTGGCGCGGATGGTCACGCCGGCCGGTCTGGACGACCATAAGGGGTACTCGAACGGCCTGGATGTGACGAGCGGCGGGACGAACGAGGTTTGGAAAGCGGTGCAGGCGGCGCTGGCTTAGAGCGCGTCCTAAAACGCCTCGCGGCCGTCTTCGATCGGCGGGCATCGCGATGCGTCGTTGGCCTCCTTGCCGTATCTTCGTCCCGAAACGGCTCGTTCGGCCGCCTCGCCTCGCTTGCCCTGCGCACCGAAGCCGTCTCGCGATCCGGTTTTAGAACGCACTCTTAACGCTCCCATGCCAGCGCCGGCGGCAGGCCGAAGGCCGGGGCGAGGCTGCGGAAGACCATGGCGTGGCCGGCGGCGTTCGTGTGCACCGCGTCGGTCATCAATTCCGGCATGCGCAATTCGCCGGCGGCTTCCAGCGCGCACCAATGCGCGTAGACGTCCACCAAGGGCAGTTCGCGCTGGGCGGCCAGTTCGCGAATCTGCTCCACGCGGCGCTTGAGTTTGTGGTCTTCCTTCCAGATGTGTCCCGGTTCGGGCTTGAATTCCATGATCGGCGTGGGCGTGCGCAGGAGGACGCCGCAAGAGAGCGCTTGGAGGCGGTCGACGATTTCGGCGAGGCCCTCCGCAAATTCGGCGTCGTCGAGCTTGTTGGCGTCGTTGCTGCCGAAGCAGACGATGGCCAGCGTGGGCATGAAGCGCGCGACGTCGGTGTGCCAGCGCGCCAGCGCGTTCAAGACCGTGTCGCCGCTGATGCCGCTGTTGACGAGCAGGATTTTCTGGGTCTGGTAACGGTCGCGCAGTTCGCTGTGCAGCAGTTCGGGCCATTGTTTGGCGCCGCGCGTGAAGCCGGTGTTGCAGGTGTTGGAGTCGCCCAGCGCCAGCAGCAGCGCGTGCTTGCCATCGCGCAGCCAGGCGCCGAAGGCGGCGAGCGGTTCGGTGCGCTCCATGTAGGGGTAGCTCATGGCGATTTCCTCACGCGTCGGGAGCGTTTGCGCGAGGCCTTACCCAGACGCTTGGCCAATTCCGCGGGGTCGCGCATACCGTGAAAGACGCTCACCACGATCAGATGCTCCCGAGTTGGATAATAGTAGACGCCATACCTCGAGAATTTCCTCAGCCGGTGCTTGTGGATTGGGCCTTCCACTTTGGGAAAGCTATTAGGAGTGGCCGCCGCTTCCAGGATACAGGCGTCCAGTTCATGCAGAAATTCAGCGGCCAGTTTCGCGCTTTGGCCCAGGTACCACTCGTGAGCTTCGCGGGCATCCTGAAGCGCGGCAGGCAACCAATATACGACCATGTTAGCGTTTTTGGCGCAGCCTGTTCATAGCCAACTCGTGCGGAATCACATCGGCGGGATGCTTGCGGTGGGCTTTGAGTCTCCTTCTTAGCTCCACTCGCTGCGCTTGGGTCGGCCCATCCTCCGAGCTTTCGGTCTTCACGCGGGCCAAAAGTTCCTGCGCCAGCCGCTCCTGATCCTCAAGGCTCAGCTTAAGCGCCTGTTGCAGCACCGCTTGCCGGGTCATGGAACGTTCCCTTTCGATCGTCCGTCCGACTTGAAGAATACCTGATGAATTGGATGGCGTCCAGACGCCGCGTGCCGGCAGGAACGCTATCCTTCGACCGATAGCCTGGCCGTAGCGATTTCGTAACGCACCCGCTGGCCGTTTACTTCGAGCGAGAACGTATCGTCGTGCCAAGCGCTCGCAACACGCGGCGCGCCGAAGGTGAGCAGCATCGGATGAATCGCGTGGACGCGATCGTAGAGGTGCCGCCAGTTCAGCGTGCGGATCGGCCCGCGGAAATCCCATTCTTTCGCCTGAACGGGGGCGGCGTCGGTGAAGCGATGGACTGCGAGCGTCGCGGTGCGGCCTTCCAGGAGCAAGCGTTCTCCGTCCATGCGCCAGGGGAGGCGCGTCTGGAGGTGCCAGCGCGCGCCGGCGCGAAGCGTTCCGCGCCCGCGCAGGTCGTCGAGGACGAGCAGATGGGTGTCGTTGAGCAAGACGAGATGGCGCAGCGCGCGTTCGGTCGCATGCGGGAAGGCGGCCTGGAGGTCGCAGGTGATGCGGAAGCCGCCATCGAGCGCCTGGATATCTTTTAAGGGGGCCGTCGCTGCGTCGCAGCCTTCCTGGCCGCGCACGGTGAACATGTTGTGCTGGCTGGTGGCGCCCATGCCGTAGCCGGGATCGCAGAGAAAGCGTTCGGTTCCGCGGCCCAGGATGAACTGGCCGAGGTCTTTCTGGTTGTGGTTGCCGCCGTTCCAGCCGCCGCGGAGTGCGAACCAGGTTTGGGGTCCGTGGTAGACGGCCCAATCGAGGCCGCGGTAATGGCGCAAGCCGCCGCGCTTGGGCGGGACGCTCGGTTGAAGCGCCTCGCGAAACCAGAAGGCTTCGGTATCGAAGAATACGCCGTGCGTATCTTCCCACTTGCGGTGAATGTGGGCTTGTTCCTGAAAGCCTGCCCATTCCGGCCGATTTTTGTGGCGCGCCCACCAAAAGACGTGGGGCAGGCCCCATTCGGTGGTGTCGTCGTTGATGTTGCTGAAATTGATCGGGCGCCGATCGCCGCCTTCGAAGACGGACCAGCTTTCGATCGCCGCGTGGAAGCGTTCGTTGGCGAGCAGGCCCAAGTCGTCGCCGGTGAGGCGCTGGAGCGCGACGACGAAATCGGTCAGGTGGCCGACGGTCGTGCCGAGGTACATCATGCCTTCGGTCCAGCCGCCGCCTTCGGGGAAGTTATCGATCACGTGGCGCAGACGGTCGCGCGCTTCGGCGACGACGCGCGCGGAGAGGCCGGGTTCGGCGTGCCGCAGCGCCAGCGCCGCGAAGCCGGCGTTCCCGTGCAGCGCCGAACCCCAGTTGAAGTTGCAGCGTTCCCACCAGTCGTGTCGTTCGAGGCCTTTCAAATACGCATCGAGTCCCGTATCGCGCAGCACGGCGACGCAGCGCGCTTTGAGCTCGGCGTCGAGGTACGGATCGAGCGCGTCGAGCGCGAACGCGACGGTGTAAAGCAGATCGCCGGTATGCAGGTTGGCTCCGCGCAGGAAATCGCCGTTCACGGGACGCCAGTCGTGCGACCGGAAGGCGAGTTCCAGGGTTTCCTTGGCGAAGGCCAGATGGCGCTCGTCGCGCGTCAGATACCAGGCCACGGTGGCGCGCTGGATGCGGTTCTTGAGGACGCGGCAGGGAAAATCGGCGCGCGGATGCGGCGTGCCGAGGTACCACGGCACGTCGGTGGGATCGCCCGGCGCGTGTTCGCGGGCCAGGCGGTCCAAGGCTTCGAGGTTGTTTTCGTGGAGGCGCTGGAAGTAAGGATCGCGCAGCTTCTCGGGCAACGCCTCCCACTCCGCGCCGGTGAGAAGCAGCGCGGGAGCGGGGAGGCCGAGGGCGGATGCCATGAATCGTTACTTTCGCTTCGCTTTGGATTTTTTCTTCGGCTTGGCTTTCGGCTTTGGCTTGGGTTTGGATTTGGCGGTGGTCTGGCCGCGTCCGATGCTGGTGGCGATCAGCTTTTTCATCAAGGCGTCGTAGGCGCCGCGGTTGACGGGGAGTTTGACCGGCTTGCCGGTGCGGCTGGAGAGGATCATCGCGTTGGCCAGTTCGAGGCTGTTGCGGGCGTCTTCGCCGGTGACGGCCGGCGGCGAATTCGTGTCCAGCGCGCGGTGGAAATCGTGGAAGACGCGCGTGTGCCCCTGCACGCCGGGCTCGCCGAGCGCGACTTCTTCCCAAGCGGCCTCGGGCTGGCTCCACTTTTTGTCGGTGGTGGCGGTGAAGTGGCGCAGGTCTTCTTTCAGGCGGGCGAAGCGGAGCTTGTCGCCTTCGAGGATCAGCTTGCCCTTGTCGCCGGCGATCTCGATGCGCTGGTCGCGCGGGATTTCGCATGTGGACGCGTACAGGTAGCCGATGGCGCCGTTGGCGTACCAGAGCAGCGCGTTGGCGCAGTCTTCGACTTCGATGGGGTGCATCTTCGTCTCGGTCTTGGCGTAGATCTCTCTGGGCATGGCTCCGCAGATCCACTGGAACAGGTCGAGGTCGTGAGGCGCCTGGTTGAGCAGCACGCCGCCGCCCTCACCCTTCCAGGTGGCGCGCCAGCCGGCGGAGGCGTAGTAGGCGTTGGTGCGGTAGTCGGCGGCGACGAGGAGCGTGCGGTTCACGCGGCCCAGCGCGCCGGAGGCGACGAGTTCGCGGGCTTTGGCGAGCGCCGGGCGAAAGCGCTGCTGATAGACCACGGCCAGCGTAGTCTTCGCTTTCTTGTGGGCCGCGATCATGCGGTCGGCGTCGCTGACGGTGACCGCGATCGGCTTTTCGCTCAGCACGTGCACACCGGCCTTCGCGGCGTCGATGGCAATGGGCGGGTGAAACCAGTGCGGCGTGGCGATGGAGACGGCCTTGATTTGAGGGTCGGCCTTAAACATGGCCTTGTGGTCGGTGTAGGCTGCCACGCCGAGTTCTTTCCCGCACGCCTCGGCGGCCTGCGCGTTGACGTCGCAGACCGCGCGCAGTTCGAAGCCGGGGGTATCCTTCGCCGCTTGAAGATGCGAGCGGCCTACGCCGCTGATTCCGATCACCGCGATGCCGATCTTGCCCACGGATGCTGGCCTCCTGAAGGTGAACGCCCGCGCTTTTCCGGACGCCCGGAAGCGCGCAGGCCGAAGATGCGCAATGGAAGGGTAAGCTTAAAGCGTTCCGTGCCGCTTTCCACGCCAAGCCGCGTGGCTTACTCCGCGACTACCCAAGTCTTGTCCGGGTTGTACTCGGTCATCGCGCGGCAGATCTCGTCGGTCTGAGCGCCCCAATCCTTCTGGTACACGGTGCCGGTGTTGTTGATGAGGAACGTGTTGCGCCCCGAGTTGTCCCACGTGGCTGGCCATGCCACTAGCGCGTAGCCGATCGTCATGTTCCCGTTGACGATATAGGGGCGCTGGCCGCCCGGCGCCTGCGGGCCTTGGCCCTTGAGCACCTTAAAGTAGTACCCGGCCTTCGGCGCGGCGGGCCCCGCGTCGGTCGAAGCCTGCGCGAAGGCGTTATCGACCAGAGTCAGGTCGCCTTGGCCGGCTTCGATCTCGTACAGGCTGTGCTTCCCGGTGACGGTTTGCGCGTATTCGAGCACGCCGTCCTGGTCGTAATCGGTGCGGCGGTAGATGTCCTGCGCTTCGGCGTACATTTTGCATCCGGCGATGGCGGCGCTTTCGTTGGCGGCCATGCGGCTGCGCAGGAGGTTCGGAATGGCGATGGCGGCGATGACCGCGACGCCGGCGGTGAGCAAGGCCGGCGAGATGCTGCCGGGATACTCGGGGCTGGGCGCGGGCAACTCGCTGCGCCAGACCCAGCCCTGCTCGTTCATTTGTAGCAGCGCGCCGGACGGCAACTGCCACGCGCGGAAGAAGCCTTCGTCGGGCCACAGGCCCAAGTCTACCGTACGCATCAAGCGCAGCGCCGTGCGCCCCGCGGCTTCGCGTTCCATGCCGCTGAACGGATTGAGCGGATTCACCGGCTCCATTTCAAGCCCATGCTCTTCATTCGGCAGGTCGGCTTCTTTCCATTCCCCGTCGAGGTTGTAGGCGTCCCATTTCGCAGCCAGTTCGGCTGTCTTTTCACCCAAGTCTTTGGCGTACAGGGTGCCCGTGTTGTTGATCTGGTAGCTGCGCGTGCCCGACTTCCCGTACTCCGCCGGATAGGCGAAGAGGGCGTACCCGAGGGTCATGTTCTCGCCGACGAGGTACGGCTTCGGCCCGCCGGGGACCTGTTCGCCGGCCTGGCCTTTGAGCACCTTGAAGCGGTAGCCGTGGAACGCGCCGGTCTCGCCGGGTTTGCCGTCGGCTACGGCCATTTTCTGCTCGATCAGCATGAGGTCGGCCGCACCGGGCGTGATTTCCAACAGGCTGTTCGCACCGCGCAGGGCTTGCGCGTATTCGAGCACGCCGTCGCCGTCGTAATCGGTGCGCCGATAGATGTCCTGCGCTTCGGCGTACGTCATGCAGGCCGCCGTGGCCGCTCTTTCGTTCGTGGCGGCATCCCCGGCCGGCGCCTCGGCGAGTCCCGGCCATTCGGAGAGCGCGGCGAGCGCGCCGCCTGCTCCGAGCAGGCCCAGGCCGCTGAGGATCAGGCTGCCGGTTCCCTTGCCCCGGTCGGCGGCGAAGGCGAACTGCGCGGGAAGCTTCGCGGGATCGAAGGGCTGGCCGGTCAGGCGCGCGATGGTCTCCTGGAAGCCGGCCTGATCGACGATCGATTCCTTGCGCTCGAGCTGTTCGAGTCCGCGCCGCAGCGCGTTCACCGTCGTGCCGTAGTACAACCGGTCGCCCAGCACGATGAACGCTCCGGGACCTGCCCCGACGAGGCCGTCGCTGATGTAGTGCATGGTCTTGTCTTTGTAGGGCACCGGTTTGAGCGAGAATTGCGAGAGCTGGCCTTGCGTGATTTGGGCCAGCGCGCCGACCGCTTTTTGGAGCGCCGCGTCCACGCGCGCCGGGTCCTTCAGCTTCACCGCCAAGACCAGCCCCGGCACGAGGCTGATCGGGGCGGAAGTGTCCACTTCGGTCTGGGCGGTTACGATTTCGGTATCGAAATTCGCGAGCAGGTCGGCTTGCACGTCGATGCCCAGCAGATTCTGAATCATCGCGAGGCCGGCATCGAAGTGCTGTTCGAGTTTCGGTTCGACCGCGAGCGTGACCGAGCGGAGCAGCGGGATCAACTTGGACGCGTCGAAGTGCGAGACGGCCACGTAGGGCGCGTTTTTCTCCGCGATCTTCAGGCTCTCGGCGGCCACGGGCGTTCCCGCGGGCCAGAGCGCGCAAAAGCCCGCGCCGGGCGCGCCCAGCTTCATGGCGCCGCGGATTTCGACGCGCTCGTTCTTGAAGCCCAGGCCCGTGCCCAAGGCTTGCCACGAGTCCATGCCCAGCGCATTCAGCGCCTGCGCGACCATGCGCGCATCCCGGTCTGCGCCCAGCGGGGTCTGCTGGAAGACAAAGTCCATGATCCGCGCGGGCGCCAGGTAGCTCCAGGCCTGCGGCGAATCCAGACTTTGCTGCACCGAGACGAATGCCGGCGACTGCGCGAGCGTGCCGGCTTGGCGCGCTGCCGGATCGGTGGCGCGTTGCTGTACGAGCGGCAGATCTTCCTGAGGCACGACCAGCATCAATTGGCCCGCGCTGAAGACCACGGCCGGCGCATCCGGCTCCAGGCCCAAGGGCATCGGGTTGCCGCCCAGCAGCGCTTCCTGCATGGGCGGCGGCAGCAGGCGCTTAAAGGCTTCCAAATCCTTGGGCTTCAGGGCGATCAGCATGCCCGCCGGAATGCGCGGGTCGTCGCGCGTGTAGAGCCCCACCAAGAGCCCGCCGCTCAACAGGCCCGCGTCGATATCGTGGAGCTTGGGTAAGATCGGCTGTTTGGCGGCGAATTCCTCGTACATCGCGCGCATTTCGGCGCAGGCGGGCGCACAGAAGGCCTGCATCTCGGGCTGAGCGAACATCTGGCCCAGTTTGGTCTGCGCAAGCTGCCCGCGCGCGGTGGCCAGATCGGGCGCCAGCACCGCAAAGACGGTCGATTCCGGGAGCAGGGCTTCCGGCTTGAAATCGTCCGCGCCGCGCAGGCTTGCGCCGGCGAACGCCAGGACGGCCAACGCGCCCAGTACCGATCGTGCGAACATGGGTCAAGCTCCTGTTCAGGCGAGTGCAAAGCGATTCATACGCAAGGGCATGGAATGAATGCGTCTTACGCTTTTGCCCGGCGACCTTTCGATTCTTGCTATTCGGGGCCGTGCCTTCGCGAAGGCTTATAGCGGCAGAACCCCCGCGGGCTGGGCTGGGACAGAAAATCGACCCAATGCGCCACGGCCGGCGAACTGAATTCCGCCCGCAGTCGTTCCAAGGCTCCGGGCAGGTCCAGGCCGCTGCGGTACAGAATGCGGTACGCGTCTTTTAATTGCGTGCGGTCTTCCGGCGTCAGGACCGGACTGCGGCGCAGGCCGACGCTGTTCAGGCTCGTCACGCTGTTGGTTCCGTCGCCGATCAGGTAGGGCGGCACGTCCATCCCGAAGCGCGAGCCGCCCGAGAGTATCGCGAGCCGGCCCACGCGGACGAACTGGTGGATCACCACGTTTCCGCTCACGATCGCGCCGTCGCCGATCTGGACGTGTCCGGCCAGTTGCGCGCCGTTGGCGAGCATCACGCGGTCGCCGAGCACGCAATTGTGAGCCACGTGGCTCCCGGCCATCAGGAAGCAGTCGTCGCCGACGCGCGTCGCGGTACCCTCGCCGGTCGAGCGGTGGATGGTGACGTTTTCGCGCACGACCGTCCGCGCGCCGATGGTCGCCCGCGTGGGCTCATCCTTATAGGAACGGTCCTGCGGCGTGTGCCCCAGGACGGCGCCCATGTGAACGACGCAGGCGGGGCCCAATTCGGCTTGCCCGCAGACGTAGGTGTGCGCCATCAGCCGCGTGCCCGCGCCGATCTTGGCGCCGGCTTCGACGACCGCGAACGGGCCGACTTCGACCTCGTCGCCCAGTTCGGCGCGCGGGTCGACCAGCGCGGACGAATGAATGCGTGTGCTCATGTACGGGCGAGTTTCGCACCTTGGCCGCGCCCGGCAAGTGCCGGGAATTTCGAAGGCGGGCTTGCACCTGTCGAAACTTGAAGGCCCGCAAGCCGCGCTCGCGGGGACGCCCTTGACCGCTAGGATGGTGGGCGCATGAAGATCGAACGAGAGATCGCCGTCCGCGCGAAGCCCGAGCAGATCTGGGCGCTGATCGCGAACACCGACAGCCTCAACCGCGAGATCGGGCTGCCGTCGGTGGCCTATGCGCTGCAACGGGAGTCCGAAGGCCGTACGCAAGTCATCGCCAAAGCCAGCGCGCTCGGCGCGTCGCTCGAATGGATCGAGCATCCGTTCGAGTGGGCCGCGCCGCGTGAGTACGTAGTGGAGCGCGAGTTCCGCAAAGGTCCGTTCGACCGCATCCGCGCCGGCGTGCGCATCGCGCGCGATCCGGCCGATGCGGAGCTTACACGGGTGACGGTGTTCGCCGAAGTCGCCGCGCGCGGCGTCTTCGGGCACCTCGGCGCGTCGCTGGGGCTGACGCGCAACGTGGAACAGGTCCGCAACGCCGCAGACTCGTTCGCCAAGTACCTCAATCAGGAACTGAATACGCCCTATCCGCGCCGCGCGGGGAAGATCAAATGCGATACTCCGGCGCTGGAGGCCGCGGCGCAGCGGCTGCTGAAGCTCGGCGGCGACCCCGGATTGTGCTCGCTCTTGTACGAACACCTGCGCACGGCGCCCGAGGAAGAAGTCGTCCGGATGCGCGCCTTCGAACTCGCCGACCGCTGGAAGTCGGAGCGCCTGGGTGTGCTGGTTCTGTTTTTGCAGGCCACGCGCGCGGGGCTCGTGGACATGACCTGGAACGTGCTTTGCCCCTGCTGCCGCGTGTCCAAGCACGAGCACGGGAAGCTGCAGGAGGTTCACCGCGGCTGCCATTGCGATTACTGCGGGATCAACTTCGACGCCGATCTCGACCGGCTCGTCGAGATCCGCTTCACCGTGCACCCGTCGATTCGCGAAACCAAAGGCCAGGTCTTCTGCATGGGCGGCCCGCTCAATTCGCCGCACGTCTGGGCGCAGCAGCGGCTGAAGCCCGGCGAACGGCGCACGCTCGAACTGGCGCTGCCGCCGGCGCGCTACACGCTGCGCGTGCTACAGACCGATTGGGCGCAGGATGTGGACCTTGCCGCAGGCGCCGCGGGCGAAGCCGGAAGGCTTTCCGCGCGGCTGGCCGACGGCCAGCTTAAGCTCAACATGGAAGACGCGCGCGCCGGACGCTTAACCGTGGAATTGGAGAATGCCAGCGCCGCCGAACGCGTGGTGCGTTTGGAGGAGCAGGCCTGGACCGATCAGGCGGCCAGCGCCGCGCTCGTCACGACGCTGCAGGATTTCCGCGATCTTTTCAGCCGCGAGTTTCTCGCGCCGGGCGAGGAACTCGCCGTGCGCAGCCTTACGTTCATGTTCACCGACCTGAGAGGCAGCACCGCGCTCTACGAACAGGTGGGCGACGCCAGCGCTTACGTGCTCGTGCGCGATCACTTCAAGGTGTTGCGCAAGCACATCAAGGACCGGCACGGCACGGTGGTCAAGACGATGGGCGATGCCGTGATGGCGGTTTTCCTTTCGCCGCTCGATGCGCTGGAGGCGGCGCTCGATATCCAGCGCGAGATTCAGGCGCAGCAGCGCGCGGGCGGCGGCGCGGCGAAGGTGGCGATCAAGCTGGGCCTGCACGCCGGGGCCTGCATCGCGGTGGGCACCGACGAGCATTTGGATTACTTCGGGACCACCGTCAATCTGGCGCAGCGCGTCCAGGCTCAAAGCGAGGGCGGCGATCTGGTCCTGAGCCAGGCCATGCTCGAACGCGCGGGGGTGCGCGCGCGGCTGGAACAGCTTGGGGCTTCGGTCGAGGCGTTCAGCGCGACGGTCAAAGGCTTCTCGGAACCGCTGGCGCTCTTCCGGATTCGCTTCGCGAACTGATGCCGAGCCGCCCGGATTTCTCCAACCTTGCGGCGTCGTCGGGCTGCGCTTAAAACCGCTCGCCCACATGCGAGGAAGCGTTCATGTCCAACTCCTGGCTCGACGAATTCAAACGTGCCGGCGCGGTCTGGCTGCACGACGGAACGGCGCAGCGGCCGCACGCGCTGCTTACCAGCGGGCTGCATTCGGACGGCTTCGTGAACTGCACGTACGTCACGCAGCGTCCCGCGCTCGTGTCGCGGCTCCTGCGCGATGCGCAAGGATTGGCGCCGAAGCTGCCGAAGACCAAGATCGATTGGGTGATCGGCTCGGCCTTTGGCGCGATCACCTTCGCGCACGCGGTGGCCGAACGGCTCGAAGCGCGCGCGGGCTTCACCGAAAAAGACGGCGACGCGATGGCGCTCAAGCGCTTCGAACTCGCGCCCGGCGAGACGATCCTGGTGGTCGAGGACGTGATCTCCACGGGCGGCAGCACGCTGAAGACGCTGGAAGGGATCCGGCAGGCCGGCGCGGGCAAGGTCACGGTGCTGCCGCAGATTCTATGCCTGGTGAATCGCAGCGGGCGCGCCGATCTGGATGGGCACGCGATCACGCCGCTGCTGGAATTGAAGATCAACACATGGGACGCCGCGGCATGCCCGCTCTGCAAGCTGGGCTCGCAAGCCGTCCGGCCCAAGACGCATTGGAAAGAACTGGTCGGTTCGTAAGCGAGCGGCGGAGTATACTGAACCTTAGCGGGTATGTATGCTCCGCGCAGAGGGTATCGCCATGAGCGCCACGAACGAAGCGCCGGTGCAGGTGCAGATCGAAGCGACGCCGAATCCGAACAGCCACCGTTTTGCCGTGAACCGCAAGGTGCTCGAGGGCCCCGGGCGCGACTTTCCGCATCGCGGCGCGGCGCTCGGTTCCCCTCTGCCCGAGGAACTTTTCAAGATGCCCGGCGTGGCCGGCGTCTTCGTGGGCCCTGACTTCGTGACCGTCACGATGCAGGAAGGTTCGGCTTGGGGCAACGTGAAGGGCCTGATCCGCGAGCTGGTCGCCGATTTCGTGGAGCGCGGCGAAGCGCCGGTGGGCGCGCCGCCGCCCGAGATGAAGCCCGGCGCGCACAGCGCCGAGGCCGCCACCGAACTCGATAAGCGCATCGTCGAAGTGCTGGACCGCGAGATTCGTCCGGCCGTGGCCATGGACGGCGGCGACATCGTCTTCGCCGGGTTCGACAACGGCGTGGTGATGCTGAAGCTCAAGGGTTCCTGCAACGGTTGCCCCAGCAGCATGATGACGCTGCGCATGGGAATCGAGAGCCGGCTGAAGGCGCAGTTCCCGGAAGTCGAATCGGTCCAGGCTGTGCCGTGAACAAGCGGTCTCGTTCCGGGGCAGGCTGCTAGGAGATTGCTCGGTGCCCTACTACGACGTCACCATCGAGACGCACTTCTGCGCCGCGCACGCGCTGCGCGATTACAAGGGCGCCACCGAACCCGTCCACGGGCACAATTTCAAGGTTTTCGTCACCGTCACCGGGCGCACGGTCGATAAGGCGGGCATGGCGATCGATTTTCTCGATCTCAAGCCGCTCATCGACGAGGAGGTCGGGCGGCTGCACTACGGCAACCTGAATACCGACGTGCCCGAATTCGGGGCGCGGAAGCTCAGCCCCAGCGCGGAGAACATCGCCCGCGTGTTGTTCACGCGCCTCAAAAAGCGCCTGCCCAAGCCGGTGCGCATGGGCAGCGTGCAGGTGTACGAGTCCCCCGGGTGCTCCGCGACGTACCGCGAACGTTGATGAAGGTCGGCGGATAGCCCATTTGCGCTTGGTCTTTCGCGCCCGTTAGGGTATGCCTTCAACCTTGGTTCGCACGCCAACGTGCCCACGAGTTTACGTCGCAACCGGCAGGAGAGCCCTTCCACGTGGCTGAGTCCGTGACTGTCATCGCTCTGCGCGGCGCGCTGCATACGGCGCCGGAGAACACCGTTCCCGCGATCAAGGAAGCCGTGAAGGCGGGAGTCGATATCGTGGCGCTGGACGTGCAGCCCACCTCCGACCACGTGCCGATCCTGATCGGCGACACGCGGGTCGACCGCGTCACCAACGGCCAAGGCAAGGTGACGCAGCTCGCGCTGAAGGAGATCCAGGCGCTCGACGCGGGGAGCTGGTTCGACGCCAAGTACAAAGGCACGTCCGTCGCGACGCTGGAAGACGGGCTGGCGGCGCTGGGGAAGAAGACGCGCGGTATGTTCATCCTGCCGCAGGTGGACGCGGCTTCCGCGTTCGGCGGGAACCTGCTCGCGCAGCTCAAGGGCCGCGCGGGCTCGGGCGACCTGCTGGTCTGCCCGGATTCCGGGACGTTGAAGGCGTTGCGCGACAAGGCGCCCGATTTCGAGTACGTGCTCGCGCTGGACGAAAAGGTGGACGGGTGGCTGCACATCGAAAAGGCGCGCAGCTTGAAGCTCAACTTCATCCGCCCGCACACGCGGCAGCTTAACGCCAAGCTCGTCGGCAATGCGCACGGCAAGAAGCTCAAGGTGTACGCCCACTTCGCCGACGAAGCGGACGAGATGGCCGAGTTGATCGAGATGAAGGTGGACGGCATCGTGACCGGCCGGCCCGAGCGGCTCCAGGAACTGCTCGCCGGCGCGAAAAAATAGGCCGCGCTTGACCAGGAGGCGGCCGCAGGCCGCGCCCCGATGCTTCTGGACGATCTGCTTAAAAGCCCCGGCGAATGGCTGGGCGGCGCCGGCCCTCAAGCCGACATTGTCATTTCCGGCCGCGTGCGCATGGCCCGCAATCTGGCCAAGTACCGCTTCATCTCGCGCATGGACACGGCCGAACGCCAAGCCGTCGTCGATCTTGTAAAAAGCTGCCTGATCGCCCGCGGCGTCGCGCCCGCCGACCGTATTTTCGAGCTCCAGCAGGTGCCCAAGCTCGACTGCAAGCTGCTTGTCGAACGCCATCTGATCAGCAAGGAGCACGAAGAGGCTCCGCATCCGCGCGGCGTCGCCATCGGCGACGGCGAAGCCGTTTCGGTGATGTTCAATGAGGAAGACCATATCCGCCTGCAGGTGCTCAAGAGCGGGATGCGTTTGCAGGAGACGTTCGTCCAGGCGCAGGGCGTGGATGCGAAGCTCGACGAAGACCTCGATTTCGCCTTCTCCGCCGACTTGGGCTACCTGACCGCCTGTCCCACCAACGTCGGCACCGGGATGCGCGTATCCGTGATGCTGCACCTGCCCGCGCTGGTGATCACGCGGCATATCGAGAAGGTCTTCCAGGCGGTCAGCAAGATCAACCTCGCGGTCCGCGGCCTGTACGGCGAAGGGACCGAGGCCAGCGGGCACTTCTACCAGATCAGCAACCAAGTCACGCTGGGCAAGACCGAGGCCGATATCGTCGCGAACGTCGAGCAGGTGATCCCGACGATCGTGAACTACGAACGCAAAGCGCGCGAAGAGCTGCTGAAGAAGGACCGTGTGCGCCTCGAAGACCGCGTCTGGCGCGCGTACGGGTTGCTCAAGCATGTGCGGGTGATGACCAGCGACGAATCGATGATGCTGCTCAGCGCCGTGCGCATGGGCGTGCACCTCGGCATTCTGCCGGGGCTGGACATCGGCACCGTCAACGAACTCTTTCTCTTCTCGCAGCCGGCGCACTTGCAGAAGCTGGCCGGGAAGGCGCTCGAAGCCCACCAGCGCGACATCCGCCGCGCGGAGTTCATCCGCGGGCGTCTCGAAAGCAAATAAGCTTCTTTTCTGCTGAGCGCGAATTACCGCGGCGGGCCTTCGGCCGGCCACGCCAGCGCGCCTTCGCGCCACGGCCGAATAACCTGATTGTCGATGCCGAAATAGAATTCGTGTCCGTGCGCGCGCGGGCAGTACCAGACGCGCGAGACGATTCGGGCGTCGGCGCGCATCTCTTCCAGCGTCGCCAGACGGGTATGGTCCAGCGTCGGGTACCAGTGCCCCATCATGCCGTCGATGACAATGCGCCCGTCGGGGCTGTCGAGCAGCGTTGCCAAGTGCCCGCGCAAGCCCAGCGTATACCCCTTGATCGGCACGCCCAGGCGCGTGCCGATCCGTTCGGCCAGGCATGCCCCGATGCGCGACGTATCGCTGCAGAAGCACCCCGCCAGCCGCACCACCGTGCGCACCTCGGACTGCGAACTCACGCGCGACCAGCTTGCCGAATGCCGGGTCACGCAGGGGTGAAAGATCCACAGCGCCGCGGCGGCCAGCGCTTCGCGCCAATCCGGCAAGCGTTCCGCCAACAGGTCGGCCACGCGATCGAAAGCGTCTTCACGCATCAGGTCCAGGTGTGCTTCGCCTTCGGGGTCGGCGAGCCAGAAGTCGCTCGGCGCGCCGTCCCGAGTGGTGCGGTGCTCGTAGGCCGGAAGCCGGGCGAGCAAGTATGCGCGCATCTTCTCGATATAGGCCGCGTCGTCCTTCGACGGGCGTTCCGGAAGCCGCGCACGCCCCGCGCGCCCGAAGCGCTCCCGCGCGATGATGCCCAGATCGAAGCCGAACGGATACGCGCCGGACCACAGCGGCGTCCCCGCCTCGTCTTCGATGCGCAGTTCCAGCCGGGCCGTCAGCAGGAGATCGTTCGACCATTTCGCGCGCGCCGGGAATGCAGCCGGATACTCCGCGCGCCAGCCGTCGCCGGCCGCATGCCAGTGTACGGGTTCGAGGGTCTGCTCGGAATCGCCGGGCAGGACGAGCTTCGCGCGAATGAAGCCGCCACTTGGGGCGGTGCCTGGTTTGCGCCCGCTCAGCGCCAGCACGCAGGGCCGATCCCAGGCCGGTTCGGGAATCTCCAGGCGCTCCAGCACGAGCGGCGCGCTTTGGAGATGCAGATCACCGAAGGCGAGAGGCGTGTCCGCTGCCCAAGCGGGCATCGCCGGCCACGTGAGCGGGTCCGGGACCACCTCCTCGTGGAAGCCCGCTTTCACCGCGAAGCCGACGGGCCGCGCAGAGGCGCTCCATGCGCTTGGCGGCAGGCGCAGGGAGGCCCACCAGCCCCCATCGGGCAACCGTTTGAACGAGCCTTGCGCAGGCGGCGGGTCGGGCAGCTTTTTGGATGGCTTATCGCCCGGGGCTTCGCCCGGCGCGATCCACTCCGCGGCGGCGTGCACCGCGCCGGTATCGTCCACGGCGTACATCCAGCGCGTGGCGTGATCGTGGGCCGGATCCAGAAAGAAGACCGCGTGGTCGCGCAGATACCATTCGGGGAAGGGCGGGCGCAGCGAGGCCGGTCCGTGGGCCAGAACGGCGAGTTCCATGCCTTCCGCGCCGCAGCGCAGGCCCACTTGCGCGCGCCGGCCCGCGGCATCGGGGCCCAAAGCCAGAGCCGCCGTGGAGGCCAGACTTTCGGGAAGCAGCGGCGCATCGCCCGAAGAGGCGAATACGGCCGGCGATGCGAGATCGAGGCTCCAGCGCATGAAGACTATTTTGCAGCCACCGCGCGCTCGATGTAAAGCATCTTCGGCGGCAAGTTGCCGCCCGCTTCGAGCGTGAAGGTATGCGGGAGCTTCTCGATCGTCTCCGTCACGGTCTTCGCTTCGGCGTAGGTCACGCGTTGCGGCTGGTCGAAGCGGTCCAGTTTGCCGGGCGCGGTCGTCTCCTGGAACGCATAGGTGACCTTCAGGACCGTCCCTTCGGGCAGCTTATTGTCCTTCGTCGAGACGGTGATCTCGTTCTTGCCGTTGTAGAGGAACGGCTGCGCGCCGCGGTTGTGCTCGACGATCGCGTTGACCGCGAACTTCGTCAGCGCGCCGCCGAATTCGGCCTTGAACCAGACGTTGTATTTCTGACGCACCTGCGCCGAAACGTCGCCCGGCGCGGCCTCGGCCCACGTCTTGCCGCCGTCCACCGAAACGAAGAGCTTGCCCGCGCCCTCGAAGGCCGCTTCCACCGTCGCCGACGAGTAGGGGTAGCTCAACGGAAGCTTGAAAATCGCGGAACCGGCGCCACTCGCGGCGAGCTTGCCGCCCTGCGCCTGCGCATTGGCGAGCGTCACTTCGGCGAGATCGGCCGGCTTGGCGAAATCCGGAGCGTAGGTGAAGGTTCCGTTCGAGAAATTGCGCGGGCCGTAGTGCATAAAGATCGGCCCCAGGACGGCGTCGTAGCGAAAGTCCTTCGTACCGCAGGTATGCACGCCCTTGGTGCCGTTCGCGACCATCTGGCCTTCTTTGCCCTGCCATTCCAGGCGTAACGCCGCGCCGGACGGAAGGCTCAAGAGCGGCGTGTAGCCCTGGTCGCGTCCCGTCACCGAGGCCCAGCCGTCCGTGTGCTTCGAGACGCCGTTCGCCTTGGAGTTCTTGCAGCCCTGCACGATCCCGTCGGCCGTGTCGCCGCAGCAGAGGAATCCGTGCGGCGGCACGCGGCCTTCGTCTTTGGCGGCCAGCACGATGCTCGGATCGGCCACGATGTCGTCCTGCCCCGCGATCGTGGACTTGTCCTTCATCCAGAAGTAGCTCTTCAGGAAGACGTCGAAGTAGTGCCATTTGCCGTCGTACTGCACTTCCACGGTGGTATGTCCGGGGCTGCTCCAGCCGCGGTAGCGGACCGGCCAGCCGGCCGTTTCGAAGACGGCCTTCATGACCGTATGCTGCCCGCCGCAGAGACCCCAGCCGTACACGTTGATCACCTTCAGCGGCCCGGTGGACTGCGGCGCCGCTTCCTTGGGATACGCATTATGGAAGAGCGCCAGGTGCAGGTAGTCGTACAGGGCGATCGCTTTCTCGTCGTTCGTCTTCGCGCCGGAAAGCCGAATCACGTCGGCCACCAGCGTCTCCAGCGAACTGGCGTCCACGGTTCGGTCGGTCGTGACCTTGTAGGCCTCGACCGCGGCTTGCGTGGAGGTCGTCCACGCCAGCGCCGCCATCAGGCCGATGGTCGCCGCGTACTTAAAGGATGGAGAGTGCATTGGGAGGCTCCTGGAGACCGCATGCTCTAGTGATATATACAACCGGTGGTCTAGATTTATGAATCAATTTTGTGAATTTATAACCTACTGTCCTATTTATGTTTATAAAATAGGTCGGTGAGTAGGAAGAAGGTCAGGAGCCCGTTGGATGCTCGATTCTTGACTTTGCCGCCTCAGACGCAAAGCTCGCTATAGGCATGGAACGTCTCGTGAACGCATCCGCTTCCGAACTCATGGATTTTGCCGCCAAGGTCCGCTGGCGGATCGAGCACGACCGTAACCCGTTATTGGTCACGCTCCAAGACAAATACGCCGTGCGCGCCTACGTGGAAGCGCGCGGCGTGGCGACGGCACGTCTGCTCTGGCATTCCAACCGTCCCGGCGGGATCCCGTTTCGGCGGTTGGGCGATCGATTCATCATCAAGGCGGCCCACGGGTGCGGCTGGAACCTGATCGGCTGGCACGGCGGACTTTACCGGTTCGGCAACGGCGAAGGGTTGCTGCACCCCGACGGGTCGCTCAACTTGGCCGCACCCGCGCTGTACCGTCTCGATCGCGAGATGTGGCAGCGCCAGTGCGATTACTGGCTGAGCATCCGGCACAACAAAGGGGAGTGGGCGTATCAGCATATCCCGCCGCGCATCGTAATCGAGGAGTGGCTCCGCGCACGCGACAGCTGCGACCTGAAAGATTACCGCTGCTACGTCTTCGACGGCCGCGTCGCGGCGATCAACGTTGGCTCGCCGCGGCTGCGTGAGCGGGGCGAGAACATCTTTTTCGATCCGGACTGGAATCCCATCGAACTGACGCGCTACGCAGAAGCGGTGCCCGATCCGCTGCCCACGCGCCCCGCCGATCTGGCGGGCCTGCTGCGCGCCGCCGAGGCGCTCGGGCGCGGCATCGATTTCGTGCGCGTCGATCTGTACGAGACCGACCGCGGCATCGTGGCCGGCGAATTGACCGTGTATCCCCAAGCGGGGCTGCCCAATACGCCGACGGCCTGCCCCAAGTTTAACGCCTGGCTGGGCGCGCAGTGGAAGCTGCCGGAACCGCCGCCCGCCCGTTAATCTTCCTCTTCTTCCACCGCCGGACTCTTCGCTTCGGTCTTGGCCGCGGCGGGGGTTTTGGGCGCATCTTCGCCGGCGGGCGCGGCGGATTTGGCTGCCGGAACGGCCGGCGGATCGGGGCGCTTGGGCGGCGGAGCGTTAGGGTCGGTCACGCTCCAGCGCAGCCACTCTGTCGTCCGCTTTCCGTCGGACCCCGCGCAGCTTGCGCCGAAGATGAAGGTTCCTGCCCGCGAAGGCTTCCCCTTAATGGTTCCGTCCGCAGCGAGGCTCAATCCCGGCGGAAGCGCGCCCGCCGGCCCGAACGCGTGGGGCGGTTTACCGCCGGTGGAACCCAGTTTGAATTCGAAAGGCTCATTCAGCTTCAACTCGCCGGGAAGGCGGGCCAGCGTCACCGCCGGCGCGTCGGGATCGTAAGGTTCGCAGGGCGGGCAGTCCTTACCTTCCAGCCAGCCGAAATCTTTGGGCGGGGTACCGCGGTAGTACAGGAGCAGCCGCGGTCGCGCGGACGCGTCGTTGTACTGCTTGCTGCGAAAGCGCAATTCCGCCAAGCAGCCCTTTTCGAGCATTAACGCTACACCGTGGTTCTGGGCGGGATTCGCCTGCCACATGCGCGCCGCGGCGGAAAGATCGAGATCGATGGCCCGCTTGATCTCGCCCCCGAACGGACCGTACATCCGCGTTGCGGCAAGGCCCTGGGGACTCCAATCGCCGCCGGGGCGCTTCCAGTTCGACGCGCCCGTTGCCTGGTCCCACGAGGCGTTCGCTTCGTTCCATGCGCTGGTGAGCGGGTAGGCGCGCAGGAGCCCCACCTTGGTTTCGGTCCAGTGCGAGTTCCAGCAGGTCAGGCGCAGGATCGCCGATCGAAATCCCGGCGGCGCTTGGCGCAGATCGAACTTCACCAGCGCGCGGTAGAAGGTATGGTCGGTGCGGCCGTAAAGCTGCAATTCGTCCTTCTCGCCGCGTCCTGCAGGCTTGCCGGTATGCTCGGAGGAAAGAAAGGTATCGTCGGTCGCTTCCAGCGCGAAAGGCTCGTCCGCGGCGTAAAGCGCCGAAGTCAGGGCGAAAAGGAGCGCTCCCGAGAACCGTGCATAACGGTTGAGAGTATATGAAGATAGCCGTTGCATCGTGCTCTCCACTAGGCTCGGAATCTCGAACGCACCTCGAAAGATATAGACATTATAAGTGGAATAGACGGGTAGCGGAAGATTTTTACACGTTAATGCCTCGGAAGCCGTACGGCCGAAGCATATGCTGTTCCTACTGTAAGGCTGGAGGTAACCGATGGAAGGCGCGATTGTTTCCGGTTTGGTGCTCGCGGTCCTAGCTTACGGATTTGCCGTTACCTTTTACCGAGAACTGAAGCGCACGCCGTGGGACATGCTCGAAGCGCTGACGATGTTTGCGGCCGTCGGCCATGCGGTGGCGCTGCCCATCGCTTGGGCCGAGGAGAGCCGGGACGCCTACCTCGATAATGATTACCTGACCTTGCATGTCGCGATGGTCGGCGCGGTGGTGGGCATGTTCATGGCCGGCGGCGCGGTATGGGTGGTGCGGCGCTTGAATCGCCTGAACGAACGGCATCGGAAAACCAGGCTGCTTTATCTGCTGGGCGGCTTGATGCTCTTTCCCTCCATGGTCGCCGCCGCGCCATTGATTACGGTTCCCTTCCTTTGCCCGCTTTGGATCGTGTTGTACCGGCTCCATCGGCGCACCGAACATCTGCCCGATCCGTGGGCTCTCGTTCAGGAATCCGAATTCCGCCGCCGGGTGGAAGAACGGCGTGCGGCGCGCGAGGCCCGCCTCCATGCCGCGCAAGCTACGCATGCTCTTGCTGCACCTTTCGCCGGTAAGCCTGCGGACCGATCCCCATCTGAGCCTTGAATACGCGGTGGAACTGCGCGTAGCTGCCGAATCCGGCTTCCAGCGCCGCTTGCAGGAGCGATAGGCGCCGGCCGGAGCCGAAGCATTCGCGAAAGCGGTCCACGCGGCAACGATTACGGTATTGTGCGAGCGAGACGCCGGCTTGTTGCTTGAAGAGCCGCGAGAGCCGCGCGGGGCTCAGTCCCGCGCGCTCGGCCAGTTCGGGCAGCGCCAGTTCCAGGCGCTCTTCACGCAACAGCATCGCCGCACGTTCTACGGCCGGGTGCACGTCCAGGCCCGGCCGCGCGTCTTCGGTCGCGGCGAAAGCATGCCACGTGGCCAGGAGTACATGCGCGAGCCCGGCGTTGAAGAGTTCCACCTGGTCGCGCGCCGGCGCCAGCGGCGCGAACAACCGATCCAGCGCATCGGCGGCGTTCGCATTCAACCGGCGCAGCAGCAGATCCGGGGGCTGGCTGCGGCGTAGCGTACGAGTCGCTTCCGTTCGGCAAACGCGTTTCAACAGCCGGGGCCGGAAGACCGCGATCCAGGCCGCGTAGTCCGGGCTTTCCCCCAGTTGCAGATGCGGCTGGGCGGGAAAGAGCCATAGGAGCATGCGCGGGCGCAGTTCCACGCGCCGGCCGCCGATCAAGTAGACGGCGCTGCCGCGCGTGACGAGGTTGAATTCCAACTCGGCGTGGCGATGCCCGCGGCGGCGTTCGGGCGGCACGTAATTGTGTTCCCGAGGCCGCAGCCACAGGTCGCCGTCCAGCTCGGCGGGGAGGGGGAGGGTGACGAAGCGCATGACAAAAAATGATAACTATTCGCATCGCTCTTGAGAAGCATCGGTTTGAGAATCGAGGTAGGGTAACCGGCGAAGCGACAAATAACGCTACGCCTGGAGATCGAGACCATGTCCACGCTTGCCTGCCCCGCCCGCGTCACCCCCGACCATGCGCGCCAATACCGCGAACAAGGCTGGTTTCTGCTCGAGCGCGCCGTGCCGGAAGAACACGTCGCGATGCTCCGCGAGGAGTGCGCGCTTTCCATCGAGCACATGAACCGGCGCATCGACGGGAAGGATCCGACGGTCTGCGAGCTGAACCACCGCGACCGGCGCTACTTCATTCCGTACCGTTCGCGTGAGCGCGCGGCGATGCGCGACTACATCTTCAGTCCGCTGCTGGCCGACGTCTGCCGCGCCACGGTGGGCGGCGAAGCGTGCCTGAGCCTGGAACAGTTCGTCGTGAAAGGCGGGGGCGGCGGCATGAAGTTCGGCTGGCACCAGGACGCCGGCTACATCAAGCACGACAATCCGGACTTCGTCACGGTGCTCTGTGCGCTCGACGACTTAACCGAAACCAACGGGACGCTATTTGTGCTGCCTTACGACCGCGCAGGGACGCGCACCAAGACCGACCATAAGGTCGAAGCCGGGAGCAACGACTGGATCGGCTACTTCGGCGACGATCCGGGCATCCCGATGATCGCGCCTGCCGGGAGCCTGATCGTCTTCAGTTGCTATACGTTCCACCGCAGCGGACCGAATTTCTCACCGGACCTGCGCCGCCTGTACCTGACCCAGTACGCCACCGAACCGATCCGGCGCCCGAACGGCGAGATCAAGAGCATGGGCGACGTATTCTTGAAGGGCGGGGAAGTGGTGACGCGAGCGTGAACGGCGGCGGCTACTTGCTCAACTGCGGGTCGCCCCATGCCGCGTGCGCGTGTTCCATCTCGCCCTTGCATTCGACGTACAGGACCAGTTTGTCCACGCCGGTGACGTCCACTTTGAAGTTCTCGGGCAGCTTGGGCTTCTCGAGCGGCTTGGAGCGCCAGAGTTCTTTGCCGTCGCCTTCGATGATGAAGACGAGCGGAGTCTTGGGACCTTTGGGCGCGGTATCGTTGATCGCGGCCTGTCCGCTCAACAGCTTGTAGCGCCACTTCAGGCTGTACGTGGCGCTCGCGCGACCGTTCGCCGGCGGGTGCATGCCCAGGCCATGCTGGATGCGCACCGCGTTGATCAAGAGCTTCTGTTCGCCGTGGCCCAGTTCGGTGTTCAAGCCCAGTTCACCAAACCCCATGCTCGTATCCAGCGGCTCCAGATCGGCCAAGTAGACCTTAGGCGGCCCTTCCGCGAGCGCGCGGTCCACGAGGTTCTTGCGGATGCGGGCCTGATTGAGCCCCTGCATGTGCGGTAGCGCCTTGCGATACCAGTGCTCCGCGCGCGTGAAGAAAGCTTCCTTCTCTTCGGCGCGCTGGCGCTTGCCGGCCAGGTTCCACCACGTGTCGCCCAGTTTGGCCTGATCGTCCGGACTGGCCGGATCGGTGAGGTCCAGTTCCGCCGCCGCGCGCAGGGTCAAGTCTTCGCCCTTGGCCAACAGCGGGATGCCCTTCTTCCAATCGCCCTTGATCACGCAGTAGTAACCGCCGGCCGCGCCGTTCGCCTTGGCGTCGTCGGGTGTCGCTTCCAGCGTCTTGAACGCCTGCTTTGCGTTCAGGTAGTGGCGCTGCTTTTCGCGCACCAGCGTGTCGATGTTCTTGACCCGCGTCACCAGCGGGATGCTCTGCGCCTGCCGCGAGGTGCCCTGTGCGAGCGTCACGAGCTTCGAAGCATTCAGGTAATCGTCGGCGTCCACCGCTTCGTCGATGACCTTGAGGTACATCTCGGTGAGCAGGACGGCGCCTTCGACGCTGCGTGCCCCGGTGGAGGCTTTGTTGAGCACCTCCATCTTCAGCGTCACCGTGTCCACCGTGTAGAACTTGCCCATGGTCGTGACGGCATCGAGCGCCACGTCGGGCGCGCCGTTCGCCAGCGCCAGATCCTTGGCTTCTTGCAGCAGCACGAAACGCGAGATGGGATCGCCGCGCGTCTCGACGGCCTGTCCGAGCAGCGTTCTGGAAAAGGTAGCCAGTTCTTCGGGCAGGCGTTTGGCAAACTGATCGGCGAAGACTTCGCGAATCGTCTTTTTGGCCTCGGCCTGAGCGGCGGCGTCCGGCGGGGCCACGCGTTCGGGGGCCGGTTCGGCTTCCTCGCCGGCCACGTTCCACGCCAGCAGCGCGAGTCCCAAGGCCCACGCGCAGGCTCGGGTTCGATCGCGCAGATTCGAGCAGCTTGGCATGACCGGCTCCTATGGCGCAGAGACGAAACAACTATAAGGAATATTCACCGAGCCGCAATAAGCTCCAAGCGGCCTTTTCGAAGACGTCAGACCGTGACCGGCTCTTTAAGCAATTCCATGAATCGGCTCAGCGCGGGCGTGAAGCGCTTGCGGCGGCGATGGATGATCCCAATCGGACGGGTCAGTTCCCCCATCGCCGTGGGCCGCGCGACGAGGCTGCCGCGAGCGGCTTCGCGCAGCACCGTCGGCTCCGGCAGGATCGAGACCCCGGCGCCGATCTCCAGCGCTTGCTTGATCGTCTCGATGTTGTCGAATTCCATGACCACGTTTGGCGCCGCGCGGTACTTGCGCAGGCAGCGGTCGATGGCCTTGCGGATCGCCAGATCGCCTTCGAAGGCCACGAACGCTTCCCCGTCCAGATCGCGCGGCTCGATGCGCTTGCGCTGCGCCAGCCGGTGATCAGGGCGGCAGACGAAGACCATGGGCTCGCTGCGCAGCGGCACTACGCGCAATTCACGGTTCGCCAGCGGGTAGCTCACGATGCCCAGATCGGCCTCTTCGTCGAGGACGGCGTCCAGCACCTTGGCGGGGTGCAGGTATTCGAGCCGAATGCGCGCTTCCGGATAGGTGGTCATAAACTGCTGCATGTGGCGGCTCATGACGTGCAAGCCCACCGAATAGATGGCGGCAACTCGCACCGTGCCCGCTACCTGACTGCGCGTAGACCGGATTTTCGCCGCGATTTCATCGTATCCTTTCAATAACCCTCGCACGCTCTCGTAGTATTGCTGCCCTTCCGGAGTTAGCACGAACGGGCGTTTGCTCCGGTCGATCAAGAGTACGTCGAGGTCGGCCTCGAGGTGCGAGACGGCCTGGCTGGCCGCAGCCTGGCTTACGCTCATGGCGCGCGCTCCTTTGGAGAAGCTGTGCAGGCGGACGACTTCGCAAAAGAGGCGCAGGGTTTCTAGATTCATGGCAGCCTTGGGTTTAATCTGTCCGCGGAAAGCGGCGACCAAGCTAGAGATTAGTATAAGTGTTACTTATGTAAAGTATATTTGATAATCCGTCTTGATTATATTTGGCTTGGGCATAATTTGGCTGCGGGTTTAAGGCAGTCCGCCCGCCGGGCTTCTAACAATTCGGCAGTGCTTGTCCTTGCCCGTCGTTCGTAACGACCGGTAAGGCTTCTGCGTGAAAGTCGAAGGCGAATAGGCTTCGGATGCACCAGTAAGTAAGGGTTCCTTTAATACGAGGTAGATGCGATGGCCAGACAGATTGGCGTGCCCCCTGCAAACGGACTCTACGATCCGCAGTTCGAGCACGACGCCTGCGGCGTAGGGTTCCTTGTCGATATGAAGGGGCGCAAGTCGCACCAGACCGTCAGCGATGCTCTCCTTATATTGGAGCATCTTACGCATCGTGGCGCTTGCGGCTGCGAAACGAACACCGGCGACGGCGCGGGGATCTTGATCCAGACCCCCGACACGTTTTTCCGGCGCATCTCCAAAAAGCTGCGAATCGACTTGCCGCCGGCGGGGCAGTACGGCACCGGTTTGGTCTTCCTGCCTCAGAACAAGAAGGACCGCGCCATCTGCGGGAAGGTGATCGAGCGGGTGGTCATCGAAGAAGGCCAGCACGTGCTTGGCTGGCGCGATGTGCCGGTGGACAACAGCATGCTCGGGCAGTCGGCCAAAGAATCCGAGCCCGTGATGCGACAGGTTTTTATCGGGCAGGGCACCGTTCGAAAGGACGACCCGCAGGCGTTCGAGCGCAAACTGTTCCTGATCCGCAAGCGCGCCGAGCACCTGGTCCGAGCGAAGAACATCGAGGAAGAGAAGCTCTTTTACTTCCCCAGTCTCTCCATGCGTACCTTCGTCTATAAGGGCATGCTCCTGTCCGAGCAGGTGAGCCAGTATTTTCCCGACCTGCGCGAGCCGGATGTCGAGAGCGCGCTGGCGATGGTCCATTCGCGCTTCAGCACCAACACTTTTCCTACCTGGGATCTTGCTCACCCGTTCCGCTTCCTGAGCCACAACGGCGAGATCAACACGCTGCGCGGAAACATCAACTGGATGCGCGCGCGCGAGCGTCTCTTCGAGAGCCGCTACTTCACCAAGGCCGAGATGGAGCGGATGCTGCCGGTCATTTTCGAGCACGGCAGCGACAGCGCGATTCTCGACAACGCACTCGAAATGCTCGTGATGTGCGGCCGTTCGCTCGCCCACAGCATGATGATGCTCATCCCCGAGGCGCATTCGGGCCACGAGACGATGAGCCAGGAGAAGAAGGACTTTTACGATTTCCATGGCTGCCTGATGGAGCCGTGGGACGGCCCGGCCAGCGTCGCCTTCACGGACGGGACCTGCATCGGCGCGGTGCTCGACCGCAACGGCCTGCGGCCCAGCCGCTACTACGTGACCAAAGACGACAAGGTCATCATGGCCAGCGAAGTCGGCGTGCTGGATATTCCGCCCGAGAATATCCTGCATAAGGGCCGCCTACAGCCCGGACGCATGTTCCTGATCGACCTGGCGGAGCGCCGCATCATCGGCGACGAGGAGTTGAAGCATAAGCTCGCCTCGGCCGAACCGTACGGCGAGTATCTCAAGCAACACATGATCTCGCTGGCCGATCTGCCGGAGCCGCCGGAAGTGCACGAGCCGGATCACGACACGGTTTTCGTGCGCCAGCAGGCTTTCGGATACACGACCGAAGACCTCAAAATCCTGATGCAGCCGATGGCGGTGAAGGGTGAGGAAGCCATCGGCAGCATGGGCAACGATGCGCCGCTGGCCGTGCTCTCCGACCGCCCGCAGATGCTGTACGCCTACTTCAAGCAGCTCTTCGCGCAGGTGACGAACCCGCCGCTCGACGCGATCCGTGAGGAACTCGTCACCGACGTCGGCACCTGCATCGGCGGCGCGGGCAATATCCTGGAGCCCAACCCCGAGGCAGTCTGCCGGCAGATCAAAGTGCCGATGTTCGTGCTCGACAACTACGACTTGGCGAAGATCCGGCACAACCCCGATCCGAAGTTCAAAGCGGTGACGATCCCGATTCTCTTCGACGTGCCCGAAGACCCGTCAAAAGGCGCCGAAGCGCTGGAGCGCGCCATGCAGGATCTGTACGAGGATGCCGAGCGCGCAATCCACGGCGGCGGGAAGATCCTGATCCTCTCCGACCGCGGCGTGGACGAGAAGCGCGCGCCGATTCCGGCGCTCCTGGCCACCTCCGGCTTGTACCACCATCTGGTCCGGACCGGCCTGCGCGCGCGCACCGGCCTGTTGCTCGAAAGCGGCGAGCCGCGCGAGGTGCACCATTTCGCGCTGCTCTTGGCCTACGGCATCGGGGCCATCAATCCGTACCTGGCCTTCGAAAGCCTCGACGACATGATTCGCGACAAGGTGCTGCCGAAGGAGATCGACCACAAGACCGCGGTCAAGAACTTCATCAAGGCCGTCAAGAAGGGCGTCGTGAAGGTGATGTCGAAGATGGGCATCAGCACCGTCGGTTCGTACCGCGGCGCGCAGATCTTCGAAGCGCTGGGGCTGAACAAGAAGCTCGTGGACACCTACTTCACCTTCACGGCCACGCGGGTGGAGGGTGTGGGCCTCCCCGAAATCGCCGAAGAGCAGCTCGCGCGCCACCGCCGCGCTTTCCCGGCCCGCGACGTGCCCGTCGAACAGCTCGACGCAGGCGGCCAGTACCAGTGGCGCCGCGACGGCGAGCACCACCTCTTTAATCCCGATACCGTGCACAAGCTGCAATACGCGGTGCGCGCCAACGACTATAAGAAGTTCAAGGAATACAGCGCCGCGGTGAACGATACTTCGAAGAAGCTCTGTACGCTCCGCGGACTCTTCAAGTTCAACGCCGAGGGGCGCAAGCCGGTGCCGATCGAGGAGGTCGAACCGGCGTCCGAGATCGTGAAGCGCTTCGCCACCGGCGCGATGTCTTACGGCAGCATCAGCAAGGAAGCGCACGAGAACCTTGCCATCGCGATGAACCGCATCGGCGGGATGTCCAACACCGGTGAAGGCGGCGAGGACGAAGACCGCTTCGACCGCGATCCCAACGGCGATTGGCGCAACAGTGCGATCAAGCAGGTTGCCAGCGCGCGCTTCGGCGTCACGAGCCGCTACCTGTCCAGCGCCCGGGAACTCCAGATCAAGATGGCGCAGGGCGCCAAGCCCGGCGAAGGCGGGCAGCTTCCGGCGCATAAGGTTTATCCCTGGATCGCGAAGACGCGGCACAGCACGCCGTTTGTGGGGTTGATCAGCCCGCCGCCGCACCACGACATTTACTCCATCGAGGACTTGGCGCAGCTCATCCATGACCTGAAGAACAGCAACCCGAAAGCGCGGGTCGCGGTCAAGCTCGTCGCCGAAGTCGGCGTCGGCACGGTGGCCGCCGGTGTTTGCAAGGCGCACGCCGACGTGGTGCTGATCGCCGGTCACGACGGCGGCACGGGCGCCTCGCCGCTCACCAGCATCAAACACGCCGGCGTGCCTTGGGAACTGGGCCTCGCCGAGACGCATCAAGTGCTGGTGCAGAACGATCTGCGCGACCGCATCGTCGTGCAGACCGACGGCCAGCTCAAGACCGGCCGCGACGTAGCCATCGCCGCACTGCTGGGCGCCGAGGAATTCGGGTTCGCAACCTCGGCTCTGGTCGCCAGCGGTTGCATCATGATGCGCGTCTGCCACCTGGACACCTGTCCGGTCGGCGTGGCGACGCAGAATCCCGAGCTGCGCAAAAAGTTCATGGGCAAGCCCGAGCATGTCGTCAACTTCATGATGTTCATGGCCGAAGAGCTGCGCGAAATCATGGCGCAGCTGGGCTTCCGCAAGTTGACCGATATGGTCGGCCACAGCGAACTGCTCGACAGCAACGCCGCGGTGGCGCATTGGAAGGCGAAGGGGCTCGACTTCTCCAAGATCTTCGCCAAGCCCGTTCCGCGCCGCGACGAAGCCACGCTCTATTGCAGCGTTCCGCAGGACCACGGTCTCGAGAAAGCGCTGGACCACCAGCTTATCGAGCTGTGCAAGCCGGCCATCGAGAAGGGCAAGGCGGTGAAGCACGAACTGCCGGTGCGTAACGTCAACCGCGTGGTGGGCACCATGCTGGGCCATGAGGTCACGCTGCGCCATCCGGACGGTTTGCCGGACGGCACGATCCACCTTAAGTTTACGGGCTCCGCCGGGCAGTCCTTCGGCGCGTTCGTGCCGCAGGGCATCACGCTCGAACTGGAAGGCGACGCGAACGACTACTTCGGCAAGGGTCTTTCCGGCGGCCGGGTGATCGTCTACCCGCCCAAGCAGGCCACCTTTAAGGCCAACGAGAACATTATCATCGGCAATGTGGTCGGCTACGGGGCGACCGCCGGGGAACTCTTCGCGCGCGGCATGGCGGGCGAGCGCTTCTGCGTCCGCAACAGCGGGTTGAGTGCGGTCGTCGAAGGGGTGGGCGACCACGGCTGCGAGTACATGACCGGCGGGCGGGTTGTGGTGCTGGGGCGGACGGGCCGGAACTTCGCGGCCGGGATGAGCGGCGGGATCGCCTACGTGCTCGATGAAGACGGCGATTTCGTGCAGCGCTGCAACAAGGAAATGGTGGGCCTCGAAAAGCTCGAGGAGAGCGAAGACCTAGTACAGGTGAAGACGCTCGTCGAAAAGCACTACAAGCTCACCGGTAGCCTCCAGGCCAAGCGCGTGCTCGACGATTGGAACGCGCTGTTGCCGAAGTTTGTGAAGGTGATGCCGACCGATTACAAGCGCGCGCTGGAACAGTTGAAGAACGGCGAGCCGATGGCCGCCGCGGGCGCCGATTAACTCGAGTCAACGATCAGGGGAGCCGCACCAGCCATGGGTAAGCCAACGGGATTTATGGAAATCAAGCAGCGCGAATTGCCGACGCGCCGCCCTGTGGAAGAGCGCATCAGGGATTGGCAGGAGGTGTATCTGCCTTTCGCCCAGGAGACGCTCCAGCGCCAGGCCAGCCGGTGCATGGACTGCGGCGTGCCGTTCTGCCACCAAGGCTGTCCGCTGGGCAACATCGTGCCGGACTGGAACGATCTCGTCTATCGCGACCGCTGGCGCGAGGCCATGGACCGGCTGCACCTGACTAACAACTTCCCGGAGTTCACCGGCCGCTTGTGCCCGGCTCCGTGCGAAGCATCTTGCGTGCTGGGCATTAACGAGCCGGCAGTGACGATCAAGCAGATCGAGAAGACCATCGTCGAGCACGCGTGGAAGAACGGCTGGATCAAGCCGCAGCCGCCGACGAAGGAAACGGGCAAGTCGGTAGGTGTCATCGGCAGCGGTCCGGCCGGAATGGCTTGCGCGCAGCAGCTTCGCCGCGTCGGTCACAAGGTCACGCTTTACGAACGCTCCGACCGCATCGGCGGATTGCTCCGCTACGGGATCCCCGAATTCAAGATGGAAAAGAAGTACATCGACCGGCGCATGAAGCAGATGGAAGAGGAGGGCGTCGTCTTCATCGTCAACGCGCACATCGGCGTGAACGTAGACGTGCTGGAGCTGAAGTCCAAGCACGATGCGCTGGTGCTCTGCGGCGGCGCGTCTTCGCCGCGCGATCTGAAGGTTCCCGGCCGCGAGCTTGAAGGCACGTACCCGGCCGTCCAGTTCCTCACGCAGGCCAACAAGGTGGCCTACGGCGATAAGCTTTCCAGCCAGGTGACCGCGAAGGACAAACACGTCGTCATCTTAGGCGGCGGCGACACCGGCGCCGATTGCCTGGGCACGGTCATCCGCCAAGGCGCAAAGGAGATTCACCAGTACGAACTGCTGCCCAAGCCGCCGCTGGAGCGCGCCGCCAACAACCCTTGGCCCGAATGGCCGCGCACGCTGCGCGTCGAATCGGCACACGAGGAATGCGAAGCGCGCGACTACAACATCGAGACCACGCGCCTCGAAGGCGAAGACGGCAAGCTAAAGTTCCTCCACGCCCGCCGCCTCAATTGGGTGAACGTGAACGGGCAGTTCAAGCCTGAGCCGATTCCGGGCAGCGATTTCACGGTCCGCTGCGATCTGCTGCTGTTGGCCATGGGCTTCGTGGGTTCCGAAAAGCCGGGCATGCTCGAAAAGCTGGGCGTCGAATTCGATCCGCGCGGCAACGTGAAAGCCAACGCGGACAAAATGACCAGCGTGCCGGGCGTTTTCACCGCCGGCGACATGACCCGCGGGCAGTCGCTGATCGTCTGGGCCATCGCCGAAGGGCGCACCGCCGCGCACGGCGTGGACAAGTTCCTGATGGGCGAGACGCAGCTGCCCCGCCCGATTTAAAGCCTGCCGCCGTGGCGCTCTGGGTGAGCGGCGCCGCGCGGTTTGGCAGCGAGGACCGGTTGCCGCCGCGCGCAAGCGCGGCCGCAGCCCGTCCACTCCTCCTGCCTCGTGTTCCTAGAGCTATAGCGGATTCTTCTGCCCGTAGACGGAGCCGTCGGTTTTCAATCCGTCCCGCTGCGGCACGGCGTAGCGCGCAAACCAACCGTCCATACGCGTTTTCAGTTCCCGGATGCGCTCCTGCTGTCCGGGTTCCCGCGCCAGGTTCGTGCGCTCGCCGGGATCGTGTGCGAGATCGAAGAGTTCGTGCTCCCCGTGCGCATGCCGGTACACGAATTTCCACTCACGCGTCCGGATCATCCGGACCGGTCCGTACTCGTCGAAGATCACCACCTCGTCGCGCGCATCGAGCGCCTCGCCTCGCAGCAGCGGCGCGAAGCTGCGCCCCGGCAGGTTGCGACCCTCGATCGCCGGAAGTTCCAGGTAGTCGAGCAGGGTGGGGCAGAAGTCGTACGCACTGAGCAGTTCCTCGCAGCCTACGCCTTGCGGAATGCGGCCGGGCAGGCTGAGCAGCGCCGGTACGCGGATCGAGTTTTCATACATGTTCCGCGGCATCGTGCCGTTGCCTTTGCCCCAGAAGCCGTGGTGCCCGCACGAGAAGCCGTTATCGCTGAAAAAGCAAACCAGCGTATTCTCGCGGAGGCCGCGCGCATCCAGAAACGCCAGCAGCCGGCCGATCTGATCGTCCATCGCGGTCACGGCAGCGAAGTATCCCTTGAGCGCTTCGCGGTTCCCCAGGTTGCCGTCGGTCAGGCGGCCCGCCCAGGGATGCTTCGGCTCCTGCGGGCAGCTATCGAAGGGGCAATCGGCGTAGCGATCGACGTATGCCTGCGGGTGCTGCCCGATCCACGGGCTGTGCGGTGCGGTGTAATGCACGCTCAGGTAAAACGGATTCGGCGCCTCGGCGTAGCGCTCCAGCATAACCAGCGCTTCGTCTGTAATACGCTCGGTGATGTATCCGGGTTCTTTGACGAGTTGCCCGTCGCGTACCATCGGCGCGTTCTGGTACGTACTCCCTCCGCCTTGGTGGCAGTACCAGTCGCGGAATCCGTGTTGCGGGATCTGGCAGGCGCCAAGGTGCCATTTGCCGCTCAGCCCGCACGACCAGCCGTTTCGCGCCAACAGGTCGGTGTAGCAAATCTCGTCCTGCAGGTAGGCGTGCGCGTCGGGGCCCACTTGGCGTCCTTCAAGATAATCGAAAACGCCGTGCTGCGACGGGATCCGGCCGGTGAGGAACGTCGCACGGCTCGGACTGCAAACCGGGGTCGCGACGAAGAAGTTGTCGAGCGCCAAGCCTTCGCGCGCGAGCCGGTCGAGGTGCGGCGTCTGGATTTCCGGGTTGCGGCGGCCCATCGCCCACGGGCCTTGATCGTCGGAAAGTACAAAGAGGACATTCGGTCGCTTGGGCATGAACGCTCCAGACTTCTGAGATACCGTGAGGTACGGGACCGGTCCCGTTCCTCGCGTTACTCGTCCTCGCCCTTCTGCCGCGCCTTCGCCGCCGCGATCACTGGGGCCGCGATATGCGTGGGCACGTTTTCGTAATGGCTGAATTCCATCGAGAAGAAACCTTCTCCGGCGGTGATCGACTTCAACTCGCTCGCGAAGTTCTGTACTTCGCTGGCCGGTGCCTGGGCCTTGACGACCAGCATCTCGCCCATCTGGTCCATGCCTTGCACGCGGCCGCGCTTGCCGCTGACCAGCCCAGTGATATCGCCCATGAACTTACCCGGAATCATGATTTCCAGGTGGACGATCGGCTCGATCAGTACCGGTTTGGCCTGTTCGAATGCCTGCGCGAAGGCCTGCCGCCCGGCGATCTGGAAAGCGATATCCTTCGAATCCACCGGATGGTGTTTCCCGTCGTTCAGCCGCACGCGCACGTCCACCACGTGAATTCCCGGCCAGACGCCGTCCACGAGCTTCTTTTGAATGCCTTTGTCCACGGACGGGATCAGGTTGTTCGGGATCACGCCGCCGACGATTTCGTCGACGAACTCATAGCCTTTGCCTTGGTTGGGCTCGAGCAGGATTTGCACCTCGCCGAACTGCCCCGCGCCGCCGGACTGCTTCTTGTGCCGGTAGCGGACTTCCGCCGTCCCCGCCACGGTGCTGCGATAGGGGATCTTGGGCAGGTGCGTTTCCACTTCCACGCCAAAGCGCTTGAGACGGTGCATCTGCAAGTCGAGATGCAACTGGCCGATCCCGTGGACAACCAGTTCCTTGGTCTCCGCATCGACGTCGACGCGGAAGGTCGGATCGCTCTCGGCAAGATGCCGGAGCTGCTCACTGATCTTGCCTTCGTCTTTGCGGTTCTTCGCGTTGACCGCCAGCGCCGACATGGGATTGGGGAATTCCAGCCTGGGCAGCGCGAAGCTCTGGTCGTCGGTGCTCAGCGTGTCGCCCGTGCCCAGGTGTTCGTGCTTGGCGATCGCGAAAATATCGCCGGCGGCGACGTGATCGATCTCTTTCGAGTCCTTGCCCTGAACGCTGAGGAAGTGCGCGAAGCGCTCGGCTTTCCCCGCGCTGCTGCTGTGCGCGCTCGAGCCGGACGGGAGCGTGCCCTGAAAGCAACGCAGGTAGCTTATCTTGCCGATGAACGGATCGCGCTTGGTTTTGAAAACCTGCGCGTAAAAAGCGCCCTCGGGCAATCCACTTAGCTCCAGGGTTTCGGTCTTCTCCCCGCGTTTACGCAGCGCCGATCGCTTCAACGCTTCGGCGGGCGGGGCGTAGCGGTTAAGCGTGTCCAGAATTTCGGCGCAGCCCAAGTCGTTTTCCGCCGCGCAGCACAGCACCGGCGTTACCGCGCCAGCGAGCAGCGCTTTACGAAAGCACACGGCGAGCTCGTCGTCGGGGATGGCTTCGTCCATCAGGTAGCGTTCCATCAGCGCTTCGTCAGCGCTGATAATTGACTCCTTGAGCTTGGCAGAGAGGTCTTTCGCCCGAGCGGCCATTTCCCCCGGCGCTTGCGAGGGATCGTTCATCAGATTCCAAACGCCCTTGAATTCCGCACCGTGCCCCAGGGGCAGAAACATCGGCGCCACCGATGGCCCGAAGATGTCCTGCAGCTTGGCGACCGTGCTCTCGAAGTCCGCGCGCTCATGGTCCATTTTGGTCAGCACCAAGATGCGCGCCAGGCCGCGGTTCTCGAGCTGCCCCCAGAGCTTGCGCGTCATCACTTCCACGCCTGCCGCGGCGCTGACCGTCAACAGCGCGGTTTCCACGGCCGCCAGCGCTTCGACCACGCCTGCCACGAAGTCCGGGGTGCCCGGCGTATCGAGCAGGTTGATCCGGGTTCCGCCGTGGTCGAGGTGCAGGATGGACGTCTCGATGCTCCCGCCGCGTTCTTTTTCGTCGGCATCGAAGTCGCTGACCGTGTTCTTGTCTTTGATCGTGCCCTTGCGTTTAATCGCGCCGGCTTTGAAGAGGAGGGCTTCCGCGAGCGCGGTTTTCCCGGTTCCGTAGTGTCCGACGAGCGCGACATTGCGTATGGGGGCGTGGGCCACGGTAGATTCCTCCCGATTCGTGAAATGAAGTCGATAGGCGGCGGTTCGGCTCTCCGAGGTCATGGAGGCGTGCGGCGATTCGTGTGTGCGGCCGGTGTGAGTGGGGGATGGGCTGATAGTGGAAGGGCGCCCCCCACGGCGCCCCTCGCCCTGGCGCAAGACGCTCCCGGGCGTCTGGCCTTGGCCGCATAGTCCGCACGTCCAACTGCGATATAGTACGCGCAAACGCCACGCGCAAGGGCAGGTTAAGGCCGTCCGATCGCTCGGTTAAGGCCGGTCCTCAGATTCCCGCGGCTTTTTCCGGATGCTGTTCTTCGCGCGGGTATCGGATCATCTCCACCGTCTCCTGCACGTCTTGCGGCGGCGGCGGCGTGAACGCCGTCACGCCCAAGGTCACAGCGAAGTTCACCAGCATGCCCACCGTACCGATGCCTTCGGGCGAGATGCCCAGCAGCCAATGGTCGGCGTTGTTGTACTGCTGATCCACGATGAACTTGAAGTAGACGATATACGCGGTCGTGAAGCCGATCCCCGAAAGCATGCCCGCGATGGCGCCTTCTTTCGTGGTTCGCTTGCTGAAAATACCCAGCACGATCACCGGGAAGAAGCTGCTCGCCGCGAGTCCAAACGCGAACGCCACCACCTGGCCCACGAAGCCCGGCGGGAAGATTCCCAACAGGCCCGCCGCGATCACCGCCAGGCCCGCCGCGACGCGCGCAAAGAAGAGCTCCTCTACATCGGTCATGTCCGGTTTCACCACGCGCTTCATAAGGTCGTGGCTGATGGCTGACGAGATAACCAGAAGCAGCCCCGCCGCGGTCGAAAGCGCGGCGGCCAAGCCTCCCGCAGCGACCAGCGCCACTACCCAAGGCGGCAGCTTCGCGATCTCGGGATTCGCCAGCACCATGATGTCCACGTCGACCTTCATTTCCTTCGCCGGATCAGTTTCGGTGCTGCGCACCACGCCATCGATCAAACCGTTCCCGTTGGTGTCCTTGTAGACAATCAGGCCTGTGTCTTCCCACTTCTTGACCCACTCGGGGCGCGTCTCGTAGGGCTGGCCGTGCAAGGTCTGGATTAGGTTCACGCGCGCGAAGGCGCCCACCGCCGGCGCCGTGGTGTACAGCGCACCGATGAACAGCAGCGCCCAGAATGCGCTCCAACGCGCCGCCCGCACCGTCGGCACCGTGTAGAAGCGGATGATCACGTGCGGCAACCCGGCTGTCCCCACCATCAGTGCGAACGCGATGGCGAAGACGTCGATCATGCTCTTCTTGCCTTTGACGAACGCCGCCGTGTACTCCGGAAGCCCCAAGTCGGTATTGATCTGGTCCAGCGCTCGCAGCAGCGTCTCTCCGGCATGCGGACCTTCAACTAAGGTGCTGCCAAAGCCGATCTGAGGAATCGGATTTCCCGTCAACTGGTGGCTGATCGCAAACGCAGGGATCAGGAACGCGAAGATCAGCACTACGTACTGCGAGACCTGCGTCCAAGTGATGCCTTTCATCCCGCCCAGTGTCGCGTAGAAGAAAACGATCACGGTTCCGATCACCACGCCGTAATCCACGCCTACACCCAAGAAGCGGCTGAATACGACGCCCACGCCGCGCATCTGCCCCGCCACATAAGTGAAGCTCACGAAGATGGCGCAGAAGACCGCCACCAGCCGCGCCGTGTTGGAGTAATACCGGTCGCCGACGAAGTCGGGCACCGTGAACTTTCCGAATTTGCGCAGGTACGGCGCCAGCAAAAGCGCCAGGAGTACGTAGCCGCCCGTCCAGCCCATCAGGTACACGCAGCCGTCGTAGCCCATGAACGAGATCAGGCCGGCCATGGAGATGAACGACGCGGCGCTCATCCAGTCTGCGCCCGTTGCCATGCCGTTAAAGATCGCCGGCACATTATGTCCGGCGACATAAAATCCGCCGGTCGTGCGTGCGCGCGTCACCACCGCGATCCAGATGTACATGGCGAAGGTGATGCCGACGATGACGAAGGTCCAAAGTTTGGTCGGATCCATCACGCATCCTTTTCCACGTCGTCCGCTTGGGCGCCTTCTTCCACGTGGAACTGGCGGTCCTCGCGGTCCATCAGAAGCGCGTAAATCAGAATCAGCACGATGAAGACGTAGATCGCGCCCTGCTGTGCGAACCAGAAGCCCAGGGGGAAGCCCATGAAATGAATCGTATTCAGGCTCTCGACGAAGAAGATGCCCAACCCGCAGGAGACTGCGAACCAGATCGTCAGCAGTACCGCCAAGATGCGCAGATTGGTCCGCCAATAGCGCCGGTGTTCTTCGCGAATCGCGGATTGCTCGGTGTTCTCAGGTCCGGCCATAGTGCGCCCTCGTTCGAACCGGCTTGCGCCGGTTCGTGGGAAATCGCGGTTCGAGTGAAACCAAGGTGGATAGGGGACTCGGGAAGCGGCTCCCTGTCAAGGAAAGGACGGCCGCGCGTCGCGCCTTCAGCCTGCGTCCCGCGATCGGTTTTCGCGCCAGCTCCGAGGCGAGCAGCCCTTGCGCTTGAGGAACTGCCGGTTGAAGGAAGAAAGGGTCTGAAAGCCCGCGTCTGCGGAGATCTGCGTCACCGGCTTCTTGGTGCCGGCCAGCAGGCAAGCGGCCATGGCCACGCGGTACCCCAGGACGTAATCGCGCGGACTGGCGCCCAACTGCGACGCGAAGACGCGCCGAAAGTGGCTGCTGCTCATGAAGCATGCCCGCGCCAGACGGTTGATCGACAACGGTTTGGCGTATTCCCGTGCGATGAGGTTCAACGCCGGCTCGATCGAACGCATCCGCTCCAAGGAACGGTTCGGCGGCGCACCTGCGAGGTCATCCGGGACGGGTTCTTGTCCGCGCGAGCGCCGGTTCAATTCCACCAATATGCGAAGCGCTTGCGCGTGGATCGCATCGCGGAAGTGCGGCCCGCGCTCGCGGAACTCGCCGACCAGTTCTCGGACAGCGGCGCAAATGCGGGGGGAATCCTCCGGCCGGAAGCGATTATCGAATCGCGGACCGCAGCAACGGCTCAAATCGAGCAGACCGGGATCGGCAGCCGCGCCCAACAGGCGCAGCGGATCGAGAAAGACGAACGTCCATTCGCTCGTCGAACCTGCCGTTGGATACGCGTAGTGCGCTTCCAGGCTGCTGATTACGTACACGTCGTCTTGCCGGAACGTATAGGCCTTGTCCTCGACCATGAACATCCCCGTGCCCGAGCGGCACCAGCCGACCTCGAGGACTTCGTGAACGTGGAACGGTCCGGGGCCGCGGGGCCGGTGCGTGTAATCGACGATATGCAAAGGGAAGGCCGGGTCCAGGTTCCACGGCTCGAAATGGACGCGCCGCTCGGATGAGCGTTTCTGCATACTTTTGGAGCGCATCGACGTAGCTCCTTGGGGTGCGCGAGGACTATACTATGCAAAATCGATCGGGTCCATGGGCCTTTCGCCCAAGCCGATGCGGACGACCGTCCTTAGCTGCAAGGAGCCACCCTATGCGCGGACCGCGCGAGATCATCTTGGAACAAGGCTTTGTGGTCTTGGAGCGCGTGTACGACGAGCGCGAGTGCCGCGAGATCCGGTCGATCTTTCAAGATGCCTGGCAGCGTGCGGGGCGGCCTCATGCGAGCGGCCGGTTTGGGTTCGTCATGCATCCGGTCCTGAAGTACGCCCCCGAACTCGCGCGCTTTTACGCCCGTTCCCAAGTCATCGAAGCGCTGCGCGAAATCCTGGGCGACGCCCCGCGCTTGGCGCACTCCGGCGGTCTGATGAGCGACGGCGCGCGGCCCTTCACGGACTGGCATTACCACCGCTCGGACATCGGCCATCCCGCCGCATGGGACCCCAATCGCACCGACCGTCCTGCGGGCATCGAGCGCGTTCTGGCGAACAGCTACATCGACGGTTCGAACGACGAGCGCGGGCCGCTGCTGCTTTATCCCCGGCGCGTCGACGAGGTGCTGGCGCCGCCCCACGCGCACCGCACCGGCGACTGGCCGGGGCAGAAGGTCGTCTATTGCCCGCCGGGGTCGGTCGTGATTTTCGAACAGAGCGTATGGCATGCCGCGCGGCCGGCGCGCGCGGCGGGCTTTCGCCACCTCTTTGGCGGGCATTACCAGGGTTGGAACAACCCCACGCCGCACCGCGAAGACAACGGCTTCGACGGCGAAGCGTTGCAAGGCTACAAGGATGCGCTGCCCCTGTTTCGCGGACTGGTGGAACGGGCCGAATGTGCCGTGAGTTGAAATGGAATCGACTTGCGGCGCCGCAGGCCGCGATCAGCTCAGACCCAGCAGGCGGCTGATCTTGCGCCGACTGCTCACCGGAACGGTCTCGTGGGTCAGGATACGCGAGCCCGTCACGATCGGCGGTTTGGCTTCGACGTTCAGCTTGCGCAAGTCCATCAGCAGCGCTTCCGGCGTCGCGTACCGGTGCGCGGGATCCTTCGCCAGCATCTTCGAAAGAATCATGCTGAATGGGAGGCTCAAGCGCGCATTGCGCTGCACCGGCGGTTCCAGCGGCGTCTGCAGGTGCGCCCACATCACCGCTTTATCGTTTTCACCGTCGAAGGGCGGAGCGCCCGTCGCCGCGTAGTACATCGTCGCGCCCAATGAGTACTGATCCGATCGCGCGTCGATCTTCACGCCACGCCCGCCCCGGCATTGCTCCGGCGACATGTACAACGCCGTGCCCGCCGCGAGCCCTTCCCAATCCATGCCGCCGTGTTGCCGGGCGAAACCCAGGTCCACCAACCGGCAGTTCCCGCCCGGCTCCACGATGATGTTCGAGGGCTTCAAGTCCTGGTGCACAATCTCTTTGCGGGCCAGTTCTCGCAGCGCTTGCGTCATCTGCCGGAGAATCCAGACGCACGCGCCTTCCGACTGCGCGCCGCTTTGCAGCAGGTTTTGCAGCGTATGTCCCTGCACGTATTCGAAGATGATAAACGGGCGGCCTTCGTATTTGCCCGTGCGCAGCGCGCGGACGATATGCGGATGGTCCAGCGTCGCGCAGGCGCGCGCTTCGTCCACGAACAGCGCCAGCATCGAAGCGTCCGACAGGTAATGCTCGGCCAGGAACTTCACCGCTACGGGCTGATTCGACTGTCCGTCGAAGGCGTAATGCACCGTCCCGGTCGTCCCCTTGCCGAGACGGCGGCCGATGACATACGGACCGAGTTGGACGCCTTCCAGTGTGCCCACGTCGCCCACCTTAATGAATCGAACCTATAACCCAGTATACACCCTAATCTTGCACCAGTGCAAAAAGAGTACCCACTTTTTCGGCTTTAATCAGGTTAAGATATAACTGTATATTTAAGAATGGGTTACGTGGAAACAGGGGCGCATAAAGCGCCCCAAGACCGAAGCTGAGGTGTGCACCCTTGATACGCTACTTGCCCGCAAAAACGATGCTCAGTTGTGCCTTTTGACCAGCGCTCGCTTCGAAGGTTTGGGTCTGCTGCCCCAGCTTCTCATGCCAGAACGTGAGCGTGTACGGCCCAGGCACCAAGCCGCCGATCTCGAAGCTCCCATCTGCCTTCGTTACCGCAAACCACGGGTGCTCGAAGACCGCGGCATAGCATTGCATCCACGGATGCACATCGCAGCGAATCGGGACCGGCAACTCGGCGGTATCGAATGACTTTTCATCCACCTGGCCTTGCTTGGCCTGCGTAAAGTTAAAATCGGCATTCTTTTTGGGCCAAGCGTGGATGCTGTGCACCGTCGCGTCGCTGTTCGTGATCTTGATGGGCTGATCGACCATCACGCCGAAGACGTGCGGCTCGTAGCGGCAGCCGGTCTGGTTCAACGCCACCGGCTCCTTGGCCGGCTGGAACGTGTAGCGCTCTGCACCTTGGCTGACGAAGACCAGCACGTTGGCCAGTTCACCGTTCGCGCCGACCACGAGGCGTTCTTCGTTCACTTTCTTGTCGCCATGCAGCTTTGCGCAATCCTGGTGCGTACTCATATCGATCGGCTGCGACCACTCGGGCTCGCCCTTGCCTGTGAAGGTGATCTTGCCGGCCACCACGGCCGTGCCTTGGTCTTTGGGGTAGGGGACGGGTTTCGCGGCTTCGGCTGGTTTGGCGGCGGCCGCCTGTTGTGGAGCCGGTGCGGAAGACGCCGGCTTGGTGGCTCCGGCCGGCGGAAGCGATTTATCCGCGCCGCCGCAACCGGCCAAAAGGATCAGCACCGTCGGGACCACGCTCGCTCTAATCACGCAGGTATTCCTATCCTTGGGATGCAGGCCGCATGCCGCTTGAGTGGAACTATTTAGCTGGTGCGACCGGAGGCAGATCGGGAATCACGTTGATGCGCGGATCGCGCTTGTCGCCAGTAAGCGTATGCAGGAATGCTTCGAGATCCTGCTTCTCCTGTTCCGTGAGCGTGAAGTCGAGCATCAACGCCGAAAGATTCGGATGCTTTTCCTTTTCCTTCGGGATGCGCTCGTAGTGCTCGATGGTCTCCCGAAGCGTTTTCTGGGAACCGTCGTGCATGTAGGGCGCCGTCAACGCGATATTGCGCAACGTAGGCGTTCGGAATGCTTTGAGGTCTTCGTCCTTCTTGGTGATCTCGATCCGACCGCGGTCGGCGTCGCCCACGCCGATATTGTGGAACTTGTCATCCGAGAAGTTCGGCCCATTGTGGCATGAGGTGCACTTGCCCTTAACGGTGAAGATATCCAAACCGCGCTTGGCCGATTCACCAATGGCGTTCTCGTCCCCGCGTACGTACCGGTCGAACGGGCTGTCCTGGTCCACCACGATCCGCTCGAATGCGGCGATGGCCTTAGCCACGCTCTCGAAATTCGCTTCGCCGTAAATCTTCGTCAGCATCTCTTTATACTTCGGGATCGAATTCACCACCGCGGTGACCTTCTCGGCCGTGCTGTTCATCTCCTTCGCGGCGGTCATCGGGCCCTTGGCCTGCATCTCCAGGGTCGGTTCGCGGCCGTCCCAGAATTGCGACTTGTAGTACGCCGCATTCAGCACCGTCGGGCTGCTGCGCGGAAGTTCGCCGTGCTGGAACCCGATCCCCTTGGCTAATCCGTCCGACCAGCCCAGTCCCGGATTGTGACAGCTCGCGCAGGAGAGCGCGCCGTTCCCCGAAAGCCGCGGATCGAAGTACAGCATCCGGCCCAGTTCGATCTTCTCGTCCGTCGTCGGATTATCGGCCGGCGCCTTAACCGGTCGCAACGGGCCGATGAAGCCTGGAAGCTCTTTCCACTTGCTCTCGTCGACCTCCGCCGGCTTTTCGGCGGGACCGGACTTCGCAACCTGCTGCTCCGATGCCATCGGCGCCGCAGCAGGCGATGGGGACGCATCCGGTAAGGCTTTTTTTGAGGCAAAGGAAAAGGCAAGAGCGCCTATGGCAACGCCCACGAGTAATCCGGCCAGCATTAAAACGACGCCTTTCATGACCACCCTCCGAAGAGCCGCATGGCAGTACGGCTCTAATTAGTAATCATTCTTATTTGAATGTCAACGCGTAAGTGGATTTAGCGGGGCTTTTTTCGCGGAGACTTCAGACACGCGGCGCACGTCCCGCGCAGTTCGACATGGCAAGAAGCCGCTTTGCCCAGCGCGCGGACCGACTTCCGGCGCGTAAGGCCGTCCAACTCGGGATCGCATAAGTCGTGCGTCGCGCCGCAGATCGTGCATTCGAAATGATGATGCGGAACGGAGTTCGCGTCGAAGCGAACGCGCTCGCTGGGCGTGCCCAGCGTCGCGATCAGGCCCAGGTCTTTCAGGGTCCACAAGGTCCGATATATCGTGTCCAGCGAGATGGCCGGAAGCCGCCGGCGCACGCGGCGGTAAATTTCGTCCGTGTCCGGATGCCCATCCGCACTGGCCACCGCGCGAAAAACTTCCGTCCGCTGATGCGTCAGCTTCAAGCCTGCCTGACGGCACGCCTCGTCGAAGCGTTCCAGCCGCGCCGCCAACTCCCGGGCATCCACCTTGCGTTGCATTGCCTTCATGCGCGCACTCCGCGGTACCACTTCTTTACCTTATCACAAAAGTGGAGTGCGCGGTATGGCTGGGACAAAAGCGGGGTCTGGCAGGAATACGCAGGCGGAAGGGGAAGACCGCGGCGCCGGACGACCTCACGCCACCGAGAGGGCGTCCGACGCCGCGGCGTCGACCGCAACGGAGTTGCGGGGACTACCGGTGTCCCTGGAGCGCCCCTTCGAGGCGTTCGACACCGACCCGCAGCCGTTGGGTCATAGCGAGCGCGCCGTTGCGTACGGCGGCAGAGACGCGATCGCGGGTTATTTCCCACGCGGGGACGCTTTGCGGCGTCAGCACGCGGTCGAGACCGTGGACGATGCCGTTGGCGGCCTTGAGATCAGGGGCGGCGATGCGCGTGCCGTCCACGCGAACACCATCGAGCCGCAGCGCCGCTCCGCGGATGGGCGCGACGAGCGGAATGGCCTTGAGCGCCTGCGTATCGAAATAGCCCCAGACGATGTGCCGGCTGACGACCTCGCGCAGGGCCTGCGCGTCGCAGAGCAGTTCGGCCAAGTTGGGGAAACGCTGGAAGGCACGGTCGGTGGGCGCGAAGACGGTGTAGGGTCCGGCTTCGCGCAAGCGGGCCTCGAGTTCGGTCTCGCGCAGGGCGATCTCGAAGAGCCGGAAGCGTCCACCGGCGCGGAGGACTTCGACCAAATTCCCGGCGCGGGTGGCCGATTCGGAAGGGTTCCAACCGTTCTTGGCCGGGCGGCCGTCGCAGAGATTGAGGATCTCGTGCAGCATCATGCGGCTCATGTCCATTCTCCTTGATTCCGTCGTCCGTGGCTCGGATCGCGAATCGGACGCTCCGGACCGCGTAGTGGGCGACGCGGTCCGGAGCCGTCCGGCCACCACTCCGGGGGGTGGGTGGCGGGCTTTCAAGCTGCGCTATTCGGCGGGCTGTTCCGCCGGAGCGGTCTTTTCGTCCGCGGCCGGTGCTTCCTTCTCCTGTTCGTCGGTCTTGAAGGCATTCTTGACGTCCTCGACGCCCTTCTTGATGCCGCGCTCGACGGCGGCGCCGGCTTCACGGAGCATGGAGTCGTTGTTCTTCATCAGCACGTGGTCGATGCCGTGAAGGATCCCGTTGCTGGCCTTCCCGTCGGGGGCCAGGATCTTGGCGTCATTGATCTCGATGGGCTTCCCTTCCTTACCGCCGCTGACTTCCAGTTCTTCGCCCTGCTTGGGGGTGAGCCTGCGCAGATCGCGCAGCGCCTTGGTTTCGAGCGCCAGCCCGTCGAGCAGGTGGCGGTTGAGCACGGCCTGGAGGCGCGGCGCGTCGTCCAGCAGTTTGCTCAGATCGGGGACGCGTTCGAAGGCTTCGTCGCGGGGCGCAAAGAAGGTGTAGCGCCCTTTGCCGGCGAGCGTTTTTTCCAGTTCGGTGCCGTTAAGCGCGGCGAGGAGAATCTTGTAGTGCCCGTCTTTCTGGAGCATCTCCAGCATGGACCGGTCGGGCTGAGCGGCGGGTTCGGCGGGCGGCTGGGACTGCCCTTCCTGTGCGCGCATGGTCCAGATCCCGCCGGCGACGAGGAGTACGGTCAGGACAACGATGGCGATCTTCATGTCAAGTCCTCCGTTCGAGTTTCAAATAAGTCGAAGGCGCGCGCTCGGCCGACTGGATACATCCAGCGCCTGGCTTGGCATAAGCGCCATGCTCCGCGCGCCTTCGCCATGCCGTTCGGATACGAACTATTACGGCGTTGGCGATACAGGCGGTAGTTCACCAAGCGAGCGCGGTGCCAACCGGCCGTTCCTCGGCGATCAAACCACAATGGAAAGAAGCGCAAGGAGATGCGCGAACGACGAAGAATCGGGGAAGCGGTACGGAAAAGTGTCCGGCGTCCGATAATCGGAGGGGGCGACGAGATTCAGCCGTTGGCGCGTTTCATGGCGGAGGAGCCGTCATACGCTTTGAGTTTAAGGACGAGGGTGCTTCGGGCGATGCCCAACATGCGCGCGGCTTCGGTTTTGTTACCGTGACAGCGCTGGAGCACCTGGAGGATGTGACGGCGTTCGACTTCGGCGAGGGAATCGTCCCCGAGCGGAATGGTATCGGCTTCGGAGACGGGGAGGCTGAGATCGTCGGGAGTGATCTCGGTGCCGGCGGAAAAAATGATGGCCTGTTCGAGGATGCCCAGCAGTTCGCGGACGTTTCCGGGCCAGGCATAGGAGAGCAATTTGGCTTCAGCCGCGGGTGAGAGCGTACGCCGGCCGCCGCCGAGCGTCTGCATGAAATGGCGCGCCAGCGCGCGGATGTCTTCGGGGCGTTCGCGCAGCGGGGGGACGTCGAGGATCACGGTGGAGATGCGGAAGAAGAGGTCCTCGCGGAAGGTCTTCTCCTTGCACGCCTCGCGGAGATCCTTGTTGGTGGCGGTGACGAGCCGAACGCTGACGGGAATTTCAGTGTCGCTGCCGACGGGCCGGATCTTCTTTTCCTGAATCGCTCGGAGCAGTTTGGTCTGGAGCGCGTAATCGAGGTCGCCGATCTCGTCGAGGAAAAGGGTGCCGCCGTCGGCTTCCAGGAAGGCGCCGCTGCGGTCGGTGTTTGCGCCGGAGAACGAGCCTTTCTTGTGCCCGAACATCTCGGATTCGAAGAGATTCTCGGGGATCGCGGCGCAATTCCGGGCAACGACGGGTTTGGCCTCGCGCGGCGACTGCTTGTGGATGAGACGGGCGATGTGTTCCTTGCCGGAACCGCTTTCGCCGAGGATGAGGACGTTGGCCTCGCTGGCGGCGGCCTTGCGGACGCGTTCGAGCAGCAGGACCATGGGCGGCGATTCGGCAATCACTTCGGCGTCGCGTACGGCGGAGCGCTTGAGTTCGGCGACCTCCATCTGCAGGCGCCGGCCCATCTCGATGTTCTCGTAAAGCAGACTGTAGGTCTGCCCGAGCCAAACGAGCAGTTCGGTGTCGCGCACAGAGAACTCGGACTCGCGTTCCTGGTTGTCGACGTAGAGCAGATGGCGCAATTCGCCGCCGCTGTCGAATACGGGGGTGCAGGCGATGGCGGTGATCCTGTTCTTCGCGATGCTCTTGCTGAGCATGATCTTGGAATCGGCGTCGCTCTTGCGGCCGATGGAAACGGCCCGTCGCCCGTCGACGATCTGTTTGAGCACGGAGGTGGAGATCAGTTCGGCGATGGGGGCCTGGGCGTCCATGCCCTGGGTGCCGACGACGACGAGGTTATCCGCGTCTTCGAAGCGCGCGATCAGTCCGCGCTGAGCGCCCAAGCGCTGGCAGGCCATCTCGAGGACCATGCGCGTGAGGCTCTCCAGGTCTTCGGCGCGGTGCAGGAGCGAGACGAGCTGGGCGAGCAGGCGCGAGGGCGAGTCGATCATCGCGCTGCTGCGCGACGCGAGTTGGTGGGTCTCTTCTTCGGTGAGCCCGCCGGCCGCGGCGGCCGGTGCGGCGGGGGCCGGCGTTCCGTATCCTTTCAGCATGGAGCGGGCGTCGAAGAGGTTCATCCCCTCGTGGGTGCGCACGACGGTGAAATTGGTTTCGCCGATGTCGAAGCTGGAGCCGTCGGCGAGTTCGGCGTCGTCGACGACTTGTCCGTCAAGGCTGATGGCCATGCGCCCTTTGGTTCGGCGCAGGCGCAAGGACCCGTTTTCGAGCAGGATCTCGGCGTGCTCGCCGGAGATACGCTTATCGGCAACCAGAATTTCGCACGGAGGATGGCGGCCGATCCTCCAGCGGTTGCCGTCCTTAAGCGCGTAGGACGTGCTGATACCGTCCTTGAGTATATGGAGTGCAAACATATAAGCAGCGGCCCCGGCCATTACAATCCGCAATGGCGGCATACGCATCCTATGCCGAACGGGATTAAACGCTAGCGAACGGCGGCCGGAAAATAGTACGGCGCTTCCGGGGTGAGCGGAAGCGCTCGGGAAGGCGCCTTGCAGAGATAAGGCTCTCGCGCCTCGTTTCGATAGGTTACGGCGCCGGCTGTTCGGATACCTCCGCTCCGGCCCCCGGCGCGGCATCGGATTCGGAGCGGTCCTTCTTCTCGAGCATCGCGATCACCACCGTGTCAGGCACCTCGGCCTGTTTGAGACGGATGATGTCGTCGGCGCTGAGTGCAAAGGTGCCGGGGGTTTTCAGGACGGCTTCCAGCATCTCGTTTTCGCTTGCCCCCTTCTGTGCCATGGTGGCTACGGCTTGCGGGTCGGCGGCCTGGCTGGTCCATACTAAGAAGGTGAGGCCCGCCATCAGGATCGCTCCGGCGAGCAGGAGCGCTTGCATGCCGCGTTTCATTCGAGTTCTCCTTATGCTCGTTCCGGCGCCGGGCGGGCTTTTCCCGCCCGGCGCATGGTGGAGTTAGCGCCGTCGGCCTTTCTTCTGGACCGGCTTGCCTTGTATGCCGTCTGCTTCCCGTTCTTGCGCTTTTTGGGCGGCTTCCTGGCGGCGCCGTTCGGCCTGCTGCTGGCGCTGCTGCTGCGCCCCTTGGCGTTCACTCTGACGCCGTGCGGCCTCCTGCCGGCGTTCTTGCGTGGCTTCCTGACGCCGCTCGGACGCGTCCTCGCGGCGCTCCTGGACGCCCTCGCGCTTTTCTTCGCGTTGGCGCTTGAGCTGTTCCAGGCGTTCTTGTTGCGCGCTTTCGCGCTGTGCCGCATCTTCGCGGCGTTCCTGCGCGGCTTCCTGACGCCGTTCGGACGCATCCTCGCGGCGCTCGGCGGCATTCTCACGGCGGTCTTGCGCCGCTTCTTGCTGGCGCTCGCGGGCGTCTTCGCGGCGATCCTGAATACGCTCGCGGCGTTCCTTCGAGGCTTCCAGGCGTTGAGCCGCTCGGGCTTCACGCCGTTCGGCGGCACGGGTACGGTACGTAGCCGCGGCGGCGGCCGGTTCCTGCCGGGCGCCTTCGCGGACCGCCGGCCTGAAAACTTCGATGCGATTCTGCTCGCGCCGTTCTGCCCGCGTCAGGGCCTGGCCTTCGGAAGCGCTCATGCTGGTGACTTGCACGGTCTCGATGTTGGCCCGCGTTCTGCGGCGCACGTTATCGACGGGGATGCCGCGATTGATCACGCGGTTGTCGTTGTAGACATAGGTGTTGTTCACCACCGTAGTGCGGTTGTAGACGTTGGTTACGTTTCGCCGCGGCACGCGATGGCGGTGGTAGTCGCGTTCCAGGAAGGCTCCGACCGGCACGAAGGTGTAGGCGTCGGCAGCCAAACCGAAACCGAGCCCGACGCGGACGTCGCCGCTGCCGAAGGTGATTCCCACCCCGGCGCGGAAGTGTGCTTCCGGCGGGAGTGGCGCCCAGCCGTAGTATTCGTCGGAATGCCGCCAGTCGACCCACGCCGGGCCCCAGGTCGTACCCGGGATCCAGACCCAGCCGTGGTGATGGTGATGGTGCCAGCGGCCGTAATGGAACGCAGCCCAGCCCCACGGGTAACTGCTTTCCCAGTACCAGCCATGGTCGGTCCAGACCCAATGGCCGTCGTTGCAGTAAGGCTGCCAGTCGGTGACGGTGATTGTGACGTTGGGCCGCCACGCATAGCCGTAGCCGTCGATACGATGCCAGCTCCCGTACGGCGCTAGCGAGCCGTAAAAGAAGCTGACGTCCATCTCGCCGCCCGGCGGTACGTACGAGACGGCGGCGGATACGGAGACATCGTCATTGTAAACCGGCGGCGGAACCTGCGGCTGCGGTTCGGCGCCACGGGTCATGACCGTTTCTTCCGGACTGGAAGCCGCGGCTCGGAGTTCGCCTTGGCTTCCGGCGGCCGCTCGCGCGTCCGCCTTCTCGCCGCGTTCGATCATGGCGACGATCACCGAGGCCGAAACGCCGGCCTGTTCGAGCCTTTCGATCTCTTCGGAGGTTGGATCGTAGGCAATGGAGGAGTTCTGGACGTATGCGAGCTGCACGTCGTCGCTGACGCCGGCCTCCTCGAGTTTCACGATGTCGTCGACGCCTTCGGAAGCGAACGCGCTTCCCGCGCCGACGATCAGCAACAAGGGCCAAGCCCAAGGGGTTGATCTATGCATTTGGGCATCTCCTTTACTCGGGTCCCACTTCAAAAGGTGCTGCCAAGCATCGAGCACTGTCGAAGAGGTTCGAGGCAAGGTCGGGGCCAAGCGCAAAACGTTCTGCTAAGCGGTTGGCGTGTCAGTGGTAAGCCGCAATCCGGCGGGGTTGACACCAGCCCGCGCAAGCGACCGAAAATCGGTGGGTTGTCCGAAACCTGCCCGCGCTCGATGGCGTCGGTCCATTTTGCACAAGGTCATGCTTGGACTGTGGGCTCTTTCGACAGCGGTGTGTATGCGTTGGATGCGGCAACGCCGAGAAAGGCATCCTGCGCCGAAGTCTTTCCACGCGCTAAAGAACGCGACCCATTTCGAATGTACGAGTCTGGTCTCGCTGGGCCCGACGACGGTGCACGCGATCGAGTTGGGAAACTCCAAGTGGCTAGTCGAGGACAGCGTGGGATTCTTCGACCGGCCCCCTATTAAAAGATGAGGAGGAAAGGGCGCGTGGGTAACCATGCGCCATTCAACTTTGAGCTGCACATGCGCAGGAATTAAGGGTCTGAGGTTCCTAATTTCAGCTGCCCTGGGCCTGACTATTGCATATGGTGCAGGAATCATTGAGTATGGTCGTCTTACAGCAGTATGGCTATAGCTTTGAGGAGTGCGGGGCATGAGTGACGAACCGACCCGTCCCAAGGGTCCGCAACTGCCGACGGCTTGGCTGCCGCCCACGATAGTGCCCGGATCGGGAGGTCCGCAGCCGCCGACTCGGCCGGCGGTTCCGCCTCCGCCGTTGCCTCCCACGGTCACGAATCGGCCCGAAGCGCCGCTGCCGCCGACGGTTGCACGCGGGGAACCGCATGCGCCTTCAACAAAGGTGGAATTGCCGCGCGGCGCGCAGATGACGATCGCCGGAGTTCCCGCCAGCGGCGCGGACGCGGTGGCGTTGAGCACTTCGGGCCCCGAGGTTCAGGATTTAACGCGCGACCCGCTGATTTCCAACGCGCCGCGCGTGGTGTACCAGAACAAACCGGTGCCGAGCTTGGGCGGCATCCCCCTGCTTTCTAAGCTGGGGCAAGGCGGGATGGGCGCCGTCTATTACGGGATTCATCCGCGGCTGGAATGCGAAGTCGCTGTCAAAGTGCTGCCGTTCCATTTGGCGCAGCGCGACCCGTTGATGATTCAGCGCTTTTTCCGCGAAGCTCGGCTGGCGGCGAAGATTCGTTCGCCGCATCTGGTCATGGTCACGGACGTAAACGAAGACGCGGAACTGACCTATCTGGTGATGGAGTACGTGCGCGCGAAGTCGGCGGGCGGATACTTGAAGGAGTGCATGGCGCAAGGCGCGGTGGGTCTGGCCGAAAGTATGGCGCTGGACCTGGTGCTCGCGGCGACGGAAGGCTTGGCCGCGGCGCATGCGGAGAACGTGATCCACCGTGACGTGAAGCCTGACAACATCCTGATCCCGCTGCGCAAAGAAGATGGCCAGCCCGATATCAAAGCGGCGAAACTCTCCGATCTGGGCTTGGCGTCGAGCGACCAGACAGGCGGGAGCACGCTGACGGGCCAGCAAGCCTGCATGGGAACTCCGGGCTACATGTCGCCCGAACAGAGCATGGATGCCAAGACCGCCGGAAAGCCCTCGGACATCTTCAGTATGGGCGCCACGCTGTATGCGCTGCTGGTGGGGCAAGCTCCGTTCGGCGGGACGACGTTGATGCAGATTCTGATGGCGACGGCGCAGGAAGCCCATTATCCGGTTCGCAACCTGCGGCCCGACGTGTCTGCTTCGACGCTGGCGTTGATGGAGAAGTGCCTGGCGAAGGATCCGCACCAGCGCTACCCCGATGCTCAGGCGCTGCTGAAGGCGTTGCGCTCGTGCCGTGAAGGCTTGGCGACGATTGTGCCGGGCGCGGTCTCGGCGGCGACGGGCTTTGAGCCGACGCTCATGGCCGGTCCCTCGGGTGCGCGTCCGGTGCATCCGCAGCCGGACTTGCCGCTCACGCCGGCGCCGGGTCAGGCGCCTCGCGGCCTGCGCCGGTCGGGCGCGCAAGCGACGCCGAATCAGGGACCTGCCGGCGGACCCACGCTGGCGCAGTTGGGCGCGGGCGCATCGCCGAAAGGACGCCCCGAACCGCGCCGCGCCCCGCCGTCGAAAACGGGAGCCTCAATGGGGCTGGTGGCGCTGGCCGGCGGCGTCGTGCTGCTGGGCGGCGCGGGCTGGCTGTTGCTGCGCGGCGGGCAGAAGGAATCGCCGGTTGCGCAGGAACCGGCCGCGCTCGAAGCCGAACGCCCGAAGCTGCCGCGCGAACGGATCGCCGAACGGATTGAAGCGAAGCGCGAAGCGCATCAAGCGATGCTGGCGGCGGAGCAGACGGCGGAAGCCAAGACCAATGCGGTGACGAGTCAACCTGCGGCTAAGACGGAGGCCGCGCCGGCGGAACCGGCCGAGCCTAAAGAACCGGTCGAGCGGGAAATGACGCTCGAAGAACGCGTGGCGTTGAACGACAAGAAGTACGAGTTCAACAGTAAGCTTAGGGACGGCAATACCTTCCTGGGCCGGAATGATCCGCGAAAGGCGAAGAATGCCTTCGAAGCGGCAATCGCCGCTTGGCCTGAAGCACCGAATATTCAGGTCGCGCGGGACGGATTGATCAAGGCCACGGAGCAGATCAAACTGCTGCCGCCTGAAGAAGAGCCCAAGCCCAAGCCGCCGGCTACGACGGCGATCACCACCAGTGCCACGGCTTCGGGGAGTCCGACGGGAAGTCCCAGCGGCCCCGCAGCGCAGGGGCAGCCTAATCCGCCGCCACAGGGCCAGCCGGCTCAAGGCACCACCGCGCAAGGCCCGTATCCGCCTTCACAGCAACAGGAGGGGACAACCGGGAGCGCGGGGTATCCTGCCCCACCTCCACCGCCTCCGGGTGCACCGTATCCTCCTCCGGGCGGCCAGACCGGCACCGGCGGGAATCGCCCGCCGCCTCCAGGGGGTACAAGTGGAGGTCCCGGCGGCGCTGGAACGCGGCCGCCGCCCCGGCGCTAAAGCTCTAAGACACTCGGATGCACCTACGGCGCGCCGGACGCGCCGTGCTGTTTGCGCACAAACTCCAGCGCATCTTCACGTGACGTAAGCGTGCCTTCGAGCTGGCGGTCTTCGACTTCTGCCAAAATAGCACCGATGCGCGGACCCTTGGGCACCCCCAGCGCCAGCAGATCGTCACCGGTGAGCAGGCGCACCGGACGGAGCGTTTCGGGAGGCAGTTCGGCCAGTTGTTGCGTGCAGTAGGCGTGTGCGCTCAAGTCGCCGCTGCTGGCCGAGCAGTCGATGCGGTGCAGATCGAGGTGTTCGTCGAAGTGCGGCTGGCGCAGGAAGCGTTTGAGGCGCGCGGGGCGCATCTTGGGAGCGTCCTTGAAGACCATGTGCTGCGCGACGAGTTCGACGATGCGCTCCGCGGTCTCGTTAGGAAAGCGCAGGCGCCGGAGGAGTTCGGCCGCCATGCGCGCTCCGACTTTTTCGTGTTCGTTAAAGCGGATTCGGTCACTCACCGTAAAAGTGGGCGGTTTGCCGATGTCGTGAAGCAGCGCGCCCCAGGCAAGGGTAAGCGGAGCATGGCGCAGTTGCCCCAGGAGCATGAGTGTGTGGGTCCAGACGTCGCCTTCGGGGTGGAATTCGGGAGGCTGCGCGACGCCGGCGAGCGCATCGACTTCGGGGAGCACCACGGCAAGCAAGCCGGTCGATTTGAGGTCTTCGAAGGCGCGGCGCGGGTTGGGGCCGGTAAGCATTTTGGATAGTTCGTCGCGGACGCGCTCGGCCGCCAGGTGGGCGGCTTGCGGCGCGAGGCGGCGGACGGCTTCCCGTGTGGCCGGTTCGAGTTCGAAATCGAGCTGTGCGGCGAAGCGTACGGCGCGTAGCAGGCGCAAGCGGTCCTCGGAGAATCGTTCGACCGGGTCGCCGATGGCGCGGACTATCTTCGCCGTGAGGTCCGCGCGCCCGCCGACGTAATCGAGGACTTCGTCTTTAAGCGGATCGAAGAGCAGGCCATTGACGGTGAAGTCGCGCCGGAGGACATCCTCGCGTTCGTCGGTAAAATCGACTTGGGCAGGGTGGCGGCCGTCGGCGTAGCCGGATTCGCGCCGGAAGGTGGCGACTTCGACGTGGACGGGGGTCTCGCCCTCGGGCGGAGCGTCTTCGACGACCAGGATTACCCCGAAGGCGGCGCCGATCGGGAAGGTACGCGGAAATACACGTTGGACCTCGGCAGGTTGCGCGGAGGTTGCGACGTCAAAATCCTTGGGGGCACGCCCGAGGAGCCGATCGCGCACGCAGCCGCCTGCAAAAAGGGCACGATGGCCGGAATCGGCCAGTCGGCGAACGACCGAAGTGGCAAAGGCTTCGGCGCGTGGGCTGGAGGTGGCTTTTATGCTCACGTGCGTAGCGAGGCGCTCCAAGTAGGCCGGAATTTGCGTAAGGACTTGGCGCAAATACCTAGGACATTTTATCATTTGGACGCTGGAAAGGAGATGGGAGAACTCGACATGGCTCGACGTCCCGCGCGCCGCGCGGAACCGGCGCCCGCCCCCGAAGTCTTCGACGACGAAGAAGAAGTGGATGAGGAAGCTCTGATTCAGGAGCTTCAGGAAGAGGTCGAAGAAGGCGAGGAGGAAGACGGGGAATACGTTTCCTGCCCGATCTGCTCGGGCCGGGGCGGAGCGTGCCGTTTTTGCGAAGGGTATGGGGACGTTCATCCGGACGACGTGGCCGCGATCCGCGAAGCGCACGCGGAGTCGAGGAACCGGGTGCTTTTCCTGAGTGTCGGAGGCGTACTGTTCGCCGGCGCGGCAGTGGCTGTGTTGATGGTGGTGCTGCAGCCGAACAAGCCGGAAGAAGCGGCTCCAGGGACGGGCACGCCGGCCGCGGGTGCGACTTCGACGAACGGCGCAGGGGGGACGGGCAGCAAACAGGCGCCGCCAACCACACGCAGCCAGGAAGTTGCGGCGATTATCGCGGATATGGCGTTCGACTTGAAGCACGCCAAAAAGTACGACCAAGTGATCGTGAAGGGTGAGGCGGCGCTGGGTAAGACGCAGGATCCGATCCAGCGCGCGAATATCGAACGGATGATTGCCGAGGCGCGCAAGAAGCTTGGGCAGTGACCGAGTCATGCATGCGCGCGCCCTTTGCGCCTTTTCATCGCGGCGCGGCTTGACGCTGGTGGAAGTGCTGGTGGCCGTAAGCTTGGCGCTGATCCTGATCTTCACCACCTACCACATGTTTCAGGCGCTGACGCGTTCGGTCGGGCGCGCGGAAGAAGACCGCCTCATGATGGGCGGGATACGCGCGGTAACGGAGTCGCTGCAGCGCGACCTGGAATGCGCGGTGGTGAAAGCCGGCTACCGCCCTGACGGCGGCTTCAAGGCGCTGGACGGCGGACTGTTCCGGCTGCAGTGGCCGCACGCTCCGGGCGCCGTACCGCATTTGCGTTCGGATCATCCCGATTACGGGCGCTACCAGGACGGCCGCTGCCGGTATCTGGGCTTTTACACCTCGGGCGACCGTGAACGGATCGAGCGCGTGGAGTACTACTTCAATCCCGGCGAAGCGCTCGCGTTGCGGTTTAACCGTCTCGACGACGACGGCGACCAGCCCGGCGGCACGGGAGCGCTGGTCGACGACACCGGATCGCTGATGTTGCGCCGGGTACCGGACGCCGACTTGGCATACGACGAGTGCGCGGAAGCGTTTCCCGCCGCGCCGCCGGCCCTGCAACCCGGTCCGCCGTGGTTGACGGGGCATCCCGGCAACGCGGGGGGCTCGACCGGCGGAGACGACGGCACGATCCTGGTCAACGGCCTCGAGGATGTGACGTTTCGCTTCCTGTTCACGCGCCGCGAGCGGCCGGGCGATGCGACGACTCCGGTGGTTCCGCGCTTCGAGTACGCCGACCGCTGGCCCTTCGACGCGGAAGAGGATCTGGAGACGCCGGGCGAAGCTTCGTGGGCGGAGGACTCGACCGGCGAACGCTGGCCGCGGACCGAAGCCGGCGGGCGGCGGCCCAAAGGGCTGAGCTACCTCTGCCTGCCGTTGGCGGTGGAAGTCCGGATCGAATACGCGCGCGAAGGCGTCACCCGCGTTTATGCGCATACGATGGTCCTGCCCGGTTCGCAGTGGCATGAATTCCTGACGCGGGAAGAATAGGCTGCATGCTGCTGCTGATCCAAGACGCCTGTTTCGACCGGCATATCACGCCGGCGGGACATCCGGAGCGCCCCGCGCGGACGGCCGCCATTCGAGCCGCGTTATCCGCCGCCGCACTACCCGATAGGCGAGTGCGAGCGGAGGTTCCGCGCGCGGCGACGCCGGAAGAGTTGATGCGGGTGCATGCGCCGGAGTACGTGGCGCGATTGCGCGAGTTCTGCGCCGCGGGCGGCGGGATGCTCGACGCGGACACACATGCGGTCCCGGAATCGTTCGAGGTAGCTTCGCGCGCTTCGGGCGCGGCCGTTCAGGCGGCGGAGTATCTGCTGAGCGGCGCGGGTCGGACGGCGTTCTGCGCGGTGCGGCCGCCGGGACATCACGCAGGCCGCGCGTATGCGATGGGCTTCTGTCTCTTCAACCACGCGGCCGTAGCCGCGGCGCACCTGCGTGCGCGCGATCCCGAAGCGCGGGTGCTGATCGTGGATTGGGATCTCCATCACGGCAACGGAACGCAGGATATCTTTTTCGCCGATCCAAACGTCTTCTATTTTTCGATGCACCGTTTTCCGTTCTGGCCCGGTACGGGCAGCGCGACGGAGACCGGAACCGGTGCCGGCGTTGGAGCCACCTTGAATGTGCCCCTGGAGGCTGGCGCGAGCCGCGACCGGATTCGGGAAGCTTTCGCCGCAGGCTTGAAAACGATCGCAGATCGGTTTCAACCCACTTGGTTGGTGATCTCGTCGGGCTTCGATATGCATCGCACCGACCCACTTGGGGGTTTGAGTTTAGAATCCGAAGACTACGCCACGATGACTTGGGCCTTGGGCGAGCAGTACATGAATCGTGGCGCGCGTGGGGTCGTCTCGGTGTTGGAAGGTGGGTACGCACTGGAAGGATTGGCGCAATCGGTGGTGGCTCATGTTAAAGCGTTGATGGATTTGGATTTGAAATAGCAAAAATGGGATAAAAGAAGGCCAAGCCGACTCAAGCTGCTACCTTAATAGTGCGTCCGTATAGAAGAGCTACACGCATACGTTTAGGTTGAACAAGTGCATTCTGGACCTAGAATGGCTGGGCGAATCGCCTTCGCAAGGTGCAGGATTCTGCTTGTTGGACTTTTGAGTGGCGGGCATCCATGACGCAGTTCCTGTTTACGTGTCCTCAAGGCAAGTTCACGATCCCCAGCGGCGAGAGCCGGATTGGAAGCGATTCGACGTGTCCGGTCTGCGTGCAGGGCGAGGGGATTTTACCGGTTCACGCGTACTTGAAGGTCGACGGCGAGACGCTGCTGATTCGACCGAGTTCGGACAAGGCGCCGGTTTCGGTGGACGGCAAACCGGTGACGGGTCCGCAGACGGTGAAGGTGGGGCAGTTGCTCGGATTGGGTGCGCTGACGCTGCGGGTGGAGAATGGATCGTCGGCCGAAGCGCCGATGTCGCAGCGGGCGTGGTACCGGCGCGCCTTAAATGTCGGGATCGGAGTCGGCGGTGCGCTGGTGCTGCTGGTGGTGCTGGCGGTGGTGCTGCGCTACGTCTGGTTCAACGAGAGTTTCTGGCGTGAGCACTTGCAGGCGCAACTCGAGTCGGGTCTGTTGCGCGAAGACGCGGAAGTGGGAGAGGTCAGCGTCAGCTACCTGAAGGGCGAAGTCGAGATTCGCAAGATCGCGGTCCCCAACAAGGAAGCGTTCAGCGACGAAAAGTACCTGCTTCGCGTGGAGCGGATTCATCTTTCGCTGGAACCTTGGGCGCTGTTGCGCAGCTTGGGCGGCGAGATTCGCGCGGCGAAGGTGACGATCGAGCATCCGGAGATTCTGCTGGAACGAACCAGCCGCAACGGCAAACCGGTCAGCAACATCGAAGACATCCTGAAGCATTTCCTGAGCGGTCCGAGTTCCGAGGGGCCGCTGCAGCTTCCGCTTACGGCCCTGGACGCGGAGGTGAATCTGACAGGCGGACTGGTTCGCGTGCGCGACGGCTACACCGAACTGGGCGAAAGCTCGCTGCAAGACTTGGCGCTCAGCCTGACGCTGCCGGGCTTCGATTCGAACCTTGGGTACACCCTGTCGGCCAAGACCGTGGCGAGCGGCGGGAAGTCGCCGGGCTCCATCGGGCTGAAGGGGGATATGAAGCTCTTCTCCGGCCCGGGCCTGTTGGATACCGAGAAGGTGGGGCCGGGAAAGGTGGCCTTGGACCTTCAGGAGTTCGACCTCGCGCGGCTCTTCAGCCATCTGGAATGGTCGTTCCCCGTGAATGTCGAAGGCGTAGCGCTGCAAGTGGTGCCGGGCAAGCCGGTGACCGGTGCATTCGAGGTCGAGTTCAGTTCGATGAAGCGCTTTACGCTCTCGGGGCAGGCGCGCAGCGAGAGTCTGGTCTCGGTGCTCGAAAAGGGCCGCGCGCCGCTGGGACAGGTGCCGTCGCTGCTGGACTTAAAGCTGGAGTTCGACGCCGAGCGCGGGCCGGTGGAAGTGGTTACGAATCTGGTGAGCGTACCGCAGGGCCAGCAGGCCGGTGGCGACGGTGCGCTCAAGATCGTGAAGCTGCACATGGAAGGCAAGCAGGACCCGGCGGGCGGCTATCGCTACTTCGTCGAATTGGACACGCTTCTGCAGGAACTGTGCGCGACGGACGTGGGCGAACGGCTGGGCTTGAAGGGCCGCTTAAAAGGCCGGCTGAAGGGTAGCGCCAACCTCGTGCGGCGCCTGGAAGCGAACGGGCAGCTTGGGCAACTGGAAATCGACGCGAATTTGGAGCAGGACGGCGAGGTGCTGGTGGATCCGGCGCTGAGCGTCTGGCAATCGGCGAAACTGAGCGCGGGGCTGCTGGCGACGGCGAAGCCGAACGAGAGCGGACAGATCTCCGAACTGCAGGCGAACTTCAACGCCAAGGCGCCGTCGTTCGAGGCGCGTAGTCTCGAACCGCACGTGACGGTGAAGTCGCTGGATAAGCCCAGCGAACTTTCGATCAACGCGCATTCGAGTTTGAAGCTGAACGGGCGGGAGTTCTGGCGCGAGTTCTCGCCGCTCCTGAAGCTGCTCAGTCTGGACCAGCCCATCGAGGAGATTTTCGACCTTAAGGTGCTGGCGACGTCGGAGCTGGCGGACGCAGGCGAAGGGCTGGCCCGGCGCAAAATCAGCCTAGGCGCGCGCGGAACGATGCGCCGGCAATGGAAGGAAGATCCGAAGCCGCAGGAAGTCGTCTGTTTGGTGGAGCATTTCCCGGAAGTGTTCGCGGCGTATGCGAGCGCGACCGCGCCGAAGGGCGACGGGACGCCGCCGTATTTGAAGCTGCGCCTGCGTGCGGAAGGGCAGGGGACGCCGGAACAGGAAGCGGCCGGGCACAAGCCCAACGTCGTGGATTTGAAGAACGTGGCGATCTATCAGGACGGACCGCGGCTGCGGCTGGATGTGCCGGCTTTCGAAGTCGAAGCGAATCTGGAAGATCTGCGCGAACGTTTTCAGCCTTACATCGAACGCCTCGCGGCGTGGCTGGGTTCGGACTTTCACAAAACATACGCGTTTACGGGCGATCTGAAGCAGACGGGCAGTTTGAATATCGTTCGCGATACGCGTACGGCGGATCGTCCTACGCCGCGCATCGGCGTGAATTTCGATCTGGGTTTGAAAGGACGTTCCCTGAAGCTGAGCGGCCCGCGGCCCGGCGGCGCGGCGGGCGAGATCTTCGCTTGGAGCGAGCCGGAGTTCGAGTTCCACCTGAAGGGTGCGTACGAAGAGCAGGCCGCGGCCAGCAAGGAAGAGTTGGGTCTGCGGCGGCTGGAGATCGAGCGCTTCGCCTTCGACAAGGGGCGGCTGGGCGCCTTCGCGCTCGAAGCGCGCGGGGTGGATCTGGCGCTGTTGCAGTTCCTTTCCGGCGGGAAAGCGCTGGCGGGACGGACCTGGACCGACGGCCTGGAAGCGTTCAAGTTCCAGGGAACGGTGGCTCCAGGCGCGTTCGAGTTTTTGCGCACGCTGAAGGTGATTCCGCCCGCGCCGGCCTACGCGGGGAAGCTGGAATTGAACGTCGACTTCGCGCGGCGCGAGGATCGCATCAAGCTGGAGAAACTGGTCTTCCAGGACGCCACGCCGGAAGGCGAAGGCGCATGGCTGAAAGACGTGAACCTGACGGGCGAATTGCGCCAGATTCGCGGCTTGTTCGAGACCGGCGAGAACGGGCAGCTCCTGCCGTTTCACCATTTGGGCCAGCATCTGGTGCTGCGCTCGCTGCACGTGGACATGCCGGCGCTGGTGCGCTGGATCGAGAAGCAGCCCGAGCAAGCGTCTGCGTGGCACGTACCGGAGGGGCTCGCAGCGCTGGTGCGTTCGAAGCAACTCGTACCCAAGGGCGAGTGGAGCGTGGAAAACCTGGCCTTGCTGCCGTCGCAGAACAAGGAGCGCTCGTGGAACCTGGTAGGCGCGTTCCGGCACGATCTGCGCATGTCGTTGCCGCCCTTGAGCGGAACGAAGCCCGCAGAATTGATCTTCGAAGGACCGTGGCGAATCGACGAAGCGCGTGCGGCGGGCATCACCTTCAGCGAGGACTTTAAGAGTTTCTCCGTGGATGTGGGCGTGAATTTCGACGAAGCGGACGTGGGTCTGAAGGGCTTTTTCCCCGACTACGATTACGCGAAGGCGCCCCAAAAGCCCCTGCGCCTGAATCTGGAAGGCTTGTCGCGTTCGGCGGGCGGCCCGGGCACGCCGACCCTGATGCAACTGGCGGCGTTGAAAGTCGAAGGCGGACCGGCGCCGATCGAAGCGTCGGACCTGCACATCAAGACCGTCGCAGGAGCGGATGGCGAAGAACTGCTTGAGTTGCGCGCAGGCGAAGCGACGGTGCTGGGCGGTCCGTGGCCGGGCTCGGTTCAAAAGCTGTCCTACGACGCCCAAGGGGAGACGGTGGCGGGCACGCTGCTGGCCCCGTCGCTGGATCTGACCCGGCTGGCGGCACTCATTCCGCCGAGCCCGTTGCAGCAGAAGCTGGCGTTTTCCGGCACGATCGAGAGCGCGGTGGTGGAAGTTTCATCGACGCTGGAGCGATTGCAGTGGCTGACGCTGACGCCGGGGCGCGACAAGTTATCCATCCGTGGAAACCTGAAAGACGTCACGCTGACCGGACGTCCCGCGGCCAACGAGCAACTCGATCTGTTCCTGAACGGCGAGTGTTTGCTGGACTTGCATCGGCTGAACACGCCGGCGCTCACAGTGGCCATCCGCCATGCCGCGCCTTCGAAGCCGGGCGAATCACCCAAGGCCGCCATTCACCGGCTGACGCTGAGCGGGTTCGAAGTTACTCCGGTGGCGGCCGGTGGAAACTTGCCCGAAGCGCTGCTGCAGGCCCAGAATCTGCTCGGCGATCAGGTGGGCGTTCTGCGCATCAAGCTGCCGGTGGTGTTCGAAACGCCGGTGAAGGTGGACGACCTGTTGGCCGTGGCCGAGACGGCGAAGCGCCTGTTCGTGGCTCCTGGCGAAAACCCCGCACCTCCGCCTGTGGCCGAGGCGCCGCTCGGGAGCGCGCTGGCTCCATTCATTATCGAAGGATCGTTGAAAGCGCCTAGCCTCGATACAGGCGGGGATGTACTGGAGAACCTCGAGATTCCCGCTTTCACGATCAAGGATCAGATTTTCACGCCGGCGTTGCTGACCGCGGGGCTGGCGGGCGCGAAGCTGACGGTTAAGGAAGGGCGCTACGACCTGACCGGGACGCGGATCAAGCATACGCAGCGAATCGAATTGGTGGACGCGGACTTGGGGCGCTTGCTTGGAACCGACGGGAAATTTGAAGCAGCGAAGGGCTATCTCGTCCGCGGCAAGGTCAGCGTGGCCGGCCAAGTGAGCGGCACGGATGTAAGCCCGCAGCCGGACTGGATGGGCGGGTTGGAAGTTTCGCTGGCTGATCTGGTGGCCGAACAGCCGGGGGCTGCGAGCGCTCCGAAATCGAGCGGCGGTATGCTGGGCATCTTCAAAGATAAGCTGCTGGGCCCGGCTGTGCAGCAATTTGCCGGACTCAAGGAGCTTCCGTTCGCAGACCTGTCCAAAGCTCTGCCCTTCGCATCCGAAGGCCAGAGCTGGCTGAACTACGGCATGTTCGGGATGCAGATGTATCTCGGCGGGCTGGGCTTCGACATGACCCGGCTGGAATTCGAGCCGACGCGGATCGTGATCCAGATCGACAAGGGCGTGGCGGATGTGCGTCAGAGCAACCTGGTGGGCAAGGGCCCCTCGGCGGGTTTGGCATTGGCGTTCAAGGGCCGCTTGCGGCTGTACGACCGGAACTTCGACGACCGCTTCGAAGTCTGGCCGACCGGACTGCCGCAGGGCGCGCTAGACAATCTGCACGTGGACCGTTGGCCGGCGGATGTGAAGGCGCGCTTCCTGGCCGAACTGGCCGACGGCGGGTTCGTCATGACGCTGACCGGGAATGCGAATGCGCCTTCGATCAAGTATCCGCAGGATAAGATCGTGCGGTACATCGGCCAAGCCTTCCTGAACAAGGACCGCGTGACGACCGAAGCGGAATTGCAGGACGGATTGCAGTTCGCCAAGCGGACCTGGGGCGCCACGGATCAAGGCCAGGTGGCGTTGGGCGAGTTGCTGAACCGCGTAGGCTTCCCGCTTCCGGGCACTCAAGCGGCGCAGAAACAAGGCGGCGATTTCTTCTCCTCGATGCTCGGCTCGCGATCGAGTTCGGGCATCCTTTCGCCCTTATCGGGATCGAAGGGGCTGAGTACGCAAGAAGCGTTGGATAAGTTGATGGCGCCGCCGGGGACGACGCCTCCGCCGCGGCCGAAGCCGCCGGAGGAAGCATTGCCTCCGCCTCCGCCGCCCCAGGAGCGGCCGCCGGTTCCGCCGAAGGAACCCGTTCCTCCGAAGGAACCCGATCCGCAGCCTCGGCGGCAACCGAAGGAACCGCCGCCTCCTCCGCCGCAAGAGCCCGCGCCGCCGCCGAAGCGCGAACCCGTGGCGTCGAAGACCGAAGCCTCGAAGGGTACCGATACGCCCCGAGCGTCCAAGACGGAGGCGGCGCCGCCGGAAGCGCCCGCGGACCCGGCCGACGAACCGGAGCCGGACGTAGGTCCGTACCAGGACGTGTTCAAAAAACTGGATGAGATGCGAGCCCGCACGCTCAAGGAGTAGGCATGCGCGTCCGCCTGCCAGCGCCGATCGTGTTGAGGCCGGTCTGCTGGACCGTGCTGCTGCTTTCGTGCGCGGCCCGCGCAGGCGCGGAATCGCCGCTGCCGCGGCCTGAAAGCACGGATCCGGGCGAGTACGCCAATCAGCCGGCCCTGCGTGTGAACACCGAAACGATCAGCGTTCGCGAGATCGAGCGCCTGTTCCTGGACGCGCTGGAGACGTTGGTCTCGAGGCGTGAGAAGGGCGAATTGAAGGCGGCCGATTGGCCGGGCGCGGTGAAGCAGGCGTGGAATGATGCGTTGCAAACGTCGATCCAGGATGCGCTGCTGGACCAGATGGGGCGCCAGTTGCGCCGGCAGATCATCGCGTCGGTGGTCAACCGTGCGCATCCGGGTGTGCCCACGGACCGGATCGTGGAACGCTTCGAGCGCTTGGAAGACGACGAGTTGCGCCGGCTGAAGCGTGAGATGATCGCCGAGGCGGGCGGGGAAGAAGAATTGCGCGCGGCGCTGAAGCGCAAGGGACGCACCTTCGACGAGTGGGAGCGCGACCTGCGCGTCGAATTGTTCCGGCGTTACGTGCTGTACGAGAGCGTGGGGCCGATTCCGTTTTCGCCTCGAACCGCGCGGGAATACTACGACGCTCATCCCGATAAGTTCAGCATCCCGGATGGGTGGAATCTGCGGCGCATCCGCGTTCCGAAGGATAAGTTTTCCAACCGCGACGGCGCGCTGCAGGCGGCCCGAATGGTGCACGAGAAGCTGAAGGAAGGATTCGATTTCGGGCAGCTCGCCTTAAAGCTGGGCTACGATCCGGTGCACGATCCGTTCGGCGGAACGCTGCTGGTGGACGGCAAGTCGGGCTGGCCGAGCGGGAACTTCCCCGCGGAGGAAGGGATCGCTCGGAAGCTGAAGGACGGCGAATATTCGGAACCCGAGGAATTGGCGGAAGCTTTCGTGATCGTGAAGCGCGAGTCGTACCGACCGGCCGAGAAGCAGCCGTTCGAGGAAGCCGCGGAGCGCGCCGCGGTGCTGTCCTTCGCCGATAAAGTGAAGGAGAAAAAGCAGGCGTTTTTCGAGAAGCAGAAGCGCGAGAGTTATATCGAGATTCTGGCGAAGGATCCGCCGAAGCGGTGGTTGCCTTAAATCCGGCCGGATCGAGCGCAAGCCGATGCCCGCCCCCATCGATCAGCGATACAAGAATCGGACGGTGAAGACGAGTTCCTCCTTTTCCCCGATCTCGGCGGGGAATGGGGCATGGGGCGATGCCTGCTTGAGCCCGTCGCGGCAGGCGGTCAGTCCGCGCTCGGTGACGCTGCCGGTGGATTCGAGAATCTTTACGTCCTTCAGCTTCCCGTCGCGCAATAACGTGATCTGAACCGATACGGTGCCCACTTCGAGGCGCACGTTGCTGGCCATGATGTGAGCTTTCCACTTGGCGTTCACGCGGCGGAAGTATTCGCGCAAGTAAACCAGCTCGGGGTCCCGGGCCGTGTTAAAGGCCAGCTCGCCGATTTGGCTGGCGGCGGTATCGGAATTGAGCGTCACCATTTCACTGACGGCGTTCTTTTGGCCGTGCTGGGTGCGCCCATCGCCCTCGTGCCCCTTCTGGCCCTCGCGCTGCGCCATGCCGATCTTGTCTTCCACGGGGCGCGGGCTGGGCGTGGTGTTCGGCTCCAGATCGTCGAAGAGTTTTTCGAGGCGCGCGAGTTCAGGCTCCTTGGGGCGTTCGGTTTCGGGACGGGGCTGTGAGCGCGGGGCGTCTTCGCCGTCGGTCGGTTTCGCCGTGGGCTTGGATTCGGTTTCTGGATTGGCGGTCTTCACAGGATCTGCCGCGGGCGGCTGAACGGGCGCAGCCGGTTCTACCGCGTTGGGCTGAGGCCGCTTGACGCCGGCCTTGGCCTCGGCGCCCAAGCCGGCCAGGTCTTCGGTGTGTCCGCCGGGCGTGCCCAATTCGGACGAGGCCATAAGACCGTCGGCCGACTCGTCGCCTTCGTGCTCGGTCTTGCGGCCCGGATCGGCGGTTTCGATGGGATTCGGTTCAAGCTGCGCGGCAGGCGTGACCGGTTCGGCTGGCGCGGTGGTGGGAGCGGACTTCGTTTCGGACTGGGCCGCCGCTTCGGCGGGGTCCGGCGTCTTTACCGGGGCGGCTTCGTCGGGTTGGGGTTGGGGCGGGTCGGGCAACTTAGGCTGCGCGGGTTCGGGCTCGGGTAATTGGGGCTGTGGCGGAGTAACCTGGGCGATTTTGGGCTCGTCGGGCTGCGGCGTGAGCGGAAGCGCGGGCTCGACCTTTGTTTCGGGTGTCGGAGCTTCGAGCTTCGGCGGCGTACCGGCGACTTCGGTGCCTTCTTTGGCCACGCTGCCGCGCTGCGGATCGGTGCTGGCTTGATCGGTCTCGACTTCGCCTGGGCGCGTCAGTTCGCGCAGTTCGACGGTCTCGCCCTTGGGGTTATACGGATCGCCTTCGGGCAGGTGAGCGGGCCGGTTCGGATTGGCCGCGCGGCTGTTGGCGTCGCCGAGGTAATCGGGATTTTCGGGCCGGAAGGTTAGGTTTTCGTCCATGCCAAAAGCGGTGCTTGGCTTGGTAATGCGCTCGCCGCCCGGAGCTTCGGGCAGCGGGGGCGTGGGCTCCTTGGGAAACTCCTTCTCGAATTTCGGTTCGGTTTTGACCTTGGGCAACTCGGGCTTTTCCATCGCGTCGGGCGTGAGCGGCTGGCGCTGGGCTTCATCGGGCTGAGGCGCCTCCGGCGGCGGCGTTTGGGCGGCCTCCGGCGGCTTGGGTTCGTCGAGCGGAACGGTCTCGGCACGCGGTTCGATCTTCTCGGCGGGTTCGTCGCCAGGCAGCGGAGGGAGTTCGTTGGGCAGGGCGAAGCGGAGCACCAGCGGCGGCGGCTCGGGCTTGGAAAGGTCGTCCCACGGCAACTGAATGAGCGCGAAGAGCACGTGAATCAATACCGCCAGCGCGCAGACCAGCGGCCAGCGAGCCGGGCGTACTTGCGGGTGCGGAATGGAGCTTTGGAAAGTCGCCATCACGAGGGGGCGTTCCAAGCTTGCGTATGGAGTTGCCATCACGCCATTAGACGCACGAAAACGGGATTCGATCGCGTGCGAAATCGAATCGCCTTACTGTCTCTACTGCTTACGGATTAAGGTTTTAGAAGAAAACGCGCCGAAAGTACAGAGTTTCTTGGGCAGCTAGGCCTGCGGTGGACTGGGCGGCGGCGGAGCTTCACCGGCGCTGCCGAAGAAGCTGACGAAATCCTGCCACATGTTGGCGACGCCCCAGCCGGGTGTTTCGGAACCGGCGGCGGGCGATGGGGTGGCCGTTTGATGCTGGCGGGCCGCCTCGAAATCGCGCTGCCGCAGCGCGCGGAAGTGGGGTGTCCCGTTCCAACGGAGGAGTTCGCGCACGCGCAGCGCCGGATAGGGCTGCGTACGCAGGAAGCTTTGCAGGAAAACGGTGGAAAGGTAATAGGTAGCACGGTCGCGCAGGGAGCCAGTCTGAAGTTCTTCGCAACGGCGGTCGAAGCGTTCGGCTTGCTCGGCCAAGCCGTCGACGCTGACCGACTGCGCGTGGCCTCCGGCCAGCTTGGCGACGGTCCGAACCATAAGGTCGCCGTCGCCGATGACGAGCAGCGCGGCGCGATCGGCGCTGAGGTCGGCTTTGCGGTACCAGTCATAGAGCGGGACTCTCGCGCCGAAGCTGATGGCTCCGACGAAGGGTACGGCGCCGGCGAGCTGGCTGAGCGACGTGAAGCTCTGCGCGATCATCTGATAGAAGGTGTGGCCGCACTTGAGGTGCCCGGTCTCGTGCGCGATCGCGGAGGCGAGTTCGTCGTCGTCGAGCAGTTCGAGCATGCCTGAGGTCACGACGAGGAGGGGTTTGACTTCCCCGAAGCTGTAGCTGTGCGGGAGGGGGTTGCATTCGAGAAAGACTTCGGGGCGATGCGGAAAGTCGAGCGCTTCGAGCGCGCGGTCGAGCGCGGCATGCAGCGCGGGACGATCCTGGCGCCTGAGCACCACGTTATCCGCGAGATTAAGCAGCATCAGATCGCGCTCGAGGTCTTCCATCACGAATGCTTGCGAGAGCTTCGAGAGCCAGGAGATGGCTTTTAGATTGAGAAAGCTTTCCCGGTCATCCGGATGTTGAAAAAGTTCGGGATGGAGCGGTTCGCGGGATACGGCGGCCATGTGCGCGTTCCTCAATAGCCGAGTTTCTTGAGCTGTTCGAGCAACGTCGGGTCGAGCGGCGGCTGGAGCGATTCCTGTTGCGGAGATAGTTCGAGCGGTTGCAGGACGCGCGTGCGGAGCAATTGGAGCGAATCGGCGAGCGTCTTGCGCGCGGCGGCGTAGGCCGGATCGGCGGCGAGGTTGGTCCGTTCGCCCGGGTCTTTGGAAAGGTCGTAAAGCTCTTCAGGAATCAGGCGGAACATGCGGCGATTGGCTTCGTCGCGCGTCCAGGTCTCGACATCCAGCGTGTGGATGAATTTCAGATCGCCGTGCCGGATCGCCCAGCGCGTCGGGCCGTGGTAAGTCGCGCAGTGGACAAACAGGCCGGGTGGTTGTGGCAGCTTGACCTGTGCGCGCACATCGGCGTCGGGCGTGAGCAGAGGCGAGAGGTCTCGGCCCAGGAGGTTTGGCGGCGGCGTGAGCTTCAGCATACCGCAGACCGTGGGAAGGACGTCGAGCAAGCTGACGGGTTCGGCAAGGCGAACGGAGCTTTTTAGGCCGGAAGGAGGGACGATCAGCAGTGGGACGCGGAGGAGTTCGTCGTACAGCGAATGGCCGTGGCTGAACCCGCCATGCTCCCAGAATTCTTCGCCGTGATCGGCAGTGAAAATAAGCCACGCGCGATCCCGGAGGCCGGCGCGATCGAGGCCGGCGAGCAGTTCGCCCAAGGCTTCGTCGGCGGCGGTTACGTCGCCGTTGTACAGGGCTTCAATCGCGGCGCGCTCTTCGGGCGTATACTCGGCGTGCAGGGCTTTCTGGCCCCCGGCCAGATATCCGCCTTCGCCGAAGGGCGCTTGGATGCGCCCAGCGGGGAGCGCGGGGGCGAAGCGCGTATCGCGGTAGGGCGTATGCGGCTCGTAGGTATGGTAGAAACCGAACAAAGGGCCGCTTGAGCGTGCGTTGACGCATGCGAGAAACCGATCGACGTTGCGTTGCGCTTCCGTACGCATGCGCCCATCGGTGAGGATCGGATCCAGGCTGGGATTGGACCAATAATAAGAAAATCCCTTTAGGAAATTATGCTGCCAGGGCTCAAGCATGCCGCCGCCGGTGGCGGCAAAGGATTGCGCATTCAATCGCTTGCGCAGGAGATGCCCCAGGTTTTCGGCGCGGCCGTAGCGCAAAAAGGTAAACTTCTCGCCGGCGGGGTCGCGCAAATTTTCCTGGGCATGGCCGAGTTGCGCGGGATGCAGGCCGCTAAGTAAGGATTGATACGCAGGCAACGTCCAGCCGCTGGGCGAATAGCAGCGTTCGAAGACGTAGCCGCGTGCGGCGAGGGCGTCGAGATTCGGCGTGAGTGCATGCAACTTCCTGCCGTATGCAGCCAAGCGATCGGCTCGAAGCGTATCGAAGGTGAGCAGGAAGACGAGCGGGCCCGACGGCTCGGCTTCCGGTTCGAAAAGCAGCGGTGTGCCCCATGCGGCCAGGACGCCCAGCGGCGCGGGCATTTCGGCCGCCGGAGCGAGGTCGTTCCCGGCGGCATCCTGGGAGCGCGTGCGCAGGATGATCGTCAGATGTTTCGCGTCGGCGGGTGGTTCGGCCAAGTGCTTCCATTCGGGCAAGGCCAGCCAAGCGGGCAGAGTCTCGCCGACCGCGACCCTCACCCCGTGCGAGGTGCTCGCCAAGATCGAGGTTCCGGCGCGCAGTTCGGCGCTGAACTCGACGAGGCCCGCGCGGACTTGTTCGCGTTCGCCGGCTGCATAAAGCGCAACGAATGCGGTGAAGCGGAGGTTCGCTCGCGCGGGAATTTCAAGCGATACTTCGTGAGCCGTGCCGGTAACGAGCGATTCGCGCGTTTCGTGATCGAGCGCGACGGGGCGGCGAAAGGGGAGCGCTTGAAATTGCCCTCGCGCCGTGCGGATGCTGAGGTTGCGCGGTTCGGAGGTAAAGCGGGCGGCGTGTTCGGCGAGGGCTAGCGGCAACGCCCTTGCTTCGGTTTCGGCTGCGCCGAGCGTGCCGGCGAGGACAAGCGTGCAGGCGAGCACCGAGCGGATCATCGCGCGCCGCGCTTCCATGGCCCCGTCTTTCCGCCGCGCTTTTCGAGAAGCCGTATGCCGTGGATTTCGATGCCGCGTTCGGCGGCCTTCAGCATGTCGTAGACGGTCAAGGCGGCCACCGCGGCCGCGGTGAGGGCTTCCATTTCCACACCGGTCTGGCCGGAGCAGCATGCGCGGGCTTGGATCCGCAACGCTCCGGCCTTTTGGGGGAAGAATTCGATGCCCACCGAATGAAGCGGAACCTGGTGGCAAAGCGGGATCAACTCGCTGGTGCGCTTGGCCGCCAGAATGCCGGCGACGCGAGCCACGGCGAGCACGTCGCCTTTTTTCGCACGGCCGGAAACGATCAGCTTCAACGTTTCGGGTTTCATGCGGAGGGTGGCTTCGGCCAAGGCTTCGCGCGCAGTCTGCGGCTTGGCGCCGACATCGACCATGCTCGCACGGCCGCGGCTGTCGAGATGCGTCAAGGAACCGGGTTTCGAAATACGGCGCGCGGGCATGCGCGGGCTCCTGGGCGGACACTACTAACCGACGGACGGCAGCGGGAAGCATTCGACGGATTGTCCCTGGGCAAAATGCTGGCCCGGCGCCTGGCGTACGAATCCATCGATGCCGACGCAAGCGGTGAGGTGGCCGGAACCGTGCCATTCCACGATGCGCGCGAACGTCTGTCCCTGATGGAGCACGAACTTCGCCGGCCAGAGCGTCACGCGGTCGCCTTTGGCCCGGTGCGGATCCAGCAACGGCAAGGCGATCCGACGCGGCAGCGGATCGGAGTAGCCCATGCGTGTCCGCAGCGCGGTGAGTGCGAAGAGATGGAAGCAAACCAGGGCCGAGACGGGATTTCCAGGCAAGCCGAAGACCAGCGTTCGCCCGCGCCTTCCGAAGACGGTGGGCTTACCGGGTTTAATGTCGATTTTGGTGAAGAGCATCTCGACGCCGAGGTCTTTCAGTGCCGACCCGACATGATCTTTGTCGCCGACGCTGACGCCGCCGGTGGAGATGAGCACGTCTGCGGCCAACCCCTGTTCGAGCATGCGGCGCGTGGCTTGCGGATCGTCGGGCGCGATGCCGAGGTACTCGGCGTGCAACCCGTGCGCGGCGGCTTGGGCCAGCAATTGGTAGCTGTTCGAATTTCGAATCTGGCTGGGCGCAGGCTGCGCGCCGGGCTCGACGAGTTCATCGCCGCTGCCGAGGATCGCGAGACGCGGCTTGCGGTAGACTTCGGGCTCGGCCTGTCCGACGGCGGCGAGCACGCCGATCTCGGCGGGCGAAAGCGGGCGGCCCGCTTCCACGACGACCCCTCCGGCGGGCACGTCGCTGCCGCGCCGCGCAATGTGGGTTTCGGGTTCGATGGCGACGCGGAGTTCTACCTTCTTTTCGCCCGCGGGCGAAGTCTGTTCGATCATCATCACCGCATCGGCCCCGGCGGGCACCGGTGCGCCGGTCATGATGCGTGTGGCCTGTCCGGGGCCGACCGTTCGGGTAGGCGCCCGGCCGGCGGTGATCTCTTCGACGACGTCCAGCGTCACTGGGGGGTGCACACAGTCGGCGGCGCGCAAGGCGAAGCCATCCATGCGTGCTTGGTCGAAGGGCGGAAAATCGCGGTCGGCGCGGGCTTCGTGTACCAGCGTATGGCCCAGCGCGTCGGCCAGGTGCACGCGGGCCCGGTCGCCGGGTCCGGATTCCCGCACGAGGATGCCCCATGCCTCTTCGATCGAGATGAGCTTGGACATGGCGTTATTCTAGCGGGTCATGCTTGCGCCGCGAAGAGCAGGATGCTGGCCGCCACGGCGGCGTTGAGGCTTTCTGCCGATCCGCGCAGTGGAATGCTGACGCGTTCGGTGCAAGCGGATTCGACTTCGTGGGGCAGGCCTTCGCCTTCGCTGCCGATGCAGAGCGCCAGCGGGCGGCGGGACCAGTCGAATTCGCGGTAGGGGGTACCTTCGCGTGCGACGGCGGCAACAAGGAGCAGGCCTTGGGCGTTGGCTTCGTGCAGGAAGCGTCCGCGGTCGAGGCGCACCAGAGGAAGCGAGAGCAAGCCCGCGGCGGTGGCGCGCACGACCTTCGCGTTGAACGGATCGGCGCTGCCTTCGAGCGTGACGAGACCCGCGGCGCCGGCGGCTTCGCAGGAGCGGATCAACGTGCCAAGGTTTCCGGGGTCCTGAACGCCGCAGGCCGCGACGACGAGCGCGTTTGGCGACGCAAGAATCTGCGCGAGTTCCCATTCGGGAATCTCCACGACCGCGGCCAGCCCTTGCGGTGATTCGACGTCGGCCAGCTTCTTGAAAACATCCTTGCTCACTTCGACGATGCGAATGTTCTTTCGGCGGGCCTGCTCGACGAGCGCTGCGTCCGCTCCGGGGTACTTTTCGCAGACAATCAGCTCGTGAATTCTGGCGTTGGGGCTCGAAAGCGCGGCTTCGACGCCCTTTCGGCCTTCCAGAAAAAAGCGGCCGCGCGCGCGGCGTTCGTTACCGTCTTTGCGCAGCTTTACGAGGTCCTTGACCCAGGGATTCTGGGGCGAGGTGAGGAGTTTGTCGGAGGTCGATTCGTTCACGTCATTTTTCCTTGAGCAGGCGGTTGAGGTCGAGTTGAACTTGCAGGTATTGTGTTGCGGCCGCCAGGCGGGTGCCGATGTCGCCGCCGAAATAAGGCAGCGTGGCATCGATGGCTCGGCCGGCGTGGCGTTCGATCTCGGCTCGGCTGGCTTGCGCGTTATCGGCGTCTTCGGGGCGCGTCACGTTCATGATCACGGCCGCGACCTCCAGACCGCGGCGGTGCAGTTCGTTCAACGTGAGCAGCGTGTGGTTGACGGTGCCCAATTGGGCCTTGGCGACCAGCACGACGCGAAAGTCCCGCGCTCCAATGAAGTCCGCGACGAGGGTGCGCTTGTCGAGCGGGACAAGCAGGCCGCCAATGCCTTCGGCGACCACGCAGGCGTGTTTCTCTGCGAGACGCTCCAGCGCGGCACGGGCGGCGTCGAGGTCGATTTCGCGACGTTCCAGCGCCGCGGCCGGTACCGGGGCCATGGGCGCCTGAAAGCGCAGCGGGCATATTCGCTCGAGCGGTTCGATCCGGTCGCTGGCCGAGTGCAGCGCATCGGCGTCGCCCCATCGCCCGTTTTCGATCCCGGTCACGATGGGCTTGTAACCGACGGCGTCCACGCCGCGCGTGCGGAGCATGCGCAGGAGCGCGCACGAGACGAGGGTTTTGCCCACGCCCGTATCGGTGCCGGTGACAAACAGTCCGAGAGCCATGCGTTAGAGGATATCCGATTCGAGGCGGAGCACGTAGGCGCTTCCTCGAGGCCCTAAAAAGCCGGGGTCAACGCGTCTTGCGCTTCTTTGGGGCCGTCCTGCGGCGGGCCATTCGAACGCGTGCGGCAGCGGCTTTGCGCGCGGGCGCCGGCTTGCGGCGTGGGGCGGATTTAGGTTTAGCGGCCTTTGGCGCGGCTGCTTGGGCGGCGGCAATCTCCTCGTCGCGCAGCGCTTCGAGTTCGACGGTGGGCAATCCGGCCAAGACGGCATCGGAAACGGCGCCCGCTTCGCAAGCCAACTCGACGGCATGCCAGAGGTCCCGGTGGTCGTCGTCGGGTTCGTCCTGGGGCGTCTCGAGGATCGCGGGAAGTTGCCACAGCCTCGAATCGGCGAAAAAGGCTCTAAAGCCGGCCGCGCCGATGGCTCCGGCGCCGATGTGATCGTGGCGGTCGATGCGCGAGTTGAGGGCGCCTTTGCTGTCGTTGATATGCAGGCAGCGCAGGCGCGCAAGGCCCAGATCGGCTTCCAGTTCGTCAAGCGTGCGGCGCACGCCGTCGGGGGTCCGAATTTCGTATCCGGCGGCGAGGGAATGGCAGGTATCCATACAGATGCCCGTGCGTCCTGCGCCCGCTCCGTCGAGGAGAATCGCCAGATCCTTCCAGGTGGTGCCGAGGGAATTCTTGGTGCCGGCAGTGTTCTCGAGCAGGATCTCCGGGCGTTTGGGAAGCTCACGATCGGCCTTCTTGATGGCTTCGGCAATTCGTTTGCGGCCCAGATCCTCGCCTTCGCCCTTATGGCTGCCGCTGTGGACGACGTAATACTTCGCCCCCAAGGTCTGGCTGCGGTCGAGTTCCTCGATGAAGGCCGCGACGGAAAGATCCCAGATGCGCTGGTCGGGCGCGGCCAAGTTGATCAGGTAGGTGGCGTGGACGACCACGGGATCGAGTCCCGCTTCGCGAACGCCTTCTCGAAAGGCGGAGACTTCATCGGCTTCCAGCGGCTTCTTGGACCACGCGCGCGGATTGCCGCAAAAAATCTGGAGCGCCTGGCAGCCGATCTGCGCTCCGCGCGATGGGCCTTCGCTCATGGATAGGTGTACGCCAAAACGCACGGTGGTTTCTCCGTCGAAAGCTAACCGCCGGCTTTTTCGGCGGGCAAATCTTCAGGCTTCAAATCGTCGGGCGGCGGCAGGTGCTGGCCGTCGAGGTGGATATGAATTTTGTCGCCTTCGCGCTTCAGGAGCTTAACGGCTTCCTGCGCTTTGGGATTCTTGTGCTGGTCCTCCTGCGCTTTCTGGGCAAAATTTCGCGCAAACCACATCACCAGCGAGGGCGCTTCCTTACCGCCCATTTTCAGTTCGTCCAACGTCACGCTTAGTTTTCGGCTCTCGACCTGCAAGTCTCCCAATGTTTCGAGGTTGAGATATTTTCCTTCCTTCTCCTGATAGATCGACCACGTGGCGCGGATCTTATCCCCCTCGGGCTTAAGGTATACGTGCGCCAACGGTTCCTTGAGGCCTTTTGCCTTCTTCTTGTCGATCTCGTGCTGTAGGAAATAGTTGAACTGCTCGAAGGTGAGATAGGTCTCGAAATCCTTCTTCTCCTGGTAGCACTGCCGGTACTGGACGACTTTCTTCCACAGGTCGGCTTGTTCGGCGGGATTCAGTTCGGTCACGACCGGCGGCAGGGCCTCACCCTCCATGGATTCGGCGACCCAGCTAATCGAGTTGTAAAATAGCACCGCGATAATGACGATACCGAGCCCTAAGAATCCCAGCAGGAACAGGACGTACAGCCAACAGCCCATGCCCTTCTTGGCGGGTGGTGCGGCGTTCGCGTTCGATCCAGAAGACCCCCCCTCCGATGACCCGGCGGGGGGCTGGGCTGTAGGTGACGACATGGGCGTAGGACTCCTGGCGGCTCGCGAGGCATCCTACGGGTGGGCAGGGGGTGCACAAGACAAGAAATTCCTGACAGGTACGCTATGCTTTCCTGCGCTTTTCGGTTCAGCGTATGAAGTACTGGCGGGTATGAAGCGTTTAAAGAGGGGAGTCTGCGAGCGCCCCATGCATTCGTTCAAGCTTTTGAAATACCTTCATTTTCATGCGGCTATAGGCCTGCTGCTGGCTGCGTGGTTCTGCGCGGGCTTGCAAGCAGGCGAGGATGCGGACTACCGGCGCGCGCACCACCTCTACACGCTCAAAGAGTACAAACTCGCCGTCGAAGAACTGAACCGATATCTGCAGACCCATGCGCAGTCGGAGCGGTTGGCGGATGCGAGGTTGTTGCTGGCCGAGAGTTATTACCAGTTGCAACAGTTTCCGGAGGCTGCGGCGCAATTCGAAGGCTTTCTGGCAGGCGCGCCTCAATCCGACCGCCGTGCGCAGGCGCAGCAACGTGCGGTGAAGGCCCATTACCTGGCCAAGAGTTTCGAGAAGGCATTAACGCAAGCCGAGGTATTCCTAAAGGAACATCCCGATCCGCGCGCGCCTGGCGCCCATCCGGCGCTGCCGCAGCTTTACGAGCACGTTCTCTATTATGCGGGTGAATCCGCGTACGCGCTTAAGCGTGGTCCCGCGGCTGAAGCCCATTGGAAGAGACTGGAGACGCTGTTTCCGGAATCCAAGCTGCTGCCCGACGCGGCGGAAGGGCTGGGCTGGATTGCCTTCGAGCGCCAAGCCTACGATGCGGCGCTGGCACAGTTCAAGCGAACGGCCGAGACGCCGGAACACCCCAAGGCAGGAGCCAGCCAGTTGATGGTCGCGCGAAGTTTGGCGCAACTGGGCAAGCGCCCCGAAGCCTTGGCGGCGCTGGAAGGAGTGGCCAAACGTCCAGGCGGAGGCGAACAGGCGCGCGCGGTGGCGTATTGGCGCGCATCGATCCTCGTCGATGCGGCGCAGTGGAAGGAAGCGCTCGCGGCGCTTCAGGCGCTCACGGCGGCCTTCCCGGATCACCCCGATACGGCGGCCCTGGCGGCTCAGGCGGCCTACCGCTCCTTGCAAGAGAAGCGGTACGCGGAGGCACTGGCGCTGGCGGACCTGTATCTGTCCAAACTGAAAGGCGAGGGCCGTCCGGCGGTGGCGCGGGCGAAGGCGCAAGCGTTGAGCGAGCTGAAACGCGAACCTGAAGCGCGCGCGGCGGCGCAGGCAGCGGTGAAAGAGGCCGAGGCGGTGGCCGACCCGGCTCGGCGGAGCGATGAACATGCCGCCGCGCTGCTGCTACTGGCCGAAACGGCCCCTGAAGAGGCAGCGGGAACGTATGCGGCTCTGGTGAAGTCTTATGCAGAGCGGCCGCAAGGCAAGTTGGCGCGATATCGTCTGTCGCTGCTGGCCGGCAAGCGTAAAGACTGGCCGGAGGCGCGAACCCAAGCCGAAGCGCTGCTGAAGGCGTTGAATGCGAATCAACCCGAAGATGGAGAGTTGCAGCGGCTGGCGCTTTTCGCCGCGGCCGACTTCGCGTTCTGGATGGAAGACTACGCAGCAGCGGAGCAACACCTCACCGCGTATCTGGCGCGGAAGGAAGTTCAGGAAAAGCCACAGGAGCGCGAGGCCGATTTAGCGGCGCTGCGTCTGGCGTGGTGCCGCTTTAAACAAAAGGATAGCGCGGGCTGCTTGAGGCAACTCGGCGCGCTGCCGGCGCCCTTTGCCACGCCGGAGCGGGACGCGGAAGGTTGCTATCTGCGCGGCTTGGCACTGCTGGGGCAAAATCAGCCTGAAGAAGCATTGCAGGCATTCAAGCTGCTGATCGACAAGCACGCGGCTTCGCCGTATGTGGCCGATGCGAGTCACGCGGCAGCGGAGCGGTTGGTGTTGGAGAAGCAGTACGCACCGGCGCTGTCTTGGCTGGACCGGCTCCTGGATACACCGGCGTATGCGGATGCCGCGCGCCGAACGGACGGCCTGCTCATGCGCGCGCAGGCGCGCTTGGGAGCGGGACGTCCCGGTGAGGGGCTCGCGGATGCCGAAGCGCTGCTGAAGCGCGAAGACTTAGGTACGCGGAAGGCTCTGGCGCTGCTTTTGAAAGCGCTTTGCCTGGCCGAACTGCCCGAACGCAATGCGGACGCCGAGGCCGCGTTGGGGGCGTTGCTGACCGAAGAGTTCGCGAAGTCGGCGGAAACGCGGCAAGCGCGGCTGATGCGGGCACGTATTCGATTCGCCGCGAAGCGCTTTGCCGATGCGCGTTCGGATTTGGATGCTTTCCTGGGCGCGGAGCCGCTGACTCCCGAGCCGAAGGATCGCCTCGATGCGGCGCTGCTACGCGCGCTGTGTTCGAAAGAGCTGAAAGATACGGAAGCCGCTCGCGCGCAGTTCGACGCGCTCTTGGCTTTGCCGTTGCAAGGCGCGCCGGCCTTCGAAGCGGCGTTTCAGGCGGCGAATCTGCGCTATGACGCGGGGGCTCAGGCCGAGGCCGTGCCGTTATACCACCGGGCGTTGGAGGCAGCGGCGAATGCGCCTGACGTGCCCGCGGCGGCCCAAGCGGCGGCATGGCTGAATCTGGGTTGGGCGTTGAAGCTGGGCAAGCAAGCCAAAGATAGCGAGGCTGCGTTCGCTCAAGCGTATGGCGCGGCTCCGGAAGGACCGCTGGCGCCAGAGGCGCGGCATCAACGCGCGCTCCTGCTCGCGGAGAACGGTCAGGTAGAAACGGCTTTGAAGGTCTGGAAAGAGCTTCAGGAAAAGCACCCGGGACATGCCTTGGCCGCGCAGGCGGTTTCCGCTCAAGGGACGGCTCTTGCGAAGGCCGGCCGGTATGCCGATGCGGCAGGTTCGTTCGAGGCGTACCTGAAAGCGAATCCGGAAGGCGAGCTGGCTCGCGAGGCGCAGTGCGGACTGGGGGAATGCCGACTGCAACTCCGCGCATTCGACGCCGCACAAACCGCTTTCATGGCCGCCCTGGGCGCCAAGGGCCTCGACGCGGAACTCGACGACTTGGGCGAGCGCGCGCTGCTGGGCCTCGCGGAATTGGCACTGATTCGCGGGGAAGCCGCACAAACGAAGAAGCTGGCGCTAAGGGTGGTGCTGGACCGCCCGGATTCGGGTTGGCTCGATGCGGCTTTGTATTTGTGCGGCAAGGCCAGCGAAGAACTGGCCGAACCGCCGCAAGCGATCGCCTATTACCGCCGGCTGATCGAAGCGCGGCCGCAGAGCGAGCGTTCGGCGACGGCAAAAGAGCGCTTGAAGGCGCTGGGAGCGGATACCTCTGAAAAGCCCTAAAGCGCCCCGGCAAAGCGTGCTTGGCACGAACGAAGCGCGCGGCGAGAATGGTTCGATTCAACGAACGCGGGAAAGTCCGAACGCATGAATGTTCCGAATGAACGCCGGTTCTGGTCGATGGGTCTGGCCTTGCTGTTCGTGGCGGTGGGGTACGCCGCCTTGGCGCAGGCCGCCGAAAGCGTGCCCGCTTCGGGAGCTGGACCGAAAAGCCTGATCTTCGGCGACGGCGACACGCTGTGGGATATTTTCCTCCGCGGCGGCAAGGTGATGTGGGCCATCCTGGCCGCTTCGATTGTGGGACTGACCTTTTTCTTCGAGCGCGCGATCGAGCTTCGCCGCCCCAAGCACGCACCGAAAGACTTCGACAAAGACCTGGTCCACATCGTGGATACGCGCGGCGTCGACGCGGGCTTGGCGGCCTGCGCGGAGAGCCGGTCGTCGCTTTCCCGGGTGCTGTACGCGGCACTGTTACGCTACGGCACCACGCGCCAGGAAATGGAGATGGCGATTCAGGACGAAGGCACGCGCTTACTGTACGACTTGCGGCGCAACGGGCGCGTCATCGGGATCATGAGCAACGTATCTCCGCTCATGGGGCTGCTGGGTACGGTGCTGGGTCTCATCAACGCCTTCGACCAAGTGGCCGCGCACGGCGGTACGGGCAAGGCCGCCGTACTGGCCAGCGGTGTCGCCGAAGCTCTGTTGACCACGGCATTCGGACTGATCGTCGCCATTCCGCTCCTTTTTATGTACCACTACGCGAAAGGTAAGGCCGACGATCTGGTGCGCGAGATTGAAGAGCGCGCGCTGGATGCGATCGTGACGCTGGACCGCAAAGCGCGCCGCAGCATTCGCCAAATCGAGGACGTGGAAGAGCACCTTGAAACCAAGGATATGGTTCCTCCCAAGGAGGCTCCACCGCCCGATCTGGAAGGCGAGTTCGAGGCGACCGACGAGGAGCGCGGCGTACAGACGTCCATCGCCACGCCCGCACACGCTCCGGCGCTATCGGAATCCCAAATTCGTGCGGCGATGGACGGCATCGACGAAGAAGGCGCCACCCAAGTGGATGTCAAGGCGCTGACGGATGTGCCCGAGACGAAAGGCGCGCAAGCGCCGAAGCAGATTCAGCCGCCGGCCGGGCAGGAGCCGCGTGCTCCATGAAGGCGTTGATCGAAGAAGATAACTTCGAACTACCCCTGACGCCGATGATCGACATCGTCTTCCTTCTGCTGATCTTTTTCTTGTTGGCGACGACGATTTCGGAAGAGGAAGTGGATCTGGCCGTGAATCTTCCGGGCGGAACGCAGGGCTCGCCCGTGGGCGAGGCCGCGGGTACGCGGCTGGTCGTCAGTGTGCGCAAGGACGGTAGTATCACCTTGGGCGGTCAGGAGTTGCCCTGGGAAGAGATCAAACAGCGCGTGCTGGATGCCGGGCGCAGGCAAGATCAGCCTAGAGTCTATCTGCGCGGCGATCAGGAAGCGCCGTACGGAAAGGTGGCTGACGTATTGCAACTTTGCCAGGAAGCGGGCATCAAGCAAGTGAACTGCGAATTCCGGCTTCACGAATTACGCCCCTAGCGTACGTCTATTTCGCGCCCAAGCGCGCCAGTGCTTGTTTGGCCGCGGTGTCTTCTGGATTCAGCTCCAGCAGCTTACGATAGATCGCGATGGCCTGCGGGCCATTGCGAAGACCTTCGCACGCCGACGCGGCAATGCGCAGCGCGACGATGTCGTCGCCATTGGCTTCGAGCAACTGCCTAGCGAGCTTCAGTGCTTCGGCGTGGCGGCCCAGCTTGCCTTGGGCGATGGCGATTCGCTGCAGGATCGGAATCTCCCATTCGGCGGGCGCGTGTGGGCGGAGCGTCTCGTAAATGCGCAACGCTTCGGCCGGCTGATTGGCTTTCAGCTTCACTTCGCCGGCCAGGAGTCCCAGCGCGATGTGTTTGGGCTGGACCTTGAGCGCTTCGGTGACCGTGAGATCGGCATCTTTGAGTTTGCCCTGACGAAGCTGCACCTCCACCAAGCCGCGCAGGGTTTCGAGATCGTTGGGCTTTCCTTTGAGGGCGGAGCGGAACGCAACCTCGGCCTCGGGCCATTTCCCGGCAGTTAGCGCGTGCTGTGCCTGCGAAAGGCGCGTGGGCGCGTGGTCGGGATCAAGTTCGAGGGCCCGGGCATAGGCGCGAGCGGCCTCGTCGAGCTGTCCGACGGCGCGGAGCGTTTCGGCGAGGCCAAAATGCGCGTCGGCAAGCTTGGGATCGAGCTCGATAGCGGCGCGGTAGGCCGATTCGGCGTCCGGAAAATCGCCGGCATGCCGGTAGGCGGCGCCTAGATTCGTGCGCGCGTGGACATCCTTGGGTGCGGTTTCGACGAGGCGTTTGAGTATGGTAACAGCCTGCCGGTAATCGGCCGTAACGAGATGCAAATTGGCAAGCAAGGCGAGCGCTTGCGGATGTTCGGGCTCTTCGTCCAGCACCGCTTGAATCAACTCCAGGGCGCGAGTGGAGTCTTTCGCGTTCAAGGCCACTTCGGCCAGGCCCAGACGCGCACCCGTTAAACCAGGTTGAAGCTTGAGTGCCCGTTCGAAAGCTTCCAGCGCGCCGAGCGGGTCTCCCAGCTTCAGGCGGGCCATGCCCAAGTTCTGGTGCGCGGGCGCGTATTCGGGTTGCAGCAGCATGGCCTGTTCAAGCAGCGGGAGGGCTTGGGCCGCTCGGCTGTCCTCGATGCGCGCGGCGGCGAGGTTCACCAGCAGCAGATTGACGATTTGCTTGGGCGTCGCGTTGTTCAGGATGTAACCGCGCTTGAGATCATCGTCGCGGAGCTTGAAGAGCGCCGTGTAGTGAGCATCCGAGTGCGCGGCGCCGCGCTCGGTAGGATCGAAATTCAGGCGGGTCGTACCGTCGTCAAAGCGCACCAGCAGGTGTCCGGGGCCGCTGAGGCGGTTAGGCACCGGCACGCCATGGAGCTGAAGGCCCGCGCGGTCGGCGAGGGCTAAGCATAGCACCGACAAGCCCAAGCAGTTGCCGCGCTTGCGCTCTAGAACCTCACCGAGCAGGAATGCCGCGGCGTCGTCGCGCTCGGGAAGTTGGAAGCCTTCGGCTTCGAACAGGAAGGTACGAAGCGTATCGAGCTTCCCCGATACGGTACCGGATTGGGTGAGATCCTTGCGTAGCCGTTCTCCCCAAGCATCGAGTTTGGCCGTGGCAGCCTCAAGATTCGTATTGGGGTATTCCTCACGGCCGATCAGCAGCGCAGCGCGAGCGAGATCGAAATCGGCATCGGGTCTGCGCAAATAGGCGGCCCACTCGGGTAAAGCAGGCTCGGCGGCGCTCGCGTAAAGCGCGGCACTGCAGAGCACGATGGCGAATGGGCTGCGCAGCGGCATCGGCTTGCTCCAAGACTTCTACCTGTTCATTGTAGACGAATTCCGGCCTCTTGCCGTTAGCGGTAGATCCGATAACGCACTCCGTGCAATGCCTCGAACGGGGAAGGCGCGGCCGCTACGCATACATATAATGATGCGCGGCACTTTTAGTTCGAGGACGGCATGAGCGAGCGGGTACACGATCTGATCGTGGTCGGCGCGGGTCCGACGGGCATCGCGTTGGGCGCGGAAGCGGTGCAGCACGATTTGGATGTGCTGCTGGTGGATAAAGGCGCACTGACCCAGGCGCTGCTCGATTTCCCCACGTTTATGAACTTTTTCACGACACGGGACCTGATGGAGATCGCCGGGATCCCCATGTCCATTCCGCACGACAAGCCCACGCGGCAGGATGCGCTGGCGTATTTCCATTCGGTGGCCGCGCACTACAAGCTTCCGCTGGCCTTGCATGAAGAAGTGACCGATGCGCACCCTGAAGGCGACGGCTTCGTCTTGCGTACCGTGCAGGACGGCCAGCCGCGGGAGCGGCGCGCGCGTGCGGTGGCACTGGCCACCGGCTACTTCAACAATCCGATCTGCCTGGAAGTACCGGGCGCCGAATTACCTTGGGTGCACGGCTACTACCGCGATCCGTACCGGCATTTCGGTGAGCATGTGGTGATTGTCGGTGCGGGCAACAGCGGCTGCGAAGCGGCCCTGGAGATGTACCGAAACCACGTCCGGGTGAGTGTGGTGCATCGCGGCAGCGAGCCCAAGCAAAGCGTCAAGTATTGGGTGAAGCCCGATTTTCTGAATCGCGTGAGCGAAGGATCGATCAGCGCTTATTTCGAGCATGTGCCGGTTGCGTTCGAGGACAAGCCCCGCGGAATCCGCATTCGCCCGTTGCGCGGTGGGGAAGAGCGCTTTCTGGCGTGCGACGCGGCTTACACGCTGGTTGGTTTCCTGACCGACGTGGACCTGGAGCGGCGCTGCGGCGTTCGCGTCGATCCGCGTACGCTGGTGCCGGAGTTCGATCCGGCCACCTGCGAATCGAACGTGCCGGGGTTATACATCGCCGGTACGTTGCAGGCGGGGAGCGATACGCATGCCATTTTCATCGAGAACAGCCGCCTGCACGCGCCGAAGATCGTGAAGCACTTGAAGGGCCGGCTGCGATCGGCAACGGCGTCGTAAGCATCGAATCGCACCCCAGGCGCCGCGCCCATGCCCTACGTCTTTTTCGTGCTGATCTGTCTGATCTGGTCCGTCAGCTTTCTTCTGATGAAAAAGGCGGCGCTGGCGTTTGGGCCGATCGGAATTGCCGGGTGGCGTTGTTTGAGTGGAGCGGTGATTCTGGCGCTGGTGTGGCGATGGCGTGGGCATTCGTGGCCGCTCACGCGAAAGGAATGGCCTCCGCTTCTAGGCATCGTAGCGGTGGGATTCGCCTGGCCCTATGCGCTGCAACCGTACCTCGTGACGCATCATGGCAGCGGCTTCGTCGGCATGACGATGGCGTTCGTGCCGCTGCTGACCATTGTAGTCTCGATTCCAATGCTGCGGATTTATCCGACCGTCTGGCAGGTGACCGGCGTGGTCGGCGGCTTGGGCTTCATGGGGCTCATTTTTGCGGACAGTCTGAACCGGGCGATGCCGCTCACGCACGCCCTGCTGGCGATCACCATTCCGCTTTCGTACGCGCTCTCGAATACTTTTCTCAAACGGCGCTTCGCGAGCGTGCCTCCGTTGGCTCTTTCCTTGGCGGCGCTGAGCTTGGCGGGCACGGTGCTGACCCCGGCTGGATTCATCCTGCCCCAAGAGGGTGTGCGTCTGGGCCCCGATTTCTTATTCGCGGCGCTGTGCTTGGGATTTCTGGGAGTGATCGGTACCGGTGCGGCCATGTTCATGTTCTATAAACTGATTCAGGACCGCGGACCTCTGTTCGCGGGCATGACCACGTACGTGATCCCGGTCGGCGCATTGGTATGGGGCTGGCTGGATGCCGAACCGTTATCCGCCCGGCAGGTGCTCGGGCTCGCGGGCGTACTGGGCATGGTCGCGCTGGTCCAGTTTGCCGATCGCCTTCCGCGCGTGCGTGAAGCGCCGGCGCTTCCGGCGGAGTAGTGCGCGCTTGCGCGCCCTTGGGCGCGCCCTATGTTGGACAAACCACTCATTAATAAGGAGGACAGCAGGTGATTAACAAGGATCAGTACCTTGCGGCCATGCGCCACGAGGCGAACGTGTGCCAGCATTTGTTCGGCAAGATTCCGGAAGGCACGTGGGATTACCGGCCCACCGATGGCCAGCGCAGCACGATCGAACTGCTGCGCTACCTTCCGCACAACCTCGGCTCCATTCCCGAAACGGTGGTCAGCGGGGACTGGAAGGGTATCGGACCGAAGATGCAGCGGACCAAGGAGATGCCCGCCGACGCCTTCTGCGCGGAGATCGACGCACAGTACGACCGCCTGGTCAAACTGTTTGCGGGTCTTAGCGAGGACGATTTCCAGACTCGGCAGGCGACCATGCCCGATGGCCGCACCATGGCATTGGGACCGGCGTTGCTGATGTTCGGCCTCAGTTTCATGACCGCCTATAAGATGCAGTTGTTCCTGTACATCAAGTCGAACGGGGTACCGAATATGGGGACGGCCGACTGTTGGAGAGGGGTGGATACTCAGCCGAAGAAGTGAAGCGTCCTGCACAGGAAGACCGTCCGCGCGGACCGGACGCTTCGGCGTCCGGTCCGTTGCTGGAGCGCCTGGGCCTGCGCTACTTCGCGCGGCTTTCGCGCCTTCACGCCGTCGCTCAAAGTTCGGATGCGGTTCATACCCTGACCAGCGCCGAGCACGCGGCGCTTCGCGGGATCGAACGCGCCGTTCTGTTCAAAGCCGCGGCGGCTGGAGCGCTTTCCGCGTGCGCGTCGGCGGTGCTAGAGATCGGGCTGGCGCCGGTGTATCGAACGGAATCCGGTAGCCTGGATTGGCGCTATTGGATCTGGATCGGCGCTGCGACGGTAATCGTGTCCGCGGTGGAGATCGCCTACCTTTATTGGATGTCTTTGAATGCCGTACACGCCCTGAGCCGAGCGGCGGGGCTGGAGCTGTTTCCGAAGCAAGACCGGGAAGAAGGCGCCCGCGCCGTGGCGGCCGCATTGGCTCGAGCGGCGCTGGAGTTACCCAATCCTAAGGACGCGGTCGCAGGCTTCGATCCGCTGCGCGAAGCGCCGCGGTGGAGGCTGGTGCTGGCCTCGATCTTCTACAAGATCAAAATCGGACTGACAAATTTTCTTGTCAAGGCCTTGGTGCGAAGAGTGCTTGGGCGTGCGGCCTTGCGCGGCTACGTGCCGCTGGTGGCGGTGCCCGTTACCGCCGTGTGGGACATGCTGGTTTGTCGCTGGGTGGTGCGCGAAGCACGCGTGCGGGTGATGGGTCCGTCGGCGGTTCAGGAGTACGGCAAGGAACTGCTTGCGCGCGTTCCCGAACTGTCCGTCGCGGGCCGTGTAGCGATCTTCGACGCGGTGGCGTGCGTGGCGGTCTGTACGCGCGATCTGCATCCCAATCTTGCGGAGTTCTTCGAGTTTCTTCAGGCGAACCTGGGTATGCCAACCGGCGGCTTAGGCAACCGCCCGGCGTTTCTCAACCGTATGACATCCTTGAGCGACCAAGAACGCGCTGCAGTGCTTGGTGCGATGGAGCTGGCTTGCGTACTGGACGGCCGGCTGCTCAAGCAGGAGCGCAAACTCTGGATCGCCGCGGCGGAGGCGTGCGGGCAACGCGCCGATGAATCCCGCTTGAAGGCGTTGCTGCGCGCGTTCTTGGACGGCGAGCGCCTCCCGCAAGGCTGAGTGGTTGCGCAAGTGGACAAGCCGGACGAACGCGGTACGCTCGCCCCTTCTTTACTCGTTTTACATCAGGGTCCAATCGGCGGCGGAATCCGCCGCGAACCAGGAGGAGTGCAGGGTCATGGCCAAAGATTCGGTGAAAAAGCTGCGCGTGGGATTCGTGGGCGCCGGCGGCATTGCAGGTACGCACGCCAATAATTACCAGAACATGCCGGATGTGGAAATCGTGGCGGCCAGCGACGTTTCCGAGAAGGGCTTGAAGGCCTTTCAGGAAAAGTACAAAGTGCCGCAGGTTTTTACCGACTGGAAACAGATGCTCAAGGAATGCGAACTGGATGCGGTGAGCGTATGCACGCCGAACTTTCTGCATTGCGAGCCGACCATTGGCGCACTGAACGCGGGTTGCCACGTGTTGTGCGAAAAGCCGTTGGCCATGAGCGCCGCCGAAGGCCGAAGGATGCTCGCCGCGGCGAAGAAGAACAAGAAGCAACTCGTGATCGCGTTTCAGTTTCGCTTCGATGGCAAAACTCAGGCGCTGCGCCGAGCGTACGACGAAGGTTTCTTCGGCAAGGTGCTGTACGTGCGCGTGAAGGCGATTCGGCGGCGCGGGATCCCGAATTGGGGCGTATTTGGCCGCAAAGAGCTGCAGGGCGGCGGACCCTTGATCGATATCGGAGTGCACGCGCTGGAGATGGCGCATTACGCGGTCGGCGCGCCGCAGCCGCAAAGCGCACTGGGTTTCACCTGGACTTACTTGGGCAATAAGCCCAGCAACACGGCATGCTCGTGGCCGAATTGGGATTGGAAGACCTACACGGTTGAGGACCTGGCGGTGGGTACCATTCGCACGAAGAACGGTCCGGTCTTCCACCTCGAGAGCGCCTTCGTCGCCCATACGGACCAGGAAGGCATGGACTTCACCATTTTCGGTGAAAAGGGCGGCGCGCAATGGAGCACCACGTCGCTCTATCACGATCACGCGGGCATGATGGTGAACAGCACACCGGCGTTCGTGGCGAAGCGGGATGGGTTCGTACACAAGATGCGCCACTTTGTCGATGTGTGCCAAGGCAAGTGCAAGACCGAAGCTCCGGCTGAACACGGTCTGATGGTTCAGCAGATGCTTGACGGCATCTACGCTTCCGCGAAGCAAGGCAAGGAAGTGAAGATCAAGTAAGTTGAACGATTGCGTTCGGCGGATATCAACCACGGCGGCTGTCCGGGATCGGGCAGCCGCCGTTTCGTTTCTTGTCAATCACTCGAAGGTGACGACCTGCCGCACCGTAGCTCCGCGATCGAGCACATCGAAAGCCGAATTGATTTCTTCCAGCTTGATCGTTTGGCTGAAGAGTCTATCGACGGGTAGTGCGCCTTGGCGGTGCAGATCGATGTAGCGCGGGATATCCCGGCGAGGGACGCAGGAACCCATGTAGCTGCCCTTGAGCGTTCGTTCTTCGGCGATCAGCGATACGGGCGAAAGCTCGAGTCGCCGGCCGGGGTGGGGGAGTCCAATGGCTACCGTGGTGCCGCCGCGCCTCGTGGCCGCATACGCTTGCGCGAGCACCTTCTCGTGGCCGACCGCATCGAAGGCATGGTGCGCGCCGCCGCCGGTCAGCGCCTGGATTTCTTCGACAAGGCGCTCCCCTTTGGCGTTCAGGGCATGCGTAGCGCCGACTTGCCGGGCGAGTGCCAGTTTGTCATCCAGCAAATCGATGCCGAGGACTGGGTAAGCGCCCGCCAGTTTGGCGCCCATGATCGCACTCAATCCTACGCCGCCCAATCCGAAGACGGCCACGCTTTCTCCGGCTTTGACGCCCGCGGTATTGATCACGGCCCCGACCCCGGTCATCACAGCGCACCCGAATAGCGCCGCTTGAGCCAGCGGAAAGGAGGGGTCCAGCTTGACCAGCGATTCCTGGGCTGCGACGGTGAACCGGCTGAAAGCGCTGACGCCGAGATGGTGGTTCAGTTCGCGTCCTGCGGTGGTTCGGAAGCGCCGAGCGCCGGAGAGCAGGCTTCCTTTGCCGTTGGCCGCCGCGCCGCGTTCGCAAAGGCTCGCGCGTCCCGTCATGCAGAAGCTGCAGCGCCCGCAGATCGGGACATAGCTGAAAACCACATGGTCGCCGGCGGCCAATTCGCTCACGCCCGCGCCGGTCTCGCGCACAATGCCGCTGGCCTCGTGGCCCAGCACCATCGGCATGGGCCGCGGCCGCGCGCCACTGATGACAGAGAGATCGCTGTGACACAGGCCGGCTCCGGCGATCTCTACGAGCACTTCGCCCGGACCGGGACCCTCAAGTTCGAGTTCCTCGATCTTCAGCGGCTGGGACTGAGCGTACGGCGCGGGGCGCTCCATTTCGTACAGCACGGCGGATACGGTTCGCATGCGGACTTTCCTAGCGTTGTTTGATCACCACCATCTGGATGTTGGTCATGTCTTCGATCGCGAAGCGCAGCCCTTCGCGGCCCAAGCCGGATTGCTTGTTGCCTCCGTAGGGCATATGGTCGGCGCGGAAGCCGGGGAAATCGTTCACGATGACGCCGCCGAAATCGAGCGACTTCACTGCGCGCAGCACGCGGTCGATATCCTGCGTGAATACCGCCGCTTGCAGTCCGTAATCGGTAGCATTGGCGGCGGCCAAGGCTTCCGCAAAACTATCGCACGTTTGCACCCCTGCCACGGGGCCGAAGACTTCCTGCGCCATCACCTTCATCTCGGGCTTTACGCCGGCCAGGACGGTCGGGTAATAGACATTGCCTTCGCGCTTGCCGCCCGTGAGCACCCGGGCGCCCGCATTTCGCGCCTCATCGACCCACGCTCCCACCCGGGCGCAGGCCGAAGGCTCGATCATGGGGCCCACGTCGGTATCCGGTTTGAGCGGATCGCCTACTTTCAGGGCCTCGGCGGCATCGACAAACCGCGCGTTGAATTCCTCGCTTACCTTGCGGTCCGCGTAGATGCGCTGCACGCTCACGCAAACCTGGCCCGAGTTGTAGAACGCGCCCACCGCGCAACGCTTCGCGACATAATCCAGATCGGCGTCCGGCGCAATAATCACGGGCGAGGCATTGCCAAGTTCCAACGTAACTTTCTTGATGCCGGCGGCGCGCGTGATGCGGTCGCCTACGGCGCGGCTACCGGTGAAGCTGATTTTCGCCACGCGCGGATCGCTCACCAGCGCTTCGCCGGCGACTTCACCCAAGCCTTGAACGAGTTGAATGGCTCGGTCGGGGACGCCGGCTTCGAGCAGGATCTCGAAAAGCTTTATGGCGGTAAGCGGCGTCTGTTCGGCCGGCTTGAGGACGATGGGATTACCGGCGGCCAGCGCCGGCGCGATCTTGTGCGCGACGAGGTTCAGCGGGAAGTTAAACGGAGTGATTGCGGCCACGACGCCCAGCGGACGGCGCACCCAGAAGCCGAAATATCCTTCGCCCGATGCCACCGCATCGAGCGGGACGGTCTCGCCGTGAATGCGCCGCGCTTCGTCGGCGGCCAAGTCGAAGGTGGACGCGGCGCGATCCACTTCCAGCAGGCTGTACTTCAACGCTTTGCCCGCTTCGCCGGCAATAGTGCGCGCGAGGTCTTCCTTGTGCGTAAGCAGCAGTTCAGAGGTCTTGCGCAGCCATCCGGAACGGCGATGCAGCGGCGTATCCGCCAGCACCGGGGCAAACGCAGCGGCATCCCCGACGGCGCGCGCAACATCTTCTTTGGTGGCCATCCCAACCTGCGCGAGCAGCGCATCGCTGAACTTGTTGCGTACTTCCAGCGCCTCGCCGCCCTCTTGCCAGGTACCGGCAATGAAGAGCCCGCTCTTGTTCAACGAATACCTCCTTGCGACGATAAAGGAGAGCGCCTCAGCACACTCGGCCGCACAAAATCCTAGCCGATGCGGCGATTGTTGCTCGGCCGGTTGCGGCCTTGTACGGCGAGTTCGAACGTTCAGCGATCCGTCAGTTTAAAGCTGCTGCCCAACGGCGCGTAAACCTCGGTGATGACGCCGGCATGGTTGTCGCGACCGTGCCCGCGCGCAACGGCGCTTATCGTGCGCGCCGCGCAGCCATGATGCCTTCCGTGCGGAAACTGCTGTCGGGCGAGGCTCAAGTAGGCGCGTCCCAAGTCCAGGGCCTCGCGTGCCCACTGCTCATTCCCGTCCATTTCGGCTACCAGACCCAGCAGCACGGGCGCATGCCTGCGCGGGCGGCCATTCTCCAGCCACCGCGGCATATCGGCACGTTTGCCGATTCCGGCTGGCCGCACGTCCACCTTGGGAGGGGTCTCGAGTTGAAGTTCTTGAATCGAAGCCGGGTCCAACGCGGCGGCGGCCGAACGCAGCGCCGCATCGTACCGCGTGCGGCCGGTCACGCGCCGGTAACGCCGCAGGTCGGCCAAAGCCGCACCGGCGTCGGGATCGCTCACCTGTGTAGCAAGTTCGTCGAGCAGGCGCTCGGCCGCGCGCAGAAAACGCTCCTCTTGGGTGCGCTCGAACAATTCAAGGAACGTCTTGATTACCCCGCTGGCCAGAAAGTTCTCGGCGCGATCCAGTTCGCTATCCAATCCCTTTCCTTCCGACGAAAAAGCCATACCGGCCACCTTCCGGTAAGACTCGCGCGCTTCCCCTTCGAGAGCATAGACTCCGCCGTCCGCATCCAGGCCCACGGGCAATTCGGGGCGCGCCAAAATTGCATCCGCCCAGCGCCCGGCATAAGCCACGCTTAGTTGAAGGTAGCGTTCGTCGGATGTGGCGCGGTAGGCCAGCAGCGCGATGTTCACGCAGCGCAGGTGATCGGGAACGTTCAGCGCCGCGCGATCTTCATGCTTCAGCCCGTCTGTTCCAAACCACATGCTGCGATACAGATGCCGATCCCAGTCGTACCAGTCGGGCACTTCGTTGGACCAGTTGCCCAAATGTTCGGCCGCGTCGTCCAATTGCTTTGCCGTGGCGGTATCGCCGGGCGCCATGTCGCTTAATGCGCCGAGGAACAGCTCGAAGTGCTCCGTACCGTGGTGCGCTTCCTGCATCCGCCAATAGCCGTGCCGCCATTGACCGTTGGTTTCGAAATGGACCGCGATCCGGTCACGCAGGTCCAGCATGAAGCGACGCACGTCCGCATCGCCGGTGGCTAACGCATACGGAGCCCACGACGTGGTGTACGTGGCTTGGTCGTGAACGTCGGAGGGTTCATGGCCGCCGAACTCGGCCATCGCATCGCGTGTCCAAGCCGCGATTTCTGCGCCGAATCGTACGTAGGCATCGGGCAGGTTCTTGGAGCGTTGGATGGGCGTGGCGGGCATAGGTGCGCTCTCCGATGATTGGTAGCAAGCTCATTCTAGCGCCTCGTCCGCGCGCTTGACAGTCCACGCCGGACGGCGAAGGTACGGGGATGGCTAAATCCAAGAAGGCTCCTAAGCGGTTTACGGCCCAGGATCTGGAGGTATGGATCCGGGAGCGCTACCGCGAAGCGCAGATCGGCACCGGCGAGGCCAGTCAGCGTGTACGCGAAATGGATGCTCGGATCCGGCAAGCCTTCGAACGTACGGTTGCGGTGATGGTCCTCGATATGGCCGGCTTCACCCGCATCACCTTGCAGCACGGCATCATTCATTACCTTTCGCTGATCTACCGCATGCGGGAACTTTGCGTGCCGGCGGTCAAGCGCCACAAGGGCACCTTGGTGAAGCTCGATGCGGACAACCTGTTTGCGCATTTTTCGAACGTGGACGATGCGATCGCTGCCGCACTGTCCGTGCGCGAAGTGGTGGAAGAAGCGAACTTCGATACCGACGACGATTTCGATATTTACGCCTGCATGGGTATCGGCTATGGCCCAATTCTTGTGCTGTCGCATGACATGTGGGGCAGTGAGTTCAACATCGCATCCAAGCTAGGCGAGGACGTGGCGGGCACCGGCGAGATCTGGCTCAGCGGAGCTGCTCGAGATGCATTGAAGAACAAGCAGCATCATTTCCGAAAGCGTACGCTGACTCTGTGCGGCGTGCCGTACGATGCCTACCTATTGAAGCCGGGACGATTCTCTTCGCCTGGCCACGGGTAAGACTCCGGAGCAGGTTTATGACCGAAGTCGCCTGCGGAATGGTTTTTGAGGTGCGTTGGCTGCGTCCGAGCGCCGATCGATCCGGCGAGGTGAGCACGCTGCCGCCGCTGCGCTTTATCGCGCCATCCGGCCGCGAGCATGAGGTCATTCCATTTTGGGCCGGCGGCGAAGTCTGGAAAGCACGCATTGCACCCGATGAAATCGGGACCTGGCGCTACGAGATCGATGGCCGCGCCGAATCTTTTCTGGTGCAAACCTATTCGGGAGAAAACCCGGTGTATCGGCGTGGCGCGCTGGTGCTGGCCGCGGATCGCTTGCGCTTGGCAACCGCCGACGGGCAACCGTTCTTCTGGCTGGCCGACACCGCTTGGAATGGTGTCTTGCGCGCCGAAGCGGCCGACTGGGATCGGTACTTGGAGGCCCGGCGCGAACAGGGTTTCAACGTCATTCAGTTTGTGGTGACACCGTGGCGCGGACTTGAGCGGGACGCTGCGGGCGAAACGGCCTTCGAAGATGGGCCGCCGTTCCGGATCAACCCTTCCTTCTTCGAGCGCCTTGACGCCAAAGTGGCGGCCATCAATGCCTGCGGACTGTATGCAGCCACGGTCATGTTGTGGGGGCTCACGCCTTCCGATCCGGGCTACCGGTTGAGCGATGCCGACGGATTAGCGTTGGCACGGTATATCCAAGCGCGCTACGGCGCGTACCAGGGCGTCTGGTTTCTGGGTGGCGATGCGGATTACCGGAAAATCGGACTCGACAAATGGAAGCAATGGGGGCGCGGTCTTTTCGGAGCGCGCCACGAGCGGTCGGCCAAATTGGTGACGCTGCATCCGTGCGGAATCTCCTGGCCCGCAACCGATTTTGCGGATGAAGGCTGGTACGACTTCATCGGCTATCAGAGCGGGCACGGCGATTCCGAGGAACATCTGCGCTGGCTGGTGGGCGGGCCGCCGGCGTTGGCGGGCCTGGAAGCGCGTAAGCGTCCGATTGTGAACCTGGAGCCGAACTACGAAGGATTCATCTCCTACCATTCCAAGCGGAAGTTGACGGACTACGAAGTCCGCCGCGCCGCGTGGTGGAGCTGTCTGTTGGCGCCGACGGCCGGCATCACCTACGGCTGCAACGAAATTTGGAACTGGGGCGTGCAGACCGAGGCGATCGTAGGGCACGCCGAATGCGGCAGGGTCGCTCCCTGGCATACGATGCTGGACTCTTCGGGCAGCCGCTGCATGACGTTGCTGCGCCAGTTCTTCGAGCGGCTCCCGTGGTGGCGTCTTCGACCGGCGCCACAGATGCTTATGCGCCAGCCCGGCTTGGAACAAGCGGACGCGCATGTAGCCGTCGCATTGGCCGATAACGGCCGCGTGGCCGTGGCCTACCTTCCTAAAGGTGGAAGTCTGCTGTTGCGAACCGACGGACTGAATCGCCCCAGTGTGGCGTCGTGGTTCGATCCCAGCGAAGGCCGCACGTTCAGCGCGGGGGTGATTTCGGGTACCGAGTGCACGCTCGAAGCGCCCGATAAGCGCGATTGGGTCTGGCTGGCGGCTGGGCAAGGCCCCGGTGGGTAGCACCCGTTACAGCGACTCGCGATAAATCCGCTCCACCAGTTCCATGGTCTGTACGGCGTCCGTGAGGTTGTTCGGCGGCTGGCGTTTGGCGCGAATGCTGTCCATGAAGAGCTTGTTCTGTGCGAAGAAGCCGCCGCGCATGAAGATCGCTTCGCTCCCGGCGGCTTCGGTGGCCGTGGTGATCCGAGCTTCGGGATTCCCGTCGGTGTAGCGCCGCGACTCCACTTCCACATTGATGTAATCGGTCATTCCGCGTGCGTGGACTTCGCAGGAAAAGACGCGCATACCCGCCTGCCAATTGCCCTGAAGAATCCCCGTCGCGCCGGTCTTGAACCGGATCAAGGAGGTGAAAAAGTTCGGGTACGGCTTATGCCGCTCGCGCACATCGCTGGCCATGGATTGAATCTCGCCGCCTGCGTAGCGCAGTAAGTCGACCGCATGAATGCAATCGCTGGTCAGAATGTCCACTTCGCCGCCGAAATACCCGCTTGGATCGTCGTAGAACTTGTAGAAGCTCGAAACGATCATATCGACGCCGCCCCGCCGCCGGGCTTCTTCCAGCGCCGGAGCCACCAGCGGGGCGTAGCGGCGCTGGAAGCCGCACATGGTGATGCTATTTCGGGCTTCCGCCTTGCGCGCGAGATGCCTCGCTTGCTCCACATTCAGTCCCGGCGGTTTTTCGACAAACAGGTTGGCGCCCAATTCCAAGCATTTGAGCGCGTGCGGAAAGAGCGCCTGAGGCGGCATTACCAAGTAGACCGCGTCCGGCGCCTCTTTCTCGATCATTTGAACGTAGTCGGTATAGCCTTTGGGGATTCGGTATTGGTCGCGCACCTTGCTCATGCGTTCTTCGGATAGTTCACTGACCGCGCAAAGCTCCACGTCGTCCAGACGATGCAGGGAAGGGTAGTGAACCGAAGTGGAGTGGTTGCCCGCCCCAATCATGGCGACACGCAGCTTATTGCTCATGGGATGCCCTCGTACGTGAACCGACTAGGCGATAGTCTGCCGGATCTCAGGCCAAAGGCAAGACCTATTTTACTGATCATCGGTAAAATAGGTATAGATTGGTATGGGGGCGAAAGGAAACCTGCTTTGCGGACAATTAAGTCCAGCTAAGGCTAGGGGTTGATCGAAGCGGGAGGATTGGTTACGGTCCTGCCCACAAATCGCACGGCGAGAGGAGCTACGTCATGGCCAAGCAATGCCACGAAATTGATTACCGGATTCTGGGAGACGACATGCAAGCGGTGGTGGTCACTCTGGATCCGGCGGAGCAGGTCATCGCCGAAGCCGGCGGGATGCTTTACATGGAAGATGGGATCGACATGCAGACAAGCATGTCCACCGACAAAGATAAGGGCTTCTTCGGAAACTTTTTCAAGGCCGCTGGCCGCATGGTGATGGGCGAAAGCTTTTTCATCACGACCTTCAGCAACTCGGCTGGCGTTCGAGCCGATGTGGCGTTTGCGGCGCCGTATCCGGGCAAGATCATTCCTCTGCATATGGATCAACTGGGCCAGGAGATGATCTGCCAGAAGGATGCGTTTCTCTGTGCGGCCCAAGGCTCGCAAATCTCCATCGCCTTTCAAAAGAAGATCGGGGCGGGGCTCTTTGGTGGAGAAGGCTTTATCCTGCAGCGCATTCAAGGCGACGGATTGGCGTTTGTGCACGCGGGCGGCACTGTTTTCGAAATGGTCCTCCAGCCGGGCCAGACTCTGCGGGTGGATACGGGCTGTTTGGTCGCGTTTCAGCCCAGCGTGAATTACGACATCCAATTCGTCGGAGGCTTCAAGAATGCGCTTTTCGGCGGCGAAGGATTGTTCTTCGCGTTGCTGACAGGGCCGGGAAAAGTCTATCTGCAGACGCTTCCCTTTGCGCGCTTGGCGGACCGCATCGTCGCCGCGTCCCGGCATATGGGCGGTCAGCGCCGGGGCGAAGGCAGCGTGTTAGGCGGCCTCTTCATGGGCGACAACTGATTCGCCTAGGCCGGGCGCGAAAGGCTCAACAGGATCACGGTCTTGGGGTATGTTCAAAGCATGCCTCATGCACGCCGAACCTGGATCGTGAGCGTAGCGGCCGTTCTGCTGGCCTTCGGGTTGGCGGGGCTGCACCATGTCCTGGGGCGGCCCGATCGGATCGCCGCCGCGGAAGACGAAGCTCGCTTGCGTATGGTCGGTGACGAGGTACTGCGCTGGGAGCTTGAGCACGGCAAACTTCCGGACCGCCTTGACGAATTGGTTCCCAGCTATCTTCGTACCGATCAGCTCGAGCGGGACGGCCAATCCGTCTATCGCTACGAACCCGAACACCGTTTGCTCGAACAAGCCCACGGAGCGGTGGTGCATGGGCTGTTCAGCGTCGTGCGCGAGCCGCTGCGGTATGCGTTGCCGCCTCGGCAAGAGGCGGCCAAGCTTCCTGTGGTCTCCGCTCCCGTAGCACCCGCTCCCGCAGCCGGCTTGCGCTTCGTTGACCTGGCCGTGCCCGACCTACCGGCGCCGGCCGAGGGCGCGTACGTTTTCGAGGCCGAACATTTCACCGATACCAATTACGGCTGGGAAGCGCATCCCGATCCGGCGTGTGCGGGCGGAGCGTATTTGCACTGCAAGGAAGGCATCGCCAACGGACCGGGACAGACCCGCCATAACGTCGGCGATTTCTATGCGCTGCATGCGACCACCGATCACACCTACCTGCGCTATCACTTCCACTTGCCGCAAGCCGGACGTTTCTACCTCTACGCGCGCATGTGGACTACCGACACCACCTGCAGCAATCACTTATGCTGCGAGCTCGATTCTGGCGGTCCCTACAGCGGCGGACTCGACAATCGCGCGCCTTTCCGTTGGTTGTGGAGCGGCATTAAGGACGATGCGCGGGATTTGGCGGCCGGCGACCATTTCATCCATATTTTCATTCACGAGGACGGTATACGGCTCGATCAGTTTGTTCTCAGCTCCGTACCGCTCAAGCTGGAAGACGAGCGATTCCGCTCCAATTTCGCGCCTGGCATGGGGACTGCTTGGAGCAAACAAGCAGGTCCGGCGGTGCATGTTTCGTTCGATCTTCAGAGCATGGTGGTGACCGCCGCCGCGCCGCCGGAATGCCGGTTGGTGCTGCGGCGATTGCGCGCCGCCGAGGGCGAAGCTCGGCTCGTCGTGACGCTCCGCGACGCCGAGGCGAGCGGGAAGGCACAGGTACTTGCCCAAGGTCCGTTGAATTGGAAGGCGGTGGGCGAACTTGCATTCCTTCCCATTTCACTGGCTCAAGTCGACTGGGCGGCGCGGCCCCGGCGCGAATACGCACTCGAAGCGACGATCACGCAAGAGGGTCGAGAACCGGTGCGAGCGGCGGTCCCGCTGATGCATCCGTGGGCTTGGGAGGTCTTCGGTCCAGGTGGGTACTTGGGCAACGATTCGCCGGGTCCGCTGGATATGGATGGGTTGCCCAAGCCCGGCGATGAGCGCCGCTGGGAGCCCTTCGCGCCGGCGAGTTTCGATCACTTTGGTGTGTTGGATTTTGGTATGCACACCACGGGCAATGCGAAGCATCCTCCTACGCAAAAGACGATTTATGCGCGAACTCGAATCCAGGTGGCGCAGGCCGGCGAATACCTGTTCAAGGTTCAAGCCGACGACCAGATGCTTTTGTGGCTCGACGGCCGCGAGATTTACCGCCACGACCACACCCGACCGGTAACGCGCGCGGCCTATACGTTCAAACTTTCCTTGGAAGCCGGCGAACACCGCCTGCGCATGCGCGTCAACCAGCAGGAAGGGCGCTGGCAAGCCTCGCTGCGCATCCGCACGCCTGACGATGACCTGAGCACCGTCTCGGGTATCGATCCGCCTCACGCGCCTTAGCGGACCATAGAAACGGGTGCTGCGCGCGTTGCGAGGAGCATGCCCTGTCGTTGCGACCCTGCTTCCGTGGGGTACCATGCCGTTCTCGAGCCATTTCCCGGATGCCCGGAAAGGTCGCCATGAGCGGTTCCGTTCGCGTTCCTCCGCTGGATCTCAAAGCTCAATACGCCCGGATTCGCACCGAAGCGGAAGCCGCGGTGGCTAGGGTATTTGAGAGTCAGCAGTTCGTGCTGGGGCCGGAAGTCGAAGCGTTGGAACGCGAGATCGCCGCGTACTTGGGCGCTTCGCATGCCGTCGGCTGCGCCTCGGGATCGGACGCGATTTTGCTGGCGCTCTTAGGGCTGAACATCCAGCCCGGCGACGAAGTGGTGTGCCCGGCGTTTACGTTTTTCGCGACGGCCGGGTATGTGGTGCGAGCCGGCGGCATACCGGTCTTCGCGGACATCGATCCGGTCACGTTCAACCTGGATATTGCTTCGGCGCGGCGGGCTTTGGCTCGCTGTACGCGCGCGAAGGCGCTGCTGCCGGTGCACCTATATGGCCAAACTGCGCCGCTGGGCGAAGTGGAAACGCTTGCACGGGAAGCCGGTGTGAGCCTTGTGGAAGATGCGGCACAAGCCATTGGCAGTTGGGACGCGGAAGGGCGTAAAGCCGGCACCGTCGGCGCCGTCGGCTGCTTCAGCTTTTATCCCACCAAGAATCTGGGGGGCTGCGGCGATGGCGGCATGCTGGTGACGAGCGATCCCGAGGTGGCCGAACGCCTGCGTGTACTCCGTTCGCACGGCAGTAAGCCTGCGTATTTCCATCATGTGGTGGGGCTGAATTCACGTTTGGATGCCCTGCAAGCCGCGGTGCTGCGCGTGAAGCTGAAATACCTGGATGCCTGGACCGTCGAACGCCGCGAGCGGGCGGCTTATTACGATGCGCGCTTTTCTGATGCCGGCGCGGCCACCTCCGCGACGCCGTTGGATTCCGGCGGTTTACCGCTGCGCACACCTCATCCGGCGCCGACTGGGGCCAGACACATTTACCATCAATATGTGGTGCGCGTGCCAGCGGAATCGCGCGACGCGCTTCAAGTGCATCTGAAGGCGCAGGGCGTCGATACGATGGTGTACTATCCGCTGCCCCTGCACTTACAGCCGTGTTTTAAGTACCTTGGGTATCGCGAAGGCGAGTTTCCGGAAGCCGAACGTGCCGCGCGGGAAGTGCTTGCGCTTCCCATGTACCCCGAACTGACCGAAGCGCAGCAGGACCGGGTTGTCGACGGCATCTTAAGCGCCTTAAACGATACGTAACGGATTCTAAGGAGTGTCCATGGCCTGGTCCGGCGAAGGCAAATCCGAGCCGTGTGTGGGTGTCATCGGTCTGGGCTACGTGGGCCTGCCGCTGCTCCTGCAGTTCAACCGAGCCGGTGTTCGCGCGCTGGGTTTCGATATCGACCCCGAGACGGTGGCGGCCCTGAAAGCGGCGCGCTCGTACATCAAGCACATTCCGTCCGATACGCTGAAGCAGGCGCTGGCGACGAACCGGTTCGACGCCACTTGCGATTACGCCCGCGTGGCCGAATGCGACGCGCTCCTGATCTGCGTGCCGACTCCGCTGACCAAGCATCGCACACCGGATATCGGCTACATTCTCGCGGCGGGTAAACAGATCGGCCCCCATTTGAAGCCGGGACAACTGGTGGTGCTCGAATCGACCACCTATCCCGGTACGACCGACGAAGACCTGAAGCCGGTGCTCGAGAGCCTCTCGGGAATGCGTGCGGGCCTGGATTTCTACTTGGCGTATTCGCCCGAACGCGAGGACCCCGGCAATCCGAAGTATCGTACCGCCGATATTCCCAAAGTGGCCGGCGGTTTGACGCCGGCGTGTCTGGAGGCGGCGTTGAAGCTGTACTCGATGGGCGGGCTTAGCATCATTCCCGTCAGTTCGACGCGCGCGGCAGAAGCCACCAAGCTGATGGAGAATATTTTCCGCGCCGTCAATATCGCACTCGTCAACGAATTGAAGCTCGTTTTCGAGAAGATGGGCGTGGATATCTGGGAAGTCATTGGCGCGGCCAAAACCAAACCGTTTGGCTACATGCCTTTTTACCCAGGACCGGGCTTGGGCGGCCACTGCATCCCCATCGATCCGTTTTACCTTACCTGGAAAGCGCGCGAATACGGCTTGCATACGCGATTCATCGAACTGGCCGGCGAGATCAACACCGCCATGCCCAAACATGTCGTTCAGCGCGTGCAGGAGGAATTGTCCCTGCGTGGAAAGCCACTGAAGGATGCGCAGATTCTCCTGCTGGGTTTGGCCTACAAGAAGAACGTCGACGACATGCGCGAATCTCCGGCGCTGGTGTTGTGGGAAGAACTCGAAGCGCGCGGGGCCCAGGTGCGCTATGCCGACCCGCATATTCCCGTGGTGCCGAAGTCGCGGGAGCACGCTCACTTTGCCGGCCGCCGGGCCGAGACGGTCTCGGACGAACTCCTGCGCCAGCAAGACGCCGTGCTGATCGCCACCGATCACGATGGCGTGGACTACGCTCAGGTGGTGCGAGAGGCGCCGCTGGTCTTCGATACCCGCAACGCCTGCAGCGCGCTTGACGTTACGCTGCGCGCCGCCAAGGTGGTGAAGGTTTAAGCGAGAAAGGAATTTGGAGCCACCCGTGGGACTCGAACCCACGACCTGCGGTTTACAAAACCTGTAGAATACTAATAAAATACGTATACACTAGCGAAACTCCCATGGATTAAGGTAACTACTGTGTACCTAAAGTAAATATAATCCGGCACATGACCGGCACACATACCGGCACACGGGCGTGAATCCGGAACGTCGGAAGATCTCAAGATATACCGACGATTCGCGGGCGAAGATTAAATAGGCCGAGCCCGAAGCCACCCTCGCATCCATTCCTCTTGCTTCGCGCGCGCGGCGATGGACTGGACCCTGGCCTGCTCTTCGGTTTCGGCGGTCGGTGTCTCGCCGCGCTCCCGCATGCAGCGGCAACACAGGCACTTTTTATCGGGCAGGTACTCGCTCAGGCCGGCCGCGCAGTTCGGCGAGAAGGTGAAGGGGGCGCTCAGGATAACGCCGAGGTCAGAGGGCATGCTCACCGCAATTCCGGGTACGGCTCCCACGGGCAATCCATCTTCGCGGCGTCTTCCATCGTGAAGCACGGCCGGCCGCGGTGGGTCATGCTCGCGCGGACGATCTGCCGGGCCAGCGCCCCAGGCTTCGTGCGCGCGTACCGCAGCGCGGTCGCTCGATCCGGCGCGATGCCGGCCAGGCGCGCTTCGTGGAAGATCGCGTATTTCCACGGGTGGCGGTCGAAAAGTCGATCCACGTTGCGTCTAAACGCTTCCCGGTTGCGTTCCTCCGCGATGCCTTGGATGCAGATCTCGAGCTGGCGGATCGCCTCGTCGAGCGTGTCCCCGTGCGCCGCAACGAACGGCAGGTCGAGCGCTTCGGCGATCCAGCACGAGTCCTCGCGCGACCACTTGACCCCTACTTCGTGGCCTTCGATCATGGCGTCAGCGTCTCTCGTGCTTACGGCGCGTACATGTACGGCCGATCATGTCGATGAAATCGCGGTTATTGAACTCGAATGCAGCGGCCGTAGATCTGGCCCGCCGATGTCCACCCGTTGATCCCGCCGCGATTGTTTCCGATCTGGTACTGGTCGCCGCGTATGGCTTTAATCAGGTGCAGGAACTCTTTCCCGTTCACCTTGCACAAGACCACGTCTCCGACCTGAAGGCCCTCGGCGCCAATGGGGGCGACGGTGCAAAGCTGGCCCGACTCGATCTTGCCCTTCATCGAGTTGCCATGTGGACGAAACGAGACTGTCTCGCCAGCTTTCAGCCGCTCGATATGCCTAGTCGCCCAGCCCATAGACTCACCCCGCGCCCCGTGCCCAGCTTTTGCGCGCTTTGCTTCGGTGCTTCCAGGAGCGTCGCGCTTGCCTGCGTGCGTTCTCGCCGCGGTGAGGCCGGCAGTACGAGCAGTTGAGCGCGAGCCGGCGGATCTTCCGGTCAACCGAACTGTCGGTCGTGGCTTCGGGGTCATCGGAGTTGATCGCTCGCATGCGACGTACGGCCTCCTGCATAAACACTAGCCCTCTGGACCCCCAATTCTCAACCGATCGAGCGTTCGCGCAGCAAACCGGGCTTTCCAGCGTTTCGCCCAGAATCCCACGTAAGTCCCGCCGTTTGTGCTTTGATCTGAGGCGAATCAGCGAGTCTTAACTCGTTTGATAGACAAGGTTTAATAATTGAGCGCGATGACCAAACAGGCAGTATGCGCTTCAGAATAGTCTATATAAGGGAAGTGTTTTCCTTTTTAACCCACTATATCTATATATATTCAATACTCTTATACAATATATAGAGTACACGCCTTTGGTAGTAGGGGAGGGGCTCTGAGTATTCGTAACCCCTTGCTGCCAAACACATCCCCCCTCCCTGGAAACAAGGATGATTCAATCGGAAGGACCGGATGTACCCTAAATTTTTGCAAATTTGAAATGGGACTGGCGGTTTGAAATGGGGGATAGTGTGAGGTGAGTACCTCCCCGGCTGCCTGGATAAAATAGACCTAACTTGGGAAAATATCCCCTCCATGCTCGACGCAAGCGATTTCAAGTATTGAGTTTATAATATCGTTGCTCTAACCTAAGTTAGGGAAACGAGTGGAAACGATATAAATAGTTATTAAGTATAATTGAGGATAATTTTCTCATTATGATTAGACCTATGGGAGAATCGACGATTTTCTTAAGGTGACCCTAACACAGAACCAGAAAGCTTCAATTATGATTCAATCTTCATGAAATTTCAATCTAAAATACTAACTCTTTTAGTATCAATAGTTTGTAAAGCATATGTGAGCTAAAATTGATCTTAAGCAACTTGTAAACGCCAGTATACATTAACTTTATAAGATAGTTACGAAAATGTATCTATCAACAGTTGCGAATACGCAAATATGGAGTCTACTTCCCGTATCGAAAACCGTTCGGAGCGCTTCCTATGTCGCCAAAATCCCTAGCCGTTGCCTTCCTGCTTTGCCTTCCTGGAATGGTCGGCTTGGTCGGCTTGGTTTGGTTAGCGCGTTCGGTCGGTTTGTAGTCGAGCGCTTCCGATTGACAAGCCCGTTCGGGCTTGGTCGGAAGCGCTTAGGAGCGCTCCGGTATGGAGCGGATAGGAGTAGGCAACATGAGCAAGGTCACGAAGGAAACGGAAGTCGCCAAGGTGGAAGTCGAATCGCCCTTGGCAATCGCCAAGGATTTTAGCGCGTTGTCCAAGGAAACGCGCGTTCGGCTGGCAACGCTGGGCAAGCGCGTTGTGGCGTGGATGAAGGCGAAACATCCGGATGCCAAGCGCTCCGAAGCGCTCGACCGGTTCGAAACGGCTTGCTTGCCTTGCATCGTGGATAGGTCGCGCGTCGAGCGCGCGTGCAGTCTCGCCGCTCAAATGAAGGATGCCAACAAACACGGCGTTTTTCAGGACTGGGCAGACGCGGGAAGCGATAAGGAAGCGCTTTCGATTCTCGATTCCGCCATGGGTCGGAAGCGCTCGACTCCCAAGGAAAAGACCAAGTATGAGCGCGCGGTCGATTCGTTGCGCCACTTGACGACGGATGAAACGGTCCGGCTTGCGCTCCATATCGCCCAAGGTGTCAACGGGGAAGCGCTCCAATCCTTGACCAAGGGCGTATTGGAGCGCGTGGAATCGGCCAGCAAGGAAGCCGCGAGCGTTTCCACCGTTGCGGCTTCGATCGGTTCGGAGAAGCCCGAATACGCGGCGGCTGCCGCTTCGTAATCCGATCTCCCTACTTCCCCAAGCAAGCCCGGCATGCAGTTAGCCGGGCTTGCTCCATTGGAAGGGAAAAGCGATTCCTTCCGGATGAAGTGAAGAGGCGCAAGGGAAGGGAGTAGAAGGCAGGAAAGCCGCAACAATCGGCGATAATGGTAGAGAGGCGAGAATCCAAGCCCGTAAGGTTTAGTCCGGGGAAGTGAGACCTAGCGCGCGTTCCGGTTGAGAAGTGCCGGAATGAAAAGCGAAGGCGACCGAGATACCAAACGGTAGAGATTCAACGCGCAAGCCCGTTATCTTTATTCCGATTGCTCTACGGCTAACGCTAGTAGCCTTCAGACTTCCAAGCAAGCGCCACAAGCGATAGCGCGCGCTCCTAGAGCGCGTTTGCAGTCCAGCGGCTTCCTAGACGGTCGTTCCGGTATGGAGCGGCTAAACCGTCCAGGAAGCGCTTGGCGAGTCTATCCAATATGCAACGTAGCCGTTGCTTGGTCCGATTTTCCGGACTGGCAAGGCATCGAAGGCCGCATGTAGCGCGAGCTGCACGCGGTAGCGCCTTAGATGCTCTGTCCCTACGGAAAGTCGGGTGTGAACTGGGCGACCGTGACGTTGCAGGAACCGCGAGTTCCTGAACCGGGTATGCCGGCGGTGCAGAGTAATGCTGCCTGCGGATACCCGCCCGAACCGGGGAGCCGGCATCGTGCTGATACCACGTGCCCGCTTGTAACTCGAATGTCCTATCCGGCTGAACGTGCCGGGGAGTCACGCCGCAGCGTCGGGGTGCCTGGATGATAACTCGGAAACACTTCCGAGGAATTCCAACGAGCCAGGCGAAAAAGGTCCGCCCTTGAACCCGTCTGCGAGGTCGTAGCGCCTGAACCCTTCCCAACGTCAAGCCAGCTCGAGAACCTAGCGCTCTTAAAGCTGGGGGCAAGCCAGGTCGGTAGCCCGAGGGTCAAAGCTGCCCGCTAGAACCGGATCGCCTGGGCGCCGGAGTCGTGTCGCAAGGCACCGCTCCGGCCCCAGGCATCTTCACTGAACAGCCGTCCTAAATTCTCACCGAAATCCGCAGAGAAACTCTGTCCCGACTTTCCTGGAAAAGAGGAAACGTCATGCGCGTGATCGTTTCGCAGAACTCGCCGGAATGGTGGACCCTGAAAGTCGAGGACGCCAACGGGAAGGAAATTCCCGAAGAGTCGGTCCAGGGCAAGCCCGAGGCCATCCGCCCGCTCGCCGAACTGACCGCGAAGCAATACGGCGCTCCGCTCTACATGCCTCGAACCAAGCAGCAGGTCGCCTGAACGCCCGCGTTCCTAAGAGCCCGAGCGTTCGCCCCTGGCAATCGGCCGGGGGCTTTTTCTTGGAGGTAGCACCATGCTGAAAGTGCACGTCGAACTGGAAGACTTGGTCATCAAGGGCGAGCGCGACATTCCCGATCTGGGGCGCTGGTCCGTGGACTGCCAGGATACGCACGAAGGCACGGACCACCACGCCAGCCTAACCGACGAACAGTTCGGCGCGATCCTCGCGCTCGCGGTCGGTGGCCCGGACGCTCCGATCTCCCAGTCCGCGAAAGAGGAAACCTACGAACTCACGAAGGACTGGCCCGTCCAGGTTCTTCCCTGAACCCAGGCGCTTCCGTACGGGGGCGACGTGGCGACACAAGGACAATGTCCGACGAGCGACAATGTCCAGGCCACGTCGCCCTCGAACGAAGGTTCCTGAACCCAGGAGAAACTCTGCCGTGAACATCATCGTCAATAAAGGCACGCCGGACGAATGGCGCGGAACCCTGGCGTCTCTACTTAGCCAGGACGACGGACTCGCCCAGGATGCCGCCATGCTTACCCGAACGCTCGAACGGTTCGAGGTGTACCACGGGGGCGGGGGAGCCTCGCCGGAATTCACGATCGAACGCGCGCCGACCAAGCACCTCACGTGCGGCTGTTGCGATCGCGGATGCGTCTGTTCGAATCACATGGACATCCCGCGCGGACGCAAGCCTCGAATGTGCGACACGTGCGCGAAGATGCCTTTCGCCCCGCTGGATCGCGTGTACCGCTACGACAACCGGCTGGGCGAATACGTTTACAAGCCGCAAGGGAAATGAACTCGCCAGCCCATTCATCCGCACCTTTGGCCCCGCGATCCCGTGGGGCTTTTTTGTGCCCGGAGAAAAGCCATGCCCGACAAATACGACCGAACTCGAGCGCTCGTGCTGCTCGGCATCGCGGCGCTCTGCTTCGCAGCCGGCTGGCACCTGAAGGCCGCGCGCGAACCCGAGATCATCTACGCGCCCGAAATCGTCTACGTCGAGCAGGTCCAGACGGATACGAGCGTCCGCACGCTCCGCGCCGAGGCCGGCTACTTCCAGCTCCCGGCCGCGCCCGGACCCAGCAACTACTAACCCTGGAGAACGTCGCCCATGATCTACAAGCACTTCAGGTGCGGCGATCGCATGGTCACGGCCGCCCAGTACGTCAAGGCATGGCGCATGGTCAAGGCCGCGCCGCCCGGCAGCATGTTCAGGAAGGGGCTGGCGGCCTGGTGGCCGCAATCGCGCGAAGAGATACTGCGCGACTTCGCGCACTACGCGAACGACATCATCAACATCCGCGGCGGGCTCCCGTGCAGCCGCGAAGTAAAGCTCAAGCCGCGCCACGAACGACGCCTGCAATCCATCCGCGAAGCCGCCGGCAGCGAATGCCGCTCGTGCGGAAGCAACATGCCTTACCAGCCGCACCACGCCCGCTTCTGCGACCTGTCGTGCCGTCGCTCTTACATGAGCTAAGGAGACCGCCATGTCCGTTGTGCTTCACCGAACCGCCTACGTCTCGATCTGGGCCAAGGGCGATGACGGCCGCTGGAACTGGGTCGAAACCTGCGCGCTCGTACATGCAGCCCGGATCTGCAGGCGCGATCCCAGTGTCGCCGCGTTCGATCCGAAGGACGACCCGAATAACAACGCCCTGGCTTGGAGGAGGTAACCCTGAAACAAGCGACCCTATATATCATCCTATAATTCTATGGACTGTATTAAACACACTGATAACTTTAAGACAATCGTTGGGGACAAAACCAATGGCCACCCCTCAGTTCTGGAATTCCCAGCCTAAATGCCTGAACTGTGGGGAAGTATTGTCTGACAACGTATTCTATCCAAACAAGGTTCTTTCCCCGGATATGTTGGAGGTAATCAATGAGTACAGATCTGAGAAGGTCAAAGAACGCTGCAATTCCTGCGGAGGGCGCTTGTACGAGGATTGCCTGACCGCCATTAGGAATGAGCGCCTCTCAATTGCTAAGAAGCTCGAAGAATCCTATATGGCCATTCCAATCCTTTCACTGCACGCGCCACAGGGGTGGGAGTATACCTGCCTTGATCTCGTCACTGCGCAGTCTGTAACCGGTACCGGTTTTCTATCCGAGCTGACTTCTTCAATTGACGACTTCTTTGGAATGCAATCAAATAGCCACACGGGAAAAATCGCAAATGGAGAAGAACTCTGCAAGAGTATTCTTCGAAGAAAGGCCAATAGCCTTGGTGCCAATGCAATTCTTGGTGCAGATATTGACTATGCCGAAGTAGGCGGCAGCAAAGGCATGTTGATGGTTTGTATGACTGGAACTGCCGTTGTGCTTAAGAGCGAGGAGGTCTTTCCCGAAAAACTTCGCATACTAATAAAGTCACGCGATGAGCTAAAGGCGCGCCTAAACTTCCTTTCTCGCTTTCAAGAACAGTAGGATAGGGCTGCCTCCATGGCCGAACACCACGACAAAAGCCACCGGGCTAGCGCCAGTCAGTTCTTCGTGGCGGCCGAACTCTGTCGCCGCGGTTTCGTTGCCAACGTCACGCTTGGGAACTGTCCCAACGTGGACATCCTCTGCACCAATAAGGCCGCGAATCGGTTCGCGCATATTCAGGTCAAAACTTTCACGCCGGGAAGCCGTACCTGCGCAGTAGGCGTCAAAGCGGAAAAGGATTACGGGGAATCCTTCTTCTGGGTCATCGCCGGCATTCCGGATCCAAATGATTCGTCCCCTTTCGCCTACTACGTAATTCCAAGCGCCGAGATGGCCAGGAATATCCGTGAACAGCATGAAGTGTGGGTGAAAACCCCAGGGAAAAAAGGCCGGCCTCACGACGGAAGCACTAAGATTAGAGGTCTGGTCCTGCCACCGGGCAAGAATCACAATGGTTGGCGAGTAGACAACTACCTGAACCGCTGGGAACTGATTACTCAAATTCTGAACGCCCGTTAACTAGCTCGGTCATACAGCCCACACCACGAAATTTTGCCCTTCCGATCCGCGGAAGCGAAAAGCATTTCATCGCTTCTCAATCCATCAATGTCTTCTGCTAGATCGCATACTCCTTGAACCCTCCATTTCAGGAGATCACGCATGAAGTCCGAGCGCACCCTCATGCCCATGGAAAATGCGGACGACTGGTTCCGCTTCTGCGTCCAGAGCCGTCTCGACTTCGCTTTCGCGCGTGAAGGCGTCAAGCGCTACGAGGCCGATCCCGAGCGCTACGAACGGCTGGGCTGGCGCCGTCTCGCCGACGACGTGGAAGCGGACCGCTGCGCCGCCCGGCTGGCCAAGGCGAAAGGTTGAACATGCGAACGCGCGAAGACCTCATCTGCCGTGTCAGGCTGGAGCTGATTCACTGGCGCCCGATCCAGGCCCGCGAACCCGGCACGCCCTTTTACCTCTGGCACATACCGCATTCGCCGGAGTCCGCGTGCGGCATTCTCATCGCCCGAAAGCGCCCGCGCGGCCATATGCGCGCCTACCCGCACCCTCTGGAACTGCGACTTAATGTCGAGCAGAACCTCGAACGACTGGTGACCTCTGGCTGCCTCGACGACTGACTCGTCATGGGGTTATAAACACTATTATTCGTCAATGTCCCAAGCCTTCACCAGTCCATTATCCTTGGACCATTTCCATGTTTGATCAGAGCCTTCGCCAACAACCTTTTTCTCATTCGTGCCAGGAACAGGTCCATTATACACCTCAAGCGTCAGAACCTTAACTTTCTCGACATGGCCATTGGGGAAAGTCACCATATTGTTGCGTCGCTTTTCGACTTCAAAATCCAAAACCTTGTTTACCTGACTTTGAGGGGTAGTCCTTGGAAAGACTAGCCCATATCTCAGTCCTGCAGCGCCGACATACCCAGTTCTTCCGCAATCGTAAACAGTATAGGCTGGCAATTTCTCCTCTGTCTTCTGCGAGGCAGTAGCCTTCTTTTCTGACCAACCACCCCACTGCAATACCGGCGTCTTTGGATTCGGGTTTGACTCCTCCGCGACCGCGCGGCTCTCATTGGTAGCTGGGGTAGTGGAAGTCTGAACCTGTTCTTTCGCCTCCGTGTCGGATGCGAGGTTTGCGGCCACATCTTCCTTGGTACGCCCAATCTTCTTAATGCGGTCTCTTGGAATTACCATCATTCCCTTACCAGGGAGATCTAAAGTAATTCCCCAAGCCGTATTAGTGAGTACCTCACCCTCTAGAACTTGACCGTCCTTAAGGGCAACTGCTTCCGCGAATACTGCCGAGCTGGTGAGCCCGACCAAGATCAAAAGAATGGATTTCACGTTCGACACTCCAATGCTCAGACTAGGTTCAATTCTTAGGAATGGTATTTCCTCCATAACAAACAACAACAAGAATCCAGATACCAACTTCAAGGAAAGTGCCTGGGGGTATGGCGGAACTGGAATACGCGCGGTCTTGTCACGACCGTGAGGCGCAAGCCTCGTGAGGGTTCGAATCCCTCTGCCCCTAGTGTCTCTAAAAACGAAGCCCCCGTGTTGTCACCACGGGGGCAGTACAGCGGAACCGGCGCAAGCCTCACCCGCAACCTACCTCATACGAACCAGATTCGCAAGGAGGCCCCATGAAGCGGCCGCACGACCTCACGAAGGCGGAGCTGGAGCGCATTGTCGAGGCGTTCCAGGAAGCGCTCTATCTGGACCAGGACGAAACGCCGCATACCTGGAACCCGGATAAGGAGTGGGACGTCTACCTCTTCGATCACCTGAGCGCGCAGTTGGACCAAGCGGGCTTGCGGCCGAACAAAGTTAGTCCCGTCAATCCGAAGGATTGACGCCCGCCAATCCACAGGAGAATCTTCATGTCCGATCAACGCTACACGCCCGAACCCAGGCCGACCCGCAACGCCCGCTTCTGGATCACGTACCGCGGCACCAGTCTGGTCAAGCTGACCATGCGCCCCGGCGACACGATCGAACTGCACGAAGGCGGAGCGACCGAAGAAGGCTACAGCCATCAATACTCGAAGTACGAGTACCCCAAGGATGAAGCGGTCATCTACGCGGAATTCGAGCAGAGCGCGCGCGACTGCGACGGGCGACTCGATACGCACAGCGAATCCTGTTGCCAGGTCGCGGAACTGAAGAACGGCTTCGCGAGCGAGAACGATTGGCCGGGGCCGGGCATCGCGTTCCCGGACTGGCGCTCCGCTCGGGCCTACCAACGCGACTACGAGGCCGAAAAGGCCGGCTACTAGGAGATCGTTATGTCCGAGCAGCTCCCGCGCCCAATAACCGTCGAAGTCAATGTATCGGGGAAGCTTCCGCCCGAACTCGAAATAGGTGGAGACTGGATACTGGCCAGGGTTGCCACTTCTAATGTGAGGCCGCTTAGTCGAAAATTTCCAATCTTACTACCTCCCACTTGCCTTTCCCGACACATTTGATCTCGCAGGTATAATGAGTTCGCAAACTAACGCCAAAACTATTTTGTGCATTCACGTATGCCGAAACTCTATACCGTCCTTGGTCTAGCTCAATCACCGAGGCCTCTCTATACGAGCAAAACTCCGCTGATCCAGGTGCTTTTAACTGCTGTTTAATAAACGACTGACTCATAATAAAAGCATTGATTTTGCTTGGCCCTAATGGGCTGGCAAGCCACACGAGCAGGCCAATAATCGCAATTACAATAACAATCCCTCCAAACCACCCCGAAATATCTTTTCCAGAATCAAGATTCGATAACCAATTTCCAGACGTTCGTAAGCTATTTCGAACCTTCATGAAGCTGCCAATAAGAACTGTGCAAAAAACAAACTCAAAAGCTATGGAGAAAGGCCTAATTAGAAAGCGATGAACAGTCGAATAAGGCTTAATTATAACGCTTTCTAGATAAGGAACAAAGGCTCCACACGACGACTCCTTATGCAAATAGCAGGCAATCAAGGCCAAAAAAAATGCTGGTGCCAGTAAACAAAGAGGAGCAATTATTGGCTGCCAAATTACCAAACACATAGTAAGTATGATGCAAAAAGCATAGTCAATAAACAAAACAAATCTTGAGGTACGACTTAAAGGCTTATCTAAAGAATTATTATTCGTAGTTTTTGAATTGGAATCATTGTAATCATCTCGATCTAAATTAAGCTTATTCATGGAAGGCGACGAAGTCTGCAGCTTAAAAATATGCTTACAGCTTTGGCACTCGCCGCGCTTGTTTATAAACTTAATGTTGAAGGTGTATGGTGCTCCACATTGCGGGCAAGGTATAGTTGGCATTAGATAATGCCTCAATGCAGTAGTAGGCGTTACTTTAGGGTGCCATTGTTTTTCATTGTGGAGTTTATCATTTACTGCACAAGCTTTATAGTCCTCTCTTATAGGTATTCCACCTATGGCCTGCTCTATAATACATAATATTACTACGTAAGCAATTAGGCTAAGGCCATTGTAGGCGTGATTTCCTATAATAGCCCTAATATATGCCGTATTTGGAAGTAATGAGACTAACAGATATATTGTAATACATTTCGAACTAGAACCACAAACTGCCCTTCAGGTTGGCGCATCTGATCATTAGAAGGCTGTGTCACGCCAACACAGTAGCCCGCTGCTAAGTGTCATATTCCTTTTCCCACCACTCTTATCATTCCCCAGGCACGGCCCTCCATCATAGCCACCGAAGCCTTGTACCCTGGAGAACGTCATGTCCGAGCAGATCCCGAGCCCCATGACCGTCGAAGTCAACGTCTCCGGCCAGCTCCCGCCCGAACTCGAACGCCTGCCCGAAGTCATCAAGACCGCGATGGACGAATGGCGCCAGGATCTCGCGATGAAGGGCGGCGCGGTGGCCGGCGAGTTCTCCGAGTGGGACCGGGCCGCCTGGAAGCGCCTCGAAGCCCAGGTCGGCCCGTGCCGCTGCAAAGAGGGTGGGGGCTGCCCGTCGAGCGAGTACATGCTCATGCACCACGAACCCGACGGCCGCGCCGGCTTCAAGCACCGCAACACCCGCAAGTACACCTACGTTTAAGGAGATCGTCATGCCTACCATTCCGCCAGGACTGCCCGCCTGCATGGCCGCAGAAGCGCGTAAGCACGGCTGGCCGATTTGCTGGGACTCGGACCTGCGCATCGACGCCGAGTGGATTCAGAAGGAACAGATCGGGAAGTTCGTCTGGGTGCTCCGTAACTACGGAACGCACCTAATCTGCCCCTGGACCGACAAGGACTGTCCGCAATACCTCCGGGCGCTCGTCAGGGCGTTCGGGGATACGCGCGAGAGCGGGCGCATGACCGAGCGCATGAAGATCACCCTGCCTTGGGCGCACGTCTACATCTACGAGCGCAGCAATCTGCGCGAAGTCACCTTCGATCAGGCATACGACTGGCTATCTGAGGTGTCCGCCCAAATTCAGGCCGGCCTCGAAGCCGCACTCAAACAATCTGCGGAGGTGCTCGAATGAAGGGACTGACACCGGAACAGCTTCGCATCTACCACGCGCGCATCGCGACAGATGCCGCGGCACACGAGCATCAAGAACGAACGCGCGCGCGCATGGAACGGGCGCTGGAAGAAATCTTGGACATCTGCTCCGGGCCTGCGGCCACGCGAGGCGAGTTGGCGCACGCCGTGGCCGAGTCCGCTCGCAGGGGCCTGAACATGGAGCACTCGGGTCGGGGCGCATGCTCCAGCGAGGAAGCCATGACCCGGATAACCGCGTGGGAGTCCGACATGCTGGCCAAGCACGGCTGGTATGTGCACTTGGTCAGTGACGACCGCGACAGTCCGACCGGGTTCAATGCTCATACTCATGGCCTCGAAACCCATGGGTTGCTCAACTTTCAGATTGTTTGCCCGATGCGCGCCGAAACCGCCAACACCATCTTTGCGATGCTCGTACACCGCGCCCGCGAGAGCAGCCTGGTGGCGGGTATGGAACTCTCAGAGATCCTTGGCGACGGGCTCAAAGTGCGACTGATGCTGGCCGAGGAGAGCAGAAGGAAGGTGCTCCGAGCGATCCTGCCCGACATGCACGGCAAATTCGGCCAGGAGGCGCAAGAGCCGTTCGGCGACCAGTTAAAGGGATGCCTGGCGGTCGAGTAGACGCGCCAGAACACATTCCAACGGCACTTCTGAGTCCAAACCCTACGCTTAAGGAGGCCCCTTGAAGAACCTGCGCACCGTCTACATCGAACGCGACCGCACGAACCCGTGCCCGACGCCCGGCGTCAAGACCTGGCGCTGGCAGTCCCAGGGCGATTCCGACGATCTGCCCTACGTCACCAAGCACGCCGCCCAGCGCGCCGCTCGCAAGGAACTCCGCGAGCCCCTGCGCTTCATCGTGGCGAGAGTTTGATGAGATGTGAGAAAGGCGTTATGAGGATTCCACTTGAAGCTGGCCCACATCATCAATATATTACTACGCGCTATGTATGCAAAAAATCATAGCTCACTGAATTACATTTGTTATCACTTTCGGGCCTCATAAGTGAGAATGGACAAGCCAGGGCCAAGCTATCCATCGTCTCAAGCCCATTTAGCCACAGCATGAGCGCATTCCGGTTTATTTCCACAGTCCCATCAGCGCTAAGCCTCCCAACATGATTGCGATTATCATAAAGAGCAACGGTGCACTTAACTAGCGCCCCATCGGCCCTAACTCCAAACGAATTTGCCTTGGTCGCATAGCAAATATAGTCGCCGTCTGCACCAATGTCGTACGCCATTCGTTGATTGGCCAGCCGGCCATATAAGTGCTTCTTCACAAGGCTGGCGGCCTCCATGGAAAATACATCCAATGCCTCATCATTTTGACTGCCAAGCCGCTCGATGGATTTAAAGTAAACCACAAAACGGTCGTCGTTACTAAATTCTTGATTAATTCGCTCAATTAAAGGCACAAGCCGATCGAAATTAGAGGGCATAAAATGTACTCTTAGGATTATACGTGCTGGCTCTGTCGATTTTAAATGAATGGAGCGCAGATTCTCCCAAATTGTATCGAAGGTCGCACTTCCATTCAGTGCCACCCGTGTTGCATTATGGTCATCCCTATCACCGTCAAGTGACACTTGGAAATTTCTCACTCCCAGTCGGTGAAGCCATGAGTATCTCTCTTCCGTTAAAAAGAATGCATTGGTTGTAATGTTAGCGCTGTAACGAAAGCTTGGGTGCCGCTTGCTAAAATCTAGGATGTGTAGGGAAATACTTTCAATAATATCAGGCGCAAGCAACGGTTCTCCCCCAAACCAACTTAATTCCAAGTATTCAAGTTCCGGCATTCTGCGGGATAGTAGCTTCTTAACCCCATCTACAACATCTGGATGCATTCTTCCGAGTTTGAAATCTTCATAACAGTAGCTACATCTAAAATTACATTTCTCGGTTGGGAACAAAATAAGATTAAGACGGCGCTGATCAAGCGCCGCAGCAATTGCTTGAGAGCGCTTGCCGTTAGCGACTAGCATCGGACGCCACAAATTCCGTTCGAATCAGCCGCAGACGCGCCGAAATCTTTAATTTTTTCTCGGATTGCCTTTGCGGCTGCGGCATTCTTGATTACTACCCGCCCCGCATCATCAATCTCTACTTGAGAAAGTGAAATATTCCCAATTTCCAACCGTAGTTCTTCTATTGTTTTCTCTCCGTTTTGGACGAGAGCGGTAGCGAGCTTAGGGCTCCTGATTACTACTTGCCCTTTTTGGGAAGTGCTTATGTCCTGGCCCTTAATGTTAATTCCCTTTGCCATGTTACCTCCCTATTGTTTGGGGATATAAAAAATCGCCGTAATCTTACGGCGGAAGAACTCTGAGCCATGCCAACGCCAATGCCCTCTTTCTTGAGTCATTCAAAGCGTATCTAACTCGGTAATGGCTGCAAGGGAAAAATTGACACTATTTTACCTAAAGGTTCTAAGTTATTATGCTGAAATGAAATGTGTCAATTATGAAACAGCCTATGTCGGTATTACAAAGGCACCTAATAGCCCCAATTTCAGGAGGTGCGTTTTCGAAATCAAAGCAAAAATAGCAGTGCCACAACGACCGGCAGCGCTACCAAAGTCGCGAGCCTCAAGCGCATACGCCCTACCTGAAACAAGCCGGACCATTCCGGCTTGAACCGTGCGCGGCCGCCGCTACCGTAAGCGTATGCCGTCGCGCAAGAAAAGTCTGAGCGACCTACTGTACTTTAACGGTCCCAAGCTCCTGTGCGGGCTGGCGCTGTTTGCGGCCGGTATCGCGGGGCTGTTCTGGCTAATCCGGAATCCCTGAATCTTCGAACGGCTTCGGCTTGTACCGCCGCACTCGCCATTCCGCGTATGCGCCCGCGGCCGCAGTAACCGTAAGCCCGAAAACGATGTTGATCAGAATGGCCCAGGGCTGGCGGTAGATCCACTTGCCCGTGGGTCCATACGTCTGCTCGTACACGATTGCCGGCCAGCCCTGCTGGTACGTGCCGGGGTAATAGATCGGCGCCTCGAACTCGCTGCCCTTCTCGAAGCCGGCCACGCGCACGGGCCGCTCCTTGAAGTTAACGTGAACTAGCACCGCGGCGCACAGCACCATAACCAGAAAACTGAATAGGCTGAAGCGCATAGAAGCAAACCCTGCGGCCTAAACGGTCTCTTCAGGCGGCAACGGACATTCGCAATCCAAGAGCCTTTTGCGAGCGATGGCAAGCTGCTCAGGCGTGAACAGCTCTCGCCACCGGCTTTGAAGCACCACGTATTCGACACAGAGGCGAAGGTTCTCCTTGCCGCGCATAAACAATTCCGTGAAACCATCCGAAGGATTGTCCGTGGCAAGCAATAAGTCGGCCGTCTTTTTCCCTCCATGCTCGTTGAGCATTTTAAGAAATCGGCTCGCGTTGTACGGTGGCTTGAGCCGCTTGCCCGCTTCGTAAATTTCCATCATGGCGTCGTTGAAATCCTTCAGAGTTGCCTTCTCCATACCAAGTCTCCAGTTCGCGGCCCAGTCCATTCGCGGAACTCACGGTGAGCCTTCCTAACACTCTTGATCCGCAAACCCAAGGAGAATCTCCCATGCCGCATCCGCGCAATATCCCGCCGGGCGAACGCTGCAAGCTCGCCCGCGAAGTCTTCGAGGCCGCGTACGAGGCCCGCGATTCCTTCCGCGAAGAACACCTCGGCGCGGACCTCGCTTACCTGCTCGGCGCCATCGTGGATTACCGGAACTTCGAAGACGCTCACGTGGACTGGACCCGCGATGCCTACGGCGAAGAGTCGCCGGAGCTGCTCGCGATTCTGAAAGAGAAGTTTCCGAATCGGCACCACCAAGTCTGGGAGTTCATCCGGCTGAGTTAGAATTTCTGGGTTAGGGAGTCGGGAATTCGCTCGCATTCTCGGGCGCGAACCGAACAGCTCTTGCTAGGCTGTCAATCCATCCCTCCGGAAATCCCAGCGGAGTAGTGAGTTTTAATACATTCAATTTGCAGCCGTCTTTGAACTCAGTTGGCGTAAAGTAAATTGTTGACGGCATGGCTGCTTCATGAACCAACTGACATCGAAGATGCGTGTATAGAATTTCTTCCAACGGAACTTTATCCTTTCCCCCGAAGGGAAACGCTACGCCATACTTTGGCCCGCCAGTGATTGTTCCCATTTCATCTCGAACAAACTGCTGAAATGCCTCCCCGTCGCGCATGGGTTTGCCGGGAAATTTGTGTGAAGGCGTGCCATGCGGATACCTTTTCCTGGAAGTGGCAGCGACCGTGACCAACACCAGTACAAACGCTCCAATCTTGCGGTTAACCTTCCATAGGCCGCCTGCGTCTTCAAGAAGTGTTGCAATACTCATGCTTCTAGCCCTCCGCGACCTCTAACATAACATTTCAGATTTTTACCACCGGGTCAAGGGGGCGATAGCGTTAAGTCCCCCGCCTTTACCAGTTCGTCTCCGTAGTAAACTCGGCTTTCCCCAAAGCCTATCAGGAGCACCGCCTATGCCGCCCACCGGGCCGGTCCCGAAGCACCACGTCACGCTGTATCGCCGCGGCCTCAAGCTCGACCTCGGATCCACCGACGAGGTCGCGTGGGCCTACCACGTCGCGCGCCGCCTGCAGGAGAAAGGTTACACCGCCTGCATGCAGCGCACCTACCAGCCACCGGCCAAGAAAGCTTCCTGAGCGTCGTTGCAGCCAACCCTAGCCATGAAAGGAGGTGCCGCATGCGCGTCAAGAGCGTGTAGTTCAATCGCAAGGCGATAGCCGAAAAAGGGGCCGGTCGATCGGCCCCTTTTCGCCGGAACTGCCCCACCGGCGCTGACGATGGCAGGGCAAGGAGAACCGATCCCATGACCGACCCCGAACGCGAAGCCGCGCGCAAGGGCCTGACCAGCGTGATCGAGTGGCACGCCAGTTCGATTTCCACGCTCGGAAGTCCGGCCACCGTGAACTCGCAAACCGCGCTGATGCTCGCCGCGAGCGCCGCGCGAACCGCGCTTCTGAAGCTGGGCGAAAACGTCTCGCCCGAACCGAACGTCCGTCCCGATCCCTACGCCGCATTGTCCGCTTGCCTCGGCGCCATGGACGCCATGCGCACGCAGATCGATCAAATGAGTGGAATGTTCAAGGACGAGGACGGCCGGATCGCGCAAGCCTGCGCCGATCACTTCGAAGCCGCGCAACTCGCCGGCGCTGCGCTGAAGGCGCACCTCCAGGAGGTTTAGCCATGCGCTCCAAGCTGCTCAAGAAGTACGCGCGCAAAGAGCCGTCGCGGGATCCGATTCTCCGCAAGTATGTGCCACTAGCCTATGCGACCGAGGTGCGCGTCTACAACGATCTCCGCGCGAAGAACCTTTACGCCATTTTCCCGTGGGGCATGTGGAAGCCGCGCAAGGGCGCGCGCGAAGCCACGATCAACTGCTACCGCTGGAAGCTGATCTGGCTGCCGGATTTGAAGCGCATCCCCAAGGAGAAAGGAGTTCTGGCACATGCAAAAGAACAGGCTTAAGCGGCTAAGAAGTCTGCTCCGGAAGCTCGACGTGAACCCGGAGCGCTACGACAAGGACGTGGAGGAGGATCTGCGCCCGTACCTGTCCGGAAAACAGGAGATTCAACGGTACGCTGCGGTCACGCTCCACCATTACGACGAGGGCGGCTTCAAGCATTTCATCTATCCAGCCTACGATACGCTGCGGGGTGCGCAGGACAGGGCCGTCGAGTTCGCCCACGACGACATCTTCGCCGAAGCGCCTGCCATGGTGGTGAACCTGGATACGGGCGCGACCTACGCCGCCCGGACCAAGTGGGTTAAGGAGTAGCCGGACCCTCCGGGCCGGGGCCTGCGATCAGGCTCCGAACCGGACGGCCCGCCGTCGTCCCGTGCCCCGCCAATCCGGCGGGGCTTTTTGTTAGGAGTACCGCGATGCCCCGTTGTTTCCACGCCGACCTGCGCCGCCGCGCACGCCGGACCCGCCGCCGTGCCGAGCAGCAGAACCTCGCGCGGATGCTCGAAGCGGCCGAATGCCTCGAATTCGCCGCGCAGGCCGCCGAACGCGGCGACGAAGTAGGCGCCGAACGCTGGCTCGAGAAGGCCGACCAACTCGCGTCGTAACTTCCGGCTTCCATTTTTCGCGCGCCCGGAATTGCGATTCATCACAAGCATTGGGTAGCGTCAACCACGAGGTCAGGAGAATCCAGATGATCGTGATGCAGAACGTGCTCGGCCAAGCGCTCGGCCGGGAGTCCGTCAACAAGGCCGTCCAGGCGTCCAAGGACGCGGACCGCCGCGCCCGCGAGCAAGCCGCCGCGGCGCGCAAGCATGCGGCCGAACTGAAGGCGCTGCGGGACGCCCAGCGCCGGGAGATCGAGGCCCAGCGCCGCGAGATCCGCGAGGTCGAGTCCGGCAAGTCGGCGTGGTTCAGCTACGTCGATTCGTGCGGCCGCCCGGTCGCTCGCCTGCGCCCCACAAACCACCCGATCCAGCCCGGCATCGCGCTGCACTCGAGCAACCGATTCAAGTCGGCGAGCGCCGCGCTGGATAGTGTGGATCCTTCGTGGATCGAGAAGATCCGCGCCTACTACGACCGCCCGGCCCGCAAGAAACCCAAGCTCCACCGGGTCGAGAGGGCCGAAGACGGCGGGATGCCCTGGTCGTTGCGCTTCAATACGCGCGACTACCTGCACGCCGACGGCGCGAACGCCACCCGCCAGTGGCGCAAGGCCATCGCGTTCGGAACCCGCGAAGCCGCCGAAGCGTTCCGCGTAGGGCTGGGCCAGTCGGCCCTGTACCTCACGCCCGCCCGCCTGCCCGAACCCAAGGCGGCGCGAACCAAGCACGACGAGCCGGCCGAACACGAGCACGAGGCCGGCGACACGAACGAGGACTGAAGCACCGAGGGCCTGGGCGCAGGCGACGTTTGCCCCGAAGTAGCCTGCCTCACCTCCACGCAGTACCCACTCCGCAGTGAGCCGGCGCTTGGCCGCGCCGGTTTCTTCCTGCGCTCAGGCCCACATACACCGATCGGACGGCGGCGCGGACAGTGACGCGCGGACTTTGGGTCATACGTCTGTGGCTTTATCCGTACCAAACGGCTCGCCCACACAGCCGGTGCGATTCCGGCCCGTCCGTAATCATTCGAGGCAAACACATGAAACGACCCGAACGAGATCTAGTCCTGCTAGTGATCGGAGTGGCGTGCGTTCTCGCCGCGGTGGCCGGCCTGATCCGACTACTGATGGGAGCGTGACCGATGAGCCGCCCGCGAACCACGGACCTGCGCTACTGCGCGGCTTGCAAGTCCACCCAGAAGCACACCGTGAAGGGCGACGAGTTCACCTGCCTGCAGTGCGGGCTGATTCAGCGTCCCAAGCGGCGAACCGCCGCCACACAGCGGCATTGAGGGAGTGCCCATGAAGCATAAGCCTTTCACCGTTATCGCCTTCGACGAGACGAGTAGAGCGTCCCTCGCGGAATTCATTTACGCGGTCTCTCCGCAGGATGCCGCTCTTGGTTATGCGCAGATGTACCGCGAATCCGATCGCGTGATCGTCGCCGTACTGGCCGGCGAGCAGCAGGTTTCGTACCCGGAAGGCGCATCCGCCGAGCACGTCTCCGACTTGGCCGAACTGGCCGACGAGGAAGAAGAGGGCGACGAATGATGCTCCGCCTCGACGAATGGATGGAAGCCTACAAGAAGCACCTGACCGACTGCGTCCGCGAGATGCCCGATCAGTACGCCTACGGAGCCGATCGCGTACCCGCCGTCGTGGAGCGCATGCGAGCGGCAATCAAGGATCGGTCTTTCTGCCACGACAGCGCCGCGATCAAACGCACCTGCAAGCAGTTCGGCATTAAGCACACGCACAAGGCGATCGATGCGTTCCTGAAGGGAGCCTGTAGCCATGAAGCACGGGAACCGCGGCCTTAAGCGCGAACTGCTCCGCTTACTCAATGAACACGAAGCGCTCGATGAGCTGGAGCGCGATCAAGCCATCGCCGGGCTCGTGACCGACCTGCGCCATCTAGCCGACGACATGGGCCTCAGCTTCCGAGGCATCCTCGCGACCAGTCGCTTCCAGTACGAGCGAGAACTTCAATCGGGATCGCACGCTTACGACGACTGATTGGCCGCAAACGCCCCGAAGCGCGGCCAAACGGTTGGAAACGGCTTGAAGCTCGCGAAATCGTTAATCGAAGGCTACGACACCGGAGCCAGGCTCGTTGACTTCGGGAAGCCGACCATTCGCCAGCCGGTGCTCTTCCAAGGCCACCGCTTCCATCCAATGCCTCATGCCCGAGGCTAGATGAGGCAGCAAACCTTGCCCGACTGGGAAAAAGGCGACCCAGGCACATTCCGTTCGCCCCTCGGGCCAGCGCCAGCCGGCCGAGTGCCCATCCTGGCGCTTATTCCAGAAGCCTGCGGAGTGGCCGAACTGCCCCATGCGACGCAGGAACGAACGGGTTTCGCCTATGTACTTCACTTGGGGAGCCTTTGGATCTATCAGAGGCGGCGCTTGGGGCGACCACGCGAAGCAATAGACCCCGCCCAGCTCACGGACCGGCGCCAGCTTGGGGTTGACCTTATCGGCGCGACGGCTCCGGCCGGGCCAGAAGCATGCGGCGATCTCCGCCCATGCAAACCATTGACCGCCGAAGGGCGCCACCTCGAAAGACGTAGGCACCGCATCAATTACGCGAGCCATGCTCCGCTCCCGGCCTTAGTTAGCCACCGCACCGCAAAGGAAGAAGGATACCATGAGCCAGCCCGAAACCCTTTCCATGCAGGCCGCGCGTAAGCTACTCGGCGAAGTGCTGGGCGACTACGACGAAGCGCACGTGATCCGCGCCGCCGAGATCCTCGCCCCGTACTTCCCGCCGGAAGGTGACCGCCCGCAAGTCGTCGTGATCCTCGAAGGCGGGAACGTATCCTCCGCGCACTCGAACGTCCCCGGCCTCGATTTCGGCATTATCGATCTGGATGAGGAAGCGGATTTCAACCGACGCATCGCGCAAGGCGAGTCCGAGGCAGACGCGATGGACGAAGTGGTCCACGATAAGATGCAGGAGCACCGCGCCAACCTCGACGCGGGCAGGCTGCCGCATCTCGCCTACTAAAAAGTTCGCCTCGCGGCTACTGCCTAATCCTAATAAATTTGGCTTCTCCTTCATCCGGCACCAACTCAATCATTTTCCTATTTAGCATTTGGTCAAGAATCACGTCAAAATTCCGATCCTCTAATGGTGCGCTCATTCCAATCCGATTTCTTACAGATCTGATCTCGGCGAGACCCGACTCATTGCGAAGCTCGATAATTGCCGTGAGTGTCATGGAGCGCCTAATCTGTTCCACATATCTCCATCCAAGTCCCGTAAACCTATAGCTATCATGTTCGTCTCTCATAAAATCCAGATTTATTAGTCTGTGAACTTTTTCGCGCAATAGTTCACCTTCGCGGCCTGACCGCCTAAGCGTAAACTTGTTAACTCCTCCGCTATATGGGGTAGTTGCAATTTTAAGCAGGCAGTCAATCTCGCTTTCGGTAATGCCGTCAATTTCTATATAGTCAGTTTCATCGTCACCAGATTTGTCTATTGTGTGACCCGAAGCCATTGCGTACCCCTCACCTACAACCTTGGCGTCGGTCACGTCTGGGCATAGCAAAAAAAGATCCATACAAACGCCGTGCTTAACCTCTTGAGGCCCAATCGGCAGGAGCTTTCCTCGAAAACGTTCCCTGCCTTCAAGCTCGTCTGCTAAATGCTTTGTTGTCAGGATATGCCCTGGCAAAGCTTTGCTCATGGCGCGCGCTGCATAGTTTATCCCTAAGCCAGCCACATTGATCCGACCGTTTATATCCGTGTACTTCTTGTCATTGGCGTAATTAAGTCCAACTCTGATTTCATATCCGTCGTTGCTTTCCAAGACGCGAGAAAGAAGGTCGAGGCTAAGATCGGCGAGCTTCTCGGGCGTAGAGTCAAAGAGGCAAATTGCCATCCCATCTCCTGTTGGAAGCGCAACGCAATTTCCATCTAGCTCAAACTCTAGTTTGTCAAGGCTTGCCCTTATGGAATCACGTAGGTGCCTTACGACTCTAACCTGCTGCTCTATAGGAAAAGTCGAGTACGAGCACACGTCTACGAAAACAACATAATTTTGAAACGACAGATCCGCCTCGTCGGCTTGGACGGGATCAGAATCTAATTCCTCAAGCCATTTGCGCGCAGCCAATTGATCGGCTGTATCACCAATCAGCAAAACGGAAAGTGGATGCTTATTCCTTTTGAGCCATTCAACCAACAATAGTTCGGCTTCCCGCATCGGACCCCAAGCATTCATCCCATCGGCACTTATGTATTTTATAAGAATCTCACGTAGCTTAACCTTGTCAGATTTCGAGGCAATGCGAATACCATCTCGCTTAATTCTCGGTGGATTTTGTATATAAAGCATAAGTTGATTCAATTCAAATGGCAGATTGTCTTTTATGTCATCGCACTGTCGGTTATTATATGCATCAAGACACCTATGGACTAACCCTTTAGACTCAGGACAATCCCAAAGAAGTTCCTCAGCGGCAAATAATGAAGCCAATCCATCTTTATTAAGTGCCTTCAGCCAAGGGATTGGGCTTATATTGTTTGGTACTTCAGATGCGGCGATCCGGATGCTTAATTGAGATAGATTTTTAAGTATTTCTTCTGCATTCACAAAGCACCCTTTCGCCTAATGCGTAACAAGCTCACCAACTATTGCCTCCAGCAGCTTCTCGCCCGAAGCGCGGGAGGCGGCGAGTTGCGCTTCCAGCGCGTCCACCCAGGCCATCAGTTGTTTCACCTTGGCAACGATGCGGCGTTGTTCGGCGAGGGGTGGGAGTTGAATCGTGAACGCGCTCATCTTGCCTAGATAAAGGCAGGGCTGTGCATTCTGGCGAACTCCGCCCCAGATTTGCATCTGCCCTGATGGGCTACGAAGAAATAAATCCAAAAACGTGCCTTCGATGCGCTTCGTGCTTGGACGGAGAAGAGCAACGCTCCTGACCAACACCATATCCGGAGGGTTTTTTACAAGACACACTCTTCCCGTTGTTGCACCTACGCAAACCATGAGGATGTCCCCGTGCTTCGGCTTGCATCGCTTCCAGCACTTCTCGGCGGTCTCTGGTGCGACGTAGTCGGTGTGAGCCATGTCAAGAAAACCATCTCGCACGTTCTTCGCTGTCGCCAACGGAACCCCTGACGGAATTCGTTGTGGAGTGGCGTGCTCGCCGTCTGTGATGAGATCGCATACTTCTTCCATCGTAACAGTTGACCACTCCGCCGGGTCCGATGAACCCGGCGAAAGACCACCTTGGACGGCGAGGGTGAGGATGGATTTGCGGAGGTCGGCGGGGGCGATGGTGTAAGACTTGTGGAAGAGGAAGGTCAGGTTCGACGGGGTGGGGGCGTCGGCAAAGCGGGCCAGGGCAGCGCGGCTCAACGCCGCGTGCCGGCTCTCCCGCTCCGCCTGCTGCGCCTCCAGCCGGTCGCACAACCCCATCAACTCATCCACCTTCGCCACGATCCGCTTCTGCTCGGCGAGGGGCGGGAGGGGAATTGGGATGTCTACAGCCTTTGCTTGGTTTAACTTGGAGCGAGTTGAACCTGCGACCCGTCCCGTGTAGTCGAACGAGTTGAGCCAGTGCATCACGAATGAGTTGGAAACGAGGATACCGCGAAAAACATGGGCATGGTTGTTTACCCAGGTCTTCCCTGAAATCAGATACGCCTTCGGCCGAAGGTCATCAAAGAACGGAACACCGTCCTCGCCTAGAAGAACGAGTTCAGTGTCGAAGATATAGTCGTCGATCCAGCCTTGCTGTTGCGTAGCACCATAATAGGGATATAGCTCGGCCTCCACTTTTCCCGCGATGCGAAGATCTCGCTCTGTTCCGTTGATGGGCTCGCGCATGTAATCGAGGCAAACAGCAACATCGCCAAGCTGTGAAGCTGCCCATCCGGCAGGAAGTGAGAACGAAATAGCATCTTCAGCGACTGCGGGGAGTTGTTCTTGTTTCTTGATTTCGCCCAACTTAACCAGACGCGCTTTCTCGGCTTGGATGCGCTTCAACAGCTCTTCAGCGGGCTCATCTTTGGGTTCCTGCACTACTAGCTTACCTTGCACGGCTAAGTCCAGAATGAGCCGGCGCATTCGCGGTACTGCATTGGGTGTATCCGCGAGTTCGGCGAACATGTTGAAGAAGGTATCCGGCTTCATTCAGCGGCTCCGCCGGTGGCGCGGAGCGCCGCCTCAAGCTCCGCCTTCAGCTTCCCGCGCGTCTCGGCGATCTGCGCCAGCAGCTTCTCGTACTCGGGCAGCAGGTGCTCCACGTCGCCGGGGCCTTCCTCCTTCGCATGCGGGTTCTTCAGGTCCAGGTTGAAGCCGTTGGCCTTGAGTTGCTCGATCGGCACCCGCCAGGCCCGCTCGTTCTCTTCGCGCTTGGCGTAGCGTCCCGACTTATCGGGCTTGCCCCACCAGGACCTTTCCGGCTCGAACTCCTCGATCCGGATCGGCTTACCCTTGTTGTAGCTCTTCACCCCCGGCGGGTACGGATGCTCGTAGTACCAGACCTCGCGGGTCGCCTCACCCTTGGTGAAGAAAAGCAGGTTCGTCCGGATGCCGGTGTACGGATTGAAGACCCCGTTAGGTAGGCGCACGATCGTGTGCAGGTTGCATTCGGTCAGCAGCGCTTCCTTGATGCGGGTCTTGACGCCTTCGCCGAAAAGCGTCCCGTCGGGGAGCACCAGCCCGGCGCGCCCGCCCGGCTTCAAGATCTTCATCAGCAGGACCAGGAAGAGATCGGCCGTCTCGCGCGTCCGGAATTCGGCCGGGAAGTTCGACTCGATCCCGTCCTCTTCCATCCCGCCGAAGGGCGGGTTGGTCACGATCACGTCCACGCGCTCCTTGGGGGACCAGTCGCGCAGCGGCCGGGCGAGCGTGTTGTCGTGCCGGACGTTCGACGGGACATCAATCCCGTGCAGCATCAGGTTGGTCATGCACAGGATATGGGGCAGGTGCTTCTTCTCGATGCCGGCGAAGCACTCCTGGATCTCCCGCTCGTGCGCGGCCGTCTTGGCTTGCTTGCGCAGGTGCTCGATCGCGCAGACGAGGAAGCCGCCGGTGCCGCAGGCCGGGTCCAGGATCGTCTCGCCGAGGCGCGGATTGACCTGCTCCACGATGAACTGCGTGACCGCGCGAGGGGTGTAGAACTCGCCCGCGTTGCCGGCGGACTGGAGATCCTTGAGCAGCTTCTCGTAGATGTCCCCGAACATGTGCCGGTCGTCGGCGGCGTTGAAGTCGATCCCGTTAATCTTGTTGATGACCTGCCGCATCAACGTGCCGTTCTTCATGTAGTTGTTGGCGTCGTCGAAGGCCATCCGGATCAGCCCGGCGATCTTGTCCCCAGCGCCAGAAAGTTCCTTGAGCTTGGGTAGAAGCGTGTTGTCCACGAAGTCGAGCAGCGCGTCCCCGGTGATGCCTTCCTCGTCGGCCGCCCAGTTGCGCCAGCGGAGCTTCTGCGGGAGCGGTGACTTGTAGGCATCGCGGAGCGTTTCCATTTCCCGCTCGCGGTCGTCGAAGATCTTGAGAAAGAACATCCAGCCAAGCTGTTCGAGGCGCTGCGCGTCGCCGTACGTGCCGGCGTCCTTGCGCATGATGTCCTGGATGGTTTTGACGAGGTTGGAGACGTTGGGCATGGATCAGGCGACCTTTTCGTACAGCGCGTTCTCGAGTTCGCGGATCGCCGCAAGATAAGCCGGTTTTCCGCCGAACATAGTGACGATCTCCATGGGCGTGCCGAACGCCCGGAGCGGATCCACCTTCAGGATGTCCATGGATTCGACGCTGGCGATGCCGGCGTCGGCGTACTTCTGGAGCAGGGCTTCGAGGACCGCGCGGGCCTTCTCCCCGTACTTCCCGAAGACGTTCCGCTTCTTCACCTTCTCGGCGCGCTCCTTGCGCGTGAGCGGCGGCTGGTCGAAGGCGACGTGGCAAACCAGGTCGAACGGATCGAACTCTTTGCCGACCTGTTCGGCCAGTTCATCGAGGAAAACACCTTGCGTGGCCAATACTTCCATGACTGTCTGCTTGCGCTCCGCACTGGTCCAGGTGGACAGGAAGGCATCAAGCGAGGCGTAGTGTTTGCGGACCGTTACCTTCGTGTAGTCGGTGAGCGATTCGGTGATGAGCCGGCCGTTCTCATCGAGATACTGAACGCGCTCAATGGCCACGCTGATGGGGACGTTATCCACGACGTAGCGGGTGGGCGGCGGCGTTGAGCTGCCGCCATCGGGTCCTGGGCCGGGATCGGGCGGCAGTGGTGGCTCGGGTGATTCGCCGCCGGGCGGTGGCGTGGGAGGTTCATCCGGGGGGATGGGAGGCTCGCCTGGCTTCGGCACGTAGATTTGCACGGGGTCGCCGTCAAAGTTGGGGTCGGCGAACAAGGTTGTCGCCCCACGGAAGTCCATGATTGTGAAGAAGAGCTTTCCGTAGTCCTCGTTGATGCGCGTGCCGCGCCCGATGATCTGCTTGAACTCGGTCATCGAGCTGATGCGTTTGTCGAGCACGATCAGATGGCAGGTCTGCGCGTCCACGCCGGTGGACATGAGCTGCGAAGTGCAGGCGATCACCGGGTAAGTGGCTTCCGGGTCGATGAAATTGTCGAGCTGTGCCTTTCCTTCGTCGTTGTCCCCGGTGATGCGCATGACGTACTTGCTGTTCGCGGCGGCCAGGTCGGCGTTGGCGTTGACGAGCGCCTGCCGCATCCGCTCGGCGTGGTCGATGTTCTCGCAGAACACGATGGTCTTGGCGAAGCGATTGGTGGCCTTGAGGAACTCGGTGACCTTGGCGGCGACGAGTTCGGTGCGCTTGGTGAGGATGAGGCTTCGGTCGTAGTCGGTCAGGTTGTATTCGCGGTCCTCGATGAGCTGCCCGTATTTGTCCACCTGGCCGAGCGATGGCCGCCAGCCGAGGATGTCCTTGTCGAGACCTATGCGCACGACCTTGTACGGGGCCAAGAATCCGTCGGAAATACCCTGTCGCAGCGAGTAGGTGTAGATGGGATCGCCGAAGTATTCGATGTTGGAAACTTCTTTGGTTTCTTTGGGCGTGGCAGTGAGGCCGATTTGAGTGGCGGAGGAGAAGTATTCGAGCACCTGCCGCCACGCGGCATCATCGGCAGCGCTGCCGCGGTGGCACTCGTCCACGATCACGAGGTCGAAGAAGTCGGGCGAGAACTGTTTGTAGATGTTCTTTTCCTCTTCGGTGCCAGTGACCGCCTGGTATAGACAGAGGTAAATCTCGAACGCCTTGTCCACCGTGCGATTAGTGATCTTCGTCATCGCGGCGCCGAACGGCTTGAAGTCATTCGTCTTGGTCTGGTCGGCGAGGATGTTCCGATCGACGAGGAATAGAATGCGCTTCTTCGTCCCTGCCTTCCACAAGCGCCAGATGATTTGGAAGGCCGTGAAGGTCTTGCCCGTGCCCGTGGCCATCACCAGCAGGATCCGGTCCTGCCCGCGGGCAATCGCGTCCACCGTGCGATTGATCGCGACGTGCTGGTAGTAACGCGGGGCTTTGCGCTGCGCGTCGTCGAAGTACGGCTGCGTGACCACCGCTTCCTGCTTGTCCGTGTAGCCCTTGGCTTTGCGGTAGCGCGCCCAGAGTTCTTCCGGCGTGGGGAATTGATCGAGCGGAATCTCGCGCGTCACCGGGCCGTCCGTGGCGGTCCGGTCGTGCTCCAGAAAGGCATCCCCGTTGGAGCTGTACGCGAACGGGATGTCCAGGATTTCCGCGTACTTGAGCGCCTGCTGCATCCCTGCGCCGACGGAATGGTTGTTGTCCTTCGCTTCGATGACCGCGATGGGCAGATTGGGCTTGTAGAGCAGGATGTAGTCGGCCTTACTGACCTCGCCGCGCTTGACCGTTTTGCCGCGCACGATCACGCGCCCGTTGGTGAACTGCTTCTCTTCAAGGATCTGCGTCATCACGTCCCAGCGGCCGGCGCCGGTGAGCGCGGGGGTGATGAACTTGGTGCGGATGTCCGCTTCGGTGAGCGATTTCTTAATCATGCGCGGGCCGATTAGGCGAACGTCGCCCCCTTGCCGCAAAGCAGGTTACACCCAAGTGCAAGGCATTATGTCACAAGGTGCAGGGGTGTAAAGGGGAAGGTATCAGTTCTGTTTCAGGCCGCATCCTGCGGCCCAGCCCGTGAGAACATGTGACCCTCGAACGCTTGCGTGCGGAGTTAGCGAGCCGCCGCGTCGTCCCGGTTCAGATGCCCGACTCGTTTAACCACCTCTGCGATTTCCTGATCCCGCTCTGGAATGCCAAGGTGCCGGTGGACTCGGCAATCCTGAAGCTCAGGGACGGGAAGCCCTACGAATTCTTCTGGCGCACGGACTTCCACCCGGAACTGACGCGCCTCTACGACGCCTTCACAGCCGTTCCGCTCCCCAAAACCCAGGCTCGGCAGAACGCATGGAACTCATTCATCCAGGCGCTCCGGCTGGCCTACCGTAAAAGGAGGTAATCCCATCGAACCCGTCGAAATACTGTCCGCCGTCGCCGGCCAAGCCGCCAAGCACGACCAAGCCGGGAAGCCCCCGACCGTCGGCATGGTCCTTTTCGTGGCTGCGTGCACGTTCTACGCGGTCTTCCACTACCTCACGGTCCAGCTTTAAGGAGAACCGATGGAGCCCGATCTTTATCCTCTCACCGATCGCGAACTCGCCACCGTCATCGCGGCCCTGAACTACTGGGCCAACGACCTCGACGATCCGGCCGTGGCCGGCGAACTGCATTCGGAAGTCGCGGCCGACGGCGGGAAGCACGAGCCGCTCGACCAGGAAGAAGTCCACGCGCTTATCGAGCGCCTGAACGAAGGGGCTTAGTTCATGCACTACACCGAGAAGCGAACCGCGGTCGCTTGCGTCGGCCGCGCACTGAGTGAACTGGGCTGGGAGATCTTGGGCTGGAAGGAAGATCAATCGGACAGCATGACCGACTACTTCAGCCCCGAGTCCTGGGACGGCATCGCGACCAAGGGCGAGTTTGTCGCCTGCGTCGATGTCGGATCGTACGCGGTCGGCCGATCCGGCGAACCGATCCATCGCAGCATTCCGCAGCAGGGGCCGAAGTGCGAGCGCTGCGAGGGCTCCGGTATCGACCCCCTGCGCATCACGCTCAAGCAGGCGCGGCAGGATCCGTACGCTTATCACTTGGCCGTCGCGAGGGTCGATTGCCCCGGTGCCGAGGAAGTGAAGGACGCGCAGGGCCGCGTAACCGGCCTGCGCACCATCAGCACGGACGGTACGGTATGCACGCGCATGGTCCAGACGCTCTCCGGCGTCGTCAGTCCCATTCCATTCGGCGACGACGGCGAGAACCTTCTGAACTGCATGCGCTGCCATGGTCAGGGACATACGTTCGCCCCGCCGAAGATCGAAGTGATCGGGCACTATCCAACGTTCCAGGCCAACCCGAAGGGCATGTCCTGGCACGTCGAACGTGCCGGCCGGATCGTCGCCAAGGGTAAGGGGCTGAAGGAGGTGCTCCGTATCCGCGACAAGACGCATTCGAACTCGGCGGAAGCGGGCATGTCGATCGCCAAGCTGATCGACGCAGTGGCCGTGGGTAAGCAGGGCAGTGCCGTGGCGCAGGGCGGGGGATCGGATAACCCCGAGCACGGAAACGTCCTGGGCTCCGGCGAAGTGGACGGCGTGGAAGTCGAGATCCGCACCGGCAAGTACGAGGGGAAGGTCGAACTGAAGTTCGGCGCCAAGCCCGGCGAGGAAACGCGCGCCTCGCTCAAGGCCGCGCGCTTCCGCTTCACGTTCACGAACGGCGGTTGCTGGTATGGCAGCCGCGAGCACCTGCCCGAAGCCTATGTGGCGCTGCTCGGAAAGGTGCCGGCCGTCGAAGCACCGGCGCCGGAAGACTCGAAACCCGAAGCCCCGCAGGTCGCCCCGGAAGTTACCCCGCAAGTCGCCTCCACGCCCGAACTCGTGGTGATCGGAGTCGGCGAGAAGGTCGAAGAGATCAGTCGGACGGACCTCTCGAAGCCCGAGCCAGTGAAGCTGACGCGGGATACCAAGCTGCCCAAGGCGGGCAAGAAGAAGCCGGCGCATCCGCTCCCCGAACTGGGGCCGCTCGAAGAGATCGTGCCTCCGGTCGATGCGTTCAAGGGTCACGTCGGCGAGCTGGAATCGGACTACTTCACCGACGGGCACATGCTGATCGTGCGCTCGATGCTCATCACCGATCCGGCGCACCACCTGCATCTGGCGCTGCCGAGGGATAGCGCGCGCTGGTCCGGACTTAACCCCGTCGCGAACGACAAGGTTAAGCACACGCTCGAACTGAACGTGAAAGGCGCGAAGCCGTTCCTGCTGATTGGCTGCGTGTCTCGGGACTACTTCGAAGACGAGGAGTACCCGGAGTCAATAGCCCTGGTCGGACCGAAGGAGGATCCGTTCGCGAAGAACGGGGTCGCGATCTTCGATGCGAAGCTCCTGCGGCACCTGCAGATCCATACGGGCTTCGACGAGATCCGCGTCCGGACCGGCGGCGGATCGGCGGCGGCGCTTTACCGCGGCGGTAAGGTGGCCGGCATCCTGATGGGGCTCAACAAGGACAGCGGGTTCGACAAGCGCATCTGGGCGCTGCGCGGAAGCGTCAAGCCCGCCGAACCGCCGGCGCCGAAGCCCGAGCCGGTCGCCGTCCATCAGACCGCCGAACCGGAGCGGCCGCAAGCCAGCAACGTCACCTCCATGCCCGCGCTTACGATCCTGGCGGCGCGGCTCCGGGCTGCAATGGGGCGGTTGGCGGCGACGTAGGCAGATCCGGGAGTTCTTGCATTGAGATCGGATCCAGTTTTTCCCCAGTAGCGTGCTCCCCGACGCGCTGGATAAGCCTAAGTATCGCTTGCTCCATCCATCGCTTCTCGGCGATTGAGAGGTCAATAAACTTACTATGATTCTTTTCTACTTTGCGTGCGGTATTGGGATTGCCTCTAGTAGTACATAAGTCTCCAAGTGTTTTTAGAACCTTTTGATGAACGAAATACTTTTCTCCAGCCTTACTTCGGCTTCCAGCTATCCATTCTAAAAAGCTCAAGATAAAGAATGACATGGACTGCAAGTGCTCACGCCCGGACTTATATGCGACCCAGCGTTGGTAAAAGAATTCAACCTCTGGTGTAAGCTGAAAAGTTTTTAGTGGAGGGGGATAGGCATTGTAGGTGACATGAAGTGTGGCTTGACCAAACATGGTGGTTTGGGAAATCCCTTGGAGGTAGATCGTCTGAGTCGCACCTGGTTTGGGATCGCGATCAAAAATATCAGCACGACTAAATGTGAATCGTATCACTCCGATGCAGTATTTTAGGTCAGCGCCCAATTCCCAGGTCCGGAGAAAGGGCTCAACAACTGCTCTTGCTTCATTTGCCGTAGCGAAATGCTGGGCGGGACTGTATTTAAGTTCACCGGCAGCAAGCTCAAAGTCCCCTAAGTCCGTAGAAAACACAAGCGCTTGCGGATCCTTGAATCGAACAGCTCCTTCAGTCGAAACTGTATAGACTATATTTTCTACATGCGGATCATTCATGGAGCCCTGTCTTTCCACGCAGAAGATGTTGCTAGTACGCCACCTAAATTTGGCTTGCCCTTGGCGGTCGCCAAATCATAATTGATCCCGACGAGCCAGTCCCGCAGCCCAGGTTGCGAGACTTGGACCACGAGGCCCCTCGCCGCAAGGCGAGGGGCTTTGTTTTGGTGTGGACTCGGCGGGAATCGAACCCGCTGGGTACTAGGTGACGAGCCAGTCCCGCCCACCAGGGCGCGAGCCCAACGGCAACCATTGTTATTCATAATCCGGGTGCTAGGCAACCGTGGAAAAGCATTTTATGATTTACGTAACATCAGTCCTATAATTTGATTATGAGATTAGAGTGGATATCAGCGAGTTAATCGACAACTTAAATTTCAACTGTAGTGACTTTTGACCCCAAAAAGAACGATTTTTGGAAGCTAGCCAAACTTGCTTTTAATCACAAGCATCGGGTAGCGTTCCCGTCGTGTCGGATTGGGCGGAAGCCCAAGCTCCGGAGTGCATGTGAGGGAAATCGGACGGGTGGCCATGGGGTTCTTCCCTA
>JABTUM010000002.1 GCA_015075375.1 Planctomycetota bacterium | reverse complement strand
GGGGTGGCTAGGCCTGGTCCCCTCCCTCACCTAGCCGTCCCCTGGCGGGGCGCGGGGGCGCTGTTCTCGGGGGGGGTGGCGCCCCCCCGGGCCCGCGTCCCCCCCCCCCCCCCCCCGCGCTACTTGTGATCGTTGGCGTGATCCTCGATTCGCGCCCCAAGCGGTAGTCCGCCGACGTAGCCTTTGCCCCTATCTTGTCGCTACTAACCCGCCCCGCGCCAACGCCCTGCTCTCCGGGTGCGTGTGGCGCTCGGGATCAGAGGCGCGTGCGTGGCCCTGACCAGGAGCCTCACCATGCACGCACCAGCAGCCGTACCTGTCCCGCCCTCCACCGTTCAGATCAATGCGCGGTTCGAAGCGCTGCTGCCCGAACTGCAATCCCGCGCCGAGCGAATGTCCCGTCGCCTGCCGCGCCGCTACCAGCGGGACGCCGCCGACGACGCGCTGGGCGCGATGTACCTGAACCACGCCCAGGCCGCGCAACGTGGCAAACGCCTCAACGGGGAGGCGCTGGGCTGGGCCGCCACGCAACACCTGCGGCACCGCAGCCTGATCACGCAGCGCATGTATCCGAGCCGAAGGCGAGAAGCTTTCGTATCGCTAGACTCGCCCGATCATCCCGCTCCTATCGCCGAGCGCCTGGCCCGCGCGATCACGTCCGACGAACGCGCGGATCCGGCGGTACGCGTGCAACAGCGGATTGACTGGCGTGCGTTCGCGCGTACGCAGCCCAGACGCATGCGCAGGATCCTGCTGGACCTGTCCGTCGGCCATGCGAAATCCGAGATCGCCGCGCGGCTGGGCATCTCGCGCGGACGGCTGAGCCAACTGCTCACTGTACTGGCGGGCGAGATCGAGGCGTTCGGGCACACCGAGTGCCCCACCTAAACGAGCCCACCAGGCCGCGCCGGTAACCCCGGCGCGACCTGGCCTTACATGTTCCAGAAGCGGCAATTCGGAGATGAGCGCATAGAGTAATTTTCGAGTCTGGGAGGGCTATTTTTTGGGGTCTGTGGGCGTTACAATTCCGGCGAACGACGCGAGGTGCCCCATGGACGATGATGTGCCCAACGGCTTTGCGGATTACGTGGCGGAGCGCGACGAGGCCCTCAAGCCTCCGCGCCGCCCGTGCCCCAGCCAAATGCCGACGAACGAATGGCTCAAGGCGCTCGCGCGAGGCGGCCAGGCCGCAGCGCTTGTTGATGCGTTGTCGAGTAGATGGATGTCCTGCGTCGAGACTGCGAACGAGAAAAAGCGCCTGCTGGACGAGGTACTCAAGGCCAACGCCGACAAAGGCTTACCAGTTCTCATCGACGCCGTATTCCGATGCATGATCGAGTACGACGCGCGGCTCCTGCTCACTCGGCAGTTGCTGATCGCCGAAAAAATGGCGCAATACAACGGGCTGGAAGATGCGACGCTCCGGCCGTCGCCTGCGGTGATCGAAGAATTGGGCAAACTGTTGCGCATGGAAATGCGCTTGGTCGATCTCTGTGAGCGGTACGCCCGGATTTCGCATGTTTTGAAACTCGCCGGCTATCGCCCAGTCCTACAGCCGCAGAATGTGGCACCGCCGGCGCCGTACAGGCCGCCTGCGCCGGAAACCCGCGATTCACAACCCCCGTCTCGTTGTGCCCCGGAGGTGACAGTTGCCCGGAACTCGATGCCCAATCGGCCCGCCCGACCCGTTTCAGCCCCTGTCTGGACGCCAGCTTAAGGAACTTCTCATCGATTTGCGTAGCATTTTGGAGCAAAATGGGATCGTCCAGAGGCGTGGCGACCATTTTAGGCTCCGGTACAGAGAGCTCGATCCTGAATCTGGTTTCAGAGTTCATCGTTCGATTTGGATCGGCCGAGATCCCTACGAGGCCGGTGCGGTTGCCGCCTTATTACGGCGCTGGAAGGACGAACGCAAAGCGCGCCTGGCTCTCGCGGAGCAGCGTCGCGTGGCGGAGGCTAAGAGCAAACGCCGCCAGGCTTTAGCACGCGCCAGAGAGCATCTGCTGCTGGGCTTGATGAGCGGCGGAGGACGCGGCCACATTCGGAACGTGATCCGTGAGTTCGATGCTGCTGCTGCTAAAGGAACGTTGGCGGCCCTTGAATTCGTCAACGAACTCGCGCGCCGTACGCCGCCGCAAGCGGGCAGGAAAACGGAGATGTGCCTGTGGTAGGCGCCACCGGGGCACGCATGTGAGCCGCTCGGGCGGGATTTCTGCAAATTTCCGCGCTCTATTGCCGGGCGTGGTTGCATCGCCGATTCGCCCTTCCACCGACATCGAGTTCAGGGCCTGTTTTCACGTAACCTAACCTTCACCCTAAGATGGATTTGGATTTACGACCGGCATTGTGCTGCGTTCGCGGCGCATGGATTTTCACGCTCAAACCACTACCCCAAAAGGAGGCCGCTCATGGCCCGCGCCAAACCGGCGGCGCTACGCGTCGCGATTTACGCCCGCGTCAGCACCAGCGGGCAAGAGGTCGAAAATCAGCTTCACGATCTGCGGTTGTTCGTACGGCAGCGCGGCTGGGTCATCCAAAGCGAGTACGTGGACGCGGGGGTCTCGGGCACGAAAGAGTCGCGGCCGGCGCTCGATCGGTTGCTGGCTGTGGCGCGAAAGGGGCAGGTTGAAGTGCTGCTCGTTTGGCGCCTGGACCGATTGGGCCGGAGCGTCAAACACCTGGTGCTGCTGCTCGATGAGTTGCGCAGACTTGGCGTGTCGTTTGTCTCCCTCCACGAGAACCTGGATTCGAACTCGCCCGTGGGTAAGGCGGTGCTGGGTATTTTCGCGGTGTTGGCCGAGATGGAGCGCGAATTGATCGTGCAGCGAGTGCAAGCAGGCCTGGCTCGTGCTCGACGGGAAGGCAAACGTTTGGGCAGACCGCCGGTGGTGATCGATTGGACTCGGTTGCAGAAGTACGCGCGGAAACACATGTCGGTGCGTGCTATGTCGAAGCATTTGGGAATCTCACGTGGGACCGTGGCCAGGGCGTTACGAACGTTGAAGCGCCGACGCGGCAGGCGCACTCGTGAACGGAAGCCATAGGGGGTGGCCAACAAACAGTTGTTTGTTAGCACCCTAACGGGTCGAGCGCCTTAATGAGCCCTGGTCGCACTATATAAAGGTAGGGAAAGACCTGCCTTTTCAATGGGTGAGCCCGAAACTACAAGGGGTAGTGGGTCGGGGGCGAGAGGGACACGGGATGGCGGCTGCACGAGCAGATTCTATTGCTGTTGGAGAACTACCGGGCCGGTATGGGGAGATCCGCTAAGTGGATCGAGAACCTGATCGCTACCTGGGCGCTCATGAGTGAAAGCCGAAGGGGTGACATCCTCCCCTTATTATCTAGGAATTAGATTGATCCGCCGCATACCCGGACTAGCATCCAGCCTCCACCGTACCGGCGTGCCCATTAGGGCCGAGGGTCGGTGTGCGTGAGCGGCGAGGCATTCAGCCAAACTGCTCGTTCAGTACCTCAGACTCTCCACTCCATAGTTGGCGCGGCACCGTTGCCGCCAGACAGAGCCCGTTTGCCTGTCTGGCGACGAATGCGATTCCGTGCCTCAGCACGTACTGCGATTCCGCGGTGGAGGCGTGGCGGCATGCCCGAACTGAGGTCTGACCGTAATTTTGACCGTCGTAAGCCGTTGCCGAAAAATGACTTGGGAGAATCCTGTCCCAGAACCCCGACAACGATCTATTTTTCGCCACCGCCGTCTGCTACCACCTCCAGCGGATCCATGGAGGCGGTCGCGGTGGATGTGCTGGCGGTGGTCGTCGAGCGTGCGCAGCAGGCCCTGAGTTCCAGCGCCGACGCGCAGGCGTTCCTGCACGCGCACGGGCTCAACGCTCCCGAAGTGCTGAGTTCGTATCGTGTCGGCTGGAGCGGACCCAACCTGCTCGACGGGATCGACCCCGCTGCGCTGAAGGCAGCGGGCCTTGTTTTCGGTAACCGGCTTTGCCCGGTGAAAGCTCCCGGCCTACTGCTGCCCACGTTCGATGCGCACGAACCCAATCAACCTGTGGGCCTCGTCAAACTCGCGCCGTACTTGGGACGGCATGCGTTTTCGACGACACCCCCGCGCGGGCTGGCACTACCGTGCGAGCATGCGGCTGGCCGGACTGTCGTTGCCGATCACCCGATGTTGCTCCTGAAGCTGGCGCAGGAAGGTGTGCGCGGCGCTGTGCTGGTGTGTGGCGACGAACTGCTCGAAGCCCACGCGGACTGGCTGAAGGCGCGCGAGATCGTCGTGGCCTCGTACCGTAAGCCAGCACTAAAGCGTATGCAGGACTTGCTGGGTCCGGATGTGCCGGCCGCGTGGTGCCATACGGAGTTCGTGCGCACGCCTACGGACTCGCTGGCGCTGCTGGGCATCGACAAGGCCAACCTGCCGGCCTCGAAGCTCGCTGGGCGTTCGCGTCCCAAGAAGCGCAAGGGCAACTCGTCAGTGGCCGTGCAGCAAGCCGAACGCGCCGATACGCCTGCGCCCGCTGCCGCGCAGACGGTGGCCGAGTGCGGGGATGCCCCGCCGCCCGCGCTTTCTCTTAGCTATCAGCCCGCCGAGGGTACGCCCGGCACGCAGGGCCACGCGGAGCATGCTCCCGCGCCCCCGCCTGCCGAGGCCGCCGCCCCCTTGGCCATCGAAGTCATTTCGCCGCTGGCCGCCGAATACCCCGAGAAGCCCGAGTTGGTAACCCACGATACCCGGATGCTACGGGCAGTCTTCAGGGCCGGCGACGCGACCTACGAAGTCGAGACTGCATTCGATGTGGGCAGCAAGCTGGAGGTGAGCGTCGAGCGGCAGAGCCAGAAGGCCCGGGATCGTTTCGACCTGGCCAAAGAGGCGCAACGCAAGCGCTTCGCCACCAGCGCCGCCCTGCGTACCGGCGTCCCCTGCGAAGTCGTCGAAGCCCATCTGATCGTGCTCCTGGACGCCGTGCGCGTGCTTCAAGCGGCGGTGCTCGACCCCACCAAGAAAGCTTCGACGCCTGCGGCCGAACGCATGTCCGATGCCGAGCGCGAGGATGCGCTGGCGCTACTGCGCCGGCCCGACCTGTTGGACGCGGTTGCCGGCGAACTGGAAGCCCTGGGGTGGGTGGGCGAAGAGAGCCTCAAGCGCCTGCTTTTCCTGGTCACGCTCAGTCGCAAGCTCCCCGATCCCCTGCACGCGGCCCTGCGCTCGCCCAGCGGCGGCGGCAAGACCTTCGCCCTGGAGGCGCTGTGCGCCGCCACCCCGCCCGAAGACCTGATCCGGCTCTCGAACCTGACCCAGGCCGCGCTGATCCACCAAGGAGACGGACTGCGCCACAAGCTCCTGTGCCTCTCCGAGTCGGACGTGCTGGAACGCGAAGTGATCGTCCAACTGCGCGTGCTGCTCAGCGAAGGTGTGTTGCGCCAAGCCGGTACGATGCGCGACGCCGCCACGGGTACGGTCGTCTCGGACTTCCGGGAAGCGAAAGGCCCGGTGGCGTTCCTGACCAGCACCACCCGCGACTTGGACCGCGAGGTCTTGGACCGTTGTTACGACCTGACCCCCGATGACTCCGAAGCGCAGACGCAGCGGATTATGGAAGCGCAGCGGATGTCCAAGCGCGAAGCGGCCGGCTTAGCCCACCGGGCGCGGATCACGACGCGCCTGCGTAACCTCCAGCGCCTGATCGAACCCCTTCCGGTGGCGATCCCCTACGCGGACCGGATCGAGTTTCCGGCCGCGAACATCCGCCTGCGCCGCGAGCACCAGCGCTTCCTGCGCCTGATCGAGGCCAGCGCTTTGCTGCATCAGTACCAGCGCCTGCGGGAGCATGGCTGCATCCTGGCCGATAGCGCCGACTTCGAGATCGCGCTGCACTTGGCGGGGGATTCCATTGGCCGGGCGGTGGACGAACTCTCGCGGCATGCGGCGGCCGTATGGGCGTTGGTCCGCGAGCAGCGCTTGGCCGCGTTCAGCCTGAACGAACTGCAGGCGCACTTGCCCGGCTGGACCCGGCACCGGATTTACAGCGCCTTGGAAGAACTCAACCGCGTGGAGTTCGTCACGTCCGAGCGTGGCCGTGGCAAGGTCCGCACGTACCGCCCCGTGGCGCTGAGCGTGCGTGATCGGCTCGAAGCGGCGGTGCGGCTACGCACGATGGAGGAGTTGTCGGAGGCTCGCAAGCGTGACAACAACTTTATTCCTAGGGCCGCAACGGGTTAAGGGGGTGTTGTCGGAAACCCGGGGAGGTGACACCCCTCTTTTTTTGCTTGGAAGTGTGTTTTCGCTGGAACGTAGTCGTAGGTGGTGCGGGTCCACCTTCGTGCAGTTGGCGAGGTTGGCGAGGGCGTCTCGCCAACTTTACGCTTGGCCTAGCAAGGGGTTAAGCCCGGTTGGTGAGTTGGCGTGGCGTGGGGAGGTGACACCCCTCTTTTTTGTCGAGAAGTATGTTTTCGCTGGAACGTAGTCGTAGGTGGACTCGGTGGGACGGATCGTATGCACGTTATATTGGACCAGTATCTTAAAGCGCTTGAGGTCGCCGGCCGTGCTTCGACGGCGCGCAGCAACCGGCGCGTCCTGGACCGCTTCGACGCGTACCTGCGCGCCCAAGGGCTTGAAGACCCGTTGCAGGCGACCGAAGAGCGCTTACGCGCATTCCAACGGTTCCTGGCCGAGGACTACCGCCGTCCCGATACGCGGCGAGCTCTGACCAAGTCCACGCAAGCGACCTGGATCAGCGTGGTCAAAGCCTTCTACGCATGGGCGTACCGGCGCGGGATGCTGGGAGTTGATCCGGCCCGGCGCTTAAAGCCGCCGCGGATCGTCCGCCGGAAGGTCAAAGCCGATCCCCTCGACCAGCAGGAGACGATGGCGTTCTTGCAGACGCAGGCCCAGCGCGTGGCTACGCGTACGCACGGTACGCGCAGTTGGGCCATCGAGTGCCGGAACCTGGCGCTCTTGGCTTTGGCCTTCGCCACGGGGAGGCGGCGCGAGTCGCTGCGGGATCTGCGCGTAAAAGACCTCGACTTCGAGCGCAACGAAGTCCGCGTCGAATGGGAGAAGGGGCAAGCCGGCCGCGTGCTTCCCGTCGCCGCCTGGGCCATGCAACTGGTCCGGCCTTACCTGGAGCACGCTCGGCCTGTCTTGCTAGGCCATGGTCCTGACCCCGGCTGGATCTTCCTGGGTGCGCGCACCGAACGCATCTGCGGCGAGTACCTGGGCCGGCTGATCCAGGCCCTCCAGGCTCAGACCGTCGAAGCCCACCCCGACCTGGACGAGCTGGCCGCCAAGAAACTCTCCAGCCACTCCACCCGCGTCACCTTTGCGACCGTGCTCTTCCGTAACGGAGCCGATATCCGCGGCATTAACGAACTGCTCCTGCATAGGCGCCTGTCCACTACGGCCAAGTACACGCCGCTGCACGTGGACGACCTGCGCCGCGCATGCCGGGCTGCGCACCCGAGGGCTTAGCGTGGAAGCCGAGATCGAAGCGTATTTGGCGCAGCGTGCGGCCGAAGGGTTATCGCCGAAGACCCAGGCCCATTACCGGCGCGTGCTCACGGGGCTGGCGGCGTCGTTCCAAGCGCACGGGGCAGCGCGCTGGGCGGATGCCGTCCCCGATACGGTGGACGCGTACCTGGAGGAACTCACCCAGCGTTACGGGTTCGGGAGCCGGGCCTCGTTCACGATCACCGCCCGCGCCTTCCTGCGTTGGCTGGCCGAGAGCGGAGCGATTCCCGCTGACCCGGCCCGCCACGTGACCGTACCGCGGCCCGAGAAGGATGACCTGCCGCTGCCTGAGCCGCCCTTGAGCGAGGCCGACGTGGCCGAGCTTCTGAACGCGATGCCCAAGCGAAACGCCGTGGACCTGCGCGATATCGCCCTGGTCGAGCTGCTTTATTCCGGGGGCCTGCGCATCAGCGAAGCGTTGGCGCTGGACTTGCGCGATACCGACTTCCAGAACCGCGTCCTGCATGTCCGTAACGGCAAAGGCGCCAAGCCCCGCGAGTTGCCGCTGCTCCAGGGGCTCTTTATCGCCCTGCGTACTTATCTGGCGCTGCGCCGCTCGCTCTTGAAGGGCCCTGACCACGGCGCGCTCTTGCTGACCAACCGGGGGCAGCGGCTGACGATCGGCGCCTCGGATCGCATGTTCGACAAGCTCAACCGCCGGCGGGGGCCGAAGGCGCCGCACTTGCACGCCCACCGGCTGCGCCACTCGATCGCGGTACACATGCTGCGCGGGGGCGCGGACATCCGCTACATCCAGGCGTTCCTGGGGCATGACTCTCTGGAGAGCACGAAGATCTACCTGCGCCTGGTCCCGGCGGACTTACGGAAGGTTTATGACGCGGCGATGCCGGAGTTGGCGGTTTCGACCTGAACGCAGTATCTTCCGGCGATTCCCGAGGCGGATTGCCGCATGAGCTGGCTGCTTTTCATGGACGAGTCCGGGCACGACCATAAGCACCTGCCCTACGAAGTACGGGGCGGTATCGCGCTCGCCGATGAAAAGCTCTGGCCCTTTGTACAGGCCATGAAGAAGCTTGAAGTGGAATCGTTCGGCGACGCCCTTCACAAATACCGCTCGGAGCTCAAGGGATCCAAGCTGCTCGACAAGGACCGCTTCAAGTGGGCGGCGCAGGATCCGCCATTGGACGATGTGGCCCGCCGCAAGCACGCCCTGGCTTTCCTGAACAAGGGCGTCGAGAAGCGCGTGCCGGCGCGTACGGATTTCACGGCGTATGGCCAAGCTTGCTTGCACATGGCCCGCGGGATATTCGAGTTGCTGGAAAGCCACGACGCCAAGCTATTCGCGGTGGCGATTCCCCGCTCGGTCGTCAAGCCGGCGACGTTCGAAGCCGAAGAATACCTCCGCAAAGATCAAACCTTCCTCCTGGAGCGGTATTTCTACTTGCTGGAAGAGAAGAAGTGTCCGGGTCTGCTGGTGCTGGACGAGACGGACAAGCAGGAGGACCGGCAGTTCGTTCGTCGGCTGGAGCGGTACTTCACGTTGACGCAAACCGGGCGCTACCGAGCAGCGCGAATCGTTCCTTCTCCGTTCTTCGTCTCGTCGGACATGAGCTATCCGGTACAGGCCGCCGACTTGTGTATCTACTGCGTGAACTGGGGATACCGCCTGCCCCAGCAGGGGATGAACGCGGTGACGCGGACAGAAATTGAAACGGAGTTCAAGGAGTGGTTGTATCGATTGCAGTTTACGGGCGAAGGGTACCGCGACGGCGAAGTCTTCAAGAGCTTCGGGATTATCTACGTCTCCAACCCCTACGGCCCTGGCAGGGCATAAAAAAAGGAGGTAACGCTTTCGGGGCCACCAGACATCAGCAGCCCCTAGGCCGAACCTCCAACGACAACCTTACTGTCCCGTAGCGCCCCTGTCAATTCCGACGCCTCCTGCCTGAAACAAGCCCCATCTTCACCCGTGACCTTGGAGAGCACCAAGATCTATCTGCGGCTGGTCCCGGCGGACTTACGGAAGGTTTATGACGCGGCGATGCCGGTGCTGGCGAGTGGAAGCGCGTAACGCATCGGCCGGCGGACGTTGCCGCGCCTTGAAAAACGGGGTACGTTCGGCTCCATGACCAAGACCGCCGCCCAACCGCTCGCCGTCGTGCCCTTGGAGCGCATCGAACGGGCCATCCTGCTGATCCGTGGCCACAAGGTCATGCTGGATAGCGACCTAGCCGGGTTGTACGGGGTCACGGTCAAGCGCTTGAACGAACAGGTAAAGCGTAACCGCGACCGCTTTCCCGAAGACTTCATGTTTCAGCTGACCCAGGAAGAGGCCCTGGAGGCGCTGGCTCTAAGGTCGCAAGATGCGACCTTAAAGAAAGGCCGGGGGCGGCACCGGAAGTACCTGCCCCATGTCTTCACCGAACACGGCGCGCTCATGGCCGCCAATGTCCTGAACTCCAAGCGCGCTACCGAGGTCAGCGTATTCGTCATTCGTACCTTCGTCCGCCTGCGGCACGTCCTCGCGAGCCACAAGGAACTGGCCGTGAAGTTCGCCGAGTTGGAGCACAAAGTCGGCAAGCACGACGAGGCCATCCGCAGCATCGTGGCCGCCATCCGCGACCTGATGGCGGAGCCCGACGACCCGCCCAAGGAACGGCTCGGCTTCAAGCCGTCCAAGGCACGCGCCAAGGGCTGATCCGCTCCGCATCCCGTTCGTCCGCCCTTCCATCCTGAAACAAGCCCATCTTCCCCCGTGACGCCTCCGGAAGCACCCACTGACCGTGGGAATGGCAAGTCCATGGCTGCACGTAGGGCGGCAAACGTAGGTAGTAGAAAGTTGGAACGGGACGAAACAGAATTAGTCCAATTTGCTGGAGGTACGAGGCTGCCAGCGTAAGCTAATTTAGCAACCCTGCATATGGTACTAGATGAAGAGGAGGCAATGGAATGCGTGCTCTCGCTGTCGGCCTGTGCGTGGTAATCGGAACCATTTGCCTGTGCATCTTCGGTGGCGGCTTTTCGGTTGAGCCAAGGCCACCTCAAAGCGTAGAGCCGGAATGCCGTGCTGCGTTTCCAACTCTTGAAGCTAAGCACACTGGAGAGGCGCCACAGGCACTCCCACTAGTTTCCGAATCGCGGAAAATGGCCAGCGATCTGCGCGTCCAAGAGTTTCAACGCAACTTAAAGGTTGCGGATGCTTTGGTTCGAAACGCGGTTCGACCTGAACAGCACTTGGATGCGCAGTTGAATCGCGCCATCCTGTACGACGCTCAGGGCCGCCACGAAGAAGCGAACGCGGCGCTCCTGCATGCCGGTGACGTATCCGCATCCGAAGCCGCGGCGACCTCCGCGAAGAACCCCGCCAGCCCACAGCCGACTCCGGAACATGCCGCGGCCCTGACGGTCCTTTCGCACGCTCATCGCGAGATGGTGCGGAAGGAATTCGCGTCGGCGCGTCGGCACCTGAATCTGGTGGTGGACAGGTATGCGGAGACCGCGCCCATCGTAGTTCAGCAGGCGCTATCCGACCTTCAGTGGATCGCCACTCAGGAGGGGAGCGCGATTCATGCCCCCGAAACGGCAGTGCCCGCAGCGGCGGCCGGCAAGCGCGACGCCGGAGAATCGAGTTGCAACCAGAAATTTATCGTGCCGGCAACCGCAGACGGTGGAGTGATAATCTTCTCCGGCGCACAGGCGGGCCACAGCTACTTCATCACAGCCAGTGGTGTTTGGGCGCAAGATCCCGATCCGTCCTTTAACTGCGGCCCCAATGGCTTTACGGGCTTTGGCCCCATCAACGGCGGCGATTTTTCGGGCATGCTGTTCGGCACGTTCGCGGTACGCGAGCCGGGGAGCGCCTCATGGGTCGCGGTGGGCACAAGCGGGACGGTGACGGCCACGGCGGACGGACCGATATTCGGCGCCTTCGCGGATATTGCCTTCGCGTACAACGACAACAATGGCGCGATGTTGGTGGCCGTGACCGACACGGAATGCCCGCCGCCCCCGCCCGTCGAAACGCTGCCGCCAACGGCTGTTTGTTTGGCTTCCCCGGATATTGTTTGCGTGGAAATGGAAGCGGTTTCATTAGATGGAAGTTTGTCCATAGACAACGACACTGAAGGGGAAGAGCCAAGCATTGCTTGGTATAATTGGAACTTTAAGAACCTTAGCAATTTATCCCAACGAGCCATCATTGTCGAGGGGCCGCAATCCAGCGGAATTCTATATCCAGATGTACCCGGCGAGTATAGATTAGCCCTTACGGTAACGGACAATGAAGGAGAACTTGCCTCCACAGAAACATTAGTGAAGGTCGTTCATGCCACCTTCGATCCAGAGCAACTTGAAATCGAAGCTGAAAACTCTTCAACGGCCATTCTTACAATAATACCTGAATCTGCATACAACGATATCGTATTGACTATCTCCGAAGAGACCGTTGCGACTGTTCAATCCGTTACACGAGAGGGCGGAGTTGCAGTAGTTGAAGTTGCTGGAGTTAGTCAGGGGACGACAGTTCTCTCGGCAAGCACTGAAGGCAGTTCAACAGTTTGTGCCACAATGGAGGTAAAAGTTGTTCCAGCCACTGCCGAACCCACACGTCCCGTAGCAGTCATTAATGTGGTTGCGCCGGTTATTGCGGTTGGAGGCAGACTACAACTCCTGGGCAACCTGTCCCATGATACAGACACCATAAATGACGAGTTAAAGCCACCTATTACTGAGTATCGATGGCTTGTAAAGCAAGTCGAGCCCGAACACATTGCGCCAATTAGGGCTGTTACCAATGAGCCCGAGTTGCGTGTACCTTTGGTCAATGCCGGTCGATACATTGCAAGCTTAATAGTTGGTGATAACGACGATCAATCGTCTGTTCGTGTGGAAGTGGCAGTCGAAGTCTTGGATATTCATATTAGTGTTAATCCGACTGACATAGCTATTGGATTAGCGGAGGGTCGCTCTATAAAAGTTACTCTTTCCCCAAAGCCCGAGAGCGGCGCTCGAGCGAGCATTGTCCAGCGATCAACGGATGGCGGGCAAGTTTCCCTTTCTGATTCAGTTATCGATCTTTCTAAAGGTACGAATTCATTTTTAGTTCAAGGCAGTCAGCCTGGGTCGGTCAACGTTGAGATTTCACTACAGGGAATTAGCGGATGTCAAGCCGAGCTTTCTATTTACGTTTTAGAAGAAGGGCAGATTGCCATAATTCCCAAACGAGGTGTTACGTCAGTTGATAGCAAGTTGAAGTATAATGCTGTTAAGTCTATAGCGGGAAAAGTGCGGCCCGCGAGTGGTAATTGGACTGTGCTGTCCCCACTTCGCACTTACGGAAGCACTAGCGGCAATTCTCTTGTCGTTTCAGGGCTATCGCCAACAATCGAGCCACAGGCCAATGTCTTTATTGACGACCCAGCAACAGGAACCTCTATGCAAGATGCGAGTGCAACTCACTTGGCCTTGCGGGTGATAATTGACGTCAATAAAACACCAAGTCAGGTTGACGATGGCCTGAAAGTTCCCAATGCAATACCTGGCCGAAATTATACCATGGAGTGCTCTGCAAGGCTGTTAGGCTCTGACCAAGAGGAAACTTTTTTGCTTTTAACAAATGATAAATGTCTAAACTTTCCCAATCGCGGAGCTCACCAGATGTTTATCCGCATGCCACCTCACGGAGAAACGGCCGAGTTTTCAATTTCAGCCGTGAAGCCAAGCAGCAAGGATAATGCAACATTGATTCAGGCCATACACGCTTCCACTGGCAAAAAGTGCGGCGAAGAGGATATTACTTCCTATAGTGTTGACGGAAAGCTTCGCTTAAAGAGCAACAGCACATATATATTAAGTGAAGGAGATGGTGAGTCACTCAATTATGTGCCTTCCCAGCCTCCCGCTGTTATGTTTGATGGAAGTGGAACTTTTTTGCCTGAAGACTACTCTTGCTCGGATGATTTGGCTCAGAGTCTCAAAGTTGGATTTGTGCAGAATGTACAGTCGTCAAAAGCAACGGTTCTCTATTCGGATCCGGCCATAGGATGGATTAATGTCGAGTCCATTCCACCGAACTTTTCCATTAGTATTCCGGCTTCAATAAGCCTAACGGCTTCTAGAGAGTCTCCAATTAACGACACGGGGCCTGAGGATGATCCTTTATATTCTAAATTTCCTGAAGCCCTGAAACCCTTCAGTCCTTGTAATGGAAGTGATGGAAAAATTCACTCAGATGATTCACCCAATTTGACACGCATCCGTCCAAGCCTTAGTAAAAGCGTTGTATTAGATGATGGTACCATAATTGGAATTATAACGTACGGTCTTGATCGAGTCGTCCTGGACCATAAGTTCAAGACTTGGCTGGTTGCTTTTAACGCTGCCTCTGAAGAAATTGATTCCGTAATACGTGAGGCGGGTTGGTCCCTTAGCACCTCTTCAGATAGCAAGGGAAGGAAAGCAAAGACCGGGTCAGATTCTGCCGCATCGGACATTCCGCTGTCCGGCCCACCCTACGCTAATGATCCGAAAGAACCCACGCAAGTTGAGAGCGACAATAAAGTCACCATTCATTATTCCGAGTAGACGACCTGTGAGGAGTTGGCCAATGAGAATTTTCGTACTCATACTCTCCATCGGAATACTTAGCTCCTATTGCATTGCTTCATCGCAATCCGAGGACATCTTTCTTATGCGTGAAGTCGTTAGTATCGACTTGGGGTGTATTGAGCGGCGCCCAGGGAACTGGGGTTTGTTGATGATAAAGCCTAGCCCGTTAAGCTCGCTAGCCTTGGTAGGTGAAATTAAGATTGGCTCTGATGGAAAGCAAAAAGATAGTAGCCTGGGGAGCCCTATTCAGAACGTATCAGGCGTTTTTGAAGTTCAAGAGATCTTTTCGGGAGAATTTGACAAGAAGCAAGCAGGTTATAGTTGGAAGAAGGATGCTAGTCCGAAGGAATCTTTTAGAGGGCTCCCAAGGGAAGACTGGACTTCAATTTTTTACTCAAAAATGGGAGGGCTCGTGTTGTGCAGTTACGATGGATCGAAGTCAGGTAGGGGTAGATTTGTCGAGGGGTATTTAGTTCCGGATGACTGGGCAGTCTACTTAATTGCGGCCTTACATGAGCGGAAGGCAAATGCCGAGAGTATTTCAAAGGCCGCCGCTATCGGTTCTGAAAGTGAGGAGATGCGCCAATTTTTGCTTAGACAGGCAACTGGAAAAAATCCTTTCCTGGCCATATCGGCGTTCAAGATATTGTGTACCGATAGATCACTCGATGACACTCTTGTACGCGATTGCATCTTCACCACCACTGGAATTAGGCAGGCTGGGTTTGTAAGCATTTTCTTATCAAGCTTAGAGCACAGGCCAGGTCGAGTAGATATGTTAACGAGGAGCATTAAATTTACTGACCAGCCATACAAGTTGTATGGGATTGCTATTGCTGCGTGGGACATGCGCTTTGACCGAGATCCCGCGTTATCGTGGAAAAAACTGATTACATCGCTTCCCATAGAGCGATTTAGGGATTCCGACCATGGTGACCTATATTTTGAACGGATTGTCCGCATGAAAATCTTTGTGTCTGATTCGTTGGTTCCTCCTGACGATGAATAACGTTAGTGAAGCGGCTGTACCGGCCCAGGCCATTGTTAACCCTCCCAGCGAACCGGAGCCGCGCGATAAGTGAAATTTTTGAATCAAGCTCGGTGTAGTGGCCAAGGAGACGGGTAAGCTTCCCGACGATCCGGACGAGCTGTACCGGCCCAGGAGCTTGTTAAGCCTCCCGAAGGTCCGAACGAGCTGAAGCCATGAAACAGAAGAAACAAGCTCGGCTGCATTTCTTCCGCACTGGTCCAGCTGATGTTTTGATTTCCAAAGAACTACGTCCGTTCCGCGCACTACGCGATAAGTGGAATCGTTCGGTGCACGCGTATGTCGAGCTTAATCAGGTTGGGATCGCCCCCGTAGTGGGTTCGATGCGCCAAGACCTTGGGTTGTACTTCGTGGGCCAGGATTGGGCGTCCGTGGGGTGGCTTCGCACCAGCCCACATCTCGTCCGGCGTGCGACCACCCAGGACGAACATCGGTCGCTCCGTGTTGTACCAACCGCGGAACACGTCGAGCTTTCGCTGTATGCCGGCGCGGGTGCGCGGCAGGAGCGTCCATCTTCCGTCCTACGCAAAAACTCGTCGCGTTGCGGAACAGGGGATGAAGGAGCCGTCGAAGAAAAAGTAGAGTAGCAGAGATCAGTGCAAACGAGTAGGAGAAGTAGCGAAATCAGTGCAATGCGTTTGGACGAAGTAGTGCTTTCACTCCAGCGCATGCCGTGCGGACAGAGTTTCAGCCGTGGTTCGTGATCTTTGACAACCTAGGCCGTGAACGAAATAAGACGGTGAAGTCAGGCCGCGTCCACGTAGTAGTGCCGCAAGAGCCCGCCCAACCGAGTAGCGCACTTCACTTCCGCGGCTCGGAAAGGTTCTTGGATCGGGTCTGGCGGCTTGGCGCCGAGGGGAAGGTTGCCCAAGGACTGATGCGGCCGAACGGTGTTGTACCAATCCTCGTACTCGTGGCACAGATGCTGCAGGTGGTCTTCGCCAAAGACCATGAAGTGGTCAATGCACTCCCGGCGCAACGACTGCACCCAGCGTTCGGCGTAAGCGTTCAGGTTCGGGGAGCGAATGGGTAGCTTCTTGGCCTGGTATCCGCTCGATTCCAGGATCGCTCGGAAGTGTGGCGTGAACTTGCCGTCGCTGTCGTGGAGCAGATGAGTGGGCTTTACGGGCTGGTCATCGAAGTGCATGCAGATGTTGCGGGCCTGCTGGGCCAGCCAGTCCCGATTCGGGTCAACGGTTACGCCGACGACGTGCACGCGCCGGCTGGCGATGTGGATAACGAAGAGCACGAAGCAGTCCACGTGCCCTCGAACGGTCCAAATCTTCTTGGAAACAAAGTCGCAGGCCCACAGAGTCTCGGCATGGCGCTTAAGGAATTCGTCCCAGGAACCGAGCCCTCGCCGTGGCTTGGGTTCCAGTCCTTTCTCCTTGAGGATGTTGCGCACTGTGGTGTGGCACACGTCGGTGATGCCCATCTTCAGGAGTTCACCGTGGATGCGCTTGGAACCCCAATGGTTCTCAATGGCCAAGCGAAGCACCAGAGCTCGGATTTCATCGGGTTTCCGCGGTCGTCCAATGGGGTTGGTGGAAGCGTTCTTGTTCTTCTCCTTCCGGACCCAGGAGAGAAAGGTCGTGTAGTTGACGATGGTGATCAGGTTCTTGAGGTCGGTGCCGAGGCGCTTACCCAGCTTGACCAATCGGGTTCGTTCTTCGGGTGTGGTTCGGATCTGGGTGGGAAGGTGTGCACGTAGGGTTTCGTTCTCGGCTTTTAGGTATTCGATGTAGCGTGCGAGCTTGGCGTGCGTGGCTTTAGCGATGAGAAAGAGGAGGGGATGAAGGATCTTAGTGGGCATGCTTGAATTTCCGTTGAAATCGTTGGTTTACCAGGAGATGCGAGAGTTTTTGCTCCCCGGAGAACAGAGGATCAGCCTATCTGGACCGATTGGATGGGCAAACGCAAAGAGTATGATCGAGCAAACGACAGTATTAGGATTCCGTGCAAATCAGTGCAGAGGTATATTGGGGTTTGAGTGCAAAGCAGTGCAGATGTGTGCAATCCCTTCCGCCAAGTAACCGCCAAAGTTTTAGGCCGTCCCCATAAAACTAAATCAATTCAAGAGTTATAACCTTCGACTTCCGGATTCCTAAACCGGAGGTCGGCGTGCAATCCCTTCCGCCAAGTAACCGCCAAAGTTTTAGATCGTTCCCGCAAAACTAGATCAAGTCAAGAGTTATAACCTTCAATTCCCGGTTTCCTAAACCGGAGGTCGGCCCAGGAAGGCCAGGAGCGCGAGCGCAGAGACGCCGGTGGTGGAGCCGTGGAAGGCATCGGGCTCCTTCGTGACCTCTCCTGAAGCAGCAGGGGCCGCGAACGATCGAATCCATCCGTAAATCCAGAAAAATTATCGCACGGGTGCTGCACCTATGAGCTGCGCGCCGTGCGCGAAACGGTTTCCCGCGTACTGTACCCCACGGCAAGGCAGGATGGCCATACGGTGGTGGGATGGAATTTGAAGGCGGCAGGGCGCGAATTACGGCTTGGGCGCGGCGGATTCCAGACGCATGTCCGGCGCGGGCGGGTAAATCGTGCGCGGGTCCAGGCGGCTGAGGAGTTCCCGGACCAGCGCGTACTCCAGTTGCGCGCGCTCGAAGTCGGCGCGTTCCACTTTCTGGCTCACGTTCGGGAAGGTGACCTGCTGGTCGGGGCCGGCGTCGGGATGTTCGGGCATCAGCTTTTTGACGAACGAACTGGGATCTTCGGCTTCCAGCACCTCGCCGGCCTCGCCGAGTTTGACGATCTTGCGGCGGTACGGGTTGAGCTGGCCCTGTTCGTCGCGCGTGCGCAGCGCGTTGGCGAAATTCTGCTGGGCCAGGAGCATGCGGCGGCGCAGGCCGTCGAGGACGCGCGCCAGGGATTGAATGAGCTGCTGGCGTTCCTTCTCGCCGCTGCCTACGGTCAGGGTCGTGCGGCCGGGCGAGACTTCGACTTCCGTACCCAGGAGCTTGAGGTGCGCTTCGGCCAGCGGCATGTCGGCGGCGAGGGCCAGCGTCTCTTTGCGCGGACCGGGATCGACGGCGGGCACGGTTCCGCCGCCGGCGCGTACGGGCTGCGCGAGGGCCAGTTCGATCGCGTTGAGCAGGCGCAGTTCGGCCAAGGCCGCCACGAGGCGCGCGGCTTCGGCGTCGGCATCGACGGCCGGAAATTCAAGGTGCCCGGAGCGCAAGGCCGGCGCGGCGCCTTCGCCAGGAGCGACTCGCGCGCCGGGCGCTTCGTCTTCGGGCGGCGCAAAGAGCGACCCGTCGCCGCGTGCGGTGTTCAAGCGAACCAGCGCCAAGCGTCCTAACCCGACCGCCGCCCCCGAAGCGTCGACGGCCGTGACGGTACCGTCGGCGGCCAAGGAGACCGCTTGCGCGCCGGCCGGAACGGCCGAAAGGCCGGTCGCGAACGGCCCGGCCGGCAGGCGCAGGTAGCCGTCGTCGCCGACGGAAGCGCTGCCGCCGCGCACGAATCCCAGTTCGCTGGCCTTCAGTCCCAGCGCGGGCTGATGCTGCTCCAGTGCCACGGGCAGGAAGTAATCCGCGAAGCCGTCGGTGGCCGGCAGCGCCAGATCCAAGGCCGCTCCTGTGTACGCCAAGCGCCCCGCGGTCCAGCGCTGCGCCGCTTGCGGATCGCCGGGGGCCTCGAGGCAGCCAGCTGCTGCACGATTCGAGCCGCCTGCGCGCCGCGGCCAGGCGCGCGCCGCCCGCGCAGCTTCGATGAAGGCCGGGCCACGTGTCGCGGTCGCCCAGCGCCACCGTGCGCTGATAGAGGCGCTGCACGCCTTCCTCTTTGGGGCGATCGGCGAAGCCCAACTGCTTGAGTGCTTCGAGGACTTGCCGCGTGCGCGGCGTGTCTTCCAGCATCGTGACCGTCAGGACGATGTCGCCGTCCCCTAGAAGGAGGGAACTCGGCACCGCGACGGGCGCCAAGGCGTCAAGCATGGCCTGCATCCGCCACGTATCGGCTTTGAACGCATCCAGCGGCGGCGCTCGGCGAACGGGCGTAGGCGGGGCGTACCCGCCGGCGGAAGCATTCTCGGAACCGGAGCCGGCGGATGCTGCGCGCGGCGTGCGGCCCTGCGGATGGCAGCCCGTGGCGAAGACCAAGGCGGCCAGCGAGGCACCCATCCAGATTCGAAGTTTGAGCATAAGAATCACATCGGCTGAAAGCTTAAGCGTAAAAGCACAAGCGCAGTACCGAGTCTTACCGCAGGCGCATTTCTTTCGCAACCGACCTGTGGAAGCCCATGGCCGACTGTTGCTTCGTCCAACACATGAATTCGGTTTTTCACTAAACTCGCTTGGCAAAACAGCCGACTTAGGAATATATTAAGATGCTTAGGCTAAGGTTGCACGAAATTCGAGCAACTCAGTGCTACGGTAGATGGTTGGTTTAGGTCGATATAAGCAGGAGAAGTACGACCGAGGATGCAAACGAGCAGTGCAGATGAGGGGCCGTGGTACGAGTCGGATGAATCGCTCACGTGCACGGATGAACGGGCTGGAGGAGTCTCCAGGGGGCCTGTCATCGCGTGCCCATCAGGGAGGCGGATTGGATGAATTACACCCCTAAGCAGTTGCAGATCCTGCGGCTGATTTTCGATTACCAGAACCAGCACGGCTACTCGCCGACGTACGCCGAGTTGGCCAAGGATCTGGGCGTCTCGACGATCACGGTCTTCGAGCACTTGGAGGCGCTGGAGCGGAAGGGCGCGATCCGGCGGCGCCGGCACGAAGCGCGGAGCGTGGAGATCATCGAGCCGAACTTCCTTCGCGATCAGGCCACGAAGAAGGCGCTGCCGCTGCGCGGGACCATCGCGGCGGGCAAGCCGATCGAAGCGATCGAATCGAGTGAAGAAGTTCCCATCGGCGAGGTCTTCGGCTGCGGCGGGAACATGTTCGTCCTGAAGGTTCGCGGCGACAGCATGATCGAAGATCACATCATGGACGGCGACCTGATTGTCGTCGAAGGGCGCGACCAGGCGCAGGACGGCGAGATCGTCGTCGCGCTGCTGGACGACGGCACCGCGACGCTCAAGCGTCTCTTCCGTGAAAACGGCCGCTTCCGCCTGCAACCGTCCAACGCCACGATGCAACCGATCTTCGCCGAGCGCGTGCGCATTCAGGGGGTCTTCAAGGGGCTGGTCCGTAAGAACTAAGTCCTCCTTCACCTGTGCAAAAAGGGCGGCCTTCGGGCCGCCTTTTTTATTCTGCGTGAATGTACTAGTACACTTAAGCGTGGAGCGGTGTATGTCTTCCCAAGAGCGCAATGCTCGGGAGGGAGATTCGTGATCCGCAACCGCATCGTGATGGTCCTCGTGGCGCTCTTGGCTCCGCTTGTCTCGAACCTGCGTGCGGCCGAAACCTCCAACGCCGTCGTGCCCGGCGAACTGGTCTGCGATCCGGGTTCCTTTACCTGCCTCTCGTTTCGATGGTTCGTGAAGGGCGACGCCAATTACAACGCGACGCTGACCGCCACCTTCCGCGAAGCGGGCCAGGAAGCTTGGGAAGATGCGTTTCCGTTCATGCGCGTGAAGTATTCGGAGATCGCCAAGGACGACAAGAAGATCCGCAACTGGCGCAAGGGGATGCAGAACCCCAACCTGCTGGCCGGCTCCATTTTTCACCTGCAGCCCGGGCGCGAGTACGAGGTTCGCTTAATGCTCGGCGATCCGGACGGCGGCGCGGCGGAGAAGACGGTCAAGGTTCGCACGCGGGCGCTGCCGGCCCTGCCCAGCGAGATGAAGGTGATCGAGGCCACGCCCGCCGATGCCGTGGCGAAGCTGAAAGACCTCAAAGCCGGCGACCGATTGGTTCTCGCACCGGGCACATATCCCAAGCTGGATTTCAAGGCCCAAGGCCGTGAAGGGCTGCCCGTGATCGTCGAAGGCGCCGACCGCGACCGGGTGATCGTCGAGGGCGGCGTGGCGTTCAGCGGTCCGCACATCTGGGTCAGCAAGCTTACTGTCCGTAACGCCGAAATCGGGATCCATGCCGAGGATGCGCCGTGGGCGGTCGTCAGCCACTGCCACGCGACGGTGAAGCAGTACGGCGTCTTCGCCGAGGACTCCGATGGCGCGCTGGTGATGGACAATGCGGTCACCGGCCCGTGCACTTGGCCGCGGACCAAAGGGATCGAAAGCCCCCACGGCATCGAAACGCGCGGCGCGAACGTGATCGTTACGCACAACCGCGTCACGGGTTTCGCCGACGGGATTTCCAACAACAACTACTACGAGTGCGTGAACTGGGAGGTGAGCTTCAACGAGGTTTCCGAATGCACCGACGACGGCATCGAAGTCGATTTCTGCGCTCAGAACGCGCGCATCTTCAACAACCGCTTCACCAATACGTATCAGGCCGTGAGCGTCGCGCCGACGCTGGGCGGGCCGGTATACCTTCTGCGCAACGAGATCTTCAACACGTTCACCGCGTACAAGATGCAGCGCACGCCGACGGGTCTGGTGGTCTTCAACAACAGCTCATTCAGTTGGCGGCACGCGATGTACTGCCCGTCGGCCGAACGCTGGCACCGCGTCACCTTCAAGAACAACCTTTTCGCCGGCGCGGGATTCAAAGCGATGGAGGTGACGCCCGGAACCGACGGGGTCGATTTCGATTACATCGGCTGGGGCTCCCACGATCCGAAGTTCCCGTTCGCCAAGTGGAACCAGGTGAACTTCGAGAGTCTCGCGGCGATGCAGAAGGCCGGCCACCAGCCGCACAGCATCGCCTTCGAACCTTCGATGTGGGCTAAGGTTCCGGTCCTTGAGGTCGTCACCGACGAACGCAAGGCTCAACACTTCGAGCCTTCGGCTTACGATTACGCGCTGAACGAGGGCGCGGCGGCGATCGACAAAGGCTTGAAGGTTCCCAACCTTCTGGGGCCGTATTCGGGCGAGGCGCCGGACCTGGGCGCGCGCGAGCACGGCGCGCCTGCCCCGCACTTCGGCCCGCGTCCGTAGCGCGCCCGCGCGCCACCTTGCATTTCCTCCTTAGCACCCGCTCCGAATGCTCTGTATAGTGCGCGGCGAGCCGCCCTACGGAGCACGCCCAACATGCCTTTTCAGAATCTCCGCGAACTGCTGCGCGCCTACGAAGAGCGCGGCGAACTCGTCCGCGTGCAGGAGCGCGTCAGCCCGATCCTTGAGATTACCGAGTGGGCCGACCGCGCCGTCAAGCGCGGCGGACCGGCACTCCTCTTCGAGAACGTCGAAGGCTCCTCGATGCCGGTGGCGATCAATCTTTTCGGCACCTATGCGCGCACGGCCTTGGCTTTGGGGTGCACGAACTTCGACGAGATCGCCCAGGAGATCGACGCGCTGCTGCATCAGCGTCCACCCGAGACGATTGTCGAGAAGCTCAAGATGCTTCCGTTGCTTGCGAAGCTCGCGAACTTCCCGCCCCGGAAAGTGAAGAGCGGCGCGTGCCAGGAGGTGGTGTACGAAGGCGCGAAGGTCGATCTGGGCATGCTTCCGGCGCTGAAGTGCTGGCCCGGCGACGGCGGACGCTACTTCACGCTTACCAATGTCTTCACCAAAGATCCCAGCGGCCTGCCCAACTGCGGGATGTACCGGATCCAGATCTTCGACCGCCACACCTGCGCGATGCACTGGCACCTGCACCACGACGGCGCGCGGCACTTCCGCGCCTGGGAAGCCTTGGGCAAACGGATGCCCGTCGCCGTGGCCATCGGCGGCGATCCGGCGGTGATCTACGCGGCCACCGCGCCGATGCCGCCGGGCATCGACGAGATGATGCTTGCCGGCTTCCTGCGCAAGAGTCCCGTCGAGATGGCGCCGTGCGTATCGCAGCCCGATCTCTTCGTGCCCGCCGAGTCGGAGATCGTGATTGAAGGTTATCTAGAGCCGAAAGAGCGCCGCCGCGAAGGGCCGTTCGGCGATCACACCGGGTTCTATTCGCTGGCCGACGATTACCCGGTCTTCCACGTCACCGCGGTGACGCATCGCCGCGATCCGATCTATCAGACCATCGTGGTCGGCCCGCCGCCGATGGAGGATACCTTCCTGGGCAAAGCGACCGAGCGGATCTTCCTGCCGTTCCTCAAGCTCACGTTGCCCGAGATCGTGGACTACAATCTGCCCGAGTTCGGCGTCTTCCACAATTGCGCCTTCATCGCGATCGATAAATCTTACCCGCAGCACGCGCGCAAGGTGATGCACGCGATCTGGGGCCTCGGGCAGATCATGTTCACCAAGATCATCGTGATCGTCGATAAGCACGTGAATGTGCAGAACGAGGACGAAGTCTGGTTTCACGTCGGTGCGAACTGCGATTTCAGCCGCGACCTCGAATTGGTCAAGGGGCCCACGGACGTGCTCGACCACGCCAGCCAGCATTACGGCTGGACGGGCAAGATGGGCATCGATGCGACGAAGAAGTGGCCGGACGAAGGCTTCGTACGCGAGTGGCCGGACTATCTCGTGATGGACGAAGCCGTGAAGCGGAAGGTCGCCGAGCAGATGAAGCGGGCCGGGCTGCCGGTGTGACCCCCGCCACGCACAAGGCTCTCGGCTGGTGGGGCTTCTTGTCGGCGCTCGGCGCCTTGGGTCTCTTCACGTTGCGCTGGTGTCAGCCGCCGCAGCTCGCAACCGAGATTGCGGTGGCGTTGCTCGTTCTGCTGCCGATGCTCGGGGTGAACCTGCGCGTGCTTGTGACGGCGTACTATTTGGAGCCGCTCGAACGCCGCGCTCGATTTCAGTTCGCGCTGCTGGATCTGGTGGTCATCAGCCTTGGGCTGGCTTCGGCGGGAAGCGTCTGCCTGTTCTGCGCCCCCGACTATTTCTGGGCCTACGGCATGTACGTGATTTTGCATGCCGCTTGGCTTTATGCCCTCTGCGTGCTGGCAACGGCGGCGCAAGGCGAGCCGCCGTCCAAGCGCCGCTACCTCCTGGCCGCCGAGTGCTTGGCAAGCCTTGCCGGCCGCTTGGGCGCGGGCGGCCTGATTCTGTTTAACCTGCTGCTCCAGGCGCTGCACGGCGGGTTGGAGTGGCACGCGTGGTGGCGGCCTTTCTGGCTGCTGCTCGATCCTTGGAGTCGCTTGGGCTGGAACGGCTGGTATCCCACGTTGGGCCGGCTGTGCCTCTACTCGATTCCCCTGGCCGCGATCCTGGGCATCCTTGCGTCCCATGCGCGCCGCGCGCAGCCGTAATCCCGCTCGATCTGGAATAATCGGGCCTCCTTCTGCTACTATGAAGTGTAGAGGATGCGCCGGCGTGGCGCGCCCTAGATGCCCCCAGCGGGGCGGAACTCCTTCAGGGAGGGGTCATTCATGATGACTCGTAGGCAAGTAGCGGCCGGGTTGCTCGCGTTGTGCGGGTTCCTGGCGGCTGGACACGTGCAGGCGGAGGAAGCCGTTCAGGCCAAGGAGGCGACGTACAACATCACCGGTATGACGTGAGGTGGCTGCGCCAAGGCCGTGGTCACGGCCTTCAAGAAAGCTCCGGGTGTGCTGGAAGCCACCACCGATTTCAAAGCCAAGACGGCCACCGTCAAGTTCGACCCCTCCAAGACGGATGCCGCCAAGCTGTCCGATGCTCTCAAAGGCACCGAATTCACGGCTACGCTAAAACCAGAAGAGGCAGCGAAGACGGGCGGCTGATGCGCCGCTCCGGTGCGAATGTTTACGCCGTTTTGGCGCCGGGCGCGGGACCACTCGCGTCCGGCGCCGGCATTTCCAGCGGCAACTCGATCCAGAACATCGAGCCCATGCCGGGTGAACTCTCGAGCCCGATTTCACCGCCCATCAATTCCACCAAGCGCTTGCAGATCGCCAGCCCCAACCCGGTACCGCCGTAGCGGCGCGTAATCGACTCGTCTGCTTGCGTGAACGGGTTGAACAATCGGGGCCGGATCTCCGGAGCCACTCCGATGCCGGTATCGCGAACTTCGATGCGCACGCGGTCCTTGCCCGCGAGGTGCGCGCGCAGGGAGATCTCGCCCTTGGCGGTGAATTTGACGGCGTTGCTGAGCAGATTGAGCACCACTTGGCGCACGCGCACGGGATCGCCGACGGCGCGCGCCGGGACGTCGGGTTCGATCCGATCGCGCAGCGCGAGGCCCTTTTCCTTCGCGCGCGGAGCCACTAGATCCATGGCCAGACGCAAGGCCTGGGGCAGATCGAAGGAAACACGCTCCACGTCCAACCGACCGGCCTCGATCTTCGAGAAGTCGAGCAGGTCGTTGAGCAGCGCCATGAGCAGGTCGGCCGAATAGTGCAGCGTCTGCGCGTAATCGCGCTGTTCGGCGTCGAGCTTCGTGGTCAGCAGCAGTTCGGTCATGCCGATCACGCCGTTCATCGGCGTGCGGATTTCGTGGCTCATGTTGGCCAGAAAGCTGCTCTTTGCGATCGTCGCGGCTTCGGCGGCTTCCTTGGCGCGGCGCAATGCTTCTTCGGCTCGGCGGCGCTCGGCGATTTCTTCGGCCAACCCCGCGTTCGCGGCGGTCAGTTCCGCCGTGCGCGCTTCGACCATGCGTTCCACCTGCTTGGTCCGGCCGGTGACGACCAGCATGAGCGCGCCCAGTAGCGCGCTGAACATCACCGCTCCGGCCAGCATCCACCAGGCTTGGAGCGAGCGGTGCGACGTGAGGTAGGTGTGCGCGGCCGAGACCCTGAGCCTGAAGATCATCCCCGCGGACTCCCACGTGGTGGCCCACGTGACCGCGTCGGGTCCTTGCGGCGCCTGGGTCGCGGGAAGGCGGCTCGACGGACGGCCATGCCAGTGGACCAGCGGCCGTTCGTTTCCGCCGGCGCTCGTGGCGTCGAGTTCGAAGTCCAAGCCCTGCATGTTGTGCGAGTCCAGGGCTTCGTCGAGCCAGGCTTGGGTATCGATTACGGCCAGGACAAATCCCTGTGTGTGGCGCTGGCGGTCCTGCGGCGAATCCAGCGCCGCTCGATTGGCGTAGATCGGCCGGCACAACATCAGTCCGTTGGGCGCGCCGTTGCCGCGGCTCAAGAGCAGGACGCCGCACGTGCGCCCGGACAAGATCGACTGATTCAGTATCGCCCCGAAGCCCGGAACGGTGGCCGCGTCGCACCCCAGCCGATCGGGACCGGGCTTCAGCGCGTGGTAGAAAAGAATGGGAACGGCGTGGTCTTCGCCGGACGCCGCGCCGTCTTCCCAGGGCCGGATCGCGAAGCCCGGCTGTTCGGGCGTGCGCGCGGAAGCTTCGAATTCCGCACGGCGTTCGCGTCTGACCCATGGCGCCCAAGCCATGGCTTCCAGGCCCGGGTGGAGGGCAAGCGGGTTTTGCGTGAAGCTGCGAAACTCCTCGCGGTCGACTTCCACCGAGCTGGCGTAAAGGCTCTGCGTCGACCTCAGGGCGTCGCGGTATGCGTCGAGGGCTCGCTGCAGCGCGACTTCGTAAACTTTGACACGCTGCTCGAACTCGGACTGAATGCGGATCTGGTCGCTGCGGCTGATGAACGCGAAGAGAATGATCGAGAGGGCGAAAGCCAGCAACATGGGGAGCGCGACCGAGACGCGCCGGTGCGCCCAAGCTTGCCGGGGCCGGCCCAGCGCGATCAGCGTCAGCGGCGCGAAGATCACCACGCCCAGGGAATCGCCGGTAAACCAAGTCCACCAATTGAACGGCGCGGCGGTATCGTCCACCGCGCCCGAAAGCCAGAGCGCCACAACGCCCACCGTCGCATTGACGAGGCACGCCAACGGACCGCCTAAGAGTAAGAAGCGGAATATCGCGCCGGGTTGTTCCAGCGGATTGCCGTACCCCACGCTGCGCCCGATCAGCCACGCGCCCAGGCTCGCCTGTACGGTGGCGCCGATCCCGATCGCCAGCGGAAGCAGCAGCGCGGGGATCAGGCCGGCCGGTTCCGCCTGGAGCCAGACCTGGTGGCCGTTCAGGATAAAGGACCCGGCCAGGATCGCGGGCGCGATGCGCGGGCCCCACAACCAGACCGCCGCCAGAGCCAGCCCCGAGGGCGGCCAGACGGCCGTGGCGTATCCCGGCGGGATGGCCAGCAGGAGGCCCAATTTTCCGAAGGTGAAGTATCCCGCGGCAACGCCCAGCCCGTGTGCGAGCGTGGCGCGGCTCGCGGGTAAAGTCAGGCTTTGGGAGGCCCCGCTATCGGGCATGCGGCGATCCGATCCGATTGAAAATCGAGCCCGATCAACTTACCCGAAGCCCGCCGCGCCACCACCCGATTGCGGCGTCCTTGATGCGGTCGGCGCTTGGAGCGCATGGGGGTATCCTCTAGCATGATCGGTATGAGCACCGCCGCATCTTCGTCCCTGACTTCATCCGCCGCGCCGGAATTGCGCAACGCCGGCGGCAAATCGCCCGCCGAAGTGCGCGAAATGTTCGGGCGCGTCGCGCGCCGCTACGATTTCCTCAACCATCTGCTCTCGCTGGGGCTCGATTTCACCTGGCGCCGCCGCCTTGCCCGCGAACTCGAGGGGCTCGAAAGCGGCGCCTGGCTGGCCGACATCTGCACCGGCACGGGCGATGTGGCCTTCGCGGCGAAGAAGCGCGTGCCCGGCCTGCGCGTCCTGGCGCTGGACTTCACGCCCGAAATGGTCGCGTACGGGCCGCGCAAAGCCGCCCGCAAAGGGGTGGGGGGGATCGTCTTCGGCATCGGTGACGCGCTGCGCCTGCCGCTGTCCGATGCGTCCGCCGCCGCCAGCAGCGTCTCGTTCGGGATTCGCAACGTCGGCGATTTGGAACGCGGCCTGCGCGAACTGGCCCGCGTCGTCCGCCCCGGCGGCAAGGTGCTGGTGCTGGAATTCACCAAGCCCTGCGGGCGCATGTTCGGTCCGCTGTACATGGGCTATCTCAAGTATGTGCTCCCGGTCGTCGCGAAACTGATCGCTTTCGCCGCCGGCGACGCGTACCGGTATCTGCCCAGCAGCATTCAAGCCTTTGCCGGCCCCGAAGAGATGAAGCAGCGCATGGAGGCGATCGGGTTGAAAGATGTGCAGGCCGTGCCTTTGACGTTCGGGACGGTGCATTTGTATGTGGGCAGCAAGGCGAATTAAGAAGGACTAATGCAAATCGAAAGCCTGGGCTGCCTGGGGCGGTGCTTCGGGTCGGCGGGATGAGTTTTCGCGCCCCGTTGAAGTCTATTTTCAGATTCTAATTTTGAGCCGATAATTCGTCCCGCACTCGTTTCAGCGGAAAAAATTTCCCCGGGCAGACCGTGCTTCCGCCTTCGCGGATTTCGCAGTGCCCGAAGATGCGCGTGGGCGGGATGCCGTGGCGCGCGCAGAGTTCGCGGCACAGGTCCACGACGGCCTTGAGTTGCGTTTCGCTGGGCGGCGCGAGTTCGAAGTTGCCGACGAGGCAGATTCCGATTCCGTGCGCATTGTAGGCGTTGCTGTTGGCGTGCGCGCCGGGTTCCTGCCGCCGCCAGCGCGGCCCGGCTTCGACCTCGCCGTCGGGCATATCGGTGCCGTTTCCGATCACGAAATGGTAGCCCAAGCTGCGCCAGCCGCGCTGCTGGCGGTGGTACGCGTCGAAGCTGGCGGCGCTTCCGCGCGTGGTGGCGGAATGGTGCAGCACGATGCTGGTCCATTCGTGCGCCGGCGCGTCGGGATCGGGCGTGAGCGGGTCGCCGCCGCGGTTCGGCGCCGCGTAACCGGGCTCCGCCGGAGCTGCGGCTTCGTGCGCCGCTTCTTCGTGCGGGCGTTCCTCAGCTTGCGGCGCGGGGCTCAGGAGCGCCATGGTCAGAAGCGCCAGTCCGCCCAGCGCGCCGAGCAGCAGAAACGCGCGGCGCCGCTCACGCCGTGGCGACCATGGATGCCGGTAGAACCGTTCGCCGACCGGGCGGCGCAGCCGCGAAGCCTGCCTCCGCAGTGCACGCTCGCGCAATCCGCAAGCGATCCCGCGCAAGAATTCGGGCAGCGCGCGCAACGACATCCGGTGACCTCGGGACGTGCCTGAACTCGAGCGGCGAAGACGCCTGATCGGAGTATCGGCAGGGAAAGGCGAGGTATGCAGCGGAATAGGCGCGCGCGGCCCATTCCGCCAAGGGCGGGTGGACGTTAATTGACCTCTTTATAGACCCCGTCGTTGTCCTTCGCGATGCCCTCGAGGAAGGACTTCATGCTCTCCTGGCCTTGCTCGGTGGGGTCGCCGGCGGCGCGCGTGTAGATGCCGATGGTGTGGATGCGCACCTTCAGGGTGCTGTTGATGAACTTGATGCGGCGGCGGATCGCGTCGTTGCTCGGGGGCAGATCGCTGAACGCTTTGACCGTCGGCATCCAGTGGCGCATCGGCATGGGCGCGCCGTCGGAGATCAGAAAGATGGTCTCGACGCCGTTGATGAGGGAGATTTCGCGCAACGCTTCTTCCAGCGCCCAGGTGGTCTCGGTTCCGCCGCCCGGGCGCATATCGTCCAGGAACGCTTGGGCCTGTTTCTTGTTGTGGGCCGTCGCCTGCACCATCACCGGATCGCGCATCCAGCGCTTGGTCGCATTGCTGTAGGTGATGATGTTGAAGAGCGTCTTTTCGGGCAGGCGGTTGATCAGTTCCTTCATCTCGGTCCGCGCGCGGTCCAGGCGGTTGGGATTGCCGCCCAGTTGCATCGAGCCCGAGACATCCAGCACGAAGACGATGCGGTTTTCGACCAGGGGGATCTCGTAGTAGCTCAGCTCTTCTTCGGTCTTGCCCGTGTTCAGCGTTTCGTAATTGAATACCGGTTCGCCGGGCTTGGCCGTGAAGCCGGCCTTCTGCTTGTCCCACCAGCCTTGCCAGGTCGCGGCATCCTGGTTGAACTCCTGCCCCGAGATCGCGCGCAGGGCCGCGGTCGCTTCGAAGCGCATGCGGCTGCCCTTCATCGAACGCAAGTATTCGATCAGCGGCTCCATGGCCTTCGGATCGCCCAGCCGCGCCAGCGCCCGCGCGCTGGCCACTTGCAGCGCCACGATCACCTCCGGCTTCAAATGCCGCAGAATCTCTTCCGTCGCTGCCGTGTACTTGTGCGTGCTCAGCAATTCCATGCACGCCACCTGCACCTGGAAATCGCGCGTACTCCTAAGCAGCTTCATTACGGCCTCGTCGAGTTCCGAACTCGCCGGATGCGTCAGCAGCCCCTGCAGGATCGTCGTCTGCGACATGCCGTCCATGCGCTGCAGGCCCATGACGAAGATGCCCACCGCTTCGGGCGAGCGCAGCCGGCTCACCTCGACCTGGACGTCGATCAGCAGCTCTTCCCACTCGCGCAGCGCATGGCGGTTGGAACCGAACTGCTTGACTCCGTTTACGGCTTGGCTCAGCACGCCGCACAGCACGCCTGCGCCTTGCGCGTTGTCGTGCTGGCTGCACTGCTTGAGCTGCTCGCGCAACGGGTCCACTGGGCTGGCCGCAAACAACGGCGTGGCCAACGTCAGGAGCGCACTCACGGCCCATTCGAGTTGCCGCCGCTGCATGATTCACTCCAATCTGTACAAAGGTAGACCACCCCGCCGGCTTCGCTCGCGGCGGCGGTGTATGCCATTGTGGTACCAACGCCTGTGGACGTACTGACCTGTCAAAAGTTTAGGTGATTCGTTCCGCATCGGTTCAGACCGCCTTGACGCCCGGAGCCCCTAAGCGCTACAACCGCGCGCAGTTGTACGAGGTGCAGAAACGAGGAGCTTCCATCGAGTGGCCAGTCCGTCCCTACAACCGCCGCCGGGTCCGCACGCTGAGGCCGCGCAACGTGCGGTCGGAACGCTCCAAAAACGTCAAGATCTGCAGCCCTTCTGGAGCAAAGTGCGCGCCGCGGGCGACGAGTTGGTCGACCGCGCCGCCGAACTCTGCGCCATTCCGGCGCCTACCTTTCACGAGCAGGTTCGCGGCGATTTTGTAGCACAGTTTCTGACGTTTTCTTGCGGCATCCCGGTTGAATCCGACGCGCTGGGGAACCGCTGGATCCGCATGGCCGGGGCCCTGGGGAGCGGCCCGCGGGTCATGGTCTCCGCCCATCTCGATACGGTCTTCCCCGCCGGCACCGATTGCACGGTCCGGCGCGAACCCTCACGGGTGATCGGCCCCGGGATCGGCGACAACTGCACCGGTCTGAGTCTCCTGCTGACGGCCGCCAAGTTTCTGGCCGAGGCCGGGCGGCCGTTTGCCGGCGAGCTTATTTTTGCCGCCAACGTCGGCGAGGAAGGACTCGGCAACCTGAACGGGATTCGCGCGCTCTGCGAGCGTCTCGCGCCGGAACTCGACGCGACCTTGGCGCTCGACGGCGGCTTGGGGCACATCGTCGGCGCGGCGGTGGGCAGCGTGCGCTACCGCGTCAAGGTGAGCGGTCCCGGCGGGCATTCGTGGTCCGACTTCGGCAAGCCCAGCGCCATTCATCACCTTTCGCGCATCGCCGCCGAACTGACCAAGCTCGAGGTGCCCGTCCAGCCGCGCACCACTTTTAACGTCGGCATGCTCGGCGGCGGAACCAGCATCAACACCATCGCGCCGGAGGCCGAACTGCTCCTCGATCTGCGCAGCATCGATCCGCTCCAGCTCGAACTCCTCGACGCGCGCGCGCGCCGCCTGATCGAGCAGGTGCCCGTCCCGCCCGAACTGGCCGTGCAGGTCGAAGACCTGGGCCGGCGGCCCACCGGCGATCCCGCGCACACCACCGATTGGGTGGACGTCGGCCGCGCCGCGTGGACCGCGCTGAACGTGCCCGTCAAGGTCACCGCCAGTTCCACCGACGCCAACGTGCCGCTCGCGCTGGGCCTGCGCGCCTCGACCATCGGCACGCATCGCGGCGGCGGCGCGCATACCGAAAGCGAATGGATCGAACCGTCCACCCTCGTCACCGGCTTCGAAGCGCTCCTGCTGGCGCTTCTGACCGGGCAAGCCGTCTTCCCCGCTCAAGCCGCGCGTGCCGATGCGCTGCCGGAGGCGGCGGGCGACGATTGAGGGCGCCTGGGGCGCCAAGCAGGACGTAAACGGCGGCGCGCGTTCGAGTGGGCCGTGGATTCCCGATGGTTCCCGCTCCATCCCCACTTTCCCCTCACAGCCCCGCACAGTATCCTCTCCTGCCCGATTACCCGAGACCGACCATGTCCAAGGCCGCTGCCGCCGTCGAAAAGAAAGAGTACTTCAAGGTGGTCGCGACCAACCGGCGCGCGCGCTTCGATTACCACATCGAGGAATCGATCGAGGCGGGGCTGGAACTGTACGGCAGCGAAGTCAAAAGCCTGCGCGCGGGGAAGGTCGACTTCGCCGACAGCTACGCGCGGATTTACGAGGGCCAGGCGTGGCTGGTGGGGCTGCGCATCACCCCTTACGAGAAGGCGTTTGTGGAAGTCCCCTTGGCCGACCGCCGCCGCAAGCTCCTGCTGGCCCGGCGCGAGATCGACAAACTCCAGCAGAAGACCGAGCGCAGCGGGTACACCATCGTGCCCCTGGAGCTCTATTTTCGCGGGAACTGGGCCAAGGTGAAGCTGGGGGTCGGCAAGGGCAAGACCCGCGGCGATAAGCGCGAGTCCCTTAAAGAGCACGCCGAACGCCGCGAGATGCAGCGCGAACGCCGCCGGCGCGAGAAAGAGTAGCTTCCGGTTTCCAGGATCCCGTGAAGGGCGCTTTCCGGGCGGCTCCGGGTTTGGCGTACTTTGCGCCCGCTTGAATCCGTGCGGGCCTGGGTCGGCCGCTTGGAAAATGAGAAGCGCGCGCCGTCATTCCATTCCTTAGCTCGTTGTGCCTGGAGCGTCCCCGCTTGGAGCGGGAATGCACACAGGTGCATTCATTTATGGGGATAGTTCTCTAAGAGGGCGGTGCGGGGTGCGTCTTGGGCCTACGTCCTGGGAGCCTCTGTCCCGGGACCGGGGTGCGGGGAACGGTCTTGCGGTCCGGTCTGAGTTAGGTTTTTGGTTTTGCGTTTTGGTCCGAATCCACGGATACTGGGCCACTCCTAACTCAAGAATCGGCAAGACGAAAGGGGCCATAGTGATGGTTCGGCAACTGCTTTCGGAACGACGTGCGGGGAATCGGTCGACGGGTGCGCGCAGCGCAACGTGGACTTGGGCCTCGCTGCTGCTGTTGGCCCTGGCAGCAACGAGCGCACAGGCGCAGACGGTGACCGTCGATGATTTTGCTACTGACGATACGATCACTGCTAACGGCGGAACTGCGTTCATCGCTACCTCCAATGCTGGAACTCTTGGTGGTGAACGAGATTTGTTTGCAGAAGAGCTGGCTTCTGCAGGAAACGTTTTAGTACGAACGCAAACCAGCCAACTTCAGATCGCTGCTGCGGCATCGGGTCGCTTTGAGATTCAATACGATGGCGGAGACGGCGACGCCGAAGTTCTCGATCCTACTGGACTTGGTGGTGTTGACCTTACGGTTGGTCAAACACAAAACGCGTTTGTCATCAGGGTCGCTAACAATGCAGCCCTATTTAACCTCGATATCACTGTTTATACGGATGGTACCGATTTCAGCCGAACAACGTTGGCGATTCCCGCAACGGCTGCGGCGCTAGTGCTCAGGGTTCCGTTCAGCACGATCCCGACGGCTGGCGGAGCGGGAGCTGACTTTTCTAATGTAGGCGCAATCACCCTTAGTGGAAACGTCGCTACCGGTGCTTCGATCTCTTTCACTCCTGATTTCGACACCCGTCAGGAAATCACGGCATCGCTAGTGGCCAGTCTGCAGGTAGATGTGAACAGCGATGGTTTCTATCAGCCGGGCGACACGATTCGGTACATAGCCACCATCACCAACCCCAACGACGATGCCGACCGTGCGATCAATAACGTGGATATCATCGTTCCCATTCCGGCAGACACGACCCTCGTTCCGGCATCGGTGGTGACCACGGGCACCGTGAATGTGGACCCCTTGGCCGTCAATGTAACCTTTGCCACGATTGCCGATGCCGCATCCGTGACCGTGCAGTTCGACGCATTAATTGACGATCCGATTCTAAATGCCGGCGTTTTCCAGATCACTACGCAGGGTGATATCACGGAAGGTTCTGCTTCTGCGGACTTCATCGACATTATCGAATTCACGGATAACGTAGCACCGCCTGTTACCCCGAATCCGACGGTAGTGGACTTGAATCACTACATCACGGGCGTGGTATTCATCGACGATGATGGGGATGGTTTCGATAACGATACCATGCCGCAGTCGATGGTTGTAGTTAATCTGCTAGACTCTGCCGGCAACCCGTTGGTGCCACCACTTACCGATACAACTGATGCTTCGGGCGTTTACAGTTTTAGCCCTGCAGCTACGGCAGGACCGGACTCCTTTATTGTGGAGGTCGTCCCGCCTGGTACTGAAGTCTTTACTGTTCAGGATCAAACAGTTCCCGCTCCCGACGATGCCATAGACAGCGATGTCGCCGTCGGAACTGGAAGGACCGCCGTAATCACTTTCACCGAAGCAACCAACATCGCCGACATCGACGCCGGTTACTACACCGAAGTCACCATCAGCGGCATGGCCTTTTCGGATGACGACGGTAGTGGTCAGTTCGATGGTGCCGAGGTCGGTTTCGATGGGATGACCGTCACTCTATTCGACGCCACCGATCCCATGGCCTTGGTCGCAGTGGGTGCACCAGTGGACACCGCCGGTGGTGGGCTCTATAGCTTCACCAATCTTCGCCCGCGGCCGTACATCGTGGCCTTCGATCCGGCCGATTTGCCCGTGGGCTTCGGCTTCACGATTCAGGACACCGGCGCCGATGCCACGGACAGCGACGTGGACCCGGATTCATCCTCATTGACGCATGGCCAGACAGCTATCATCGTCACGACCTCAGGCGTCGACAACACGACCACCTTCGCCGGTATTACGACTTCCACCGTCAGCGGACGCGTTTTCGAAGACCTCAACGATAATGGTGTTTACGACGCTGGTGTCGATGGACTCCTGGACGGCATTACCGTCGAGATTTTCGACGCCACCGATCCCATGGCGCTGGTTTCAGTCACTTCGATGGCGACGGTGGCTGGGTTGTACAGCTTTGACGTTCCTCCGGGCGATTACGTGGTCTTCGTCGATCCGGCTCAGTTGACTGGATTGGGCAATGGCTACGAGTTTATTCCGGAAGGAACCGGGAGCGACGTGGAGGATGGCTTTGCACCAATTGCCGACGTTCTTCGCGTCCAAGGCGAAACTACGGTCCTCACCCTCATCGCCGGCACGCCTTTGGCCAACGTGGACGCCGGCGTCAACAACATCGTAGACATTACGGTTACTAAAACCGTAAGTAACCCGTCGCCCGTGGACGGCGATACGGTCACCTACACCATCACCGTCACCAATAACGACGACCGTAATCAAGCCGTAGCGGTTGAAACCACCGATGACTTTGGTGGTTCGGGTGGGCTTACTGCCATTACGGAAATCACCAACACGGGTGGAGCGTTCGATACGGGTTCCGGAATTTGGTCGGTCGGCACGCTTGCGCCTGGAGCCAGTGCCACACTCACCTACGACGCCACCATCGACTTCGTCGCAGGCGGGCCGCTCATCACCAATACCGTCACCGTCACCGGCATCCAGGGCGTGGACCCCACGATCGAGGACCTGGACCAGGACGACAACGACGATACGGCCACGGTCTCCGTATCGGGAGGGGCGATCAAAGTCACCAACATGAACTTGTCGCTCAATTTCAAGAAGCACCTCTTCCCGACGGGCAACCTCACCGACACGCTTACGGCCAGCGGCCGTATCAATCTGGCCGCGTTCGTCACGGCCAGCGTGGACGAAGCCGCGTTCCTCACGGAAGTCCGCTTCTACGCGTTCCGCGTGGTGGTCGGCACGCCCGGCGGGCCGGTGGACGTCACGCTGAATACGCCGATGAAGGCCAGTTCCCGGGGCGTCTCGTGGCAAAGCAACCGCTCGGCCCGGCCGTTCGTCCGCGCCAGCTTCAGCCCCACGACCGGCGCGTTCAGCGTCTCGATCGTGAACGACGATATCTTCGACGCGCTGGGCGCTCCGGCTGCTTTGAACATGCTCCCGGCGCCGGCCACCGTGGACGTCCCGCTGGCTCTCTGCATCGGGCCGTTCAACGTCGATCCGGCCACGGGCGATCCGGCCGAGTACGCCACGAACAGTCTGGTCTATACGCTGCGCAAGCCCGACACGGTAGGCAAGGGCTCCTTCCGCTTCGGCAGCGTGGGCCAGCCGCCGACGGAACTGACCTTCGTCGATTCCCTCGTCATCACGCAGAGCGGGAACGTGATCGATGGCTTCGAGCAGCGCGCGCAGGTCAAGGCCTGCCTCGTCCGCGACCCGCTGGATCCGCCCTTCGATCCGGCCACCTTCAGCGTGGATATCGGCGTGGGCTCGATGGCGGCGGTCAATATCCCGCCGGGATCGTTCACGGGCACGAACGGCAAGTTCAGCCTCACCGGCCCCGCCGCGCTGGCCTTGGGCTTCAGCCAGGTCAGCTACGACGAAACCCGGTTCATGTTCACCTTCACCACCGATTGGCTGCCGGACGGCACCTTCGGCGAACCGGCCATCGCGGACATCCCGGGCGATCCGCGCCGGGCGATCATCGTTCCGATCCAGGTCAGCATCACCGACGGGATGGCGACCGTGACCAACTTCCTGGCGTCCGGCGCGGCCGGCCGCAAGGGGGCGGTCTTCAGCAGCACGGCTCCGACGGTGATCTTCGCGGGACAGTAGCGGGCGGGCAGGGGCAGGTAAGCGGTAACCGGCCACGACCTATACTAGACTCGAACGCGGCGCGCCCAAAAGGCGCGCCGCGTTTTTTGGCTTCGCCACCGGCTTTGATTAGACCGAGGCCGAGCGGGAAAGTCCGTGCGATGGGAGGAACGCGGGCGGGCGGCGAAGTCGCTTACCGCTTACCGATCACCGTTTACCGCCGTTGATGGTAGTCCTGCAGCGCCTTGACGCCGTAGCCTTGCAGCATGCTCTCGATGCCCAGCACGCAGGCTTCTCCTGCGGCGATGGTGGTGATGCAGGGGATGTTCCGGACGACCATGGCCGAACGGATGCGCGCTTCGTCGGTGCGATGCCCCTTGCCGGTGGGGGTGTTGATGACCAGCCCGATCTCCCCGTTGCGGGACATGTCGAGCATGTTGGGCCGGCCTTCGCTGATCTTCTTGACGCGTTCGGCCGGGATGCCGTGGCGCGCCAGGATCTTGTGCGTCCCGCCGGTGCTGACGAGCGTGAAGCCCAGCGCGTGGAGGCGCTTGGCGATGCTCACCACCTTGCGCTTATCGGTATCGTTCACCGAGAGGAAGATTTTGCCTTTCAGCGGCAGCGTCTGGTAGGCCGCCATCTGAGCCTTGGCGAAGGCGCGCCCGAAATCGGTGTCGAGGCCCATGACCTCGCCGGTGGACTTCATCTCAGGGCCCAGCACGATGTCGTTGCCCAGGAACTTGTTGAAGGGGAAGACCGACTCCTTGATCGCGATGTGGTCCCACGTGTACGGGCCGCGGATGCCCTGCTGCGCGAGGGTGACGCCGACCATGCACTTGGCGGCGATCTTGGCCCACGGCAGGCCGGAGGCTTTGCTCACGAACGGGACCGTGCGGCTCGCGCGCGGGTTGACCTCGATCACGTACAGTAGGTCGCCCTTCATGGCGAACTGTACGTTCATCAGGCCCACCACGTTCAGTTCTCTGGCCAGGAGCTGCGTGGTTTTCTCGATTTTGGCGATCTGCCCGTCGGAGAGGCTGTGCGGCGGGAGGCACATGGCCGCATCGCCGCTGTGCGTCCCGGCTTCCTCGATGTGCTCCAGCACGCCCGCGACGATCACTTCCTGCCCGTCGCTGCACGCGTCGACGTCGATCTCGATGGCGTCCTCGATGAACTTATCGATCAGAACGGGCGCGTCGGGGCTGGCGTTGAAGGCTTCCTGGACGAAGGCGTCAAGCTTGGCCGGATCCCAGCAGATTTCCATGGCCCGCCCGCCCAGCACGTAGCTGGGGCGCACCAGGACCGGGTAGCCGATGCGCAGCGCGGCTTCGCGCGCTTCGGCCAAGCTCAGCGCGGTCTCGCCCGGCGGCTGCAGGAGCTTCAATCGCTTGATGAGGTCGTTGAAGAGCTTGCGGTCTTCGGCAGCCTCGATCGACTCCACGGAGGTGCCCACGATCTTGACGCCGGCGTCGGCCAGCCCGCGCGCGAGGTTCAGCGGCGTCTGCCCGCCGTACTGCACGATGGTCCCGTCGGGCTTAATCCGGTCGTGGATGTTGAGCACGTCCTCGAGCGTGAGCGGCTCGAAAAAGAGCAGGTCGGAGGTGTCGTAGTCGGTGCTGACGGTTTCGGGGTTCGAGTTGACCATGATCGACTCGTAACCCAGCTCTTTCATCGCGAAGGCCGCGTGGACGCAGCAGTAATCGAACTCGATGCCCTGGCCGATGCGGTTGGGGCCGCCGCCGAGGATCATGATCTTCTTCTTGGTGCTGACGCGCGCTTCGCACTCGGTCTCGTAGCTGCTGTAGTAGTAGGGCGTGAACGCCTCGAACTCGGCGGCGCAGGTGTCCACGAGCTTGTACGAAGCCGCGATGCCCAGATCCTTGCGCAGGCGCCGGATGTCGGCTTCGGGCAGGCCCCACAGGCAGCCGATCTGCATGTCGGAATAGCCGTCGCGCTTGGCGTCTAGAATCAGCGGCTTGAGTTCTTCGAGCAGCTTGAGGTCGCCGCGCACCTGCTGCGCGTCGGCGTCGAGGAGCACGCCGCTGCGTTCCACCGGCGCGGCGCTCTTGGGGAGCCGTCCCTTGACCGCGCGCAGGCGCTTTTCGGTTTCGAGCAGGTCCTGGATGTTGCGCAGGAACCAGCGGTCGATGTGGGTGAGCTGGTAGACTTTCTCGAGGTCGAGGCCGGCCTGGAACGCCTGGCGTACGTAGAAAATGCGCTCGGCGTTGGGGCGCGAGAGCTTCTGGCGCAGCGTCTCTTCGTCGGGCAGGTCGGCGGCCAGGTCGGCGCGGTCGCAGCCCAGCCCCGCGCGGCGGATTTCCAGCCCGCGCAGCGCCTTCTGCAGCGATTCCTTGAACGTCCGCCCGATCGCCATCACTTCGCCGACCGATTTCATCTGCGTCGTCAGCGTCGGATCGGTGCCCGGGAACTTCTCGAACGCGAAGCGCGGGATCTTGACCACGCAGTAGTCGATGGTGGGCTCGAAACACGCCGGCGTCTCGCGCGTGATGTCGTTGCGCAGTTCGTGCAGCCCGTACCCGACGGCCAGCTTCGCGGCGATCTTGGCGATGGGGAAGCCCGTGGCCTTGCTGGCCAGCGCCGAGGAGCGGCTGACGCGCGGGTTCATCTCGATCACCACGACGCGCCCGTTCTCGGGGTGCACCGCGAACTGGATGTTGCTCCCGCCCGTCTCGACGCCGATCTCGCGGATCACCGCGATGGCCAGGTCGCGCAGGCGCTGGTACTCCTTGTCCGTCAGCGTCTGGGCCGGCGCGACGGTGATCGAATCCCCCGTGTGCACGCCCATCGCGTCGAAGTTCTCGATGCTGCAGATGATCACGACGTTGTCGAAGCGGTCGCGCATCACCTCCAACTCGTATTCCTTCCAGCCCTCGACGGACTCTTCGATCAGGACTTCCTTGTTGAGGCTGTACATCAGGCCGCGCGCGACGATCTCTTCGTACTCTTCCTGGTTGTACGCGATCCCGCCGCCCGTCCCGCCCAGCGTGAAGCCGGGCCGGATCACGCACGGCAACCCGATCTCCTTGAGCGCTTCCTTGGCTTCCTCGAGGTTGTGGACGAAGACCCCGCGCGCGACTTCCGCGCCGATCTTGTCCATGGCCTTCTTGAATTGCTCGCGGTCTTCGGCCTTGCGAATGGCCTTCTCGTCGGCGCCGATCATCTGCACGCCGTACTTGGCCAGCACGCCGCGCTCGGAGAGTTGGATCGCCGTGTTGAGGCCCGTCTGCCCGCCCAGCGTGGGCAGCAGCGCGTCCGGGCGCTCCTGCGCGATGATCTTCTCGACGACTTCCGGCGTGACGGGCTCGATGTACGTCCGGTCGGCCATCTCCGGGTCCGTCATGATCGTCGCGGGGTTCGAATTGACGAGGACGACCGAATAGCCTTCCTCGCGCAGAGCTTTGCAAGCCTGAGCGCCGGAATAGTCGAACTCGCAGGCCTGCCCGATGATGATGGGGCCGGAGCCGATGAGGAGGATTTTTTTAAGGTCGGTGCGACGCGGCATGAATCCATCCCAACGGGGGAGCGCACCGGTGCACCCGCCCAAATTGGGACCGAATGATACGTGCCAGCGCCCGATTTGAAAGCGAGGAAACGTCCGGAGCGGGATTTTGCCGCGCGGGCAACGTCGCGCGCGGCTTGAAGTTACTCGTAAGTGACGGCTTCCAGCGGGCCGGGGGCCGCGTACGCCCACGCCCACTCGCCCACGGGATCGACGTCCAGTTCGCGCGCCAAGCGTTGAAATTCGGCTTCGGAAAGTACCAGCGGCTTAACGGGATCCGCCGGCGCCGGTTGCGCTTCGACGGGCAGCGGACGCTTTTCGGGCTTGGCCGGCTCGGGTTCCGGCTCGGGTTCGAGGGAGGCTTTGTACTCTTCGACCGAATCCGCCACCATCTCGGCGACGGGCAGGCTTTCGACCAGGTCCAGCAGCGCCGCGTCGGGCTCCACGTCGTCGGGCGGCGCGACGCCGTCCTTGTAGAAGAACGCGATGTCCACTTCCTCGAACGCGACCAGCGCTTCGCGCGCGGCCGCTTTCGGAGCGGCCTGCTTCGGGGCCGCCGCCGCGGCTTTGCGCGGGGCGGGGGAGCGCGCGGCGGACGGCGCGATCTCCTCGAGGCTTTCCTCGGTTTCGTCCTCGTCCGAGCCCACCACCTCGTCGGTGGCTTCGACGTCCAGTTCGTCGAGGTTGACGTTGATCTTGGCTTCGCGGACCGGCATCTTGTACGGCTCGTCGGAAACGATCTTCCGTTCGCGGCGGCGCAGCCCGCGGTTATCGACTTCGATCGTCTCCGCGTTGGACTCGTCGAGGTTGTCGAGGCCTTCGATCTCGGGTTCGGGCGGAAGCGCCGGCGCGGCTTTCTGCCGGGCGGCCGGCGCGCGCGCGGGCGGAGCGGCTTCTGCGGTCTCGATCTGCTCGGGCGGCGCGATCTCCATCGGTGCGATCACATCGGCGCCGGCGTCGTCCAGGGCCTCGACTTCCGGAGCGCCGGTTTCGCCGTCGCCAACATTCAGATCGGGCTCGGACTCGTCGGGGCGCGCCAGGTTCTCTTCGGTGTAGCTGCGGTCGATCAGTTCCTTGATCTTCGGCCACGGCGCCTTGAACGGCTTGACCTTCAGGCGCGTCTTTTCTTCGATGGTGTTGATCGCGCGGCGGTTGAGCGGGTTGCCCATGACCACGCAAAGCAGATTGCCCAGCCGCTCGAACGGGCAGAGCTTGTCGGCGTCGCACTGTTCGGCGGGTACCGTTTTGAGCACCGAGGAGCCGACCTGGAGATCTTCGCAGTGAATGTCGGTGACTTGGACCTGTTTGAGCAGCGCGGCGCCGACGGCATGCTCGTCGCACGCGCCGAGGCTGCGCAGAATCTGGCCGATCAGGCCGCCTTCTTTTTCCTGGATCTTAAGCGCTTTGGCGATCTGCTCCGCGCCCACGTCTCCGTTATCCTGCAGCAACTGGCCGAGTTGCTTGGAGCGCATGGAAAAGCGCGTGGAGCGCCGTGATGGGCTGTTCGCCATGGGGTCAACACTCTCCCGGATGCGCGTCCCGGATCACTCCAGGACCTTGATCAGCGTCAGCAGGTTTCCGCCGCGCGGGTTGGGGCGGTGTTCCACGGTGTCCATCGACTGGATCACGCTGGCGAAGCGCTGGTCGGCGTAGATCGAGCCGCCCGCGCCGAAGTCGAACGGCTTGCCGTGGTCGGAAATCTTGACGGTGAGCGTCTTGCCGTTGGGCACGATCAGCAGATGGAAGCTGCTCTTCGAATCGCTCTCGTAGGCCAGGTCGATCACGCGCTCGCAGGCGTCCACCACCGCTCCGCTGATCTGGTCGAGGTTGTCGCCGTTGAATCCGCAGCCTTCGGCGCAGCGCGCGGCCAGTTCGCCGACGCCGCTGAGCAGTTCCTTGCGCGTGGGCAGGCTGAGTTCGACGGGCGTGCCCTTTTTGGAAGCGAAGAAGCGGACCTTGCCCGTCGGTTCGACGGCCAGCACCGTGCCGCAGCGCGGGCACTTGTATTTGCCGACGGCGGGAATGTCGAGCGTCACGCGGCAGCGCGCGCACTGAGCCTGAGTCGGGAAAGCGGCCGGAGCCGCGGCCGCGGGGGCCGGAGCGGGCGCGGCGTACGCCGCCGGAGCCGCGTAGTTCGAAGGAGTCGCCGGGTAGGCCGGGGCCGCCGGAGCGGGCGGGGCGTACGACGGCGCCTCCTGATGCACCTTCACCGAGGCCGGCGGCGCGGTCTCGCCGCTGAAACTGCGCAACGCCGTGGCTTCGTCCGGCACGATGTTGAAGAGCGCGTTGAAGCCCAGCATTTCCATCACGAGCATGACCTTGCTCGGGACGCGGCAGAACGCGATATGCCCGCCGATCGATTCGAACGTGTCGGCGTACTTGAGCAGCGTGCCCAGACCGGTCGAATTGATGTACTTCACGCTGGTGCAGTCGAGGATCAGGTTCTTGACGCCACGCTCGATCAGCTTGTCCATGACCTGCTGGAACTGCTGAATGGTCGTTGCATCGATGGAGCCGTCGATCTCGGCCAGCGTTGCCGTGGTACCCGAAGGGGACTTGATGACTTTGACTCGAAACTCAATGGATGCCATGACCGCTCCACCTCACCCTGCGCGCGCCACCGGTTGTCGTTCCGCCCCCCACGGCCCAGGACCGGGCCTCACGGGTCAGGCTTTCTGGATGTACTTCGTCAGCGTGATTTTGTTTCCGGCGTAGTTGTACTCCAGCTTGTCGACGCAACGCAGCATCAGCATGATGCCCAGCCCGCCGGCGCCGCCGGCCAAATTGCGCTCGCGCGCCGCTTCCACTGGGTTTCCGCCCACGCCGCGGCTCAGGTAAATTTCCGTGTCGAAGCCTTCGCCGTCGTCCATCACCGAAACCGTCACCTTCTCGCGGTCCACGAAGTACTGGATATCGACGGGCCGCGCTTCGTTGTACTTGTTGCCGTGCCGGGAACCGTTGTCCACGGCTTCGCGGAACGCGATCGCCAGCGCCTCGCGCGATTCCTCGGGCAGGCCCGACTGCTGCAGCATCTCGCCGAACAGGTCGTTGCAGCGCTCGATGCAGTCTTCTTTCGTCTGCAGGCGGAAATGGATCGAATGGTCGAAGTAGTTGCGTTCCTCGGCGAAGCGCGCCAACTCCGACTCGGCCAGCCGCACCAGCTCGGAAAGCTCGAACGGCTCGACGATGGACTCGTCGTGCTGGACCTGCAGGCCGGTCACGGCTTGCGGATCCTCGCCTTCCGCGAAGATGCGGATGATGGCGATCATGCTCGATTCTTTGTGCTTCTTGACCGCTTCGCAGACCTTCCACGGTTCGGCCAGGCCCACGTCCAGCACCACCAGATCGGGCGGCTCTTTGCGGAGTTGGGCGACCGCGTCGTCCTCGCCCTGCACCACCGTCACGTTGCTGCGCGGGCTCGTCAGCCGCGCGGCCATCACGCCGGTGAAGAAATTCTTCTTCGGGACCACCAGCAGGATCTGGTAGACGCCCGTCCCCTCGAGCTTCTTGCGGAACTCTTCGTCGAGATCGAGATGCACGCGCCGCACGGCGGGCAAATGCATGTTGGAACCCGCGGCGCTTTTGGCCGCCACGGTCTGTCCCTGCTTCAATTGGACGGTGAGGAATTGTGGCAGTTCGATGCGGTTGCCGCGCTGAAGCTCTTTCTTCATCACGTCAATGGCCCGGTCCAGCACCGCCAAGGCCGTGGCTTCGGGCTGATTCAGCTCCTGAGCCACGCGCTGTGCCAGCTCGGGTGTCGATAGGCTCTTCATGTACGCCTCGCGCTCCGCAACACCCCCAGCGCCGGGTCTCGGCCCGGCGTCTGCCCCAACTCGAATCGCCAATAGAGCTTCTAGTATACTGCCCCGCGTGCATTCCGGTCAATGCTACTTGTGCCGAGCTACCCGCGCGAACAGTTCCTCCCGAGAGATCACCTGCTTCTCGGCCAAAAGCTCCACCAGCGCCTTCAACAAGACCGTCGGCGCCACCTCGACCCGGCCCTTGGCGCCGCCCGAACCGGCCGCCGCCGCCACGCCGCCCGAAGCGCGGTACGCCGCTTCGGCTTCTTCCAACTCCGGATTGGACCTTCCATGGCAGTAGTAGTCGATCGCCTTCTGGATATCCAAGCGCGTCGAGACCGCCAAATCGGTCCGCAACCCGGTCAAAAATCGAATCTCATCGATGGCCGCGAAATCGAGCGGATCGGAAACCGCCAGGATCAACGCGTCTTCGGTCCGGCGTAGCGGGAGCAACTGATGCTTTTCCAGCACCTCTACATCGATCAGCGCCGAAACCTGCGGCGAAACCACCAGGTCTTTCAGCCCCAGCATCGGGAGGCCCATCTGCTTGCTCATAAGCTGCGTCAGTTGCTCTTCGGTCACGTAGCGCAGCTTGGCCAAGATGACCGGGAGCTTACCGCCAACTTGCTTTTGGGTGTCTTGGGCTGTCTGCAACTGTTCGGGCGTCACCAAGCGCGCTTGAGTCAGCCATTCGGCCAGCTTATCGCTCATCGTGCAACCCCTTTCGCCTGAGCCCATACCCATGCGGCTCGGAAACGGAAGATTCATAGCTGTCAAGGCTTTACGGAAACTAGCCAGGACTGCGAAGACTGTCAAGCCTTTTCATGCTTTAGGTACGGGCATGAGATAGGTCGCGATCTGCATCGAATGTGCGGCAAGCGGAATAAAGATTTCGAGCGGATTGAGGCGGGACGTGCAAAGGCTTGCGCGCCCAGATCAGCGCAACTGGGACACCAGACCTTCCATTTCGCGGGCGACTTGCAGGAACTGATCGCCCAGCTTGTGGATCTCCCTGATCTTCTGGTCCGAAGTGTTCATGCCACCGTCCACGCTCACTTCGCCAATCTCGCGGCTGTGGTGCGGTTGAGCGGTGGTGCTTTTTAGTTCATTGCCCTTCGAATTGATCTTCTTGCGCACTTCGTCTAGGCCTCGGCGCGCCGTGTCCTTTGCGCCGTTCGACGTGGCTTGGGCGAGGCGGTCGGCTTCCGTAAAGCGATTGGCCAGAATTTCCTGGTTGGCTTGCGCAAGGTTGCCTTGCACGGCATTAACCGTGGCTTGGAGTTCCGGTTCGTAATTGCGAGCGATGGACTTGCGCAGAAGCGTTCGGGCGCTCTCGATCGTCTGCTTGGCCCGGTCGACATCCTGTTTGGCTTTGGACATGCTGCCCAGCGCCGAAGCGAGCGTGGACAGTTCGCCGGGATTGGCGCCGACCTTGCGCACCGCACTGTCGGCCGCGGACTTGGCCTGATCGTAATTCCCGTTGTTGACGGCCGAAGTGACGGTGGGCCAGATTTCGGCTTTGGCCTGGCGAATCTTGCGCTGGTGGATGGCGGTTTGGACTTGGCTGATCAAGCCGTCGGCTTCTTGGACGAATGGCGGCCCGTTGGTCTGGTCCTTGGCGAAGACCGTACGGGCGGCGGTGGCCTTTTCCAGCGCCGTATCCAGGCCGTTGTCTCCTTGCCCGTAGGCCGTGCGCGCGGCCGTCATATACTCCTTGAACGCGGCCTGATTTTTTTCGAACTCGATCTGAAGCTGGCGTTGCACTTTGGCGTTGGCCAGCAGCGGTTCGTATCCCGCTTTGCCCAAGGCGTTCAGTTCGATCAGCGATTCGTAGGTCTTGATCGCTCCGGCCCAATTCTTGCCGTTCTCTTCCTGCTTGACCTGCGTCTCGAGGTTGTTCGTTTCGCGCGCCTTCTTCAGTTGTGTATCCAGGTACTCGCGGATCTTCTGGCCGACGGCGGGCACCTTTTGCTTGCTCTCTTCCAACTTCTTCAGGGCTTCGCTGTACTTGCGGTCCGCGCGTTGGAGTTCCTCGACGGCGCTGAACGCTTTCAACTCCTCCAGCGCTTTTTCGCCCCGCACCGCATGCTCCTGGACTTCCGCCAGCACGTTGCGGAACGCCACCGCGGCTTTAGCGACTTCGTCGCTGCGATGCTTGAGCGCCTCGGCGAAAGCCGTCCGCGCTTCGCCCGCTTTGCGGGCTTCCAGGTACGAATCGCCGGAGATTAGGGCGTTCTTGTACTGCAGGAGATTGTTTAACAGCCCCAGCTTGGCGTCGAACTCGCCCCGCTTGGCCGGATGATCCTGGCTCAAGCCCTTGAAAATCTCGATGGACTTGGCGTATTCCTCCTGCGTTTCCAAATCCAGACCTTGTTTCTCCAGGTCCGCCAATTCCTTCAGCTTCTTTCCGAGATTCGCGACCTTGGTTTCCAACTCCGTGATGAGTTCCGCCTGGTTGGAATCCTTCGCCAGCACCTGCGCACCCTGGAATTCCTTAAGTGCAGCCTCCCATTCTTTATCCTCTTCCTGCTTGGCCGCTCCCTGCATCTTGAATCGCGAGCGGGCCGCCGCCAGTTTTTGCTTGGCCGGCACGTCGTCGGGCTGTTTCTGCAGTGCTTCGGTGTAGTACAGTTCGGCATCCTGGTATTTGCCGTCGCGCATGCGCGTATCGCCGTCGCTGACCAGCCGGACGTAGTCCTTGCCCTTAAAGACCGCTTCGCGCGCCGTCTGGAGCTGCGTCTTTAAGTCCTCGTCGTCCGGAATCATGCTCGAAGCGAGCGCGATCTGGCTCAGCACGCTTTCCAGTTCGCCCTTCTCCTTGAACTTGGCGGCCTGGTCCAAGTACCCGTCGGCGCGTGCGCGCGCGGATTCTTTGAGCAGGATCTGGCGCAGTTCGTCGTCGTTCCCCAACGCCAGCGAGGCCGCCTTGCGCAAGTTCTCCGAGGCGGTCTCGAAATTCTTGCCTTCGGCCAGCGTCTTGGCGGTCGTGCGCAGGCGCTCGATGTCGATACGCGCCTTCCACCGTGCGATGTGCGCGGCGGCGGCTTGGTAATCTTCCTGCCCGGCTCGCTCGGCGAAATCGCGCGCGCCTTCGAAATCCTGTTTCTTGGCCGCGGCCTCCATCTCGAGCATGGCCTTCTCAAACTTCACCTTCGAGAGCAGCGCCGCGGCTTCCTTGGTGGAAAGCCGTTTTTGCTCCAAGGAATCCGCTTGAGTGAGTATCGCAATCAAGGTGTCCCAATCCGCTTCGGCCTTCTCCTTCTTCTTGTAAATCTCCAAGGCCTCATCCAGCTTTTCTTGCACGACCAGGAAGCCGGATTCGGTCGCCCGCGTCAGTTCGCCGTCGGTGTGCTGGTAAAGTTCGCTGAGCAGTTTGCTCGCGGCGAAATCCCGCTGCGCCTGGTAGGCCAGGTTCTTCGCTTCCTTATAGCGCTTGGCGTCGATGAGCGTGCGGACCTGGTCCTGAGTCTGCGTTTCGATTCCTTTCAGCGCGTCCTGCTCCAGCTTGAGGAGCGATTCGTCCCCGCTGAATCGCTGCAACGCGTCCTTGGCCATGGCATAGGCGTCGGGGAACTCTTTCTTGCCGATCTTGGCCTGGACTTCTTCCGTCCAGCGTCCGCGGATGTCGTCTTTCAGCTTCAGCAGCGAACTGTCGTCGCGGAAATCGCCCAAGCCGTTGGAGACCGTTTTAAGCGCTTCGCCGAAACGTCCGTCGGCGATTTTCTGATTGGCCTCGTTGACGTATTCGTTGAGCCTTGAATTCCGGTACGCCCAGAAGCCGCCGCCGGCTACGACGATCAGGAGCGCCGCTGCGGCGACCCCGATCCAGAGGAAGGAACTCTTGGCGCTGGGGCCGCCCGGACCCGTCGGCGTGGCGGGTGTATACCCGCCGGGCAATGGGCCGGGGCGCGGCGTGTGCGTCCCGCCCGGACCGTGGATCATCGTCGGTTCGAAGCCCGTGGTCGCGCGAGCCGTCCCCGGTGTGGACCCGGATGCGCTCGGGCCGCTGGGCGGCGAAATCAACGTCGGCGTCATGGCGTCGCCGTACGTACCCGGCGTCGAAACACCTTGGCCGCCCTGCGTCGAATAGACCGATCCGCCCGTGGCCGTTTGAGGCACCTGGGTCCGCTGCGTCATCGGCGTCGGACCGGGCGTCATCTCGCTGGGATCGAGATCTTTGGCCGCCGGAATCGAGGCTTCGATCACTTTCAGGAAATCGAACTCGGCGGGCGGCTCGGGAACGACCTTTTTCGCCTTCTCGACATCCTTGAAAAGCTCATCGGCCGTCTGATAACGGTCCTCGCGCTTCTTGGCCATCAGCTTGAGGACGATGCGGCAGGTTTCCTCGTGCAAGTTGGCCACGAGCGAGCGTGGATCGGGCACCGCTTCGAACTTGTGTTTGTACAACACCCCCAGCGCGGTGGGCGCCGTGAACGGAGGCTGCCCCGTCATCACCGCGTAGAAGGTGGCGCCGAGCGAGTACAAGTCGCTGCGTACGTCGGCCACGTCGCCGTCGCACTGCTCGGGGCTCATGAACGTCGGCGTGCCCAAGAAGGTTCCGGTGCGCGTGAGATGCGATTGGCTGGAGGACTCGAGCACCAAGCCGAAGTCCACCAGCTTGAGCGTGCCCTCTTGATTGACGAGCATGTTCTCGGGCTTGATGTCGCGATGGATCAAGCCGTGCTTGTGCGCGCCGCCCAGCCCCTTGGCCGCCTGTGCGAGGCAGTCGAGCATCACCGCTTCAGGCAGCGGCCCGTAATCGCGTACGATGCCGCCGAGGCTCGCGCCTTCGATCAGCTCCATCGCGATGTAGTAAAGCCCTTCGGCTTCGCCGGCATCGTGGACGGCGACGATATTGGGGTGGTTCAGGTTCGCGATGGCGCGCGCTTCCCGCATGAACCGCGCGACGTATTCGGGTGAACGGGTGAACTCGCTGGGGAGAACCTTCAGCGCGATTTTGCGGCCGAGCGTGGTGTGCACGGCGCGATATACGCTGCCCATGCCGCCGGCGCCGATCTTGCCGACGATCTTACAGTTGGCAATAACTCGTGCACTGCTTTCCACCAGCGAGCAACCTTATGTAAGGGTGGCGGATGCGAGGCGGTCCTGGGCGAATACCCAACCATCCGCCAGACCGGAAAAGACCCCCGGCGGTCGCCTATCGCCTTACGCTCCTTATCGTTGGATTTCGCCTCAATGCAATCCTATTTTCGGAGCCAATCTCTACAGGCTGAGGTACGGCTTTGCCGAGACCCCATGCAGGTGAAGTACGGATGAAGAAAAAATAACACTTGTTCAGCACGCGTCGAAAGCTAAGCACGGACGTCGTCGGCCTTCGAAATCACGTAAAGGGTTGCCGGTAAAGGGTCCCCATGGTTGTCCGAATTAGAGCAGTTGAATCCCGAACATGTGCAAGCGCGGGTCGATTTGACTCTCGAAAAATGAGTAAGCAGCGGTGCGGTGTTTACGTAAAGTCTTTGCACGAATGGCGTTGCATGTAAATTGGAGGCTCTTTATTATGCGCGAAACCGTATTGACTTCCGATGGAAGGTCGTTAGATTCTTTGCATCTTGCTACTCGGCAGTAACTGAATTGGCCGTATGCACGGTCCTTGGAGGGGCTGCAACATGCAGAGCCTGGTTCGTTTGTGGGTCTTGTTCGCGGTGTTGGGCTGCGTAGGCCTGATCGCTGCGGCAGAAGGCGTTTCCGATAAAGATCTCTCGGATGTGAAGAAGGAGATCGAGTCGCTTCGGGCGCGCTTGGCCAAGAAGAATTCGACACCCACGACGGCGGGTCCGATCGGTCGTGCGAACGATCTGGTCGACAACAAGTACGGCCCGAATTCGACGGTGACCACCAAGGACGGCAAGCTCACGATGGGCGGGCTGGTCCAGGTGTGGTGGTACAACATCCAGAACGACTCGAAGGACTTCCGCGCGGTTCCTCCGGTGCTTGGCGGTCAGACGGGCGAAGTGAGCGATAACGACGGATATCGCGTTCGCCGCGCCGAGCTGAAGTTCACCTTGGACATCACTCCTCATATTACGGCGGTGGTGATGATCGACCCGACGGGTCAGGACGAGTTCAACTCGTTCCCCGGCGCGCCGACGAACCAGGGCATCGTGATCAAGGGCCAGTCGGAGTCGTCCTTCTCGGGCAGCATGCCTTTCAACAATCTGGTTGGCCCGCGCAATCCGATCTTCGGCGGGAGCAACTCGAGCTCGAACAGCGATCCGGCCAATCCGCTGGGCGGCGGCACGACGGATGTGACCCGCGTGCGCGTTCAGAACGGTACGGTCGTGGCGAACCGCCTGCTGCAGGATGCGTACATCAACTACCACCCGCACTTCATGCCTGAGCACGATTTCACGATCGGCCAGTTCAAGCCCCCGATGAGCGAAGAAGGCTGGCGCAACACGGGGCAGCTGGACTTTGCCGAGCGTGCGATGATCAACCAGTTCCCGAACCAGCGCGACCTGGGCCTGATGGTCCACGGCACGTGGTGGGAAGGCCGCTTCCAGTACTGGTTGGGCGCGTTCAACGGCGCCGGTTCGTTCCAGAACACGTTCGGCGGCTACCAGAACCGCTCGGATGACAACGATCCGTTCGATGTGGCTTGGCGCGTACAGGTTCGCCCGGTTTGGCACAACGAGACTTGGGGCAGCTTGGAGTTGGGTGTCAGCCGCCAGGACGGTGTGCACGGCGAAGCGAAGCGCGGTGGGAACTTCCTCGGTGGGGATCCGCTGGACGGCCTCGGCTTCACCGAGACGCATGCGTTCCGCCAGTGGGCGTGGGCTTGGTACCGCCCGGGTTCGATCATGCGCGGCTTCTGGTTGCGCGGTGAGATCGGGCAGATGAAGGACCGCTTGCAGCCGATCTTCCAGAACGATCCCAACAGCTTCGAACGCCACGGCTGGTACGCGGCGGTCGGGTACCACCTAGGTCAGAGCATTTGGGCGGACGACCTGGAGAACGGCGGCTGGTTCTGGAAGATGATGAAGGACGTGGAATTCGCGTTCCGCTACGAGCAGTTCCAGAACATGATCCTGGAAGACCTGGACAATCCCAGCGTGGAGACGGACCGCTTCAAGAGCGAGGCGATGACGGTGGGCTTCAACTACTACTGGAAGGGCCACAACGTCCGCTCGCAGGTCAACTACATCTGGGTCAACGAGCTGGAAAGCGATGCGCGGATTCGCGAGGTTCACAACAATACGTTCATCGTGACCCACCAGGTTCAGTGGTAATCAGAAGCGGCTTCGGCCGCGGGAAAGCGCCCTCCGCACGGAGGGCGCTTTTTTTTGAAATGCAGTTGCACACGCGCGTGGGCTAGGTATTCTCCGAAGCCCAGAGAGTGAGCGCGTGAAGAACAAGGCGGTGTGCTCCATCGAGGGAGTGCGCCGAGGTCTCCGGTGTGGAGATCCAGTCGGGTCTGTGACATTGACCCGCCGAAGGATGAGTCCGTTGGGTGGAGCGATTTAAAGTCCCATGCCTCTGACCGTAGAAAAACGTCAGGAACTGGTGAAGCAGTACCAGCGCAACGACAAGGACACCGGCAGCTGCGAGGTCCAGGTGGCGCTGCTTACCGAGCAGATCCAGAGCATGACCGGACATTTGAAAACGCACCGTCTGGACAATCATTCCCGGCGCGGGTTGGAGGCCATGGTCTCCAAGCGTACCCGCCTTCTTACCTACCTCCGCAACACGGATGCGGGGCGTTACAAGGCGCTGATCGAGCGTCTTGGGCTGCGCAAGTAGCCCCTTCACCGCTTGTTTTGGTATGAGCAGCAGGATGCCTCACGGCGGGTTTGTGCCCCCGTGCGATGGCGTTGGCTGCATTGCCGGCGGCCGGGCCGCCAGAGCGAAAGGATTGGGATAGATGAATCACGTCGTTGTGGAGCGTGAGATCGGCGGGCGTACGCTGCGGATCGAAACGGGCAAGTGGGCGAAGCAGGCGGCCGGTGCGGCGGTGGTTTCGCTCGGCGAGACGATGGTGCTGGCGGCGGTGGCCGAGCAGCCGTTGCGCGAGGGGATGGACTTCTTCCCGATGACGGTGGATTACCGCGAGCGCGGGTACGCGGCGGGGATGATCTTCGGCGGGCGCTTCATGAAGCGCGAGAGCCGGCCCAGCGAAAAAGAGATTTTGACGATGCGGCTGATCGACCGGCATATCCGGCCGCTCTGGCCCAACGGCTACGCCAGCGACGTACTGATCCAGTGTCTGGTGCTTTCGGCCGAGCAGGACGTGGATCCAGACGTGGTGGCGATGATCGCGACGAGCGCTTCGCTGGCGGTATCGGAGCTGCCGTTCCAGGGTCCGACGGGCGGCGTGCGTATCGGCTGCGTGGACGGCCAGTTCGTGGTGAATCCGGGCGTCGAGGCGCTGAAGAAGTCGACGATCGAGCTGGTGGTGGCGGGCACGGCGAAGGCCGTAACGATGGTCGAAGCGGGCGCGCAGTGCGTGACGGAAGACCAGATGTTCGCGGCGATCCAGCACGGTCACGAGGTGATCAAGACGATCGTGGGCGCGATCGACGAATTGGCTTCGAAGGGCGGCGCGAAGAAGATGGAATTCGCCGAGACGCCGGCCGATCCGCTGGTCAATGACCTGTGGGGCAAGCACGAAGCGGAATTCATGAAGACGGGCTACACGGAGACGAAGTTCGGCCGGGCCAAGGCGCGCAAGGCGCTGACCGAGAAGATGGTGGCTACGTACGCGGCGAAGGACGAGGCCGAAGAGAAGGCCGGCAAGCCGAGCAAGGGGCGGGTGAAGGAGCTTTGCAGCGCGCTTTGGGAGCGGACGATCCGCAAGATGATCACGCTGGACAAGCGCTGCGACGGCCGTTCGCGCAAGGGCATCCGCCCGATCTGGTGCGAAGTGCAGTTGCTGCCCCGCGCGCACGGTTCGGCGCTGTTCACGCGCGGCGAGACGCAGGCGCTGGTGGCGATGACGCTGGGCACGGTGGACGACCAGCAGCTCGTGGAGAGCCTGACGGGCGAGTTTAACGAGCGTTTCCTGCTGCATTACAACTTCCCGAGCTTCTGCGTGGGCGAAGTGAAGATGCCGCGCGGTCCGGGACGCCGCGAGATCGGGCACGGCCGGCTGGCCAAGCGCGGTCTGGAGGCGATGCTGCCCGACTACGAGAAGTTCCCGTACACGATCCGGCTGGTGAGCGAGATCCTGGAGTCGAACGGATCGAGCTCGATGGCGACGGTCTGCGGCGGGACCTTGGCGCTGTACGACGCGGGCGTGCCGATGAAGGCGCCGGTGGCGGGCATCGCGATGGGCCTGGTGGAAGAGGGCGGGAAGCACTACGTCATCAGCGACATCCTGGGCGACGAAGACCATTACGGCGACATGGACTTCAAGGTGGCCGGTACGAAGGACGGGATCACGGCGCTGCAGATGGACATCAAGAGCAGCGGGGTTCCGAGCGACGTGATGCGCCAGGCGCTGGATCAGGCGCGCGAAGGCCGGATTCACATCCTCGACCAGATGGCGCAGACGATGGCGGCTCCGCGCGAGCAGATTTCGGAGCACGCGCCGAAGATCGTGCAGCTCAAGATCGACCAGGAGAAGATCGGCAAGCTGATCGGCCCCGGCGGCAAGACGATCCGCGGGCTGGAAGAGAAGTACGGCGTGACGATCAACGTGGAAGACACGGGGAACGTGGTGGTGGCGGCGCCGAAGCGCGACAAGGCGGACGAAGTCGCGGCGCTGATCGAAGCGATCTGCGGGACTCCGGAAGTGGGCCGCGTGTACCACGGCGAAGTGGTCAACATCAAGGATTTCGGCGTCTTCGTCGAGATCATGCCGGGCGTGGACGGAATGTGCCACGTTTCGGAGCTGGATGTGGCCTACGTCAAGAGCCCCGGCGATGTGGTGAAGGTGGGCGACAAGATCGACGTGAAGTTGATCTCGATCGACGACTTGGGCCGCATGAAGCTTTCGCGCAAAGCGCTGCTGATCGAGCAGGGGGTGCCGGTTCCGCCGCGTCCGGAAGGGGCCGAGGACCGTGGCGGCGGCGGCGGTGGCGGGCGCGACCGGCGTCCTCCGCGCCGGCGCGAAGGCAGCCCGGAGTAAGACCGACCTTTCGTTAGTAAACTTAATAAAGTGGGATACGCCCCGTGCCTGCACGGGGCGTATTTTTTTATTGGCCAGGGGGACCCTTTTTAGTCCTCGTTTCGAGACTATAATGATACGTGCACGCACTGACCTTCGGTGCGTTCGACGGTGTAAAGAAAGTAGAACCGCCCCGTGGACGCTTCGATGCCTCCGATTCGCCATCCCCACAGCCTCCTCGTTCTGCTTGCGGCGCTGGCGCCGTTGGCTTGGCAGGGCGCGGCGCGTGGCGGCGAGGCCTCCGCGGATTCGCCGGAGAGCGGCGATTGGCTGCGCGTGGAGCCGGCGGATTTCACGGTGGTCTGCCGCGAGGACGGCTGGCTGCTTCCGGTCAAGGTGACGACGATCGGGTTCATGACCTCGGGCAGTCTGGCCTGGATGGTCGAGGAAGGCACGCGCGTGAAGAAGGGCGAGACGATCGCGCGGCTGGATACGGCTCAACTGGAAACCACGATCGAGGCGATTCGGGACGAGCTGGCGGTGGCGGAGCGGGATCTGGCGCAGCAGCAGCAGGCGCGCGAACTGGAAGTGAAGCGCCTGGACGCGGAATTGCAGGCGGAGCGCGACAAGGCGGCGCTGGCCGAGATGAAAGAGCGCGAGGCGATCGAGCATCCGACGGAGCTGGAGCGCGAAGAGGCGGCGAATTTGAAGGCGGGGGCCGAGGCGCGGGTGGCGGCGGCGCGCGCGGATTGGGAAGCGATGCGCCCGCTGATCGAGAAGGGCTACGCGAACCGGTCGGATCTGGAAGCGAAGGAGTTGGCGCTGAAGCTGGCGGAGACGGAGCTGGAGCGCGCGCAGATGCAGGCGCGGGTGATCCTGGACGGTGCGCGTTCGGAAACGCGGCGCCGGGCGGCGCTGGAGCGTTTGCAGGCGGAGACGGCGCTGAAGCTGAAGGATCTGGACCGTCGGCTGGCGCTCGAGAAGCTGGAAGCGAAGATCCAGAGCCTGCGCCACAAGCTGAAGCGGGTGGTGGAGAAGCGGGACGACCATATCGAACGGCTGGAGCGCTGCACGCGCACGGCGCCGCACGACGGCATCGTGGTGTACCGCGAGATCGGCTGGCGCAGCAAGAAGAAGGTCGCGCTGGGCGAGCGGGTCAACGAGTGGCAGCCCCCGTTCGATCTTCCCAGCTACGACAAGATGAAGGTCCGGACGCAGGTACCGGAAAGCGTGGTGCGGCAGCTCAAGGCGCGGCGCGAAGGCCAGGCGGGTTCGAAGGCGCTGGTGCGGATCAAGACGCTGCCGGACGTGGTGTACCACGGGGAAGTGACCTGGATCGACGGCTGGGCGCGGGACCGCAACGCCAAGCTTTCGGATGCGGACATCAAGGCGCAGGGTCTGGCGGGGCTGCGCGTCTTCGACCTGGAAGTGGAACTCGAAGAGAGCGATCCGACGCGGTTGCGCGAGGGCTTCAAGGCGAGCGTGGCGTTCCCGATCGAGACGCTTCCGAACACGCTGGCCGTACCGCGTCAGGCGGTTCGTTACGCGGGGCGGCAGGCGGTGGTCCGGGTGGCGGGCGCTTCGGGGGGCTCGGATCGCCCGGTGACGCTGGGTCCGGAATCGAACGGGCAGGTGGTGATTCGCGAGGGCTTGCAGGCGGGTGACCGGGTGTGGGTGCCGCCCGCGCCGGTGGAACGCGAAACGCCCGCGGCGGGTCCGGCGAAGGCGGCGGCGGGGGGCGGAGGGGCTCCGGCGGCCGGCGGGGGCAACGGGGACGCGGGGGCGGCGCCGGCGGGGAAGACCGGCGGGGAAGGCAAGCGCCGCGGCGGCGGTAAGCGATCGGGAGGCGGCGGCCCGCCGGCGGGGCCGTGAGCGGGCGAGGGTGGCTTTGAAGCGCATTGCTTGGGCAGCCGGATTGGGCGCCGCGGCGGTATTGGCCGCAGGCGCGGTGTTCGGCCTGCGAGGATCTCCGGCGTTTGGCGAAGATCCGCGCGTGGCGCGCGTGGAGTCCCGTGCGTTCGTGCAGTCGATCCGGCGCTCGGGGATGCTCACGCCTTTCAGCCAGCAGGATATCAACGCTCAAGTTCAAGGCACGCTGCTGGAGATCGTCGCGGATGGCGCGGCGGTGGCCGAAGGCGCGCAGTTGTTCCTGGTGGACCCGAAACCGCACGAGGAGGCGCTGACCGAGCACGAGTCGAAGATGCGTCGCGTGCAGGCGGAGTGGACCAAGGAACGCGAGACGCTGGCCAAGGAGCTGCAAAAGGCGCGCAGCGAACAGGAAGACCGGCGCCTGAAGCTGGACCTCGAGACGCTGCGCCTGAAAGAGATGGAACTGGGGCCGAGCACGAGCGACGAGCTGAACGCGAAGAACCAGCTCGAGAACGCGCGGAACCTCTTCGAGGCGTTGAGCGAAGAGCTGACGATTTTGGAAAGCCTGGCCGAGGACGGGTTCGTTTCGGAGGCCGAACTGCGGCAGAAGCAGCTCGATACGACCGAGCAGGAGCTGAAGGTGAAGGACGCGGAGATCAAGTACCGCAAGCTGCACCTGCCGGATCCGATCAAGGTGGGGGAGCAGAAGCTGAAGGTCCAGGAAGCGTCGAAGGCGCGTGAGCGGGCGGCGGAGCGCGTGGAGGTATTGGAGCGGAATAAGGTCCAGGCGGAGGAGCGCTTCAAGACGCGCTGGACGGCCGAAGAGAAGCGGCTGGCGGACCTCAAAGCGAACATCGGCAAGACGAAGCACGTGGCGCCGACGCCGGGCGTGGCGATGGTGCAGTCGCGCTGGGGGATGCGCTACGGACCGGGGGCGGAGGTCCATCCGGGACGGGACGTGATCCGGCTGAGCGACTTGCGGAGGATGAAGGCGGTCTTGACGGTGGACGAAGGACGGATCGGGCGCGTCACGAAAGGGCAGGCGGCGCGGCTGTATCTGCCGGGGCTGCCGGACCGCGCGTTCGCGGGGAAGATCGTGCGGGTGGCCGAGAAGGGGCGCGACGAGTTCGAGAGCCTGCGCGGCGAGACACGCGAGTACACGGGGATGGCGGAGCGGCAGGTCTTCGACGTGGAAGTGGAACTGACGGAGGAATCGGACGCGCTGCGGCCGGGGCTGCGGGTGGAGGTGGAACTGGAACTGGGCCGCCTGGACCAGGCGCTGGTGGTTCCGCGCGCTGCGCTGGTGCGCGAAAAGGACGCGGTGTACGTGCGGCTGGTGACGAGCGCGGGATCGGAGCGGCGGAACGTGACGGTGGTGGGGGAGGACCGGCTGTACGTGGCGGTGGAGGGCGTGGAGGAGGGGGCGCGGGTATGGCTGGTGACGCCCTGAAGCACTCCGAGTCCTCGGGTTCGACCCGCCTGGTACCGCCGGGGGCTCCGGAATTGAACGGGGCGTCGGCCTCGGCGTTGCTGCTGGAAGCCCGGCTGAGCGCGCGGCGGAAGCGGACGGCTCGGCGTCGCGGGCTGCTGGCGGCGCTGGGCGTGTCGGCGTTGTGCGCGCTGGGCTGGTGGCTGGGCAGCGCGCGGCCCGAAGCGGGGACTTGGTACAAAGTCGAGCGCAAGACGCTGCTGCTGACGCAACACGAATTGGGCGAGGTGGTGGCGCGTCTGGAAACGCCGGTGCTTTCGACGTTTTCCGGCGAAGTGGTTTGGAAGATCGAGGAAGGTACGAACGTGCAGGCGGGCGAACCGATCGTGCGCTTCGACGCCACGCGCGCGAAGGACGACCTGAGCGAGCGCGAGAAGGATCTCTTCGACAAAGAACAGAACGTGCAGCAGGTGCGGCGGGACGCCGAAGCGGTGGCGGAGCGCTACGCGCTGGAGTTGAGCCGCCGCGCGGCGGCGCTGGAACTGGCGCAGATCGCTCGGGCGGAAATCTACGAGCATCCCACGGCCGATGAACGGCTGACGGCGGACCTGGACCTGCGCAGCGCGGAATTGAAGCACTCGAAGGTACTCTCGGATTACCTGAGCCACGAGGATTTGAACCGGGCGGGCTTTGTGACGGAAGCGGTGCTGAAGCAGAAGCGGCTGGCCTGGGCTCGCGAGAAGGCGGAACTGGCGAAGGCGAAGATTTTGCATCAACTCACGCTGGCCGGATCGAGCCGGGACAGCAAGCGGCTTGCGGATCTGGCGGTGGCGGAAGCGGAGTTGAACCTGAAGCTGGGGGAATTCGAACGCGACGCGGACGTGGCGATCGCGAAGGCGGATCTGGATCTGGCGGAGGTGGAATTGGCGGACTTCAAGCTGGGTTTGGAGCGGAAGCGGCGGGAGTTGGAGCAAGCCGAGGTGGGGGCTCCGGTGGGCGGCCGGGTGGCGTTCGTGGACGTGTGGAAGGGCTCGGACACGCTTTCTCCGATTCAGGTGGGGGAGACGCGCAACCGCGGGCAGGACCTGGCGAAGATGGTCGATACGGCGGGGCTGCGCGTGCGCGTGCTGGCGAGCGAAGCGGACGTGCTGAAGCTGAAGGTGGGCCAGCGCGCGGAAGTGCGGCTGCCGGCGTATCCGCAGCGGCTGTACAAAGCGCGGGTGGCGGAGATCGCGGTGGTGGCGACGGACAAGAACGTGGCGCTGACGCGTCTGGCGCTGCAGAAATCGGGCGAAGCGTTCGTGAACGTAGTTTCGGTGTGGCTCGACTTCGACGATTTAACGGAAGCGGACCGGCAGGCGATGCGCCTGGGGTTCACGGCGGAAGCGGAGATCGAGTGGGGTCGCGTGGAGTCGGCGCCGGCGATTCCATGGGGCGCGGTGGAGTACGACGCGGAAGGCGCGGCGTACGTGCGCGTACGCGGGGGCTTGGGCGGGAACGAGCGGCGCGCGGTCGAACTGGGCCGTAGCAACGCGTTCTTCGTCGAAGTGCGCTCGGGATTGAGCGAAGGCGAAGAAGTACGCGTGCCGCGGCACGCGCTGCCACCGGAAGCTCAGGACGCAAGCGCGGGGACTCACGAGGAGAATCGCTCGTGAGCGGCGACCACGCGATCATCGAGATTCAGGATCTGGTGAAAGTGTACACGCTTCCGGGCGGGCTGGAGGTTCCGGCGCTGCGCGGGGTGACGTTCACGGTGCGGCGGGGCGAGTTCGTATCGATCATGGGGCAGTCGGGTTCTGGGAAGAGCACGCTGCTGCATGTGGTGGGCTGCCTGCACCAGCCGACCGAAGGGATGTACCGGCTCGACGGCGTGGACGTGAAAGGCCTGGACGACGAGGAACTCTCTCGGCTGCGCAACGAGAAGATCGGGTTTGTGTTCCAGAAGTTCAATCTGCTGACGCAGGAAGACATCGTGGACAACGTGGCGCTGCCGCTGGTGTACGCGCGGGTGGGTCGCGACGAGCGGCTAAAGCTGGCGCGCAACGCGCTGAGACTGGTGGGGCTGGGCGACCGCTTGCAGCACAAGCCCTCGGAACTTTCGGGCGGGCAGTCGCAGCGGGTGGCGATCGCCCGGGCGCTGGTGACGGAGCCGGCGCTGCTGCTGGCGGACGAGCCGACGGGGAACCTCGACAGCCGCACGGGCGACGAGATCATGGGCGTCTTCCAGGCACTGCACCGGATGGGCCGTACGATCGTGCAGGTGACGCACGACCGGGAGAAGGCCGAGTATTCGCAGCGGATCGTGCATTTGAAGGACGGGTTGGTGGAGCGCGAAGAGCCGATCGCGTCGCCGCGGACGTCGGAGCATGTGGCGTTGGCGTAGGGGTGAGGTCTAGATGGATTGGTTGAGCGCGCTGCGCATCGGGTTGAAGGGGCTGGCGGTCCATAAGGTCCGCGCGGCGCTTTCGATGCTGGGGATCATTTTCGGCGTGGCGAGCGTGGTGGCGGTGATCGCGGTGAGCCAGGGCGCTCAAACGGAAATGTTGAAGCAGTTGGCGGCGCTGGGCGCGAACAACGTGATCGTGAAGGGGATCGACTGGCGCGGGAAGACGCCCGAAGAGCGGCGGCTGAAGAAGGCCGCGCGGTTGAACAGCGATGGCTTGACGGTGCGCGAGGCGGAGGTGCTGGCGGCGTCGAGTCCGCTGATCGACCGCTTCGCGCCGCTGCGGCGGGTGGTCGCGACGGTGCGGCACGGCGAGGCGGCGGTGCAGGCCGAGGTGGTCGGGACGACGCCGGATTTCCTGGAGGTGATGAATTTCAAGCTGCGCCTGGGCCGCTGGTTGAATCCGGGCGACGAGGTGGAAGCGCGGCGCGTCTGCGTGATCGAAGAGGCGCTGCAGTTCGAGAACTTCGCCGAGGCCGATACGCCGATCGGGCGGACGCTGGTGATCGATTACGAGCCGTATCTGGTGGTCGGCGTGTTGCAGGGCAAAGAAGAGACGGACGAGAAGTTCGACGTGGCGCAGGTGCGGCAGCTCAACCGGCGCGTCTACGTTCCGCTTTCGGCGGCGCTGCGGCGGACCACGCAGGCGCCGCTGGACGACGAGATCACGGAGGTGATCTACCACTGCCGCAGCCTGACCGAAGTCTCCGCGGCGAAGGTGCTGATCGACCGCTTTTACGAGACCGCGCACGGGATGTCGGGGCGGCCGCACGAGGACCGCGATTTCCAGGTGGTGGTGGCGCAGGAGTTGTTGAAGCAGGTCGAGCAGGCGCAGCAGATCTTCAACATCGTGATGCTCTGTTCGGCCGGGATTTCGCTGGTCGTCGGCGGCATCGGGATCATGAACATCATGCTCGCGAACGTCTCGGAACGGCGGCGCGAGGTGGGCATCCGGCGGGCGGTTGGGGCGACGAAGGCCGATATCCTCAAGCAGTTCCTGTTCGAGTCGCTGATCATCTGCCTGGTGGGCGGGATCATGGGCTGTTTGGTGGGGATCGGGTTCGCGTACCTGGTGCATCAACTGACGGGCTGGCAGGTCACGCTGGCGCTGTGGGGCATGTTCGTGGCGGTGGGGGTGTCGCTGCTGGACGGGGTGGCGTTCGGGACGTTTCCGGCGTGGAAAGCGGCGAGTTTGGACCCGATTGAGGCGCTGCGGTACGAGTAGTCCGCACGACGTGCAACTTCTTTGTAACGTATTGTCCGAAAAGGCCTCCCACGGATAAGATACGGGGCGTCTCAAGTAGGAACCGTGGAGATGGAACGATGTCGCGACTGAAGCTCTGGGCGAGCGTGGGGCTGGCGCTTTGCGCCGGTTGGTCGAGCGCCGAAGAGGGTATGGTGCCGGACCGCGGTTATTCGTTCGAGCGCGGGACGCGCCACGACCTCGAGAACGGGGTGCGCGTCGTCGACGAAGAGAAGAAAGACGGCTACGACAAGAATAAGAAGGCCGAAGCCGAGCGCAACGCGCGCGCGGTGGCGATGCATGTCCAGAATCTGTCCGATCCCGATGAGAAGATTCGCGAGACGTCGGCCGAGATGCTGGGTTATCTGACGGCGGTGGAAGCGATCCCGAATCTGATCGAGGCACTGAACGACCAGCACATCAACGTTCAGATCAAGGCGCACGGCGCGCTGAACAAGATCACGGGCCAGAACTTCGGCTACAAGAATTACGCGGCGTGGAAGAAGTGGTGGATGAGCAACAGCAAGGAATTCCTTGCGAAGCAGCAGGCGGGCGTTTCGCAGCTTAACGAGACGCGCGGGATGTACATGAACACGCTGGGTCTGGAAGCGCTGAAGTCGGCGCAGTTCGCGCAGGCGACGCGGATGTTCCAGGAAGCGGTGAACGCGGACCCGAAGATTCCCGACTACCGCAACAATCTGGGCTTGGCGCTGATGGAGCAGGGCCGTCCGATCGATGCGATCAACTACTTTCAGGAAGCGCTGGGGCTGAACGACCGCCTGCCGCAGCCGTACATGAACATCGGCTCGTGCTTCGCGCGGCTGAACCGGCACATCGAGGCGCAACACTGGTACCGCAAGGCGATGCTGACGGACAAGGAAGGCAAGCTCTGGGAGCCGTTCTGGACGCTGGGCAAGGAGTTCCTGCGCAAGGGCAGCTTCCCGATGGCGATGGAATTCCTGGAGCAGGCTCAGTTGAAGGCGCAGAAGAACAATATTTTCGATCCGCGCATCTACCGCGACCTGGCGCTGACGTACTACGGGCTCGACCAGTATTACTCGGCGTGGATCGCGGTGAACGACGTGAAGCGCCTGGGTTACGAACTGGACGAAGGCTTCGTGAAGAAGGTACGCCAGGCGTTGATCGCGCAGGGCTACGATCCGGATAACCTGGACCCGATGGGCAATCCGGGTTCGCCTTCGCCGCCCGCGGGGGCCACGCCGCGCGAGACCGCCAACTCCGGGCGCTAAGCGCCGTCCCGTCCGCCGGAGGGTTCGCCGCTTCCGTTCGCCGCCATGTCCGCCACTCGCACGCTGTCCGTACCCGGCGCCGCCGAGGCGCCCGAAGCCGAACCGCTTCCCGAATCCGAAACCCGGCGCAACTTCGCGCTGGGCGTGGCGAACGGCTCGCTCGTCCAGGGCTCCTTCGCCTGCATCGCGCCGTCGATCATCCTCGCTCCGCTGATTCTCGATCTGACCGGCTCGGTGATGCTGGCCGGCGTGGTAGGGGTCTTGCAGCAGGCGTTTTTCATGCTCCCGCAGCTGGCGGCGAGCGCCTACATCGAGTCGCTGCCGCGCAAGATGACCTGCTACCGGATCTGTTCGGCGCTGCGCGCCTTGAATTGGATCGTCATCTGTGCGGCGGTGGCGTGGCTGGGCGCGGATCCTTCGGGCTTCCGCGGGCCGCTGCTGGCGGGGCTGATGGTCGCGTTTCTGTGCGTCCACGGGATGCTCGTCGGGACGTCGATGCTGGCGTTTCAGGATATCGTCGCGCGCGCGGTGCCGGTGACGGGGCGCGAACGCTTCTTCGGGCTGCGCACGTTTTTCGGGCGGCTGATCCAGACGGCGCTCACCTTTATGTGGATTCCGTTCGTGCTTCAAGACCAGGATTGGCTGCCTTATCCGCATAACTACGTGCTGCTCTTTTGCACGGGCCTGACCTTCGAAGTGCCGGCGATGCTCTGTTTCCTGCGGGTGCGCGAACCGCCGGGCCCGCCGCCGGAGCCACGGCGGAAGATGACCGAGCAGTTCCGCCGCGCGCGGACGATGTTGGCCGAAGAGCCGCATTTGCGGTTGCTGGTGGCGTTCCGGGTGCTGGGGCTGATCAGCGTCATGGCGCTGCCGCTGGTGGCGGTGTACGCGCTGGCCGAGCCGGCGCAGGGCGGGCTGGGGCTGGGCGGATCGGGGGCGGAGCGGACGGAGCTGACGGCGCGGGCGCAGTCGCGGTTCGTGGTGACGCTGGCGGTGAGCGAGGCGGTGCTGGCGGGCGTGTGGTCGTGGATCGGCGGGCGCTGCAGCATCGGCCTGGGGCTGGCGCTGGGCGTGAGCGCGCGGTTGCTGCTCACGACGCTGCTGGCGCTGGCCGCACCGCTGCTGGGCTGGTGGGGCGCCGATTGGGAAACGCGCCTGAACGCGGTGACGGTGCTGTACGTCCTGCAAGGTTTCCAAAACGTGCTGACGATGATCGAGATGCAGTCGCTGGTGCTGGAGCTTGCGCCGGCCGACAAGCGCCCGACGTTCTTCGGCTTCCTGAATACGCTCTCGTTTCCGCTGATGCTGGGCCTGCCGGTCCTGGGGGGCTGGGTGGCGCACGCCTTCGGGTACGCGACGGCGTTCGCGGCGATGACGTTCTTCGGCGCGGGTACGCTGGTGGTGGCGCGCCGGCTGGGCGCGGCGAAGCGCGATCTGCGCGAGCGGCTCGCGCCGCCGCCGGCGGCGCCTCTGGACCTGACAACGGCGCGCTGATGAGCCAAGATACGGGCATGAATGGAATGCGCGCCTTGGCGGCGCTGGGCGTGGCGCTGGCCGTGGCCGCGGGGGCGTACGCGCTGCGCCACCGCGCGGCGGGCGGATCGGACGGGCCGGAGCTGCCGCCGGGCAACGCGGTGAGCCTCGTGCTGGGGCGCGGCGGGATCGTCGTCGAAGGCGATGCGGCCGATCCGATCGCCGGCGTGCGTGTGACGCACGCTGGCGCCGAGCGCGCGCTGGACGGAAGCTGGACCTGGCCCGATGCCGGCCGCGCGGCGCTTTTCTTCGATACCTCGGTGCGTCCGCTGGACGTCCGCGTCGAGACGAAGCACCGCGAACAATCCTTCCGCGTCGATGGGTCGTGGGCGCCGGCGCCGGTGCTGCTGCGCAGCATCGATCTGACGCTGCCCGCCGACTACGCTTCCGATCAAGTGCCCGATGCCGTGGCGGCCTTTTCGCCCGACGGCCAATGGCTCGCTTACGCGTCGGCCGGCGGCGAACTGGCGGTGCAGAGCGTCACGGGCGAGACCGAACGCCTGCGCCGGTCGCTTGCGGAAGGCTACGTCAAGGATCTGGCCTTCGCCGCGGACGGTTCGATGCTGGTGGCCGGCGAGCAATCGCCGGACGGCTTCGTGTACGGCTTCGACGTGATTAGCGGGAAGGAAGCGTGGCGCTTCCGGCTCGCGGACGAACTGGAGTCGTCGCCGCCGGAAGGCGGCGCGTACGGCGTTTATGCGTTTCCGGGCGCGTACCGCGTGCTGGCTGCGGGCGGCGACGTGCTGGTTCTGGGTCTGCATTCGTGGCGGCCCGGCCCGCAGCAGAAGCGTTCGCTTTCGCGGATTTACCGGCTCGATGCGAAGACCGGCGCGGTGCGCTGGCGCTTTCCGGCCGCCGCTCCGCTGCCGCGGAACCTGACTTGGCTGAGCGCCTCCGCCGACGGGAGCCGCGTGGTCTGCGTCAGCAGCGTTCCCGGCGCGGGCCAGCAGACGGGGGACGACGCGGACCTCGAAGTCCTGGCATTGGATGGGGTGAGCGGCGCGGAGACGGGACGTCTGACGCTGCCGCCGCTGGCTCCGCACTTCAAGAGCGCATACTCGTGGCAGTCGCTCGCGGTGGTTCCGGACGGTTCGTGTGCGCTGCTGGGCGCGAACGACGGCCGCGTCTGGTCCTTGGAATTAAAGGACGGCCAGCCTTCCGTGCGCTGGCGCTGCGACGTGGGCACGCCGATCCAGGCCGGGACGCTGAGCGTGCATTGCCCTATCGGCTGGGGCGCGGCGTCGGGCGATGCGTTGTTCGTGACGGTGGATAAAAACTACGAACCCTTCGGCGCGGTGACGCAGCCCAGCCGCCCGCCGGACGTGCATCCGGAAGCCGCGACGGTGCAATCCTTCGCGCCCGGCGGAACCGAAGCTCAGCGGCAGTGGCGCTTCGACGTGCCCGGCCGCCCGCAGGGTCTGTGGCTTTCGCCCGACCGCCGTTGGCTGGCCGCCGGCTATCATCAGCCCGCCGGGACCAACGCTTTCAATCAAGCCACGCCGCCCGATTTTGGAATCGCGCTGCTGGACCTGTCCAAGCCCGGCTCGGGACGCGAGAAGCTGGTCTGGACCTACGCGACCGAAGGCCCGGTCTTTTTCCGCGGCGCCTTTTCGGCCGACGGACGCTACCTGGCGGTGATCGAAGGTCCGAAGCCGAGCCCCGACCGGTTGTCGGCGACGCGGACGTACCGCTTGTTGGTGCTGCATTGAGGGGCGAAAAGAAACGAGAACTAAAATTTGCGAGGTGCTTAGGTTGTGGCGCTTGAAGTAGGTTCAGAAGGAATGCATGAACCTCCATCGCGTAACGCTTCCCTGAAGATCTCGCCGTAGCCCGCATTACTTTTTGCTTTTTTGCGCTCCGCCCTCCCTCTCTCCCACCGACCCGCGCTCCACCCATTCCACCGCCACCGATTCGCGTTGCGGCGGGCGGGCGGGTTGGGCAAGGCGGGCGGCAATCAGGCCGGCGGCGCGTCGGCCGTAGGCGGCGCGGTCGATGCGCAGCGTGGAAAGCGGCGGCGCCAGACGGGCGGCAATCTCGTTGTCGTCGAAGCCGATCACGCTGAGGGCTTGGGGGATGCGCAGTCCGCGGGCGGCGGCGGCTTCGTAGAGACCGCAGGCCAGGCGGTCGTTGCCGCAGAAGACGCCGGCGGGTAGCGCCAGGCGATCGAGGAGATCGGGCGCGGCGGCGCGGCCGCTGGGCTCGTCCCAGCCGCCGGCCCATACGGGCGCTTCGACGCGCGCACCGCGATCCCGCGCGGCTTTACGGAATCCCTCGTAGCGCGCCTGGGCGCGGGGATCGTCTTCGGGGCCGCCCAGATAGGCGAGGCGCTTGAGGCCGGCTTCCATCAGGCGTTCGGCTGCACGGCGGGCGCCGGGTTCGTCGTCGACGAGGAGCGCGTCGCACCCCGGTGTGCGCACGGTGCCGAAGCCATCGGGGGCGCCGTGGACGGCGAGCATGGGCAAGAGCGGGCAGCGGGCGCGGGCGCGGGCCAAGAAAGCCGGGCGGTCCAGCCCGACGAGGAGCGAGACGCCGCCGCCCCCGGAACTTAATTCTTCCAGCAGCGCGGTTTCGCCGGCTTCGCTGAGCGGCGCGTAGCGCACGCGCAGGCCGGCGTGGGTGAGGGCTTCGTCGAGCGCCTCGGCGATGGGATAGCCGAAGCGCCCGCGCACGAGCGCCTGCGGGTCGAGGGCCAAGAGGATCGTGGCGCGCGCGGCTTCGCCGGGTCCGGAGGCTTCCATGGGCGGGCGCGGCGCGACGAAAGTCCCGCGGCCCTGCTGGCGGACGAGCCAGCCGCGTTCGACGAGTTCGTTCAGCGCGCGGACGACCGTCTGGTAGCTGATCCCGTATTGTTTGCTCAGCGCCGGACCCGACGAGACGAGCGCACCGGGCGGCAGGCGGCCGTCGCGCATTTGGGCGATCAGGTCGGCGACGAGATCGGCGGCGGCCCGGCCGCGCGAGAGCGCGGGGGAGGCAGGCGTGGCCGGTGAGCGGCGCGGGCGCGGCATGAGATAGGTTGTAGATAAGTTCGGGGATGCCCGCAAGGGCGGGCGCGCGCGTTGAAATCAGGCGTGTGAAGCCGAACTGGGCGCGGAATCGGGCTCCGGCGCGGGCGCGGAGTGTTGCGGTTCGACATTCAGCGCGCGGCGCGCAGCATCGGCGGCGGATTGCATGGATCGAACTTCATACACGGCGGCGCCCAGCCAGACAAACGGGTACGAGCCGAGCATCACGAACAGATTGAAGCCGAAGACGATCATGAGCAGCTCTTCGAAGTCATTAATCCTGCTGAAGCCGAACAAGAGTTTGAGGAAGGTTAAAAATCCCAAGAGCGCGCAAGCGCAGCCCGTTCCAAACAGCAAATAGATCCCCCAAGACTCCTGAGCCGGTCCTGCGTTACGAGCGCGCTGGGCGTTGCGGGTACTTCCCAGGAGGAGCGTTTCGAGGCCGCGCCGGCCGGCGTGGAGGCGCTTGAGCGCAATCCAGAACAGGAATGCGAGGCCGCCGAATGCGAGGTCTAACGAGAAAGTGAGGAGGAACTCATCGAAGTCGACGTTGTTTTCGTTGAGCCAGGCGCCAAAGTTGACCAGGAGGCCGGCGGGGAACGCGGCCAGTGCGATGCGGCTGATGGTGGCGGCCCATGCCGATTGCGGCGGTTGGCGCAGGCCGGCGTAGGCGCATTCGGAGAGCGCGGCATCGAAGGCTCGGCCGAGCAGGGCGGCGCCGAAGCCGAGCGCGACGAAGGCGAACAGGAACAGGACCGGAGGAAGCAGTTCTTCGTTGTTGCGTGAGAACCAGTACCAGCGGTCGACCAAGAGGGAGACGGTGAACAGCGCCGCGCCGCCGAAGACCAGCATCCCGCCGATGGCCGAGGGACTCTCGAGGATCGGGCAGATGTGCGACCTGCCGTGCCGGCCGTTCAGGCGCAGCGCGAGGATGCGAAGGCGAAAGAGGAACAGGTTGAGGTTTTCGCAGAGTAATCCCACGAGCATGCCGGCGCCGGCCAGGAGCAGGCCGCCGATGACGACCAGAAACTCCTCGGCTTCGAAGCCCGCAAACGCGACCATGAGGCCGCCGACCCCGCCGGCGACGGAGGGCGGCAGGATGAACGGGAGATTGGAGCCGACGGGGCGCGGGAGCGAACCTTGGAGCTGGCCCTTGCGCCAGGCGAGGTGAACCAGCGCGGCATCCAGCGGCCCCAGGCTGCGCGCGAGCGCCCAAAGGCCCCAGGCCAGGATCACACCGCCGGGCCAATACAGCAAGCCCCAGCACCCTTCGACTTCCAACCTTCCGTACCGGAAAATCTCGGGGATGGCGAAGACGCCGAAGGCGAGCGCGCCGACGACGGACGCCAGCAGCAGCACCGATGCGCAGACGGTGACGAGCGCGAAGCCGCCGCCGGCGGGCTCGCGCGCCGAAGGCGGATCATCCGAGAACGAGCCGGTGAGCGGTGCTTGTTCGATGGCGGCGTGGACGGCGAAGCGTTTGCCGCAATTCAGGCACTTCGTTTTGCCGTCGGCGCCGGGCACGACGTTGCGCAGCGTGGTTTCGCATTGCGGGCAGACGGCGGAGTCGATGGCCGCGAGCGGGGCCTCCGGCGGCGGCGCTTCGGGATCGGACATGCGCGGAGTCTCCGGCCGGCTTGTCAAGGCTGAGCAGGCGGTACGAGCGGCTTTCGATACACGGCTTCGATCACATGGAACGGCAATCGCACCTCGCTGCCCATCAGTTCGGCGACGAGATGCGTGGCGCCGATGGAACGGATATCGAGATCGAACGCGCTGCCCTGGCGGAGCACCAGGCGCCAGAGGCGCGGCGCGGCCTGCGCCGGCTGCGCGCTTTCGGGGAAGACAAGATAGCGCGCGCTGGACAGATCGATGGGCCACTCGCCCGCGCCGTCCTTGGGATCGACGACCAGCTCGTTCGTCTCCAGATTCACGCGCAGGATCTCGGCGAGGTCCATGCGCGGGAGGCCCTGGGTCGGAAAGATGTTGGGATCCTTGGGCTTGGCGGCTTCTTCGGGCGTTTCTTCGATCTGCGGCGAGGCCGCGTCCTTCAGGGCATGTTTCTGGCGGAATTCGACGCCGGTCTTTTCGTCCTTCTTCACGGCCAGCGCGACAGGCTCGGCCGCATCCTGAGCGGGATCGGGCCAGAGGTCGATCTTGCGCAGCAGGGCGCGCGGAAGGGTGAGCGTCACGCCGCCGGCGAGGCCGAGTTCGCAGGTTTTTCCGTCGAGCTTGCGAAGCTGCGCGCGGAAGCATTCGCCGCTTTGCATCAGGACGTCGTGCTGCAGGCGGACGCGCAGATCCTGCGCGGGGCCGTCCGGAGCGATGGTTTCGAGCGGCGGCTCGAAACGCGCGATGCGTTCGAGCGGAACCGGCCACGGCGCGGCCTGCGGATCGAGAAACGCGGGGCGCAGCGCCGCGGCCGAACCTTGGGGCGGTTCGGCGGCTTGGCCCACGAGGCGTTGGCCGTCGGAGAGTTCCAGCAGCGCGAAGCGCTCGTCGCGTTCCACCGGTACGACGCGGTCAAAGAAGAGGTCGTCGATGCGCAGCGCGGTTTCGCTTTGCGGGTCGGTGCGGAAGATGCGCACGCGGTGGATGGGAATCTTGGATTTCAGGGCCAGCCATTCGTGCCCCATGGCGCCGCCGGCGACAAGGTCGCTTTCCTGGCGGTTGAGCACGCGCAGGATGAGCTGCCCGTGGCGGTCGAAGGCTTCAAGCCCGATCTGCCCCGCGCCGGCGTTGGCGATCACGCAGCCGACGGCGTGCACGGCTCCGGGGCGGCCGGGATTCTTCCCGGCTTCGAAACTTCCGGGGCGGATAAAGCGCGCTTCGATATCTCCGCGTCCGCGCGGCGGATCGGCGGCCGCCGAGAGGCCGCGTGAGAAGCCCAGCAATTCTTCGCCGTCGTCGGCGACGACTTGCTGCGCGGCTTCGGCGGCGCGCAGAAGCAGGCCCCATTCGGCGTAGGCATGGCTCAGGTTCGCGCCGGCGGCCAGGTCGGTCTTGCCGTCCGTCTGCTTATCGAATCCCGCGAGGCGGATGCCCGCCAGTCCGGCCCACGGGGAAGCCACTTGGCCGGCGGCCACCAGCGCCGCCTGTTCCTGATCGGCCAGCGGATCGAAACGTTCGGCGGCATCGGTGAGCGCGCGCGGCGGCGGCGCGCGCGCGAGGAGCGCTTCGCCGGCCGGGAGCTCCGGCAGCGTCACGCCTTCGGGCGCGGCGGTTAACGCGTGCAGCGTCTCAGGCGGAAACGTGACTGCGTGCCAAGCGGTCTCCAACGCCAGAGCCGTCAACTCAAGCTTCCCGGACAGCGTGCGGCCGTCGGCGAGGCGGACGCGGTCGCCGCCGGCATCTTCGTTCAGGCCCAGCGCGCCGAGCAACTGCGCCGCTCGGGCCTGAACTTCGGCATCCGGCGAGGCGAGAGCCGCCTGAAGCGAGGGCGCGGCGGTGCGGCCCAGCGCGCGCAGGGTTTCCATCGCTTTGTCCCGCGTCTCGTAGTTGTCGTTGCTGAGAGCCAGCACGGCCGCTTGCGCCTGTTCGTTGAGATCGGGGGCGACGCGCATGCCCATCTTGAGTTCGCGGAGGTCGGCCCAAGGCAGCGCGACGGGATCGGGGCCGGTGGTGCGCAGCACGAGCGGCTCGGCGTGGCGGACGCGCACGAACAGGCGGGTCCCGTCCTGCGTTTCGAGCGTTATGACCGGCGCGGGCGCTTCGCCGCTCCAACCCGGAGCCGCGAAGCCGGCCAGCGCCAGCAGAATCGGCAGCGCGCGCTTCATCGCGTGCAAAGCATACGCTTGTTCGCGCGCCGAATCCATCGGTAGCCCAGCCTCCGTAAGTGCACAGCATGTAAAAGGTTAATACGCGGATTCGGGCGCTCCTTTCGAGCCGGATCGCGCGCCTCGGTTTGGACGCCGGAGCGGGCGGCGCGTATGCTGACGGAACAGGAGGCCGCGTGCCGAAAATGGTGGGTGCGATTCTCGTGGGCGGGCGTTCCCAGCGCCTGGAAGGCGGGGACAAGACGCGCCTGCACGTGCATGGCGAGCGGCTGATCGTGCGGCTGGCGGACCTCCTGAAGCCCTGGTGCGACGAATGCGTGCTGATCGGGCGGGAGGAGCAGTTGCCGGAGTTCGAGGCGCTGGGCGTCGGGGAAGGGCTAGCCGATTTGTACCCCGGCTGTGGCCCTTTCGGCGGCCTGTATACGGTGCTGGAAGACCGCGACGAGGATGTCTTCCTTGTGGCCTGCGACATGCCTTACCTGACGCCTTCGCTGCTGGAACGGTTGGTGCTGGCCTACCGCATGCCGCCGATCTCGTTCGGTGCGCTCTTTAGGGTGCCGGACGCAGGCCAGTACCGTCTGGAGCCGCTGTGCAGCATCTGGTCGCGGCAGTGCCGGCGGCCGGCGAATGTGGCGTTGGAAGCCGGCGAGCGATCCGTCAGTGCGTTCGCTCGGAGCATGAACTTGCGCGCCGTAGATCTAAATTCGGAAGAGGCCGGATTGCTGGCGAGCGTGAATTTTCGCCGCGATTTGGAGGGCCTGACGGGTAGCATCGAGCTGCCGGAACCTGCGTAAGTCATTGATTTGTTAGGGTTTGAGTGGTGGATGGGTCGGCGCAGGCAGGTGCTAATAATGCTCGCGCCTTGGAAAGATGCCCAAACGCGAGAGGGAACGCATCTTTTAAATGCCAGTTCTACCGATTGGCCGCGTTTGATGGTATATAGGGGAAGGGCATTCGGGGACGGTTAAGGGATCGCAACATGCAGAGCGAATTCAACGACCGCAGCCTAAGCCTTGGCGGCGAGTCGTCGGAAGATCGTGGCAGCGGTTTCATGCCTCTTCAGCCTCCGGTTTACATCAGTCTTTGGCGCGTTCGAGCCAATGTCTTTCCGCTCCTGACGGCCACGCTGGTTCGTTCGGTGGCGCCGCGCCTCTCCATTAAGACCAAGAAGGGCAAGGGGTTAAAGACTCCCCGGATGATGCTGCCCAACTTGCTCGGTTAACCTGTTCAGCCCTCTCCCATCTCATCGTGCTTTTCGCCACCTGAATAGTTCAGGTGGTGCAGGCGTTATAACGTGCAGCAGGTGAAATGGCCGAGGCGTCTCCTACTTCGGTGGCTTAAGATTCCAAACGCATGGCCTGGCATTCAAACGGATACGTCCGGCGCAACCAGGAAGCTGCCGGGCGGGAAGAGCGCTCCGCCGTAGGATGCGAGCCGGTCGGCTCGTCGCGGGGAGCGCGCGAGGGAGGTATGGGGATGGTACGGAACGAAACCAGGACTTGGGCGGTGGCGGGGCTGTTGGCGTTGGCGCTGTGCGCGCTGCCGGGGTTGTACGCGGAAGAAGGCATGGGCGGCGAAGGCGGTCCCAAGCCGGAAGGCGAAGCCAAACCTGAAGGCGAGAAGCCCAAGGGCGAAGGGCAGGGCTTCAACCTGGCCACGGCGGAGACGATTCAGGCCAAGCTGGGCGAGGACAAGCTGACGGACGAACAGAAGACCAAGATCGAAGCGTTGCGCGAGCAGCTCAAGGCGAAGTGGGAAGAACTGCGCGCGAAGGACGAATTCAAGGCGGCGATGGAGAAGATGAAGGAAGCGGCCGAGAAGAAGGATCGCGACGGCATGAAGGCGGCGCGCGAAGAGATGCAGAAGGCTACGGGCGGCTTCCAATTGATTTCCGAATATCGCAAGGGGTTGGCCGAGATCCTGACGCAGGAGCAGGTCGATAAGGCGATTCCGGCGCGCGCTCCGCGCGAAGGCAAGCGTGAAGGCAAGCGCGAAGGCGAAAAGAGCGGCGAGGGTGCTCCGGCCGAAGGCGGAGAAGCCAAGTAGGTCAAGGCTTGGACGGTTGAACCAAAACGGCCTCCCGCAAGGGAGGCCGTTTCATTTGGAGCGTATTCGGAAATGCGTTAGCGGTCGTTGCCGAAGATTCCGAAGCCGCCGCCGTCGGGCGGCGGGGTGCTGGACGCGTCGGTGGCGTTGTGTCCCGAGCCGCTGGCGCCGGCGGATTTGGCTTTGGGCGGCGGTTCGACCGGAGCGGGCGTTGGCGGGGGAGCGGGCTTCATGCGCACGCGCGTCGGCGGGCGGTTCCGCTGCGCGGCAGGGGCGGTGGTATCGGCGACGTCTTCGGTGTCGTCGCCTTCCGGTCCGGCGTCGAATTCGTCGTACAGCGCGGGAACGTAACCGGGCTGGCGGCTGCGTTCGAGCTCTTCGTTAAAGCTCTTGAGGATCGCTTCCTGGAGTTCGTTGCGGCAGCGGCTGTTGATGGGATGGGCGATGTCGGCGTGCAACTTGGCCCGGCCGCGACTGTCGGTGCGGGAGCGGTTCTCGCCTTGGCGTTTTCCGCACTGGTTGCAGTACTGCGCTTGCAGGTGGTTCTTGGTTCCGCACTGCGGGCAGCGGTCGGTCATCTTGCGGCTGGGCATGGCCACGAAGAGCGCGTTGTTACCTTGGATCACCCGGATATCGCGCACGACGAAGCTCTGGTCGAAGGTGACGCTGGCAAAAGCGAGCAGCTTGTCGGTTTGCCGCGAGACGAGCTTGATCTTGATTTCCGTGATGCGCATAGAGCATCCTGTGGCCGCGTACCGAGCGGCCGATTTCAATAATGGGACTCGTCCGCGTCTCCTTATACGACAGGATCAAGCGACAGGGTCGAGCCCGCTCGTTTCAGCCGTCCACGTCACCTGCCGGTCACCATCCACCGGTAGTACCTTGGATCCGAATGAGTCGCACCTTTTCCGGCAGGTTTGACTCCAATTTCCGGCTCACGGCTGCCGCATCTACAGGTGAACTGACTACAAAGTGAACGGCTCCACTGCCCGATAATTGCCAACGACCCGGCACCGTTGCGTCCAGCCACTGGTGAAGTTCCACCAATCGCGGCTCCGCCACCCGGGCCGCTTCCTGTAACCCGTTGTGTGGCCAGTCCGGCATAGGATCGTTTTTATACAGTTTAACAAGTTGCATCCTAATGTTGTCCGAAACTTCTGTCAAGCTACGGGCAGGCCTTTTATCGCTCCATGCCGGCGCCTTTAGGACTTTATACACCAGCGGCGTGGGAATTCCAAAAGGCGGAATAACAAGAAAAAAGACGGGCGCTTCTGTTTCGGGTATTTCAGGCAGGCGTTCGATCCGTTCGCCTCGGCCCAGGCATTGGCACCAACCGCCCCACAGGAAGAAAGCCACGTCGCTGCCCAGGTGCGCGGCCACTTCGGCGAGGCGTTCGCGCGGCCAGTGCAGTCCCCACAGCTCATTCAGGGCTTCCAGGGTGCAGGCGGCGTCGCTGGAACCGCCGCCCAATCCGCCGCCCGCAGGGACGTGCTTTTCCAGGTGTATGGCCGCTCGTGCCGGGACGCCGGCGGCTTCGGCCAGCCGCTTCGCTGCTTTGACGACCAGGTTCGTATCGTCGGCGGGCAAGCTGGGGTCGGTGCAGGTGAAGCGGAGCGTTTCGGCGGGTTCGAAGCGCAGACGATCGGCCAAGGCGATGCTGACCATGACCGAATCCAATTCGTGGAAGCCGTCGGGGCGCTTGCCGAGGATGTGCAAATCCCAGTTGAGTTTGGCGTGTGCGAGTCGTTCCATAAGGGCGTTTCTAACGGGAGAGCTTGCCTAGCCGCAAGTGCCGTCAGGGTCGGTGGGCACGGTGCCATGGAGCGATGCTTTCGGTTGCTTACAAGCCTCATGCAAAGAAACCATCCTCACGGTGGCCTCTTTTCTCTTGATTACAAATTTTAGCCTCGGCGGCGGTTTATCCCATTCTAGACCAGGAGCAATAAGCCCATGTGGATGAGCAGAACGCTAAGTGTCGGGTTGGTGCTCTGGTGCGCTCACGCGGCGGCGCTGGAGATTACCGTGGACGGCAGCCAGCCCCGGCAGGTCATGCACGGATTCGGCACGTGTATGAAGAACTGGGGCGATCCGGCGAAGGATCCCGTGAGCAAGTGGACTATGGATCCGAAGGCCCTGGCGCTTTACCTCGATGACATGGGCTTCAGCATGGCTCGGATTCCGATCAACCGCTGGGTGATCGAAGGCGAGAACCCGTACGGCGGTCCGGTCCGGGTGACGGACGAGATCAAGAAAGATCCTACGAAGCTGACGTACGAGTCGTTCGGCTGGGAAGGGCAGGGCGGGCGGGTGAAGGAGATCGATCGTGCCGGGGCTTGGGCTCAGGCGCTCAAGAAGCTGAATCCTGAGATCAAGGTCTTCGGCTCGGTCTGGAGCCCGCCGCATTGGATGAAGAAAGCGGACGCGAAGCGCAAACTGGAATGGAGCAAGTTCGGCTCGAGTTCGTGCGGCGGCTATTTGGATCCCCAATACTACACGCATTATGCGCATTACTTGGCCGCGTGGAGTGTGGCGATGGAGAAGAAGTTCGAGACGCCGTTGTACGCGGTGAGCATTCAGAACGAGCTTCACTTTTTCGAACCTTACGATTCGTGCATTTACGTGCCCAGCGAGTTCGCGGCGGTGGTGAAGGAAGTCGGACGCGTCTTCAAGGCGCAGGGCATCGCCACGAAGGTGATGGGGCCGGAGGATATGACCAAGTTTCCGGAGCGGCTGATGTCCTTCGTGCATCCGGTGCTGAAGGATCCGGAAGCGAACGCGGCGCTGCCGATCATCTGCAGCCACGGGTATTCGGACGGGATCGACTCGAACTTGCAGAAAGAGGATGCGTTCAAGCTGTGGGAGATGATTAAGGATACGGGAAAAGAGTATTGGATGACCGAGACCGGCGGCGGCATCGGGTCCTGGAAAGACGGCGAAGTCATCGCCGATTCGGGGAAGAACAAGGGCCAGAAGACGAAAATCGCCGGCGCCTTTAACGGTCTGGCGACGATGCTGCATAACGCGATCGTATACGGGCACGCCAGCGTCTGGACGACGTGGCAGTTTCTCTCCGGCGGCGACGATTGCCGGCACGGTTTGGTGCTGTGCACGATGGACGAGTTGACGCCCACGAAAAAGTATTACATCCAGAAGCAGTACGCGAAGTTCATTCCCGCCGGCGCCCGGCGCGTGGAGGCCGGTCCGGACGGGAAGGAGCAAGTGCTGGTGAGCGCCTACGTGCATGAGGGCCGCAAGACGCTGACGGTGGTGCTGCAGAACCACGGCGCGGCGGAGCAGACTGTGGCGCTGGCGCTGAAGGACGTGCCGGCGGTGGCCAAGTTGGCGGCGTATGTAACGAGCGAGCAGAAGAACTGCGAGGCGGGAGCGGAGGTGACGGTGAGCGGCGGGAAGGCGAGCGTGACGATTCCGGCGCAGAGCGTGGTGACGCTGACGGGGAAGGCGGAGTAGCTAAATAGGCACGCAGGCATTGGGCCTGCGTGCCTTCGTATTCGATTCAGCCTTTCAAGACCATGAGCGGTTCCAGTCTTAGCAGCGGTTTGGCCAGTTCCACTTGCTGTTTCAAAACGGACTTGATGTCTTTATAGGCCTGCGGCGCTTCTTCGATCAGGGCGTGCTCCATGCCGGGAGCCTGGGAGTACACAACGCGGGCCATGCGGCGCCGAAAGTCTCGCGGCGCAATTGTTCGGTGCGCCTCCGCTCGCGAGAGCACGCGTCCGGCCCCGTGCGAACAGGACGCGTACGACGCGGGGTGACCTCGTCCCTCGACGATGTAGCTGGCCGTGCCCATGGAGCCGGGGACGATTCCACGAACTCCGGATTGAGCCGGCATCGCGCCCTTGCGGTGTACGAAAAGACGCTTGCCCTCGTGGACTTCCAGTGTGATGAGGTTATGCGGCAGGTCGAACCTGTCGGCGGTTTCCAGAGGCTGTTGCGCGAGTTCCGAGAGGGCTTCGACAACGAGCTCCTGCATTCGCAAACGATTTTGCCGAGCGAACTCCAGAGCCCATTCCAGATCCGAGAAGAACGCGCGAGCATCGGCGCCTCCGGCTTCGAAATATGGCAATGGCTCGCGCCGTGCGGTGAGCGTGTTGCGCGCGCGTGCCGCTTGGCCGTGATGAGCCGCGATCGCGGCTCCCAGCCCGCGCGAGCCGGAATGAACCGTGGACCATAGGCGTCCTTGGGTATCGCGCTGGAGTTCGACGAAGTGGTTGCCTTCGCCGAGCGTGCCCAGATGGCGGCCCCCGAGCCATTCGGCGGTGTGCCTCAGGCTGGGGGTGCTGAGGTTGCCGGACCGCAAATGACCTGGGAGCTCTTGCGGCCGCTTATGAGCGCGCCGGCCGGCAGGGATGCGTGCGCCGATTCGCGCAAGCAGCGCCTCGAGATGCTCGTGGCGTAGCGAGGACGCATCGAACTCAAGGCGCTGGGTATTCATACCGCAGCCCAGATCCTGGCCGATGGCAGTGGGCAGCACGCAGGTCTCGGTGACGAGGACGGTGCCCACGCAGACGTCGCCGGAAAAATGAATATCCGGCATGACGGCGATGGGACCGGCGAGCCGGTCCCATCGCGCCAAGCGCTTCAGGATTTGCATGCTCTTCTTGTCTACCCGCTCGGCCCAGCAGTAAATGGGCACCGCCTGCCTGACTTCCATAAGGGTCTTCATGCCTCACCTCCGATCCGGGCATCCGGATGCCATGGAAGGTATTTGAGGCGCAGCATGGGCATACGTTTCAGGCGCAAAGATTCCGCCAACTCCATGCGCAGCCTGCGTTCAACGCGGGACAAGGCATATTCGATCCGGTGGGGCTCATGGGACGGCGCGGACGCTTGAGGTCCCAGCCAGACGTGAATGCACGCCAGGCTTCTGACTTCCACATTCACGAGTCGCAAATCTTGCAAAACCGGGTCTTCCAGTGCGGGCAATAGGTCGGTAACGAACAATTCGGCGACGGCGTGCGCAATACGGACGTTGCGGTAGCCGTGCCTCGGCGAATGGTGAGGCGATGACATGACACGACGCTCCTTGCGGCCTCAAGCCGCGGAATGGGATGACCCCACGCCGCGAAGCGTTCAGCCGGAAAGAGCCTTAAGCACGATGCTTACGGCGGGTCGACTAGCCGCGGACGTGGAGGAACGGGGAAGGAGCGGATGAGGCACGCAAGTGAGTTCCTCCTTTGATCGTCCGAGAGCCCATGGAAATGCTCAACGAGGCAAAACTTACCTTATAAAACCACGTGACGCAAGTTTTGGGTCCGATCTGGTCCCGCGCCTAGGTGAGGGACCACTTCAAGCGGCGCCGGTTTCTCAGATGACTTCCAGTCCGTCGCGGCCGGGGAGTTTCGGGAAGGGCGCGTGCGGTTCGGTCTGGTACCAGAAGGCTGTCGAGGCGATGTCGTCTTGCAGCGGCAAGTAGCGCCCGCCGCTTCGCCAGCCCAACGCCTGGATCGTGACGCGCAGGTCTTTCTCGAAGCGGATCGGGTCCATGATGTGGAACCGGTACAGTCCGAAGCGCTGGTTGCAGCGGTACATGTCGTCGGGTTTGAGAACCTGGCAGAGTCCCGCGTAGGGCGTGGAGAATTCGCAGTATTCGCGTTTACCTTCGCCGCGCGGCCATTCGAAATTGTACGAGCCCAGGAAATAGTCTTCGGTGCCGGTGCCGCAGATCGTCGGCCACTCGTCGCCGTCCATGAAGAATTTGATCTCGCCTTCGCCCCACCAATTATTGTTGTTCACCTGCCAGGCCAGGTAGGTTCCGACGTACTGGCCCCAGCCTTCGACGCCTTCGAGGAGCGTGTGATCGGTCTTGTAGGGCAGGGGATTGCTGCGCCGCCACTGCGCGTGGAGGTAGGCGGCGTCTTCGGGCACTTCGGTGAGCGTGTAGTTGACCTGGTAGTAAAGAGTCTGTTCGTCGTCGTGGAGGCTTTCGACGGTGATTTTAGCGGACTTTTTGAAGGGCATTTCCCAGAAGCAGTTGAAGGCGCTGCCGGGGTTGACGTTGACGGGCAGGGCGTTGACCTGCGCGTATTTGCCCCAGCCCATGCAGAAGAAATCGCCCATCGGGCATTCGATCGAGGGCGTCTTTTCGCCGTCCCAGTAGAAGCGCAGGATCCAGTAGCGCCAGTTGCCCGAAGGCGTCATCCAGATCTGCTGGATCGCGCCGGGGCCTTTGATCTCGGCGACGGTGAAGGTCTTGCCGGGCCCGACGCGTACGCTGGGCGAGACCTTCCAGGAGCGGCCCAGGTCGCGGGCGCATTTTTCGCCCGTGCCTTTGGTGGCCATGCCGCCCTTACCCTTCTGGCCTTTGAAGTTTTCGGCGCTGATGCTTCGCGTTTGCGCACGGCTGAGACGCGAGAGGTTGCCCAGATGCATGCCGAGTCCGTTGAAAGCCATGGCGGGAGGCGCTCCGATTAGCCGTACAGGTTCCTCGCAATATACCACTGCACACTCGATTGTGCAAGTCGTATAGGGCTATCGAAGGCGAAAGGGCGCAGGTCTGGCGAGGTATATCAGTCGGAGCTGCCGACGGCGTTCGTGTCGCGCCACCAGGTGAAGCCTTCTTTCTTGCCGTTGCGGTAGCGCTGCCCCCAGCGGGCGGTGAAGCCGCGGCAATCGACGTGCACGTGGCTGCCGACGGAGTGTTCGCCGGGCCAGTGGTAGAGGCCGATGCCGCCGGCCGCGACACGCCCTTCGCGTTCGAGGTCTTCGGCGGCTTGGGCGATGATGAGGCCGTCGAGTTCGTCGCCGCGGCCGTCGCCGTTGAGATCGTCGATCTTCAGGTCGCCGTCCTCGTCGATGCACAGATCCACGGCGTCGCCGTAGCAATGCCGGCTGAAGGCGGCGCCGCCGATCTGCTTGTTGAACGCGGGCGTGCGGAATCCGCTGGTGATGTAAAAACGCGTGACGGTGTGGCCCTGCTCGCGGAGGCGTTGGCGTAGCGCCGTGAGCTTGTGAACCAGCGCGGGGATGACGGGCGTCCGGTCCGTGTGGCGGCGGTTGGTCTGAATCTTGCGGCCGTCTGGGGCGCGTTCGTCGAGGAACGCGACCAACTGGCCGAGCTGCAAGCCTTCGTCGAGCGGGAGGGTCTCGGTCTGCGCGTTGATGATCGCGAAGAGGGTGGGCGGGCGGTAGAGCGCGGCGTACTTGCGCACGTCTTCGCTGGGGCTCTTGAGCGGATCGAGGTACGGTCCGATGGGTTCTCCGCAAACGGTGAGCGTGGTGTTCCCGGCGCTTTCGCGGACGGCGGCGGGTTCGAGCACGAGCAATTCGAGGGCGCCTTGGCGCGCGGTGGCGGGGTCGTTCCAGACGAGGCGGTAGCGGCCGGGTTGCGCCGGTGCGCGCCCGAGATGCGCGCCGCCGCCCGCGGCCGCGGGTCCGAATTCGCCGCCCGCGTGATCCCATGCGTCGGAGTTTTCGAGCGTCAGGCGGCCGGTCCACGCGACGGGGTTGGGATCGAGCGTGAAGGCTTGCCCGGCGGTGAGAAGAATGAGGCCGGTTTCGCCGATGCTTTGCGCCAGCGCTTCGACTCCGCCTTCGGGCTGCGTGATCGTCCAGCCTTGGAGCGCGCGCGGCGCTTCGAAGCGGCGCACGGGCGCGGAGAGCGGTTCGGCGCGCAGCCAGCAGATCGTCAGGGTGCTCATGGAGAGCGCCAGCCCCAGCACCACCCAGGCGCCGGGATGCGCCTGGAACCATGCGCCGAGCGAGGTGGCCGGACCGTATTCGAAGCGCCGCCAGCCGTGGCGCAGCGGCTTCAAGGCTTTGAGAATGAGCGTGCCCATCGTGTGGCTCCCGGACGAATGCAGACCAATGGCCAACGAGCGGCCGGGGTCAGGCCGATATTTCCCCTAACGGAGTATCGACATTCGAGGGGCGCCGGGTTGAGGGAATCCAAACGGGCTATTCGAGGGGCTCGGGCGGATCGGCCGGAGGCAGGTTCAGGCGCGCTCTCCAGGTCTGCACGTCCTGAATTTCGGCAGCACTCATGCCGCGCTCGATACGCAACGGCACGCCCATTTTCACGAGCTTTGTTTCAAGCTGATCCGGGGTTGTAGCGAACCATTCCACATGGCCATCCCCCTGCAATACGTTGAAGCCCAAGCCTGCTCCGCAATGCGGGCATAGCGCCAAGGGAGCCGCACCCTGCGACTTGGTATGATTCGGGAAATAGAGGTAGTCGCCGGACTGAGCGCTGGCGGGTGAAGACGCCTGCGATTCCGCGGACCACGAGGGGCAACTAAACAGGCGCGGATCCTGGATGTAAGCCGGATGCAGTGCTCTTAGAGTCATCGGGACGCGTCCCAGATTCTCTCCGGAATCGGCGAAGGTGCTTATGGCCTTGCCGAGTTGGCTTAGGTGGCTGGCACATAGTGCGCGTTGTCTTTGTACTTGTGCGCGTTTTCCAATTACCCAGTAGCCGGTCCCAATCGCGGCCAGGATCAGGAGCAATAAAGCTCCAAACGCAAGCCTTCGCCTGTTCGAAACCGACTCCATGCGGTCATTCATATGGAGCTCATACGCGCGAATCGCGCGTACGGTTCGGTGGCGGTCAACGCGACCGTGCGGATTTCTGTTTGGCGGGCACCTTCATCGTTGCGCCAATGGCCGGAAAAACCTTACCTCCAACCAGGGTATATACCGGCGCACCCTTGAGCTTCCAGCCGGCGAAGGGGCAATTGCGGGCTTTACTCTTGAAGCGGGCGGGATCGACTTGCCAGCGCAGGTCGAGGTCGAGGATCGTGACGTCGGCGGGGCCGCCGACCTTCAGGCTTCCTCCGGGCAGATCGAGGACGCGGGCGGCCGAAGCCGTCCAGGCATCGACGAAGCGCTTGAGCGGCAGTTTGTTTTTGTGGACGAGATGCGTGAGCAGCACGCCGATGTTGGTCTCGAGGCCGATGACCCCGTTGGGCGTCTCGACGAATTCCTGCGACTTCTCTTCGGTCGTGTGCGGCGCGTGGTCGCTGGCGAAGCAGTCGATGGTTCCGTCGAGGAGGCCTTCGAGGCAGGCGTCGAGGTCGCTGGGTTCGCGCAGCGGCGGGTTCATCTTGTAATTCGCATCGAAATCGCGGCAGCATTCGTCGGTGAGGAGCAGGTGATGCGGGGCGACTTCGGCGCTGACCTTGGCGCCCTTCTTCTTGGCTTCGCGCACGAGACTCACCGAGCCCTTGGCGCTGATGTGCTGGACGTGAATCCGCGCGCCGGCGAGTTTGGCGAGACGGATGTCGCGCGCGACGATGATTTCTTCGGCGGCGGACGGATAGCCGTTGATGCCGAGCGCGGCGCTGACTTTACCTTCGTGCATCACCGCGCCGTTGGAAAGATCGTGGTCCTCGCAGTGTTCGACGACCACCTTGCCCAAGGCACGGGCGTATTCGAGCGCACTGCGCACGAGGAAGCTGCTGTTCACACAAGCGCCGTCGTCGGTGAAGCCGACCGCTCCGGCGCGCGCGAGCAGGCCCAGCGCGGCGAGTTCCTCGCCCGCGCGTCCCTTGGTGATGCAGCCCATGGGAAAGACGCGCGCCATGCCGGCCTGTTCGGCCTTGAGGTACTGATAGGCGATGGCGCTGGAGTTATCCAGCGGCGGGTCGGTGTTGGGCATGGTGACCACGGTGCTGAATCCGCCGTGGACGGCGGCGGCGCTTCCGGAAGCGATGGTCTCCTTGGCCGTGAAGCCCGGTTCGCGGAAATGGACGTGGATATCGAGGAAGCCTGGGCAGACGAGGAGATCGGAGCAGTCGAGCATCTCGGCGCCAGGCGGAGGCTTGAGGTTTTTGCCGATCCCTTCGATGGTGCCGGATTGGAGGTCGATCAGGATGTCTGCCGTTTTGTCGAGCTTGCTCGATGGATCGAAGACGCGGCCGTTCTTTAGCAACAATGTTGGCATGCCCATTTCCTTTTCGCTTACGACCGTAAAGCCACGAGCTGGCGGCGAGATTCCGCGCGGCTTTATGCTTCTACTTCCTCGCGCGCCGCTACGCTCTGCGCGCCCACGCCCATGCACAGATAAAGCACCGCCATGCGCACGGCCAAGCCGTTGCTCACTTGCTGCAAGATCACACTCCGGTCGCCGTCGGCCAGTTCGGGGGTCAGTTCGATGCCGCGGTTGATGGGGCCGGGGTGCATGATGATCGCTCCGGGTTTGGCGCGCTTCATGCGGTCTTCGTTGAGCCCGTAAATGGCGGCGTACTCGCGCACGCCGGGGAAGAAGCGGCCGGCTTTGCGTTCGAACTGGATGCGCAGGCAGTTGAGCGCGTCGGCTTGTTCGACGACGGCGTCGATGTCGTGGCTCACTTCGACCCCCAGCGCGGCGGCGATGGCCGGGGGGACGAGCGTGGGCGGGCCGGCGAGGATCACGCGCGCGCCGAGTTTGCGCAGGCCGTGCGCGTTGCTGCGCGCGACGCGGCTGTGGCGGATATCGCCCAGGATGGCGACGGTGAGCCCCGCGACCTTGCCGAGCTTTTCGCGGATCGTGAAGATGTCCAGCAGGCCTTGCGTGGGATGCTCGTGGCAGCCGTCGCCGGCGTTGATGACGCTGCATTGGGTGTGCCGCGCGAGCAGGTGCGGCGCTCCCGGCGCGCTATGGCGGATCACGAACGCATCGACGCCCATCGCTTCGATGTTCTTCGCGGTATCGATGAGCGTCTCGCCCTTCGAGACGCTGCTGCCCGAGCTGCTGAAGCTCATGGTGTCGGCGCTAAGGCGCTTGGCGGCGAGCGCGAAACTGTTGCTCGTGCGCGTGCTGGCCTCGTAAAAGAGGTTCACCACCACGCGTCCGCGCAGCGCGGGGACTTTCTTGACGCTGCGGCCGGAGACTTCCTTAAAGGAGGCCGCCGTATCGAGTATCTCGACGATCTCGGCCTTACTCAGGCTTTCCAGGTCGAGCAGATGTTTGCGCGTCCATGCCATCGGATTTCGATTGGGGCTTTTGGAGTGGCCGGGGGCTCATTCGGAAGCGCCCGCCAGGATCCTGTTCCCCAATTCTCCTTAAGTGGTGTGGCCGAACCGTTGCCGCTCCAGCGTCCTGCACGCATCGAAAAGGCGAACCGCTTACCGCATCCCGCCCAGCACCACGAAGACGCCCTCTTCGCCGTCGGTCTCCTCCAGACGCACTTCGACCCGGTCGGCGTGCGGGATGCTCAATCGTTCGGCCACGCGGTCGGGCTGAATGGGCAGCTCGCGTCCGCCGCGGTCGATAAGGCTGAAGAGGCGCACGGCGCCGGGGCGGCCGTAATCGTTGAGGATGTCGAGCGCCGCCCGGATGGTGCGGCCGGTGCAGATCACGTCGTCGATCAGGAAGACGACGCGGTGATCCACGGGGCCCTCGATGACGGTGCCTTTTTTGCCGGTGTGCAGGCGCGGCCCGCGCAGCGCGACGTCGTCGCGGTAGAGCGTGATGTCGAGTGCGCCGTAGGGCACGGGATGGCCCCATTGCTTCGAGACGCGGTCGCGCACGCGGCGGGCGAGTTCGGCGCCGCGGCGGCGGATGCCGGCGATCAGCGCGTGGTCGAGGACGCCGCTGGCGAGCAGTTCTTTCGAGAACGCGTCGATCTGCTTGGCGATCCACTTCGCGTCGTGAATCGCGCGCTCCTGTTTCTGGCGCATGGGAGCTTCGCGGTCCTGGTGCGCGGCCTTGCGTTTATTTTTCTTGCTCATGGTTGTGCCGGGCGCGCGTGCGCGCCCGCTTCCTCCGCTTCCCGGAAGACGGTATCCAGTTCGCTTTCGTTGGGCCGGGTGCCTACGAGGGTCCGAATATGCCCGAGGAGGTCCACGCCGTCCACGCCTTGTTCGAGGCCGATTTTAAGCGCCTGGAGCGCGCGCTCCTGGCGCGGTGTAAAGGGCCCGCCGGACTCCGCGGGCACGCCGCCCCCTAAAACGGATTCCATCGTCGCTTCCAGCGCGTCCAGCCCCGACCCGTCGCGAGCCGCGATCCGGTACGGCGTGGCCGCAAACGCAAAGGCGAGCCCTTCGGCTTCTTCGTGGAGGCCCCGATCGGCTTTGTTCAGCACGAGCAGGAAGGGGCGCGCGGTCAGCGCGGCCAGCGCCTCGCATTCTGCGGGGCTCGGCGCGCGCGAACCGTCCACCACGAGGAGGCAAAGGTCCGCTTCGGACGCGGCCTCGCGTGCCTTGGCCTGCCCGGCTCGTTCGACGGCGTCGCCGGACTCGTCGCGCAGTCCGGCGCTGTCGATCAGCAGTAAACTCAGCCCGCGCAGGGTGGCCGGGCGTTCCAGCCGGTCGCGCGTTGTCCCGGCTTCGGCGCTGACGAGCGAGGCGTTCTCGCGGAGCAGTCGGTTGACCAGCGTGGACTTGCCCGCGTTGACGGGACCGGCGACGAGGACGCGGTGCGTGCGAAGCAGGCGCAGCGCGGCTGCGTAACGGGACAACTCGTCGGCGGCGGCGGTGTGCGTAGGCGCGTGCCAAGCGATCTCGCGCATACGAATACCCAAGGCGGCTTCCATGCCCAGGCGCTCCCAGCGTTCCTGCAAGCTCGTGTGGGCCAGGAGCAGGTCGAGCTGGCGCGCGGTGACGCACGCGCCAAGGCGCAGTCGCGCTTCGAGCGCCAACAAGCTCAGGCGTCCCGCGCGATGCGCGCGGGCGAGTAGTTCGCCGGGCCGGGCCTCGCGGAAACCGGCGGCCTCGAACAGCTGACGAACGGCGGCGGCGGTTCCGCGCCCGCCGTGGCAGGAGACTTCGATCTGCGCGCGCGCCGTTTCGCTGCGATCCTTGGTGATGACCGCGCAGACGACTTCGTCGACGGTGGCGCCGGCGGCATCGACCAGACTGCCGTAAGCCAATTGGCCTTCGCGCGCGGGGCTCAGCGTCTGCTTAGATCTGAAGAGCGGCTCGAAGCGTTCGAAGAGTCCTGCGCCATCGAGCACGAAGGCGGCGATGGCGGCTTCGCCGGGTGCGGTATCGGGTCGAAAAATAGCGTCGGCCGACGGGGGTGGTGCGAAGGAGGTTCGCTCGGCTTCGGCCATGCGCGAGATTTCTATGCCTTTCGGCGTTCGTTCCAGATGATCCATGCGGCGAGCAATCCGTTGGGCACCGCTTCGGACGAGACTTCGGGCTTGTAGCGCTTCAAGGCGGTGAGCGCGTAAGGATACAGCGAGGCGAGCCCGCCGCCGGTCAGGAGCACGCGGGCGCCTTTGCCGAGGCGTTCGGCCTGGGCCTTAGCCAGTTCCAGAGCCGCGTGGATTTGCTGCCAGCGCACGCCCGCGCGGATCGCATCGGCAGTATTTTCGCCCACCAGCGGGAGTTTGTCGCGCATTCCGTAGCGCTTGGCGGAAAGATCGGGAAGCTGCGCGGTCCCTTGCGCGAGCGCCTTAAAGGCCAGCGTTTCGCCGGGCATGATCAGCCCGCCTTCGAAGGAGCCGACGCGCACGCCTTTGAGCGCGCGGACCGAATTGACCGTCAGCGCGGTGCCGCTGTCGACGATCACCCACGAGTGATGCCCCAGGAAGCAGAGCGCGTCGAGCGCCGCGAGAAGGCGGTCGTCGCCGACGTTTCTCGCCGGCTTGGGCTTGATCGAGATGGGGCATGGGAGCTGTTTGCGAAAGCGCATGACCCTGAGTTTCGTGCGCGCGCGCAAGTGGCGTTCGAAGGCGTCCAGCGCCTGCGGCACCACGCCACCCAATAGGACCGCCGTATCGGCATTCGTTTGAGCCGTATGTTCGAGCCACTTCCAGACAACACCGGGGCGGCGGCGCAGGTCGGTCGTCGGGATGTCGTCGCAGGGCGAGTCGATGTACGCATCGGTGAGCGCGCGAAAGGAGGTATTCGTATTGCCGACGGCGACGGCCAGCGCGCGCGCGGGTCCGCGTTGCGTGTGGGCGCAGTCGTGGTGATCGTGCGCGTGTCCGGAGTGAGCCATATTCGAGTGCCGCCGATGCAGGTGACAAGATGGGAAACAGGCGGCAGACTGTTTACCGGATTCCTCAGCTTCCTACCAGTCCGCCCGGAGCGTTCCGATGCCTGAGCCGCGCCCGAATCTCTTATTGATCACCACCGACCAGCAGCGCTGGGATGCGCTTGGGTACAACGGCAATCCGATCCTGGAGACGCAGAACCTCGACCGGCTTGCGTCCAGCGGGGTGAATTTCACGCGCGGCTACACCACGTGTCCGACGTGCATCGCGGCACGGCGCACGATCCTGACCGGGCAGGCGCCCGCGACGCACGGGCTGGTGGGGTACAGCGAAGAGGCGCCGTTCGATCCGAAGTTCACGCTGCCGCAGTTGCTCCGCGATGCCGGCTACCAGACGCAGCTCGTCGGGAAGCTGCACCAGATGCCGCAGCGGCGTCGCTTCGGTTTCGAGCACATGATCCTCAGCAACGGGCCTTCGTTCCGCCCCGATTCGAAGTGGCAGAAGGAAAACGACTGGATCGACTACCTGCGCACCGTAAACGTTCCGATCGAACCGAATTTCCACGGGATTAACGGAAACGGGCGCTTGGCGCGGCCGTGGCCGCTGGAAGAACATTTGCATCAGACGACCTGGCTGACCAGCCAGGCCATTGAGTTCATGACGCGCAAGCGCGATCCGTCGCAGCCGTTCTTCCTGCACCTGAGTTACTGGGCGCCGCATCCGCCGCTGATTCCGCCGCGTGACTACTACGACCGCTACGTCCGGCGCATGCACGAATACCGCCCGCATCACGGGACGTGGGTGCCGAAGTCGGATGCCTGGGTTCCGGGCATCGCACCGGACGACAAGTTCGGCCCGTTCCGGCTGGAAGAGATCCAGAATGCGATGGCCGGGTACTATGGGCTGATCAACCACATCGACGACCAGATTCAGCGGCTGTTGGAGTCGTTTTACGTATACGGCGGGTCGCGCGGAGCGGAGCCGATGTACGTGCTCTTTACCTCCGATCACGGCGAGATGCTGGGCGATCATCATATGTTCCGCAAGACCGTGGCGTACGAAGGGAGCGCGCACGTTCCGTTCTTCATCTCCGGACGCAACGTTCCGATCAAAAAGAGCAGCAGCGACGAATTGGTCTGCCTGGAGGACATCCTGCCGACCTTGTGCGAACTGGGCGGCGCGAAGATTCCCGAGGGGGTGGACGGGAAGTCGCTGGCTCCGATCTTGCGCGGCGAAAAGCTTAAGGTGCGCGAGGACCTTCACGGCGAACACACCGGCAAGACGATCGGGCATCACTACTTGGTTCACAAGAAGCACAAGTACATCTGGTACGTGGATCAGAACGAGGAGCAGATCTTCGATTTGGAGGAAGATCCGTTCGAGCGCGTCGATATTTCGGGCAATCGCGCGCTGCTGAAGGACCTGCGTTCGCGGATGAGCAAGCATCTGCAAGGGCGCAGCGATTTCAGTTACGATCCCAAGAAGCTCAAGCCGTTGGAGAACGGCCAGCCGGCGGGCTTCTGGTCGCGTTAGCCGGCGGCAGCATTCCGAGTCCCGTTCGCTCCGTGGTGAATCGCCATGCCCGTCGTTCCGTGGACTCGCGCGATCGCGCATGTGGACCTCGACCAGTACTACGCGGCCGTGGAGGTTCTGGATTTTCCGGAGCTGAAGGGCCTGCCGGTGATCGTCGGCGGCGCGCCGGGGAAGCGCGGGGTGGTCAGCACCGCCAGCTACGAGGCGCGCAAGTTCGGCGTGCACAGCGCGATGCCCAGTTCGCAGGCGGCGCGGCTGTGCCCGCAGGGTGTCTGGCGCACGCCGCGGATGGCGCGGTACGTCGAAAAGTCGCGCGAGATCCGGCGGATTTTCGAACGCTACACCGACCGCGTGGAGCCGCTCTCGCTGGACGAGGCCTTTCTTGACCTGACCGGGAGCCAGCGGCTTTTCGGGACGCCCGAGAAGATCGCGCAGCGCATCAAAGACGAGATCCTGGCCGAGACGGGGCTGGTGGCTTCCGTCGGCGTGGCGATGAACAAGTATCTGGCCAAGGTCGCGAGCGACCTGCGCAAGCCCGATGCGCTGGTGGTGGTGGCGTACGGTGAGGCCGAGGCGCGCGCGTTTCTGGCTCCGCTTCCGGTGAAGCGCCTGTGGGGCGCGGGGCCGAAGACCTGCGCGCGGCTCGAAGCGCTGGGGCTGCATACCATCGCCGATGTGCAGCGCGCCGAGCCGGAGTGGCTGGCTCGCCGCGTCGGCGAACACGCGTCGGCGCATCTGCGCGGGCTGGCTTTGGGGCTCGATACGCGCGAAGTGGAGGTAGGTGAGCGCCCCAAGTCGATCGGGAAAGAGAATACTTTCGCTGAGGACTTGCGCGATTCGCGCGCCATGGAGCGCGAACTGCTCGGATTCGCCGAAGACGTTTCCACCCGGCTGCGCGCGCGCGGTCTGCTGGCGCACGGCGTCACTTTAAAGGTGCGCTTTGGAGACTTCACGACGCTCACCCGTGCGCACAGCTTCGAGGAGCCCACCGACCTGACGGAACCGCTCTACCGGGCCGCGGTGGACCTGCTGCGCCATAAGGTGGCGTTGGAGGGCCGGGGCGTGCGGCTGTTGGGGGTGCAGGCGACGCGGATGGTCGCGCCGGGCGAGTGGACGGCGGGGCTCTTTAAGGATGAGGACGACGAGAAGCGCCGGCGCACGGCGCGGACGGTGGACCGCTTACGCGCTCGGTTTGGCGACGATGCGGTGACACGCGGGCGGCTTTTGGAAGAAAAAGCGGAAGATACGGGGAGCATGAACGACAAGCCGCCTCTTTAGGTCGTTGACCATCCGGTCGCTAAACGTATATTCGTCGTGTTCGCCCCGGCCCGGCGCCTGGCGATCCGGGACCGTGCATACGGAGTCGATCAGCTTGCGTTACGCCATCTTCGGCGACATTCACGGCAATTACGATGCCCTCGAGGCCGTCCTGACGTTCCTGGATAAACAGGATATCGACGTTTTCCTGTGCACCGGCGACGTGGTGGGCTACGGGGCCGAGCCGAGCAAGTGCATCGAGACGGTGCGCGAGCGTTGCGTCGTTTGCCTGGCGGGCAACCACGATCACGCGGCCTGCGGGAAACTGGACACCGAGTTCTTCAACATCTTCGCGCGGCAGGTTGCGAACTGGACGCGCCAGCATCTTTCGAACGAAGAGCGGCAGTGGCTGGCGGGGTTGCCGTTCGTCTGCCACTTCGAGGATTTCACGCTCAGCCACGGCAGCGCGCACAGCCCGGAAGTCTTCAACTACATCACGACGATATTCGACGCCGAGCTTTCCTTCGAGTGCCTCGACAAGCCGCTGCTCTTCTACGGACACACGCACATTCCGCTGGCCTTCTTCGACACGGTCCCGATGACGTACACGATGGACCAGGAGATCAAGATCAACGCGGAAGGCAAGACGCTGGTGAACGTGGGGTCGGTGGGGCAGCCGCGCGACGAAGATCCGCGGGCAAGCTTCGCGATTTACGATTCGAACAAGCAGATCGTGCAGCTTCACCGGCTGCCGTATGACGTAAAAAAGGCCGGCCAGAAGATCATCGACGCCGGCCTGCCCGAAGCGCTGGCGATCCGCCTGGAACTGGGCAAGTAAGCGCGGGCTTAATCGACGTCGCCACGGTCCCTGCTCAGCGATTCCATGAACCAGTTCTGAATGCGCACTTCCTGTTTGCGGAAGGCGACGATACAGGCCAGCCCCTCTTCGATCAGATCCTCTAGATTCTCCTTCAGGGGCGCTTCGTCACCGCCGGCCAACTCGGCGCGCTGGCGCAACCGCGCCGCATTGGTGCGCAGCTTCGCGAACTGCCGGACGAGATGGTAATCTTCGTCGCGCAGGCCTTCCACCTGCCGCACCTTTTGAGGATCGTTTGAGATCATCTCCTCGAACTGCTCGCGGTGCTGGACATGAATGAGCGCGCGCATGCGCATCGCCAGTTCGTCGCAAGCGACCTGCACCTTGGCCGCCCAATTCGCGGCTTCGCCCGGAATGAGCGGGGTTTGCAGATTGAGTTCCAGCGTTTTGAGCGCTTCGGACCAATCATCCTTCACTTGGGGTGTGGCAAACGGGTTTTCCATATACGGCCCCTTCAGCAAGGCCCACTACCCATGGCATTCCCGGAACCGGCCGTTCGATAGGCGCTTCGCCGCAGAGAGCGAAGCGCTTCTCCATGATCTGCTCCCGCTTCCGCCAGGTCAATATTTTTCTACGTGAAGCGCTTAGCGGCCGGGCGCGCTCGCGGCCGCGTGCTCGGCTCGCGGCATGTCGCCCGGCGCGCGGTGGCCGGTCTCCAGGAGCCAGGTTCGGCTACGCGGCGTTTCGACGGCATCGTGGAGCGTTGCGCGGCGGCGGTAGGGCAGATAGTTGCCCAAGTGCCACATGCCGCTTCGGTACAGGCAGAAATCGCCGGCTTGCAGGAACAGTTGAACGGCGCCGGGCATGCTTTGCGCATATCTCAGACAAGCCACCTCGCGTTCCTCGGCGCCCCGCCCATCCAAGGCAGGGCCGGCCGGCGGATCGTCCGGAAAAGCGGCGCGTTCGCGCGGCAAGTCGTCGCGTAGATGGCTGCCCGGCACCACCCAGGTGCTGTCGTCCGCGTACAACGCGCAGTTGATCTGGTTGAAGTAGTCGAGGTCGAAGCGCACGCGTTCCCATGCCGCACGCTTTTCGCCCGTCGTGTGATGCCTGAAGTCGCGGTGCCAGTTCGTACACCAAGGCAGACCCGCCGGCTCGATGAGGACGCCCAGCCAGCGGTCGAGGTCTCCGTACGTGTGTCGGGGGGAGAGGATTTTCGCGAGGGCGTCTCGAAGTTCGGGCAAGTCCCGGTACGCTTCGAACGGCCTGCGATCCAGTTCGTAGGCGCCTACCGGCTGAAAGCGCTGGACCTGGCTTCCGCTGGCCTGGCGTGCCAACTCGCGCCCCTTTTCGGCTTCCCGCCGCAGGTCCCGGACCAGAGCCGGCGGCAAGATGCCGCGGAAAACGGTGAACCCGTCACGCAGAAACTCGTCCTGATGCCGATCTTCGTAGCGGAAGGTCATGGTTTATCTCCATCGCGATGCCGTGTGCTCAAACTACCCCAATCGGGGAGGTGTTCGCGATGGCGCGAATGCGGTGAGTTGGGGTACAAAACCGGACTGCGGTAAATGGGAGCGCGAGTCATGGCAAAGCTCCAGCGGGCATTGCCTTCCAGCTTGGCCTATCCAGCGGGTTTGCCGCGCATCGTGGCGGCCGGGCTTTCGAAACTGCGCGAACCCAAAGAGATTCCCCGCTACACGCTCTCCCATTTCGAGCTCGACTTCGAACCGATTCGGCCGGCCTGCGTACGTTCCGAGCTGAACGGTCAGGCCTACGATGCCTTGCCCGGCGCGGCGTATCTATTTCGTCCCGGCGATGTGTACGCTTCGACCATCGAACCCGGGAAACAGCCATACACATGCCACTGGGTGCGCTGGGATTTGTCGGGCGGGGACGGGCTGCAGTCCGGCGCGGCACGCGTGATGGGCTTGCCCCGATGCATTCGGCTGGGGTTGAGCGAACAACGCGAACTGATCGAGGCGTATGACGCGCTGCGAGAGGCGCATCATGGCGGCCGGCCAGGGTGGATGGAAGTGGCGGCCGGGCAACTGCTGGTCGCGCTGGGGATTCTGCGCCGGGCCGTGGAAAGCCCCGCCGCGGATACGGCCGCCGGTCCAGCCGTGGAACGCCGGCTAGGCTTGAGTCTCGCGTTCATCGAGGGGCATTTCGCGGAACGCCTGAAGCTGGCGGATCTGGCGCGCGCCAGCGGGTGGAGCGAGGACTACTTCGGGCGCGTGTTTCGCCGCGCGTTCGGACGCTCGCCGCTGCAGCACCTGCTCGACCGGCGCGTGCAGGAAGGCCGCCGCCTGCTGGCCGGCGACCCGCGCCTGACGGTGCCCGAGGCTGCGCACCGATCCGGTTTCGATGATGCGCGGCATTTCGCGCGCCAGTTCAAACGGCGGTACGGCCAGAGTCCCGCGGCTTTCCGGGATGCGTTGGCGCAGCACCGCTTCCCCTCGGCTCCGGCGATTGACAGCTAATGGCCGTCCTTTAACCTAATTGGGTTGCCCCGTAGCCGTCCGCGGGGCGTGTTTTTTTCCTGCCGCCGGACATTCGCCGAGCGCTCATGCGAAGGAGAAGGGACATGCCGAAGGGCTTCACGCTGTGGTTCACGGGGCTGTCGGGGTCGGGCAAATCCACCCTGGCCAACGCGGTCGCACAGGAACTGCAGAAGCAGGGCCGCCTGATCGACCTGCTGGACGGCGACGTCGTGCGCCAGCATCTGAGCAAGGGCCTGGGCTTCAGCAAGGAAGATCGCGATACGAACATCCGGCGCATTGGGTTCGTCGCGCACCTGATCACGCGCCACGGCGGCGTGGCGATCACCGCCGCAATCAGCCCGTACCGCGCGATCCGCGACGAGAACCGCAAGCTGATCGGCGATTTCGTCGAAGTTTACGCCAAGTGCCCGATCGAAGAGTGCGAGAAGCGCGACGTGAAGGGCCTGTACAAGAAAGCCCGCGAAGCCGTCGCGGCCGGGAAGGGCATGCAGTTCACCGGCGTGGACGATCCGTACGAAGAGCCGAGCAAGGCCGAGATCGTGGTCGACACGAGCACCTGCACGGTTCAGGACGGCGTGAAGATCATCCTCGACGCGCTGAATAAGCTGGGGTACCTCGAAGCGGGCGCTGCGGCCGGCGACGATCACCGCGCGCACCACGAGTACGTGCCGGACGAACTGCTCAAGAAGGCCGAAGCCGCGTTCAAGAAGGCCGGCAAGGTGCATACCGACGTGCTGCTGAAGGAACTGCACATCGGCTTCAGCACCGCCGCGCACGTGATCGACAAGCTGGCGGAGCAGGGGAAGGTTTCGTTCAAAGGTTAAGCTTGCGGAAACGGAGCCCGGAGCGTCCACGCGCTTCGGGCTCCGTTCCATTCCTATGCGCTTCGTCGTCCTGCACCACACCGGCTGGCCGGGCCACGGCGATCACTTCGACCTGATGCTGCAGGCCGAGGCGGGCGATTCGGACGCCGCGCCGGTGCTCAAGACCTTCGCGACCATCACGCCCGAGTTTCCCGACGGCAAGAGCCACGCCGACGTGCGCCAGCGCGACGAGCAGGCGCTGGGGCCGGACGCGCAGACCAACCTGCTGCGGCTTATCGACGACCACCGCCGCGCGTACCTGGAATACGAGGGCGAGGTGAGCGGCGGACGCGGGCGCGTTTCCCGGGTGGATTGCGGCGCACTCGCGTGGCTCCAACCGCCCGAAGCCGATGCGCTGCTGCTGCGCTTCGAACTGCAAGGCGCGCGGCTCAAGGGCGGCTACCGCTTGCGCCACATGGGCGGCGGGATCTTCAGCTTCGAGCGGCTCAAGCGCGTCTGAACGTCCGGCGTGCTCCGACTGGACAGCGCCCCCCGCATCGGGGAAAACAGTTGCGTATGCTCACGTAACGGTTCGTTCCTACACTCACGAGGCGTGTCATGGCCATCGAGTTCGATTGTCCCCAATGCCGCAAGGGTCTGTTTGCGCAGGATCAGTACGTAGGGCGCGAGATCGCCTGCCCGGATTGTAAAACGCGAGTGAAGATTCCTCCGGCCAGCGGCCAACCGGCGCAACGCGCCGGCGAAGCGGCGTTTACGCCGACGTACGTGCCGCCGTCCGCCGCGGCCGCTCCGCGCGCGCCGTCGTCGACTCCGCAACCGCCATGGGTGGGTTCGGGCACGCCGCAGCCTTACGCACCGGGCGGGACGCCGCCGCCGTATCCTTCGGGTCCGGTGGCGCCGCAGGGTTACGCGCCGCCGCCGCAACCGACGCCTCAGCCGTACGCCGCGCAGGGTTACGCGCCGCCGCCGCAAGCCTACGCGGCACCGGCAGCGGGAACGGATCGCCCGTGTCCGGCGTGCGGGCAGCAGATCAAGGTCGAAGCGCGGCAATGCCGTTTTTGCGGGCATGTGGTCGATCAGGCGCTGCAGCAGCAGTTGGGGGCGGCGCAGGCGCAGGATCAGTATCCGGCGTGGCGCGGCGCGCGGGGCGGGGTGGAGTTCGGTGCGACGCTAGATGTAGGTATCGCGGTGCTGCGGCGTTTCTGGGGCATGGGCGGCGCGATGATTTTCCTCTTCGGCATCATCGTGAGTATGATTGCGATGATCGCCCTCATTCCGTTGGGCCTGATTGTAGGCATGGCAGGCGGAGCCGGAGGCGGGGGTGGTGCCGCCGCGGGTATCTTGATCGCAGTCCTTGGGGGCCTAGTGGCATTTGCGGTCATCTGGCTGCTGAGCTGCGTATTCATCGCAGGCTTGTGGAAGGTGAGCATCACGATGGCCGATAACGTGATGGGCAAACCCGTCGAACCGCGCTTCGAAGACCTTTTCTCGGGCTTTTCGTGCATCGGGAGCGTGCTGGGCGTCAACTTGGTGATCGTGCTGCTCGGCTTTCTGGTTGGTCTGGCCGGTGCGCTGCTATCCACTTACCTCGGCACGCCTGGGAAGATTGCGGAAATCGTGCTCACCATCGTCAACTATTGGATCACCATGCGGCTTCTGATCTCCGTTCCGTTGATCATGGATCGGCATCGCGGCGCCATGGAGGCCTTGGGCGAGAGCTGGCGGTTGACCAGCGGCAATGCGTTGATCATGTTCTGCGCGGTGGTGGTGGGAACAATCATATCTTGGCTGGGCTTAATCTTGCTCGGTGTCGGGATATTCTTCACGACCGTAGTAATGTTGGGCATCATCGGCAGCATGTACCGCCAACTGACTTGGAATGGCGCGCACACGCAGGGGCCGGCGCCGGGCGGGTATGCGCCGCCGCCGCAGGTTCCGGCGTACTGATTCGCATTCGCGGAGGAGTACCGGCATGCATTACCGGCATCTGGGTCGAGCGGGCGTGCAGGTCAGCGAGATCGCGTACGGTTCGTGGATCACCGCCGGCGGGCAATACGCGGCGGAGGCCTCTATTGCGTGCCATGAACGCGCGTACGAACTGGGCATCAACTGCTTCGACACGGCCGACGTGTACAACGCGGGGCAGGCCGAGACGATCGTGGGCCGGGTGCTGAAAAGCATTCCGCGCCGGAGCATCGTGCTGGCGACGAAGTGCCACGGACGCATGGGCGAAGGCGTCAACGACCGCGGGACGAGCCGCAAGCACGTCCGCGAAGCCTGCGAAGCGAGCTTGGCGCGGCTGGACGTCGAGTACATCGACGTGTACCAGGCGCACAGTTTCGACGGCGAGACGCCGATCGAGGAGACGTGCCGGGCCTTCGACGATCTGATCCGGCAGGGCAAGATTTTGTATTGGGGCGTGAGCAACTGGGGCGTGCGGCAGGTCGCGGAAGCGGCGGCCGTTTGCGCGCGCCGCGGCTACGACGCTCCGGTCAGCCATCAGCCGCGCTACAATCTGTTCGCGCGCGAGATCGAGACCGATCTGATGCCGCTGTGCAAGCAGCACGGGCTGGGCTTCATCGTGTATTCGCCGCTCGCGCAGGGGTTGCTCACCGGGAAGTACGCGAACGGCGCGATCCCGGCCGGCTCGCGCGCCGAGAAGCACGACGGCTTCAAAGACCGCCACCTCACGGCGTACAACCTCGCGGCGGTGCAGGAGCTTCAGGCGCTGGCGGCCGAGCTGGCGTTGAGCGTTTCGCAATTGGCGCTGGCGTGGGTGCTGCGCCGGGACGAGCTGAGCGCCGCGATCGTCGGCGCTTCGCGCCCCGAGCAGCTCGACGAGACGGTGAAGGCCGCGGGCGTAAAGCTGGACGAGGCGACGCAGCAGAAGATCGAGATGATTCTGAACAAGCGGCGCGCGGCGGTGCATGACGAAGACGCGGCGAAGCTGCGGGCGGAGAAGTAGGCGGTCGCTCGGAACGCTTATTCCGTTTCCACCTTCCACGGCAACCTTCTCCTGCGGGCGGGACGCCCGCGATACCTGACGGGCTTGTCGGGGGCGCAAGGAATCCTGCGCAAGCGCCGGCAAATCCGCATTCCTCAAGGCGCAAACGTGCGCTATAGTCTCCGCCCATGAGCACGCCACAACCGCGGCCGCCGGGCGGGCCGGGGGCCGAACGGCCCCACGACCCCGATGCGACGGTGATGCGCCCGTCGGATCCGCCTCCGCCGGCGCCGCGCCCCATCGTCGACGCCGAAGGCGACGGCGAACTGGACCTGCCCACCGAACGCTCCCTGCCGCCGCAGGATCTTTCGCGCGATGCGCTCCTGGCGCTGGCGCCGCGGCATGCGATGGACGGGCTTTCCGTTCCGGTGCTGGGCGGGGTATTTCTGGTCGCCAAAATCGGGCAGGGCGGGATGGGCGCGGTCTACTACGGGCTGCATTCGCGCCTGCGCAAAGAAGTCGCGCTCAAAGTTTTGCCGCCGAACCTGGCCGAGCAAGATCCCGACCTGATGAAGCGCTTTTTTCGCGAGGCGCAGATCGCATGCCGCGTCAGTTCGCCGCATGTCGTGAATGTGCTGGACGTGAATCGCGACGAAGCGAGCGGGTTGTGCTACCTGGTGATGGAGTACGTGCGCGGAACCTCGGCCGGCGGGGTGCTGAAGCAGGTCCAGAAGGACAAGCGGGTGGGGCTCGACGAGGCCACGGCGCTGACGCTGATCGCCTCTGCGAGCGAAGGTTTGGCGGCGGCGCACGCAGAAGGGATCGTGCACCGCGACATCAAGCCGGACAATATCCTGATTCCGTTCGCGCGCGGAGGGCACGAGCCGCAGTTCGGGCGTTCGAAACTCGCGGACTTGGGCCTTGCGCGCTGCGGCGAGAGCGGTTTGTCGCTGACGGGCGCGCAGATGGCGATGGGCACGCCGGGGTACCTTGCGCCGGAACAGGCGATCGACGCGAAGACCGCGGGGCTGCCCGCGGACGTCTACGGCATGGGTGCGACGCTGTACGCGCTTCTGAGCGGCCATGCGCCGTTCACAGGCTCGAGCGCGATGAAGATCATCCTCGACACGATGCAGAATCCGCACCGGCCGATTCGCGAACTGCGGCCGGACGTTTCGGAGGCGACGGCGGCGCTGCTGGAGCGCTGCCTGCACAAGAAGCCCGAGCACCGACCGCGGGACGGCGGAGCCTTGTGCGAGGAGTTGCGCGCCTGCCGCGCCGCTCCGAGCCGTTCGGCGCCGCGTTCGGATGCGGAATTCACGCCCACCGTTCGCGGCGCTCCGTCGCCGGCCGGTGCGGCGCCGTCGCCTTCGGCATGGCGGCAGGAAGTGGTGCCTTCGGTGAATGCCGCTCCGCCTGCTTCAGGCCCGCCGGTATACACCCCACCGGCCGGTTTCGCCCCTCCGCAGACGCCCGCGCCTGCGGCCGGTTCGTACGGGCCGCCGCCGGTGTATTCGCCTCCCGGCGCGTATGCGCCTCCGGGCGGATACCGTCCTTCGGGGCCGCCCGCTCCCGCGCCGAAGCAGGGCTCGTCGAGCGCGGTGGTTTTGGGCATCGTGGCCGCCGTGCTGCTGTTGCTGGTGGGCGGGGGGATCGGCGGCCTGTTGCTGCTGGGTATGGAGTCCGATTCGCCGCCTGCCGAAGACGGTCTATCCCTGCAAATGCGCACGGGCGCCACGGACCTCATGGATTCGGATTATCCGGAGTTCGAGCGCGCCGCGCGGCGCTGGTTCGAGCAGTTCATGACGGGGCGCTTTAGCGAAGCCTACAACGGAACGGACGACGGGTTTCGGGCCAATGTCACAGAAGGCGACTTCATCGCCAAGGCGAAGGGCATGCAGGCCGGCGGCTGGCCGGATTCGTTCGAGTTCGACGATGCGCAGACGTTCCCGGATCCGCAGGGGAACCCGATGCTGCGGCTGCGGTTCGAAGTTCATTATCCAAACGGCGCGGCGTGGAACTTCGATTTTCAGTTCCGGCAGAACATCCAGCCGCCGCGGATTTACCGGTTCGATTACACCCCGCGCACCGGAAATTAAGCGGACCGGAATAGGGCGCGCCGCGCTTCGTTTTCGTCCGATACTTGGGGATAAAGAGGAGCCCCGCCCGGCGCCGCCATGTACGTGATTCCCGTCGCCTTCCGCTTCCTGCGCAAACGGCCCATCTCCTGGATGGCCGCGGCGATCACGATGCTGATCGTGATCCTGTACCTGCTCATCATTTCGGTGATGGAAGGCTTCAAGGCGCTGCACATGGACAGCTTGCAGTCGGTGCAGGCGCACATGACGGTGCAGGCCGGTTCGATCGCGCGCGGGATGTGGCATCCCGAAAAGTGGGCCGCGGAGGTTGCGGGCGTCGAGGGCGTGAAAGGGGTCACGATCGGGCTGGAGATTCCGGCCATCGCGATCTTCGACGAGAGCCGCACGATCGGCGCGCTGCGCGGAGTGGACCTGGACCGCGAACTGGCCTTGGGGCGCATGCGCGAGCTGATCTCGCCCAAGGATTTGAGCGAGTTCGGCGTGCATGACGTGGGCGGAAAGACGCTCCGGGGGTGCATCGTCGGCGGGATGTGGAAGCGGCGGCACAACCTGAAGACGGGCGATCACGTCACGTTCCTCTTCACCGACGAAGAGGGCGATCCGCGGCCGGTGGCGTTCCGCATCGTCGGGTTCTTCGAAGGCAAGGACCCGTACTACGAGAATGCGGCCTTCGTGGACCGCTCCTTTCTGGCCGAAAAGCTGGGCATTCCGGGGCAGGCGAAGACGCTGAGCGTCTGGGTTGCCGGCGATCCGGACCGCCCGGACCTCGACGCGATTCGTTCGAAGGTGAAAGGGACGGTGGACGCGGCCATGGCGCGCGACGTGCCGCACTTGAAGCAACTCCGCGAGGTGCTGGAGGTCGAGACCTGGCGCGAGAAAGGGGATAATTGGTACCAGGCGATCACGCGCGAGAACCAGATCATGCGCTTCATCATGGGCATCTTCCTGGTCTTCGTGGTGATCATCATCATGCTGATCCTGAGCCGAATGGTGGCCGAGAAGGTGCGCGATATCGGGGTGCTTCGCGCGATGGGTGCGACGCCGCGGGGCATCCTGGCTTTGTTCCTGGTGCAAGGATTGTGCATCACGCTGGCCGGCCTGGCCGTAGGCCTGCCGCTGGCGGTCTTGTTGACCCGGAACCTCAACGAGTTGGAAAAGGCTTTTCAAGTGAACATCTTTCCCAAGGCGGCGTTTTTGATCGAGACGATTCCCTCGCGGCTGCTGCCGCAGGACGTGGCGCTGATCGTGGTCCTGACGTTGGGGGCGGGTTTTCTGGGCGCGCTGTATCCGGCCTGGAAGGCCTCGCGGTTGGATCCGGTCGAGTGTTTGAGGCATGAGTAACGTGGGCGAACGCGCGGAGGCGGCGATGGCGGCGAACGATGCGAAGCGCTCCGGCGCGGCGCTGTTGCGCGCGACGGAAATGCGCCGCACGTTCATCGACGGCGAGCGGCGGCTGGAGGTGCTGAAGCAAGCCACGCTGACGGTGCATGCCGGCGAAGTGGTTGCGCTGATCGGGAAGAGCGGAAGCGGGAAGTCCACGCTGCTGCATCTGCTGGGGCTGCTCGACCGGCCCGACGCGGGCGAGGTGGAACTGGACGCTACGCCGACGGCGAAACTGGGCGAGGCCGAGCGTGCGGCGCTGCGCAACCGGCTGATCGGTTTCATCTTTCAGCACTACTTTCTGCTGCCCGACTTCAACGTGCTCGAGAACGTGCTGATGCCGGCGCGGCTGGCGGGCATCTCGGCCGCCGCGGCCCGCGGCCGCGCGGAGGAGTTGCTCGAGGCGGTTGATTTGAAGGATCGCGCCCGGCAGCGCCCGCTTACGCTTAGCGGAGGCGAGCGGCAGCGCGTGGCGATCGCCCGGGCCTTGATGCAGCGCCCGCGGGTGCTGCTTTGCGATGAGCCCACAGGCAACCTTGACCCGGCCACGGGTACACGTATCATGGCGCTGATCTTTGAGTTAGCGCGCCGAGACGGAATGGCCGCCGCGGTCGTGACGCACGACCCGGCGCTGGCCGAACAAGCCGACCGTATCCTGCGCCTGGAGTCCGGAACGCTGCAACTCCAGGCCAAGCGCACTCAAGTTTAGCCGCGCCATCCCAATGGGGGCGCGGGGTCGTTCAAGCCGGGCGCCGGCCGCGCGGGCGGGGCGCCTTCATCTTGTTGGAGTTCGTGATGAGCATTCAGGTGTGGATCGACGGCGAGTACTACCCCAAGGACCAGGCGAAGGTTTCGGTCTTCGACCACGGGCTGCTGTACGGAGACGGCGTCTTCGAAGGCATTCGCTCGTACCACGGGAAAGTATTCCGGCTCAAGCAGCACGTCGACCGGCTCTACGCCAGCGCCAAGGCGATCTGGCTGGAAGTGCCGATCTCGAAGGCCGAGATGAGCCAGCGGATCGAAGAGACGGTGAAGATCAACAAGCTCACCGATTCGTACATTCGTGTGCTGGTCACGCGCGGGAAGGGCGATCTGGGGCTCGATCCGCGCAAGTGCCCGCGCCCGACGATCGTGATCATCGCCGATACGATTCAGCTCTATCCGCCCGAGTTCTACCAGAAGGGCCTGGATGTAATCACCGCGGCGACGCCGATCAGCCACCGCGAGAACCTGAATCCGCGGATCAAGTCGCTGAACTACCTGGGGCACATCCTGGCCAAGATCGAAGGGATCCAGGCGGGCGTGCATGAAGTGGTGATGCTGGACCCGGCCGGCTTCGTGGCCGAGTGCAGCGGCGATAATATATTCGTGATCAATCCGCCGGATCACAAGAGTGGCGGAAAGAAGATCCTGCGCACGCCGCACGCCAACGCCGGCATCTTGAAGGGCGTGACGCGCGATGCGGTGATCGAATTGGCCGCTTCGGGCGGATACGATGTCCGAGAAGAACTCTTCACGCGCTACGACCTGTATACGGCGGACGAGATGTTTCTGACGGGCACAGGTGCAGAGATCATTTCGGTAGTCAAGGTGGACGGACGCACGATTGCGGACGGCAAACCCGGTCCGGTGACGCTCGATCTGCTGGCGCGGTTCCGCGAATTGACCAAGACGGGTGGATAAAGGGCATGTTGTCGCGAGTGGCGGCAGCATGGGCTTTACGAGGTGCGTCCACTTTTTAAGGGCATAGCTCGGGAACGATATATCTTTTGCACCGGTGGTTCGGGGACCGCCGGGCGAAGAAGTCGGTCCGCGAGGGCGAGTCAGCGTTCATTATGCCGCAGTTGCGTATTAAAAACGGTCCGCAAAAGAACTCCCTCGTTCAAGTCGAGGGGGATAAGCCGATTATTATCGGCCGCGATCCGACCACTTCTTTGCAGGTCATCGACAAGGGCGTTTCGCGCGAGCACGCGGAAGTGTTTCGCGTGGGCGAGATGGTCTTCATCCGCGACCTGGGCAGCCGCAACGGGACGTTCGTCAACGAAGAGCAGATGGAAGAAGAACTGCTGCGCGAAGGCGACGTGATCCGCCTGGGCAGCACGCAGATCGTATTCGAGTCTTCGGGCAAGACGCAGAATAAGGATGTCGAGTACGACGAAGCGGCCGAGTTCAAGACCTCGCTGGAGTTGAAGGTCGAGGATTTGTTCGTCGGCGAAGGCGAGAACAGCGCGCGGGCCGGGGAGCACTTCCGCGCGATCTGCCAAGCCACGCAGTTGATGGCGCGCAACATCGACGAGGACGAACTCTTCGGGCACATCACGACGCTGATCCAGGAGTACGTGCCCGCCGATCATCTGTACCTGTTCCTGAAGGACGAGGAGACCGGCGCGATCGTTCCGCGCGCGACGAAGCAGCAAGGCGAGAACCGCCAGATCCCCATTTCGCGTACGATCCTGAAGCGCGTGATCACCGAAGCGCGGGCGATCCTGACGGCCGACGCGATGCAGGACGAGCGCTTCAAGACGGGCGACTCGATCGTGATGCACCAGATTCGCAGCGTGCTGTGCGTGCCGGTGATGTCCGGACGCAAGGCACTGGGCGCGTTGTACGCCGTCAACGCGCGGCTGGCCGAGACCTTCGACCAGGAAGACCTGGAACTGCTGACCGCGATCTGCACGCAATTGGGCGCGCACCTGACGCTGCTCTCCGCCACCAAAGGCCGGCGGCGGATGTTCATGGGCCTGATCGGCAAGCTCGTCGCGCTCCTGGAAACCGCCGAGACGGGCCAGGGCGGGCACGGCGAGCGCGTGGGCACGGCATCGGCGGCCATTGCGCGGCAGTTGAACCTCGACGAGTTGGAAGTCCTGCGCGTCACAGTCGCCGGCTACCTGCACGATATCGGGAAGTTCAAGAGCGTGGTTTCGAGCGCGCCGGATAAAGGTGAAGTCAAAAAGGGCGACCCGCACGTTCACTACGCCACGCTGCTGCTCGAGACGCTGCCCGGACTGGGCGACGTGGTCACGTACGTACGCGGACACCACGAACGCTTCGACGGAACGGGCTATCCGGTGGGCCTGAAAGGCGAGAGCATCCCGCTGGGCGCGCGAATCGTATCGGTCGCCGATGCGCTGGACCATTTGCTCTACGACGACGGCAAGCTGACGCCGGGTCAGGATCCCGATCCGGCGGATCTGCGCAAAGCCTTCACCGCGCTGGGCAACCAGGCCGGCGATGCGTTCGACATGACCGTGATTCGCGCGCTGATGGTCGCGTACCGGCACGGGAAGCTTTTCCCGTCGGTCAAGGATGCGGCGACGATCTCGGAGGTCGATACGATGCCTTCGGGACCCAGTCTGCTGCCGGCCAAGACCACCTCCGAGACGCCAGCCGGTGAGGCGGCGCAGGCGTGACGTCCGGGCCGGCTTCCGCCGCGCTGAGCCCCGCCGCGCGAACTTACCTTCTTCAACTGGCGCGTTCGGCCGCGGCGCATGCGCTGAACGGCACGGTCTTCGCGGCGCCTGAGCCTCCGTCTGGGGATGCCGTCCTTACTGCGCCCGGCGCTTGCTTCGTGACCTTCAAACGCAAAGGGCTGCCGCCGGGCGAGAGTCTGCGCGGATGCCTGGGCACGTTCGAATTCCGCGAGCCTTTGTACCGGTCGGTCGCGCGACTGGCGGCGGAAAGCGTCACGGCCGATTCGCGCTTTCGGAACGATCCCGTCACGAGCGAGGAGCTGCCTGAATTGGAGATCGATATCTCGGTATTGCATCCGCCGCGCGAGCTGCCCGGGCCTCTGGCGTTCGCCCTGGGCGTGGACGGGATCGTCGTCGAAGGGCGTGGGACTTACGAAGGGCGGCGCGGCGTGTACCTCCCGCAGGTGGCCGTCGAGTTCGAGATGGATAAGGAAACGTTTCTGAATTCGTGCTGCGAGCACAAAGCCGGTCTTCCCGCCGGCGCATGGCGCGATCCGAAACGCTGCGCGGTGCGCGCGTTCCGGGCCGAGGTTTTCGGTGAAGACGGGCTATTGAGCGGCTCTAAGGCTTAAAGACCGGAACCTCGTCGTCGCCGAACTCGCTCGGGTAGCGCATGGCGTTCATCGTCTCGATGTCGGCGAGCGCTTGTTCGGTCAGTTCCAAGCTGAGTTTTCCGAGATCCACTTCCGCGCCTTCGGCGACTTCGAACTCCACCGTGTCTTTTCCGTTGATCCGCAGCAGGCTCTGCAACGGCGTGGAGACGCCCGTCTCGGGGTCGTAGCGGTGCATGTAGGTCTTGACCTTCAGGGTGTAGGCGCCGGGCGGGAGCGCGTCGAAGTCGAAGCGTGTGCGCAGGTTGGCTTCATCGGGTTTTTCGGCCGCGTCCGTCTCGGGTTCGATCAAGCGCCAGTTGCCGCCGTAGGCGGCGTTCAGCGCAAGGTATAGTTCTCCTTTCGCGCCGGGGCCTTCGAGGATCACTATGACCTGTCCCGTATGGGCCAGTTTGTCACCTACGCCGGCATCGTCGATCCAGCCCTTGAGCTTGCCTTTGCCGGGTTCGAGAGCGATCTTGAGGTACTCTTCCCCGGTGGCGCCGGGCGCCACGTCGATTCCTTGAACGATGCGTCGAACGATCGCGAACTGGCCTTGCTTGCGCGGCCGCGGCATGCCGGAGAAGCGGCCCATGGCTTCGCCGGAGAACACGGTGAGATCGTACCGCCCGGGACTGAGTTCCTGCGGGCGTGACCGGGTGCGGCCTTGGGCATCCAGCGCGGGCAGCATGGCTTGGCGTTGGAATAGGAACCCGTTGGCTTCTTTCTCCTCGGCGTCCCGCGGCGTGCCGGCTTGAACCATCGCCCCGGCCCACGCCGGACCTAAATCCAACGCGATGCGCGGAGGCGGCACGAAAGCGATCTCGAGTTTCTCCGAGGCCGCTTTGATTTCCACCGGGTAGCGCGTCAAGGCGGGCACGCAGCCGGGCAGACACGGGTTGAGCTGGTAGCGCCCCGGAGGGAGGCCGGTGAAGCGAATCTCGCCGGCTTCGTCCGGACTTGCGCTGCGCATTTCGCCGAATCCAAGCTGATCGGGAGTGAGGTACACGATCGCGTCCTCGACCTTAAACCCCTCGGGCGCCCGGAGCGAGGCTTCGATGGCGAAGCCCGGCTTCAGAGTCGCGGTGGCTTCGACTTCTTCGTCGGCCTTCAATTCGACTTCGAGCGAGCCTTCGTGGAAGTAGCCGTTTTTAGCGACCGAGAAGCGCCGTTTGGCTACTGCCAACCCACGGAAGGAGACCTCGCCCAAAGCGTTGGTGGTCCGCGATTGCGGAGCTTGCTGGCGGCCGTTCCAGTGGCTGTTCGGCGCCCGTTGGGGCGTGACCCAAACGCCGGCCAGCGGTTTTCCTTCGGCGTCCACCGCTTTCACCTTCAGCCGTCCGAATTGCTGGGGCTGCAGGTTGACCTTGATGTTTGTGAGATCGACGCCTTCGGCCGTGAGGTCCACCTTGGCGGGCAGGTAACCGGGCACGCGCGCCATCAGCAGGGTGGGCCGTGAGTAACGGTTGCCGCCGTGGCTCAGGTTGAAGTCGAAGGTCCCCTGGGCGCCGACGTTGCTGCCCCAAGTCGAGTTGGGGCCCATAAACATCGTCAATTGCGCCTGCGATGCGGGCTGGCCGTCGGGCAACAATACGGTCCCCTTGACGCGCTTGACCCCGTGCTCGTCCTTGGCCTTGGCGCCGGTGTTGAGTTTGGGGGCATCCACCGTTTTCCCGGCGGCCACTTCCAGATTCCGGATGATGCCCATGGCGTTGTCGGGCAGCGCGAAGATGAGCACGTAGCGGCCGGGTGAGAGTTGGCCGATCTCGTAGCTCCCATCGGCCTTGCTGGTGATGGGGGTCTCCGAGCGCGGCGCCATCGAACGCAGTTGCCACGGATGCTGCCGTGCCGCGGCCTCCAGCGCATCGCGGACGAACGAGGTGCTGCATTCCACCGCCCAGCACTGCGCGTGCTGAACGCCCTTGCCGGCGCCGTCCACGATCGTACCGCGCAGCGTTCCGGGTTCGGGAGCTTTCCGCGGCTCGAGTTCGACGATCGCTCCGGATTCGACCGTGAAGCTTTCCCACACACGCTCGGCTCCACCGCCGCCTTCGATCGCCAAGCGGTATTTGCCGGGGTGCAGTTCCTTGAGTTCCACCCGTCCGTCCGCGTCGGTTTCGAGATCTTTCGGCGCCAGCCACTCCTGCATGCGGCCCATGCGGCCGAGTTGGATGCCGAAAGCGCCCATTCCTTCGAGTCCGCCATCGTCGTTCCCTTCGTCGCTCAAGGGCACGAGCGTGACCTTCACTTTCGCTTGTGCGGCGGGCTTGCCCTCTTCGTCTTGTACGATCACTTTGAAGCCGCCCAGCGTCTCGGCCTTCGTGAACAAGACCAGCGGTTTGTCGAGCGCGATATCCTGCTCGGCGCTTACGTCCACCGGTTCGCTGATGGCCAGCACGTGATCTTCGTGGCGCGCCAGCAGGCGGTAGCGGCCGGCGGTCACTTTTTCGAGCGTGAAGCGCCCGTCCTCTCCGGTGGTGGCTTGAACCTGATTCTGCTGGCGTCCGAACATGTTGGCTTCGAGGAAACGCTCCAGCAACGCCGGCGATTTCGGAATCGGCAAGCCGCTGTCGGGCAAAAGTTCCACGCTGGCTCCCGCGAGCGGTTTCGCTTCTTTGCCTGTCGTAACCAGGCCTTGAATCTTGATCATGGCCGGTAACCGGAAGCGGATCCGGTTGACGCCGGAGGCGAGGTACATGCGCTGGAAGTAGCCCCCTTCCGGCTGGGCTTGAGTTTGCGGCCATTGCATGTTCAGCATGTAGGCGCCGTTTTTCAGGCCTTCCAAGACAATCGAACCGTGCGCGTCGGTCGGCGCGGTCTTCTGGTCTTCGCTGGAAAAGCCCATATGGATGCTCTGCTGGGCGGCCGACCTGAGGAAGTAGGTCAGGGTTTCGCCTTCCGCCGGCTTGCCTTGGGCGTCGATCAGGAGAATGCGCAGGACGGCTTCGCCTTCGAGCGACATGAGGCGTTTGGCGATTTCGCGGACTTCCAGGTTGGGGCTTTCGAGGGCCTTTTTAAGCGCCGGATAGGCGTCTTCCCCGATCTCCTTGAGCTTGGCCTCGGCATCCTGGCGTTCGTCGAAGTCGCCTTCTTCGAGCAGCTTGACCAGCGCCTCTGGGCTGTCCGCGGCCGGCGCTTCGCCGGCGCCGGCGGGCAGCCCCAAACCCCACAGGAGCAATACCAAGCAAATGCGGCCGCGGCGGTTCATGGCGGTCCCTCGGCTGAAGCGTTCGGAATGGGAGGCCTTACCGTTCACTTACGTTCTCCGGTGAGCCTCTTTTGCTGTCCTTCTTCTGACGCTTCAAAGTCCGGCGCGTGGCAGACTTTAGCGTACGATTCTCAAGCCGCCGCCTTCCATGAGCTTCTCGACTTCGCCCCGGGTGACGACGCAGAAGTCCCCCGGAATCGTGTGCTTCAAGGCGCTCATAGCCGTCGCGAAACGGATCGCATGGGCGTAGTCGCCGGGCTTGATGACCAGCGCGCCCAGCAAGCCCGCCGCGAAGCTGTCTCCCGCGCCGACGCGGTCCACGATTTCGAGTTCATACCGCGGTGCTTCGTGGAAGGCCTTGGCTTTGACGTCGTAATAGAGCCCGGACCAGGAGTTAAACCAGACGCTGCGGTTCTCGCGTAAGGTGATGGCCACGCCGGAGAAACCGAACTTCTCGGCGCATTGCCGCGCCACGTCGCGGTAGCTCTCGAACTTCACTTCCTTGAAATGCTCGTCGTCGCCCGCACCCTTAGCGGTGATCCCAAAGACTACCTTGGTGTCTTCTTCGGTGGTGATGAGCAGATCCACGTATTCCATCAACGGTTCCTGGCAAGCGCGGGCCTGTTCGGGCGTCCAGAGCTTGCTGCGGTAGTTGAGGTCGTAGCTGACTTGGCAGCCGGCGGCCTTGGCGGCTTTGAGCGCTTCCAAGGTGGCTTGCGCGGCGCTGGTGCTGAGCGCCGGAGTAATGCCGCTGACGTGGAAGCGCTTGGCGCCTTCGAACAGCTTACCCCAGGGAATCTCGCCAGGCTTGACGCGGCTGATCGAACTGTCGGCGCGGTCGTAAACGACGGCCTGCGCCCTCGGGTTCGCGCCTTCTTCAACGAAGTACAACCCTTGGCGCCCGTCTTTGGCGTGGACGACACCGGCGGTGCAGACGCCCTGTTCGCGCGCTTTGCCCACCACGATGCGTCCCAGCGGACTGTCCGGCACTCGGCTCGCCCAGGCGCTCCACAGGCCAAGCCGCGCGCAGCCCACGGCCACGTTCAGCTCGCCGCCGCCCACAGTCAGTTCCAGGTGGTGCGCCTGCTCAAGGCGCAGCCCGGAATCTGGGCGTAAACGGATCATGGCTTCTCCGAACGTCACCACGTCGTAAGGCATGAATGCGGGCCTCCAGTCAGCCGATACAGCATCGGTAGCTCCGGTAGTCTAAAGGAGCGCCACGGCGGTGCAACCCGAGGCGAGCAGCCCCTTATTCAACGGACTGTTCGGCGGGGCGGCTTGACTTCGCCCCGTGTGCCTTCGATCATCGTTCCGGCCGCTACCGCATGGAGTCATGACCGGTGCTTGCTCGATTTCTACGCGTTTCCCCTGCGCATTCCGCGCTGCTGTTGGCGCTGGCCGGCGCGTTCGTGTGGGCGGCTTGCGCGGCGGCCGATCCGGCGCTGCGCTTTCTGCGCGTACGCGCGGCTCCGGTGCGCTCGGAGCCGAGCTTGAAAGAAGGAAGCGCTCGCGGGCGGCTGGCGGCGGGGCAGGACGTGGAGGTGCTGGAGACGAAAGGCGATTGGGTCCGCATTAAGGCCGAGGTGCGCCCGGCCCCGGGAACCGAGGGGAAACCCGAGACGCGGGAAGGTTGGATGCACGCCACGCAATTGGGTTCGCACGCCCCGGCCTTCGCGGCGCCCGTGCGGCCTTGGCTGGAGGACGGCGGGCGCGTATTTCCCCCGGCCACCGACGTGCCCGCGGGGCGCGCCGCGGCGCACGCCCAGCGCCGCAAGCTTGACCTGAAGCCCGTTTTGCAGTCGGAACGCAGCTACCCGTCCGCCGAAGAGTTGGAGCGCTTTCTGCAAGATGGCGAGTTGGGCGTGTACCGCCCCGATTGGCCGTCGCTGGAAGTGGGGGTGGAACCGTGAGCGATCGAATGCTCCGCATCCTGCCCGTGCTGGCCTGCCTCGCGCTGCTGGCGGCGGCGGCTTGCAAACAAACCGCGCAACAGGTGAGCGCCACAGTCAAGAGCTACGCCGAAGGTGTCTCCACCGCGGGCCGCGCAACCGGCGAAGAACTGGGTCTGTTGAAGCCGCGTACCTTCGATTACGTCCGGCGCGCCTGGAACGCCCACGAAGAGCCGGCTGCGCTGGCCGGAACCTATACCTTCGAGCAGGAGCGTGAATTGGGCCGAGCTTTGGCCGCGGAATTCCAAGGCCGCTTGGGCCGGCACGAAAACGACCGGCTGGAACGGTACTTGGCCTTGGTGGCGGCGGCGTTGGCCGCGCATTCGGAGCGGCCCGATCTGCCGGCGGCCGTATCGATTTTGCGCAGCGAGACGGTGGCCTGCTACGCGGCTCCGGGCGGCTATGTACTCGTGACCTTTGGTGCGCTGCGGTTGTGCCGGAGCGAGTCCGAACTGGCGGGATTGTTCGCTCAAGCCATAGCCTACTCGGCTTCGCGGCGTGCGCTGGCCGATCTGGAAGGGCTGCAAGCGGAGCTCAATCCTGCCGGCGGCGGCGATTTGAACCGGCTGGATGCGAACGGTTTTTCGAACCTGTTGGAGCAAGCGGCCAACCGTTTCGTGGCGCGCGGTTACGATTACGAAAGGCTGGCGGCCTGCGACCGGCAAGCCGTGGATTTACTCGTGCGTCTGGGCTACGAGCCCGGCGGGCTGAAGGCTTTTCTCACCCGGCAGCAGGTGCAGATCCAGGAACGCTCCGGGGGCCGGCCCGCACCGGGATTGGATGCGTTCAAAGGGCGTGAAGAAGCCACCGATGCCCGGCTGGCGCAACTAGCCGCGCCGTCCATCGGACGCAACCTCGTGCAACGCTTCCGCCAGGAATGCCAAGCCCGACTCCCCGCGCCGGTGTTAAGTCCGTGAAGGCCCGCCTGCTGCTGGCATGCGGGTGGCTGCTGGCCGCCGGCGTGCTGCCTCGCTTGAACGGGCAAGAACTGCCTCCGGCGCCGCGCGAGCCGTGGTCGCTCATCAATCCCACGGCGGGCTGGAAGCTGCGCGTTCCCGCCGGTTACGTCGCGCACAACTACCCGCTTCCCGGCGAAGTTCATCGGCTTGCGCTGTATGCGTTTCACGACAAGGCCACGGAGAAACCCGAGCGGCCGCAGTTCCTGGTCGACGCGCGCCCGGCCTCGCCGCCGCGCCGAGAGCTGGCAGTTGCGTGGATTCCGCTCGATCCGGCCTGGTCGCCGCAAAATGCCGAGGCCTGCCAGGAGCGGATTCGTGCGTACGCCCATGCGGCGCGTTTGAAATTCACGGACCTGAAAGTGACGCCGGAACGTGTGAGCGAGAGCGAGGCGTTGCGGGTGGCGATCGATCTAGAGGAGACCGGCCGTCCGGCCACGCGCTATACGGCGCTGCTGGTCGCCGCGAACGAGAGGCTCTACGAAATTTCGATGCGAGCCGCGAAAGAGCAAGCCGAACGCGGCGAGCAGGACTTTACAGCGGCGGTATCCGCGTTCGAGTTGCGCGTTCCCGAGGCGCCGAAGCCGCTTCCCGAAAATATGCCCCGCATTCCCGTGCCTCAGCCGCCGCCGCCCGCGCCACCGGCCCCGGTCGTGCAAGAGCCGCAAGGCTGGCGCATCGCTGCATGGACGGGCGGATCGTTCGTGGCTGGAGTGCTGCTGTATGCCGCCTGGCAGCGGCTGGCGCGGAAATCGGAACGGGTTTAGTGCGCTGCCCGTCCAGGGCCGTCCAAAGCGTCATTCTTCCGGCGGATTCTCGGGCTGTTCGCCGAGCTTCACGCTGACTTCCTTGCGCGTGTAGCCTTGGCGGGTGAGGCGCTGGATTTCGAACTTCACGTCACTGCCGGGGATGAGATCGGCGACGTGCTCGCGGAAGTCGTCGGCGCCGGCCACGGGATGCCCGTTGGCTTGTACGATGATATCGTCGGGCTGCAGACCGCTCTGGTGCGCCGGGCCGTTTAGGAAAACGCCGCGCACCAGCATTCCTCCGGCAACGCCTACCTTCTGCGCCAGGCGTTCGGGAATGGTTTCCAGTTTGACGCCCAGCCAGCCGCGCTGAACCTTGCCGTACGCGATCAGCTTTTCGGCGACCTTGCGCGCCTGATTGATCGGGATGGCGAACCCGATGCCTTGGTAGCCGCCGGTGCGGGAGTAGATCGCCGTGTTCACACCCACCACTTCGCCGTTCAAATTCACGAGCGGTCCGCCGCTGTTGCCCTGGTTGATTGCGGCGTCGGTCTGGATGAAATCTTCGTAGTTGCTGATGCCCAGGCCGCGGCGGCCTTTGGCGCTGACGATGCCGGAGGTAATGGTCTGTTCGAGCAGGCCGAAAGGATTGCCGGCCGCCAGGACCCAATCGCCGACTTCGATCTTATCGCTGTCGCCCAGCTTGGCGGGTGCGAGGTCTTTGGGATCGACCTTCAGCACGGCGATGTCGGTCTGCGAATCGCGACCCACGAGTTCGGCGTTCAATTCGCGTTTGTCGCCGAGCCGAACCACCCAGCCTTCACCGTCCTGGACCACATGGTTGTTGGTCAGGATGAACCCTTTTTCGGCGTCAAGGACGAAGCCCGAACCGATCCCGGCGATGCTCCAGCCTTCTTTCAATTTAGGCCGGCGATAGTAGTGCTGGAAGCCGAAGATGTCGCGCTTCTGCTCGACCGTATAGCCTTCAACGACCGGTACTTTCTTCATGGTCGTGATGGCGACCACCGAAGGCGCGATGGTGGCCGCGGCCGAGCGGAAGGTTTCGGCTTGTGCCGTAAATTGGCGTTTCCCGTTTTCATCGCTGCCGCCGGCGACCGCCGGGGCGGGGCCGTCCATGACCTTGGAGAGCACAACCCCCAGCACGACGCCCAATACGATGCCCATGGTTACGGCGTAAGATCCGGCGCGATTTGGACTTGGCATGAATGACTCCCTTGTTAGCACCCCTCGTGCTGCTAGACGGCGCGGGCCGCGCAACCTTCAATGGGCTCAGGGACCGCTCTAAAGGGTATTGTAGGCGGGACTAACGGCCAGCGGCAAGGGAGACTACGTTCTGGCTCAGGGCGGCTCGGGCAAGGATCAGGCAGCGGGCTTCCGAGGCGAGGGTGGTTTCGAGCCCCAGCGCGAGGCGTACGGGTCCGGCGGCGCCTTCGCCGCCCAAGCGTGAACCGAGCAGCGCCACCTCGCCGAGCGTAAGCTCACGCCCGCAGACCAGCAGAGCCGCGCGAGTATCGCCGCTATCCTGCTCTAGGGATCCTTCCAGCGCTGTGTCGCAGGCTTCTGAGGGGGCGTCGGGACCGTTCGCCGAACCCCAACGCGCCCGGATCGGCCCGCGTCCGCGCAGGATTTCGCGCCAGTCGGAGGCCGCCGGCGCGGGTCCATCCACGCCGCCGACCCAAGCTCCCAGCAGCGCTTGTGCAGCTCCGAGCAGCGCCGCTTCGGCAGCGGCGTACGCTTGCGCCAGCAACGGATTCGGGCCCAGCGGCGCGAGGACGGATTGAGGTTCGATGGCGATCGAAACGTCGGCTGCCGTAAGCAGGTCGGCTTCCGTCTGTTCGGCACGGGCGGTGTAGGCGGCGTCCTCGAAGGGCAGGGCGGGCAACCCCAGGCTCCATACGAATACGCCACGCGCTCGGAGCGCTTCGGCCAGCGGCGCCATGAGCGCTGCGGCCGGCTCGCCGTAAGCGCCCAGCAAGACGGCGACTTCGTGATGCGCGGCCCATTGATCGAGTTCTTCGGAGTGACGTTCGTTGAGCGTGGGGCGCAGATCGGCGGAGGTGGCCGAGGCAGGGATTTCGAGCAAAAGTTTGCGTTCCAGTCCGGTGGAGAGCAGCCGCGCGGGTTGGGCGTCGCAGGCGGCCCAGACCATGCCTTCGCCGAAGCCGTCCAATCGGCCGGCGGCCGCGGCGCGCCCGCCGCGTTCGCCAATCCCGACGGCGAGGCACGGCGCGTAGGGGAATGCGAAGAGGGTTTCGGACACGGCGAGCGTTTCCCGGTTGGATAGGGCTGCTTCGTGACGCCTCACAGCGAGGCGGCTACGCGCTTCAGTCCGGCGTTGAGCCGGGTCCACCAAGTCTCCCCGCGCGCTTCGCGGTACCGCGCGCGCGCCTGATGGCCGTACACGATGAGGCCGCAGAGTCCGCAGCCGCCCGGTCCGTCGAGTTCCACCGGCAGTCCGACGGATTCCGCCACGGCGGGTTCCCAGCGCGGGATGCCTTGGCGCACCGGCGCGCCGCCGAAGACCCGCGAGACGCAATCGGGCAGTCCGCGCAGCGCCGCACCTTGTCCGACCAAGACCACCCCCGCGGCATGGTGGCGAGAAAAGCCGCCCAGACCTTCGCGTAGCGCGGTCAAGACCGGTACGAGATGCGCTTCCAGCACTTTGGCCAGTTCGAAGGGCGCGATGCGAATCCGTGCGAGTTCGTCGACGGCCGGTACTTCGATCGGCGCGGCATCCGGCAACGGCGCGGCGTCGCCTACGGCGCCGTGGGCGCGAATCAAACCGCGGGCCGTCGTGGGCGCGATGCGGAAATGCCGGGCGACACCGGACACTACCGCTTCCAGGCCCGCGAGCCCGGCCTGCACGCCACCGCCTTGAGCCGAATCCTGACCGATGGCGCAGAGTTGGCGTAGCCGGCCGCCTTCCCAGAGCGCGCCGCGGAATCCTCCGCCGGCAAAGTCGAGTACCGCCGCGCCCAGACCGCGTTCGTCGTCGGAGAGCGCGCCGTAACTTGCGGCGAGCGGTTCGACGGCCACGTTCTCGATCTCGACGCCCGCCGCGCGCACGGCGCGCAGCAGATTCTCTAGGCGGTCGGAAGGAACCGTCAGGAAGCTGCTGGCCATCGTCAACGTGGGTCCGCACAATCCTACCGGGCGTTCGATGCCGGCCAATTCGCCCACGCGGTACGGACCGTCGAAGCGATGAATCAGGCGCCGAGAGCGGCCGCCTTCCGGGTGCAGGCTCTTGCGCAGGCGTTCGACGTGCGATTCGGTGACGGCCGGACACTCGCCGCCCAGCGGCAGCGTGCCTTGCGTGAGGCTCATGCGCACTTCGCCGCTGCAGCCGACCACGACGCTGCGCACATCGGCCTCGGCGCGGTCGGCCACGGCCTGGACGACGATGCGGATCGATTCGGCGGCGCGTTCGAGGTCGATCACTTCGCCGCCGCGAAGGCCGTAGCTGGCGACGGCTTCCACCGCCAACAGGCGCGGCTTGCCGATATCGGCTTCGGCCAGCGCGCAGGCCACGCGGGAACTGCCTACTTCCAGCACCACGATGGCTTCACCGCCGTGGCGGCTTATGGGTGCGGCGGTTCCTTCGGCGGAAGCATGAAGCATGGCGGCACGATCCTCAGGGTAGGGGTTCTCTTACCGCGGCATCACCGGCGCGCGCGGCTGGTCGAGCTTGATGTAACGCACCGGCAGGCGATCCCACTCGAAGAGCCGGTTGTAGAGCAGTTCCGCCTTCTCGCGATGACTCGGTTCGCCTTCGGGACGGCGCTCCTCGGCGGCGTAACCCCACTCAACGATGGCCCCGCTGTCCATCCAGATGCGCCAGCGGCCCTGAGCCTCGCGTACGAAGCGCGTGGCTTGCCGATCGCCTGGCAACCGTCCCAGCACGCCGCGGACGGTTTCGAGGAGGTCCAGCCCTTCCTGAAGCTCGCTACCGCCCAGCGGCTGGCCGGCAGGCTGCGGCACTAGATTAAGTCCGGTGATCGAAGGCAGGCGCAGGCGACCGGTCTCACCTGCCGGATCTTCTTGGACGGCCAGGTCGCCGGCCCGCATGGGAAGCACGTGGCCGGTGCGATCGACGACGGCGTATCCGCCCGCCAGTTCGACGCGCGCGAAAGGCGAGCGAAGGGTCCAGTCCTCGACCTGCAAGGCAGCCGGATAGCGCACCTTTACCGAACCTACGCGAGCGATCCAGGGATTGGCTTCGTACAGTCGGCCCAGTTCGCGCGCGAGGCCGGGTTCGAAGACCGAACGGCCTTCCAGGGCCAGCGGAACCTGAACCAGAACGCGTGCTTCTTCGAGCGGCAGCCAGACAGGGCGCGAGTCGGCTTTCAGGATGGGCTGCTGCAAGCGTTCCTTGGTGAGCAGCGCCTGCGCGTCCTGCTTGGTGGGCAACCACAATAGGTAGGCGGCTCCGGCGTAAAGGACGGCCAAGGCCAGCAGCGGCAGCGTAGGACGGATGGCGCGGCCCAAGGCCTCGCCCAATGAACGCGCAAAGTTCGGCGCGGACGGACCTTGAATGACGCGAGTGGCTTTCTTTTTATCGCCCGCTTTGGCGCGTGGCATACCGTCCCCCCTTCGAACGCCGGAAATGGCACGTCGTTATTTCTTTTCGGCTGCCGTACGGTGGAACTGAAGCTCTTTCGCTCCAAGCCGCCGCGGGCGCGGCACTTCCGCTTTCCGGAGCACGGTTTTGAGGGTACCTTGGAGGTCCGCGAACGACGCTGTTCGCTCACCCATGCCGCCTACGATCCTCGCCCGCCTGCCGTACGCCGCCGCCGGTTTTGGCGGCCCGATGATGAGCGCATGGGCAGACGACTTCGACCGGGTACGCCCCTTCTTCCGCCGCGATCCACGATTCGACGCCGATATCCGCTCGGTGCTCGACGCGGTCGACGCGCACGCGTATCCGCATGCGGAACTGGCATTGGTTCTGCACGCCGAGTGCGCTCGCCACGGCGCGCCCGAAGCGGCGCGCGCGAACGCCGCGAAACTGGCCGAACCTCAAACCTATGCCGTGATTACCGGCCAGCAGGCGGGGTTGTTCGGAGGGCCGCTCTTTACGGTCCTGAAGGCGCTCAGCGCCATACGTTGGGCGCGCGAACTGGAGGACCGCTTCGGGTCGTCGCGCCGGTTCGTGCCTGTGTTCTGGGTCGCCAGCGACGATCACGATCTTGGCGAAGTCGATCACGCATACTTCCTGGGCGCGAGCGGGGACGTGGAGCGTTTGCGCGTGGAACTGCCGGCGGCGCAACGCGGCCACGCGGCGGGTGAGGTGCGAGTTGCCGAGCAGATTGAAGGCTTGCACGAAGCCCTGACGCGATTGGTGCCGGGCGCGGCGGAGGGGCTGATTGATCCGTATCGAACCCGGAGTTTGGGCGGAGCGTGCGCGCATCTATTGAGCGCCTGGCTTGGGGCGCTGGGACTGGTGGTGGCGGAGTCGACGGCGCTGCGTCCGCTCGGCCGCGCCTTGTTTGCGCGGGCTTGTACGGAGTTCGAGACTTCGCACCGTCTGGTTCGCGCGGCCGGAGCGTCCTTGGCCGCCGCCGGTTTCGAGCCCGGGTTCGCACCCGAAAGCATGGGCGAGCCCGCGCCGTTCCTGTTTGAGCATCGCCAAGGCAAGCGCGTGAAGCTGACGGCCGAGGACGCGCGCAGTCCGGACGTTCACGCTCGGCTGGAAGCGCATCCCGAGCATTTTTCGGCGGCGGCGGCCTTGCGCCCGGTCCTGCAGCAAGCGTTGTTTCCCGTGGCAGCGGCGGTGCTGGGTCCGGGCGAGATGGCGTATTGGGCCCAGTTGCCCGATCTTCACGCGCATTTCGGCGCCGTCTGGCCACTGCTGGTGCCGCGCGCTTCGGCGACGATTCTCGACGCCGTTGCCACGAAATCACTGAGGCGGCTCGAGATTCCCGCCGCCGACGCGCTGCTGCCTTGGGCCGAACTTCAGGCGAAGCATGTGACCGGCGGACCCTTGGGTGCTCGCCTGGACGAGCGTTCCAAGCGGATGCTGGCCGAACTGGAGGGCATCCATGCCGACGTGCGTGGGGTGGATCGCGGGCTGGAACCGTTGTTCGAGAAGGCTCGGCAGCGTATTGCGAGCGAGCTGGAGCGCGTAGCCGCGAAGGTAAAGGCGAATCTCGCCGAGCGCGACGGCGCGCGGTTGACGCGCTTGAAGTATCTGTCGGCCTGCGCAAAGCCGCTGGGCCGGCCGCAGGAACGGACGCTCTGCGCGGCACAGTTCACGGGGTTCGATCCAAGTCTGGCAGGCGAGCTGTTGGAAGCGCTGGAACCGTTGAGTTTCGAACATCTCCTGATGGGGCGGGAGTAGCGCGATGGATTACCTGGCGCCGGTGAAATCGCATTTGGACGGGATGCTGGCTCATGCGCCCGCACGCGTGGGCCCGGATCCGACGGCGATGTGGTGGAGCGCCCTGGATCTGCGCACGCGGACGTATCCCGAGCCCGACACGCACGCGCCGGGCATCGAGAAGCGCGTGTACCGCAACATCGACGCGCCGCGCGGGTGTTCGCTGTACTGGGATCTCCCGCTGCTTGCGGCGGCGCACACCGCCAGCGCGTTGACGGGGCGTAACGAGTACGCGCAGGCCGCCGACGCGTACGTACGGGACTTCTTGCGGCACTGCGTCGCTAAAAACGGTGTCTTCCTGTGGGGTAACCATTTCTATTGGGACGCGTGGCGTGGATGCACGCTTACCTTTAAGGGCGGCGAGACGCCCGTCCCGGTCGACCTGGACACCGAAAGCGGCGGATACCACGAGTGCCGTCCGCTTCCCCCAGCGTGGGGCGTCCTGTACCGGGTCGATGCGCGCGCGACGGCGCGCGAGATTCGAGAGTGCGTGACGCGGCATGTCTTCGATGCGACTAGCGGTGGATTCAATCGCCATGCGGACGGGAAGATGTCGCATGCGTTTATCGAATCGGGCGGCATTCTGGTCGAGAGCGCCGCATGGCTGCAAGCACGCGAAGACGCGCCCGAGTTGCTGGACCTGGCGCGTAAAATCGCGCGATTCAGCTTTGAATCTCGGCATCCCGAAACAGGCTTGATGGAAAACGACCGAACCTCGAAGCGCTGGGATAAGCTGGTCTGTACGACCGAAGTGGGCCTGTGGGCGGGGTCGCTCCTGCGCGCGTCGGAGTATTCGGGCGATTCCTTTTTTGCGGAGTGCGCGGCCGACGCCGTGCGCGCGTGGCTGCGCTTCGGATACGATGCGGGTGCGAAACGTTACTACGGGAAGGTGAACGTAGCGGACGGCACGCCCAGTTTGGGCCCGAAGGTGACGGCGTATCAGCCGGGAGACTTTGCGGATTTCTGGGCGCCGCTGTTCCCCGCCCACGATTATCCGTTCGCGCTTGCCGAGACGTGCCTGCGTCTGCATGCTCGGACCGGCGAAGACGTTTTCGCCGAAGCGGCGCGGAATCTTGCGGCGCAGTTGGCGCGCGAAACGCCCGTGAACGGCGGGAAGGGCGGCTACGCCGAGCACTACGGGCGCGGGATTCATTTCCTGGTGCACGCGTCGCGGCATTTCAAGGATGCGGCGTTGCTCGAACAGGCGCAAGACTTGGCCGGCGAAGCGATCCGGGTGCTCCTGCTGGACGGCATGTTTCGCGGGCATCCGGGCGAAGATCGCTACGATGCGGTGGACGGGGTAGGCTTGCTGCTGCTTGGACTGATGACGATGCACGCCGGCGCCGACGTGGAGGGGCATGGGTTTGGCTTCTAAGCCGAAACAAGCGGACGTGCTGGTGCTGGCTCCGCATCCGGACGATGCGGAGCTGTGCTGCGGCGGATTGCTGCTCCTGATGCGCGCGGCGGGTATGTCGGTGGCGATCGCCGACTGTACGGAGGGCGAGATGGGCACGCGGGGTACGGTCGCTACTCGCCGGCGCGAAGCCGCGGCGGCCGACCGGATCCTGGGCACTCGCGCGCGGGTGAATTTGAAGCTTCCGGACGGGCATCTGTGTGACGACGAACGCTTGCGCGTGGCGCTGGTGCGCGTGCTGCGGACCTTTCGTCCGCGGGTGCTGCTGGCGCCGCACTGGGAAGATCAGCATCCCGACCACGCCGCAGTGGGGCAGGCAGCGGAAGCGGCGGCTTGGCTTTGCGGCGCACCGAAGTTCGATCCGCGCAGCGCCCGGGGAATCGCCGCGCACGACCGGCCGCCGTACCGGCCCGAAACGGTGCTGTATTACAACAATCGCTACGGCATTGACGCGGATCTGGTGGTCGACATTGCGAGCGTCTTCGAGCGTAAGCTGGAATTGGTGCTCTGCTACGGCACGCAATTCGGTCCGGGCAAGAAAAGCGCCGGCAAGGCGCCGCAAACCAAACTGAGCAGCGACCGGTTTATCGATTTTCTGCGCGCCATGCACGGGTTTTACGGATTCAAGATTGGCGCGGCGTACGGAGAGCCCTATTGCGTGAAGGGGCCGGTGGCGGTGAAGGACGTGGCCGGTTGGCTGGGTCAGGCCCCCCAATCGGCCAAGTGAACGGAATGCGCGGACCGTACTCGATACATTGCGTTGCATAGGCATCGGTTTGGAGAGGGTCCGTCATGCGCATCGGCATAGCTTGTTATCCGACTCACGGCGGTTCGGGTGTGGTGGCGAGCGAGTTGGGTATCGACCTGGCCAAACGCGGACACGAGGTTCACGTCTTCAGCTATGCACTGCCGTTCCGGTTGCGCGGCTTTTACGAAAACCTTTTCTTTCACGAGATCGATGTCGGGAGCTACCCGCTCTTCAAGTACCCGCCTTGGACGCTGGCGGCGGCGTGCAAGATGATCGAGGTGGCCGATGCGGTGAAGCTGGACGTGTTGCATGTGCACTACGCCGTACCGTGGGCCGTTTGCGCGCATTTGGCGCGCGAGGTGGTTTCGGAGTCGTGTGGAAAGCTGAAAATCGTCACGACCCTGCACGGGACGGACATCACGCTGGTGGGCGCGGAGCCGACCTTTTTCAAGATGACGAAATTCGGGATCGAGCGCAGCGACGCGGTGACGACGGTCTCGAATTACCTGGCTGGCGAAACGAAGAACACCTTCGGCGTGACGCGGCAGATCGACATCGTCTACAACTCGGTGGATCACGAACGCTTTCTGCCCCAGCCGCGGCGCTGCTGCCGCAAGCATTTCGCGCCGGACGGCGAGAAAGTGCTGATGCATATCTCGAACTTCCGGCCGGTGAAGAATGTCACCGACGTGGTGCGGACCTTCGCCCTCGTGCGCAAGGCGACGCCGGCCAAGCTGATCATGGTCGGCGAAGGGCCGGACCTGCCAGCGGCGCGTGAGGTGGCGCGCGAGTTGGGCGTAGAGAAGGACACGCATTTCCTCGGCAACCAGGATTCGGTGGAAGAGTTGCTTCCTTGCGCGGACTTGTTTCTGCTGCCGTCGCAGTACGAATCGTTTGGCTTGGCGGCCTTGGAAGCGATGAGCTGCGGCGTACCGGTGATCGCAACCGAGACGGGCGGCTTGGGCGAGGTGGTTTGCCCCGGCGAGGACGGCTGGTTGTGCCGAGTCGGCGACTACGAATGCATGGCCGCGCGAGCGATGGACGTGCTGGCCGACGAACCGCGGCGCAAGGAAATGGGCCGCGCCGCGCGCCGTAAGGCCGAACTGAAATTCTCGCCCGGGATTATCGTGCCGCAGTACGAGAATATTTACCGCCGGGTCCTGAACCAGAAATAAGGCCTGCCCTACGCCGCAAAGGCTGTGAGTCCAACCCGCAAAGCCTGAATCGCACAGGTGCGCCGCTTGTGCATGTAACCTCCGTCCATAATTTAAGTTAAATAGGATGCTATACGGTTGCGAAAAGGTGCGTCGATAGGCTAGGTTACATTGTGCAGCCTAAGAGGCGACAATCGATGATGCAGTCAAGCAACGGCTTTGGCGCCAGTGCCAGCGGCAGGCATCCGTTCCGTGGGCTTCATGCGGTCGTGGTGGATGACAATCCCGCGACGGTGAAGCTGATCGAGTACATGATGCGCGAGGCGGGCTGGCAGGTCAGCGGATTCAGCAAGCCGCACGAAGCGCTGGCGGCGTTGCCGCAGCTCGATCCGGATTTGATCGTGACCGATTTCCGCATGCCGCGGATGAACGGTCCCGAGTTCCTGCTGGAGGCCGAGCGCTTGCATCCCGGCGTGCCGAAGATGGTGATGACGGCCTACGGCGAGGATTTCGTTTTGCAGGATATGCTGCGCAAAGCCAGCGTACCGTGCGCGAGCAAGGCCAACGGCTTGATGGAAGTGCTGAGCCTGGCGGAGCAACTCGTCTCGGTGCGCTTGGCATGCAAACGCGCACGCGTCGCGGTCTGAACCTACTTCCCAGACGATTTCGTTAGGGCTTCCACTTCGAAAGGTCGAAGCGGTCGATGCTTCCGTCGGGCGTGAGCGCGTACAAGACGCCTCCGTCTGGATCAAGGGCCAGTGCTCGGGCAGGGGTGGTATACACCTTACCTTGAGCGTAGACCCGCGGAGCATCGCCGTCCACGCAGAGCAACTCGCCTGAAGCCAATGCGATGCCGATGCGCCGCCCGTCCGAAGTGGCCGCGGCGTGAACGATCGAGCCGGACCGGAACGCGTACTTCACCGTCAGTTCGATGCGCCGTTCGCCTGGAATCAGGCGGCCGGCATTCAACTCGTACCGGCGCTGAGCTGGGATCATCAGGAATCGGTCGCCCACCAGCCAAGCGGACGCCATCTCCACGGGGAACGCAAAATTCAGGTGCTGCGCGCCGGGGGTGCGGTACTCCACGCCGCGCGGCGTAACGAGGAGCAGTCCGCCTTGCGTGCGCAGGGCTACATCCAGAATCGGGGCGGCCAGCGTTTCCGGGGCCGATGCCGTTTCGCGGCCGGCGCAAAGCCAAAGCCTTCGGCCAGCCGCTGCGGCCAGCCGAAATTGAGCACCCTGGCCTTCGGCGTCGAGCGCATCGAGCGCTTCCCCGGCGCGCAGCAGGATCTGCCACGGCCGATCCGGGTGATCGCCGGCGCGCACGTCGCCCTGCGCATCGGCTATCGCCACGCGCTGCCCGTCGATCCACTCCGCTTGTTGCAGGGGCTGGCCCGCCGCACGGCCCGAAAGAGGCTGCGGGGTTCGCTCTGCGGGCTTCCAACTCCAGGCGAGGCCCTGATCGTCCCACAGCAGCAAGGTGCCTTGCGGTCCGACGCGAAAGCCAAGGATCGGGCGGGCATGCGCCGCATCGTCCGGCACGGGTCCGTCGAGTGCGCGCGGCAATCGAAGGGGCGCACCCAAGCGCGGGGCGAAGACCGGTTCTTCGGTTTCCGGCGTGGGGCGCGGTGGAGGCGGCTGCGGCGGATCGATCGGCAACGGAAGCACGGTGGACATGGGCGGCGTCGAATTCTCGGGGATCGGAGTTCCCGCCGCGACCCATGCTTCAGACTCCGGTTGCTCTCGCTGCAGGGCTTCCAGCCTGCCGGAGAGTACCTCCAGATCGAGCCGATCCTGGCTCCATTGCAGGTACAGATAGAAGCACAGCCCCAGCGAAACGAAGAACATGACCGCCGCGAAGCGATAGGCGCGCTGGAAGAATATCTGCCGTCGGCGCCAGGAATCGCGTTCGGAGCGCAGGCGCTGCTCAAGGGGTTGGCTGAGCGAGCCGCCGCCGGAACCGCTGAGGCGTAAGTCGCGCAGCAACGACTCGGCCAGCCCCCAGTCCTGACCGCGCAACGCGAGGTCGGCGTAAATCGCGAGCGCTTCCTGGCGCAAGCGCGTGGCTCGAGGATTGTGCCCCCACAGCGCTAGAGCCTGATGCGCTTTGGCGAGGACCTCCGCGCAGCGCGGATAATAGGGCGGTGTCACGCGAATATCGGCGGTCTCTCGGGCGAGGGTTTCCAGTTCGCGCCGCGCGTCGGAAGCCAGATCCTGGCTCTCGCTGCGATTGCCTTGGCCGGCCTGAAAGGCGCGCACGTCGGCCTGAAGCTCTTCGACGCTGGGGTAGCGTTGCTGCGGGTCTTCGGCGAGGCACTTGCGGACGATCGATTCGAGTTCCCGGGCTTCGCGCGGCAATCCGCGGCGGTGTTTGATCGGATCGATTTTGGCGCAGGCGGCATGCGCCAGGACTTCGAAGATGTTGCTGCCCCCGTGGGGCGGCCTGCCGGTAAGCATCTCGTGGAGGATCGCACCGAGCAGGTAGATGTCGGTCCAGGGGCCGATGCGTTCGAGTTCGCCCAAGGCCATTTCGGGCGCCATGTATGCGGGGGTGCCGGCGACGGTGCTGGCCTTATCGCGGCCGGTGCCCAAATTGGCGCCTTTCTCGTCGTCGAAGCGCAGCGCCAAGCCCCAGTCCATGACGAAGACGGCGCCGAACGCGCCAATCATCACGTTCTCGGGCTTCAGGTCGCGGTGCACGACGCCGCGCGCGTGGGCGAACGCCACCGCGTCGCAGACTTTCTGAAAGACTTCCAGGTGTTCGGGCAGGTCGATCTCGATCTGTTCGGGCTGCGCCGGCCGTCCGTCGGGCCGCGGCGGATGCAGGAGCGCGCGCCAAGGCTGCCCTTCGACCTTCTTCATGACCATGAACACGCGGCCGAGTTCGTCGCGTCCGAATAGGTGCACCGGCGGGATGTTCGGATGGCTCAAGCTGCCCGTCGTCAGCGCTTCGCGCAAAAAGGAAGCGACTTCGGCATGCGAAAACTCGCGGTCGAGCCGGATCGTTTTGACGGCGACGTCGCGGTCGAGCGACTCCTGGCGCGCCTTGAAGACGACCCCCATGCCGCCTTGCCCAAGCTGCTGCTGGAAAGCGAAATAATCGGCGCCGGACAATCCCGAAAGGGGTTCGGCGGTACGCGCTTGTTCACGGTCGAGGGGCAGGGTGGTGGCCGGTCCGCTGGGCGGGCGCGAGGAGGTATCCGGAAAGCGCAGCGTCCGTTCCGTGTCGCCCCGATGAATGGGTTGATCGAGCACGGTGCGGGTGGTGACAGGAGCGGCGGGAACGGCCAGGTTGCGTGCGCTGGAAGTGCTGGCCGCGCTTTTGTCGAGCGTATGAAAGAGAGCTTCGACGTCTGCTTGCGTGGCGTCGGGTAGGCGATGGACGGTCAGCTCGGGGTTATCGGCCTGGGCCAAGGTCTGGGCCCAGAGCTGCTTCACGGCCGCTTCGGCTTCCACCGGATGCTTGTGCGGCACGTGCCGGCTCCTTGGGCGGAAAGTGGCCCACTACTTCAGCCTCAGTATACCGCGTGGGGAGACGCAAGGGGCTGTTTAAGCCGCGGCGCGATCTTTTCCGGCGCGGCGGGCCAGCGCCTTTAGCAACAGGTACTCGGCTAAGCCCAGGAAACTGGTGCCGCACTCGTGAGCAGCGCGCGGAAGCAAGCTATGGCTGGTGAGGCCCGGGAGGGTATTGGTTTCCAGCACCCAGAACAGCCCGTGGGCGTCGAGGATCATGTCGGTGCGGCTGACGTCGCGGCAGCCGAGGGCGCGGTGGGCCGCCAGCGCGCTAGCCTGCGCACGTGCGGTGACTTCACGCGGCAGTTCGGCCGGGCAGATGATCTCGGTAGCGTCGTCCTGATATTTGGCGGCGTAGTCGTAGAACTCGCGCTTGATCCGCAGTTCGGCCGGGGGTAGCGGATCGTCGCCCAGGACGGCCACGGTCAACTCGCGCCCCTGGATAAAGCGCTCGACCATGACGCTCTCGCCGTACTCCAGCGCCTTCTGAAGCGCCGCATTGAGCTGGTCGGGGTGGCGCACGATGGTGACGCCCAGGCTGGATCCACAAGCCGCCGGCTTGACGACAACGGGCGGCGCGATGTCGTGCAGCGCGCGCGCGCCCATCGACTCGAGTTCGTCGCGCTCGAAGCTCATCCAGGCCGGCGTCAGCAGGCCGTGGGCTTCGTAGCAGCGCTTGGAAAGCAGCTTATCGAACGCCTGGGCGCTCGCATCGGGGCCGGAGCCCGTATACGGGATCCCGGCTTCCTCCAGAATCAGTTGGATGCGGCCGTCCTCGCCGAACTCGCCGTGAAGGCCCAGGAAAGCCACATCGATGCCTAGGCCGCGGGCCATCTTGGCGTCGAAGCTTCCGTCGAGAATGACGCGCTGGACGTTGCGCCCGGCCTTTTCGAGCGCGGTGGCGACGGCATCCCCGGACTCCATGGAGACATCCCGCTCGGCCGAAGGCCCTCCGTACAGCACGCCGATGTTCACGTGATTCAGGGGATCGGACTCGTCCCGGGATTGAAAACGCTTACCGTGCCGAACGATCGTCGCCATGACGGGCCTCCGTGGGGGTGCGGAACGCCCCGGCGCGGACCGGGGAGAACCTATTCGGTGTTTCGGCAGGGCCGGAAAGGGCGGTTAGCGAAAAGAAAGTTTCGTCTGGAGTCCCAGGCGTTCAGGCCGCAACTTCGTCCGCGCCTACGCCCCAAGCGGCGATCTCAAGGTCCAGCAACACCCCTCGCTCGCGCTGCACCGTGCGTCGCAGGTGCCGGATCAGGCCCACCACATCGGTGGCCGTGGCCCAGCGATCGGTGACGACAAAGTTGGCGTGCAATTCGGATACGCTGGCGCCGCCGACGCGGAGGCCCTTCAGGCCCAATTCGTCGATCAGCTTGCCCGCGGGCGGAACACCGGGAAGTTTGGGGTTCTTGAAGACGCAGCCGGCGGAACGGCGATCGAGGGGCTGGGACTTGCTTTTTTCGCCGATGATCAGCCGGATCAAATCATCGGCAATCGCAGGTTCGGAAGGTTCCAATTCCAATTCGCAACGCGTGACGAAACGGTCTTTAAGGTCGGAATCGCGGTAGCGAAAGCCGCACTGAGCGGTATCGAAGCGAAACGGCTTTCCGTCGAGCTCCACGCCGCTAACCGAAAGCACTCGGCTGCCGATTTCGCCGTATTTGCCGCCGGCGTTCATGCGCAGCGCCGCACCGACGGTACCGGGCACGCCCACCAGGCATTCCAGGCCGGACAGCTTTTGGGTCAGGCTCCATTTGACGAGCTTGGGCAGGCTGGCCCCGGCGCCCACCGAAACGCGCAGGCCTTCGCGGCGCATCTCGGCGAACCCCTGCTGCGGCAGGCGCACGACCAAACCGTCCACGCCCCGGTCGCCGACCAGCAGATTGGTGCCGCCGCCCAGCACGTGCAGCGGGACGGCCTCTTCGCGCGCCCGCCGCAGCAACAGCGAGAGCGCCAAATCGTCATGGGGACGGGCGAAGTAGCGCGCCGGCCCCCCGACCTTGTACGAGGTTCGGTCCGCGAGCGAGACGTCTTCCTGCACGAAGCGTTCGAATCCGTGGTACCAGTGCATGCGTATGTACGACTCCCGGCGCCGGACCTTCCCCTCACGGTTAATAAACCGCGGGCTATCGGAGGTATCGGCGGGGTGATGGTCTGACTTGCGTGCGGAAAACGGAAGGCCAGATGGCTTTACCGGGATCCGTTTTTAAGGCGAGTAAGGAGCCGGGGGCCCACTTCGGTAACGTCGCCGGCGCCTTGGGTGAGTACCGTATCGCCCGGCTTCGTAGTGGCCAGGCGTTCGACGGCATCGTCGATGCTGTCCAGCGTTTCGACGCACGGGTGGCCCAGCGCGCGGACGCGTTCGGCCAGCGCATGGTGCGAAGCGCCGGGAATCGGGGCTTCGCTCGCCGCATAGACGGGCAGCAGATAGACGGCCGCGGCGCCGCTGCCGGCCAGCACGCGAGCGAATTCTTCCATCAGGGCTTGGGTGCGGGTGTAGCGATGCGGCTGAAAGAGCACCGCGACCTTTCCGGCGGTACTGTCGCAAGCCGCGCGAATCGTGACGGCCAACTCGGACGGGTGGTGGCCGTAGTCGTCGACGACTCGTACGCCGTTCACATCGCCTTTGACCTCGAAGCGCCGTCCGACGCGTTCGCAGCAGGCCAGCGCCGCGGCCACCGCATCGCGTTCCAGCCCCAGGTGCCAGCCCACGGTGACGGCGGCAAGGGCATTGAGCGCGTTGTGGCGGCCGGGCATGGGAAGCGTCAGGCCGCGCCAAGCACCGAAGGGTCCAACGGCGTCGAAACTCGATTGCATCTCGCCGGTCTTGACGTTCTCGCCGCGGACGAGCGCGGCGTCGCCGAACCCGTAACTGAGTGCCGGCAGGCCGGTCTGCAACGCGGCCATTTCGAGGGCCGCGCGCACGCGCGCATCGTCGCCGCAGCCGACCAGGGCCGCCGCGTCGTCGCGTACGGCCGCTTCTCCGGCCGCCGCGAAGTAGGTCGTGATCGCCGCCTGCAGCGCGCGCAGGTCGCCGTAGTGTTCCAGGTGGTCGTTGTCGATGTTCGAGACCACCGGGATGGAAGGGCGGATTTCGTGCAGCCGGTTGTCGGATTCGTCCACTTCCAGCACGAGTTCTTTGAATCCGTCCAGCGTGGGCTGTCCGATGTGGACGTTACTGCCCAAGCTGCGCACGACGCCGCCGACCAGCACGTCGGGATCGCGCCCGGCATGCAAGAGCAAGTGGCCGATCATCCAAGTGATGCTGGTCTTGCCGTGGCTGCCGGTGACGCCTATAACGCGCCGGCCGCGCGCGAGGCGTCCCAGCAGGCCCATGCGCGCATAAATTTTGCGGCCCATCTCACGCGCGCGGACCAACTCCGGATGATCTTCAGGGATCGCGGGCGTATAGACGAGCACGTCGCAATCCTCCACGTGCTTCGCGTCGTGGCCTACCTGTACGGCCAGACCCTTCGAGCGCAAATGCGGAACCTGCCCGCCTTCGCAGCCGTCGCAACCGCTGACGAGCGCTCCGCGCGCGGCTGCTAATTCCATGAGCGCGCTGACGCCGATGCCGCCGCAGCCCATGAAGTGAATGCGCACTCCGGTCCAGATGGCCGGCATGCGGGAACTTGAAGAAGCGGAAGCGCCGGGAATCGTTTGGGGTTGGGGCATGGAGCCGGCGATCCCGGGGGCCGTAGCGGTGCGGGCCCCGCGCGAGGTCCGTCCGGTACTGAGCATCGGAGTTTTTACCACGCGACTGAAGCGCGGGAAGCTCAGGCTGCACGGGGTGCTCTCGTGCGCCCGCTCCTTATGTAAGAAAGATAGAGGGGGTTCGGAAAACGGCCGATACCGCGGGACGGGGGACGGTGTACTCCGAGGGCTCGGTGTGCTCTACTTCTTGCACCTTTTTTCGGACAGCGGCTTGGAAGCATTCGGCGTATTCCGCGCCGTCACGTTTCGTGCGGCTTTCGCGGCGCTCTTTGCCTTCATCATGTGCGTGACCCTCGGGCCGCACGTGATCGCTTGGCTGCGCCAGCGCAAGTACGGCGAGAACACGCAAAAAAGCGACAGCGAGTTCATCGCGCAGAAGCATGCGGTGAAGTCCGGCACGCCGACGATGGGCGGCGTGATCCTCGTCGCCAGCACGCTTTGCGCGGTGGCGCTCTTCGCGCGCAGCGACGTGGTCTTCGTACCGCTCGCATTTTTCACGATGCTTGCGCTTGCCTTGGTCGGTTTCTACGACGATTGGATCAAACTCACGCGCAAGGAAAAAGGCCTCACGATTCGCGAGAAGCTCTGCTTCCAAGCGGTGGTGGGGTTGGGCGTGGGTTACCTGCTTTACGCGTACAGCCCCAGCGGCGCGCGTGGCGCGGTGGCGGTGCCGTTCGTCGAAGCGGCCTTCTGGCCCACCTTGGGCTATGGGTATCTGATCTGGGCCGGCGTGGTGCTGACGGCCAGCAGCAACGCCGTGAATCTGACCGACGGCCTCGACGGTCTGGCGACGCTTTGCACGATCACCGTGGCCGTGGCATTCGGATTGATGGCGTACTTCTCGGGTCATGCGGGGATGGCGCAGCATCTGGCGGTGCCCAGGGTGCCAGGCGCCGAAGAATTGGCTGTGATCTGCGCGGCCCTGGCCGGCGCATGCTTGGGCTTCCTGTGGTTCAACGCGCATCCGGCGGAAGTCTTCATGGGCGATACGGGCTCGCTGGCGCTGGGCGGGCTGGTGGGGTTGGTCGCGCTGAGCATCAAGCAAGAATTGATGCTGGTGCTGGTCGGCGGAGTCTTCGTCGCCGAGGCCCTTTCGGTGCTGATCCAGATTGCATCGTTCCGTTGGTTCGGCCGCCGCGTCTTCCGTATCGCGCCGCTGCACCACCACTTCGAGAAAGTGGGCTGGCCGGAAACGAAGATTGTGAGCCGCTTCTTCATCGTCTCTGTCCTGCTTGCCGTGTTCAGCATCGCGACGCTGCGCGTGTAGCGCTTCGCACCGGGAGCCTTCGATTCTTTCATGGAACTGGCGCGTAGACATCTGCTGATCGTCACCGGAGCCCTTCTGGCGCTGGGGCTGGTGATGGTGTACAGCGCGAGCTTCGTGGTGGCCGAGCAGCGCTTCGGTACGGCGACTTTCTTTCTCGAACGGCAATGCGTGTACCTGCTGGCGGGCTGCATCGCGCTGGCCGTGGGAAGTTTGTGGGATTACCACGCGCTGGGCCGGCACTGGAAAATTTGGCTGGGGCTGGCGGTCCTGATTCTGATCGCGGTCCTGGTCCCGGGCATCGGAGAACGGATCAACGGCGCGCGGCGCTGGTTCCGCATCGGCAGCCTCACCTTTCAGCCCTCGGAAGCAGCCAAGATTCTGTGCGTGCTGGGCATCGCCGGTTGGGCGGCCACGCGCGGCGAGGAATTGCGCACGTTCACTCGCGGCTTTTTGCCGGCCGCCTTGCTGGCCGGCGTGCCGGTGGCGTTGGTGGCGCTGGAGCCGGACCTCGGCACTGCCGCGCTGCTCGCCACGGTGCTCTGTGCGATGCTCTTCGTCGCCGGCGTGCGCCTCGTGTACGCGCTCCCGTTCCTGGGTATCGCGGCGCCCGCGGGCGCGCTCTTGGCTTGGGAAAAACTCGGTTACGTGCGCGACCGGCTCGAACACTTTTTCACCGGCGAGTACGACCCGTTGGGGCGTGGCTACCAGGTCCATCAGGCACTGATCGCGCAAGGCAGCGGCGGCGTCTGGGGCGCGGGCCTGGGCCAAGGGCACGCGAAACTGCTCTACCTTCCGGAAGCGCACAACGATTTCATCCTCGCGTTGATCGGCGAAGAGTTGGGCCTGATCGGATCGTGCCTGATCCTGCTGGGCTTCGCATGCCTGGTCTGGCACGGCTGGACCGTTGCACGCAAAGCTCCGGACCTGTTGGGCAGTCTGCTGGCGTTGGGCGTGACCCTCATGCTGGGGCTTCAGGCCGCGATGAATATCGCCGTCGTGACGCGCAGCATGCCGACGAAAGGCATCTCGCTCCCGCTGATCAGCTACGGCGGCAGCGCGCTGATCTTCACCCTGTTTGGCATCGGCATCTTGCTGAATGTCGCTGCGCATCCCCCGGCGGAAGAAGCGCCGCGCGCGCTGGGCGCGGTGGCAAGAGGCAACGGTCGGCCGTTAAGCGCGCGAACGGCTTAACCACAGAGACGCAGAGGGCTCGGAGGCACACGGAGAAGGGCAAGGGCTGCCAAGGAGCGCAAGCGGAGTATGCGCGTATTAGGGCAGTGGAGTGCTGTCGCGTCGATTGCATGCCGCGAGTCCGCTGTCAGGTTGACAATCGTTCGTCGGATCGATGGAGTGCTGCGAAAGCATGCTGCCGAGTAAAGTCTTGAATTTGATTTCAAGCCGCATCATCGGTTGCGGAATTGAAGTTCACCGCAGGCTGGGACCGGGACTGCTCGAAAGCGTTTACGATGAGGCAATGAGCCTGGAATTTCACTACCAGAAAGTGAGCTTTAAGCGGCAAGTGGCGGTTCCCATCCGATACCGAGACCAGGAGTTGGCGGTGCCGCTGAAGTTGGACTTTCTGATTGCAGACACGGTGATTCTGGAGTTGAAGGCGGTTGAAATGTTGCTTCCGGTGCATCAAGCGCAGTTGCTTTCGTACTTGAAGCTGACCGGAAAACAGTTGGGCTTGCTGATGAACTTTAACGTCGCGACGCTCAAGGAAGGCATTCGAAGGATGCGCTGTTAACTCTTGGTCCTCCCTGTGGATCTCTGTGTTCTCCGTGCCTCCGTGGTGAGGTTTTAAGTTCGAAAGGAAGCTGAGCATGAAACTCGTGATTGCCGGCGGTGGAACGGGCGGGCATTTGATGCCGGGCCTGGCGCTGGCCGAAGAACTGCTCGGACGCGAAGGCGGACATCAGGTGCTCTACCTGGGTGCGCACGGCGGGCTCGAGCAGCGCCTGGTGCCGCGCTTCGGGTACCGACTGGAATTACTTCCTTCGCTGAAGGGCGGCTTATTGGGCTTGGATTTCGCGCAGAAAAGCGTGCGCTTATGCCGCGGATACCTGCAGGCGCGCCGTGCGCTGTTGAGTTTTGAAGCCGACGCGGTGGTGGGCTTGGGCGGGTACGCCTCCGTATTGCCTGCGCTGGCGGGGTGGGGCGTTGAAGTGCCCGTCATGATCCTGGAGCAAAACGTGATTCCGGGGCGCGCGACGCGCAAACTTGCGCCGTTCGCGAAAGAGATTGGCGTTCAATTCTCGGAAGCCGGTCCGTTTCTGAATGCGCCCAAGAAGATCAAGCACGTAGGCAATCCGCTGCGCCGGCGCGTGGTCGAAGCTTCCTACCGGGGCGCGGAGCGCAATTTGCGTGAGGGACCGGCGCCGGAAGAAGCGACGCTGCTGGTCCTGGGCGGTTCGCAGGGCGCACAGTTCCTGAACGACCTCGTGATCAAGGCGTGGCCCAAGCTCTCGAAGGCGCTCCCGGGATTGAAGGTGATTCTCGTGGCGGGATCCGAGGACGAACCGCGCGCTTCGGCGGCCTTCGCTTCGGCCGGCGTGCGCGGGCACGTGCTGCCGTTTTGCGAACACATGGAAGAATTGTACGCCGAAGCCGATTGCGTGCTGGCACGTTCGGGCGCCACGTCCCTGGCGGAGATAGCAGCCTTTGCGCTCCCGTCGTTGCTGGTTCCGTATCCGCACGCGGCGGACAACCACCAATTCCACAACGCGCGCGTCTTCGCCTCCGCAGGAGCTGCATGGCTGCTGGACCAGCGCACACTGGAGATCGAACGTTTTGTCCAGCGCGTGGTCGATACGCTCCGGCAGCCCGAACGCCGCCGCCGCATGGCGCAAGCCGCTTACAAGCTCGCGCGACCCGAAGCCGCCGCGGAAACGGTGGATCGACTGCTGCGGATGACCGATACCCATCTTGCGCCCCCCGACGACCCGCGCTTTGACGTGACGCCTCGTGCGCCGCGCCCGCCGGCCGTGCACGCGGGAGTGGCCTGACCGAGGAACCGCCGATGACGCCGATTCGCGAAGCCATGCACCGCAAAGCCACCGAAGAGTTGCCGCCCGATCTGCGCCTGAAAGCATGGCTGAAGCCGGCGTTGCCGTGGGCGCGCAAGGGCGCTTTCGCGTTTGCGGTGCTGGGTGTTGGCTTGGCCATTTGGACGATCGCCTCTGGCATGGGCGAAGGACCGCGCGCGGCGGCGAACCGGCCGATTCAAGCCGAACAGGACCGCGTCGCGGCGCTTTATCGCGAAGCATACGGGCACTTCACGCTCGACGGGCAGCCGGTGCATCCGGGATGCGTACGCGAACTCACGGCGAGTCTTTCCGATCCGGGCTCCGTGGCCAAGGCCGTCGACCTTCTGGGCGGGAGCATCCCCGCGGCCTATGCGCCGCTGAGTTGCTACACGGGCGAATACACCGGCATGCGCACGGGCGATGTCCAGCACGCCAGTTTCGAGTATCGCCGCGTGGGCGTGACGGCCGACGGAATTCACGTGCTGGAAGTTCGCGAGAGCCACGAATCGGAAGGGCTCTACCGCAGCCTGGTCCTGGTGCGGCTGGAACCCTGCCAGATTTACAGCGACGGCGCGATTCGCGCGAGTTTGCGCATGAACCGCATCGGCGAAGTGCCGCTCGGAGAAGCAGATCAAGGAGTGGTGGTGGTCAGCGGCAGCCGCATCCGCATCGGCCGCTCGCAGCACCGTGCGCAAGACCGCGTCTTGGATACGAAGACCTGGAGCTACGTCGCCCAGAACGGCTGACGTCGCGCCGCTTCCCTTTCGAAGCAGCAGTCCTCTCCGCGCCGGAACTCAGGGTTTCGGCGCGGTTTTCTTTTCGGCCCACTCGATCCACCGGTTGAATTCCTGTTTCAATCTCGGATCGACTTCGGACTCACGCGCGCGTTTGAGCAACGCATGAAGTTCGGCGTGAAGCTTAGGACCTTCGGGACCGGTTCGAACTTGCAGCGGCCATAGGTATTTCAAGGCGGCTTCGCGGAAGTATTTCACCTTCGCTTCGGGGTGCTTCTCGAACACGGCGCACAGCACGGCGTACGGCTCCGGCCGGGATGCGTAGTAGCCCAGCGTGTGCACCGCCTGAAGTGCTTTGACCCCGTTCGCATAGTCGTCCAAGGCCTGTTTGATCTCCGCTTCCGACTCCTGAACCATCTTCAAGTCAGGCCTGAAAAGTCCGGCCGTCTTGAGCAGTTGAAGCGCATCGTCCAAAGTTCGTACGTTCGGGGCGAGGCGCCGGGATTCGCCCAAGATGACCCCCGAGCCATGGTCGGCATGAATGCTGATCTCCGTTCGACGCACGGCTTTCAGATCTGCGTCCGCGGCCACCGCCCACACAGCCACCTGTAGCGCATGCCAATCCGGCGCGGGTTGCAACGACTGCGCGGCCGCCAGCAACTTCGCGACGGGATCGCCGGGCGGCAGCGTTTCGTATCTATACTCTTTGGCCCCGCGTGTCTCCGGCGTGAGCCGCGCGCACCATACGGTGAGGCCCGTGTTGGATTTGGGATACAGATCCCCGGTACAGGGCAAAACGGTCACGAAGGTGCCGTCCTGCGCATGGTCCGGTAGGCCTTTGGTGGGGATCAGCTTCAACCCGGCAGGAATGGTGACCTTGGGCTTGGTCTCGACGAGCGGCTTGAGCAGGAAGCGCAGATGAGGCGTGCTGAAGGCCACGTCGGTGATGCTATCCACCACGCACAACTTCTGTTCGACGGCCTCCGCCAGCGTGACCGCCGGCGGAGGCGGCGCCACCGGCGGTGGATCGGATGGTGTGCGTTTGGAATCGGAAGCGGCGCGCTTATCGGCCCCGCCGCACCCCGCGAGGAGAAGCACGCCGGCCCACAGGGCGCAATGCGAGGGTGCTGAAGACCGTGGCATGCAGGCATTGAACCGTATACGTTGCGACGGTTCAACGAAATTCGAGGCTTGGATCAATCCGCAGCGGCGGCATGGGTGCGCCGCTCGCGCAGATACGACACGCAGCGCTCGAGTCCCACGCCGTTGCTACCCTTGATCAGCACGACATCTCCCTGCTGCAGCAGCGGTTCGAGCGCGGCGGCGGCTTCTTCGGGCTTGCGGCAGGCGGTCCAGCGATCGGACGCGAGTCCCGCTCGCACCGCCTGTTCGCCTGCGAGGCCGGCCAGCGGTCCGACGGTGAAAAGCGCCGCGGGCTCGAGCGCCGCCAGTTGGCCGCCCAGCGCTTCGTGATGCGCCGTGGCGGTGGCGCCCAGTTCGAGCATGTCGCCGGCGACGATCAGGAGACGCCCGCGGCCGCCGGTAGCGTGGCGCACGGTCTCCAGAGCGGCCTGGAAGCTCAAGGGGCTCGCGTTGTAGGCGTCGTCGATCAGCATGATCCCGTCGAGGTCTTCGGTCTGGAAGCGCCGCGCGGTTCCGCCGAAGTCGGCCAGTCCGGCCGCGACCTGCTCGGGCGCAATTCCGATGGCGTGAGCGGCCGCCGCCGCGGCCAACGCATTGCGGATGTTGTGGCTGCCGGGCGCAGGTAGATGAACCTCCGTGCGCCCGCGGCCGATGCGCAGCGTAAAGCGGCTGGCGGACGCCTCGAGGCGCACGTCTTCGGCGCGCACGCCGGCCCGGGCGTCGATGCCGAAGCTGATCACGCGACCGTACGCGCGGCTGCGCCAGAGTTCGAAGTACGGATCGTCGGCGTTCAGTACCGCGATATCTTCCGCGCCCTGGAACGCCAGAATATCGCCCTTCTCGCGCGCGACGTTGGTGACGTTCTCGAATGCTTCGAGATGCGAGGGGCCGGCGTTGTTCAGAATCGCCACATGCGGGCGCGCGACGCCGGCCAAGCGCAGAATCTCGCCCGGATGATTGGTGCCCAGTTCCAGCACCACCGCCTGCGCGTCCAGCGGCGCGGAGCAGATCGTCGCGGGCACGCCGACTTCGTTGTTGAAGCTCTTGAGCGCGCGGTGTACGCGCAGGTTTGCGCCCACACCAAGAATCTGAGCCAGCATCTCTTTGACCGAAGTTTTGCCGGCCGAGCCCGTGACGGCGAACCAGGCTTTCGCGGGATGGTTCAAGCGTGCCCAGGAACCCAGCCGCAGGTAGGCCTCGCGCGTATCGGGAACCCGGATCGCACCTTGATCGGGCCGGCGTTCGAGCAGCCAGGCCGGATCGACGCGCTCCACCAGGACGGCCGCCGCGCCGTTGCCGAGCGCCTGGGAAACGAAGGCATGCCCGTCGAAACGTTCGCCGCGTAGCGCGATGAACAACGAGCCGGACAGCTCAGCCCGCGTATCGGTCGCGATCGAACCGACCCAGCGCCGCGCGGGGCCGCTGACGAGTTGCCCGCCGACGACCGCGGCCAGTTGTTCGAGGTTCAGTTCCAGCATGGCGCAAGCCTCCCGCAATCCGGAGATTCCTTATAAGGAAGCATCGTCCAGCCCGGGGCGGGGGTTGCGCGAAAAGTGGTCCGCCTACGGGCATGCGGAACTCAAAAGGCGGTAGGAAATTCACCTCCGGAGCGTTAACTTCGGCGTGCGAGCTATCGGCACGAGGATGAAACCGGTCGAAGCGCCGAAGGCAGGCGCTTGGTGCAAAACGCTCTGGGATCCCGCGCCGGCCCTGACCCCTTACTGGAGGAGCTTTCCATGGGACGCATTTACGAAGACAACAGTTTGAGCATCGGGCATACGCCCCTGGTGAAGATCAACAAGATCACCAAGGGCCTGGACTGCACGATTCTGGCCAAGATCGAAGGCCGCAATCCGGCTTATTCGGTGAAGTGCCGCATCGGCGCGGCGATGATCTGGGACGCCGAAAAGCGCGGCATCCTGAAGCCGGGCGACAGCAGTACCACGGTGGTCGAACCCACCAGCGGCAATACGGGCATCGCGCTGGCCTACGTCTGCGCGGCGCGCGGATACCCTCTGATCCTCACGATGCCCGAAACGATGTCGCTCGAACGCCGCCGCATGCTCCGCGCGTTCGGCGCCGAACTGATCCTTACCGAAGGCGCCAAGGGTATGCCCGGCGCGATCGCGAAGGCTGAAGAAATCATGAACAGCGATCCGAAGAAGTATTGGATCCCGCAACAGTTCAAGAACCCGGCGAACCCGGAGATTCATTTCAAGACCACCGGCCCGGAAATCTGGGACGACACCGACGGCAAAGTGGATATCTTCGTCTCGGGCGTCGGAACCGGCGGAACCATCACGGGCGTGACACGCTACCTGAAGAACGAGAAGGGCAAAGCGATCCGTTCGGTGGCCGTCGAGCCTGTGCATTCGCCGATCCTGACCCAGATTCGATCCGGCGAAGCGCCTAAGCCCGGGCCGCACAAGATCCAGGGGATCGGCGCGGGCTTCAAGCCCGATGTGTTGGACATGAACCTGGTCGACGAGATCGTGACGGTTACGAACGACGAGTCGATCGAGATGGCGCGGCGCCTGCATAAAGAAGAGGGGATCACCTGCGGGATTTCCTGCGGCGCGGCGTTGGCGGCGGCGATTAAGGTCGGCCAGCAGCCGCAGTCGAAGGGCAAGATGATCGTGACGATCCTGCCCGACGCGGGCGACCGGTACCATTCGTCGGTGCTCTTCCAAGACATTCCTGCCTAAGCGGTTAGCGAATTCCATAAGCGCGTGCTTGACACGCGCTTCTTTTTGAGATATTAGTCTATTAAATCTATAGGGATAAAGATAATCGATGTTGTCCAACAAGGCCAAGTATGCGGTGAAAGCGTTGCTGTACCTGGCGCGGCGGCATGGGAAGGATCCCGTGCTGATTGGGGATTTGGCCGTAGAGGAACGCATTCCCAAAAAGTTCCTGGAGTCGATTCTGTTGGAACTCAAGAACCACGGACTGCTACAGAGCAAAAAAGGCAAGGGCGGGGGCTACCAACTGAGTAAGAATCCCGATCTGATCGCCTTGGGAGAGGTGATCCGCATTGCGGACGGTCCGATCGCTCCGTTAAGTTGCGTCAGTCAAAGTTCGTACCAGCGCTGCGAAGAGTGTCCGGACGAAGCGACCTGCGGTCTCCGGATTGTGATGAAGGACGTCCGCGACGCCACCGCACGGATCGTGGATGGGGTCAGCCTCAAAGACATGCTGGAACGCGTGGACGCGGCCGTGCGCGGTGGAAAAGGAACCATGTACTACATCTGATGCAGGCCTTTAGTCTACTTAGAAGGTAGATTGATAGGCTCCGTGAACCGGGAATGCCTCGAAGTCCCTCCCTTACCCAAGGATCGGCAATCACACCATGGAATGGCAGGCTTGGACCACGATCGCGACGCTGGCCGTCGTCTTCGGGGGCATGATCTTCACGCGCATCGCGCCGGACCTTCTGATGCTCGGCGGTCTGGCCGCCTTGTTGGCGTTGGGCATCGTCACGCCCAAGGAAGGGCTCTCGGGCTTCTCGAACGAAGGCATGCTGACCGTTGCCTTCCTGTTCGTCGTGGCGGCGGCGTTGCGCGATACGGGCGGCATGAGTTGGGTGACGCAGCGGATACTGGGCCGTCCCAAGAGCCTGTTGGGCGCGCAACTGCGCCTGATGCTGCCGGTCACCGCCATGAGCGCTTTCATGAACAACACGCCGCTGGTTGCGATGCTGCTCCCGGTGGTGGACGAATGGGCCAAGCAGCAGCGCTTGTCGGTCAGCAAATTGCTGATTCCATTGAGCTACGCCGCGATCCTGGGCGGCTGCTGCACCCTGATCGGCACCAGCACCAACATCGTTGTGCACGGACTGCTCAAAAAGGAAGGGTTAGGCGGCGACCTGACCCTGTTCAGCATCGCGTGGGTTGGCGTGCCCTGCGCCTTGGGAGGCGTGGTGTACATCACCCTTTTCAGCCGCTGGCTGCTGCCGGACCGCAAACCCGCGATCAGCCACCACGACGATCCTCGCGAGTACACCGTCGAGATGCTCGTCGCGCCCGATTCGCCGCTGCAGGGCCAGTCGATCGAGAAGGCGGGGCTGCGCCATCTGCCCGGCATGTATTTGATGGAGATCGACCGCGAAGGCGAAGTGCTGGCGGCGGTGAGCGGGCGCGAACGGCTGCGCGCGAACGACCGGCTGGTCTTCGTTGGCGTCGTCGAATCGGTGGTCGATTTGCAGAAGATTCGCGGCCTGACGCCGGCCACCGAGCAGGTCTTCAAGCTCGACGGCGAGCGCGCGCAGCGCTGCCTGGTCGAGGCCGTGGTGAGCAACACCTGCCCGCTGGTGGGCCAGACGATTCGAGAAGGGCGCTTTCGCAGCACCTACAACGCGGCGGTGATCGCGGTGGGCCGCAACGGAGAACGCTTGCGGCAAAAGATCGGCGACATCGTGCTGCGGCCCGGAGATACGCTGCTGCTGGAGACGCTGCCGACGTTTGTGGAGCAGCAGCGAAACAGCCGCGACTTTTATCTCGTCAGCGCGCTGGAAGGCGCGGCCGTTCCGCGTCACGACCGGGCTTGGATCGCCGTGGGCATCCTTCTGGCGATGGTGCTGGCCGCTTCGTTCGACTGGGTGAGCATGCTTTCGGCCTCGCTTCTGGCGGCGATCGGATTAATCGCAACAGGTTGCCTCGGCAGCGGGCCGGCCCGGCGCAGCGTGGATTGGCAAGTCCTGATCGTGATCGCCGCGGCCTTCGGCCTTGGCGCGGCCCTCGAAAAGACCGGCGTGGCCCAGGTGATGGCGACGAACCTGTTGAGCGTGGCCGGCACGCATCCCTACGCGGCGCTGGTGGCCATTTACTTCATGACCATGGTCTGCACGGCCTTCATGAGCAACAACGCGGCGGCGGTGCTGCTCTTTCCGATCGCCATGGCGACCTCAACAAGCCTAGGCGTCAGCCACATGCCATTCGCGATCGCGGTGATGCTCGCGGCCAGCAACGAGTTCTCCACGCCCGTCGGGTATCAGACGAACCTGATGGTGTACGGCCCCGGCGGCTACCGTTTCGGGGATTACGTGCGTTTCGGCGGACCGTTGAACTTGCTCGTCGCAGCCATCGCGCTGGCGATCATTCCGTTGGTCTGGCCCTTCTAATCGGCTGCCGCTGCCGGATTATTACATGCTCCTTACACGGAAATGCGTGTAGCAGCCTTTATATGTAAGAGGCGAGTTTCTGAAGGCTTCTCGATGACGAGGGAATCGATCATGCGCACCGCGCGAGTGGCAGGTGTTGTACTTTCCTTGATGCTGGCGGCCGGCGCGATGACGCGGGCCGGGGAGGCCCAACCCGCGGAGGCGGGACTGCTGACCCTGGCCACCGAGCGCGTGGTCATTTTCAAGGACGGCTTCGGGCTGTTCGTGAAGAAGGCGACCGGAATGGCCGATGCGCAAGGGCGCGTGTTTACCGATCAGGTGCCGGATGGCGTGGTCCTGGGCACGTTCTGGGCTTCGTCGGCCGACGGCCGCGCGCTGGGCATGCGCGCCGAATGGGTCGAAACCACGGAGCTTCGCGAGACCGAGACTTCCTGCACCAGCGTCGTCGAACTGCTCCGCGCAAACGCGGGCAAGGAGGTGACGCTGGCGCTGCAGGAGAAAGAGGCGCCGCCGTTCGTCTGCACGGTGGTCGAAGTCTTAGACCTGCCGCCTGAGGAAAGCGCGGCGGCGCGGCCGGGATTGAGTGCGCGTCCGATGCCCGCCGCGCACCTGGCGGCGCTGCGCATGCAGTCGCCCGAAGCCGCGTTGACCGAGTCGATCCGCGATCTCGCTCCGCGCGGGGGCGATTTGGTGGTCCTGCGCACCGAGAAGGGGGAGACGGTGCTGCCGGTGAGTTCCATCCGCACGCTTACCGGAGCCGGACTGGTCACCAAAATGAAGCGCAAGCAGGAGGTCGAGACGCGGACGAAGCGCCTGAGCTTCGAATTGGGCGCGACCGCCGCGGGCAAGGAATCGACGATCAGCCTGCTGTACTTCGCCGAAGGCGTGCGCTGGATTCCCACCTACCGGATCGGCGGCGAGCTGATCCAGGATGCGCTGATCGAACTGCAGGGTGAGATTCTCAACGAAGCCGAAGACTTCGACGCGGAGGTGGATCTCGTCGTAGGCGTGCCTAACTTTCGCTACAAGCAGACCATCTCGCCGCTTTCGCTGGAAGCCACGCTGCGGCAGGCGCTTTCGCAGGCCGCGCCCGGCTTGATGGGCCAGTCCTACGGCAACGCTTCGTTTCAGTCGCGGCGCACCGAGCACCTGGGCGTGCGCCACGGCGACGCCGGGGACGGGGGCGGCCTGGATCTGGCCCCCGACCTGGCCGCCGCGCGCACGCAGGATCTGTTCGTCTACAGCGCCAAGCGCCTCGCGCTGCACAAAGGCGCCCGCGCCACCGTGCCGCTCTGGCAGAGCCCCGCGGCGATCAAGCACCTCTACACGATGGACGTCGGCGTGGTCCGCGACGCTCAAGGCGGCGGCGTGATCCGGCAATCCGACCCGGACGGCCAGAACGCGTCCGTTTCTCCGATGAAGCTCGAGGAGAATAAGGTCTGGCACCAGATCGAGATGGCCAACGCCTCGAAAGTTCCTTGGACGACCGGCGCCGCGTTGATCCTGAAGAACAACCTCCCGCTGGGCCAGGATCTGCTGACCTACACGCCCGCAGGAGGCAAGGTGCTTCTGCCGGTCACCGTGGCCGTGGACATGTGCGGGACCTATACGGAAGAAGAGCTTTCGCGCCGCGCCAACGCGCTGAACTGGAACCGCAATCAATACGCCGAAGTGAAGAAGCGCGCGACGGTGACGGTGATGAACCAGCGCCTGGAGCCTTCGCGGACGCGCATTTCGGTTTCGCTGGGCGGAAAGGTGGAATTGGCTTCGGACGAGGGCAAGATCCGGCTCAACGATTTCCGCCGCGGCGATTGGAACGACACGAGCTACCGCGAGATCAACAACCACAGCGATGTAACTTGGGATCTTGAACTGAAGCCCGGCGAAACGAAGAAGCTGACCTTCGATTTCCTCATGTACTTGCCCTGAACTCGCCAGGTAGAGGATTGACCCGGACGGGCTTTCGCCTAGGCTTGTGGACGAATCGCGCCTTCGGCGCGGTTCGTCGGTTTTCGGACTGGGTGGTCCGGGATCCCCGCCATGGAGTACCTCATCGGGTTCGGTTGTTTTGCCCTGGTTCCCGCCGCGCTGGCGACGTGCTTGGCGGCGAGTAAGGGCCGCGTGCCTTGGCACGGCGCGCTGGCCGGCGCGCTGCTTTCCTACTTCGGGTTGATCTGGGTTGCGTTCTGGCGGCCGGCTCAGGATGCGCCCGCGCATCTGAAGGTTCGGCGCGGACGTTCGCTGCGCCAAAGCGCCGCGCAGAAGGACCGCCAGCGCCGGCTGGCCGGCGGCGATCCGGCGCAAGCGCCGGCACCGGCCGGAGGCGACGAAGACGTTGGCGACGGGCGCGACCCGGGACGCAAGTCCACCACGCGCGCGCTCAAGCCCATTCGCGGGCGCGAAGCCACGCCGCCGGCCGGTTCGCTGGGCGGCCGCGGTTCGCGGCGCAGGTTCTGACTTACCCCTTCAATTGGTTGGCTTCACCGGCTTCGTGATCGGCCCGTCGCGCGCCGCGACCACGGTTGCCGGAATGGCCCGCAGCGGCGAGAATGCCGTACGTGCCGTGGCCGACTATGCCCAGGAGTTTCTTCGCACCGATGTGGCCTACGCTATTTCACCTTCCCGCCTGGCTGCTCCTGATCGCGGGGGGGGTCTTGAGCGGCGCGCTGCTGGCGGGCGGCGAACCATTCGAACGGAAGCGCGCGGCGTTGGGCGCGGCGGCGGGAGCGGTGTTGGCGCTGGCCATCGGCGCTTGGCGCGGTTGGCTCCAAACGGCCGTTCCGGTGCACGGCTACGGCACCTTCATCCTTGCGGGGTTCCTGTTAGGCGTCTACATGTCGCGGCGGCGCGCGCACCTGCTGGGCGTTGAACCCGAGCGCTGCATGGACGTGGGCGTATTGGGCGTTGTGACGGGTTTAGCTGGCGCGCGTGTGTTCCACATCCTGTTCGACAATTGGAGCTATTACAACCCTTTCGGCGAACGCGGTCCGGCGGCGGTGTTGGATATGTTCAAGGTGTGGGAAGGCGGGCTGGTCTTCTACGGTGCTTTCTTAGTGGTGATCCCCGTGACCGCTTGGTACTGCCGGCGGCACAAGATTCCGGTCCTGCCGTTTCTGGACTTGGCCGCGCCGGCCTTGATCGCCGGGCTCGCATTGGGCCGCTTGGGCTGTTTGATGCGCGGCTGCTGCTACGGCTGCCCGGTGGAGTGGGGGATCGTCTTTGGCCCTGAGAGTCCTGCCTGGGAAGATCACGTGATCCACGGCTGGATTTCGACCTCGGCTGCACGGAGCCTCCCGGTTCATCCGACGCAGATCTACGCATTCCTCTGCGCGGGTCTCTCGGCGGCTTTCCTGTACGCCTATTGGCCGCGCCGGAGATACGATGGCCAGATCCTCGGGCTGATGTTGCTGATGGCCGGCGCCACTCGGTTCTTCGAGGAGGCCTTGCGCGGCGATACGCCCGCTGCATGGCCGGATGTGGCGCCTTCGTTAAGCATGGCGCAGTGGATCGGCCTGAGCCTCGTGGCGATCTCCATGCTCTGGCTGCTCTATTTTCGCCGCCGCGGAAGTCTATACCTCCCGGCTCCGGCACCCGCGGCGAGCTAATTTGCACGCGTGCATGCGCCCTGAATTCCCAACGCACCGGTGCAACTATTATTTCAAAATCAATTCTTGAACGCTGATCCCTTAGGATTCGTTGAGGATCACGTAGCATGCTGGCCAGCCATCGATCACGAACGCTCTGAAAGGGAAGTGACGCAAGAATTTGGCATTAATTTATGCGCGGGAAAGTCCACTCCAGTAGCCGAGCCCGCTTGGACTTAAGCCCGCCGCATCGTGCAGCGAAAGCGCTGCCAAGGAGGCCGTGTATGCTCCCCATTTTACGAAGGCCCCTCTTGGTGTTGGGAATCGCTTGCTTGTGTGCAGCCGCACAGGCGGGCGAGGCGGTCACGATCGATATTCCCGGCGGCAAGATTCGCGGCGAGGTGGTCAAGCTCGACGAGAAAGAACTCGTCATGCAGACCGCCAAGGGCAAGCAGGCGATCCCGGTTTCCTTCCTCGATGCCAAGGCGTTGTTCATCGCGCGCCGCGGGCTGGCCGATTTGAGCAGCGCGAAGGCGCGCTTCGAGTTGGGCAAGTTCGCGCTCGATAAGGGCATGCCGGCTTTGGCCGAGAAGGAGTTCGAGGAAGTCGCCAAGCTGGATATGGCCGTCTACAAGGCCGATTGCGTTCCACTGCTGCCCAAGCTGAAGGAAGCCCCGGCCGCGCCGCCGTCGGGCGGCGGGAACGCCACGGTTACGAGTTCCGCTCCGGCGCGCGCGCCGAATTCCGCGGCTTCGGCCACGCTCGCGGCCTTGGTCCCTACGATTCCCGTCGAGAAGCCTCCGACCGAAGCCGAGATCAAGCAGTATTGGACCCAGGCCGATTTCGCGGTGCTGAATCCGATCGACCAGTTCGTGCTCGACCGCTTGAAATCCGAGAACCTGCCGCCTTCGCCGAGGTGCACGGACGACGAGTTTGTGCGGCGCGTGTATCTGGATGTGCTGGGCGTGATTCCGTCCGCCGAGGACGTGCAGGTCTTCCTGATCGATCCGTCGAGCGACAAGCGCGCGAAGCTGGTGGACAAGGTGCTGGGCCATGAGCGCTACGCAGTGCATTGGTCGGCGCTGTGGGGCGATTTGCTGCGCGAACATTCCGACGCGCCGCAGGAAGAAGGTACGTATCCGGCCAGCTACCGGCGCTGGATCCACGACGCGCTCGCCAAGAACATGCCCTACGACCAGTTCGTGACCGAACTGGTGACCGCCACCGGCCGCGCGGACTTCAACGGCGCGGCGAACTTTTTTCTGCGCGACGGACGCGATCGGACCGAGACGATCAACACGGTCAGCGCGGTCTTCATGGGCACGCGGATGCAGTGCGCGCAGTGCCACGACCACCCGTTCGATACGTGGGAGCAGGCCGATTTCCACGGCCTGATGGCCTTCTTCGCGGCGCGCACGCAGGTAGTGCGCGACGATCTGGCCAGCGTCATCCGGCTCAAGGAAGGCTTGAACGACGACTACTATAAGGATGTGGCGGCGAAGGTGAAGCCGTTCATCGACGAAGCGGAGAAGAAGACCGTCGAGTTAAAGAAGGCCGAGGAAGAAGCGCGCAAGAAGGCCGCGGCGACGAAAGCTCCGGCCAAGCCCGCAGGCAAGGACGCCAAACCCGCCGCCGGCGCGAAGGAGGCCGTGGCCGCATTGCCGCGGAATCCCGGCGCGCTGCCGTACAACCAGGGGCCGCTATCCGGCGGCGACTTGGTAAAACGCATGTTCGACGAAGTCGAAAAGGCGCTGGGGAAGGACAAGTCCGAACGCCTCGGCCAGATGCTCGGCCGCTACCGCGCGAATTGGGTCTACGAGAAGGACGGCGGCGAATACCACATGCCGCAGGATATCGGCGGCGGGCGCAGCGGCGCGGTCTTCCCGTGGGACAAGTCCAAAAAGTACGAGGGCTCGGGCTCGCAGCGCGAGTCCTTGGCGCGGTTCCTGATCGCCGACCGCCAGTTCGCCGTCGTGCAGGCGAATCGTCTCTGGTCGCATCTTTTCGGCCGCGGCGTGGTCCATCCGGTGGACGACTTCCGGCGCAAGAATCCGCCTGCGGTGGACGGCGTGCTCGATTTCCTGGCCGACGAATTTGTAAAGGCGAAGTTCGACAACAAGGCCGTGCTTCGGATCATTCTGAATTCGAACACCTATCAGCGCAGCAGCTTGCCGAACAAGGCGAACAAGAAGGACGAGACGTTCTTCTCGCACCGCGTGCTGCGGCGGATGACGGCGGAGCAGATTTACGATTCGGTGCTGGTGGCGAGCGGCCAGAAGGGCGCGCCGCGGGTCTTGCAGCCGCCGGCGGGGATGAAGGTGGCCGAGATTCCCCCGCGCGGGCAGGGCGGCTGGGCGTACGAACAGCGCACCCCGGCGTACGCGGGTTCGTTCATGCAGACGTTCAACCAGCCCGACCGCGAGCAGGTGACGGTGGAGCGCGACAACGAGGTTTCGATCTCGCAGGCGCTGGAGCTCTTTAACGGCGGCTCGATCAACGAAGCCGCGCGGGCCGACAAGGGCGGCGCGGTGCTGGAGCATCTTTCGAGCGGTAAATTCAACGGGAACGATATCGTCAACCTGCTGTATCTGCGCACGCTCTCGCGCTTCCCGACGCCGCAGGAACTGGGCGTCGCGCGCGGGTACGTGGGCGGCGGATCGAAACCGCAGGTCGAAGACCTGCTCTGGGCGCTGATGAACACGCGCGAGTTCATGTTCGTGAAGTAGGAGCCGAAAGGCCGAGGAGCCCGATCATGGTTCGGAAAGCGCAAGCCACCGGCACGCAGCGCGGCTGCATCGATTGCGACGGCCAGAGCGGATTCGGGCGCCGGAGCTTCCTGAAGCTCGGCGCGTTCTCCTTTATGGGCATGGGTCTGCTGGATTTGCTGCGCGCCGACGTGCTGGCCGGATCGGCCGGCGGGCGCTGCGATTCGGTGATCCTGGTTTGGCTGGGCGGCGGGCCCAGCCACATCGATACGTGGGATCCCAAGCCCGGGCACGCCAACGGCGGCCCGTTCAAGCCGCTGGCCACCAGCGCCGACGGGATCCAGATCAGCGAGCACTTTCCGATCCTGGGCCGAAACATGAAGCACGGTTCGCTGGTGCGCAGCCTGACGAGCAAGGAAGGCAGCCACGAGCGCGCGACGTACGAGATGCACACGGGCTACAAGCCGCTGGCGAGCATCAAGCACCCCAGCCTGGGTTCGCTGGCCGCGCACGAGATGGACAAGAAGAACGCCGACCTGCCGTCGTACATCTCGATCGGCGGTTCTTCGTGGGGCGCGGGCTTCCTGGGCGCGAAGGCCGCGCCGTTCATGATCGGCGATCCGAACAATCCGATGCGCAACGTCAAGATCCCCGACGGCGTGAACCAGGGACGCTACAACAACCGCATGCAGTTGCTGCGCAGCCTCGATACGCCTTTCGCGAAAGAAGAGCGCCACGAAGTGGTGCTCGATTACGGCGGGCACTTCAACGACGCGGTGCAGCTCATGTACAGCCAGTCGGTCAAGGCCTTCGATCTGAAGAACGAGAATCCGGCGGTGGTGGCGCGCTACGGTAACGACGGGTTCGCCAAGAGCTGCCTGATCGCGCGGCGGCTGGTGGAAGCGGGCGTGCGCTTCGTCGAGGTGAGCCTTGGCGGGTGGGATACGCACAACGACGCGTTCAAGACCGCGCTGCCGAATCTTTCGCGCCGACTCGATACGGGCCTCGGCAACCTGGTCGAAGACCTTGCCGCCAGCGGCAAGCTCGACAGCACCATGATCCTCTGCACGGGCGAATTCGGGCGCACACCCCAGATCAACAACCGCGACGGGCGGGATCACTATCCGCGCGTCTGGTCGGCCTTCGTGGCCGGCGGCGGAATCAAGAAGGGGCACGTGCACGGCAGCAGCGACGAGGCCGGCGCCGCGGTGAAGGACGCGCCCGTCCGCCCCGGCGATTTGCACGCCACGATGTTCGAATTGATGGGCGTGGACTACCGCAAGGAAAACTTCTCCAAGGACGGCCGCCCGATCAAGGTGGTCAACGAGGGCGAGCCCATTAAGGCGCTGATCGGCTGAGTGCGAGTCGACTCGATGAATGCTTGGTCCGCCCGGGTGAATCTGCCCGGGCGGTTCCTTTTACGGCCTATCTCGGCAATCCGATCTGGCTGAGCGTCAAGTAATCCTTCCATCCGTCGGGGACCCACGGAAGCAAGGCCGCGCCGAGCTTCGCGTCGCGTCCGACCAGATAGCGCGCTTTCGGGCGCTTGGCCTTCAGCGCGCGCAGCACGACGCGCGCCACGGTTTCGGGCGTGAGGCCCTGCTTGCCCACCTTTACGGCCCGGTCCCGAAAGCGCTCGATGGCCGGTCCGTAACGATCGCGCGCCTGCTCCGGCAGGTCGTCGGCGAAGCGCCGGTTGTCGCGGTCGGCCTTATCCCACAGCGGCGTGCGGATGCTCCCCGGTTCGACCAGCACCACGCGGATCTTCCACGGACGCAGTTCCATGCGCAGCGCGTCGGTCAGCGCTTCCAAGGCGAACTTGCTGGCCACGTACGGTCCGATGAAGGGCATCGTAAGGCGCCCGCAGATGCTGCTCATGTTGACGATCCGTCCGGTGGCCAGGCGGAGCATGGGCAGGCAGGCCTGCGTGACCGCGTGGTGCCCGAAGACGTTGATCTCGAACTGCTTGCGCAGATCGTCGAGCGGCAGATATTCGAGCGGTCCGCTGAAGGCGACGCCGGCGTTGTTGACGAGCGCGGCCAGTCCGGCCGCGCCGGTGCGTTCGGACAGCGTCCGCGCGGCGGCGGCGATGTGCTCCGCGTCGGTGATGTCCAGGCGCAGCGGTTCGATGCGTTCGCCGTGCGCGGCGCGCAGGCGCGCGCCGTCGGCGTCCTTCCGGACTCCGGCGTAGACACGGTAGCCTTGGGCGGCGAGGAGCGCGGCGCAGGCCTCGCCGATGCCCGTGGAGGCGCCGGTGACGAGGACCGAGCCCGAAGGTGCGTTCATGCGCGGTAGTCTATCCGGGCTTTCTGCGGCGACGAGGCGGTTGCGCGCGCTCAACCCCGGCGCGCTTGCGGGGAAGGGGGCGGGGGATAACGTGTACCCGGCTCTCGGGAAACCTTCGCGGTGCATGCTCCTTCGTCCGTGCCCACTCTGGCCGTCTCCGCTCGCGGCGTCGTCAAACGCTTCGGCGAGTTGACGGCGGTCAACGAGGTGGAGATCGAGATTCCGCGCGGCGTCTGTTACGGGTTGCTGGGCCCGAACGGTGCGGGCAAAACGACGCTTTCCAAGATGATCGCCGCGGTGCTCCCGCGCGACGGCGGCGAGTTGAAGGTGCTGGGCCTCGATCCGTGGACCGAGCAGAGCGAAGTGAAAGCGCGGCTGGGCGTCGTGATGCAAGGCGACGTCTTCGACGAAGATTTGGACGTGGGCCGCAATCTGGAAATATACGGGCGCTTTTACGGACTGAGCGGCCCTGCGTTTCGGGAGAAGGTACAGGGGCTCCTGAAATTCGTTTCGCTGGAAGGGCGCGAGCGCGGCCCCGTCCAGGCGCTCAGCGGCGGCATGCGCCGGCGGCTGATGATCGCCCGCGCACTGATCAACGATCCGGAAGTGCTGATCCTCGACGAGCCGACGACGGGGCTCGATCCGCAAGTGCGGCACGCGATTTGGGGCACGTTGCGGCAGCTCAAGCAGCGCGGCCTGAGCATCCTGCTCACGACGCACTACATGGAAGAAGCCGCGCAACTGGCCGACCGGATCGGGATCCTTTTCAAAGGCAAGCTGATCGCCGAGGACACGCCCGAGAAGCTGATCGCCGCGCACCTGCCGCCGTGGGTGCTGGAGTTCGACGCGCAGGGCCAGGAAGCGCTGCTGGAGGAATTCGCGCAGGCGGCGAGTGTCGAGCGGCACGGCGACCGCGCCTTCGTTTTTCATGCGGTGGAGGACACGCTGCGGCGGTGGATTGCGAAGGGCGCGTTTCGCACCGCGCTGGTCCGGCCGGCCTCCCTGGAGGATGTGTTCTTGAAGCTGACAGGAAGGACGCTGGATGAGTGACGCCGCCGTGCGCCGCGCGCCGGGTCGGATCGTGCGCGTGCTGGCCGTTTGGTACCGCCACTGGCGCGTCTACAGCAACACGTTCGTCGCGAACGCGACGCCGGCGGTGCTGGAGCCCACGTTCCTGCTCGTCGCCGTCGGCCTGGGGTTGGGCCGGTTCATCCACCAGGAGTTCAATGGGCTCGAGTACTCCTCGTTCATGGCCGCGGGGGTGCTGGGTTCGACCTGCATGTACACGGCTTCGTTCGAATCCACGTACGGCGCGTTTATCCGGCTGCGCTACCAGAAAGCGTACGAAGGGATGCTCGCTACGCCGCTGACGCGTGCGGACATTTTCGCGGGCGAGCTGTTGTGGTGCGGGAGCAAGGGGCTGCTCTTTTCGACCATCGTTTGTCTGGTGCTGGCGCTCTTCGGAAAAGTGCACACGCCTTGGGCGGTCCTGGTGCCGGCGATCGGGTTCTTCACGTCGCTGCTCTTTGGCGGGCTTGGATTCTGCGTCACGTCCTGCGTGCAGAATATCAATCACTTCCAATTCTATTTTACGATCGGCTTGACGCCCTTGATCCTGTTCTCGGGGCTGATGTTCCCCGTGCAAGACCTGCCATACGGCCTGGAGTACGTGGCCTACGCGCTGCCCATGTTTCACGTGATCGAGACGTTCCGGCTCGTCGTCAGCGGCCCCGCGCATTCGAGCGTTCCGTGGGCGTGGGCGTGCCCGTTCGTGGTGCTGGGGCTGGCGGGAGCGTTCGGCACGCTGGGCGTGCGGCGGATGGTCGGCCGCTTGAAGGCGTAGGTCAGGCGGAGCCGGCGCCGTCAGGGGCCGCCGAGGTGCTTGCGAATCGCGGCCAACGTGGCGGGATTCCCGTCCAGGCGCCGGCGGTCGATGCGGTCGCGAAAAGCGCCGAGGCCGTCGAGGAACGCGTGCAGGCGGTTCGCGTCGAAGGCGTGAAAGCCCGTCCAGTCTCCGCCGCCGCTGGCTTTCAGAAAATGCGCGTTGATGTATTGCTCGTAATTTTTGGGTTCGGGCAGCGCGAAGACGGGCTTGCCGAGGTACAGCGCCTCGCCGACAAGCTGGTTGCCGGCCGTCGAGATCAGCGCGCGACAGGTTGCGAGATCTTCCAGAAAGCGCACGTCGTCGATGGGCAGAAAACGCAGCGGCCCGTCGGAGGGCGCTTCGCCCAATCCGTAAATGCGAACCGGCAAGCCGCAGGCTTTCAGCGCCTCCAGCACCCCCGCGCTGCCGAATTTGCGCAGATAGACGAGCACGTGGCCGCGGTCTTCGGGCGTCGCGCGCAGCACGGCCGGACGCAGCAGAACGCCCACTTGCGTGAAGTCCGTCTTCCCGTTCTTAAGCGGCGGGAAATAGAACGAGGAGACGATCGTCTCGCGCTGTCCGGAGTAATAACCCTTTACGATCCAGCTCATGAAGCGCGCGTGCGCGCGCAGGTGCCCGGGCAGCGCCGAGAGGTCGCTGCAGACCAGGAAATGCTGGTGCGAGACGCTGACAAAGGGCACGCCGCAGGCGCTGGCCGCGCGCGGCAGGGAGGGCTCGAAGTCCACGATGGCCAGGTCCGGGCGCTGCGCCTCGATGCGCCGGCGCAGGTCGTGCACGAGTTTCTTGAGGTTCCAGAGAAAGCGCGCGCCGCCGAGGAAGGTTTTGGTGAAATCCACTTCCTTGCGCCGGTTGTAATAAAAGTGCATCCCCGGCACGGGGACGATCTCGACGTCCGTCCCTTCGTATAAGGGCGCCAGGAGGGCGTGCGCGTCGCCGGGCGTGAACAGCGTAATCCGATGATGCGGCCGGAGCAGTTCGACGAGCGTGCGCGCGCGCGCGGCGTGCCCCCGGCCTTCGCCCGCCAGACTGTAGAAGAGATGTCCCATCGCTCTCGGCCGCGTATCCGCCCCGCCGCGTGGGACTATGCGCGCGGCGTGTGGGGACCGAATGAAGGGAAAAGCAAAAGGAAGCAAATTCGTCCCGGAGCGCATCAGGGGTTTGTGAGGTCCGCTAACTTCACATGGCGCACGGTTGCGTTAAGGGCCGGAGCGGTGAAAATGGAAGGCTTCGTAAATTCAGGCAGCGGCGGAGACGCATGAGCGGCAGCGGGGAAGCGCCAGGAGCGGCGGTGGTGAGTGCGCCGGATCACGCCGCGGCATCGGCCAGCCGCCGCGCGCGCGCGCCGCGTCCGCGCATCGGCGGCGAGCCGGATGACGCGGGGCTGGAAGTCCGCCGCCGGCTGCGCGAGGAGTTCGATGCGTGCGGGCTGCTGCGGCCGTACCGCGCCACGCGCTACGATCCCGGGACCGTGCTGGACGTTCCGATCCAAGGCGTCGCGCCGGCCACGCTGGGCCGCGCTCGGATCGAACTGGACCGCTTTCTGGGCGGCGGCTTCGCGGGGCAGGTGTACCGTGCGCGATTGCTGGACGTTTCCTGGCAGGGCGCGCCGGTCGAGGGCCTCGTGCCGGGCCGTGCGTATGCGGTGAAGCTGCTGCGGCCGCCGGGTTCGTTCGCCGGGCATTTCCGCGATCTGCTCTATAAGCTGGGCTACCAGGCGCCGTTCGGGTTGCAGTCGAATCCAGACGCCGCGCGCGCCGGCGCGCTGTGGCAGAAGCTGATTCGCCGCGCCGCGAGCATTCGCTTCGGTTCGGACCGCCATGTCGCCGACGTGCACGCCACCTTCTTCGATCCCGAACTGCTCTGCAGCGGCGAACTGCTCGAATGGGTGGACGGCCGCGTCTGGAAGCTCGAGAGCGATGCGCGCCTTTTCGAGCGCAAAGCGTACCGCGGCGCCGATCCGCTCCCGCCGGACGCGCCGTCGCCGGAGTACCTCGAGAAGCGCCGCTTCATGGCGCGACTGACGCAACTGTTCCATGAGGTGGGCGCGCACGAACTCGCGCGGCAATACGAGTGGAGCACCTGGAAGAGCCAGCCGAACGTGCTGAAGCGCCGCGACGGCGCGGAAGAGCTGTGCGCGATCGACTGGCGGCCGGGTCTGGCGCTGCTCTTCGGGATGCCGATGAGCCCCGGAGACGTGAAGCTGATCTTCAAGGGCCTCGCGCGCGGACGGCTGGCGCAGTTCGACGGCTGCGATCTGGGAAAGCTGGACGCGTTTGTCGCGGCGCATGCCGCGGCTTTCGAGGATCTGCGGCCGGCGATCGCGGAGCTTAAAGGGTGCGAAGCGCGTTACCGCGCGGCGCAGCCCGACGGGCTCAACCGGCCTTGGCGGCTGGCGGCGTTGCCGTTTTTGCGCGAGGTTCGCAGCGGCATCGCGGCGCAATGGTCGCGCAAAGGCTTGATCGACGGCGTCACCGGCGCACGCGCCGGGCGGATGCCGCATGTCTTCGGACTGTACTACCTTTTATGGTGGCTCCCGATCCTCGGCGCGTTTCTCATGCGCTGCGCCGGGCATGCGACCTATCGGCGGCATGCGCTGAGCATCGTCACGCGCCCCGGTTACCTCTTGCGCGCGATGCGCGCGTGGCGGATCGAGACGCTGATGCGCTGGCATCGCAACGGGCGGCTCAACGACGCCAAAGCGCTTGCCCGCGTCGGCCAGCCGATCCGCTTCAACCTCGAGCGCGCCACCGTGGGCTGGTGGCCGCGCGCGTGGCACCGCTTCATGACCGACCGCGCGTATGCCTGGGGCGTGCTGCGCGCAGGCGTCGGGTTTCCAATCTATTTCTACCGCAGCGCCGAGTTCCGCGAGGCTTGGCTCCTCGAACGATTGCGCAAAGCCCAGGCCGACGGGATGGTCACGCCGGTCGAAGAAGCGCGTATCGAGGGGCACATCCGCGATCCGTTCATCCAGAAGTATCTTAAATGCATGGCGGTGCATCTGGCGCTGAGCCCCTTTACCACGGTGCTGCGGCTGGGGCTGGCGATCTACTTCTCCGTCGCGCATGGGGATACGTGGCACGAAGCGCTGGCCATCGCCGTGGGCGTGCTGGCGGCTTTGCAGCTTCTGCCCGTGACACCGGGATCGCTGGCGCGAGGCCTGTATGTGGTCTGGCTGATGATTCGAGAACGGAATGTGCACGACTACCGGATCGCCGCCATCGTTTCGTTCTGGCATTACATCGGCTACCTGGGCTTTCCGCTTCAAATGGCGACGCGGTTCCCGAGCCTCGCGCGCTTCCTGGCGGCGCGCTGGGCGAAGAATCTGGTCGGCTGGATCCCGGTGTTTGGCGAAAACGGTGCGCTGCTGGAGCACCTGATTTTTGACGCGGTCTTCAACCTGCCGCTCAGCCTGCGTGCACGATGGGTGAAATCGTCGGCGCCGGAACTCGCGGCGGATAATAATTGAGCCGGTCCGAAGAGCACGATGTGCAGCGGCATCTTCTAGTTTAAGTGCTTACGGCGCCTGATCCTCCCGATAAAAGCTGAGTGCCGCCTTGGCAGGCGCGGAGGTTGGAGTAAGGTAGTTCACTTGTGCCTAAACTCTAGTACGCCGGTGGTTGGATTCGTCTAGGGCGGGGCGCAGGCGTAGCGGGGCATGGCAGGCCGGGTTCGATTCGGCCGGGTTGGACGGGGGAAGCTCATGAAGTCAGTCAGGCAACAGGGGATGCGTCCGGTTTGGGCGGCGCTTTGGATCGCGCTGGCTTGGGCCGGTTCGGCGCAGGCGCAACTCTCCACCGGGATCACCTTCATTCAGGCGGCAGGCGATGCGCCGGTGAACGTGGACTTCAACAGCAACGCGGCCGGGACGGTGACGACGTGGCTGTGGAGTTTCGGCGACGGCACCTTTTCGACGCTCGCGAATCCTTCCCATATCTATCAGGTGGCCGGCACCTACGGCGTGACCCTGATCGTCGGGGACGGCTCGACCGAGGAAACGTACTTGGCGGTGGCGTTGATTCCCGGCGTGGGCGCGGGCGATGTGACGCCCGGCACCAACTTTCGCTGGGCGCCTACCAAGAGTACGTTCAAGCTGAACCATGCCAAGCCGCAGGTCGACACGTTCAATTTGACCTCCGTTCTGGCGACGGTGGACTTGCCGCCGATCCTGACGAATCTGCCGATCGATTTTGCGGTCAACGGGGTCTCGCTCGCGGGCGGCTTTCTGAACTCGGACGGCGAGTTCAACCAGTCGGCCAACAAGAACTTGGCGCGTCCCGCTGCTTACCTCTTTGTAGACCGCAAGAACCAGCAGTTCATCGTGCGCCTTTCGCGCGCGGATTTGTCGGGCATCTTCGATGCCTCGTACATGCCGGCGGCCGACGGAACCTTCGCCAACGTGCTGGGCGACGTGACGCTGACCTTGGCGGTGGGCTCGCAGACCTACCAGATCGTCCTTGCTTACAATTACGTGTCCACGGCCGGCCGCAGCGGTACGGGTACGTTCAATCCGCGCGGGCGCAAGGGCGCGGTACGAGACGGCTACTTCGTGGTGGACCGGGCAACGGCGCTGGAGAACTCCGAGCGCACCGGGCACTACTTCCAGATCCGCGCGCGCATCGCGCGGCCCAACGTCACCGTGGATCCCTTCACGCCCTTTACCACGCCGGTTCCGGTCGCGGGTACGATGCGCATCCAGATCGGCGGATTCGTGGATACGATTCCGGGCGACCGTTTCCGCGGCACGACGGGCAGGACGATCACGCTTTCGCAGCCCGAACGCGAACGCGGGGGCGTGCGGTCCTTCACCTTGAACCTCACCACCGGCCAGCTCAACATTCGGACGTGGGATTTGGAAGCCACCGGCGTCGAAGGGACGGGCCTGCCGCAGATCGGGGACAACTTCCTCGGTTTCAACATGGTCGTGCGCGTGGACTTCGAACCGATTATCGGGCCGCCGGCCGATTTCGATTTCCAGGCCGTGACCTCCACCCGGCTCGACCGCTTCAATTTCTTCGATGCCTTCTGGGAAACCGGCCGCGGCAGGTAGACGTTTCCGCACGGACGCAGCCTTCCAACGGCGGCCTTAACGGGCCGCCGCTTTATTTTGGGGCGGTCAGCGTGTGGTAGAGCGGCTCGATGTTTTTGCGGATATCGTAACGATCGTCGATCAGGGCGCGCGCGGCGGCCGAACGCCGGGCGGCTTCCGCCGGAGCATCCAGGCAGGCCGCGATGGCCGTGGCCAGCGATTCGGGCGCGCCCGCCACGGCCGGGAAACCGGTCTGGGCATTCAAGACCTCCGGCAGGCCGCCCACGTCGGTTCCGACGACCGGGACGCCCAGCGCGAACGCTTCCAGCACGATATTCGGCACGCCGTCACGGTCGCCGTCGGCTTGGGGCCGGTAGGGCGCGACGAAGCAGTCCGCGCCCGCCAGTTCCTGGACAAAGCGCGTGCCCGATTGCGGCGGGTGCAGCAGCACCTTGCTCCCCAACCCGCGGTGTTCGATCTCCTTGAGGAGCTTGGCTCGTTCGGGGCCGTCGCCGAAAAGACTCAGGCGCAGCTTGCGCTTGGCCAGCGCAGGCAGCGAGAGCGCCGCGAGCAGGTCGTGAAAGCCCTTTTTGCCCACGAAGCGCCCGGCGGCCAGCAGCGTAGCGTGTTCGCGGCGTTCGGTCGGCCGGACGGCGCGTTGCGGGAAGCGGTCCAGGGGCAGCCCGTGCGGCATCAGGACCGCGCGCTTGCCCAATCCGCCCAGCAACTTCAAGCGCGCGAAGGCCCCTTCGTGGCAGGCGAAGATCGCCCGCGCGTCGCGCGCTTTTTCGGACAGAAGCTGCGCTTCGACGAACAGGTCGCGCGCGTGGACGCTCAGGCTCCAGGGCAGATGAGACTCCTGCGCCGCGATCCAGGCGATGGTGCTGGGCAGGCTGGCGAAGTGCGCGTGCACGTGCCGGGCGCCGCACTCTTTAAGAAAGGCGGTAAGCACATGCGCGCGCGCGCAGCGCAGCACGCCGCGCGGCCCCAGCGCTTTCTGGACAAGCGTCAGGCGCTCGCGCGCCGCCTTGGTGCGCAACGCGGGCACGGCTTTCAAAGCGGCGGCTACCGTCCGGGGGCTGGGAATCGACGGAAGCACGCGGACGCGGTCCAGCAGGCCGGTCCATTCGGGGTCGTCACCGGGGGGCAATTTGCCGCGGGCCAGCGCGAAGATCGCCAGTTCCACGCCGCGCCGGCGTAACTCCTGCAGCTCCCGCGCGATGAAGCGTTCGCTCCAGCGCGGGAACGTATCGACCACGACGGCGACCGGGGCGTTCATGCGCTTTCGATTATCGGGCGGCGAGCTTGGCGCGCAACGCCTCCGCGCGGGAATCTCGGCGGCCGCGAATCCAGGCGCTGAGCGGCCAGCACAAGCGCCAAGTCATCAGGCACGCGCCTTTCCAGGTGGGGATGTAGTGCGAACCGTCGTCCGTCTTGGCCAGGTAGCCGGTTCCAATCTGCATATCGTACCCCTCGATCATGCTCTCGGAAACCAGCCGCGCATACCCGCCGGGCTCGGGCAGCGCGCGGACGGGCGGAAACGCGCGCTCTTGCAGCAGCGCCCGGTGCAAGCCGTACAACTCGCTTGGATTCTGGGCCGAAACGAACTGTTCCACGCGCTTGCCTTCTACCTTGGGAAACGGAAAAATTTCCTTCGAGTTATTCGTGCACAGCGATTCCGAACCTTCGAAACGGGTCATGAATTCGACGTACAGCGTGCGCAAGGAGTCGGAGGTGATTGGAACCTGGAAGATACCCGCGGCCATGGCCAGATCGCGGTTCTGGGGATTCGAGAAGAGCGCGAGGTACTGAGTCTGTCCGGCCATCGGGTTGACCGGCGAAAGAAAGCCGTGCGTCTCGAAGCCCAGTGCTTGCAGGCCGGTGACGGCGTCCTTGAAGAGGGCGTAGACTTCCGGCGGCAGCTCGCGTTCCGAATCGAGCGCCGCGAACTCCGGCTGCGCCGGCATGCGTTGTGTGAACTTGATCAACACTGGCCCCAGCACGAAGGGCAGCGCGATCAGGCCGAGAACGGCAAATAGGGCGTACAGGAGCATGGGCTACATGTCCGCAACGGCCTTGTACAACGCTTCGGCCATGATCAGGTGGCCCAAGCGGTACGGGTGCACGGGCTCCGGCGCGAAATCCTGGGGCGGCCGGTACTTCATCTGTTCTTCGTAGAGCTTCTGCGTCCGCACGTGAGCCGTCTTGAACTGCTTGGCCATATCCTTCACCACCGCGAGGTACTCGGGCAGCAGCTTCAGGACTTCGGTGCGGCGTCCCTGGCCCTTGCGTTCGGTGCTGAGGTAAAACGGATCGATCAGCACGATGCGGGCCTTGGTCTTCTTCGCGGCGCGCTCGAGAATCTTCGTGTACAGCTCTCGAAACTTCTTGGGATCGACGGGATCGTTCCCGGCGAAAAGATGGCGGTGCAGGTCGTTGATGCCGATCTTGATCGAAAGCCAGTCGGGCGCTTCGCGGATGACGTCGTCTTCCCATCGGTTGAAAAGATCGAGCACCGTGTTGCCGCCGATGCCGCGGTTGATCCAGCGGATCTCGCGTTCGGGGTGCCGCGCGATGCACAATTCGCGGAAGAGGCTCATGTAGCCCGTGCCGTACGGAGCATCCGCGCCGCGACGGCCGCAGTCGGTGATCGAATCGCCGATGCAGAGAAAGAGTTCGCCCGACTTGACCGGAAACTTCGCCATGGCATGCGCTCCTGTACGGTCCCCGCGCGCTTTCTGAGCGTTCCGCGGGAGCCCTCTTCGATTGGTAAAGGCTGGAGAAAAAAGGCTAATCTCCGCACGGCCGCCGGGGAAGCGCCGATTGCGGCGCTGGAGAGCGAAGTGCCGTTGCGCACCGGGAGGCTCGGACTACAAACACGGGACACCCTTCGGAGCCCGATATGACGCCCTCCGCGCTTTCGCTGGACCTCTTGCAACGCTGGCTTCCGTTCGGCATGACCTGCTGGTGGGACGTGCCCGGACGGCCCGGCCGCGCGTGCTGGGGAACGGGGTACCAGCATTGGGGGGTGCAGAGCCACCAAAAGGTGCTCGCTGCGCTGGCCGTTGCCGCGGCCGATCCAGGCTTCGACGCCAAGCTCGCGGGCTGCTCGCGCGAAGCGGTTCTCGCCCGCGCCCTGGCCGGACTGCGCCACACGCTCGACCAGCACCACTCCGGCGGCAAGCCCGGCCCCGACGGGAACACCTGGGGGCATAGCTGGATCACCGCGCTTGGCGTCGAACGCATGATGCATGGCGTCGAGGCGCTGGAGCCGCATCTGTCGGACGAAGACCGCGCGCGCTTGCGCGCTATGCTGGCCAGCGAGGCCGAATTCCAGCTTACGCATCCGGTGGTGGCCGACGTCTGGGGGCACAGCGGGAAGAACAAGCCCGAATCGAATCTCTGGAACGGTGCGCTGCTTCTGCGCGCAGCCCTGATGTACCCCGACGAACCCCACGCCGCCGCTTGGCGCGAGAAGGCCCACGAGTGGCTCCTCAACGGTATCTCCGTGCCCGCCGATGCCGCCGACGAGACGCTCGTGGCCGGAAAGCCGCTCAAAGAGTGGCACCGCGGCGCGAACTTCTTCCCGCACTTCAGCCTCGACCACCATGCGTATCTCAACGTCGGCTACATGGTCATCTGCCTCAGCAACATCGCGATCCTGCACTACGCCTTCAAAGCGCGCGGCGTGACGCCGCCGGATTCGCTGTACCACCACGCCGGCGATCTTTGGGCGCTGGTGCGGCGGCTGGTCTTCCACGACGGCCGCCTGATCCGCATCGGCGGCGACTCGCGCATCCGCTACACCTACTGTCAGGACTTCCTGCTCCCCACGCTGTACTGGGCGGCCGATTACTTCCGCGATCCGCACGCCTGGGATCTGCTGAAGGGGCAGTTGAACCTGATCGCGCACGAGCAGAAGCACAACGAGGACGGTTCGTTTCTCTCCAAGCGCCTCGCGCACCTGCGCCGCAACAGCGAGGTGTATTACACGCGCCTCGAGTCGGACAAGGCCTCGGTCCTCTCGATGCTGCGGCGGTGGGCCGAACGCTTTCCTTTCGAGCCGGCCAAGCCCGCGCGCGGCCTGGAAGCGACCGTGCAAGGCGGTTGGGCCGAACCCGAGCACGGCGCGGTCTTTCACCGCAGCCCCACGCGCATGGCCAGCTTCTGCTGGCGCTCCAGCGAAGGCCCGATGGGCCTGTGCCTTCCGCCCCAGGACGGCAGCCTTGCCGAATGGAAGCGCAACCTCGCCGGCGCAATCCGCTTCATGGGCGAGACCGAACAGAAGGGCGACGTCCACGCCAAGCACATCGAAACGTTTCCCGGCGGCTTCGTCACCAGCGGGAAGATGAGCGACAAGAAGCCCAAGTCCGTCGCCGAGGGCTGGAAGGCCGACGAGTGGTGGATCGACCACCGGCTGGTCTTCGCCGCGCTGCCCGACGACCGGACGGTGCTGCGGCTGGAGTTCGCGACGCTGGCCGAGCGGCGCGTATACATCGAGGCGCTGGAAGGCGTGAAGTGGGAAGTCCCGAACGATTTCTTCAACGCGGGCCGGCGCACGTACCACGCGGCCGGCGGCGCGCGCACGCTGGAGGGGCGCCTGGGCGAGCCGGAGTCGCTGGACCTCGCTTCGCCTTGGGTCAACGTGGACGACGTGCTGGGCGGGGTGGGGGTGTACGGCGCGGCTTCTTGGAGCCTGCTGCGCAGGGGGGCGCGGATCGGCGGCTACTGCGGCAGCATCCTTACCGATGCGCTCTGCTGGCCCGGACGCTGGACGCGCGAAGCCGTGAACGGTCCGGCCACGCTGCTCGATACGGGCGTGGTGCTGTTCTCGTCGGTATCTGCCGCCGCGACACGGACGTTCCACGAGCGCAATCAAGCGCGGCGCCTCGAAGCGCCGGGCATGCTGCGTGCCGTGCGCATTACGGGCCTGGACGGCCGCGAGTATGTGCTCGCCGCGAACTTCGGCGCCGAGCCCGCTCAGGCCACGCTGCAAGCCGGCGGCGGAACGTGGCTGGACCTCGTGAGCGGCAAAGCCGCAGGTTCGAACGGGTCCCTTGCCGTGGATCTGGAACCGACGCGCGCGCGCTTGTTCATGGCCGACGTTTGATAGCCGCCGCCGCTGAGCGAGCGCAAAAAAAGCGGAGGACCGTTGCCGGCCCTCCGCTTCCCATGCACGTTCCGATTCGACGCGCTTAGTCGGCGCGTTCGACCTTGACCACCTTGCCCGCGGCTTCGTGGCTGCGCCACGCGGCTTCGGTCAATTCGATCACGCGCAGGCCGATCTCCGGCGGGCAGCCGACTTCGCACTCGCCCTTGATCGCCGCGATGAAGTTGGAGTCCGGATCCATCCAGTCCACGCCCTTGGCCAGTTCGATCACGGGCTCCTTGTGCCCCTGCTGCCAGGTGATCTTGCCGTTGCGGTTGTAGACCGCGCCCTTGCTGCCGTAGATCGTGAAGTCTTCCCACCAGCTCGGCGCGTTGCCGATGATGCTGATCGTGCCCAGCGCCCCGTTCGTGAACTTCACGTTCACCGCGCTGTTGATGTCCACCTCGGTGCCGAAGAATTCCTGCCGGCAGCTCACTTCCTCGGCCACCAGCCCGCTGGTCCACATCACCATGTCGAGCAGGTGCGAGCCCGAATCGTTGATCTGGCCGCCGCCGCCCAGCGCCTGGGTTTGCCGCCACGTGCCCTGCACGGCCTTGAGCCATTCCTGCGCCTGGAAGGCCGCCACGTACTGCACTTCGCCCAGCGCGCCGCTCTGCACCAAGTCGCGCATGTAGCGGTACGTGCCCTGGTAGTGGCGCTGGTAGCTGATCGCGACGATCTTCTTGGCCTTCTTCGCGCGCTTGATGATGTCCCGCGCGTGGGCGCTCGTGCACGTCATCGGCTTTTCGGTCAGGACATGCAGGCCCTTCTCCAGCGATGCGCACGTCTGCTCGTAGTGAACCGTATGCGGGCTGCCGATCTCGATTGCGTCGAGCTTCGCTTCCTTCAGCATCTTCTTCCAGTCGCCGAACTCCGGAACGTCCGCCAAGTGCGGATTGTTTTTCTTCAGCCGCTGAATCGATTCCGGCGACGTGTCCGCCAGCGCCACGATCTCCGCGGACGTGTTCTTCAGGCGCTGAACGTGCCCGTTCATGATGCCGCCGCAGCCGATGAACCCCACCTTGATCTTGCCGTCCTGCCCGCCCATGTTCTTCTACGCCTCCGTGAAACGATCCCCGTTCGTTGCGCGAGACGGCGCACGGGCCGTCTCGTTACGCGCAAGCTACGCTTGTACTTAAGTTGTTATGACAAGGTTCGTGCGTGCGCGATGCATAATCACTACCACACGCCCGTTGTGCAAGCATGCGAATTGTGTTAACAAATTTAAGATTTATGGCTTTTGCGTGTCTTTGATCTCGCGCTGATGCGATTCGATCAGCTTCATCAGTTCTTCCTTGATGCCCGACTGCTGATCGTTGAGCGTCCGGACGACTTCCAGGATCCGCGCCACCTCGGCATGCAGTTCCGCGTTTTTCTCATCCGTGCTGATCACCGTAAGCTTGACGTTCCCGCTGTGCGGGTACTCGGCCTCCTGCGCCGCGGGTTCCTGAGCCCCTTCGCGCTCCACGCGCTTTTCGGGCGGGAAGTCGTTCGCCGCGCATTCGTCGTCGCCTTCGAGCCAGAAGACGATCTGGTCGCCCACCTTCAGCCCCAGCGCGTCCAGGTCCCAGGAGAAGGGGAGGTTGGGGATCGAGCGCGAGCCCTTCAGGTTGTCCGGCAGCGGCAGTTCGTAGCGCTTCGTCGTGCCGGTGCCTTCGGTCTCGCCTTCGCGCTGATGCTGGTACACGAGCCAGACGGTGCGCAGGCCGTAGTCGTCGCGCAGATCGAAGGCCACGTCCAGCTTGGTGCGCGGCGTGACGGTGCGGTCGCGCGTGGGCCGGAGCAGCTTCAGCATCGGCGGCATATCGGGCTTCGCGTTGACCGGGTAGACCACCGGCGGCTGGCTGTTCCGCAGGCCGTCCCGGTCGAGCAGCTCCACGAAGTAGCTGGTGCTCTTGTCGATCGCGAAGGGTTCGGGCAGCTTCCAGGCTTTGCCTTCCGTATCCGTCTGTACCAGCGCGAGCACTTTCTCGTCCATGCGCTTGATCTGCGCCTGCGCCAGCGGTTTGGTGGAGACGATCTCGATCTCCGCGGTGCTGCCTTGCAGCGCGCTGAGGCCGCCGAAGCGGTCGGGCGGCGGATCGGCTTCCTTCGTGTAGGCGGGGAAGCGGTAGCGCACCAATCCTTCCGCGACTTCGGGGCGCGCCATCACTTTCACTTCCTGCCACTGGCTCTTGCCGTCGCCGAGCTTGGCCATCACGCGCACGCTGTCCAGTGCCTTGGCCAGCGCGCCGGCGTACTGCCGCGGACCTTGCGCCACCAGCTCCACCGGCGTCTCGGTTCCGTCCAGGATCGACTGGAAGACCAGCGTCCCCGGCTCCGTGGGCTCCTGGCTCGTCTCCTCCAGCAGCACCAGGACGGCCACCGAGTCCCCCCGCGCCACGTTGGCCGGCGCCTGCAACTCCTTGATCCGCACCTTCGTCGGGAACTGCTTGTCCGGATCGACGAGCCGCTCGGCCATCGCCTCGAAGTAGCCCGGGAACTGGATCAGGCAGGCGAGCTTGATCAGCACAATGGCCACCGCCGCGGCGGAGAACTTCACCATCAGGTCCTTGTCGATGATCTTCAGGAAGTCCAGCGGCGCGGCCGATTCGAGCGTGTCGTTTTCGAGCGCCTCGAGCAGCTCGGCGCTGCCGGCGTATTCGCCGCGCTTCGACGCCCGCGCGAGCTGCACCGTCGAGATCAGCCGCCCGCGCAGTTCCGGATTTCGCGCTTCGATCCGCAGCGCGATCTCGTCGTCGTCGTGAATCTTGCGCAGTTCCAGAATCAAGTAGCGCCGCACCGTGTAGCCCACGTAGGCCAGGATGCCCAGCACCGCCAGCCAGCGCGCCCACAGCGGCGGCTCGAAGAGCCAGTCCAGCAGCAGGTAGCTCAGCACCCCGCCCAGCAGCACCGCGATGCTGCGGGAAACGCCCGTCACCAGCGCGACGTTTCGTTCGCGCTGGCGCACCACTTCCAGCCGGCGTTGCAGATCGGTAAGGCTCAGCATGTTCGTCCCGTGAGGCGCTCCGGAAACCTTACATCAGATCGCTGCGCTTGCGCAGGAACCATTCCGCGCCCATCAGCAGCGTGAACAACAGCGCCATCAGCGGCGCGTCCCACAACGGATCCTCGATGCGCACTTCCAGCCGGCGCTGCGACTCGCGCAGTTCCTTCACCAATTCGCCTGCCTCATCGGGGAAGTACATCCGCGCCACCTTGTCGTCGCGGCTCTGTTTCGACGCCTTGGCCACGTTGTCCAGCACTTCCTTCTTCATGTCCGGCTGGTCCATCTCGATCTGCGGGATGCGCACCGCGTAATCCTTGTACGCGCCCTGTTCTTCCTCGTCGCGAAGCGTGATGCGGAAGGTGCCCTTCTCCTTGGCCGGCAGCGCGCCCTGGAAGTTCCCGGGCTGTCCGGGAATCGGCGTCAGTTCGAAATTAGTCGTGTTCGCATCGTTTTCCAGATCCGTCGATACCGCCGGAACTTTGTCCGCCGTCGACGCATCGTACGTCTCTTTGCTCAAGATGCGCGCGGTGACCTTGACCATGTCGCCGATGGCGTACTCTTCCTGGTCGGTATTCAATTCGATGCGCGGGGTCGCGCCGATGCAGTGCGCCAGCCCGATGTACTGGACCGCGTGCCCGTAAAAGCGCTCCAGCGCGCCGGGGCCCAGTTCCGGCGGGAAACGCATGCGCCAGAACTCGTCGATCGCGCTGTACAGCACGCGCCCGCGCCCGTTCTGTGCCGTCACCAGCAGCGGCGTGGGGCCGTCGCGGCTGCCCGCGCGCTGATCGGCCTCGCCGCCGTGCACCAGCAGCGGAATCCCGTTCAGCTTCGCCCGCGTGGACTTGTGGTGCCAGTACACCTCCGGCATCAGATCCCACTTTTCGCCGGGCACGTCCGCTCCGCTTTCGACGCCCAGGTCCAGGCGCATCAGCGGATGCGTCTTGCCTTCCGGCGTCAGCAGCAGGCGGAAACCTTCGAGGATCGGATTGTTCTGTTCGCCTTCCGACGAAACCTCCGGGTTGCGCTCGAACTCGACCGGGAAGAGCGGCTCCAGCTTCGATTCCTTGTAGCTGTCCGGAAGGTTGTTCTTGCCGGCGATGAACCAGATCCCGCCGCCTTCCTCGACCACGAAGCGCTTGATCAGCTCCAGATCCGCTTCGGTCCAAAAACCGTCGTTGGGCAGGTTGCCGAAAATGATGCAGTCGAACTGGAACAGCTCTTCCTTCTTGGGGAACGTCTTGATGTACGGGCTCCCCGGCCGCGCCAGTTCGGCCAAGTCGGGCACGCGCAGCAGGATCTTCGTTTCCAGCCGCTTGTCGCGCAGCAGCGCCGACTTGAAGAAGCGGTATTCCCAGCGCGGCTCCGATTCAAGCACCAGCACCTTGATCTTGTCGTCGATGACTTCGACGTCCTTTTCCTTTACGTTGTTCGCCGGCTCGCTGTCGCCTTCCATCGTGGGCACTTCGATGCGCACGGTGAACTTGCCGGCCTTCTTCGGCTTGATCCGCACCGTCTCGGCCTGTTCGCCCTGTTCGCGCAGCGAGATCGGCACCCGCGCCAGCTCCTCGCCGTCCATCGTCACCACGATCTGGCACTGCTCTCCGGTGAATCCGTTATGCTTCAAGCGCACGTAAATCGGCGCCGGATCGTCGATGAAGACCTTGCTCTCCATCATCAGGTTGCTGACCGCGATGTCCTTGGCTTCCGGCACGCCGATGCCGATGGGGAAGACGCGCACCGGAATGTCTGCGGCCACCAGCACCGGGTCTTCGCCTTTGTTGTTCCCGCCGTCGGTGACGAGCACGATCCCGGTGAGCGGCTGGCCTTTGAGCCGGTTGACGGTCGCGCGCAGCGCGCCGCCCACCTCCGAGACCATCCCGTCGGCCTCGATTCCTTCCAGCACGCCGGGTTCCAGCGGCTGCCCGTCGGAGCCCAGCCGCACCATGTCGCCCGCGCGCGCGAAGGTCCAAAGCTCCACGTCGTACTCTTCCTGAAGCTGCTTGAGCAGGTTGATCTCGGTGTTGTCGAAGAGCCCGCGCATCACGTCCATGCGCGTGGCCGTGGCCAGCGGTTCCTCGGCGGAGGCCGGCAGGCGCTCCTCGCCCAGCTTCGCCAGCCCCAGCGTGCGCGCGGCCACCAGCTTGTTCGGCTCGGTCCCGAATTTGTCCACGCGCGTCATCGACTTGGACGTATCGGCCAGGATCACCACTTTGCTCTTGGCCACGCCGCTCTTCACGATCTCCAGCACCGGACCGGCCAGGATCACCAGCAGCAGCAGCAGACCCGCCGTGCGCAGCGCGGCCAGCATCTTCTTGCGCTTGGACGGGCAGTAGTCCGGCTCGCGGCGGTAGAACCACCAGACGGCGTACGCCGCCGCGCCGCCCGCGAGCAGGAACAGCAGAATCTGGAACGGCGTCTCGAGGTTGGTCCAGTGGATCGACCATTGGTCGATGTTCCCGCCCTCGAGGCGGTCGATGCCCAGTAGTTTAGCCAGCACGTCCGTCATGCGTCGCTCGTCAGTCCCGTGGCGCCCACAGATGCGCCAATACCGATTCCGTCGCCAGCAGGATGAAAACCAGCGCGATCAGCCAGGGCCAGATTTCGGTCCCGTGCTTCTCGCTGATCAGCTTGTTCTTGAAGTCGTCGCTCTTCGCGATGCAGATGAACTCGAAGCCCGGGTACGTCTGCTTCAGGCTCTCCACGTTCACCGAAGCCAGGTCCGATTCGACCTCGGCATTCGCGTTCAGGCTGTATACGCGCGGCGTGAATCCGGCGCGGTCCAGCGTCACCGTGTAGAAGCCCGCCCGGTCGGTGTCCGCGAAGTCGAATGCCGCGCGCCCGTCGCCCGTCGCTTCGGGCGTCGTGTCGCGTTCGCCCATCGGCAGCGGCGCGGCGATCTTCAGCCGCGATTTCTGGTCGGCCAGACTCACGTACCCGCGGATCGGCGTACCGGCGGGCAGGTTCTTCGAGGGGCGGTTGCCCAGCGTCATGCGCTGCGAGGCGCGGAAGAAGATCACCGGAAAGACCGGCTGCGTAGGCAGGTTCGACCACGCCGTCGTCGGCGGGAACGCGGCCAGCAGCACCGTCCCCGTGCCCACCTTGCGCTCCAAAATCGCCGGGCGGCCGTCCTCCAGAAACGCCACCGTCTGCACGTCGTCGCCGGCGATCGGCTTCAGGTCGAAGGCTTTGTAAATCTTCACCAGCCCCAGCAGCGGCTTGACCTCGGGCTCGTTGAACGTCGCCATCATCGGGTGGCTGACTTGCGTGGCGTCGCTCGCCAGACTCTTGGACGGCGGAAGCTCCTGGCCCAGTTCCGGCGCAGTACCCCACGGCTCGCCGATCTCCGCAGGCAGCAGCTTCGCCGCGCTCTCCCCGAACGTCTGCATGTAGTAAGCCGGATCGGTCTGGTCGCCCAGGAAAATCAACAGACCCATCCCGCTGAAAACCTGACGCTGGATCACCTGCACCTGCGCCGCGTTCAGCTTCTCGACGTTGCACAGCACCAGCGCCTGGTAGTTGGCGAGGTTCTTTTCGCTCAGCCGGTAATGCGGGACGCGCTCGCAGACCACCACCGTCTTCGATTCGGGCTGCTCGGGATCCCGCGGCGCCAGCGCGTATTGAAGGTAGCCGGTCTCGCTGGAGCGCGGATCGTCGTTCTTCATGTCGCGCCCGTCCACCAGCAGCACGTTCGTCTCTTCCACCACTTCGATCGTGCAGAAGCGCCGGTTGTCGGGGCTCAGCCGGTCGTCGCCCAGCCGGATCTCCACCTTATGGTCGCCGCCGGTCTGGAACTTGGTTTCGAACGTGACCGTCGCCACCTCGCCGGGCTCGATGTTGACCATCTGGCGTTCGATCGGCCGCTCGTCTTCCTTCGAGGCGTCGACGAAGCAGTCCACCGGCAAGCCGCTCACGCTCGCGTTGCCGAAGTTCTTGACCGTCACCGTCAACTGCACCGGCATTTCCACCGTCACCAGCGAATCGGAGAGTTTCACCTCGGTAAGCGAACAGTTCTCGCCGGCGCTGTCGCCCACGTCCACCAAGTAGATGCTCGACTCTTCGGTCAGCCCCTGGAGCAGACCGCCGAAGCCGCTGGAGACGTTCTTCGGGTTCCAGGCGCGCGCCTGCATGTCGGTGATCAGGTAAATCTCTTTCGCCGCGGCTTTGTACTCGGGATGCGTCTCGAAGAGCTTCTTCGCTTTCTGCAGGCCCTTCTCGAGGTTCGTGCCGCCGTCGGAAAGGAAGACGTAGCGGTCCAGTTCCTGCTCGATGTAGCCGAGGTTCTGGGACGGGTCGCCCAAGGGCGAGCGGACTTCGTCGTTGAAGGCGTAGACGGCGCACCACGCGCCCTTGTCGAGCTGCGTCAGGATCGTCTTGACCAGGCGCTTGGCCACGTCGAAGCGCGTCTCGCGTCCGTTGTGGTAGCCCATCGAAAACGAGTTGTCGATCAGGATCACCGCGCCGGTCTGGCTGCGCGCGCCGAGGAAGTTGATCCGCCCGGCCAGCGTCGGACGCGCCAGCGCCAGCACCAGCAGCAGCACCGCCAGCGTGCGGATCGCCATCAGCAGCAGATCGCGAATCTGCAGGCGCCGGCTGTTCTGTTTCAGCGCCTTGAGCAGGAATTCCATCGCCGCCCACTGCACCGGGCGGAAGCGCCGCTTGTTCAGCAGGTGGATGATGATCGGGACGCTGCCCAGCGCCAGAAAGCCGATCAGGAAAGGATTCAGAAACGCCATCGTTTAACCTTGGACCTTCGATTCCCAAAAGCGTGCGGCCGTCAACCCCGGTGCGAGACGCGCTGCAACGCGCGGCTTTGCAGGAAACTCTGCAACCCCACTTCCAGCGGGTGCGCCGTATTCATCATCACGTAGTCCACGCGGTTGCGCTCGCACGCCCCGCGCACCGCCAGAATGTGCTCGTTCAGCGCCTGGAGATAGCTCTTGCGCAGCATCCGCGGCTGGCAGAGCAGATCCTCGTACCCTTCCAGGCCTTCGAATTTGATCAGGCCGTCGAACGGGAACTCCAGTTCGTACGGGTCCATGATGTGGAACAGGAGTACCTCGTGGCGCGCGAAATGCAGGTGGTTCAGGCCGTCGAGGATATGCGCGGGGTCGTCGAGCAGATCGCTGATCACGATCACCAGCCCGCGCTTTTTAATGCGCTCGGCGAATTCGTGCATGATCCCGCCCGTATCGGTCTTCTTGAGCGGCTGCGTATTCTCGAGTTCGTGGCAGATGCGGTGGATGTGCATGAACGACTGCTTCGGCTCGATGTAGCTCGCCAAGCCTTCGTTGAAGATCCCCACGCCCACCGAATCGGTCTGGCGCACGATCAGGTAGCACAGCGCCGCGGTGAGGTGGTTGGCGTAATCGAGCTTGTTCGCGGCCGCGCGGGGCGAACCGAAGAGCATCGATTCGCTGGCGTCGTGAAGCACGTACGCGACGTAGTTGGTCTCCACTTCGTATTGCTTAACGAAGTAGCGCCCTGCCTTGGCGAAGAGCTTCCAGTCGAGGTGGCGCGGATCGTCCCCCGCCGCGTATTCTCGGTGCTGCGCGAATTCGACCGAGAACCCGTGGAACGGGCTGCGGTGCCCGCCGGCCATGAACCCTTCGACCACGCGCCGCGCGTTCAGTTCCAGCTTGTCCACGCGGTTGAGCACGCGCGGATCGAGGTACTTGGATAGAGCCGGCCGTTTGGCGGCGGACTCCGGCGCGGATGAAGTCTTGCCCATGCGTCGTGGATCCTTCGGTCAGGGTGCCGGGATGGCCGGGCTTCAGTCCGCCGCCGCGCTCTGCGCGTCCAGCTTTTCGTTGACCGGGATCGTCTCGATCAGCTTCTCGACCACCTTCTCGGTCGTGATCCCTTCGGCCTGCGCCGTGAAATTGCACGCGATGCGGTGGCGCATCACCGACGGAGCCACCGCCGCGATATCCTCGCACGAGACGTGGAACTGCCCGTTCAGGATCGCGCGGGCTTTCCCCGCCATGATCAGGTTCAGGCTCGCGCGCGGACCGGCGCCCCAGCTGATCCACTCCTTGATGAAGTCCGGAGCCTCGCCCATCGCCGGGCGCGTGCTGCGCACGATCTTCTTCGCGTAGTGGTACACGTGGTCCGCCACCGGCACGCGCAGCACGATCTCCTGAAGCTTCAGGATCTGCGCGCCGTCCAGCACGCCTTCGATGTCCACCTTCCGCGGCGTCGTCACGCGCTTCATGATCTCCATCTCTTCGTCGTCGCTCGGATAGTTGACGAAGATCTTGAAGATGAAGCGGTCCAACTGCGCTTCGGGAAGCGTGTACGTGCCTTCCTGGTCCAAGGGGTTCTGCGTCGCGAGCACGAAGAAGGGCGCGTCGAGTTTGTAGTTCGTGCCGCCCACCGTGACCGACTTTTCCTGCATCGCTTCCAGCAGCGCCGCCTGCGTCTTGGGCGGCGTTCGGTTGATTTCGTCCGCCAGGATGATGTTCGCGAAGATCGGGCCCTTGATGAACCGGAACTCGCGCTCCCCGGTGCTCCGGTTTTCCTGAATCACTTCCGTGCCCGTGATGTCCGTCGGCATCAAGTCCGGCGTGAACTGAATGCGCTTGAACGACAGATGCAGCGCCCGAGCCAGCGTGCTAATCAAGAGCGTCTTCGCCAAGCCCGGCACGCCCTCCAGCAGGCAGTGACCGCGCGCGAAGATCGCGATCAGGAGTTCCTCGACCACCTTCTCCTGCCCGACGATCACCTGGCCGATCTGCTCGCGCAGACGGTCGTAAGCGTCCTTCAACGCCTTGACCGCCTCCATGTCGCTCAGTTCTTTTTCCACCTGATCCTTTAAGGGGCTGTCTTCGCTCGCGGACTCGACATCGGTGGGGCCGTTCAAGATCGCCCCGCACTTGCACTTCACCCGCCCGTACTGCTCAGGCTTGATGTTGTACGTCCGTCCGCATTCCCCACACTTGCTGATCGGCATCGCCCAGCCTCCGCCTCGTGCTTGTTGGACACAACAAAACCAGATCCCACGCACCTTGCACGGTGCGAGAGCTATCTCTACACCATCGTGACGCGATGTGCATAATGCTCAAGGTCAGACAGGGCAAAAACTTGGACGCCCCGCTGCCGTGTTGTCGATACCCTATATACGCCGACCGGTTGAACCCAGAGCCCACTTTTTCGCGCGATGCCGATTTGAGTTCCAGAATCCCATAACCTTACGCCTGTTTTCAAATGCTCCCAAGACTTGGAGTTATCCGCTTCGTAGAATTGTTCAATACAGCTCTGGTCTGCTTAAGTTGACGCGCGGGAGCGGCTTGGAATCGCTAATAAGATAGGTATACGACGTAGACCTCTCATGGTGCTTCAAGTCCGGCTACTCGCCGGCGTGCTTCACATACCCGTTCACGAAGGCTTGAACCACGCGGCCCAGCGCCTCCGCGTCCGGTTCGAGGTCGAGGTCCAGGTCCAGCACCCACGTACCCTTAAGGAAGAAGTACTGATTGCTCTGCGCCGTCTTGCTGCGCGGACCGGAATTAAACGAGAGCAGCATCGCCAGGCCTTGATCCGGCCAGCCGGCCTGCGGCTTCGGGAAAATAAGGTCCTTTCCACCTACTACGCTTTGGCGCTCGACTGTGAACCGCTGCTCGGCCAGGCGGGTCCAGTCCTCCCGTACCGCCGTCTGCCGGAAGCGCAGAAACCGCGCCGCCGCTTCGGGCGATCGGAAGACATGCAGCGAAGCCACGCGTTGAGCCGGCGCATCCTTCGTATTCCTGTTGCCGATCAGGCTCTGCCCGCAGAGGTAATCGTAATCGAAGCTGCGCGTCAGCTCCGCCCGCGGCCCGCCGCCGTCCTGCCAGCGCGCCCACGCGTCGGCGCGTTCGAGCGACAACGCGCCCACCGAGTGGCTTTCGTTGACCCACTCCGGCGGCTGGAAGTAATCGGCGACCGCATCCGCCAGCGTCGCCTGGAGCAGTTCGTCTTTCGGGAGCGCCGCCGAACCGGACAGGTAATCGCGCGGCACCAGGATCTGGCTGGTGTAGCGCGGCGGCTTGCGCAGCGCCTCGAGCAAGCCCTCGGCGCCCTTCGCTTCGCGCACCGCCTCCACGAAGCGCGCGCCCGCTTCGCCCAAGCGGTCGGCGCTCGCCATGCGGATCCGCTGCGCGCGCCAGAAGTCCTCGCCCATGCCGGCCACCGGAGTCTGAATCGCGAAACCGTTCCAGCGCGCCAGCGCCCGGACGCGCTCGTCGAGCCCCAACTCCTTGGCCACCGCGTCCTGAACCAAGCGCTGCATGCCTTCCCAGATCGCCCGGTGCGCCAGCGCCGCATCGCTGCCGCCGGGCGCGTAATACGCCGCCGCCAGCGGCGCCTGCTGATCCAAGAGCGCCAGCGTCAGCGCCTGCGTCAGCACCAGCTTCAAGATGCCCGCGCGCTGCAGCGGATCCAGGTCGCTCGCGCCGGGCAGTGCCGCGAGGTTCTCCGGAACCAGCACGATCCCGCGATGCGAAAACAGATAGCGTGCCAGGAACTGCCCGCCCAGCGCCTCCGGTTCCGGCAGTTCTTCCTGCAACGCGGCGGGCAGGTACGCCGCGAACTCCGCCTCCAGCCGAGCCCCGGCCTCCTTCACCGTCGCTAACCGCACCGTCGGAACTCTTCCCTCCTTAAAGGATACACCGGCCGCTTGAGCCACCAGCCCGCCGAGCTGTTCGCCCCAGGCTTCCGCCTGCTGAGCCGTCGTCGGGCCGTCGCCCGCCGCCCAAGCCGCGCCCGCCGCCCACAGCAGCGTTGCGCCTATAAAGGAAGCCCATCGACCACGCATGACGTGTGTTCCCAGCCCGGCGTATGGTAGCGCGAGCGCCGCCCGGACGGACGGCAAAACAACGCACGGTCTAACCTGCGGCTCTTGACTTTGACGGGGACCGTTTCCCCTCCTTGCCAAGGAGGGGTAGGGGAGGTGGACTTAAGAGTCGCGCGCAGCGCGATCCAATAAACGGATGCAACTTATACGGGTTCGTTTAGCTGCCTGTCGGGTTTGGCGTTCATTCTGCGGTTCTCAATTCCGCGCGCTTCGCTATATCTGGAAGGCGTACCCTCAACTCAGGCCTTTCACCGGGAGCCTATCTATGAGTTCCAAGTTGCGTTGCGCCGTCGTGGGATTGGGCATGGGCCGAAATCACGCCAAGACCTACGCCGCGCTCCCCGATTCCGAACTCGTCGCCGTCGCCGACCTCGACCCCAAGCGGCTCGAAGAATGGGCGCCGACCATCGGAGCCTCCAAGTGCTACACCGACTACAAGCGCATGCTGAAAGATGCCCGGCCCGATCTGGTCAGCGTCGCGCTGCCCAACTTCCTCCACGCGCCGGTGACGATCGATTGCCTCAAGGCCGGCGCGCACGTTCAGAGCGAAAAGCCCATGGCGCTCAACGTCGCCCAGGCGCGCAAAATGCGCGACGAAGCCCGCAAGCGCAAACGCGTCCTCGGCATCAACCTTTCGTACCGCTTCACCGCCGCCGCGCAGAGCCTCAAGGCGCTCGCCGACGACGGCTTTCTCGGCACGCCCTACCACGGCGTCACGAGGTGGACGCGCCGCGACGGGTTCCCCAAGTTCGGAAGCTGGTTCGGACAGAAAAAGCTCAGCGGCGGCGGACCGCTCATCGACCTCGGCGTGCACCGCATCGACCTGGCGCTCTGGCTGATGGGCAACCCCGAACCGGTCTCGGTCAGCGCCGCGGCGCACGACCTCCTCGCGCGCGAAAAAGCCAAGCGCCTCAAAGCCCAGTACGATTGCGAGGACCTCGCCGGCGGCTTCATCCGGTTCAAAAACGGAGCCTCGCTGCTCTTCGAAATCAGTTGGGGCGCCCACCAGAACGACCCCGAAAGCATGAACACCACCGTGCTGGGCACCGACGGCTCGCTCGTGCACCGCAACGAAGGCGGGGGCTACCAGTTCGTCGCCGAGTTCCACACCACCCGCGCCGGCCAGAAACTCAGCGGCCAGATTCCCGTCCAAAAAGGCTTCGAAGGGCAGAGCTCCCAGGCCGATCTCGTCCAGGCGATTTTGCACGGCAAGCGCCCGCTGGCCGACGCCGAGGACGGTCTGCGCATGCAATACATCCTCGATGCGATTTACAAATCCGCCGCGACCGGCCGCGAAGTCCGCATTGCAAGGTAGACGGCGCGAGGACCGGAGCGGAAGTAAAGGATCAATTGCCCTGGCATTCGAATGGGAAATAAACTCAATCCGCAGTTGCAATAAAGCGCCCCGTGGCGTACATTGCCCTCGTGGTTGGCGTATTCGACATCCGATCTATGCAGTCGCAGCAGTCTGATTACCTCACCGGTCTTCACACTTCCGCCGCATAATCCGAAGTCCAGTGCAACACCTCAGCGCCCTTACGGGCTCGAAGTCTGTTTCCAGGCCGGCGCGTTCGCGCGCAAGGCTTGAACGGAAACCGACGTCCGGCCGTAGCGGGGCGCACTTACATTCAAGCGTGCGTATTCGACCTCCGATCCATGCCGTCGCCGCAGTCTGAGGACCGCTCCGGTCTTCGCACTTCAGCCGCATCTCCGAAGTCCAACGCAACACCCCAGCGCCTTTACGGGCTCGAAGTCCGTCTCCCGGCATGGCGCGAATGCGTTCCATGCTCCAGGCAGGCCGACGTCCAGAACCTGAAGGGCGCACTTCCTTTACGGCGTGCTCCAGGCGCCTATTCTCCGGACCGTTTCGGCGCTTCATCCTTAAGAAATTCGTAATGTGGATTGCACCGGGGCAGGTCAAGCGGCTCAAGCTTTTGCATGAATTCGGATGCGTTAGGTCTAAAACACCCACCTGTTTTTCAGCATCTTCCAGCTAGCGCAAATGCGCTTCCCCATTAGGATCATGCGCTCATTTTCTCATGGGACCACGCCCCCTTCCCGGGGCTCTTGGAGATTTCCGCATGCCGCTGTTCACGCGCCGCACCCCTTCTTCCCGCTTGCAACGCCTAATGGAGAAAGCCCCGCTGGTGGTGGCGTTCTTCGGGCTCGGCGCTTTCGGGCAGGCGCAGGCCGCCACGTACAACGTGGATACGACCACGGACGGCCTGCCGCCGGCGAACGTGTCGTTGCGCGAAGCGATCATCGCGGCGAACGGGGGCGGGGCGACCGACATCATCAACGTGCCGGCGGGGACGTACGTGCTCAGCTACGGCGGAGCGCTGGAGAACCTCGGCTTCGGCGGCGACCTGGACATCACGCATACGAGCGGAACGCTGACGATCGAGGGCGCCGGCCAGGGCGTGACGGTGATCAGCGCGTTTGGCTACAACGACCGCGTCATGCACAAGATCGGGAACGGGACGCTGATCCTGCGCAACCTGACGCTCTACGGGGGCATCGCGCGGGACAACGGCGCCGACGCCACCTCGGCGCTGGGCGGCGGACTGCTGGCCGAAGGCGGCAGCGTCATTCTGGACAACGTACAGATTACCCAGTGCCAGGCGTTCGGCGCGAGCGGTGCGGATGCCACGTCGCCGGGGCAAGGCGGGGAGAACGGCGCCGGCGCGATGGGCGGCGGGTTGTATACGGCCGGATCGAGCCTGCAGGTGATCAACGGTAGCGTGCTCTCGTACTGTAACGCGTTAGCCGGAGACGGCGGGGACGGGAGCGCGGCGCCCTCCTCAGTGGGCGGCTTCGGCGGTGAGGGCGGCCTCGCGGCCGGCGGCGGGATTTTCGCATTGAGCGGGACGGTGACGATCACCGAATCCGCCGTGGGCGGAAACTTCGCCTTCGGCGGTGACGGCGGGGACGGGCGCACGGGCGGCGACGAGAATTTCACAGACGGCCAGCCGGGCGGCACGGGCGGCAACGGCGGAGCGGCCTTGGGCGGCGGCCTGTTCGTGGACAACGGCGCGGGCACGGTGCTCATTGACGGCAGCGATTTCACCTCCAACCGCGTGTACGGAGGCGCGGGCGGAGCCGGCGGGAGAGGCGGTGACTTCACCGGAGCGGGTAGCAACTCATCGTCTTCCTATGGCAGCGCCGGGCCGGGCGGCGGAGGCGGAGGCGGCGGCGACGTGCAGGGCGGCGGACTCTGGATCAACAACGGCGCCGGCACGGTGACGATCACCGATACCGATATTCAGTTCAGTCAAGGCGTGGGAGGCTTTGGCGGCCAAGGCGCGTACGGGGGAAACTCGTCGAATAACTTTTTCTTTGACGGCGGAAATGGCGGCTTTGGCGGCAGGGGCGGCGAAGCCAAGGCCGCGGGCCTGTACCTGGGTGAAGGCTTGGGCAACCGGGTCGTCACGCTGGACGATCTTTACGTGTACGGAAATTCGCTGACCGCCGGCGGGGGCGGCGCGGGCGGTATCGGCGGCGATGCGACCAACGGTTCCAGCGCCGACGGCGGGGCCGGAGGGCAGGGCGGCGAAGGTAACAACGCGGACGGCGGCGGAATTTGGGCCGGATCGGGCACGGTCACGATTTCCAATTCGGATATCGAAAGCAATTTCGCCACCGGCGGGCGCGGGGGCACCGGCGGGAACGGCGGCACCGGTTCCAACAATGCAGACAGCGGCGGTAACGGCGGCGAAGCCGGTTCCGGTCGCGGGGGCGGGCTTTGGGCCAGCACCAGCGCCACGATCTCCATCAATAATTCCACAATTCTATCCAACTCGGTAAGCGGCAATCGAGGCGGCGGCGGCGGTCAGGGCGGCGACGGAACCGGCGATTCCTTTTCAAGCGGTATCGGTGGCAACGGCGGCAACGGCGGCAGCGGCGGTTCCGGGCTGGGCGGCGGGATTTTCCAGGTCGGCAACGGCGCGCTGGTGGTGGACAACTCAACGATCAGCTCCAATTCGGCTAACGCCAGCTACGGCGGGAATGGCGGCACGGGCGGCACTGGGACGAGCAACGGCAGCCCCGGCCGGGGCGGCAGCGGCGGCGCGGGCGGAAGCAGCCAGGGCGGAGGGCTGTATTTCGGAGGCAGCGGCACGCTGACGATCAGTGACACCACCGTTTCGGGTAATTCGTTGGGCTCGAACGGGGACGGCGGCAACGGCGGCAACGGCGGGACTACGACCAGTTCGACCAACAGCGGCTTGGGTGGTTTCGGAGGCAATGCCGGAGCCAACGAAGGCGGCGGAATCTGGATCAACGGCGGCGGCACAGTGACGGTCGAGCGGAGCACGGTCTCGAACAACCTGGCGCTCACCGGCGCTAACGGCGGCAACGCCGGGTCCGGCGATTCGTTCACCTCCTCCGGGTCTCCAACCTCGCCGCAAGCCGGGGATGGCGGCACCGTACGCGGCGGCGGGATCTACGTGACCGGCGGCGCACCCGTAATTCGCAATTGCACGATCTCGGGGAATATGGCCTACGGGGGCGGAAACGGCGGCAGCGGCGCCGTCAACGGATCAGACGGCACCAGCCAAGGCGGCGGGCTGTACGGGTACGGCACCCTGAATCTGCTGAACAGCACCTTCGCCAACAACAACGCCAACGCGTACGGCGGCGGTATCTTCCATGAAGGCGGCGGGCTCGACGCCAGCAGTATCCTGGTGGGCGACAACTTCGCGGGCCTGCTCGGCTACGACGCCTTGGCGTACTTCACGACCATCGGGTACTCGCTGATCGAGAACGGTTACGGGCACAACGTGACCGACGGCGTCAACGGCAACATCGTGGGCCAGGACGCCACTCTGGGAGGCTTGGCCGACAACGGCGGGCCGACCCAAACGCACGCCATCGATAACTCCAGCGTGGCGTACAACACGGGCGCGAATACCGGCGGACTGGGCACCGACCAGCGCGGGATAGGCTTCTCGCGCGTCGGCGACGGGCAGGCGGACATCGGCGCCTTCGAATTCCAGGTCACGACGCCCGCAGGCAACCTGGACGTGCGCAGCCTGCGCATCAGCAACGTCTTCCGTTATCCCAACAAGGACCAGATCATCTTGGTCCTGCGCTTCGACAACCCCGGAGCCGTCCCGCCCCCGCGCACGCCTTATCCGTTTGCCGGACTGGCGGTGGCGTTCGATATCGGCGGAGCGACCTTCAACTTTACGCTGGATGACCGCGGCCGTTCGGGAACTCAGTGTAAGGCCAAGTACCTGAAGCGGACCAATCAGATCGAATTGAGGCTCAACACCGGCAAGGGCGATTTCCACGACAACTTCGCCGACGAGGGTTTGACCGATCAACGTATCGTGGGCCAGATCTTCAACGTACCGGTCGCGTTCCAGTTCGATTCCACCGCCGGCTCGGGTCTGGTGCCCGTGAAGTACACCTGCTTCAGCCCGTCGGCCGGCAACGGCGTAGGCAAGGGCGTCCTGCCGCCTCCGTAGGCAGTCGCGGTTGTTCTCGAAAGAAAAAGCCGGGCGATCCGCATGGATCGCCCGGCTTTTTGAGTTTTAGAGCCGACGGATCGCCGCCGCTCCTACGACTCGTCGGTCTCGCGCAGCTTCGCCAGCACGCTGTAATCTTCCAGCGTCGTCGTGTCGCCCACCTGAGCTTTCCCCGCGGCGATGTCGCGCAGCAAGCGCCGCATGATCTTCCCGCTCCGGGTCTTGGGCAGCGAGCCTGTAAGGCGGATCTGCTTGGGCTTCGCGATCGGCCCGATCTCGTGGGCCACGTGCTCCATCAGCTTCTGCTTCAGGTCCGCTCCCGGCTGCGCGCCGTCCTTCAGCGTCACGAAGGCCACGATGGCGTGCCCGGTCAACTCGTCGGGAATGCCGATCACCGCGGCTTCCGCGACGCTCGCGTGGCTCACCAGCGCGCTCTCCACTTCCGCCGTGCCCAGGTTATGCCCGGCCACGATGATCACGTCGTCGACGCGTCCGATGATCCAGTAGTAACCGTCCTCGTCGCGCACCGCGCCGTCGCCGGTGAAGTAACAGCCCTTCACGGTGCTCCAGTAGACGTCCTTGAAGCGCTTGGGATCGCCCCAGATCCCGCGCAGCATGCTCGGCCAGGGCTTGCGTACGACCAGGAGCCCCTGCTCGTTGGCGGGCTTCGACTGCCCTTCCTTCGTCACGATATCCGGCTGGATGCCCGGCAGCGGGCGCGTGCACGATCCGGGCTTCGTCGGCGTTGCCCCCGGCAGCGGGCTCATCATGATCGAGCCCGTCTCGGTCTGCCACCAGGTGTCCACGATCGGGCAGCGCTTTCCGCCGATCACGCTGTGGTACCAGCGCCACGCTTCCGGATTGATCGGCTCGCCCACAGTACCCAGCAGCCGCAGGCTCGAAAGATCGTGCCGGCGCGGCCACTGTTCGCCCCACTTGATGAACGCGCGGATGGCCGTCGGAGCCGTATAGAAAACGTTCACGCGGTACTTCTGAATGATCGACCAGAAGCGGTCCGGATCGGGATGGTTCGGAGCGCCTTCGTACATCAGCGACGTCGCGCCGTTGCAGAGCGGGCCGTAGACGATGTAGCTGTGCCCGGTCACCCAGCCGATATCCGCCGTGCACCAGTACACGTCCGTATCGCGCACGTCGAAGACCAGCTTGGTCGTCAGGTACGTGCCGAGCATGTACCCGCCGGTGGTGTGGTGAATCCCCTTCGGCTTCCCGGTGCTCCCGCTCGTGTACAGAATGAACAGGCTGTGCTCGCTGTCCAGCGGCGTGGCCGGGCACTCGTCGGCCGCCCCGGCGCACAGTTCGTGCCACCAGTGGTCGTGGTCGGAGTGCATCTTGATCTCGTTGCCGCAGCGCTTGTAGACGATCACGTGCTCCACCGTCGGGCACTTCGGCATCGCTTCGTCGACGGTGTCCTTCAGCGGCACGACCTTCCCGCGCCGCCACGCCCCGTCGCAGGTGACGATCGCCTTCGCCTGGCAGTCGTGCACCCGGTCGACGATCGCGTTCGTGCTGAAGCCGCCGAAAATCACGCTGTGAACCGCGCCGATCCGCGCGCACGCCAGGATCGCCACCGCCAGCTCGGGCACCATGCCCATGTAGACGGCGACCCGGTCCCCCTTGCCGATCCCCAGGCTCTTCAGCGCATTCGCGAACTTGCAGACCTCGCGGTGCAACTGGTCGTACGTCAGCGTCCGGCTGTCGCCGGGCTCGCCTTCCCACACGATCGCCGCCTTATTGCGACGCCACGTGTTCAGGTGCCGGTCCAGGCAGTTGTAGCTGATATTCGTCTGCCCGCCGACGAACCACTGCGCGAACGGCTCCTTCCACTCCAGCACCTTCTTCCAAGGCTTGAACCAATGCAGCTCCTTCGCGATCCCGGCCCAGAACTTCTCCGGGTTCTTCACCGATTCGGCGTACAGCTTCTCGTATTCGCGCATCGACTTCACGCGCGCCAGTTTGCTGAACTCCGCCGGCGGCGGATACGCGCCTTCGAACGGCTTGCGCGCCGCGGGCTTCTTTTTGCTCGTCGCGGAAGCTTTTTGAGCAGGTTCTTTGCGGCGTGACTTCACGGCCTTGGCCATCGATGCAATCCCCCTTCGCACGGCGTCGCGTGGCGCGCGTTTCTCACCCAGAAAGCGCATAATGAAGCGGCCGACAGTATCCCCGTGCCCGCAAAGAGCGTCAAGGAACGGGAGTTTCCGGACCGCGATCCCTCTTGGTGGAGCCCCCATCTTCGGGTAAGCTAAGGGTTCGTGTCTCGAATTTTCCAGGAGCCGGTATGCGTCCCTGTTTGAGCAGCCTAGGCCGCCTCCTTATAGTAGGCCTCCTCGTCTGCGGGCCGGCCTACGCCCAATCCGCCGGCGACAACCTCGTTTACACCTACACTTCGCCCGTCGATAACACGCTGCAGCCCTACGGCGTCTACCTCCCCACCGGCTGGTCGGCCGGAGCCACCGGCGAGACGCGCTTCCCGGCCGTCATTTACCTGCACGGTTGGAGCGGGCGGCTGCGGGTCGCCAACGGAACCGAAATCGCCGCCGCCAATACCCGAGGCTGGATACTCTGCTTTCCCGACGGCCGCGGCAGCATCAATTACGACCACGTCGGCGAAGACGATATCCTCACCGTGCGCCAGCGCCTGATCGACGACTTCGGCGCGCATCCCGAGAAAATTTACCTCTGCGGCTTCTCCATGGGCGGCCACGGAACGTACCGCCTGGGCTGCCGCTTCCCGCACCTTTTCGCCGCCTGCCGCGCCAGCGCCGGGTGGACCGACTACTTCGAGTTCTACCCGCACTGGTACGAGCAAGAGACCGCGCCGCTGCTCACCGCCTATCTCGATCCCACGCGCGCGCCGCTCCTCGGACACACCGCGGCGCTCCCCCAGGTCGAGAACGGCCTCGGCACCGCCTGGCGCGTCCATTACGGCACCGCCGACACCACCAATCCCAAGATCAATGCCGAACGCATGATCGACGCCTGGCAGGCGCTGAATCACCCGGATCTCACCGTCGTCTCGCACGGCGGCGGGCATAACGACGAAGCGCTCACCACGACCTTTCCGTTTTTCGACGGCAAGCGCGTGGACCCCAACCGCGCCGACGTCGTCTACCGCACCTGGCGCTTGCGCCACGACGGCGCCTACTGGATCACTGTCAACGACTTCCGCGCGCGCGAACAGCAGGCCCGCCTGCGCGCCGTGGTCGCCTCCAGCGACGACCGCATCGACGTCGAGGCCGAAAACGTGGAGCGCTTCACGCTGGCTCCGCCCGAGGCCCTCCTGCCGGCCGGCGGCGAAGTGGAGGTCTTCGTCAACGGCGACCTGGCCTGGACCGGTACCTGGGACGGCAACCTCACGCTCGAAACCACGCGCGACGGCGGCGGCTTTCCCGACGGCTGGGCCGAAGCCGGAGCCCCGCTGCTCGGTGCGTTCAAGAAAGTGAAAGGCCTCGAAGGACCGATCACCGACACCTCGCGCGGGCCGTTCGTCGTCATCTACGGCACCGGCGGCGGCGATCCCGACCGCGTCGCGGAGAACCTCAAAGCCGCGCAGCTCTTCTGCGGACAGTGGAATGCGATGTGCGTCCTGCGCTGGGGCGGGGGAGCCGTGCCCGCCGACTGGTACGAGCCGCCGTATCCGTTCGCCACCGGCGCCTACATGTCCGGCAACAACGGCCGCGAAGTGCTGCCCATCAGCGACACCGATGCCGCGCTGCTCGATCTGACGGGCAAGAACAAGATCCTCTTCGGCGATCCCGGCAGCAATCCGTTCATCGCTACGGCGTACGGCCCCCTCACGCTCCACACCGACCTCGAAGGCGGCGGCATCACCGTCGGCACGCGCACCTACGGAGCGGCCACGCACCGCTACTGCTTCTGCTACCCCGACGCCAACGGCACGCTCACCATGGTCAGCAAAGGCTTCAATAGCAGCCTCCCGGAATTGAACTGGTCGCCATTCGATCTGGCCAAGGATTTCGAACAGTGGCCGTGGCTCCATCCCGATTACGTCGTCTGGGACACCGCGCGCGCGCCGACGGGCATCTTCGACTCGGACAGCACCTACCGCTACCTGCCCGAAACCTGGGTCGAAGCCGGATTCTTCAACGCCGACTGGGAACTCGACGAGACGCCGCCCGCGCTGCGCGTGGGCTTCGACGGCACGCCGGTGCCGGGTGTGCCCGGAACTTACAGCACCGCCGGTAGCGTCACCGCCGAGGCCGCCGACGAAGCCGGCGGAAGCGGAGTGGGCACGATCGAATACCGCATCGGAACGGGCGCGTGGCAAACGTACACCGGCCCCATCGCGCAAAGCACCGGGACCGCGCTCAACTACGAATTCCGCGCCGCCGACCGCGGCTTAAGCTGGCTCTACGAAGCGCATCCCACCACCGGTTTCATCCGCGCCACGCAGGCCTTGAACAACGCCAGCGCCACGCAAGCGCTGGACGTGACGGTCGATCCCGGAGCCGTCGCCGCCGACGGCTTCGTCGTGCGCAAAATCGTCGGCACGCTGGCTTCGCCCAACGCACGCCGCCAGCCCGGCGACACGATCACCTTCACCGTCGATCTCGGCGCCGACCTCATCGCCGGCGGCATTGCCGAAAAGCCGCTCAGCGTCATCGTCGGAACCTTGGCCCCCGATCCCGTGGCCACCGACGCGCGCGGGCGCATCAAAGCGCTCCTGCCCGACGGCTCGAAGCTGACCGGCCGCATCGTCGTCAACACGCGCGTGCGCCGCCTCACCCTGAAGCTTTGGAACGTGGACCTCGAAGCCGCGCTCGGCATCGCGCCCGGCGACTTGGCGGGCATCGTCAACGTCCCGCTCACGCTGGTGCTCGACGGCGTCTCCGCCGGACCCATCGCCTACGGCGCGCTCCTTACGCGCCGCAAGCCCGCCGCGTCCGGCAGGCTCAAGTACATCGAAGGGCGCGTGCCGTAGCGGATCGCTCGCCGCGTCCGCGGCTTGACGGCGGGCCGCTTCAAACCTAAAGTTTCTCCCAAGCGCGCAGGGCGCTTCCCGTCCGCGGAAAGAGACCGAGTCTCGCCTGCCTGTGGCCGTACAACCGAACGATCCTTCTTTCGGCCCGACACGCGGACGCACGGGCTCAGCGAAAGGAGGCTCACGTGCCGGTTCGATCTCTGCCCTCGCGTCCCGACCTCAGCCAGTTGAAGCGCCAAGCCAAGGAGTTGCGCCGCGCGCATGCGGACGGCGACTGGGCCGCCGCGGCACGCCTGCGCGCGCAGCTCACGAAATTCGCGGCGCTCGAACCGACTGAAATTCTGAAGCGCCCCGTCTCGGCCGCCGACGCGCAGCGCGCCCTCGCGCGCGAATACGGCTATAAGGATTGGGCCAGCCTCAAGCGCCGCGTCGAACAGGAACGCCGCGTCGCCGGACTCCAGCCGCATCCGCATTTCGAAGCCGCCGCCGCCGCCGTCTACGCCGGCGATCTCGATACACTCAAGCGCCTCGTCGCCGCCGACCCGGCTTTGGTTCATGCGCGCGGCAAGCTCGAGCCCCCCTACGGCTACTTCAGCGGCGTGACCCTGCTCCATCACGTGGCCGGCAATCCCAACCCCGGTCCGCTGCCCAAGAACATCGTCGAGATCGCGCGCTTTCTGCTGGCCTCCGGAGCCGACGCGCGCGCCGAAACCTGCGGCCCCAACGGCGGCGATACGCTGAGCCTCGTTGCCACCAGCATGCAGGCCAGCGCCAGCGGCGTGGCCGGCGATCTGATCGAGGTGCTCCTCGAGTACGGCGCGAAGCTCGACGCGAGCGGCCCCGAAGCCTTGCGTGCCTCGCTGATCAATCACGCGCCCTTGGCCGCGGAGAAATTGATCGAACGCGGCGTGAAGCCCGATCTCTTCGCCGCCGCCGCGCTGGGTCGCATGGAGTGGTTGGAATCGCAGTTCGACGGGAACGGGAAGCTCCGCGAACGCCCCATGCGGGACGGCAAGCGCATGTCGGCGCGCGACGCGATCGGGCTGGCGCTGCTCTTCGCCTACGTCAACGGCAAGCCGGAGGCCGTGCGTTTCCTGCTCGAAAAGGACGGCAACTGGGACATGACCGGCGTCAACAACGGAGCGGCGTTGCACCGCGCCGCCATCGAAGGCGATCTGGAGATCGTCAAGCGGCTGATCGCGAAAGGCGCCGATCCGAACAACCGCGACAACCCCTTTAACGCCACGGCGCTCTCTTGGGCCGATCACGGCCAGCGCGCCGAAGTGGTGGCCTGGCTGCGCGCGAACGCGGCCGTCGACCTCCACGACGCCGTCTGCTTCGACTTTCCGGAGATCCTGGAGGCCCGCCTGCGCGAAGCGCCTCAGCGCGTGAATGCCCGGCTGGACCAGTGGAACCTGCCCCAAGGGACCGCGCTCCATCACGCCGTGCTGCTTAAACGCGAAGCGTATGTGCGCAAGCTTCTGGAAGCCGGCGCCGATCCCAACCTCGTCGCCGGCGACGGCCGCACCGCCCTCGATATGGCCGAGAGCAAAGCCGCGCCTGAGTTAGTGACGCTGCTTCAAACGCACGGCGCCAAGCGCGCGAGCGAATTAAAAGGATGAGTCGGGTTAGGAAGTGTGCCGGAGAACCTGCCGCACCGTCCTGCCCGGTCGTAGCAGTTGCAGTAGCAGCCGGTGTGGCGGGTGCCATAGTCGTTGCTGTTGTTGTTGCCGTAGCCGTTGCTGTTGTTGTTGCCGTAGTCGTTGCAGTAGCCGTTGCCGTAGTCGTTGCCGTAGTCGTTGCCGTAGCCGTTGCTGTGAAGTCTCCCCTCCTTGCCAAGGAGGGGTAGGGGAGGTGAACAGAACACGCCGCGCCCAGCGCGATCCATAAGTCGTTGCCGTAGCCTTTGCGGCTGGTGTTGCTGTTGCCGTAGCCGTTTCAGTTGCCGTGAAGTCTCCCCTCCTTGCCAAGGAGGGGCAGGGGGAGGTGAACCCCAAAGGCCGCGCGTGCGCGCACCGTAACGAATGAACCCGGTGCGTTGCTATACGCCCCGTCCCATCAGCCGTATTTGCCCTGTGCCGTTTGTTTGGTTCTTCCGGCTCACCGTTCACCGCTCACCCTACTTCACCTCCACCCCCCATTTCCCATCCGCCTCCGCTTCGATCCGAAGATCCGCGCTCAGGAACCGCCGAATGACGTCCAGGTTCGTCCGCGTATGCCCGCTCGGCTCGCAGGTCCGGAACTTCCCGCGCCCGGCCAGCGCCAGCGGAACCAGAAGTTGATCGGCCAGGTGCGGGCCCACCGGCGCGCCCGCGCTCAAGTACGCCCGCGTGTGATCGACCGCCGCACGCGCCACGTCCTCGGCCTTGCGCCCTTTCTCGCCGAAACCCGTGAAGACTTCCGTCACGTGTTCGCTCTCGATCTCCACCAGCAGCACGTTCCCAGGACCGGGATTCTGTTCGATGACTTCGGTCGCGATCTCGTGCGCCGCCAGCCCCAGCTTCTCCTGCACGATGGACAGCTCGCGCTGCGCGATGCTCACCGGCAGGTTGGCCAGCAGCGCGCGCGCCGACCGGCGCACCGTCTCGCCGCGTTCGAGCAGTTCCAGGGGCTGCAGGTCCGGAGTCGGTTCGATCCGCACCGAGAACTTCCCGCCGCCGGCCGGATAAAAGCCGTGCCGTTCCAGCCGCGCGTCGATCTTCGCGCCCATGCGTTTCAGGAGCGGCAGGAAGGCTTTGCTGAGGAAATCGAACGGCGGCGCGAACGGGTTGTGCGTCCCGCCTTCCAGCAGCAGTTCGCTGGGCCCTTTGGCCAGCAGCAGCGGCGGGAGAATCGTCTGCAAGACCAGCGTGGCGCTCCCCGCGGTCCCGACGGCGAAGCGGTACGCGCCCGGCTTCAAGCCTCCGGGCGTAAAATCGAGCCGGCTCGAACCGATCGACGCGCCTTGCGTCTCCGCGCCGCCGACGGCCGTCGCCGCCTGCACCGCCGTCAGATGCTGGCGCAGCAATCCCGGTTTGGAACGCTTCGCGCGAATGTTATCGATGCGAAAGGCTTTGCCGGTGACGAGCGAAAGCGCCAGCGCCGTGCGCAGCACCTGCCCGCCGCCTTCGCCCTGCCCGCCGTCGATGAGGATCATGAATGCGTATCCGCCCTTCGCCTCGAATCAAACCCGGTTAGCCGAAGTCCTGAGTCCATGTCCGAACCGCCGCCGTTCGCGTCCCGCAGGAACGCGCGGAAAATAGCCCAGCGCTTTAGCGCTGGGTTCTCGAACGCCTCGCCGCAAGCCGTTCGCGTCCCGCAGGGATGCGATGAACCGAGGCATGCGGCACGGCCTGCCGAAGTCCTGAGTCCATGTCCGAACCGCCGCCGTTCGCGTCCCGCAGGGACGCGCTGATAATAGCCCAGCGCTTTAGCGCTGGGTTCTCGAACGCCTCACCACAAGCCGTCCGCGTCCCGCAGGGACGCGATGAACACGCGTCGGCGGCGGTGCTTGCCTGAACCCGGCTGTTTCCTCTTCTCTTGCGCTCACCTTGCCATGGCCGGGTGCCGCGGAGCGGCACAGGAATTTAGCCGGGGGTAAGCGCGCTCTGGAGCGCGCGCCACCTCCGGAACACGTCTGCAAGGAAGGTGCGCACCCCGGCAGGGGTGCGAGGAAAGGCTGCGCGAACCTTTCACCTGATCGTGGAATCCCTCGCGCCCACCCCGGCTTCAACCGCTCTTCCCCGCATCCTCCGGCGTATTCTTGATGAACACATGCAAATCCCCGTTCGCGGTGATCCGCCAATACTGCTTCTGGATCGGCACCACCGCCCCGTTCGGTTCCATCCGGTACGCGAATACTTCGCCCTCGATCGCATGCAGCGCCAGCAGGCACTCTTCCGCGCGCGCTTTCAACTGCTTCAAATCCGCCGGAACCTGCCGGTTCATGTGGTGAAAATCGTTCCGGTCGTTCCCCGCGATCCGCTCGAAGGCCTCCTTGCCGGCCGCCGAAATCAGCCCGCCTTCGTGCAGCGCGTCGATCCGGCGCTGCGGCTTCACCCAGCCCTCGTCGGCGTACAACTCGCGCGGGAGGCCGTTCTTCTCCGCCAGGAACTTCGCCAGCCCTTCGGCCAGCGCCTGGATCAGCGTGATGCAGCCGTAGTAACGCCCGTCCACGAAGAGATGCCAGGTCTCTTCCGAGGCCCAGCCCAGGAAGAAATCCGGCAACAGCCGGTGGCTTTTCGCGCGAGCGCGCCGCGCGAGTTTCGCCTCCAGTTCGCGTTCGAACTGCCGCCGCAGCGCCTCCCGCGGCTCCAGTTCGTCGTCGTCCTCGTCCATCTGCCCGTAGAGCCTCCAGTGCGGCCTTCCTTGAGGGTTGACCTTCGCCTTTGCGTTTCCCCTCCTTGCCAAGGAGGGGCAGGGGAGGTGAACCCAACCATCCGCGCGAAGCGCGCTCCAACATCCGGTAGCTTTGCTCCCGGTGCGGCCATGCCTAAGCTTTGGGCTCTCCCCTTTGCGTTGCCCTCAGGTCCAAGGCTTGTCAGGGCACACGTCCTGGAGGAGTCGGAGCCGTTTGCGTCCCGCAGGGACGCCATGAAAATAGCCCAGCGCTTTAGCGCTGGGACCCCGAACGCCTCCCCTCAGCCGTTCGCGTCCCGGAGGGACGCGGTGAACGTTCGCCCGAGCGGATCAATCGTCCGCCTTCGCCGAATCCTTGATCACGAACCGCGCCTTCAGCTTCGCCACCGGCCGCGCCAGCCCGGCCGCCTCCACGCTGCGCAGCACTTCGGCGAAATTCTTGTACGCCGCCGGCGCCTCGTCCTTCGGGTACTGCCGCGCGTTGTAAATAATATCCAGCTCCTCGAACTCGCGGTCGATCTGCGCCTGGTCCAGCGCGCGCTCCGCCGCCTTGCGTCCCATGCAGCGCCCCGCGCCGTGGTTCACGCTGAAGCAGCTCTTTTCCGCGCCGGGCTCGGCCACCATCACCACGCTCCCCGCCGTCGGGTTCCCCGGCAGCAGGATGGGATGCCCCGTCGCCATGAAGCGCGTCCCCGCCAGCGCGTGGTGCCCTGCCGGGAAAGCGCGCGTCGCCCCCTTGCGGTGCACCCAGCTCGGCTGGTAGTTCACCACTTCCTTCCGCGCGATGTTGTGGCTGATGAAATACACCAGCTCGCCCTGCGTCCCCGGCAGGACTTCCTGGAACGCCTCCAGCACCAGCGCGTTGATCAGCATATGGTTCACCGTCGCGAAGTTTGCGCCCAGCGCCATGTCGTCCAGATAACGGTCGGCCTCCGGCGTCCCCAGCGGCGCATAGACCAGTTCGCGGTCCCCGCCCGGCAGCGGGATGTCCCACGTTCCGAAATGCCCCTGCAGCGCGCGGAACTGCCCCTGCGCCAGGATGTTTCCGAACCCGCGCGAGCCGCAATGCGAGAGGAACGCGGCGCAGCCGTCCTTCAGCCCGAAGACGCGCGCGGCTTCCTGGGAGCGTTCGTCGCCGCCCACTTCCACCGCTTCGCACTCCCCGAAATGGTTGCCTCCGCCGTACGAGCCGAGCTGGCGCATCTTGTCCGCGAAGTTGCGGAACAGCCCCGAAGCCAGCAGTTCGTCCAGGCGCGCTTCCAGCGCCGACGTCGAATCGTCGTGCCCGCGGTGAAACGCGTCCTCGCACGCCTCCGCCCAATGCGCCGGAATCCCCAGCGCTTCGCAGACCGCCGCGCTCGCGCCTTCCACGCTCGCGCGCTTCCCCAGCGCAACGTCCACCGGGCGGCTCTTCGGCGCCGCGCGCTGCCCCTGGCCCGCGCCCGTCGGCGTACGAGCCACGATCGCGTCGATCAGCGCCCGGCGCACGCGCTTCTCGCGCACCGCGTCCACCGGCACGTCGAGCTGCAGGAGGCTCATGCTGCACTTGATGTCCACCCCCACCGGCCCGGGATAGACGTGCGTCGGCGAGACCAGCACGCAGCCCACCGGAGCGCCGTAGCCGGCGTGCGCATCCGGGTTCAGCACCAGTTCGCTCACGCCCGGCGCCGAACGCGCGTTCAGCGCCTGCTGCAGGCACGTCGCGTCGAACCCGTCGCGGATCGCCTCGGTCCCGATCACCGTGATCGGCTTCCCCGCGCTCTCCCGCGCCGGCAGCAGCCCCGTCGCTTCCCCGGTGGGATGGATGACCGGCTTTGGCGCAGTCTCGTCGAACTTCATGGCGTATCCTTTATGCGTGGACTCGATAAGTCCATCTTACCGTTCCGTGTGTCTGCTTCCACAAGTGCGGCGACAAGGGTTGGCGAAACGTCGTGCTCTACCGTTGAGCTACGCGGGCCGTCCAGTTTGGGGCCCGCGATGGGATTCGAACCCACAACCGCGTCATTGGGATGATGTAGTTCCGCCGGCATTCGCCGCTTACGCTCTGCGCTCCGTTACGCGTGACGACAAGGGGTTTGCGAGAGAACCCGCCGCCAGTTGCCCGGCGCCGGTCCGGGATATGAACCCGGTCGGTGTTGCCACCTTTTGCAATGTACTCCCGCAGGCATTCGTCACTCCTCTTTACAACGTCACCTTTCTCGAAAGCGGGCGGACAAGTGTGGCCGAGACGCGACATCGAAATGTAGTCCCGGCGGCATTCCGCCCCTGCTTCGCTACCAAGTCACCTGCTCGATGACCTCCACCCAGTGCGCGCCCGAGAACCGGTCGCGGTGGAACGCATCCAGCACCTCGAAGACGTGGTCCGAGAATCCGCCCACGTTCAGGATGTCCGCGCGCTCCTGCGCCTGCGTCGTCCCGTACGGCTGCAGGTCGATGCAGACCAGCTTCGCCTTCGGGTTGCGCTGCTTGAAGGCCGTCCATTCGGCCATCAGCCCCGTCCCGCGCCCGCCGGCCTGCCCGTCCACCCACGACTGGTTGTCCGATACGTAAATCACCAGGTCCGCCTCCGCGCGCTCGCGCGCCAGGAGCTTCAGCGGCGCGCTGCAGTTCGTCCCGCCGCCGCCGATCTTCGCCAGCTTCTCGGCGTTCGTCAGCACCGTGTCGCGCGCATTCAGCTTCACCTTCACCACGTCCGTCTCGAACGGGATCACCCGCGCCGACGGATTCTGCCGCAGGATCGCCGCCGCGATCAGCGCCGCCACGTCGATGCAGCGGACCACGCTCGTCGCCCCCGGCCGCGCCCCCGTCACCGCGCTCGACATCGAACCCGAGACGTCCGGGCAGACCGCCACGCGCCCCTCGAAAGCCGGCACGTTCGCCAGCGCCCGGTCCATCGCGTCCAGCAGCGCCATGCGCACCGCGTGCGGAACCTCCGCATGGGCCTGCGCGTGCGCCACCATGAGCTGGTACGGAAACGCCTTCGCGCGCCGGATCTCGTCCGGGTCCCGCAGCCGCTGCGCGATCCGCTCCGTCAGCTCGCGGTCCTTGAAGACTCCGTGGCGCAGGAACGTGTTCAGGTTCATCCGCGTCATCTGCCAGCCCGCGTGCCGCGCGATCCCCTGCCACGCCTGAGTATCCAGTTCCAGCGCCGTCAGCAGTTCGAACGGCACCGCCGGAACCGCCCGCGACTCGCCGCGCTTGAAGGCCTCGTACGCGCGCACCAATTCCGGCAGCGCCGCCGCGTCGTGCGCCTTGTTCAGCAGGTAGCCGTACAGCGCCTCCCGCGCCGGCGTCGCCGGCTTCGGGTGCACCATTTTCACCACATCCGCCAGCGACGGGCTCGCGCCCACCGAAGCCTTGAAAATCGCCTCGTCGGAACGGTTCGCCAGCCAGCGCAGAACCAGCCGCTTCGGCAGCGTGCCCAGCGACTTCCGCCCCGCCACACCCGAGCGCAACATCTGCACGAACGTGCGCAGCATCTTCCCGTTATCGATCACGCGCTCGAAAACCTCGGCCAGCACGCCCGGCGCCTTCGCCGCCAGGACCGCGCACAAGAGCGCCGGCATATCCTTCATGTGTCCGCGCTCGCGCGCATAAAGCGCCGTCCGCGCCACGAACAGCGGCTCCACGCGATTCGCCAGTTCCAGAATCGCCTCGAGCTGCGCACCCGCCGACGCGTAGTACGTCGCGCCGAAGCATCCCGTTGCCGCAACCTGCGCGAGCTTGTGCTTCGGCTCGTACGCATACGCCTTTGCGCCTTCCGCATTGCGCGCATCCGCCGCCGGAATCAGTTTGCCCGGGATCGAGCGGAAGAGGTTCTTGTGGGCCATGGGTTTAGCTCCTGTTCGCCGCGCCTGTACTCTGCATTCACGGAACGGCATACGGCAGGCCAGGTTGGATGCTTTTGAGTTAGTTGCTGTAAGTTTTATTTACGTAAGGGTTTGTGGCAGGAAAAAGACTTGAAGTGGGGATTGGATTTTGAGCTTGGACTATCCAATAAGATAATAGTATAGATTATAAGATATGAAACAGGGCAAGACCAAACCCACCGTCTTGATCGGCCTGCTGGGCCCGACGCTGGACCAGGGACGGAACGCCGGGCGTTGGGAGCGCTGGCGGCCCAGCATAGCGTTGTGCCAGCACGAGGACCTGCTGGTTTCGCGTTTCGAGTTGCTCGTGCAGCCGCGCTTCGAGTCCCTTGGCAAACTGATCGACGCCGACATTCGTTCGGTCTCGCCCGAAACCGAGGTGCGCCGCCATGTGCTACAAGTCCGCGATCCGTGGGACTTCGAGGAGGTATACGGAGAGTTGCACGACTTCGCGCGCGGTTACGCATTCGATACGGACCGCGAAGACTACCTGATCCACATCACCACGGGCACGCATGTCGCGCAGATCTGTTTGTTCCTGCTGACCGAGACGCATTACTTTCCCGCGCGGCTGGTGCAGACCGAACCGCCGGCGCAGCGGGCTTCGGGGGAGCCGGGCGCGTACAAGATCATCGACCTGGATCTGTCCAAGTACGACCGTCTGGCCTCGCGCTTTCGCAAAGAGATGAAGGAAGGCGCGTCGTTCCTCAAGTCTGGAATCGAGACGCGCAACGCGGGCTTCAACAAGCTGATCGAACGGATCGAACAGGTGGCGGTCGCCAGCCGAGCGCCGCTGTTGCTGACCGGTCCGACGGGCGCGGGCAAGTCCCTGCTGGCGCGGCGCATCTACGAACTGCGCAAGAGCCGGAACCTGGTTCGCGGATCGTTCGTCGAAGTGAACTGCGCGACACTGCGCGGCGATGCGGCGATGTCGGCGCTTTTCGGGCACGAGAAAGGCGCGTTCACCGGCGCGACGCGGGACCGCGAGGGGCTTTTGCGCGCCGCCGACGGGGGCGTGCTATTTCTCGACGAGATCGGGGAACTGGGTTCCGACGAGCAGGCGATGCTGTTGCGCGCGATCGAGGAGAAGGTTTTTCTGCCGGTGGGCGCCGACCGGGAGGCGCGGAGCGATTTTCTGCTGATCGCCGGGACGAACCGCGACTTGCGCCGCGAAGTAGCCGCCGGCCGTTTTCGTGAAGACTTGCTTGCGCGCATCGATATGTGGACCTTCCGGTTGCCAGGACTGGCCGAACGCCGCGAAGACATCGCGCCGAATCTGGACTATGAGCTGGAGGCCTACGCTCGGCAGTCGGGCCAGCACGTTTCGTTCACGCGCGAAGGGCGGGAACGGTTCCTCGCATTCGCTCGCTCGGAGCAATCGGCGTGGCTGGGCAACTTCCGCGACTTGAACGGCGCGGTGTGCCGGATGGCGACGCTCGCGCTGGGCGGACGCATCTCGTCCGAGGGAGTCGAGGAAGAGATCGAACGCCTGCGCGCGGCGTGGAAGGCCGATCCGCAGGAGGCCGGTGGCGATGGCGCGCTCGAGGCTCTGTTGGGGCCGACGCGGCTCGAAGAACTGGACCTGTTTGACCGGTTGCAACTGGAGCGCGTGGTCGAGGTCTGCCGGCGCTCGCGCTCACTTTCGGACGCCGGAAGGCGGCTGTTCGAGCGATCGCGCGCACAGCGCAAAACGTCCAACGACGCCGACCGGCTGCGGAAATATCTGCTGCGTTTCGGGTTGAATTGGGACGATCTGTTCGCGGATCGCGGCGAGTGAACGATCGCTTCAGACTTCCGGAAAGGTGAAGCCGCGTGTCACGAACAATTGCGGCGCGCCGATGGTGCAGGTCCAGTCGGAATTGAAGAAGACGTGCTTCAAATCGGGCGCGAGGTTCTGGCAGTTTTCGACGGCCGCCCAACTCCACGAGCTGCGCGGATGAAGCAGGTACTTCGTAACGAGGTAGGGGTCTGCGCCGGGCTTCTCGACGACCTTGCCAAGATAAAGGAAGGCGGACGGACCTTGCAGGCATGGCGTGCCGCGCCCGGACCAGCCTTCGGTATCGAAGGCCGCGTGAATCCCGTCGACGTGCCAGGATTGGTGGCAGACGTCGGGACGCGTGAAGTTTCGCGTCAGGTCGACGGAACGCCCGCCCGGGATGCGTTTGCCTTCGAGGTAATGTTCGGGCGAACAGGCCACCGGCGCGGCGGAGCGGATGGTGATGCGTAGATGCGGCGCGGAGACGAAGTCCTGCGAATGCGCCACGACTTCGTACTTGCCGCCGCGCCAGCAGGGATGATCCAGACCCTCTCCGTCGTATTTGCCGATGGGCACGGTGCCGACGATGGCGCCTTCTTCGGTAACGACATGCAGTGTGCCGCCGGTATGGCTTTTGCCGTCGGGCAGCTTCACGAGCCGCCCGTCGCGGAGGGCGTAGAATTCCTGAATCTGTTTGCCTTGCGCATCCCAGGCTTGGCTGCGCAGCGCGCGGCCCATCAGAATATGCCCGCGGTGCAGCGGATTCTGGCCCGGGAAGTACGTACCGCCCACGCGCCACGAGTACGGTTCCCACTCGAAGCCGTGGATGCCCAACGTTTCGAGGTCGACGATTACCGGAGCGAAATGATCTTCGCCGTCGTCTCCGACGAAGTTGAAGCCGGCGATCGCTTTCTTACCGTCGGCGCGTAGCGAGGCGCCTTGGGTCATGCCGCGCGGATGGCGGTGCTGTTTGCCTCCCGCGCGGGGGCGCCGGCCGATGCCGGGAACTTCGGCGTCAAATACGGTGAGCGTCTCGGTCCGGAACGAATGCAAATCCACGCGGCAGAGCTTGATGCGCGGGCTGGGTTCGTGGCTGAAATCCTGGAAGTAGTAGAGGTGTTTGCCGTCGGCGCTCAGGAACGGCGCCGCGGGGCGGTCGTCCGGATCGGTGACGTTGCGAAGCTGAAAGCCCGCGTCGAGGTCGCACAGGCACCAATAGGTCCGGCCGTGGGTTCTGGCCTCGCCGCGCCGGAAGATGAAGCGGCGGCCGTCGGGGCTGAAAAACCCGCTGCGCGAGTCGCCGGTCTGGTCCAAGTCGGTGGTGACCTGAAAGACCTCGAGCCGCGGATCGGTGATCACCGAAAGCATTTCGGGAAAGGGCTTGGCCTCGCAGTACGGTTCGCCGATGGGGTGTTTCATGGCCCGCTCCTTTCGCCGGTGTTGCCGGTAGGTGTTGCAAGAGCCTCGCCGAAATTTTCATCATGCCCCAAGGCCGGTGCGCGCCAAGCCCCATTCAACCCTAGCGCGCCATGCGTCCCTGCCGCGCTCGAATTCGGAGCAACACTTGGTGCTTGCTGCATCGATCTGCAGGTACTAGCATCCTATTGCCTATATACTGTTAAAGCATTCTGGTGCGAGGAACTCGAATGAGTCTGCGCGATCTTATTCGTGCCGCGATCAGCCTTCTTGTACTGGCGATTTGCTCTGCAGCGGCCGGGGCCGAGGAAGATGAAGCCGCGCCGCCGGCGCCCGCGCCTGACCAAGCGGCGGTTACGGATATGGCCGATCTGGCGCTGGAAGACTTGCTGGATATTCGGATCACTTCGGCGGCCAAGAAGATCCAGCCGGTATCCGAGGCGTCTTCGGCGATTTACGTCATCACCCAAGAGGATATTCGCCGTTCGGGCCATACCAGCATTGCCGAGGCCTTGCGCCTGGCGCCTGGGATGAACGTGGCGCAAGGGGACGCGCATACGTGGGCGATCAGCGCGCGGGGTTTCCAGAGCGGGCTTGCGAATAAGCTGCTGGTCCTGATCGACGGCCGCACGGTGTACACACCGCTGTATTCGGGGGTGTATTGGGACGTTCAAGATACGCTGATGGAGGATGTGGAGCGGATCGAGGTGATCCGCGGGCCCGGGGCGACGGTGTGGGGCGCCAATGCCGTCAACGGCGTGATCAACATCATCACCAAACATTCGAAAGACTCGCTAGGCGGCATGGCAACCGGTTCGGTGGGTACGAGCGAGCACGGGATCGGATCGCTGCGCTACGGGGGCAAGGTCGGTGAAGATGTTTCGTATCGGGTCTGGGCTAAATACGTAAAGCGTGACGAATTGAGCCTGGCAACGACGGAGACGGCGGCGCACGACGGTATCGAGATGCTCCGCGGCGGAATGCGCTGGGACATCAAGGTGAACGAGCAGGACGCGGTGATGCTGAGCGGAGACTATTACGGCGGCGCGCACGAGGAAAAGCCGGCCACGGCGATCCTGACGGCTCCTTTTGTGGAAACCGTCACGCACGAAGGCGAACTGCGGGGCGGCAACTTTCTGGCCCGCTGGGATCATTCCTTTTCTACCGATTCGAACGCTTCGTTACAGATCTATTACGACCGTGCCGAACGGGAAGAGATCAAACTCAACCAAGCGCTGGATACGATCGACCTCGATTTCAACCACCACCTGAAGTTCGACCGGCATGAGATCGTCTACGGGGTGGGGTACCGGAACGTGAAGCAGGACCTGGAGAACAGCTTTTCGGTTCAATTCGATCCGACCGTGCGCCGGACGCACTTGTACAGCGCCTTTGCGCAGGACGAAATTACGATATTGGAGAACGAGCTTTCCGTGACGCTGGGCTCGAAATTCGAACACAACGAGTTCACGGGCTTCGAGGTGCAGCCCAGCGCAAAGCTGCTGTGGCGACCACACGAAGACCATTCGGTCTGGGCTTCGGTTTCGCGGGCGGTGCGCACCCCATCGCCGATCGAGACCGACCTGCGCGCCAATCTGATCGCTGGGGAACTGGCGCCCGGCGTGCCGGTGCTGTTCGCGCTGTTTCCCAGCAAGCACTTGCCGTCAGAAACGGTGCTCGCGTACGAATTGGGCTACCGTGCGCAATTGCACAAACGCTTTTCACTGGATGTGGCGGCCTACTACAACCAGTACGACAACCTTCTTTCGAACGAGGCCGGCGCTCCGTTCGTCGAGGCCAACCCTCCACCGCCGCATTTCACGGTTCCGGTGGTCCAGCAGCCCTATGTCGAGGGCGAGACATACGGGGCTGAGATTGCCGCAAAGTGGAACCCAACCGACTACATTCATTTCAGCTTCAACTACACGTATCTGCAGATGCTGCTGCACGCGAGCGACCGCGCCCGGGCGGCGGACAGCGAAGCTGCGGAGGAGCGATCGCCGGAACACCAGTTTCACGCGCGCATGTTCGTGACGCTTCCGCATCATCTGGAACTGGATACGGGAGTATACTTTTCCGATGAACTGGAGAGCTTGGGGATACCCAGCTACGTGCGGTTGGATGCACGGCTTGGCTGGCGCCCGGTCTCTATGTTCGAGTTGAGCGTCGGGGCGCAGAACCTGAACCGCAAGCGCCACGAAGAATTCGCTCCCGACGGCTCTCAGATCGAGCGAAACCTGTATGTGAAGTGCACGCTCCGGTTTTGATCAGGACCCCCTGATGCGCGGAATGCCTTCCTTCGTCCTGCCCGCCGCGGTGCTCGCCTGGGCGCTTGCGTTATCGAACGGCGGCGCGGCGGAATCCATGGAATACCGGGTCAAAGCGGCGTGCCTGTATAAGTTGCTCAGCTTCGTCGAGTGGCCGCCCGAAACGCTGGGAGAGCCGTCCAAGCCCCTGGTGATAGGCGTGCTAGGGGAGGATCCTTTCGGTGCGCTGCTGGATCAGACGGTGCGCGACCGGGTGGTGGGCGGGCGCAAGGTAGAAGTCCGGCGCTTTGGCGATGTGGAAGCGGCTAAAGCGGCACATATCGTCTTCGTTAACCTTAAAGGTGAGACCCTGACCGCCGCGTTGAAAGCGCTGGAAGGCGTTCCGGTGCTGACGGTGGGGGAGAGTTCCGCGTTCGTGGACGGGGGCGGCGTGGTGCGCTTTGTGATCCGCGACGAGAAGGTGGCATTCGAGATCAATCCGGATGCGGGGCGGAAGGCCAAGCTCGCCATCAGCGCCCAATTGCTGAAAATCTCCAAAATCGTCGGCCGGAAGGGCGATTGAGCATGCGCCTGCATGATCTTCCGATCAAATGGAAGCTGGTGCTCACGATCGTTGCGGTCAGCGTCGCGGTGCTGGTCATCGAAGGCGGGGCGCTCTTTCTGTACGACTACCGGTCTGTGGCGGAGTGGCTGGAACGAGATTTGGAGACCACCGCCGGCATCGCGGCGGCGAACAGTACGGCCGCGCTGTACTTCGAAGATCCCAAGACCGGCGCGGAAACGCTGGCGGCGCTGGCCGCCAAGCCGGCGATCGACGCGGCGTGCCTGTACGATCCTCAAGGCCGCGCCTTCGCGATTTACATGCGGGAAGGCACGCAGGCGGCGCTGCCCGAGCATCCGGGCGCGGACGGCTTCGACCGGGGCGAGGAGCACCTGATTTTCACCGGTCCCGTTGCGGTAAAGGGCGAGCGGATCGGAACCATTCTGGTGCGTTCGGACCGCTCCCCGCTGCGCGAGTGGCTGGCCACCTACGGGCTGGTGGTGGGCGGCATCGTGCTCCTGGCGGTCCTGCTGGCGGTGGGATTGGCGTCGCTGCTTCAACGCCCGTTCCTGGCGCCGGTCCTGGATTTGGCTCAGACGGCGCGGCGGGTTTCGCAAGAAAAAGACTACGCTCTGCGTGGCGTGAAGCACGGCGAAGACGAGTTTGGGTTTCTGATCGACCGATTCAACGAGATGCTGGCGCAGATTCAAGAACGCGACAACGCTCTGGTTCGCGCACGCGAGGAACTGGAAGACCGAGTGGCGACGCGAACGCGAGACTTGCAGGAATCCAACCGGGAATTGGAAGCGTTCTCGTATTCGGTCGCGCACGACCTGCGTTCTCCGCTGCGCGGGATCGACGGCTTCAGCTTGGTGCTGATGGAAGACTACGGCGATAAGCTGGACGCGCAGGGATTGGAACACCTGAAACGCATTCGTACGGCCACGCAACGCATGGCCGAGCTGCTCGACGATATGCTGAAACTCTCCAAAGTGACGCGCAGCAGCTTGAACGTAACCACGGTGGGGCTGTCCGAGATGGCGCGCTCGGTGGTCGCAGATTTACGTAGGCTGCACCCGGAACGCCCGGTCGAATTCGAGATGCTGTCTGAGCTTACGGTAAAGGGAGATGAGGGTTTATTGCGGATTGCGCTGGAAAATCTGATCGGAAACGCATGGAAATTCACAAGCAAACGAGAGCGTCCTCGGGTCGAGTTGGGTAAAGTGAATACAGGAACGGAGACGATCTACTTCGTCCGCGACAACGGAGCGGGTTTCGATCCCGCGTATTCGAACAAGCTGTTCGGCGTGTTTCAACGGTTGCATACCGCATCCGAGTTTCCAGGTACAGGAGTGGGCTTGGCCACCGTGCAGCGTATCGTCCACAAGCACGGCGGACGCATCTGGGCGGAATCGGAGCAGGATCGTGGCGCCACCTTTTATTTCACCTTACCGGCCTAAGCGGCCGGACTGGAGATCGAGCGATGCCTGAAAAGTATATCCTTCTCGTGGAAGATAATCCGGACGACGAAGCGCTGACGCTGCGTGCGTTCAGCAAGAGCAATATAGGGAATCCGGTCGAGGTGGTTCGTGACGGCAAAGAAGCGCTGGATTACCTATTTTGCGAAGGCGCCTACGCGGTTCGAGACGCCAAGCACCGGCCGACGGTGGTGCTGCTGGATCTGAATCTTCCGAAGATAGGCGGACTGGATGTCCTGAAGCGGTTGCGCGCGGATCCGCGCACGAAGCGGCAGCCCGTGATCATCCTGACTTCGAGCAAGGAAGAGCAGGATATTATTCGCGGTTACGATTTGGGCGCGAACAGCTATATTCGAAAGCCCGTGGATTTCGCGCAGTTCCTGACCGCGGTCGGGCAGCTGGGCCTGTATTGGTTGCTGCTGAACGAGGCGCCGCCGGAGCCGCAGTCGTAACGCGCGAGCGCGGGCGAGCCACGGAACCGGAGCCGGTCTCGATGGAAGCGCCGCATCGCGAAGCTCATCCGCCCGCAGCGGGATCTCAAGGCCAGATTCGCCGCGACTTGGCGTTCCTCGAAGCGATGCTGAACGAAGGCGCGCATCCACCCGCGGTGCGGATGAAGATGCGCGATATCGAGACGCTCGGCGCAACGTATCCGCCAGGGTTGCGCGAGCGCGCGGGCGCGTACCTGCGCAACTACGAATGGCGCCAGCAGCGCAAGCGAACGGCTTTGCGTATCGGAGGCTCCGTCGCGGCGTGCGCGATTCTGGTTGCCGTCGCGGGGGCGATTTACTACGAGCTGGCTCATAAGGATCGCGAGTCCTCAACCGCGTCGCCTGGCGACTCCGCTGCGCCAAAGCCGGCGATCCCCCGGCAGCCGGAAGTTCCCGCCGCCGCCGAAACACCCGATGCGCCGCCGGATGATGCCACCCGGCAGGCGTGGAACGAGGAATGGCCTCGAGTTCGCGCGCTTTTGCCGGACTTGGACGGTTATGTAAAAGGGCTGATCGGGCTGCGGCCGCGCTTCGCGGCGATGGCGGCGGTTCGGGACGTCGATCGCTGGCTGGCGCGGGTGCCGGCCTATGCCCGCGCGATCGAATACGGGAAGCGCATGGCCGTGTTCAACGAACGGCGGCCGGGCGGCCCGTTCGATGGGGAAGGCGAGGCCTGCCGTGCGTTTCAAGAGCTGGTGGCGGGGGACGAACTATTCTTCGGCGGCGTCGGGCCTTATGCGGAGGCATTGCGTCCGCAGGTTGCGCGTGCGCTGTTGCGCCGCAAGGGCGGGCCGGTGCTCAAGCAATTGACCGAACAGCTCAAGGGCGATTTGATGACCCGGCTGCGCGAAGCCGTCGTCGAAGTGCCCGGCGGGCCGCGAACCGTTTACTACACGCTCGAAGGGGAAGCCATCCAGCGCTCGGCGTCGGGGGCGGCGAGTCTGCAAGTCTTGCAGACGAAGGCGCTGCAGATGGGGCTTCAGGTCTTTCCGGACCGGGCGAAGGTGTCCCTGCGCATTCCGGCTCACGTGACGCTGGCGCGGGATCTTGCCGAGGCGCTGGACCGGGAGATCGCGCAACCCGAATGGGAATCGCGGATTCCTGGCATGATCCGTCGCGTGCTGGTACAGACCGATGCCGATCCGTACGTGCGCGCCGTATTGCTGGCCGAATTGGTGGACCTGGATGAGCAATCGTTCCACTTGGTAGAAACGCCTCGCGCGATACACGAGGCGTTGATCAAGTTGTGCGCGCTGCAAACACCGTTCTGGTTATCCGGCGATCCCGAGGTCGCGCGGCAACTAAGCGCGATCCGCACGGAGCTCGAACGATGCACGCCGGCGTTGGTGAAGCTTTTGGATGCCTGCGCGGGCAGGTCCGCGTTGCGTAAAGCGTGTGTGGCGGGCTTGCACCGGCCATTGGTGCTGAGTGCGGTGGCCGAGCTTTCCCCGCAGGGGCCGCTTGAACCAACGCCGATCCAGGGCGCGGCCGTGTATTCAGAATACTGGACGGTGGAACATCGAGGCGAAGGCTTCGTTTTTCGAGTGGCCGCGGTCCGTGATGAACTGGGGTCGGTGCGCTGGCTGGAATCGGAGCGGGTGCATCCCGGCCAGCCGTTGCTTTCGCCCATGGACGGTAAGCGAACGCGGTCTATTCTCGGTGAGTATCTGAGTTTGGAGCCGCAGCAGTCGATTCCCGAGCCTTTTCCGATCAATACAGGAACCGCCCGATGAATGCTCCGGCTAAGTCCACGCTGTCCTGGGAACGCCAGGATATCGAACGCAAACTGCTCTTTCCCGCGGGCAAGCACACCAACGTGAATCCCTTGTTCTCGCTGTTGTTGGGACTGGTCATGGCGGCGGCATGCTACGGCTTATTGAAGCTCTGGCCCGATTCGTATCTTTCGAAGATCTGGCTAGAGCGCGGCATATTGCCGTACTTTATCGGCGTCTTTTTCTTTTGGGGCCTTGCCATATTGATGGTGAAGCGAAAGAAGCTGGCATTGCAGAAGGCGGCGTTGGGGGTGCGCGTCACACCGCTGGACTACGAGTACGTCCTTACGCCCACGTCGGTCGACCAAATCCTGGAGTTGCTCTACAAGCAAGTAGAGGATCCCGAGCGTTTCGTGCTGTTCAGCCGCATTCTTCGAGCGCTGTCAAATTTGAAAAATCTGGGCAGGGTTTCGGATGTCGAAGTCATTATCCGTTCCCAGTCCGATGTGGATCAGAACATCCTCGATACGTCGTACAGCGTGTTGCGCGGGCTGTTGTGGGCGATGCCGGTATTGGGATTTATCGGCACGGCGGTGGGGCTTTCCGCTGCCATCGGCGCCTTCGGGTCGACACTGGCGGAAATGTCCTCGCTGGAACCGCTTCGAGAGTCGCTCAAGGAGGTCGTATCAGGACTCGCGGTCGCTTTCGATACGACGCTGGAAGGTCTGGTCTGTACGCTGATCTTGCAGATGATGCTAACCTTCATGCGCAAGCAGGAAGAGGAATTCCTGCTCGAATGCGACGATTATTGCCATCGCTGGATTATTGGCCGCCTCAAGCTGGTGAGTGGGGAGGCGGCGAACTGATGGGACGCCAGAAGCGTACGCCTACGGCCTTTTCGTTCTTCTCCTTTCAGGATCTGATCACCGGCCTCAGCGGTCTGATGATATTCCTCGTGCTGTTGCTCCTGATCGATCAACTCGTATCGCCGGCGCAGAAGTCGGTCCGGACGGAAGAGCCCAAGCCCCAAGTAGCGGTTTCCGTGCAAGAGAAGATCAAGCGGCTTGAAGCCGAGAAACGCAAATGGGAGGCGTTGCCGGAGCAGGTGATTCTTGGAATGGTTCAAGAGGACGGGAAAAAACAGGTTGTCCTGATCGAGTATGCGGCGGAACGGATCGCCGTACAGGCCATGCACCTCAGGAAGCCGCCGCGCGTTTTGGCGAGTGCGAGCGAATCCGATCGGCGCAGGCTGCTGCTTTTGGAGTTGGCCGCGTTTCCTCCGCAGCAAAACGACCTTCTGGTGCTGATAAAGACCTCTGCGTTTCAGACTTCCACCGAGTTGATCGGTTTACTGCGGTCCAAGGGTTATCAGGTAGGTTTCGAACCGCTGGAAGAGAACCGCAGCGCACTCACGTGGTGACCCATGGCCAGACCTAAAGCAGCAGACGACGCCGGCGATAGCCTTGAGCTTCTGCTCGATACCATGTGCAACGCATTTGGCGGAATTATTTTCATTACCTTTATGGTGGTGTTGGTACCCAAGGGTTCGAAGCAGAGTTCCATGGATAAGCCGGAGCACGATTCGCCTGCGGAGTCGGTTGCCCTTGAATGTGAAGAGGATCTGAAAGCGAAAGCCGAGGCGCTCGAGCTAGAGCTTGCAAGCAGGCAGAGAGAGCGTGCATCGCAAGCCGAGATTCGCTACGCGCGCTTACCGCGCTTGCGCGAAGTGAACAAGGGCATGTATTTCCTCGTACTATCGGGAGGCAAAGCCTACCTGCCCATGCGCGCGGATTCGGCCGAATACAACACCGCCGACTTTACGGTAGCTCGAAACGGGGCGACCGTTTCATGCACGCCGATACCCGAGCGCGGAACCGAGATTGCTGCCTGGCTTGCAGAGCCAGATGGGTTGCGTGCGCTGCTGACCGGTCTGCCCCGTGATCGGGTCATGATTCACGTGGCACTGTATTCCGACAGCGTTTCACTTTTCGCCAAGGTTCGAGCGGCTATCACGGATGCCGGATTCGACTACAATTGGACTCCGCTTGCCAAGGGAGATGCGCTGAAGCTGACCACCGGTTCGGGACCTGCTGAAGCTCAGTAGCACAGGCGGCGCGATGGATGGATTTTCGCATCGGTCGTGCATCGCACGGCTTCGTTCTGAGTATAGGCATGCTGGATCTTGAATCCGCTGGATCGCACCGATGGCTTTACAGGTGGTGAACGCATGGATGCTTTTCAAAGCTGGCTGGTGTGGGCGCTTCTTTCGGCGTTGTTTGCCGCATTGACCGCCATTTTTGCCAAGGTCGCGCTGCAGGGCATCGATTCCGATTACGCCACGCTGCTGCGAACCTTTGTGATTATAGGAGTGCTGGGGACGTTCGTGGGGTGGGTGGGCAAGTGGAGCAACCCGCTGGCGCTCGCCCCGCGAACTGCGCTATTTCTCGTGCTCTCCGGTTTGGCCACCGGCGCGAGTTGGGTCTGCTATTTTCGCGCGTTGCAATCCGGCGAAGCGTCCAAAGTCGCGCCTGTCGATAAATTCAGCCTGGTTCTGGTGGCCATTCTCGCTTTCGCGTTTCTGGGGGAACGTCCCAATGGCCGCGAATGGGCCGGCATCGCGCTGGACGCGTCGGGCGTGGTGTTGCTTGCATTCAAATAATCATTAAGCGGTCTGCATAGAAGCATCGCGAGAAGCACGGATCTTCAATGCCGTAAGGATATTTGTATTCATCCAGCCCAAGTCAATTCGCGCCCCTCTAAGACTGCGGTTCGAACTGCTTGGCGCCAAAGGGCCACCTCCAAAAGTTGTTCGGGTGTGATTCCTGCATGCGGATCGCCCAAGGAAACGTGGGCGTGAAAGGCTCGATAGCTCGAAGGACGAAACTCGGGCTTGAATAGCGGTTTTGTTTCGAGCAATTTTGCGGCCGGACCCGGAGCTACCTCCACGAAGCTGAAGCCGCGCCCGCCTTCGGTGTAGTCCACCAACAATCCCCCGCGATCTCCGAGGATGGTAAACGAGTGGTGCGGTTTGAGGGACGGATTAGCAGCATACTCAATAGAAACGGAGATGTCACCGGCTACACGAGCGAAAAGAGAGGTGTGTCCATAGGAATTTTCAGTATCCGAATGAACGTATGCGCTGAGCGAATGAATCTTCGGGTATTGCAGCAGGTCGATCGTCTGGTGGATCAACGAGGTGCCGATTTCTTCCGGCCGAGTGTGTTGATTCACCGGCCATGTGGCGGTCGTCGTATGGATACTTTCGGCGTGGTAAAGTCGGCCAAGCTTACCCGAGGTGAGATAGTGGTGCGCAAGAGCAGTGCATTCATGCACACCAGAACGACAAGGCAGGAATACAACCGTACGTCCGGATTTGCGGTGTGCATGCAATACTCGTTCGCAAGCTTCGACAGTTGGAGTTTTTGGGAATTCGCAAATTACATGCTTTCCGGCTTCCAAGGCAGCGCAAATCAACTCATCAAAATTTTGAGGCGGTGAGAAGATTGCAAGGGCGACTAGCCCTGAATACTCAAGCAGCATTGGGTATGAGGTGCAAAAGTGCGTCGCGTTCGCCTCGGGATTAATTGGGAGGTCATTTAACGATGGTTCCCCTGGAGAGAAGACCGCCCGCACCTGAAATCCGGCCTCTGTAAGCAGGGGAATCGCAGAAGGAAGGTCGGAAGCGGTGCACATCAGACCAAGGTTGGTTACGGACTTCATCCCGCACCTCCGTTCACGACTTCGCGTTTTTCGAGTGCGGACCGATACCCCGCTTCGCAGAATTCGCTGATGGTGAGCGCCTGGTAGTGATCGGTGCCGATTTCCGGGCACATCCCATTCAATCGCTCCGCCAAATGGACCAGCCTTCGCTTCATATCCGGACCGAGATCAGGTGCTTCCAACTCTTCCTCGATCATCGAGCCATTCTTTAGTCTTCGAATGACGGCCCGTTTGGGCGCCGCATTGTCGAGAACGATACACCCTTCGGTACCCACAATAGAGGTGCTCCAGCGCCAATGTTGATTCACGCGCGCCGTAGTGTCGAGGGTGAGTGCAATGCCGTTGTCGAAATGGGCCAACAAGCTCATGTGATCTTCGACGTCATATACAACATCCTTTGGATATCCGGTTGGAAATCCGCTAAAGGTATGAGCCGTGAGCCGAGTCCATTGGGGCCAATCGAGGATATAGAAAAGCCGGTCGAGAAAGTACTGTCCCATGTCCATAAAAGCACCGCCGCCAGCGTGTGCCTTTTGTCCGAACCAGTGCGGCCCGCCCCGATCGCAGGTGCGCGCGGCGGGAAGCCAGAATTGAATATCCGCTTTATAGAGCCTTCCCAGCGCGCCTTCCCGTACCAGTTGGCGAGCGGCGGGTGCTGCACCGTCTCTAAATCGTGACGAGAAGAATTGTATGGTAGGTAATTTGTTTCGTTCTACCGCAGCAATGATGTCGCGATTTTCGGAAGCGGAAAGCGTGCTGGGCTTTTCGCAAAGCACGTGCTTGCCCGCATCGAGCGCTTGAATTGCGAGAGGGGCATGCGAAGCCGGAGGCGTGGCAATAGAAACGGCGTCTACATCAGGCAGCTTCAATACGTCACTCATTGAAGAGCAGGCGACCACCGAATCATCGAGGTTGAGATCGCGCTTAAAACATTCCGCGCGATTACCATCCATGTCACAGATCGCACGTAGGGCAAAAGGGGAGTCCTGAATGCCCGGTAAATGGCTGTTTTTTGCGATGGCGCCGCACCCAACCAGGGCGATTCCAGGACGTTTGGCGCTCATCGGAAACCTCGCGAGCCTTCCCAAGGCATCCAAGTGAATGGGATAAATGTGCAAAAGTACGCCATAAATGCGCGCTTATCAGGCGTCCGAGGCATATCGCAAGCCGGCGCGTCGCCATTCGCAAAAACTCCAGCCGTAATGCAAAAGCCGAGGCCGTGGCGTCCTCTATTCATAAATGCCTTTCTCCGAATCGCGTTCCTAGTTGAGGAAAGATACCATAGCGGCATTGTCGCTTGGAATGGCGATACCGTACTTAACCATGTCAATTCTCGACCTCGATCCATAGCGCGTTCTGGGTGAGTCGGGGTTGGTCTAAGGGTGTCTTTAGAATGGCTATGGAGCCCCTGGTTTAGGCACTATGGTCAAAGTTCGAGAGGGTGTTTTTCTGTCTACTTTTTGCAAATCTTTTGAGGCCTTGATGAGGACTGTTTTCCAAATAGCCATTGCGCAAACCCTTCGGGCGCCGACTGGTACCTGTGTTGTACCCTATTCGGGCAGAAGGCCCTGAACAATGGTCTGCGCCGCTTTGTTTCCACCTTTCCATCCAGCAAGATCTGGAACGACTTCTTCAAGGACTGCACGGCGGTTCACCGAACCTTTCGAGAGACCTGATTCGCAGCAAAATAGAATCCGGTTTTCTTTCCACACCTTTATACGAGGGGTTAACGGTCAGGTGTGTGCGTCGTTCAGGAACGCTATGCTTTCCTCAAGACCGTGTTCGAAGGCCCTGTTTCGTCGACAACGCACAACTGCCTTCAGGTTGGCATTCACCTTTAGCATCGCGGCTGAAGGACACGATCCTAAGAAACGTTTTACACGGGATGATGCCATAGCCATTCGGGTATTTTACCGGAAGCGTATCCGGAGATATGCCTTGTTGTTTGTTCCGCAGCGGGGTAACTTAATAAGAAGACTTTATTGTCTTCAATTCGGGATATGTCTTAGGGAGGCTCATGCGCCATGCTGAATCAAGCGGACTGGCTGCGTCCCCTCGATGAGTGGCGCCTAGCGGATATCGCCACGGTCGGCGGCAAAAACGCCAGCTTGGGCGAACTGATGCATCATCTGAAGCACGAAGGCATTCGAGTCCCCGACGGGTATGCGACGACGGCACGTGCGTATGAATATTTTCTGGACGCTTCGTGCCTGCGTGAGGCCATCGCGTCTGAGCTTTCGAATCTGGAACGCGACGGCGGACAACTGGAATCGGTGGGTCGGCGCATCCGAGCGATAATTTTCGAGGCCCCATTTCCCGAGGATCTGGCCTCTTGCATTCGAGAAGCCTATCGCGAACTAGGTAAGCGCAGCGGGGAGGCAGATGTACCGGTCGCCGTACGCAGCAGCGCTACGGCCGAAGACCTTCCCGAAGCGAGTTTCGCCGGACAGCAGGAGAGCTTCCTCAATGTCCGTGGCGCGGCGGAATTGCTCCTCGCCTGCCGGCGCTGCTACGCATCGCTTTTCACGGATCGGGCGATTACCTACCGGATCGCACAGGGCTTCGGCCATCTCGAGACAGCGCTTTCCATCGGGGTTCAAAGGATGGTTCGGAGCGACGTCGGCAGCTCCGGCGTGGCGTTCACTTTGGATACCGAAACCGGATTTCCGGGCGTAGTGGTTATCAACTCTTCGTTCGGCCTTGGCGAGTTCGTGGTGAAGGGCGTCGTAACACCGGATCAATTCACCGTCTTCAAGGGATTGCTGGGCGATGCTCACCTGAAGCCGATTGTGGACCGGAAGCTGGGTGGCAAGGCGCGCAAGTTGGTTTACGGATCAGGAGGTACGCACGCGACCGTCAGCGTGGATACGGATGAGAACGAGCGGCGCTCCTGGTCGCTGGGCGATGCGGAGATTCTGCAGATTGCGCGCTGGGCCGTGGCAATCGAACGGCACTACGGGAAACCCATGGATGTCGAATGGGCGAAGGACGGAACCTCGGGCGACTTGTACATCCTGCAGGCGCGGCCGGAGACCGTGCAGTCTCAGACGAAGACCGGTTACCTCCGCACCTGTAAACTCAAGGGCAAGGGACGGGAACTGGTTACGGGATTAAGCGTGGGCGACGGCATCGCGGCGGGCAACGTCAGCCGCGTGCTGAGCCCCAAGGATCTCGGCCAAGTTCGGCCAGGATCGATCCTGGTCACGGAGATGACCGATCCTGATTGGGTGCCGGTGATGCGGAAGGTCGCCGGCATCGTGACGGATTTCGGAGGCCGCACCTGCCATGCGGCCATTGTCAGCCGAGAGTTGGGCATCCCGGCGGTGGTGGGCACGGGGAATGCCACTCACGTGCTTTCGGATGGGCAGGCGGTCACGTTATCGTGCGCGGAAGGAGATCGAGGGCGAATCTACGAAGGCCGACTACCGTTCGAAGTTCATGAAGCCCGATGGGGCGAAATGCCAAAGACCCGTACCGCGATCATGTTGAACCTGGGGACGCCGGAAGAAGCATTCCGGTGGTGGCGGCTTCCGGTGCACGGCATCGGTCTGGCACGGATGGAATTTATCATTTCGAATCACATCAAAATTCATCCGATGGCTCTGCTGCAGTTCGATCGGTTGACGGACGAGGCTGCGCGGCGTGAAATACTCGAACGGACGCGTGGGTATGCCGAGCGGGCCGACTATTTCGTGGACCGGTTGGCCGGCGGCATCGCGAAGCTGGCGGCCTCCCAGCATCCTCACACCGTGATTGTGCGCATGAGCGACTTCAAAACTAACGAATACGCGAATCTGATCGGCGGATCCGTTTTCGAATTGGAGGAAGAGAATCCGATGCTTGGTTTCCGGGGCGCGTCGAGGTACTACTCGCCGCGTTACCGGGACGGCTTCGCGCTGGAATGCCGCGCGATCCAGAAGGTGCGAGACGAGATGGGCTTTCGCAACGTGAAAGTCATGATTCCGTTCTGCCGTACACTGGAGGAGGCCGACAAGGTCATTGAGGTCATGGAAGCCAACGGCCTGCGCCGCGGGCAAGACAGCCTGGAACTTTACGTGATGTGCGAGATTCCATCCAACGTGATCCTGGCGGAAGATTTCGCTCAACGATTCGACGGTTTTTCGATCGGCAGCAACGATCTGACGCAACTCATCCTGGGCGTGGATCGTGACAATAGCGAATTGGCCTATCTGTTCGACGAACGAAACGAGGCGGTAAAGCGAATGATCCGGGATGTGATCGCCCGCGCCCACGCGGTGGGGAGCAAGGTGGGAATCTGCGGTCAAGCGCCCAGCGACTATCCTGAGTTCGCGGCCTTCCTGGTCGAATGCGGGATTGACTCGATCTCGCTTAATCCGGACAGCGTGTTGCGGACGATCGAACGCGTTGCACAGGCGGAATCCACGCTGTCGGGTGGAGGACCAAAGGCCGGGGGAGGCGAACCTTGAACCCGCGCGAACCGGAGGTTCCGGGTCGAATTGCCGAGGCAGGTGGTTTAAGTCCGGGCATCGCCGCGAAGGTGCACCGCGAAACCGGCGTGCCCGAAGCCGACGTTTTCGGGGTTGGTTCTTTCTATTCGCTGCTCGCCCGTCCTGACCGAAAAGTGCGCATCTGCCAGGGACTCTCCTGCCGCCTGGCCGGATCCGAAGCCTTATTGCGGCAGGCGCTGGACACGGGGTTGCCCGCCGAGGGCTGTTCGTGCCTGGCTTCCTGCGATCGCCCATGTGCGGCGCTACGCGACCGGACCGTGCTTCCCGGACTGACCGCGGTTGATATTGCCCGAGCAGCCGGGAAATGGCAGTCGCTGACTTCCACTTCCGCGCCGAGCGCGGTGGGGCCGCTTGAAGCCGGTCCCGAGCGATGCGCGATTCACTTGCAGGGAGTACCCGGGTTCGAGGGCCACGCGTTGAGTTCGGCGCGTGCGCACGGGTACGACAGCGTCCTTCGCGAACTCGAGGCTTCCGGGCTTCAAGGGCGTGGCGGCGCGGGTTTTCCTGCGGCAAGGAAATGGCGCGCAGTGCGCGAGCAGGCGGAGCCAACTCGTTACCTCGTTCTGAATGCCGACGAATCCGAGCCGGGCGCGTTCAAAGACCGTGAAGTGCTTCTGCGCCGCCCCGATCTCGTGGTGGAAGGCCTTGCGATCGCGGCCGAAGCCGTGGGGGCCCGGGAAATATTCTGCTACTTTCGCGGCGAATTCGAAGCGCCTATGGCCTCCGTGTCCGAAGCCTGGAATCGGCTTGAACAGGTTGGGCTCTTGTCCGGATTGTCGATTCATCTTCATCGCGGGCACGGGGGGTACGTCTGCGGGGAAGAAACGGCGTTGCTTGAAGCACTCGAAGGCCGGCGTCCTTGGCCAAGGCACAAGCCGCCCTTTCCTTTCGCATGCGGTCTTTGGGGCAATCCGACGCTGGTGCAGAACGTCGAAACGATTGCCTTAGTTCCGGCCATCGTACGCAACGGCGGTTCTTGGTTTGCGGCCCTGGGTAAGACCGGTCCGGGCACCAAGCTCTATTCCATCAGCGGGCATGTTCAATCCCCGGGAGTGTACGAGCTACCCCTGGGTTCGACGCTTGCTGAAGTGCTGGATGCGGCTGGAGGCTGTCAGGGTACGCTGAAAGCCTTTCAACCCGGCGGCGCCAGCTCCGGATTCCTGCCCGTTCGGGCGAAGGATGTGCCGCTCGATTTCGAATCCTTGCGCGCCTGGGGCACGTTTCTGGGCGCGGGCGGCTTGGTCGTCCTGAACGACGCAGCCGATCTGCGTGAAGCCGTACGCGCTCAGCTAGCCTTTTTCGAACACGAAAGCTGCGGACAATGCGCGCCATGCCGGATCGGAACCGGCTTTCTGAGACACGCCTACGAGCGTTGGCTGGCGTCACGGAAGGCCGGTGATTTGCAGGCCATGCGTCATTTGCAGCATGTGGACGAGGCCGCCTGGGTTATGGAGCAGGGATCCATTTGCGGTTTGGGGCAGACGGCCAGCCTCCCCCTGACGTTGGCGCGAAAGTATTTTCCGGAGGAATTCGACACATGAATCCAACGGATGCGTTCATGCTGAACGGGAGGCCAGTGGCCTTCACGACCGGGGAGACGATCTTGCAGGTCGCGAAGCGAGTCGGTACCCGCATTCCGACGCTGTGCAGCGACGAGCGCGTTGAGCCCACTGGAGCCTGCCGGACCTGCTTGGTGGAAGTTCAGGGCTGGGCTCGTCTGGCGCCAGCCTGCAAAACCCAACCAGCCCCCGGTATGGTTGTGAACACCGAAGGCAAACGGATCGCACGCCACCGGCGTGGGCTGCTGGCGCTCTACCTGTCAGATCATCCTGCGCCTCACGAGGAAGTTTCGGGGCCTGACAGCGAAGTCTATCACCTCGCGCGCGAATTCCAGGCTCCGGACGACTGGCCGAAGCTGCAGTCTCGGCGCGTGGCGTACGCGGGCAACCCCTTCATCGCCTTTCGCGCCGACCGTTGCATATCGTGTTCGTTGTGCACGCGCTATTGCGAACAAGTGGAAGGAGTAAGCGCCATAGCAATAACCGGACGCGGGGGCGAGACCTCGGTTTCGACACCCGATGGACGGCCGCTTCGAGAGACGACCTGCGAGTTTTGTGGAGGCTGTGTCGCCGTCTGCCCCACCGGCGCGCTGGCCGATCTCGTCCCCCTTCAGGCACAAGCGCCTTCAGACGGACAATTGGATCGTGTTCGCACGACCTGCAACTACTGCGGAGTGGGTTGTCAGTTGGATCTCCTGGTCGAATCCGAAGCGCAGGATGGACGCGGAAGGGTTTGGAAGGCCGCGCATCCGCCCGCGGGCACGCATCCCAACGACGGGAACCTTTGCGTGAAAGGAAAGTTTGCTCACGAATTCATTCACCATCCGGATCGCCTGACTCAGCCCATGATTCGTGGACAAGACGGAGCCCTGCGCCCCGTCGATTGGCCCGAAGCCTTGCGCTTCGTCGTCGATGGCCTTCGCGCGGTGCAGAGGCGTCACGGTTCCGGCTCACTAGGCTTTGTGTCGTCGGCCCGCTGCACCAATGAAGAGAATTACTTAATGCAGAAGCTTGCGCGCGCCTGCTTCGGAACCAACAACCTGCATCAATGTGCGGGTCTGTGCCACGATCCGACCGTGGCTGGTCTGGCCATGACGCTCGGCGCGGGCGCGATGACCAATTCGATCGCGGATATCCGCCATGCGGATTTCCTCTTCGTGATCGGCAGCAACACCACCGAGGCGCATCCGGTCATCGGGATGGAAATGAAGCGCGCGATTCGCCAAGGCGCCAGGCTGGTGGTTGCTGATCCCAGGGATATCTGGCTGACGCGCGTCGCTCACCGGCACTTGCGCCTGAAGCCAGGTACCGATGTATGGTTACTTAATGCCATGGCGCATGTGCTGGTTTTCGAGAATCTTTACGACCGCGAATTCGTGCGCCGCGCGACCGAAGGATTCGAGGAACTAAAGACGCACTTGCAATCTTACGATCCTGTGAGGGCCGAAGCCGTGACGGGCGTTCCCGCCGATGAAATTCGTGCGACAGCCCGTGAGTACGCCCAAACGCGCCGCTCTGGCATCTATTACACCTTGGGAATTACCGAGCATACGACCGGCGTGGACAACGTATGCGCGCTTTCCAACCTCGCTTTGCTGACCGGGCATTTAGGCTATCCTTCGACTGGTGTGAATCCCTTGCGCGGACAGAACAACGTCCAGGGGGCGAACGACAGCGGCGCCAGTCCGGATTACTTTCCCGGATATCAACCGGTTGAACACGCCGAAGTGCGGGCGAAATTCGAGGCCGCTTGGGGAGTCGCCCTTCCCGCGCAGGTGGGCGAGAATCTCAACCAGATGATGCGCCATTTGGGTGGCTCCATTCGAGGTATGTACCTCATGGGAGAAGATCCGGTCATGTCGGAACCGGATCTCGCGCGCCTGGAAGAAGGATTGAACGCGCTCGAGTTCCTTGTCGTGCAGGACATATTCATGAGCGAGACGGCTCGATTCGCTCATGTCATCCTGCCAGGCGCCTGCTTCGCTGAAAAGGAAGGCACGTTCACGAATACCGAACGGCGCGTGCAGCGCGTGCGCCAAGCCGTGAAGCCTCCGGGAGTAGCGCGCGCAGACTGGGAAATCCTCATTGAGGTAGCACGCGCCGCAGGATCGCCTTGGTCACTCCGCTCGGCGGCGGATGTCTTCGACGAAATGGCCGCGCTGTCCCCGCGCTTCGCCGGCATCCATCACACCCGACTGGACCGGGAAGGCGGATTGTGCTGGCCCTGTCCCACGCCCGATCATCCCGGTACGGCATACCTGCATGCGGCCGGTCCATTGCGCGGAAAGGGGTTGCTTAAGCCCATTACCTTCCGGCCGCCGGCCGAAACGGCTACCTCGGCTTACCCGCTTGTGCTATCCACGGGAAGAACCCTCTTTCACTACAACGCCGACTCGCAGACTGGACGTGCGGCGGGCATTCGATCCATTCAGCCTGAAAATTTCGTGCAAATTCACCCTCTCGACGCCGCACACCGGGGCATCGACGACGGCGAACAGGTCGAAGTAACTTCGAATCGTGGCGCCATCCGGACCTGCGCTCTCGTTACCGACGAGGTACAGCGCGGGTGCGTCTGGATGCCGTTCCATTTTGTGGAGTCCAAGGCCAATCGGCTGACGGTGCCGGAAGGAGATGCGGTAACCGGAACGCCCGAATACAAGGTTTGCGCCGTGGAAGTACGCAAGTGTTCTACCTCCACGTGATTGGGGTAAACCTAGATATCACTATTCAATCGTGACCGACTCCGACGGGTCCGGCGCGGCCGCCTCTACGCCCATGAGCCATAAATTTCACCTGTGAGGCATCATCAACCGGACATGGCGTCTTCACTTCCGGTGCTGGGATCGAGTACTTACCCATGGCATTTCCAACTGGTGATGGGCTCACAGGGCTAAAGGTCTTAGCGGTAAGTGGCTAAGGTCGGGCAGGTCAACGCAAGGGCAAGCAAGCTGCAGGATGCTGGACCGAGGGTAGGATGTGGTCCAACTTTCCCAATCTGGGTGGGCGGACGGAATTAGCGATCGTTCGCTGGATCCCGTATCTCTTTATGTGTCATGTGTTTATAATGGAGCGGGTGAAGGGATTCGAACCCTCGACTTCGACCTTGGCAAGGTCGCGCTCTACCACTGAGCTACACCCGCTTGGGTGGAAGATGACTATTTACTTCACAAGTGTGGGATGTCAAGCCAACCCGGGCAATTCTCTGCCGGCGGACTTCTCGCAAACACCTTAAGGACAGAGCCTTCCGACATTCGTAAAGAAGCAGCTGCGGTGCTGCCGATTAGTCGGTCTGCTCGAATCCAAACCATTCGGTACGCCAACTCCCACTGGTATGCACGCGGGCATCAGGGGCTGCCCGTTTTTCTAATCACCCGTTTCCACGCGGTTTATGAGCAGAACCGGATTCTTCCGCGCTTTTAAAGACCTTGCGCACTGGGTTTGCCTTACCGCGTATGACGGTTCGCGGAAAGCCAGGGCGGCTGCTGCGAACCCGCTACCTAGGAGGGGCGCGCAACCGCAGTCGAGCACCCCGCGCGCGAACATCTATGAGCCGACTTGTTAAGAACGACGCACCGCCCCGTGCGCTGCACGAACTCCAGGGCTTGTCGCGCGAGACGCTCTTGGAGCGAACTGCCGACCTTCCCGATCGTACTGTGGGGCCGTTCGTGCTTGAGGACTTCCTGGGCGAGGGCGGCATGGGCGCGGTTTACCGCGCGCATCGAGAAGATTCAGGCGAATCCGTCGCGTTGAAGCTTTTCCCGCTGCGCCGGTTGAGCGATCCGGTCAGCCGCGAGCGTGTGCGGCAGGAAGCGCTGGTTGGACTATCCTTGAAGCATCCGCACTTGGTTCAGACTCTGGTGACCGGAGAAGCGGGCGGTTGGCTGTACCTGGCGTTGGAATTGGCCGAAGGCGGCGACCTTGAAGACCGCTTGGCACACTGCGGCTGTATGGAAGAACGGGAAACGTTGGGCATTATGCGCGCGGTGGCCAGCGCGCTGGCGTACTTGAATCGCCGCGGCGTGATTCATCGCGACATCAAGCCGGCCAACATCATGTTCGGCGCCGATGGCCGGGTGCAGCTATCGGATTTGGGCCTGATCAAGATCGTGGGCGCCGGCGATCCCCATCTGACCAGCACCGGATTGACCTTAGGCACTCCGTACTACATCGCTCCCGAGCAGGCTCGCGGCGAGCTGGACCTCGATATCCGGGCCGATTTGTACGCGCTGGGCGCGACGGCCTACCAAATGCTGACGGGACAGGTGCCGTTCGATGGCCCGGATTCGCTCAGCATCATGGCGCGTCACTGCACCGAGACGGCGCCTGCGGTACACGAAATCAACCCCGAGGTCAGTCCTTGGTGCGCCTCGATTGTGCACAAGCTGCTCTCGCGCGATCGCCGCGCGCGGTACGCTTCGCCGGAACTGCTCATCGACGACATCGACCGGCTGCTCGCCGGCCAGAAGCCGCTGGCCGCCAGTTGCTGGCGCAAACGTCTGCGTGCGACGATCGCGCGCCTGCCCGATCTGCGCGGCGGCCGTACGCCTCGCGCCAGCACCCGGCTGATTCGTGCGGCGGGCGTCAGCACCGTGAAGCTTCGCGCACGGCGGCGTCTGGGCACCCATGCTCGGCTGGAAGGTAAACGGGCGGTTTCGCGGAAGGCGCCGGGATGGGCGGCTCACCCGCAGGCGCTGCGTTGCGCGCAAGCCGGTGTGGCTCTCGCGCTGCTGGGCCTCTCGCTGCTCTTGTTGCGCCAGCGCGCGGAGACGCTCGTTCCGGTCGACCGGCCGGAAGCCGCCGAGCCCGTGCGCTACGAGCCTCCGACTCGGTTGGAGCCCCTACCGGTGGAAGGCGGCGGTGTGGATGCCGGCATGCCGCAGTGTGGGCCGCTTGCGAAGCAGGCGGACTCGCCGCGCGAGCGTTACGCGCTGCGCAGGCTGAACGAATTGGAATTGAAAGTACGGCTGCTGGGTTCTTCGCATCCCGAAGTCCGAGCGAACTACGAGCATTTTCTGCGCACCTACGGTTCGACCTTGGCCGGCTCGATCGCACAAGCCCGATTGGAACGATGGCCAGGCGCGCCGGTCGGCTTACCCGGCTCGCCGGAGACAGGGAACGAGGCGCTCACGATTTCCTGTGCGTTCGAAGCCGCACCCTGACTGCGCAATAAGCCCGCCCGTATTAAGGTTGAGCAGCGGCCGGTTCCGGTTGTGGAATTCCCGCCACGGCGCGCAACATGCGTTCGAACTGAGCGTTGTCTTCCAGAAGCGCTTTGCGGAGATTCAAGGTCATCTCGATATGCACGAAGGTGTCGTCGGCGTGCTCGCGCAGGTAACGGCCTTGAGCGTTGCGCGTGGCGCCGAGTACCTGCACGTCCAGGCCATAGCGCCCGACGGCCTTGTCGCCCAGTGCTTCACGCAATTGCACGACCATCGAATTCAGAGCGCCGGTCCAGCGCTCGTCGCCGGTCGATAAAATGACCTGATACTCGCCGCGGTCTTCGTCGCGCATGCTTTCGAAGCCGTGCAGTTGGACAAAGGCGCTCTGTTTGAAGGCGCGCGCGGCGCCTTCGGTGGCCGCTTGGAAGAACGAGCGCGGCGCGTTGGCGACATCGCTGCAGGGGATACCGCCCTTTTCTTCGGCTGGGCAGTGGTTGCGATTGATGGTGCTGCCAAAGACCGCGGAGGCGTAGCCGCGGGCGAAGCCGCGCGCCGCGAGGCGTTCCGTGTACAGATCGTTACGCTGATGCGGCGCCTGCAGCACAATGGCCTGCTCCGCCGGGTGTTCGAGGAAGACGTAGATGCCGCGTCCGCGGCGTTCGGCGCCTTCTTTCAACACCCAGGCCGCGCGACCTTCCGACTCCATGCGCTCCAACACGAACCCCAGCGCGGCGGCGGCCGGTTTAAGCGGTTCGGCCGCCTTTACGGCATCCTCTTGGCGCAGAGCCTGGCAGAGTTTCTCGACGAGATCGCGCATGCGTGCGAAGGTATCGTCGTCAGGAACCATGAATATCGCGGGATCTTCGTCCCGCGTCCAAGCCTCTCGAATCTCCGTTTCGATTCGTTCGGCCAGAGCCGCGGGTGCGGGCTTGGGCGGAGCGACCGGCGCGGGCACGCTTTTCTGAGGCGGCGGCTGCTGGCAGCCGGCGAAAACCAGAAGCAGCAGGATCGCGGGCCAGGCCGGCCATAGGGTGAGGCTTCGCATGGGTCAGCGTTCCTCCTGCAGCGGTTCGTAGCCCAATCGGTACGAAGCGCGCTCCACGGTTCCTTTTTCCACGCGCTCGAACGGACGCGCCAGCACTTTCAGGCCGCTGGGAAAGCGGATGCGCAGCCGGTATGCGCCCGGTGGCAGGTCGTCCTCCAGCGGGAAGAACAGGAGCCCTGCGTTTCGGTAGCGGGCCGATCCGCCCACCGTGAACGACGGCGCGCCGGCGTCACGGACCGGAATCACGAAGCGCCGCGCCGAACGCGTGGTGCCGCCTCGCAGCATGCCCACCGGGAGCGCCTCCGGCCGGTCGAGCAGTTCGGCCTCCACCACGAAGCGCTTCTGCTCGGCCCAAGCGGCGCTTTGCTCGTCGCCCACATACAGCGCCACGTGAACGGTCTGCGCTTCTTGGCGCGGCCGGTCGATGCGCACTTCGAGGCGCCCGTCGTTCGGTACGATCCAGGCTTCGCGCGCGCGGTAGCGCAGATCGCCCAGGTTCTCGGTCGGGAGCGCGTTGACGAACAACTCGGCGTCGGGCTGTCCCGTGACCACGCGCAGCAGGTGCTTTCCCGGCCGGACATCCGGTATGCGCAGGACGCCGGCCGGCGTGCGCGGCAGCAGAGTGGCCGCTTCGCGCTGATTCAACCAGACCCGGATCGGCTTGGTGGGATCGAACTTTTCATTGAGGCGGTAGCGCACCAGCAAGTCCACGCCGATGTTTTCGGGCGCGCCTTCGCCGCCGGAAACCGCCACGGCGTGCGTCAATCCCTCTTGAATGTGCGCGAAGGTCGCCGGCGACCAGGGCAGGGGAGCGCCCACTTTCATGTAGCTCGGCTCGACGAACGCCATCGCGCCGCCTTCGGCCGAGCACGGTAACAGCACGCCTTCGCTCGAGGCCAGGCGCGTCCAATCTCCGCTCTCCACCACGCTCAAAACCGCATGGCTCGAGCGGATCGCGACGTAGCGCTCGGGTGCGAGCGTCTTCGCGCCGGATTCTGGCAGCGGCAGCAGCGCTTCGTACTCGTCGAAGAAGCGCAAGGGCGTTCGTACGACCACCGGGGCTTGCCGCAGAGCGGACGGGTGCAGCAGATGAATGGGCGGGACTTCGCGCCAGCGCCGCGCGGCCCACGCCAGGAGCGGCGCATTGGCGTTGCCTGCCGCGCGCAATTCCACGCGCCGCGCCGCGGCGGGGAGTTCCAGGTCCAGCCCCACCGCGCCACTTACGTGGCTGCTCGAACCTTCCACCCAGGAGAGCGAATCCTGCTCGAAGGCGACCGCGTGTTGCGACGCGCCCAGTTCCTTGCCTGCCGAGTCGTACCAGGTGGCCGTGACCATGGAGCGCGCCGCAGGCCAATCCGGTGGCGTGCCGGATACCAGCGAACGGAACTCGAAATGCAACAGGGCCGGCGCCGCGCCGTTTGCTTCCGGAGGCACTTCGAACTGCAGCGGCGGATCGTGCGCGGCCAAGCGCCAGCGCGTGAAGGTGAAGAGTTCATCGTCCAGCGGTTCCCACGCCGGCGCGCCTTCGGGCGTGGCGATACGGACCGAACGGACTGCCGGGGCGCTGCCTTGGCGGCGCGCCAATTCCACCTCAACGGCGTCCTCAGGTTTTCCCTCACCTCGCGCCGGATGACTGACGAAGAAACTCATCAGGCCTTCGGGAAGCAGGTACTGCTTTGCGATCTCCGTCCCTTCGCCGGTGGTGGGCTCCAGCACGCCCTTGAGGGGCTGCGCGCCTTCGGGCGTGACCGCGACGACTTCCAGCGGAGCGATCTCGCGGCGCTTCGCGGGGTCGTGCGAGCGCCAGCGCAGCCGTACGACCTCGGGACCGCGAAGATGCCAGACCGTCTGGTGCCCGGGCGGCAGCAGCATCTTGTGCTCGGCCCGCGCCGTCATGCGCAGCCAGAGATCGTACTCGCCTAGCGGTTTGACCCGGATCAGATAGCGCCCTGCAGGCAGATCTTCTTTCAGCGGCATGAAGACCCGCGACGTTTCGGTGAGGCGCTGCGCGCGCGCTCCGCCCAGCAGCGCTTCGCCCGTACCGAGCCACGCCGAACGAATGAAAAATCGGCGGCGTTGAAACGTGAACGATTCGGCGATCGGAGCGCGCGCAGATTGCGCATCCGTGCCCAGCGCCTTCACCTCCACTTCCATACGGAAGCGCGGCGCATCGGAGGCCGCCACGGCGGAATCGTCCAGGGTAACCACCGCCGCCGGCGTCTCGGAGTCGGGCGCGGCCGATTCCGCTTCGTCCGTGCCGTCATGACCGGTCGCGCAGAGCGTAAGCGATACGGACACCGGGCCGGGGCCGGGCTTTTCGAGCAAGAAGAGTGCCGGCTGCGTGGGCGATGCCCGGTATCCCGTGCGCAAACGCCAGATCTGTTCCGGCTGTACCGCTTCGGGCAGCGCATTAATGAATACCGCGTGGTCGCCTTCCGCAACGATCCGCGCTTCGGTTCCGAACAAGCCGAGCGAAGCGGCGTCCGGTCCGCGTACCGTTCGCAGAATTTCAAGAGGCCGACGGCCCGGTTCTTGGAACAGTTGAGGCCATGCGGCGGGATTGCGGCCCAGCAGGCGAAGCAGATACGGCTCGTCGGCGTCGACGCGAAAGCCTTGCGGCAGCCGGAAGGTTCGCTTCTCGTTCGGATCGAGCCGCACGTAGCTGCCCGTATTCCAATCCACCGGTTCGCGCAGCGCTTCGAGTTTCGGCGCGGGCCACAGGATCTGGGTTTCGCCCGCATGCGCGATGGCAGCGACGCCGAAGCGTTCCCCTTCGGGATCGTCGAATACTTCGCGCGGAGCCAGCCACGGCAGAGCCGTATGAAGCGCGACGATGCGGCCGCGCGAGAACGCCGCCAAATGCTGCCGCGGCCGGACCGAGAACCACGTCTGCACGGCGTCTTCCTGGCCGGTGCGAAGCCGGGTGTCGGAGCCCTCGCTGTAGTCTTCCGGCACGTACGTATCGAACGGGATCGAGGCCGTCCGGCTGGCCAGGTGCACCAGGCAGGGCGTCTCGGCGGAAATGCGCAGGCTATGGGCGTACTTCGGCACCGCGAGGTAATAGGCCGAGGCTTGGCCGACGGTGCACGTCACGGCGCGATCGGTAAGCCAGGAAAGCGGATCGGGAGCCGACGGCGGGGCGAGATCGCGTGTAGCGACTCGCGCGCCGAACTCGTCGAGGAATTCCGCGCGCACGGCTGTTGGCGCAGCCGTATCGCCCCCTGGTGGCCGCAACGGCCGCACGCGCAATCGGTACAGTCCGTGTTCGGGGTGCAGCGTTTCCGGAAGTTCGAAGTCGAAGGCCGCCTCTTCCGGGGACGCGGGAACTTGGGTGGCCATGCCCCATTTTTGCAGGGCGTCGTGCGTGCCGCACAGGTACCAGTAGCCGGCGCGGTCCTCGATGGGAAGTGTGCGCCAGGCTTCACCCGTCGGCGCGGGAAGGTTGGCCTGCAAACTGACCCGGCCGGCGCCTTCCAGGCTGCGCAGAATCAGGGTCGCCGGGCCGGCTTTCAGATCCCAACGCGCAATTTCGGACGGCTGGTCGGACGAAAGCGCCGCGGGATGCAGTTCCGTCCGCGGCGGCGCGTTCGGTTCCCGCCATTCGCATTCCAGCCGCACGCGCACGGAAGCCGCTTGCCCTCCGGGCCCGCGCGCCAGCAGCCGCACCAACGCCGGACCTTCCACGTTATAAACGCGCTCGTGGCCCGGCTGGAGGTCTGCATGGACTTCTTCGGGTTCGGTGCGCTCGTCCTCTTCCAGGAGTTCGCGCGGGTTGAGGTAAATCGAGACCGGTTGGAAATCCTTGCCTTCGTCGCCCACCGGGATCGCCACACGCCAACGCTGCCGAACCAATTGCGCGCGTTCTTCGTCGCTGAGCAGGCTGGGATCGAAGAGATTCGCGCGCGTCAGCTCTTCGCGTTGCTCGTAGGGTAAGCGGTCCCAGGCATTCAGCGGTTCCACTCCGGCCAGTTGGAACGGGCGGAAGCAGCGAGCCACGGCCGCGCCCGCCGCCGGCTCGGCCAGGCGCACCGTCAGAAATCGCGCGCCGGGAGCGACGCGGCCCACCGGGACCGTCAGCAGCCGTGGATCGAGCAGCGTGTCAGGACCGGATAAGTAAAATGCCGGCTCCAGCGGCGCCTGGCCGCCCTCGCGAAGCTTCCGTGTCTTGCGCGTCTGCAGCCACGTGCGTCCCTGCCACAACAGGCGCTGCTGAGCGTCGAGCAACTGGACTTCGAGCGCGTACGGGACCAGGTTCGCTTCCGCAAAAGGCAGCACCTGCCGCGGCCATTCGAGGATCGAAACGATTTTGACCGCGTCCTCACCGGGCTCCAGCGCCACCCGCAGATGCGCTTCGGTCCCGATCCGGTAGTAGACTCGACTCGCTGCGATGGAGAGGTCGGGCTCCAAGTTCACGGGTTCCGCGTCGGCCAGCGGCTGGCTCCACCACGCCAGCAGACGCAGCGCTACAAAGAGCGCCACCGCGCCGGCGATGAGGTAGTTGTGCCCCTTCGTCACCTTCACGGCTCAGGCCTCCGGGGAGGCCGCGGGGGCAGACCTTCACGCAAGAGAGCCGGACGGCGGTCGAGGAACGCGCGCGCCGCCGACTCTTCCGCTCCTGCTTCAACGGTTTGTTCGAGGTTCGAGAGCGCCGCGAGGTTCACGATCGCGCGCACGCGCCGGTTCGGGAAGAAGACGGCTTGCAACTCCAGCATGGGCAGCCCGCGTTGCCGCTCGTAAAGGTAGCGGATCGACAGGCCGCGCTCTCGGGCGACTTGCACGAGGCGTTCGAGGCGCACGGCGTTGCGGTCGGCCGCATAGGTGCGCGCTTCGTCCAGCGCTGGTCCGAAAAGCGTCCAGGGATCGCCCGCTGGAAGCACCGCGTCGGTTGCATCCGGTTCCGCGCGCAGCCATTCGCCCAACAGCACTTCGGTGCGCGGCAAGCCGACGGCCTCAAGCAGCGCCTCGCGTCCTGGGTCCGGCTCGGCGTCGCGGAAGCGCAGCCGCGCTTCGCGCGTGAACCAGACCGCCGCGTAGGGACCGGCGCCGTGGGAGACGCTGTAACGCAATTGGGGGTTCTCGCCCAAGCCGAATGCGATCAGGTTCGCTTCGCCGTTGTGCAGCTTCGCGGGCAGGCCCAGCGCGGTCAGCGCTTCGGCCAAGCTGCGCACCTCGGACGAGATCGCTTTCAAGCCGCCCAGAATATTGCTCTCGCGCAAGATCGCCGATTCGTCGACATCGGCCGGCCAGTTCGCCGAACCCCGGACCTCCAGACTGACGATGCGACCCTTGAGCCAGCCGAAGCGCTGTACGGTCTGATGCACCAACTGATAGAGCGAAACGAGTTCGAAGCGCTGCCGTGCGTCGAGGGGCGTTTCGGTCAACTGGACGGGCGCGACGGCGCCCAGCGAGACGGCTCGCGCGTCGAGCGCCACGAAAAGCTCCAGTGCCGCGGCATGCGTGTTCAGCTCCGAAATGGGGTAGGGGGCCAGCAGATGCACCGGCCGCGCCGGGCCGAAGCGTAATGCGAACGTGCCCCATCCGCCCGGAATAGCGCGTTCTTCGGACAAGAGCGCGAAGACCGGCCCCGCGCGATGCCGCACCAGTTCCAGCCGGTAGCCGATCTGCCGTGCGGCGTGCGCGACAGGCTTGAGCGACTCTTCGCGGTGCCGCGACGTTTCTGCGCTTTCCGCGCTCTCGGTCATGGCCAGATCCAGCAGCGGAGTCAGCACCTGCTGATCGAAGTAGAGCAACTCCGAACGGTCCGGCGGACGCAGATCCAAGGCGCGCGCGCCGCGCAGATCGTCGAGCCGCTTGCGTGCGAGCATGACGACGTGCCCGTCTTCGGTGGCGATGCGCTCGCGCGCCGCTTCACCGGGCTGTTCCCGCGCGCGGAAGCGCGCCGCCAGCAACGTGCGCGTAGCCAGCGGCGCCAGCGCCAGCGTGCAGAAACTCGGCCGCGAACCCAAGCGCAAGCCTTCGTTCGCCAGCGGTGCCGGATTCGGCGGCATGGCCAGCTTCAACGCGCCCAGCCAGCCCTGAAGCTCTCGGACGCGCACCGCCTCGGGCAGCTCCGTCTCGACCCATAGCGTCGTGGCGTTTACCTCTGAAGCGGCGCGCACCTCGAGCACGTGATGCGCGTGTAACTGCGCGTGCGCCAGCCGGAATGGCGCGCGGCTCCAGCGCAGCACGTCGCTGGTGCCGTCCAGGTTGGTCTGAAAGTGCGCTCCCGGCACGATCAGTGCATGCGCGCCGAGCAGTTCGAGCAGCACCGCCGCGCTTTCCACCGTCCGCGGTTCCGCCACCGGACGCGGCGTCTCTATCAGCATGCGGTGGCGCGGCGCGATGCGAAACAGGAACAAGCCCCAGCCCCGCGACGGCTGGATCGCCGGAGGTTCGCGTAGATACGCGTAGCGCGCGTCGCTCAGCGGGTCTTCCAAAATCAGCAGTTCGAAGCCCAGCGTACGGGCCTGGTCGCCAGCCGCGCGCAGTTCCTCTTCCGTGACGCGTTGCGACGTCTGCTCGCTCAGGCGTTCGATCAGCGCCTGGAACGACTGCGCTTCGTCGGGCAGCATCCGCGCCACCGTCGAAGTTCCGCCCGGGCGCAGGAGACGCGGCAGGTCCTGGATCAGCGCGTCGTACGGAGCCTGCTTCTTGATCTCCAGCCGAGGGCGCGTCGTCGCAGACGAGGCTTCCACCCGAAACCACGCCGCCGGATTCAGCCACGCCAGACAGCCCCAGCCCACCAGGCTGCCGATCATCAAGGCCGCTAACGAGACTTGCGTCACCGGCAGCGCCAAGCGCATGAAAATTTTCTTCTGCCACATCTTCAATGCCAGCAGCGTGGAAAGCATGTAGCCGTGCCCGAAGAGGTGTTCGTACGCGAACTCGGGCCAGACCCGCGAAAACAGGTGTCCCACCAGCATCTTTTCGAGAAAGCCGATCGTGAAGAGCAGGCAGACGAGGCGCGGACCTTCCATCGTGGTCGTGCGCAGCTTCGGGAGCATCACCACCAGTTTGGCCAAGCACAGGATCACGACGGCTTCCCCCATCGTCGAAACGAACGCCATCGGCGTCAGCCACGACAGCGCCAAAAGCGTAGGGACCATCACGCCGTTGAAATCCCAGCCCAGATACAGGTTGAGCTGTGCGGAGAGCACGATGCCCATCAGCAAGATGATGTACGTCTTGGGGCTGGCCGCGAAATCCAGCGCTACCGCCTCGTACAGGAAGTGAAACCGCGCGACCGAGAAGTTAGTGTGCGGGATAAGCACCCAGACGACCAGCGTGTACGTCACCGCGATGGCGATCAGCGCATGACCCAGCCCGCGGTGCAAGCCCGGCTTCCAGATCGTGTTGGCCAGCAGCGGCACAACCACCAGCCCGATGCCTGTGAACTTATTGCGATAATCGAATTCCGGATCGTACTGCTGAATCCATTGTCCCAGTTCGGGCAGGCCGAACAGTTCCACGACCAGCCGGACCACAATGCTGATGAAGACGATGCAGATGAATTTGTCGCGGCCGAACATCGGCGCCCAGTACCCATATTGCGAAAGCTTTTCGCTCAGCCATTCCACGATGAAATAGGTCAAGATCGCTTCGATGACGATGACGCCTGCGCTGTACGGCGCGACGATCAGGATCGGCGTCAGGTAACCGGGCACCACCAGGCCGGAAAAAACCCAGCCCAGCGTTTCCGTGAAGAAGGTCATGACCAGGATGCCGATGAATACGGTCACGATGACGGACCCCTGCAAGGGGCCGTCCGGAAACAGCGGCAGATGAAAAAGGCCTTCGCCCATCGCTTCGGTCCGTTCAGGCGATCTTGGGCAGCGAGACGCGGAATTCCGCGCCCATGCCGCTAAGCTCGGATACCAGGATGCGCCCTTCGTTTTCTTCAATGAGCGTGCGCGCCTTGCGCAGCCATTTCAACCCTTCACGCTCGATCAACTGCGGTACTTCGGACGGTTCGCCCGTGGCCGCTTCTTCTTCCTCTTCTTCGGACTCCGGGCGGACCAGCAGGCGCTGGATCATTCGCGGCGAAAGGATGCAGCCTTCGCCCTGGATCGTGATCAGCAGCGCTTCTTCCAGTTCCGAGACCCTCAGCGTCACCGTTGCGCCGGGCCGGCTGCTGCTCAGGCAGGTATATAAAATCGAGATCAGCGCCGTGCGCAGGCCTTGCTCGTCGGCAAGCACCAAGTTAACCAGTTGTTCCGTCTCCTGCTTGAGTTCGACCTGCATCGAGCGCGCCAGCTCGGCCAGATTCTGGATCACGTCTTTGGCCATGCGCGTCATGTTGATCGGAACCTTCTGCTTGCGCTCGCGGTGGTCCAGCGAGAAGTCCGCCGCGGTCTGGAAGCTGTCGAAGATCTCGGTCAACTGCACCGCTTCGGCCTTCAGGTCTGCGCTCAGTTCCGTGGCCAGTTCGGGCGATTCCTGAATCAGATCGCTGTAGCCGATCAGGACCGCGAGGTGATTGCGCGCTTTGTAGCTGATCGCCTGCAGCAGTTCGGTTTTCATCGCGTCCAGTTGCTGCAGCGCCGTGACATCGGCCAGCACCAGCAGAAAATGGTCGGGCCAGGCCGGTGGCGTGTGTTCGCTGGGAGCGCCGGCGGCATGCTGGGTGCGCAGCGGTGTCAGCGTCAACAGGAAGCTGTGCCGAATGCCCGCCTCCAGCTTCACCGGGAAAGTCGCGGGCACGTCGCGCTGAAACGCGCCGGCCAGCGGAGGCAGCAGCGCCGCCGCGTCCTTCTGGGTCAGCCGCTCGAGCAGTTCGAAGCCGTTCGCACCGGCCCACGGCACGCCCGCCGCCTGCGCAACCTCCTGGTAAAAGCGGTTGGCCAGGCGCACGCGGCCCGTGCCGTCGCACAGGATCAGGCCCACCTCCAGGTCGTCGAGCATCCGCGTCAATACATCGCGCTCCGCGCGGTTGCGCCGGTCGACCGCCGTCAAGCGCCCCACCACGCGCGCCACCTGCGAACTGCTTAGCACGCGCAGCAGCGGAAGCTCCCACAAGCGGTCCCACCAGCCCGCGGCCGCGCCTTCGCGCGCGGGACTTAGGGAACGCGACATCACCTCCGCCAGTGAGATCAGCAGCGGTTCCGCCTGAGCCGCCTGCCGCGTCTCGCCCAACCGCGCCACCAGCCAGCCTTCGGCCGGACCTTCCGCGTTCAGCCGAGCCACCCAGCACGGACCCAGCAGGCCGGGCCGGAGCTTCGCGCCTTCCAGCACCGCGACTCGAGCCTGCGCGGGCACCTGAATCGTCTGTCCGGCCGCGAAGCATTCGGCGTCGGGGCCCCAGCCCGAAGACGCGGCAACCGTGAATCCGCCGCCCTTGGGCGCTCGGAACGCCACGGACACGCCTTGCGCGCGCAGCACCAGGTTGGCCAGTTCCAGAGCGCGTTCGGGCGCCGCGCCTGACGTGTCCCCGCTTTCCTTGAACAGCCACGAGGTCCGGTGCGTGCCCGTCAGCAAGTCCAGCAGATCGTCCTGGATGCTGACCAACTGCATGCCCAGGCTGCCCACGCAGGCCGCCGCGCCCAAGGCCGCCAGCGGCAAGAGCGGCAGTTCCCACGGCCCGTGCCTCGCCGCTTCGGCCGCTCCGAAGACCAGCAGCGCCAGATAGCATGCGGTGATGGCCAGGCTTTGCAGCGGACGCAGCGCGAGCATGATCCAGGTTAGCAGGATCGTGACGGCCGCCGCGCCGCCCCAGTACCACGCCGGAGGAATCTCCCGGTAGTAGCGCTCCGAAAGCAGCGCATCCAACGCGTTGGCCTGAACCTCCATCGGCGTCGTGAATAACGGCGTCTCGCTCGTGGGTGTCGGGTACAACGCCACGCGGGAAGAATCGGTGCGCCCAACCAGGCATATCTTGCCCTTCAGCAGCTCCAGCGGCACATCGCCTTCCACTACGCGCCAAAGCGAGAAGGACGGGTACGAGCGGGCGGGACCGACGAAGGCCGGCCGGAACGAGCCGGAGGCGCGGGTGGCGGGATCGAGCGGTGGTGCGCCGAGGCATTCGGCGGCGGCCCCGGCGAAGCCCGGCAGCGTACGGTCCTTTTGTTGCAACTCGAGCGCCACGCGGCGCACCGTTCCGTCCTCGTCCGGATGCAGATACGCGACGCCGGCCTGAAAGCGCTCGCGCAACTCGGGTTCCAGCTCTTGCGTGACGGCAATCGCCGGATCGGCGAACGGGTCGATCGAAACGCGGGCGGCAAAGAGCAGCATCAGCTCTGGGTGCTCCGCCGACCATTCGGCCAGCACGCCGGCTTCGCGCATATCGTCGAACGGGGGGGAAGCGTACAGCACCGCGCGCGCTCCGGCGCGGTACAACGTTTCGAGCAGGCGCAGGTGCGCGTCCTCGTCGCCGCCGCTTGGGCCCAATCGCTCGTAGGTGCCGCGATCCTGGGTCAGCAGCACCAAGTCAGGGTGCGGCGTCAGGCGGCCGCGCAGGCGGATCACCCAATCGTGGACCGGCGCGTTCATGCCCGCGCGCTCCGTGCCCCAATCGGCCAGCGCGAAGACCAGCAGCCCTGCCGTTGCCGGCAACCACCACAACCATCGGCCGCGCATGGGCTTCACGTGATCGCGCCTACCTTACCGTGGGCAGGTTTGTTCGGGGCGTTTCAGAGCGAGGCGGACGCGAGCTACCAAATCGGCTTTGTCGTATGGTTTCGAGATGTAATCCTTGGCCCCGGCTTCCAGCGCCAAGCTGCGGTCTTCTTCGGTGTCCCGCGCGGTACACATGATGACCGGAATGTGCTTGAGTGCCTCGTCGTGTTTCAGAGCCTTCAGGATTTGAAACCCGTCCATTCCCGGCATCATCACGTCCAGCAGGATCAGCGCCGGGCGGATCTGGCGCGCCATCTCCAGCACCATCTCGCCGCGATGAGCCATATGAACGTGATACCCCTCGTGCTCAAAAGTGAGCTGAATTACCTTGGCGAGCGGTTTGTGATCTTCCACGCACAACAGGTGGAGATCGGAAGGACTGGAAGCCATGGACACAACCTCTTTCGACCCCTACTTTTATCCGCAACATCCTGGACTTCAACAACTTACCTAATGCAAGCCAAGGCCGTCCAGGCTTCCTGAATAGGCCCATTCCATACCCAGGTTTCGGCATTTTTGGGGCATGTATGCACCAAGGATTCCCCAAACACAATCGGCCACGCCGATTTGGGTTCCCGCGCGCAGGTCTTCGGCTGAAGCCCCGTCTTCTACGACCGAAAAGACACCGATCTGCGAGATCAGATCGCCCGTGGCCAAGCGCTGGTCGCCGCCCAGACTCTTGAATTCGGTCCAAGTCCAAGCCAACGAAACCCACTTTTCGGGGGCGACTTCACGCGTAGCGCAAAACACTTCGCCACGATCGGGACAATAGAGCTGAAGGGTAATCCGCGTGGCGCCTTTCAGGCGAACGTCAAGCTTCAGGCTGCCGCCGGATTCGATCTTGAGCAGCCCAAGGGACTCCAGATTGCAGCGCAACCCCGCGGGCGAAACTGGAGTGCCCAGCGCCACGCGTACACCGGATCTGCCGCCCCAATCTTCCCGCACGCCGTTCGTCCAACCCGCGGCGTCTGCGGATAACCGGCCCGCGGCGACGCCGGTCCGCGGCGTGCGAGGGTCCGCTGGCGCGGCCGGCTGAGACGGCGCCGGACCGGACGAGTCTCCCGCTTGAACCGGCGCAAATAAGTCGGGAGCCGGCGCCGGCACGATCCCGTCTGCGCTCCACGAGACCGTGGTCGTGACCGCACGGCCTTCGGGTCCGCGGAAGCTCAGTTCGTAGACGCCCGATTCGAGCAGGCGTCCTTCGTGCAGGTCGAGCGCCTCGCCGTGCCGCGCCACGCGTTCGAGCGTCCAGCCTTCGGGCAGGTGCCGATGGAGCTTTTCCGGCTGATAGCGAAACTGCGCCACCTCGGCTTCGGATCCCGCCGCCTGCCCGCTGCGCCAAGCCAGGTATCCGCCTCCTCCCAGCAGTCCGGCCAGCGCCAGCAGCCCCACCAGATGCAAGAGCCCAAATCCCGCGTGGCGGTAGCGCTGATCGGCCCGCGAAGCCAGCTCCTGCGCGGTCAAGCCGCGGTCCACGGTGCGCGGTGCGCTCGTGGACGCGCCGCTGATCTTGAGCAACTGGCCCACCAGCATGCGCGACGGACCGGCCGCAACGGTCTTGCGCTGCAATTTCAGCTTACGAGCCGTGCGGCCCGTGGGATCCTGGGCGTGCCAAGCCAGATCCACCGCCAGTTCCTGCCCCGGCAACTTGTAGTCGGCGATCTGCGTCAGGAAATTCTCGAGCGCCTCCAGCAGCTCGCGCTGAGACGAGAACCGCAACTCGGGATCCTTCGCCATCATCCGTTCGTTGATGGAGGAAAGCGCGAACGGCACGGCCGGATTCAGCGTTCGGATCGGCTCGGGCTCGTGCAGTACGTGGCAGCAGATCACTTCCATGGGCGTCTCCGCCACGAACGGCTTGCGGCCGGTCAGGCAGCGGTACAGCACGCATCCCAGGCTGTACATGTCCGAGCGCGTATCGACCTGCCCGCCCGAAGCCTGTTCGGGCGATATGTAATCGGGTGTGCCCAGAATCTGGCCTTCCGTGGTCAGCGAGGTGGAGAGGCTGCCGGCCTTGGCCAAGCCGAAGTCCATCACCTTCACGACGCCTTGGCGCGAAATCATGATGTTCGCCGGCTTGATGTCGCGGTGCACAATCCCATGATCCTGCGCCGCGACCAGTGCGCGCACGCAGGCAATCACGATCGCGACGCCTTCGGCGATCGTCAGTGGATGCTCCGGGTCGCCCAGAATCGCCTCCAACTCGCGGCCTTCGACAAGTTCCATCGCGAAGTACGGCTGGTCGTCGTGCTTGCCGACGCCGAAGACTTGGACGATGTGGGGATTGTTGAGCGCCGCGACGGTGCGCGCTTCGAAAAGAAAGCGGTCGACCTGAGGCGTGGTGGCGGCAGCGGTCGAAAGCAGTTTAAGCGCGACACGGCGATTCAGTTCGGCGTCGAATGCCTCGTAAACGATGCCCATCCCGCCCAAGCCCAAGCGGCGGACGATCCGGTAAGCGCCGATCCGAACGGGATCGTGCCCGGCCGGTGATACCGATTCGGCCCCTTCCGAAGATGCGGAAGAAGGGCTTCTCTGTACCGGTACGGATTCCGCCATATATCTGGCTGCTCCCGCGGCCCCGGGCCTTCCGCTTCGGTCTGGCCCGCTACGGACACCGCCCATTCCCACGCCTTCATTTTAGCCGCTTTGCGTTAATCTGCGTGATACTCGTTTCAAAAACATCAGCAGCCGCGGGGCCTGTCGGCCATCCGCGGCTGCTCTCCAGCCACCGCCCAAGCCGCTCTGCCATGCGGGCTTGGATGCCCCGGTCCGGTTAGTAGTCCTCCACCGACCTCGATGCCCTGTCGCCCTTCTTATTATTGTTGCTGGCCGGGAGCACCGTGATCGTCAGCGTTTCGCTGAACACCGCTTCGCGGCCATCGCTCACCTTGACCCGCACCGTGAACGTGCCCTTGCCGGTGAAGCGCGCACTCACCTTCCAGCCGTCCGCCGTCCCGTTCGTATCGCCGAAGAAGACGTTTCCGCTCGCCTTCTCCTTTTCCCACGTATAGATCAGCTTGTCGTTTTCGGGGTCTTCCGCGAGCGCGTAAAGGTCCGTCGACATGACCGGAAGCGTCAGGACCGAAGACTTCGCGTACGGATGGCTCTCGAAGGTCGGCGCGGTGTTCGGAGCCAGCACCTTGAAGACCACCTCCGTGCTCCAGGCCGATCCCTTGAAGGAGGTGTCCACCGCCTGTACCGCGGCGTAGTAGGTGCCGGGCTGAACCCCGCGCAGCGACCAGGCCATGCCCGACTGGATGTTGCCCATCGCCGCCAGCCGGCGTACGCCCGAACGCTCATCGCTGTGGCTGGCCACCACATCATCCTTCCCGGAAGCCGTGCCGACGCGCAGGTTGTAGGTCAGGCCGCGAACTTGTGTCTGCTCATCGCTGCCGCGCGACCAAGAGAAGGCGACCGAGCCGTCTTTCTGCTGCTGCGCCCAAAGCTTGACCGGAGCTACCGGCGGCTTGTTCGCAAACGGGCCGTCGTTGCGGTAGAAGCGCGCGACCTTCACCGTGTCCTCTTCCTCATTCGTGCTGTTGCCGGCGACCACGAAGTCCAGATCGCTGTCGTTGTCCAGGTCGCCCCAGGCCAGCGCGCCGTTGCGGTACGAAACCCCTTCCAGTTCGGCTTCCAGGTCCAGGAATTCTTTGCGGTCGTTGCGGTAGACGCGGCACATGCGGCGTTCGCCCGTCCAGCCTACCGCGCCCAAGTCCAGGTCGCCGTCGTTGTCGAAGTCGCCCCAAGCCAGCGTGCAGCTCGAGATCGGCGTCAGCGAGGTCTTGTCCGCGGCGTAGAGCGTGCCGCCCGTGTTCTTGTAGATGTACGCGTGGCGGATATCGAGAACCGGGTCGCCGCGGCCGGCCAAGGCCAGATCCAGCCAGCCGTCGTTATCGTAATCTCCCCAAGCCAGCGAGCAGAAGGAGACGGGCTCCAGGCTCGTGCCCGAATTCGAGAACGTGCCGCCCTCGTTCTTGTACAGCGCCGCGAACTTGTCTTCACCCGTCCAGCCCGAGGCCGCCAAGTCCACATCTCCGTCCTTATCCACATCGCCCCAGCTCACGCACCCGCTCGAGAAGCCTGTCATCTCCGCGCCGATGTTGGTGAAGGTGGTCTTGTCGTTGCGCCATACGCTGCACGTGCGGCCCGCGTACGTCGTGCCGCTGATCGCCAGGTCCGGATCGCCGTCGTTGTCCATGTCCGCCCAAGCCGCCGAAGCGAACCACAAGCCGGGGAACTTGATCCCGCTGTCCACGAACGTGCCCTTCTCGTTGCGGTAAAGCTTGCTGATCCGGCGCTCGCGGCCGCCTTCGTTCGTCAGGCGTACGTCGTCCAGCAGCACCCCGTAGCTGTTCGCATCGCCCATATCCGCGAACTCGACCTTCAGTTCGTCCGTGCGGCAGTAGATGCGCTTCGACATTTCCGTCCAGTCCGCCGGAGCCGCACCTTCGTAGACTATCGCGTCGTTCACCGAGACGCGCAGCGTCTGCGTGCCCCAGTTGCCCGGCCGCGCGCGCACCTTCCACTTGAGGTTGTAGTAGGTCGAAGGAATCGACTCGACCGTCTGCGAAATAGCCACCGTCGGCAGGATGTCATTGCCGCTGAAGTCCGGGCCTTCCGTGTCCGAATCCAGTTCCGCGTACTGATTGCCGGCCGCAGCCGCGATCCCCGGAAGCACGCCGCTCTTCTGAAGTTCCAGGACCGGGCCCGTGGCCGCCAGCACCGGCGAGACGCGCTGCGCGTCGTGGACCCAGCGCACCTGCCAGCCGTTCAGCCGGCCCGAGCCGTAGATGTACCAGCCGGCGGGATGCGTGATCACCGGTTCTTCGAAGCTGCCGTTGCTGATCAGATTCTTCGTCGTGCTCGGGTTCGTCGCGCGCCCGCCCGTGAACAGGTCCAGGTCGCCGTCGTTGTCGAAGTCCGCCCAGACCGTCGAGCAGTACGAAACCGGCTCCAGCGCCGCACCGATGTCCGTGAAATTCCCGCCGTCGTTCCGGTAGATCTTGGTGATCCGCTTCGAGCCCGTCCAGCCCGCCAGCACCAGATCCAGATCGCCATCGTTGTCGTAATCGCCCCAAGCCAGCGAACCTACCGAAATGCCCGTCAGCTCGCTGGGCAGCTTCGTGAAGTGCGAAGGCTTGAACTCGACCTTGCTCTTAGCTTTGCTCGCCGCGGCGCTCACGTCGGTGGCTACAAAGCTCACCGTCGCAAGGGCCAAGGCGACCAGTATCTTGATTCGATGGTGCATGACTTTCTCCGCTAACTTCTTTGCACAGGTGTTTTGCACTTCGTACTGCACTCTGTAGAACAATCCGGATGCCAATGTCCGAGTCTTTGGATTGAGCTTCGTTAACCTGTTTTTATGATTAGACTTAAATTAAATTCTCAAGAGTCCATAAAGCTGGACGAAGGTGACTTAGGGAGGGGCTTGGGACGGTCTTGTCACATTGTGCGAGTAAAAAATGTCGCATTGACTTATTTTGTCACAAACGAAAAAAAGTGACGTATTTTGTCTTTCGATATGTATAGCTTTTCATCGTGCTGAACAATCGGGCCTGCTTTTGGACCTCCACCTACTCCAATCCTGGACTCTAGACGATAAATCCTGGACCAAGGACTTCGGCAGACAAGAGGTCAAGCATATAGGATGTTTAATTGCAACGGTTTATAATTTTGCCATGCTTGGCCAAGTCCTTGCTTTAAGGCCATCCGTGAAAGAGGAGGACACAATCATGTACGCAGCCTACGGATACCCCCAAGCGCCTGAAGCCCACGCCGCCCAAGCTGCCGAAATGCCGGTTCCTCCCAGCGATCCCGCCGCCGCTCAAGCGATGCTGCGCATGCTTTTGGTGAAGGTCTACGAACTGCAACACGAGAACACGACCTTGCGCGCGGCCGCCGACCGTTCGGACTTTCAGCGCTCGGTGCTCGGCGAACAGGTCCAGGCGTTGAAGGGCTTGCTCCAGCAGCGCCGCAGCGGTCCGCAGCATGCGGCCGTCGCGTAACCAACTAGACTCCGGTCTTTTTCCGCATCGCCTTCTTCAACCATCCGCCCTTTTGGCGCTCCACCAGATCGCGCAACTCCTCCGCCGCGCGCGGGTGCGAGATGCGCAGGTGGACAATATCTTCGATCAAGCGGTCGTACGTGCGTCGGCGATAGATGCTGTCGTACACATCCAGCACGGGCTCGATCACCCCCAGCAGCGGGTCGTACCAAGCGCCTTTCTGCTGCCCGCCGGCCATCTTGGCTTTGGCCGCGGCAATGCCCTCGCGCACGCGCTCGATCGCCTGTTCGGCCGACTGCCGCGACTTGGCGTCCTCGTACAGCGGCGTGCGCAGCGCCTGCTTCAGGGCGGCAAGCGCAAGCAAACCATCCCAATAGTGGTAACCGGAATAGAACGCCAAGCTGGTCACCGCGGCGGCGCGCGCTTCGGGTTGCGGCGCGGTCAGCTTATCCGCGTACTGCTGGATCTTCATCAGGTCCACCCAGCGGTACGCGAAATCGAGCCCGGTGCCTTTGATGTTCTGCAAGCCGCACAGATGCGCGGTATGTCCCGGAGGCACCTCTTCCAGGATGCGCCGGATAATCTGATCGCCCGTCGCGTAGTAGTCCCAGATCACCACCAGCCGGCTGCGCAGCGCCTGGCGCATGAAGGCGATGTACTCCCGGTTGATCTGCGCCGAAAGGCCGCCGCCTTGCAGCGCCGCCTCGATCTGCTGCTGCATCGAGAGCGCGCTTTTCATGCGCTTCCAGTACGTGCGCAGAAACGGGATCAGATCGTCCGGCTTCGTGCGGTCGTGCTCTTCGCGCGTCTCCTGCGCGGTCTGTTCCCAAGCGCTTTCAAGCTTGGCGACGAACGCCTTGCCGGCCTCCTGCCAAGCCGATTCGAGCGCGTCCTCCTGGCGTTCGGCGGCTTGGCCAGCGATCCGTTCGGCCGCCGCCGAGAGTGCTTTCCACTCGGTTGAATCCAGCAGCGCTTTCGCAGCCTCTTCGTCGAAGCCGCAACCGCCCAGCATGGTCGGCATCACGCGTTCCAAGTCGCCCGGTCGCCGGCACGTGAACTTCATCTGCTCCAGGTCGCGTTCCAGCTTTCCCCGCACCGCCTGCGGCCCGGGCTCGCGCAGCAAGTCCCATTGCTCCTGATTGGCTTCCATCGATTCCTCGATGTACCCCAGCATCCCTTTCAGATTGGAGCCCACGAAGAAGAAGCGGTGCGCGGCGATGTCGTTGACAATGATCCCGGCAAAAACCTTGCTGCGCGGAATGCGGTCGGCGCGATTGTTCACCACGCCGATCACCCATTCGGTCGGCTGGTCGCGCGTGTTGTGGTCGTAGAAGCCCAGGCGCCGCCAGTTGTCGAGCGTCCCGCGACGTTCGTTCGCCGACATCCCGTTGCTGAAGTACACTGCCCGCCCGCGGTAGCGAACCGTCGGATAGGTGCGCAGCACACCCAAGTCGGGCACCAGCCAGTCCGCCACCTCCTTGAAAATGAAATCGCTGCTCACCCCCAGGTGACGCCCCATGCCCTCGACCATCGCAAGGTTGTTGGGATGCTCGCGGTACGGGAAGCGGTCCAGCAGGTCGTCGGTGATCATGGCCGCGTCCAGCCACGGGTGCGCGACGAGTTCGGTGTGCCGTTCGCGCGCCTTGCGATTCAAGATCGGGAGCATCTGTTGCTCCGCCGTCCAGCAGACCGTGTGGTGCGGCACGAAGTTCCCGATCACCTCGGCGACGTTGAAGCCGGCCGGGCCCTGGATGTCCTCGTGGTCGGGGTACGCGTTCGTCAGCGTCGAGACGTCGTCTTTCATCCAGCCGTGCTGGAGCACATTCACGTAGCGCGGATTGAGCGCCATGCACTCGTAGAGGAAGACCTGGCTGTTGAGCCGCGCGGCGGTGGTGAGCACCGTCATCTGTTCCCAGATGCTGACCTTGTCCAGCGGGCGGAAGAGAAACAGCTCCTCGGCGGGCTGGTTCGGCGGCGCATGAATGAACATCGCTTCGCAGCCGGTCGTCTTGCAGAAGACCTCCGCGCCATACGCGTGGAACAAGGCCGCCTTGCAGCGCTCGGTCCCCGATTTGCCGCGCGTGCCCCAGCCCCCGATGACCAGCGGCATGCTCAGTCGCGCCTGGCGCAGGATGCGCTGCTGCCGCACCAGCCGGTACATGAACAATCCGAAAAGCAACGCGAGCACCACCGAGAGATGCAGAAACGTGTTGGACTCGACTTCGATGAAGTAGTCGTGCCAGGTTTGGAGCCATGAAAGAGCCAGGAGCGGATCAGGTACGCGCATCGGCGGCTCCTTTCGGCGCTTCTTCGGCCTGCTTCGCCGGTCCGAAAATCGTTTCCAGCGTTGGATCTTTCAGCGCGTGGTACGCGCCTTCCGCGACGTAGGCGTGGGGCGAGAAGGTCGTCTCGACGCCCAGTTCGCGCAGCGCGTCCAGGTAGCGCCGCGCGGGCAACTGGTCTTCCTGCGTGACCGGTACGTTGCGCAGCGCCGCGTAATGCGCGTAGCGCCACGTCAGCTTCAAATACAGCCGCAGCTTCGGCCACAGGCCGCGCGGGCCGCTCAGCGTCGTGATGCCCTGCGAACTGAACAGGTGGACGTGGACCGGCGCGACAAGCCCCTGCGCGAGCGAGAAGCAGTCGTCCACCAGCGGCAGATAGCGCCGCCATTGCCCTTCGATCTCCATGTGGTAGCGCTCGCCGGGAACCTTGGTCATCGACTGCTCGCCCAAGGTGAGCGGGTGCGCGCGCAACTGGCCGAAGGGCTTGCGGCCGACATGATGGAACCAGCCTTGCCGCTTGTCGGGACTGGGGTGGAAGAGTTCGTGGAGCAATCGCCACGGCGCCGCGCCGAAGCTGTCGCCTTTCTGGATCGTCGTCGTCTCGCCGCGAATCTCGGCATGAAATCCGAAATCGTCGCGCGAAAGATGCGCCAGGATCCGGCCCAGCACCGGCGGATCGGCCGCCAGGTCGGAGGTGGCCACGCGGAAGCGGTCGCCGTCTTCCAACTGCTCCAGACTGCCTTGCAGACGCGCCACCACGACGGGAAACGCCGGGAGCCGCGTCACGATCAGCGCCTCGCGCGCTTCTTGAGCGGTGCGCAGCAGCAGCAACGGGACGCCCTTGCGCGCCATCAGCGCGTCGACGGCCTGCAGCAGCTTCTGGATCGGCGGCGGTACACCCAGCACCGGGCCGGTCAATTGCGAAGCCAGCCGCGGCAGTCGTTCCAGTAAGGCGCGCGTGAAGAGCATGTCCGGATCGCCCTGCAGCGCGCGCAACGTCAGTTCGAAGATCCACTTGTTATCGGGCAGATCGAGGCCGCCCGGTGCGACCTTCTGCAGCGCGGCCAGGTACGCCGCGGTCCGGACCTGCGCGCACGGGTCGCCCGGGATGCCTTTGGCCTGTCCCAGCACCTCTTCGAGCACCCCGGCGCAAAGCGTGAGCGGCATGCGCGCCAGGGCCTGCACGACGCCGACGCGGACGTGCTCGCTCTTGTCTTTGCGCACCAGGACGCCGGAGAGCAGGTTGTACGCCTCGGCGCGCTGGGGAAAATCGGCCAGCAGGTCCACGATTTTGCGGCGCACGAAGAGGTCGTCGTCGCGGCGCTGCGCGCCCGCTTCCAGGCGCGACTTGAACGCCTGCAGCGCCTCGTCGAGATCGAAGAGCACCAGCGTCTCCAGCGCCTGCCGCTGCACCCAGACGTTGGAGTCGTCGAGCAGGCTCAGACGGTAGACGCTTTGGAAGGCTTCCAGATCGACCTGTTCCTTCCGCGCTTCCGGGGGCAGAACCTTCAGGATCGCGCCCAGGGCGTGCAGCGCCGCAACGGCCAGGCGCCAGTGTGCCCGGCCGCCCAAGTACTGGCGCAGGAAGCCCAGCACGCCGGTCTGTTCGAAGAGCTGGCGCAGCAAATCCTGGGGCGGGCCGCCCCGGCCGGACATGGCGCGCGCTTCGTCCGCGCAAAGCGCCCCTGCCGCGCGCAGCGCAATCTCCTGAAGGTTCTCTTCGGAAGTCTGCTGCCGCAGCACGCGCTCTTCGACCGCCTTAAGGTCCATCCAGCGTTTGAGTGCTTTGCGGTCCTCGGCCAGGTTGACCCCGCGCGGGTCGATCTGCGCAAGGAACTGAAGGATCAACGTGTGTGCTTCGTCTTCGACCGTGGATTGCGCCACACGCTCGCGCAGGAGATCCAGCCCCGTGCGCCATTCGCTCACGCGGTAGCGCGAGCGATGCGCGGCCTGAATCGCGCCTTGGATCGCCGCCAACCGCGCCAGGCGCAGACCGGGGGGCGCCTGCACGCCCTGCCGCGCTTCGCGCACCCACGCTTCCAACTCGACGAGAAAGTGATCCACCAGGACCGCGTTTAGCCGGGCGAAGAGCGGTTCGAGGCTCTCGCCGACCAGTTCGCGCAAGTCCCGCGTGTCGGGGACCGCTTGGGAAACCGATTCGCTTAATACCGCAGGGGCGCTCATGGCGCCGGTCCAAGATACTCTCTTTCCGAGCGGAAGGGGAGTCCCGGCGCGGAATGAAAATAAGGCCGGCCGTCCCGCTTGCCCAGGATCACCCGCAAGCCGAAGAAGAGACTGTGGCTGTCGCGTTCGAAAACCTGCTCGTAGCTGATGAACGGCTGCAGCATGAACGACTTGGCCGCCCACGAATCGTAACTCAGTTTGGCCTGGAAGCGGTTTTCGTGCGAGGCCCGGCCGCGCAGATCGTCGTTCAGGCGCGCCAGGTACGTATGCCGCAAACTCCACGTAAAGCCGTGCTGGTAACCTTCCAGGCCGCTATGCACCCACCAGCGGTCCAGATCGCCCGGGTTAAGATCGTTGTTCGTCCGCGCGGCGATCTCGCTGTACACCTCAAGGTCGCGGAACGGAGCCCAGGTCAAGCGCGCGCGAGGCGTCAGCCAGTAGGGGTGATCGTCGGCGAAGTTGTTGTAGACTTCGTACGCCAGGAAACGCGTATCGTTGGGGTCGCTCAGCGTGCTGCCCCACGCACCCAGTTCCAGCGAAGTTCGGAACTCCAGTTCCTTCGGCAGCTTCCACGACTTGCCCAAGCGCGCGCGCACGCTGCCCGAGGCCGGGATGCCGGGGCCGTCTTCCTGCACGTGCCCCTCGGCTTGCAGGCTCAGGTAGAAACGCTCCGCTACCGGCAGCGGTACGAAGCCGGTTAACTCGAAATCTCCCACGGGCACATCGGAATCCTGAAGCCAGCGGCCTTGGACCGTCGCGCCGAAATGCGGGCCGTTCTCGCGGATGCGCCGGTCGTACCCGAAGCCGATCCCGAACCAATCCTGGTAGGACTGGTCGTCCAACGTGATCTTCGCGTCTTCGAAATTGAAGTTGCTGAACGCCGACCATTGCCCGTTGCCCGTATCTTCCACCGCCTCGGCGTCTCGAACCGGCGCCTGCAACGCCTGGGAAAGTGTGGACGGCGGCAGTGCTTCCGCGGGTGCTTGGGGCGACTCGGGCAAATCCGGGGTCGCGGGCGCGGCCGGTACGGCCGTGGGGGTAGGGGCGGGCTCGACCTTCGGAGCCGCCGGCGCGTCGGGCTCCTCGCCGCGCGGCTGCCCGCGCTCGGCCAGCGTCCGGTACGCCACGCGCAGCAAAAGCGCTTCCGCGCCTTCGGGCGCGACCTCGACGCGGTACAGCGTCCGTTCGGACAAGTTCAAGTCTTCGAGATGCGGCAGGCTGAGCTGCGTGGCCCGTCCGTCGATCTCGGCCTCCAGGCGCTCGCCCGCAGCGACCGGTACCGGATGATCCACGGCCACCGCCGGATGCCCCTCGCGCCACGCGCGCACGCGGAACGCATACGTGCCGGAGCCTTCCGACGTGGAGCGCAAACGAAGCTGCGTGGGGCCGGCCACCTGGAACGTCAGCGGCGCGGCACTCGTCGCGCGGGCGTAGCGCCACGGATTGACCTTCGGCAGTGCGTACCAGTCCACGCCGTCGAGCTTCACCACCGGGCTGTGTTCGGCCAGCGGTATCGACGTGAGCAGCCGCGCGCGGACTCGCCACACCTGCGCGTCGTAATCCAGGCCCAGGCGCAGGCGGTGCGCGCCCGCCGGCAATTCCCCGGCGTAGAGCGTCTCCACGCGGTCCAGCCGCACGGGGTGCCGGTACCATTCTTGGTCTTCCCGCAGCACGCTCAGCGTCGCGCCCGCGCGTTCGGCTTCTTTTCCGTAGAAGACCGGCGCGCCGCCCAACTGCAAGGCCACGCGGAACGGTTTGGTGCTGATCAGATCCAGCCGCAGCAGATCGTCCACCGGAAGCAGCAGCCCCGTTTCGCGCCACTGCGGCATCACCATCGCTTCGTGGAACTGCGTCCCCGAAGGCGCGCGGCCGGTCGACTCGTACACGCGGGCCGCTTCGCGGAGGATCACCCGATGCAGCGGCACGTCGCCCAGCGCATCCGAGAGGCTGCGCAGCACCGTCGCCTGCCGCAGCGCTTCGGACAGCCGCTCGACTTGCGGATCGCAGGCGCGCGAGGCGGGCAGCCGTTCGAAACAGTTCAGTGCGCTCAAGATCCGCTCGTCCAGCGGCCGGAAGCCGTCCCGCATCACCGCCGCGGCCAATTCCTCCCCGCGGCCTTGCAGCGCATCCGAGCGCGCTTCGCCTTCGGGCAGCCAGTCCAGCGCATCCTCGAAGCGTCCCGCCGCCAGCAGTGCGCGCCCGCGCAGCACCAAGTCCTCGCGGCTGCGCGCGCGTTCGGGCGTCAGCAACTCCAACGTTCGGTCGAAGCGGCCCGCGGCGAACCAGAGCGCCGGGTCGTTCGCGTCCTCCGGCGGAGGCTCCAGGCCCATGCTCACGCGCGCGGCCAGGCGCGCGGCGATGTCTTCCGGCGCGCCCGTCTCGGGCGCCAGCGCCGCGCGCAGGTAGGCGTCGCGCGCGTTGAGCTTCGAGTCGGGCAGCAGGCTCTCGTCGCTGCGCGGTTCGAGCACCAGCGGCCGCACGTGCGCCGATCCGGCCAGCGTCGAGACGCGCACCGAGCGCTTGCCGGGCGGCACTTCGAACTCGATGTTGATGCGCCGTCCCGGCGCGAGCTTAAGGTCCACCGGATAGCGAACCTGGTCGGACGTGCGGCTGCCCACGATCAACCTACGGATCGGACCGATGCCCGCGCAATACACCGCGAGCCGCAGCGGTTCGGCCGGAAGAACGCGTCCGTTCTCGAGCGGGTGGTCCGGACGCACCGCCAGCCGCACCCGAGCCGGTCCGCGCACCGAGAAGACCAGGTCCGCATCGCCTTGCACCGCGTAGTAAAGATAAAAGCGCTCCGAGCGCTCCAGGTAGCACGGCGGCGCGGCCGGATATTTCTCCAGCGCGTACGGTTCCAGTGCGCGCCAGTGTTCCACCGGCGCCGCGAAGAGTTCCGCTTCGCACGCCTGGCCCAGCGCCAGATCGTGAACGGCCGAGGCCTCGCCTGTCCGCAGCGCGTCCAGCCGCCGCAGGCTCGCCGCCAACTTCTCCAGACGCTCGATTTCCTGGTACAACGTGAACGAAGCGTCGCCGTCCTCCAGCCGCAGGCGCAGCGCCGCCAGTCCGTCTTCGAGCAACTTCGCGGCGTCCAGATGCCGGTTGGCGCGCACGGCGAGCCGCGCCTGCAAGCGCAGCGCGATCCGGTAGGCGCGGCCCGGTGGAATCAGCGCCGCGCGCGCCCGCGCCAGCGCTTCGGCCGCTTCGTCCAGCGCTTCGCGTTCTTCCAACAGCAGCGCGAGCCCCAATGCGGCCTGCGCCGCGGCTTGAGGATCGTGCGAAGCCTCGCGGAAATGCGCTTCCGCGAATTCGCTCTCGCCCTGCTGCAAGTACCACAAACCCAGCCCCAGCGCGATGCGCGGGCCGTAGCAGTCCAGCTTGCGCAGCGCCTCCAGGCACAACGCCGCGTCTTCCGCCGCGCCCCATTCCTGTTCCAGTTCCGCCTGATCGAGCAGCACCGCGCAGCGCTCCGGATCTTCCGGCGCGTAGAAGTCCAGCGCCCGCTCCAGGTCGCTCCTTGCGCGCGTCGGCGCCAGCAGCGCGGTCAGCAGCGACGCACGTCGGCGCAGCCATTCGACGCGGTTCGTCCACGGCGCGTCGCCGTCTTGCAGGAGTTCCGAAAGCCGGGCCAATTCGGTCCAGGCGGAAGCCGGATCGGCCGCCCATGCCTCCCGTTCGGCCGGTGTCGATGCCGCGGCCGGTTCGGGCCGGAAGCGTCCGGCCGCCGGCGGCGCGCCCAGTTCGTTCTCGCTGCGGCGCCGGCGCTGCGCGAGCTGCACCCAAAGGCCTTCGCCGTCGGCCTCGAGGCCGATCGCGCGCGTCTCGGGAGGCACCGCGAAGTCCCAGGTAAAGAAACGCTCCCCCGAAGCCGTGGCGGCCTGCGGATCGGGCAGCAGCCGCAGTTCGCGGTGCAGCTTGCCGTCCAGGCTGATCCGCACCCGTGGAGGGGCTTCATCCCCGGTCAGCCTCAGTGTCGCGCGAATGAAGCCTTCCGTGTCCGAGGGATCCATGCGGAAGACCGGCGACGGCGTGCCCACGCGGTGGAAGACGCCGGGGCGCCAGCCCAGCAGCGGCTCCGCGCCCAGGCGCGGCAGCGCCAGGCTCGCGCCCGCCGCGTAAAGCTGCGTCTCGCCGCCGGCGCCGCCGACCGCAAGCGTCCCAACCTCCGGCGGCAAACGCACCGCCAGCGGTTCCCACGCTTCGAGCAGCCCCCACTCGCGCCACGGTTTTCCGTCCAGATCCAGCCGCAGTCCGGCCGGGCCGCTTTGCGGCCGCACCGCCAAGAAGCGCAGCGTCTGTCCGGCCGTCGGCGCCGCCAGCGCGTGCGCCGCGTCGGGCGGCAGCGGGAAGTAATCGTCGTCGAGCCGCCCCATGACGCCGGGGTACGTGGCGCTCAAAGCCTTTTCGTCCGCGCCGCCGCGGTAGAGCACCGCCGGACGCAGGGTCCGCTGCGCTTCGCGCGCGTCGATCCGGTCGGCGTCGAAGTCGCGCCAGTACGTATCGCGGTCCCAGGCGGTGATGGCGCTCCAGCGCACGTCCTCGTCCCACGGGCGCGCATCCCGGACGATCCACAGGTGCCGTATATACCCCGGCCGGGCGCCTTCTCGCGCCGGATCGCGCAGCGACGCTACGGTTAGCGCCTCATGCACGCGCGGATCGCGTGCGTCGTGTTCGAGCAGCGGCCGCGCGAGGTCCAGGGCCGCCGGGTAATCCGGAGCCGCGTAGATCGCGAGCGTCCGCGCCGCGCGGTCCACGTCTTCGCCCCATGCGCCGGACGCTTGCGGGAGCGCTTGAAACGTTTCGAGTGCCGCGGCCAGCTTTTCCCATGCGCCTTCGGAAACGAGCTGCCGCGCCAGCCGGTAGCCTGCCGCGCGGCGCAGTTCAGCCGGCGCGTGCGCGTCGTCGCGAACCTGAGCGAACAATTCCGCGGCGCGCGCGCCTTGCGCCACGGCCGCGGAACTCAGCGCCTCGCCGTACGTCCGCCACGGCGAAGCCGGCCGGCTCTGCAGCATCTGCTGCGCCTGCTGCCAGGTCTTCGCCAACGCCGCGCCGCTCAACGCTTCGGCCAGCCGAGGCTTCTGCCGGCGCAGACGCACCGACGTCCACATCGAGCGATCGGCCTTCAACCGCAGCGCCCAACGCCCCGGGGGCAGCGCCATGCGCCGTACGCGCAACCGCCCGATCGGCGCCGCTTCCGCATCCAGGCGCCAGCCTTGAAGCTGGTCGGGCCGAGTCTCCACCGTCCAGGTCCGCGCGCCGTCCGAACCCAGATGCGCCTCCAGACGGTATTCGATGAACGGCGTCAGGTCGGCGCTTCGAAAGCGCGCTCGCGTGGATAGCTCCAGCACTCCGGGGCCCTCCACCGTGTAGGCCAATTCGCCGGCATCGGGGAGCAGGCGGTATTCGTCTTCTTCGGGCAGCGCCCACGTCTCGCCCGTGCCCAGCGGCGCAAGAACGGATGCCACCCACGTCTCGCCCGCCAGCGGCGCTTCTTCGAGCCAATGCTGCGAGAAGTACACGGACGCCAGCGCGCGAAACAGATCCCGCTCATCCGGCGGTAGCGCGCCGGGATGACCGCCCGGCAGCATTCGAACGGTTTCCTCGCGCGAGACGCAGACTCCCGCCGGCGCGGCCTCGGGCAGCGCGGTGGCCCCGGGTTGCGCCAACGCTTGGAGCATGCGCTGCCGGAAGTATTCCCACGCTTGCGCCTGCGGCTCGTCTTCCAGCACCTCGACGCGAATCCCAAGCGCCGCGGGGCTGCCTGCGGGCAGCGCGAGCAGCAGTCCGGAGAGATCGGGCCAGGAGACGGGTACGCGCGCCTCGGCGGCCGAAAGCCAGTTCAGCTCGAGCCGCCCGCCCACGGCGCCGATGCCCGGCGCCGGCGCTTCTTCGTCCTCGGCGCCCGCGCGCCGCGTCCAGGGACTCTGCTGCAAAGCAAAAGCTTCCAGCGCGTGAGCGGCTTCGGCCGCGGCGTCGGCCTGAATCAGAATCCGGACCTGGCGTTTGGGCGGGAGCGGAACGATCTGGTAGTGCCCGGGCGCGAGCTGCGGCGAGGCGCCCGCCTGGGGAGGCTCGTTGCCGAGTCCGTGGGCGCTGGCGGCCACCTGAGTCCAGTAGCTGCGTACGAGCCCGATGGGGCGTGGCGCGGTCTCTTCGGCCGGGCACGTGAGTACGCACGCCGCACTCCATGCCGCCATCGCGGCAAGAAAGCGCAGTCGCGCGCTCGCGCTGGAGACGCGGCCCCTGCGAATCACAGCTTCAAGAACCCCCCACCAGTACAGCAACTTCAGCCGGTAGCGCACCTTATAGGCCATGCGCGACTGGGGCAGACCACGCCACTATTCGGTTTCGGCCCGTTGATACGCCCTCTTCAGCACCTTCGCGAGCCAGCAGCCCGTTTGAAAGGGTACGTCCGTGTAGCCTAAGTTTACGTATAGGTTTAAGCAAGCGCACGTAGCGCACTGATGGGCTGGGGAAAAAGCGCTAAGGCAACCGCCCAAGGAGCGGCTCCTGCCAAAAAAAGAAAAAGGTGTGCGGCCTCGCGTAGGCCTGATATTTTACCAACATGAGTCACTAGGCTCCGTTGTAAGCTCGGTTCCCATTATCCTCAAGGTATGCCTTGACCGTTCCGGAGGTATGAACATTGGACGCTTCCTATTCCGCGGCGAAGCAATCCAGCGAATCCAAGACCTCCGATTCGCGCCGCTACAAACGCTACCCCACGCAGGTACCGGCTTTTTATCGCTTTTGCTCCGCTCAGGGTGTGGCCGAAGAAGCGTACGCCCATCAAGGTCTGGCCGAAGACTTCAGCGAAGGTGGCTTTAAGCTGCGCGGATTTCCGAAAGCCAACGCCGCGCCGCAGGACGCGGCCGGTTCGGATTGGCATCTCTCGATAACCCTGACCATGCCCGACGGAGCGGTGGTGGCGCTCTGCCGCATCTGCCACGTACAACTGCAATCGGACGCCGACCCCGATTTATCCTGGGCGTACGGCCTGGAAGTGATCGGTATCGAAGCGTTGCATCGCGAACGCTTGAAGAAGCTCTGCCTCAAAGCGAAGATTATCGAAGCTACGCCGCTCTAACCGAACATCCGGACGAGACGCGAGGTCAAGAATCCACCGGCTGCGGCCGTGAGGCTCGCTTCGATTGCGCGGTTTTGAGTTCGATCCGCGCGCTCTGTCGCTGGCGCATCTCGTTCAGCTTTTTGCGTTCCTTGCCCATGATGAAAAGCACAATCAAGAGGAACCCCATGATAGCGACCGCACCGGCCGACAGGCCATAGCTCATGTAGCGATCGGAGCGTGCTTCGAGGGACTCCGCGTTGGGCGCGGCCGCGGCAGGCAGGGCCGGCGTATTCAAGATGCTGCCATCCGGCGCCCGGGGCTTTCGGATCGAACGAAGCTGATTGGTAATCGCTTCGCGCTGCTGTTGAGCGGCGGCGGTATCGTTGAAGTTCAACTTCGCATCGACTTCCCGGTTGAGGAGAATCTTCTGCATCTCGGCTTCCGCGGCTTCCGGATTCGGAGGCAAATGAGCGATGGCCCATGCCGAGTGGGAGCAGCCGAAGAGAACCACCGCCCAAAGCGCTAATCCGGCATGCGATACTTGCGACTTCATCATCTTCCACTCCTGCCGCTCAATTCTGGAACATCCCCAAAGCCTACAGTATTCCGGTTACTGCCCGGGCGTCATCTCTTCCCAATTCAGCGCTTCGAATTTGGTGCCGACCGGAGCGAAGATCTCGACGTGGCTGGACGGTTCCTTGTCGGCCACGCGCGGATCGTACACGAACTGGCATTTGGTGTTGAAGACCACGCCTTCGTCGCGGGCGACCATCGTCCCGAAGAACTTGATGCCGTTGGTGCCGTCGCCCACGCGACCGCCGAAAAGGTGATTCGTGTAGTAGATCCCCATCAGTGTGGCGGGGCGGCGTGCCACGTTCTTCGTGGCCGCCGCATTGGCGGTTGCGTTGGCGGCAGAGTTCGGATTCAAGTAGGTCGCCGTATCCGAACCGGTCGTGCCGGCCGTGCTCATAGCTTGAATGTAATCGTTCGGAAATACCGAGTCGTAGTAGCGCATTTCCGTCGTCGGCAGGACGCCGTTGTCCCACTGTCCTACGTTATTGTATTTATTGAGCTTAATCTTGGTCTGGCCGTTGTAGGTGTGAACCAGCGGAGCCAAGGTGGCCGGAACGGTGCCGCTGGGGTACTCGACGCTGGGGTCCACGCGCACCGGTTCTTTGTAGTTACCGTGGAAGGTGGGCAGGCCGCCAGTGGTTCCTGTCACGTAACCGATCGCCGCGTCCGTCGGGTCGACCTGGTACGACTGCAAGGTGGCGTTTTGGAAGCCCGTCTGGAAGTAATTGTGCGCGGTGGACCATGAATCGTCCGTACGATTGTACTGCCCGAGCACGATGCTGCCTTTGACCGCGAATCCCACCAGATCCTTGTCGTGGTTGGTCTCGTGCGTGGCGGCGATGTTGGGGTTGTTGATGTTGGTGGCGTTGTTGGTGTTGCTGGGATTGCGGAAGGTGGGCGGATCGCTGTAGACCACATCGCCCGCCGCATGCGTATTACGGCCTACATAAAAGGTTCCTTGGCCCTTGACCGTGCCTTTGATCACCAAGTCTCCAGTAATGACCACCGGACCCGAGATCACAATGGGCTGCTGGGGTGTACCGATCAGGGCCAGATTCCCGTTCCGCTCCTGCTTTTCCGGATTGAGTTTGGTGGTCAAATCCTGATGGTTCACGGTCATCGTGCTGCCGGACGTAGACCACGTGGAGATCTTTCCGTTCTCGTCGGCATCGTTGCCGTATACAGCATCCTTACCGGGGCCGCCCACGATGTAGTTGTAATTCGTATCCACGGTGGGATCGAGACCCGGGGCTTTGAGCTGCTTGATGACGCCGCCCGTCCCGCCCGGGTCGGCAACGTCGGGGCGCGGAGGGCGCGCCGCCGTGTTCGCGAGACTCTTGAAGTAATTCATGTCGCCCAAGTAAGGAATATCCAGCGGCTTTTGCCCCGTCATCTTCTCCTGGATGCCCTTGTAGCCCAGGCTGAAATCGATCTGATCCAAAATCCCGTTGCTGTTGACGTCTTCGGCCGCCGTAAGCGCACCGTTGTAGTTCACGTCTTCCGTGTAAGCAGGATTCAACGGCAAGACCTGTTGGTCGCCCGCCGTCATGCCGCGTGGACCGGCCAAGTATTGAGCCTTGGTCTGATAAACCGGGTCGGTGTGGCCGCCGGTATTAAGTACAGAGCCGGTGGCGCCAATGGCGGGATTGAGCGCCGCGTAAAGCATCCCGTTTACGGTGGGCCCGCTCTTGAAACCCAGGTTGCCGTTGGAACCCATGTTCCCGTGGATGTAGATGGGCGAGCCGTACATCCAGCCAAAGTTGTTGGCGAAGTAAGCAAAGTCGAAGACTTTGTTGTCGCCCGTCACGCTGTACTTCACCACGCGCCGCACCTGCCGTTCGATGTAGCGGCCGGACAACGAATCGAGCACCCGCGCGCGCGCTTTGAATTCGACCGTGTTGTATCGGAACGACGTGCTCTGATCGAGTTGCACGACGCTCAACTTCACCTGCCCCGGACCCCAATCCACCCAGGAATCCGGCGAAGTCCACAGATCCTTGAACAACGTGGCGGTGCCGGAGATGTAATCGTACGTGGCCGGCAGGAAGGTGTCGTCCTTCCAATCGATCTTGCTGTCGCTGTTGGTGTCCGTAGTGGGGTAGTGGCGCAAGCGGATATCCAGCATCGCGTAGGGGGTCAACGTGGAGTCGCCGATGGGGCTCAACCCGTTATCGCCCAGTTTGGCCGCATCGTGTTGCGCGTCGAAATCGCGGAAGACGCGCTGCACGTTCCAGTCGTTCGCCGACTCGGCCAGTTCGAGCGCGTAACTCAGCGCCGTGTCGTTCTCCTGCCGCGCCTCGTTGCTGGCAATGCGCTCGGCAAAGAAGAGCGTCATGGAGGCCAGCAGCGTGACCATCATCATGGCCAAAAAGAGCGCCGAGCCTCGCGGGTGGCGTTTGAGCAGGCGTCGAAGAGCGTTCATGTCGCGGACCTCCAAGGGGTCTGGCACGGCCTACTCGTTTCGCAATGCGTAGGTGTTGTAGGTTACGACCGTCGCGATGCGGCGCTCGTCGTTGGTCTGCATCGGAGTCACGTCTTGCCGCGTGACGCGGATCTGCAGCCGACGGCCGTCTTTCTTGACCAGGAAACCATTGCTGGGGACATTAACCAAAATGATTTCGCGGTTGCCGTTGGCCGGATCGGTCGCATCGCCCACGATGCGCTCGATCACGTTGTCGTTGCTGTCGATCAGGCCGTTTCCGTCGTCATCGACCCCATTGCCTTGAATCTCGTTACCCGTGGGCGGATTGGCGGTCTTATCGCTGGCGATTCTGCGGTAGGTAATCAATGTGGCGGCCGACCCGTAAGTGACGGTTTTAGTCGTTAGGTTGAACACGGGTTGCTGAAACGAGAACGATTCATCCGAAGTGGCATCCAGCGTATGCTCATTACTCATGGAGCGCATTTCCTGCATCATCTTGTCCAGCGCCGCACGCGTACGCGTCTGCTGGTCCGATACGATCAGCTCGAATTTCATGTGGTCGTTCGTCGTGCTGATCACCGTGATGGTCACCATCACCACCAAAGTAAGCACGGATAGACAGACCATCATTTCCAGCAACGTAAAGCCGCGGGGGCGCATCGCGCTCGCCGAATAGAACCGTTTCATCACGGGTGCTCCAAGGTTACGACGCCAAACAAGTCCATGCGCTCGGGGCCGTACGGCGCCGCCCACTGCACGGTCACGACGAGAGGGAGAAACCGGAAATTCTCGTGAACGCCTTCGTCAATCTGGTCGGCCGAATTGGGGCGAGACGCATCGGCATTGATGAGATGGTCGACCGTATTCAAATCGTTGGTATCCCCGTCGCCGTTGATATCCATGGGGAACGGCTTGAGGTTCAGTTCGGGGTCCGCGGCCACCTCGGGCGCGCTGGCGTTGAAATCGCTGAAGCGCCGGTTGCCGGTAATGTCCACGCCGAAGGGATTGTTCTCGTACCAGCGGCCGCTTGAAGTTTGAGGCTGGCCGTAGAGCAAGCCGAAATCGGATTCGCGCGGATCTTCGTCGGTGATGATCGTGACCGTGCCCAGCGGACGGCCGGGAATCGCCTGCAGGTAGACATCCAGCTTGTCGTTTCCGTTCAAGTCTTCGCCGATATCCATGACCCCGTTGTTGTTCGCATCTTCGCCGACTACAAAGGTCGCGGGGTCGCCCACCATCTGGCCGTAGGCGTCGAGATGCTTCAAGTAGCCGCCGGCATCCACCTGCGTGAACGCGCCGGTCCCCTTCACGGGCGGGATAACGCCTCCGGTCACCATGCCCGTCGTATAAGCCGCAGAACCGGCCGCGCCGATGGTTTCATCGCTGCCGCCGGTGACCTCGCTGCCGCCGGCCGTTACGGCCAGCGCGCCGTAGTCCAGCGGGCCGTAGCGCTGGAAGATCAACTCCAGCGACGAACCCGTAGCGATCTCCAGGCGGATTTCGTCGAGCTTCGATTGCGCGAACTGCATCGCGATGCGGCGTTCTTCCGTCAGTCGCGCGCCACGCATATGCGTCACGAACATCGAAAGCGTCGCCGTGACCGCGACGACGAGAATCGTCCCCGCGACGGCAACCTCGAGGAGCGTCATGCCGCGAGGGCTACGGCGCGGAGGGCTGGGGAGATCGGTTGAAGTCTCGATTCGCATAGAGTTCAAACTCCTGACCGCAGGTTCTTCACATTGTGCTCAAACTGGTGACCACTTATTCGTGGAATGACCTGCAAGCGCGATCCACTCCACCACAACTCCTGTACAGATAGTAGGTTGAGATGCGTGAATTGCGACAAATTTTTGCCCAAATGAAGCCAACGGAACCCCTCGGATATCGTTTGATGCACCAACGGTGATTCAGAAAACGTTGTATCTTCAATCACACTGACGCTTTCGGCCACAGCTCAATTTTAGTGCAGAACCGTGCAATCCATATCTGCTCGATATGGATTTTTCTTTGTCGAGCGCATTCCTGCCGACTCGGCGCCACAAACTCGTTCTCTCTCGGACTCTAGGATGGGCAAGCGCAGGCGCGCGTGGTAAGAACGCGGGTTCAACTTTGCGTATCTGCGAGAGAGGAGTTCTGCATGCCGCTTCAGGGTCGGGTTGCGGTGGTGACGGGCGGGACGGGCGCGCTGGGGCGGGCGGTGGCGGTGCATTTGGCGGCGCTGGGCGCGAGCGTGCATGTGCCGTGGATCGTCAAGGAGGAGGTCGAGGATTGCCGCAGCTCGCTGGGGAGCGGGTTTGGGCTCCTGACGCTGCACGAAGCGAACGTGGCTCAGGAGGCGGATGTGAAGCGTTTCTTCGCGGCGGCGGGGGCGGGGGGGCGGATCGACATCTTAGTCAATATCGTGGGTGGGTTTGCGTTCGCGGGGCTGGGGGATACGGATCTGGCGACGTGGCAGCGGATGCTGGAAGTCAATGCCACGAGTTGCTTCCTCTGTTGCCGCGAGGCGTTGCCGTACATGGAGAAGGCGCACGGCGGGCGGATCGTCAATGTCGCGGCGGGGCCGGCCTTAAAGGGCGGCGCGGCAGGCATGAGCGCGTACGGCGCGGCCAAGGCGGCGGTCTGGAATTTCACACAATCTCTTTCGCAGGAACTGGTTACGAAGCGAATCACGGTTAACGCGATCGTGCCGAGCATCATCGATACGCCGGCCAATCGGCGCGCGATGCCCAACGCCGATCCGGCTGCTTGGCTGCCGCCGGCGCGGATCGCGGAGGTGATCGAGTTCCTGGTGCTGGATGCGTCCAGCATCGTAACGGGCAGCGCGATCAATCTTAGCCTGGGCTGATGGTCCGGTTTGCGCACCATGCGCACGGCGTGGTAGGCTGCTCGGGGCCGCTCGCTGCCGCGTGGTGCAACGCGCGCTCCGCACATGGAGCACCTAAGTCCATAAATCGTAAAGAGTTTCAGCGTGCTTGAGCAGCACGGAGTAGTTAAAATACGTCTAGACCTCCGATGACAGGTCGGGGCCGGGAGCGCTCGGCCTTGGGCTTGCTTCAGGTGAGCACTTAAACCTCGGTCGGGGAGCGGCGCGCGGGTCGTGGCATCGATGCTGATCATCTTCTGCAACACGTGCGGCAAACGTATACCGGCTGCGGAGTTAGAGCAGTTGGGCGTGCGCGCGGGCGACGAGACGGATCAACTGGCCTGCGTGACGTGCCGGCCGGCGGATCGGCCGGTCTCGGGCGTCATCCCACAAACCTCGAAGACGGAACCGATTGCGCGACCGATCTCGGGTTCGACGCGGCGCACGTCGGCGCAGGCGGCGGTCTTGACGCGTTCGTCGCGGACGGGCTTGGCGCCGGCGCGGGCGAGCGGCGCGGGCGGGGGCGGGGGCGGCGAGCGGCGGGCGGAAGCGAGCAAGATTCCGCTGCTGGTGCTCGGCGCGGGCGGCGTGTTAGTCCTTGTGGGGCTTGTGGTTGCGTTCAGCGGCGGCGGATCGAAGCCGGTGGCGAAAGCGCCGGACGGTGCGCACGCATCCGATTCCAAGTCGTCTTCCGGCAAGGTCTTAGACCTCCAGAAGCCGGCCGTACCGGCGCCCGCTCCCAAAGCCGCGCCGGGCGGGGGCGCGTTGCCCGCTCGCGAAAAGCCCGTGGAAGCTCCGAACGTACCTGGGTTTATGAAGCCGGTGACGACCGAAGAACTGGGCCTGACGAAGCGCCCGGCCTCGACTCCGACACCGGCCGAAGCGGCTCCGGCGGCTCCGGCGCCCGTCGCACCGGCGGCTACGGAACGACCGGCTCAGACGGGACTTATGGAATTGACCGACGTGGCGGAACTGCGCACGCGGCTGCTGGCGATTCCGAACGTCGCTCAGAAGGAACGCGCGGCGATCAAGCGCCTGTGCGAACTGCCGCCGCCGAGTATGGCCGAGCAGGTGGTCTTCTCGCAAACCTTTACGGGTAAGGATATTCCGGGAAGCTGGCACGACGATTACGGGTCCAAGCTGCAGCTCTCGAGCGAGCAGGGAGAAGCGGCGCTGAAGGTGTTTGGGAGCAAGGAACGGCAGGCCAGTTACGTGGTGCTGCGCGACCGGAACGTGGTCTGCAACCGGACGCGGGTGCGGCTGCGGATCTGGCAGGAGGGCGTGAAGCGGCTGCGTTTCTCGATTCAAACCGCGCTCCTGGTTAGGTTTAACATGGATTTTCCGGCGCCTGCGGCGGGCGCCTGGCAGGACGTCGAGGTGCCGATTCACGATATGAAGAGCGGGGAATTCAAGCTCGAGAACTTCCCGTTCAGCCATATCGAGCTGCACGGCTTCCCGTCGGGCGCGCCCGCGGCCGCGGTGTACTACCTGGCCAAGTTCGAGCTGGTAAACGGCGGGGAGTAGCGGGGTGCGGTGCGGAGCCGTTTTATAACAAGGCATATGGATCGAAGGCTGTTATAGCACGTGTGCTGCGCGACGTTAGTCATGCAAAGCGTATGGCCTAAATCGATATAATTTGAGCTATAATCACACCACAAGGTGCTCTAAGTGTATACTTGTATACCGTAACTGTATACTGTATACCTAAGTATCCAGTTAAGTATACACTTAGCGCACGATGCGTGATTATAGCGCGGAGGGGATCGATAAGCACGTAGTGGGGGCGTGGAAGTAAAGGGTGAATGGGGAAGGGTGAGCGGCAAGGTCGGGTTGGTTAGGAGGGGTGGGGGTGCGGCCGGGTGTAGGGTGTTGCGGGTTGTTTTATGGTGCTTGGGATGGGTCGCGGAGTAGAATGGGCATGGGGCTGGAAGGCAGACTCTACCGAGCATCCGCAAAAGTTCGCACATTGCCTAGTCAAACACTATGATGAAGTCTTCTTTTAGGAGGGGGCGTGGCACACTCAAAGGTCGAGCAACCTGACTATGATCGGTACAATCGCGAAGAGCGAAATGCCTGCGCACACCTCTTTCGACTACTTCATGAACCAACCAATAATTACCATGCACTACGACGATTCCTCGGAGGAAATCAAGACGTAGCAGGATTTCGAATCTTTACTGAGGTCGCGCTCATCCGGGATGCCTATTACGAACGGAAGCATAGCCCGAATCATTTCATGGATACACTCGTATCGATCATTGCTCAGCAGGAGCGGGTAAGCGATTGTCGACTGTACTCGCAACTTGAACCGATCGAACTTCGCACCCCTAATATAACACACCCAAGGAAAATACTATTTAAAGGCGCAAGTTGGTTATCGGAAAAGGAGCACACTGTTTACAAATCGGTTCAAGGGATGTTCAATGCGAAGCCCGATCTGGTTATTTGCGTCGGCTCCCAACTGCTGGTCTACGAAGCTAAGTTGACGTTGGGCTTTGATGAGGAGCAACTAATACGGACTCGTAAAATCGCTGCGGTTTGGTCGCTGTTACTTTTTTCCGATCTTGGATTCCAAGATCCCCCCGCAGTTGTTATCCGAAAGGTTGGACGTGAGAAGATCAATCCAGATGTGTCGTGGGAACTCGTGAAGCAGATTGCGGTTGAGACTTACCCTGAATTAGATCGTTCGCGCCGAGCCCTTTCGCAAGTGGCGGCGCTTGATTAAGTGGAAGTAGGTTGGTGGTCCATCCGCTGGCCGAAGGATTTGAATCTTAAGCGTACGCGGTCGGTTGGGCGTGGAGAAGCCGATCCGCGCGTATTTTTGGGGCGCCTGCCGTCGGGCGCTGGACCTGGAGAGGTAAGCGCATGGAGAGGAAAGCCATTCTGGCGGGTGGCCAGTAGCGGTCCTTGTTACCGCGAGTAGGTGTCGGTGAAGGGTGCCAAGGAGCAAGCGGTGTGGGCTTGCTCCTTGCCTGGCTGACCGCTATGGCTAGGCTCCGTGGCATGTCCCTGCACCGCGGCTTTGTGTATCGAAAGTCGGTTCGATACAACCTGCCGGGACACGTTCGCTTCTTTACGGTCTCGTCGGAAGCGTGATGCGGGTCACGTTTTCGGTGGCTGAAGCAGGGGCGACGAGAGGGCGAGCTCGTGGCGTGGACGAATGGGGCGGCGGCTTGAGCGTGCGCGTTCGTCTGGGCACGGAGCAAGCTCACGACGCTTGCTCCGTGGCACCCGCTCCCGGCCACCCGCCGGTTTGTGTGGGCCACGCGCGAAGGGAGCCGATAGTGCGAGACCTACAGATTTCTCCTAAAGGCTTACTTGTGGCTATGCTCTTGGTCGCGATGGTGTTGACTGGTAGCTATATTGCTTGGGTGAAGCATAAAAGATCGTCTTTAGAACTGACCAAGAGTTCGACAAAGGCACTATCAGACCAAGAGTTAATAGCTCTCGTCGAAGGTCCGAATATTGAATTCGGAGGCACATACAAAGATGCCGTAGAGGCGCTGCAAAAACTACCACATAAAGAGGCGGTACGGTATTGTGAGCTGAAGATGAATTCGCTTTCATCCGCCGCCAAAGTGAACCTGCGCACCGAAAGCTTTTCATTTTTCATTCAAGAGCTCATAAATGCCGGCAGGATTGACATTGTGCGCGCGTTAAATGAAGTAGCTGATCCCAATAAGAAGCTGACTATTTGGCAAGAGGTCGGTTATGCCGCATTCGGGCATGAGAATTGGAAGGCGCTCCTACACGAATTCGCCCAAGAAGATCAAGCAATTAAAGATTGTCCCTTGATGTTAACTACACTCGCATCTCTGCCGGAACATCGGCGTGCAATTCTGAGCATGGCAAAGGATCCCGACTTTTCGAGTACTACTAGATATTTTGCAGTTCTAGGCTTAGCGCAATCGGGTGACAAAATGATTATTGATGAGCTTAATATTTTAAAGGAGGATAGAAGTGCGTTTTGGATGCCTGGAATGGGGCCGCGCGAGACGTCGTTTGGTGAGGAGGTAGAAATGTTGCTTAATAGGTATTCAAATCCCAAGACAGGAGCATCTGTACCGGCCCAGGCCGGTGGCGCGGGCAGCCCATCCGGTCGTCCATGAACGTGTGGCCGCTTCCGGATTTGGTGCCGCGGGATGCGGCCGTTCGCAACCCGTGCATTCCACTTTGCATCAGGCGCCAAAAGGGTACGCGGAAAGAAGAGGCGTGGCCGAGCCACCAGCCATTAGCCGAGTTGAGGATTGGGTTGGCAAGGTAGTGGGGAATGAGATGCGAAAATTTGAGTATAAATTAGCTGAGCAGAGGGGAAAAATTGGATATTTTGCCCGCGTTGCCCTTTTTGCGGGATGGACAAGAGATAGTGGTCAACTAGAGCTAGACTTCAATGCGAATTGCGGTGACGTGCGGTGGAAGACAGGCGTGTTGTTTGGCGTAGAGTATTTTTGGGAGAAAGAGGTTGCTGGTTTAATGCATGAGAGAGGGCTAGAAATTAAAATACATGAGATAGATGGACAGCCTGTCGACACCACTGTGCTGGTAGTAGCGTATGTAACGATACACGCATTGAGGGGGGCCGTAGGGACCGATTCTCGGTATAGTCCTGAATTTGATGGTGAGAAGGGTGGATTTTATTTCCCGAAATAATGAGTAATTCTTTTTCGATGTGGCGTTCTGAAGCGACTGAAGCGTATGTAGCGGGCTGGGATGCCATGAAAAGGCGGCTCCGCGGCGATCCGGAAGGTGAGGCACTGATTGCTTACACCCGCAACCAGTGGCATCCGTTCCTAAAGGGTACGCGGAAAGATGAGGCGTGACCGAGCCACCAGCCAACATGCAGGGTTGGGAGCCATTCCGATGTCGGATAAGAAAAAGGTTCCGTGCAACTCGTGCGGAACTTTGATTCCACCCTTAGACCACGAGCGATTGGGAGGACAATGTCGCCTTTGCAAGAGTGGCCAAAGGACTAACCATGATCCAAAGATCTCGTGTAAGATAAAATTTTCGCACAGTAATCTAAGCAATAGATTTGACGTTACATTTGCAGTACGAGCAAAACATTTCTTGGAGGTAATGCGTGGCGTGACGGGAATAAACAAAGCCAACACGTGCGAATTAGAGGCTCAACGTGCGCTAATCAAACACGCTGTCAGCTTCAGGATCGATTTTGAAATTAACGACGATCATTGGGGCCGAACTGGCCAAGCGCTATTGAAAGAATTCGAAAAGGGAAATGCCTGGATTGAAGAAGAGGATGGCAAACAGATCAGATTTTCAGAGCTACAGAGGCATGAATGGGTCGATACTCATCTAAACTTAGGCGGATTTGAATACAGAAAGCTTGATGGAAGTTTATACCTTAAAATGGACACCATGCATTTTGACTAGGTAGTACTGCCCAGGCGGGTGGCCCACACAAGCCTGCGGTTTGTGTGGGCCACGAGCGACTAAAGAACAATTGGTGGAGGCCTGCAATGTACAAAGAATTCCTGATTAGTGGCCTTCTTGTCTTTATCACAACTGGAAGTTGGGGGGAAGAAGCTACCATTTCTCTAGATGATGCATTTAAAAGCCTTGAGTCTCAAATCTTAAAGCACCCTATTGATTCCAAAAAGTATAATAATATTATTGGAAACAGTGATTTCTGGTTAATTCATCGATCATGGCCTCGCTCTCGGGAAGGTATCAGGAGTTTACTTTGCTCGGAGAATCCGCGGCTGCATTATTGCGGTCTAATTTTTCTTTGGGGTAACCCTACTGCTTCTGAGGTTTTGGGTCGCGATAAAACTATTTACGACCGGGTAATGAAGCTCCTTGTAGACGGTGAGTATTCGCCGATTAGGTCCCAGGCGTTTAGAGTAGCGTACTATTTTGACCGAGAGAAGTACGCGGGTAAGGCATTGGAGATTCTTGAGAATGGAGACCTCGACCAATGCGATCTGTGGGAGGCCGCATCTGACGTAATCAAGTTGCATTTTCCTGGTGACTGGCCTAGCAAGTTTTTTCAGTTTATCGAGAGCGGAAAGTTTTCTCCTGCGCGACTGATGGACCAATTACCAGGAGCCATCTCGATTGAGAGACGATTAATAGACGCAATTGAAAAAGACGGCAGAAGTCTTATCTACCTAATTGCATTTTTAGAGTTGCAGGCGAAGGATCTCGACGAATGTCTCATAGAGAAGCGGAAGCGTGCGGCGGCTTGGATCCAGGAGCATACTGGGGCAAAGATCTCGAAATTCCCCTATCTTGATGATGAGGTGGCTCGCTCACACATTTTGTTCTTACTTAGGTCATGGTATAAAGATAACGTTGAATTGCTTACTTTGGGTGATGCCCCCGCCACTTCAGTTGAACTCCAAAATGTACCCACCAGGGAGACTCAAAAGGGGCGTGATGGGCTTAAGCGGTAGGGCTGCTGGCGCCTGCGGCGCTTGCTCTGGGCTTCGGTGCTCAACCTTTTCGAGGTTGGAGGGCGACGGGCGGGTGGTGACTGAAGCCGAGTTAAGGCCGCCCCTACAGGGCGGAACGGATCGGGGGCGCCGATTTCCCAGGGCGGCGGCGCGCGGGGCGCGCCTTGCCCTGGGCTAACCAAGGTTGTGCCGTTGGCACAAGGGAGGAAGATGGATTTGGGCATGAAAGTTCCGTCGAATGACGGGCAGGCAATCGCCAGAATCTAAAGGCTACAGGGTCCACAATGGAAACTCGGAATGAGATCGAGGTGTCGGCGGCATTGATCCGGGGGGAGAGCCCGGAGAAGATTGCGCAGCGCCTCGCTCAGCAAGGCGTTCCGCAGGATGAGATCGATCGGCTGTTCGCCCAATACGCTGACTTGTTGAGTGCACGTAAGAACCGCAGTCAAGCCCGCAAGACCGCTCGTGTGGTCGGAGCCATCCTCTTCGCGCTCTCTTTGGCTTGGAATCTGTACTACCTCTTCTACTGGCCATCAGGCCGCATCGTTTTCGGACTTTTCTGGGCCATCACGTTCTATGGTCTGATGGTGATGATTCTCGGTGACTTTTGTGGCGGACTCTTTTCAGCCATGGGCCGAATGCAAGATAAATCCAATGTACGTGGGGAATCGCGCCGTTAATTTTCCGTGTAAGCCGATTGACGGAGGCGAACCTGATTCGCACGTGGTCCACCTTGGCGGCGATGGTCCTGCTTGTTTGCTGATGTTGCGGTCGACGGGCCCTGTTTTCCTCGCACCCCTGCCGGGGTGCGCATTCGATTCGGTGCGGGGTTCCGGGGGTGGCGCGCGCTTAAGAGCGCGCTTACCCCCGGCTATTTTCCCGTGCCGCTCCGCGGCACCCCACGGCACGGCAGTCCACGGCACCCCCTCTAGCTCCCCCTTGGTAAGGGGGAGAGAACGGAAACGGCTAGGGCGAACGGTTGACCTCCCTCATCCCTGCCCTTCTCCCAGAGGGAGAAGGGGACGGCAACGGCACCCCCTCTAACTCCCCCTTGGTAAGGGGGAGAGAACGGCAACGGCACCCCCTCTGACTCCCCCTTGGTAAGGGGGAGAAGGAAGCAGGTCAGGACTTGGGGATGAAGGATTCGAGCCAGGCGTCGAGGGCTTGGGGGTCGGCGGGGACGGTAAGGGTGTGCCGGGTGGGTTCGGGCTTGGGGTAGCCGCCGACTTGCTCCTGGCTGTCGATCATCTTGCCGGTGCGGGCGCGGACGCCTGCGACGATGCGCTCGTCGATGGCGTCGCGATCCCAGGGCCGCGCGCCGGCTTGGTTGAGGACGTGTTCGGCGGCTTCCTTCGCGGGCAGCGCGGTGTAGCCGGCGGGCCAGAAGGGGCACTCCTTCAGGATCTTGGGATTGCCGCCGACTTCGGCGACGGGCTTGCCGCCGGGGCCGAGCGTGAGGTTATCCTGAAGGTAGACGTCGGCCTTGCCGTTCTGGATGAAGACGAAGGGCATCTCGGGCGGGGTGTTGGGGCCGGTCCAGAGCGTGTTGCCGACGATGACGAGGGTCGCGGGGAGCATGGTCTGCATCTTGCCTTCGTATTCGCGGGTATTCCAATACGTGTGGATCGCTCGTTTGGCCGGATTGTAAACGAGGTTGTTGGCGATGACGGCGGCGGCGTCGGGCTTGAGGACGGGGTTGCGTTCGGTGTTGCAGGCGTAGAGGTTGCCGAGGATGGCGATCTCGCGGGCGTTGTCGTGGATGAGCGTGCCTTTGGAGTGTTCGCCTTTCTCGTGGGTCGATTGGGCCAGGCCTTCGGCGATGATGTTGTTCGAGAAGGTGACGCGATGCGACGTGAAGGCTCGGCCGGCATGGCGGACGCCGCTGGCGCTGAGGTTCTCGTCGACGGCCCAGGTGAAGGAGCAGTGATCGATGACGATGTCGTGCGGTCCTTGGGCTCCGGGCGTCTGCGCGGTGTAGGTGCTCAGGCCGTCGGGCGACCAGCCGGACTTCTTGGGCTTGCCGCAGTCGCCGGGGCGGACGCGGAGGTGCCGGAGCACGACGTCGTGGGCCGAGATGCGCAGTCCGGCGCGGATAAGCGTGATGCCGGGCGCGGGCGCGGTCTGGCCGGCGACGGTGACGAAGGGCTCGTCGATCTCGAGGGCCTGTTCGGCGAGGTCGATGACGCCGCCGACGGCGAAGACGACGATGCGCGGGCCTTTCGCGGCGAGGGCTTCACGCAGGCTGCCGGGTCCGGATCCGGCGAGCGTCGTGACGGTGAGGACTTTGCCGCCGCGCCCGCCGGGGGTTTCGATCCCGTATCCGACCGCTCCGGGAAAGCAGGGCTGCGCGGCGGGTAACGCCGCGGCGGTGCAGAGGAGCAGGAGCAGACCGAAGAGCGGGCAGCGGAGCATGGTTAGGCCCTCCTTCTGGATCGTGTACACCGCATTTAGGCAAGATACAGTAGAATACATAAAATTATAAGTATATTATTTTACTTAACTTTAAATATGCAATAGGACGGCCTTCGGGCGGGCTGCCTGCGATACCTGCCCTCCGGGCTCATGGGCTTGTTGAACCACCTCCCGCACCCGACCCACTCCCCGAGGGAGAGGGAAAAAGACCACGGCTTTTTTAACAGGCTCCAAGTTGGGTGGGGGGCGCTCGCTTGCTTCTGGTTTGGAATCGGCCAACATCGGGCGGATGAACGCGCCTACCTTATTATTCTTCGCGGCGTATCCGGCGGCGGAGTCGCTGGGGTTCGCGGCGGGCGGGGCGGACGCAGCTCGGCTGGCGGAGGCGTTGCTGCTGGACGGCATGGCGCGCAGCGGCGCGGTGGCGGCGGCGCGGGGCTGGCGGCGGGTGCTCTGCTTCGAACCGCTCGCGGCTCGGGAGGCGTTTCGCGCGCTGCTGGCGCGCGAGGGCTGGACGGATGCGTGGACGCTATTGCCTCAGGCCGAGGGCGCGCGTTCGCATCGCTGGCGCTGCGCGCAGCAACTGGCTGCGCTGAAGGGCTGGGGGCCGGTGGGTTACGCGAGCGTCGCGACGCTGTGCGTGCCGGCGGCGGAATTGACGCGCGGGATGGAGCTGGCCGAAGGGCAGTCGACGTTTTTGGTTTCGTCGAGCGCGGGCGAGCCGGCGTGGCTGGCGCTTGCGGCGGGGGTGCCGGCGAAGGTCTTCGAGCACGCTTCGTGGTCGGGCGAGGCGGCGGCGGGCGATCCGTTTCATCATCTGGTGCGCTGCCATCTGCGGGCGGTGAAGGGTCCGGCGTGCGAGGCGCTGCGGAGCGAGGCGGACTTGAAGGCGCTGCACGCTCGGCTGCGCGCGGATGCAGGGGACGCTCCGCGCACCAAGGCCGTTCTGGATGCGGTGCGGGGCGTTTAAGGCGTGTGGCCGTTTAGAGTTCCCCGAATCGAAATTTAAGCGTCACGTTTCCTCGCGCCGGGCGTAAAGGCTGGCATACGGCCGGCGCGCGAGGAACACCGCTTGGGTATGAGAGCCTTGATGGAACCTCCGATCCGCCCGGCCGAACCCGGCGATTCCGGGGCGCGTTTCGCGCCGCTCGGAGCGGGCGGCGGCATGGGATTGGAACTGGAGCGCCTGCGCCCGCTGCTGCGGCGATCGGCGGGGGCGATTCTGCGGCGTACGGAAGACATCGAGGACGCGGTGCAGGAAGCGAGCATGAAGCTGCTGCGTTACGGCGCGCGGGAGGAGATCCGGATCGGCTCGCTGGAAGCGCTGGCTCGGACGACGGTGCGGCGGGTGGCGCTGGATCAGCTTTCGAAGCGGCGTCCGGTTAGCCGGGAGGCGCTGGAGCCGGCGGCGCCGGAGCGCGCGGAAGCGCTGGAGGCGGCGGAGGTTCGCGGTCGGCTGCGGGACGCGGTGGAGCGGCTTCCGGACAGCCAGCGGACGGCGTTTTTGATGGTGTTCCAGGAGGGGCTCTCGCACGAGGACGCGGCGCGGGAGCTGGACGTATCGGCGGAATCGCTGCGCGCGCGGCTGTACCGCGCTCGGCAGCAGTTGAGGGTCTGGCTAAAGGATTTGGCGCCATGAGCGATCACGGGTCGAATGCAACGCATCTGAGCGGGGCGCAGTTGGAGGCGCTGGCGGCGGGCGAGCCTCGCGCGCGGTTCGAGGCTCATCTGGCGGCATGTTCCGCTTGCCGCGAAGAGCTGGAGGCGCTGGCGCGCGAAAACCAATGGTTCCGTTCGGAGCTGGCGCACGCGGCGGAGAGGCGATCGGCGGCGCGTCTGGAAGCGCCGCGGGCATCGAACTGGGGGCTGTACGGGATCGCGGCGGCGGTGGCGCTGGCGGCGACGCTTTCGTTCGTGGCGTTGCTGAATGCGCGGGCCGAGCCGGAAGGCGAGACGGTTCTGGCGCTGCCCGCGGAGCAGGTTGAGCTGGAAGCTCCGGCGGTCTTCGCCCTGGGCGGCGAAGGGGAGGGCGCGGAAGCTGTGAAGCCGCCGGCGCCTCCGACGCCCGAGCCGGTTGCTCCGGTTCCGGAACCGGCTCAGCTTCCGCAGGGGACGGATCGCCGCGACAAGATCGAGTATCTGCTGGGCAAAGCCAAAGAGGCGCTGGTGCGAAACAATTGGGCGGCGGCGGCCGATCTGCTGAAGTCGGCGGAGCAACTGGAGCCGAACCGTCCGGAAGTCAAGGCGCTGCGTGCCGAAGCCGATGAGCGTATCGCGGCGGCGCAGGCCAACCGGCGCGGTCCGGCGACGTACGAGGGCCGGACGGCGGCGGAGTGGTTCAAGGAATTGCAGGGCCAGCCGGAATCGGGGGAGGCGCGCGCGGCGTTGAGCAAGCTGGGTTCGGAGACGCTGGCGGTGGTGGCTCCGGCGCTGAACGAGGGCGATGGCGCTACGCGCAAACTGGCGGAAGAGATGCTGGCCACCCTTGAACTGCGCGAAGCGGATTTGCCGCGCGCGGCGGAGTTGCTGGGGCATCCGCACTTCGGCATCCGGCGCACGACGGTGCGGCTGCTGGGCAAGCTTGCGCCGAAGTCGCCGGAGGCGATGCGCCTGCTGCGCGGGGCGCTGGACGACCGCGACCGGGCGGTGAGCGAGGCGGCGGAGGAAGCGCTGGCGGGAAGCCTAAATGCCGACCGGGAACGGTTCCAGGCCATGACCGCTCGGTACGAGGCCGCGATGCAGGCTCAACGCTGGAGCGAAGCGACCTCGATTGCGTACCTGATGGTGGAGCTGTCCGAGCGGTCGGGCGATGCGAAGCTGCGGGCGCAAGCGGCGAAATGCCTGGCGGCGAGCGCGGCGCAGGTTGCGCCAGCCACCGCACCTGCTGCCGCGCCCACCCCCGTGCCGAATCCGCGGCGCGAGGTGGGCGAAGCCTCGGTGGACGATGGGCCGGTTGTACCTGCTTCGCCTCCCACGCCGGCTCCGAATCCGCGGCGCGAGGTGGGCGAAGCCTCGGTGGACGATGCGCCGACCGCGCGGGCAGGGAAGGAGGCTGCGGCCAAACAACTCCGCCACGCACAGGAAGCGATGGCGCAGGGCGGCGACTCGCTGCCAATCGCGGTGGCTCTGTGCAAGAAGATTATGAATGAATATCAGGATGCCGCCACCGCTATGCGGGCGCAAAGCTTGCTGCTCCAGGCCGAGACGGCGCTTAAAAAGCATCATGAACTTAAGGATATTACCGACCGCCTTAAGAAGATGGCCGAGCCGTTCGTGAAAGCGGGCGACCACGAGTCGGCGATCAAGGTGATTCGAAACGATAAGCAATACTGCGAGCGGGCCCACGAACTGAACGAACTAAAAGCCTACCTAGAACAACTCGAAAATATCGGCCAAGCCAGAAAGTCCACGCCGGCTCCGAATCCGCGGCGCGAGGTGGGCGAGGTGGGGTTCGGCGAATCGAAGAGCCGCTGAAGCGGGGCGGGGAAAGGGATTGGACGGGGGCGAAAACCGGTTAAACCCGAAGACCTGCCCGTGCGGAGGGGATTCGGTGAGCGATTCGAGTGGGTTCGCTTGTCCGGAGTGTCCGCGCCACACGAAAACCAGCGCTTCGTATTGCCCGGCCTGCGGGCGCGTCCTTCCGCTCTTTAAGCTCTCGCATATGTCTCCGGCCCAGGGCTTGGTGGCCGAGCGGCAGGCGGCTTCTCCGGCGCATTTCGAACCGATGCCGCAAGCGGTGGTTCAGGACCTCGAAGCCATCCGGCGCAAAGGCAAGCCCGCGCGTCCCGCCTGGATGCTGGTGGGCGAGTCCGAGATGATCCTGGCGATTCCTGTGCTGGGGTTTGCGTTTTGCTTTTGTGCGACGGTGATCTTCGGGATCATTCACAACATCATGGCCGAAGAGAAGGGCGACTACCGGGATGTGTTCCTCGCCGGAGGAGCCATCTCTTTCGCGGTGGGCATTGTGCTTTACTTCCTCGCCAAAGTGCTGAAACCGCTGGTTTATGTGTTCCTCAACATGCGCGCGGGCGGCGACCGATTGCTGACCGACCGGCGGGTCTTATTCTGCGTGATAGAGGAGGGCGTGATCTGGCATGACCCCTTTGGCTTACGCTATGTTCCGTGGGCGGCCGTAGTGGGATTGAACTTGGAGTCCAACGAAGAGGGTGCGACGCTGCGGTTTTCGGACAGCCGGACGAACGAGGCGCATCAGTTGCGATCTGCTCTGATGTTCAACCGCATGGATGTGAAAGCGATTCACGCCGAGATGGCCAAGCGATTGGCCGCGCAGCCGGCGTGAGCCTTCAAGCGGCTTGCTTGTAATAGGTCTGGTAGATGTACACGGCCAGGCCGATGACGCCCGCGACCAGCAGTCCGATAAACCAGGTGGCGAAGACCTGTTCCCAGCGCAGAGCGGTACGGCGCGCGAGGAATTGGACGCTGCGCATGCCTTCCTCTCCAATGGGCTTGTAGCGGTAGGAGCCCAACGGAATCAGGGGGAAATCGATGAGCGCGAACCAGAGCGTACGCACGACCGCTCCGCAGTCGGGGCAGGTATCGGCCGCGCCGTAAAACTTTCGTCCGACGCCGTTGGTGGTGGAGATGGATCCGGGAGACTGTTCCTGGGATTGTTCGATGCAGCGTTCGCAAAAGCCGGATTGAACGGATTGCACGGCTTGCGGGGCGCCGGTGCAGGCGACGCAGACTTCGCGGCCGTTCGCAAGGACGCGGCGGCAGGCGGCGCAGTGGGCCTTTCCGCAGCGATGGCAGAGAAAGGCGGCGTCGGACGCGGGATGGATGGCGCAGGCGGCACGGCGCGGCGTGGGCGCCTCGGGTCCGGCCGCAGGCGGCGGGGCCGGGCTTTGGGGAGCGGAGGCGGCCGGCAGGGGCGCTCCGACTTCGGCCGCTTGCTGCAGCAGGGTGACTTGTTCGAGCGCTTGGCGGAGCGTGGCTTCCGGTTCGCCGATCGTGCGGCGGCAGATTTTGAGCGCTTCCAGCAGCGCGAAGGCGTCGGGGTAGCGCTGGGCGGGATCTTTGGCCAGACAGCGCGCCAGGACGGCCTCGGTCACGCCGCTGACTTCGGGCCGGAGTTGCCGGATCGGCACGTGCGGCGATTGGGCGGTATCGAGGAGCACCTTCATCAAGGAGCTTCCGGTGAAGGGCGCGTTCCCGGAGAGCAGCGCGTAGAGGGTCGCGCCCATGCTGAAGACGTCGGCGGGTTTGCGCGCGTTTTTCGCATCCATGCCTTGTTCGGGCGCCATGTAGCCGGGGGTGCCCATGGCGGCCTGGGTCCCGGTGAGCGACCGGTCGTGCCCTTCGCCGCGCGCGAGTCCCAGGTCGGCGAGTTTGGCGGCCTGGAACTGGGGCTCTTCGGTCCCTTTGGCGTAAGGCAGCATGATGTTGTCGGGCTTGATGTCGCGGTGGATGACGCCTTCGGCGTGGGCGGCGCTTAGACCCTGGGCGGCGGCGATGCAGATATCGAGCGCGGTGGTTTCGCTCAGGCCGGGGCGGCCGGCCTGGCGCAGCGCGCGCAGATAGCTTCCGGCCGAAGTTCCGCGCACAAACTCCATGACCAAAAAGAAGAGGCCGCAGTCTTCGTTCACGTCCGTGACCTGCACGAGATGCGGGGAACGGACGCGCGCGGCGATGTTGGCTTCGCGGTAGAAGCGTTCGATCAGACCGGGGTTCTGATCGGCCAGGTTGAAGGGGAGGACTTTGACGGCGACTTCGACGTTCAAGCGCGGATGGCGGCCGTAGTAGACGGCGCCCATGCCGCCTTGTCCGAGTTTGGCGAGCAAGGGAATGCCGCCCAGCGCCGGGACGGGCTTGTCGGCCACCGAGAGGCGCGGCGCGGTGGCCAGGAGTTTATCGGCGGAGAGATCCTGCGGCGGGACGCTGGAGGGAGTCGTGGCGTCCAGGCCTCCGGTGCCCGGCGCGCCCAATCCGGCCGGCGCCGCGGGGGTGGCGGGACCGGCCGCGGTGGGCGGCAGGTCCGAGTCGGAAGCTCCGGCGGTCATTGGGGCAGTCTAACGAGGAAAGTGCAAGGGGGAAGCGCGGACATTACTTCTCGTCGAGCCAGGCGAAGGCGTCGGTTTTGGCTTGTTCGGCGGGGGTGCATTCGCCTTCTTGGGGGACGGCGCGGGTGTAGCCTTCGGCGACGGGCTGGGTTTCGGTGTGGTTGCCGATGCGCGCGGAGCCGTGCTTGACGGAGACGAGGAGGTTGCCGCCTTCGGGCGTGACGTCGACTTCGTTGCGGTCGGCGAGCTTCACTTCGACCCAGGCTTTGCGCAGGCTGACGCGGACGACCTGTTCGGGCGCGCCGGGGGCTCCGTCGGTGACGAGCCGGATGCGTCCGGGGGCTTCGTCCATGGGGATGAGCACGATCTGGCCGAGGCGCAGTTCGAGGTGTACGGCGCTGGGCGAGCGCAGGAAGACGCGCAGGCCGCGGCCGCCTTCGAAGCCGAAGCCGACGGGGGTTCCGGCCGACTGGGTGGCGAGGATGCGGTTGCCGCTGCGGATGGTGGGATCGCCGGTCTGTTCGATCCAGCCGCCGTTGACGTACTTGAGGACTTGGGCGGCCTGGGGGTTGCGGGTGATCTTGCCGAGGGAGGGTTCTCCTCCGCGGAAGAGGAAGAGGATGCTGATGAGCACGAGCGCGGCGATGCCGGCGGCGAAGGGCCAGACGGGGTAGCTGCGCGTGGCTTGGGGCAGGCCGGCGGCGCTGGGCGGAACGCGCTCGAGTTCGGCCTTGGATTCCTCGAAGCGCTGCATGACTTTGCTGCTGAAGTCGCTGCCGGGCCGCAGGGGCTGTGCAGCCTTGACCATGGTGGTGGTGAACTTGGCCAAGCGGCGGTGCATCTCGGCGCATTCTGCGCAGCCGCCGATATGGGCGTCCAGCGCGGCCTTCTCGGCGGCGGAGAGTTCTCCGTCGACGAGATCCTGCAGGCGGTCCCGGCATTCGTCGCACGTCACGGCCATCGCGGCACTCGCTCCGAAATCGCCCGCCACGGGTACTCTGGCGTAACGGGCGTTGCGTTTCTTAGGACGTCACAGTTCCAGGCCGTCGGGCCAGAGTTTCTTGAGCTTCCTGCGCAGCATCTGGTTGGCGCGGTGGATGCGTTTGCGCAGCGTCTCCTCGCGCAACCCCATGCGGCGCGAGATTTCCTTGTAGGGCACTTCTTCCAGGTAGCGCATGGCGGCGGGCACCTGGTATTCCTCGGGCAGTGAATAGATGGCTTCGACGATCTGGTCGCGGAGTTCGGCGCCTTCGGCGTTCTCGCCGGCTTCCTGGAGTTCGTTGCGGCGGCGCGGATTTTCGGCGGCGGCCGATTCGGCGGCGGTGAAGGCTCCGGTGTCGTCGAGCGAGACGCCCTGATGCTTGCGGCGGCGCAGGTGGTCGAGCGCGATGTTGGCGGTGATGCGCAGGAGCCAGGCCTTGAAGCGCGAGACGTCGTCGAGTTCGTTGAGATGAAGGAAGGCTTTAACGAAGGCTTCCTGCGCCACGTCTTCGACGGCATCCTGGCTTCCGAGCTGCCGGTAGGCGACGAGGCTGACCAAGGACTGAAAGCGCTGGATGAGGGATTCGAAGGCGACGGGGTTTCCGGTGCGGGCGAGTTCGACGAGATCGGCGTCGCTGGGGCTTTGGTTTTCGCCGGGGCCGCTGTTCGCGTGGGCCGGGGACGCGCCAGGGTCGATGGCGTCGGCGGCAGGCTGAGGAGGCGTGGGCGGAACGGCCATTCTTACTCCCACAAGAAATGCGAGACGGTCTTCGTACCGCTTCAAATCGTATACATCTAGGTTGGATAACGAATTACAAGCAAGTTACCACAGCGTGCAGGGGTGCACAAGCGTTTGCACATGTGACCTCACTAGGCTCTGGACGATTAAAGGTATGGATGGTAGGTTGTTATCAGGACCGCATGGCAACGTTCCGTCCGGAATGGGCCTGCGGCCTTTTGCATTTTGGGCGAGTGGTTCCGGAGGTTGAGTCATGTCCGAGTCGGTAGGGTCGGGTGGCGGCGCAGGTGCGGGTCCGAGCATGCCGCGCACGTTTGGCGAGAAGCTTTCGTACTTCGCGTCGCTGGTGGCGCTGAATTTGGCGCTGACCTCGTTGATCTGCTTCGTGCTGGTCTGGATCGTCTCGGGGAACCTCTCCGATAAGTTGGAGGAGGCGAACGAGAAGGCCAAGACCAACGAGACCGAATGGCGGCAGCGGCTTTCGGACGCCGAGAAGGTGAACACGGATCAGAACAAGGCGAACGACGAGCTGAAGCAGAACGTCGTGACGCTGACCTCCGAGAAGGAAGCGATCAAGGGTTCGCTGACGCAGCTTTCGGAGCAGCAGGCGAAGGTGCAGGAAAGCACGGCGAAGGTGGCGAACGAACTGGAAGCGATGGTCAACGACCAGAAGAAGGTGGACACGAACCAGAACGAGAACATCGAGAGCGTGACGCGGCGGATGAATTACGTCGAAGACAAGCTGAAGAAGCTGGACGTGATGGAAGGCGACGTGATGGCGCTGAAGACGGACACGGGCAACCTGAAGGGCGAGTATCTGGTGCTGAAGAAGGATCTGACGGCGGTACGCGAGAAGGGCGATCTGACGGAAGGGGAGTTGAAGGACCTGACGGAACGCTCCCGGCTGTTCCAACTTCGAGTGTTGCAGGCCCGTGCGCGCGAGGCCGCAGAAGCGGCGCGGCAGGGCGACATCAAGAAACTGCTGGCTCGGCTGAACGACCAGTAACCTTTAAAGGACCACACTTCCATGAAGACGCGCTTGAGCTGTTGCGCCGTGCTGCTGGGCATGGCGTTGCTTTCGGGCTGCTACCAGGATGTCGAGAAGGACGGTAACTACGCGATTCTCAAGGCCGGGGCGGCGGTGCCTTCGGCGATGGACGGCTGGGTGGGCGTGCCGGCGACGAAGCCGGTCGAAGCGAAGGACGAAGCCAGCGGCGTGACGTACTACCGGCTGGTGGGGCATTCGGTGGTGCCGAACCATCTGAACGGCTGCTACGCGCTGGCGCCGGCGACGTTCGCGCGGCTGTCGGGGATCAAGGTCGAGGCGCTGCCCGGCGACGTGCCGGAGCTGCTGAACATGAAGCGGGACAAGAAGATTCCCGCCGAGAGCAACGGCTGGTACGGCATTCCGCTCTCGTACCCCAAGATCGAGAAAGACGGCGAGCAGTCGGCGGCGATCCTGGGCGGCTGGCAGGTGGTTCCGAAAGACATGCACGGCTGGGTGGCGGTGGACCGCGAGAGCATGGCGAAGCTCGCCGAAAGCGCCGAGATGAAGATGGGCACGCTTTCGGATAAGCAGCCGAAGGGCGAACCGAAGAAGTAAGCCGAAATCGACGTTGTAACTGGCTTTCAAGGGGCCCTGCCGCATCGCGCGGCGGGGCTCTTTTCTTTTCAGGCGTCCGCCGCGCGGCGGAGTATGCTTTACGCTCACGTTACGGTTAAAACTCAAATTCCAAAGGAGCCACGCATGGGATTCGTGCAGGAGTTCAAGGAATTCGCGGTGAAGGGCAACGCCATGGATATGGCGGTGGGGCTGATCCTGGGAGCGGCGTTCAACAAGATCGTGAACAGCATCGTGACCGATCTGATCATGCCGCCGATCGGGATGCTGATCGGCGGGGTCGATTTCAAGAACCTGATGATCGTGCTGAAGGAAGCCGCGAAGGGTCCGGCGGGGGAGGATATTCCGGCGGTGGGGATCCGCTACGGGATGTTCATCAACACGGTGGTGGAGTTCCTGATCGTGGCGCTGAGCGTCTTCGTGGTGGTGAAGATGATGAACCGCCTGGTGCGGAAGCGCGAAGAACCGAAGCCGGCGTAGGGGAGTCGGTGGAACGTATCGAGTAGACGGCCGGGCCGGGGCTAAGAGAAGGGCGGGGACAAACGTCTGTACTCCGTGGGGCATTCCCTATAATGGGAGGCCGGGCGCGGAGGCCGTGCGATGCGGACGATGAGCCGGTGGCTGGTGCTGGCGGTTCTGGCGGGCGGATGCGCGGCCCACGAGGACGTGATCGAAGGCCCGCACGGGATGGAAGACGTGCCCTCAGCGCTGCGGGGGCAGGGGCGGAACACCGCGCGTGACCGCGCATACGCGGCTTGGGCGCAGTACGACGACAACACCACGCTCTTGCTGGAACGCCCGCGCGGGAAGCGCTGGATCAGCGTGGGCGACGCGGTGCTCTTCGCCAAGCGCACGTGGAACCTGAACATCCTCGACGAGACGGGCGAGTCTGCGGTGGCGGCGCTGCGCTTCGCCACGTCCTTCGGGCCGGTGGAGCGCGAGATGGCGCGCCCGCTATTCATTCAGGCGCTGTGCATGGCGGTCGAGGCGCTGCCCGGATGCTACGTCGTCCAGGACGACGAGACGTGGGTAGGCAGCACGCACCGCGCGTACCGCGGCAACGTGCATATTCGCATGGCTCGCCCGCTGCAACCCGACTACCCGCATCCGTCCGATCCGGATAAGGCCGCCGAGCGCTGGATCGAAGCGGATCTGGAGCGCGAGGACGCGGCGCTGGGCGATATCGCGCCGTGGACGACGTGGTACGAACTCCACGATATGGATTTCCAGGCCGAGGTTTCGCGGCTGCTGGCGGAATACCACGCGGGGTACCTGGCTTCTCCGGAAGCGCTGCGCGCCGAGTACGCGAAGCTGCGCGCGGCGAACCGGCATACGCGCACGCGCTGGCTCTCGACGCACGGGCCGGTGGGGCTCGATCCGCGCGAGGCGCCGGACGCGTTCCCCGAATCGGGCGGCTACGATGCGTTCAAGGACCGCCGCATGCGCAAAGCGGCCGAACGCGGTTCGCCGGCTCCATGAATGACCCCGGCGGCTCCGCGCCGCCCGCCGCTCCGGCTCCGGACGCATCGCGCTCGACGCCGCGCGCTCCCGGTTCCGTTCACGATCGCTTCCTTTCCGAAACGTCGCGGTGCTTGCGCGGGATGCGCGCGCGGATCGCATGGGCTTGGGGCGCGTACGGTTTCGCGTGGGCGCTGGCGTGCGTGCTGGCGGGCAGCGCGGTGTGGGGGCTGGGCGTGCTCTTCGCGGCGCCGGAAGGCGCGGCGTTGCGTTTCTGGGGCTTGGGCTGCGCGGTCGCGATCGTATGGGCGGGTGCGCTGGCGCTGGCGCGGGCTTTAAGGCATACGCCGCCGCGTTCGGAACTGGCCCTGCGGCTGGAAGCGTCGGAGCCGGCGTTCGCCGGGAGCCTGCTGGCGGCGGTGGAGGCGCTGGAGCGTCCGGGCGCGGTGGCGCCGGGCGTCGCGGCGCTTTCGGCGGAGCGCGCGGCGGCGGTGCTGCGCGCGCCGGGGCTGCGCGCGCCGCGCCCGTCGATCCCGTGGTGGCGCGCGCACGCGGCGCTGACGGGGTCGGCCGCGCTGGTGCTGCTGCTCTGCGCGAACTTCGGCGCGCTGCTCGTCGCGGCATTTTTGATGACGCTCGATCCGGATGCGTACCTCGAAGCGCAGGCGCCGCGCTTCCTGGAAGTGCGTCCCGGTCCGGCGGAGATCGTGGCGGGCGACGTGCTGGTGGTGGAGGCGCTGCTGGCGGGGCGTCCGGCGCGCGAGGTCCGGATCGAACAGGCGCCGGCGGGGTCGCGGGCGGAGGCGGCGCACACCGTCGCCGGGATGTGGCCGCTGCCTGAAGGCGAGGGCGCAGCCACGGGCGCGCAACGCTGGCGCGGGACGCTGGGCGCGCTGCAGGAACCGGCGCGCTACCGGCTGGTGCTTCCGCCGCCGGCCTCGGCGCGGCGCGGGACGCCTCCGGCGGTGACGCCGTGGTACGCGATCACGCTGCGTCCGGCGGCGGCCGTCGCGCGGGTGGACGTGCTGGTGGAGCCGCCCGCGTACGCGCGGCAGAAGCCGCGGCTGTGGCGCGATCCCGAGCGCGTGGAAGCGCTGCAAGGTTCGGCGCTGACGGTGCTGGTGCGCGCGACCCCGGCCAAGGATCTGGCGGGCGGGGTGCTGGAAGGCCCGGCGGGCGTGCATGTTCCGTGCGCGCGCGAACCCGATCCGGCGCGCGGCGAAGCGCTGTACCGCGCGAGCATGCTGGCGCAGCGCAGCGGCGTCTTGCGCGTGCGGCTCGAATCGGCGCGCCCCGGCGCGGGCGGAACCCAAGCGCTGATTCCGCTGGCGGTGCGCGCCGACCAGGCGCCGCGTGCGGAAGCGCGGATTCCCGAGGACGCCGTGCCGGAACTCGAAGGGCTGCCGGTGCAGCTCGATCTGTCCGACGATCTGGGTTTGGCGCGCGCGCGGCTGGTGGTCCGTCCGCTGAGCGCGCCCGAGTCCGATCCATTGGCGCCGGAGCGAGTCGCGCTGGGTATTCCGCTGGCGGCGGGCACGCGCGCGCTGCGCGAGACGTGGATGCTGCCCGCGGAGGGACTCGACGCGCTGCTGGCCGGCGGTTTCGAGTATCGCGTGGAAGCGGAGGACGAGGCGGCGCCGCTGGCGCAGAAGGCGCAGAGCGCGTGGCGCCGCTGGGAACCCGCTCAGCGCGGCGCGGGCGGCGGCGCGCCGGACCGGATGCTGGAACCCGAAGCGCGGCGGATGCGGCGCCTGACGCGGCTGGGCGCGTTCGGGAAGATTCCCGATCCGACGCCGGAGGAGTTGGCGCAGGCGGGCGATCTGGGCGCGGGACGCGAAGCGCCGCGCGAACTGCGCCGGCCGGGCTTGGAACGCTTGGGCGAGACGGCTGCGCCGGCGGCCGGAAGCGGAGCGGCGGGCGGGACGCCGCCGCCGGCCGGCGACACGCCGTACGACACGCTGGGCCAGAAGGGCTTGAAGCCCAAGCCTCCGGACGGATCGAGCGGAGACGGCCACGCCGACGGAGGGGGCGCGGGCGAATCGAAGCCGCAAGGACCGCGCGAATCGGATCGGACGCAAAGCGGATCGAGCGGCAAGCCGGACGATCCAGCGCGCGGCGCGGTGCAGGGCGCGGAGGGCGAAGGCACGCCGGACGGCGCGGATTCCGGCCGCGAAGGGCCGGGCGGTGAGGGCAAGTCCAGCGCAAAGGGCGCGGGCGGGCAGCCCCAATCCGAGCCGCGCGGCGTGGGCGGTTCGGGCGAGGGCCAGAAGTCGGGTTCCGGTGCGGGCGGCGAAGGCGGCGGGACCGAAGCGGGCGGAACGTCCGGCGGTTCGACGGCGAGCGGTTCGGGCGGGGCGGGGGGCTCGGGGAACGATCCGGCGCCGAACGCGGGACAAGGCACGCGCCGCCCGCGCGACGGGGGCCCGAAATCGGGCCGCGAGTTGGGCGCGGGTTCGGGCGAGATGGCGCCGCCGGATTTGGAGACGCTTGCGCGCATGAAGGGGATCGACCTGGAAGCGGCTCGCGCGTATGCGCAGGAGCATCGGCTCGCCCCGGTGCGGACGGAGTTCGGCGGGAGCCCCACAACGTCCACGGATCGAACTGTTGGAAATTCGAACGCTGGATCGGGGCCGCGGTTTCATCTGGACCGGCCCCCGGAAACGGGATCGAAGGAGGCCCCGGGCGATCCTGCAGCTCCTTGGCGCGGAACGGTTAAGCCGGTCGATCCGGAATACCGAGCGCGCGTGGAAGGGTATTTCCGGCGGCTGCGCGGTGCGAGCGGCGCGGAGAAATAATTTGGTCCCGCGCTTGCATCGTCGTAGAATGTAAAGCGGCGCGGATGTGTGCGCCGCGGGAACCGGAGTACAGACCATGATGACCCGCATCCGAAAACTCCTGAGCCTGACGCTGGCCGCCGCGTGTTTGATGGTGGCCGTGGGCTGCGATTACAAAGCCGAAGAACCGGCGCCGATTTACGACGATGTCGGCGAGACGGACATCGTGGCGCGCGAGCGGTTGTACCAAGCGCAGCAGAAGGCGAAGCAGGACGCGCAGAAGAACGCGCAGGCTCCGCGCGCGGAAGCCGCGCCGGCGGTACCGGTCGAGCGCCTGATCGATACGCGTCCGGCTCAGCCGCGTGCGGAAGCGCCGCGCGTGGCGCAGCCGCGGCAGGTTCCGGCTCCGCGCCCGATCGAAGAAGCCGCGCCGCGGAAGACGGGCGTGGACGAACGCGTGCGGCACCATTGGTATAACGTGGGTGAGATCGAGCTGGAGTATTAGGCGCTTGAGAAGTGAAGATTGAAGACTGAAAAGTAAAAACTAAAAGTACCCAGCAACCACGGCATGCTTAGGCCGGCAGGTTATTTCGGTTCGCTGGTTTTCGCGGGTTCTTTTGCGCCGTTGGCGGCTCCGGTCATTTCCAAAAACAGATCTTCGAGTTTCATGCCGGCGGCCCCCGCGGGGTCGTGGGCTTTGGCGCGGAGTTCGGCCATGGTGCCGAGGGCGGCGAGGCGGCCTTGGTGGATGATCCCGATGCGGTCGGCGACTTCCTCTGCGATCGAGAGCGTGTGCGTGGACATGAAGACGGTGAGTTTCTGTTCGGTGGCGAGCCTGCGCAGCAGATCCTTGAGCGTGCGGGAGCTTTTGGGATCGAGGCCGACCATCGGTTCGTCGATGACGAGGAGCTGCGGATCGTGGAGCAGGGCGCTGGCGATGACGACGCGCTGCTTCATGCCGTGGGAGAAGCTGTCGCAGAGGTCGTCGAGGAAGCCGCGCAGTTCGAAGGCATCGGCCATTTCGGCGATGCGCGTTTCGATGCGCGGGCGCTCCATGCGGTAGAGTTCGCCGACCATGCGCAGGAATTCGCGCGCGGTGAGCTTTTCGTACAGGAACGGCTGGTCGGGCACGTAACTCATCAGGGCGCGCGCGGCGAGCCCGTCGCGGACGACGTCGTGGCCGCCGACGGTGGCGGTGCCGCCGCTGGGATGGACGAGTCCGGCGAGGATCTTGATGGTGGTGGTTTTGCCGGCGCCGTTGGGGCCGAGGAAGGCGAAGAGTTCGCCGCGCTCGATCTTGAGGTTCAAATCCCAGAGCGCGACTTTGTCGCCGTAGCGTTTGCTGAGGTTCTTGGCTTCGATCATGGGACGGTGTCGGCGCCGGCCGTCAGGGCTTCGGGGCGGCGGCCGGTTCCTCCTCGAGGATCAACGTCAGGTCCAGGAAATCGCGCAGCTTCCAGTGTTCCTTCAGCACGTTTCCGTCGGGGCTGTAGTAAGCGGTGTAGCGCATGCGGTCGTGTTCGGCCACCACTTCGTAGACGCCGACGATGCGGCCTTGGTAGTGCGTCGCGGTGTCCTTGACCACGCGGGCCTGTGTCGCGACGAAGGCGGGCTTGCCCGAGGCGCTGGTCAGATCGAGCATCCCGATCTCCCACGTATCGCCGACGTTGAGGTCGGGGCGGTAGGTGAAGGGCGAGAGGTCGACCTGCGGCGTGCCGGTGCCCTGAAGCGGGAAGATTCCTTTTTCGGCGGCGAGCTTTTCGCCGTTTCGCGTGAGCGCCAGGTTCACGTGCAGCGCTTCTCCTTCGCGGACCGCGCGGCCGGCGAGTTCGACGCCCATGCCGATGCGGAAGAGGCTCGTCACATCCTGCAGGCCGCCCAGGCGCGTGAGGCGCTGGGTGCATTCCCAGCGGCACGAACCGAAGATCTGCATCAGCGAGGGCGAGAGGCCCACGGGCAGATCGATTTCCATCGTGGTATTGACTTCGGCGCGTTCGGGCCCGGGGCGCACGATCTCGGTGCGCATGCGTCCGACGGCGATCTCGCCGGGGAGCGCGCCGGCGTTTTCGGCGAGGCGCTGCTCGCGCTCGTGTTCGCGCAGCCAGGTTTCGGCGAGGTTCTGGTTCAGGAAGGCGGTGGATTGTTCTTCGGGTCCGGCCAATTTTTTGGGATTGAGGTAGATCGTCCAGCGCCGGATCGCGGGCGCGCGATCGTCGAAGACGGCGTCGAGGACGAGCGGATTGGCCAGGGCTTCGGACGAGGGCGCGGAGGCGCCGTACTGGCGATGGACCAGAAAGAGCGCAGCCGCCCAAGCCAGCACCGCAGCCAGCAGCACAAGCCCACGAAGCACGCGCGCTCCTTCCGTAACCGCCCGGCACGACGGTATCACAGGCCCGCCCGCCGCGCCAAGCCGCCCGGCTATCCTTATAGGTAGCTCGAACGCGACCGGTTCGGACCGAACAAGCGCGAATTGTGGCCGCGGGGAAAGCCCGTAAGATCGGCTCATGCCCGCCCCGCGTCCCGACGAACCCGATCTCTTCAGCGGCCAGGAAGCGCCGCCTCGCCCGGCCAAGCCCGCGCCTTGGGCGCCGGGGACGATTCTGGCCGAGGTGGCCGTGGAGTCGGTGGTGCGCGGGGCGTTCACGTATTTGGCGCCGCCGGCGTTGGCGGCTCGGCTGGCGGTGGGCGCGCGGGTGCGCGTGCCGTTCGGCGGGCGCGAAGCGTACGGCTACTTTCTGGGGACGCGCTCGGAGGCGGAGTTCCTGGCCGAGGGGATCGATCCGGCCAAGCTGAAGCCGATCCGCGCGCGGGTGGACGACGGCGCGGGCGACGACCGCACGGCTCCGCTGCTGACGCATGAACTGATCGCGCTGGCGCGCTGGATCGCGCGGCGTTACGTCTGCGGGCTGGGCACGGTGCTGGCGGCGATGCTGCCGGCGGGCGTGAAGCGCGGAGCCGAAGCGCGGCGCGCGCGCGCGGCGAAGCTGCTGAAGCCTCCGGCGGATCACGCGGAAGCGTTCGCCAAACTGGCGCGCCGCGCGCCGAAGCAGGCGGCGGTGCTGGAGCGCCTCGCGCAAGCCGGCGGCGAACTGGGGACGCTGGAGTTGCAGCAGCGCGCGAAGGCTTCGCCGGCGACGCTGGAGACGCTGCGCAAGGCCGGCTGGCTGGCGCTGGTGGAGATCGCGGCGCAGAGCCTGGGCGAAGCGTTCGCGCCGGAAGCGGCGGCGCCCGAAGCGCGGCTGGAACTGACCGAAGCGCAGACCCGCGCGCTGGCGCGGATCCGGGCGGCGCTGCAGGCCGAGCGGCACGCGGCGTTTTTGCTGGAAGGCGTGACGGGCAGCGGGAAGACGGAGGTGTACCTTCGCGCGCTGGAGCATGCGCGCGCGCAGGGGCGGCAGGGGATCGTGCTGGTCCCGGAGATCGCGCTGACGCCGCAGACGGCGCAGCGCTTCGAGACGCGGCTGGGTCGCGACCGGGTCGCGGTGTTGCACAGCCACCTGACCGACGGCGAGCGGGCGGAAGCATGGCGCGCAGCGCGCGCGGGGAAGATCGACGTGGTGGTCGGCGCGCGCTCGGCGCTTTTCGCTCCGCTGCCGCGATTGGGCTGCGTCGTCGTCGACGAAGAGCACGAGGGTTCGTACAAACAGGACAGCGCTCCGCGCTACCACGCGCGGGAAGCGGCGGTGGAGCGCGCGCGACTGGCGGGCGCGGTGGCGATTCTGGGCAGCGCGACGCCGGCGCTGGAGTCGGCTCAAGCGGCGCGAACCGGAAGGTACGAACGGCTCGAACTGCCCGGCCGCGTGCTGGGGCTGGAGATGCCGGAGGTGCTCGTCGTCGACATGCGCGCGGAGAACCGCGAGACGAAGAAGTTCAATTACCTTTCCCGCGCATTGCGTAAAGCGCTGACGGATACGCTGGAGCGCAAAGAGCAGGCGATCCTGTTTCTTAACCGGCGCGGCTTCGCGACGGTAGTCACGTGCCCGCGCTGCGGGCATACGGAATCGTGCCAGAACTGCGACATCACGCTGATCGAGCACAAGCAGCGCCAATCGCTGCACTGCCACTACTGCAATTTCGAGAAGCCGGTGCCGAGCGTGTGCAGCGCTTGCGGCGCGGCGGGTTTGAAGTTCTGGGGCCTGGGGACGGAGCGGATCGAGCAGGAAGTCGCGGGTTTGTATCCGCAGGCGCGGGTGGCGCGGATGGACAGCGACACGATGACGAAGCGCGAGGCGTACGTCGAGACGCTCTCGGCCTTTCGCGCGGGGCGGCTCGACGTGCTGGTCGGTACGCAGATGATCGCGAAGGGACTCGATTTTCCGAACGTGACGCTGGTGGGGATCGTGCTGGCCGATACGGCGCTGCACATGCCGGATTTTCGTTCGCGGGAGCGGACGTTTCAGTTGCTGGAGCAGGTCGCGGGGCGGGCGGGGCGCAGCGCGAAAGGCGGGCGCGTGATCGTGCAGACGCATCTGCCCGAGGATCCGGCGGTGCGCTTCGCGGCGCGGCACGATTATGCGGGCTTTGCGGAGGCCGAATTGCAGGTGCGGAGACAGTTCGGGTATCCGCCGTTCACGGTGCTGGCGCGTGTGCTGGTGCGCGGCAAGGATGCCGAGGCCACGCGGCGTGCGGCGAACGAAGCGGCGGCGAAGCTGCGCGATCCCGCGGCGCAGCGGAAGATCCAGGTGCTGGGGCCGTCGCCCGCGCCGCTGGCGCGGCTGGAGAATCTGTATCGGTTTCACCTGCTGCTGAAAGCCCCGGACGGGGCCTGTTTGGCCGATTTGTTCGAGCTGGCGGCGCTGGATAAGATGCGCGGCGCGGAGTTTCAGGTGGACGTGGACCCGCTGTCGATGTTGTAGCTATGCGGAATTAAGCCAGCAATTCCCGGTAGATATCCAAGCACTGGCGGGCGGCGCGATCCCAGGAGAATTGGGCGGCGCGGGCCAGCCCTTGTTCGCGCAGGCGGGCGCGCAGAGGCTCGTCGGTGAGCAGCTTTTCGATCTGGGCGGCGAGCGCGTCTTCGTCGTTCGGATCGGCCAGGAGCGCGGCGTCGCCGGCGATCTCGGGGACGCTTCCGGCGCTGCCGCCGATGACCGGGCAGCCGCAGGCGAAGGCTTCCACGACCGGGATGCCGAAGCCCTCGTAGAGCGTGCAGAAGAGCAGACCCACCGCGCCGCCGTAAAGCGCCGGCACGTCTTCGTCGGGGAGGTAGCCGAGCAGCTTGACGGAGGCGTTGGCGTTCGCGTCCGCGATGGCTTGGCGGATCTCGTCGCCGCCGAAGCCGACGCGCCCGCCGATGGCGAAGACGGCTTGGCTGCCGCACCGCGCGCGGGCTTTGGCGAATGCGCGGATCATGGCGGGAAGATTCTTGCGTTTATTGATGGTGCCCACGTAAACGAGATAGGGTCCGGTCAGGCCGTGGCGCTGGCGGACCGGATCGATTTGAGCCGCGCTTCTGGGATAGAAATGATCCCCGCCGGCTTCGTGGACCACACGGAGCTTGGCGGGGTCGGGTTCCAGCGTGGCGAGGACGTCGCGCTTGCAGGCTTCGCTGACCACCACGATGCGGTCGGCGCGGCGGACCAGATCCCGGTAGCGGCCTTCCTTCATGCGCCGGAATTCCTCGGTGGCGAATTCCTTGGACTGAAGAGCCGAAAAGACGTCGTGGATGGTGACGACGAGCTTCGCTTTCATCCAGGGGCCGGGAATTCGGGCGTCGAAGCCGTGAAAAATATCGACGCTGCGGCCAAAAATCGGATGCAAGGGTTCGGCCATGAGCTTGAGCCGGAAATTCGGCGCGGGCGGGCGGATGAATTCTTTGCGGTGCTTGAAGCGCGACAGGCGGTACACGAGCGTGAATTCGTCCTGGGGCGCGGCGGCGGCGAACGCGGCGACCATGCGGCGGATGTACATCGCGACGCCCGTGGCTTCGGGCCGCGCGGCGCTGGAGCAGTCGAGGGCGATGCGCACCGCTCAGTCTCCCGCCCGCGCGGGCACGCGGCGGCCTTCGGGGCCGTCGAGCGCGTAAATCACCGCGTGTTCGTCCTTGTAGACGTAGCCCCAGGTGCGGTCGCCGAGTTCGGGGTAGGTGCGCGCCACGTCGGCGCGAAGGATCATGTAGCGCGCGCCGAAGGTGCGGGCCAGGAGCGGGCCGTCGAGCGGCGCGCGCTGCGTGCGCATCGCTTCGAGCAAGCGCGCTTTCTCGGCGTCGAAGCGGAGCATGTACGTGGGGTCGAGGCCGACCAGATAGCGCTGGCGCGGCGCGCTGTAGTAGAGTTCGGGAAAGTCGTCCCACCAGAGATTGACTACGGTCTCGCCGGATTCGAGGTTGCGCGCCATCCAGGATGATGCTTGGGCGAAGCGCGGGGGCGGTAATTCACGCTGGCTGGCGAGGTAGAAATCGGCGCTGAGCGCGTGGAAGGCGCTTAAGACGAGGGCCACGCCGGCGCCCGCGGCTACGGCCGCGCGCGGATGCGCGGCGGCGAAGCGTTCGCGCAGTTCGAGGCCCGCGGACCAGTCGCGCACGAGCAGCCCCAGGGCGAGCACGAAGAGCGGGATGGCGTACTCCATGAAGCGGCTGAAGAGGAGGGTCATGCCGAACCAAGCCAGTGCGGCGGTGAGCGCGCCGAGCGTTTCGGGCCGGATGGCGGTGCGGATGCGCAGGGCCAGCAGGGGCAGGGCGAGGACCAGCGCGGTCCAGAGCGGGAACGCATGCAGGAAGCTGCGCGTGGAATAGGGGTAGATTTCTTTGCCTAATTCGAGCGCCGCGGCGCTTTTGCCTTGCGCGCCCATGCTGATGACGTCGAGGTAGGTGGCGAAGGTTTCGAGCGTTTGCGGCGAGAACGGATGAATGATGAGGCCCAGGACCACGCCGGCCATCGCCGCGGCAGGCGACTTCCAATCCAGGCCGCCGCCGGCCCACCAGGCGCCGAGCGCAAAAGGCACGGCGATCATGACCAGCACCAGCGGGACGGTGTAGCTCCAGGCATATAGAAAGCCCAGCGCGAGGAGCCATTTCCAGCGCTTTCCGATCAATAAATGCACGCCGATCACGGCGAGGATCATGCTCAGCACGTGGGAGCGGATCATGGTGAGGCGGATCAGGAACGGCCCGCCGAGGCACGCGAGCAGGAACACGAAGGCCCAAGGCGCGGGCACTTGGTTGCGCCGAAGGATCAGGTAAGCCGCGAGGCAAAAGGCGAGATCAAGGAGCAGCATGAAGACGCGCACGCCGGCCAGCGGTTCGGCGGCGGGGCGCGCGAAGGGCCACATCAGCGTGTGGAACAGAAACTCCTTGTCGCAGAATTGTTCTTTCCAGGTGCTGAACTGGGTATACGGAAAGCTTCGCGAGAGTCCCTGATCGGCGAATTGTTGCGCAAAACGGGCATGGAAATAGCCGTCGCGTTCGTACAGCCCTTCGGTTCCCAGGTGTACGCGGCCGAAGAGAAAGGCCAGGTAGAGGAAGACCAGCGCCACCGGGAGGGGGCTGTTCAGGATGCGTATCCATCGAGACGGCGTAGCCTGAGCGGCGACCGGCGCGTCGCTCATGGGGGGCTCCCGGCCGCGGTGGAGTGCGCGGCGGCGTCGTGGCGCTGGCGCGCGGTTTCCGGGACGGGCGCGGGCGGCTGGCCGGGCTTGCGCGCCACGACGAGCAGGGCCAATCCGGGCCACGGCAGCCAGCCGTCGATGACGCGCCACAGTCCCACCAGCGCGTCGAAGCATTTCAATTCGATCTTCCAGAAGCGGTGGCGGCGCATCAGAACGGAGTTGAGAATCCAGCCGGGCCAGGCGGCACGGAGCAGTCCGCGCGAGCGTTCGAGTTCGAGTCCGGCGCTGGCGAGGAGCGCCGCGACGTCGGCGCGCGCGTAGCGGCGCTTGCGGCCTTGAGTTTCGTCCATGGGCGCGAAGAGCGCGGGGCTTTGGGGCAGGATCAGGAGCACCTTGCCGCCGGGTGCGAGCGCGTCGGCGATGTTCTTCAGCGCCTGCGCGTCGTCGCCCAGATGTTCGAGGACGCCGACGCCGAGGACCGTATCGACCGCGCCGCGGTACGGTTCGAAATCTTCCGCGCGCTGCGGGTCGATCTTGGCGATCTCGATATCGGGTCGGCGCAGCGCGAGGTTGCGCAGGACGGCGAGGCGGCGTTCGTCGGCGTCGGCGGCGATGTAGCGGTCGCGCGGGAGGAGCGTGACGGACATGGCGCCGATGCCCGCGCCGAGTTCGAGTACGCGGTGGCCGAGGTGCGGTCGCAATTCGTCGCCGATCCAGCGCACGACATGGTGCGCGCGGTCGAGTCCGTCGAGGTGCCGCGGCGCGGCGTGCGCGTCGTAGACGTCGTCGATGAGCCAGTATTTGACGATGGTGTAAAGCGCGCGGAAGCCGTCTTTCCAGGTGATCTTCTTGCCTTCGGCGTAGGTGCGGCCGTCGTACTTGATGGGGACTTCGTAAATGCGCAGGCCGCGCTTGGCGACCTTGGCGGTGATCTCGGGTTCGAGTCCGAAACAATCGCTGCGGATGGGGATCGTCTTGAGGACTTCGGTGCGGAACGCTTTGTAGCAAGTCTCCATATCGGAGAGGTTCAGGTCGGTGAAGAGGTTGCTGAGGGTGGTCAGGAAGGTGTTGCCGAGGCTGTGCCAGAAATAAAGGACGCGGCGGCGTTCGCCGGGCAGGAAGCGCGAGCCGTAGACGACATCGGCCTTGCCTTCGAGCAGGGGCGCCAGGACGCGCGGGTAATCGGCCGGATCGTATTCGAGGTCGGCGTCCTGAAAGATGCAGAATTCGCCGCTGGCGCGCGCGATGGCGGTGCGTATGGCGGCGCCTTTGCCCTGATTCTTCGGCTGCGGGACGTAGACGATCGATTCGGGGTGCTTGCGCGCGAGGTCTTCGAGGATGGTTCGCGTGCCGTCCTTGGAGCCGTCGTCGACGATGACGAGTTCGCGTTCGAGTCCGGCGGGCAGTTCGACGGCCAGCACGCGGCGGACGAGTTCGCCCACGAGGTAGCGCTCGTTATAGACCGGGATCAGGACGCTCAACTTCACGCGGGTAGTGTAAAGTCCGGTGCGCGTTTTGCCCACCGGGAAAGGCCGGGTTGACTTCCCTTTTACACGCCGGGCCGATAAGAAAAGCCGAACGCCGCGCAAGGAGAATACGCATGACTGGAACACCCGTCGCATTCCTCGGCCTGGGCCTGATGGGCCGCCCGATGGCTTTTCATCTGGCGGCGCATGGCTGCACGGTCCGCGTGTGGAACCGTTCGCCCGGCAAGACGGAAGGCTTCAAGGAGAAGGGGGTGCACGTGGCCGCCTCGCCGGCCGATGCGGCGCGCGGATCGCGGATCGTCTTCACCTGCGTCGGCGACGCTCCGGATGTGGAGGACGTGTTGCTGCGCGAGGACGGCGGCGCGGTGAAGGGCGCGGCGCGGGGGACGCTTTTCGTCGATCACAGCACGATTTCGCCGCGCAAGTCGCAGGCTTTGGAAGCGCGGCTGCGTGCGCTGGGCTTCCGTTTCGTGGACGCTCCGATCAGCGGCGGGCAGAAGGGCGCGATCGCGGGGCAGCTTGCGATCATGTGCGGCGGCGCGGCGGCGGATTTCGCGGAGGCCGAGGCGGTGATGCAGGCGTACGGGAAGCGAATCACACATATCGGCGGGCCGGGCATGGGACAGGTGGCGAAGGCGTGCAACCAGGTGCTGGTAGTGGCGAACATCATGGGCGTGGCGGAAGCGCTGCAACTCGCGAAGTCGCTGGGGGCCGATCCGGAGAAGGTGGTCGAAGCGGTGAAGTCCGGCGCCGCGGGCTCGTGGTCGCTCGAGAATCTGGGTCCGAAGATGATCGCGGGCGACGACAGCGCGGGTTTTTACGTGAAGCACCAGCAGAAGGATTTGCGGATCGTGCTGGAGAACGCGCGCGAAGCGGGGATGCCGCTGCCGGTGACGGCGCTGATCCACGAGCTGTACAAGGTGATTCAGGCTCGAGGCGGGGACGAGAAGGGGAACCATTGTTTGTTCCGCGCGCTGGAGGTGATGAAGGGCGGCGACTGGCGGGCGGAATAGGGGGCTACGGATGGTCCGGCAGATCCATCCAGGCGGCTACGCGCACTAAAATTTCTTCACGCTTCGAGTAGAAAAGAAAATGGTTCTCTTTCCAGTAGGTCTCCAAACAAACTTGAGCTTGGCCGGACTCCAGGTCGCGCGCCACCTGCTGCGCATAGGTGAGGGGAACGCGATCGTCCTCGCCGCCGTGCAGCATCAGCACGGGCATGTGCCGCCAACGGGACTTCCAAGCTGCTTCACCAGGCTGACGCTTGGGTGCGACCGCTGAAATAAGCACCACACCGGCGTAGCGATCTGCTTCCCGATCCACGATCAGACCGACACCCTTTCCACCGTTCGATAGCCCCGCGATATAGACGCGTTTGGAGTCCAAAGTCGGCTGCCGGTCGATCCAATCGCGTGCGCGCCTCAGCGTGTCCAATCCGCCTTGGTGATCCCAGTTCCCAAATCCGTAGGTAGGGGCCACGATGGCAAAGCCATGCCGGTCGGCGAATGACTTCCACACATAAAGGTAGGCTTTGAAATTGCCTGCGCTTCCGTGGACGAACAGGAGGACCGGCCGGGGCGACGTTACGAGCGCGGGCGGCTCGTACACGTAGGCATGCCCACGGTCGCAGTTGGTGTTCCAGAACGAGGCGTAGCCGTACGGGAGAGCCGTGCCCAACTCGCGCCAGCCGGGTTCCGCTTCCATGGGCCGGTACAAGTCCATGCAAAGCTGGCGCAGCTGCTGGCTTTGTCGAGCATCGATCAAGCGGTCCAACGCCGCGATCAAATACGTCCCGACCTTTACCTGATCGATTTCCGGAGCCCAGTTGAAGGGAGAAAAGCGCGGATAGCTTTCGCCTTCGAGGAGGTACACGATGCGTGGCCCAGAGGCCGAATCCTTTTCGCCGCGCGGTGCGCTTAGGGCCAGCGTCAGACTCGCAAGAAGTATCGCCACGGCGAGCGCCCACGGTGCGCGTCGCACGCGAGGCCAGCGGGTCTTAAATCGAAGGGCAAAAAAAAGAGCGACCGGAAATACGGCCATAAGCAGGAGGTCGATGCCGAAGAGATGGCCGCGCCAAGTCTCCGAAGCGAACAGAAATACCGAACCCGTGACCAAGGGGATGGGAAGCACGATCGAGTAGCCGCCGAGAAGCAGCCAACTTGCGTGCGTCCAAATGGAGCGCGCAGGACCCGGAGGTTTGGGCTCGGATGGACTCACGCTTCCAAACCGTGGAGCGCGTTCTGCAAATTTATCCGCGCCTGAGCTTCGAGTTTCGCGCGCAGGTCGGGGAAGTGGAAGAGCGGTCGGCGCAGGAGGAAGGCGCGGAGGACGCCGGCGCGGCCGCGGCGGTAGGCGGCTTCGTCCACCCAGGCGTATTCGATGCGGATGGCGCGGTCGTAGGCGGCGAATTCGGCCGGCGGCGCGCCGAGGATGCTCAGGTCGAGGTCGCAGAGCATGCGGGCGTCGGGTTCGGCCGGCGCGGCGGCGTGGCGGGTGGCGAGGATCAGGCGCACGACGGCGGCGGCGAGGTCGCGCTTCGCGCCCGCGGCTTCCAGTTCGCGCGCGGCCCACGCGGCGCTTTGCGCTTCGTTGTCGCCGCGCCGCGCGTCGTAGACGGCGTCGTGAAACCAGAGCGCCCATTCCACGGCTTCGGGGCGCTGCGCCTGCGCGCGGACGGCATCGAATTGGGCGAGCATCTTCGCGAGATGCGTGCGGTTATGGTAGGCGCGCGCGGGTTCGGAATAGCGCGCGAGGAGCGCGTCGAAGCACGGAGCGGCCGGCCCGCGAAGGCGTTCGCGGCGCCAGAGCCGAATCCAATCGGCCCACAGGTCGCGGGCGGGCGCGGGCACGCGGTTCAGCGCGCTCCGGGTGTCAACGCGAGCGTTTGCCGCGCGCCGGCGCGTTCAATCTCGACGGAAGTCGCTTCCCCCGGTTTGAGCGTTTCGATGGCGCGCAGGTAGCTTTCGGCGTCCTTCACCTCCAGCGCGCCGAGCTTCACGATTTTATCGCCGGCTTTGAGGCCCGCGCGGTCGGCGGGGCCGCCGGGGGTCACGCTTTGCAGCAATACGCCCGTGCCGTCGCCTGCGTAGGCCGGCTTGGTGCCCAGATACGCGCCGGATTTCCCGCGCGCCGCGCCCAGCATCGGTTCGGGGCTGTAGGCGACGGCCAGATCGCCGACGCCGAGGCGGTAAAGCACGCCCAGCGCGACCGTGGCGCGGTCGCGCAGCGCGACGAGATCGAAGCCATCGGAGGCGTTCGTATTGGAGACCGTGAGCGCCGGGAGCTTGCGCGCGGCCGCGGCTTGCGCGAGCGCGTCGAAGCGTCCGAGCGCGCGGCCGTCGGGGCTCTCCTTTTCGGGCAGCGCGTTCGGATCGGTCCGCTCGTCGAGCAGGTACAGGCGCGAGACGGGATTCACGGCGGCGAGCTGTTCGGCCAGGAGGCGCCAGTCGTCGGCCGAGCCGCCGGCGCGCAGCGCCACGCCGGCGCCGGACTGCGCGAGCGCGCCGAGGACGACGACGGCCTGCGCGCGTTCGGCTGCGACGAACGCGGCCGCGCCTTGTTCGAGATCGTGCGCGGGAAGCGCCGCGAAGACGACGGGAACCTTGAGGCCGCGGAACTGCGCGACGGCGTTCATCTCGCGCGCCAGTTCCAGCCATGCGGCGGCGGCGGAGGGTTCGGCGTCGAGGTACGGCGCGAGCGCCAGGACGAACGGCGGGGCGTCGGCGGCCGGCGGCCACGCGAAGGCCGCGCCTTTGGGCGCGACGAGGCCGACGACGGCCGGTTCGCCTTCGGGTCCCGGCACGAGGAAGCCTTCGGCGGGCGCCTGGAGCCCCGCGTCTTTGAGGCGACCGGCCAGATAGGCGGTGAACGGTTCGGTCAAACCGCGCGCGGCCGGTCCGGTGACGCCCGGATCGCTGAGGTATTCGGCGTGCGCGCGGAGGCGGTCGATGGAGAGCGGATTGCGGCGGGCTTCGGGCGGCGGCGGCGCGGGATCGAGGTCGGGCAGGAGGATGTCGGCGCTGTAGACGTGGCTGTTGTCGGTGTCGCGGGTGCTGGTCCACATCAGCCGGCGGCCGTCGGGCGAGAAGACGGGCAGTCCGTCGAAGCCGGCGCTGTAGGTGATGCGCGTGAGTCCCGCGCCGTCGGGCTGGATGGCGTAGAGTTCGAAGGCCACGTCCTCGTGGTTGCAGGCGAAGATCAGCCACTGGCCGCCGGGATGAAAATACGGCGCCCACGCGACGGCGTTGAGTTTCGTGATCTGCCGCGCTTGAGAACCGTCGGCGTTCATGATCCAGACTTCGGCGACCTTGTCGTCGGGCGAGAAGCGGCGCCAAACGATGCGCTTGCCGTCGGGCGAGAAGAACGGGCCGCCGTCGTAGCCCGCGACTTCGGTGAGCCGCTTGGGAATCTTGCCGTCGGCGTCCATCGTGTAGATCTCGCCGTCGCCGTCGCGGTAGCTGCAGAAGACGATCTTCGTCCCGTCGGGGCTGTAGGCGCATTCGGCGTCGTAGCCTTCGGACTCGGTGAGGCGGAGGGGGTTCGCGCCGTCGAGGTCGGTCTCGAAGATATCCATGCGCGGATCGAAGGCCCATTCGTAGCGTTTGGGCGGGCCGCTTTGGAGTTTGGCGGTTTCTTCTTCCTGATGCTTCTTCGCGTCGGGGTCGAGGTGCGAGGTCGCGAAGAGCAGGCGCGGCTTGGCGGGATGGAAGTAGCTGCAGGTGGTCCGGCCCTGTCCGGGCGAGACGCGCCGCGCGTGCCCGCTGGCGAGGTCGAGCGTGTAGATTTGATAGAAGGGGTTCTGGAGCGCGCGCTCGCGGACGGCCTGGAACGAGATGGCGTCGCCTTTGGGGCTGAAGTAAGCCTCGCCGTTCTTGACGCCGGCATAGGTGATGCGGCGGATGTTGCGCAGATAGGCGGCCTCACGCGCGCGGTCTTCGGGCGGGGTATTCGTGAGCGGCGACGCGTCTTGCGCCGCGGCGGCGAAACTCGCGGCGCAGCCGAGCAGCAGTGCGGTCAGTCGGCGGTTCATCGGGGGCGCTCCGGAGGGCGTACGGTTCCTTCTTAAGGAGACGCCGGAACTTCGGGAGTCTTCGGCGCTTCCGCGGGCGCGTCTTCGGGCGGGGCGGGGGGGAGCGCGGGCGGATCGGTGGCCGGGAGCGGGACCGTCTCGGCTTTGGGTTCGGCGGGCGCTTGCGTCTTGGGCGCTTCGGGCGCTGGCGCAGGCGGTTCGGGCGGCTTGGTCTCGCCGCCGCGAAGCAGTACGAAGGCCGCCACGAGCAGCAGGACCACGACGACGCCGGCGATGACCGCCATGCGCGTGACGCCTCGGGAGCGTTCCAGATTGGCGCGCTGCGCGTGGATCGCTTCTTTCAACTTCGCCGCGTCCTCGCGCTGGCGTTCGGTCAGCGCGGCGTCGTACGCTTCCTGCACGTGCTTCAGCGCCGAATCGAAGTCGTTCACATCCATCGAGATTTTGGCTTCGCTCACGCCGATATCGAACTGCTGCTTCTTGTGCTCGACTTCGCCGAGTTCGATCTTGACGCGCAGGCCGACATGCTCGTGCCCCTTCTGAACCGCGTCCTTCCAGTTGATCAGCGCGGCGGGCAGCTGGCCTTGGTGGAAGAGGTCGTCGCCTTTGCGTTCCTGCTCGCTCTGCGGAATGGTGGACATGATGTGCGACTTGAGCTTGCCGACCGAAGTCAGCCCGCGTCCCGGGCGCACGGGCAGTCCGCGCGCGCCGCTGAGCGAGGCGTCGGGGCGCGGCGCTTCCATGGGGCGGTTCTCGCCGCTGGCCGAAGCCAGGAGCGCGGCCGCGAGCGCGCCGGAACTTTCGTCGGCGGGCTTCTCTTCTTTCTTGGCGCCGGGCTCGTCGAACGCGAACGGATCGCTGCGCTTCTTCTTGGCGTTGGCGCTGGAGCCCAGTTCGGGCGGATCGGCGCGGACGCCCGCGGCCAGCCGCACGCTGGAAGGCGGGTTGGCCGGGAACTTCGCCGGCGCGCCGCCCTTCAGCGGTTCGAGGGGCTGGCCGCCGCGCAGGCGGTCGATCTCGGCGATCACGTCGTCGGCGCTGCCGTAACGCTGCACCGGATCGCGCGCGAGCAGGCGGCTCAGGAAGACTTGCAGTTCTTCCGAGACGTCGTCGCGATGGGCGCTGATCGGCGCGGGATCTTTTTCCAGGATCGCGTGGGCCACTTGCTGCGCGTCGTTGCCGGGGAAGGGGTCGATCCCGCCGCTGAGCATGAAATACAGGCATCCGCCCAGCGCGAAGAGGTCGGCGCCCGGCGAACCGTACGCGCCTTGCAAGCGTTCGGGGGCCTGGTACCCGACGGCGGGCGGAATCAGCAGTTCGGTGAGCGGGCGCGTCAGCGTCACCAGCGCGCCGGCGCCTTCGACCTTGACGTCCTGGTCCTGCGTCAGGAGCACGTTGGAGGGCCACAGATCGCCGTGGGCGTGACCGGCGTCGTGGAGCGCCTTGAGGCCTTTGGCGATTTCGCGGCAGATCTGGAGCACGTCGCGCCAAGCCAACTGCATCCCCGCGTGGACGATCACGCGCAGGGATTTAACCTTCAGCAACTCCATCAGGAGGTACGTGCCGTGGGGCGGTTCGTGGCCGGCGCCGAAGATCGCGACGAGGTTGTCGTGGACCACCGGCTGGCTTTTTTCCCAGCCCGCTTTAAGCGCCAGATTGAGCTTTTCGTCGCCGCGGAGTTCGTCACGCAGCAGCTTCACCGCCAGCGGATCGGCCGACGTCTGCGCCTGGTATACGAGCCCATAGGAGCCTTTGCCGATCGGCTTCTCGATGGGGTATCCGGCGATCGTTTGCCCGGTCAAATCGGCCATGGGCGAGACGGATTCCTTCCTTCGCAATGTGCAAGGGCTACTTTAACGCACGACCAAGGCGAGCAAGGAACTTTTCGCGGGAAGCGAAGCGGTCCGACTCGGTTGCGAGCGGCCGCCGCGGCGCGTATATACCCAGCGGTCCCCGGAGCCCGGTCCGCATGTCCATCGTCGTCGCCGTACGCAAAGGCCGCCGCATTGTGATGGCCGCCGATACGCTCACCACCAGCGGTACGCACCGGCACGGTCCGCACAACACCGAGACGCACAAGATCCGCAAAGTCGGGCGCTGCCTGCTGGGCGCGACCGGCTGGTCGCTCTACGACAACATCCTCGACGATTACCTCGCCGCGCGCGGCACGCCGAACCTGAATACTTCGCGCGGGATTTTCCGCTTCTTCGTGCGCTTCTGGCAGGATCTGCACAAGAAGTACAATTTCGTGAACGATCAGCCGCCCGAAAAAGATTCGCCCTTCGGCGATATCGACGCTTCGTTCCTGGTGGCCAACCGCCAAGGCATCTTCTCGGTCTTCTCGAACCTCTCGGTGATGCCGCTCAAGAAGTACGCAGCCATCGGCGGCGGGGCGGATTACGCGCTGGGGGCGCTCTTCACGCAGTACGAATCCGAACGCGATCCGGCGAAGATTGCCCTGCATGCCGTGCACACGGCCATCGAGTTCGACGTTCACTGCGGCGGCGAGGCGGAGACGTTTGAGATCAAGACGTAGCGATTTTGGATTTTAAATTTTAGATTTTGGATTTGAGGGCTTTGGATTGAACGGCAACGCGTAGCGCTGCGCGCTTCTGTGCGGTGGGTATAAAATCCAAAATCTAAAATCTAAAATCTCACCACTTACACAATCTTGATGTCTTTGGGGTCGAAGGTCGGCTTCGGCCAGCTCATCCTCAGCCTGCTCATCGTATCGACCAGAATCTGCGAGACCGCGTAATTGCGGAACCACTTCTCGTTGGCCGGGATCACGTACCACGGCGCGTGAGGCGTACTGCACTTCGAGAGTGCGTCCTCGTAGGCGCGCATGTACTCGTTCCAATGCTTGCGCTCGCCCAGATCGGCGGGCGAGAACTTCCAGTGCTTGAGCGGGTCGTCGAGGCGCGCTTGGAGCCGCTGCTTCTGCTCGTTCTTGCTGATGTGCAGGAAAATTTTGACGATCGTCATGCCGGTCGAAGCGAGGTAATGCTCGAACTGGTTGATCTCCTCGTAACGCTTGCTCCAGACGGTTTTCGGGACCAGATCGTGCACGCGCACCACCAGCACGTCTTCGTAATGGCTGCGGTTGAAGATGCCCACCTCGCCCTTGGCGGGCACGGCTTGGTGGATGCGCCAGAGGTAATCCTGGTCGAGTTCGCGTTCGGACGGCTTCTTGAAGGAGGTGACGTGGCAGCCTTGCGGATTCATGCCCGTCATGACGTGCCGGATCAGGCCGTCCTTGCCGGCGGTGTCCATGGCCTGGAGCACCACCAGGAGGCTGTGCTTGTTCTCGGCGTACATCTTGTATTGAAGTTCGAAGAGCTTATCGAGATTTTTCTTGGTCGCGTCCTTGGCGTCCTTCTTGTTCGTGAACGGGCCGGTGAAATCCGGGTCGTGGCGGGCGAGTTTGACGTGCTGGCCGGGTTTGATGCGCAGGCGCGCGGTGAGCGACTCGTTCACGGGAAGCCTCCTGAAACAGAAAGAGGCCGCGGGTTGCCGCGGCCTCGGTCCGAACTTTTAAGTGGTGCGCACGAGTGGATTTGAACCACCACGGGATTGCTCCCACCAGCCCCTCAAGCTGGCGCGTCTGCCAATTCCGCCACGTGCGCACGGGAAGGCTGGATTCCGGATCGCTTGTCAAGCCGGCGCCACACCTGCCGCGGAAGGATTGTGCGGGCTTTCGCCCGCTTGTCAAATGAACCCGTGGCTAAACCGCTCGCACCGCCACCGCACTGCCCACGCCCACCTTTAGAATTCGCGCTGCCGAGCCGTCGCGGACGGCTATCTCTAAGTGACCGAAGCTGCCCCACAGCGCCACGGCTTGCCCCGGGCGCGCTTCGGCGTAGTGACTCACCAGCGTGAGCTTGCGGCGGCCCAGGCGGATCGCGAGCTTCGCGCCCGGCGGTACTGCATCCGCTGCGAGATTCGTGACGAGGTTGCCGAAGCGGTCGGCGTAGATCACGCGGACGCCTTGGAGTCCCGCTCGCACCCGCGGCCACGGCAGCGGCGCGAGGCTGGAAGGCTGCACCGCGGGTCCCAGCTTGGCGAGGCCGAAGCCTTGGGCCAGCTTGGCCGCGACCGGCGCGAAGCAATCGCGGCCGTGAAAAACGGGACTGACCGGATGCCGGAAGCAGCGCGCGTTCGTGACGGCGCGCAGCGCGGTGGGCCGGCCCCACGCCTGGAGCGCCGCGAGCAGGCCGTTGTCGGGCAGCAGCGCCACGCGGCCCGGCCCGAAGCCCGCCGCGAGGATGCGCCGCGCGCTGCCGACGCCCGGATCGACCACGGCGCAGAGCACCGCCGGGCGCGGCAGGCAGGGCAGCGCTCCTTTAAGGATCAACGCCGCGGCGACCGTATCCTGGGCCGGGAGGTCGTGCGCGAGGTCGATCGTGCGCACGCCGGGAGCGTTCGATTCCAAAACAAGCTTCATCTGGCCCACGTAAGTGCTGCCGGGGCCGAAGTCGGTCAGGAGCACGACGGGCCAGGGGCGGGGGCTCGCGGAGCGGGGGGGCATACGCAGCAGATTGGACGCCGTACGGGGGCGCTGTCAAATCCCGGTCCCGTTTCTTGTCAAATCGGTGGCAAGCGCTATGAACGATGGGCGCAGGAGCCGCATTTCATTCGTTTCGACCGTATTCGACGGCTGGAGGTTCGCCGAACGTGGCCACGCTTGTGGGTGAACTGGTGGTGCTCTCCGGTCCCTACAAGGGCCGGCGGGTTCCGATCAGCAAAGACTTGATTCGGCTGGGGCGCGAGCGCACCAGCGACGTGTCTTTGGAAGACGAAGCCGCCAGCCGCAACCACGCCGAGATCCGCGTCACCGAAGGCCGGCTTTCCGTCGTCGATCTCGACAGCACCAACGGCACCTACGTCAACGACGCCCGCATCGCCGCCGAGACGATCCTGCAGAACGGCGACCGCGTCGCCATCGGGGATACGGTTTTCCTTCTGGAGTGCCACTCGTCCCGCGTCATGCCCTCGCCGCAGGTGGTCTTCAGCGAAGACCGCAAGAATGCCGCGACGCGCATGACCCTCAAGATGGACGAGACGAAGCTGCTGGAACTCAAGGACGGGACGACGATCCCGGACGCGCAGCGGCATCTGACGCTGCTCTACGAGTTCATGCGCACGGTCAGTTCGATCCTGCATCGCCGCGCGCTGCTGGAAAAGGTGCTCGACTTCCTGCTCCAGGGCTTCAGCGCCGACCGCGGCGTGATCCTGCTGCTCGCGCCGGACGGTTCGCCGGGGCTGAAGTTCATCCGCACCAAGGAAGGCCTCAAGCGCCAGGAAGACATCCAGATATCCCGCACCGCCGCGCGCGAGGTGCTCGAGAACAAGGAGAGTTTTCTCTCGATCAACGCCGAGACCGACGAGCGCCTGCGGCAGGCCGATTCGATCCACACCATGCACGTTCAGTCGATCATGGGCGTGCCGCTGCAGCTCAAGGATCGCGTGCTGGGGCTGATCTACATCGACAAGATCGAGGGCGGCGATCCGTTCAGCGAGGCCGACCTCAAGCTCTGCAGCGCCATGGCCGTGCAGGCCGCCGTCTGCCTCGAAAACACGAACCTGTACACCGAGTTGCTCGACGCGGCCGAGTTCAACAACTCGGTGCTGCGTTCGCTCTCCAGCGGGCTGCTGGTGGTGGACATTTACGGGCGGATCGTGCGCATCAACCGCGCGGCGCTGGAGATTCTGGAACAGCCCGAAGGCGCGCTGCTGGGGCGCAAGCTCGCCGAAGTCGAAGAGCTTTCCGAGATGAACAAGCTGGTCTCGGAGACCCTGCAGTCGGGCAAGAGCGAAGACCGCTACGAAGTGCGCGTGCAGACGCCGCGCGGCCCGGTCCCCGTGGGGCTCAGCACGTCCCCGCAGACCGACCACGCCGGGAGCCTGGTGGGCGTCGTCGCCAACTTCCGCGACCTGACCCGCATCCGCCGGCTCGAAGAGCAACTCCGCCGCAGCCAGCATCTCGCCGCTCTGGGCCAGATGGCAGCCGGCGTGGCGCACGAGATCCGCAATCCGCTCAACTCGATTCGCGGCTTCACGCAGCTTATCCAGGAGTCGGTCCACAAGAAGGAAAGCACCGAGAAGTTCGGCGAGTACACGCAGATCGTGCTCGAAGAAGTCGACCGCATGAACAAGATCGTGCAGGACCTGCTGGACTACTCGCGCCAGCGCGAACTGACGCTGATGCCGGTGCACATGGACCGCCTCATCGCCGATCTGCTCAAGGACATGCAGCCCGATTTCAAGAACGCGAAAGTGAAGGCCGAACTGATCGAGCCCGAGACGCCGATGCCCGGCGTACTGGGCAACGGCGACAAGCTGCGCCAGGTGCTGCGCAACATCGTGCTCAATGCGGTTCAAGCCAGCCGCGAAGACGGTTCGGTGACGCTGCGGCTGCGCATCGTCGAAGGCGCGGTGCTTTTCCGCGAGGGCGACCAGCCGCCCGAAGAGCGCCCGCGCCGCGAGATTGCCGTGGAGGTCGAGGACCGCGGCCACGGGATTCCGCCCGAGACGCTGCCGCGCATCTTCGATCCGTTTTATACCGATAAGGATGTGGGGACGGGTTTGGGCCTGTCCATCTCGCAGAAGATCGTCGATCAGCACGGCGGGCGCATCGAAGTCAGCAGCGTGGCCGGCGAAGGCAGCACCTTCACCGTTTACCTGCCTGCCATCTGACCGCGCGAGCCGTCCGTGCCGCCGCGCATTCACAGGGGGAACGCCGCATGAAGCCGGGCATCACGCAGTTGTGTCTCAAGCGCGAACGTCTCGAAGCCGACCTCGACCAGGCCAAGGCCTGCGGCTACGAGGCCATCGAACTGGTCTTCAGCGACCAGGGCCAGCCGGGTATCGACGCGACGAACGCCGAACTCGACGCCGTGCGCAAGGCCTGCGACGCGCGCGGCATCGAAGTCAGCAGCCTGATCGCCACACGCAAGGACTCGGGTTCGCTGCTTAGCCCCGACGCCGCCTCGCGCGAGAAACGCTGTGCGATTCTGCGCCGCGGGCTGGAGATTGCCGAACGCATCGGCGTCGACGGGATGCTTTTGCATCCGGGGCAGCTCGAAGCGCAGGACAGCCATTACCGCGCCTGGAACGATTGCCGCGACGCGTTGAAGAAGCTGGCCCCCGCCGCCGAGAAGGCGAATTGCGCGATTTGCATCGAGAACGTCTGGAACAAGTTCATCCTCTCGCCCCGCGAAGCCGTTCAGTTCGTCGACGAAGTCGGAAGCTCGCACATCGGCATTTACCTCGATACCGCGAACCTGCTCCACTTCGGCTTCACCGAGATGTGGGTCCGCGACATCGGCAAGCGCATCAAGAAGGTGCACGTCAAGGACTACAAGCGCAATCCGCCCACCTGGACCCAGCTCATGGACGGCGACTGCAACTGGCCCGTGGTGATGAAGGAACTCCGCGCCATCGGCTTCGACGGCGCGCTGATCAGCGAAGTCGGCGGCGACGAAGCGCGGATGAAGGAAACGACCGAGCGCATCAAGAAGATCATGGCGCTGTAGTCAATCCGTTCAGCGTTTACCGTTCACCAAGGTGTACGCATGTCTCGCTCCATCCTGATCACCGGCGCCGGCAGCGGTTTGGGCCGCGGCTTGGCCGAACACTTCGCGCGCGCGGGATGGCGCGTTATCGCGTGCGACGTCCAACTCGCCTCCGTGACCGAGACGGTCGCGGGCCTCCCTGGAGCGCGCGCGCTGGCGTTCGACGTGAGCGACTCCGCCGCCGTCGAGCGCGCGGTGGCCGAACTGGGCGAGGCCTCCGTCGAGGTGCTCGTCAACAACGCCGGCTTGCAGCACGTCGCGAAGCTCGAGGAATTTCCGCCCGAGCGCTTCGGGCAGCTCATCGACATCATGCTCAAGGGTCCGTTCCTGCTCACCCGCGCGCTGTTGCCGCGCATGCGCGCCGCCGGCTACGGCCGCGTCGTGAACGTCGGCTCGATTCACGCGCTGGTGGCTTCGCCCTTCAAGGGCGCCTACGTCGCCGCCAAACATGGGCTGCTGGGGCTCGCGAAGGTCGCGGCGCTCGAGACCGCCGATGCCGACATCACCGTGAATACCCTCTGCCCCAGTTACATTCATACGCCGCTCGTCGATAAGCAGATCAAGAACCAGGCCCAAGTCCACGGCCTCAGCGAAGCCGAGGTGATCGCCAAGATCATGCTCGAACCGATGCCGAAGAAGCAGTTCATTACCGTCGAGGAAGTGGCGGGGACGATCGAGTTCCTGTGCAGCCCCGCCGCGCGGAACATCACCGGGCAGGCGATCGTCATCGACGGCGGCTGGACGGCGCGCTAAGCGGTTCTCGTCCAGCCGTTCGCGGACTCAAGCCCCCGCTTCGAAGAAGACCATCGCGTGCGGGCCGTCGGTCCAGTGCCGCACCACCGTCAGGCCTTCCGGCGCGGGGACGCCCGCTTTGCGCTCGCAGCGGAGCATCAGCCTCCCGCCGGGGCGCAGCAGCGTGCCGGCGAGCGCCAATTCCGCTTCCAGCGCCGGACGGTGCGCCGGTTCGCGGCTGAACTCGAACGGCGGATCGTACAGCATCAGGTCGAAGCGCGGGCCTTGTCCCTGGATCTGCGCGAGGACGCTGCCCACCTCGCCGCAGCGTAGTTCGGCGCCCGCCTGCAACCGGGTCTTGGCCAGATTCGCTTCCAGGAGTTTCATGGCGTCGGCGCGGCGTTCGACGAAGAGGCAGCGCTCGGCGCCGCGCGAGAGCGCCTCGATGCCCAGGGTTCCCGTCCCGGCGTAAAGATCGGCCACCGCGGCGCCCGCCAGGAGCCCCGCGCTGTCGAGGATCGAGAAGAGGCTCTTTTTGATCCGGTCCAGGATCGGGCGCGTATCGAAGTCAGGGACGGTTTTCAGCGGCACGCCTCGGGCGAGGCCGGATAATACGCGCATGGTGCAAGCTCTTTCCGTTGGGTGATAAAGATGCTCATACCGGATACGGTTTGTGCAGTCTAATGAATGACGGGAGCCTCTTACGTAGGGCATCGGGCGGCGGTGACAAAGGAATCGGCAAGCATGCGGATCGTTTCAACGGCCGGACTGGTCCTGGCGCTGTGTTTCCTGGCGAGCGCGCACGGCGCGGAGATCGACGGGAAGGTCAAGAAAGCCCGCGACAAGGTGTTTCCGGCGCTGGTTAACGTAAGGCCGATCCTGGAACTGTACCAAGGCGGCGAAAAGGTCGTGACGGGGCAGCACATCGGCAGCGGCGTGATCTTCTCGGCCGACGGCCATGTGCTCACCAATTTCCACGTCGCCGGGCACGCCGAGAAGGTGATCCTGACGCTGGGCACCAAGGAACGCGTCCACGGCAAGGTGATCGGCGGCGACGCCTGGACCGATCTGGCCGTCGTGCAGATCAACATGGACGAGTGGCGCAAGTACCACGCCGGGACGCCGGTGCCGTACGCCGAACTGGGCGATTCGGCGAAGCTGGAAGTCGGCGAGCCCGTCCTCGCCATGGGCAGCCCGCGCGGCCTTTCGCGCAGCGTGACCATGGGCATCCTTTCCAACACCGAACGCTACCTCGGCGACGACATGACGCTCCCCACCGGCGAACGGACCGGCACCTTCAACACCTGGCTGCAGACCGATGCGGCGATCAACCCCGGCAATTCCGGCGGGCCGCTGGTGAACCTCAAGGGCCAGGTGATCGGCATCAACAGCCGCGGAGTGGGCGGGAGCAACAACCTCGGCTTCGCCGTCCCGGTCAATCTGGTCAAGCAGGTCGTCAACGAGATTCTGGCCAAAGGCAAGGTGACGCGCAGCAACCTTGGCGCGGCGCTCCAGGAACTTCAGGAACTCGAAGACCTCTTCGGCGTCGACAACCGCAAGGGCGTGCTGGTCACCGCCGTCGAACCCGGCAGCCCCGCCGAAGAAGCCGGACTTCAGGCCGGCGACGTGATCCTCTCCTTCGACGGGGAGGACGTCGTCGCGCGCTTCGTCGAGGACCTGCCCGCGCTGTACACGCGCATCGCGCGCTGGCCCGTGGGGAGCAAACACGCCGTCAGCGTGCAGCGCAAGGACCGCACCCTCGATCTTTCCGTCGTCACCGAGGAACTCACCCAGGTCAGCGGCAAGGAAGTCGAGGTGGCCGAATGGGCGATGACCGTCCGCGACCTGACCGAGAGCCAGAAGCGCGATCTGGACGTGGAGCAGGGGGCCTTCGTCAGCGGGACCAAGCCCGGCGGGCTGGCCGCGCTGGCCAAGCTGGAACCCGGCGACGTCATCCAAAGCGTCGATAACGTCGAGACGCCTACCGTCCGCGCACTGCGCGAAGCCGTCGCTAAGGTGATGGAATCTAAGGACGAAAAGAAGCTGGTGGCCGTCAAAATCAGGCGCGGCAAAGGAAATTACGTGCGCGCCGTGCGGCTGCAGGATTGAACGTTCCCGGCAGGCCCATGAAGAAGGAAAGGTGTTCGACGATGCGAAGGCGGTTGCTGCTGCTGGCGGTGTGGACCTTGTGCGGGCTTCCGGCGCTGCGGGCCGCCGATCCGGGCGCGATCCTGGCCAAGGCCGAACCCGCGCTGGTGCGCGTCACCTTCAACGTGGTCATGGAGAACGGCGCCAAGCGGCCCATCGTCGCCGCCGGCACGATCCTCAACGCCGAAGGGCTCACCGCCATCGGCGGCGACTGGCTCCCGCGCCAGATGCCCGACGACCGCTTCGCCGACTTCAAGATGCAATGGGTCGCCGAAGAAGACCAGCCCGAGATCAAGGCCGAACTCGTCGCGCGCGACTCCGATCTGCACGCCGCCCTCGTCAAGCCCGCCGAAGCGCTGCCCGAGAAGCTCAAGCTCGTCCCGGCCGCGCTTGGCGATCCGGCCAAGCTCCAGCGCGGCGATACCGTCTGGGGCCTGGGGCTGCTGCCGCCCGCTTACCGCTCCACCCTCGATTTCGGCCCCGGCCAGATCGTGAAGCGCGTGACCCACCCGCAGGAACTCTTCGTCCTGACCGGCGACGCCGCCAAGACGCTCTTCGGGCCCATCCTGAACGCCGACGGCGAAGTGGTCGGCTTCGTGGTTCAGGATCCCATCTTCGACCGCGCGCAGGCCCGGCCGGGCGGGGAAGCGCGGCCCGCGTCGGTCTTTTTGCCCGTCACGCGCCTCAAGGAACTGCTCGAAGATCCGTCCAAGAAGCGCAAGAAGGCGTGGCTCGGCGTCGCCGACATGCAGCCGCTGCCCAAGGACGTCGGGCTCGTCCTGGGCCTCAGCGAAGAACAGGCCAAGCAGGGCGGGGTGATCGTCGGGCGCGTCCTGGAAGGCCAGCCCGCCGCCAAGGCCGGCCTGCAAGCCGACGACATCGTGGTGCAACTGGCCGGCGAAGCCGTCGAAGTCCGCAACGACAACGACCTGCGCGCGTTCATGGAACGCCTCTCGCGCCTCGAGGTCGGGCAGACCGTCGAACTGGCCGTGCTGCGCCAGAAAGAGAAGCACGCGCTGAAGGTCGAACTCTCCGAGCGCCCCAAGGAAGAATCCGAAGCGCCGCGCTACGAGCACAAACCCTTTGGGCTGGTGCTCCGCGAACTCGTCTACTACGACCGCCTCGCGCTGGACCTGGAGACTGATTCCAGCGGGCTGCTGGTGCATTACGTCAAGAGCGGCTCCCCGCCCGAACTGGGCGGGCTGCGCAAAGGCGACATCATCCTGAAGGTCGATGACGTCGAATTGAGCGGGAGCGGCGAAGAGACGTTCAAGCAATTCGAAAGCCTGCTGGCCGAACGCAAAGAGAAGCAGAAGAAGGAATTCGTGCTCTTCGTCTCGCGCGGCAAGAAGGGCCAGAACAGCGCCTTCGTGAAGGTCGAGACCGATTGGACCCAGCCGGCCGCGGAATAGCCGCTCCGGTCGAACGTGGAAAGGCAGGCCGGCGATGCGTAACGCGTGGCGGCGTCATGGGATTCTTGCGTGCGCGGCTGTGCTGGCGTTCTGCGCACCCGGCATGGGCATCGGCTGCGCCGCCGAAACTCCGCCCGATCTCGTGGCGCCCGCCGCTCCCGTCGCCAATCCCACCGCCACGCCCGTTCAACCGGCGGTTCATGCGAAGGTCGATAAGGGCGAACTCCTCGGCCACATCAAGCACCTCGCCTCCGAAAGCTTCCGCGGCCGCGAAGCCGGCACCTCCGAACAGCTCAAAGCCGCCGCGTACATCGCTGACGAGTTCAAGCGCTACGGCCTGCGGCCCATGGGCGACAAGGCGGCCGAAGCCGCGGAACCCGGCTACTTGCAGACTTTTTTCCTGCCCGTCAGCAAAGGCCTCGGAGCGGGCAACGCGCTTAAGCTCGAAGCCGGCGGCAAGACGGAAGAGTTCAAGGTCAAGGCCGACTTCACCCCGCTCCCGGCCAACCGCACCAGCCCGCACGTGGCCGAGGCCGGCGTCGTCTTCGCCGGCTACGGCGTCAGCGCGCCCGAGCACCAATACAACGACTTCGCGGGCGTCGAACTCGCCGGCAAGTGGGCGCTGATCTTTCGCTACGAGCCCCAGGACGACGATCCCAAGAGCCGCTTCCAGGGCAAGACGATGACCCGCCACGCCCACTTCGCGACGAAGATCAACAACTGCGCGCTGCGCCGCGCCGCCGGCGTCCTGATCATCAATGCGCCTCAAGGCGCAGGCGCCGAGGACAAGCTCCTCGATCCCGTCGGACCCTGCTTCGCCGAAGTCGAACTGCCCGTCCTGATGGTCACGCGCCCCACCGCCGACGCGATCCTCAAGAGTTCCGGCAAAACCGTCGCCGAACTTCAAGCCGCCATCGACAAAGACCTCAAGCCGCAGTCCAGGGAACTCGCGGGCGTCAAGGTCGGCGCCGTCGCCGATCTGGTCATCGACCCGCAGAAGACTTCCAACGTGCTGGCCGTGCTGGAGGGTTCCGATCCCGAACTGAAGCAGGAGTACGTCGTGATCGGCGCGCACTGCGACCACGTCGGCATGGGCAACTTCGGCAGCTTGATGGGCCGCTTCGGCGCGGGGCTGCTCCATCCCGGCGCCGACGACAACGCCAGCGGCACCGCCGCGCTTCTGGAAGTCGCGCAGTACTTCGCCGCGCTCAAGCCCGAAGAACGCCCCAAGCGCAGCTTGTTTTTCCAGGCGTATTCGGGCGAAGAAAAGGGCCTGCTGGGCTCGCAGCACTACGTCGATCACCCTGCCGCGCCGCTCGCCAAGCACGTCGCCATGATTAACATGGATATGGTGGGGCGCAGCCACAACGGAGCCGTCCAGATCTCCGGCGTCGGCACCGCCGAACATTTCCGCACGCTGGTCGAAAAGCACGGCGCCAAAGAACAGGGGCTCACGATCTTCCTCAGCAGCAGCGGCGTCGCCCCCAGCGACAACACCACCTTCTACCGCAAGGACATTCCGGTCCTCTTCTTCTTCACCGGCACGCACCCCGACTACCACAAGGCCAGCGACACCTGGGACAAGATCAACGCGCCGGCCGCCGAAGCCATCGCCCGCATGGTGGCGAACGTCGCCCGCGAGATCGCCGATACGCCCGAGCGCCCTAAGTTCCTGAAATCCGGTTCGCAGGGCTACCTCGGCGTCAGCCCCGACCGCGATCGCCTCCGCGACGCCAAGGGCTTCCCCGTCGGACCCGTCCAGGCCGGCAGCCCCGCCGAACAAGCCGGACTCCAGGCCGGCGACACCATCGTCGAAGCCGGCGGCACGCCCCTCGCCAACGCCCGCGATCTCAACATGGCCTTGATCGGATACGCCCCCGGCGACCAGATCGAACTGAGCATCCTGCGCGGCACGGATACGTTTAAGCTCAAGATTATTCTCGCCGAACGCGGGAAGTGAGCGGGGAAGGGGAGCAGGTGAACGGCGAGCGGTGAACGGAAGAGGGGCGCGCGGAGCCCCCTTTCCCATGCAGCGGCCGCCTGGCCTAAGTCGTTACGGTTCACCGTTTACCGTTTACCGATTACCAATTTCACTTGCTCCCCACTCGCGCGCCCCTATACTTTGCCGCTTCGCAGAAGGAGGCCTAGGGCCATGAAGCAGGGCATTCATCCCAAGTCCGAACCGATCACGATTAAGTGCGTCGGATGCGGCACGCTGGTCGAGACGCGCTCCACCAAGTGCCAGAACTACTCCATCGACGTCTGCAGCAACTGCCACCCGTTCTACACCGGCCGGCAGAAGTTCGTGGACAGCGCCGGACGCATCGAACGCTTCCAGCAGAAGTGGAAGAAGACCTCGAAGCCCGAGTAAGTTTGGAAGGTGCCGCGGATCGCATGAAAGGCCCGCCGGATTTCGGCGGGCTTTTTCATGCCCTCACTTCACCGTGCAGGCGGCTTCGGCGAGGTTCAATGCCACCGTCCGCGAACCGATCTCGGCCGTCAGGTTCCCGTCCGTGAGCGTGACGCGGGGCGCGGCGGGACTGGCTTCCGTGGCGCCGCGCGCGTGCAGATACACCGCCAGCACCGTCCGCTTCACCGGTTCCTGCGAAACCAGCGCCAGCCGTTTTCGTTGGTGGAAGACTTCCGGCATCATGTAGCCCGTATTCGGCTTCACCGCCGGCGTCTCGAATGCGAAGCCTTCCGCGGGTGCGCAGAGCATCACGTCCATGCCGCCCTGTTTGCCGTCCACGCGGTAATGCCGCGCCGACTTCTTCACCGGATCGGGCAGCACGTTCAGGTTCCACGAGACATCGGGCGCTTTGCCCGCGGGCTTCCCGTCGCCCAACTCGATCTCGTCGACGACCAGCAGCCCGTCGGGCTTCAGGAAGACCAGATGCCGCCGGTAGGTCTTTACGCCGGCCTCGAGCTTGTAAATCTTCGACGCGTCGCCCGCCGCGTAGCTGTGCCGCGGGCCGTCCTCGGCGCGCAGGAGTTTCGGCTGCTCCGGCGCGGTGAACGCTTCGCTCACCACCAAGCCGCCTTCGCGATCCGGATCGCCGTGTTCGCCGAACTGCCCCAGCCCGCGAAAAATCGGCAAGTTGTGGTTCTCGCAGCGCGCGTTTCCGTACGCCGTCAACCGCTCGCCGCGCGAAACGAACTGAAACGCCGTCTGGTCCGGCCGCGCGTGCCCCGAACCGCTGTTCCGCTTCAGGATTTCGCTCGCCGTGCGGCCCTGGTACGCCCCGCACTTGAACCACAGCGCCGTGGCCTGCTCGTCCCAGCCGCCGCGCGCCGTCACGATGCCCAGTTCGGGAAACGCCGCGAACGCCGGAAACTCCGTTCGCTTCCCGCGCGCCACGCTCGCATCGCACCACAGCAGCGACAGCGGCAGCAACGGGGAATGCTTGCCCGAGTTGTTCTCGATCATGCTCCAGGCCAGATCCTGCACCAGCGGATCGCGCGTCGCCGCGGCCGATTTGAAAAGGATATGCGCCGGACCGTGCGTGCCCGTCGAGGTGGCCGCCGCGCCGAACGGAAACACGAAATCGTCCGGGCGAATCCACGGCGTCAGGTGCGCGGCCAGGAAGCGCCCGCTGTTGCGCAGGTAACCGCTCGTGGCGAAGAAGTCGCGGCCCAAATTCCGCCGCGCCAGTTCGGCGTACAGCATCATATGCTCCATGCTGTAGCCCCAGTAATTGATCCCCTCCATGCTCGAACCGTCCTCGTTCACGATCGTGAAGACCTTCTCGAAATGCCCGTTGGCCAGTTCCAGCCAGCGCTTCGCCTCGGGCAATTCGTGGTAAAAGACGATCGCCGCCGCCGCCAGCCCGGCGCTGTTGACCTGCCCGTGGTTTTGCAGGAGTTCCTTGGTCCACCACGTCCCGCCTTTGACCTTCTCCGCGCCCCAGACCTTCGCCATCCGCTCGCCTTGCAGCTTCACTTTTTCGCGAAAGAGCTTCTTCTGCGCGTCGCTCAGATCGGCGTGGAACCAGTCGTACGCCAGCGCGATGGCCCACAGGCCGTGCCCCGCCGCCAGATCGACGTCGATGTCCCAGTGCGGATACGCGCAGACGACTTCCGCATACTTGATCGCCGCCGCGCGGTACTTCGCGTCGCCGGTCGCGGCGTAGGCCCAGGCCAACTGAGCCGGTTTACGCACGGCGCGGCGCATCGGGCCTTCGGCGTTGCGCGGGCTCGCTTCGGGCTCCTCCTCGAGCATCTCTTCCGCCTGCTTCACGATCGCCGCCGCGATCGCCTGGTGCGTCGTCTTGCCGCGCTCGGTCAGCTCCTTCAGTCCGCCGTCCGGGATCATGATTCGCGGATGACCGGTCTGCTCATCCAGCGGCATGCGTTCGGGTTTCGGCGGCAGCTTCGGCGTTACGTATTCGAGATTCACCACGCGCACCTCGCTCGCCTCTTCCGCGCCCGCCGCCAGACTCAGCACCGCCGCCAGCCACACGCTCGTTCGCATGCCTCGCTCTCCTTTGCCCCGGCGTCCCGCCGGCCGCCGTTCGCGTTTCGCGTCCGTCCCCAGATGCGCCGCTACAAACCCGGATACCAGCGCCGCGCATTCTCCACGTACAGCTTGCGCAAGACCGGCTCCGGCAAGCCCAGCCCTTGAACTTCGTGCTCGCGCAGCTTCACGCGCCCGTCGGATTCGTAATACGCGAAGGCCGCCGCGTGCCCCTCGCGAATCGAGGACATGGCTTTCGCGCGCGCCTCGGCGCTCTCGGCATCTTGCGGATGCGCGTGCTGGTCGCTGCCGAAGAGCAGCCGGTCCTGGAACTCGATGCAGATCCGCCGCACGAGGCCGCGGTCTTGCAAGCCCAGAGCCAGAGCGCGCGCCAGGCCCGAGGTGTCCACCGCGAAGTTCGGATAGCGCTCGAAGCGCCGCGCCAGTTCCGACGCGTCGAACTCCAGGCTGCCCAGATGCGCGCCCACCACGCGCAGCTTCGGATGCCGTTCCACGATCCGGTCACGCGACGCGATCAACGCCTCGTGCGCCGGGAATGCGGGATTCCCGTAAGCGTATTTGTCCGGATGCTTGCGGTAAAAATTCGAGGTCAGGTTCTCCGGCCCCAGCGGCTGCCAGCCGCCGATCGGATCGGCGATATGGATCAGCAGCGTCTTCCCGCTCCGCTCCAGAAAGGAAAGGATCGGCTCCAAGATCGGATGATCCACCAGCACGTGCCGCCCTTCGGGATCGCGAAAGCCCAGCCCGAAACTCTTCCAGATTTTGCAGCCCACCGCGCCGCGCGCGAAATCGGCCTCCAGCCCCGCGATGCAGCGTTCGGCGTATTCGGGATCGCCGAAGCGCGGCAGATCGAAGCTCGTGACCCACCCGAAGCGCTCCGGATACGCCGCCGCCAGCCGCGCGTACGGCTCCGCCCGCCGCGCGCGCCACTCGGGATGCTCCACCCCGCCGATCGTGTTCAGGAACTTCATGTTCCATTCGGCGAGTTGCTCCGCGTAGGCCGGATGCTCGCTGTCGAAATGGATATGCGCGTCGATGCGTTCCATGAACGGAGGGCTCCCGCTAACCCAGCGCCGATGCGCGCGGCATGAACTCGGCCGCCACGTTGCGATACTCGAAGGCCAGTTTCTTTTCCGCCCACAGCCGCGCCACCGCCGCCACCGCCGCCGCGCCGCCGGCCTCGAACGGCATCCGGATCGTCGCCAGCGCCGGAACGGTCTGCGCCGCTTCGGGAAGATCGTCGCAGCCGACCAGCGCCACGTCTTCCGGCACGCGCACGCCGGCTTCGCGCAAGCGCCGCAGCGCTTCGAACGCCCAGCGGTCGGTCCGGCACAACAGCGCGTCGATCCCGAACGCCTTCAAGTCCCCGCCCAGCAGCCGGTCCAGCGCCGCCGCGGGGTTCTGCCCGCACCAGTACACGCGCGCCAGCGGCAGGCCTTCCGCCGCCGCCGCGGCCTCGACGAAGGCCAGATGGCTGCTCGGCGCCGAGGGATCGGCCGAAAGAAACGCCACCCGCGTACGCCCCTGCGCGCGCAGATGCCGCAGCGCCGCCCGGTACGCCGGCGTCACGTCCATCCCGATGCCGTTCGCACGCGCGCGATACGGACTTACCACCGCGTAAGGCACCTTCCGGCGCAGCATTTCCGCCTCCAGGCGCAGCGCCAAGTCCTCGTGCAGGAAGACCGCCCCGTCATGAAACGGACCGATGGCGGCCAGCAGTTCTTCAGGCGTCGTGAAGCGGTAGGGATTGATAAAGTGCAGCGCCGTCGCGATCCCGCGCTCGCGGCAAGCCTGCGCGATGCCTTCCAGACGCCCCCACCATACGTGCGGGCTGTGCGATTCCTGCAGCGTCTCCCGCTCCCGCGGCACCAGCACGTCGAGCACCCGCGTCTGCGCCGCGCCGCCGGTCGCTTGAGCCGGCGGCAGCGCGCGCTTCAAGAACGTCCCGCTGCCCGTCCGCGCAATCAGAATGCCTTCGGCGATCAACCCCCGCAGCGCCCGGTCGACCGTATCGTTCGAGACTTCCAGGTGCTCGCGCCAGAACGGCCGCGATGGGATGCGATCCCCCGGCCCCAATTCCAAGCGCGCGATCTCGGCCAGGATCAGGTCCCGAAGCTGTTCGTGTTTGCTGGTTAAGGTAACGCTCATCTTAAGTTATCCGAAAAACGGTTAGTTAGAGTTAATACACCGCCGAATCACGAAATAGATCGGGTAAGGTAAGAATTTATAAAGCCATGTGAGAAAGCAAGATATGTCTGTAAACCGGATAGCTTGGGACGGGAAGGAATCCTGTAGACACCGGCCGGCCCCGCGCGGTCAAATGAGCTCTATATAAGGAGGCCGGCCATGGGCACGTGGGGTTACGCGGCGTTCGATAACGACGAGGCCTCCGATTTCGTCTACGACCTCGAAGAATCCGAAGACCTGTCGATCCTGACGGAAGCGCTTGCCGGGATGATCCCCGGCGGCGACCTAGAACTCCAAGCGCCGGAATGTTCCGTCGCCATCGCCGCGGCCGAAGTGGTCGCCGCTCTGAACGGCCGCCCCGCGCCGGATCTGCCCGCGGACGTCGCCGCGTGGGCGAAAGGCAAACCCCGCCCCGATCCGCGCCTGGTCGCGCAAGCCCGCCAAGCGCTCGAAGCGATCCTGCAAGATTCGGAACTCAAGGAACTCTGGCAAGAGAACAAGGCCGACTTTCCCCAGTGGCTCGCGGGGGTCGAAGACCTGAAGCGCCGGCTGGGGTGAGGTCTTATACGCGATTCGTTCCCGCAAGCCCCCGCACCAACCGCCGTGAATCCAAAATCCAAAATCCAAGATCGCTACGTCGCCACCTCCGCCGACTGCCACGCCAGCGCCTGCTCGCCCACCTGCTTGTACACGCTGCCGAACGGCGGGTTCCAGCCCTTGCGCCGCGCCAAGTACACGCGCCCCGCGTCGCAGCGCACCGTCTCGCTGAACGATCCGCGCACCTGGTACCCCGTGTCCGCGAAGACCGTATCGCCCAACTGGTACGCATCCGCCGCGCGGTACTGAAAGACCGCGCCGCGCCGCGGCCGCCCGCTCAAGTTCGGGCCGCTGCCGTGCAGCGTCAGCGCGTGGTGGATGCTGATCCCGCCCGCGCGCACCTGGATCGGCACGATCTTCGACGCGTCCTCCAGCGCCCGCGTCTCCTGGCAGCGCCCGCTGAAGTAACCCTCGTGCCGGTGCTCTAACAGCCCCAGCTTGTGGCTCCCGCGCACCATCGACATGCAACCGTTCTCGGTCGTGCAGTCGTCGAGGTACACGAAGACCGCCGCGAGGTCCGTATTCGTGTGCGGGAAGAACGCGAAATCCTGGTGCCAGCCGAAGCCGCCCGTCGCCTTCTTGAGCGGCTGCGTGGCGAGCTTCGAATGCTGGAGCTGGATGTTCTCGCCGATCAGCGCGGCCAGCCGAGCGGTGATCCGGTCGTCGGCGCACAGCGCCCGGAACGCCGGCGACTTCACCGCCAGTTCCAACTGATGAACGTGTACCTCCGTTCCGTGCGCCTTCTCGAACGCCTCGCGCACCGCGCCCGACTCCGCCGCCGCCAGCAGCTCGCTCACTTCCGCCGCCGAAAAAACGTCTTCCACGATCAGGAACCCGTCGTCCTGGAAGCGTGCCACCTGCGCCGGCGTTAGCATGATTTGGTGCTCCTGAGAGGCGCCCGAACGCCCCCGCCGCTCGCGCTCGTTTCAATGCCCGAACCATACCCCGCCGCGTGCACCCGCCGGTAGTGAGGAACCGCTTGTCTTTTAGCACAAAATGACGATAGACTGTGGTGGGTTGGGTAGTCGATTTTGGATGGTCGATGTTGGATTTTGGATGGTGGGGGTCGGCTAGCCGATCGGGGTAAGCGAAGCCGGACACCCGTTCCCGGACCGCTTAAGTCCGCTCTCACGCCTAGGCGCCACCGACGTCGTTGAGCGGCCAAACCCCAATCGGCAATCCCCAATCCAAAATCTAGAATCGCCTTTCCCTGGAGCCCCCCATGCCCCTCCACCGGCCACAAACCGTCCAGCTCCCGCGCCTCGAGTGGGCCCGCGCTCATCAAGGCGCGCATGAGGTCAAGCTGCACACGCATCCGCTCGTCGAACTCGTCTACGTCGTGCAAGGAGAATTGATCATCCACGCCGGCGCGCACGATCTGCGCGGCAAGCCCGGCACGATCTTCGTCCTGCCCGGCAACGTCCCGCACGATCAGCTCTGCGACGGCCCGTGGCGGACGCTCTGCGTGCTCTACCGCCACGGCGCGCACCTGCTCGACGAGACTCCGCGCACGCTCGACCTCGCCGCCGCGCCGCATCTGGGCGCGTGGCTCGAGGATCTGTGCAAGCATTCGGCCGCGCCCGAAGCGGAGGCGATGCTCGACGGGCTCCTCTTCGCGGTGCTTTCCGCGCTGCGTAAAACCGAACGCGCCGCGCAGTCCGCCGAGGCGCTCCACCCGCGCCTGGCCGACGCCGTGCGCTACCTCCAGCAGCACCTCACCGAACCCGTCGACGCCGGCGATCTCTCCCGCGCCGCGCATCTCAGCTACAGCCATTTAAGCGCGCTCTTTCGCGAACGCTTCGGCTGCGGGCCGTTGAAGTACCAGCAGAACCTGCGCCTCGAACACGCGCGCCGCCAGTTGCTCGATCCGTACCTCAGCATCGACGAAGTCGCCCGCGACTGCGGCTACGACGACACCAATTATTTTGTGCGCCTCTTCCGCCGCGCTCAAGGCGTCCCGCCCGGCCGCTGGCGCAAACAAGCTTCCGGCCGAGCGTCGTAGCGCATGAGAAGTTGAAGCGCCCGCGCCTCAAGCATCGCGGGCGGTTGCCGCGCCGTGGCGCAGCACAAGCGGGACCCGCCCGCAGATTCTCCCTGCCTTTCGCCCGGCCCTCGAAGCCTCGGCCGGACTGGCAAAGCTTCCCCGCGTGCGGATACTGAACCGATCGCGCTTCGGAAGCAGCCATCGCCTCGGAGTCCCCATGCGTCTCGCGTTCGTCGCACTGCTCCCGTTCGCCCTCGCCTCGTTCGCGGTTTTAGCGGAGGATACGCCCCCCGTGCCCCACGAACCGCGCCTGAAATCCCCCGGCCGCACCGTGTACCACGTGGATGCCCAGCGCGGCGACGACGCCCGCGACGGAACCGCGCCCGAGCGCGCCTGGAAGACGCTTGCCCGCGCCGGACGCGTGGCCTACGCGCCCGGCGACAAGCTGCTCCTCGCATCCGGCCAGACTCACGCCGGGACGCTCACGCTTCCCGCCGACGTCGCCGGCACGGCCGAAGCGCCCGTCGTCATCGCCAGTTCGGACGAAGCCCACGCCGTCCTCGACGCGGGAACGGGTTCGGGCATCTATCTGGAGGGCTGCGCGCACGTTCGCATCGAACGCTTGACGCTCAAAGGCTGCGGGCGCAAGGACGGCAACGACGGGAGCGGGATCGAACTCCTCTCCACGCGCCATGTCCACGTCGATCGAGTCGACGTTTCGGGCTTTCGGCTCCGCGGCATTCACGGGCGGGGCGACGCGCACTCGCGCCTGACGCGCGTGCGCGCCCACGACAACGGAGCCGCGGGCATCGGCATCAGCGGCGGCTACGGCCAGCCGCGCACCAGCCATCTTTACATCGGCCACTGCGTCGCCTTCAACAACCCCGGCGATCCGAAGAACCTGACCAACCACAGCGGCAACGGCATCGTCGTCGGACAGCTCGACGACGGCCTCATCGAATACTGCGAGGCCTACAACAACGGCTGGGACATGCCGCGCAAAGGCAACGGGCCGGTGGGCATCTGGGGCTGGGAATGCACTCGCCTGGTCATCCAGCACTGCGTCTCGCACGACAACAAGACGTCCAAAGGTTCCTGGGACGGCGGCGGGTTCGACTTCGACGGCGGCATGAAGGATTCCGTCCTGCAGTACAACCTTTCCTACAACAACCACGGCGCCGGGTACCTGCTCTGCCAGTACCCCGAAGCTTCGGAGTGGAAGAACAACGTCTGCCGCTACAACATAAGCATCCACGACGGCCTGACCAACCACTTCAGCGGGATCCATTTCTGGGACGGCCAGAAGGACATCTCCAACGCGGCGATCCACAACAACCTGATCGTCAACGCGAAGCATGCGGTGAGTTCCACCGGCGACATCGCGGGGCTGGTTTTTGCCAACAACATCTTCGTCTCGGGCGAGGACGCGGTCTCGGGGCCGCTTTTGAAAGCGCGCTTCGAACGCAACTTTTACGCGCTGCCGGAAGGCCGCCACGTCTTTCGCCACGCGAAGACCGCGTACCGGACGCTGGCAGATTGGGCCCAGGCCACCGGCCAGGAATCCGAAGCCGGCCGCATCGTGGGCCTCACCGGAACCCCAGGGGTTCACCTGCCCGAGAAGGTCTCCGACTGGCCGGCGGATCCGGAACGGCTCAAGGCCATGCCCTTCGGCCGTCTGCAACCCGGCTCGCCCTGCAAAGCCCAAGGCAAACTCATCCCTGGCTTCACCGGGACCGACTTTTTCGGGCAGGCCCTGAAGCCCGGCCAAGCGCCGTCGCTGGGGGTGCACGAAGCGGAATGACGCACCAAGCGAAAGACGCAAAGAAAAGTTCAAAATTCCGCGGCCGGCGGCCGGTCGCGGCGGCCGAAATCTTTCGTTTTTTATTTGGAAAGCTGAAAGGCGAGCCCATTTTGCATACGCATTGTGTGCCGTAAATATAGCAGATTTATGGCGCGATCGACTTTTTGCTCGACGTGCGTCGTTCGGGTCGTTCTTGTAAGTCCTGAAAACAGGTTCTTGAAATCGGGGGCCTGCGCACCGTGCTGCTCCACGGGCGCCACCCGGTGCATGGAGCGCCCTTCGCGGCGGAGCGGGGGCACGCGCCCTGGGCTTTAGGCGGCCCGAAAAATTCAATTTGACCCATTACACCCACTGATTCAGCCTTTGAAAAATTCATTTAGGGTCACATTGGGATATTTTTCCCCTAACTTGTGTACCCAGGGCTGTCATGGTGCATTTTTTCTTTTTTGTTGAGTTGACAAACGTCAAGTACGTTTTAAATCTCTCTCTCGAGCACGCATTGAATTTTTTGACTCAGTCGCCGACGCCGACCCATAACGGCGCTAGCGAAACTCGGATCGGGTCGCCCGGGCCCCCCAGACGTTCCGCCCCGGCCGCCCTGATAGAAAAGGATGCCCCCCATGCCCAAGCTCAAAGCCCGTGCCCAAGCCACTTTACGCGCCGCCAAGCCCGCCGCCCCGGCGCGCCGAGCCAAACCCGCCGCGCCCGCCCCGGCGCCGCAACCCGAAGCCGTACTTGAACTTCCCAAGAAGCGACGCGCCGTCTCGCCCGTCACCGCGCCGCTCACCTTCCGCAAGCCCGAACCCGAACGCCTGGAAGGAGTTCCGCTCACACCCGAAGAGCAAGCCCGCGCCGACGCCAAAGCCGCCAAGCGCAGCTACGAAGATTCGCTCTGGGCCGCCTATCATCAAGGCGAGTCGGAAGAAGCGCGAAATACGCTCTGGGTGCACTACCAGTCCCTCGTCCGCTACATCGCCGAGCGCCAGAAAGCCAAGCTCCCCGAATGCGTCGATGTGATGGACTTGGTCAGCTCCGGAAACCTCGGCCTCCAAGACGCCATCCAGAAGTTCGACCCCACCATGGGCGTGCGCTTCGAAACCTATTGCGTACCTCGCATTAGAGGCGCCATGCTCGACTCGATCCGCGCCTGCGACTGGGTGCCGCGCCTGATCCGCAATAAGCATCACCAGTACGAGCGCGCCATTCGCGAACTGGGCTCCGAACTGGGCCGCGAACCCAACGACGAAGAATTGGCCGCGCGCCTCGAACTGGACCTCGAACGGCTCCAGAAACTCCGGCGCGAGCTTGATGTTAAGGCCCAGATCTCGATCGAAGGCGGCGCTTCCGAGAACGCCGAAGAGCGCGATCTGTTGCGCCTGGAGATGCTGGAAGACCGTAACGAGCGCGAACCTACGCGGGAACTCCAGCGCGAAGAGATCCGCGACATGGCTCTGCGCGGCCTGCATCCCAACGAGCGCGCCGTCGTCGAGCAGTACTACTTCGAAGGGCGCAGCATGAAGCAGATCGGGGACTTGCTGGATCTCTCGGAAAGCCGCATCTGCCAGATTCATGCGCAGGTGATGGACGTGCTGCGCAAGAAGTTCCGCAGCTACGCCGATTCGGTTTCCTTCTAACTCGAAGACCTTGCACCGGTTAGTTCGCGGGCAGCCGAAACCTAGGCTGCCCGTGTTCTTTTACGCCTCCATGGTGCGCATGAATTCAATTCGGATCACTACCAGATGCCCAGCACGCGAGCCATAAAAGCGGCCGCGACGGCCGTCAACATCAGCACGAAAATCGCGCATCCAACCTCTGCCGGGCGCAGGCCTTGGGTGCGAAACTCGACCGGTTCTTCGGCCCGGGGATGCTTGCGCGAGCGATACGGACGAAACCTATAACCCCATGCTCTCAAGCGAGCTTGCACGTCCGGCGGATACAACTCGGCCGGCGCGCGGGGGCTCAACGCCTGGAGCAGCGCCGTCCCGTCCTTCCCGTAACGCGCGTAACAGGCGGCCACGGCACGCTCTACGTCGGGACCGCTCTTGCTGGTGAGCAGCCAAGCCGCGCCGGCGCGCGGAAGATCCTTCATTTCGAGGTGAATTTCGCCCAGCAATTCGTACGCGTCGGCGCGATACAAGCCGCGCCGCGCCAACGTGTTGAGGAATCCGTGGAGCCGGTCGCGGGCCAGGTCCGGACGGCCCGCGGCCAAGTCCTGCCGTGCGCGTTCCAGCGCGCGCCCAAGCGGCACGGCGGCGCCGGAAGAACGTGCGGCGGAGTCTTCGGGCATCTCCGGCGGATGGACTCGGGGCGGGGCGAGCGGCGCAACGCGCCGCTCAGGCGAGACTTACAAAAAGCCTGCTCAGATGCCCAGCGCCGAACGCTTGAACTGGCTGCGCGGCTTGCCCTTGCCCGGCTTGCGTCCGTGATTGGCCTTCTTGCGGCCCTTCGCCAACTGCTTGATCTTCTTGAACGAGGACATCTGCGGCTCCTTTGACGGTTGAAATCTCGTGCTGCGCCTGAGTTACAGTTCGCCGATCGGCTTTTCGCCCAGATCTTCCTGCTTCTTCACGACTTCCGGCGGCGGAGCGTACTGCTTGCGCGCCAGTTCGGCCATGCTCGGCCGCCCAATCTTCTCGTTGTGCGCCTCGGCCTTCTTCCAGTCGGCTTCCGTGACCAAGGCTTTGTCGAAGCGGTACAGCCGCCCCAGCAGGAACGTATCGCCGGTCTGCAGCGCGTACGCCTTGATCTCCGCAAGTCCTTGCTCGTCCTGCGCATGCTGGAAAAAATCCAGCGCGTCGGAGTAGCGTTCCTGGCGCAGGAAATCCCGCGCGTGCGCGGAGAGTTCCGACTTCGAAGCGCGCGGATTCCATAAGGTATCGCGCTTCTTCAAGTAATGCGTCGGTGCGGCCATGAACCGATGACTCCCACTCAAAACGGGCCGATATAATAGCGCCCCTTGCGCGTCCTTCAACCGGCGATGTGGGAAGTTGTGCAGCGCCACGGACTTCGAGGCTCGGCAGCATGGATACCGTCACTCAAGCTGCGTTGGGGGCCGCCATCGGCGAAGCGGGCTTCCGCCGCCGGCTGGGGCCCCAAGCCACGCTTTTCGGCGCTTTATGCGGAATCTTCCCCGATGCCGACGTGGCGCTGACCTGGATCGACGAATGGTCGATGCTCACCCAGCACCGCGGCGCGACGCATTCCTTGGCCCTGATGCCGCTTTGGATTCCGCTCTTCGGCTGGCTGGGCTGGCGGCTCTGGAAGCGCCACGGCGAGTTGCGCACGTGGATGCATCTGGCGGGCTGGGCACTGGTTACGCATGCACTCCTGGATTGGTGCACCGCGTACGGGACGATGTTGCTGTGGCCATTTTCGATGCACCGATTTGCGCTCGATGCCGTCTCGGTTCTCGACCCCACCTACACGCTTCCCCTTCTGCTCGCTTTGGCTTTGGCGCGCCTGAAATGGGTGCCCGAGCGCTGGGCCATTCGTGCCAACGCCGGCGCGCTCGTATTTTCGACGGCCTATCTGGTGCTTGGATTCGTGCAGTCGCAGCGCGCGATAGAGCTGGCCCGGACCCAACTGGCCAAGGATCGTGCGTATGCACCCGTAGAAGTCCGTGCGGTGCCTACCTTTTTCAATGTCTGGGTGTGGCGGGTCCTGGCGCGCGATGCGCAGGGGCACTTGCGCCTGGGCTTCGTAAGCACTTGGTCGCCGCGTCCTATGACCTGGATCGAACTGCCGCGTCCCGTCGAGCCCGACGCGGCTCGACTCGTTCGGACCGTCCTGGAAAGCCCGCGCGGGAGAGACTTTGAATGGTTCGCTCAAGGCATGCTCAGCACCCGCGTCGAACGCCGCGTCGACGGGTCCACGGTGGAACTCCTGGATCAGCGCTTGGGGCTGGTCACGCGTTCGGCCGATCCGCCTTTCCGCCTGATCGCGACCCTGGACGCGGGCGACCGGATCCTGAGCGTCGCGCGCGAACGACGCAGCGGACCGCTCGAACCGCGCCGCGAACTGGCCTTGCTGTGGGGCCTCTGGTGGGGCCGCGACGATGCGTATGCCGAACTGGGCGCGCTGGTTAAGCCTACGATGGCAGTCGGGCCGTAAGCCGTTTAATCCCAGCTTGGCCGGACAATCGCGTAACACTGGCTCTCGGGCTCTTCGAGATAGATCAGCAGTTCGCCGTTGGGTCCGATATCCAACGCCCAGCGCAGGGTTTGGCCGCTCTGCCAGGAGAGCACGAAATCGCGGTACTCGGGCGAGACGGTCCAGCGTAAGTCCGGCGCGGTGGTGACCCATTCGCCTTCGGGCCCGACGTCCACCACCTGAGTGGGCTGCCAAGGCGGTTCGTCCAGATCTTCGTCTTCAAGCTCTTCCGCAGGCGGATGTTGCATAAGCGCTTCGGCTTCGGCCAACGCGGCCTGTGCGGCGGCTTGCGCGGCAAGCAAGCCTTCGCCCAGCAGCGTCCACTGGCGCAAGCGGCTCTCGCGGATCGGGGGGTCCTTGGTGTCGTCGGCTTCCAGCGCCTCTTTTCGCTCCGGCCAAGCGGCGGCGTACTGCTCCAGCAGTTGGACGCGCGCGCGCGCAAGCGCAACCTGCTGTTCGAGTTCCCGAGCGTCCATGCGGTGCGTTCCTCTTCTTGAAACCTTGGCGGTGTCTTCCATGATACCGGAGCTACCGCATTTTCCGAGTACCGCGCGCCGCCTGCACCTTCCGGCCGTGCGCCCCGTTCGAGAAAGGCTCCCATGTCCATCCGCAAGAGTTCGACGTCCGTGCAGCGCAAGAGCGGGACGACCGTGATGCTGAAGGCCGGCGTGAAGTCCAACGATCCGGCGCGCAACGCGTACGAAAACCCGCTCACCGGCCGCTACGGCTCCCCCGAGATGAGCTTCATTTTCTCGCCTCAGTTCAAGTTCTCCACGTGGCGGAAGTTGTGGGTGGCGCTGGCCGAAGGGCAGCGCTTGCTGGGACTGAACGTGACCGAGAAGCAAGTGAAGCAGATGCGCCGCTTCGTCGACGAGATCAATTTCGACGTGGCCGACGCCAAGGAGCGCGAGATTCGGCACGACGTGATGGCGCACGTGCATGCCTTCGGCGAGCAATGCCCCGACGCCAAGCCGATCATTCACCTTGGCGCCACCAGCGCGTACGTCACCGACAATACCGACTTGGTGCAGATGAAAGCCGGCCTGGAACTGTTGGCAAAGAAAGTACTTAACACCATCGCGGCGCTGGCGAAGTTCGCCGAGGATCACCAGGATCTGCCGACGCTGGCGTTCACGCACTTTCAGGCCGCTCAGCCGACGACGGTGGGCAAGCGCGCCTGCCTGTGGATCCAGGATCTGCTCATGGATCTCGAAGAGATCCTGCGGTTGCACCAGAACTTGCCGTTCCTGGGCGTCAAAGGCACCACGGGCACGCAGGCCGCGTTCCTTAAACTCTTTGACGGCAACATGAAGAAGGTGGCGCGGCTGGATAGCTTGGTTGCCGAAGAGATGGATTTCAAGAACGTGCTCGCCGTCTCGGGGCAGACGTACACGCGCAAGCTCGATTACATGGTGCTTCAGTCGCTCTGCGGCTTCGGGCAGAGCGCGCATAAGTTCGCCAACGACCTGCGCCTGCTGGCGCACATGAAGGAAGTCGAGGAACCGTTCGAGGCCGGCCAAGTGGGCAGCAGCGCCATGGCCTACAAGCGCAACCCCATGCGCTGTGAGCGGATGACGGCGCTGGCGCGCTACCTGATGACCTTGGTGCTCAATCCGGCATTGACGGCGGCCGAGCAGTGGTTCGAACGGACGCTCGACGACAGCGCCAACAAGCGCCTCTCCACGCCGGAAGCGTTTTTGTGCGCCGACGTGATCGCCGAGATTTACCTGAACGTCGCTCAGAACCTGGTGGTCTACCCGGCCGTCATATCCGCGCATCTCAAGGCCGAGCTTCCTTTTATCGCCACCGAAAACATTTTGATGGAAGCCGTCAAGCGCGGCGGCGACCGCCAGGACTTGCACGAACGCATCCGCAAGCACAGCCAAGCCGCGGCCAAGCAGGTGAAACTCCACGGCAAAGAGAACGACCTGATGGCCCGCATCGCCGGGGACGAAGCCTTCGCGAACGTGAAGGACGAACTGGACAGCATTCTCGATCCGGCCAAGTTCACGGGGTTGGCCGCCGAGCAGACGCAGATGTTCCTCGGCGAGCACGTTCACCCGCTTCTGAAATCCCGCCGCGACTGGCTGGGGCGCAAGGGCGACGTGCGGGTGTAAGCGCCGCGCCCATTTTTTCGCGCACACGCCGGGCCGGTCGGCGTACTCTCCACGACACCTTGCCGCGGCAGGTATGGCATGGTCTTAGAGGAGAGTCGCTTATGATCGCAAAACCTCTGTTTAGGGCCGTGCTGCTGAGCGCATCGCTGGCGGCATTTGCGCTCCACGGCGGCGAAGCCGCGCCGGCCGTCGTCAGCCACGTCAAAGTGGTCTCCGATAAGGTTGAAGACGTCTCGAGCTTCGAGGCGTGGAAACAGGCGGTCATCAAGGACGGCATGACCGACGAGCAGAAGGCGCTGGCTGTTTGGGAGGCGGTCGTGAAGTTCCGCCATCACGATTCGTCGCCGCGCGAATACCTCGGCCTTTCCGATTCCAGCACCGTCGATGCCATCAAACTCTTTAATGTGTACGGGTACTGCTCGGGCGCGGCCGCGCAGCCGGCATTCTTGCAACTCGCGCGGCAGGCGGGATTCGAAGCGCGCGGAATGTCCATCCACAAGTGGGGCGTCCCGGAAGTCCGGTACGGCGATGCGTGGCACATGTTCGATCCGGGCATGATCTGCTATTTCCGCAAGCCCGACGGCACGATCGCCTCCACCGAGGAGATCGTCGCGGCGGTGAAAGAGTGGCATGCGGCGAACCCGGGATACATGGGCGACGACGCAAAGATCAAGGCGTTCCAGAAGGACGGCGGGCACAAGCGCGGGCCGGCCTTGATCGCGAACTGCCCGACCTACGACGAACGCGGCAGCTTCCCGCTGAACTATTTCGGCTGGTTCTCGGCGATGATCATTTACGACGGCTCGAACAAGACTCCCTTTTTGTACGAAGAAGCCGCGAGCCAGGGATACCGGGTCAACATCCAGCTTCGCAAGGGCGAACGGATTACGCGGCGCTGGAGCAACACCGGCTTGCACGTCAGCGCCGATACGGGTGGAAAGGTCGAATGCCTGGCCGGACAAGTGGGGAAGGGTCCTCTGTACTACACCCCCAAGTTCGGCGATCTGGGCAACGGGCGCGTCGGGAACGGATTGCTGGAGTACGCGCCGCCGCTGAGCGACGCCGCGACGATCGAAGCTTTCGTTTCGGCGCGGAATCTGGCGGTGAATCCGGGGGCGGGGACGCTGCAGGCCGCCGACGCAGCGCAGCCGGCGGAGTTCGTCGTGCGGATGCCTTGCAGTTACGTGTATCTGAACGGGACGCTGGAATTCGAGGCTGCGGCCGGCGCAGGCGGCGCGGTGAGCGTCTTTCTTTCGGACGACCACGGCCGGGCGTGGAAGGAGTTGGCGAAGGCCGAGGCCGCCGGGGCGCAAAAGATCGATCTGACGCCGCACGTGCTGCGGCGTTACGACTACCGGCTCAAGTTCGTCCTTACGGGAGCCGGCACGAGCGTGTCGGCGCTTAAGCTCACGCATGCGGTCCAGCATTCGCAGCGCGCGCTTCCCGCACTGGGGCAGGGAGAGAATAAGCTCGCGTTCAGCGCCGGACCGGCCGAAGGCACGATTACCCTGGAAGGCGCGGGGCTCAAGTTCAAGGATAAGCAGGTGACGTACGAAGCGCTGGGCGCGGTGCTCGAAGGGATCGATCCGGCCACGTTCGAGAAGTGGGGCACGTGGTCGGCGAAGGGCTCCACGGGCAGCATCACCTTCCCGGTGGAGACCCCCGGCGACCTGGCGCGCCTGCGCTTCGGGTGCAACTACCGCGCGGGGTCGGATTCCGAAGGCTGGGATTTGCAGGTCTCGTTCGACGACGGGAAGAGCTTCAAGACCGTGGGGCGCGCCGCGGGTCCGACGCGGCAGTCGGCGAAGTGGGTGGCCTTCGAAGAGATTCCGCCCGGGACGCGCAAGGCGCTGGTGCGGTATTCGGCTCAAGCGCGCGGTTCTTGCGTGATATTTCGTTACCGCATCGACGCGGACTATCGCGAGCCCCACGGCGGCTTCGCGCCGGTGCGTGTGACCTACCGCTGGGAAGAAAAGGGCCAGGCGAAGGAGGACGCCCGGGTGCTGGATACGCCGCAAGCAGCCTATGCGATCTCCTGCGCCGAGAAGCCGATGTTGAAGGAGATCGTCCTCGAACGCGCGGACTGACGCCCTGCTGTTGTGCGGACTTCCGGGCGAAGTATCCTTGCGCGCGCGCCAACCCCAAAACGAGGACGGGCCATGCTCGCCAGCCACGACATCGCTTACAAAGAGTGGGCTTCGGTGACGGAAGCGCTCGCGCGCGGGCAGTACGTGATGAGCCTGCGCAAGGGCGGCATTCACGAGAAGCGCGGCGAGTTCAACGTCGAACACCGCGAGTTCTTCCTCTTTCCCACCTACCTGCATCAGCGCGAGAGCGATCTCGTGCCGGAGGTGCTTCCGCTGCTGGAAGCCACGCGCGCCGCCGCGCTGCCCGAAGGCCAGGTGCCGATCCGTTACTACGTCACGGTGACTGACGCGGTGTACGTCGAGAGCCTGGAGCACGCGCACGCGCTGGAGGGGCTGCATCCGTTCACGCGCGAAGGCGTCGAAATGCGCTTCCATTATAAAAAGCCTGGGCTCTGGGCCATTGTGCAGCGGCTTTACAGGCTGCCCGAGGTCTTCGTGATTCCCGACGAACGGGTGTACGCGGGCTGCCGGAGCTGGGTGCCGCTAAAGGAGAAGCTCGCAACGGCAGGCGCCGTAGCGGTGCTGGACGACGCGGCGTTCGCGGCGCGCTCCGCGCCGATTCTGGGCGCACTGCGCGTATCCTGATCAGGGCTGCGGCGGCGTCTTTCGAGCAGCGGCTTCCATCCGCGCTTGGAGTTGCAACCAAGGTTCGCTTTGGGCGGGCAGGTTCTGTCCGGTATGCGCGTTCAAGAACGCATGGGCGGCGCGCGCCAGTTCGGCGTCGGAGCCGCTCAGGATCGGCGCGAGGGTCCCGATGGTTTCTTCCATGCTGGCCTTTCCGCCTCGCACTTCCAGAATGCGCAATAGCGTCAAGCGCGCCGCGCGAGCGGCTTCGGGGACCGGATGCGTGGACTGCTGCAACAGGGCGGGTAAGGTCTCCAGGACATCCGCGTAAAGGGTATCGGCGCCCAGCGCCGCCAGCAGTTCGCAGCTTTTGATGGCCGCCGCCGTCGTAAGCCGGACGGGGCCGCGCCATTCGGCGGCCAGGACCGCGCGCGCTTCGAGGCGGCGGTCGCGCAGCAGCCGTTCGGCCGCATCGGCGGCAAGGATGCGGCGCGTCTGCGCCGGCCCGCGTTCATGCTCGCAGCGCGCCAGCCATTCCAGGTCGGTTTTCAAGCCCTTCCAAAGGCCTTCGGCGGCAAAGGGCCCCAGGTCGACCAGGATGCGCCCCGCGGCGGCCTGCAAAGGCTGCGGGTCCAGTTCCTCGAAGGTCGGTCCAAAACCGCCGTCCGGCGCGAGCCGTAGCAGCGCGACGAGGGCGCCTGCGAAGCGCTGGCGTTGCTGGAGCCGCTCGCGCAAGCCGGCGATCTTGGCATCCAGCCGCTGCTTCTCTTTCGCAAGAAATACGCGGCGCTCGATTTCGCGAATCCTCGCGGCGCTCAGCCCAGACTCGGGCGAGTTTCCGGATTCGGGCACGACGCACGCGGCGGCATCCAGTTCGGCCAGGCGCAGTTCTTCGAGGAGCAGCCTGGATTGCGGATCTTCGTCCAAGCCCAGCGCGGCACGCCAGCGCGTGGCCCATAGGGTATCGAGGGCGCCCAAGAGTTCGGCCGGGCCCAGGGCGGCGGAAGCGCCGCCGGCATCGAGCGCCGAAGCGAGCACCGCGTAATGACTGTTGGTGGCTTGCGGACCGGCTTCCGGTTCGCGCAAGACGGTGGCCGTTTCCGGATCGGTGCCATACTCCGGAACCGCCGCGTCTTCGTGGTACAAGCTGCCGCGCATCCAGCGCGCGAGGTCTTGGCGCGGATTGCGTTGCAGCGGCACGGCGCTGAACCCGCGCAGGCCGCCGTCGTCCGCGGTCGAATAAAGGTCGTAGCCGTAGAACGAACTCTCTTCGTCCGAAGCGCCCGATTTGTATTCTCGAACCTGAATCGTGTACTGAACGGGCGGGTGCGAACCGCCGCAGGTCGAGTAATAGCTGACCGTGCGGGTGGTATACTCTCCGGCATCGGAAGGGTCGGAGGCGGGTGGGGACGAATCGGACGCCGGGTCGAGCACCGTGACGGAAGACCGGATCGCCCGGGGCCGATGTACGGTGGGGTTTTGCGAATCGGGTTGCAGGGGCGAAACCGGCGTGCGGGGACGGTCCAGTTGGCGCCCGGCGGAAGGCGGTGCATCGGGCCGGCTTAGGCGGTCGCCTGCGATGGGCACGCTATCCGTCGAACGTGTTTCTTCCGCCGCCAGGCTTGCCGTTAGTATAAGGGCAAGAAGAACCAGTACGGCGCAGCACATGATTCGATCGGGAGGCATACATGAACCTTCCTATTCAAGAGTTTATGTTGCAGAAATAGACGAGATGCGAAGCGCAATAGTGAGCGGTTTAATATAGTTTAATGCGCACGAATTGAGGTTGTCAGCATCCGGTATTGACGAGCGGCCTGAAAATGCGGAGCATCACGTACGGTCCCGGGGACAGGCGGCATGAATAAGAAGGAACTGGCGGCGTACCTGGCTCGACGCAGCGGATTGGCGGCCAGCGTCTGCGAGGCGCTGCTGACGGAGTCGGTGGCCGGGATTCTGGAGACACTGGCGCGCGGCGAGAACGTGCGAATCGACGGATTGGGCACCTTTGGCATGGGCGCGCCCGACGATTCGGGCCGGCGGCTGCGCTTCGAACCGGCGGACGAGGCGTTGCAGGTGCTCAAGCGCGGCTTCGAACGCGTCAGCAAGACCGAGGTGCTGACCGGCGGACCCGAGGCGCGCGCCGAAGCCGAGGACGTGCAGCCGGTCTCGCCGGAAGAAGCAGCCAACGAGCTGGAGGCGCTCTTCAACACCGACGTGGATCACTCGCCGCATCCGTACCGCGATTCGGGTTCCGCGCCGGCCGTGGCCGCCAAAGCCGAATCGCCCGCCGCGGCGCCCGAACTTAAGCCGGCGAATGCCGAAAGCGCCGACGACGAATCGCCCACCGCCTTGAGTTCCTTCGCGCGGGATGTGCTGGAACTGGGCGCCGAGGAACTGGCCCGCGGGCTGGGGCTGGCCGCTTCGACCAGTCCGGTGGGCCAAGGCCGCCGCCTGACCTTTCCGGTGCAGATCAATCCGCAGGCTAAGGAGCACAGCCAGCGGCTCTGGCGGCCGGTGGACGGCGACGAGCGGCGCAGCTTCAAGGATCTGACGCTCAAGAACTTCTTCCTGAGCCTGGGCAGCGTGGTGCGCGAGAAGGCCACCCGCGAGCCGCTGATCGTCTTCGACGTGGAAGAAGAGCGCACCGCAGAGGGCGAGCGGTACATCATCAAGCTGTTGCGCGTGGCAGGCACGCAGCCGCCTCCGCCGGGCGGCGCGGGACCTTCGACGGCGCACCGATTCAAGTACATGTCCGTGGACTTTGACTGGAACCGGCACGAACCGCTGATGGTGATCGACGAACGCGTCGGGCCGCGCGTGCATGCCTTCGACGTGGGCACTTGGCGCGACGCCAACCGGCATCAGCGCGCGGAGGTGATCCTGGCCACCGAGTACGAGACGTACATCTCGCGGCGCAGCGGGCTTTACAAGTCGTCCTGAAGCGCCGTTACGCGCTTACTTCGCGGCTTTCTCGAGTTTCTTGCGTTCGGCTTCCATGCGTTTCTTGAGCTGGAGCCATTTGGCGGCATTGCGCCCGTACTTCTGTCCGGTGTGGAATTCGAGGAACTCCACGGCGGCCGCGGTTAGCCCTTCGTCCTTGCCCTTCAAAACCGGTGCGAGATCGGCAATGGCGTCTTCGAGACTGGCCTTGCCTTCGCGCAGCCCCAGCACGCGCGTCAGCGCCAGGCGCGCGCGTTCGGCCACGGTACCGTCGGGGTGCGCCGAGTGGCGGATGAGCGTGGGCAAGGCGGCCAAGGCTTCGGCATTGAGCTGCCGGGCGCCCAGGAATTCGAACAGTTCGAGCGCTTTGCGCAGGACGACGGGCGGCGGATCCTTGACTTCAAGCAGGAAGTCGCGGACGGCTTCGCGCCCTTCGACGCGGGGGTCGCGCAGGAGCTTCTCGGCGGCATCGGCCGAAAGAATGCGGCGGGTGCGGTCGAACTCCGCGCAGCTTGCGCCCTGCGCGCGGCTTTCGATCCAGAGCAAGTCGGCGGCGAGGCCGGCCCAGATTTCGCGGGCCGCCAGCGGACCGATATCCCCGGCGATGCGCACGGCGGCGGACTGCACGGCTTCGAGATCGGCCTCAAGGAAGGTGGGGCCGAAGCCGCCTTCGGGCGCCAATCGGACCAGCGCGACGATGGCCTCGACGAACTCGAGCCGGCGCTGAATCACGGTCCGCATCGCCGCGGCCTGGGCCTGAGCTTTGGCCAGTTCCTGGCGATTGAACTGAATCTGATCGACGAGCCGGACCTGCACGGATTTCTCGTCGGCGCTTTGCTTCGCCAGTTCGTTCAGCTTGGCCTGAAACGTCTCCACGTTGCGCTGCGTGCGTTGCAGGTCGCCCAGGAGCAGCCGGGAACTGGAGTCGGCGTTGAAGCCGAGCTTGGGGCGCCAGTGTTCCTTCCACATCTGATCGAGACTGGCGAGGAGTTCGTTGGGCGCCGGCGGATTCGTGCCGCCGGGCAATTCCAGCATCGTGACGAGCCGCCCGTAGAGGCTGCTGGATGCTGCGGGACCGGCGTCGGCGACGCGCAGCGACGTGTTTTCTTCCGGCGCGTCGTCGTAGGTGATCGATTGAACTTCCTCGTGGTACAGGAAGCCGCGGAACCAGCGCGAAAGATCCTGTTTGGGATTGCGCGCGAGCGCGATCGCCTGCATCGATTCGAGTTTACCGCTCAGGCCGTTGACGCCGGTCTGGAACCCAAAGAACGAGTCGGGCCCGTTGCGCAAAGCGGGGCCGGCTTCCGGGGGCGTCGATCCTGAGCCCGTATCGGGCATCCCTTGAGTGGGCGTGGGCGTCTCGGATGCCGGATCGGCCACCTTCAAGCCGGGATCGACCGGCGGGTCCGACGATTCCGGTTCGGCCGGCGGGGGCGTTTCTTCGCGCTCGATCCGGCCGCGCTCGACTTGACGCCCGGTCTTGGAATCGACTTCGCCGTACGTGCCGTACTCTTTGCCGTACTTCTTTTTGTACTCCGCCAGTTCCTGCTCGTACTGCCGGTAAGCGGGCGAGGAGGCGTAGCGTTCGACCTCTTTGTAGCGTGGGTCGGTGGGAGAAACTTTAGAAACCACATACTGAACCGGCGGATGCGAACCGCCGCAGGTGGAATAATAGGCTTCGGCCACGCCCGGCGGAGGCGGGGGCGGCTCGGGCGGCGGTGGGACGCTATCGACGGCCGAAGCGGCGGCCGTTGGAGCGCTGGCCAAAAAGGCGTAGGCCAAGCCCATACTGGCGCCGAACCCTAGTCGCATCAAGCCTTTAGGCATTTCTCGACTCCTTGTCGAAGCCACCTGCGCGGCACAGACGCTTACAAACAAACGGCTGTTAGCGTGATTTCTCGCTCCGGCCCGATTACCGCACCTCGGCCCCGGACTTGTAAGGCTTGTCCAGTTCCAGGACTTGCTGGTAGCCGACTGTGTACAGGCGGTCCATCTCGTCCTTGATGCTCCCGCCCACGCGCTTCAAGCGCCGTTCGATCAAATCGTGAATCCCGGCCACCTGCTTGAACTCGTCCCGGCCGAAGAGAATCACGTTTTCCATCGCTTTGCGTGCGCGGTAGCGGACCCAATCGTTCTCGTCCTTCAGGAGCTTTACCAGCGCGGGCATGGCGTTGCGGCTTTTCAAGATGCCCAGCGAGAGCGCCGCTTCGCCGCCGACCTCGTACTCGCGGTCGTTGAGCGCCTCGATCAAGCCGGATTCGGTATCGCCGCCCGGAAAGCGCGCCAGCGCGATGGCGGCCTTCTGGCGCACGTACGGGCTCGCGTCGCGCAGGGCTTCCAGGAGCAACCGGCGGCTGGCCTCCTGGGGCGGATGCGACAACAGCGCGCGGACGATCTCGGCACGGATGAAATCGTTCTGCTTGCCCTTCGAGAGCCGGAAGCGCTCGATCAGGAACGGGACCATGCGCGGATCTTTGCGGTAGCCCAAGGCGTTGATCGCGTTCATTGCCACCACCGGAAAGGGCGTGGAGCCAATGACGTGGTGCAGGCATTTCAGGTCGTCGTCGGTCTGGCATTGGCCCAAGGCTATGGCGGCATAGGCCAGCGTACCGATCGCCGCGCGGTCGTGGTGCTGGAGCAACAGGTCGCGCAGGTACTCGGAGCCTTCCTTCTGTTTGCCGAGGTTCATCAGCGCCACGGCGGCGTTGGCGCGGCTGAAGGCGGCGCGCCCTTCGTCGCGCATAACCTTCTCCACGCCCGCGGCGGCGCTGCGGTCGTTCAGCCACGAAAGCACCAGCGCGGTGGAGCCGGCCAGATCGTCGTCGACCGAATCGAGCAGCTCGTGGAGTTCCTGGCCCGTACCTTCTTTGCGTTGCAGCCCGAAGCCCTGCACGACCATGCGGTCCACCAGACTGTCGTGGTGCGGAGGGTCGAGCTTCAAATACTTCAGCAGCGCCGCGCGCGAACGGTCGTCGGGGATCATGCCCAGCGCAAGCGCCACCGTGCCGCGGAAGGGGCCTTTTTCCTGCGGGTCGCAGAGCACCTTCTCGAAACCGGCGATGGTGGGCAGGTCTTTGCGTACGCCCAGCGCTAGCGCGGCGGCCCGCCGGATGAAGGACGATTCCTCGGGATCCAGAAAGGTCTTGCGCAGCGGTTCCAGCGCCTGGTTGCCGGGATCTTTAACTTTGCCCAGCGACAAGGCGGCGTTCGCGCGCACGTAAGCCCATTCAGGTTGGGCTTTCAGCATGGCCGGCGATACCGGCTTCAAGCACTTTAGGAGGTACGGGATGCTCTGGTCGCTGATCAGCTTGCCCAGGACGAGGCAGGTGTTCCAATGAACGATAGGGAGCTGGTCCTTGAGGCTGCCTTCGTCGGCGGCGGCGACGATGGCCGGGATCGCCTGATCGCCCAGCGAGGCCAAGTTGTTACGGATGCGTTCGGTATCGTCGGGGTTCGCGGCGTAGCGGAGTTTGCGCATCCAGTACCGGGCGCGTTCCTGGATCTCTTCGGTGCTGATCGGCGGGAGCGGCGGGCCTTGGCCGGCCGCGCCGGCCTGGAGCGGGCCGCCTGCCAACCCCAAGACCACGGCCAATACGCTCGGTCCCAGGTACTTGTTCATCGTTCGAACCGACATGTTCGCTGCGCTCGGTTACCCGAAAGTGAGACGTCCAATCCGAAGTCCATAGACCGGACTAACTGAAGAATGATAGACCCAAATTTGCAATTTCATACCCTTTCAAGGCCGCTTGACCCGGACTCCGGAATCGGGCGTGCGGGGTTTTCGCTATTCCCGTTGCAAGTGCGTGCTCGACTGCACGTTAAATCTCGTGTAAAACCCGCCTTCTGATCGCTGTGCACTTCGGGGGATCGTCACCGTGGCCTTACCTTCCCGCAGGAATCCCCGTCGGAACGCCGACGGAGGCGCCGCTACGTCTACGGATTCGAACCGCCAGGGTAAGCCTGCACCAGGTGCAAAACCGGCTCCACAGCCTGCGGAAGGCCGCGCTACGCCGGTATCCAGTCCGGCTGCCCCGCCCAAGGTGACAAGCGTGCGGACCAGCGCGACCAGCTCCCGCGGTTCGAAGTTCGTACGCAAGGGACAGGAGCCTTCCCGCACGGGGATGCCCGCCGCCAAGCGCACGCCCGACGAAGAGCCGAAGCTTGGGGCGGACGACCTCGTCGAAGCCGAGGAGCTGGTCGATAAGCTCAACGCCCAATCCGAAGTGGAATCGCTGATCGAGGATCTGCCGGACGAAGAACTCGAAAAAGTCGCGGCGGCGGAAGAGAAGAAGGAAGCCAAGGCCTCGGCGTCGCGGGGCAAGGTAGTTCCGGCCAAGCGCGATAAGGATAAGAAGAGCGCCGTCAGCAAGGCTGCGGCTAAGGCCAAGCCGGACGAAGACGAAGAAGAAGGGGAAGACGCGGACGGCGAAGACGGTCCGCGCAGCCGCCGGCAACGCCGCGCCGACCTTTCGAGCCGCAAGCTGGCTACCGCTTCGCGCCGCCTAAAGAAGGAAGACGCGGACGAAGAGGAAGAAGACGAAGAAGAGGCGAAGGACAGCGCTTCGAGCCGCCGATCGCGCCGCGCCAGCGCCGCGGGATCGTCGCGCGGGTCGCGCCGTTCGGTGCGCGAGCAGAAGCCCAGCGGGCCGCTCCTGTCCAAGAAGGCGATGGTGGGCATCGGCGCGGTGGTGGTCCTGATCCTCGGCGCCGTGATCGCCTACAAGCCGGTCATGAAGAGCATGCTCATTTCGAAACTGGATACGGGGGAGAGCCTGGACGTTCGCAAGAAGGCCGCCGCGGATCTGTTCGCGTGGCTGGGCTCTGGTTCGCTGGGCACCTTTATGGACCGTTTGCGCGGTACCTACGACGCCGACACCTATGCGGCGGCGGCTCATGGCCTGGAATTGGCCGCGCGCGGCGGAAAGAAGGAGGCGCGCGCCGAAGCGCTCAATTACGTGAAGGAAGTCTTCGCCTCGGCTCCTGAAGAAGGCAAGCTGGCGCTGGTGCAGACGCTTCCCGGCGTGGCCGAATTCTATGCCGGGCAGACGGACAAGGACGGCAAGTTCACGGCCGAATCGAAGGAAGCGATGCACGGCCTGGCGCTCGTCGCGCTCCCGCTGGTAGGGGAGGCCGGGGCGGCCGTTACGCCGCTGCGTCTGGCGGCCTTGCAGTCAGCCAGCAAACTCGTCGCGCCCGGCGTCTGCGCGAAGCTGATCCAGATCGCCAAGAGCGAGCAGGGCGAAACGCGCAATCTTGCGCTGGCGGGCATTCCCTCCACCGCGCTGCCCGACGCCTGCGGCGACCTGCTGCGGAACATGACGGACAAGGAAGATACGGCGCTGGCGAAAGCCTGCGTCCAGGGCTTCAGCAAGGTCCGCGACGAAGCGCCGACGGGCGATCTGCTGCCTGTGTTGAAGGAGAACGATCCGCAGGTGCGGCTGGAGATCATTTCGGCGCTCTCCAAGCGCACGGGCGACGCGGCGGCGAAGCAGGCCGTTCTCGGCGCACTGAACGATTCGTCGAAGGACGTCCGCGTAGTGGTGGTGAAGACGGTGCCGGCTTTGGGTCTCCCTCCGGAAGCTCTGAAAGCGCTGGAACCGCGCATCACCGACGAATCCGAAGAGGTCCGGCTCGCCACGGCCGAGACGCTCAAAGGCTTGGGAGACGACGTGACGTGGGGGCTGGTGCTGGGGAGCTTTAAGAAAGGACTTTCCGGCAAGACGCTGACCGCGTTCGTGGACACGCTGGGTTCGCGCGGGCGTTCGTACAATAAGAAGAAGCAGAGCAAGGACCGCCAGGCGTTGGCGATCGGCATGGAGTTGCTTTCCAACCATTCGGATCTGGGCAAAAAGGCGCTGGTGCAACTCACCATGGAAGGCGGCAGCGCCAAGCGCGAGCAGGAACGTTCGCAGTGGGACGTGGGCCGCTGGAACGAATGGTATCAGCGCCTGCAGAAGCGCGACCAGCTTGAGGCTCAGGCCATGACGATCCTCAACGAAGCACGCCAGTACGCGGATATGAAGTTCAAGAGCGAGTTCCCGAAGTGGGGCAAAAAGGCCGAGGAGGGCGTGACGATCCTCGAGAAGGCGGCCGAGCTGTGCGAGCCCGACGACGGCGAAGACAAATGGCAGTTCGATAAGAAGGTTCAAGAGAACGAACAGCTTAAGTATCACTTCTTCAAGAATCAGTCGCTGGATCTGGCTCGTTAAACGCGAAGTCGGGATGGGGCGGGCTGCGCACATGTGCGTGCGCAGTACGCGAATTTCACGGCCGGTTTCCCTTTCAAATCGATTGCGACGATTCACGGCCTCGCTAGGATGAGGCCGTGATCCGGGTCTTGGAACTAATCAGCCACTGATGGTTGATCCGGATCGGAGTCTTCCAGTAGGGGAGGTCCGCCATGCCGAGCGGAAAAGTGAAGTGGTTCAACGACCAGAAGGGCTTCGGATTCATTACGCCCGACGACGGGGGTAGGGACTTGTTCGTCCACCATACCGCGATCGAGGCCGAAGGATTCCGCACGCTCGCCGAAGGCCAAGCGGTCGAGTATGAAATCGAACAGTCCGATAAGGGCCCCAAGGCCACGAAGGTACGCTCGTCGTCCGCCCAATAACCCACCTCCCGACCGAACGTCGGCACCGGCGAGGGCGACCCCCTCGCCGGTTTTCTTTTGCGAACCCGCAGGAATCGAACGTCCCTCCTCGGACATGAAGCGGTTAACATGGCGGCTGGGAAGTGGGGCGGGGCGGGAAGGAGCAGGCATGAAGCGGATGCTGACGCAGTTCCTGGTGATCTGTTCGGTCGCGATGTTGGCGGCTTGTTCGTCGCAGGAACCGGCGCCGCCGCGCGCCGAAGCCCCGGCCGAAGGCGCCAAGACCGAAGCGCCCGCCGCCGAGACACCGAAAAAGGAGTCTGCCGACGTGGCTCAGAAGAACGATCCGGCCGCCGACCCCGAGTGGGCCAAGTGGCGCGCCCTCACCGACGAAGAATGGAAGAAGCGCCTGACGCCCAAGCAGTACGAGGTGCTGCGTACGCACGGCACCGAACGCGCCTGCACGGGCGCCTATTGGAACGAGAAGCGCGCCGGGACGTACGTCTGCGCCGGCTGCGACCTGCCGCTCTTCACGAGCGGGACGAAGTTCGATTCGAAGACGGGCTGGCCGAGCTTCTTCCAGCCGGTCAACGCCAAGCATGTCGAACAGGACGTCGATTACAAACTCGGCTACGCGCGGAACGAGGTCCATTGCGCGCGCTGCAAGGGCCACTTGGGCCACGTCTTTACCGACGGCCCGCAACCGACGGGGTTGCGCTACTGCATCAATTCCGTCTCGGTGAAGCTGGTGCCCGAAGGCGCCAAGACGAGCGAAACGATCGGCGAAGGAAAGAAGTCGGAGTAGCCGCAGGTCGGTCCGGATTTTCAAGTACCTCTAACGATTGAGCATTCCATGCGCGCCGCGAACCTCATTCAGGTCGCGGCGTGCTTGTTTACGATTCTCGTTGCCTATTGTACTTATGAACGGTATAATCATGCGAGCACGAGGAGACACGCATGTCCGCGCGGATTCGGGTCGGCCAGATCGGGGTGGGGCACTTCGGCGGGTACCGCCGCCAGAAGATGCGCGAGACGGGGCTCTTCGAACTGGCTGCCGCCTACGACCTGAACCCGGGGGCGCTCGAACAGGCGCGCAAGCAGGATGGCGCGCAGCCGGTCGGCTCGTACGCGGAGCTGCTCGCCTTTCCGGGCCTCGAAGGGATCGTGATTTCGACGGGTGCGAAGTTCCACGCGGAGCATCTGATCGCCGCGCTGCGGGCGGGGAAGCACGTTTTCGTCGAGAAGCCGCTTTGTTCTACTTTGGACGAAGTGCGCGCGATCCGAGCGGCGGCGGCGGCCAGCGGGCGCGTCGTCGCGGTCGGGCACACCGATCACACGCGCGACGCGGAGACGCAGGCGATTAAGAAGCTGATCGAATCCGGCCGGCTGGGCACGATCGCGACCTTCGAAAAGACCACCGCGCACAGCGGCGGGCTGGTCATGCAGCCCGGCGACTGGCGCGCCGATCCGGACAAGAATCCCGGCGGGATGCTCTTTCAGTGCGGCGTGCACGGCGTTCACGAACTGCGCTATCTGTTCGGGCCGGTCACGCACGTCTCCGCGATGATGCGCTACGACGCGAACCCCGCCACGGGCACGGCGGACGTGGCGATCTGCCACCTGCGCTTCGCGTCGGGCCTGATCGGGACGCTCAACGCCTACCACGTCACGCCCTACCGGCACACCTTCAGCGTCTTCGGGACCCAAGGCAACGTGTACCGCGACGCGCGTTCGTTCGACGAAGGCACGCGGCTGTGGCTGCAGGAGACGAAGCTCGATCATGCGAAAGAGCTTCAGGTTCCAGTCCCGCTGGAAGGAACCGACGACGAGTGCGGGAACCTGAAGAGCTGGGCGCATGCGATCCGCGAAAACGGGACGCCGTATCCGAGTCTGGAAGACGGGATCGAGGCGCTTGCGGTGGTCTTCGCGGCCGAAGTCGCGGCGAAAGAAGGGCGGACGGTGGCGGTGGCCGACTTCACGTAACGCTTACCCATTCCCCCTTGGATCACGCTGCTTTACTGGCTTGCTCCGCCTGGCGCTTGCGGCTCCAGTACCCGCTGAAGATACGGTCGACGGAGAGCGGCCCCGCGCCGCGCAGCAGCAGACAAAACGCCATGCAGAACAGGGCGATCTGAAACTCGTTGCCTTTGAAGCCGTCCTTCCAGTGAACTTGCGTGATCGCGACGAACATCACGGCCATGATGCCCAGCGCGGAAAGCCGGGTGAGGAAGCCCAAGGCGATCCCGATGCCGCCGCCGAATTCGGCCAGCGCGGCGAGGAAGGCCAGCACGCCGGGCATCGGCATGCCCATCTTCTCCAAATTGCCGGCGAAGTCTTCCAGCCCGCCGAACATTTTGGGGTAGCCGTGGACGATAAAGGTGGCCGCCAGCGACGCGCGCAGCGGCAAGTCGGACCATTCCAGCACCAGCCGCCGCCAGCCGGTCAGATTCGTATCGCTCATGGGATGTTCCTCGCTCGAATAGAGTTCAAAGCCATTGCAATTGAAGCAAGGCACTCAAGGTTTTGGCGTCGCAGATTTTGCCTTTGCGCACCGCCTGCTTGACTTGGGCCGGCGTGAGCGCGACGGGCGTGATGTGCTCGTCCTCGTCCTGTTCGGCGTGTTTGGGGTAGAGGTCCCAGGCTTTGTAGAGCAGGATCTTTTCGTTGCAGAATCCGGGCGCGGTGTAGACGGCGCCGAGCTTGCGCCAGCTTTCGGCGGCGAAGCCGGTCTCCTCGGCCAGTTCGCGCTTGGCGCAGAGCAGCGGGCTCTCGCCGGCTTCGCGCGTCCCGGCTGGGATTTCGAGGAGGAACCGTTCGACGGCCGGGCGGAACTGCCGGATCATCAGGATGCGCCCGTCTTCGTCGAAGGGGACGATCGCGACGGCGCCGGGGTGAACGATGGTCTGGCGTTCGAAGGTGCGCCCGTCGGGGCCGCGCCAGGTTTCGGTATCTAGGGTGAAGACGCGCGCGCGATGCAGGGTTTTGCGTTTGAGCCGTCGAAAAGTCATCTCGTTCTCCCGGTTGAAGGCGCACCCAGCTTAGCGATCTTTCGCTGCCCGGCAGAGAATTTCCGTTGACCGTTTACGCGGCCCTGTAGAATTCCCCCTTTCGCCCGCCGCGCCCGTTCCGTGGAGCCGCACCCCCGTGTACACCAGCGTCTACCAATACGCGGACGGCACGTTAAAGCAGAACCTCAACGAAGAGGAATTACGCGGCGTGGTCCGCGACGGCACGGGCATGTTGTGGCTGGACATCTTCAAGCCCAACGCCGACGAAATCTTCATGCTCGACGAAGTCTTCGGCTTCCACCCGCTGGCCATCGAAGACTGCCAGCATGCCAGCGCCTACCCAAAGTTGGACGACTTCGGCAATCACCTCTTCATCGTCTTCCTGGTGCCCAACCCGCGCTTCGATCCGCTGAAGCCGCGCCCCGAAGGCGAGACCCCTGCGGAGACCGAAGAGCCCGTCGAGGAACTGGACATCTTCGTCGGCAAGAACTACGCGGTTACGATTCACCGCACGCCGCTCCCGTTCTTGCAGACGCTGATCGAGCGCGCCAAGCGCAACCCGAAGGCGAGCTTGGAGCGCGGCAGCGCGTTTTTGGTGCACGACATCATGGACGCCGCCGTCGACCAGTTCTTCGTGATGGTCGAAAAGCTGCAAAAGCAGGCCGAGGGACTGGAGCAGCACTTGCAGTCGGACAGCGACGACGAGTTGCAGCTTTCGAGCGCGTTCGATTTGAAACGGGAAGTGCTTAACCTGCGTCGCCAGATGAGCGACCACCGCGAACTGATCCTGCGCCTGCTGCGCGGGCGCAACCCGATCGTGAAGAAGAAGGCGGTGATCTACTTCCGCAACATTCTCGACCACCTGAACCGGATCGTCGACGATCTGAACATCTGCATCGATACGCTCAACAGCGCCCGCGACGTGCACCTGGCCATGGCCAACATGCGCACCAATCAGGTGGTCAAGGTGTTGACCGTCGTCTTCACGCTTTCGCTGCCCTTCACGATCGCGACGAGCTGGTACGGGATGAATTTCAAGAGCCTCCCGCTGGACGATCATCCGGCGGGGCCGCTGGTGTTGAGCGTCGCGACAACCGTTTTCGCGGGGCTGTTGTACTACTGGCTGCGCAAGCGCCGGTTCCTCTAGCAGGCGCCGCCAACGAAAAGGGCCGAAGCGTTTCCGCTTCGGCCCTTGCGCCTGTCCTGACCGGGATCGACCTTAGAATCCGAAGCCCACGCCTACCGAGAAGCCCGAACGGCGGCCCCAGTTGTGGTATCCGAATCCGACGCGGTTGTACGGGTAGCAGTGCCCGTATCCGTAATAGCTCGGGTAGCCGTAGTAGTAAGGCGAGACGTATACCGGCGGGCTAACGTCGCGGTAGATCACCGTGCTGGGCTCGACTACGCGCTCGACCACGCGTTCTGTGACGCGTTCTTCCTTGGGCGGCACGTACTCGTAGCGCGCCGCGGCCGCGCTGGGCTGATCGCCGGCCGAAGCCCGCCGCGTCTCGCGCAGGGTGGCCAGCTTCCCGCCGCCGCGCCGTTCGCCGCCTTCGAAAACGCTCACGTACAGCCCTTCGTATTCCGCCGTCTCCACGCGGCTGACCAGCAGCAGCGCCTTCTTGCCTTCGCGGATCGTCACGCTCTGCCCCGCGCCTTCGCCGGCGTAGCGGACCTCGTACGTGCCCGTCGGCGCCGCGATGCTCACCCCGCCGTGCGCGCGCACCACCGTATCCGCGCCTCCCGCAGGGCTCAGCCAGATCGTCCGGCTGTCGGCGTCGAGCTTGTAGCCCCACGTCTTGTCGTCGACATTCTCGAGGTTCAACGTGCCCGTGCCCGCCGCCGGAGCTTCCTGGGCGGGTGCAACGGTCAGTTCCTGCGCCGGAGCCGGCGCATCCGCCGGTGCGCCGCCGGCCTTGTTCTTCAGCATCGCCGCGATCACGTTCTGCGGCACGCCGGCTTCCTTAAGCTGGATGATCTGATCGGTGGTGAGCGTAAAGCCCTGCTTGGTGCGCTCCACCGCTGCGACCAGCACTTCCTCGCCCAAACCGCGCCGGGCGAGTTCGGCAATCTCGTCCACCGTCTCGGCTCGCACGCCACCGGCCGTAGCCAGCAGAACCAGCAACCCTGCCAAGCCCCAACTCATGTGCGTTTTCATGTTGCCCATCCTCTCCACCAAGCCCCCGGCCGCCATGGATATAATAAACCCCTAAGCGGCGAGGTCAACCCGTACCTGTCCCCATAGAAGGACGCATCTCGCACCCGAGCATTCGAATTTATGTACGCCCAGAAGCCCCGTTGCGGGTTCAATCGATTATAGTGAGGGGACTTATGGAAACGAGTCCAGCCAACGCCGGCGAACCGACCGTCCCCGATACCTCCGCCACGCGGACCTGGATCGGCGCGTTCGCTGTATTGCTGGCGCTGGGCGCGTTTATGACGGTACTGGCATGGCTAGAGCCCGCGCCGCCTCCGCCTCCCGCAGCTCAACCGGCGGCGCCGGCGCCGCTGCTGCGCGAACCGGCCGCTCCCGCTGCGCTGCCCAAGGGCGTCACCCTGTGGCCGCCCGGGAACCTGGACGAAGACGACGCGTGGACAGGCCGCTTGGAGCGGCTCGAAGGGAACCTGGCGATTCTGACGGTGCGCGGAACGCCGAAGTTTCGCGGCGCGGCGCACGGGCACCTGCTGCGCGCGGAGGTCCAGCGGCTGGTGGCGGGCGTGCGCGATTTCGTACGCCCGGACGCCGAGCGGGACGCCGCGAAGTACCGGCAGGCGCTGGCCGGCGCGCGGACGATGGGCCGCTTTCTCGATGCCGACGTGATGGACGAACTCCGCGCTTGTGCCGAGGCCGCCGAAGTGGACGCCGACGAACTGCTGCTGGCGCAGCTTTTCGGCGACGTGAATCGCGCGGAGGGCTTCGCGAGCTTCTGCTCTTCGTTCGCGGCCTTCGGGCCGGCGACGAAGGACGGGAAGCTGGTCGTCGGACGCAACTTCGACTACGCCGGGCACGGACTCGAAAAGGGCTTGCCGCTGATCTTGCAGGAATTGCCTTCCAGCGAGGCCGAAGGGCGGCCGTTCGTGACGATCGGGTACGCGGGTATCTTGAACGGCTGGACGGCCATGAACGACGCGGGACTGTGCGCGTCGAACAACACGCTCTTCGGCGGCGTCGATTCGCTGGAAGGAATCAGCACCTGCTTCCTCTTGCGCAAGATCGTGCAGCGCACGGGCACGGTTGAAGAAGCGGTACGCTTGGTCGAGTCGTCGCCGCGCGCGTGCACGACGGGGATGCTGGTGGCCGGAAAGAACGCGGCCGGGGCATGGGACGCGCGATTCGTGGAGTTCGATCACAAAGCGACGGCCGTCGTGGAACCCGTGGGCGGCCGGTTGCTCTCGACGAATACGCGCCAGAAGCTCACGTTCGAGGGCCTTGCGCCTCCGCGCGGCGAGCCGGGGTGCTCGCGCTGGTTGACGCTGAAGGCCGAACTGGAACGCTTCAAGGGCACGCTTCGCTTCGACGACCTCGCGCATAACGCGATTGCGCGCAGCGGCGTGTACATGTCGATCAATCTGCACAGCGCGCTGCTCGATCCGAGTGTCGGAGCGCAACGCTTCCGGCTGGCGGTGGAACAGGGTGACGGGAGGCCGGCTGCCGAACAGCGCTGGCGCGTCTTCAAGGTCGAGCCCAAGCGCGTGGTGGAAGTCGTCGATGGGAAATAGGCTCACGCTGGCATGCGCTCTGCTGTTCTTCGCATGGTCGGCACAGAGCGAGGACGAGTTCCCCCCGGCGCCGGAAGTCGTGATTTTCAAAGGGGACGTCGCCTTATTGGGCGCCGACGACGGCCTGATCGATTCCAGCGGGAAGGTGTGGGGCTGGAAGCTGCGCCCGGACGAGAACCGCTACCAAACCGAAGTCTGGATCGAGGCAGACCGCGCGAGCCTGGAGGCCGCGATCGCGGCGGAAAAGCCGACGCTCGCGGTGGGAGCGGAATTGCTGCACGCCGACGGAAAGCGCAGCGTCTGGCGCGTGCGCGAGGGCGAGCAGGTTTGGCTCTACGACGGCACGAAGTGGACAGAACTGGACGCGCCGGAGACGCCGTTCGACGGGAGCTTTTCGATGCTGGGCGGCGCGAATCCGGCGCTGGGCACCCCTACCGGGATTTATCTTTGGCAAGGCGATACGGGCTGGCAATTCCAGCGCTTGCTGGACGCGAAGGACGGCATGCCGGGGCGGTTGCAGTTCATATGCGATCAAAGCGGACGGTGGTACGCCTACTATCCGCGCGCGGGTTCGCTGTGGGCGCTGGAACCCGAGCACCGGCATCTCGAGTTCCGTGATCCTCCAAGTGCCGACAAGATTGCGGTCCGCGAGATACCCGTGCTCGATTCGGCCGTGCAAAACGGAATCGGCTGGGTGGTGCCGGATGCCGCCGGTACGCGTGAGCGCCCGCAGCTCTTGGCGGGCTCGATGCTGTTGACCGCCGAGCAACTCCGCTTCGACCGCCGACCGTTTCCGGCCGAAGGCGTGAAGGTTTTAGGGCAGCTCGCTTCGGAGCAGTACACCGAGCGCGAGGCCGCGATGGCGGCGTTCAAGCGCGATGGCGCGGACGGGGTGTGGCGGTTCGGGCGGTTGCTGGTCGAAGCGAAGCTGGATGGCCTCGACGATGCGACGCGCAGCCTGTATCGGGATCTGATCCTCGACCGGATTTACCGCTTCGAGCCGGGAAGGGCGCTCGAATACGCGCGGCAACTGATCGCGCTGAGGCTGCTCCCCGCCGATTGGCCGAGCCGCCCGCATGCCGGGGAATACCGCCGGATCTGGCGCGCGCTGGAAGATAGCGGGCACCTGGACCGCGTGGCGCGCGTGGGGCTGGAACGGAACTACCGCGAAGCACACGCGATGGTCAGCCCGCAGCGGACGCTGCAGCACAACCCGAACCTGCTCCCGTTTCCCATCGGCGGGCGGGCCGATCACCACTTCGAATGCGAACAGTTCGACGCCTGGCAGGCGTTGGGCGAGTACCGCGGGCACTGGTTTGACGAACGACGCAAAGAAGTTTGGTTGGCGATGGGCTCGGGCGGCGTTTGGCGGGTGACGACGAAATCGGAGGAGGCGCGCGCCGTGGCGCTCAATACCTGGGAGGTCAGTGAAGTGCTTGGACGTGATCGGGACTGGCAGCTCTGGATTCGAAACGTGGCCGGCCTGCATGGAATAACCACCGAGCCTTGAAGAGTCGTTCTTCGCGCCGAAAATGCACCGTGCAATTCTTGCTCGTGCATCAAATTTTTGGAATCCTGAAACTTTAGGACCCTCCCGCGCAGCTATGATGTGGAGAGTACGTTCCACAGGTTGCCCCGGAGGCCGGACGTGCAGACCACGTCGCTGTTGATCGAAGCCCTGGAGGAGCTGCGCAAAAACCCGCGCGAGTCGCGGGAACTGCACTTCTGGGCGCTGGTCGAGCGCTTTCGCGCCGACCTGGTCAACCAGGCCTATACGTACGTGGGGAACGTGAGCGACGCGGAGGACATCGCGCAGGAGTCTCTGTGCGTGGCCTTCCGGCGTCTGCCGGAGTTGCGCGAGCCGTCGAAGCTCGGGAACTGGTTGCGTTCGATCAACCGGCTTCACGCGCTGGAAGCGCAGCGCCAGCGGGCGCGCAAACGCGAAGTCCGTCCGGCGACAGCGGAGTACGAGTCGCTGGCCGAGCCCAGCGCGTCGCCCGACGGAGCCGACCGGCTGGACCGCGTCGCGAAGATCGTCGACGGCCTGCCCGACCTGTACCGCGAAGTGCTGGTGCTGCGGTACTGGGAACGCCTCTCCTATGCCGAGATCGCCGCGCATCTCGGGGTGCCGCTCAACACCATCAAGACGCGCCTCGCGCGCGCCGACGAGATGTTGATGCGGAAACTCACTCCCGAGCTGGGCGCGGCCGAACCGCAAGGAGCGCGCGCGCCATGACGAACCTGAAACTGAGTTGCGAAGATGCCGTTGCCGATTTCCGGCTTTACGCGGAGGGAGAATTGGAAGTCTCCGCCGCGGATGCCGTGAAAGACCATTTGGCCAACTGCCCGGATTGCTGCGTCGAGTTCCACGCGCGCAAGAAGCTGTACACGTTCGTTGCCGAATCGTACGGCGCGCGGCGGATCAGCGATGGCTTCTCGCGCCAAGCCGACCGGCGCTTGCAGCAGGCGGGCATGGCCGGTGCCGCGCTGGCCGTGCCGGCGCTGGCCGTCCGTGAACCTGTGACCGCGCGCAAAGCATCCGCGCGCAGCCGCCCGGTCGAAGCGGATGCCGAAGCCGCTCCGGGCGCTCATGCGCCCCTCACTGCCGAGGAAGCGACTTACCATCGCCGTTATATGGCTTCGTTGGCCGGGCTATTCGCCGCGTTCGGCGCGCTGCCGGCCTGGGCCGTCTCGGGCATGTTCCACGGCTTGGCGGTAACGCTCGCGGTGATCATCGGCATGACCATTCTGCGCGAGGACATCCAGGATACGGTGGTCGTCACCGACCTCGTCAAGGTCAACCCGCCCGAAGAAAAGCCGGTGGTGAAGCCCAAGGAGATGCTCAAGGAAGTCCAGATCGTCTCGCAGCACGACCTTAAGGTGCCGATGCCCGAGGTTGTGCTGGTGAACTCGGACGACGTAGCCGACGTGACGCTGACCGAACAGGCCGAGGTGGCCGACTTCGGAGAAGCGGGCGAAGACGTATCGTTCACGGGCGAGACAGGCGAGCGCAGCGGGGTGGGGCTGGGCGAAGGCTTCCTGGGCGGCCGCATGGGCGGCGGCGTGCCGCTCCCCGGCGGCGGGCGAGGCATGATCGGGAGCATCGGCGGCGTACCCTTCGCCGGCAAGAAGCTCGCGCTCGTCTTCGACAACTCCCTGAGCATGAAGTCCGTTGTCGAGTTCGCCAAGCAGGCGGTCGTGGATTTCCTCAAGGAAACCAAAGGCAAAGGGACGATCGACTTCTACTGCGAGATCAACGAAGTGCCCGCTCACAAACTGCACATTCTGCGCGACGTACAATTACGGACGAGCGCCGAGGCCATCATGCCCTGGTTCGAAGCGATGCCCAAGGGCGGCAACGATACGATCGGCGAGGCGGCGAGCAGCATGTGGTGGGGCTTCAAGGCCGCGATGGACGAGTATCCCGACATGATCGTCTTCGTCACCGACTGGAAGCTGCACAGCCCCAATCGGGAGTACAACATCCAGCGCCAGACGGAGGAGATCCGCAAGCTGCTGGAAGGTTCCAAGCCCGCGATGCCGAAATGCGTCTTCTTCACGCAGACCACCGGCGGCGCCCCGTTCGTCGCGATGGATGAACTGGCCAAGCTCACCGGCGGCACGATCAAGCAGATCGACGGAAAGAAAAAGTAGAACGGACTCAGCGGGCGGGCGCCGCGACGGTGTCGCACAAGCCGCGCGATACGCCCCGTCGGCTTTCGTCCAGCAGGTCCGCGATCGAGAAAGACGCGAACGTGTTTCGGACTTGGCCGATCGCTTCGTCGAGCCGCCTATGCAGCGGGCATAGGCCCGAAGCATGTTCGGGCAGATCCAGCGGGCAGCGCGTCATGCGGCGAATCGGCTCGATCGCGTCGATCACCTCCAGCACGCTGATTTTATCGGGCGCGCGCTGAAGCACGAACCCGCCGCGCAGTCCGCGCTGCGAATGAACCAAGCCCGCACGCCGCAAGGTCTGCAAAATCTTCGAGAGATAGCCCGCCGGGATGCGAGTGCGCCGTGCCAGATCCTGAGTCACCACGGATTGGCCGTGCCGTTCGGCCAGACTCACGATGGCGCGTAGGGCATATTCGGCAGTCTGTGAGATCAGCATCTCGCACCCTCGCTTATATAAAAATACCTTTAGATGCGAATAAGCGCCACTTAAAAGTAGAAAATATCATGATCATGTCCGATTGTCTGAAATAGCGCAGGTTTAGCGCGTGGACGCGTATGGCTGCCTGCCGTTTGAAGGTCGGAATCCGGTCAGCGTGCGCGCAGGGGCGAGGCGGGGGCGTTCGATGGCTGGGCCTGCTCATGCGCCATGCGCGCATGGAAATAGACCGATGCGGCCAGAACGCCCGACAAAAGCAGGACCGTCGCCAGCGCGCCGTTCGAGGGCTTTCCGCGCGCCATCAAATAGAGTCCGTAAAGTCCGAAGAAGCCGGTCGCGAAGACCGGCGGTAGCAATTCGAGCGGCCCCATTGCTTCGGTTTGCAGCGTGGACCAGCCGGGAATCAGCAGCCACCAGATGCTCAATCCCAATCCCAGCAGCATCGCACCGCCGGCACGCACCCAGAGCCGTTGCTTGCGCCGCGAAGCAAAGAGCAACTCGCGCTGGCTCTTGGAGAGCTGCACGGTCTGGGTCGAGGTAATCAGACTGGAAGGAGTCGCCATGATGCCCATGTGTATTCTAACATGGTGCAGGGGTTAAAGTCACGCATGCACGAGTAGAAAAAGGTTGCACGAGTGACCAACAGGACTGTGGACCTATCTGGGCGCGGTTTGTTCCGCTTGGATTTCGGCTTCCAATTGGGCATGGAGGAAGGCTCTTAACGCGGCATCCGGTTCGCGATTCACGAGCCACCGCGCAAGCGCGAAGCGATCGGCGAATTCGCTGGTGTTCCTGCCGTTTGAATGCTGCATGTGGTAGTCGTGCGCCCAACGCCGCAACATTCGGAAGCGGTTCCAGACGCCGGAGGCATCCCACGACGAACTCAACTTGGCGATATTTTGTTCGCAGATGAGCATCGCATAGCGCATGGCCACGTCGCGCGTCAGACTCGTGCGCGGATGAATGAACGGGCAATAGAGAAACGTGACGCTCACCTGCTGGCCGCGCCCGCCTTCGGGGCGTCCGGCCACCACTTGGACCTGATCGAAAGCCGGCGCTTCGGGCAGGATTCCGCTGGTGTAGAGATCGTCGGCGAAGGCGGTCAGGCGCGGTTCGGTGACGCTGTCCTTGGTCAGGTTCAAGAAGGCTTCGGTCTGATCGTCGGGCAGGATGAAATCGAGGTCCACCGTTTCGACTTCGTGGAGATTCCGAACGTACGCCTGGGTGCCGACGGAGAAGCACGCTGCGACGAGCATCGCGGCCACCATGGATGCGAGCGAGAAGCGGCGAACGAACAGGAGGAGCGCGCCGTAGACGCCGCAGAAGGCCGCGGCCAAGGTCATCGGCGCGCCTTTCCAGGTGTCGGGCGCGAAAGAAAGCGCGCCCAGCGGGCTGCGCATGAGCAGCACCGTCAAGGCGCCCGCGGCCAGCAGAAGCATCAGGCCCAATCCGCGCATCCACCGGGACGTGCCGGCAGGCGGTGCGAGCGTTGGTGCGGGGACCGGAGCAGGGGAGGGCGGGTCTTGGGCTTCGTTCACGCCCAAGTTGTACCGGCGCAGAGCGTTTGAGTCACGCGGCGGCTACGGATTGAGTTTGAAATGCGCTTCCAGAAATTCTTTGCGCTCTGCATCCGGCTCGTTTTCAACGAGCCAGGTTCGAGCACGGTGACGTTCATCCGTGTACTTGGTCTTGACTTTCGCGGAGTCCAACTGGTTCCAGTTCACCTGGCTTTCCGTCATGGCGGAAACCAAGCGGTTCGTCATGTTCAGCAGATCTCGCTTCATGTAGAGCCGTATCAGGGCAGCTTCTTCGGCGGGCGGATTGACATAGAGTGCATGCAGGTCGGGCTTTTCGCCCAGCGCACGCAACGCTTCGAATTGGGCCATCCATCCGGCGTAGTTGATCAACGTGGCACGCTCTTCGGGATTTGTTTTGTACACGCGCGGGCAGACGTCAAAGCCGAGATGAATGTTGACCCTTGAGGTGCGGGCTTCCGAACTTTTGGGCTGGCCCCCGTACGCGACGGTGTAACGCACGCGCAGCGCCTCGTAGCTTCGAGCGCTGGCGTAACCCCCTTTTACCAAGCGCCCGTTCAAGGCACTTATTGCTTCCGGCGCAAGTTCCTTCTGGGCGCGGGACATGAAGGCCGGCAACGCGTTATCGGGGAGCCAGAAGCTGCACTTGTACTCTTCCTCTTCGACGATGGAGTGAACCTGATCGTGGGCGAAGGCGGTGAGCGCAACGGCGAGCACGATGGAGACCCACAAAGCAGCGATCGAAAAACGCTTCATAAAGAGGAGCAGGCCGCCGTAACAGCCCAGTACGCCCGCCGCCGGAAGCAGCAGATCGCCTTTCCAAAGTCCGCCCGCCCATTCCCAGGCGCCTCTGGAGTCATAGGCATAAAGCGCCAGGCACCCGGCCGCGAACACCAGGAGTCCCAGTCCCACCCCTTGCACTTTGTTGAGAGAAGGGGGAAGGCTTGGTGCGCCCCTCACTCTGCGCTTGGGCCGAGGTTCGGCGACGGGTTCGGCGGGCAGCACGCTGCGGGTCATGTTCATGCTATTCAAGACGAACGGCGGAGGATTTTGTGACCGGGATAGATTTTCTGGTGCGGTTTCAGTCCGGATATCGAATCAGGCTGTGAACGTCGTACGGAGCGAGCCGTTCGCGGCCTTTCAGGAAATCCAGCTCGATGATGAAGCCGCAGCCGATCACCACTCCGCCCAAGCCTTCGACGAGCTTCGCGCTGGCGACCATGGTGCCGCCGGTGGCCAGGAGGTCGTCGATCAGGAGCACGTGATCGCCGGGCTTGATTGCGTCTTCGTGAATGGTCAACGTGTCTTTGCCGTACTCGAGGTCGTAAGTGACGGACTTGGTTTTGAAGGGCAGTTTGCCCGGCTTGCGCACGGGCACGAAGCCCGCGCCCAAATGGTAGGCCACCGCCGGCCCGAGGATGAAGCCGCGCGCTTCGGCGCTGACCACCAGATCGACGCGCGTCCCGAAGTAGTGCACGAACATCGCATCGACGATGTAGCGCAGCGCGGTCGGATTGCTAAGCAGGGGAACGATGTCCTTAAAGACGATCCCGGGCTTGGGAAAGTCGGGGATATCGCGCACAAGGTTTTTCAAATTCACGGGCTGCATGCGGGCCGCTCCAGTTCAAGGCGTCAGGACTTGCTGCCCTTTTTGTTCGCCGGGGCATCGGGATCCGGCGGCACGGCGGGCAGGCGCGTACTCATGCGGCGGCGCGGCGGGCTGCGCTGGGCGCGCGCGGGTGGAGGCGCCTTTTCTTCTTCTTCGGCCTCTCCGGCTTCGCGGATCTCGTTGGGCGTGGGCGGGCGCAGGCCGAACTTCTCGGCTTCCTTGCGCCGTTGCCGCAGTTCCCGGCGCTCGCGCTCTTCGCGCTCGTCCTTCTGCTGCATGAACAGTTGCAGCTTATGCAGCGCCTGATTCTCGATCTGCCGGACGCGTTCGCGCGTGAGTCCGATGCGCTCGCCGATTTTCTCCAGCGTGTGCGCCTCTTCCTCTCCCAGTCCGTAACGCAGTTCGACGATCTTCCGCTCGCGGTCGGTCAGCGCGTACTCGAGCGCGTGCTTCAGCGCTTCCATATCGTACGACTCGAGGCCCAGTTCCTCTTCGCGGCTGGGCACGCCGGCGAGCTGGTCGTCGATGTCGAGCGTGTCTTCCTGGTCGCCGCCGCGGCCCGTGGGCGCCACCGCCGAAAGCGCCTGGCGGATCGCGATGATCTTGGCCGGCGCGAGCTTTAACGCTTTGCCGATTTCCTCGGGCGACGGTTCACGGCCCAGCTTTTGAGAAAGCTCGGCGCTCTTGCGCTTCCACTTGGTGATGATCTCGACCATGTACGCCGGCACGCGCACGGACTTGACCTTGTTGATCAATCCGCGGCGGATGGTCTGCTTGATCCACCACGAGGCGTACGTCGAGAATTTGCAGCCCTGGTCGGGCGAAAAACGTACGACGGCCTTGAGGAGGCCCAGATTGCCTTCTTCAATCAGATCCAGGAGGGACATCCCGCGGTTGGTGTAGTTCTTGGCGATGGAGACGACCAGGCGCAGGTTCGAACGAATCATGCGATCGCGTGCCGCCATATCGTCTTTGGCGATACGGTACGCGAGTTCGCGCTCTTCATGCGGCTTCAGCAAGGCAAACTTGCTGATTTCCTGGAGGTACAGCTCCAGTTCGGTGTCGTTGCTGGCCGTGGCAGGGCTCCTCAATGCAGGGCCGGGGAGTGGCGTGAAATGACCCGCCGGTCGAAATACCTCACACCTTATATAGAGATGTGTGCTCAGGTATGCAAGTCGGTGTCATGCTTAGCTCTGGAGTACTTTGGGAGTTGGGAATCGAGGTCGGTGCGCCTTCGTGCCGATTGCGTAAGGGCATTAAACATAAGGCTTTACGAGGAAAAATATAAAACTGCTCGCACATTCTTTCTTGACAGACCCGTTTCTGCGGATACTAGTTACCTTCACAAGTCGTTAGCCTGTGTTAAGTTAGTTGAACGGCCCACGCCGCAGCGCGGTAGCGCTACGGAACCCTGAACTCTGCAGGAGGCTTCATTCATGTCGGTAACCAAGAACGACATGGTAATCGAGATTGCCAAGAAGACCGGCATCGAGCAGCAAAAGGTCAAGCAGGTCGTGCAGTTAACTCTCGATACCATCATCGATATCTTGGCCAAGGAGGGGCGCATCGAACTGCGCAACTTCGGGGTCTTCGAAGTCCGCACGCGCAAGCCGCGCAAAGCTCGCAACCCGCGTACGGGTGAAGAGGTTATGGTCAGCAGCAAGCGCGTGGTGACCTTCAAAGCCGGTAAGATCATGGATGAACGGATCGGCGAGATCATCGATGCGCAAAACGCCGCGGCGGCTGCCGCAGGCGGGCTGCCGGCCTCGGGCGCTTCGACCGGGGGCTAAGGCCCCGGTTGGACCGCAGTTTCCCTCCACCACGACGAGCTTCTCGGTAACTCTTTATCGGCCTGGAGTTAACACCCGCGTGCCAGCGCGGGTGCAGGGCGCGGTATGGGCTTATGCGTACTTGGTGGAACCCGTGCTCGCTCACGGTACACTTTCGCACGTCTCAGCTTGCAGAAACGCGGGACGCCGCCGGCCTCAATCGGATGGCAGCCCCGGTGCGTTTATAACTCATTAAGAGGAAAGCTCGAATCTTCCGTGGTGCAGCCACAGTCTAAAGGCCATGCAGAGCCCCAGGCGGGCGCTGCGACCGGAGCCGACTCCGACGCGGATCTCGTGGATCGCGCCGTAGCCGGCCAGCGGGAGGCATACGAAGCGCTGGTGGCGCGCTATCAGGACCGTGTCTTTACGTTGCTCCTAAGGCAGTCCGGCTCGCGCGAAGACGCGGAGGATCTGGCCCAGGAAACGTTCCTCAAGGCGTACCGAGCCTTGGGCAGTTTTCGCAAGGGTGCTCAGTTTTATACGTGGCTCTTCCGGATCGCCGTCAACGCGGCCTTCTCGCGCGGTCGGCAGACGGCTCGCCGCGCGGCGCGCGAAGGGGTGAGCTTGGACGGCGGGCACACGGAGGCCGACGAAGCGGGCGCGCTGGGGCGCCAACTGGAGCAGACGAGCGCTCGAGCGCCGGAAGAAGAACTGGAGCGCGAAGAAGTGCGCCGGCGCGTGCGGGAAGGGCTGGCGCAGATCAAGGAGGAGTATCGCGCCATTCTGCTGCTGCGCGAAATGGAAGGCATGGATTACGACGCCATCGGGGAGGCGCTGGAGCTTTCGAGGGCGGCGGTGAAATCGAGGTTGCATCGCGCGCGGCTGGAACTGGCGCGCGTGCTAAAGGATCTGGCTCCGGACGGAGCAAGCGGAACGGACGAGACGTAAGCGTGAGGACGGATCGGCGAATCGGATCATGAACGCGCACGAAGACCTGGATACGCGGCTGAGCGAATACCTCGACGGGGAACTGTCCGCCGAGGAACGCGAGGCCGTCGAACGCCTGCTCGCGCAGAGCCCCGAAGCGCGCGTCGAATTGGAGGCGCTGCGCCGCGCGTCGAACTGGGTCCGCGAGTTGCCGCGGGAGTCCGCGCCGCCGAACCTGCTTAATAAGGTGAGCGCCGGTATCCGCTCGGAAAGCGTGGCGTCCGGCAGGGCTGTCGAGGCCGGGGCCGAATTCGCGCGCGCGCATCGGCCCAAGCCTTGGTCGCGCGGGATGCTTTCCTTCGCAGCGCTGGTTTGCGTCGCGGTATTGCTGTTCGCACTCGTCGGCCCGCAGATGCGCAATCAACCCGTTCCGCAGCCAGATGCCGCAGCGAAGGTAAACGCGCCTTCGGCATCCGCGCCAGAAGGTAGCCGAGAACGCCTGGATCGACTCGAGGCGGCTGCGGAAGCGGTTCCTTTAGACGATGCACCCGCCGAACCCACGGCGCCGCGGGTTTGGGCGCCCAAAGACGCGGGTCCGCCGGCCAAGGAATTCTTGGATCTGGATCCCCTGCGCCAACAAGAAAACGGCACCCTTAAGCTCAAGCAGGAAGAAGGGGGCGGGAACCAGGCCGGCGCTGCGCGCGATACGACGACCTTGGCCATCGGAAAAGGCGAATCGGCGGATGCCGGGGATCTGGCACGTGAGCCCATGGCCGCACCCAAGCCTCAAGGACCTGCCGAGTACAAATCAGGCGCGTCCAAGGTATTGGAGATCGAAGGGCATGCTCCTGAGGCCCAAGCGAAATCTTTGCCTGCACCCTCAGCACCCGCGGCGGAAGCCCCCGCGCCGGAACCCCGGTCGCAGGAAGCTCAACCGGTGCGCAGGCCGCGGTCGGTTCCCGCGGGCGGCGAAGTGGAGGTCGCTCGCACCAACCAGGATGCGCAGCCCCCGGGCCAGGCGCAAACTGAAGGGGAGGTGAAAACCTTTGTCGCCGATAAACCCAAAGCAGATTCCGAAACCAAGCAGGAAGCCGAACTCCTCGACCAAGCCGCCGCGTCGATGGTGCTGCGCGCATCGCCTCAGGAATGGGCTGCGGTAACGCGAGAGGTGATGGCCCTGGCGCGTGAGCACGGCGGGCGATTGGACGCGTCCGGTCCGGGCCGCGCGGAATCGCCACCACGCCGTCTCGTACCGTCCGAAGCCAGCGCTCCAGAAGAGCCCGGCCGGCCCGCAACCGAAACGGGCGAAGGTTCGCGTTTGGACCCCGCGACTAAATCGACCGAAGGATCCGGAGGCTCCCGGCCGCCAGCTCACTTGGTGCTTAAAGTTCGCGTTCCCAAGGCGCGACAGAGTGCCCTGATGAAGGATTTGGAGAAACGGGTGCAAAATGGCCGCTGGAGTATTTCGGCCGGCGCCAAAGCGGATGTCGCCGGGGTGGCCGAAGATGCGCAGGTAGAAGCTTCAGCGCCCGCGAAACCAGCGCCGGCACAAGAGGTTGCGGAAAACGACGAGGTTCGGACCCCGATCGAATGGGTTGAAGTCGTGATTGAGCTCCGCGACGGCACACGTTAACTTAAATCAAACTAACAAGTTAGATTCATTTGAGGTCTGAATTGGGCGGCCTCGCGCAGCCCCATAATACGGGTGTGGGGGTGCTCCCTAATTATACGCTAAATAAAGCCTCCTTAGTTTCCAAGGCTTCATACAACCTATTGATTGGGCGAAAGCTAGCGGAGTGCTTGGAATGGGTCTGCACGAATGGTTAAGGAAAGTGAGCATATTTTTTCTATTGAAGGAGGGGGCGGGTACGACATAATGCCCGGAATTACCGAGGCCACACGCTCTAAGTCCTGGTAATTCCGGAGCTTCACGGGTGCTATCGGCCTGCCAGCCGAAGATTCGTGAAGGGCGGAAGATTATGCTGTTTGGCCTAGGACGAAGTGGAGATTGGGCATGCACGGTCGTCGACTAGCCATCATGGTTTTGCTGTCCTTCGGTTCGGCGTTGCTGTTGGGCCGCGCGCTTTTCAGTCCGCGCGGGACGCAGCCGACTGAGGAGCAGCGTGGAGCGGAAGCCGAGCGTTCGCCGCTTGCGCATCTGGTTGCGGCGCAGCCGGAGCGCGAAGGGGCTTCCGATGCCGATGGATTCCGCGTGCCGGCGGGGCTGGAGCCGGTGGATCGTTCGCTGGCGGTGACGCCGGAAGCGGTTCAGAACGTGAACAACCGCATGGCGACGGTCTTCTCGAGCGACTACCACGAAGGCGTGCTGCATCGCCGCGATTTCGGGCATCGGGCTTCGTTGCGCTGGGTGCCGCAGGGGCAGGATTACCGGGTCGGCTTCGACCGGGTTCACGAAGTTCCGGCGCAAGTGGGATCGCGCGCGGAGGTCGTCGATGCCGGTGAGGCGCAGCGTGTGGTGTACCGGGGCACGTATCCGGGGGTGGACGAACGCTTTGAGGTGCGCGCCGACGGCGGCGTGGAGCACGATTTCATTCTGAGCGAGCGGGCCGAAGTACCGGCCGACGCGGAGAGCATGACGTTCCACGGGCGGATCGAACTGAGCCGCGGCATGACGGTGTGGGACGGCGCGATTCAGGTTCAGGGGCGCTACAAGGCCACTCAGGGGCTGGAATTCAAGGACGCGCGCGGGAACACGGCGTTCCGGTTGAGCCGCGGCGTGGCGTACGACAAGCAGGTGACGCTCCCGAACGGCCGCTGCGACATGGAGAAGCTGTCGGAAGACGCGCGAAACGCTGTGCTGTGCGAATACTTCGTGGAACCGCGCGAAGACGGCGGCGTTGATCTGGCCATCGCAGTGCCGGCGAAGTGGCTGAGCGATTCGCGGCGCACGTATCCGGTGGTGGTCGACCCGAACATCGGTCCCGGCGGCCTGAGCGATGCGTCGCTGGCGGGCGGGATTCCGTTCTACACGGGCACGGCGGCCGGTTCGCAGAACTTCGGCCTGATCAACGGCAACGCGACGCAGTTGACCTTCCCGTTCGTCTGCGCGACGAAGTTCGACGACGCGGCGGACTTCATCGTGATGCCTTTCAATTTCGTGTACTACGGGATTCTGCGCGGCCCGGGTACGCCGTTCCCGATTCTGTGGGTGCACTTGAACGGCTACGCTTCGTGGGCCGCTCCGTTCCCGCCCGACCCGATCAGCCAGTGCCCGGTGCTCTGCTCGCAGCCCGAATTCGTGAACGGTCCGATCCCGACGGCGGGCTGTCCCTTGGACGCCTTCTTCGTCTACCACGACGACCTGCGCCTCAGCGGGCAGCCGAATACGGGCGTGTACTGGCTGCTGCAGGGTCAGACGGGCAATCGCCGTCTGATCGTCGAGTGGTTCAAGATGGGCTTCGTGGGGGGCGCGGCGAACGAAGTGATCACGTTCCAGCTCATCCTGTACGAGTGCAATAACACGATTCAGTTCAACTTGATCCTGGACGAGTCGGAAGTGGACCGGCAGCGCGCGAGCATCGGGATCGAGAACCCGTCGGGTACGATCGGGATTCAGTACGATTTCGACAGCATCACGGCCGGTGCGCCCGATCCGGCGGGCCAGCCCACGGCGCTGCCGCCGATCACGCCTGGAACGGCGGTGACCTTCGTCCCGGCCTTGGGCGCCAACCTCAACGTAACCGTGGACGGGAATATCCTCACGGCCGGCCAGGCCTACGATCCGGGTTCGTGTATCCCGGCGCGCAGTTGCTTTGTGGCCAACGTGACGCCGCCGGTGATCTCGTGCGGCGGAGCGGGACCCGCGATTCCGCCGTCGTTCGGCTTCCAATGGCAGATCACGGTGCCGGATCCCAACACGGGCGGCACGTCGCTGATCGCGTTGTACAACACGCGGTCGTTCTGCCGAACCTTTACCATTCCGGGCGCGCTGCGCATTCAGTTGGTCGTGATCGATTCGTTCGGCGTGCCTTCGGTCTTCGGTCCGTTTACGTATCAGGCCTGTGACTTCCCGCGCGTGCTGATCTCGGCCGATCCGCAGGGCGGGAACGTGCCGCTGGCAGTGAACTTCTTCTCGAATTCGGTCTCTTCTACGATCGATTACCGTGCGTTCGACGACGCCAATACGTTCCCGGTGGGTACGCGGCTGACGGCGCCGACGGATGTGGCCGTGACGGCCGGCGCAGACGGGCAGTTGCACACGCGGCCGGTGGGCGACGACCTCATCGACAACTCCACGTCTCCGCCGCAGATTCTGGTGGGGCTCAATCTGGTCATCGACACCAAGGCGGCGAACGGCGGTGCGGTGATCGTGGCGGGCGATCCGGTTGCCGGGTTGACGACGGTGCCGGGCGGCGACGATGTGATCGTGGGCAACAACATCGTCGACGGCGGCAACGGCACCGCCGAGACGACGGCTTTGCCTCCCGACCTGCAGATCATTGCGTTGAACGACCTGACGCCGCCTGGCGCGTCGCTCTTCTGGGAAATCGAACGCTACCTCGAGCCGTTCCTGGGCACGCCGCCGGTCTTCTACGCTTCGATGACGCCGGGCGATGCCGCGCCGCAGTTCACCTTCACCGAGCCGGGCATCTACCGGGTGACGGCGAACTGGACGGGCGTGGACGTGATCACCAACCTGCCCACGCTGGGCAAGTACCCGGTTTACATCTTCACCGAAGATCCGAATACGCCGGTTGACGACAACATGGTGATCGAGGGGTCAAAGTTCTCGGTGCTCTGGAAGGGTAAGACGGACGGCCCCGATCCGGACATTCTTCCGGACGATCCGAATAAAGACTCGTTCACCGTCAATGGGACGTTGAGCCTGCCCGAGTTGACGCCTTCGATGATCGCGTCGCGCCACCTGCGTGCGAACCTGATCGTGAACGCGAACACGCTGGTCTTCGATGTCGGCAACGGACGCTTGAATCCGAACGGTACGTTGACGGTGAAGTCCTTGTCGCCGGGCGGGGGAACGAGCAAGTTCCAGCTCAAGCTGCCGAACGGGAAATTCCTGATCAGCAGCACCAAGCTGAAGCTCGACGAAACCTTGGGCGTGCGAAATCTTTTCGAACGCAGTCTTCTGCCGGCGCATATCCGGCTGGAGCTGTGGGATTTGACGATCCCGAGCACGCCGGTGCTGATCTACCCGCAGGACCCCAATACGCGCGGTTCGATCATCACGTACTCTTACAATTCCGTTCGCGATGGCGCCGCGGTGGGCTCTTATAAATTGGGAGCCTTTACGGGTGACGGGGTGTACACGACGCCCGCCGGTCAGTTGCTGGGCAAGCTGGGCGGGCAATCGGTGCTCGCCTCCAGCGCGTTCCTGGTCAAGAAGGCCACCTTTAAGTTGAAGGGCAGCCAGGTGACTTCGGACATCAGCGGCGTGATGGCGCGCTTCGGCGGCGACGATCTGCGGCCGGTGGGCTTGAGCGACGTGGAAGTGACGATCGGCGGCGGAGCGGATTCCATCGCCACCGGGTTCAGCGAGACGCTCAACTTCCAGACGTCCCCGCGCTTCAAGACCAAAGCGCCTTCCAACGACCCGGGGCTCAAGAAGGCGATCTTCAGCTTCGTGCGCGATACGCGCGTGCTGGGTGCGACAGGGATCAAGACGCTCACCTGGGCCAACTTGGGCGGCGCGTTCCGAGTGGTCACCTTCCCGATGGACAATGCCAGCACCGTGGGCATCGACGTGACGCGTCAATACCAGACGGTGGACTTGAAGCTGTCGATCATCAACGAGAACAGCACGGGATCGGGCCTGCAGAGCTTTAACGGCGAGGCGCAGTTCATGGTCGAGCGCTCGGGCGCGTCGACCTTCGTTCGAAAATAACGAACTTGGCGGTCCGAGCGGTGCGGTGCGGACGCCACGAGTATACGGTTCGCGGCAGTACACGGCAGGGACGAGGCCCGTTCAGGCATCGGCCGGTCCCCGGAGGCTAGGTGAAGCATGACCGTCAAGCGTGCAGGTGGGACCGGTTGGATCGCGGCCTTGAGCGTGCTGGTGGGGTGCGCCTGCTTCGGGCTAAGCGCCAGCGAAGCGGAAGGTCCGGTGGTCAGCAGCCGTTCTTCGGGGGTGATCGTCCCGACGCCGCATTACACCTACGACGTTTCGGGCGGCGATCTGAACACCGTGGTTGTGAACTTCAACTTCGCGGGATCGTTGCCGAACGCGCCCACGCAAGCGGCGCCAGTAAACTTGTTTTACCGGATCATTCTGGAACTGAATGCCGATTGCCCGCCGGACTTGCCCGTGGCGAACCCCAACGTCTTGGCTGCGGGTGGCGGTGGAAGTTATACCTTTGTCAATCTACTGGCTGCGCCCGGAACGGTGATCGATCCGGGTCCGAACGGGGTTCTTGACTATGTAGCCGCCACGGATCCTGCCGATCCGCTGCGCAACCAGGAAGAACTTGCGGCCTTGAATACGGACTGCGCCGGGATGCCTGTCGTCTCTCCCTTTCCGCCGGCCGATGACGTGATTCAAATCGATCCGCCACCCAGCAACAAGCATCGGGTGGTGGCGGGTACGAACTTGGTCGCGGATACGCAGATCCGCCAGAACATCGTGATCCGGCCGGGGCCGGTGATTGTGCCCGGCGGCGTTTGTGCGAACAATCCTCCGGGGCCGCTGGCTCAGACGGTTCCGGCGCTGGAAACGATTCCTCAAGGCGACGACCGGATTGGAATCGCCTGCGATACGGGCGGTCCGGTGATCCTGGCCGGTCCGAACAACATTGCCGATACGATCGCGCTGACGGGGGTGATCATCCGTCCGGGCCCGAACGGGACCATCCAGACGCCGGCCAACAACTTGAATCCTCCGCCCTTGGGCGACGATCTGGTGCTTACGATCATTGCACCCGATGTTCTCGGTAATCCCGTGTTTACTGAACAGGTTGTTCTAGACGGCGGCAACGGCTGTGTGGACACGGTGATTCAGACGCTGCCCGACGGCACGGCCGTCAGCGACGACCTTCAGGTCGTGCAAGTGGGGCTGTACATCAACAACGACGTGCAGGTGGCGCCCTTCGGCACCAGCCCGCCGCCCACCAACGCGACTCGGCCCTTCCGCGTACCGTATTTCACGGACGATATCCAGATCGCCCCGCTGGGTCTGCCGACGGCCGCGAACAAGGGTGCGCTGGATACGGGCTGGATCGATGCGGCGGCCTACGAAATCGCCATCGACGAGTTGGTTCCCGTCACCTACTCCTTGCCGCTACTCAATCCGTTCCAGGTAGACCAAGTGGTCTGCGCGCGCCTGCATATCAAGGTGGCCGTGGATATCAACGGCACGGGTGAGGTGGATACGACCTACGACCGCTTGATTCGCCTGACGCTGGCGAACTTCAGCCCGAAGGCTGAACTGGGCTTCGGCGACAGCGTCTTGAATTGCGCTCCGGTCGGATCGGATGTGTCGTTTAACGTTGATCTCTCGCAGGACCAGGATGGCTACTTTGCCTTTGGCGCCTTCGAGTTCGGCGACGAACGCGTCGTGTACGCGCCGGATGGCAAGGCGTTGGATCCCATCAGCCTTTTCACTCCTGCGAACCTCCTGTTGTTGCCGGGGCTGCTGGATGATTTTGGCGGCGACACCGGCACGCTGGCGTTCCCGGGCGTCCATCAATACAGTCTGCCCGGAAATTATAAGGCTCGCCTGACCCTCATCGACAACGGGCGCATCCCCATTGCCACGCCTCCCGTTGTGACGGCTCCGTTGCCGCCCGCCGGTGCGTCGGATCCGGAATTGCAGGAGTATTTCCAGAACGTCCTTAACGAGCTTCGCCTGCAAAACAGCGAGGTGACCTTTACGCCGGAGATTGCCACCAGCGGCGTGGACTTGGTGTTAAGCGGCAGCTCGACCGTAGTGATTTTGGGTGACGACTTCATGGACAACAATTTAACTTATGACGTGATCGTCGACGGCGGCGACCGCATTGCCGACTCGACCGTCCGCGCGATCATTGAGCCGGGCGGGGATGCCCTGATCAGCCCGTTGACGGTCGTCGGGGGCGACGACAGGGTCGTGTCCTTCCGTGATGCGTTCGTGCCGCCTACGACGCCGCCCACCACTTTCCAGCAGTACGTCGTGGACGGCGGCAACGGGGTGGTGGAATCCTTCCCCGATCCGCTCAGCGACGACCTCTATTTGGGCGGGTTCACGGGCACGCTGCAGGTCTTCCCGCCGCCCGACGACCCTGCGTGGGATGAAGTGCAGGTGATTTCGGAGACCGCTCCGACCGGTCCGGGGCTCGATCCCACCGGTCGCTACAACCTGGATCCGCAACTGCGGCAGAAGACGATCCAGGTCTGCGTGAAGGGCAACCTGCAGACGAAGACGGGCAAATTTGTGGACAACTTCGCCACGCCGGCGCGCGATACCTTCACGCTGACCGGCACGCTCAATGCGTTCGATCCTTTGAATCCGGGCTTCCCGTTCCCTGTAATCCTCGGAACTTCGACGGTGGATGTGAACCTGATTCAGCCCATGGGTGGTATGACGCTGCCGCTGCTGACGGGTACGCTGGATACGCGTGGGCGGATCAAGGACGAGCTGACGATCGGAAGAGCGCAGTTCACCTACAATCCTCGTACGCGCCAGTTCAAGATCACCGTAAGCAAGGCTACGGGGATCGAGGACGGCTTCGATTACTTCGATACTCTGCTTGACCCCCTTCGGACAGCACCTTTGGGGCCGGCGCCGACGAATCTGAAGTTCGGAGCAGCAGCCACGACCCTGGAGATCGTGTTCGACGGGACCTCGTTCCTGGGCCAGAACCTCTTCCAGTTCAAGAGCAATACCAAGAGCGGCACGGGTTCGAAGCCGGTGGTTACACCCTAAGGCCGGTTCGCAACGATCGATTCAGCGAGCGATCCCGGGCATTACGCCCGGGATCGTTTCGTTTCCGGGCGCCGGGTTTGTGAAAAAGCATTGACAAGCACAGGGTGCTTCACGAATATCTACCCGACAGGTCCACTATTCTCAGTGCGCCGATGGCCGATGTAAGCAGTTGGGCCGCAACGGATAGAGCGAACAAATGAGCAACCCTCAAGACCTTAAAACGATCAAAGAAGAGAAACATTACGAGTTGACGCGCTTGCTGGCCGAGGGCGGCATGGGCGCCGTGTACGAGGCGAGCCAGTTCGGCGCCGAAGGTTTCCAAAAGACCGTGGCGCTGAAGTCGATCCTCGAAACGTATTCGAGCAACATGGAGTTCGTGCGGCTCTTCATCGGCGAGGCCAAGCTGGTGGCCGACCTGGTGCACGAAAACATCGTCCAGGTGTACCACTTGGGCCGGACGGGCGAGATGTACTACATCGCCATGGAGTTCGTGGACGGGTTCAACCTCGAGAAGTTCATCGACCATCACATCGACAAGGGTTTGGAGCTGCCGGTCGATCTGGCGGCGTTCATCATCAGCCGGGTCTGCCGCGGGCTGGAATACGCGCACAAAAAGCGCGGGCGGGACGGCGAGCTGCTGGGCATCGTGCACCGCGACGTTTCGCCGAAGAACGTGATGATCAACAGCGAAGGCGTCGTGAAGCTGACCGACTTCGGGATCGCCAAGGCGCGGCAGGTGATGGAGCAGGAAGAAGGCGAAGTGCTGATGGGGAAGGTCGAGTACATGTCGCCGGAGCAGGCGCAGTACCTCGCGACCGATCTTCGCAGCGACGTCTTCTCGCTGGGGATCGTCTTCTACGAACTGCTGACGGGGCACCACCTGTTCGAGACCGAGGACATCTACGAGACGCTGAATAACGTGAAGCGCAAACCGATCCCCGATCCGCGCACGTTCCGGCCCGATGTGCCGGAAGCGCTGGCGAAGATTCTGATGCGCAGCCTGGAGCGCGATTTGGACAAGCGCTACCAGACGGCGGGCGAGATGGGCTTCGAACTCGAATACTTCATGTACCACGACCGGTACGGCCCGACGAACGTGACGTTGAGCAATTATGTGAAAGAGCATTTCCTGAACCGTCCCGCGGACGGGCACGACCAGGACCGGGCGCCGGCGGGCAAGAGCAAGCGGAAGGTCAGCGACGAGACGACCAGTGCGATCGCTCACCGCGCGGACACCATGTTCGGGGATCTGCTGAAGGACCCCGACAAGTCCGAGTAATGCGCTCGAACGAATCCGGTCGGTGCGAACCGTTTTTATGTCCGCGAGGACCAGCGCTGCCGTGTCCGACCCTGCGGAATCCCTGATTCACCCCAAGCTGTCCATCACGCGGCCCGACCAGCCGGTGGAAGAGTTTCAGCTCGTCAAGAGTCCCGTCACGGTCGGGCGCGTCCAGACCAACGATATCGTGATCAAAGGCGATACGGCGATTTCGCGCGAGCATTGCCGCTTCGAGGTCGATTCGGATTCGGGCGTCTGCGAACTGGTGGATATGGGCAGTTCGAACGGAACGTTCCTCAACGGCAAACAGCTCCAGAAGGACGAACGCCGCCGCCTGCGCCCCGGGGACAAGGTTCAGGTGGGGCTGACGGTGCTGGTCTTCTCGGTCGACCGGCCGTCGGCGGGTGCGATCGTGCGGACGGTGAAGCAGAAGTTCTACAACGCGCCGCTCCCGCCGAAGGCCGGCGAAGAGCAGGCCACCGAATTCGGCGAGGATTTCTGCACCTGCGGGCGCTGCGGGAACACGATCGGGACGACGGGCCTGGTGCCCGGCGACAAGGTGGGCTGTTTGCGCTGCCGCGCGGTCTGGACGATTCCGAAGCGCGCGTGAAATCGATCAGGGCTCGAGATTGTGCTCGAGCCATTCTTCTTTCCAGCGATCCCAGTCGCCGCCCAGTGAGAACGAACCGCCTGAAACTTGCTGCTGGCCGTTCTCCAGTGCGAATTTGCGGCCCAGTCGCTGGATGTACCAGCCGTAGAATTCCACGAGCGTGCGGCACTGAGCATCGGTCAAATCCAGCGCGAGTTCGAACTCGCAGGCCGTACCTTGAATCAAGCCGATGGGCGGGTCGTGAATGTCGTGCTTGTAGGCAGGCTTGATCTCCAAATTACGGACAATCTGATCCGTGACCTCGAGATGCTCGCGCATGCCCACCGGCCAAGTGGCCATCGCCGCGACGGGGTCAAGCTTCGCGCGAAGCGCCTTCTCTTGGCCGGGCCAGAGCGGCTGTGCGTACCCTACGACGAGCCGCACGCGCCGGCCTTGGGTATCCGGCAATAGCAGCGGCGGTAGCGCTCCCAGCAATCCCACGATTAGTACCGCCGCTAGCAGCAGCCGCAGCGAGTATCGTCGTAACGCCAGACCCAGCCCCAATCCCATGAGCGTGGCGGTACCGGCCAGGAGCAGCGACCACTGCCAAGCCGGCGTGCCCGCTAGGCACGAAACCCGACTGGCGCTTCCCGAGCCGGTTGCGAACTCTTCCACAAGCCAGTCGCTGGAGCGGGCCGGACTATAGACCTCCATAAAGAGAGCGTTAGCGGTTCCAAGAAATAAGAGGCCGGACATCCAAACCAAGAACAACCCCAGGATTATACGTGTAGGTGTCAAGGGTTGCTGCTTCGATGCCGACGTGACGGGGGCGAGCATACCGTTTTCTTTCGAGTGGTTCGGCATGGCTTTCGAGCATTACGATTTTAATGGGTGGGCATGCGCGATCCGATTCCAACGAAAAAGGCGGGCCGAAGCCCGCCTTTTCCGTATGCCGGAAGCGTGCGAACGAGGGGCTTACTTCTTGCCCAGCGCCGCGTCGCGTTCGATGATCATCGTGCCCTTCGGGATCTTCTGCGCGTCTTCGACGAAGCGCTTCAGTCCGATGTCCGTCAGCGGGTGCTTGAGGAGCTGCCCGAAGACCTTGAAGGGGATGGTCGAGATGTCCGCGCCGGCCAGCGCCGCATCGCGGATGTGGATCGGGTCGCGGACGGAGGCGACCAGGATCTCGGTCTTGAACTTGTAGTTGTCGTAGATGGTGCGGATTTCGCGGATGAGCTGCATGCCGTCGAAGGCGATGTCGTCCAAGCGGCCGACAAACGGGCTGATGAACGTGGCGCCGGCCTTGGCCGCCAGGAGCGCCTGAGTGGGGCTGAAGCAGAGCGTCACGTTGGTCTTGACGCCTTCGCCGGTCAGGGTCACACAGGCCTTGATGCCGTCTTCGATCAGGGGCAGCTTGACGACGATGTTCGGCGCCACCTTCGCCCAGACATGCGCTTCGTACATGATGCCGTCGTAGTCGGTCGCCAGCACTTCGGCGCTGATCGGACCGTTGCAGATCTCGCAGATTTCCTTCACCAGGTCCATGTACTTGCGGCCGGACTTGGCGACCAAGGAAGGATTGGTCGTTACACCGTCCAAGATACCCAGCTTCGCGGCTTCGCGGATTTCATTAATCTCGCCCGTATCGACGAAGAATTTCATGCCGAACCTCCCTTTTTCGATCGTAATGCGGGCTCCGGTCGCGGCGCCCGGCTTGTGGAATAATGATGTGCTAACCCGGTGGGTGGGTCGGGTCAAGCGCGAACGTGGAGCGAATGAGGTCAGGATTGGATAAAGACGCTCGATGCAGGGCTTTACGGGCCCATTCCCATCCCTTCCGTAACGCTTTTGGAGGTCGGCGCCTGCAATCCGGGCTCGGTGTCGCGCTGGCGCCCGCGGGCCTGATCGGCCGGGCGCAAGTCCTTTACGGTGAACGCCTCCGTCAGCGCCGGCCGCACGGTGGTCCGCTCGCCTTGCCGGATCGTCAGCCTGAAGCGCAGCCACCAGCTTCCGGGTTCGAGCCGGCCGGCAGGGACTCGCAGCGCCGGGTTGCCGCCGTCCTTCTCGTTCTCCGCGGCGCGTGGAGCGGGGCGCTCGGGCGCCGGATGGGGGACGGGTGCTTGCGCACGCCCGATCATCAGCACCGGCACTTCAGGAGCCGGCGCGGCTTGGGGAGCGGGCTGTTCCGCTCCGGGTTCGGGCAACTCCAAGGTAGCCGAAACCTCGACGAGGTGCTTGATGCGGTCGATATCGGCACGTGTAATCGTCAAGCGTGCGCCGGCGGGCGCGATGCCGGCGGAGACGATCAGCGTCGGCGCGGCGTCTTCGGTGGTCAGGCGCACGCCGAATTGCTTGCGCAGTTCCTTGGCCAGTTCTTTGGGCTCGTCCGTGGGCGAGAGCAGGCAATGTGCGGAAACCACACGGCCTTCTGAAGCTTGCGCCCAGTCGAAGGCGCGCGCGGCGCTCAGGTCTAGTTCTTCGGCGAAGCCGAAGCCCGAACCGAGCAGTACGCTCGACAGGCCGGCCATCGCGAAGATTCGATTCAGGTTCACGCACGGCTCCTGCCGCTGGCACATACCCTAGGGACGGTTCTCAAAAAGCCTATCTTAGAGCTACAAATCGCGCCGGCCAGTGCGAGCTGTGGCGGCTTGGTCTTGCATTCGCTCACCGGGCGCACGAAACTAGGTGCGGAGGCCGCCGGGGCCTCCGCGCCGATATGCGAATCGAATGTTCATCGTCCGCTTCATGGGGAGGAATCCGCCATGCCCGCTTCCGTTTCCGCACGTCCCGAGTCCGCGTTGCTCGAACAGATCAAGAATCGCTGGAGCCGCGAGCCGCTGCAGCATTTCATCGATAACCGCTGGGTCGAGAATTCGACCCGCGAGACGTTCGAGGTCGTCAATCCTGCGACCGAAGAGCGCTTGGCCGTCTGCGCTTCGGGCGGAAAGGCGGAGATCGACCGCGCCGTGAGCGCCGCGCGCAAGGCGTTCGAGAGCGGCCCGTACCGCAAGTGGAGCGGTCGCGACCGCGGGAAGTTCCTGCGACGCTTGGCCGATCTGGTCGAGAAGCACGCCGAAGAACTGGCCACGCTGGAGTGCCTGAACAACGGCAAGCCTATTGCCGAACTGCGCGCCGTCGATTTGCCGATGACCGTCGAGGTGCTGCATTATTACTCCGGCTGGGCGGATAAGGTTCACGGCGAGACGATTCAGCCTCCTGGGAACTACTTCGTGTACACGCGCCGCGAGCCCATGGGCGTTTGCGGAAGCATCACCGCGTGGAATTTCCCGCTGCTGCTGACGTCCTGGAAATTCGGCCCCGCCATCGCCGGCGGCAACACGATGGTCCATAAGCCGCCGGAACAGGCGCCGCTTTCGTCGCTGCGATTCGCGGAACTGTGCCGCGAGGCGGGGCTGCCCGACGGCGTCTTTAACGTCGTGACCGGGCTGGGCGAGACGGCCGGCGAAGCGCTGACGCGCCACCCCGATGTGGATAAGGTCGGTTTCACCGGGCACTACCAGACCGGGCAACTCGTGATGAAGGCCGCCGCCGAAAGCAATCTCAAGCGCGTCAGCCTGGAACTGGGCGGGAAGTCGCCCAACATCATTCTTGACGACGCGGATTTGGATCTGGCCGTGCGCGGCACGCTCACGGGGATCTTCTTCAATCAAGGTGAAGTCTGCTGCGCCGGAAGCCGGCTCTTCCTGCCCAAGAAGCTGCACGATCCGTTCCTGGACCGCCTGGTCAGTGCGGCGAATGCGCGGAAGGTCGGCGACCCGTTGGATCCCAAGACCGAGCAGGGCGCGCAGATCAGCCAGGAGCAGTTCGACAAGATTCTCGGCTATATCGAGAAGGGCAAGGCCGAAGGGGCGAAGTTGGCCTCAGGCGGTGCGCGTTGCGGCGAGCGCGGGTATTTCGTGCGGCCCACCATCTTCGACGGCGTGCAGGACGAGATGGCCATCGCGCGCGAAGAAATCTTCGGGCCCGTGATTTCCGTACTGCCGTACGAATCCCTCGACGAAGTGGCGCAGCGCGCCAACGCGACGTGCTACGGACTGGGCGCCGCCGTCTTCACGCAGAACGTCCAGAAAGCCCATAGCCTCGCCGCCAAGCTCAAGAGCGGAACGGTCTGGATCAATTGCTACAACGCCTTCGATGCCAGCGTACCATTCGGCGGCTACAAGATGTCGGGTTTCGGCCGCGAATTGGGCCAGCATGCGCTGGAACTGTATACGCAGGTCAAGGCGGTGTGGCTGAACCTCGGCTCGTAACCGGCCTGCATCTGCTCGAACGAAACGGGCGCGGCCGATGCTGGCCGCGCCCGTTACGTTTCCGGCTGTAATTGCGTGCGCTATTCCATTAGCTGGTGATCCTTCGCCGCTTCCACGCTGGGGAAGGGGAACTTGAAGATGTGGTCCTTCTCCAGTTTGTGGTGTTTGGAGAAGAGCACCACACTGACTTCGATCAGCTCCCGTTCCACGCGCTCTTTGGGCGTGAGTTCCTCGGCGGGCAGTTGGAGGCGTTCCAGCCGCTGGGCCAGCGTCCGCACTTCTCCGCTGAACGAGTCGTAGTGCATCTGAAGGTAGGCTTTGACCTTCAGCTTGAACTCCTTGCGCAAGGAGGCCATGACCAAGTCCAGTTTTTCTTCGTTGGTGGTGTTGGCCGGCGTGCGCTCGGCTAAGTGTGCGACTTCCTGAACAATGGCCTTGTCCATGTATTCCACCAAGGCTTGCTCCATTTCCCTTAAGGCGCGCTGCCCCTGCGACTGCAAGCTCTTCTCGAGCGAGTTGCGTGCGGTGCGCGGCATATCGAGGAGCATGTCCTGGAGTTTGTTCCCCAGCGCCGGCGCCTCCGCGATCGTCTGCTTTTCCAATTCCTTGCGCCAGGCGGGCAACTGGCTTTCGACGTACGTGCCGGCCTGTTGCGTGAGCATCTCCGCATTCAGCTTCGAGACGCTCGTGTAAATCCAGGTCATATAGCCGAAGACGAAGACCAGCAGAAAGAGCAGGATGCCCACCTTGCGCCGTTCGTTGCGCAGGAGCCGCTCCTGATCCTCCCGAATCTGCCGCGCCAGTTCCTGAATGGTCGTGGGCTCAGCCATGGGCGGGGCCTCCTTCTTCGCGTGCTTTCCCGGTGTCGACGTCGGGGTGCATGAGGTGGAGGTCGAGCATGTTCAGCCACAAGTGGATGAAGTACCGGTTCAATTCGTCCTGGCTAAAGCGCTCGAAGCGGTTGGGCCGGAATTTCTGGATGGAGCCTTCGAGCGTGCGCAGTTCGCGCACGTAGCTGGTCTCGAAGTCGACCAGTATGTCGTCGATGTCCCTGCGCAAGCCTTCTTCGTTTCGTTTTCTAAAAGTTTCCTGGGTGACGGGATCAGTCAGTTTCGGAAAGTGATTCGTGAGCGCTTCCAATTGGCGGTTATGGATGCGGGTGAGCAAACCGCGCAGTTGCTGGTCGGTTTCGGTGGTCAGGGTACGCGCAAACGTGTTCCATTCTTCCTGCACGGCGCGGTCGAGCTGGGGCTGCACCGCGTCGAACTTTTCCTGCGCGATACGGCCCAGTTCGGGCCCCACCGATTCGACGTAATTGTGCAGCGCGTTCCGCGCCAAAGGCGCAAGCCGTTCCGATTCGGCTTTCAGCGGCTGCTCGAAATTGCGCGGGTGGTACATGTCGCTGGCCTTGAGGTACAGGGCCGCGAGGAAAACCAGAATCACCCCGGCGAGCAGGACGGTAAGCCAGGCTCGCGCGCGGCTCAGGTATTCCGCTTTGCGCCGGTTCTCGAGGTACGATAAGCGTATCTCTTCCAGCAGCTTGGCGTCGGCAGGATCGGACATGAAGCGTATCCTCCGCGGGGTTGAACGGCTGTCGCGCGCGGTCTCCTTCCGGAGCCGCGCAGGCAAACGATAGAGCACGTTGGCTGCGCCAAGGCTCGTTGGTTTACGTCATCATTATAAGTTGGTGCAATTCGTATGCCGGGACGTATTGGAGCATTTCGCGGCAATATTAAAAAGCTTTCACGTGTTCAACACACCGAATGGTGCCATCAGCCCGCGCGGGACGCGTTTTGCTTCGCTGTACTTGGACACAAATTGTCGGCTGGGCCGGCACATGTGCTTCTGGGCCGGAGCGATGAACTCCGGCCCAGAAACGCCGCATAAAATGGAGTTTACCCGTTTCCGTTGCTGCCGACCGCTTCCGCGATAGGCACTTCCACCGGCCGCGAAGACAATCGCGCCGCGACCGGAGCGGGCATCTCGAACGCTTTGCGTCCCGTGCCCTTGGGGGCGACGCGGACCTGGCCCTCGAAGAACGCGCCTTCTTCGATGGAAAGTTCCTGGGTGCGCAATTCGGCCTGGACGTGCGCGCCGCTGGCGAGTTCGGTTCGTACCGCATCGATCTGGCCGTCGAACTGGCCTTCGATCACCAGCAGTCCGGCCTCGACGTCGCCGCTGATCTTGCCCGTCGCGCCCAGCATCACACGGCCCTGGGTGCGGATCTGACCTTCGACCGTACCGTCCACTCGAATGCCGCGCTCGACCGTCAATTCGCCTTTGATTGTGACGTCGTTGCCGATGACCGTGGCGCACTCCGAACTTAACGCTTGCTCCGACATGTTTGCCTCCCGCCGCCTTACCCGCGGCTGTACGCGATCCACTCCCCCACAACGATTCTTAGGCCGCCCCAAGACCCTCACGTGGCGGCTTTCTTTGTATCGGCAGAGCGCGGTTTGAAGCTTTAGCGGAATCCCTAAATTAGAAGGTCGGACCTGGAGCCGTAAACGCCTGCAATAGTTGAAGATAGGAGAATTGCCGAATCCCGAATGCACAGTGCGTAAATTAGTCACGGAAAAGTGTCTTTTGATGCAACATGGGTAATTGGTGCACGTCATGCAAGAGAACCTTTGCGGGCGCCAAACCAATCACGTTATTTGGTTCCCTAAAAGGATTTACGTGTTAAGGGCCGTGGAGCAAGCCGGGGCATGTCTGCTTCTTCTCGAAAATCGCGCGCTTTGGAGGGTGGCGATGAGCCCGTAAAGGGATTCTCCGAATTGGCGGTGGAGCGCGGGTATTGCACGCCGCAGCAAATCGTCGAGGCGATGCGCGAACGCAACCGGCTTGCCGACCAAGGGCAGCGCAAGGAAGTGCCGGAGATTCTCCACGAGAAGGGCGTGCTGACGAAGGAGCAGGTTCGCGCATTGGAACGTGCGGTGCGCGGCGCGACGGTGATCGCGGGATTCGAGATACTCGAAAAGGTCGGCCAAGGCGGCATGGGCGCGGTCTTCCGCGCGCGGCAGATCGCGATGGACCGGCTGGTGGCGTTGAAAATCCTGCCTCCCAAGCTGGCGAAGGATCCTTCGTTCAAAGAGCGCTTCCTGCGCGAAGCGCGCTTAAGCGCCAAGCTGAACCACCTCAACATCATCAGCGGGATCGAGTGCGGCGAATCCGGCGGGTACATGTACTTCGCCATGGAATTCGTCGAAGGCAAGTCGGTGCAGCGGATGCTGGAAAAGAAGGGCGGCCCGCTGGCGCTCGACGAAGCGACCAAGATCATCCGGCAGATCGCCGAAGCGCTGCAGTACGCCAACCGGCACGGGCTCGTGCACCGCGATCTGAAGCCGGACAACATCATGGTGACGACGCAAGGCGTCGCGAAGCTGTGCGACCTGGGTCTGGCCAAGCTCGATCAGCGCCGGCAGACCGACGACGCCTCGCTGACGCAGACGGGAGTGGCGGTGGGCACGCCGCACTACATCTCGCCCGAGCAGGCGCGCGGCGAAAGCAAGGTGGACATCCGTAGCGACATCTATTCGCTGGGCGCGACGTTTTTCCACATGATCGTCGGGAAGGTGCCGTTCACCGGCGAGAGCGCTCAGGCGATCATGATGAAGCACCTGATGGAAGAAGCGCCGAGCGTCTGCGATCACAATCCCGAAATCTCCGAAGCGATGGGCTTCGTCGTGGCCAAGATGATGGCCAAGGACGCCGCGGACCGCTACGAAAGCCCCGAAGACCTGATCGCCGATCTGGACGCGCTGATGCGTGAGGAGCCGGTCGCGGCGCTGGATTTCAAAGGCAAGACGTCCTGCGCGACGCCCAAGCGCGGCGGGCGCAAGCGCGTGATCACCAGTTCTGGCGCGCGGGCGACCGGCGGCGGAGTGGGCCGGCGGGCCAGTTCGGAATTTCTCTCTCCGGTTTCGGCCGACCGGACGCGCAGTCCGTCGCTGAACGCGCCGCGGCGCGAGAGCATGCCGACGGGCGCGCTCCTGGGCGGAGGCGTGCTCCTGATCGGCGTGTTGATCCTGATGATGTCGGGCGGCGGGGGGTCCAACCCGCGGCCGCCATCGCGTCCGTCGCCGAACACGGCCTACGACCCGATCAAGCCGCCGCAGCCGGTCCGCGCTCCGGTGGTGGCCGAGGCCGCCAAGACGGTGGCGACTGAGGCCAATCCGGACGCCGTGGACCCGGAGGTCGATCCGGTCGCCACCGCGTTGGGAATGCCCGGCGAGCCGCGCGAGCCGGACGATACGGCGGTCAAGACGCCCGCCGATCCCGCGACCCCGGCGCCGGCACGGCCCAAGCCGGTGGACCGCGCGGCCATCGACCGCGCGTACAACGCCTTCGCCGAAGCGGCGCTCCAAGAAGCCATGGGCCTGGAGCTTTCCGCGGCGCTCGAGAAGGCCCGCGCGCTGGCGCAGCAGGAAGCTTATCTGCCGGCGGCCGAACGCATTGCGGCGGAGCTAACCGACTGGTCCGAAGGCGCGGCGTTCGAGCGCTCGGCGCTGGAAGCGCTGGCGGCGGGCAAGGTGCCGGTTCGCATCGTGGCGAACGAAGGGCAAGCCAAGGCGTTGAACAACATGACCCTTCCGGTTTCGAGGCTGCTGCCTGGCGGCGGCGTCGAAGTGCTGATGGATAAGGCGGGCATGCCGGTGCCGGCGGCCGGTTTGGATCCTCTGAGCGTGGTCGACGGCTCGAAGCTTTCGGGGCCGCCGGCCGGCCGCGTGCAATACCTGCTGGCGCGCGGAGCGTTGGATCAGGCGCGGGCCGATCTGCCGCTGATTCCGGTCGATCGCCGCGACCGCTATGCGCGCCGCATCCAGCGCGCCGAACCGCTGGTGGCTGCGCGCAAGACCGTGGAAGCCGCGCAGACGCCCGAACCGGCCGTACCCACTCCCACGCCGGCTCGTCCGCAACCGGCCGTGGCTCAAAAGCCCATCCCGCAAGGAACGACCTTCGACGACATGTCGCGCGACGGCGCCTTCGGCGCGGCGCTGCGCAGCGGGGACCGCGGCACGCAGTGGATGGGAACGGGCGTGGCCGCCGGCGACCTGAACGGCGACGGCCGCATGGATGCCGTGCTGGCCTTCGAACGCAGCGACGAAGGGAACTCGCACGTGCGGGCGTTCCTGAACCTGCCTGACGGCGTACGCGATGTCACCAACGAGCTGGGGTTGGGGACGTTCGATAGCCGCACCGTTCAGATGGCCGACCTGGATCAAGACGGACACCTCGATCTGGTCTTTAACGCCGCCGACGGCGTGCGGGCCTATCGCAACGAAGGTCCGCCGAACTTCCGGATGCAGGAGGTCCGCAGCGGCCGGTTACGCACCGAGAACCCGGAAGGTTCGATCGTGCTGGACTACAACGCCGATGGGCGGCCCGACCTGCTGGTCGCCGGGAATTGGCTCAGCCTGTTTGCGGCCGGGGACTCGCCGCAGGACGTTTCGGATCGCGTGAACCTGGGCCGGCGCGGCTTCGGAACCGGCAACGGCGCCTTCATGGCGGCCATCGACCTGAACAACGACGCCTTCACCGACTTCCTGTACTGCCTCGACGCGCAGGGCGTGGTGGGGCTGAACGAAGGCGGGCAACGCTTCCGCCACGTGACCGATTCGGGCTTGTCGTTTGCCGACGACGGCGACCTGAAGCCCGGCTTGGCGGTGGGCGACGTGAACAACGACGGCTGGGCGGATGTCGTCGTGCCGCAGGCGAACGGCGTGCGGCTGTTCCTGAATAACGGCCGCGGTCAGTTTACCGACGCTACCGCGGCATCCGGCGATCTGGCTTCGATCGGCGGCCAGCACCGGGCCGCGGCGCTGGCCGATTTCGACCTCGACGGCGACCTCGATCTGGTGGCGACGAATCGCGAACAGGGGTTGAGCTTCCTGCTGAACGACGGGCAAGGGCGCTTTGCCAATGCCACCGCGCAGGGCAGCGAGTCGTTCGGCCGCGCGTACGGCGTTTCGTACATCAGCACGGCCGATTTGAACGACGACGGCATCCCGGACATGCTGGCCAACCGGCGCGGGCGATCGGGACCTCGGCTGTGGCTCAACCGCCGCGCGCCGCTTGCCGAAGCGTTGCCCCTGCGCGTGCGTTTCGTCACGGCGGGGATGCCGACGCCCGTCGGTGCGCGCGTGGTTATCAAAGACGCGTGGCAGCGCTCCCAGACACGCTGGGTATCCGGCGGCGACGGCCGCGGCGGGCAGGAGGGCGGGGAACTCCTTTTCGGCGTGCCCCAAGGTTCTTTCGAGGTGGTCGTGATGTATCCGGGCGGATCGACCGTAAAGGGGCAGGCCAAAGCCGAGGCGCCGGGCGGTTCCATCGTATACGTCTCGCCGCGCGGCATCGAGTCGCGCAAGCCCACGCCCGCCGCCGGCGTGGCCGTAGCCCAACCCGCGCGCCCGGCCGTTCCCGATCCGCAAGGCGTCGCGCCTCCCGCGGTTCCTGCCGCCGGGGTTGAAAAGGCGGATCTGACCAAGCTATTCGGCGTGAAACCGAACATGCGGCCCGACGGCTCGGCCGATTTGATCTGGATTTCCAACGAGCAATCGCGCCAAGCCTTCCATCACGCATGGGTGATTGACGATCCTGCGGGACGCGCGACGGGTAATCTGCTGCTGCCGCGGCCGCAGAACGGCGCTCTGATCGGGTTCCGCGGCTTTAACAACGAGATTTGGAACGGTCAGCGCAACAACACTATCGTGCTCACCACACGGAACGCCAAACCGACGCGCTTCCGGCTGGAAGTCGCGTACGCCGTCGGTCCGGGCTCGACGAACAGTTTCTCGGCCGGCATCGGCATGTGGGACGGCGATACGAAGGTGCTGATCTTCGGTCCGCACGAATCGCGTGAGGGGCACTTGGCGGTATGGGGGCAGGAACCGGACACGAATGCCAGCTTCAGCCGCCGTTACCTTTCGACCATCAATAAAAAGGAAGGCCAGTTGGCGGTCGAAGCGGACGGCAACAACAACAAGTTCTACTACCGCGATCTGAGCGTGAAGGGCGACGAAGGCTGGGTGCAGATCGAATCTCGGACGCATCGAGGGGATTTGAATCCCGCCATTCTTCCGATGACTTGGCAGGACGGGCGGATAGAGATGTACCTGTATGCCGTCCGCCTGATCCTGCGCGCGGACGACCCCTTGCTGAATGCCGCGGGAAAATAAGCCGGCTTCAAGCACCTTGATATAACGCGCGATGTCCTTCCAGAAAGCGCTCCCGCGTAAACCGCTCCTGCACCGTCCCGCGCCCCGCCATGCCCAGGCGCTTGCGCCATTCGGCGTCGGCGAGAAGCCGTTCCAGGGCCCCCGCGAGCGCCGCGTCGTCCTGAGGCGGAACGAGCAGCCCGGTCTCGCCGTGCTGGACGACATCGCGTGAACCCATCACGTCGGTGGCGACCACCGGCACGCCCCAGGCCAGCGCTTCCAGCAGCACGTACGGCAGTCCTTCGTAAAGGCTCGAGAGTGCAAGCACGTCGAAGGCCGGATAGCGCGCCTCGGCTTCCTCCACATGCCCCATGATGCGCATGCGATCGCGCGAAAGCCCCAGCGCTTGGGCTTGGCTGCGCACCTCGGATTCCAACGGGCCGCCGCCCAACAGCACGAAGACCGCGTCGGCGCGCGCATTCAGGATGCGCTGAGCGGCTTTGAGGAACGTCCCGACGCCTTTCTGCGGCGCGAGGCGCGCGACCATGCCGATGGCGAGCTGATCGGGCCCGAGGCCCAGCTTGGCGCGTTCGGCCAGGATCCGCGCCCGGTCGGGCAGGGGCGGCAGACGCACGCCGTTGGGAATCACCGCCAGCTTGGCTTCCGGCGCGACCTGATAGCGCAGCGCCGCTTCGCGCTGCCCTGCGCCGACGCAGATCAGGTGATGGCAGCGTTCGGCGGCGAAGCGTTCGAGACCCAGGTACAACGCGGAAGCCAAGCCGCCCGACCAGAGGAACGGAAAAATGTGCGGTGTATGAATAATGCGCGGGACGCCGCACGCATGCGCGGCCAGACGTCCCAGAAAGCCGGCTTTGGCCGAATGCGTGTGGACCACCTGCGGCGCAAGATGACGCAAGCGGCGTTTGAGAGCGCGGTACGCGGCCCAATCCCGGTTGGGGCGCAGCGCGCGCGCCAGTTCGGGGAGCACCTCCGCGCGCACGCCGGCGGCGCGCCAGCGTTCGAGTTCCGCGCCGAAGCCCGGTTCGCCGCGGTCGCCCAGGAGCGCGTGGATCTCAAAGCCTTCGTCCGGCTGCACGAAACAATCGATCAACTCGCGCAAGTGCTTGCGCACGCCGCCTTCGGTCGCTTCGGCCACGTAACAGAGCTTGAGCATGAACCCGTCCGGAACGGCTATTCGAATCCGAGCACTTGGGCCATTGTGTACATGCCCGGCCCTTTGCGCTCCTGAATCAGCCACTTGGCGGCGCGCAGCGCGCCGCGCGCGAAGGTGTCGCGGCTGGAAGCCTTGTGCGTCAGTTCGAGGCGCTCGCCGCCGATCGCGAAGTAGACGGTGTGTTCGCCCACCACGTCGCCCATGCGCAGGGCGTGAATGCCGATCTCGTGCTTCGTGCGTTTGCCGGTATGCCCTTCGCGCCCATAGACGGCGTCTTTCTTGAGGTCCTGCCCGCGCGCTTGAGCGACGGCTTCGGCGAGCATCAGCGCGGTCCCGCTGGGCGCGTCCACCTTCAAGTCGTGATGCGCTTCGACGACTTCGATCTCGTAATCCATGCCCAACGTCTGCGCGGCCAGTGCCGCGAGTTTGACGAGCATGTTCACGCCGGTGGAATAGTTTCCGACGTGGATGACCGGAACCTTCTTGGAGCAGGCGAGGATGCGGGCCTTCTGCTTCTCGTCGAGCCCCGTCGTGCCCAGCACCAGCGCCTTGCCCTGTTCGGCGGCGGCCTCGGCGTGTTCCACCGTCGGCTCCGGCGCGGTGAAATCGATGACGACGTCGAACGCGCAGTTGGGGCAGATGCTGCGCGCGCAAATCAGGCCCAGCTTGCCCAGCCCGATCTGTTCGCCCACATCTTTGCCGATCCAGGGGTGCTTGTCGTGCTCCAGCGCGTAGACGGGCTCCAGGTCCGGGTCTTCGTGCGCGAGTTGGATCAGGCGCTGGCCCATGCGTCCGCCGGCGCCGGCGATGCAAACCGTAATGGACATGTCGAGAATCTCCGATTCGAGGCTGTGCGGCGTCCTGCGAATCTACGGATGGCGCGGGGCCAAGGCCAGAGAAGAAAGGCTACGGCTGTTTGAGTGGCCTGATTTGGACGTTGCGCAGCCGGACGCGCGTCTGCGCGGAAGCGAAGAACGAAAGCGGTCCGACGTCGACGTTGGGCTCGATTGCATTCGTCAGCACAACTTGTCCGGATACTTGGAGCGACAACTTCCCGCCTTGGACTCTTACCGTATAGGGCAGCCAATCCTTTCCGGTGGACAGGGGAACGGTATCGTAGCTCACGTTCGATTTGCGTACGACCGGCCGATCCTCGAACAATGCGTAAAGCTCGATCTTTGCGGTATTGCTGTCGATGAAGAGGATCTTGGTGTCGATCCCTCCGTCGCGAGGTACGAACGAAATTCCGAAGGGACCGTTCTCCTGCTTGGCTTCGAAGGATAACTCGCATTCGTTCGAGACCAGCGCCATGGGCCAGAACCACGAATACCACTCGGTGCGATCCGCCGGCCGCGGCGAAACCCATTCCTTGCCTTCGGCGGTCCAAGATGCGCCTACCGTATTCCAGCCGGCAAAGTATCGGACCTCCTTGTCGGCGCCGTACGTCCAGCAATGCAGCCACGGTTCCGTCTCGGGACGCGGGCGGGATCGAACCACCGGCGCCAGCGCCACGGGCTGCCCGGCGAAATAGGCCGCGCGCTGCTTCGCGACCTCCTGCATCTCGGCCAGCCAGAGCGGATCGAGGCGTCCTGTCACGGTGAGTTTGGACGGCGCGATCTGGTACGAAGCGCCCGGCCACATCAGCCGTCCGCCGCTCCACGGCCCCGGAAGCGCGACGGGCGGGTGCTCGTCCACCTGAAACGATAACCCCGGCGCGCCGGCCCGGATGCGGATGCGATGCGGCCCGCCGATGGTGCCGTAGCGGTCCGGCGTGGGGCTGAAGAGGCCCGCTGGCTCGCCTTGCGCCTTCTGTCCGAGGTGTTCGACGCGCAGGCGCCCGCCCATCTCCAGAATGCAGCGGCTTTCGCCGACGTGGAAGATGCGGTGCCAGCGCCCGTCGTTGCCAATGGTCAGATCCGCTTCAAGTTCGGTGAAGTAAGCCGGCAGGCTCCGGTTGCGCAGTTCGTAGCGGTGCAGCGGCTTTTGCGGATCGAAATTCAGCTCGACGCGCCCGTCCGGCAGGCGCTTGGCATCGCAAAGAAAGACTCCGCGCAAGCTCATGCCGTGGCTGTCGAGATCCGCCAGCCGTTCTTCCAGAGGCGGCGTGAAGGCTTTCAAGGCGGCCGTTCCGGCGTAGCGTTCGAGGATCTTCGCACCCAAGGCTTTGGCCGGACCGGTCTGCTTGGCCTCGAGCAGCTTCTCGAAATCGGCCAACTCCGCCCGCGCTTGCTCTTCCAGCCAAACCGTGCGGCGCTGTTCGATCAGTTCGGTTGCGGTTTTGCGCAGCGCTTCATCCAATTGGTCTACTTGCCTTGCCGCCGCATCGGGAGGGCCGCGCAGGGCGAGGTAAGCCGCCCACTTCGAGGACGCTCCGGCAACGCCGTGGGAAAGTTCCTGGATGCTCACCTGCGCCAGGTCGTTCAACGCCAGCGGCTGCGGTCCTGATCCGAAATCCAGCGCCAGTTCGCCGGGTTTAGGCTGGGAGACGTTCACGAAGCGTCGCTGTCCCTTGGCGTTGGTGAGGATCAGGCGCCCGCCGGCCTTCGCGAGGAGCGCTTTGCGTACCGCGTTTTCCAAATCGCGTGCTTGCCGCGTCATTTCCATGACGGCCGATCGCGGATCCTCGGGCGGCAGTTTTTTCAAGCCATCGGCTTCCAGCGTGCTCAGCACAATCTCGAACGGCATGGGACCGGTGGCCCACTCGATCACCTTGGCGGCGTCCATTGGGGCGGGCGCCTCCGGCTCGGTCGGAGCGGGCGTGACGGGCACTGAGGAATCGGTCGCTGGCTGCGAAACCGGAACCTCGGGAGCCGGAGTCGCCGCGGGCGTACTCGGCGGCGGAGCTTCGGGCGCCGGCGCGGCCGGTTCCACGGGGGCGGGCTCGGCCGGCGTCTCTGGTGCGGGCGCGGGCAGAAGGGGCTGCGCTTCGGCGGGCGGCGGAGGCGTTTCGGGGGCCGCTTCGCGCGGCAAGGCGGTTGGCGCATCCGGTGGAGGTGCAAGCACGATCGGCGAAGGCGCTTCTGGGGATTGGGCGGTGCGAATGGGAGGAGCGCTGCTACCTCCGCTGAATAAGATCGCCAAGGCGACCATCGCGACGATTCCCGCTCCGCCCAGCGCGGCGTACTTCTGCGCGCTGCCGGCGGTGGCGGCAGGGGCGGCGTGGGCGCCAGCAGCCGCGGCGCGCGGAGCGATTCGCGCTCCGGACGACCGTTCGGACCCACGCGTGGCTCGATGCGAAACCGGTGGCTGGATGTTCGCTTCGGAAGGCCGCCGCGCCGCAGGCGGCCCATGCTGGCTGAGTAACTCCCGCGCGGAATCCTCGGTCAGCGGGACCGTCTCGAGGGTCATGACGCCCTCGGAGCAATCGGCGCAATAGACGCCCCGCAGCTTCTTGTCCTTGGCTTGGCCGGCGCTGATTTCCTGCTCGGTCAGGCGCTTACCGCATTTCTCGCAGAAGTAAAACTTCACGCGCGAACCCCCGCGGTATCCAACCCATTACGCAGTATAGAGGTTAGACGCCCGATTGGGGAGGGGTGCTGCCGCCGATTAGGCGTCCCAACTGCCCGTTTCTTTGGGGTCGCCCAGGATGCGCAGGATCTCGTTCAGGTCGTTGGCGACCGGGCGCGGGCTGTTCGCGAACGGGTTTTCGCGGATCTGGTAGCGCCCCAGTTCGTGGCGCAGATCTTCCCCGTGCAGGCTGTGGTACGCGACCGTCACGTCGGGCGCCTTGAGGTGGTGCCCGGTCACGATACAGACGGCGCGCTCGCCCTTCGAGACGATCTGCTTCTCGACGAGCTGCTTCAAGCCCGCGACGCTGGCGGCGCTGGCCGGTTCGCAGCCCAGCCCGCCGCGCCCGACGACGGCCTTCGCGTCCAGGATCGCCTGGTCGTCGGATTGCAGCACGACGCCGTTCATCCATTCCAGCGCGCGCAGGCATTTCGTCAGGTTGACGGGGCGGTTGATCTCGATGGCGCTGGCCACCGTGTGCGCGTGGCGGTCCTCGGCATCCATCTGCTTGTAGAACGCGTCGATCTTGGCCCGGTCGAACTTCCCGCCGTTCCAGGTGACGCCGTGCTCGTTGACCAGCCGGTAAAACGTGTCTGCGCCCGCCGCGTTGACCACGCACAGCCGCGGGACGCGGGCGATCAGACCCAGCGCCTTGAGTTCCTGAAACGCCTTCGCGAACGCGCTGCTGTTGCCGAGGTTGCCCCCGGGCACCACGATCCAATCCGGGGCTTCCCAGTTCAAGCCTTCCAGCACGCGGTACATGATCGTCTTCTGCCCTTCCAGGCGGAAGGGATTGACCGAGTTGACGAGGTAGATGCCCAAGCGCGTGCTGACGGCGCGGACTTGCTTCATCGCGTCGTCGAAGTCGCCTTGGATCTGCAGCGTCCGCGCGCCGTAATCGAGGCCCTGGGCGAGCTTGCCCAGCGCGATGCGCCCCGAGCCGACGAAGATCAGCGCTTCGATCCGTTCGCCCGCAGGCCGGTTGCGCGTCGCGGCCGCGAACGCGGCGAGGCTCGAACTGGTGTTTCCGGTGCTCGCGCAGGCCGCGCGGCGCGCGCCGGTCATCCGCGCATGCGTAAACGCCGCGGTCATGCCGTTGTCTTTGAAGCTCCCCGACGGATTGAGGCCTTCGTACTGCAAAAAGACCGTGCCTTCGGGCAGGCCGACGTAGCGCGCCACTTCGCTTTCCGGCCGCAGCATCGTCTGCCCTTCACCGATGCTGACCACGCGGTCGTCCGGCGCAAAGTTGAGCAATTCCTTGAAGCGCCAGACGCCGCTGAAATGCAGCGGGTAGCGCCGCGTCGCGTACTTGCGTTCGAAGGCCGTGAGCTTCTGCGGGACGGACTGGCGGTTCCAGTCGTAGGCGATGTCCAGCAGGCCCTGGCATTTCGGGCAGGCGGTGAGGACTTCGGTGAGACCGAAGGTCGCGCCGCAGGCCGGATCGATGCAGCGCTGAAAGGAGGCTTCGGGAGGTTGGCTCATGATTTGATTCTAGCGCGGTCCGAAATCGCGTTCGAGCTCCAAGTGCGGGCAGGCTAGTTATGCCGCCCCAGAACGATTTGCGCAATGCCGACCATGATGTCGTACTCGGCGTGCGCGGCGGCGGCCACGCCGAAACTGCGCGTCACGTACACCGCCGCGAAGTACACGCCCGCGAACGTTCGCTGCAGAAAGCTGTTGATGTGAAACTCCTCCGCCCCGATGTAGTGGAACAGGCTGAAGATCACCGCGCCCAGCCCCACCGCCCACGCCGCCGCGTACGCTTTGTCCAGCTTCAAGAGCTTGGTGAAGACCAGCATCAGCAACTGGAGCTGCAGGACCCGAAAGAGCAGTTCCTCGTACACCCCCGCGCCGCAGTACAGCACCATCTGTTCCAGCGTGCCGCGAATCCCGCCGCTTTCGCCGCTTGCCATCAGCACCAGGCCCGGCGCGGAACGCGGGGCCGGCAAGCGAGCGGAGATCCAGCCCAGGAATACGAAGAGCACCGCGGCAAAAGCGAGGCTCTCCAAAAACTGGTAGCCCAGCTTCTGAGTATCCAGTTTCCAACTCGCGCCGCTGCGGACCTGCCAGACCACGAAGCAGGCGATCAGTACGACGCCCGAAGCGAACGCCGGAATGGCCCCCAACGAGAGCTTGTGCATCAGGCGCATGATGATCGCGTCGGCGCCGTTGATGTACGCGGTGTCGAGCCAGACAACCCCGACTTCGTAAACGATCAGAAACGGAAGCACGAGCGCCGCGGAGTAGATCGGGCGTCGCGTTTCGGTGAGATAGCTGTTCAGGCTGCCGCTGGGCACGTTCGCGGCGCTCACGCCTTCTCGTCCCCGCCGATCTCGACGAGGTCTTCATCTTCGTCGAAGGGCGAGGCCGAACGGGGGGCCGGTTTGGGCGGCGCGGCCTTGGCCGGCGCGGGTCGTGGCGCGGGCGCCGGAGGCCGCGAAGCCTGCACCGGCGGCGCGGCTCGGCGCGGAGGTTCGGGGTCCGGCGCACCGAGTTCCTCGAACTCCTCGAAATCGTCGCCCAGCAAGTCGTCGAGGTCCTTTTGCGGCACCGGAGCCGGCGGCGGGCCGCCCGCGGCCGGACGCGGATGCACCGGCGCTTGCCGGCGCGTCGAATGCCCGCCCGAAAGAATCGCCTGCTCGTCGGGCGTCAACGCCGCCTGCGCCGCCTTCTGATCGCCCAGCTTCACTTCTTCGACATGGTCCAGGCCCGATAGAATCTGCGTGATGCTCTGCGCCGGACGATGCGCGCCCGAAGCCGGCGTGCTGGCGCGCACCTGATCGCCGATCGTCACCCCGCGCGCCAGACACTCTTTGCAGATCAGCGTCCCGCGGATCTCTTTGGCTTCGCCCAGATCCAGATCGAGAATGGGAATGCTCCCGTTGCAGACATCGCAGAAGAGCAGCTGCGGGCGCTCGTCCTTGAACGGTTCGACCGCGGCAACGGGAGCCGGCTGGCTGCCGGGCGGGGGCGGAAGCGCGCGGTTCATCTCGGCCAGCGCGGCGCGGAACTCTTCGTCCTTCAGCGCCATCGCCGCTTCGTCCGGAGAGATCGGCTGCATCTCCGCCGCGACCATCGCTCCGGGCTGCGTGCCCATATCTTGCAGGTTGATCGGCTGCGGAGCGGCGGCGCCTGGCATATTCAGCGGGATGGACCCGGCGGCGTTTTCGTCCGTCGCCTGCGTTTCCGGAGCCGGCATGCCGACGCGGGTCTGGAGTTCGTCGATGTCTTCCGGCGCCTGGTACTCAATTTCGGTGTCGCCGATCAGGACGCGGTCGAAGTTCTTGAGCCGGATATCGCCGGAGAGCCGCTCGCCGTTGATGTACGTCCCGTTCGTGCTGCCCATATCGACCAGATAGCAGCCGTCAGCCCGGCTGTCGATGCCGCAATGCCGCCGGGAGAGCTTCAGGTCGGGAAGCGGGAGTTCGATATCCCGGTTCCGGCCTATGGTAATCATTTTCCCAGCCGGGATTTGCAGGCTTTTGCCCGCGTACGGTCCGTTACGGAACAGCAAATGGGCCACGGCGGGTTCCGGCTCCTGGTCTAAGTCCTGCCTTGCAAAAGGCTTTTACCCCTATTGAACAACGTAGTTCCGAAACAAAAGCCTGTCAAGACACCCGCATGCACCCAATTCGGGAATCTGGAGGCATTCGGCGGTCGCGGCGTCAGGGGCGGGAATTCCGTGCCGGGAGGCCGATCGTGAATTGACCTCCTTAGTGCCGTTGGATTATAAACTTAGACTGCTTATTCCGACAGCCTGCGGCCCGGAGCGCACCGCGCCATGATCGTCTTTCGCAGCCCCAAAGATCCCAACGTCATTCTCTCGGTTTCGGACGACCAGGCCGGCGCGCTGGGCATCTGTCCCGTCACGGGCGCGGTGCTGCGGGTGCCGCTGAAGTCGCCCAAGGTGCAAGGCGCGCTGGTTTGGGAAGAACCGGCCGCCGAACTGGAAGAAGAAGACGCGGCGGTGGCCGTGGCGGAGGCCGAGCCCGAACTTGAGACCGAACCGGTGGCCGGTTTGGAAGACGACGAAGTCGAGGCGGACGAAGAAGCGGCTGATGTAGAGGTTGAAGAAGAAGTCGAAGAAGAGGTCGAAGTCGTCGCGGCCCTGGAAGCCGACGAAGCGGAAGCACCGGCCCAGGAAGCGGGCGCCGACGAAGAAGAGCCGGAAGCCAGCGAAGAAGAGGTTGAAGAAGAAGCCGAAGCGGAACGGGAACCGGAGGTGCTCGCGGCCGAGCCGCTGGTGGACGACGAACCGCTCGTGGACGAGGAGCCTGCGGAGGAAGAGGAAGAAGCCGAAGCGGAGCCCGAGACGGCCGAGGCGGAAGCCGACGTGGAAGTCGAGGCGCTGGAGGACGACGCCGAAGCCGTGGCCGAGGTCGCGGACGATGAGGAGGCCGAGCCCGCAGAAGCCGAAGAAGTGGACGAGATCGAAGAAGCCGAACCCGCCGAAGCGCTGGCGGAAGACGACGATCCGGAGAAAGCCGAGCGCGAACGCCGCCGCCGTCTGCTCAAGAAGAAGAAGCGCAAGGAACGCCTGCGCAAGAAGCGTGAACGGCTGAAAGCGCGGCGCGAAGCCGCCGGCGCGGCCGTGGCCGAAGGCGAAGAAGTCGCCGCAGACGAAGCCGACGTTGAAGCGGAAGCGGCCGAAGTCGAAGCCGTCGATGAAGAAGCGGCCGAAGTGGAAGTGGAAGAAGAGGTCGAAGTCGAGGAAGAAGTCGCCGAGGTTGCCGAGGAAGTAGAAGAGGTCGAGACCGAGGCGGCGGCAGAGGTGGCCGAAGACGAAGCCGAGGCCTCCGAAGAAGAAGTCGCAGAAGTTGCCGAAGTAGCCGAAGAAGCTGAGGAGGCCGAAGCGGCCGAGGAAGCCAGCGAAGAGGAAGTCGCCGAGGTCGCGGATATTCAGGTCGAGGCGGATCAGGACGAGGAGTTGCTCGCCGAGCCCGCGGAGGCCAGCGCGGAAGCCGCCAGCGAAGAGGAAGCGTTTGCGGCGGAGGAAAGCGAAGAGAAACCCGAAAGTGCCGAAGGCGCCGAAGAAGAAGAAGCCGAGCCTGTCGCGGCAGGCGCGGGGCGTCGCGGCCGAGCCGGGCGCGCGGGAGCGCGCGGGCGAACCGGATCGCGCGCGGGCGTGGCGGCGGTGGGCGGCGATCGGGCCGAACGCGCGGCCAAGCGCCGCGGCCGGACGGCTCCCGATGCCGGAGCGGAGGCCGGACCCAAAAAGAGCAAGACGCTGCTCTTCGTGATCGTGGGCGTGGTGCTGGTCGTCGGCTTCCTGGTGGCGGATATCTTCGCCTTGCACCTGACCGGCCTGCACGAAACGTTGGGCCTCGGCGGTTCCGGCCCGGCCCAGGACTCCAAGGGCGGCGCGGAGAAGACCGGTGAAGAGACGTCCGAGCCGATGGACCTGACGCAGCCGGGCGCCGATACCGAAGATGCTGCCGGCGAGGCCAAAACCGGCGAAGCCGCGGCCGAAGGCGGCGACGCCGCCAAGACGGAAGAAGCCGCGCCGGCCGAACCGGCCAAGACCGAAGAGGCCGCGACCCCCGCGGAGTAAAGCGTGAAGATCGCGGTTATCGGCGGCGGAGGCGTAGGCAGCGCCGCAGCGCGGCATCTGGCCCGCGACGGACACGATGTCGTGGTCCTCGAACAGTTCTCCGTCGATCACGACCGCGGCAGCAGCTACGGCGAATCGCGCGTCACGCGCAAGACCTACGCCGACGAACTCCTGACGGAATTGATGACCGCCGCGTATCCGCTTTGGGACGATCTGCAGTCCGAGGCCGGGGAGGAGCTGTTTGTCCGCGCCGGCGGGCTCTATTTCGGCCCCGAAGGCCATCCCGATCTCCTGAGCATCGAAGCGGCGCTGGCCAAATTCGGAGTGCCGTACGACCGCTTGAGCGCCGCGGAGGCGCAGCGCCGTTTTCCGGCTTTTCGCCTCAAGCCCGGCGAGATCGGGATCGCCCAAGCCGATACCGGCTTCCTGCGCGCCAGCGCGTGCGTGCGCGCGAACCTGCGGCTCGCGGTTCAGTACGGCGCCGAGATCCGCGAACAGACCGTGGTCCGGTCCTTCGCGCCTGAAGGTTCGGGCTTTCGCATACAGACCGAGCAAGGTGATTTGTTCGCCGACCGCCTCGTGGTCACCGCCGGTCCTTGGCTGGCGCGGCTGGTGAGCGGCTTGCCGCTCGTCGTCTCGCGCCAGCAGTACGTGCACCTGAAGCCCGCGCGGAACGAAGAGTTGTTCAAGCCCGGAGCCTTTCCGGTCTGGATCGAAGCGAAGTCCGAGGCCGTGGGCGAAATGTACGGCTTCCCGATCGACGGCCGCGTACCCGGTGTGAAACTGGCGCAGCACCGCCAGGGGCCTTCGTACGATCCCGATCATGTGGACCGCGAGCTGGATCCCAATACCGCCGAGATGCTGCGTGCCTATGCCCGGGAGCGCATGCCCGACCTATCGGACGAGATCTCGTTCTCGAAAACGTGCCTTTACACCAATACGCCCGACCGCGTCTTTATCCTCGACGAAGTACCGGGACGGCCCGGCGCCGTGACGGTGGGCGGCCTGTGCGGCGAGGGTTTCAAGTTCACGGTCCTGTTCGGCAAGATCGCCGCCGATTGGGCGGTGGGCAAAAAGCCGCGCTTCGATCTCTCCCGCTTCCGCGCCACGCGCTTCTCCGCGTAGCCGGCCCCCAAGGCCCGACCATGCCGCGCCGACTGAAACTCACCTTCGAGTACGACGGCACCGACTTTTACGGCTGGCAGAGCCAGCTTGCGTCGAACGCCACGGAACCGGCGCCCGTGCGTACCGTTCAGGATACGATCGAAGCCGCGCTGGCTGCGCTGATCGGACGCGAAATACGCATCCAAGGCGCCAGCCGCACCGACGAAGGCGTGCACGCGGCCGGACAGGTGGCTCACGTCGATTGGCCCGACGACGTCTCCATCGAGCCCGAACGGGTCGCCCGTGCGTTGAACAGCCGTCTGCCCGGAGATGTCGTCTGCCGCCGATCGGAAGCCGTGCCGCCCGAGTTCCACGCGCAACGCTCGGCCACCGGCAAGATCTACCGCTACCGCATCCTGGCGCCGATGGACCGTTCCGCGCTGTACCGGCGCTACCATTGGTTCCTGCGCTACCCGCTGGATGCCGAGGCGATGCGCGCCGGCGCGAAGCATCTCATCGGCACCCACGACTGCTCGGCCTTCGTCGGCTCCCTGGATCCGACTCAAAACCAGCGCGCCGAAGAAGGAAAGCCGCCGCTCGATACCGTTCGGGAGATTCGCCGCATCGACCTGCGCGAAGAAGCGCTGGAAGGTACGCCTCCTGGTGTGCGCGAGGCGCGCGTGATCGAGATCGATGTGGAGGGCGGAGGTTTTCTCTACAAGATGGTCCGCACCATCGTCGGCTCGCTGGCGGAAGTCGGCCGCGGGCGCTATCCGCCCGAATGGGTGGGGGAGGTGCTGGCGTCGCGCGATCGCAAGCGCGCCGGCCCGACGGCGCCACCCCATGGGTTGTGCCTGATGCAGGTCTTCTATCCCACCGAATAGGCCCGCGCGGCTCCTTGTTCCCGTAGTCTCGATTTGGTTCACTTGCAGCCTCGAGCTGGGCGATACCACCCCTACCTGCGGAGCAAAACCGGTGGGGGGCCGGCGATGGGCATCTTGACGGACATCCTTCTCGTTTCGTTTTTAATCTTCCAGACTTACATGGGCTGGCGCAGCGGTCTGCTCTGGCAGGCCGTCGCGATGGGCGCGGTGGGCTTCAGCGTCGTGCTGGGCTCGGCCGTCGCACCGGCCTTAGGGATGCGCCTCTTGGGATCCGTAACCAGCGATCCCTTTCATGCGAAGCTGATCGGTTTCCTGTTCGTCTCGGGCGCCGTGGCGCTGCTGCTGCGGCTGGCGGCTACGTGGGCCGAACATCAGGCCGAACAGGGCCTGCCGCGCAAGGAGCAGGAAATGCGCCGCGGACAAGACCGCATTCTCGGTGGCATCTTCGGAGCGCTGAAGGCCAGTGTGATCGCGCTGGTGGCCGCCGCTTCCATCGTGAGCCTGTGGCCGCGCCAGCCGGCATGGACCGAATCGAAGCTCGTGCCGCCGCTGGCGGTGGCCGGCGCGCGGTTGCTCCCCGAGGGCGCGATCCAGGAACTTCACGTCTGGCTGGAGACTTCGGCCCAGGAAGTGGGCCGCGGTTTGAAGATCAAGCCCGCCGGCCAGCGCGCGGAGTCGGAAGATCAGGAAGCGTGCGGAGACGGCCAAGCGCCTTAGCGGTAAGCACAAAAAAAAGGGCGCCCCGAAAGGCGCCCCTGGATACGTCCGGTTGGGATCTGCACGCCTAACTTCGCATGCGAGAGATTAGTCGCCTTCTTCAAACAGGATCGTGCTGGTCAGAATGCGAGGAATACCGGTGCTCCAGCCCTTCTTGTACGGCGCCACCAGCGCGCCAAAACTGAACTCGCCTTCGCAGGCCAGCTCCAGGTTGACTTCCACGATCTGATTCTCTTCCAGGTAAGTGACGCCGTCGAAGATGCCATTCACGCTGAATGCGCCTTCCTCGAACCAATCCGTGACCGCCGTCAGTTTACCGGTCTTAAGATTAATGATCACCGATACGAACACGCCTTCTTCGCCGCGCGGGCGCCGATAGGTGAAGATGGTCTCGTCCGCGTTGACTGTGAAGTCCTCGGCATCGATGCATTCGCCGATCTCTCCAATGCCCAGGCAGACGCCTTCGCAGAGTTCGAAATCCTCATCGAATATATCGGGCAGGAAATAGGCGCTCAGCGTCGCCCGATGCTCGAAGAGTCGCCGCGAAACCCTGGAGAGGGCGTCTCCCTTGCCGAACTTGACCTCACGCTGATCGATCTTCAGGCTGTCCACGAAGAATTCGCCATCAAGCGGGAACCCGACCTTAGCGTACTTGTACGTGCCCACGATCGGAGCGTCTTCGTTTTTCTGCGTAGCGACCGCACCCACGATGCTCACGCCGTAGCCTTCCAACCCGTCGAATCCAATGCCGAAAAAGAGGGGGACGATTTCAAATATTGCAGCTCCGCGTGCACCTACCGTGTCGGTGGGGTTGAGAATAAGGTCGGACAGCGAAACCTTCTGGCAGTCCACCGAGAATTCGCCTGTCATGGGGTTTACGGTAATGGTCACTACAGGTGTAGCGCCCTTGGGGCTCTTCCACACGATCTTAGTCGGCGTAACCGTAGCGGGGACGGGGTTGATTTCACAGAACGGGTTCAACTCCAAGATACCGCCAAATCCAAACTCGAATCCGAATGCGGCTTCGACCGGGAACTGCCCCAACTGGGCCAAGCGCGGAAGCGGCATATCGATTTCGCGGGATCCGACGGAATCCTGATCAATTTCAGGGGTCTGGACATCGCCGGTCACCAGCGCGGCCAGATTGAGGAACCCAGCCACCGAAAAAGAATCTTCGGCCGGCTCAATGTCAATGGTGCGCTTCAAGAATGGATTTTTGATCGTGAACTTCGCATCGGTGATGAGGAGGGACTGGCCGACATCGACCTCGCAGCGCTGCGCAACCCCGGGAGCCGTGACACCGTCCCACGATTCGATCCCCAGCGTTGGAGGTACGGGCGCCGCGCGATACCCATCGGCCTGGGAATCGGTTGCCGAGTAAACCCAACCGGCACTCAAAGTCACCATCATAAAGGCTAAGAGGGACCACGAACCGCTCTTGCAAGCACCCGACCTGACGCCCAACCGCATGGCTTTCTCCTTAGATCGAACCGGTATCCCATTCCTGGTACGAAACGACCATGTTAGCCGTAAGTTTGCCGTACTCCAAGACTTGTTTTGGGTCGGGTCGCTTTTGATTCTGTAACATAGTTACCTAAAACAGGTTGCGGTAGGTTCGGTCTACCGAAAACGGACCTGCTGGTGGGTCGCCAGGTCGTAGAGCCCGGCCTGAGCGTAAAATCCGAGTAGCCGCTTCTCATCGTCGCTGAACTGGGCAGCCAGCTCGGGCGGGGCGCTGCGCGCAAAATCCCACTGCGGGCGCACCCAACTGCGGCTGTAATAGGCGTGGATGGCGCGCCGGGGCTGATTGGTGCGGTTTTGGCTTCCGGCGTGCCAAAGGCCCCCGTTATACGCGATCACGCTCCCCGCCGGAGCTTCCAGTTGAATGGCCTCGTGTTCGAATGCGGCCATCTTGTCGCGTCCGGGGAACGGCCGGTCGTGGGAACCGGGTACGACCCGTGTGCTGCCCTTTTCTTTCGTGAAGTCGTCCAAGCAATGCAACGCATTGATGTACAAAGTCGATCCCGGGATCGTCTCGAATTGATCGATATGCAGGCCCTGAGTCTTACCCCCCGGCGTCATGGTCAAGCCGTTCAAGCTCGCCAGGATGCAGTCGCTCCCCAAGATCTCTTGCATCAAGGGGAACAGGCGGGGATTAAGCGCGAAGCGGCGATAGAACGGATGCTTGAGCGGAAGTGCGTACGCCACCTGGTACGTCTCGTTCTTCCAGCCGCGTTCGGAAGAGAACGCCTCTTCGTTCTTGAATATCTCGTCCAGAATGGAACGAGCGTCACGAAGTTGATCTGCATCCAGCACACCTTCGAGCACCGCGTAGCCGCGCGTGCGAATGCTTTCGACGTGACTGGCAACAAGCGTCATGGGGTCGCTCCAGGAGTGCCCGTCCGGCCGGGTCCAGTGCGCGCCGAGCGCAATGGCTCAGTCTGTCAACGAGGCGTAAATCCCGCGCCGGGCATCGGTATTGCTCAATATACCTTACAAGTCGTGCCCGAGGTCGGCGGATAAGTGCGTGAAATAGGTGTAAGGCTAGATGGGGAAAAGAGTTGATCTTGCAGTGTTCGATGGGCCTGAAGCCGCCATCAGGAAAACAGGCCTGAAGGATAGTAAGCGGAATGCGCAATAGATATGTGCAAGTGACTGGCAGACAGCGAAGCAAGTTTGAGAAAGTGAGAACCTTCCTTTGCTTTGTGCGTCTTAGGTAGAGTAAGCGCCGCCAACCGGGGACCGAGCATGGTAAAGCTGATTCGCAGGGCGCTGGCCGGGTTTGTCCTGACTTCACGCGGCGGTCAGACCGCGCCTCCCGAGGTTCCGCATCGGGAGGACGCCGTGGTCAGCCGGGCTTGTGCGCTGCGCGGTTTTTCCGATAAGACCCGAGCGACTCAGATCTTTGCCCTGCACGGGCACGAAGAAGCCGACGTGCTGCGCAGCCTACGCGGGGTCGTGGTGGACAACGATCGGCCGCCCAGTGCGATACAGTACGATTTGGGTATGAACTTGGTGGTCTTCCGAGGCGTCTTTGGGTCCGGCGGATACGCGCTGGACGTGCGGTCGGTGAAGCTCCAGGGGAAGACCATCGAGATCGAGTGCGATTTCGAAGACCCGGGTGACGGCATTCGCACGACGGCGGGCTTTACCCAGCCTACGGCCATTATTCCGCTCAAGCGCCTGCCTCCTGGCAAGTACAACGCTCGGCTCACCGCAAGAGTCCTATGCCGGTCGTCTCAAGGCGTAACCGAGAAGGCTCCTGCGCGCCATGTGGCGACCTTGGCCTTTAAGGTGACCGATTAGCTTGCCTACCTGTCCCTGCCGATAGACGGCGCTGCAAGTAAGCCGAGCCCGTAAATGGGCCTAATATCCATGCGCTCGTAGCAAGCAAGCCCCCCATTTGTTGCGATTCTCTAACGCATCCGCCGTCCAAGCTAAGACGAATCCAGCCGCGTAAAGGGCCATCTGGCCTGCCGTGTGCGGAGTGCTGTATGTCGGTTGAAAATTGAGAAATCCAACCTGGAAGCATGAGCGCATACCTGTGATGTGGTAAAAAGTAGTATGGCGCATGGGCCGGGATACGGTAAGTTGAATTGGAATAATGAAACAGATGAAATGGCGGCTACCCAAAGAACCCTTAATATATTATCTATTTGACAAAGATGAAACAGACGGCTAAGGGGAACGGCTCGCGCTAGCACGTACTCTTAATGAGTCAACTTGGACCTGATAAGGTTTGTTTGGAAAAGACTTTAAGGAGAGGTTGAGGCATGTCACGATTCGGCAGTGGGTTAACAAAAGGCAGGGGTCGCAAGAAGGTGGAATCGGGCAGGCGCCGAGGCCGTAAGCGCCGGGAGCCCATGGTGGTGGCGGAAGAGGCCGCTCATTATGGAATTCGCCCCCCTGAAGAAGTTCCGCCTTCCGATCGCTATCTTTCCCCGAATGAAGCCGGCCGGATCCTGAATGTCACGGGCGAAGCCGTCAAGCAGTGGATTTACCATCGCCGGCTGCCGGCGACCAAGCTGAGTAACGGGTACTGGAAGATCAAAGTCCAGGACCTGGAGAATTTTATCAAAGCCCGTCAAAACCTGGGTCAGAAGCGGATTATGCTGATCGACTCGGGATCGAGCGCGAGCAAAGAGATGGCGGCGGCGATCACAAAGCTGGGCCATGAGGCGATCGAGGCGCACAACAGCGCCGATGCGCTGCTCAAGGCCGCGGATTTGTACCCCTCGCTATTTATCGTCAACACTTCGGTATCCGAGTTCGATGCCTGGAAGCTGCTCGAGAAGATCCGCAAGACGCGGAACATCAAGACTGTCCCGATTCTCATTTTGTCCGATTCGGACCTCAAGGAAGCGGAATCGGACCGCGCGCTGGAGTTGGGCGCGCAGGGCTTCTTGCGCACACCGATCAAGCCGCAAACGCTAGCGGAAGAGATCGACAAGATGCTTGGCCGGATCATGTAAGCAGCCAGGACGGCAGGAAGCGGGCTTGTTCCCGTCGCGCCGAATGGTGTCGCGGCGCAACCGGTAGGACCATGAGCCGCTGGTCGTGCATGCCTGCGTTTCATTTTGATAAAGTCTTTACCTTCCTAGAATCCCATCCCCTCGATTTTTCCTTGTCGGTCCGCGCCGATTGCCTAAAAGCAATTAGATCTCCTGCGCTTGGTGCAGGAAATCGCAAGTGGAATTGAATGCAAACCTTGTCTGATTCGTCCGTTACATGGACACCAGAAGAGTGTCCGTGTTTTAGGGTAGGACGGGGCGCACCGGAAGTTGGTTTAATACGTAGAAGCCAAGTAGGCGGAGTGTGGTCTAAAGGCCGTTTGAGGCATGTGGCTCGGGCGGTGGATGGCGCGGTTCCGAGATTGGAAGCGAGGTGGCTGAGATGGCCTTTACACGCCCGGCGATGCTCTGGATTGGAGTGGGGGTTCTGGGGTTGATTGCTTCGTGCGCGCTGGTGCGAGCGGAGGACGAGAGTCCGTCCATGCCTTCGCTGCCGGAAAGCGATCCGGATGAGGGGAAGAAGACCGAAGGCCCCCGGACCACGGTGGCTGCGACGGGCTTGAAGGCGGGCGAAAAGACAACGCAGATGGTGCTGGACGAGTACCGCCAGGAGATCGAGGAGCTGAATCGGAAATTCACGCGCGACGACCAAGCCAACTCTCTGCGGACTTTGCTGGCCACATCGCGCGCCACGTTTAATCAGAACATGCGGGAAGCCGTGGTGCCGGACAAGACCATCGATCAGCATTTTGACCAGTTTTTGTCGAACATCGATACCGCGCGCCGGTCTTTCCGATTTCGCGATGCGGATCGGCCGCGAGCCGAATGGATCAGCGAGGCCGCCCGGACGTTGCAGAGCGAAGTCAAGGTGGCTCGAGACCGAAATAAGGCTCGCACGCCCAACCAGTGGTTCGAAGAGTTCGCCATGCTGATGCGGCGGGTGCGAGATAAGATCGGGAACGAGACGGATATCGGCAGGCGCGTGTATTCGATCATCTTGACCAGCTACACGGACGTGCTGCGCGAACTGGATGCCGATCCGAGCCGCAATCTCACCGACGACTTGCAGCGAAATCTGGAACTGATTCGGCGCCTTTATCCGACCACTTCGCCGGATCAGAAAGAGAAAAACGACAGCTTGAAGCGCGCCTTCGAGCGCTTCGCGACGGACTTGGTCAAGTTCAAGGGCAAGAAGTAGGCCGGCCGGGCGGGAGCGTTTCGGCGATGCGGTAGGCGGCGACGCCGAAGGCGACGGCGACGTTGAGCGAATGCTTCACCCCGCGCATGGGCAGGTGGCAGACTTCGTCGCAGACGTTCAGGAGTTCGGCGGACAATCCCGCCACTTCGTTGCCCACGGCCAGGCACAGCGGCGCGGGCAGCGGAGCTTCGGACAGCCGCGCGTCCAGCGGCCGGCTCGCTCCGGTTAATTCCAATCCCACCAGATACACGCCGGCGGCTTTGAGGCGCGGGACCACATCCAACGCTCCGGCGTGGTATTCCCACGGCACGACCTCTTCGCTGCCCAGGCTGGTTTTGGCGATCTCCTTGCGCGGCGGGCAACCGGTGATGCCGCACAAGTACAGGGCGCCGACGCCGGCGCCGTCGGCGGTGCGGAAGATCGAGCCGACGTTCCAGAGGCTGCGCACGTCTTCGAGCAGGGCGCCGAAGGGCGGGGGCGATGCGCCGGTGGAGCGGGGGCCTTGGGCTTCGAGCGCTGCGCGCTGGCGTTCGAGCTTGTTGAGGATTTCGAGCGAGCGGAAGGTGATGACTTGCCCGCATTGGGGGCAGGGGCCGTTCTTGCCGGCGCGTTCGCCGGGGACATCGAACGTGAGGCGGCAGGCGGGGTTGGGGCAGCGCGTGAGCATGCGGCGGGGAGTGTAGCGCGGTTGGTCCGGGAGACCAAGGCGGATCGCGCCGGCGCTTGCGGCGCGATATAGAGGCTATGCACGCGGCGAAGCGGGGGTGCTCACGTGCGGTAAAACGGCGGACGAGGAATAAGGACTTATACGCGCGAAAAGGCGGTCTATACCACCTCGCGCACGTCGAGCAAAAATTTGATCCTGCCATAAAACTGCTATAAATCGCTGCTGCAAAGCGTATATTTGCACGCAGGTGCTTAGCGCCTGGGCGGCTATGCGCGAGGGGCTGAACGGGTGCGGAGGAAATAAAATGGAGAAAATCAAAAAGCTCAAGGCCGGGGCGGCGGCCACTATTTTGAGCATTTAATCCAAAGGTGCCGGACGGCAGATCGCGGGCAAGCGGAGGGAAAATAAGCGCGGCTTTCCGTGGCCTTTGGCGTTCGGCGGCGGCGGGAGGTTACGCGTATGCGTAAGTGGGTGTGGTTGTTTGAGGTTTTCTTGTTTCGGCGCGCGGGGCGAATGCCTAGCATGCGTGCCCTGGGGTGTGGTGGACGTTGAAGGTATGGCTTCAGGGGACCGATGCCAAGCGCGTGCGCGGTCGGTGAGGCACGGAGCAAGCCAGCGAGGCTTGCTCTGCGGCACCCGGTCCAGGCCACCCGCCTTCGGAAGAATGCCAGCGCGAGTCATCAGGACCGTTTGGTGGCCCAAAGCTTGGTAGTTGATTTGAATGCCGCCCTTGGAGCCAACTGATATGAGGATGAATACGACCGAGTTTTGTCGGGCTCTAGCAGATAATTGCGCAGAAGTAGCCGACATCTTGGCTGAGCACATGAAAGACAACGACGAATTGTTGCCGCATGTGTTCTTAGCAGATGTCACCCGATACGTACTGGGCGACGGAAAAGGCCGAGCAGCGATAGTGAAGTTTCTTGACGAGTCTTTCTCAGAATATGGACCAGACGTGGAAGAATTGATTGCCGTGTCGTTTGTTGAATATTTGGTGGACCCTGACGAGTTGAGCATTGCGACGAAGGACCTTGATACCCCGAGAATTGTTTCGGAATGGAACCGACAACGAACCTCATAATCTCACCGTCCGCGGATAGCCCATACAAGCCGCAGGCTTGTGTGGGTGCCTCGGGCACATGAGGCTAGAGGCGGCTGGGGTACCGGGGTAAGCTCCCGGCAGGTTCCGCAGGCGTACGTTTGACGCATTCGGTTGCGCCTCTTGTTTGCAAGCTCACCCACACCAATCGGAGATTGGTGTGGGCTACCCGCGGAGGGTCAAGGATGGCAATGGTTCCTACCGCATCCATAAACATGATCGGATTCTGGAAGGAAGAGGATGATGAAAGCTCAATTTTGCCCATTCCTGAAGCATTAGTCGGTTGCAATTGTGATCCAGTTCTAAAGGATAAATTGCTTGACTATCTACGGAGTGGTAAAGTTCTATTCGAGTACTTAGGCTTTTCTCATTGTCGATTCGGTTGTGGAATTCCAGAGGCGTCGATGGGGCATTGTACCTTAACGGATGGCCGGTGGGCATGGCCCGAAGGGCTGTGCCACTATGTCCAAGAACATACCGTCATGCTTCCCGATGAATTTGTGATTTGGGCTAATGCAAATGAGTATAAAGTTCCTGATATTTTAGATATGGAAAAAGTAAAGGACTCTCCAAAGTCATTTGAGTATTGGATCGAATGGTCTCGCGTCCGCATGCGCCATAAGTGATCGAACTCGGGTGGCCTATACAAGCCGCAGGCTTGTGTGGGTGCCTCAGGCACAAGAGGCTAGAGGCGGCTGGGGTTCCGGGGTAAGCTCCCGGAAGGTTCGGCTTCAGAGAGTGGCACCAGTTCCTAAAGGGTACGTGGAAGGATGAGGCGTGGACGTGCTCAGCGCCGGGCGCGTTTCCGGGGTTCGGGCGTTTCTCGCGGAGGCGGGCGCTTTAGGTACCGCTCTATGCCGCCCTTGCAGGGCTCCAGGTGCGGGAGTGGGCCGCTTTCCAGGGGCTTACGCCCCTGGCTGCATTACTTCGCCCCCGCGGGGCGAGGACGGCGGGGAGGGTGGGAATCGGTCGCGCGTGATGTGCGGATCGGTTCGGCTCCCGCGCCGTCCATCCTTCAGCTTCCGCTCGTGGCTGTTCGGCGGTGGTCGTGTTAAGAGGTGACTTCGTGGGGCCTGCGGTGTGCCTCTTGTTCGCAAGCTCACCCACACAAAGCGGAGATTTGTGCGGGCTACCCGCTGAACAGCAAGCGTTGGGACAACTCTCTTCTTAGACCCCGAATGGAGTAATAGAATGGAGTTGCGATTTCGTCCACAGAATTCGGACTATCCTGATGAGCGGGGATTATTTGATTTTGAATTTGGTGAAATTGTTTCCAAATTGGGCGTCCAGGTGGCGGCCCATAAGCTAAAGAGGGATCAATACTTCCTCGATTGGCTCATGGAGATTAAGCACGATCTCAAACTTGGCGAGGTACTCGAAGTTCCTAATCGCTTCGATACGGCATTGCGAATGTTGGTTCCTGATCTTGTCGGTCTTCCTATTGGACAGGTTAAATGCTTGGACTGCGATTCAACATACTCACTCCGCCAAATTAATGTTTCAGACTGGAGAGATGTAGACGAAGTCAATGGGATTCGAGTTGGTGTCGAAGGTTTTGTGGCATTATGTCCCCAAGGACATTCGCTGTTGCATGTTGCGTCGAAGATTTTCTAGAACCGTCCCGTCTCACGCAAAAACTCATCGCGTGGCGGAACAGGGGATGAAGGAGCCGCCGAAGGAAAAGTAGAATAGGCGGGCGGCAGAGGGCGAGCGCGTGGCGATGGATGAATGGGTGGAGGCTTGCGCGTGCGCGGCCGGTGAGGCGCTCGGTGTTCTTCGGGTCGGGGTGGCTTTAGGTCGCCCTTTCAGGGCTCTAGATGGAGACGGTCGAGGGGCTCCGCGCCCTCCGTGGCGCCCTGCGGGGCTTCGGGCAAGGGCGAGCGCGTGGCGGAACAGGGGATGAAGAAGCCGTCGAAGGCAAAGTAGAATAGGCGAGACGAGCGCAATCGGGTGGGAGGGGCGCGATGTTTGAGCGTGCGCGGTCGGTGAGGCACGGAGCAAGCTCACGGCGCTTGCTCCGTGGCACCCGCTGCCGGCCGCCAGCCAATTCCAATTGTTCTCCTTGAGGCGTTGGCTAGCCTTGAATTTAATGAGGCGTTATTTGTAGTCAGTCTAATGATTGTCGGCATCTATTTGGGAAGGACAATATAAATGTTGATTTGGAGAAACCTGCTATCGATTCTTTCATTTGGTGTTTATGAAACTTCTCCATGCAGGGTAATACGAGAGTATTTAGCGCGGACAGAGCGAGATCTTGAAATAGGGGAAATGAGAATTATTGACAAAAAGGGAGATTTATTTGTGGTCAGACTATTTTACAGGGTAAAGGGAATCTACCAAAAGCCTGCTCCTTACAGAATATTTTTGGTAGGCGACAAGGTGAGCCAGGTCGAAGAATTGCCTTGCAATCCTTCCTCTCCCTATTGGATTAAAGGAAGAAAATAGGAGAGTCTGTGGTGGCTCAAGCGATTGTGAAGCCTCCCGAAGAACCGGAAGCCTGAAAGGATTGCAACAGATGAGTCGGCGGGTGGCCTATACAAGCCGCAGGCTTGTGTGGGTGCCTCAGGCACAAGAGGCTCGAGGCGGCTGGGGTACCGGGGTAAGTTCACGGCAGGGTCCGCAGGCGTACGTTTGCCGCCTTCGGTTGCGCCTCTTGTTCGCAAGCTCACCCAGATAAAGCGGGGATTTGTGTGGACTATTCAACCTTCTCCCGAGGGAGAAGGAGGCACGGAGTTTAATCTTAATTCGCCCTTTCAGGGCTTGGGGTTCGGAGTGGGGCGCTTGTCCAGGGGCGTTGCCCCTGGCTACATTAAGAGCGCCTTTCAGGCGCGAGGATTGGGGGGGCTCAACCCTTTCTGGGTTGGAGGGCTACGGCACCCCCTCTGGCTCCCCCTTGGCAAGGGGGAGAAAAAGGCGGGCCACGGCACGGCAACCCAGGGTCGCGCGTTTGTCCAGGGGCGTTGTCCCTGGCTACATTAATAGCGCCTTTCAGGCGCGAGGGCTTCGCCGCGGGAGGCCCAGACGAACGGCACGTCGGCTGGGCGCCGATAGGTTCGCGATTGGCATTGTTCACGGCATTGGATACAAACGATTTCCATCGAGTACAAAAGGTTGCAAAAAACAACGCCAAGGTGCCGCCATGCGCACGCGCAGCTTCGCATCGCTCTCGATCCATACAACCTTCAGAGATGCGGTTCCCGGCGTTCTAAGCCGGAGGGTGGTGTAACGATGCCGCGAAAAAGTCGAAAACGCTCTTGAGTACTTGAGCATTATAGCGCGGGAGAACGCTTATGATGGCCATGACCCTGATTGGCATGTTGGTTGGAATCGGCTTCTACGCCGGCTTCTTCTTTTGGGGCTATTGGCTGATTCGTCTGCGCTTACGGAGACTGGCGCAAAGCAAGTACCGTGGGCGTCCGATCGTCCTTTTCAGCTACGGCTTGGTGGGGTACCTCGTCATCACCCTTGGCATCGGATTCCTGCTCGGACTCCTGATGTACGTTCTCATGTCTGGGTCGCCCGGGAGTATGCCCTGGATCATTCTGGCTATAGTGGGTGCGGGAGTTTGTGGAACGGGCGGCATCGGGTGGATCGTACTGTTCTTTCAACACAGGTCAGGGAAGGCCGAGCGCCTGAGCTACGCGGAAGCGCATCCCGTGCCCAAGCTTCAACTTTTCATGCAGGACCTATTCGCGGCGGCTTTCTGCTTCGGAGTCTACATGGCCTTCCAAAGCGGCTTCGACGATAGCCTCCCGGGCGATGCCGTGGCGATGCTCGCGCTGGCGGCATGGGTCATTCTAGCCATGTCCTGCGGACTCTACTTCGCTCTGGACGTTTGCCGGCGGAGCCTGTGCGTGCAGCAACCTATCCCGCGACTGGCTCTGGTGGTGGGCACGATTCTGTTCACGACCCTGACCAGCTTGATCCCCGCATGGCTGGGCTGGCGCGCTTGGCGCTACGCCATGCTTAAGGCGGACTGGGCGCTGGGACAGGATTTGGAGGCGCAGCGGCAGACGGCACAGGCCAACGAAGAGCCGATGGCGAATACGAATCCGGGATAGACGCGCGGTTTGATCCACCCGTGCTCCGCGGGGCCACGCCCGCGCTTTGCGTCTGTTCTTCGGCTGTTTTCCCCAAGATCGGCGCTCGGCACAGGCAGCCTTCGGCTGCGCAGTGGCGCGCGGTTGGCCCAGACCAATCGGAGATATGTGCGGGGCAGCGCGCCCAACCGAGAGGCGGGCGCTTTAGGTATGGCTCTATGCCGCCCTTGCAGGGCTCCAGGTGCGGGAGGGGGCCGCTTTCCAGGGGCTTACGCCCCTGGCTGTATTACTTCGCCCCCGCGGGGTGAGGACGGCGGGGAGGGCGGGAAGGGAGAGCCAGGCGGAGGCCCTTTATCGCCGTGCGCAACGGGTAGCGAGAAGTAGAATGCGCTCGTTCACGGGGCGCTTGGGCATGGCTGAGGTATCCGAACGCTACGAGGCGAATGCGCCGGGCGCGTACTTCACCGATAAACAGTGCATCGATTGCGACCTGTGCCGGCAGACGGCGCCGGCGAACTTCACGCGGCACGAGGACGGCGGGTATTCGTACGTCTACCGCCAGCCGCAGACGCCGGAAGAGGTCGAAGCGTGCAAGCAGGCGCTGGCGTTCTGCCCGGTGGATGCGATCGGCGCTGACGGAACCGCGGCGCCGGATGGACGCTGATCGTTCGGCCGCGGACCTTGCGGCGCGGCGTTCGCGGCTTGCGCGCGGGCTGGGGCTCGTCCTGGGGATTACCGTAGCGGATACGCTTTACTTGAGCTGGCGTTTCACGGCGCTCTTCGCGGGCTGGGCGACGCCGGGCTCGGGCTTGTGTTCGTGGACGCCGGGGATCGATTGCGACGCGGTGCTGCGCACGCCGGAGGCGCGCGCGTTCGTCGTGCCGAACGCGATCCTGGGGCTGGCCTTTTATTCGGGCTGCGCGATCTGGTGGCGCGCGGGTCTGCGTCTGGGTCCGGCGTACGAGCATCACGTGCTGCGCACGCTGAGCGTCTGGCTGGGAATCGCGTCGGTATTCACCTTCTACTTCTGGAAGCTGCTGCTGGGGCTGGCGTGGCTTTGCCCGTTCTGCCCGTGGAACCACGTCTGGACGTACGCGGCGTGCTTCCTGGCGTGGCGCCTTTGGCGGCTGACGCCGCGGCCGGAGCCGGGTGCGCCGGCCGGGCCGTTGCTGAAGCTGGTCGCGCTTTGCGTAAGCTGGTTCTGGATCTGGGTCGGCGCGTGGTTCTGGTTCGAGGCGGCGCGGCGGTCGTCCGGAGGACTTTAATTAGCATTGTAGTAGGTATGGTTCGAGCCTGCTTATCGTGCTTGGTCTAGCTGGATGGCATAGTTGTAAAGCTTTATTTATCTTCAGTTTAAAACAAACTTGAGGATCTGATCGAATTTTCGGCGCTGCCGATGGGGCCTCGGTGTAGGATACACCAGTAGTACAAATAGGAATACAACAAGATGACAGAAATCGAGGCTTCGTCAGGGCGCGTCAGTGCGGGGCTTTTCAGCACATTGCGGCGCAAGCTGGTGACGGGCCAGTTCGCTCCGGGTCAATACCTTCCGCCGCTGCGGGAATTGTGCGAACGGCACGGGGTGGCTCGGAAGACGGGGCATCAGGTGCTGAAGAAGCTGGAGGCCGAGGGTTATTTGACGGCCGAGGCGCGCAAGGGCTACCGCGTGCTGGCGCGCGCGTCGGATCCAGATTTGGGCTGCCCGCTGGTTTACGTGGCGGATCTGCGCGAGTCGCCGGAGCAGTGGAGTCCGCTGCACCAGGAGTTGCTCTCGTCGCTGCAGGGCGCGGCCGCGCGGCGGAACTGGACGCTGCTGGGCGTGGGCTCGCAGGGGCGCAACCGGCAGACGGTGCTGCGGCAGCTTACGGCGTCGCGTGCGAGCGGGCTGATCGTCGACGCGGTGGACGGGGAGATCATGCGCGGGATCGAAGAGACGGGCTTGCCGGCCGTCGCGGTGGACGCGTGGGACGCCGGCGCGGCGATCGATCTGGTGGTTCAGGACAGCTATCAGGGCGGGGTGGTTGCGGCGGAGCATCTGATCCGGCGCGGACGGAAGCGGATCGCGTGGCTGGGTCCGGTGAGTTGGAGTTCGCACAGCCTGGCGCGCGTGGCGGGTACGGCGGCGGGGTTGATGAAGCACGGGCGCTGGCTGACGCCGGAGTGGATCGCCGAATGCCCGCGCGATGCGAGCGCCGAGGCGGCTCGGCGGCTCCTGACGCGCCCCGATCGTCCGGACGGGATCGTGGCGCTGTACCGCGAGGTGGCGATGCAGGCGGTGGCGGTGGCGCGCGAACTGGGCATCCGGGTGGGCAGCGAGCTGGAGATCGTGGGCTGGGCGACGGAGCAGGAGTACCGGCGCGATTGGCTGCCGCTCTTTCGGGGCGAGGCCGTGCAGCCGGCGGTGGTCTGGAATCCGGCGCAGATGGCGGAATTGGCGGTGGATCGTCTGGAGGCTCGAAGGCGGCACCCGCACCTGAAGCCGGTGCGGATCGGGGTGCCTGTGGAGTTGCGTGAAACTTCGGCGGAAGGGGGAGTTCGAGCATGAACGGTCGCATGGGAGCGGTGGTGCTGGCGGCGGCGGTGTGGTGCGTGTGCGTAGCGGGCGGCGAGTCGCCGGCGTTCGCGGACGATCCGGCGGTGCTGGAGAAATTGAACGCGCTGGGCGAACGCAGCGCGGTGCTGCTGGGGAAGATCAAGGTCGAGCCGGCGGGCGTGGAGAAGTATCACGGGGCGTTGAAGAACGGCCCGGGGCGGCGCGACTACGGGAACAAGCTGGTGTACGCGGCGGACCGCGGGACGGCGCTGTACTGCGGCGCGAACCACGCGTCGCCGCACCGCTTGAACGATGTCTGGGAATTTCATCTGGCGTCGAATACGTGGCGGATGATCTGCGCGCCCGGCGGCGACGCGACGCGGCTGCGCGGGATGCAGAACGAGGCGAAGAAGGCGAAAGACGCCATCGAGAAGGGGACGGACGTCGAGAAGAACAAGGCCGAACTGGAGAAGCAGGAGGCGGCCATCAAGGCTTGGTACGCGCATGTCGCGGTGAAAGACGGTTACTTGCAGGACACGACGAACGGCGGCCCGGTGGGGCCGTGGCATACCTGGGACGGAGTGACGTACGACGAGAAATCGAAGCGGCTGTATTGGGCGGTGCTGGACAGCGACAACTTCAAGGAGGAGAAGCACCGCGTGCACCGCAGCCTGACGCGCTCGTATGCCCAAGTCACGGGGCAGGATCCGGAGGCGCTGGTCGGGCAACTGAAGCCCGGGAGCAGCATGTACTATTACGACCTCGAGAAAGGGCGCTGGTTCAAGCAGCTTGGCGCGGAACCGTTTCCGATCATGCGCGGGATGGGCGGGACGCTGAACTACATCCCGGACCTCGACAAGACCGTCTGGTATGCCTGCGTGGGTAACACGCCGGGCGGCTACGACGAAGGGATGTGGGCTTACGACGCGAAGACGAACGCGTGGGAGAACGTGGTGCCGGGCCCCACGACCAACGGGCTGATGCGGCAGAAGAAGGCGCCCAGCGAAGAGATTCAAGCCGCGTACAGCGTGAAGCACAAGAAACTGGTCGTGGTGAACAAAGAGATGACCTTCACCTTCGAGTTCTCGTCCAAGACCTGGACGCGCGTGGCGGACAATCCCGGGCACGGGTACGACAGCCACAGTGTCTTTGCGTACGATTCGAACGCGGACGTCTGCCTGCTCCTAAGCAAGAAGGGCGGGCAGTGGTCGAAAGAGCCGTGGACGCTGGCGGCGTACGATATCGGCAAGGATGCCTGGGAGGTGGTGGAGGTCCAGGGGCAAGCGCTGCATCAGGACGATCCGGAGAAGGCGTGGCTGAGCGAGCAGCGCGCGGGGTACTACGATCCGAAGCTGAACGTTTTTGTGATCTACTACGGCCGCTCGGGGCAGACGTTCGTGTACCGGCATCGGGCCGCGCAGAAGTAACGCTCCACCGAAGCGGGGCGGGATTACTTCCCGCCTGCTTCGATGGCCGCCAGCACCGTTTTCGCGACGACTTCGTGGCCGGGCTGTCCGAGGTGGACCTTGTCGTCGACGAAGAGCTTGGCCTTATCTTCCTTACCCGCTTCCTGCATGGCTTTGTTCACATCGGCGAGCCCGGCGTTCTTGTCTTGAGCGGCTTTGCGGGCGGCCTCGGCGAGTTCGGCGAAGGTGTCCCAGTGTTCAACGGCGGGGCTGGTGGTCATCAGGAGCACGTCGGCCTTGCCTTTGGTCAGGCGGCGGATGCGGTCGACGCCGAATTTGTGCGTTTCTTCGAACATCGCTCCGCGCATCCCGGAGTTCCAGTCGTTGAAGCCGAAGCAGACGGTGACGAGATCGGGCTCGGGCGTCTGCTGCAGCCAGCGCGGCATGAGGATCAGGTTCTGACGCAGTTCGGTGCCGCCGATGGCGGGGTTGACGATGGTGACGGCGGACTTGTACTTCTCTTCCAGCGCTTTCTTGAGCATGGTGGGCCAGTTGCCGGGCTTGTTGGCCCAGTGGGCGTAATCGGTGAGCGAATCGCCCATGGTGACGATGGTGACGGGCTGCCCGGCCTTGAGCTTGGCGAGGACGCGTTCGAGCGGGGCGCCGGCGGGCTTGTAGTCGGCGGTATCGGCCGGGATCGACGGCTCGAGGCGCATCTCGTCGATGGCGTAGCTGTGGGCTTCGTACGATTTCCAGTACCACCACTTCCCGATCCAGAGCGCGCCTAGTTTGGACGGCGCGTTGCCGTTCGCGGCGTCGAGGAACTTGCAGGACTCCTTCGGAAGCGCGGGGATCACGTCGGACCAGCGCACGACCACCTTCTGCCAATCGGTGCCCGAGATCGGGAAGCAGTAGTCGTAGCGCGCGGCGTAGTCTTCGTTCCAGATGAACTGAAGCCCGCCGCAGTTCGCGGAGCCGTCGCCTTTGACCCAAAAGGAGAAGCCGTCGGCTTTATCCCATTCGGGCGTCGCGTTGGAGTTGCCCATGAAGAGCGCGTTGCGCGCGTCTTTTTCGAAACTGAACTTCACCGCTTTGCCGGCCTTGCCTTCGACGAGTTCGGCGGCGGCCTTTTCTTTGGGCGGACGGAACTTCACTTCGTCCATGGTCTGGATGACCGGACCTTCTTCGGCGAGCGCGGCCGGCAGGATCAGCGCGGCCCCCACGAGCGCGTTCAGGTATAGCTTGGTAACCTGCATGGGCGATGCTCCTTAGGTTCGAATCCCAGCGTGAAGTACACCGGAATGCGAAAGTTATTCGGGCTTTAACAGCACGATCTTCTGCCAGATCTTGCGCGAGAGGCCGGTGGTGAGCATTTCCAGATCGTTGACGACTTCGGCGCTGACGGGATCGTCGAAGTTCTGGACGTAAAGAAAGCCGATCTTGCCGGTGAGCGCGAGGAGTTCGGAGCAATAATCGAGGTAGCGCCCCAGTTCGAAGTCGCTCATGAGGCGTTTGGGGCTGTGGAGGGTGGCGGCTTCGGGCTTATGGAGGCTCTGGGGATCTTTGCGCAGCGTGTGCGCGTCGATGACATGCGCCAGCGCGGTGAGGCGGTTGACCGCGCCGAGGACGACCTGGCGTTTGACGCGGGTCTCCATCGAGACGAGGAAGACCATCGCCGCGCCGATCAGGACCAGTTCGTTCAGTCCGGCTTCGGTCATCTGGACGACATCGGCGATGGTGAGGCGGCTGAAATCGATCTCGAGACCGTAAACGGCAAAGCCGAATACGACGAGCGCCAGCAAGACCACCGCTCCGCAGGCGATGCGATAACGGTAAATGGGACGCTCGATCTGCGCGATGACGCTCTCGGTTTCCCGGCCCACGGCCAGCAGTTCTCGAGCGACGCGGGAGAGTCCTGAGCCTGGGAAGCGTTCGTCGATGCGCAGGCAGAGTTCTTCGAGGGTGGCGTTGACTTTTTTGCCGTCGAGGAAGCGCTTGGACGGGTTGGACGCGTGCGGCGGATCGGCGGCCGGTGCGGGCGGGGGAGCGGGGGGCGTGGTCATGGGCGGAGGAGTTCAGGGTTTGGCCGAGGCGGGTGCGTTGGGCACATCTAAGGCTTCGAGTAAGGCCTGCGCGGGCTGGCCCGTGATGCCCAGATCCGTGAATTGATGCGGGCCGCCGCGGTGAATCCTGATCTTTTTGCACTCGAAGCAGATGACCAGCGTGACCGATTGTTCCCCCGCCACGGCCTTGATCGCGTGATGAGGTTTAAAGCAGAAAACATCCGTGTTGTCGTAGGCGGCCACGCCCTTTTTCAGTTCATCGAGCAACGTCTTGCGCGCGCCGGCATCGCGCACCACACGTTGGCCGCGCACCTTCCAACTAAATAGGGCCGTCTCGTTTGCGGCAGGCTTGGATTCGGGCGTCAGGCTGAAAAGTTCGATCGCATCGGCCTTCTCGAGAACTTCGAGCACTTCGGCGGGGAGTTTGTGGCCGGCTTCGGCGGGCGGAGGAGCTTTCTCTTCCGCGCCCAGCATGCAAGCGGCCGCGAGCAGCGCCAGCGCGAGACGGCAGGAGCATCTGGGCATGCGAGCGCTCTCCGGATTCTACTTGCCCTTGGTCTTGCGCCGCTTCAACAGCTCGTAATCGTCCTCGAGCGCGGCGAGCTTGCGGCGTTGCATGAATTTCGCGGCCATGCCGATCTTGGTGATGAACAGAATGCCGTCGAGGTGGTCGTTCTCGTGCTGGATGACGCGGGCGAGGAGGTCTTCCGCGTTCAGTTCGAACGGTTCGCCGCGGATATCGCGGCCTTTAAGCTTGAGACTTTGAGCGCGTTTGACCGAGGCGCGTACGTCGGGGATCGAGAGGCAGCCTTCTTCGGCGTCCTCGGAACCGTCCATATCGAGCAGTTCGGGGTTGAAGACGGCGATCGCGGCGTCGCGGTTTTCGCTGATGTCCATCAGGAACAGGCGCAAGCCGACTCCTACCTGCGGCGCGGCGAGGCCGATTCCTTCGGCGTCGTACATCGTCGCCTTCATGCGATCCACGAGTTCGGCGAGGTTCCAGCCGCCGGCCTTGCCGCTTGCGAATTCGGCGTCGGTCAGGGCGCGGGCCTTCTGATTGAGGAAGGGATCGGGGTACAGGACGATCGGAAGCGGTTCGGCGAGGGGCATCGTGACGCGGTCGTCCCTTTGTGCGGCGAGCGGTTAAGCGAGATCTTCCAGACGCAGCGCGAGATGCGTCTCTTCTTTGGGGGCGCTGAGGCAGACGCTGGTGCGCGTCGAGACGACGCCGTCGAGCGGGCGCAGATCGTTGGTGATGAGCGTCTCGAGGTCGTGGGTGGAGCGGGTGCGTACCTTCAAGAGGTAGTCCATGTCGCCGGTGACGTGGTGGCATTCCAGGACGTCGCTCAGTTCTTCGATGCGCTGCAGGAACGGTTTGGCGTGGATGGGCTTGTCGAGGCTGATGGCGATGAAGGCGGTGATCAGGCGGCTGACCTTGGCCGGGTCCAGCAGGGCCACGTACTTGCGGATGACTCCGCTGTTCTCCAGCTTTTTAACGCGCTCGCCCACCGAAGGCGCGGAAAGCCCGACGGTTTTGGCGATCTCGGAATGGCTGGCGCGTCCATCGATTTGTAGGATTTCGAGGATCTTCAGGTCAATCGCGTCCATGGAATCTCCGGTCAAGCACGAGCCGGCAAAGGAAGGGCGAACGATGAAGTTTTTGGTCGCCAAGCCGATTCGGTCACGAATCGGAACTCCCTCGACGCGGACAACTAACCTTCTAAGGTGCATTCTCGCCTGCGTCAAGGAGGCTTCGTCCTGCCCCCCGTATGGTTGCGGCATGGCGGTCCGGCAGGTCCCGGCTAAAATTTTAAGGAGTTGGGCCTAGGCTCGAGGCCAAATCGGGTGCAACGAAAATCTCCTGAATGCTTTAGGCTTGCATGCGTCCCAGTAGTGGCGATAGATACGTAGGCGTACTATTGGGGTGGCTCGGGCGGATAGGTTAAGGAGCGAACCGTGAGAACGGGGCAAAGCTGGATCCTGGGGCTGGTGCTGGCGATGGCCGGCTGGGGCGCGTGCGCATCGGAAGGCGTACAGGAGATCATCGTCCTGACCCGATCCGGGGTGGGCGAGGATGTCCTGCTGGCCTGGGTCGAGACGTCGGAGACGGCCTTCGATCTGAGCTTCGAAGAGATTCTGCGGCTGCACGACCAAGGCGTGCCGTCGCCGGTGATCGCCGGGATGCTCCGGCGCGGCGAGGAACTGCGCGCGCTGCGGGGGACGCCGGCGGCGGAAGCCGCGCCGTTACCTCCGCCGCCTGAAGAAGCGCCGCAACCGGAGCCGGCGGCGTACGCGAACGCCGATCCGCTGCCGACGTACCAATACGAGGATACGTGGTCGGACCTGGAGACGTCGTACCAGGAGCCGATCGTCGAGCGAGTGGTCGAACGCGATGTGCTGGGCGGGGACTATTACGATCCGCCGATCGTGGTCGCACCGCCGCGTGAAGGGTTGAACGTCAGCTTTTTCTACGATTCGCTTTCGCCATACGGGAACTGGGTGCACGTGGCCGATTACGGCTGGATCTGGCGGCCGACGGCGGTGGTGAGCGATCCGTTCTGGCGCCCGTATTGCCACGGCGGGAACTGGGTCTGGACGGACTACGGCTGGTATTGGAAGTCGAATTACGCGTGGGGTTGGGCGCCGTTCCACTACGGGCGCTGGGTGCATCATCCGCGGCACCGCTGGTGCTGGGTTCCGGACACGGTCTGGGCGCCGGCGTGGGTGCACTGGCGGCACAACGATTCGCACTACGGCTGGGCGCCGTTGCCGCCGCATTCGCACTACCGCTCGGGCGTGGGCTTTACTTACTACGGGCGCAACGTGGGCATCGACTTCCACTTCAACTTGGGCCACGACGATTACACGTTCGTGCCCTGCCGGAGCATCTTCGCGCAGGACTACCGGACCGTTTACGTGCGGCACGACGTGGTCACGATCTACCGGCAGACGACGATCGTGCGCAACTCGTACGCCTTCGAGAACCGGCGCTTCATCAATCGCGGAATCGAACTGGACCGCGTGCAGCGCGTGACGGGGCGGCAGGTGACGGCGTACCAGCTCGCCGACGCGCAAGTACGGCCGGGCCAGGAATTGTCGCGCGAATCGGTGCGCGGCAACCAGTTGGTGGCCTTCCGTCCGCGCCTGGAAGCCAAAGTGACGGAGACCCCGGACGTGGTGGTGGCGCGCCGGCGGGTGGCGGCGGAACGGTTCGACGATATTCGCGCTCAGCGCGAGAAGCAGTTGGCACAGAAGATGGACGCGCCGGCGGCGAAGAAGCAGGCCGAACAGGAATCGCGCGCGCGGCGGATCGAGGATTACCGCAAGGCCCAGGAACAGGCCAGGGAGCGGCGGGACGACCGCCGGGACGACACGGCGGATGCCGCGCGCCGCCGCCATGAGTTGCTCGAAAAGCAGCGCGAGGTGGCGGAGATCGCGACGCAGAAGCGCAAAGACGATCTGGCGAAGGCGCAGGAAGCGCGCCGCAACGCTCAGACGGACGCTCAGCGCAAAGCCGCGGAAGCCGAGGAGCGCAAGCGCAAGGAAGAGCTCGACCGCGTCGAAGCGCAGCGCGGGAAGGTGCTGGACGAGGTGGAACGCGGCCGGCGTGGCGTGCCGGCGGCCGGGCTGGTGGCTCCGCAGGTCGCCGCCGAAGACGCTCGCGCGCGGCGTTCGGCCGAGGAAGCGGAGGCCAAGCGCGCCGAAGCCGAACGCGAAATGAAGGAACGCCAGGAAGCGCTGCGCAAGGCTCAGGACGAGCGCAAGTCGGCGCGGGACGAGAATCAGAAGAAGGCCGCGGAAGAATTGGAACGCAAGCGCGCGGAAGAAGTGAAGCAGGCGGAAGTGGCGCGGCAAAAGAGCGCCGAAGAAGCCGCGCAGCGCCAGGCCGAATTGGACGCTCGGCGCCGCGCGCGCGAGGAAGCTCAGAAGAAGGACGCCGAGGAGGACGCTCGCCGCCGCGCCGAGGCCGAGGCGAAGCGCAAGCAGGAACTCGACGCTCGCCGCGGCGAGACGGAAGCCGACCAAGCGCGCCGCAAGGCCGCAGAAGACGAAGCGAAGCGCAAAGCCGAGGCCGAACGCGCCGCGCGCGACCAGAATGCGGAACAGGCCGAAGCACGGCGCAAAGCGGCGGCCGACGAAGCGAAGCGCAAGGCGGCCGAGGACGCGGAACGCCGCCGCGCCGAACTGGATACGCGGCGTCAGGAGACGGCCGACGAGCAGGCTCGCCGCAAAGCCGCGGAGGATGAGGCGAAGCGCAAGGCGGACGCCGAGCGCGAAGCGCGCAAGCAGGCCGACGAACAGGATGACGCGCGGCGCAAGGCGGCGGCGGACGAAGCGCGCCGCCAAGCCGCGGAAGAAGCGCAGCGCCGCCGCGCGGAACAGGACGCTCGCAAAACCGCCGACGAAGGGCAGGCTCAAGCAGCCGAAGCCGCTCGCCGCAAGGCCGCTGAAGAAGCCGCGCGCCGCGCGGAAGCTCAGCAAGAGGCCGCTCGGAAAGCGGCGGAGCAGCAGGCGAAGGATGCGGCTCGGGACGCGGCGCGGCGGCAGGCGGCCGAGGAAGCGGCGCGCAAGCGCGCGGAGCAGGACCGGGCCGACGCGGAGGCCAAGCAACGCGCCCGGGAAGCGGCGGCTCAACGGGATGCGCAACTGGACGCGCAGCGCAAAGCGGCGGAAGAAGCCCGGCAGCGCGCCGCCGAAGAAGCCGCGGCTCGCCGGCAGAACGAGGACGTGCAGCGCCAGGCGCAAGAAGCGGCACAGAAGCGCGCCGCCGAGGAAGCGGCTCGCCGGCAGGACGGCGAGGCGTTGCGCCGCGCGCAGGAAGCGGCTCAGCAGCGCGCGGCCGAAGACGCGGCTCGCCGTGCGGCCGCGGATGAAGCGGCGCGGCAGCGCGCCGCGCAGCAGGAAGAAGCGCGCCGCAAAGCGGCGGAAGACGCCGCCGCTCGCCGAACGACGGAGCCTCCCGCGGAGACGCCGCGCACGCGGACGCCGCGGAACAAGCGCAATACGGAAGGCGACGGCCAGACGCAGCCCTCGCCCGAACGGACGCCGCGCGGGCGGCGCTGAAAAAGGGCTCGGTACTCGTTCTCGAGCGACCGGATTCAGGCGGCCCGGCTACCTTATAAGGAGCCGGGCCGTTTGCTTGAGTGCGGAACGCTTCGAGTGATCAAACTCGCGTGCTTGCCTTTGACGAACGGCGGGTTTCGCGGCATAGTATCGCGTTCGGGCCGTTGCGGTGGGGGCGTAGCTCAGCTGGGAGAGCGCTGCGTTCGCAATGCAGAGGTCGTGGGTTCAACTCCCATCGCCTCCACCAGCCTTCGCCCGTAGCGCAGCGAGGGCGAAGGCTGCCGCGCCGGAGTCTTCCGTAGGAAGACGGAGGCGGGCGGTTCCCGTACTTCGCGCTGCTTTCGATTCCTTAGCTCGCGTTTCCTGCGCCGGCGCGCTTCAGGGCCGACGCATCACCAAGCCCCAATGCCAACTGCAGCAGCAGAGTTCTTCGCTGCGCACGAATTCGAATCCGGCCGCCTTGGCCCAGTCTCGGCATTGTTCGAGCGTGGGGCGAATCTCTAAAGATGGTCCGCGCGGCGTGGGCCGGTTGCGCCGCCAATGGATGACACCCAGCTTGCCGCCCGGTTTTAGTACGCGGTACGCTTCGTTCAGAAGCGCCGCGGGTTGCTCGATATGGAGGATGTTGAAGAGCATCGCGTAATCGATGCTGCGGTCCGGACGTCCCGAACCGTGGGCCAGGAAATCACGCACGCCGGTTTCGATATTGGCGAGTCCCGCTTCGCGCGCTTTAGCCGCGGTGGCGCAGGTCATTTCGGGTTCGATATCGAGAGCATACACGCGGCCTTGAACGCGTCGCGCGGCAGGCAGCGTGAAGGTTCCGTAGCCGCAACCGAATTCCAGCACATCCCCGCACGGACCCGTGCAGTCGAGCTTGGCGACGACTCAATCCGGATTGAAAAAAGAGGTCCAATACTCTTCGTCCGGCATGCCGCTTTCTCGCCCCTTCATGATCTAGTCCTCCGATTCGATCGCCCGGATTATACGCCTCGATGGACTTTCGTTCCAGGCTGGCTGCGGGTTCGCCGGGTGCTGAGTTGATAAATACGAGCAATGCCGTATCTTTAGGCCTGCCATGAAGATACTGCTTACCGGCGCGGCCGGGTTCGTGGGATCGCATACCGCCGAGCGCTTGCTCGAGGCGGGGCATACCGTCACGGGCGTCGATAACTTCGATCCGTATTACGCACCGGAGATCAAGCGGCGCAACGCGGCGGCGGCGCTTTCGAAGCATGCGGAGCGCTACCGGCTGGTGGAGGGCGATTTCGGCGATCCGGCGCTGCTGGCGCGGGAGCTTCCGGGCTGCGATGCGGTGATCCATCTGGCGGCTCAGGCCGGCGTGCGCCCGTCGCTGGAAGATCCGCTGCGCTACCAGCGCATCAACGTCGCGAACGTGGTGGCGCTCTTGGAGGCCCTGCGTAAGCACGGGCCGCGGAAGCTGGTGGCGGCTTCGTCGAGCAGCGTGTACGGGAACGTGACGCCGGCGCCGTTCTGCGAGGACGCGCCGTGTGCGCAGCCGCAGTCGCCGTACGGCGCGAGCAAGCGGGCGGGGGAGATTTACTGCGGGTCGTACGCGCAGCTTTACGGATTGCGGATCGTGGTGGTCCGCCCGTTTACGGTCTACGGCCCGCGGCAGCGTCCGGACATGGCGATCGCGGCCTTCGCGCGCAAGATTCTGCTGGGCGAACCGATCACGCTCTTCGGCGACGGAAGCTCGGCGCGGGATTACACGTATGTGGCCGATATCGTGAGCGGTCTGCTGGGCGCGCTGCAGGCGGATATCGGGTTCGGTATTTACAACCTGGGCGGGGACCGGCCTTACGAACTGCGCGAACTGGTGGCGCTGCTGGAAAAGGTAACGGGCAAGCGCGCCGAGGTGAATTTCACTCCGATGCAGGCCGGCGACGTGGAGCGGACGTGCGCGGATTTGACGCGCAGCCGCCGGGATCTGGGCTTCGCGCCGAAGTTTTCGCTGGAAGAAGGGCTGCGCCATACGGTGGCGTGGGTGCGCGAAGAAATGGCCCGCGAAGGCCGGCAGGTTTGAACCGAGTAAGGGAGCCGCATGCCGAACAAGATCGAAGGTCATTTCGTAGCTAAGAAGAACGCGCGCTTCGGCATCGTCGTGGCGCGCTGGAACAGCCTGATCACGGAGCGGCTGTTGGGGGGCTGTGTGGACGCGCTGGTGCGGCACGGGGTGCCGGAGGACCGCATCGATTCAGTCTACGTTCCGGGTTCGTTCGAATTGCCGCTCGCGGCGCAGAAGCTCGCGGCGAGCAAGAAATACGCGGCGCTGATCGCGCTGGGCTGCGTGATTCGGGGCGGGACGCCGCACTTCGAGTACGTCGCGGGGGAGGCCACGAAGGGGCTCTCGCAGGTCGCGTTGAACGCGGGGATTCCTGTGGCCTTCGGAGTGCTCACGTGCGATACTTTGGAACAGGCGCTCGACCGCGCCGGAGCCAAAGCCGGAAATAAGGGATGGGAAGCGGCGATGTCGGCGCTGGAAATGGTCGATTTGCTGGGCAAGTTGTAGGGGACGGATGCGGGCCGGTCTTTGAATCGACAGCCTTCCTGAGGAGAGCGCCGCGGGTCATGCGCGGCGCGCGAAAGCCATGGACGTCAAGCCGTTGAAGCCGAACGAAGGCGAAGAACGCAAGACCAGCCGCCATCCGCGCACGCTGGGCCGCGAGATCGCGCTGCAATACCTTTACATGCACGACGCGCTGAACGGCCAGGACGTCCAGTTGCTCTCCGATTTCCTCGGCCTTCAAGAGACGCCGCCCGACGAAGAGACGGTGCGCTTCACGCGCGAGCTGGTCGAAGCGGTGACGGCGCATCGCGAGGAACTGGACAAGGATATCGCCGAGGCCGCGACGAACTGGAAGCTCTCGCGCATGGCCCTGGTGGACCGCAACATCCTGCGCTTAGGCTTGGCCGAACTGATCGTGCATCCCGCGACGTCGCACAAGGTCGTGATCAACGAAGCGGTGGAACTGGCGCGGCAATTCAGCAGCGACGCTTCGTGCGGCTTCGTGAACGGGCTGCTCGACCGGCTGCGCCAAAAGGTCCGTCCGAACGATTCGTCTACGCAGCACCCGCAGACGCCGCCCGCGGAGCCCGCCTGAATTCCGTGCCTGCCGATCCCGTTGTAGCCGACCTGCACCTGCACAGCACCGCATCCGACGGCGCGCTGTCTCCGGAAGCGGTGGTCGATCTGGCCGCGGCCGCCGGGCTGCGCACGATGGCGCTGACCGACCACGATACGGTGGCGGGCGTGGCGCGGGCGCAGGCGCGCGGGCGCGAGCTGGGCATCGAGGTTTGGACCGGTTGCGAAGTGACGGTCTATGCGGGCTCCATCGAACTGCATGTGCTGGCCTACGGCTTCGACGCGAGCGCCGAGTCGCCGCTGTGCCGGGTGCTGCGGGAGTTACGCGCGGCGCGCAGCGAGCGGGCGACGAAGATCGTGGCGCAACTGGCGGCGGCGGGCGTAAAGGTGGACGAGGCGCGCGTGCGTGCGATCGCGCGGGACGCCGACAGCATCGGGAAGCCGCACGTGGCGCTGGCGCTGGTGGAAGCGGGGCACGCCCGGAATGTGCCGGAGGCGTTTCGGCTGTACCTGAGCCGCGACGGGGTGGGGCACGTGAACAAAAGGCAACTCGATCCCGCCGCGGCGCTGGAAGCGATTCACGCCAGCGGCGGAATCGCGTCGCTGGCGCATCCGGGGCAGCCGCCGCACGACGAACAGCTCGCGCCGCTCTTCCGCATCGGGCTCGACGCGGTGGAAGCACTGCATGCCGCGCACGGCGACGTGAACCGTCGCTTCTACGCGGGGCTGGCGCGGCGCTACGACCGGGGCGTGAGCGGCGGGAGCGATTTCCACGCGCCCCATCTGAAGGCGGGCCTGGTGGTGGGCTGTTCGGGCGTGAGTTCCGCTCAACTGGCCGATCTGCGCCGGCGGATCGCGAGCCGCGCGGCGCACGCTCCGGCGGCCGTTCCGGCCTGATCGCTCGCGCAGCCGTTTCTACCCTGTGACTTCCGCGCGCGGTGTGGTTAGATGGGCTCGCCAACCCAGCAGCGAACGATTCGAGCGGAGGCCTGCGGCCGTGGCATTCGGGTTCTTCAAGAAGCTCAAGGATACGGTCGTCGGGGTCGCGAAGGCGGCGACCGACGCGATCAAGACGGGCGTGCAGAAGACCGCCAAGGTTCTGCGCGGCGGGTTCGATCTGCTGGTGGGCCGCAAGCTGGGCGAGGCCGAGTGCGACGAACTGCGCGCGACGCTGATCGGGGCGGATCTGGGGCCGCGGCTGGCCGAGGATCTGGTCGATAAGGCGCAGGGCGCGTTCAAAGACCGGGCCATCGAGTCGGCGGACCAGATCGCGCAGTTCCTCAAAGCGGAAGTGAAGAAGCAGTTCCCGCCGCAGGACAGCGCTCCGCGCTTCGCCGACGAGGCGCCGACGGTGATCCTGATCGTGGGGGTCAACGGGAGCGGGAAGACGACGACGACGGCGAAGCTGGCGCATTTCTACAAGCAGCAGGGCCAGAAAGTGCTGCTGGCGGCGGCGGATACGTTTCGCGCGGCGGCGGTGGAACAGTTGACGCTCTGGTCGGAGCGCGTGGGCGTGGAGATCGTGAAGGGGCAGCAGGGCGCGAAGCCCGACAGCGTGGCTTACACGGCCTGCGAGAAGGCGCTCGCGCAGAAGTTCGACCTGCTCCTGATCGATACGGCCGGCCGGCTGCACAACAAAAAGAACCTGATGGACGAGCTGGAGAAGATCACGCGGGTGATCAAGAAGAAGGTGCCCAGCGGTCCGCACGAGGTTTTGCTGGTGCTGGACGGGACGACGGGGCAGAACGCGGTGCGGCAGGCGGAGGTGTTCACCGGCGGGGCGGGGGTGACGGGGCTGGTGATCACGAAGCTGGACGGGACGGCGAAGGGCGGTGCGGTGCTGGCGATGCGCAGCGAAGTGGAAGTTCCGGTGAAGTGGATCGGGCTGGGCGAGCAGATGACGGACCTGAAGCCCTTCGACGCGGACAGTTTTCTGGATGCGATCTTCGGGCTGGACTCGAAGAATACCCAGGCCTAAAATGCGTGCGGAGAGCAAGGGATGAGCGTCGCCGCCAAGTATCCGCATCTGACGCGAGACCGTCAAAAAGGCTGGGTGATCGAGGGGCATAAGCGCATCAGCGTGCGCCACCTTGCGGCGGAACACCGCTATTACGGTTGGTCGGCCGAAGCATTGCTCGAAAATCATCCGCAGCTATTGCCGGCGGCCATCTATTCCGCGCTGGCCTATTACTACGACCATCGCGACGAGTTGGACCGGGAAATGGACGCGGCGGACCGGGAGATTCAAAAGTACCGTAGTAAAACGGTTCAGCCGGCTCGTGCGGAATTGCAGGCGCGGCTGAGATCCCGCAAGAAATGATCTCTTATTACTTTGACGAGCACGTTCCAGGGGCGGTGGTTCGACAACTTAAATTACGCGGCATCGATGTCATCCTTGCGCAGCAAGAAGGTCCCAGAGGCCGGCCAGATGACGTGCTCATCGCTCGAGCCACCCAATTGGGGCGCGTTTTCGTAACGCAGGATGCGAAAGCGCTTCCGATCGTCTTTCGCATGCAGGCTCAAGCGCGGCCGTTTTCAGGCTTTGTGCTTGCCGAGCAATCCCGTGTAAACATCGGAATTCTGGTAAGAGACCTGGAGTTGATGGCTCTGGTTTACGATCCATCGGACATGGCGAATCGCATCGAATTATTGCCGCTTTGACCGACTTCAAGGAACTCTGATGACCCTGCATCGCCCGTTTCTCGAAGAAGCCTTGGAACTCGCCCAGCGCGGGCGCGGCTGGACGAGTCCCAATCCGGTGGTGGGCGCGGTGGTGGTGAACGGGGACGGGGTCGTCGGGCGCGGGTTCCACCGGCGCTACGGCGCGGCGCACGCGGAGTTGGAGGCGCTGCACGAAGCCGGTTCGCGCACGCGCGGCGGCACACTTTACGTGACGCTCGAACCGTGCAACCACTACGGCAAGACGCCGCCGTGCACGGAGGCGATCGCCAAGGCGGGCATCGCGCGCGTGGTGCTGGGCTGCCTGGATCCGAATCCCAAGTCGAAGCGCGGCATGGAAGCGCTGCGGGCGAAGGGGATCGAAGTCGTCAGCGGCGTGCTGGAGAAGGCCTGCCGCGAAGCCAACGCGCCGTTCTTCAAGCGCATGCGCACGAAACTCCCGCTGGTAACGGCGAAATGGGCGATGACGGCCGACGGCAAGATCGCCACGGCGCGCGGGGACAGCAAGTGGATCACGAGCCCCGCGGCGCGCGCGGAAGCGCACCGCCTGCGCGGCGAGCACGACGCGATTCTGGTGGGCATCGGGACGGTACTGACCGATGCGCCGCTGCTGACGGTGCGCCTGGGTCTGCCCGACCAAGGCGAGCCCGCGTGGCAGCCGCGGCGCGTGATCCTCGACTCGATGGCGCGCACGCCGCTGGACGCGCCGCTGTGGACGGCCGAAGGCGGCGGCCCGATCGTGATCTTCGTCACGCCGGGCGCGCCGGCCGACCGGCGCAAAGCGCTGGAAGAGAAAGGCGCGCAGGTGGTGGAGCTGCCCGAAGAGACGGACGGCGAGCGCAAGATGCTGCCGGTTCGCGCGGCGCTGGAGTATCTCGCCGAAGCGGGGGCGCTCTCGGTCTTCGTCGAGGGCGGCTCGGAGGTGCTGGGCAGCTTCCTCGACGCACGGCTGGTGGACCGGGTGGCGGTTTTCGTCGCTCCGAAGATCGTCGGCGGCCGCGACGGCGTGACGGCGGTGCGCGGGCGCGGCGTGGACCGGGTTTCCGAGAGCCTGGATATGCAGGTGACCGGAGTGCGGCAGGTGGAGCAGGATGTGCTGATCGAAGGGCGGCTGGGCGATTGGGCGTGGCTGGCGGCGGGCGATTAGGCGCGGTTGGTCCGCCGATCCCAGGATGCGAATCGCTCGAATTGCGTTAGTATTTCCAGCGCCCGACTTCTGCGAATCGCACTCTTGGAGCCCTCGATGCCCGCTCGCCCGAACGTCCTCTTTCTCATGGTCGACCAGATGCAGGCGCGCGTGCTGGAGCCCGGGCATCCGTGCCTGACGCCGAACCTCGACGCGCTGGCCGCTCGCGGCGTGCGTTTTACGCGCGCGTACACGCCCAACGCGATCTGTTCGCCGGCGCGGGCGAGCTTGATGACGGGGCTTCTGCCGCACAACCACGGGGTCCTGACGGTCACGCATACGGTCGACGACGACCAGTCGGTGCTGCGGACCGATAAGCCGCACTGGGCGCAGCGGCTCGACGCGGCCGGATACCGCACGGGCTACTTCGGGAAGTGGCACGTCGAACGCAGCGAAGATTTGACGCGGTTCGGCTGGCGGGAGCAGGCGCTAAACGGCGATGCACGCTGGAAGGCCAAGCAGGCGGAATTGAACGACGGTTCCGCGGCGCGCGTGACGCTCGAACGGAAGGTCAAACTCCCCGAAGGCTACAGTGCGGGGCTTTTCTACCAGGTCACTTCCGTGGCTCCGGAGCGGCGCGGGATGGGCGTGACGACGGCGCTGGCGCTGGAATTCATCGAGCGCGCGGCGCGGGAAAGCGACCCGTGGTGCTGCTTCGCGAGCCTCACCGAGCCGCACGATCCGTTCGTCTGCGGCGCGGAAGCCTTCGCGCGCTACGACCCGGACGCGCTGGAACTGCCGCCGAACGTGCACGACGATCTGGCCGGACGGCCGGGGATTTACAAGAAAGCCGCGCGCGTCTGGAGCGACCTGACCGACCGCGAGCGCAAGGAAGCGATGGCGTGCTACTACGCGAGCATCACCGAGATCGACGCGCAATACGGACGCATTCTCAAACGCCTGAAAGAACTGGGCTTGGAAGAAAATACGCTGGTGATCCTGACCAGCGACCACGGCGAACTGCTGGGCGCGCACGGACTGTACTGCAAGAACTTTACCGGGGCGGAAGAGGTCTACACGATCCCGATGCTGGTGGCGGGCCCCGGCGTGGCACGCGGGGTGACCAGTTCGGCGCGGGTGGGGCTGCACGAATGCGCGCCGACGCTGGTCGAACTCTGCGGCGCGGAGGCGTTGCCGGCGGTTCCGGACGGACGGAGTTTCGCGCACGTGCTGCGCGAACCGCAAGCCGCCGACCAGGCATTCGAACAGGGCTACGCCGAATACTTCGGCGGGCGGATGGTCCTGACGCAGCGGATTGTCTGGGACGGGAACTGGAAGTACGTCTTCAACGGCTTCGACTTCGACGAGCTGTACGACCTGGCCGCCGATCCGTTCGAACTGCGCAACCTGGCGGAAAGCGACGCGCATCGCGCGACGCTCAAGCGCATGTGCCGGCTCTTCTGGCAGCGGGTGCGCGAGACGGGCGATAAGAGTTTGTGGAATTCGCAGTATCCGATTCTGCGCGTCGCTCCGTTCGGCCCCGGCATCCTGAACGAGCAGGCTTGAGGCGAAGCATGTTTACCGGTTTGATCGAACACGTGGGTACGGTCCTGGGACTCGCGCCGCAGCCCGGCGGCGAGGCGCGCGTCGAGCTGGAGATCGGCCCGCTGGCCGAGGGCACGAAGCTGGGCGATTCGATCGCCGTCAACGGCTGCTGTCTGACGGTGGTGACGCTGGCCGGTTCGCACGCGAGCTTCGACGCGGTGCCGGAGACCCTCCGGCGCACGGCGCTGGGCGAGCTGAAAGCCGGAAGCCGCGTGAATCTGGAGCGCGCGCTGCTGCCGGGGCAGCGCCTGGGCGGGCACTTCGTCCAAGGGCACATCGACGGGACGGCGCGTGTGGTCAAGAGCGTGACCGGCGGGCGCTGGGCCGAGTGGCATTTTGCGCTGGAGCAGCCCGAACTGGCGCCGCAGATCGTCGAGAAGGGCAGCATCGCGCTCGACGGCATCTCGCTCACCGTGGCCGGCGCCGACGGAAAAGGGGCGTTCTGGGTCGCGCTGATACCCGAGACGCTGGCGCGGACGACGCTGTCCGAACGCGGGGCCGGCGCGCGCGTGAACGTGGAGACCGATCTATTGGGCAAGTACGTGCTGGCGATGCTGGCCGCGCGCGGGCTGGCGCCCGAGGCCAAGAGCAAGATCACCGAGGAATGGCTGCGCGAGCGGGGGTATTAGCATTACCGGTTTTGGAATTCGGATCTTGAATTGAACGGCTCCTAAAATGAAAAAGCGCGAGTGAAGCTCGCGCTTTTTTCGCTTTTAAGAGATCGGCGCAAAGTTACTTCTTATTCTTGGCGCGGAAATCTTCGAGTTTCTTGGGATCGGGCTTGCTCGCGGCATCGCCAGGGAAGGTGGAGAGTTCCAGTTCTTCCTTATTGGTGGCGCCGTCGCCGTCGGTGTCCTGGCCTTCGAGGGAGACCACGATCTTCTGCAGGAGGTCCAATTCTTCCTTGGTGAATTTGTATTCGTCGCTTTTGCCGGCCAGCGGCTTGAAGTCGGCGTGATTCTGGATGGCCTTGCCGAAGTCGTTGATGTTTTCGCGCGTGGGATCTTCCTTCGGCCCCAGCTTATGGCAGAGGTCGCACTTGCCGATTTCGCGCGGATGGAGCATGTAATCGCGGCGTACGCGCTCGAGGAACTTGCGCTGCGCTTCCGCCGGCCCGGCCGTCAACACCAGCGCCCCCGTCACCAGCAACCCCACCGCCGCCAAACTAACCGCCGCCTGTCGCATGAGAGCCCCTCCGTCGTTGCCGCTTAAACCTTCGTTCCGTTGACCGGAAGACGTTTCACATCCGGTCCTATTCGTTCCGGCCTTTGGAGTTAGGGCCGAAACTTCGGCTGCGGATTCCTATTTACTCGACCCGCCAACGCTTGCCACCTCCGAGCGGGGGTTGGCGGCGCTTTTTAGTTCGCGAGAGCACTCGTGCAATTATGGGGGCATCGGCTAGGATGTTTGTGCGGCCCCATTTATGGACGGTCTTAGCCATTGGGTGAATGCCCGGGCGCGAGGTGGCGTCGATTAGGTGCGTCAAACGAGGGTTTCGAGATGGCCATGAGTACCGGTCGGAAGATTGCATTAGGGCTGGCGGTCGTGTTGTTGCTGTTCCTCCTGATCGTGCCTTTCGTGCTGGGCTCTATGTATCGGGAGACGGTGGAGAAGAAAATTTCCGAGTCGGTGGGCGCACCGGCGAAGCTGGGCGGCCTCTCGATCTCGATCCTTTCCATGGGCGCGACGCTGAGCGACCTGCAGATCGGGGAGGCTTCGGCGCTGACGGGCGGGAAGCCGATCGTCTCCATACCGACGCTGCATGCGACGGTCAGTTGGGCGACGCTGCAAGGGACGGAGATGCGCGTCAAGAGCCTGACGATCGACGACGCCGATATTCAGGTGGCCTGCGATACCCAGGGCGCCTCGACGCTCGAAGCCTTTCTGGCCGGCATGCCCAAGGGCAAGCGCGAAACGCCTATGTATGTCGACAGCATGCGGATTCGCGACGGGAAGCTGACGATGCACACGCCCAAGGCGCTGACGGCGCCGAACAGCGAATACACGCCGGAACCGGTGACGGTGACGCTGGGGTATTTGGGCGTGGACGGCATCGCGCTGCCGGCGCCCGGAAAGGCGTTGCCGCAGCCTGCGACCTTCGTGGTGGAACTGGAAGAGCTGGCGATCCGTTCGCCGTTGAGTCCCGCCAAGCCGGCCGAACATCCGGAAGCGGCGGGCGCTCCGCTGGAAGAAGGCATCGAGTTGGCGGGCGCGAAGGCGAAGCTGGCGGTTCCGGCATCGCTGGAAGAGCCGATGCGGATTCAAGGCGCGCACCTGCACGGCTTGAAGATTCGCGACCGGCTGCTGGGCCCCAACGATCCCGACACGCTGATGCGCATCCAGACGTCGCGCGCGGCGTGCCTGCGCGCCCCGGCCGGCGAAAGCGGGCAACCGGGCATGCAGTTGGGCAACGGCGGCGTCGTGGTCGAGGACTTCAAGCTCGACACCTCGGCGATCCAGCTCGACGGACCCAACGCCGACGGGAACCTGGCTTGGCACCGCTTCAGCGATTTCAAGATCGATATGACGCGCATCGGATTCGGACCGGGCAGCGAAGCGAAGGCCGAGAACCCCGGCGCGCTGGGTATCTACAGCCCGTCGAAGAGCAGCGAAGGGGACGGGAAGCTGCTGGTCGAATGGAAGAACGTGACGGGTTCGTGGCCGACGCTGAGCTTCGACCAGAAGTTCGAGCTGACGGGCGTCCCGCTGGGGCCGTTCCACAGCCGCGTGGAGAAGTCGGCCAAACTGGGCGTACGGAAAGGCACGATGTCCACGGAGTTCGCCGGCCCGACGACGAACGGGAAGCTTAAATGGGACGGCAGCATCACGATCAGCAAAGATACGGAACTGACCGGAGAGGGCATCTCGGCGACGATCAAAAAGGCCATCGCCAAGGCCGCGACGGGCGAACCGATGCGCACCTTCCGCATTCGGGGGACGCTGCTGAATCCCGAGCCGCAGCCGCCGGACATGATTGCGGGGATCGTCTTCGAAGTCTTTAAGGACGCGATCGCCGGAGCGGCGACGGGGATTCTGGATACCTTCGGAGAGGGTATGGGCGCGGCGGTGGATCAGGGCGTGCGCGAAGGCGAGAAGCTGATCAAGAAGATCCCGGGAATCGGCGGACTCTTCGGCAAGGAAGAAGAGGAGAAGTAGCGCGCCTTTCGCCGCGCGCGGGAGCCGGCGCGCTCCTATAATCCCGGCATGTCCGAAGCCTCCGCGGCCGGTTCGAGCACTCGGGTACGCGCCGCGCGCTTCGGCACGGCCGCGGTGCTGGCGCTGGCTTTTCTGCATAACGCCTGGCTGATCTGGGAACGCTGCGGCGATCCGCTCGTCGATACCGGACAGGCCTTCGAAATTCCCCGCCGCCTCGCGCAGGGCGAACGGCTCTACGCCGATCTGCGCTACTACTACGGGCCGCTCGCGCCGTACGTGAATGCCTTGGCGTTCAAGTTCTTGGGCGCGCACCTGAACGTGCTGGCCGCGTTGGGCCTTGGCGCAACGGCCCTGAGCGCGTGGGTGCTGTATCGGCTGACGCGGCTATTCACCGGCCGTCTGGGCGCGGCGTGCGCGGTGCTGGGCTTTCTGTATCTCTGCGCGTTCGGCAGCTACGTCACGACTGGAAACCACAATTTCGTAATGCCGTACACGTACTCGGCGAGCTACGGGTTTCTGGCGGCCTTGAGCAGCGTGTATTTTCTGGCGCGCCACGCGTGCAAAGGAAAGGCGCTCGACTTCGCGCTGGCGCTGGTTGCCTTGAGCCTGGCGCTCTTGACGAAGCTCGAGATTGCGTTCGCCCTGCTGCTGGCGCACGGCGTCGCGGCGGTGGGTTGGGGCATGGGAGGCCGGCTGCGCCGGATGCATGCGGCCGGATATGCGGCGGCGCTGGCCGCGGCGGCGCTGGCGTATGGGCTGCTGGCGTGGCAGTCGGGCGGGGGTCTGCTGGCGGACAATCTGTTCGCGTTGCTTTCCGGCGGAAGCATGGCCGCGTTTTCCAGGCAACACATGGGGCTGGACGATCCGGGGGCGAGCTTTAAGGCGGCGGGATTGTCGGCGGCGCTGCTGTTCGCAGTGGCGCTTGGGGTTTACGGCCTGGGATGCTTGGGCGCGCGGGATGAAATTCGCGCCGGCCTGCGGCGAGGGCTGGCGATCCCCGTCGCTTCGCTGGGACTTATAGGGTACATCGGCCTGAGCTGGACGTGGACGGGACTGGACGCTTGGGCGCCGCGCGCGGAATTGAGCCTGCCGTTTCGATGCTTTCCGTTTCTGGCGCTGGGCGTCTGGGCGGTGCTGGCGTGGCGCTTCGTGAAGCGCCGCGAGGCGGAATTGAATACGCTGCCCGTGTTGATCCTCTGGACTTTTGCCGGAGCCATGCTGGCGCGGCTGGGCTTGAACGCGCACGCGTACCACTTCGGTTTTTACATGCTCCCGGCGGCGCTGGCGACTTTCGCGGTGCTGTGGTTCAAGCACCTGCCGGAATGGTTCCCGCGGATCGAGGCGCGGTGGTGGCATTGGGGCGGAGCGGGGATTTTTGCGGGGCTGCTGGTGACGCACGGGACGGCCTCGTGGCAGGTCCTTGCCGAGCGGCGCGTGGCGCTCGAGGGTCCGCGCGGGCGGATGTACGTGCTGGAGCGGATTCAGGGCGCGCCGACGGGAAGCTACTATCGCGCGGCGGTGGAGTTGCTTAAAGCGCTGCCGCCCGGGACACGGGTGCTGATCGTCCCGGAAGGCGCGGCGCTGGCGGTTTTGGCGGGCGTGGAACTGCCCTATGGCCTGTATCATTTCCTGCCCACCGATTTAAGCGGCGACTATGCGGAGCCCCGGCTGTTGGAACGGTTGGAGCGCGAGCCGCCGGACGTGATTGTGCGCGTGGCGTACGATCTCTCGCAGTTCGGCGCGCGGGGCTTCGGCGTGGATTATGCGCCGTCCTGCGGGGCGTGGATCCGGTCTCATTACGTGCCGTGGCAGGCGATCGGGCCGCCGGAGCAGGCGTACCTGCTGTTTTTGAAGCGCCGGGGCGCGCCGGACCCCGTTCCCGAGGATGGTTTGCCGGGCCGGCAACCGTAGGGTGTGGTTGGCATTAGCAGTGCGAATTCCTAGAATTCGGGGAAGCTGGGAGCGGCGAAAAGCATCCTATGGATAGGTTCGAGGGCGGCGGCATGAAGGCGGTATGGGGCGGCGCATGCGGGGCTTGGATCGTGGCGGCGGTGGTGTTGAGCGCCGCGCCGGCGCTGCGGGCGGCGGATGCCGACGCGGCGACGCTGATGATCTGGGCCGGCGAGAACCTGAACGCGGGGCGCTTTCCCGAAGCCGTGACGGTGCTGCGCAAGGCCGTCGGGGCCGCCAAGGAAGGCGAGGCGGTATACGGCGAGGCGCTCTTTAAGCTGATCGGGGCGCTGCGCACGGTGGGCGGGTACGCCGAAGGTTTGCAGCTCTGCGAACAGTTCTTGAAAAAGAATCCAGACGATAAACGCTTCCGCTGCCTGCGCGGCGAACTGCTGGATCAGCTCGGCCATTACGAAGAAGCCTTCAAGGAACTGGACGCGCTGGTGAAAGCCGATCCCGCTTTCGAACGCGCGTGGGCGATGCGCAAGCTGACCGCCGCGACGCTGGGCAAGAAGGACGTCGTGAAGCAGACCATCGACCACTTCTTCGACCTCTTTCAATCCAAGCCCGACCATTGGCATTCGGATCAAGTAGAGGATCCCAAGCTGCTGGCGTACATCGGGCTGGGGATCAAGGACGAGAACCCCAAGGATGCCTTCGAGGTCGGCTTCGCGCTGGCGGAAGCGCTTTCCGAGAAGCGCGGCATCCGCGATCCGGAGGTGTACCTCTGGACGGCGGAGTTGGCGTTCGAGAAATACGCGTGGGCCGACGCGGCTCAGCGCTACCGCAAGGTATTGGAGTTCCGGCCCAATCATCCCGACGCGCTGACGGGCATGGCGCGAATCGGCCTGACGGCTCAGAACCAGATCGAACAGGCGAAGGAGCTGATCGACCAGGTTTTGCAGACCAATCCCAATCACGTCGACGCGCGGTTGACGCGGGCCGTCATTCACATGCAGGAAGACAACTACGCCGATGCGTGGAAGGAGATCGAGGCGGCGCGGCAGGTAAACGCGAACCATCTCGATGCGCTGGCCGTGAAGGCCTTTTATCACGCCTACTTGGGCGAGAAAGAAAAGGAAGCCGCGGTCGAAAAGCAGGTGCTTGCCATCAACCCCAAACACGCGGACTACTACTGCTCCGTGGGCGAGATGCTGGAGAGCAAATACGGGTTCTGGGAAGCGCCGGTGTATTACCAAAAGTCGATTGACCTCGATCCGGGCTACTGGCGCGGCTACTACGGCTTGGGCATGAGCACCAGCCGCATGGGCGCTCACGGCGAACTGGAGGGCAAAAGGCTGCTGCTCAAAGCGTTCCAGATGAACCGGTTCAACGTCTGGGCCTCGAACATGATCAAAGTGCTCGACAAGGTGATCGGGGACGAAGAGCAGCAGGTGGCGCCGCAGTACAAAGAGTCGAAGACGGAACACTTCGCGCTCAAGTTTTTCGGCAAAGAAGAAGCGATCGTGCGCCCGTACATGGAAGAGTGGGCCGAGGAGGCTTGGGCCAAGCAGACCAAGCTTTTCGAGTTCGAGCCCCAGGGACCGTTGACGATCGAGCTGATGTACAGCTTCCCCGATCAGGCGGCGCGGACGGTGGGCCTGCCGAATCTCGGCGCGCTGGGCGTCTGCTTCGGTAAGCTCTGCACGGTCGTCTCGCCGCGCGAAGGGAAGGGGAACCATCCGCCCTTCAACTGGCGCAAGGTGTTGGATCACGAATTCTGCCACGTCATGACGCTGCAGATGGCGCAGTTCCGCATGCCGCGCTGGTACACCGAAGCCTTCTCGACGTACGTCGAAGACGACAGCCGGCTCAATTCGGACGGCATGATGGTCGACGCCATCGCGAAGGGACAGCTCAAGAAGATCGAGGACATGAACGAGTACTTCCGCGGCAACATGCTGATGGCGTACGTGCACGGACGGTACATCGTGGAGTACCTCGACAAAACCTTCGGGATGGACGCGCACCGCAAGGCGCTGCGCATGTTCGCCGAGGGCAAGCGGCCGGAGGAAGTCTTCCCGGCGGTGACGGGCAAATCGCTGGAGGAGCTGAACGAGGGGCAGTTCAAGTACGTGCGCGAATTCTTCGCCGCGCGCGTGAAGCTGCGCCCAAGTTACGACCAGGCCGACATGGCCGAACTGGAAATGCGCGCCAGCAAGCCGGACGCGACGGCCGACCAGATCGCCGAACTGGCCGTGGCCCACATGACTCAGCGCAAGCTTCAGCTGGCCGAAGCCGGCGCCTTGAAGGCCATGGAAAAGGACCCCAACTGCGCCGACGCGATCAACGTGCTGGGCAAGCTGGCCTTCGACAAGAAGGATTACCTCGGCGCGAAGAAGCTTTTCGAACAGTTCACCGAAGCCAACCCCGACAAAAGCTTCATCGCGTGGCATCATCTGGGCGTGATTTACAAGAAAGAAGGCAAGACGACGGCGGCGATCAAGGCGTTCGAGCAGGCGCGCAGGATCTATCCGCGCTATGTCGGTCCGGACAATCCGCACCACGAGCTGCCCAAGCTGTACCTCGATCTGGAACCGCCGGATTACGCGAAGGCGATCGCGGGCTGGAAGCTGGCCACCGAAGCGAACACCGAAGACGCCGAGGCGCCGAAGGAGGGCCTCAAGCTGGCCGTGAAGCAGAAAGACTGGGCATCCGCGGCCTGGTTCGCGATGCGGCACATCGAGATCAACCCATACGACGTCTTCGTGCACCGCAAAGGCGGCGAGGCGTTCGAGGCGCTGAAGGATCTGCGCCGGGCGGCTCGCGAGTTCCGCATCGCCACGCAGTTGGACGAGCAGGACATCGATAGCTGGGTGGCGCTGGGGCGGGTGGAATTGGAGCAGGGCAACCGCGAGGCGGCCGTCCAGGCGGTCCGTTCGGCGTTGCATATCGACGGGACGCACGAAGCCGCCAAGGTGCTGAAGCAGCAGTTGGGCCTGTAGCCTCAGGTTCCATTCTAAGTCCTGCTGGGCGAGAGGTTTAATGCTTGGAATTCGTTCTCCTTTCGCTGCCTGGACGGGCCTTCCCGGTGTAACCTAGAAGAGCGGCTTCGTGGGCATCGATTCCCGCACGGGCGCGCCCCTTAGCCGGGCGCGGTGATCCATTTTGGCGTTTCGAGGCATGGCATGAACTTCCGACACCTTTCCGGGCTCGGTCTCTTCGGTATCCTGATCTTCCTTACTTCGCTCCGCGCCGGCGCGGCGCAACAGGAGTGGTCCGCGCCGCTGACGGACGGGAAATGGCCGGCCGAGCTGATCAAAGAGAAGTCCAAGGACGGGACCGGCGGGATCGAACTGACCAAAGACGGCGTGGAGCTTGCCGCCGAATCGCGGCGCTATGCGTTCCTGAAGCTGCGCAACGAACACGTGGGGACCGACGAGAAGCCGTATAGCGCCAGCGTCTATATCCACCAAACGGTCGAGACGGACCTGAAGCCCGCGTTGAACCTGTTCTGGGACCGCAAGAACTGGATCAACGTCCAATACACGGCCTCGCGGCACCTGTACGTGAACTGGAACGTCGACGGGAACTCGCGTTCGCGCGGCTTTTGGAACGTGCTGCCCGATCCCAAGAAGGAAGGCGGCGTCTGGCTGCGGGTGGTGTTGACGAGCCGCAACGCCACGGTGCTTTTAAGCTCCGACGGTTCGGGCTGGCGGACGATGATGGACCTGGGCGGCCGTCCGGGCCGGGATGGCGCGGCATTTGGAAGCCTGATCGTCGGGCGCGGCTGGAACGGAGAACCGGCCGACGACAAGGCGCGGCTCGATTTCGCCAACGACTACTACCCCGAGCCCAACAAGAAACCGATCGGCTGCACGATCCGCGATCTGCGTATCGTGGTCGGCGCCGAACCGCTCCCGCCGGACCTGCCGGACCTGGAAGCGAAGGAAAGCTGGGACGCGACGGTCGACGCGCTGAACGCGGCAGGCGTTCCGCGGCAGTGGACGATGCTGGGGCCGCGGCCCGACAAAAAGTTCGGGCTCTACAAACGAGAGAATCTGGAGCCGGAGAAGACGGACGACTGGAAAGAGATACCGAAAGACGAGCGCGGCCAGCCGTTCCGCAGCACGCAATGGGTACGCCCCGAAGAGGACGGCGGCACGTACGTCGATATGGCCGAGATCCTCGATCCGGACAACATGGTGCTGGCCTTCGCGCGGACGGAGATCGAATGGCCGATCTCGGGTCCGGCGATGCTGTGGACGGATTCCAATGGGCTGGCCACGGTCTTCGTGAACAACAGGCAGGTCTTCGAGAAGACCACGCGGGACCGCTACTGGCAGCATCACGGCTCCCAGTCCGACCGCTTCGGCGTTCCGGTGCGGCTCGAACGCGGCAAGAACGTGATCAAGGTCAAGACCGGGCAGGACAGCGGGAATTGGGGCTTTTACCTGCGCCTGGAGCGCAACGATCCGGGCTTCCGCATCCGCTTGCTGGAACGACTCCTGACGCTCTTTCCGCAGCACCGCAACGACTGGCGCGGCGCCGAGGCGCGGTTGGAGATCGCGCGGCGCTACGAACAGCTTTACGACTTCGCCGGCGCGCGCGCCGCGTACGACCGGGCCTTAAAGGAATCGGAGAAGGACGACGAATACCGCGTCCTGGCGCTGGGCGGGAAGCTGCGGCTGCTGGAACGGCTGCGCGACTGGCCCGAGATGCTCGCCACCGCCGACGCCAACTTGAAGGCGTTCCCTGCGGCGCCCGGTTCGGAAGAATCCCTTCAAGCCTGTCTGCTGGCCGAATGCCAATTGGGCAAGCTGGCCGATGCGCAGAAGCGCGCCGACGCGGCCATTGCCGCGGCGGGACGCGACGGCGACCAGTTGGAACGGATTCTGCGCGCGCTGGCCGGCGCGGCCGAAGGCGCCGGGAAGCGCGAGTCGCAGTGGGCGGCGCTCGAACGCCTGGCCGGGCTGGAAGCCGTTGAGCCCGAAGCGCGCGCGCGCGCGGGCTTCGAGGCGGCCTTCGGGCGGCTGGGCGTCGAACACTGGCGCGTGACCAACGTCGGCAAGATCGAAGAAGCGCCCTTGAAAGAAGCGTGCGCGGCGGCGCAAAAAGCGCTGGCGCTCCTGCCCGGCGCCTCGAATCCGCAGGCGCAACTGTACGCCAAAGAGGCCGATCAGGATCAGAAGGCGGGCAAGTGGGAACGCGCGGCGCTGGGCTATTGGGCGGCGGCGCTGCATGCGTGGTGCGCCGGCGACGCGGAATATGCCAAGTATCTGGCGCTGAACAAAGCGTACACGCTGCCCTCCACTTCGCAGGATCCCGCCACCAAGCAGCCGCGCGCGTTCGCCGCCGCCTTGAAAGAACTGGAAAGCCAGTTGGGCCCGGCGGTGGGCGATGTGGCGTGGCAGGGATCGTGGCAGGCCATCGGACCCTTCGACAATCCCGACGGCTCGGCCGAGCGCGAAGAGCTGGGTCCGGAGACGAACGCCGACCTGAAAGCGAAGTACAAGGGCCGCGGCGGGCAGAAGGGCTGGGTGGAACTGAAAAGCGATCAGCACTGGACCGAACTGGGCCAGGATCTGCGCAAGCTCCTGGGTGACTGCAAGAACGGCGTGGTGGTGGCGGCGCGGGAGTTCGAAGTCAAGGAAGCACGCAAAGCGACGCTGACGATCGCCGCCCGCGAAGGCTGGTACGCGTATATCGACGGGCAGCGCGTGGCCGAACGCCCCGAGAACTACTACCGGCTGGACAAGGACCGCATCGAAGTCGCGCTCAAGCCCGGCAAGCACCGTCTCTCGGTCAAGCTGATCTCGCCCGAAGACGACGGCGAATTCCCGCTGCGCGCGGGCTTCTGCGACGAACCCATGGTGGCCACGGCGCTGCTGCGCTATTCGTGGCTGCTGCGCGATTTCGGCGCCGTCCGCAACCTCTACGACGCCTGGGACGGCTTGTGGTGGTGGTCGCGCTTCACGCACTGGAAGACGGGACCGCAGGCCACCGCGCGCATGAGCGACTCGCTGGGGATGCTGTGGCCGGCGCATACGGGCATCCGCTGGGAGATCGGATACTGGACGGGCGACCGGCTGCGCGAGTACGGCATGCACGGCGAAGCCGCGGACTTCTGGCGCGGCTTCCTGCAGCGCCTGGAACTGGGCGCCGATTTCCCGGAGCGCGATGCTCAGATGTGGGCCACCGCGCAGCGTCTTTTCGGCGCGCTGATGGCCGACGGCGAGACCGAATCGGCCGACGCGCTGCTGCAGCACGCGCTGGCGATGTACCCGCCATCGGGAAGCGGCGTGCCGCAGGCGCTGATCGCGCGCGGAGTGCTGCGGCAGAACTTCAGCCTCAGCCGCGAGTCCGAGCCCTTATTCCGGCGCGCCCTGCGCGAGTATCCGTGGGACGATCACGTCGAACGCTTCGCCTCGGGCGGCCTGTCGTACGCCAGCGATTACCGGCCCGAACGCCTCTCGTTCGACACGCGGCATGAAATTCAGAATGCGATCGAGGCGGCACAGCGGCAGATGCAGGCCGGCGGCGCCGAGGACGTCGAACGCGCACTGCGCAACCTGGGGGATGTGGTTCGGGCCGGATCGGAAGCGCTGATCCGCGTCCGCGACGACCGCTTCACGCCGCTGTACGTAGGCGTGCGCGAGTACATCCGCGCGCTCTTGCAGCACCTGGGCCCCGATACGCTGGCGGTTTACCGCAAGGTGGTGCAGCGCGCGTCCGAGCAGGCCTACGCGCAGGCCTTTTCCGACGGCGATCCGGCGATGCTCGAAAGCCTCGCGGGCACCTACTACTACACGCCGGTGGCCGCGCGCGCGCTCAATCGCGCCGGCAATCTGTACCTCGACCGTGGCGCTTACGGGCAGGCGGCGGCGGTCTTTCGGATTCTGCTTCGCGAATACCGTGAGGAACCCGAGACGCCTGCGCCGCTCGTCGCAGCGAAGTTCGCGCGCACGCTGATGCTGGATGGCAATATCGCCGCGGCGCGCAAGGCCATCGACAGTTTGGAGCAGGATTTTGGGACCGCCACGCTGACCGTGGGCGGCAAGGAAGTCGCCGTCAAAGCGTACGCTCAGGAATTGCGCAAGCAGGCCGCGCAGCAGGGCGAAGGCGCCGACGACGGGCGCTTCGAAGCCGCCGCGACGCTGGGCGGCAGCATGCGCCGCACCGGCGCTCCGGTGACGGCGCCGCATCCCGAACCCGGCGGGCTGGCGTGGGCGCATCCGCTGCTGGGTTCCGAAAGCGCCGACGTGGCGCGCACGCGCTTCTACCCCGATCCCTATCTGCATTTGCCGTCGCATCCCGTCGCGGCCGATGGGCGTGTCTTCGTCAGTTCGCCCGAATGGCTTTTCGCCTACGACCTGGAGAAGGGGCGCGAATTGTGGTCGGCGGCCTGGAATTCGACGGGCCGGCTGCAGGCCCGCGGCTTCAGCGGGCATCCGGTGAGCTGCCCGACGGTGCATCAGGACAAGGTTTACCTGCGCGTCCAGTCGGGCAAGCAGTCGGCGCTGCGCTGCTACAACGCCCAGAACGGGAAGATGCGCTGGAGCACCGCGTCGGTCCCGGAGCTGAACCGCGCCATTTGGCTGAGCGATCCCCTGATTGCATACGGGTTGGCGCTGGCGGTCTTCATGGAAGGCAACGACATGAACACGCATGGCGTTGCGGCGCTGGACGCCGAGACCGGGCGTTTCCGCTGGCGGCGCAATCTGGTCACGGGCTCCACGGGGCTGAAGATCGGCGACGAGTACTTCGGCAGTTCGATGCAGTTGGGCCCGCCGGCGGCCGACGGCGGCGTGGTCTACACCGCGACGGGCTGCAACACGGTCGCCGCGCTGAACGCGTTCACCGGGGAACTGGTCTGGATGGTGGGTTACCCGCGCCTGGAAGTCCGCAGCTTCGACTACGGCAACGTGGACTACACGCGGGACATGCCGGCCCAATACCTGAAGCTCATGGCGCGCGGGGCGTCGGCGCCGGTCCTGGGCGAGGAAGTGGTCGTCCTCGCGCCGAAGGACGGCAGCGGTTTGTTCGCGCTGGAACGCCGGGGCGGCGCGGTGCGCTGGTCGCAGCCGCTGCGTAACGCGCGCTTCATGGTGGGCGCTTGCGAAAACCGCTTGCTCGTCGCCGACCGCACCGTCGCGGCTATTGATATGGACAGCGGTTCGACGGTCTGGTCGCACGATCTGACGCCCGAGTCTTTGGTGGGCCGCCCCGGGTATTCGGGGGGCGTCCTGTACCTGCCCACCGATTTGGGGCTGCGCCAACTGGACGCGCGCACCGGCGCGCCGCTCTCGCGCTACGCCTGGGATCCGCGTATCGGTCCGCTGGCCAACCTGACCGTTACCGCCCAGCGCATCGTGGGGGTATCGGAGGATGACATCGGCGCACTGGGCCCCCCCGGCACGCCGCCGGTCGCGCTGCCCTTAAAGGAAGCGCGTGCGCTGGCCGCCGAAGGCAAGCACGAAGCCGCGGCCGAACGTTTTGGCGTGGCGCTGACCCAGGAGCAAGGCCAGGCGCTGGCGGCGCTGAGCGGGCGGCTGGCGGCGCTGGCCAGCCTGGGACGGCAGGACGAAGCGCTGGCCGATCTCGATAAGATTCTCGCCACCCAGCCGGAGATGCTTCGCGCGCCCGGCGGGCAGTGGGAAGTGCGAAAGCCGATTCTCAGCGCCTCCATTCGTACGCGCTTGGGCCAGCCGCCCGAAGCCCCGGCCGCGCCGGCGCTGCCGCCGGCGGGTCTCTTGACCTACGCGTGGCAGATCGAAGGGCGTAATCCCGATCTGCTCACCGCTCCGGATATGGAAAAAGACCGCCTGTACGTGCTCTCGGACAACGAGATCCTGGCGCTGCGCATTTCGGCGGAACGCGAGCTGCTCTGGCGCGGGTACGCCGGCGTGGACGTGGATCACGTCGCCGTGGGTCCGCGCGTGCTGGTGGCGCGCGGTCCGCGCGAATTGCGCGTCCTGGACCGGCTCAGCGGCGAGCCCTTGGGCGTGGTGCGTTTGCCCACCGATAAGCGCCGCCGCCGCGGACGCGCGAATGCCGATCGCTTCGGGCAGATCGCCGTCAACGATAAGTACATCGCCTTTGCCGCAGGCGACGGCATTTTCGTCTACGACCTTGCCACCTTGAAGGAAGTATGGGCGCACGAAATGCGCGACCGGTCCAACGTCCTGCTGCGCTTCACGGAGGATAAGCTGGTCGAACTGCGCGTGCACCGGCGGGAAGAGTTGAACTGCTTCATCTGGGATGCACCGAGCGGCCGGCGCTTGACGACCTCGCGCATCGACAAGCCGCCGCATTGGAATCAGATCCGCGTCTCCGAGGACGGGAAGGTGGCCGTGTACCGCCACGGCTACAACGCGCTGTTTGGAGTCGATCTGGTCGCGGGCAAGAAACTGTGGGGCACGCGCGTCGATCGGCTCGACGCGAGCGGGTATGCCGACCTGGGCCTGGATATCTCGGGCAATACGGTCATTTACCACGGAAATGAACGCGACGGCAAGAACCGCGGCTGGCGCCGCATGACCTTTGACTTGATGACCGGAAAGCTGATCGACGATCTGGCCGGCGGACAGATCAAGTACGACGACGGCTGGCTGGTCTTTCAGGGCGATTGGAGCAAGCTGATTACGCGCCTGGACGGAGCCCCTGGCGCTAAGGAGACGAAGGAAGTCTGGCGCATTGAACTTCGCCCCGAAGATGCTCAGAATCACCATCTGCGTTCGGCACAACGCTGGCAAGGCATGTTGTACTTGCTTTATACGCGCAGCGGTTGGGGCGCCTCGGAGCGCTTTGTGTTGCGCACGTACGACTGGGAAACCGGGCAGATGCTCGACGACCGCGATCTGCCGGTGACGCCGTTGCGCCATCCGCAGGGCCAAGGCTGGATCGGGGAGGTCCGGGCCGTGTGGCCGCTCTTCCTGATCGGCGGGCAGGAAGGGCTCTTCGCGTTCGCGCCCAACGAGAAAACGCGGCCGGCGGCTGCGGCACGGCTGCAAGCCGCGCTGCAAGACGGCAAGCTGCCTCCGGCCACGCATCGCGAAACGCGCCGCGCGCTGGCCGAACTGGCGCCGCTCACCCTCGAAGCGTTCCTCGCGCCCAGCGGAGCCAAGGCCGACGGCGACCTGAGCGAATGGTCCGGCAGCGAACCGCTGAGCCTCGCGGATCCCGCCCAGGCGCTCTCCTTGGGCGATGCGGCGGCGTGGAAGGGCGCCGACGATCTGTCCGCCAAGGTCTACGCCGGCTGGAACGAGGAAGGCATTTTCCTGGCCGTGGATGTGCGCGACGACAAGTTCCAACCGCCGCTTTCCGGCGCGGAATTGGCCAGCGCAGACAGCTTGCGCATCGGGCTTAACGGTCTGTCCGAGCCGCGTTACGGCTACGACCGCAGCGAGGATCTGGTCTGTTCCATGGCGCTGGTCGACGGCCGCACGGTGATCGATACGGTCACGCGATCCCAAGAGGAAAATCCGGTGAGCGTGACCGGGCGCGTCAACCGCGCGCCGGACGGAAAAGGCCTGCGCTACGAACTGCTCTTGCCGTGGCCGCTGATCCGCCGCGACGCGCGCAAGCGCCCGGGCCGCGAGAACGAAATCTACCTCGGTTTGGCCGTGCTGGACGACGACGGCGAAGGGGTCGAAACCGCGGTGGAGTGGGGGGCCGGCGTCACCAGCCCGCAGTTGATCCTGCCGCGCCTCGGACGCCTCTCGCTGCTCGACATCTCGACCGAAAAGGTCGAACGCTACCGCAAGGTGATCGCGAAGATTCCCGACGCGCCCGAATCGCTGCAATACCTGGAGCTGATCCTGCGCAGCAAGCGCGGCCTCAAGGCCTACGGCGAGCGCAAGATCGAACTGGAGAACTTCGTCAAGGCGCATCCCGAAAGCACCAACACCATTCGCGCGTTGTCCTGGTTGGAAGACGCCAATCGCAGGCTGGGCGCGGCCGAACCGCGGCAAGCGACGGTGGCATTCGCCAAGACGGCGAAAGTCCCCGAGCAAACCATCGACGCGTTGGCCGGCCGCGCGCTGCGCCTCTGGGTTTATCCCGATCCCAAGCAGCCGCCGCAGATGCTGATGTTGCAGTTCTTCCCGGTGGGCCAGAATTGGAATCGCCGCGCGTACTGGGGTGAAAACAAAGTGGGCTGGGGCCGCGAAGGCAGCGTCGAGTCGCGGCGCATGGGCGATCTCCCGCCGCCCGGGCAGTGGACGCAACTGGAAGTCCGGGCCATGGATCTGGAACTCGACGGCCTGGACCTTGCCGCGATGGCGTTCACCTCCTTCGGCGGGCAGTGCCATTGGGACCGCGTTTCGGTCACCGTGGCGGGCAAGGAACAGGTTCTGATCGAGGACGCGCTGCCGGATAAGTTCCCGCTGGAAGGCAACGCGCTGAAGCTGGAAAGCGCTCCGGTGAAGTCGGGCCAGAAGTCCTGGTCGGCCGGCGCCAACAAGGGGCTTTTGAACAGCCATCTGAACGAGCCGGGCTGGAAGACGTGGTTCAGCTTCAAGGATCCCAACGCGGCGGCCGCGAAGGCGCCCGACCACGAAGCGTACCGAAAGCTGTACCGCGAAGTGGCGGACTTGGTTCCGGACAGCCCGGAAAGCTGGACCTTCCTGCGCCGCATCCTGAATACGTATCAGGGCGACCAGGCCGTGCGCGATTCGATCCGCGAACTGGAAGACTTCCTGCGCCGGCATCCCGGCACGCCCAACGCGCTGGCCATCTTCGACTACCTCCGCGAACTCTATACGCGCGACGGAACCGCCAACACCACGCTGCGTTGTGAAGACTTGATGACGACGCTGAAGCTTTCCCGCGACGTGCAACGCGCGTTCTACACCAAGAACGCGCCCTGCTGGACGCGCTGGCAGGTCATCGGGCCGTTCCAGGCGCTGGGCGAACGCCGCGGGCTGGACCAAGTCATGGACCCCGAACGCAACGTGGACCTGAACTGGAAGGTCGAAGGCCCCTACGCGAAGGAATTGACCTGGCAGGCGCTCAAGAACGAGAGCGATCCGAAAAAGGGCAAGAGCCAGTGGATGGACGTGGGCGAGGCGCTGCTGGAGCCGTTCGAGAAGGACCAGCGCCGCGATTTGGAGCGCGCGCCGTACTTCGCCTACGCGTACCGGAAATTCAACGTGCCGACCGAGCGCAGCGCGCTGCTCTTCTTCGGCGTCAACGACGGCATCTCGATCTGGGTCAACGGCCGGCGCGTGGTGGCCGAACGCTTTCCGGGCAACGAGAAAGACCAAGGCATCGCGCAGGTCACGCTGCGCAACGGCGAGAACGAAATCCTGATCAAGGCCGGCATCCCGCAAGGCAAGCTGCGGTTCTGCTTCCGCATCGCCGACGCGTCCGGGAAGCCGTTTGCCGATCTGCCGAACGAATAGCGCGGCGCCGGATCAGGGTTTCGCGAAGAGTTCGGCCAGCGAGAAGGTCGTCCCCGCGGCATGCGGGGAGAGCACGTTGCCGCGCGTGACCGAGACGGTCATACGCAAGTCGTCGGGCTCGAAGACCAGCGTATGCGCGGCGGCGGCGAGTTTCCCGGCGATCAGCACGCGCCGCGCTTCGGGCACCCCGATGGGCTGCGACTGCGACGCCAGCAGCCCCAGCGCGAGGCCGATCTGCGCGAAGCGGTCGCAGCTTTGCGGCGCGCGCCGCACGCAATAATGGTTCGTCACCACCAGCCGCTGCGACGCATCCATGCGCCGGATCTGCACCGCCTCCCCGCCGTCGCGGTCCTGCGCGTCGAATTCCAACACCGCCGCCGGCGGAATATCGCCCGCTCCGCCGGGCCAGCTCAGATGAAAGAGGTTGCCGCACGCGGTGGGGCGCTCGGCTGCCAGCTTGGCCGAAGCCGCGCCCGGATCGCCCGCGCGCGGGTCCACGCTTTCCAGGATGCGCCGCAACAGCACGCCGCGCGCGACGAACCCCTCGTCCGCGCCGCCGTGCTTGACGTTGTTCGAGTCGTGCAGGCAGCAGACCAGGCCCGCGTCGTTCATCCCCGAATACAGGCTCACCAGCCCCGGCCAACCCACGCCGATCCACGCGCGCCGCGCGGGGCGCCCTGCGCGTTCGGGCAGCGCCGCGACGGCGAGGATCACCTGATTCGAGACCGCGCGCCCGCCGATGGGGAAGTCGAGGTTCCGGCCGTGAATCACCTTTCCGTTCAAGGTGAGCTTACCCCACGCCGTAAAGCCCGAGCACGCCGGCCCGAACCAGTCCGCGATGCAGTTGATTGCGAATAAGTCATCGGGCTGCAGCGCGCGATCCAGCACCACGCTGCGCAGGCGCTCGGGCCCCAACCGGGCGAGCATGCCCGCGTACAAGCCGGCCAGTTCGTCTTTCGCGTCGGCGTCCCAGTGAAACTTGTTCGCCGACCACGGGCGCAACTGCTGCTCGTACGAATCCGCGCCGAACCACGGCAGGCTGCGCAACGCGTCATCGAGGCTCGCGAGCACCTGTTCGGCCAGGTAGTAGCCGTGCGCGAAACCGCGGCTGCGCGAATCGGTTCCCGTCAGCCGCAGGACCGAATAGCCGCGCAGTTCCACCAGTTCGCCGCCGGCGCGCGCCTGTTCGGCGGCCGTTTCGGCGCGCAGGTGGCTGCAGCACAGCACGACGCTCAAAATCAGCCACGCTTGAAGCCGCATCCGGGGCGCTCCTTTACCGTTGCTTACATTCTACCGCGAGAACCCCGCACGCGGGAGTTCTTGAACGTGGCATTCGCTGCGCGCGCGATTACGCTATTCCTTCGCATCGAGGAATCAACCATGCCGTCGCCGAACGCGTGCTTTCGCCGCACGAAGATCATCTGCACCCTGGGCCCCGCGAGTGCGAACCGCAAGACGCTGGAACGCATGATCCGCGCGGGCATGAACGTCGCGCGCCTCAACTTCAGCCACGGCGAGTACGAGGCCCACGCCCGGATGCTGGCCGAACTGCGCGCCGCGTCCGAAGCCGCGGGGGTTCCCGTCGGCGTCCTCCAGGATCTCTGCGGACCCAAGATTCGCGTCGGCACTCTGCCGGGCGACGCCGTCGAGATCGCCGACGGCGAAGTGGTCACGCTGGCCTCCGTAAAGCGCGGCGGAAAAGCGCCGGCTGGGGCGCTGCCGATCGAATACCCCGCGCTCGCCGACGATTTGACGCGCGGCGACCGCATGCTCTTCGACGACGGCGGCATGGAAGCCCACGTGCTGTCCATTTCGCGCGGACGTGTAAAGGTTCGCTTTGCCAGCGGCGGGACGCTCAAGAGCCGCAAAGGTCTGAACCTGCCTGGCGCGAAGCTGAGCATTCCCAGCGTGACGAAGAAGGATTTGCAGGATCTGGAGTGGGGCATCGCGAACCGCGTCGATTTCGTGGCGCTCTCTTTCGTTCGCCGCCCCGAAGACCTCGATCCGGTGCGCAAGCGGCTCGCGAAGGTCGAGTTCGCGCCATGGCTGATCGCGAAGATCGAAAAGCCCGAAGCGCTTGAAAAGCTTGAAGATATCGTCAAGGCCAGCGACGGCATCATGGTCGCGCGCGGCGACTTGGGCGTCGAACTGGCTTTCGAACGGGTCCCGCCGATCCAGAAGCGCTTGATCCAGCTCTGCAACCGCCTCGACACGCCGGTCATCACCGCCACGCAGATGCTTGAATCGATGACCCAGCATCCGCGCCCCACGCGCGCCGAGGTGAGCGACGTATCGAACGCGATTCTCGACGGCACCGGCGCGGTGATGCTCAGCGGCGAGACGGCCGTCGGCAAGTATCCGGTCGAGACGGTGGCGACGATGAGCCGCATTGCCGAGGAGGCCGAACGCTTCAAACTGGGCGCGGATCTCTACTATAAGGATGTGGGCCGCGAGGCGCATCTGGGCAGCTTGCACGATGCGCTGGCGCTGGGCGTCGAGAAGATCGCGCGCAGCATGCAAGTCCGCGCGATTGTGGCTGTTACGCATTCCAGCACGACCGCGCGTTACGTATCTTCCTCGCGCCCGCGCGTGCCGGTGCTGGGACTCAGCCCCGATCCGCGCGCGGTAGGGCGCATGACGTTGCTGTGGGGGGTCACGCCGTTGCCTTGCCGGCGCTGGCGGCACACCAGCGAGGTGTTGCGCCAAGGCGTGCAGCAAGCCAAAAAGCGCAAGCTGGTGACTGGCGGCGATACCTTGGTCGTGGCCGTCGGGCGCGAAAAGACCGGCACCTTCACCGGCCGCATCCTGATCCACCAGATTCCCTAAGCCGTTGACGCTGCTTTGGTTGGCATGCTGATCGGCGCCCGGCGGACTATTTCTCGATCCGCAGGTTCTGCAGCAGCACCGTCCCCGCCGCATCCTGGTTGTAGAGCAGAATCGCCAGCCGCCGGACGTGCGTGCGCGGCCGGAACGGCGTGTCGTAGGTCTTCCACTCGTTCTTGGAACTCTTGAAGTCGTCTAGCTCTAAAGGGAAGCGCAGGCCGCGGTTCCAGCCCGGCCGGACAAAGACCGGGCGCGTTTCGAAGCCCGCGAAGTCCGGCGCGGTCTGATACAAGAGCGCGGCATTGATGCCATGCGGCAGCGAACTGTGCAGATCGAAGACCAGCGCTTTCGCGGCGCTCAAGTCGAGATCCAGTTCCCGCGCGACGGCGGCTTTCATCTTCGCGCTGCCTTGGAAACGCACACGCAAGCCGCCAAACTCGCCGGCGCGCGCGGCTTCGACGGTCGCGGGGCTGCCCCAGTCCTCGGCTTTCCAGCTCAATCCGCCGGCTTCGGCGACGACGAACGAATCGAAGACCGGAAGCGGCGGGCCTTCGTAGCGGTAAAGCTTGCGGTCGTGCGCGCTGCCTTCGGGCGGCGGCGGGAAGCGCGGCGCATCGTGCTTCAGCGCGTACGCGATCAGGTTAATCCCTACGCGCAACGAACCTTCCAGCATTTCGTCGGGCGTCAGGTCGGTGAGCGAGAGGCGCCCGGCGGTCATGCGCGGATCGATCTCCAGGCCGTCGGCGTAGTCGTTGCGCGTGTAAAAGAGCGCCGTGCGCGCTTCGCCGGCGCCGTCGGGCAGGTCCAGCCCGCGGAAGAATTGCTCGCGGAACTTATCTCCCGGCGGGATGCGGTAGCCTTTGTAGCCTTCGCGCAACTCGTACGCGCTGGCGAAGACGTGATGGTCGGACGGCAGCAGCCGCAGCGGCGCGTGCGGCCAGAGCTTGGCCAACTGAGCCAGGAACGCGCGGTCGAAGCGTTCGTCGCCGCTGGCGCTGGAGTCGTTGACCCAGAGCGTACCGCCTTGCGCCAGATACGCCTGTAAGCCTTTCTCTTCCAAGGGGTTCAGCGGGACCGGATCGTTGCTGGTCAGGAGCACCAACGTGCAGGCGTTCAAGGCCGCGCGGTCTTCGAGCCCGACTTCGCGGACCGCGACGGTCACGTCGGGCAAGCCGCAGCGTTCGCGGAAGGCCGCGGCCAAATGGAAGAGCGCCGTCGGCGAACTGTTCCAGTCGCCGCGGTGGCGCGCGAGGCCCAGAACCAGCTTCAGGGATGCATGCGTGGGATGGCCCCATTGCGGGCGCAGGCCGGTGTTCCGCGCGCTGGGCCCGGGACTCAGGCTGGGGTCGCGCGACTTGCCGTCGGCCCAGGCGAGCGCGTAATCGGCATGCGAGTCATAGGGTTGCGTGCGCGGCATCGAAGGCCCGGCCGAGGGCATCCCGCCCGGCAGGCCGGCCAGATCGGTTCCGCTGCCGGGGCCGAACGCGCCGCCGAAGCCCAGGCCGCTTCCGGCGGCTTCGGCGCGGCCGGTTCCTTTTCCGGCGTCGGCGGCGCCCGGACCGGGCGTCTGGCCGCGTCCGCCGGTGCCGGGCGCGGAGCCTAAATCCAACGGAGCATCGCCTTTACCGCTGCCGGATGCGGCGCGTCCGGCAGCTCCGGGCTGGGTGCCGTTTGCGTGGCCTGCGCTTGAATCGATTCCGCTTCCGGAGCCGGATTGCGGTCCGGGCGCCAAGCCGCCGTGCGTCGCACGCGGTCCGCCGGCGCCGGAGAGGCTTGTACCGGTGAGGCGTCCCAGCGCGGCAAGATCGTTGCCCGCGCCGCCTTCCAGCAACGCACCGAGTCCAGAACCGCGCGCGCCGGGAAGCGCTTGCGGACCGCTGCCGCTTCCGGTCGCGCCCGGCTGCGAGCCGTTTCCGGCCGAGCCGGTGTTTGGTGCGCCGAAGTCCAGCGCGGGATCGCCGGGCGATCCGCCGGCCGCGCCGCGGCCGGAGCGCTCGACGCTTCCGGCGGCCTTGCCGGCGTGCGCGGGACCGCTGAGCGCCGCGGCGAATGACGGCGCTTGGGAATCTCCAAGGGTGCTCGAGGCCAGCGGTTGCGCGTTCGGCGCGCTGCCGGTTTGGCGCGTGGTTACGGCCGCGGCCAAGGTCGAAGCCGCAGGCGCGGGCGGCGCCGAGCCGGAGACGGAAGTCGTGCGCGCTTCGGAGTTTGGCGCGGCCGCCGGAACCGGCGTAGCCTGCGCGACGGCAGGCGCGTCGAGCGGCGCTTCGAAGAACGGCAGATCCGAGACGGCGGGCGCTTCGCGTGTGGGCCGCTCCTGCACCGGCGCCGGGGTGCGTGGCGCAACCGCTGGCTGCGCCGATGCTTGCGGCGGCGTCCAAGCGGCTTCGGGCGCGGCGCGAGGTTGCGCTTCGCGCGGATCGCGGCTGGGCAGTTCCAGGGCCGGTTCGGAAGCGAAGACGGGGCCGCTGGATTCGGCACGAACCGGTTGCGGCTGCGGCGTTTGCGGAGCCGGCGCAGGCACCGGTCGATCGACCGGAAGCGCGGCGAGCGGAGCGTCGTCGGCGGAGGCCGAAGGCGCGGCGCGCGAACTTTCGGGCGCGGGCGGCGGCGGCGCGGCGGCTTCGAGTTGCGCGGAGGCCAGCGGCGCGGCGGCGGCGGGTGCGGCGGCGGCGCTGGTAAGGTCTTCGGGCTGAAGGAGATCGTGCCCGCCGGCGCCGGGCGGAGCCGATTCGGCGGCGGCGGCTTGCGCGCCGCCGCCGGCATCGGCGGAAGCGCCCAGTTCGTCGAGGCGGCGGCGCTGTTCGGGCGAGAGCGCGCCGCCCCAATCGTCCTGCGTCGTCAGGAGCGTGATCTGCACCGATTCGGGCAGCGCGCCGACCATCTGCCCCGGCGGAATGGCGATCAGGAAGAAGGCCGCGTGAAGCAGCATCGCGTACGTCGCGTAGCGCACCCAGCGGCGTTTGAGCAGCGCGCGCGCCAGAAGTACCAGCAGCAGAAGCAGTAAGAGGACCAGCAGGCGCACCCAGTCGAAGAAATCGAGGAGCGGCGAAGCGCGCGGCGCGGCGGCGGTGGGCGGACTGTCCACGCGTTCGATGCGCACGCGGACCGCTTGGCGTTCGCGTTCGCCTTCGAGCACGACCAGTCCGGTCTCGCCGTCCACGGCGTCGGGATGGGCTTGGATCAGCACGCTAAGTCGCGCGCGGCCCGGGAGTTCGCGCTTCGCTTCCGCCGCGCCTCGGCCGGAGGCATCCAAAATCAAGGCGCAGGCTTGGGCCGATCCCGGTCCGGGTTCGGCGTGCAGGCGGATCGCCAAGTCTTCGTCGCGGTGGCTGGTCAGCACCAGCGTGAGCGGCGCTTCGGGCACGCTATCCAGAATGCGCAGCTTGACTTCGGTGGGCGTGACGTGGAAGGGCGGGATCGGAATCGGGCTTTGGACGCGCACGCGGACAGGGACGCGCACTTCGCCTAAGCGCGTGCGTAGCAAGAGCGCCGAAGCGTACAGCCCGTCTTGCGCGCTTTCCGGAACGGCGATGCGCGCATCGCGGGCGAGCGAGGCTCCGGGGAGTATGTCCGCGGGCTGGAGCGTGGTGCTCAGCGCGTCTTCCAGTTGCATCTCCGGAAAGCGCGGCTTGGCCAGCGGTTGCGGTAGCTCCGGCTGGAGGCGCACGCCGCGCGCGGCGCGGAGGGTGACGTTCAGCGGGAGGCTCTTGATCTGCCCCGGCCGCAGGAAGCCGAAATCCAGTTCGGGTGGATCGAGCGTCAGTGCCGGCGCAATAACCTCGGCCTGCCAACGGCTTAAAAGCAGCGCGGGACCGCGGCGCAGTTCGATCCAGCCGGTGAGCGCGCCGGCGGGGGCGGGCTGGGCGACGTTGAGCGTCAAGACGCCGTTGGGACCGGCCGCGCCGACGCGGGCCTGCGCCGCTCCGCGCGCCGGATCGTCGCCGCCGCTGCGGAAACTCGCCGCCGGCAGCAACCCTCCGGGCGGAGCCGGATCGAGCCGCCACGAGAACGGAAACTCTTCGCGGTCCCCGGGTTCCAAGCGTCCCAGTACGGGTTCGTTTTCCAGCACCAGCGCGGTGGCGCGGACGCGCCCGCGTACGGGAAGACTCGCGCGTTCGACGCCGTCGAAATCGCGCAGCACCACGCGCGCTTCGAACGGTCCGGCCACGGCGTCGTGCGCGACCATGAAATCGAGTTCGAAGGCCTGGCCTTTTCGATCCAGCGCCACGAGCCCCGGAGATTCGTCGAGCAGCCGCAGCGCAGGGCGCGCGGCACGCAGCGGCGCCGCGGGTTGCCATGCGGCCGGATGCGCGAAGGCAACTCGGTTCTCGTCACGCAGTTGGAACGAGAAGACGCGCAGGCGTCCGGCGTTGGTCGCGGCGCGCAGTGCGACGTTGGCGTGTTCGCCGGGCCAGAGCGGCCCCAAATCCAGCGCCTGCGGTTCGAGGACGAGCGCCGGTGCGGTGACTTCCACGCGCCACGGAACGGCGGCCTCGAGCGGCTCGTCGCGTCCATCCGCGTCCACGCGCAGCGCGATGCGCCCGCCGTAAAGGCCGGGCGGGAGCGCTTCGGGGAGCGTTACGTTCAGCGTAAGTGGCGCGGAGCCTTGCGCTTCCAGGCGTTCCGGAACGCCGGCGAGTTCGGGTGCTTGCGGCAACGCCGAGAGCGCTTCGGCGCGTTCGAGCCGCGCACCGAACGGACCGCCGCGCCCGCGCACACGGATGTTCAGCGGCGCGCTGAGCGACTCTCCCGAAGCTTGTACGCCAAATTCAATCGCGCTCGGCGCTTCCAGCGTGCGGCGCGCGCTGCGGCGGAGCACCCACGCGGAGATCGCTTCGCGCCGGAAGGGTTGATCGGCCAAGCGCGGACCTTGAGCCACGAGGCGTACTTCGCCGCGCGTGCCGTCGGGGAGTTGCGCGGCGGCGAGCTTCTCGAAGAGCGCGGTGTAAAGCCCGTCGCCGGCAGAGGCTGCAAGCACGCCGGATTCGAGCGGCGTCTGCGAGCCGTTCACGTAAAGCGCAAGTTCGACGCGCGCTTCGGGCACGAGCCCCGCGCCTTCGGCCAGCGAGAAGGCGGCGCGCGGTGCGTCGGCATCGAGTTCCAGGGGCGCTCCGGAGATCGGCTGCGCACGGAAGAAGAGCGGGTAAAGCGCCGTCTGGGCCGCGAGTTCCAACTGCGCGGCGGCGGCTTCGGCGCTTTGCCAACTCGTTTCCCACGCACCGATTGCGGGCCACTGCAGATACATGACCGCATGCGCTCGCGCTTCGCTGGGCCAGGCCGCGCCGCGCGGATCCTTCAGATTCAGCACGCCGGTCCGGTCACTCAAAGTGCTGGCGGAGAGCGAACGGATCGAGCCGTCGGCAGGGAACGTCGCGCTCGCGTTGGAGTTAAGCCGGGTGCTCAAGACGGTGCGGCCACCGGCGATGCGACCGGCCACCGCGCCGTACAGATGCAGCAATTCCTGCCCGCTCGCGGCGCTGCTGAAGGTTCCGCCGGTCTCGTCGGCGATGCGCTTGAGGAGTTCGCGGTCGGCCGTGCCGCCCAGCGCGAGGGTATGAATCGGGACGCCGGCGGCTTTGGCTTCGAGATGTACGTCGGCGTAGTCGCCGGGTTCTTGCTTGCCGTCGCTGAGGAGCACGATGGCGGTGCGCCGGCCTTGGGCGCCTTCTTGTAACAGCTTGAGCGCCAAGCGGATGCCGCCGTTGATATCGGTCTGGCCCATTTCGCGGAGGTTCTCGAAGGCCGGCTCGAAGTGCGCCGGCTGATCGACCGGCGTGAGCGGCAAAAGGACGCGCGTGTGGTCGTCGAACTGGGCGACGGCGACGCGTCCGATGCCGCCGGAGCGCCAGCCAAGGCGGACGAACATCCGCGCGGCTTCGACGCGGAGGCGTTCGGGATCGTTGCGGCCCATGGAGAGCGAACCGTCGCAGAGCAAGACCACATCGGGCAAGCCGGTGCGGAAGCGGATCGCACCTGGAAGTCGTTGCTCGCCTTGGACTTTCGTACCCGGCCAGGACCATCTCAGGAGCAGGTCCCAGGCCTCGCCGTCACCGGGCGGCGTGAGGCCGCGGACGTGCAGGTGCCAAGTGCCGGATTGGGTGGGGGAGGCCCAAGCGAAGACGCGGCCCTGAGCCGCGGCGGCGGCTTCGGGCGCGGCTTGCCCGGCGGCCAAAAGGTATGCAAGTACCTGCGGCGCCTGTGTTTGCATCCCGTCGGCGGGAGCGTTCAGGATCAGGTTCAGTTCGAGCGTATCGTCGGGGCCGAGGAGCGCGCCTTGGGCTTCGGGGAGCTGGATTGTCGCTTCGGCGGCGCGGAGGTCGGCTGGCAAGGCCAGGAGGAAGGCCAGCGCGAGGGCCGTGGCGTGCACGTAACCCAAGGCCTTAGCGTGAGTTAAGGCGAAGGTGAGGCTTCGTGATCGTGCGCCGGCAAAACTCATGGTGTGGGCTGCCCGCCCCCACGGTTCATACGTTACTAACCTTTGTAAGTCACGGCGTCCTCACGAAATAAGACGATTCCGCGGGCGCGGGTGATGCAACTCAATAGGCCTTCTTTTCGATTCCTGCGGTGCGGCTACTTCTTGCCCAACTCTTTTTCCAGCTTTTCGACCTTCGGGGCAATGATGGCGCGGCAATAGGGCTTGTTGGGGTTCAGCTTAAAGTATTCCTGGTGATAGTCTTCGGCCTTGTAGAAGGTCTGCGCGGGGCTGATTTCGGTGACGATCGGGTTGCGGAACTTGCCCGACTGATTCCATTTTGCTTTGGCGGCTTCGGCCTGCTTTTTCTGTTCCTCGGAGTGATAGAAAACCACGCTGCGGTATTGGGTTCCGACGTCGTTGCCCTGGCGGTTGAGCGTGGTCGGATCGTGGGAGGTGAAGAAGACGTCGAGGAGCTTATCGAAGCTGACTTTGGCCGGGTCGTAGGTCACCTGAATGACTTCGGCGTGTCCTGTATCTCCATTGCAGATCTGCTTATACGTGGGATTTTCGATCTTCCCGCCCATGTAGCCGCTCACGGATTTCGAGACGCCGTCGATGCGTACGAAGATGGCTTCGGCGCACCAGAAGCAGCCTTGTCCAAAGGTGGCGAGTTCGAGTTTCGGTTCGGGCATTTTGGGTTCTTCCTTAGGTTCGGCGGCGTGGGCGGCGGCGGCGAGTGCTGCCAGCAGCGCCGTAAGCATCCAGCAATTCTTGAGTAGCATGAACGCATCTCCGTGTGGCCAATCTATCTCAAGGTAGGACGTGGCGACAAGGGCGGGTCATTCCGGAAAACGGGGATATCACAGGGTCTCGCCGGGGGTGGTGCGGTCATAACAAAAGCGCAAATGTTCCACGTGGAACATTCACGATGCGAAGCGGGGTGCTCTTGTGCGGGATTTTCTCGAACGAGTTTTAAGGACTTATGAGCGCGAAAACGCGGTCTATACCACCTCGCGCACGTCGAGCAAAAATTCGATTTTGCTATAAAACTGCTATAAATGGCTGCTGCAAAGCGTATATTTGCACGCAGGTGCTTAGCGCGTGGGCGGCTATGCGCGAGGGGCTGAACGGGTGCAGGTGGTATGAGGGCCCAAAAAGCGCGGCTTTCCGCGCCCTTCGGCGTCCGGCCGTGCAGGGCGGTTTCGCGTAGTCGTAAGTGGGTGTGGTTGTTTTGGGATTTTCTAATTCTGCGCGCGGGGCGCGTGCCTACCAGGCGTGTGATGGGGTGTTGTGAACGTTGAAGGGGTGGCTTCCTTGGACTTGGCTCCACCGCGCAGTCGAAGAAGGCTCGTGCGCATGCTGGGCTTCAAGAAAGTGTGCAGAGGGCCGATGCCATGCGCGGGCGTTACGCCGTTGGGCACGGACTGCGAACGGCCGCAGTGCATGGGCAGCAGGGCCGAAGGGGTACGCGGAAAGATGAGGCGTGACCTGCCGCCAGCCTGGGGCGGATTGTTGACAAGGAAGTTGAAAACAAATAAGAAGCTGAAGTGAGTGGGTCAGATGTAGGTCCATTAGGAATCCGTTGTGCCTTATGACCTACCTTTCACTCAACTTAGTTGTACTGAGATCTGCCAATATAGTGCGTGCTGTAGATTTCTACTCTCGGCTAGGGTTGCAGTTCTCGTCGCATCGGCACGGCGTTGGAATTGAACACTTCGCGGCCGAGATAGAGAACGGAATATTCGAGCTTTACCCTGTAACGGCCGATGGAGCAACTTCGCTAGGCACACGCATCGGCTTTCGAGTTCCTTCTTTAGATGCTACTCTTGCAGCGTTGAAGGATTTCCCCAATGCGGTAGTAACTCCGGCCGCGGTTACCGAGTGGGGGCGGCGTGCGGTTGTAGTAGACCCGGACGGGCACCGGGTTGAGTTAGTGCAGGGATGACTTCGCAGGATGAATGAGCGCCTTTGTCGAGTGGGATCCGTTGAAGGTGTAGTTACCTGTCATGAGGCTGTTTAGGCAAGTCGGTTCGTGAGCTGGTGCACCTTGGCGGTGGCGCGCGGGGTGCGTGGCTTTGGGTTATCGACGGTTGCGCGTTTGGCGCCATGGCGGATGTGTCTTTTCGTTGTGACGTCAACGTCCACGTCAACGTCCACGTCAACGTCCACGTCAACGTCCAAGTCCACGTCAACGTCCACGTCAACGTCCACGTCAACGTCCACGTCCACGTCCAGGTCCACGGCACCCCCCATCCTGCCTTCCCCCACAAGGGGGGAAGGTTTCATAACGGCGCTGCGCGCCTTGAAGGGCCACTGCTTACGGATTATTTCGCGCTGCGCGCTCTGAAGGTCCAGCGAACGGACTCCTTCGCGCTGCGCGCTCTGAAGGGCCAGGCGAAGGGATTATTTCGCGCTACGCGCTCTGAAAATCCAGGCGAACGGACTTCTTCGCGCTGCGCGCTCAGAAGGTCCAGGCGAACGGATTATTTCGCGCTGCGCGCTCTGAAAATCCAGGCGAACGGACTCCTTCGCGCTGCGCGCTCTGAAGGGCCAGGCGAACGGATGCGCTGGCGCTGCGCGCTCGCCAGGCAATGGACTTGCGCTTCTACTTGCGTTGCTGTTCCAGGCCCTTGGGGTCGAAGCGCTGCGCCCAGGTCCGCACGGCGGGCGGCAGGTCGGTCAACCGGTTGTCGGCGAGAGAGAGGGATTTGAGTTTCGTGAGGCGCGCGATTTCGGCCGGCAGCGTGGTCAGATCGTTCTGGTTCAGCAGAAGATCTTCCAGTTCGGAACAGCGCGCGATGAAGGGCGAGATTTTCTTCAGGAGCGGGTGGGGCAGGTTCCGGTCGCCGTAAAGATGCAGGACTTTGAGCGCGGTGAGCGATCCGATCTGGTCGGGCAGTTCGGCGATGCCGCCTTCTTGCAGATAAAGTTCGACGATCCGGCCGTTCTTGACGACGGAGACGCTGGCGACGGTCTTCGCCTTAAGCCCGTTGGCGTCGAGGATGGCTCGCACGGCGCGCGCATCGATGCTCGATTCGTTCAACGGTTCGCTTTGCACGGCGGGTCCGCTTCCGGCGGGACGCGCCGGGCCGGCGACGGCGCCTCCGGTCTGCCGGAAGGCGTCGCGCAGGATCAGCAGAAAACCTTTGGCCATCATTTCCTGTCCGGCTTCGAGGTTGGGGTGCACGCCGGCGGGGTCTTTGCTGTATTCGGGGCAGTAGGCGTGCCCGACGCGGAAGTCGTCGCTGAGGATTTTGGCGAGGTCGTAGAGCGGCGCTTTGCCTTGGTAGCGCGCGCGGACTTTTTCGCTGAATTCGTGCGAGGCTTCGTTTTCCTTGGCGCGGCTGTCGGCCATGAAGCCCGCGGTGACGTAAATGAACTTCACCTTCGGGAAGTCGGCTTGCAGGGCGTCCATTTTCTGCGCGTAGTGGTCGAAGGCCGCGGGCAGGGCGGTGTGGTAGTAGATGATCACGGCGTCGGCTTGCTTGCCGAATTCGTGCGGCGCCTTGCGCAACAGCGCATCCATCTCGTCGACGCGCTGGGTGTGCGGCCAGTAGGTGGCGAGAAAATGGACGAAGTTGACCTTCTTGAAGATATCGGCGGGAATGACGTTCAGGTCGCCGCCGGCTTTGAAGACGTCGAAGCGTTCGTAGGACACGAGGAAGGCGTAGCGTTTGTCTTTTTGGGCGAGGGAGGTCAGTCCGTTGTGGAGGTTCAGCCCGAAGGAGCGGCTGGCGAAGAGGATTTTCTTGCTGCGCAGGAGGTCCATGTCGGCGGCGGTGATTTCGGCAAAGCGTTCTTTGGCGGCTTTGGAATCGACGTAGGGCGCTTGCGCGCGGGCGAGGGTTGCGGCGCAGGCGAGCAGGAGGAGCGCGGCGCAGGCGCGATGGGGCGCGGTCATGGCGGGGGCTCCTGGGTTCCTAGGACGGCGGCCCGCTGCGCGGCCCTTGTCCTAGGCTAACAAAGATTGCGCGTTTGGCGCAAAGGCGGATGTGTCTTTTCGCTGTGACCTCAACGTCCACGTCCACGTCAACGTCAACGTCCACGGCACCCCCCATCCTGCCTTCCCCCACAGGGGGGGAAGGTTTCATAACGGCGCTTCGCGCCTTGAAGGGCCACTGCTTACGGATTTCTCGCGCTGCGCGCTCTGAAGGTCCAGGCGAACGGATTATTTCACGCTGGGCGCTCGACGGTCTGCTTCCTGCGGCCCATCGCCGCTCAAATCGGCGCGGGGAGCACGGTCCCGCTGCAGTCGCCAAACCCCACTCTAAACCCGTCGCCTTGGCAATAGCCGCGCATAATCACGGTGTCCCCGTCCTCCAGGAACTTGCGCTCTTGCCCGTTGGGCAGCTTGATGGGCTTCGTGCCCTTCCAGGCCAGTTCGAGCAAACTCCCGTAGCTGCCGGGCGCGTCGCCGCTGACGGTGCCGGAGGCGATCAAATCGCCGGTGCGCAAATTGCAGCCGCCGCTGGTGTGATGCGCCAACTGCTGGCACATGTTCCAGTACATGTGGCGGTAGTTGGTCTGGCTGATGCGCACCGGTTCGGGCATGTCCTGGGTCTGGAGCAACACTTCCAGTTCGATGTTGAAGGCCCACGGCCCGGGGCTGCGCAGATAGGGGAGCGGTTCGGGATCTTGCGCGGGTCCGGCGCAGCGGAAGGGCGCGATGGCTTCGAGCGAGACGACCCAGGGGCTGACGGTGGTGGCGAAGTTCTTGGCGTTGAAGGGTCCGAGCGGCTGGTACTCCCACTTCTGGATGTCGCGCGCCGACCAGTCGTTGACGAGGACGAAGCCGAAGACGTGTTCGGCCGCGCGCTTGATCTGGATCGGCTGGCCTTGCAGGTTCGGCGTGCCGACGAAGAAGCCGACTTCGAGTTCGAAGTCGAGGTTCTTGCTGGGGCCGAAGGCCGGCGCGGCGTCTTCGTCTTTTTTGGTTTGGCCGTTGGGGCGGCGCACGGCGGTGCCGCTGGGCACAATGGAACCGGCGCGGCCGTGGTAGGCGATGGGCAGGTGCGTGTAGTTGGGCATCAGCGCGTTTTCGGGCCCGCGCAGCATCGTTCCGACGTTCATGGCGTGCTGCTTCGAGGAATAGAAATCGGTGTAGTCCCCGATCTCGACGGGCACGCGCATGGCGACGTCGGCTCGGTTGCGCAGCGCGGCTTCCTGGAGTTCCTCGTTCATCTGCAGCCGGGGGTCTTCGCCGCTGAGGAGTTTGCTGACGGAGACGCGCGTCTGGTGCCAGGCGACGGGTCCGCTGCGCATGAAGGCGTTGAGCGACGGCTTGTCGAAGACGGTGTTCGAGCCGGCGCGGTTGAGCACGTTGAGGAAGGAGTCCTGGGTTTCGTTGGGGTTGTACTTCGCGGCGCCGGGGGTCGCGGAGACGAGGCCGCGGCGTTCGAGTTCGGCCAGGTCGAGGACGTAATCGCCGATGGCGACGCCGACGCGCGGGTTGCCGTCGTCGGGCGGGACGAAGACGCCGTAGGGGAGGTTCTGGATCGAGAAGGGGGTGTCTTTGGGCAGCTTGAGCCAGCACTTCAGGTTGGGATCGCTGGTCGGGTTCATGGTCTTGACGCTCCGTTAGTCCAGCAGGTTCAGTTTCTTGAGGTCGTCACGCGGTTCGTCGAAGCTGCAACTTCCGAAGGATACGCAAAGCGACCGGGCGGCCTCGACCTGCGCCCGCGTCGCGGCGCGTTCGCGCCAGCGGAAGAGTTCGCCGTCGAAGGAAAAGCGCGCGGGATCTTCGTCCGCGACGACGGCGGCCATCTCGGCCTCGTTGAGCTTCAAGGCCTGCCCCAGCACGCCGGCTCCGAAGACGTTAAGGAAGCCGTGCATCGTGGCGTTCGCGGCGGCGTTGAAGTGGCGCACCGGATGATGCAGCCCGGCGGTGGCTTTGAAAGGGGAGTTCGTTTCGCGGCAGATCAGGAGGGCGAAGGCGACCTGTTCGGGCGAAGGGTAGGCGGCCGGATCGGCGCCGCCGCAGCGGAGCTTGAAGCCGCCGACGCGGCAGCGTTCGCGCCCGCGGCGCAGTTCGGCGGTGTTGGTCGCCGCGAGCGCTCCGCCCAAGGCCGCGAAGTCTTCGCGCCAGGATTCGCGCCGCGCGGGTTCGTAAAACGGCGCGAGCGACGGGGGCCCGTCTTCGTTGATCAGATCGACGGCATGGGTGAGCAGGTCGCAGAGTTCGTCGAGGCGGTCGGGGCCCAGGAGCGCGTCGGGGAGCTTGGCTTCGAGGACGTCGACGACGACGCGATCGTCGTGGCGTGCGCGGAAGGCGGCGACGGCTTCGAGGTCGTCGGCGAGCCCGTCGATCCACGCATCGGCGTCGGCTCCGCCGCGCGCCAGGACGGAGAAGGCGAAGGGCGCTCCGGAAGCCAGTATTTCGGCGTGCGGTTCGATTTCGTGGAGCTTGGCGGCGGGGATGACGAAGCGCGCGAGCATCCAGGCTTCGGGTTCGGTGCGGTAACGGGCGTAGTGACGCAGCGCCGCATCCAACGGGAGCTGGGCGGGCGGGAAGAGTCCCGCGTAATCGACGATCCCCGCAAGCAGGGCGCGCAGGCTGGGGGCCACGCGGTAGCTCCTTATGAAGGTGCAGCTGGGCGTATGGTAGCGGCGCGGGGCGGGGGTGCAAACGCCGGGAGGGGGATGATTTTTCCGGCCTGCGCCCGGTGCGCTTGGGGCGCCTACCGTGCGGACCTGCGCTTGCGGGGCGCGCTCTTGCGCTTGCGTACTTCCAAATCCAGCGCAAGCATCATCCATGCAACGTGCTCGGCGGCCGTGTCCGAATCGCCGCGCAGATAATTATAGACCGACAGCCGGCCCACGGGAGATCCCAATTTGGCCAGCAGGCAGGCGAACGCGTTAAACGTCATCCCGCGCGCCTTGACCTCCTTCACGATGATCGCCCGCAAATCCTGTCTTCGTGCTTTGTTCATGTTCGCGGCCCCGTATACAAGAAACTATACGTATCGGCTCCGGTTCGGCAACTCGATAATGAAGCCTCCGGGGGGACGGCACGGTCCGATTCGCCCGAACCGGGGCTTTGATCTTGCAAAATGAGCGCTTGCAGGTTCACATGGTGACTTCGTACGTACGCGCCGGTAGCTCAATTGGATAGAGCAGCGGTCTTCGGAAGATTTGCTTTCCTATGGAGATAATATCGTTGTAGTCACTAAGTTACACCGTAGCCCTCGGCATTACAAGGTGACTACAGCCCCGTTTCCTTGCGATATAGGGCGACTTCTCAGCCCGAACCGCTCGACATAGCCCCGGCCCGCGAACGCCCCGCCAGCGCCTTTCGTGCGCAGCCGTCAGCCATTCCCTTGCGCCGCCTCGCGCGTCCTTTGGATTATGGCTTTGGCGCGGAAAACCGCAGACGCAGGCCAGGCAACGGCTCGCCCTGAATATCCTCAAGTCCACCCTCGACACGATAGCGTATGACCGTCTTGCCGATGTTGTCCATGCGTCCGGCAACATCGAAGCGCATTTTGAGTTGGTCAATCTTTTCTACACGCCCTAGTTCGTCGTATAAAACTCGTTTATCCCCTACAAATTCTAGGGTTCCATCCACGCCGTAACGCAAGGTCGTCTTGCCTATGCGTTCTGGGCGACCTAATACGTCATACAAAAATCCTCCAACGCCATTTGCCTCTACCCCAAGCAGGCGGCCGTAAAAGCTGATAATTATGGCTGCATCTTCGGTCACTGGAATTACCAATGCGTCGGCAAGCAAGGCAGACTTGCGCATGTCATTTATGCTCATGGCGTGAGCGCCACACAATGTTGTCAGGCAGGCTACGACGACTACTGTGCGAAGTGCGTTCACGGCGTCGGTCTCCACATTGATTGTCAACTACATGCAATGCTCATACTTTTATTTACTCCGGTAATGCCCGCGCACGTAGGTTCCGTCCTTCCGGTAGTAGCCCTTTACGTAAGTCGTCTTGGGTTTCCCGTTGATGGTTGAAGTGTCCCCATACCGTGAGCCGTTTTCGCCAACACCGTTGACCGCGGGCGGTCCACGCGGGCCATAGGTGCCCATCCCATAGGGTGCGTTAGCGCTCGGCTCTCGGCTCGTGCCTGCGATTGTGGGCTTACTCGGCTCATAAGCAGGCGAGTTTGTAGCCGCGCTTGGCTGGTGGTAGGCGGGCGTGGGTGTGCTTGGCTCGCGGTATACAGGCGCGGCGGGCTTCTTGACGGTCGATGTTGACCAACCTCCAGAATTGATGCTCGGCGCTGCGGGCTTTCGCTCTGGACCGAATAGCAGGTTGGATGGTGTATCGCCCTTGTCGGCGAGCGGTGCGAATGCTAGCGGTGCTTCGTACTCAACGGCGGGCGCCGGCGTCGGGGCTGGCGCGAATGCGACCTGAGGCGGTGCGGGTGGTAGCTCCACTTTAGCCGGACGTGTTGGTTCTACAGAATAAACCTGAGCTCTAGCGTGGGGGCGTTCGGATTCGGTTAATTCAACGCGGGCCTTTAGTTCTGCATTGTCTGCCTCAAGACTCTTGACCTGTGCTTGTAGCTCAAGCAATGCATTGTCGGCCGCGCGCGACCTGCCAGACGTGCTTGATATGAACGCAAGCAGCGCCAATAAAGAACAGACGGCCAGCCCCGCGGCTGGCCAGAAAAACCTCTCGGTAATGTTTTGTTGCTTTCGGGCCGCCTCGTTGAATCGTTCTTCTTGGTTCATCGGTGAGACTCCTTGCGAAGCCCAAGCGATCGTGCAGGCAGGAAAATGATTCACCTTAAGTTGACCACGGTGGGGAGGGTGGTGCAACTGGAAAGTTTTACCTTGTTTCATCCAGTGGAAGTATGGCGCTACGGGGCCGTGGCGGTCTTGCTGGCCTCTGCTTCCTTGAAGCGTTCGGCATACTTGCCCGCACCGTACTTGGTCCAGAACTGGGAATGCCCTTGCCTGACAAGCTCAACATTGGCCAGGGCGTCTCCAGCCCACAGGTAAGCCAGAAACCGGCCGTAACGGTCGCGCTCCGGCTTTTCGGGTTGCTCGAACTCCAGGGCTAGACTGGCCTTATCGAGCAATGCTTGCAATGCCGATTTGGCTTCGCCGAAACCGGGTTGTCCTCGCTCAGGGGTGTTGATTCGAAGCAATCGAATGTGCGCCTCAAACCCTCGCATCATGACAACAACGGTGTCCCCGTCCACCACTCGAACGAGGGTGCAGGGCTCCCGCTCTAGAAGCGTCCCGGCTTTCGCTGCTCTCTCGAAGTCCGTCTCGGAACTGGTGATCACCGCGCCGGGCCGGTCGGTGTCGGTCTCCGTGGGTAGCCCTAGGCGCTGCGTGGCAAGTTCAAGGATTCGTTGTTCTTCTTCGGTGGGCTCCTTGACCCAGCCGTCGCGCTTCCATTCGGGAATCTGTTCTTCTGGTGCCGCCGGTGGGGACTTCCCGGGAATGAACATCAAGGCTGCCAGGGTGCACAGTACGCCGGCAACAAATCCAAATCCAACGTGGCGGGCAATAGGGTTCAAGGGTTGATCCTTGCCGCGTGCCGTGCTTCCTCGTACTCGTTCAACTCCTGATCGGATGCGGCCGCGCGAATATCCTGCCGCGCTTGGTCGAGGCTTCGCTGTTCATGGTCCGCAGCATCGGCCGCGAGCGCTTCCCCGCGTTGCTCCGCTTCGATGCGCTGGTCACGTAGGCGAATCAAGCGCCGGTCGAGGTCGAGCAGCTTGCGCACGGTTTCGCTCATGCCTTGCGCCTCGCCAGCCACTCAGCCCCAACCCCGACAGCGCCAAGCATGGCGACGGCGGTTAGCGAATCAATGACGATCCCCCAGGTTTTCCAGTTGTTTCTCCAATTCTCGTAGGTGCGACCATCGGCAGAGAAATACCAAGAATGACGGTAGGGATGGGGCCAGCCCCGCGACGTGATTAAATAATCACCCTTTTTAGCATCTGAAGTAATCAGGTTGGCCCCCAGCAGCGCCGCAGCAGCGACCATTAAGGCTACTAAGGTCGAAAGGCGAAGTTGAATACGACGCATTAGTTTCAATCCCGCTTCCGTCTCGCCAGCCATTCCGCGCCAGCGCCCACCGCCCCCACCACTGCGAGCCCGAAGGCCGCGTTTACCGCAATCGCCCACGGCTGGAAATACACGCGCCGCCCGTTGCTCCAATGGGATACCTCATGGACAACGGCCGGCCAGCCCATGGACCAGGACGCGGGCACGAATAGCCCCATCTCCCATTCGCTGCCCTCGTGCCACCCTGCGCGCGAAGTCTCCCACTCGAACAGATTAAGCCCCAGCAGCACCGCCGCCGCGAAGGTGGCCGCGAGTAAGGTTGTCAGCCGGTAGCGCATCAACCCAGGATACCGCCGTGCCCGCGATGCTCAAAGGGCCTGCCGTGCGCTAATGCCAATCCTGTCGGCAAGAAGCAGGACCGAGTACCGCGGTAATTGTACAGTGCAAGGTTGCGGCGCTGAGGTTTCCTATTCCAGCGTCCAAAATAATGCGATATGGCGATTCGGTCGCGAAACTATGCAGGGCAGTTGATAAGTTTGGCGTGTGCCGGCGCCTGTTCGGCTTTTGCTATTTCGTTGCGTCGCATCAGTGCATATCTATGCTCCAGAAAACTAATGCTACCCACTGTAAAATAGGTGTGCCCTGCGAACGCTAAGTGCGGTTTGCTTGCGTACAAGGGTCATATCCGTTGCAACAATGGCCCATGTTAGGGCTATGTTAGTATGATTGGATAGCTTCCAGCGCGGCCTACCATTAAACTGTATCCAACTGTATCGCCTTCGGTCTCGTGGCCTGTACCCACTTGGGCATCCCTTGCTATTCGACACCCTGGCGAGCGGATCTTTACCTGCGCGAGAAAGAGAGCCTTGGCCTGCGTCGAGTAAGTGGTGCTTCAGAACCAATGGCGCGCGCCATTCTCGCCCGAATAGCTTGCGCTCGCTCGCAAGCGGCTCCTGCCCGAAGATGACGCGCAGGGCGGGAAAATGCGATTCAGCTTATTCAGCGTGCTGGTGATGGCGTTGGTGGCCGCGTGCGGTCCAAGCCGGTAAGCGTCCGGCTTGTTTCAGGTACGGCGAATCTTATTGCCTGGTCGAGTGTTGGGGTGCTTCACCACGCAGAGGGCTGTTGGGTCGATAAACAGTCATAACTGATTTGTATTGATTTGTGTGAACGTAGTTGTAAGTATAAGTTTGCCGAGGGCATGTCAATGACGCTTAGCGCTAGCGCAGTACGGCACAAGGTATTTATTAGCTACCATCACGCGAACGACCACCACTATAAGGAGGAGCTGCTTAGAATATTCGAAGATCGTTACCCACTGCTTCCAAGTAGAATAATTGACAATCTTTTAACCCAAAAGGCTAAGATTTCCGTAACTCCATGGCAAAGAATACAACAAACTCCTGAATACCTGAAATGGCTTATAGCGGCAACTCACGCGGACAAGGAGCGTGCCGAATACGACCTATCCAGGCCAATGCGTCGCGCCGACTCATAGTTGACTGATTGGCCTGATCTTGGGCCGAGAATTGGGAGGGGGAGCATGAAGTGGAAAGAGTGGTTAGACCAGTGGAGCCTGAGTTCGCTAAAGATCAACTTAGGGTTTCTTGAGACAGAGTGGTCGCCTAATGACCATGACAAGGACGCGGCATGGGAGCTTTATGTTGAACTCATTACTCGGATAACTACCCAACACTTAGAACCAGAACATGGCGATGAGAAAACGGCTCTTGATAGCATCTTTAGTCTTTTTGGCCTCACGCGCGAAATCTTGAAATGCAAGGGGCGACATTGCTTAGAATTTACCCGGATAGCTGTAGTTGTATTAAATCAAGTTGTAAGGCCATTTACTGCCAAATGGCATCGGCTGTCCCTAAAAGGAGCTTTTAGCAACGATGCGCAATGTCGCGAGTTTCGTAAGGAGCTTTCGGGTCTACAGGCAAACCTCCGAAACTACACTCGGATGCTTGCAGGCATGGCAAGCGTCGAAGATCTTACATCCATTGATGCACAACCAACGAGAAGTCGTAGGTCGTAATTGCCTAAGCATCTCTTTAAGTAAAATAGATTGGAGGGTTCAGTGAAAAAGAGAGTATTCATCTCTTATTCCACAAAGAATAAATCCATTGCAGATAAACTTATTAAGAAGTTTAAGTCCCTTGGTCATTCCGTTTGGCGCGATGTGAGCTCTATTATGCCTGGCGACGACTGGCTAAAGGAAATTGACGAAGGCTTGCGACATTCAGATGCGTTAGTTCTTGTAATTACTCCAGAGGCGATTCAATCTGAGTATGTTGCTTACGAGTGGGCATTTGCATTAGGGGCGGGAGTTCCCGTAATTCCCCTGCTATATAAGCCCGTCAGGGTTCCATTGCGCCTGCAAACGATCCAATTCCTTGATATTCGTAAGCACAAGAAGCCGTGGCTAAGGCTTATGGATTCGCTAAGGACCATGGATAAGGATAGGGCCAGCAGGAGCTCACCCATTATTGACGTATCATTTCGCCTGAATGGGAGGGGAAAGCCCGAGAAGGTTGGAGATGAGTACAAAATGAAGGTTCAGCTACAGAATGCTCCGCAAGGTGCAGTCGCCGTGAAGTATAGGCTACACGACAAAAGTTTCGATTCTCCTGTTTGGCGCAAAAAAAATTCGGATGAGAAGTTTTTGACGAAAATCCAAAGCTATGGTGACGTGCTTATTTCGGCCAAGATTTACTTATCAAGCGGATCGAAATTGACAATTGAATCGACATTATACGAGGCCCTTTCCCGTACGCATGGAGGCTCTAAGGATGAACGAATAGAGCGTGCCCTGAGAGACATAGAACGATACTAGCCACTTGCTTATTAATTACACGACGAGCCTTCTTGCATCTTGCGGAATGAGGCTTGCGCAGCATACGGTTTGTGTTATTTGGTTAACCTTGATTTTGCTAAAAGCTGCAATGCTATGGAGAGTTGAGTGGCAAACTTACGACCGCTTCTAAGGAGGCTCGTTTCATGAACTTCTTCAAGATTTGGCGGCATCAAGTGGATACTCAGTTGGATGAGATGGCTGAAACATTTGTGGAAGACTTTAAGCCTGAGCGCAAAACCGTTGTTCTTATTCCGGGGTTCCCAGGCTCGAATCTTATTCGTTCCTTAGTGACTTATCCGCAACTGGATGGGAAGGCTTACGCACGGTCTAACTACAATAGCACTAACAGTTGGCATCCCATGCTGCCCAGTAGTCTGAAGTGGGAGCTTGCCATTAATCCTGATGGAAGCGACGTAGACCAGCACGTAATCCTACAGAACGGCCCCATTAGCGTGGAGATCGACTTTATTTTCAAATTCAGAGTGGCGCCCTATGAAGATGCCATTGAGTATTTCCAAAGTATGCAAGTTAATGTATTACAATTCGGAAACGACTTTAGGCGCGGCTTTGAGCTTGCCGCGTGTAACCTAATTTATCTCCTGTCCAGAATAAATGAGTCTGCTAGGAAGGCTAGAAAGCCAATTCATTTCGAGAACTGGTCTATCGCGGGCCATAGTTTTGGCGGCCTAATTGCCTTGGCTTTTGCCAATCTATGCGCTGGTGCCGAGTCATCTGTATTGAGCAGATTGAAGGCTAATTGCTTTAAGAGCATTGGATGGCCTGGTAATATCTTTACTGTTGGCGCGCCATTGTATGGTTCTACCAACTCTGCTCTAGTAGTCTATAAGGGAAGGGGCCCCCTAAATGATAGTTTAAACCCAGAGAAGGTGCCTCGAATTGCTTCTACATGGCTTGGGCTCTACGATCTTTTTATTACTCCGCCAGAAATGTTTAAAGATGTACAGAAGCGAAGGAAGGATCTTAGCCTGTATCCAGTACGTGATTATAAGACTGGAAAGGTTCTAGATCCCTATCAAGAGGTTGGCAGATACCCCATTTGGGTTTCAGAGCGAAGTGAGCTTCTTGCGGAGTCAAAGGCAAGGAAACTTCGGTTACTTCGCCATATCCCCCGAGAACTTAAACCTCGCTTCTTCAATCTGTGCGGTTCAGAACTGCACACCAACCAAGGTTACGAATGGAAGGCCCTTAAGGGCAAAGACAACAAGGATATTCCATTCAATATCGTGGAGCACTCGAATCCCATTCGACCGTTTGCGGACGACAAGGGTGACGGTGTCGTTCCTACGTGGTCCGCCTGTCATGCGGACTTTGAGACCACAGATCCGAATGTGATCCACCTTTCCGATCCGGTTGAGCATGACAACTTAATGAATAGCCGTGAGGTACTTCAGGAGGTCATGAAACGAATGAAATAGCGCTCCTTAACGGTTTAGTTGATCAGGTCGCATTAGATAAGACCTGAAGGGCAGGGGCTTGAAGGGTCCGGTTTGTTTCAGGTATTGTGCTTGCGCTTCAGGCTCACGACTTTGATAGAGGTGACATTTATTGCCTCCAGGCTACTTTATCTTAACCTGCGGGAGCGCGTGGTCCTGCAACCAGATGTAAATCGTAACCTTCAATCCATGTGGATAAAGTAGACCTAGAGCTTCCTGCGATATTTCCCTAAATGAAAATGTGAAATTTGACGGACACAATCCCCGTCGCGCATACAGAATCAGAAACACCTGAAACAAGCCTCATTCTTCATTCTTGACCTGCTTTCGAATCCAACTACCTTAGCCTAAATTAGCAGCTCGAAAGAGAAGCCTCGATGAGCGTCATAGAATTAACGCCCCTCTGCAATGCTAGACCTTCTAGATATTACGGCTGCCTTCTAATTGTGCGCGCTTTTTCTTACTCATCCGCTTTCACCAAAAATGGAGAATGAAACACTATGACAGTTCTCGATTTCTACGGCAAAGGCTCCGACAGACCTTGGCCCAATCCCAGGCTTACAACTGCCTCGATTGTTGGCCATGTGACTCACAAGACTGCAAGGGTCTGGGTGCGCGTCTGGGAACCTGGAACCTACTGGCTTGTGGTTAGCGATGCGCCAATTCCCATTTCGGGTGAATTGGCGATAGTATCTACTGGAACCACGAGAGCCCTGACAATTACATCCGCACAAGGGATGACGCAGAGTTATAAGAGAGTCCTCGAACAGGTCATTACTTTTGAGACTGATCTGACATCAGTCTTCAATATAAGCACCCTTAAGCCTGGTTCAAAATACTATTACGCCCTACTCCAAACCAGGAAGGACAATTCAGACGCTGATGCCACTCCGAGGTGGGAAGTTTCACCGGACTCAACCTACAATTGCTTCCAGACCCAGGATCCTAAGGCTGAGAAATTGACGTTTGGATTGTTTAGTTGCCACATGCCGTACAAGAAGAACGCCGATGTCGTAAATCTGCAAATGTGGGAACGGTTCGGTGAGGAACTGAGTGATCGCGATGCGGACTTCGTGATTGGTGGAGGCGATCAAGCATATACAGATGGCAACAAAGATCTTAGCATCTGGAGGTTCTTGACGAAGGTCAAAGGCGAAATCTCAGCCTTGCCTCAGAACGAACGCCACAAAATCATGCTATCTTGGTATCGCGATATTTATCGAGGGTACTGGGGAATCCGTCCCTTGAGACGAGTCTTTTCTAAGTTTCCAGTCTACATGATCTGGGATGACCATGAAATTATGGACGGCTGGGGCTCACATACCAAGAAAGAGCTATCCAACCTGCTTGATTCAATCTGGGAATGGGAAAATCCGGAAAAGAATCTCAATCTAGTAAGCGAAATGTTCGGTGCCGCTAAACAAGCTTATATGGAATACGAGCACTCCCACAATCCCGACACTGTTCTTGAGACTTGGGATTACTCATTTTCCTGGGGATCCGCGGCATTTTATGTTTTGGACATGCGAGGTCAGCGAGATTTTAATCGAAAGACTGATGACAAGATCCTAGGCCGCAGTCAGATGAATCGCTTCGCCGAATGGGCTCGTTCGGAAGTCGTTTCCAATGCGAAGGCAGTCTTTGTCGTTTCTCCGGTACCCGTTGTCCATGCCAACGAGTTCTTGGTCAACCATCTCGATTTGGCCGCATTCACTATAGCTGACGACCTTCGAGACGAATGGGAACATGATTCGAATTGGGCTGAAAGAAACCAGGTACTGGACCATATCTTTAGGATCTCACAGGAGCAGGAAAAAATCGTGGCAATCCTAAGTGGTGACGTGCACATTGGGGCCGCTTTCCGATTGTCCAGAAACTCAGCTCCCAAAGCACGCGTATATCAGTTGACATCTAGCGGCATCACCTACCCCATGCCCGCGTTCCTCAAACTGTTGGTGAAGAAGGGCGGCGTCCTAGGTGATGATCATCAGACCAAGAAGGCCAATCCCACGACTTTCAAACTGCTGCATACGCTATGTCGGAATAACTTCGGCATTGTTCAAGTTCATACAAAGCCAGATATTCGGGTCACCTGGGATCTTTACGGAAGTACGGGTGAGGAGGACGAGATCGTACGCTTGAAACGGATTGATCTTGATTAATTCGCGGCCTTTTTTGTCATGACCTGAGATTCTGAAAGGTAGGTAATCAATGACTCAATCATCCCAGTCCTGGACAGTTAAAGGTGCCGCTCCAATAAAGGCTGATAGATGCGTGGGAAAGATCCTACAATCAGCACTTAAAGGACTTGTAACCGCATATGGAGATCCCAGCCTAGCGGACAAGACTGCCGCCGAGAGTCAGTTCATAGGCCGCATCGTTGAAGCGATTATTTATAGAAGGCTCTATTATTCTGCAATTGATGGCGACAGCACGATTCCCTTGTTACCAACTACTTGGGCAGAAGTAATGCCAGCAGAAAAAGAAATCCTTCCTGCACTACTTGAGAAGGCTGCCGAAGATGTGATTGATTCTATGTTTACCGTAGGCGGAGATGCCTCAAGAGAAAAACTGTGGGAGCGCCTATCATGGGATCTTTCTGCCTTAAAAGTCGCTTACCCAAGAGCCAACTTGCTTGTTCAAGGATAAACACCAAGGCATAGGAACCACGGACATCGAGTGTGCGGCTCATACTGAAATCTGTAGCGTTTGAAGCAGGAGTTGGATCTGTTCTGGCATGATGGGTTGGCCGGCGGGCAGGCGTTGGAAGCTTTGGACGCGTAGGCTAAGCGCGCGGCCGACCTCCTGATCGGATAGTTCGTGGTCGGCGACAATCAGGATCGAGATGCCGCGCAGCGTCAGGGATTGGCGAGCCTTCTGGGCCAAGTCCCACCCTTCTTCGTCGGCTCCCAGAATCAGCGAGTTGGGGTGGATCTGCGCGAGCTTGAGCAGCGCGTCGGTCCTGGTGGCGGGCACGATCAGGTTTAGTTCGTGTTCGAGCAGGCCGGTGGCCAGCCGATTGCGCAGGTTGGGCTCATGAACAAACAGAAGTACGCGCTTGCGCGGCGCTTCATCGCGGCGGCGCACGGCGGCTTCGAGATCGGCCGGAGTGATCTGCCAGTATCCATTCGGGGTCTGGGTCGCCGGGAGGCTCCCATTCCTGATCCAGCGCTTAATCCCCGGCCCGGTCAAGCCGAGTAGCTTCGCAGCCTCGTTGGGCGAGAGCAGGCGCCCGGCCGGAGTGGCGGGAAGGGTCAGGCCGAGCCTCTTGGCTTCCGCGCGATCCGGCAGGCGATGCTTCCTGGGTCCGCGCCGGCTGAGCTGCTTTGCCATCCATTGCCCTCGTCTTGGTGAATATGGCATTGTGTCTCACGCAATCCTGCAATCAAGGACGCGATTGGCTAGTGGGGGGAATCTGGATGACTCATGGCTTCATGGAACTATTCTTTCGCTAAGATGTGGTGCTCGGGCTACGCGGAGTTCAATGCGGGCGGCGTGCTAAATCGCACGAACGGCCTTGAATGCCTGATTAACACCGCGCTCCATGCGGTCTAGATACCGCTGGGTCGTATTCAAGGAACTGTGGCCCAGTGCCCTGCGGATGGCTTCGGCCGGAGCGCCTTTGGCGTGGGCTTCTGACGCAAAGAAGTGCCGCATGCAGTGGGGAGAGGCCCACGTGGGAAGCTCCGCACGTCGGCAGTAGGCCTTGAAGCGCTTATAGATGGTCGGCGCCGGGATGCGTAGGTCCGCGGCTTGTGGCTTGATGCTGCTGCCGCGGTGGATGCTGGAGAATAGTGGCGTGCGGTCCAGGAGTTCGTCCTTGCGCCTGCTTACGTACGCAACGACATGTACCCAAACCTCTGGCCGAGCGTGAACCTCGCGAACCTTGTCGCCCTTGCCGTGGATGCGAAGCACACGCCAGCCGTCCTCAGGGCCATCGGTCACGTCCCCCACAGATAGACGCGCGATCTCGCTGAGACGTAGGCCGCAGTTTGCGGCGAGCAAGAACATGGCGCGGTCGCGTAGTCCGATGACTCGGTGATGGGGGATTTGCTCAAAGAAGGCCTTAACCTGCTTCAGGTCCAGACAGCGGGAAGATTCTCCCTGCGGGTGCGGTGGAGTCGGTACGCGGACCATGGGGTCCGCCGGGATCTGTTCTTCCTGGTAAAGGAACGCGTAGAGCGATTTGATGACGGCGACCTTGTGGCGCAGGGTGCCGGGCTTGAGCTTGCTCTCTCGACACTTGGCGATGTAGGCGCGCAGGTCATCCGCGCGAGCTTCCACCAAAGGTCTGTTCAAGAATGCTTGCCAGAGTCCGATCTCGTTGCGGTAGACGCGCGCGGTTGTGGCCGGCCGCCCGAGAATGAAGCTGGCCAGTAGCGCCGCGTCATTGCGTACGTGCTGGAGCACGCGAATCGGGGTTACTTGAGTAGGCATTGGATGGTGGCGATTCCCGCGCAGAAGATGAGTGTGCCTAGGGTGGCGGTCACCAATAGAGCGCCCAATAAACAAAGGATATGTTTGAGGTCCTCGTCTAAGCGCATGCCGCACCTCCGTGGTGTAGACGTAGATGCTCGCGGCCAGCCTCGGTGATGGTGCGACCGCGTGCGGTACGACTAATCAGGTGGCGTTCGATTAAGAAGGGTTCTACCGACGACTCGACGGCCTTTTCCTCCTCGCCCAGCAGTGTGGAGATCGTTCGGATTCCCACGGGGCCGCTGGCCAAGGCGAGATGGTTAAGGACTCGCACCTCCTGGCGCGTGAGGCCGAGAGGATCAAGACCGAGCGCGGAAAACGCTTCAGCGCAGATTTTGTCGTTAACAAGGCCGGTGCTGCGAGCAACACAGACATCTCGAATGGTTTCGCAGAGGGCGATTACTTTGCGAGGGATGCCGCGTGCGCGCTCACCAATCATGCGTGGGGCGCCATCCCCCACGCGCATGCCCAAACGTACCAAGGCTCGCTCGGCAATCATGGCAGATTCGGCAACCGAGTACGGCTCCAGCTGTAGGTGCAGCTTGAACCGATCCTTAAATGCCGTGGTCAGGTCGCCAGGGCGATTAGTTGCAACGATCAGCGTGAAGTACGGCACCCACTCTCGGCGAGTTTGGAGCTGTCCGGTGACTGGGTTCATCACCGGGCACTCGATAACGCGATCTTCGAGGGCCGTGTACAGTAATTCTTGCCCAGTGCGAGGCAGCTTATGGACCTCATCCAGAAAGATGACCGAAGGAGAGATGTTGCCAACCACCTTGCCTGAGTCGTCATAGCCATCGTAGTTCAAGTGCACCATCAATCCCCGTACCGCCTCAGGACACTTTAGGTCTTCGGCCGCGGTGGTGACCTGCGGCACGTTGCGCTCCGTAGAAATGATGCTCGCCAAACTGGTCTTCCCGCTTCCGGCGACGCCACTCAGGATCGTGTGAGGGAAAGATCGATTCTCCTTTCGAGAAGCAATCACGCTGGTCTGGATGATCCCTTTCAAATGCGCTTGTCCGACGAAATCTGCAAGCGACTTGGGGCGCAGGGGGTGCGGCGGCGTGGCTTTAGCCACCGCGGTGAGAATGGGCTTGTTTGGGTTGTGTGCGATCATTAGTTTCGATGCTCCTGCTGATCGGCCAACCAGCGGCCAGCTTCTTCGAGCGCGAACCAAGCAAGCAGGTTCTCGAATTGGTGAACGTCGCCGGTCATGTCCGAGCGATTGAACTGCGCAATCATCTGGAGTACGGGCTCGCCGAGATCGTCGGCGCGCTCGTTCAGCAGATCCCAGATGGCTGCTTTGTTGCGGTCGTAGAATCGCGCGGCATCCCGGGTGTAAGTGAATCCCGGCCAGCCGGCATCCGCGCCATGCTCACCGGCCTCGACAATCTGTTCGTAGTCCATCCCAGAGTGCCGCCGGATGGCTTTAATCAAGTCCTGCATTTCCATGGGTCACCTCATCGTTCGCGCGACAATCCAGCCGCCGACCAGCCCTAGCAGCCCGGCCAATGCGGCCTTCTCCCATTCGGGCTCAGGTGGACCCCAAAAGGCCGGATCCTTCATTTCGGCTTCGGCCGCGGCGGCGCGCACGTCCAGGCCGGGCATGCCGCCTGCTCCGAGTGAGCCCACTCCATCGCCCAGCGCGTCGGCGACGAGCGGCGTCGCGATCTGCGTGAGTGCCGGTAGTACCGCTGCGAGAGACATGGTTTGGCCTCCAGCCCATGAGTAACCCCACTGCGAACGCCCCAACACCGATCAGGAGGTAGCGCGTACGCTGTGCCTGCCTCCGGCGCCGAGCCTGTTCCTGGTACATATGCAGGACCCAGTAGCGGCGTGACTCCACGGACTGTTCCTGACGGACAAGTTCTGGGCGAGTCGGCGCTAGCAAAGGCGCCTGAGCCTGACCCAGAATCCCCTCGCGCACCGAGCGAATAGCTTCGTCGCTCACGGTCTGCCGAGCGGCATTCGCCGCATTGGCGGCGCCTTGGAAGCTCACGGAGCGGCCTCCTGCTCAGTCGGAGCGGGTGACGCGGCAATAGGTGCTGGTATGTCACGAGCATGCCCGCGGGTCGCCAGGGCACGCTCCAGATCGGTGCGCGCAGCTCGAACCAAGTCGCCTTGGAGTGCGCGCGACCAAAAGAGCACCCCAAAAGCCTGGGTGTCGTTGCTCAGAAACACGCGGAAGTGACACAGGCCGCACGTGTAGTAGGGTCGCCCTTTTCGGTCCGTGCGTCGTTCCAGCGCCTCCGGCGTAAAGCAAAGGAGGCACGTCATGCGCGCCGGCAGTTGGGCGGTGAGGTTCATACGGACCTCCCAGACCTGGCTGCGAACTCCAGCGGGGTGGTATGGAGTGGCCCGAAGCGGTTCTTCTGAACGACCACCGTGCCTTGCTCAATCTTGACCTTTACGTCCACCCAGTGGCCCAGCGAGGTCGCCCCGCGGTAAGAGCCGTCCTTGCAGCAATGCAGGCTGAACGCGACGCCCAGCCGGCGCTTCTCGGCGATTTCCGAGAGTTCTACGATCGTCATCGGGAAGTAGGAGAGGCTGTCAATAAACAGGAACCGCGCCTCGCGAATCTTCGCCAGATCTTCTTGCATCTCGGCCGGCGAGATGGCGCTGCTGATGTGTATCCGGTCTGAAAGGATCTCCAGACGGGAGAGTTTCTCGATCATGCTGTTGGCTTGGCCTTCTTCGGCGGCGACATAGAGCACCTCGCCGTGGCGTGCGAGTTCCTGGGCGAGAGTCAGTAGCCACGTAGACTTGCCGGCACCCTCCTGACCATAGGCCAGCAGGCCAAACGTCGGCGGCAAAGTGCCCAGGAGTTCCTTCCACCGTGGCGAAAGCGGCATGCTCGGTCGATCAAGCGCCGCTAGCTCACGGGAAGTGATGAGGGTGCCCCGCGTCCTAGGACCGGGCTGACCGGTACGGCCTGTAGCGGCTACGGGAGCTGGCACCAAGGACCGCCAGGAACCACAGGCGACGCAGTGGGCCAGCCATTGCTGGTAGAGTGTTTCGCATTCTTCGCATCGCCACATGTTCAGGTTCCTATAGGCGCCTATCTATAGAGTTGATAGATAGGTAGGTAGATGAGGCCCGGCGCCCTCGCGGCAGCGTTGGGGCGGTGCCGAAGGGGCAACCGGGGCGGCAGATCAGTCTTCGTCGTCTTCGTCATCTCGGCCTTCGTCTTCGTCCTCCTCGTCGTACTCGTCTTCGTCTTCATCCTCGTCGCTCTCGTCGTCCTCGAAGGCTTCGAGGAGTTCGACCCGACTGACCGACTCCCCGAAGTCGGCCTCGGCTTGGCGCTTGGCCTCGGAAGCGCTGTCGGCCTCCACGAGGTCGGTGCTTCCGTTCACGAAAGTCACGCGGTATGCGTTCACGGCACGTCCTCCATTTGTGGTTCCGACCCGACACGGGCCGTTACCTATGGAGTGGGAGATAGCAAAAAAGAGATTGCCGGCAGATATTTCTGCTAAAGCTTGCGTGCAACTGTCGATCAAAAAATGGGTTATAGGTCTATAGATAGATAGAAGAAAACTTGACAATTACACCGTTCATACACGATAGAAACACCTGCCGCGCACGATTCAGAAGTTCCGGCTTTCGTGCGTTGCATGTGACAGTTCTTGAACTCGGCTCGGATCTCGATAAGCCAAGCGCGCCTCACCCCTGCCGCGAATGAACACATCCGGCGCGAGGCAGTACCCCAAATCACGTACCGTCTTGACCAGGAGTTGCACTGCTCCTGGGGGTAGTCGGCGCTGCAACTCTCGGCGGCAGGTTTGCGCGAGCGCGGTGTCGCCGATTCGCTCATTTCTAGGAACCACGTATTCGTCGGTACCCAGGAGCGGGCGTCTGATCGCCAAGGCCGTCAGGAATATCCAGTCGGTCCTGTTGAGCAGGGCGCTTAGATCCTTCCCATCGATTTTCAGCCTTCGCTTTTCACAATCTAAGAAGACCCTTGGGCGGGAAATTGACTGCAATCCCTGGCGAATCTCGTCTACGGTGCATTTTGATCCCATGGCATACCCCCATCCCACACACCAATATTTTTTCCGGTGAGGGGGAGATTTGCCACATAATTCTTACCTAATAATCAAGTGATAATGAATGGTACTTCCTGGCACCTGAAGGTTAGAGATCGGTGCCACAGGTCGTGCACTTCTTGGCCTTGTAGTCAAAGGTCGCGCCGCACTGCTGGCAGCGGTACTGGGTGAAGTGAACGCCACATTTCACCATTCCGGTGCCTGTGCAGGGCTGACAGGTAGCGAATCGGCTGCCACGGCATGTTCCGCATGTCATTCGACCTTGCCCCGCACAGTATGTGCATTGCCCAAAGGCTGCTTTTCCGGTGCCGTTACACCACCCACATTGATTCTGGCCTGCCTGTCCGCATGCGGTGCATGGATACTGGCCGCGCCCCAAGCAAGTTTCGCAGCGGTAGTTGCCCTGTCCTTTGCATTTCGGGCACGCAACACCTTGGTTACATGCCTGAAACATGTGCTGGGTCTGTCTTTTTCCGCAAGCAGGCACCACGAAAACTAGGACTATCAGACACATGAAAACGCAAAAGGCCTTCATGGCGGAGGGCTCCTGTTCTGAATATTTCGTCTCGTGCTTTATTACTGGTCACTATGATACGTCGCCCGCATTTTGCGTGCAAGAGGCTACCGCCCTCAGAATGCGGGCATGGAAAAGTCGGCCTTCTCGCCGCTCTACAAGGCGCTCCGCGAGCGCTTGGTCGCCATGCGCACGGCGGCCAAGCTCACCCAGCGGCAACTCGCCGACAAGCTTCAGCGGGAGCGCTCGTTCGTGAGTCGTATTGAATTGGGAGAACGGCGTCTGGATGTACTGGAGTTCTACTGGGTGTGTAAGGCTTGTGACCAGAATCCCCGGCAAGTCCTTGGTGAGCTTGTGGATGAGTTTGAGCGTATGGAAGGTCGAAGCACTTCTCCAAAATCAAAGCGTCGTCGATAAGCTATTCCCCCGCACATGTGATACAGAGATATGACTTGCTCGATTTGCCCCCAGGGTGGCTTGTGGGGTAAGTTGAGATGTTGAGTGTGCGTAATAGTTTTCCGGGCACCTGCATAAGGAGGATCGGTCACACCATCCAGAGTTGGGCGAGAGCACAGGCTCGATGACCCCAAGCCAACCTACCCGCGAGGGCAAGGTGGACCAGCCTGCCGCAGCATGCTGCGGAACGATGGAAGATCCTGACGGCAGCGCTCGCAGCTCCCAGGCCCTTCCACGCTAAAGCGTCGAAGGGCTTTTTTATTTCCGGCGGGAAAGGGGATCACGACATGCAGGGAACTCGTTTGGCTGGAGCGCAGTTTCGCTACAAGCGCGTGGATATCCTGCGCGCGGTAACGGTGAATCGCGCCACGCATGCCAAGAAGTACGAAGTTGCTCGCGCCAAGTACATGAAGGCGCTGACGGAGAAGCTCAAGCGCATGCTGGGTCAGGTTGTGGAAGGACAGGACGTGGTCTTGAACATACCGCTGCGCAAGCCCGTGGAATTTCTTAAGGAATACGATCAAGCCATCCGCATGCTTGAACTGACTTGCGACGAGGACATCGAGTTGGACGGGACAACCTTCGCGCGTCTGGTCCTGGACGATTGGCCGTGGAAGGAGGACTTCGCCTCTAGTACCGGATCGTACCTGCGTGGGTAACCCACGCAAACCATCCAGAGACTGGGGTAGGGAATAGGCCCTGCGACCCCAGCACCAACCGACCCATGAGGCACGGTGGTACCGCCTGCCGCGCAGAACGCGCGGAACGATGGAAGGCACCGACGAGACTCGTCTCCGAGGCCCTTCCAGCAGTCCTGCGGGAAGGGTCGTTCATGCAGGCCCTCCCGCAATTCCACTACTCGACCATGGGAGGGTCACGACATGCTGCATGGAAAATTCTGGATCACGCCCGAAGGTGTCCACGAGGTCACCCTCAGCGAACACTGGCTGTTCGCGAAGAATTGGCTTTTGAAGCTCGATGAGCACGAGCGCTTCAAGCTTCAGGACACGTTCAAGCTGCTTACGCCTGATCAGGTCGAGCGATTCCGCGCCCGCGGTATCCCGGAAGACGATCTGCGTGCCCTCAGCACCCCGGATGAAGACCTGCGTGTCTACATGATCCGGCGATACTGCTGGGTGCGGACGCGCCGAAGCGACCTGTACCTCTGGCAACTCGACGACACCACCCTGGAACGCATTCGACGCGCGAGCGACTTCTGGTCGCTCCAGGGGCAAATGTCCGCTGATGCGCACGCCGATCTATACGAACTGTCACCTCAAGCTCGCACGCGCATCGCTATCCCAGTCGTGGCGCTGCGTGACGTGAGGCTAAGCGCCAAGGACTTCAAGGCACTCGCGGTCAAGCACGAGTAGCCCACGGGCTGCATCCAGTCCTACAACCATCTCATTAAGGAGCGAACGCATGGAACTCGTAAGCGAACACTATCGAGTCTGCATAGATGACCAAGGCTTGGCCACCGTTTGGAAGCGCGAGCTTCAGGTTCTAGTCCGAACCACGCTGGCATCCGGTGGCCAACCTCAAGTTGAAAGCTTCACACGGGCTGAGGCCCCGGATGCAGCGACGCGGCAACTACTGGAGCACTTCGACCGAACCCCATTCGCGCAGTTTGCCTATGCGGGCGAAGGCCACTGGCACCTGGACTGCGAAGCCGGATTCCAGCGGTGGAAGGGGTATGTCAGCGGCCGGAGCCTTTCCGGCTCTCTGGAGCGGATGGGATTCGCACAGGATGCGCGCAATCGCATCTTGAAGGCCTGCCGCGCTGAGATCCATGCCTACATGGCGAGGGCCTGCTGATGCCCGCGCATGACCTCAAGAATGAGGCCGAGCACCTCGAAGCACTGGTAGATCGCCATGGCCTAGAGACCGTTCTGAACCTCCTGGCCGAAATCTGCCGCGAGAAAGCCGAACACCTGCGCTGCCACTGGCAGGACCACACGACCGCGCGCGTCTGGGACCGCGCGGCAAGCCGCATTGAAGCAGCCGTAGCCAAAATCGAGCTTTGAACAGGAGATTAAACATGTCCTTTGAAGATGATTTCATCCAAGATTTGGCTGGTCATGGCGTGAGCGGGGACAAACGCGACCATGTGATTCAGGTTGCTCAAACGATTAAGGATGGCCAAGTGGTCGCCCGAGTATTCGTGCCCCCGTTTGCGCGCATTGGTGCCGTTGCCAGCACCGAAGGGCTGTTCCTAAAAAGGCAGTACGGCCAAACGTCGCCTGGCTTATCCATTCCGTGGTCTGTGTATCCTGCCGTGATGACGGTCTTGCGGCATTGGGAAAAGCATAGGGATGAGTGGTGGGCATTCTACTATTCCAACTCAGGTTTTCCTGGAGGCATGGGCGGGGCCGCATACGTCGTGCGGCCCGGCAAGGAAAGCCTACACGAGCAAGTCTATAGATCCGTATTGGGTCATAAGACAGGCGAGCCACCTCAAGGCACCGATCGATCTTTTGGGCTTGATGAACCAGAGGCCATTGGTGAGGGAGTCATTATTACGCAACACATTCGGAGAGTAGGGCTGCCGGATTCACAAGGACCCATTCCCGAGGTCGGCCTTGTATATCAGCTTCCCGATGGAATGGAGTGCAAGGCGTGGAGAATGGAGGCGAGAATCGCCCGTGGCGGTGCACACGTCTTCATCGAGCCCGATGAGCTGATGTTTTTGAATGAACTTCAACGTCTCCGAGAATCGGGCCTGACCTGAGTGAGCATTGAAATAAATTAAAACAAGTTACCCGTGCCAAGCACTGTGACCGAGTCAGCGGTACGCCTTTTCTGAGGGAGCAATACTTTGTGCGGTAGCTAGTGTGGTCAATAAGCTCACATTATTTTATGAGTCATTCGCCGCGGGGGAGGGGGCTCTCGCCGCAGAATACTACTGGAAAGACTATCAGCATCTGATGCGCCCAAGAACATTCCATGATCATAGAGCAACTTGACGACTTCGCGGATTCTTTCCTCATCCGTTACTAAGCCGGCATCTATTGAGTGCCTGACTACGAGCGCAACTGCACTTTCCAAGTCCAGAAGCTCGATTTGAAAACATTCGTCTTTGCTATGCATGAGGGAATCCCCTTGCGCCTATGCCATACCTACCAACCACGCGTGCAACTATTTACCCTTGCCCATGTGAAATTGCTCATGGCTTGTCGCCAAGTCATCCAGAAACTCTGACGCCGGTTCCACTCCGCTCACCAAGAGATGGTCGCGGGCGCGGGTGCACGCGACATATAGAAGGTGGCGTTCCGTGCTGTAAACCTCCTCCAAATCCGACTCGTCCGAAACAGACTCAATGCGCTCTTGCAGCGGGATCACCTCGTCGTCGCAGGCCATGACAACCACGGCGCGGAACTCCAAACCCTTGGCCAAGTGCATGGAGCTGACGGCCACGTGGTCAACGCGCGTTTCCACATCCACGCCCAATTCGACGGCGGCGAGCTTGGCGCGCTTGACGGCTGCCAGCGCTCGCGCGATTTGCGGCTTGGCGCGAACGAAGACACCTATCTCGTGCGGCTTCAGCCCTTCTTTCAACCGCTCTGCGAGCCACTCGCTCACACCGGCAGTCTCGGCTTTCTCGTCGTCGAAGACGCGAACGACCGGCGGGATGCCTTCGAAGACGGAAATGGTGCCTTTCCGGCCCTCGACGTTGCCGTCCACGTCGGCGAGGGACTCGGGCAGTAATCGGTCGGCGTGGCGGCGGATCTGATGCGTGGTCCGGTAGTTGATCTTGAGTGTCTGCGACCGGCCGCGCACGTCCACGCCTAGGGATTTCCAAGAAAACGGCGTCTGGAAGATGCGCTGACCCAGATCCCCGGCGAAGAAAAGTCCATTCGGTCGGCTCCCGCCCAGCGCGGCCAAGAAGCGCAACTCGGCCACGCCCAGATCCTGCGCCTCGTCTACGACGGCGAAATCGAAGGGCGGATGCTTGTACTCCTTCAGCTTCTCCGCGACACGGCTGCATAGTTCGGCCGGCGTGATCAAACCCGCATTAACCAAGTCCGCGCGCGCAGCTTCGAAGATCGCCCAGAGCGCCGTGCGCTGTTTTTCCCCCAAACGCGTCTTGCGGCCCAGACGCTGCACGCCTTTGTACTCATCCCAGCGCTTTACCTGCCAGGCGTCCACGATGTCCGTCCACTCGGTCCACAGGAAATGCCTGGAGAACTTCTGCTCGGGCACCATTTTCGCTGACCTGCCGAGCGCCTCCCGGATCTGCTCGGGTGTCGCGATCTGGGGCTTGTCGAAGGCGGTCTCGTAGAGCCTGCGCCCGATGCTGCCGATGGCGTGGACTTCCAGGCGCTCGCCGAGCTTTGGCTCGCTTCCGATCAGTCGCCGCAGGCGTGTACGCAGCGCGCTGGCCAGCGTTTCGGAGAAGGTGGTCAGCAGAACGCGCGCGTGGGGATGCTGGCGGGCCAGATGTACGGCACGGTGCAGGGCTACGATGGTCTTACCCGTGCCGGCGGAGCCGGAGATCCGCGCCGGGCCGCCGTAGTCGCGTTCCACCAGATTCCGCTGAGCCGGGTGGAGGAATACGGTCCACTTCTCCCAGGGGAACTCTAGCGCGCGCTGGAGTTCCTCGGAGTTGGCCATGACGCGGAAGCGGCGTTGCGCGTCGGGGTGCGCGAAGGGGTCGGCCTTGGCCGACGCTATGGATTGGCGCACCTGCGGACGGCCACCAGTAGCTAGATCCAAAAGTGCCTCGGCGGCCTCGTGCGGGAGGTGTTCGGCGACCGCAAAGAGCGAATCTTCGGTGGCTTTGCGCACGTCGCCCAGCCACTCGCGCGGGACGCCGTAGGCAAGCAGATCATCCTCGGGCGTCTCGGCAAAGAGCAAGGTCTTCGCACGGCCGTAAGATGCGGGCGTCTCGGCAGCCTTCTTGGCGGGGGCTGGCTGCTCGACCTCGACATACTTGGGGACGGTGATTTCCTTGACCGTCTCGCGGATCTCGACAAGTTGCGCGGCGCCGGTGGTGGGGTGCGTCTCCAGTTTGCGGCGCTCGGCCCACTGATACGCCTTGTCGTGGTGGTCCACATAGCAGAGCAGCAGGCTGGCGGCGGTCTTGTGGATAATTAGGCGGATATCGCGGCTGACGCGGACGGACCAGAAGTTTTTGTCCCTGGCTTTATCGAGCTTGTGGAACTGCAAGCCGGGTGCGGCGGGATTCATCTGCAGGTCGAAGGCGGTGGTCTTAACGGCCTTCTGCTCGTCGCCGGTCAAGCGCGCTAGGCTGTCGGTGAAGGTATCGGCGATGCGGAAGTCCATAAACCTCAATCCTTGTCTACCTTGAATCTCACTCCAGCTTGCTTGCGGGAATACTGTCTTCAATGATCCAGTAATCTCTCTCACGTCTCCCGTATGCTATTAACCCTAAGATTTTTACCTCAGGCTGTATCTCAAGTATAAAACCAGCATATCGGGTCTTTAATCCAAGCCACTTCTTGCACTCAACACAAACTCCTAGTTTATCACGCGATGGCGACTCAACAGCAGAAACAACCACTGCCTGCCCCAAGTACTTGCTCGCAACTTGCGCGATTTGAGGCCATAAATCAGTTCTATCAGCCCCACGGAGGGAGCCATTCAATGCCTCGCGAAGCGGGCTTAACTGCGACTGGTGCTTATGAGTATCCGTTAGAAATTCCATTGAGACTGCCAAACCCGTAAGATGGCATCTATGTAGCTCGTCGGGAAAAGCAAGTCTACCTGACCAACTACACGGCAATGCTTCCGCAGGTAGACAAGACTTTCCGCTGCAAGACCTGACACCTTCACCTTTTAGGAAAGGCTTTCCAGAGACTGAACTCTTTTCAAAAAACTGTTTGAGGGCGACCTTTCCAGAAACTGCAGACTGATCCACCTCACGAGGGATAGCCTTTTTCCCGGTCAATGAACATACCTGCAATCTGGATGGCAGCGCGTATTTACCAGTTACCTCACAACGCTCAGCTTCACCTTTCGCTATAGGTGCACCAGTAACGACACATACTACAAACTCCGTGGTATGACCCACTAATCCAGTTAGACCAGATCTGGCTTGCTGATCAGATCTAAACTTCTTGCCTGAAATTTGGCTTACAACAAGCTCATCGGGCAATACCCGATCACCTGTCAGTTCGCAAACTACAAGCTCATGAGCTTCAGCGCACTTACCAGACACTGGCGATTTGATCAGTAGGTCGCAGGAAACTTCAGCACCTGATATAGATGAAACACCGACCTCGTCAGGCAACAAAATGCGATTACTTCTAGCACACCGCTTTGAATACTGAGTAAGTGCGAATCGCCCACTCTGCTCTGAACGGAATAATCTATGCCGTAATGCAGTCTGTCCACTTACTGCGCATTGCTCCATACAAACATCTGGAGCAGAAATGCCAGAAACCGAACAACTCTTTCGTGAAGGCTCACCTAGGACCTGTTCTGTTGAGGGACATATCTTAATTTCTGCTTCGTAGGGACCTTGCCCCTCAATTAGGAACTCCACTTTCAACCCAATAGATTCGAAGCTCACTCCTGTCAGGCCAACTAGAGTTGGAAACACCCTGGGTGTAAAGTCGTCTTCAAGCTTCTTCTTCTTTCGCTCATCCGACTCTGCTTTGCCCAGCTCTTCTTGCTTGCGAGCTTCGTAGAATCGGCAGAATTGAGAGATATCTCTATCCTTAAGTATGGCTTCAAGTCCGCCATTATTGAGGGAGAGGCCCATCTCGTCCACCGATACCTCGCCTTCCTTGATGGGAAAGGATTCATTAGGATCTGGTGATTCCAAGTCCCCTGCAGTTGGTGAGCCAAGAGCTACCTCTAAGAGTTTCTCATAGCTGTCATGGGCAATGCTCGCTTGCACTCGCAAGAGCGCTCTACCTCTAAACAATCCTGATCGCCCCAAGACCTTGTGACCGATAGGTCCTGACTTCTCTATGGTGCCAAGCCATGCATTGACAACACCCTCGATTTTCGGCGTCGCAACTTGCGAAAGGTCATACAAACGATGCGAACATTTCTCTGTCCAGGATTGAACAAGCCTCTCAAATGCCGGCTGCCCTGGACTGAAATACTTAATAACCTTTCCAATAAGCGGCTTCATTCCACTTTCCAAATCTTCTTCGACATCGGCCATGCGCTCGTCAAAGGTAAATTTCTCTGGCGATCGACCCGGAAGCGCTACTTCATATACGCCGGTTTCATACTCACGTATTTGGCCTCCTTCGGATCTCAACGCGCGCATTACAAAATCCCGACACGAAAGAGAAGGCTCTTTGCGTTCCAGTTCCGGTATCTTAGGACCTTGCTTGTGCGCCCCGTCAAGATTACCCAAAACATTGTTCAGAGTTTCTTCTTCGCTCTCAATTAGAGACTTGGCTCGCGCGATACTCTCTTCAGCCAACTGCGTAGCCTTGGCAACATTTTTTCCCTGGAGTGAGGCAATAACGAGTTTTCGAATCTGATCCTCAAAGCTTCCCTCGTCGTCGTCTGTCCCCTCCATGCCCGCACTTTCCAGTAGCGCCTCGACATCTCCAACGGCATGCGACGCGAGTTGCAGCTTCGACATGAGCCGCGCAACTACATGCTCTTCTACGGTACCGGCAAGCACGGTATTCACTACGAATACATTGGCGTGATCCGAGGCCAAACGCTGGATGCGCCCAATTCGTTGTTCAACAACCATCGGATTCCAAGGCAAGTCGTAGTTCATGAGCACGTTGGCAATCTGGAGATTCACGCCCTCAGCACCGGCATCTGTGGAAACAATAACGTTAATTTGGGGTGGGCTTTTCCATATGTCCGCGATGGCTTTCCGATTACCTTGAGCTTGGCCGCCCCTGATAAAACCATAGGGAATCCCTTGCTCACCGAGATATCTTCCAATCGCATTCTGCGTTTCGCGACGGCTCGTAAAAATGACGAGCCGCCAATCTTCTCGCTTCTTCCGAAGCTGGTCTATCAGAACATCTAAGCCTTGCAGTTTTGCGGTCAGCTTGATTCGACTGGCAACTTGCGTTGCCTTCTTCACCACAGAAGCAGAGATCGTGCCCTTCTCCGCCATATTATTCATCTGGGCAATCAATGCTTCCGGACTGCTCATCAATGCTTGTGCTAAGGAAATCTGAATGAGGGGGCTCATTTCTTGGATGGTGTCAGCAATAACAGAGAACAAATCCAGCTCACCTTGAGTTGGAGCCACCTTGTGCAGCCGAACCTGGCGCTCAGGGAACAGGAGGTGGGCATCGCCTCTCCGAGTCCTAGCCATGTAAGACATCAGGATGTTCCGAAACTCCGCTGCTCGTCCGGGCACCAGGTGGCGGGCATCTTGGCGGTCTTCAATAAAGCGGTCTGCAAAGTCTTCCGGATTACCAAGCGGGTTCCGGTGACCTTTTGCGACTGTAAGCAGATCAACCAAAGAATAGAGATCCCACAATCTGTTCTGCAATGGGGTCGCCGTTAACATCAAGACGTACTTAAATGTACGCTTGGCGAGTGCATCTCGGATACGCAAGGCAATTTGAGGGGGATTGTTAGTGCCGTAGAGGTTGCGCAGCTTATGCGCTTCATCCAGAACCAGCATATCAAATCCGGCCTTGGCAAGCGTATCGAAATGGCGTCGAGCCGTGTCGTAGGTAGTGATAAGAACGGGCGTCTCGCGCTTAATCTCGCGCTTAATCGCGGTGCCCGTGCAGAAGTAGGCGTCTATTCCGAATTTCGTTTGTAGTTCTTCCTCCCACTGCGGCATCAGAATCTTGGGGCAGATGACCAGCGTCTTCGAAATCCGGCGACGGTACATGAGTTCGCCGAGGACTAAGCCCGCACTGATTGTTTTCCCGAGGCCGACGTCATCTGCAAGGAGAGTTACAGGCAATCTGCGGCAGAACGTGATTAGATTCTGAACTTGATGCTCGTACGGCTCAAAACGCTCCCGCCAGTTGACCCGGGACTTAATATCTTCCGCGCTATTGATGATGATGGGCTCAGCAAGGCTCCATTCTAGCGCTGCCTTATGCAAATCGTATGCTTCCTGGGTCGAAGCATGCCGAAGCGCCGGAGCATGGATAGGTTGCAAACTGGCCATCTTGACTAGTGCCCCCACAGAACAGGAGTAAAGCGACCACAGTACCCAACTAGGCCATCATAGTGCAGGCAACATTCGACGGTAATCTCTTTGGCGGCCTTGCAGAACTCGACAAGCTGCGCGGCGCCAGTATTGGGGTGCGTCGCCAGTTTGCGGCGCTCGGCCGACTGATACGCCTTGTGGTGGTGGTCCACATAGCAGAGCAGCAAGCTGGCGGCGGCCTTGTGACCAATCTGGCGGATATCGCGGCTCACGCGGGTAGACCAGAAGTTCTTGTCCCTAGCTTTGTCCAGCCTTCGGAACTGCAAACGAGGTGAAGATGGGTCCATCTGAAGGTCAAAAGCCGCCATCTTGACAGCCTTCTGCTCATCGCCGGTTAAGCGCGAGAGGCTGTCAGTAAAAGTATCTGCAATCCAAAATTTCAAGACATCTCCTAAGCAATCTCTCCGGTAACTGCCTTAAACTCATCATCTTCAACATTAGAAAAAATGGATGCTGGTGCAGTGGACGGAATGTGCAAAACAGGCCACCAAAACGGGTACCCTCCCCAATCATCTTCCTTCGCTCCCAATTGCCTAAATAGCATCAATGCAGGCAAATCAATCGCCTCTTCCCTAATCATTTCTCGTTGCTGTTTCGTATCGGGTGCATTTGAGAATCTCGCTCCAAACGCATCCTCGCGAACTCGTTTGATTTTGCGATCCCAAAGCGCTAATAACATAATGTCCTGGCCCAATGAATCTGTCTTAGCCTGGACTTTGGACAAGTGCTCAATACATGCGAGGAAAGATCGCCAGCTCCAGTGATCCATTTCAGAGATATCGAGTGTCTTGCTAACCAGTGAGATAATTTTTTCGATGTCACCAAAAGATACCCGACAAGGCTCTTCTTTCTTGCCGCAAAGGCTTTCAACTAGCGCATCGAGTTTCGCTATATGCTTTTCAATCCTTGTCTTCGGCAACGACTGAAAACCAATAGGCAACACGCGAGAGTTTGGCTTCAAAGATACAATAGATGAAACTAAGATCTTATTGGGCGCACAAGGAACTATTCTCGACTCAGCATCTTTCCGAATAAAATAGACGCCTTTGTCGTGGGCCCCGCTTTCGAAAGCGTTACGCAATGCAGAATCAAATTGATGTATTGTTTTCATAGCGCCATGTACTTTAAGCGTAGTGTAAAATCTAGTTATGGATAAATCATCCTTTTTGCGCGCACCATAAATCCTAGAATGCTGAAGAACAGTATCTTGCTGCATTCGCTGCGGCGACCTCCCATAATAGAATCCGACCAAATTCGCAATAGTCACGCCTCTGTCAAGAATTTGCCCGCCAATGAACAGGTTGAACGGATTCCTTAATCGCAACTGCCCTTTATCGTCCAAAAGATGCTTTAAATCTTCGTCATGATTTACGACTGCTACCATAACATGATCGGAGACTAAAGCCTTGTGCGCCTCAATCGCGACTTCACTAAAAGGAGGAACGGCTAGATTTGCTACTTCCACTGACTTTGCGATATCTCTATAGGCTACATCAACAAGCTGTCTGAATGCGGGATCGTATTGGGCAGCGACGCGAACGAACTCGGAAACAAGCTTTCGAGCAATCTTTTCTTGCCATTGATGCGCATCAGTTTTCGTCTCGGTATGCAAGACAAAGCTGTATTTTTCCTGAACTAAGCCCCTAACCCTTTGTTGAATCCTTCGTATGCTTCCCCCAACAATGAATGACATGATAGCGCCACGCAGACACCGTACATTCTTAGAAGAGAGAACATCATCAAGCTTTAACCTCCGTCCATCTGGTTTGGATAACGCATCTCTCTCTTCTGGTTCAACGGGCTTATAAACATAATAACCAACATCATCCTCATCCCACTCACCGAAAAAAAAATCTCCGCCAACATACTCGTCATGAATTGGGACCAACTCCGTAAAACACGGACGCTTGGGCTTAAATATGGGGCCTTCAATCGGTGAAGCCTCTGGCTGCAAGTACAAGGAGTATGGGGTTGCAGTGACCTGAAGGAAGCTGCACTGCTTCGAAACATCTCGAATCTCATCGATCTTCTCGGCTATCCTTCCTTGGTTGATCAAATCAGAGCTCTTACTCCTCTTGTATGTCACACTTGCAAAATCTGCCTCGTCATCAATTATAAGCATCTTCTTCTCTGCCAGACCCGGGTACATCTCCGTCAGAGCAACCATAACGCGACGCAGATTATTGATCTCTTTCTTCGCCACAAGAATAAGCTTTTGCTGAAGATCGTATCCCGTCAAATTTGGTGGCATGTGCATGATATCAAATACCTGCAATAAGTCGCTTTTAATAAATTCGTTGAAGTCATCGCGAAGCCTCTTTTCCGTTTGCTGCGCGAGCGCCTTCGTTCCCTTTTGCAATACCAAGGCGATGTCGAATTGAAGATCGAAAGCCAATGCCATAATTCCAATAAACGCTCTCGTTTTCCCGCTCTGTATTCTACCAAGAAGCATGCCGGGTTGCGTCCGGGATGTCGGCAATCTTACTAAGCCATCTACGGCGCCTACGGCGCAGCTTATCAAATCTGCAGAATCATTCCTGGCTTTTGTCAATCGGAGAAAGAATTGAGAAGGATTTGAAGCCTCACTCTTGGTCGCTTGCATAAGATGTTCTATATTCGAGCGTACAACCGATTTGTCAGTAAGGTTCTTCGCGGTCTCGAGAACTTGATGGGCCCTTGAAAATTGCTGCGCATCCATGTAGCAGCTGCCAGCACTAACAAGATTAACAACAGCATCTGAGATTCGATTCTCCTCAATTAGGGATTCAGATATTCCTTGCTCTAAAAGAGCTGCTTCCAGGGCTAGGCGAATTACCCTGCCTTTATCTTTGCTTGCTTTCGCGCACTCCAGCTCAAGAATTAGGCAATTCTTCTTGTAAGATCGTTTTTCGTAATTGTTCATCACTCATCTCCGAACTTGCAAAACCACAGCCTGGAAGCCAAAGTCCCGTAGATGGAAACGCAGATATATCCTGGGAGAGTCCACGGATTTGACGCTAATTGTTGTGTTTTTTCCATCGTTAGGGCTTCGATACTACCGTTTTGACGACCACTTACTTCCAATACAAACAGCTTTTCCTCCAATTTGTTTCCGATCCAATAATCTACTTTTTCGCCATTTCGACAGACGGATGTTATTCTAAAATCGGTATTTTTTGAAAGGAGAATGCACGCGATTCCTAAAGCTGCGTATTCGGATAAGACATGCTCTTGATATGTATTAATGCATTGATCAAAATCTGCCTTGAGCCCTGACCACCTTAGTAACAAAGCGCTTTCCGAATTAACGAGATCCTGATTTCGGAATGAGACTGATATTCTTCTGTTCCCCTCAATATATTCTCTTGTTCCAATAAGCCTAAATACAAGCGGCGAGCACCAATCGCGCGCCCGAACTTTTGGGTGCTGCTCATGAAGTTGTGGTACATCCACGGTATCAATAGAAAAGATTCCCGTGTCTTGTTCTGGCTGTTGAGGCATTCTCATTTCCTTGGATAAGAATTATTCCCCACCTTAAACACCTTCATCACCTCGTCGCCGAGGTGGTTGATGACTTTGACGGCGATGCGGCCGGACTTGGGCTTGGGGAATGGGCGGCTGGTGTCGCTGTTCAGAGTCGCCCAGGCGTCTTCGTTGATCTCGGCTTTCAGGGTCGTTTTGAGCGACTTATACGGATCGTTCTGGCCCAGAAAGTAGGCGTGGCGGACGAAGAAGCTCTCCTCGTTGTAGTCGGTGTCGAGGAACCAGCAGGCGATGCCTTCGGCGCCGTCGCTGCGGACTTCGCCGGTCTGCGGGTGGAAGACATCCACTCCTTTGATCTTCACGCGGTACTGGCTGGCCGCGCCGGAGCGTGGCGATGGCGGGCCGTCTTCCTTCAGGATCTCGATGTCCGGCTCGCCGAAGATGACAAAAAGGTTGCCTTTGCCGGTGTTTTTCAGGTCCGCGGCCATGTGCAAGTCGGCGTTCATGCGGGCCTTCAGGATTGGGATGCGGCCGAGCTTGTCGAGTTCGGCGGCGCGGGCTTCGTAGTTGAAGGCGCAGGCGATCACCACGTCGAAGTCGGCGTCGCCGGCCTCCTTGGCGGCGGAGATCAGGTCGGCGCGGGCGACGGTGCCGAACTCGGGGCCGATGAAGATCCCGGCTCGTTTCTCCTTGCCCGACTCCCGACCGCCTTCCGGATAGCGCCCTTCGGCGCAGATGTAGTTCCCGGGCCAGCCGGCAAGGGCAGTGAAGGCGATCTTGTCTTCCTTGTGCGCCTGCTGGACGCCGGCGGTCTTGAGGTTCTCCAGGATCACGCGGACGAAGCTGTCGTGGTCGCCGTCGCGCGCGGCGCTTTTCGCGGCTTTGCGGGGAGCCTGCGCGACGTCCACGAGCCGGTCGTCCTCGTCCACGGTCAGGACGCGGTGCGGCGAGAGGCTCTCGACGGTGAACGGCCCGGCCACGCGGACCTTCTTCTTGTCCTCGTAGGGCTTGTCGTAGAGGTACTCGTACTCGGCCTTGGCGGCGATGGAGGCGTCTATCTCCTTCTGGCGGGCGATGCGCGCCTCCCACCAGCGCGCAAGCAGTTCCTTGCCGTTGTCCGCTCGATTCAGCGGATGGTTCGGCGAGCGCGGGTCGCCGGGAAACTCCCGAGGCATCTCCCATTCCTGCCAGCTTTTCTTGAAAACCGTGTTGATCCGCTCGCGAATGGGCTCCAGCACCTGCTGCCATTTCTCCCAGATCACGTCAATCTCCGCGTTGTTGGCGATGGACTTGAGCGTGATGTGCGGGACGCGCTCGTAGACGAAGCCGTGGCGGATGTCGCCGTGCGTGGGCGCGGACTTGGGCGCGGTGCGGGTGACTTCGGCTTCCTTTTCCTGGCCTTCGGGCGAGTCGCTGAGCAGGTAGTACGGGTAGCGCGCGCCCATGATCCGCGCGCGGGCGAGCGCAAGCGCGACGCGCGAGGTGTCAATCGTGATCCAGCGCCGGCCCCATTGTTCGGCGACGTAGGCGGTGGTCCCGGAGCCGCAGGTCGGGTCCAGCACGAGGTCGCCGGGGTCGGTGGCCATGAGGATGCAGCGTTGGATAACTTTCGTCGCGGTCTGAACGACATAGACTTTCGGATCGAGTGTGCTCGCACCACTGCTCGTGTCATGCCAGTAGTTCACGAATGGGATGGCCGCAAAGTCGTCGAGGAATCGCTTATACATCATACCTTGTCCAGATGGCGTGATGCGGCCCGCTTTAATTAGCCGAGCCATCCCCATCTGCCCCGTCTTCCAATAGCCGGTGCGCGGGCGAATTTCCCGCCCCTGAAAATCAACCGGAAAATCCCCCGGGGGCCGTTGTGAAACAAGAGTGTCGATAGCGAGCGGGCGACCGAACTCAGAAACTCTAGTGGCATCCCACTCTGGTAAAATCCTGGTGCGGACTCCCGCGGCGTTTTCAGCGTATTGGTATTTCTCGGCACCAGCGCTTCCTAACTCCTTTTCTGAAAAGATTTGCCGATACTTCGTTTGCTCAGGATTCTTTGCGTAATGTAGGATGTAGTCGAGAGTCCCAGACAAGCCTAGCCCAAGCGACGACTGGCCTGCTGTTTTTCTAAAGGCGATCTGAGACTTCAGCGACGTCGCACCAAACACTTCATCCATCATCGCCCGGACGAGATGGACATTTTCATCGCCGATCTGCACGAAGATGGAGCCAGGGTCGGCGAGGAGATCGCGGGCGACGGTAAGGCGATCGCGGAGGTAAGTAAGGTAGCTGTGGATGCCGTCGCGCCAGGTGTCCCGGAATGCCTTGACCTGCTCCGGCTCGCGCGTGATGTGGTCTCTGTTTCCGTCCTTTACGTCGCGGCCGGTGGTGGACCACTGGAAGTTGCTGTTGAACTTGATCCCGTAGGGCGGGTCGAAGTAAATGCACTGGACCTTCCCGCGCAGCCCCTCGCGTTCGGCCAGGCTTGCCATCACCTGCAACGAATCGCCCAGGATCATGCGGTTCGACCAGTTCGCGTCGTGCTGGTAGAAGTCGGTCTTCCCGCCGTCCGGGACGCCGTTGAAATCGGCGTACATGTCGGCAAAGAGGTCCGGCGCCTGGGCGTCCTCCTGCGCCTGAGTCCGCGCCAGCAGTTCGTCAATCAGGATCTTGGGCTTGACCTTCTCCTGGATGTAGAGCGGCGGCGCGTGCACGACCAAGTCAGACCAATCCTGCTCGTCCTTCCCGCGCCAGACCAGTTGGGGGTCGAGGTCCGTATTGCGCGGGTACTTGACCTTCTTCGCGTACTGCGCCTTTTCCTCCATCACCGACTCGAACTCCGCCGTGGGGATGTGCGCCCGCCGCGTCCCCTCGTGCCGAAGGGCCTCGACGGTCTTCTTTGCGCCGGCGCTTTTGTTCGACTTCTTGGCCATCGTAGTTCCTTTTTGTTCCGGCTACAGCCTTCTCTCAAGCATCCGAACCATCAGCTTTTTTGCTTCTGGCAGCCATGTCGAGTCGCCAACATTGAATAGTCGGAATACATGTTTGCAGAGTTCCACGGCGTGCGTATCCATACCGGATCTCCATTCGGCTATGCGATGCGTTGCTTCGTATCGTATCGCATTCACGCGACAGAATGACCAACGCTCAGGGTGGCGAGAAATAATCCGGTTCGGATTCGAGGACGAAAACGGCAAATCCTTTACACTAAAAAGACTGAAGCGCATTGTGACTGCGGCATCCGGTTGCAGGTGATCTGAATAAAGTCGGACAAGCGTTTGAACTGCATCGCAAGCAAGCAGGCAGAAGCTATCGAAATCCAAGAAGTCTGGGTCTCGGTCTCCACTTAGAAATCTCAGATTCTCTTGCGTATAAAGCAATCCGGATTGCCATAGCCGCCAGAAGTGCAGGCTCTTTTTCCCACCCAAAGCAGTTTCGATGCACTTATCGGCGAAGTAGGTCTCTGAGTCGTTCCTCGATACGTGTACGAATGGCCACCCCCGATACTCCACATTGATCTTATTGGCCGTTTCACGCAAGGCATCTATTGGAAATAGACTGGCATTGTACGTATCCGGGAAGAATACGGTTTCTCTATAGGGTACTAGGTTTCGAGATTGAGACCACTCCTGACGGTCACATGCCTTGGCCGAGTCAACTATCTCGGCTTCGAACCGCTGAATGTCTTCATCTGATTCTTTTGGAGCGCCCTCCTTTAAAATGGCTCTAAAGGAAGAAAGTAATTTGTCGGCTCGGTTTCGAACTGCGTTCTCAACGACCAGTCGAAAATCAGCCGAGCTTTTTAGCGGTGCTGACTCATTGTTGTCGGTGCGCACGTACAGCGCGGTTGCCGAGAGCACCTTTGGGAAATCTTTTTGGCAAATGTGGGGGGTATCTGGAAAGGCCGGAACTTGCAGGATGATAAATGCCTTGTTGTCGTGATCTACTTGAACTACGGTGCAATTGATAGGCGGATCGGAGTAGTTCTGTAAGAATTGGTTAATACGTGTTGTCTCAAAGGAAGTTGTCTGTTCCTCCGTGAGGCCTTCCAGGATGAACTTCCCGTTTTGAAGTTCGCTCACCCCGATAACAATGCAGCCACCATTGGTATTTGAAAGGGCGAGAATGTCTTTAACTAGTGCACAGCATGCAGCCTTATCGCCGGCATCCCATTTCATAGGGGCCTTATAGTCCAGTTCCTTGGACTCAAAGCCCCGCGTGATAAGTGCTGACCAGTCATGCATGAGGATCAGGTTCCCTTATCCTTCTTCTTTTTCTTGGGCCTTTCTGACTTGGGATCGGCCTTCTTGTCCTCTTTCTCCGGTTGCCGAGGAGGATGCTCCAGTTGCTTGAGTTTCTGGATGGCCTCGTCGAAGTGCTGGTCCACCTCGCTGGGCTTGGCATCCTCCAGGGCGCGGTACTTGCCGTATTCGGTCTCGGCCCTGGCGAGCGCGTCGTCATGCGAGACCTTGCCGGTATGCGTCAGGATCTCGCGTCCGCTGATGCGCAGGAAGTCGTCGAGTTTTCCGATCCAGTCGGCCATGCGCATGACCTTGCGACCACCTTCGGTTTGAACTGTTGCATAGCTTGCAACAGTTGCCTCGGGGCGCAGCTCGCCTTCGTCAAAGACATTGCTTATGTGCTTGGAGATCACGGACTTATCGCGTTGAAAGAGGTCCGCCATCTGGTTCAGGGAGAGCCATACCGACTCGTTCAGGAGCCGGACTTCCAGGCACGTCCGGCCGTCCTCTGTCTGGAAGATCAGCATCCCGCCTTCGGGAGGCTGCTGGGTGGGTAGCAGGTCGCTCACGGATGAGCCCCCGCGCAGGCGACCGATTCGATCAGCTTGTTGAACTCCTGCTCCACCCGCTTCGCGAAATCGTTCTGCATCTCGTACACGTCGCAGAACTCGGCGAAGGCCCAGCGGCCGTACTTGCCGAGGTTGTTCACGCCGGGCACCCAGCGGGTCTCCATCGTCTCCTTCTTGATCTTGGCGTCTTCGCGGCGGTAGCCCTTGATCTCGACGACGAGGCGGAGCAGGTCGTCCGGCCCGCGGCCGTCGTCCACGAGCACGATGAAATCGGGCAGGTAGCGGCGCGGTTCGGCGCCGAACAGGTACGGTACTTCGAAGCCGAGGCCCTGGTTTTTGACGTACGACTTCACGCGCGGTTGGGCTTCGACGACGCGGCAGAACTCGGCTTCCCAGTCGCTGTTGTCGCAGATGACCCAGTTGACGTGGCAGCGGTTAGGCGCGCTCTGCCAGCGCGGTTCGCGGGACGTGGTGAAGTTTACCTGGGCTGTGGTTCCCAAGGGATTGTACGGATCGAGGATGGCTACTATGGGTTTGTCGCCATCCGCGTTTCTAGTAATGGCACTCACAATTCGCTGGCAGGCCATGTCGGCCAAATCCAGATACAAAAGCTGAGCCGGATAGGTGCCGCCTTTGCACCTTAGACACGTATCCAACCAATGCCGGGCAATGCGCTTGAGCTTTCCAAAGAGATAGAGTTTGGGATCGTCGCCTGGATCCCTAAACTTTGTTTCAATTAGTCGTTTGGTGAGGTGGAAAAGAACAGTCGATTGGCGGATGTCCCCAGTGTGGACAAGATTTAGGTCAACGGCCTCCCCAATGATGCCTTCATTTCGCGTGATGGAAGGCCCTACCAGCTCGGGCGTCAATTCAAGTTCAGAGTCGGCTGTAAACTTCGCGTCCACCTGCTCATCCGGCAATTCGATCCGGTATCCGGTCACGCGGGGGTAGCGAATTTCCAAGGCATCACGATCCGGACGCACGGCCTTGACGTGTACCGTCTGGCGGGGCGGCGCCGGCGGTGCAACGACGGGTTTGGCGGTGAAGTCGAAGGGAATGCCCAGGATGTCGGCGTACTCGACGTTGAACTTGTTCTCCTCGTTCAAGTCGTAGGACTGGCGACGCAGCGCGCGGCCGATGACCTGTTCGCAAAGCAATTGAGTCCCGAACGCGCGCACTCCAAGAATATGAGTGACGGTGTTGGCGTCCCATCCTTCTGTGAGCATAGAGACCGAAACTACGCAGCGGATTTGCTCGCCCAAGCGGCCTTCCTTGCCCACCGTGTTCATGACCTCGCGCAAGAGATCCGAGTCGGCGAGGTTTTCCGCGGCCCGAAGGTCGCCCGTGCGCTCTCGGATCTCCCGCCGATAGCGTTCGATTTCGTCAGAGGCCATCTCGCGGAAGCCCGCGTCCAGCGCTTCGCCGGATTCGAGTTGTTCGCTGTCGATCAACAGTGTGTGCGGGCGCGGCAGCGGGTCGCCGTGCTCGTTAAAGTTTCGAAAAAGCTCCAGACGGCCTTGCTGAAAGGTGGACGCCCCATCTTCCTTCTGATTGCGCCAGCCCGAAATGTAGTCGTAAACTAGTTTCGATGTGGATGTGTTGTTACAAACCACGATGAAGCAGGGTGGAACCCTAACCCCCATTTTCTGCCATAATTCGAAGGTCGTTCGGTAGTGCCCGTAAAGCGCACTAAGGGCGGTTTCGAGTTGCGGTGGAACACTCAACGGGTCTAGGTCGGAGGACTTGCCGCGCCCCTTCTTGGGCATCTTGGCGCGGATGTGTTCCCAAAGGTTGCGAAACATCGGCATCTCGTCGCGCTTAATGTAGTTGTCTGCAACCGGGACGCGGGGGAGCTTGACGATGCCGCACTCGATGGCGTCCATGAGCGAGAAATCGGTCATGGTCCAGGGAAATAGCGTGCCTTCGGCGTAACCCGAGCCGCTCAGAAAAAAGGGCGTGGCCGAAAGGTCGATGACGGCGTTCAGGCCGAGTTTGCGCTTTACCATCTCCAAGCCGGTAATCCAGAGGCGTGCTGCCTCGTTGTTTTTCTCGGCTTCCTTGCGCTCGTCGCCTTTCAAGCCAGCCTCATCGCCGTCATCGTCGGGCTTTTCGCGATAGCAGTGATGCGCTTCGTCGTTCAAGACCATCACGTTCTTGATGCCCATGAGATCCGGCATCACGCGCTGGAGCATCTGGCCTTCGGTCTCCAGCGTGTTGAGCACTTCTCCATGACCCTGAAGCAGCGCGCGCCCGCCGGCGGAGAGTTCCATCCGCTCGCGCAGCTTGAACGAGTGGTAATTGGTAATGACGATCTTGGCGCGCTCCATGTCGCCCAGGAGATCCTTGGGCAGCAGGTCGAGATTGCGGTAGTAGCTGTCGGGGTCGTTGGGCTGAAGGACGCGCAGGCGATCCTTAATGGTGAGGCCGGGGGTCACGATCAGGAAGCCGCGCGTGAAACGCTTGCTGTTGGGGCGCCGGATCGCGTTCACGGTCTGCCAGGCGATCAGCATGGCCATGACCGTCGTTTTCCCGGCCCCGGTGGCTAATTTCAGCGCGAGCCGAAACAGTTCCGGATTGGCTTCCTTGTTCGCGGCATCGAGGTAGTCGCGAAATTCCTGGCCGGCCTTGCCGATATTCGGCGCGACCTCCGTCAGCCAGATGACCGTCTCGACGGCTTCGATCTGGCAGAAGAACGGCCGCTTGTTTTGGAAATCGTACTTCCGCCAATGATGGAGCAGGCGCGCGGTCTCGGGCGTGACGTTCCAATCGGCGGAGTTCGGGCGCGTGCGCCATTCGTCCACCAACCGCCGAATCTTGTTGATCATGGGATTCGGGTCGTACTGCTGCTTGGTGGTGGAGAGGCCCTTGCCTTCGTCGAAGATCAGCTCGTCCTGTTTGGTCTTGCCGCGCTGCTTCTTGGGCTTGGGGATGGGCGTGATGAACGAGGCGATGCGGCGGTGATCTTGGATGCGGTTGGTCGGCTGCCCGTCTTTGTCGAGCTCCCAGTGTCGAGCGGGGTACTCGTAGGGCGAGTTGAGAATCGGTTTCTCGAAGAAGGCTTCGGCCATGTCACTCTCGCTAATTAAAGCTCTCAATACTCCGAGCATTATGGCTCAGGAGAACAGGTGCTTACGTCAAGTAACGCCTTAGGTTGACCGTGGAGGGGATATTAAGGGAGGAATGCTCAATACACAAGGTGCAGGCGTAAGCTTGTTTCAGAATCGAGCACGGCTTCCTTGTCTGTTTTCGCGATTTGCTCTGCCCACCTGACCTGCCCCCTAAAATCAGATCCAGGCTTAGCGCGAGAAACTCGCTAGCTTGGGCGCAGAAAGGGGTTGTGATGCCACGGAAGCGATTCACACCGGAGCAGGTCATCGCGAAGCTTCGCGAGGCCGAAGTGTTGTTGGCGTATGGGCAGCCGGCAGTCCAGGTCTATAAGCAGATTGGCGTCAGTGAGCAGACCTACTATCCGCTCGGACAACAGGTCGGAGTTCACGGCTCAAGCGGTGCGTGATTGGCTTGGGCGAATAACTCTGGGAGTGACACATAAACAGGGGGCAGGTCACCTCAGGCCAGTAGCAAGGGAAAACGGTTTTGGTAATTGCTGAAGGCAGCCGAGGATGACTTTACGAATTACTTGTCCTCGGGGGAGTCCCGGGCTTTGTACCTGACCCCTGTTCGGAGTTACGGTTTATCTTCCCAGATGTATTTCGACATCAGTTCTTTGGCGTCATCCCCCAATGCCTCTTTAATAAGTTGCATGACTCTGCCATGTATCGCTACGTATAGTATCCGATCATGTGGCTCGCTTCGATCTAACTCGCGGATCAACTCATCGTAGTTTGTAAATTTGTGGCGGCAACGGCAGAGGTAAGCGTTAGGAGTATTGGATTCTCGATTGCCATTTGCGTACTCCTCAGGAGTGCACTTGAACTCTTGTGAGGCATCGTATTTTGGCAGTGGATGGGCGATCCGGCAGTTCTTCTCGGCAAACGCAACTGCATCAATCTCCACATCATCTTCAAGGTCACCTACGCATGACTCGCAGTAATATGCGTCAATCAGGTGGTAGGCTTCCTCCTCGATCTTGGTCTTACACTTCTCGCAGAGCACTTCGTCCGCTTCGATCTCACTTACGGGAGTCGCGAAGGCATAATGCATGATCTTTCCTCCTTAGGGGCCATGCCGCAACGGTGAGTGTTCATCACGTGTTCAATTACGCAGTAGTTTTCTCAAGGCACTTCATGCGACAAATTCAATTCCCAAAATCCAGTCTAGGCGAAACACCAGTGCCAGCATTTGTGCATACGACAGCCTGCTTGCCTGAGATTCATCAAGTCTAGATCCCAGTTACTTTTTATCTTAAATTATAACGCCACATTCAATAAGTCGCAGAGTTTTTGGGTCGAAGTAGAAAGCTAGTTCCAGTCCCTGCCCATATCCATTCCTCGTTTTTCTGAGCTGTAGCTTACGGTTAACTCTGGCTGGCGCGGCAAACCCGTGTCGGTCCTTCACGCTAAGTTCTTCGGCTTCGCGCATATATTCCAGGTACATGACCGTATGTGAGAACCGCATGAACGCCGCGCCGCCCGCTACGTCGTCGCCCCACGGCGCATTCTTGCTCCGTTGAATGCCAGGACGCTTAGGCGGATGCGTGGTTAGTATCAGACTGCAATCGCGGCCCTTGATGACCCCCTTCGCTCGCATCAAAAAGTGATGATCGTCAATCCAGGGTTTTGGGCTGGGGTCTTTTGCCGTGATCGGGTCAATGACCAGCACGCGGTTACAGCGGCTTTGTACGTAGATCCAATCTAAGAGCACGTCCACTCCGATCTCATCCGGCGCTTCGTGAATCGCGCGGCCAAGTGCGTCGAGCACTTTCGCGTGCCTCTCCCAGGCCAGCTTGGTTTCATCCGGATGCTCCTTGACCCAACCGTCCCGCGTCAACTCGCCGTTGCCTTCTAGTTGCGCCAGCGCGCGCCGCAGGTGAAAAGGCCGGTCGTCTTCGAGCATGAGCACCGAAACGGGGAGCGAATTGCTCAGCAGATGCGTGGCGAGTTGCAGCACGGCAAAGGACTTACTTGCCCCTTGCGGAGCGCAGAACGTGGTTACCTTTCCCGGCTCCAGCGCGCTCGCCATGCGGTCGAGCATTGGCCACGGCGTCGGCACATTGAAGCGCTTACCGTCCATGCTTGCTTGCAGTTGCGCCCGCAGTTCCTCGCTCGGGTACTCGCCCGACGCCTTGGGCGTCGGACGTTCGTGCCGTGGAGCGCCGCCCCAGCCCTTCCCTAGGTCCGGGTTGCCGCTGTCACGACGCGCCCATTCCACCAGTGAGCCGAACGTCAGGCCGCGCTTGCCGTCCGCCGAGAACGTGCGCCAGTGCTTTTCGCATTCGCCCGGATTGTACTTCGGCGAGAGCCGCGACCAGTCGTCCCACAGGTTCAGGAACGCTTCGGATGCCGCGTGCAGCGCCATGCCCACGCCGATCCAGTCGTGATAGTGCTCTGCGCGCGTTTGCGATACCGCCGCGAGAATCTCCCGCGCTTGCTCGTTCGTCGGTGGTTCGTAGGTCATGGCTCAATTCCCCAGTGTTGTTCAATTTGTTCAAATCCGCGCGGCCCAGGATGCCGCGACCACAGGTCGAAGCACTGTCGCCCAAGCGCGGCCGGGTCGGCGTGCAGCCAGACGCCGCGCGCCAGCGCCACCGCCGTTGACTTCGCTTGGTCGGGCTTGACGGGAGTTTCGAGCAGGTGTCGGATATGAACGCCGCGGCCAGACTTCGAGAGCCTGATTTCCGCGCAGCCGTTCAGCTTCTCACGCAAGCGCCGCGCGTTGGCAATCGCCGCGTCCGTCGAGACGTAGCCGCCCGATCCATCAGCTTTGCAATCCAGATCCCAGCCCAGCCAGTCGTATTCCTGCCGCGTCAGCGCCAAGCCGCTACAGCCAAGCGTTTCCACGTTCGACGGGCATTGAGCGTCTATGTCTTTCGCCTGCCAACAGCGCCCGCCCGCCTTCACCACCACGCAGCCCAGCCGGAACCAAGCCGCCGCCCATGGATGCGCCGCGCATACGCCGAAAATCGCCGCCTCGTAGGTCACGAGTCACCTCCGAACGCGAGGCGTTCCTCCAAAGGCGTGAGTGTTCGCCGCGGTGTCCAGCCGTCGCTTCCGGCCGTGTTCGCCGTCCCGTTCCTGTAGGCGTCCAGCCTTCTCGGCAGCAGACGCAGCGCGTGCCCTTGCCTCGCAACGAACGAATCATCATCAGCCAGATACTTCCGCAAGATGTCGGGGATCTGATCGGCAGGTAGGACGCCAGCCAGCGCAGAGCTTGCTTTCAGGTCGGGACCAAGGCGAGCAGGATCAACCCGCCCAACGGCCCGGTTCGCATCCACCCAAGCTCCCCAGACGGAACCCCCGTTGGGCAGCGCCTTTGACTTCGGTTTCGAGCCGCCCCGCGCGTTTGCGCGGGAAGTAGTTTTGTCTTGTAATGTCCTGTCCTGTAGCTCCAACGCGTTGGCGGTGCCTAGGAGCGCACTAGGAGCGGGCTGGGAGCGTTCTACCAGCGGGCTACCACTACCAGTGGGCTCCCGGTCGTCTACCAGCAGCCAGCCGACCTCGCACAAGACCGTGAACGCGCGGGCGAAAGCAGCTTCCGGACAGCCGGTTTTTAATTCCAGGTCCAGCGCTGTCAGCGGCCCGTCCTCGTCGGCGAGCGTGCCGCGCTTGGGGCACTTGCTGGCCACCTGTAGCATGAGATTCCATGCGCCGTAGACGGCCACACCGTCAGGTTCGCGCATGACGCGGCGAAAGCCCTTACCGTCGTGTTTGTTTGGCACAGCTACCCACTTTGTGTGTTCCACTTTACGACTTTGCGCCTTCTCAAAGTGCAGATTCCAATCACGAATGCAGTAGGTTGGGTTCATGTTCTGCGGCAGCCGATTAGGGATCGTAGAAGCATTAGGGATTCCGGAGAGGTCTCGCACAGCCATTCGAGCCGACCATTGAGCGCTCGGGGATCTACCGCGAGTCGTTTGCATTGGGTGCTCTGGACCACTTGCGGCCGCCGTGGCGTCCAAATTCGAAGGGGGATCATTGCGCGGCCTCTCTGCCGTGGTTGTCGTGGGCGGCTTCGATCTCGGTGAGTATTGCGTTCAATGTTTCGGCGAGAAGATCCGGGCCAGATGCTCGGCCTTCGACGGTGACGCGCGCGGTGGAACTCGCATGCACGCGCCGCAATGCGGTGAGCACGGATTCCCGGCCCTCGGGCGAAGACGGATCGGCAGTAAGTGTCTCGACGACTCGCCCGCCGGCAAGGATGTGATATGAAAGCGTCATGCTGCACCGCCCTTCGCGGCGGCAGCCCGAATGGCCAACTCAGCCCGAACAGCCTTCAAGGAGAATAGTCGGCGCCGGCCGACTCGAAGGCAGGGTAGTCGCCCTGCATCGGCCTCCGCCGCCAGCCATTCGCGGGAAAGATTCAAGCGAATTGCCAAGGCGGCAAGATTATAAAGATCGTCGATTTCCACGGCTCTGAACCTCCCGAACGTCCTGGGAGTATTCTTACCGTGCTGTTGGGGTCCCTACGTGGGGGCCTAGCGTGGGGAAATAAGGGGAAATTCCTCCCCCTATTTCAACTTTACAGTTCCTTTAGTGCTACCTGCGGTGAGCAGGTGGTTGTATTCCTTCCATGGTTTAAATAGATCGCGTGGGCGCTTCGCTTCGAACTCACAGTCAGCCTGTAATTTGGCCCAACTTATTTCGGGTACACCTTTCTCCATCGACTCCCAAAGCATGGCGATTACTTTGGCACGCGTGGCCGAAAGGGTGTAGGAATTGCCATTCCATTTAACACTGCGGAAGTCTGCGGAATGCGAATTTTCAATACCGGCGCGCTTCGCGGCCGACGCTGCCCGATCCGCGAGCGGCAGCGCTTCCGGCGATGACGCTTCCGCATGCACATTTCTCAACTCATCCCTGCCTTGTTGTGGGATTGAGATAGGTTGATTGTCGAGCGCGTATGCGGCAATCGCAATCTCTTTCATTGCCTCCTCATTGTTAATTTCAACCACCAGTCTCGCAACCGCCTTTCTCAGATCTGCCGAATCAATCATGCGGGGCATTTCAAAACCAACACCAAGAATCCACACCGCCATATCGCAATGCCTGGGAATGCTGAATGAGTGGTACGTAGCGTCCACGCCATGCCTCTGCGCAAGCCCTCGCCTGCCGTTTAAGATGCCGTTCAGGTGAAGATTCAATGAGCTTCCAAGAACTCTGTCCCTACCATTCTTTTTGAGAAGTCGTGCGGACGAATCTACCGCGTTTACGTCGTGTTTGTCTTTGTACGCACGCCAGTCGTCCACCCATCCTGTCTTGTTCTCGGGGTCATTTGCCGCTCGGAATCGGAGGTCAGGAAACCCGAGGAACCCGTCCGGTGCGATGTCATGAACAATGAAAGTTGCCTTCTCTAAATCAAGCTCGCGGCCATTCCACCATTCCGCCGTGTAACGCACGTTCTTGATTTTTTTAATCTCATCACCTTGACCTTGCTCGCGCAAGGTGGCGCAAAGCTTGTCATATTCAAGGTCAAATTTTTTGTAGGTTGAGTCGCTCATGCTTCGCGCTTCCGTGCGCGCCTACTTCATTCCGAATAGTTGTAAATGCCGGGGGCTGGCGGGTTCGGAGTCCCGCCCGTGCAGCGGATCAGGCCGCGCGTTGCCCCCAGCAATAGATTACCAATCCCGCCAAGTTTGCGGAGAAAAAATTCCTCAAATTCACGAGCCTGCGCTCCGCTTTTCGTCGCAACTCCCGGCGAACCTCCAGCAACCGCTCAAGCAAGTTTTCCCGGTTGTCCGGCGCCTTGCGCGCATTGGCCAGAGGTCCCCATGACATTCGGCGCAGTTCAGGCTTGTGTTTGGCCGCATGTTTCCTACAAAGCTTTCGCTCCCGGCTCTGTGCCCAGCCAGACAAACGGCCACGGCCGCGGCGGAAGACTGGACGCCACGTAAAACCGTTTCGCCACTTCCGGCGAATTGCCCATCATCTCCGCCACCTGCATATTGGAGAGGCCGCACATGCCCAGCGCGGTCCCGAACGTATGCCGCCAGACGGCCGGCCCATGCGCCCACGCAGGCTTGAAAGCCTTCTTATCTTTGGCTTCAACCTGTACGCGCTCCCACGCCGAATGCCAGACTGACGCATCGGACCAAAGCCCCGGCTCTGCCTTCACTCGCGGCTTGTATTCATTGTCGGGCACGATGGACGGGAAAAGCCACGGCGAACCATGCCCCGGTAGCGTCGGCTTCTTCTGTTCAGCCTTGCGCCGCTTCAAGTGCTCGGCGAGCACGCCACGAAGGAAAGTACGCTCGATAGGTACGCGCCGAACGCGCCCGGTCTTGCTCGCTCGAATCAGCGTGTAGCCCTCGTCCAGCTTCACATCGTCCAGCTTCAAGGTCCGTTGCTCGCCCCAGCGCGCGCCGCCCAAACAGGCGAACGAAACCCACGCTTGCCAGTAGCCCCACGGCTTCAAGCCGCTTAGGAGTTGCTGCAAGTCCTCCAGCCGGTCAATGGCAACGATGGCGTCAGCCGTGCGCGCGGCGCCGGTCACGCGCGAAGCCTTCGCCATGGGATTTTCGGCGAGGTCGTATTTCTTTACCGCCCAAGTCAGGAATACCGACAGCCCCGCGCGCCGCTTGGCCCGTGTGCGCGGCGAAGGCTTGCCGCCGTCCTTCGTCGTCAGCCCGGTTAGAAAGTCGTCCACGTGCCCCGCCTTGATTTCCCCAAGGCGATCCTTGCCCCGGCCCGGCAGGCTGGCAACGAAGGCGTCTACGGCGTCCGTGATCTCGGCTTGCGTCTTGGGCTTGCGGTCGATCTTCAAGGCAGGCTGGAACGCCGCGAACGCATCGGCCACGCTCACCTTGGTATGCAGGTTAGATTTCCGCTGGAACTTCACAAGCTCCGCCTCCAGAAACTCGGCCCGCGGGCGAAGCGCCTTCAACTCGAACTCCAGGTCGCGGCAGCGATCCTCTGAAGCGCGCAACCGCGCGAAGAATCGTTCGGGAATAAGGGCGAGGGTCTCTCGAAGCGCGCCGGCGCGAACCTTCTTCCCGGATGCGCGCGCAACCTCGTTCAGTAGTTCGGCGTGCCCAGCCGCGGTGGCCACAGCGTCCACCTCGTGATCGTCCATGGCCGGGCGTTCGGTTCGTTGGCCCTGCCTGTACTTGAGGTGCGGGGAATCGACCCCAAAGAACGCGCCCACGGATCGCGGGTCATATGCCAGCAACTCCGGGGATTCGGGCGCTTGCCATAAGTCCTGCCGCCGGGATAATCCTTCCAAGTCGTTGCACAGCGCCCGCGCTTCGGTGTCGTCGCGCGTGCCGAGTCCGGCCGTCGTGACCTTGCCCTTGTACGGGTTGCGGAAGGTGGCCCGGAAGCCCGGCTTGCCAGGAGACTGAACGGGATTGACTCGCATCGGGAGCCCCTCAAGTGTTGTCCCTATGTTACACCCAGGTCCAAAGGGTTGTCAATCTTGGAAATTAGGTAAATACAACATCTTAACTGTACGCGCCGGTAGCTCAATTGGATAGAGCAGCGGTCTTCGGAACCGCAGGTTGGGGGTTCAAGTCCCTCCCGGCGTACCAGTTAGAGCGGCAGGGGCGGGCGGGCAAGCGGCTTGGCGTTGGACTCAAGCGCAGCACCCCGGCCGGACGATACGTGCAGCAGGAGAAGGGAACTCAGCATTGGACACCGGAACGGGAATGGGAACTCCGCCGCGCACCGACCGGTTCACGCCGGCGACGCGCAACGCGATCGCGCTGGCGAAGGAAAAGGTGATCGAGTTCAAGCATACGCACATCACGCCCGAGCACATCCTGATGGGTCTGTTGAGCGACGGCGACGAGAAGGTGGTGTTGGCGCTCAAGAGCGCCAAAGCGTCTGCCGACCAGATCCGCGACCTGGTGCTGCATCACTTGCGCCCGGGCGACGAAGGCATTCCGGAGCATCTGATTACGTTCAGCGAACGCGCCAAGCGCGTGATCGAGACGGCCAAGGAAGAAGCGCAGCGCGTTCGCGCGCCGCAGATCGGCCCCGAGCACCTGCTGCTGGGGCTGACGCGGGTGCCCAACACGGTTTGCGGAGCGGTGCTGCGCGCGGTGGATCTGACGACCGAGGCGGTGCGCGGGACGTTGGAGACGCCGAGCGGAGACGAGCCGGGTTCTTAAACGGCACACGTCAAACGGCAAGTACTCAGCCACCTTCAAAACGAAAAGTTAAGCGGCGCGCCTGCGTTTGGTGCGTTCATAGAGCGCGCTGCGCGCGGCTTGTTGAGACCACCTCCCCAACCCCTCCTGGGCAAGGAGGGGAGACGGCCCCGTCAAAGGCGATGGATTCCGGCGGGTCCGCTCGCCGAAGCACGGCGGCGAGCGACCGGGCGCGGCCGGTAGATCCAAAATCTAAAATCTAAAATCTAAAATCTAAAATCGGACCGGCTCAGCCCACCATCTTCTTGAGCAGGTCGTGGGCGGTCTTGAGGCGCTGGTAGGTGAGCGTGGCGGTGTGGCCTTCTTCGACGAGCCAGCCGGTGTAGCCGCGCTTCTTGAGCTGCGCGATGACGGTCGGCCAGTGCACGCTGCCTTCTTCGAGGTCGGCGCTGATGCACTTCCACTTGGCGCAGCCCAGTTCGTCGACGCCGTCCTGAACCCACTTCGAGTTCTTGACGTGGACTTCGGCGAGGTAGTCGCCGAGCAGGTTGAGGCTCAGGTCGAGGCGTTCCCAGCCGTCGGAGAGCATGTTGGCCGGATCGTAGAGAATGCCGACTTGTTCGGGGCCGAATTCCTTGATGAAGTTCATCGCTCCGGACGGGCTGGGGAAGAGCGTGCCGCCGTGGAGTTCGAGGCAAGGGCGGACGCCGGCTTTGTTGGCTTCGGCGACGAGTTCCTTGAAGCGCGCTTTGGCTTCGGCGATGAGCTTGAAGGCGTCCCAGCGGTCGGTGTCTTTGGGCATGCTGGCGACGGCGCCGACGCGGACGTTCTTGATGCCGGCCTTGCCGCAGGTCTGGACCATCTTGACGGCGCGTTCCATGTCGGACGTGTTGGTGTAGCTGGCGACGCTGGTGATTTCGAGGCCGGCGTCCTTGGCGGGCTTCAGCGCGGCGGCGTGGTCGGCGAAAAAGGAACTCTCGGAAACCCCGCCCTTATTGTTGCCCCACGGGTTGAAGGGTTTGGCCGGATCGAAGCGCGCGGCATTATCGGGCACGATGCGCGGCTGCACGCCGGCGTAGCCAATGGACTTCAGCAACTGGCAGGCTTCGGCAAAGGTGTACTCGGGAGCGAAGGTGGTGAAGGCGCCGATCTTCATGCGTGTTCCTTTCGAGGGAGTGGTTGACACGGCTTATTCTGGCGCGTTCGCGGCGGAGGTAAATCACAGATTGCTCGGCGTGCGTTGAATGATCGGCGACTGGTTCCGCGGGAGAGCCTGGGGCGGTCAGCGTTTGTTTTTCCAGGGCGTGGGGGGGTGCGCGGCGAGGGGCGCTCCGGGGCCGTAAGGCTTGGCGTCGAGCGGCGGTTCGTGGGCTCCGGCCAAGGGCGCGCGGCCCTTAGGGCGTTCGAGCCCGGCCTGATCGGCGGTCCAAGTGAACTGCGGAACGGGAACGGTGGCGCGCAGCGCGGGCTGTTCGGCGGGACGGTAATCGCCTTGGGCCGGATTTTTGAAGCCGGCGGCGGCGAGTCCGATGAGCGTCACGTTGCCGCCTTCCTCGAGCTTGGCTTTTTGGTTCAGGTTGGCGATGAACTGATTCTGGTCCTGTTTTTCGCGGACGATCAGGTTGTTGTAGAGGCGCATGGCGGCGGGCGGATCCTTGAAGTTGCCGATGCGCAGGCCGTCGCCGCCGCAGTTCACGAGGGTGTTGTGCGCGAAAAGGTAGGACGTGCCTTCTTTGGTGTTGACGTAGGCGCCGGGTCCGCCGCTTTTGACGAGGGTGTTGTTAAAGAAGGACAGTTCGCCCAGGCCGTGAATGGTGAGCGCGCAGCCGGGGCCTTCTTCGAGGTAATTGTTGTAGACCTTGGCCTGGGTGCCGCCGCCGATCTGCATGCCGTTGTCCTGCCACTGCGCGAAAGGGCGCTGGCCGAACTTGATCAGCGTGTTGTTGTAGATCTCGCAGTCTTCGACGGTAGAGCCGACCTGGATGCCTTCGCAGCCGGTGTTGACGGTGCGGTTGTTGTAGACGCGCAGGCCTTTGATGACGTGCGGCATCAGGGTTTTGCCGGAAGGTTTGTGGTCGTAGCCGCCGTAGAAGGTATGGCCGATGTAGAAGCCTTCGCCTTCGACGTCGTGGACGTAGTTGTCGTGAATCGAGAGGTTGTACATGGTGAAGGTATCGCGGTTGGTGCTGCCGTCGGGGTTGGGTTCGTCCTTCACGTTAAATCCGGCGAAGCCCGCGCCGTAGACTTCCAGACGATCGACTTCGATATCGCTGCTCTTGCCGTTGACGTGAATGGCCATCATGCCCTTTTTGGTGGCGCTGGCGCGGATGCCGCAGCGCGCGGCGTGGGGGTCTTTGGCGCGCTGCGCTTCGGGGACGGGTCCGGAGCCGCTGAGGCGGACGTGGAGGCAGCCTTGGACGGCGATGGCGAAGCCGCGGTCGTCGTTGGCGACGTCGACGAGGCCGGCGTTGACGAAGGCGACGGGGCGTTCGGAGGTGCCTTTGAAGTTGAGGATGCGCAGGGTCCGGGCCTTACCGGCTAGCGCGAAGACATCGCCGGGCGCGTGGGGGATTTTGGCGCCGTCGATCGTGTTGTCGGGCTGGAGCGTGAAGACTTGCTTGGGCGCGGGCCATGCGGGCGGCGCCGGCGGCGCGGGATCGGCGGCGCGGGCGGCGCAGGCGAAAACGCACCCAAGCAGGAACACGAGAGCGCGGCGGCACGTGCGTGGCATGGGGCTTTCCTTACGCGGCAGCAGGGTGGCGGTCAGGATCTGATCAATCCACGCGGGTCTGGAGGTCCACGGCGCGGCCGTGCTGGGCGCTGGCGAGGCCGGCGAGGAGGATCTCGGTGATGTGGCGCGCGGCGCGGGCGGTTTCGAGTTTGGGCGGCGTGCCGGTGCGGATGCCTTGGATCCATTGTTCGTGAGGGTTGAGGTTGGGGTAGCGGGCGGTCTCGACTTCGGTGCGCGTGGGCGGGATGTCTTCGCGGGTGGTGCTGGCCTGCTTGTAGAGCGAGAGAGACGCGCCGGCGAAGCCGGGGGATTCGACGCGCCCGGTGGTGCCGTGGAAGGACATGCGCCAGGAGCGCGCGCCGTCGCACCAGCCGGTTTCGGCGACGGCGATGGCGCCGTTGGCGAACTGAATGAGCAGCGAGGCGGTGTCTTCGACCTGGCTGGGCTTGTCGAGGATCGCGGTCATGCCCATCACGCGCTTGGCCGAGCCGAGCACGCCGACGAGGCGGGCGACGGAATACACCCCCATGTCAAAAAGCGCACCTACGGCCGCTTCGCCGGCCTCGAAGAACCAGAGTTTCTCGCCGGGCTTGAGCGGGGGTTCGCCGAGGAGGTCGCGGACTTCGGCGTTGTAGACTTCGGGTCCGCCGTGGCTGTGCCGCGCGTGGGCGCCGGAGAGTTTGCCGAGCTGCCCTTCGGCAATCAGGTCGCGGATCGCGAGGACTTGGGGGACGGCGAGCTGCGGGAGGCAGTAGGTGACGCGGTCGGAGGCGTCGACGGCGGCGACAAAGCGGTTGGCTTCGTCGATGGTCGGGGCGAGGGGCTTCTGCATGAACAGATGCTTCCCGGCCTTCAAGACCTTGATGCCCCAATCGACGTGGTGCGGGTGCGGCGTGGCGATGACAACGGCGTCGATCCGCGGGTCTTCGACGATGGCGTCGTAGTCGGTGACGGGTTTGCCGCCGTGGCGTTTGGCGAGGACTTCGAGGCGTTCGATTTTGCGTCCGCCGAGAGCGGCGATCTGGACGTTCTTGAGCGGCTGGAGTTGGGGGAGATGGAGTTTAGCGGTGATGCCTCCGGCGCCGATAATACCTACGCGGATGGGCGCATCGGGTCCGAATGCCTTTTTGGCCGTGTTGCTCATGTGCGTTTACCTCCGGCGCGAATTTAGCATGAAAGAAGGTGGCGCTGGGCGTCCATCTTGTAGGAGTAAGGCGTCGCGGCCAGTTCATTTTTGGGACTACGGGCATGCGGTTCGCGGGCTTTCGACTCGGAGGCGTTTGAGGATGCGTTGAACCGGTCGTTTCGACGCATAGCGCGTCAGAAGCTTGCGCGAAGCAGGTCGAGTTCGTGCGCATGGAGCTGCGGTGACAGGAAGGGGCAGTTCGCTGGGGATTCGGCGGTGGGCGCGATGAAATGTGCGCTACCCGGAAGTTGGGAAGTTGCGTATAACATTCACTGAAGAAAAGGCGTTCTTCCGAGAGGAGTGCACTTCATGTTCGATCGATTCACAGACCGTGCGCGTAAGGTGATGAGCTTGGCGCGGCAGGAGGCGGAGCGCCTGAATCACGATTACATCGGCACGGAGCACATTCTGCTCGGACTGGTGAAGGAAGGCTCGGGCGTGGCCGCGAGCGTTCTGGAGAATCTGAGCGTGGACCTGGACAAGGTCCGCATGGAAGTCGAGAAGCTGGTGAAGCCGGCGCCGGACGTGGTGACGATGGGGCAGCTTCCGTTCACGCCGCGGGCGAAGAAGGTGCTGGAGTACGCGATGGACGAAGCGCGCGCGCTGGATCACAACTACGTGGGCACGGAGCATCTGCTGCTGGGGCTCTTGCGCGAGCAGGAGGGCCTGGCGGCTCAGGTGCTGATGAACTTGAGCCTGAAGCTGGAGGATGTCCGGAACGAGGTGCTGGAGTTCCTGGGCGCGAGCGACGGGCGGCAGAACAAAGAGAACGGCGGCGGCGCGGCGGGCGGCGGCGGCGGGGGGAGCGGCGATTCGGCCCGCGGGGAGGCTCAGCCGCCGGCGCAGGGCGGGCAGCCGCAGGGCGAGAGCAAGACGCCGGCGCTGGACAGCTTCGGGCGCGATCTGACCGAACTGGCGCGCGAGACGAAGCTCGACCCGGTGATCGGGCGCGAGGCGGAGATCGAGCGCGTCCTGCAGATTCTGGTGCGGCGGACGAAGAACAATCCGGTGCTGATCGGCGAAGCGGGCGTGGGCAAGACGGCGATCGTCGAGGGCTTCGCTCAGCGCGTCGTCGAAGGCGACGTGCCGGACCTGCTGTTGAACAAGCGAATCGTGGTGCTGGACCTGGCGATGATGGTGGCGGGCACGAAGTACCGCGGCCAGTTCGAAGAGCGGATCAAGGCGGTGATGAACGAAGTCCGCCGCGCGAAAAACGTGATCCTGTTCATCGACGAGCTGCACACGCTGGTAGGCGCGGGCGGCGCGGAAGGAAGCATCGACGCGAGCAACGTGCTGAAGCCGGCGCTGGCGCGCGGCGAGGTGCAGTGCATCGGCGCGACGACTTTGGACGAGTACCGCAAGTACATCGAGAAGGACTCGGCGCTGGAGCGGCGCTTCCAGACGATCATGGTCAATCCGCCGTCGAAGGAAGAGACGATCGAGATTTTGAAGGGCTTGCGCGAGCGCTACGAGTCGCACCACCGGGTGAAGATCAGCAATGCGGCGCTGGAAGAGGCGGTGAATCTTTCGGACCGCTACATCACCGGGCGCTTCCTGCCGGACAAGGCGATCGACGTGATCGACGAATCGGGCAGCCGCGTGCGGTTGCAGAACATGACGCGCCCGCCGAACTTGAAGGACCTCGAGAAGGACATCAAGGAACTGGAGCAGGAGAAGGAACAGGCCGTCGCGCAGCAGGATTTCGAGGCGGCAGCGGAGTTCCGGGACCGCGCGGAGGTGCTGCGCAACCAGATGCGCCAGAAGCAGCGCGAATGGCGCGAGCGGAGCAAGGACGTGATCGGGAACGTGGACGAGGAGATCGTCCGCGAGGTGGTCAGCCGCATGACGGGGATCCCGTTGCAGCGGATGGCCGGCCAGGAGACGAAGCGGCTGCTGGAGATGGAAGATTACCTGCACAAGCGAGTGATCAGCCAGCACGAGGCGATCAGCGCGGTGGCGCGCGCGGTGCGGCGCAGCCGGGCGGGCTTGAAGGATCCGCGGCGTCCGATCGGGAGCTTCCTGTTCCTGGGTCCGACGGGCGTGGGCAAGACGCTGCTGGCGCGGGCGCTGGCGGAGTTCATGTTCGGCGACCAGGACGCGCTGATCCAGATCGACATGAGCGAGTACATGGAGAAGCACGCGGTAAGCCGGCTGGTGGGCGCGCCTCCGGGCTACGTCGGGTACGAGGAAGGCGGGCAGTTGACGGAGAAGATCCGGCGCCGGCCGTACTCGGTGGTGCTGATGGACGAAATCGAGAAGGCGCACCCGGACATCTTCAACATCCTGCTGCAGATCATGGAAGAAGGCCGCTTGACGGACAGCTACGGACGGCACGTGGACTTCCGGAACACGATCCTGATCATGACTTCGAACGTAGGCGCGAAGGTGATCAAGAACCAGGGTTCGCTGGGCTTCGGGAAGAAGTCGGAAGAGGCCACGTATTCGGACCTGAAGCGGAAGCTGAAGGACGAGATGGAGAAGGAGTTCCGTCCGGAGTTCATCAACCGGTTGGACGACGTGATCGTCTTCAAGCCGCTGACGAAGGACGACCTGAGCAAGATCGTGAAGCTGGAGATCGACGCGGTCGCGCGGCGGCTGTTCGAGAAGGAAATCCAGCTCGTGATGAGCGACGAGGCGGTGGAGTTCCTGATCGAGAAGGGCCACAACCCGGACTTCGGGGCTCGTCCGATGCGCCGTGCGGTGGAGCAGAGCATCGAGGATCCGATCAGCGAGCAGATCCTGCGCGACGAGATCCCGCTGAAGTCGCGGGTGGAGGCGCGGGTGTCGAAGGAGAAGGACCGCCTGATCTTCGTGACGATCGGGGAGTTCGATCCGAAGGCGAAGCCGGCGGGGATGGAGCCCGCGGGCGCGGGCGCGAGCGGCGGGCTGGCTCCGCCGAGCGTCGGGACGCGGACGCATCACGGCGGCGGCGCGGGCCGGGCATCGAGCTGAAGTTCCTAAAGCACATGCGAACGAAAAGGGCGGCCTTCGGGCCGCCCTTTTTTGTTGCCGAATGTACGACTGAATAAGGAAACGGCCGGCGCCTGCCGTTGCAGCGGGCTATGCCGGGCGCATAATCGAGACCGCTTTTCGATATCCCCCTCGAGGATGCTTTCATGGCCGTGCATGCCGTAGCCGATTGTCTGAAGGGCAAGGTCGCCACCGGTTCGCCGGTCACGCTGCGGGGCTGGGTGCGCACGCGGCGGGACAGCAAGGCCGGGGTGAGTTTCGTGGCGCTCCACGACGGGAGCTGCTTCGACGCGCTGCAACTGGTCGTCCCGAAGGAACTGCCGAACTACGAACGGGAGGTCCTGCATCTGACGGCGGGGTGTTCGATCGTGGCCGAGGGGACGCTGGCGCCTTCGCAGGGCAAGGGGCAGGCGGTCGAGTTGCAGACGACGAAGCTCGAAGTCGTGGGGCTGGTGGACGATCCCGACCACTACCCGATGCAGCAGAAGCGCCACACGCTGGAGTACCTGCGCGAGGTGGCGCATCTGCGCGCGCGGACGAACACGATCGGCGCGGTGACGCGCGTGCGGCACTGCCTGGCGATGGCGATTCACCGCTTCTTTCACGAAGAAGGCTTCTACTGGATTCATACGCCGATCGTGACGGCCAGCGACTGCGAGGGCGCGGGCGAGATGTTCCGCGTCAGCACGCTGGACCTGTCGAACCCGCCGCGCACGCCCGAGGGGAAGATCGATTTCTCGAAGGACTTTTTCGGGCGCGAGGCGTTTCTGACCGTGAGCGGGCAGCTCGAAGTGGAGACGTACTGCCTGGCGCTGAGCAAGGTCTACACGTTCGGGCCGACGTTCCGCGCGGAGAACAGCAACACGAGCCGGCATCTGGCCGAGTTCTGGATGATCGAGCCGGAAGTCGCGTTCGCGGATCTGGCGGCGGACGCGGATCTGGCCGAGCGCTTTCTGAAGTACATCTTCAAGGCGCTCTTGAACGAGCGGCCGGACGATCTGGCGTTCTTCCAGGAGCGGATCGACAAGGAGTGCATCGGGCGGCTGGAGAAGTTCGTGACCTCGAGTTTCGAGCGGATCACGTACACGGAGGCGGTCGACATCCTGAAGAAGTGCGGGCAGAAGTTCGAGTACCCGGTGGAGTGGGGGCTGGACTTGCAGAGCGAGCACGAGCGCTATTTGACCGAGAAGCACGTGGGCCGGCCGGTGGTGGTGATGAATTATCCGAAGCAGATCAAGGCGTTCTACATGCGCATCAACGACGACGGAAAGACGGTGGCGGCGATGGACGTGTTGGCGCCGGGGATTGGGGAGATCATCGGGGGTTCGCAGCGCGAGGAGCGGCTGGACGTGCTGGACGCCCGGCTGGACGAACTGAAGCTGCCGAAGGAAGCGTATTGGTGGTACCGCGATCTGCGGCGCTACGGGACGGTTCCGCACGCGGGCTTCGGGCTGGGCTTCGAGCGTACGCTTATTTACGCTACCGGTATGGGGAATGTGCGGGACGTGATCCCGTTCCCGCGGACGCCGGGGAGCGCGGAGTTTTAAGCTCTGTCCCAAAACGCTTCATCGCTCTGTTTGGTCCGCGCAACGCCTGCGCTTCGAGGCGTTTCGGGACGGTACTTGGCGGTCCGGCTCGGGGGGGGGGGGGCGAGGTTCGCGGAAGTAGGCCAATAATCGAGCGGGACTGGCGTTATACTTCAGGCATCCACGGCGGTTCGATGCGCGGAATCGGGGAAAGCTATCGATGTTCGTGATCTGCGCGGGTTGCGGCAAGAAGTACAAGGCCGAGCCGGGGCTCAAACGCTTTCAGTGCAAGCAGTGCGGGAACCTGTTCACGGCGCAGGCGAAGGTGCGCGCGCCGGCCGAGGGGAAGCGGCTGTGTTCGTGCTGCTGGAACGAGGTTCCGTCCAAGCCGGCGGCGCTGGAATGCCAGGCTTGCGGCCAGAAGGTGAGCACGCCGGAAGGCGGGTTGATGCTGGATGAAGGTGGCGGCGAGGGGTCTGCGGGCAGCGGGGCGCGGGAGCCGGTGGCGCCGATCGAGCAGCCCAAGCATCCGACGCCGCAGGCGCGCCCGGTGGTTCCGCGCCAGTCGCCGTCGGGGATCTTCGAGACGCGCGTCACGCAGGTGCTCGAGAAGAGCGCGGTCGAAGACAAGGAGAAGGCCCGGCTGCTGCGCGATTTGCGCGGCTTGATGGATATTCGCCGCGAGCTGGAAGTGAAGGTGCATACGCTGGAAAGCGAGGCGGTGCGTTCGCGCAACGTGGTGGCTGAAGCGCAGGCCGCTCGGGATGCGGCGGTGCAGGCGATCGAAGAGGTAAAGGCCGAGCGCGATCTGGCGCTGGCGCAGCTCGACGAAGTGCGCGAGGTGGTCACGTCGGCGCTGGAGCCGTTGCCCGGGGAGTTCGAGGCGGGGATGCGCGAGTCGCTGCAGCAGGCGGGGGACGTATCGTTTCTCGCGAACCGGGCGCTGCGCGCGCTGCCGGCCGGCGCCGCCAGCCCGGACGCTCAGGAACAATTCAAGAAACTCGAGGCGGCGTTGCGGGCGCTGGAGGATAACCTGCGCGATTGGCAGGGGCGGTTTACGACGCGGTTGCGGGAAGTGTTGGGCGGACCGGGCGAGAGTGAACAGTAAGCGTCGAGGCGTGCGGTAAACGGCCGGCCGCAGGCGGGACGGGCTGGGGAAAGGGAGTGACGCATTGGCTACGGACGATCGGTCGGAATTGAATGCGTATCGCCGGGCGCTCTTCGCTCCCGAGGACGAATTGCTGCGAGAGTTGATGCCGGCGGCGGAGCAGTTGGGCTTGCCGCGGATCAGCGTCAATCCGGAAGCGGGCAAGGCGCTTCATGTTCTCGCGCGGGCGGTCGGCGCGAAAAAGATTCTGGAGTTCGGTTCGCTGGCGGGCTACTCGGGGCTTTGGCTGGCGCGGGCGCTTCCGGCGGGCGGGAAGCTGATCACGCTGGAGGCGAACGCCAAGCACGCCGAGGTGACGCGGGCGAATTTTGCGAAGGCCGGGCTTGCGGACCGGACGGAGGTCCGCGTGGGGCGCGCGGAAGAACTGCTGCCGGGCGTGCGCGCGGAAGCGCCGTTCGATCTGGTCTTCATCGACGCCGACAAGGAGAACTATCCGAAGTATCTGGACTTCGCGCTCCCGCATGTGCGGTTGGGCGGGCTGATCTGCGCGGATAACGCGGACGGGCACGGGCATGCGCACGAGTCGCTGGCCGCCGACGATCCGCGGCGCGGGATCCAGGAGTACAACGCGCGCGTGGCGTCGCATCCGCGGCTGACGAGCATCTGCCTGCCCTTTGGCGGGTGGCTGGCGGTGAGCTTGGTGGTGGCGCCGGCGTAGGGCGTGAACCGCGGAGACGCGGAGCAGAGCGGGGACGGCCAAGCCGCAAGCGGCGAACCAGGAACGGAACGCGGGTTAAGGTCGCTTACGCTAAGCGGTAGCTTCTATCGTTCAAACGTTAATAGCGCGGGACGGACGGGTCGACGTCGCGGGACCAGGCGTCGATGCCGCCGGATACATTCAGACAACCCTTTACGCCCATGCGCGCGAGGTAGGCGCAGACTTGAGCGCTGCGGACGCCGTGGTGGCAGATCACCGCGTAGGGCCCGCCTTGCGGGTCGATCCGCGGGATCCAGGCGTTGCCTTGCGAGAGCGGCATGAGCTTCGCGCCCTCGATGCGCGCGAGTTCCCATTCGAACGGTTCGCGGACGTCGATCAGCGTCAGCTTCTCGCCGGCGTCGAGACGCGCTTTGAGTTCCCCGGGTTCGAGGGGTTCGAAGAGGGCCGGTTCGGGTTCGTTCATGTCGGCGGGTCAGCTTTTCGGTTTTGCCGCGCCTTTGGGACGGAAGGCGACGCAGGCTTCGGGTTTCGTCTCGAGGTACGCTCCGCCGATCAAGTCGATGCAGTAGGGGACGGCGGCGAAGACGGCGCCGAGGCATTCGGCGATGGCGGCGGGCTTTCCGGGCAAGTTGACGATGAGGCAGCTTCCGCGCGTGCCGGCGATTTGGCGCGAAAGGATCGCGGTGGGGACGGATTTGAGCGAGACGGCGCGCATCTGTTCGCCGAAACCGTCGAGGATTTTGTCGCAGACGGCGGCGGTGGCTTCGGGCGTGACGTCGCGCGCGGCCGGCCCGGTGCCGCCGGTGGTGCAGACGAGGCAGCAGCCTTCGGGGCCGGCGAGTTCGATCAGCGTGCGTTCGATCAGGGGTTGTTCGTCGGGAATGACGCGTACGACGGCTTCCCAAGGCGAGGCGAGGAGGCGATCGAGTTCGGCGCGGATCGCGGGACCGCTCTTGTCTTCGTACACGCCCTGGCTGGCGCGGTCGGAGATGGTGAGTATGCCGATGCGTGCGGGGGCGCTCACGCAGTGGGTTCTCCGTTGCCCGCCGGCGATACGGCCGGCAGGTGCGCTCCGGTGGCATGCGCCTTCCAGAAAACCCCGCGCTTCTGGCGCGCGGCGCGGAAGGCGCGGACCGCGCGCACGGTAAGCGGATAGGCGGCGAGGCCGAGGACCAAGCCGACCAGAATGCTGCCGACCATCAACGGGACCATGATCTCCGCGCCGAGGTGGAGCATCTCGTCGAACCATTTATTGATCTGCGGGCCGTTGAAGGTGAGGAAATCCCACATCGAGACGGTGCCCATGGTTTCCCACGCGGCGTCCATACGCTTGCCGGCGGTACCGGCGTCGCCTTCGCTGTGCAGGATCCAGCTTCCGACGAGGTAATTGAAATAGAAGATAGGCGGAATCGTGACGGGGTTGGTGATCCAGGCCATCAGCGGCCCGGCGATGCGGTTGACGCGCGCGACGGCGCAAAGCGCGAAGGAAATGATCATCTGGATGCCGATGGTGGGCGTCCAGGCGACGAAGATGCCGATGGCGGTGCTGGCGGCGATGGATTCGGGCGTGTCGTTGAGCCCGAGCACCTTGCGGAACCATTTGCGGCCGTTGATGTGAACGCTGCGGACCACGGGGCGGTTTCCTGAAGGCCTTGCTTTGCGGTATCGGTCAAATGCGGCGCCTGCTTGAATCCGATCGGCTTGGTGAGTTTTACCGCGAGGCTTGGGGATGGGCAAGGGGGAGCCAGGAAAGGGCAAACGGCAAACTTCAGGCGGCCGAAGCGGCGCGGGAGGGGGCAAAAAAACGCGCCGCACGAGGCGGCGCGGGAAGATGCGGTAAAGCGGAGGTTCCCGGGTATGAGCCGGGAACCTCCGAGTCGGGCTTAGTTATGCTCGGGCGTCCACTTGGTGTGGAAGATCCCGGCCTTGTCGGTGCGCTCGTAGGTATGCGAACCGAAGAAGTCGCGCTGGCCCTGGATGACGTTGGCCGGCACGCGCTCCCGTCGCAGGCCGTCGAAGTAGGCGAGCGAGGTGCTGAAGGCCGGCGTGGCGATGCCGGTCTCGGCCGAGAGCTTGATGACCTGGCGCCAGTCGGCGACGCGGTCGGCGATCTCACGCTTGAAGTTCTCGTCGTGGATCAGGTTAGGCAGCTTGGGGTTCTTCTTGAACGCATCGGTGATGCGGTCGAGGAAGCCCGCGCGGATGATGCAGCCGGCGCGCCAGATGCGGGCGTTTTCCGGCAGGTTGAGGCCGTACCCGAATTCGGTATCGGCGATCTGGAACATATGGAAGCCCTGCGCGTAGCTCATGATCTTCGAGCAGTAGAGGGCGTTCTTGACGGCGGTGACGATCTGCTTCTTGTCGCCGGAGATCGGCTTGATGACCTGGTTGAAGAGCTTGCTGGTCTGGACGCGGATGTCCTTGAAGGACGAAAGGCAGCGCGCGTCTACGGCGGCGGTCATCGTCGGGATGGGTACGCCGATGTCGAGGGCGATCTGGCTGGTCCACTTACCGGTGCCCTTCTGTCCGGCCTTGTCGAGAATGACGTCGACGAGGTTCTTGCCGCTGCCTTCGGTGTCCTTGAAGGCGAGGACCTTGGAGGTGATCTCGATGAGGAAGGATTCGAGTTCGCCCTTGTTCCAGTCGCCGAGGGTGGCGGAGATTTCGTCGTTGCTCATGCCCAAGCCGGCATGGAGCAGGTCGTAGGCTTCGGCGATGAGCTGCATGTCGCCGTATTCGATGCCGTTGTGGACCATCTTGACGAAGTGGCCGGCGGAGTTCTTGCCGCAGTAGGTCACGCAGGCTTCGCCCTTGGCCTTGGCCGCGATCTTGGTGAGGACGGGCTCGAGGTGCTTCCAGACGCCCTGATCGCCGCCGGGCATGAGGCTGGGGCCCCAGAGCGCGCCGTGCTCGCCGCCGGAGACGCCCATGCCGAAGAACTTGACGCCGGCCGGATCGCAGTCGGCGACGCGGCGGTCGGTGTCTTTGTAGTAGCTGTTGCCGCCGTCGATGATGATGTCGCCCTTATCGAGCAGGGGCAGCAGGCCCTTGATGCAGGCGTCGACACCGCCGCCGGCCTTGACCATGAGCAAGATGCGGCGCGGCTTTTCGAGGTTCTTGACGAAGTCCTCGAGCGTCTTGGCGGCGTAGACCTTCTTACCTTGCGCGCGCTCCTTCATGAACTGCTCGGTCTTCTCGTACGTGCGGTTGTACACCGCGATAGGGAAGCCGTTGCGCTCGATGTTGAGCGCGATGTTCTTGCCCATGACTTCCAAACCGACGATGCCGAATGCCTGAGCCATCTCGGATCTCCTTGCGTATCCGTTTCCTCGTATGCAGGCCGCGGCGCGGCCCGCTTCCACAAATCGGTGCTACATGTCCTTAATGAGCCGCCAGCGGCGGTGCGATCCCTCCATGAGTTTCCGGGCCTCCAGCGGCCCTTCGCCGTAAGGTTCGTACTGCGGGAGCTTCTTATCTCCCGAATGCTTCCAGCCGTCCAGTATCGCGCCGATGAAGCGCCAAGCATACTCGACTTCGTCGCTGCGTGTGAATAGCGAAGCGTCGCCGCGAAGGGCGTCCAGTATGAGGCGTTCGTAGGCTTCCGGCGAGCGCAGGTCGAATGCTTCCTTATAGAGGAAGTCCATATCGACCTGCTGCAGGCGCATCTGCATGCCCGGGGGCTTGCAGCCGAAGCTGAGGCTGATGCCGTCGTCGGGCTGGATGCGCAGGACGAGCTGATTCTGGATCGGGCGGTCGTCGAGCAGGCAGAGTTCGGCGCTGTCGTTCTGCTTGAACAGGTGCATCGGCGGCTGCTTGAACTGGATGGCGACCTCGGTGACGCGCTTGGCCAGGCGCTTGCCGTGGCGGAGGAAGAATGGCACGCCGGCCCAGCGCCAGTTGTTCACGAAGAGGCGCATGGCGACGAACGATTCGGTGGTCGATTCGGGATCGACGCCTTCGGCCCCCAGGTAGCCGGGTTCGACGGTCTGGCCGTTCTTGAGCTTGGGGCCGTACTGGGCGCGGACGGTGTTGTGGCGCACCTGGTCGGCGTTGTAGGGTTCCAGCGCGCGAAGCACCTTCACCTTTTCGTCGCGGATGCTGGTGGAGTCGAGCGCGGCGGGCGGTTCCATGGCGGTGAGGCAGAGCACCTGGAACATGTGGTTCTGAACCATGTCGCGCATGGCGCCGGCGGTGTCGTAGTAGGCTCCGCGCTTGCCTTCCATGCCCAGCGTTTCGCTGACGGTGATCTGGACGTTGTCGACGTACTTGTTGTTGAAGGTGGGTTCGAAAATCGTGTTGCCGAAGCGGAAGCTGATGATGTTCTGGACGGTCTCTTTGCCCAGATAATGGTCGATGCGGTAAATCTGGCTTTCGTCGAGGACTCCGGTGATCGCCGCGTTGAGCGCGCGGGCGCTTTCGAGATCCGTGCCAAACGGCTTCTCGATGATCACGCGCGACCACGTGTTCTCGACCTTGGGATCGTGAATGAGGCGCGCGGCCATGAGCTGTTCGACGACGATGCTGAAAAAGTGCGGGGCCACGGAGAGGTAATACAGCCGATTGGGCGGCAAGCCGCGCTTGGCTTCGACCTCTTCGAGGCGCTTACGCAACGCCTGGAACGATTCGGGGGTGTCGTTGTTGCCGGGGCAGTAATGCAGCGCCTGGAAAAGGTAATGGTTGGGATCGAGGTCCTCGTAGCCTTCCTTCTTCATGAAGTCGATCGACATCTGGCGGTACGCCTCGTCGCTCATGGGCGTACGCGAAAGTCCGATGACGGCATACTTGTCGGGGAGGCAGCCGTTCTGATGCAGATTGTACAACGCGGGGATGAGCTTGCGTTTACTAAGGTCGCCCGAGGCCCCGAAGATGACGATGGTCATCGGGTCCTTGGCGCGAATAACCGTGGGTGTGCGATCCACCTCGCCCTTGCGAAGGATCTGCGTGGTGGCTCGCACGGTTTGCGGGATGCTCACGCCAGCCTTCCCCTTCGCAGGTACCAGAGGTGAATAGGTTCGATGGTCTCGTAACGATTCGCAGCGCATCACGACTCATGGTTCGAGCCGATCACGATACCCGCCAAACTGACTCCACGTCGGTATGAATGCAGATTGCCAGTCGGCTAAAGGGAAGTCAACTACAAGACGGAATCTGCGTACGCAAAGGGCGCACAGGTGCGTGCGAAGTGTTGTTTTTTGCGTAGCGGATTACTCACCCAAAATCCACGAGCGCTTCATACGCGGGCCGTAGGTGAGCCCGAAATGCTTGAACGCGACGTCCTTTATGTAAAGCAACGCCTGCGCCGGATCGTCGGTGACGTGGAGGCGGCCGGGATCGTCGGGGCTGATGGTGCCTTCCTCGATCATGCGTCCGCGGATGAAATCGAGGAGCGGCGCCCAGTAATCGACGCCCATGAGGACGACGGGAAATTCCTCGATCTTGTCGGTTTGCATCAAGGTGAGCGTTTCGAAGATTTCGTCGAGCGTGCCGAATCCGCCGGGCAAGATGACGAACGCGTAGCTGTACTTCACAAGCATGACCTTGCGTACGAAGAAGTAATGAAATTCGATCATACGGTCCAGGTAGGGGTTGGGGGCCTGCTCGTGCGGGAGTCTAATGTTGCAGCCGATGGACGGCCCGCCGGCATCCTTGGCGCCGCGGTTGGCGGCTTCCATGATGCCCGGTCCGCCTCCGGTCATGACGGTGAAACCGGCGTGCGCGAGTTGCGCGCCGACTTCGCGCGCGAGCGCGTAGTAGCGATGGTCTTCCTTGAAGCGCGCGCTGCCGAAGACGGTGACGCACGGCCCCACGAAATGGAGCGCGCGGAAGCCGCGGATGAATTCCCAACCGATGCGCCAGATGCGGGCGAGTTCGAAGCCGCGGCGCTGGGGACCTTGGAGGAATTCACGGGCTCGTCCGCTTTCGGTGGTGGCGCGGTGCGGGTGCTGCGGAGATGCGTTCATGGCCTGGATTTTAGCGCGCTTTCGCGGGCGTCCACATCCGGGCCGGTCCCGCCCGCGTGGCGCGGGCGGGGCCGGGGTCCGGGCTACTTCAGGAAGAGTTCGATCACCGGTACGGCCTGGTCGGGTTTGACGATGGGCAGGTGCAGCGTCACCGTGCCGGGCTGGCCGCGCTGGGTCATGTTCTGGACTTCGGCGTGCGGGTCCATCTCCTTGTAGTGGACTTCGGAGGCGTCGTGGAGGAACTGGGCGTATTCGATCTTGCCCGCGAGATCGGGCAGATGGACGTGCTGGAAGGGCCAGGCGAATAGGTGCAGGTAAAGGCGCTTGCCGTTTTGCGTATAGCGGCCATCCGGCGGCGGGGTGAAATCGCTGGCGGTGCAGCCGTTGATGCTGCGGCTGTTGCGCTTCATCCATTGGCCCATTCCGCGGAGGCGGTCGATGGCGCGGGCGTCGAATTCTCCGCGCCCGGTGGGCCCGACGTTAAGGAGCAGGTTGCCGCCTTTGCTGACGGTATCGATGAGCATGTGGATCAGGAGTTCGGTGCTCTTCCAACTGTATTCGTCGCGGTAGTAGCCCCAACTTCCGCTGAAGGTCTGGCAGGCTTCCCAGACCACGGGCTTTCCGCCGACCTGGAGCCATTCGCGGGGCTGGTACTGTTCGGGCGTCTTCATGTCCCAGCCGGAAGGCAGGTCGAGCCGGTCGTTGAGGATCACCTGGGGCTGGAGTTCGCGGACGAGCTTGTAGAGGCGTTCGGACTGCCAGTCGTCCTTGCCCTTGCCTCGCATGCCGCGGTGGAGCTGGTTGGGGTAGCTGAAGTCGAACCACATCACATCGAGGTGCCCGAACTGGGTGAGGAGTTCGCGCGTCTGGCCGTAGAGGTAATCGGCGTACTTGCGGACGTCCCTGGTTTTGTTCTTCTCGAGCGCGTCTTCGTCGTCGCGGCGCGGGTGCGTCCCGTCGATGGGGAACTCGGGGTGGTGCCAGTCGATGAGCGAATGGTAGAAGCCGACCTTCATGCCCTGGCGCCGGAAGGCTTCGACCATGGGCGTGAGCAGGTCTTTGGCGCAGGGCGTGCGGGTGCTTTTGTATTCGGTGAGCGCGCTGTCCCAGAGGCAGAAGCCTTCGTGATGCTTGGTGGTGACGACGAAATACTTCATACCCGCGCCCGCGGCTTCGGCGGCCCAGAGGTTGGGATCGTAGAGATCGGGGTCGAAGTGCTTGAAGTACTTCTCGTAATCCTCGTCTCGGATTTTCTCACGGTTCTTGACCCATTCGTGGCGCGCGGCGAGGGCGTAAAGGCCCCAGTGAATGAAGAGGCCGAAGCGGTCGTGGACGAACCAGGAAGTATCGCCGGGGGTTTTGTCGGGGACGGGAGGCATGGGGTGGTTCCTTTCTCGAGTTCGGCTTAAAGGCAAACGGCAAGCACTAAACAAACTTCAAAAGGCAAACCAGGGCAAACGTCCCTCACCCTTAATCCCTCTCCCAGCGGGAGAGGGAACGGCAGGGCTCAGGGCGGGGGCTCCTATTTCCAGACGGCTCCGTGCGGAAATTCGTGGGCATCGAGAGAGGCGGGCTTCATCTCGATGCTGTAGCCGGGACGCTGCGGCGGCAGGTAGCGGCCGCGCTTCATGCGCACGGGATCGAGAAAATGTTCGTGCAGGTGATCGACGTATTCCAGCACGCGGCTTTCGAGCGTGGCGGAGACGCGGAGGTAATCGAAGAGCGCGAGGTGCTGGACGTATTCGCACAAGCCCACGCCGCCGGCGTGCGGGCAGACGGGGATGCCGAATTTTTTGGCCATCAGGATCACGGAAAGGATTTCGTTGACGCCGCCGATGCGGCAGGAGTCGATCTGGCAGAAGTCGATGGCTTTCAGTTCGAGGAACTGCTTGAACATGGTCCGGTTCTGGCACATTTCGCCGGTGGCGACGCCGATGCCGAGGGGGCGGACGGCGTCGGCGACTTTCTTGTGGCCCAGGACGTCGTCGGGGCTGGTGGGTTCCTCGATCCAGAGCGGCTTGAACTCGGCGAGTTCCTTCATCCAGGCGATGGCCTGGGGCACGTCCCAGACCTGGTTGGCGTCGGTCATCAGGTGGCGGTCGTAGCCGATCTCTTCGCGGATGATCGCGCAGCGGCGGCGGTCGTCTTCGAGGCTGCGTCCGACCTTGATTTTGATGTGCGTCCAGCCGTCGGCGACGGCGGCTCGGCAGAGCGCTCGGATCTTCTCGTCGGGGTAGCCCAGCCAGCCGGCGCTGGTGGTATAGGCCGGGTAGCCGTCGCGGAGCATCTCGGCTTCGCGCGCGGCCTTGGCCGGTTCGTTGGCTCGCAGGATCGCGAGCGCTTCTTCGGGCGTGAGGCAGTCGGTGAGGTAACGGAAATCGATGCAGCGGACGATCTCTTCGGGCGAGAGGTCGGCGAGGATTTTCCAGACGGGCTTTCCGCAGGCTTTGCCCCAGAGGTCCCAGACGGCGTTGACGACGGCTCCGGTGGCGAGATGCATGGCGCCTTTTTCGGGTCCGATCCAGCGCAGGTGCGAGTCGCCGGTGACGTGCCTCCAGAAGGCGCCCATGTTTTCGGTGAAGGATTCGAGCGTGCGGCCGACGACGAGCGGTTCCATGGCGCGGACGGCGGCGCAGACGACTTCGGTGCCGCGGCCGGTGGTGAAGGTGAGGCCGTGGCCTTCGAGTCCCGGCTGGCTGGTGCGCAAGACGACGTACGCGGCGCTGTAGTCGGGCGCGAGATTCATCGCGTCCGAGCCGTCGAGGTGTTTGCTCGTCGGAAAGCGGATGTCACGGACGGTAAGGCCGGTGATGGTGATGGGCATGAAGCGATCCTTTTCGAAGTTCGGCGTTTGGTTCAGTTCCGCAAGAGCATGGACAGGACGACAAAGGCCAGCGCGACCACGAAGCACTCGCTGATACCTAACCCGAACTCGCTGAGCGTGTGCTTTTTCATCAAACCACCAGCGTGCCCGCGGCTTTCTGCTTGCGGAATACATCGGCGGTCAGGCCGATGCCTTCGTCCAATCCGATGCGTTTCACGAGCGGAAATGCGGCGCGCAGGGGCTGATCGTCGAGGTGCGAGGCGATGGGCAGGTTTCCGCCGCTGCAGGTGATGAGCGCTGCCGCTTCGGGCACGTGCTTGGCGAGCTTGGCGATGTAACTCCTGGAGTCGGCGACTTCGCCGCCTACGGTGTAAACGGAGGCGCTCTCTTTGTTGGTGCTCAGCGCGGCGGCGACGAAGTAGTCGGCGACTTCGGCCACATGCGTGTAGCAGGTGGGGCCGGAGAAGGGGATATCGAACTTCTGCCTCAGGAGCGCGGCGGCGATGGCACGGGTGGGAAAGCTGGTAAGCCCCACGTCGCGGCCGGGGCCGTAGACCGTGAGCGGGCGGAAACCGACGCTACCGAGGCCGTGATCCTGCGCGTAGACGCGGGCGTTGGTTTCGTTGCAGAGCTTGAAGGCGCCGTAATGGGTGCTGGGGCGCGGCCACGTCGCGTCGCCGACGGCTTGGTGGTCGTAATCGGCATCGCTGCCGAAGACGGCGGCGCTGCTGGCGTAGGCCAGTCCGGGTTTGTTCGGGAGCGCGAGGGCGGCTTCGAAGACGCCGAGCGTGCCGAGCACGTTGACGCGCGCGCCGGCGAGCGGCGTCGCTTTGCAGGTGGGGACTTGGAGTCCGGCGAGGTGAATGATGGCGTCGGGCTGGGTCTCCAGCATCGCGGCTTTGACGGCATCGGGGTCGTCGACGCGGACGGAGGCGAAGCCGATGCGTTCGACTTCGGCCGGCGCGAGGACCATCAGCCAGCGGCGCGGGTTGAGTTCCATGTCCCAGACGGTGGCGCGGTGTCCGGCGTCGAGGAGCTTGCGCAGAATCCAAGCGCCGAAGAAGCCGCAGCCGCCGGTTATCAAGACGTGTGCCATGAGAAGTCCTTTTCGAGTTGTGTGCACCGCAGAAACACAGTGGGCGCGGAGGAAGTCAAAGACGATTGGAGATTAAAGGTCCAACCTGCCTTGCCGTTCTCTGCGCGCTCCGCGTCTCCCGGTGATTACTCAATCCAGTAATGCCCCGCCATCGACGACGAGATGCGTGCCGGTCATGAAGGAACTGTCCGCGCAAGCGAGGAAGACCGCGACGCGGCCGATCTCCTCGATCTCGGCCATGCGCCCGATGGGCTGCGCGTCTTCGCAGAGTTTGCGCATCGCGGCCGGGTCTTTCTGCTTGGCGAGCCATTCTTCCATCAGCGGCGTGCGGACGTTGCTGGGGCAGATGGCGTTGACGCGCACGCCGTTCTTTGCTTCGTCGCGGGCCAAGCCGCGCGTGAAACCCAGGATCCCGGCTTTGCTCGCGCAATAAGCCACCGCGTCGGTCTGGCCGATCAGGCCGCGAACGGAAGACATGTTCACGATCGCGCCTTTGGCTTTGCGCAATTCGGGGAGCGCGGCTTGGCAAAAAAGGAACATGGATTTGAGGTTCAGGTCGAGCATGAAGTCCCACTTCTCGGAGCTGAGTTCGTCGATGGCATGGGGAAAGTGGGTGCCGGCGTTATTGACGAGCGCGTGGAGCGCGCCGAAGCGTTCGAGCGTGGCGTGAACGCAGGCGCGGATGCTGGCGGCGTCGAGGACGTCGGTGCGGACGTAGACGGCCGATCCGCCGCGGGCTTCGATTTCGCGGACGGTCCGCGCGGCGTCGGCGTCCTTCACGTCGGCCACGACGACGCGGGCGCCTTCGGCGGCCATGGCTTTGGCGCAGCCTTCGCCGATGCCGCGCGCGCCGCCGGTGACGATCGCCACACGATCCTTCAGTCGGTCGCCCATCTTCAGCGTCTCGCTTTCTTTTTCGGCTTCGGTTTCGGCCGGGCCTTGGGTTTGGGCTTGGCCGCGCGCTTGACGGCCTTGGGCTTCTTGGGCGCTTTCCTGCGTGCCGACTTGCTCGGCGCCGGTTTCGCGGCCGGCTTCGCCGGCGCGTCGTCGAGCTTGGGTTTGCGCGGCGGCACGGCTTTCTTTTTGGGCGCGGACTTATGCGCCACACCATGCAGCGGACGCTTTTCGCGCGTGACGGCGCGGACGGCCGCGGCAGCCTCGAGGAGCGCCTGATCGACGGTCAGTTCGCCCAGCAGCGCGGCGCGAATGGATTCCCAGAGCGCGTCTTCGCAAAGCGGATAGCGCGGGAATTTGGGCGGGATGGCCATGCAGTCGCGCATGGTCTCGTCGAGAATCGCGAGGCGGCGGGCTTCGCGGCCGCCGGCGGGCGCTTCATTTTTGACGGTCTGCATCGCGGCGGTGGACGGTACGACGCTGCCCAGGCGCGCTTCATGGGTCTGGCTCTCCTCGCTGGTGAGGAAGCGGAGGAGTTCGAGGGCGGCGGGGATGTCGCGGGTACCGCTGGTGAGCGCGAACGAGTGCCCGCCGCTGTAGACGCGGCGCTTGCCGCTGGGGCCGACGGGATAGATCGCCACGTCGAAGCGTTCGCCGACGGCCGGGCTGTTTTGGTAGGCGTGGTAACTGCCCGGCCAATCGGTGGTCATGGCGGCGTCGCCGCGCAGGAAGTGCGCCGCGACCTGGTCGTAGTGCCAGTTGGGGACGTCCTTGGGCGCGGATTCGTGGTACAGGCGCACGAGCAGGCTGACCGCATAGCGGCCGGCGTCGCTGACGAAGGCCGGTTCGAGGTCCGGCGTGAAGAGTTCGCCGCCGGCGCTTTCGAGGATCTCGTAAAAGTGCCCGAAGAGCCCTGACTCCTTGCCGGGGAAGACGAAGCCGTCGATGCCGCGGTGCTGCTTGATGAGCGCGGCCATCTCGGCGAGCTGGTCCCAGGTTTCGGGCGGGCGGAGGTCGCGGCCGGTGATCATCTTGTAGCCGTCGCGCAGTTCGGGATCGGCGGCGAGGTCGGTGCGGTAGAAGAGGATCTTGCTGTCGATGACGCGCGGGAGCTGCAGAAGCGCGCCTTGGTAACGCATCAGTTCGACGGTGGAGGGCGCGAAGGCGGCGAGTTCGCGGGGCTTTACGATTTCGTCGAGCGGGCGCAGGAAGCCGGCCTGGCTGGGCGCGTACTTGCTGTGCGTGCTGACGAGGTCGTACGACGCGCCGTGCGCGGCGAGGTGTTCGTTGAGCGCCGGGTGATCGCCCTTGAAGCCGATCTCAACCTTGAGGCCGTGGGCGCGTTCGAAGCCGGGCAGGCGGGCGTAGAGGCCGTCGTACATGGGGCCGCCGACGAAAGCGACGCGAAGGGTTCGAGCCATGCGGAGCCTCCTTTCAGGCTTCGGAGCCGGGGTTGGATGCGGGCGCGCGCATGCCACGTGCGAGGTGCTTGCGCGCGTTGAGCAGATGCTTGCGCAGCGCGGCTTCGGCCGCGGCGGGCTGGTCCTGGAAAATGGCGTCCAGAATTTCCATGTGTTCGCGGAATGTGGCTTCGGCGCGGGACGGGACGTGCCAGGAAGGCATCAGGGCCATGTAGACCGGCAGTTGGGCTTCGGCCTGCTGCATGGCGCGCTTGAGAAACGGATTGGCGCAGGCTTCGAGGATGGCGCGGTGGAGCGCCAGATCCAGATCGATGCGCGCGGGCGCGGTGAGCGCGGCCAGTCCGTGCGCGGTGGCGGCGTGAGCGGTTCGATCGCGCAGCGCGGCAAGCGCGGGGTGGTCGAGTTGCTTCCAGGCGGCGCGCAGCGCGGCGGGTTCCAGCGCCATGCGGTACTCGTACCAGTCGAGGTAGGCCTGCGGCCCGAGGCGGACGCGGCGCCAGCCGCGGCGGGGCAGGGGTTCGAGGAGGCCCTCGCGGGCGAGCCAGGAGAGCGCGCGGTTGGCGGTGGTGCGGCTGACGCCGAGGGCGCGGGCGAAGGCGGTATCTTTAAGGATGGCGCCGGGCAAGGCCTGGGGGTCGTGCAAAAGCGCGCGGATGCGGCCGGTGAGTTCGACGAAGGCCGGTTCGGTGGGCGTGCGTGCGGCGGCTTTTCCGGCGAAGGGCTTGCGGGCGAGGAGCTTGCGGGCAGCAACGGGCGTGGAGCGGACGCAGGCGCCGTGGCGCGCGGCCTGTTCGAGGACGCCGTGGCGGCTGAGCAGGCTGAGGGCTTCGCGGACGGGCGTGCGCGAGACGCCGCAGCGGGCGGAGTAAGCCTGCTCGATGACGCGCGCGCCGGGCTTGAGGCGGCCGTCGGCGACATCGGCGAGGATGGTTCGCGCGACGGAGAGCGGCAGCGCCGGGGCCTTTGTATTTTGCATGCAAAAAACAATACACCGCGCACGCGCGGACGCAACGGATTTTGCGGACGCGAATGAAATTCCGTGTCTGCGCCAGGTGCAGCGGGAAAGAGCGGCGGTCTTACGGATCGGCCCGGCGTTTGAAATGGTTCCGGGCCGCAGCGGCGGGCTGTAGGAGAGGCCCTCAAAAGGAGCCGCCTGCGGGGCGCAGGATGAGGAACTTTTCGACGAGTGTGGAGGAACTCCGCACGCACGGCTCACGCTGGTTCGTCGAACGCCGCACCCTCATCCGATTCACGATTTTTTCGAAGCGCTCAAAAGACTTGAAAGGATCTGCTGAAATGCCCCATAACGGGTAGATGTTTGCCGGTGATTTTCGTGGGGATTGCGAGAGGGGTCTGCGATGCGAACGATGCGTGATCTGAAATGGGTGCTGGTGCTGTGCGCGGCGGCGTGTTGGCCGGGCGTGCTGGCGGCGCAAGAACCGGCGCCTGCGCCGGCTCCGGCTCCGGCGGAGCAGGCTTGGGCGGCGCTGCCGCTGTTGCCGCAGGAGACGCTCTTCGCGGTTTCGTTCCGCGACTTGGCTCAGGCGCGCGTGAAGCTGGAAGAGACGGCGCTGTGGAAGATCGGGAGCGACGAGAACGTGCTCAAGGCGTTCAAGCTGCCGCTCCTGCAGGTGCGCGCGGGGCTGGGGATGGCCGCGCAGCAGATGGGGTTCACGGTCAAGGACTTGCTCGAGACGCTGCAAGGCGAGGTGACGATCGGGTTCCTGGGGTACTTGCCGCAGCGCGGCGAAGACGGCAAGCCGATTCCGGATGTGATTGTGGCGGTGCAGCCTCGCGGACAGATGCAAAAGTGGATGACGTACTGGAACGGTCTGATCGACAAGCTCAACACGGCCACGCAAGGCACGCTGGCGATGGGCGAATCGAACTTCGACGGGGTTTCGATCACGACGATCAGCCATCCGCAGGCGCCCTTCGAGATCTACTACGGCGTGAGCGAAGGGACGTTCATGTTCTCGTTGCGCTCGAACCGGCTGGAGAATCTGCTGGCGGCGAAGCGCATTTCGAAGGCCGCCGGCCCGCCGCCGGAAGCGGACCAGGTCAAGACGTTGAGCCAGCTCCCGGCGTTTCAGCGGGTGCAGGCCAAGACGGGCAACGCGTCGGACGCGCTGGTCTATGTGAACCTGGAGGAGTTGCGCAAGATTCCGGACTTCAACATGGATCCGGCGAACGCGGAGCAGGCGGCGCAGCAGAAGCTGGCGGGGGTGGCCGCGATGAAGGCGCTGGCGTGGAGCCTGCGGCTGGAAGGTCCGGGCATGCGTGAGGTGCTGTACCTGGACGCGCCGAAGGCGGAGCGGACGGGCCTGCTGACGCTGCTTTCCGGCGCCGCACTGCCGGCGGAGACGCTCCTGAATGCGCCGAAGCAGACGCTGGCGGCTTTCGCGATCCAGGCCTCGCCGGTGGATCTGCTGGACCGGCTGATCGAGGTGGGCGGCATCGTGGATCCCGCGGCGCGGGAGACGGCGAACGCGCGTTTGGCGGAACTGAACCAGAAGCTCGGTATCGACGTGAGGCAGGATCTGCTGGGCGCGCTGAGCGGCCAGGCGCTGCTTACGCTTTCGGCGCCGGCGAAGAATCCCAAGCTCACGGTGGGCATCCCGAGCCCGGTGCTTTCACTGGGGGTGCTGGACAAAGCGAAGGCGGTGGCGGTGCTGGAGGCCTTAAAGAAGGCCGGCGCGGCGGAGATGGACTACATCGACGCGCCGCACTTCGGGACGACGATCACGGTGGCGCGAAGAAAAATCGTGCAAGGCGACGCGGCGGGCCAGATCTGCTGGGCGGTGAAGGATGATCGGGTGCTGGTGAGCTTGTACCCGCTGGCGCTGAAGGACGAGTTGGATCGCCTGGGCGACGCGGTTCCGCAGGGCACGCTGGCCGACGATGCGGCGTTCCGCGCGGCGCGGGAGCGGATGGAGGCTTCCCAGCAGGCGCTGCTCTACATCGATTCGGCGGCGATCGCAACGGCGGCGTACGAGATCCTAGTTCCGGTGGGCCAGATTCAATCGCGGCGCACGCCGCAGGTGGATCTGCTGCAATTGCCCACGGCGAAGCAGTTGGCGGCGCTGCTGACACCGCAGGTGATGGGCTTTACGTCGGACGAGGAAGGGCTTGTGCTGCAGGGATACAGTTCGACGACGCTGGGCGTGGGCCTGCTGCCGCTGGTGGCGGTAGCCGGGGAGGCGCTGAAGCGCTCGGCACGGCGCGGCGGCGAAGAAGGCGGCGAAGAGCCGGCGGTCGAAGGCCGGATGGTCGAAGAGCGCCAGTTGCTGCGGGACATTCACAAGCACCTGAACAACTACGCTCGGGATAATCAGGGGCAGTTCCCGGCGGTGCTGACGGCGATGGTGCCGCAATATTTCCAGCCCGCGGACGCGGAGAAACTGGGCCGCGTGACGTACCTGGGCAAGCAGGCGCAGGATCATCTGGTGCTGGCTTATCTGGGTCCGGCGCAGGGGAATCGCCCGGTTCCGGTGCTCTTGCAGAACGGAAGCGTGAAGGTGATTCGTTCGCGCGAACTGCCGGACGTGCTGCAGAACGGGGTGCGGGAAGACGGGCCGGCGAAAGGCGAGGCGGTGAAGCCGCCCGCTCCGCCGCCGGAGTTTTAAGGCAAGGTGCCGGAACGCGAAGCCGGGGCGCGGCGTAAGCGGGAGAAGATCGACGATGCGCAGCCCTTATACGTGGACATGGGCAGTCGGCTTGTGGATGGTGCTGGCGAGTCTCGGTTTGATCGGTGCCGAGACGGCCGAACCGGACGCGGCGGCAGGGACGGACCGGACCGAGACGCTGACTCACGACGGCCAGGAGCGGACGTATCACCTGCACCTGCCGCCGGGCTTCGACAAGACCAAGCCCATGCCGCTGGTGCTGGCGCTGCACGGCGGCGGAGGGCAGGGCAAGCTCTTCGACCGGCATACCGGAAGCACCTTCAGCTCCGCGGCCGATAAGCACGGCTTCGTGGTCGTCTATCCCGAAGGCATCCAGAAGCAGTGGAACGACGGGCGGGAAGTGCACCTTCAAGATCAAGCCGATGGCAAGCGCGTTCAAGACGATTTGGGTTTTCTCTCGAAGCTGATCGATACGATTCATGCCGAATTCGGGACCGATCCGCGGCGCGTGTATGCGACGGGGATTTCCAACGGCGGCTTCATGTCGGTGCGGCTGGCGCTGGACTTGTCAGAGAAGATTGCCGCGGCGGCGCCGGTGACCGCACAACTCGCGGATGCCGTAAAGGACCATACGCCGAAGCAGCCTGTATCGATGCTCTTTATTTGCGGGACGGAAGACCCGCTGGTTCCGTACGACGGCGGCGACGTACGGCTGTTCAAGTTCGGGCGAAGCCGCGGCAAGATTCTTTCGGTGAACGATTCGGTGGAGCGCTTCGCGAAGTACAACGGCTGCGCGGAAGAAGGCAAGTGGCAGGAGCTTCCGGACGCCGATCCCAGCGACGAGACGCGGGTGAAGGTCAAGAAGTACGCGCAAGGGAAGAGCGGCGCGGAGGTCGTGCACGTCAAAGTGGAAGGCGGCGGACACACGTGGCCGGGCGGCGTGCAGTACCTGCCCGAGAAGATCATCGGGCGGGTATCCAAAGACTTTTCGGCGACGGAGATGATCGTGGACTTTTTCTTGAAGCATGCGAAGGCGGCGGAAGCGCCGTAGCTCTTTTCAATCTGGACCGGGCGGGGTAACATTTGGGCATGAGCCCAGAACCGCAGGCGCCCACGGCGCCCAAGCCCGTCTTTTTGCCCGATCCTCAAGCGCACCATCCGTTCACGGCGTTTCACACGCTGGCCAAACCGATCGGGCCGATCTGCAACCTCGATTGCACCTACTGCTTCTATCTGCATAAGGAGAATTTCTTTCCGAAGGGGGAGCAGTTCCGGATGTCGCCGGACGTGCAGGAAGCGTTCATCAAGCAGTACATCGAAGGCCAGGACGTGCCGGAGGTGAATTTCGCGTGGCAGGGCGGGGAGCCGACGCTGCTGGGGCTGGATTTTTTCAAGCGCGCGGTGGAGCTGCAGAAGAAGTACGCGCCGGCGGGCAAGACGATCACCAACGCATTTCAGACCAACGGGGTTCTGCTGGACGAGGCGTGGTGCTCGTTCTTCAAAGAACACGATTTTCTGATTGGGCTTTCGATCGACGGTCCCAAGGAACTGCACGACAAGTACCGTTTTTACAAGGACGGCAGCGGGAGCCACGAGAAGGTGGTGGCGGCGCTGAAAATCTTGCAGAAGCACGGCGTGCGGACCAATTCGCTGACCTGCGTGAACCGGCTGACCGGGGACCATGGGCGCGAGGTGTACCACTTCCTGCGCGACGAATGCGGCTTCGAGCACATGCAGTTCATCCCGATCGTGGAGAAGCGGGACTTCGAAACCGTGGCGCCGGGGATGAAGAACCCGGACGAGGGCGATCCGCGCGAGGATTTGCTGAAAGTGACGCCGTGGACGTGCAAGCCCGAGCAGTGGGGGCGATTTCTCTCTGCGGTCTTCGACGAATGGGTGCGCCGCGACGTGGGCAAGGTTTTCATCCAGCAATTCGAGCAGACGTTGGCCTGCGTGATGGGCCTGCCGGCGAGCTTGTGCGTATACAGCAAACACTGCGGGCGTGCGCTGGCGATCGAGCACGACGGCTCGCTGTATTCGTGCGACCACTTCGTCTACGACGAGTACAAGCTGGGCAACATCAAGGACCGCTCGATGCGTGAGCTGGTCAACACGCCGGAGCAGAAGAAGTTCGGAACGGACAAGTTCGACAGCCTGCCGCGTTTCTGCCGGCGCTGCGATTTTCTGGAGATGTGTTACGGCGAGTGCCCGAAGAACCGGTTCATCGAGACGCCGGACGGCGAGGCGGGCCTGAATTACCTCTGCGCCGGGTTGAAAATCTACTTCGCTCACGTGACCCCCGTGATGGGCCTGATGGCGCGCGAAATCGCGCAGGGCCGTCCGGCCGATACGGTGATGCACGCGATCCAAGCCAGCGAGCGGATCGCCGCGGCAAGCGGGCAGAAGGTTCCGGAGCCGGCGGCGGCGCCGGCAATGCCGGCAGCCGGAGCGTTGAAGCGCGACGCGCGGCCGAACGATCCGTGCCCATGCGGGAGCGGGAAGAAGTTCAAGAAGTGCCATGGGAGGTGAGGTGGGATTTTGGCTCGAACGGCTGCGAGGCCTTAACGGTATAGCGATCTAATTCGGCTGAATCTAATGCTTTACCACACGTCCCTATAGTGACGATGGGTTCCTTGCGCAGGAACCGTTTTTGTGAGGTATGATGTCGGAGGGGATGGGAGCGCAACCATGCGCCGGCCCTGGCAGAAACTTCGCGCCGCCGCGAAGGACGCGTACGAAGGCGAGGATTTTCCTCGCGCCGAACAACTGCTGCTGGACGCGCTCCGGCAGGTCCAAAAGTTTCCTGTTCACCACCGCGACCGGATGCTCTGCGTCGAAGATTTGGCGATGCTGTACCGGAGCCAGGCGCTGGAGCACCGCCCCAACGCGCGCTTTCAGTTGGCCGAACGGTTGTACCGCAGCACGCTGGAAGCGGTCGAGTCGGCGCGCGGGCCGGACCATCCGGACGTGGCCGAGCGGCTGATCACGCTGGCGGTGGCGTTCTACGACCGGCGGCCGGAGGAAGCCTCGGGTCTGCTGCGCCGCGCTCAGCGGATTTACCTCGATCGTTTCGGACTCTACGACGGGCGCGTGGTGATGACTTATATTTTCCTCGGCCAGAACGAGGCTCTTCGCAAGCGCTACGAGCGCGCCGAGGCGCGATTGCGTCAAGCGGTGCAGTTGGCTGAGAAGATCCGGCGCGGGCGATCCTGGTTCCTCGCCATGGCGCTGAAGAATCTGGGCGGGTTGCTCTACGGCTTGCAGCGCTGGCCCGAGGCGGAGACCGCGTTCCGGCGGGTTTTGGCTAGCGAGGAAACCGATTACGGGGCAGAGAGCGAGCTGCTCCTGGATGCGCTGGAGTCCCTGGGCCGCACCTTGCGCCAACAGGGCCGGCATCAGGAAGCGGCGCAGTGCTTCCGCCGCGCGCGCGACATCGGCCTGCGGGTGCATTGGGGCGAGAATCCGGCCGAGTGGAGCTGAACGCTCAAGTCCCTGCCTCCTGAAACAGCCTTTCGCCTTCCGAACGAACTCCGGCAGCATCTTACGGTCTTGCGGGCTCCTGTCTTCGAATGCACCCTTCTATGCCGCGGAGGATTTGGGATATGCGCGTGTTCCTGATCGGGTTGGTTTGTCTGGCGTGTGGGGTGAGTTTCGCGGGGGAGGCGCCGCCGATTTGGGAGGCTCTGAAGCTGCCGGATGCGGCGGCAGGCAAATCGCTGCATGCGGTCTGCTTCACCGGCGACGGAAAATCGGGCTGGATCGCCGGCGAAGGCGGGCTGTGCGTGGCCACCACCGACGGCGGCGCGACGTGGGCCGTGCAGACGACGGGCAGCGCGGCGCGCTTGCGGGATGTGCGCTTTAACAATCCGCTGCAAGGCTGGGCGGTGGGCGAGGGCGATCCGGCCGGTCCGGCCCCGCGCGGGCATGTGGTCATGATGCCCGGCATGGCGATGAAAAGCGGCACGTGCCTGTCGACCGAGGATGGCGGGAAAACCTGGACGAATCACTGGGTGCCGACGAACTTCGAACTGTGCTGCGTAGAGACGGCCGCCGCTCCGCAGATTCAGATCGGGAACAGCGGCGGCGCGCGGCATCTCGACGGAGACAATTTGCGCAGTGCCAACGGCGGCAAGCAGTGGAAGAGCGAGCGCGTGTTCCGCGCGGTCTTCGACGTGCGCCGCGTGGAAGGGGAGCGCTGGACGCTGGTGGGCTCGCCTGTGGCGGTGGGCTTCATGCCGACGCCGACGAGCGCGCTGTACACGAACAAGGGCTGCCGTGCGCTGTTCAGTTCGGACGGCGGGAATACGTGGCAGCCGTCGCAGGGTACCGAAGGGCTGAAAGGCCGCGGCAGCCTGCGCGCGCTGGCAGTGCGGGCCGGACAGCCCGTGCTGGCGGTGGGCGACCGGGGCGCGGTGGCGATCAGCACCGACGCGGGGCAGAGCTGGACGCTGACCGAGAGCGGCACGCAGCAGGATCTTTGGGGCGTGGCCTACGCCGGCACGGAGCGACCGATCGCGGTGGCGGTGGGCGCGAAGGGTACGGTTCTGGCGAGTGCAGACTTGGGCAAGACTTGGAAGCCGGTGGATTTGGGCGATCCGACGGACCTGCTCGACGTCGCAGAAGCGGGCGAGCACGTGGTGGTCACGACCGCAACGGGAATCGCGCTGCGCGCGCCGGCGGTTAAACTGCTGCCGTAAAGAGCGCTGCATCGGTTGCCGAAGTTGCGTTCAAACGCGCTTGCAATGCTTGGGGAAGTGCGCATACTAACTCGCCTTGCGCGGCTCTGCCGCGACGTGTACCCGTAGCTCAGCCTGGATAGAGCGCAACCCTGCGGAGGTTGAGGTCGGAGGTTCGAATCCTCCCGGGTATACCATTTACAGACAAAGACTTAGCAGAACCCCGCGCCTCTAAATTCTCGCCTTCAAACGCAACAGGGGCCAAAACGGGACCAACAAGCACCTGTACGCCTTCCACGAGTACCGCGCGGACGTTTACCGGCTGCTTAATCTCTCGCCCGTCCAGGTCCAGAACGCCAGTCAGCACCGCCCAAACTGCCGCCGCCGATTCCCGCGCGTTCACGAAATCCGCGTCCAGGTAGTGCCGTTCCTGCGTGTCTCGCGGCGCGTGCCCGACTTGCTCGCGCACGGCGTCCGGGTTCGCCAGCCGCCGCGCCCATGAAATATGCGTGTGCTTGAAACTGTAAAGCGTGCGCCGCTCCATGCGCGCCCTCACACGCTCCCCGATGGATTCGGCCACCGCCGCCGCTGAATCCATGCGCCGTTTGCGCGCTTCGATCTTGGCCGGGTCGGTCGGCTTGCGCCCGTCCAAGCCCCGATGCCTTCCGGTCTGGATCAGGTGCGCCACGTCCAGCGGCTCCGCTTCGGTCGGATCTTCCGGCCACTCCAAGAATGTGAAGCCCAGCGCCATATACCGCGCGAAGTCTTGGCGAAGGTTGCAGCGGTCCAGCCGGGCGCCGGCAGCCGATACCAAAAGCGGATCGGTCGGCTTGGCCTGATCGCGCGCCTTGAACGCGGCGCGCAATTCGTCTTCGAGCGGGCGGGGGATCGCGGCGAACCCGTTGTGTTTCTTACCCTCGCCCTTGGGGAGCATGATCCGGCCGTCTTGGAGGTCGCCCACGTTCGCGGCCAGGATCGCGGTAATGCGGTTTCCGGCCAGCAACAGAGTTTTGAGCGCCGTCGTACTGGCCGACTTGCGCCCCATGGCCGCGTCGTACCAGCTCGCCGCCGCCAGGATCGCGAAAACCTCATCGGGTGCGAACGCGCGCCGGTGCTTGTGCCCGCCCCACGCCAGACGCTTCCAGGTCGCCAGCGGGTCATAGGGCAGCGCCCGGACCGTCGCAAGCCAGCGCGAAAGCTGCTTAAGCGGCGCCTGAATGTAGTGCCGCGCGAAGTGCCCGCCCTTGGTCTGTGCGATCTTCCGCGCGCCGGCCGTCAACTTCCCCACGTTGTCCAGGTCCGCGCCGGCCTTCAGTCCAAGCAAGTTCGCCTGAAGACAACGCGCCAGGACTTCGCGCCGCGTCTCGCTCGAAATGTCGGACTCGTTCAGGAAGCGCTTGACCAAGGCCGCGTAAGGTTCCGTCCAGCCGGTCTTGGCCGGGAGTCCATCGGCAATGCCCTGGCGTTCGTCCAGGTATTCATTGAGCGCCCGAAGCGCGCGGGTCGATTCCTGATACCAGAACGTGCGCTTGGTCCGCATGCCCGTAACCGGATCGGAAAACCGAAAGCAGTAGCCGACGCGGCCGGTTTTCTTGGATTTGACGCGCTTGCCGGTCATTGGCCTTGCTCCGCTCGCTGCATGTACGCTTCAAGCTCTATGACTCGGATGCGCCACTGACGGCCGATGCGGAACGCCCGTATATGCCCGCGCTCGATTTCGCGCAACACCGTCTTCCGGCAGGTGCTCAACAATCGCGCGGCCTCGCCGGCATCCACCGCCAGTGCATCCGCGAGCCGGACGCCTTTGGTCCTCGCTTCCATTCCCGGCAACGGCAACGGGCTGGGAACTCGCTCCGCCTGCATCGGTTCACCGCTTTCCTGCCTCCATCCCTGCTTGCTTTCCGCCGTCCGGGCGGGTCCGTAACCTTCGGTTTCTGCGGCCTCGTTACACCGTTTGTTGACCGCTCAACTCACCATGTGCTGCACATTGACCTGCCAAAATGCGCCAGAATTAAAACCACTTGCCACCAGTTTCACCGCCGCCAACGCCAGAATTCTAGCATTCTGGCGATTTTGGCAGGCGGTACTTGCCAAAATGATTTGGCGAATTGGCAGCCTATTTTGGCAGGTCTCCTGTTTCATCGTCGGGAGCTATCGAATAACTCTCCCCGGACTGTAGCAAAAGCCCCTGCCCAAGAGCCTCTTTGATGCACCGCCGCGCCGTCGTGCTGGACATGCCCTTGTGAGCTTCCAGGGCCGCGATCAGTTCGGGCTTGGTCATGAAATCTTTGCAGACGGTTAGGACGTCCTCAGCCGTCCAGGTTTTCTTGCGTCCCGGCTGTGCATGCTTTCCGGGGGTGATCTCTGGGGCCAGTTCGAAGATTGGATGATTCCAGCGCAACCCCACCGGGGCCGGCGCCGGCAGGTCGCGAAGGATCGCCTCAAAAGTCACGCAACCTTCGATCTCGTGTGGCGTCAGTGTCAAAATGGCGTCCCCGTCTCGAGCCAGCACGCCGCTACCCGATGCCCGGTCGATGGCAAACTTAGCGCCCGCGTTGCCCTTGGCGTAATGATGGGCAATCAGCAGCGCCGCCCCGGCATCGTGCGCGATCGCTTCCAGCGCCAGCAGCATTTCGGCCATGTCGCCCGCCGCGTTTTCGTCGCGCCCGCCCAACAGCTTATAGAGCGGATCAACGATCAGGAGGTCATAGCCGCCTTTGGCAATCCGGCGCTCGGCAAACTTAATCAGCCGCTCAAGGGTCATGCGTTCCCCGCGCATCTGGACGTACTCAAACCCGTTCGATGGCGCGTTCGCATCGATGGTGCGCATGATGGACGCGATTCGCTTGGCAAGGCTCCACTCGGCTAGCTCCAGATTCAGATAGAGCACCCGCCCTTGCACAACTTCGTACCCAAGCCAGGGCGTACCGGTCGCCACGCACGCGCCCAAGTGGAGTTGAAACCAAGTCTTGAAGCCCTTGGAAGTGCTCGAAAGGCTGGCCTTGCTGCCCTTGAATAGAAAGCCCTTCACCAGTTCCGGCGGGGTAGGGGGTGGCCGGTCCAACAGGTCCTTGAAAGACCGAATCGGGGGATCGTTCGTGCCTTGCTTCGCTTCCGCCGCGGCCTTGTACTCGGGCTCGGGTGTCCCGTACCCTTCGCGCGCCAGCGCCAGCGCCGCCTTGGCGTAGTCCCCGCAGTGCTCCAACATCGCCGCGACCGCGAACGCCGAATAGCTGACGCCCGGCTCAAAGGGATCGGCATTCGACGTGAAGCAATAGAACCCCTTCACCGGGTGCAGCGTTGCCGACCATCCCGAAGTCTTTCCCGGCCGGCGCCATAGCTCGTTTTCGCCCTTCGCGCCCGCCCGCGTCCAGCCGTGCTTTTCCAGCAGCGCCGCAACATCGCCGCGCGCGTTGAAGTCCTCGCCCGGCCGGAGGCCTTCGCCCGATGCTCGCGGCTTGCTGGGTCCGTCCACCTTCCGTTTGGGATCGGTCCACAAATTCAGCGCTTGGGCCGCTTCGATGAACAGCGCCCGGGCCTCGCGTGAAATCTCGGGAACGGCCTCAAGGGAGCCTTGGAGTAATTCATAGCCGGGGCTTGGAGCGCAAAGGAACTGCCCACCCGTTCCGCGCGATTCAATCAGGCATTTCGGCTTGCCCGATCCGTCGTCCCGTTGCGCCAGCTTCGCGTTTCCGGGGATCTCCACTTCGCGGCAGCGGTACACAACGTGAATGCCGCCGCGTTGCGAACGCTCGATAACCGTCTCCGCTGTCAATCCCGGGGCCGCGCCTTCAACGAGTTCCTTCCAGGCCTCGAATGCTTCGCCGTTGCAATCGAAGTCCAGCAACTCCAAGCCGCCCGATACTTTTCCGCACACAAGCCCGATGGACGCGCCGCCCTTGGCGAAGTGTTCCCGCGTCTCTTCCTCGCTGGGTGCCGTCGATTGGAAGCGCGCCCAATCCACCAGCGGCCGCTTCTCCCGCGGATGGCAGGGAATCGGCGCGAGGCCTGCCGCGCGATACTTCAGCGCAAAGGGCAGTAGGTCGGAAGGAGCGGAAGCGATCATCAGCGCGCCGCCCTAAGCGCGTTAACTGACAGACGCAGCCGCGCGGCATCATCTTCCGACTCAAACCCAGAATCCCAATCGGGATTTTCCAGCATGCAATTTCTGATCGGTCGAATGGTGAAGCGCTCTCCATGCTTCAAGAGAACGAATGCCACCGCGTCAGCCAATCCAATGCCGTCGCACAGCCAGCGACCGTCCCACCGAAGAGCCCGCCCCTCCACTAAACGCCAGACGACGAAGACAACTCGCTCGCGCTGCAACTCAGGAATGACTTCCACAGGCTGCATGCCGATCTTGATAAGAAACTCGTGCGCCCGCTTCGCGGCATCGAAGAGCGGACAGGATAGGTTGAAGCCGCGTAACAAGGCACGTGCGAATACTGCGTTGGCCGTCGCATCGTAAATTTCCAACGCTCGCGCCGCATAGGCTTCGGGCCTGTCCAGCATCCGCCGCGCCGCTCGGTCGCCAACTTCAAGCCGAGTTGCCGCTTGCGCAATCGCGCCGGTTGACTCGGCGCGCCGTTCCGTGGTATGGTCCTGCATCGCTCGTTCCTTTCGCGCTGCCCGCGCAGAGGATTCCGCCCCGGTTACAGCCGGGGCTTTTTCTTTTTCAAACTGCCGCGAGTTGACTTCGGCGCTTAAGCGCGTCTAGAACCGATGTGTAGTCGTATCGGTAGGTGGTCGCATTGATTCGAATGGCAGGCACGATGCCAGCCTTGCGCCACTTAGTAATGGTGCCCGTCGAAACCTTCAGCCGATCGGCCAGTTCATCGGGCTTAAGAAGTTCCGCCATGCGCGTACCCTCGACCTTGCTTCAGCCGATGTACACGCATTCAAAACTCTAATAAATAGGGGTGTCCTTACTGTCCTGCTTCGTGTCCCTACTGTCCTGCTCTTGTCCCCGCTTTTTGATACTCCGCCCAAGCCGCCTCAAGGTCTTCGGCCCGGAAAAGGGCTGCCGATCCGCCTTTCTCATTCTTCTTGGCTTTTCGCCCCGGTTGCACGGGCTTCAGTTCGCTTTTATTTCTCCGAAGCCATTTCGAGAAGGCCTCCCTGACCTTTTTGCGCGTCTTCCCGTCTTTGTGCTTTCCCCCGAGGAACTCAGTCAGCGAAATGGGAATCATTCCGGCCGGCGCGAGCTGCTCCCCGGCTTGCCTCACATATACCCGAATCGTAACAAGCGCCTCTTCTAAAGCATCCACATCGGGCGCCGTGACACGATCTGGAAACTTTCGGAGCGCGCGTTGGACTTCTGCCGTTGGAAAACCGTATTTGGAAAGTTGAGAATCTTGCTCACGTATCGCGGCAATAGCAAAGTCCCTGAGGTCTGCATCCGAAACATGGAGCACGAGCCCGCGCCCGTCCCCCAATTGCCTCAATGCTTTCGGGAAGGAATGCCTTGCGAGTCGTTCCACTGCTGAAAGCAGATTGTTCGGGCAGTTGAGCGATAGCTCTACTGTTCGATTGTGGTATCGAATTTCCCAAGCGCCAGCCATTCTCTCGCCGCTCCTACGCGCCTTCGTGCACTTCAAAGACGATCTTGCCGCCGGGTTGACCTTTACTCTTGATTTCCTCGGCCGTTCCGCGATCCACGCCGCCCGCGCCGGTGAAGTACTCGCCATACAGTTCGTAATGAGTCCCGTCCCGGAACATCAGAAACACTTGGGTATGTGGCGGCCGGCCGTTCTCTTTCACGACCACGCCCGAAACGGTCTTGCCGAGAATCTCCGCTATTGCGTGTTTCATGCGCGCACCGATCAAAGGCCCGCCCCGGTCGGGGTCTCATCTCCGGACCGGGCGGTCCAAAGCGCCGGGCTTTCGCTCGCCGGCTCCCCTCGGGGCGGGACAATCGGTTGTCTCTTCGCGCAAGGTCACGCCCGGATGAGTGCCGGGCGCATGCCAAATTGTATCACATTTCCGCGCGGAAAATCAGCCCATCCGCTTCCGATACGCGGCCAAAGCCTTTAACCATGCTACCTCGCTAGCGCCGGGCTTCGTGCTGCCGATGGCCGGAAGCTTGCGCCCGATTCCATTGGTGGCAAGCGACCACTCGTAGTCATTCCCGGTTGAAATCACGCCCCAGGCTAGTTCATACCGGCGCCCCAACTCCGCCAACTGGTGAATGCCGGGATACTTGACTGCAACCCCGAAAGCCTGTGCGCCTTCATCCCTTCCCCCAAAATTATGGGTCCAGGCGTAGGCGCTCCAGTAGCAGCTTGAAGATCCCCACCACCCATCAGCCGGCGGCTTTTCGCATACGAGGTTGAAGACCGTCATTAGCTCGCCTAGCGCGAAGTCTTGCCCCTCGATAAATATCTCCGTCCGTTCGGGATTGCCTGAAACGCCTACAAACACGAACGCTCGCGTCCGCGCCGTAATCTCGGAAACCAAGCTCGATATGGGAAGGCTTGCCAACCGGTAGCGCTCGGCCTCCCACGCAACCTTAGCCTTGCGCCTCGCTTCCGCGTTCGCGGCCCGCGCTGCTGCTGCCCGCTCGATGGACTCAGGGCTTGCCCTGCGCTTGGGTCGCTCATTAGCTTTTGAAGGGCTGCGCTGCCATTCTCGGAACTCGCGCAACTCGGGGTGCAGGTCTTCGTCTCTCACGCGCGCACCGCCTTTCGCTCGAATCGCGCGCGGATCGCATCGCCCCGGCGCTTGTCCTCATGCTCGACTTTGCGGGCCAGTGCTTCCGCCCGCCGCACCAGCGCTTTCGGCGCGCCCGCGTCCTTAGCCGCGCGGATGAACTTCCAATGATCTTCCGCGCCGATGCTGGACGGAAATCCGCCGCCGTCACGGATGAACCATTCCGCCCACTCGATCAAGGGATAGAGCGCCGCCGCGTGCTCGCCCTGTTCATGCAGCCATAGCGCGAAGTACGCCGCCGCGTCTCCCGGCTCCTGCCCTTGGGAGCGGACGACCGCAAGCCGGCGCTCCCAGCGCTCCCGGCGCTTCGCGGGATCGCCGCGGTAGGCTGCATCCCACATGACCCATTCGGCCAGCTTGGGGTCGGGATTCGGCAGCGCTTCCACGATCCGCGCCGCGGCCTCGATACAAGCCGCGCGCGCCGCTTCCGGCGCTTCGGTGCTATCTTCGTGCCCGCCGCGCCAGAGTGCCCAAGCCGCGGCTTCCGGATCGCGCGCGCACAGGTCCACGAGGGGCAGCAAGGCCGGATGAATCTTCGTTTCGGTCGGCATGGGTCAAGCTCCTTGTTGGGGGTTGGTCCTACGCTTCCACGGTCCAGCCGCGCGAAGGCGCCAGCCGGTCAAATTCGCTTCGAAGTTCCAGGGGCAGCCGGTCACGATCGCGCGGACTAGGAAGCACGCCCACGGCCACGCCGTACACGTGCAGATTGAAACGGGAGCACCGATTGCCGTCCGCTACGTGCTCAAACCGGCTCCATGGGTTATCGGGCATCAGTGCCCAATCGAAGCGGCCCGCGCCGATATGCAGCCGCTTAACGTTCGGTCGGCCGTTTACCAGAACGGCCACGATCTTCCCGTGCAGCGCTTCCCAACGGGCAAGCTCCCGACCCACGGGCGCGCCTTGGCCTGTACAGAGCGCCAAGGATGCGCGCTGGAACAAAACCGCGTCCTCACTCCATAGGTTCGGCCACATGCACCAGCCTCTAGCCTTGGCCATGAACGGCGCGCGCGTGACCTGATCGGCCGTCAAATCCGGCAGCGCCGGGAAGTAGGTCCGATCAGGGTCAAGCGTGCGCAAGGGCAGGGGAGCGGTCATAGCGTGCGTTCCTCTTGGGCTTGGGATTCAGTCGGCAGCAGCAGCGAAAACCGGAAGGCTCGCGGCCATCAAGGGCCGGGCCTGTGCGCGCTCCCGGTGCGCGCGGGCAAGCAGGAGATGGAAGCGCGCCGCCCGGTGCAGCCACACCAGGAAATCCGGGCGCTTCGTTCCGGTGCGAAGCTGAATCAGGATCGCGCGGCGCAACTCGCCCGCCGCGTTGGCGTTCACGGTCGCCGCGTGCCGATGCCGGGCCGGATGCGGGCCTTCGTTCGCCCGCGCGCTGGCCTCGTGCGCTCCGGCCACCATCCAGCCGACCGCCTGCACCAAGGCCGGGGTATTCGGCGCGTGCGCGGTTCGTTCGGAGTAGTTGGGCATTGGCGTCATGAATGAAGCTCCTTGCGCTGCGTTCATGGGAACTATACATGATAAAATAATAGTAAATCAAGATGAATCTGTATTATCTTTTCAATTTCACTTAAGTTTGAGTCTGGCCAGGCCGTTCCCGTGTGGTAATAGTTTTTCAAGCTGGGGGAAAGGATGATCCATGGCTAAGAAGAAAGCTCACGGCGGGGCGCGGCCTGGCGCAGGCCGGAAGGGAATGCCGGGCGGCTCCACAACGATAACGGCCGTTCTGGACAGGGAGACGATGGAAACGCTAGGCACGCTCGAAAAGGGCTGGAGCGAAACTCGTTCCGGAACGGTCCGGCGCTGCATTCGCGAAGCCGGGGAGCGCCACGGCGTGAAGGGCAAGAAGTAGGACGCAACGACGCTCGGCGCCCTGGACGCGCGCGCATCCAAGGACGGGGTAAGCCGCGCCGAAGCCGCGCGCCAAGCGCTAGAACGCGGGCTTGGCGTAAAGGAAGCCTAGGCCGGCTGCTTCTTCCGTGAGCCGCGGCCCAGCGTGACCCGGCCCGTGTTCAGATCCATGATGAACCGGTTCACATCCTCGTAATGGAGTGGGAAGACGCCGGAGAATCGGCGCTTGAGCCTGCCGGTTGCCACGAGATTCTTGACTTGGTTGTAGGTCAGGCCCAGCATGGCCATGACCTCTCTGTAGGACAGCACTTCGCGCTTGCCGATGGGCGTAGTGAGATTCATACCGATTGCCTCCAATGTGGCGCGTCCAGCGCCAGCCTGGAATGGGAATGGCACACGCGAATACTTTATCCAGGCCCTAATTGCAGCGGTCCGCGAAAACGGAACTGTCAAAAGCGCGCGAATACGCATTAGATATCCAAGACACTTTTGGTGCCCTTGATCTTGTTGCTATCAATGGGCTAGCCGGACCTATGTGTCGGCCGTGTGACGCTATTGATTAAATACCGGCTCAAACGCGTCGTGTTTTAGGCGGATGGTTTTAAAGCCATTTCCATTGAGGGATGTACTCGCCTTCATTTTCATCTCAGGCCATCTTTTCGTGAAATCGCTGGTCATTTCCCATATCCCCTGCCTCGTAAAATTTTTATGCATAAAAAAGGCTGTGTTTTTTGAGTCTCGCCACGCCCTCAATTCAGCCTTGCGAGTAAGGATTCGGTTGTCGCCCGAAACAATTACCCAGTCCTTTTCGCGTCCCAATTGGTTGAGCCAATCAACGTCCGAGATGTTTGCATCAAACTTTTCCCTAAGGTGCGTGATCGTGATGGTTTTATCGGGATCAAGAACGAGTAGCGCCTTAGCTAAATAAGGCGACATGCAGTTATCGAAGAAGTATTTCAAGAGGGCAGATTTCTCTCAAACTCAATCGCATCCTCAACCGCACGCTCCGATACATCGTACCAACCGGCTACGGACGCGATGTCGTGCATCGCCTTGTATGCATTTGCCAGAACGTATGTCGGCACGCCTTCATCTGAAACAATAGGCTGTCCAAAACTTCGTTCTGGGTCAAGAATCACCTTCCTTCGTTGACCGAGTGGCCACCATTGCGTAGGAAGATCGTCGGTACCGAACTCAACATCCCTAAGGTATGGCTTGAGAACTTTATCAAAGCAGTGCTGTGCGCTTTTTAGATCGAGAAGGACTTTCTGCCCGGTCTCATGAACAGACTCTGAATAGATGGTTAGGCCATCGGTCTTAAAACGTCGATGCGATAGTGGGTACTCGCCGTTAAGGAGATCCTTTGCCCTTGCAGCGACCAAATGCAGTGTATGCCAGGAGACTCCTTCGCTTAAAAACGAGTCATAAACGCGCACTTCCATTAAATCCCTGAAGCCAAGTGCAAGTTGTCCACCAACCTTTGGAAGAGCGGGCTTCCAAACAGGCGGACGCTTGATCTCAACTCCACTTGATGAATAGGCGTAACCATCCATCCAACGACGAATGCGGCCGACAGATACGCCGGTCAAGCGTCGTGCTTCAGGTACGGTATAGACACCCGTCCCTAGAATTGCATTCGAATGCGTCATGAGGTGCCCCACGCCCTGGAAATCTAATCGGCGGAAAGGCTTGCTAGCTTGAATGACCAAGCCCCTTGTTCAAAAAGTACACCTTTTAAGACGTGCTGGCAAGCGCCGGCGGGTATCGGCTAATTCCTCCGCTGACCCTAGCCCCTTGTCATTCCAGCGCCCAAGCCGCTACACTGCCGCGCGTTCGAATCCAGATCGGGGGAAATTATGATCGCGTTCGTTCAGAATATCGGAGCGCAAGAGATTGTACTTCTCTTGATCTTCGGAGCGTTCTTCGCCTACGTCTGCATGCCTTGGATTGCTCGCAAGCTGGGCCGATGGTCCGGCCGTCAGAAAGCAGACTTCGAAAAGGAAGTTGGCAAAGGCGAGTAGCCTAAGCCGGTTCCGCTATTCGCCAGAGCCGCGCCCAAGCCTGCTTGATGCGCTCCCATTTCCCGGCCGCCGCCCTTGGTGGAAGCGGCATCGCCTCATCCTTGCCGATCAGCACCGGCGCGCCGTCCAGGTTCAACCAAAGCGCGCCGGAATACCGCCCCTTGGCGTCGTGAATCTCCAAGAGCGGGATGCCCTTGGCCGGCATGCAGAGCACCGCGCGCACCCGCCCCGACGAATCGGAAAGCGAGATGCGCGCCGCACCCATGCACGCGGCCACTTGCAAGGCTCCTTCGCTGCGCGCGTCCTGAATCAGCAGGTGCGCGCCGTCCTCGTTCACGGACGCCAGCAAGCCCAGCCGGCCGCGTTCGTCGTACAAGCGCAAGCCGCATTGATCGCCGCGCGCATCCAGACTCGCGCGCTGGCGCCCGGCCGCATCCTTCAAGATGAAGGCGTGAGCCTCGATAACGACCGGCTTCGTTTCCATTTCGTGCCCCTCGCTTACTTCTTGGCCAGTCGGGTATCGGACACGTACCGATCCACGATCTTGCGCGCCTGCGGTTCCGGGTAGCCGCGCGAAATCAGTTCCTTGGTCAGTTCGAAGCGGCGAGAATTCTTGTACTGCGGATCGTCGATCAGCGCGGTCTTGAACATGCGCTTATCCATGCTGTCCTTGTTCCCGAACATCGTGATATTGATTCCTTCGGGCGGGGAGCGGTCGATAACCACGTCCATCGCCGCCTTGAACGCGGCGAAGTCGGATTCGAAGCCCAGCTTCTGACCGGTCTTCGCAATCGCGGCGGGATCGGTCGAAATGCGCGGCGCGCGAATCTTCTCCGCTTCCACGCCCGTTTCGGCTGCCGCTTGTGCGATCGCATCTTCCGTGCTCGCACCGTCGTACACGTACTTTTGAGCGAGTTGATTCGCTTCGGTCTGCTTCTGGCGTTCCTCGACGGGAGACAGCTTCCCTTCCTTGCGCCGAGTCAACTCTTCGCGCTTGGCGTCCACTTCCAGCGCATCCAGTTCCCGCTGGGAAGCGGACTTGTAGCCCGGAATGAACGGGGCCAGCGCGTCAAGCTGCCGAGTCAAGTCGTCCGCGCCGCCGCCGGCGGAAGGCGCGCCAGGGTTGCCGGTATTCAGGATCCTCCCCAACACTGGATTGACCGCGCCGGCTTCCGCCTGCGGTCCGGCGTAAGACGCATTCGCATAGCCCGGTTCCTGCGCGTCGTCCATCCACAGGTGCGGGTTTTCCTGCATCAGCCGGTCCGCTTCCTCCATCTCGCCGGCATCGCTTCCGGCCTGCGCGGGTTGCCCGCCGGCCAGGATCGCACCAAGCACCTTGTTCACGTGCTCTTTGATCCGATTGGCCGGATCGCGGCGCCATACCTCGTCCCGGTAATCGCGCTCGCGCTGGGCCTGCTGCGCGGCGTGATTCTGCGCGCCCTGCTGCATCCGTTCCGCCTGCTCGATCTTCTTGTATTCAACTTCAATGCGCTGTTTGTCCTGCTCCGAAGCCGCGTTTTGGTGCGCGGCTTCCAGGTCCAGCTTGCGCTGGGCGAAGGAATCGCCCGCCGCGTCCCGGCCGGTCCGGTACTGCATCTCGCCTTCGTAGCGCTTATCCGCCGTCGCGTCCCGGCCCGTGCGGTATTGGTGCTCGCGATCCGCCAGCGCCAGCCGGTCGGCGCGCTCCTGTGCGCTTTCCTGGGAACGGTAAGACCGCTCCGCGGCGCGTTCGGCGCTCTCGCGGTCGGCCATCTCGCGCTTGAAGCCGAACTCTTCCATGCGCGCGCGTTCTTCGGATTGGAGCTGCTTGCGCAGCATCGCCATTCGCGCGCTTTGGTCCATCGCCCGTGCGCTCGCCTCAAAGGCGTTCACCTTCGATGCGGCCTTGAAGTTGGCGCGCGGTTCGGAACCCGCACCCAAGGTCAGAGACATCGGAGAAAAGACGGCCATGACGGATACTCCTTCGTTGATGTACCGCGCACGTCCCAATCGCGCGCGCGGTCGGTTTCTGTCCCGAATCAGCCTATTTCGCCCCACTTGGAGCGCCGCCAGACTGCTTCAATTCGGGAAATCGGTCCCCCAATGCGGGGCTAGTCTCTGTTTGCTCGGAAATCCACTTGATCACGTGGGGAACCATGCCCGGCTGACAGCCCCAGAGTTTCGCAAGTTCTTGGTACAGCGCATCGCCAATCAGTTCCTCCTTGGCGCCTAGTTCAAGGTTGGGCTGCACCGGCTTACCCATGAGCCGGTCCCATACTTCCCGCGCGGCATGCACGTCGCCTTTCTTGGCCTTCGCAACAAGCGCCTTAGCAATGTTCACCAAGTCTTTGTCCGATACCGCATCAAGAAGCACTTGGCGAAGTTGGGCCACGCGCCGCGCGTAGGGGTTGCCTGGACCGCCCGGATTCCCGGGCGCGAACCGGCCGGCAGCCGTGCGACCCTCACTCGTCTTGCCCGCGTTGCGCTTCGCCATGGCCTCAACCTATTCCTATCGAACGCTCGACCAACTTGAGCAGAGCCGGGACAAGCTCGCGCGTGAGTTCGATCCGGGCCTTGACGTCGCCGCGGCGTGCCTTGTCGTTCGTCTCGCGAACGTAGTCCAGTACCGCGCGCGCCAGTTCATCCGTTGAAACGCCCAAGCGTTCCGACCATTCCGACAAGGATTCGACTTCCCGGCTATCGTCGTCCGGCTCCAAGTGCCCCGCGATCCGGTTTACCGCCACCATGCGCCGTCCTCCATGAAGCACTTTACCCGATGGTTCTCTAATTTCCGATAGTTCAGACAGAACGAATACGAGGCAAGCCACGCGCTTTTCTTCGGACCAACCCTCTCCACATGGCTGTTCGCCTGCGAAGTCGCGCCAGAGCGCAAGGAACCGCGGTTGCCGCGGCGATTCCATGCCGGGCTGTACGCCCAATCCAGCACCAGCAGCGCGAGCAAGGCCGCGACGATCAAGAACAGCGCCCAAGGGAATTCGGTCCGGGAGCGTTCACGCATGCGCGCGCCCCTCGCCTTCGTTCAAGTCGGGATCGAGCGCCAGCAGTTCAAGCGCATGCAGGTGTAAAACGTGACCCTCCCACCAACAGGGACCACATTGGGACCGCTTTTTCTGTCCTTTGGGGTTCCCTTCGGTGCTCTTGGATTCCGAACGCAAGCGCTCTAACTCGTTTGCGTGTATCGGTCTGTGCTCAAAAGTGCTTTGCGGTCCCGGCTGGAAAATCGGCCTGCGGAGGTTGAGGTCGGAGGTTCGAATCCTCCCGGGTATACCATTTACGTGGACGGGCCGGACGCCGATCAACCGCCTCCTTCGTGGGGCGGTTTTGCTTTTTCGGGGCTAGGCTCAGTCTCGAAACGCTACTTCGGCGTCTGCTTGCGGGGACCTGCGCAGCGCATCCGCCTTCGAAGCGTTTAGGGACAGAGTCTTGGGTGCGGATCGAGAAGCGCGCGGCAGTTGCGCTTACTTGTTGCTCGAAGGGGCGAGATCGGAGCAGACAAGATCGCCGTTCTCGTTGCGTAGGTAGGCTCTTCCGCCGACAAGGACGGGCGGCTGCCAGCATTTGGGCGCGATCAACTGAGCGCGGGCGAGTTCGCGGTAGCTCTCGGGGGTGGCCTCAACCAGCGCGAGCGTTCCGGTGTGGTTGAGTACCAACAGCCGGCCCCCGGCACACATCAGCGCCCCCGCGCCTTTGATCTTATCGCTGCTCCATTTCAGTTCTCCGTTGGCGGCATCGACGCATACGAGCGGCTGCTTGGCTCCGCTTTGCCCGTCGCCGTCGTAGCCGTACAGGTGTCCTTCAAAGAGCACGGCCGGGCTGCACTGGCTGCGCAGATTTTTGATCTCCTTCTTGTTCCCGCCCCAGATTTCCTCCACGGTGTCGCTGGCGGGCTTCAGGCGGGCGCAGCCTTTTCCATATCCGGACGAAACGATGAACGAGTCGCCCGCGACGACGGGAAGCGTGGCGTTGATGTTAAAGGCGGTTGGCCAGCGGTAGGCCCAGGCCTGCTTGCCCGAAGCGGGATCGAGTCCGTGGTAACCGAAGTCGCTCGCGATGAGCAACTGTTCACCGCCCTGCGGCAGAGCAAAGCTTAGCGGCGAGGCGTAGTTGGACATGGCGCCCTTCCAGGTCCAGACGGTGTCGCCTGTGGCGCGATCGAAGGCGGCCACGGTGGCCTGAGTTCCGCAGACCGGGACGACGAGCGTGGCTCCATAGAGAAGCGGCGATCCGCAGAAACCGTTGGGCGGCTTTTTGGCTCCGAAATCCTGGACGAAATCCTTCTTCCAGATCAGCTTTCCGGAGTCGCGGTCGACCGCGTGAAGCTGGCCGGTGCGGCTGAGCATGAAGACGCGGGCTTCGTCGGCGGCTGGGGTGGACGCAGGCCCCGGATTTTTGGGCGAGGGATCGCCGGAGTCGTACTCGAACTTCCAGAGTTCCTTACCGTTTGCGGCTTCGTAGCAGAGCAGCGCTTCGCGCCCGTTGGTATTGCCGGCGGTGTAAAGGCGCCCGTGGGCCACGATCAGGCCGCAGGGGCCCTTGCCGGCCTGCGCCTTCCACAACACCGGCGGCCCTTCCAGAGGCCAATCGGCCGAGACGGCGGACTCGCGGCTGACCCCGTCGCGCTTGGGTCCGCGGTACTGGTTCCAATCGGGCAGCGGCGCATCGGAGGATGCGTGTGCGACGCCTAATCCGAGCAGCAGCCAGAAAGCCGTCCAGCGTCCTGCGGTCATGGGTGGCTCCTTCCGGTTCAGCGCGTGCCGAAGACCCAGAATTGCTTGTTGGAATGCGAGCCCGCCGCGTAAACCGCTCCGCTTTTTGGGTCGTAGGCTACGTGGACTACGCCGCGCGCGGTGCCAGGCGCGGAACCTCCGTAAGTGACGTCGCCGGTGGCGGGGTCACGATCGAACCAACCCAAGCAGGAGCCGGAGGTCTCCGGTCCCGACGCGTAATAGCCGCGCGTGCCCGTAGGATCAAAAACGATGGTGATGATGCCGGTCATCTTGCGATCGACCGAAAGCGCGCGGACAAAGGTGAGCGTTCCCGAGGCCGCGTCGCGGGTGAATAGCCCCATGGCGGTGAAGCCGGCATACTTGCCTTGCGCGTTCTTTTCGCCGTAGCCGTAAAGGTTGATGTAGACGTGTTTGCCGTCGGGCGAGAAGGTGAGCGCGCTTGCGCGCATATGGCCTTTGGGTTCCATGCCGTCCAAAGCGGACGTGCCGGCAAAGTTCAAAGCACCTTGGGATCCGACAGCCAGACAGCCCACTTGTTTCCCCAGCAGGCTGTACAGGTGCTTGCCGTCCGGCGACGGGATGAGTTCGGCGCCGAGTCCCTGCCCGGTGATTTTCTCGCCCAGTTTCGGCTCCCCGGTGGACGGGTCCAGGTCGATGGTCTGGACAGAGCCTCCGAAGGAACTGGAGAGCAGCAGCGCATCGCGGCAAGGGTGCGCACTCAGCACACCGGCGTCGGATTCGATGCGGCCGAGTTTGGTGGCGGTGCCTTTTTCGGAATCGAAGCGATACCAAGTGAGTCCCAGACCCTGTGCGTTGCTGTTGGCGTGGGTCCAGCATCCGGTGACGTAGAGCATCTGGCGCTTGGTCAGCACGGGGAAGGCGTCCAGGTGTCTGCCTGGGTGCCCCAACTCTTTGGCCAGCGGGATGGAACTGCGGTATTCCAGCGCGCCGGTCGCGGCATCGCGCTTATACAGGTGGATGGCTCCACCGCGATGCGAGACGACCAAGGCGTATCCGTCGACGAGCTGGATCCGGTGCACCCAGTCGAGGTTGACGGTTTCGGACTGTTTGATTTCCTGGAGCGGCGTCAAGGCGGTGGCGGCCTGGAGCGCGCCGCACAGGCCGATGGCGCCGGCGATGAAGAACAGGTGATTACGCATAAGAGTTCCTTTCGGCCGCAACGGGCTCTTCTTCGGCAAACCAGAAGCTGTGTACGCCGTCGTCGGCGCGCAGAATTTCGTGCCCTCGCCGGCGCACGCCGCGCGCGTAGCGCTGTTCGTGACGATGATCGAGCGGGTTAATATGCGGGAGGCTGTAGTGCGTCTTGACGCCGCGGCGGGGTTCGGCGCCCAAGTGCTCATCGGCGGCGTGCAGGATGCTCATGTAGAAAAAGACCGCCGCGCCGGGTTTGGGCAGGACGCGTACGCTGCCGGGGATCGGACCGTAATCGGGCAGGCGCCGATTCAGCGGCGTACGATGGCTTCCGGGCACCACCAGGAGGCTCCCGTTTTCGGGCGTCATCTCTTCCAGGTAGTACATGCAGTTGATCCACCAGAGATTCCGGTCGCCCGGCGTGTGGTCCTGATGCCAAGGCTGCTTGCAGCCGCAGCGCGGGTACATGATCTGCATGCTTACGCGGGAAGCTTTCGCTTCGACGTTCAGCAGCGCTGAGGCGACGGCGCGCGCGCGCGGATTGTCGCGGACCCATAGCACGGCGGGTTCGGCGGTTGCCTCGTCGATCCACAGGTGCTCGGAGAAGACGCCCCACTGCGTGGCGTATTGATCCTGGAGATATTCGGCGGCGCTGGCGCGGCCGAGGGGGTTGGCGACGATGCGCTGGGTGGCTTCGCGCAGATCGTGCCATTCGGCGGGCGTGAGCATCCCGTCGACCACCGCATAGCCGTCTTCGTGAAAGCGCTGAATCTGGGTTGGGCTGAGCACCGCGGGTTCTCCTGGTTACGCGTCCGGTCCCTGCTCTTGGATACGCCGCGTGCCCGGTTCGATGAGCGGGTTTAAGTTTGCATAATCCGACCTATGCCCTCAAATCACGACGTATTTAGTTGAAATTAGGCGCCACGGCGGATGCGGACGAGGTCTTGGCGGCGTAACTGTAGCGGGCTGGCGCCCCAATGGGCGCGGCATGCGCGGGAAAAGGCGGCCGGACTGGCGAAGCCGGAGCGCTCCGCGATCTCGCGGATACTGAGCGTAATGTCGGCGAGCATGGCGCGGGCGCGTTCCATGCGGCGGCGGTCGAAGTAGGATTTGACGCCGATGCCGAGTTCTTGGCGAAAGACCCGGTTCAGGTAGTCGGGGTGCCTGCCGACGCTCGCGGCAATTTCGCGAACGCTGGCGATGCGTTCGAGCCTTTCCTCGATCACGTCCAGCGCGCGGCGGACAAGGCCGTGGGTTACGGTCTGCCTGGCGAGCTTATGGCTGGCGCGGCCCAGGCGCGCGAGCCATTCGGCGCCGGACTCGCCCCGGTTCAGCGCATCGAAAAACGTTTCGTCGAGCAGTTGCAGGTCGCGGTCCAGGAATTCGGGCGCGTACGCGGCATGCGTATCCGTGGCCTTCGCGGCATCGTGGTAAAAAGGTTTGCGCGCGAGTATCTGCGGATCGTTCCAGAGCCGCCGCAGCGCCGGGAAAGGGGTGCCGCCCAGGCGTTCCTGCTCGCGGACGCTTTCGGGATCGGTAAGCACGGCGAGAAGCTCCTGGGCAAGATCCAAGTGTGCGGTGTTGTGGGGGATGCACCAGCCCGTGCCGTTGAACGGTATGCTGGGGGGCTTCCGCGCCGGGCCACGGGGGAAGGGGAGCACGCGCACGCCGCTCAAGTCTTCAGGGGTCCAGCGAGTCAGTTCGGTTGCCCAGCCCAGTACGTAGGACAGGCGGCGCTCGCGGAACAGCCCCATCGTCGGAATCTTTTCGGGATGCAAGTCGGCAGGGTAAACCCAGTGGCCTTTGGCGATCATGCGCCGAGTCCATTCGTAGCAGGCGATCGGCCCTTCGCGGTCCTGTAACATGGTTTCCAGGCCCAGATCGAAACGCGAACCGTTGGAGCCCAGAAGAGCGAGCAGGAAACCGTAACGGTGCGTGGGCCCGCCGTGCTGGACGCGCAAGACCGGCACACGTGACTGTCCGGACGCGGTGTCGAGCCGGTGTTCGAGCTCGGCCCAGGTGCCGGGAATGGACCGGCTTGCGCCGGTGTGCGCCAGCAGCGAGTACGGGACGAAGTCTTCGGGGGCGGCGTACAGCACACCGTGCCTCCGGCCGAGGTCGAGCGCCGGGGCGGCGTATGCTTGCCGCGTTTGCGGGGGCAGGAAGTCGTCCAGCGCGCGGAGCCAGCCGCGCCGGATCAGCGCGCCCAAGTCGCGAAAGCGCACGGGGAGGACGGCCAGCGGTGTCCAGGGCTTCTGAAGCTCTTTGACGAGGGCATCGAGGTAGTAGCCGCCGAGCGCGCGAAGCGGTCGATGGTCCCAGGAGAGATCGGGATAGCGCTCGCGAAATTCGGCCACCCGCGCTTCGTAATAAGGTCCGCCGAAGCTCCAGACTTCGATGCGCCGCCCCGGCCGAGTGCGCAGACGTCCGGTCATCGGTGCGGCCCGCTCGAGAGGAGGTTCACGCCTTGCGCCTCAGCGTCACGTACGAGTGGGGAAACGGCTCTTCGATGCGTTCGCGCTCGAGTTCTTCGAACGCGTCGGCCTCGAACGACGGGAAATAGGCATCGCCGTCCACGGTCTGGTGCACGAGCGTGAGGTACAGCTTCTGAGCATGCGGCAGGAAGAGGCTGTAGATCTCTTCTCCGCCGATCACGAAGACCTCACCGGCCTCGCGGAAGCGTTCGAGCACGGCTTCCGGCGTGTGCAGGATTGTCGCGCCGGGCATATGAAAAGAAGTCTGGCGCGTCAGGATCACGTTCTCGCGCCCGGGCAGCAGGCGGCCGATGGAATCGAAGGTCTTGCGGCCCATCACGACCGGGTGGCCCAAGGTGAGGCGTTTAAAGCGTTTGAGGTCGCCGGGCAAGCGCCAAGGCAATTGCCCGGCGCGTCCGATGACTCGGTTGTCCGCCAGTGCCGCGATCAGGCTGACCGTCATACCGCCACCGGCGCCTTGATGTGCGGATGCGGATCGTAGCCTTCCAGCGTGAAATCCTCGTACTTGAAGCCGAAGATATCCTTCACGCCGGGGTTGAGTTTCATCACCGGGAGTTTGCGCGGTTCGCGGGAAAGCTGCAGGCGAGTCTGGTCCATATGGTTGAGGTACAGGTGCGCGTCGCCGAGCGTGTGGATGAAATGCCCGGGTTGGAGGCCGACGGCCTGCGCCATCATCTGCGTCAGCAGCGCGTAACTGGCGATATTGAACGGTACGCCGAGGAAGACATCGCAACTGCGCTGGTAGAGCTGGCAGGAAAGCTTCCCGTTCGCGACATAGAACTGGAACAGACAATGGCACGGCGGGAGCGCCATGCGGTCGATTTCGTCGACTTTCCAGGCGCTGACGATGATCCGCCGCGAGTCGGGATTCTTTTTGAGCAGATCGACGGCATTCTGTATCTGGTCATAGACCTTGCCGTCGCAGGTCCATTTGCGCCACTGGCTGCCGTAAACCGGGCCGAGTTCGCCGTTGGCGTCGGCCCAATCGTCCCAGATGCTGACGCCGTTTTCCTTGAGGTAGCGGATGTTCGTTTCGCCGCGCAGGAACCAGAGCAGTTCGTGAATGATCGAGCGCAGGTGGAGCTTCTTCGTCGTCAGGACGGGAAAGCCTGCGGCGAGGTCGAAGCGCATCTGGTGGCCGAAGACGCTGAGCGTGCCGGTGCCGGTGCGGTCTTCCTTCCGCTCGCCGTGCTCCAGGATATGCCGCATCAGATCGAGGTACTGCCGCATGGCGCGCCGGTCCTTCTTCAATCGGGGCTCAACAACCAGCCGGCATCATAGCACCGCGCGCGGATTCCACGAGTGCCCGGAAACGTGTCGAAATTTTACGCGCGGATGACGGAATGGGATCAAGTTCCGCGTTGACGATACCGATCCGAATGGTATGCTTTGTGGAGCAAAGTGAATTGAGATCGAGTACGAGCCAGGAGTCCGCCGCTCATGCTGCACGAATCGCCCATGGCCCGAGACGAAGCGCTGCGCGCGCTGGGGTACATTCGCGCGGCGATCGACCGGACGACGCGGTATTCGACGTTTTCGGCTTGGTCGGGGTTCATCGCGGGCACGGCGGCGCTGGCGGGGAGCGGCGGATGCGGCTGGGCCTCCGAGAATCCCGGCTGCCATCCGCTGATGGGCCCGCGTTTTCTGGGGGTCTGGCTGGGAGTCTTCGTGGTGGCGGCGGTCACGATGCTCATTCTGACGGCGCTTAAGGCCCAGCAGCGCGGCGAGCGGATGTGGACGCCGATTGCGCGGACGGCTTTTGGCGCGCTTTTGGGACCGGGTATGGCGGGGCTGGTGGCGACCTTGGCGCTGGCGCGCGCGGAGCGCTACGACCTTTTGCCGGGCTTGTGGCTGACGATGTACGGCTGCGGGCTGTACGTGGCGAGCTTCTTCGCGCCGCTGTTCATGCGCACGCTGGGGTTGATCTTCCTGGCCTTGGGCGCCGCGGCGTGGTGGACGCCGGTGGAGTGGTCGGCGGTCTGGCTGGGACTGGGCTTCGGCGGATTGCATTTCGCCTTCGGGACGATCGTGATGTGGAGGTACCGCGGATGAAGACCGTTGCCGCGGCCGCGCAGCCTCGCCGCAAGGCGGGCGCGCCGCCGCCCGAGCCGGAAACGCCGCGCACGGAAGAACCGGCCGCGCTGCTGGAACTCGATCCGCTGATCCACGAGCGCACGCGGCTGGCGATCCTGACGGCGCTGGCGACGGCCGACGATCATGCCGCGGGATTCCTCGATCTGCGCGACGGTTTGCACCTCACCGACGGAAACCTGATGACTCATCTGCGCACGCTGGAGCAAGGCGGGTTGATCCAGCGCAACAAGACGGGCGCGGGGCGGGGGAGCAGCACGACGGTGCAGTGGACGCCGAAGGGCGAGCGCGCGTTTCGCGTGTACCTCGACCGGCTGGAGGTGTTGATTCACGCGGCGCGCGGGCACGGGGAGGGCGCGCGATGAGCGAGACCTCGCTGTTGAACGGGGGCGCTCCGGCCGCTCCGGCGCTAGCCGATGCGCGCGTGCCCCGTCCGGGGGATCCGCGTCTGCCGCGCCACGTGGCGATCGTGATGGACGGCAACGGGCGCTGGGCGACGCGGCAGGGGTTGCCGCGGCTGGCCGGGCACGAGCGCGGCGCGCGGGCAGTGCGCGAGGTGGTCGAAGCGGCGCTCGAGCGCGGGATCGAAGTCTTAAGCCTCTACGCCTTCAGCGCGCAAAACTGGTCGCGGCCCAGCGAAGAAGTGGCGGGCTTGATGGAACTCTTCCGCGCGTATCTCGAAGGGGAGCGCGAACGCCTGGCCGAGCAGGGCATCCGGATGAGCTTGCTGGGCGAGCGCGAGCGGCTTCCGGCCGAGGTGCAGCGGGCGGTCGAACAGACCTCGTCGGCCACCGCGCAGGCGCGGCGCATGCAACTCAACTTGGCCGTCAACTACGGCGGGCGCGAGGAACTGGTTCACGCGATGCGGCGGCTGGCGGGCCGCGTGGCCGCGGGCGGGCTGGAGCCGGCGCGAATCGGGAGCGAACAGATCGAAGCGGAGCTGTACTTGCACGCGCTGCCGCCGGTGGACCTGCTGATCCGCAGTGGAGGCGAGCGGCGGCTTTCGAACTTTCTCTTGTGGCAGTCGGCGTACGCGGAGCTGAGTTTCCTGGACGTGCCGTGGCCGGAGTTCGGGCGCGGGCATCTCGACGCGGCGCTGGCCGATTACGCCACGCGGCGGCGCACTTTCGGCGGGTTGGTGGATCCGGTCGAGCAGGAATGACGGCTAGGGCAGGACGGTGAACTCCAAGACCGTCGCTTCGTCTTCGGCTTTTTTCAATTCCAGCGTGTAGGTCTGCCGGGTTTCCTGTGCGCCGTGGCGCTGCCGGAAGATCTCGACGTGCGCCTTCGTGACGGGTTCGCCGCGATAATACTTGACCCAGATGCGGTAGGCGCCCGGTCCGGCGCGCTTGAGGACGTAGGTCTCCGGGCCGCGGCCGTCGGTGTCGTCGTGGTCGAGCATCCCGCCGCGCCAGGACGTTTTCTCGCGGTAGCTGACTTCGTGCTTGCCGGGTTCGGTGACGTGCAGGTCGATGTCGGTTTCGTCGGTGTCCCAGGTCAGCACGGCAACGAGATCCTGGACGCGAGCGGCGTCGCGTTCGCGTTCGAGCTTATCGGCGGCGTCGGCTTGGCCGGCGGCGCGCATGCGTTTGAGCAGGTCTTCCAGGCCGCGCTCGGCCTCGCCCCATACGCCGCCGTCTTCGGAGAGCCAGGAACCACCGAGCATGCGGACGAGCGCCCAGCCTTCGGCGGCGTGATCGCGATGGCGGCGAGCGGCCGCGGCGAGCTGGCGGTGCGCGGCGGCGTGTTGCGGTTCGAGTTCGCAGGCGGCGCGGTACTCGCGCAGCGCGTCGGTGTGGCGCCCCATGGCCTCCAGTTGTTCGGCCAAGGCCAGGCGCGGAGCGGCTTCGCGCGGGCGCAGTGCGACGGCCTGCGTCAATGCCCGGTAGGCCGCGGCGCGGTCGCCGGCGGCCGTGTGGGCTTGAGCAAGCGCCGTCCATTGCCAGGGTTCCCCGCTGCCGGCCCGGAGCTTGGTCTGGAGCAAATCGATCAGCGCCTCGCACTGGCCGGCGGCGCGGAGGCTTTCGGCTAACGCCTGGAGGTAGGTCTCGTCGCCGGAAAGGCGCATGGCTTCGGCGTAGAGGCCTGCGCGGCGTTCGGCGTTCGGTTCGAGTTCGGCGCGGCGGGCGAGGATGCGCGCGCGGAGGGCTTCGTCTCCGAATAGCGGCACCGCGGCGTCGAGCAGTTGCGGGTCCGTTTCGTCGGCGATGCGCCGGGCGGCGGCGCGGGCGAGGCGTTCGGCGGCCGGTCCGGTGTAGCGGAATTCGGCCAAGCCGTCGGCCAGGACCTTGTAGCCGTCGATGCCGTCGCTCAGGAGTGCGAGGTTCTGGAAGAGGATGGCGCGGGCGGCCGCGTGGTCGGCGCGCGCTTCGAGCGCGCCCAGCGCGCGGAGCGTGTGTGCGCGCGCGGTTTCGGTGAAACCCCATTGGGCTTCGAGCGCGGCGACTTCGGCGAGAAGCTTGGCGTCGCCGGCGGCCGGTCCGACGAGCGCTTCGTCGAAAGCGTTCTGGGCTTTGGGCAGATCCCCCAGCTTGAGCGCCAAAGCGGCCAGCGCGCGAGCCTGCGGAAGCGGGAGCGGCTGGTTGGGGAACTGGGATTTCCAGGCGGCCAAGGCGCGGTCGAGGAAGGCTCCGGCGGCGGCGCGTCCGGCGGGCGTATCGGCTTGCAGTCCGGCGATGCGCAGCCAGTCGCCGCAGCGCCGCTTGGGCGCGGGCTGGCGTTCGAGGAGCGCGAGACGCTCTTCGCGCGAGAAGCCGGGCAGCCAGGAGAGCACTTCGCGAATCGCTTCGCCGTCCGCTCCGCCGGCATCCGGCGCGGCAAAGGCGCGCTGGAGGTCTTCGGCCAAAAGGTCGCAGAGCAGTTCGCGCGGCGCGCCGGCGACTCGCGCGGGCTCGTAGACAAAGACCAGGAGTGTGGCGGCGGCGCGTTGCAGCCGCGGCGCGAGGTCGTTGGGCTGGGCTTGTACGGCCCGGCCCAGCGTTTCCAAATCGGCGGTGAGCTGCGCGAGCGGATAGGGCTCCTCGCGGCCGGCGGCTTCGTCGCGGATCCGGCGGAGGAAGTTCTGGACCTGCACGGGCGGTTCGTCCGCCGCTTTTTTGGCTTCGTGTCTGCGCGTTTCGGCGACCGGCTTGGTCTCCTTGAAGGCGCCAAGGGAGCCCCTCCAGAGTGCTTCGGGCGCCGCCGCGGCATCGGACTTGGCACGCTCCATGTTCGCATCGGCACTCTTGCCGAACTTTTCCGCCTGCGCTTCCGCCTGTTTCGCCTGCTGCATGCCGCGCAAGCGCTCCATCTGCGGCTCGGGGCGAGACGTCTGTACCACACGCGCCAGCGCTTCGATCGAGCGGCCGTCTTCGGGTATGGCCTCGCCGGCCGAATCCTTCAGCTTCTTCAGGTTGGTCTCGCGGTACCGCAATTCCCCTGCACGTGCATACTGACGCTCCACGGCTGCCTCGGTGCCGATCGATTTACGCAGTTCATCGACTTCCGATTCTTCATGACCTAGGACCTCGTCGTCCTCGTTCTTGCCGGCCAGATCCAGCGCGAAGCCCAGGAAGCCGCGGTCGATGGCGGAAGCATCGGTTGCGTCGTTTTCTTTACCTTCAAGATCCGACATCTCCTGCTCGCCCAGCGCTTCGGCGACGGTGTCTTCACGCAGAACTTTTTCCGCGTCTTGATCATCCTCCCGATCCAGCAGCGATTGCATCTGGGCGGATTTGCGTTCGGCGCCGCGCCGCTGGTTGGCAGGCGTCTCCGGATGGGGCCGACCTTTGGCTTGCTCGGTCAGCCTCCGGTCGGCTCCGCCTTCGCTTCCGGCTACGGGCCTTCCGCCCCCGCCGCCTTGTCCGGCCATGGCGCCGGGCGCCGGCGGTGCGGCAGCGGGCGGTGGCGTGGGCGGCGGAGCCGGTGCGGCATCGAGCGCGCGTTTGTTGCCGGAGGCCTGCCCAGCAGGCGCTTCATCCGTGGCGTTCTTTTCGAGACTTTCTTCGGGTGCGTGGGTGGCCATCGGCTTGACCGCCTGACCGACCAAGGGCTGCGCGGCAGCCGGTGCGGCTTTCGGTTCCTGCGCGGCTTCCGCTTTCTTCGGCTTATCCTGGCCACGGAGGCCTCTGTCGGCCTGCGCCGTTGGAGCACCGGGCGCCGGCGCGGGACGGCCGGTCGTGGTGGGCATGGCGGCTGCTTGTTCGGCGGTCTCACGTTCACCGGTCTCACGTTCGCCAGGCGCCGCAGGCACACCGCCGGGTCCGCCGCCCTTGGCTTCCTTCAGAGACTCGGCACGATTCTTGCCGTCGCGCTGAAGCGTCTGTTCCTGGCGCAGTTCTTTCGCATCGGCCGCGAGTGCCGATTTGGCTTGCGCCGCTTGCTTAAGCGATTCCAGATTCCGCCGCGCTTCGCGGAGCTTTTCGCCGTCCAAGGCCTGCGGTTTCCATGCGTTCGCGGGCGGCTGCGCGGCGCGCGCGGCGTTCCCGGTTTCGAGGCGGCCTTGCAAAGCCTGGTCCTGCGCCGGCAGGCCGTCCTTGCCCTTGTCCTGCGAACCGATGCGGTCGACTTCCTCGTGGCGAGCTTGAGCCAGCACGGTGGGGTCGCGCCAGAGCTTTCTGCGCTGGCCGCGGTCGATCTCGTAGCGCGCGTAGTCGTCGTTGCTCTCGAGGACCAGGAAGCTGGTGTAGGGGCTCATCAAGGTCCAAGTCTGCGCCAGCGCCAGGATCTCTTCGCGGCGCTGGGAATCGGGGGCTTGGGCGAGCAGATCGTCCATGCGCGCGCGCGCCCACGCCCGGCCGACGGCGGGGTTGCGGTCGAGCCCCTCGCCGAGCGTCACGGCCCGTCGGACGGCATACGGCATTCCGTCGATGCGGGCTTCCAGCGCTACGGCGAAGGGGCGCGTCTCTTTGAGCCGTGCATGGACGAAGTATTCGTGTCCGGGCAGCAGGGCCGGCAAGCGCGCGGGAATTGCGCCGGTGAGCAAGCCGGTCTCGTCGCGCCATGCGGCGGCTTCCAGAATCGGCTGCTGCAGGCTGAGCGACAGGGTGAAGGCCGCTTCCTCGAGGTTCTCGTCGGGGCGCAGCGGTACACAGAATCCGCCGCTGCGCGCGGCGAGTTCGGCCAGGGCAAGCGTTTCGACCTGCCGGCCCACGGCGATGCCGACGAAGCGCGTGGCGGCCACCTTCAGCGCCGCGGCGCCGTCGGCGGCGAGTTGCCCGGCGTCGAGCGTGCCCAGTGCGGGAATGCCGGCTCCGACGAAGATGAGCAAGCGCGCACGATCGGGCCGGGCGTGGCGTGAGAGCAGCGCGGCGCCTTGCACTACGGCATTGCCCAAATCCAGCGCGCCCAGCGGCGTGGTTTTGGCGAGATCGGCTCGGGCGCGGTCCAGCGCGGCGGAGAAGGGGGGCACGCCGCCGGCGGTGAGCGGCGTAAGGGCCACGTCCGCGCCGGCCAGCAGCACCCGATCCGAAGCGTTCAGGCCGCTGAGGAGCGCGTCGAGGGCCTTGGTCTGCGCGGCGCGATCTTCGGCGCTGCGGGCACCGCTGGTCTCGGCGACGATCAGGACGTCGCGTCCGGAAGCCCGGCCGGCTGCTTGCGCCAGCGCCGGCTGGGGCTGAATACCGAGCAGCACGTACGGGGCTTCGCCTTCCTCGGCGTAGAGCACGGCTTCGATGGGCTGTTCGCGCGGCGCGGCGACGTTCAGCACGAAGTCGGCTTCGGGCTTCACGTTATCCAGGCGCAAGCGCGCATGCGCGCGCGGGGTGCCCAAACCTTCGACGCGCGTCTGCGCGTAATAAGAAGGAGACGAGACCTCGCGCAGCGGCTGTCCGTCGGAGGTCTCGGCAATGACGTCGACCTCCAGCCGTCCGATGGGATGCTTGCGCGTCAGTTCGCTGACCAGCGGCAAAATGTAGCGGCGCGTCTCGTAGTGCGCGGGCAGCAACTGCGTGTACTCCAGAATCACGCGCTTGGTGGAGTTCGGCAAGATGGGGAAGATCCGGGCGCGGAAGACGTTGCCTTCCATCCACTCCAGCAGGGCCGGGTCGCGCTTGGCGCGCAAGATGGATTCGTAGACCGCGCGCGCTTTCTGGCGCTCGACGACTTCACCCTCGATCAGCGTCTTATCGTCCACGAACATGGCGAAGCGGCTGATGGCGGCGCCCGGCGGGAGCGGAAAATAGAAGGTGCCTTCGAGGGTGCGGTCGGTCTCGTTGCGGAAAACATGGTCGATGCGGGTAAGCGCCAGCGGCCCGCGCAAGTGAGCGGTGATGTCCAGGCGTTCGACGCGGAGCGGTTCGGCGGGCTTGCCTTCCTCGTCGAGGACTACGAGTTGGCCGACGGAGGCCGCGGCGGGCGCCGGCGGAGCTTCGAGCGCCTGGATCCAGGCGCCTTGGCCTTCGGCGGCGAGGTTCTGGGCGCGCGCAGGCTGCGCCATCAGGGCGCGGGCGCGCGCTTTGACCGGAGTAGACAGGCTGTCGAGCAGCGCCGCGTCGGCGGGGCTGGAGACGAGGACCTCGACGCCTGCCGGCGCGTCGAGGGCCATGGTTTCGGATTCGGCGCCGAGGCGGCTTTCGATCTGCGCGCGTCCGCCCAGGACGCGCGCAAAGGCAAGGTCCGGCGCCGGGACTTCGATCTCGACGGCGGCGGCGCTGAAGTTCATGCTTCCGGTTCCGGCGTGCACGGTGAGGGCGCCGGCATCGGGCGCGAGTTCGACGAGTGCGCGCCCGCTGGACAGTTCGAGGCCGCGGCCGTTGGCTTCGCGTGCGACGAGCAGTTCGGTGCGGGCATCCACGAAGATGCGGCTGGAGCCGAAGGCCAGTTCGGCGCGGGCTTGGGGACCGCTGCGCAGCCGCGCGCCGTAGGGAACGCGCTCTCCCTGCGCCACGCCGCGCCAGGCCTTGCGTTCGGCATCGAATACGGCCACGGGGCCCATGCGGCGGACGAGCGCGAGCCCGCGCTGATCGTCCAGGTCGGTCCGCGAACCGCGAACGTAGCGCACGTTCGCCGCATCCGGTGCGGGGATGGCGCGGCGTCCAGGCGCTTCGGAGGCGGTCGCCGCCACGCGGCCCGTTTCGGGTTCGTGGCGGACGAAGAGTTGTGCGATCAGGAGGCCCAGGACCAGCAGTGCGGCAACCGGCGCGAGGTACCAGAATGGGCTGCGGTGCGGAGCGGCCTCGGTCGAAGCGCGGGCGGCGGCCAGTTCGTCGTGCGCGCGCGGGCTGGGCGCGTCGACGGTTTCGTCGTGGCCCAGGGTGACCTGCTTGGACTCCAACGCTTGTTCGCTTTCGGCGGCGGCGGCCTTGCGAGCAAAGGCCTCGGCTTCGAGGCGGCTGCTGCCGCCTTGACCGGCTTCGCGCCAGCCCAGCGATTTCTCGATGCGCAGCCAAGTTTGATTCAGGGCCGGGGCTTGGGGATACGCTTGTTCCAGCAAAGATGCGGCGGACTCGAGGCGGGCGAACTCGGCGCGGAGTTCGGCGTCGGCGGCGAGCGCGGCCTCGAAGGCCTGCCGCTCAGAAGGCGAGAGCCGGCCGGTGAGGGCGTCGGCCATCTGCATCTGGAGTTCTTCGCGCTTCGGGTCCGTCATGGCTACCTCTTCGGCACGCGCCGGGGTCGTTCACCTTGTGGGATGAACGAAGCGGCTTCGCGTTACCGATTCCCTCCCAGGAATTGGCTTAATCTCGACAGGGCACGGTGCACCCGCACCTTGGCCGCCGAGACCGAAACTCCGGTTAACTCGCTGATTTCCGCGTAGGGCAGCTTTCCGAACCAATAAAGGAGGAAGGTTTCCCGCTCGGGCTCGGGCAGGTCCGCGATGGCGGATTCGACTTTGCTCCAAAGTTCACGCTGTTCGACGCCCCAGCTCGGATCGGCTTCGGGTTTGATCTCGGTGAGTTCGGGGCGTTTGACGAGGATGGTGGCGTCGGCTTTGTCTTCGAGCGCTTCCCGGCGCTTGCGGCTGCGCATTAGATTCAGCGCGAGGGAGAAGAGCCAGGTGCGGAAGGGGCTGTCGCCGCGGAAGCTGTCGGCTTTTTCGGCGACTCGGATAAAGGCGTCGTGGACCAGGTCCTCGACCTCCTGGGAACCGCGCAAGGAGCGCGCGAGAAAGCGGCCCAAGGCATCGCCGTGGCGCAGGAACAGAATTTCCAACGCACGTGGCGAAGCCGCGTCCTGCCGGGCGAGCCGGCGGACTAAATCCACATCGGGCAACGCCACCGTGCCCGAGGCCTGAGCCGCCTTCGAGCCGGACGAAGCTGCCTCCGATTGTGCGCGTGGGGCCGTATCGCCCATGGTCCCCTGCACATCTCCTGGGATGATCCCAAGGCCAGAAAGTTACACGAGAAAGCCCATATTAAGGCGTGTTACGGTCTATGGTTAGGACTGTTTTGCACCACCTGGGGTTGACGGGAAAGGATTGCACGAGTGGGTTGTTTTTCTAATACCTATCCCAACAAAAGGTTATAACTTGTGCGCTGATTACCAAGCTACCCGCGCAAGGCCCGCGGCCAGACTGGAATTCTGAAGGCGGAGGTTCATGAGTACGCCACGCGAGCGCAACCCCAAGTCGCTCGACCGATTCAGCATGGGTGTGGCGCGCTCGTTCTTCGAGGCCGCGCCCGCGATGCGCAAAGGCCTTCGGCTGGACCGCCTCTCGCCCACCGGGCGCGTGGTGCTCAGCTTTGCGCTGCTGATTTTCGCAGGCGCGTTTCTGCTGTGGTTCCCCATCTGCGTGGCGGAAGGCCAGGAAGCGCTGAGCTTCATCGATGCGCTATTCACGTCCTGCTCGGCCGTTTGTGTCACGGGGCTTTCGACCATCGACGTGGGGGTCCGCTTCAGCCTGTACGGGCAAGGCGTGCTGCTGGCGTTGATTCAGTTGGGCGGACTGGGCTTCTTGACGTTGAGCACGGGCGTGACCTTTTCGCTCGGCTTTCGCAGTTCGATGCTGACCCGGGCGGCGGTGGCCGAGGTATGGGGCGGGCGCAGCGGGGAAGAGATCCGGGGCCTGCTGCGAAATCTTTTCCTGACCACGTTGCTTGTTGAGTGCGTGGGGGCTGTCGTCCTGACTTGGCGGTTTGCGGCGTTGGACGGCCTGCCGCTGGGCACGGCGTGCTGGTTCGGCGTTTTTCATTCGGTTTCGGCGTTCTGTAACGCGGGGTTCTCGGTCTTCTCGACGCAGGCGGGGCATCTGGGCAACAGCCTGGAGGCGTATGCGCAGGATCCGTTTTCGAACCTGGCGGTGATGAGCCTGATCGTGATGGGCGGGCTGGGCTTCGTGGTGATCGAAGAGATCATTCGGTGGGTGCGCAAGCTCGGCCGGCAGCGGCTGAGCTTGCATACGAAAATCGTGCTGAGCACCTCGGCGACCTTGACCCTCGGCGGCGCGTTGTTGTTTTTCTTCTGCGAGTGGGGCGGCGTTTTCGCCGGGCGTCCGTGGTACGAAGGGCTTTGGCCGAGTTTGTTCCAGTCGGTGACGGCGCGGACGGCGGGCTTCAATACGGTGCCGTTCGGGCTCTTGAGCGGACCGACCCTGATGTTGATCATGGTCCTGATGTTCGTGGGCGGCAATCCGGCCTCGTGCGCAGGCGGGATCAAGACCACGACGGCGTTCGTGATCTATAAATTAACGCGCGCGCGTCTGGCGCGGCAGCGCAATCCGACGGCATTCGGGCGGGAGATCAGCGTGGAGACGGTGACACGCGCGGCGACGCTGATTCTGATCGCGCTGGGCGTCGTCGCGGTGGCGACAGGCGTGCTGATGGTGCTGACGCCGCCGGAAGCCCAGGCGCACAACCGGAGCGGGGTGTTCATGGACATCCTCTTCGAGACGATCTCGGCGCTGGGTACGGTGGGGCTTTCGACGGGCGCGACGAACGATTTATCGGCCTTGGGTAAGCTTGTGGTGATTCTGGCGATGTTCGTGGGCCGCCTGGGGCCGCTGACGATATTCGTGGCCTTGGCGCAGGCGCCGCGTGTGGATAAGGTCCGAGCGCCGGAGGCTTCGGTGATCGTCGGATAGCGCTCCGGTGAATCCGTACCGAAAGGGATGGCATGTCCAAGCAATTCGTAGTGCTGGGGCTGGGCAAGTTCGGCTCCGAGGTGGCGCGGCAGATGAGCGCCGACGAGTTCGAGGTTCTGGCCGTGGACCGGGATCCGGACAAAGTCGACGAGCTTAAGGATGTGGTGACGCGCGCGGCCATCGCGGACGTGACGGACCCCGAGGCGCTGCGGTCGCTGGGGCTGGACAGCTTTGACGCGGTGGTCGTGGCGCTGGGCGGGTCGCTCGAAGAGAGCATCCTCACCTGCCTGCATCTCAAAGATATCGGCGTGAAACAGATCATCGCGAAGGTCATGAGTCCGCAGCACGAGCGCATCCTGCGCAAGCTGGGCATCGGGCGGGTGATCTACCCCGAGTACGAAAGCGCGGTGCGGCTGGCCAAGCACCTGGGCTTCCAGGCGGTGCTGGATTTCCTGCCGCTGGCGCCCGGGTTTTCGCTGGTGGAAATCGCGCCTTCCGAAGACATCGTGGGCAAGTCGCTGCGCGATGCGGAGATCCGGCAGAAGTACGGCGTGCAGGTGGTCGCCATTCGCTCGCTGGTGCCCGAACAATGGCACCTTGTGCCCGATCCCAATATGGTGATCAAGGATTCGGACGTGCTGGTGGTGATCGGAAAAGACGAAGACTTGAAGAAGATCGCCAAAGGATCTTCCTGAGATGAGCGCGCAAAAGATCGAGTTCCGGCCGGCGCCGTGCCGCGCGGTGACGCGCGGCCCGCAGCATCACTTTTTCGGCTACTACGACAAATGCCCGTGGAATGCCACGGGGCGGCTGATGCTGGCCATGGAAGTGCCGTTCATGGACCGCATGCCCGAACCCGAGGACGCGCTGACGATCGGGCTGATCGATCTGCGCAACGAAAGCGTGTTCACGCCGCTGGACCGGACGTATGCCTGGAGCTGGCAGCAAGGCTGCATGCTCCAATGGCTGCCCGACGCGCCGGACCGGAAGATTCTCTATAACGCGCGCGAAGACGGGCGCTTCGTCTGCAAGATTCGCGACATTCTGAGCGGCGAGGTTCGCACGCTGCCGCGGCCGGTGTACACGGTGAGCCCCGACGGGCGCTGGGGATTGTCGCTGAATTTCGCGCGGCTCGACCGCACGCGCCCGGGGTACGGGTACAACGGGACGATCGACGGGACGCGCGGCGAGTTGGCGCCCGCCGCGGACGGCATGTGGCGGGTGGATCTGCACAGCGGCGAATCGGAGTTGCTCTGGTCCCTGGAGCGCGCGGCGTCGTTTCAGGCGCGCGGGGATTTCCAGGGCGCCGAGCACTGGTTCAATCACCCGTACATCGCGCCGGACAGCGAGCGGTTCTTCTTTCTGCACCGCTGGCGCAATCCCAAAGGCGGACCGATCACGATCGGCGGGAAGCCGATGAGCTGGGGCACGCGCGCGTATACGCTCAGCCGCGACGGCAGCGATCCGTTCGTACTCAGCGACGACGATATGTTCAGCCATTTCGATTGGCTGGACGCGGAGCACCTTCTGGCGTGGGCGCGCCGGCACGAGCACGGCGATCATTACTATCTGTTCAAAGACCGCACGCCGGGAGCCGATTTGGTGGGTGCGGACGTGCTGACGCGGGACGGGCACTGCACGTACTCGCCCGACCGCAAGTGGATGCTGACCGACCAGTACCCCGACTCGAAGCGCGAGCGCCCGCTGATCCTGTTTCGCCTGCGTGACGGCCAACGCTTCGACGTGGGCTCGTTCTATACGCCGCCGGTCTGCGACGGGCCGATCCGCTGCGATCTGCATCCGCGCTGGAACCGCGACGGGACGCAGGTCTGCATCGACAGCCCGCACGAAGGCACGCGGCAGATGTATGTCCTGGATGTTTCGGATCTCGTCGCGACGGGCTGAGTCTACAACCGCTTGCAGTCGAGAAGCAGATCGGCGACGGAGCCGTAGCGGTCCTGTGGATTCTTCTCAAGCATCCGGCGGATGACCTTCGACAAGCGGCGGCCCACGCTTTTGTTCAGCTTCTCGGGCGGCACCAACTCCTTCGACGTGAAATTCGAGATCAACTCCACGATCGTGCGTCCGACGAAAGGCGGATGCCCGGTGAGCAAGTGGTAGAAGGTGGCGCCGAGGCTGTACAGATCGGAGCGTTCGTCGGCAATGTTGCCTTCCCACTGCTCGGGCGCCATGTAGTGCGGGGTGCCGAGAATGGTGCCTTCCTGCGTGAGGCGCGATTCCTCGAGCGAGAGAACGGCCGCCAGGCCGAAGTCCACGAGCTTGAGCTTCCCGTCTTCGCCGAGCATCAGGTTGTCGGGCTTGATGTCGCGGTGGATCACGCCTTTGGTATGCGCGGCTTGCAGTCCGCGGGCGGCTTGGCGGAGCATGTTGGCGGCGCGGGCCAGATCGGCGTAGGGCGACTGCTTCAAAAGATCGGCCAGGCTTCCGCCGCCGATGTACTCCATCTCGATGTAGCGGTATTCGGCTTCGCGCCCGACGTTGCGGATCTGGACGATATGTTCGTGGCGAAGCTGTGCGGCGGCGCGGGCTTCGCGCAGAAAACGCTGGGCGATGCGGCGGTCGTCGCCGGTCTGGCGCAGCACCTTGATGGCCACCTCCGTATCGAGCGCGAGGTGCCGGGCGAGGTACACCTCGCTCATGGCCCCGCGGCCGATGCGCTTTTCGATGCGACAGCCGCCCAGGACCGTGCCGGGGGAGATCATCGTGCCCGGAGCTTCGGGCATGCGCGCCGACGGAGGCCGCTCGCGGCGCTGGCGCAGTTCGGCCAGCGGTGTCGGGGGGACCGTCGAATCGTTCGGATGCGCGTCGAAGGGGCTGTCGAACAACGAAGCGGATGAAGCGCCGGGCCGGATTTCGACGGTCGGCTCGCCAGGCATGCGCGTGAATCGCCCGGTGGCTTCGGCGTCCCACAAACCCGCGGCCGGGGCGGTCGCATCGAGGTTCAACGCGGAGGTCAGGACGCTGGCGAAGAGCGGGCAGCGCGGTTTGCAGATGCCGCGCGCGTCGTTGCGGATCAGGCCCATGTGATACAGCTCGCGGATGGGGCGATGGATACGGTCGAAGGGGACGCTGCTGCCGCTGTAAATCTCTCCCGCGGGCTTGCGCAGTTCGGGGCGTTCGGCCAGCAGGCCGAGCGTGGAACTGAGCATGTCGGTGGCTTCTTCCCGAACGACGGGCAGGATCCGTTCGAAGGCTTGCGCCGCATCGATGCCTGCATCGCGCAGATCGAACGCTTTATGGCCGATCATCTGGACCAGCGCCGGATGCCCGGCGGTCCAGTGGTTCGTGTAGCGCACCCAGGCCGTGAGTTCGTCGTCCGTGGCTTTTCCGGCCAGCCCCATGCGCAGAATTTTATCGACTTCGGCTTCGGTGAAGTCGGTCAGGAAGAGGTGCTGAGCCAGATTGAGCGGCGAGGTTCGGCCGCTCGCGGTGAGGTCGCGCAGATCGACGGCGCTGCCGGTGACGATGGAGAAGGCAGGCCCGCCGGCGCCGGGATTGCGGGCCTCGGTGTAGGCCGCGCGCAGGGCGAGGGCCAGCTTGCGCGCCGATTCGTCGGACCAGGCGTCGAAGCCGTCGACGATGACGGTGAGCCGTTCGTGAGACGGGGCGGCGGCGGTCTGCTTGCAATAGGCACTCAGTACGTCGGCGACACTGGCCGGTTCGGCGGGCAGATCCAATCCCGGGCGGAGTTTGAGGAGATCGCGCGCCAGCACCACCGCGGCTTCGCGGGCGGGATCGTCGGCGAAGGAGAGATTGGCCAGGTCGAGATGCGCGGCACGCGGAAAATTCCTGCGCAGCGTGTACAGGAAGCTGGTGACGCCTGAATGGGGCGGGGCGGAGACCGTTAAAAAGCCGCCTCGGCGGAGCAAGTGCAGCGCCTGGCGCACGAAGGCGCCGCGGTCCAGGCACAATGCTCCCGGGCTGTCCGGAAGCAGGGGCTCCTGGTATTCGAACGGGTTACTCGCGTGGGCTGGCTGCGCCAAGATCCTTGGTAACCTCATCCACGTAGTAGGTGATCAACGCCTCGACGTCCCGGTTGCGCAGGATCGTGGCAAAATACGGATGCGCAAAATCGTACTGCCCTTCGCGCTCCTCGAACACCGCGTAAAGAACCAGCCGGTCCAGCAGGGCGGCGACGTCGCCGATGGGGACGTTCACGTCCCAATCGCCCAGGAGTTCGGCCACCTGCGAAAGCGAGATCGGCCTCAAATTGTAGTAGGCCACCAGCAGCAGCAACAGCTTTTCGACGGGCCGGATCAGGTTCGAGTGCATGATCCGGATGATCATTTCTTCGAAGTCCGGGTGCCGCGCGATTTCTTCGATGTCGCTGGCCAGGATGACCCGGCGCGTGCGGCGGGCCATGCGTTTGACCAGCAGGTCGCTGAAAATCTGGATGATGTTGGGATGGGTGCTGGTCTTCTCGAGGATCGAATTCACCAGGCGCTCTTCGTCTTCGAATTTGAGCCCCAGTTCCTGGACGGGCGCGGCGATCAGCGCGAAAGCGCTGCGCCGGTCGAGGGCGCTCAGGCGCCGGAAAATAAGGAAGTTGAAGAAGAGCGATTCGTAGTCGCGGTAGCGCGCGAAAAGTTCGCTGAAGCCCGCGACGTACACGGTCATGCGCCCTTCGAACGAGAGCGATTTGAAGACCTGCCAGAGCGGTTCGCCCTGCTTGCCCGCGGCGACGAGATCGTCGATCTCGTCGAAGAAGCAGTACAGGTGCTTGCCGGACGATTCGAGATACTTGCGCATCGCGCGGTCGAAATCGTCGACGTCGAAGGTGCGGCCGAGGGAAAGCTTGAGCGAATGGGCGATGCGTTCGGCCAGAGGCTGCGGATCGTTCACACCGCCGCATTCCAAGAAGAGCGTTTCGGACTTGGGGCGCTTTTTGATTTCGTCTTGGAGCCGGAACAGCAGGGACGTTTTGCCCATGCGGCGGGTGCCGACCAGCGCGTAGCCTTTCTGGCTGCGCAAGATCTCTTTGACGAGGCCCTCGCGGCCGTAAAACATTTCGCGCACCGGCGCTTGGGATTCGTACGGCGAGAGGCTTTCGAGGTCGCAGCTCTCCAAGACCATTCGCATGAAGGTCTTGTCCTGGTGCGGCGAGAGCGCCAGGCGCATCATGTGCCGTTCTTCGAAGACGACGATATCGTAGCCGCTTCCGTCGGCTTCCTTGCGCATGACCGAACGGTCCGGGCGGCTGCTGAGAATCACGAAGATCTGCTGCGAAAAGCTCTCGCGCACGATCCACTCTTCGAGGCGTTTGATGGCGGTCTCGTCCACGCCCGAATGGCGCGGGAGCAGCAGGGAAATGCGCGAGAGCTTCGGATTGCGCAGGCCCAGCTTACGTCCGGAGAAGTACAGAAAGTCGTCGGTGGTTCCGGTCTGCTGCGTCTCGATGCGGATACGCGGCGCGAGGTCGGCAACCATCGCTTCGGCGGCGTGGCCGAGTTCGCGTGTGCGGACTTCGTCGGTCACCGCTTTGCGCCATTCGAGCATGTTCTGGACCAAGGTTTCCCGCGTTTTGAATTCCAGGCTGTCCAGGCCGAAGCATTCCAGCCAACGCTCCATCGGGACGGTCTTGTGCTGCTTCAACGCGTTTCGGAACGCGTTGAAGTTCTCGAGGCTGAGCATGTTGACCAGATCGTCGCGGTGCTCCCGCACCAGCGCCAGCAGGTCGCCGCTTTCGTCGATGTAGCGCTGGTCTTGGGCCGTGGCGAAACCGTAGCGGACGTAGCTGTCGCGTTTGAGCATGCCGCTCTCGACGAAGCTGTCGAGTTTGAGGCGCAGTTCGATATCGGGCAGCAGGGGCTGGAAGATGCTCAGATTCTGGGCAATCTCTTTGATCGGGCTAGGCGCGGTCGGCTTGCGGCCTTGTGCGGCGGCGAGCGCGCGGAGAATCGCCTTCTCCCACAGGCCCATTTTGTGCCACGAACCGGACATGCCCGCACTGCCCTGCTTCGCGACCTGCTGGCTCACGCGGTCCCAATACTTGGAGTAATTGAGCAGGCGCTCAAGCAAGCTGGTGCGCGAACTGGATTCGCGGCCCGCCAGATGCGGCATGATATCCATGAGCGCGGTGCGCACGTCCGGGCTCGACATGCCGCTCAATCGATCGAAGACCGCCAGACTGTGCTCTTCGTCAAACGGTTGCAGCGTGCCGATGAATCGAACCGCTTCCACGCACTGGTCGATGCGCCCGTTTTCGGCGATCTGCTGAAGCGTGTACCACATCTGTTCGCGCCGGCCTTCGCGATGGGCCTGACGCGCCAGATTCATGTCGAGTTCGGTATGTTCGGTGGACATACGCTTAAAGACGCCTCGGACCCATAGCCAGGACGTCTACATTCTACCCCATCCGTGATTCCAGTCCTAATGCGCAATGTGGGGCTAAAGCGCGAGGGGGTACTTAAGGGCGGGCCGAATGGCTTCCCAATACCTGCGTTCCTGGGCATCCCTTAGCCAAGGCGTAAAGCTTAACTTCAGATAGAGGTTGATCGCCGCGATTCGAGCGGTGCCGGTGGTGAGGTAGGCGGCGCGGTGGCCCCGTTCGCGCAGCAGGGCCAGAATCGCGAGCATCAGCGGAGTGCTTAACCCGCGTCCCTGATAGGCCGGGTGGACGGCCACCCAGTGCACGCGTCCGAAGTCGGGACGCCGGTAGAGGTCGTCGAACCAGGCTGCGGCGGTGGCCACCGGTTCGCCCGCATCGGTTTCCAGGAAACGAATGCGCGCGGCGTGCGCGGCGGGGTCGGTTCCGAATTTGAGCTGGAACGTTTCCGGCGTGAACACGCTCAACGTATCGGAGGCTTGTTGCAGCGCGAGCCAGCGCGCTTCGTCGCCGGATGCGAATGCGCGCAGGCGAAAGCCGCTTGGAATGCTGGGCGCGGGCAACCCGTCGAGGTGTGTGCGCTGCATGGCCACGGCGGGGTTGGAAGCATTCGTATTCATTTGCGGCCTTTGGGAATGGTCTTTTGGCGCAAGACGAATGCGCCGCGCGCTTCGGCAATTAATTCGGCGAGCGCGTCACGCTGCTTGAGCAGGGCTTCTTTCTGGACCTTCGAAAGGCGCTTGATCCGCGCTTCCACGCTTAAGGCCAGACCCTTGGCGCCGAGTTCGTGATGAAAGACCAGGCGCAACGGTCCTTTGCCGCGCAGAAACTTTGCGCCCTTGCCGTGGGGCTTGCGGTGTTCAGCCAGACGCAGCCGCACGTCCTGAGCAATACCCGTGTACAACGCGCCTCCTCGGCAACGAATCATGTACACCGACCAGGGGGACGGCGCGGGCGCGGGCGTTCGGCGCTTGGACCGAGGAGATTTAGACGTCTCGCGTGCCGAACGCTGGGCGCTCAAGGCGCCGGCTCCGTCTTACGCACGAGCACCTTGCGTTCACGGTCCAGCGCGTAGCCAAAGGGCGGTCGCGCGAGAACCTTCTCGATCGCCGCGCGCACCATGGCGTCGCTCTCGCCGCGCCAGGCGGCCATGAGCGCCTTCTCGTGTTCGGCTTGCGCGCAGCGTTCCAAAGCTTCGGCGCTTAACCGGCGCACGAGCGGCACGTCGCAGCGCAGAAATTCAAGCAGGAACGGTGCGCCGGCGGGCGCACCCAACTGGCTCAGTGCCCCCAGGTACGGCAGCAAGGCGCCGGCGTTGGCGGGTGTCAGCGCGCCGCCCAGTTGATCTTGCTCGGACTTAAGCCCACGGCCGATGCGGACGGCGGCTTCGTCGCGCTGCGTGGCGTTCAAGGCTTCTCCCAATTGCCCCAGCGTGGCGGCTGCTTTGCGTCGGACGGCCGGATCGTCGCGGTCAAGCTGCTCGAAGACCGGCCCGTATGCGGGGGCGAGTTTCAAATGCCCTGCGGCGTGCAAGGCCGCGAGCAGCACCGAGGGGTCCTGCTCCGTTTGCAACAACCGCGGCACTTCGCGGCCGGCAAGCTGAGGATTTAGTTCGGCGAGCAATTCCAGCGCTTTCTGGCGAACCTTTGGGCGCGAATCGGACAATAACTTCTCAAGCGGGGCGGGGGCCTCGGCGGCGACCGCGGCCGGCGGCGGAGGAGGCGGAGGCTGCGTGGGGACGATTGCGGCCGCCGGCGAGCGGCCCATCCACCACAGCGCCGCGAAGAGTACACAAAGCAGCGCCAGGACCGCGGTGAGAGCTTTCTGACCAGGAGTGTCGCTCATAGGAACAAGCTCTACTGCAACACGGAACAGGCGGCAAGTGCGCGCGTGCGTGACCGGATGGAGCAAAGTCCTGGAAAGTACCGCATGACCGGCAGATACGATGCCGGGTTTGCTTGATCGCAGGGGTCGAATGAGTGAAAGTGCAAGACCATGAATTAGAGTACGGTCCGGTTTGGAGGAGTGCGCCGAGTGAACGCCAATTCCCATCGTATGCGCGCGGACCTGAAGATCCGAGGGAGGCATGCGTGCAATGCGCTGGCGGGAGCAATCCTGCTGTGCGGGTCGTGGTTCTGCGGTGCGGAAGATGAAATACCGCGCGTCGAAGTCACCGGCCGCTTGCGTGAAGTCAACGGCGTGGGCGAAATCCCGCGTGGCCTATTCGGAGTCCAAGCCACGAAGTTGACGCCGGGAACGGTCAAGCAATGGGGCGTCGAAGCCGTGCGTGTCATGCGCTGGGTTCCCGACGGCGTGCCGGTGGTACCCGGGGATGGCGAGGCTGGCGGTCCGCCTGGCATCAAGCGGGTGCTGGAGTGCTTTTGGGACCGGTATCAGCCGGCGCTACCGATTTTAAAGCCCAAGGATTGGTCCTCCGACCTGGAGAGCCTCGCGCGCAACTACGGCGCAAGAGCCAAGGCTACCGGACAGGCGCATACCATCGAGCTGTGGAACGAGCCGTCCCAAAATTGGGCTTCCAACCCGGGCGTCAATTTCGACGGGAGCTTTTACGATTCGAGCAACGCTGCCGAAGGGCAGCCGGTCGTAGGCAAAGATGGACAGCCGGTTCCGAACTTGGTCTGGACGCGCGGCTTCAAAGCGGTGCGTGTGGACAACGGATGGACCGACTATGAGGCCACTCATCGGGCGCCGAACAAGGAGACACTCAAAGAAGGCGCTTCGTTTACTTGGAATGAGCGAGCGTATCGCTGGACTGCGGCGTGGTGGGCCAAGGATACCTCGCAGACGTACGCCTGGTCTGGGTCGCATAATCGCGCCTTGTACCATCGCATGCTGGAGGTCTTCGGTCCGGCCCTGAAAACGGCTCATCCTCAGGTCGCGTTGGTGGCGGGTTGGGGCTTTCCGATAAACCATGAGGGTTGGAAAGCTTGGGAGACGTTGTACCGGCCGCTCATCGATCACGCGCACGATTACGTGGACGGACTGAACGAGCATCATTTCGGAGGCGATACGCGTTCGGTGGCCGGCACCTACGAAATGGCTTGGGCATACGGCAAGACACGCTACAGCAAATCCCTCGCATTCTACAACACCGCGGCGTCTGGCATGCTCGATCCTGGCCGACCCAGCGCTTCCCGCGCGGACTCCACGGGAACTTCGGAGCAGATCGCTCTTGGCGCGTTCAGGTACACCGTCCGGGATCTGCTGCATCTGCTGGACGTTTGCCCCGACAAAGCGGCCTCGCGTTTCGCGCACGAGGCAGACCGAAATGGCGGCGACGCACTGGCCTTTGAATTATTGAAGCCGCTGCGCGGGAAACTGGTGGAGGTGCGTAACTCCTTGCCCCGACTTTGGATCGTTGCCGGGTTCGGACCCGTGGAGGGTGGTTCCACCGTCCTTTGTATCGCGGCGTACAACGATGCGCCGGACGATCGGGTTTTCAGCCTGGTGGTCCAGGCGCCGCCCGGTTGGGGCGTGGTACATCAGCGCGAAGCGTGGGCAGAAGCCGAACCGGCGGGGCTGGTGTTGCTGGGTACGGAATCGGGCCGTGCCGAAGGGCGCGCGGAGAAGATCGACCTGCACGGCGAAATGGCCGCGCATTCGGCGCGCGTCTGGACCTTGCGCATGACCGGGAAGTCCGAGACGTCGCCGGCAGTGGTTCGCGAAACGCAGTGGCCGGCTCGCGAAACGCTCGAGCGATTGCAGCCGGGCGAAGCCCGCAGCTTCAAGATTGCGCTGCCGGAGGATGGATTGGCGGAAACGGTCGAGGCCTATGTAAAGTTCGTGGTGGATGGCAACGACCGCGAAAGGCTGCGCCTGTCGCTGAACGGATCCGAAATCAAGTTGGGCGAGCTTGAAACCTATACCAATCGCCTTCGCATCGATTCGGCTCTGCTGAAAGCGGAGAACGAACTGCGCTTCGAATGCACCGAGGGCGCAGAGGCTCCGCTGTTAATCGCCACGGCCAGCCTCGTTACCGTTAAAAGGTTTAACCCCTAAAGACCGTCGTTGGAGAAAGGGATGGCGCCCCCACCAGGACTCGAACCTGGATTTCAGGCTTCGGAGGCCTGCGCTCTATCCGTTGAGCTATGGGGGCGCAAGGACTTATGAGAACGGCTTGCGCTGGGACTCGGGCCGCTTATCGATCCGCGCACCCTTTTACGGCGGCAGCATCCTCACGTCAAGCGGCGCGAACGGCGCTGCTTTGATCCCGAAGAGTGCGAAAGGCTCCGGACTGAACGGGTTGGGCGCCGTTGCCCACTCTTGCGATGTGGTGCAAAGTCCGCACGCATGTCCCGGTGCATGACGAACTTGCGAAAGGACTGTAATCTGTACCGACTCCGGGAGCGTGGCGGTGCATATCGCAATCGATGGCTTGCATCTATTCGGCGCCTACAGCGGCGTTCAGCACGCGTTGGCGCGAACCTTGGATGCGTACCAGCGCCGCTTTCCCGATGACCGCGTGAGCCTGTTCGTACCGCGCGATTTCGACGGGCCGCCGCGCCTCGAAGCGGATGAAACGTCGAACTTGGATATTCGGCGCACCTGGTTTCGCGGACGCTGGCGCGGCGTGCGCACGCTCTGGCGGAACTTTCGCCTCCAACCGGCTTGTTACCGGCAGCGCTGCGGGCTTTTGCACGGAGCGACCTACGCGCTGCCGGCTTTGCTCTCGATTCCTGCGGTGGTGACCGTTCACGATCTGATCGCCCTGACGCATCCTCAATACTGCACGCCGGGGAGCGCGAAGGTGCAGAAGCACCAGCTCCCGAGAAGCATCAAGGTCGCGAGGCGCGTCCTGGTGCCGACGGAGACTGTGAAGGGCCAGGTGGTGGAGCGGTTTAAGACGCCGCCCGAACGTGTGGACGTGGTGCCTTGGGGCGTGGGGCCCGAGTTTGCGCCCATCGAAGATCGCACGCGGCTGGAAGAAGCGCGCAAGCAATGGAGGCTGCCCGAGCGATTCGTGCTATTCGTCGGGACGCTGGAGCCGAAGAAGAACGTAGAGGGGTTGATTCGTGCCTTTTTTGCCGCGAAAATGCACCGCAAATTGCCGCATGCGCTGGTCTTGGCCGGCAGGCTGGGGTGGGGGATGGACAACCTCGACCGGCTGATTCGAGAATTGAATGCACGCGATTACATTTATCTGACCGGGTACGTTCCCGATGCCGCACTGCCTTTAGTTTACAACTTAGCGGAATGCGTGGTGATGCCCAGCCACGCGGAAGGCTTTGGGATGCCCGTGTTGGAGGCCATGGCCAGCGGAACCCCGGTTCTGATTGGCGCCGATCCGGCGCTGCGCGAGGTGGCTCAAGGTGCCGCGCGCACTTTCGAGGTCGGGCCCCATAATCCGCTGCAAGGATTGCGAGAAGCGCTGGAAGAATGGCTGGAAGAAAAGGAAGGTTCGATTTCGCGCGCGCCTTGGCGTGCGAAAGGGTTGGCGCGGGTGCGCGAGATGACCTGGACGCGCACCGCGGAACTGACTCGTGCCAGTTACGAGCGCGCCTTGGCATAGGCGCCGTTTTCCCGCGTTTCGGCGAGGTGTCCGGATAATTATTTCGCAGGGCAGGCTTCGATCAACGCACTAGGGGATCATACGCATGGCACGCAAGGCTTCTAATTCGCGCAAAGCCGCCGTCGGCAAAAGGGGAGCGGCCTTCCCTGGACTGCTGGAAGAAATGACCGTCGAGGAAGTCCGCTCGTTCAAGCCGCGCGTGGCCGTGGTGGCGCTGGGCAGCACCGAGCCGCATGGTCCTCATCTGCCCTATGGCACGGATACGTGGCAGGTGACGCGGCTGTGCCGTTTGGGAGTCGAATGGGCCAACGCGCGCGGCGCGAAAGCGTTGCTGTATCCGACGCTCCCGATTACGAACAACGTGAACATGAAGAAGTTTCCTTTCGCATTGCGTATCGGTGTGCGCACGCTGATGACGGTTTTGCTGGATCTGGCCACTCAAGTGCGCGAGGACGGCGTCGGAAAGCTGGTGATCGTCAACGGACACGGAGGGAACCCCGGCGCGATCATGGCCGCGCAGCGCGAGATGGCCGGGATGGAAGGCATGCCGTTCGTGTGTTGGGCGAGCGATCTGAAGCCTGAAGATTTCAAAAGTCCCATCGAACATGGCAGCGATCACGCCGGGGAAAGCGAGACCAGCCGCATGATGTGGATTCGCCCGGACCTGGTTCGCGAACACAAGTTCGCCAATAACCCGTTGGGCACGCTGAAGGTTAAGGCGCTGCGCCGCGCGCAGTTCGTGCGCCCGTGGCATTTGTACATGCCGCAGAGTGCCGGAGGCGAAACGCGCAAGAGTTCCGCGGCCAAAGGCAAAGCCGTGATCGAGGCTGAGGCGCGCGGACTTGCGGACCTGTTGGTGGAACTCGACAAGGCCAAGTTGGACGCGCGTTTTCCTTATGCGTAAGGGCTGGAGACGGGTGCTCGCGTTCGGTTGCATTCCCTTCGCGCGCCTCTACAGTATCCCGCCATGACCGCTAGCAGCGACACCAAGAAAGTCTTTCGGATCGGAATGCTCGGCTTCGGCACCGTCGGGGCCGGCACGGCGCAGATCGTGCTTCATTCCCGGCCGTCCTTGAAAGAAAAGACCGGGATCGACATTCAGATCCGCCGCATCGCCGTGCGCGACATGAAGAAGCATCGCGCCGTGAGCATTGATCCGGCGCTCTTTACTTCCGACGGCCAGGCCGTGGTGGACGACCCCGAAATCGATATCGTGGTCGAGGTGATCGGCGGCATCGAGCCGGCTCGGACGCTTATTCTGCGGGCGCTTAAAAACGGCAAGGCGGTAGTGACGGCCAACAAGGCTCTGCTGGCCACGCACGGCAAAGAGCTTTTCGAGACCGCGCTTGCCCACGGCGGCTCGATCGGCTTCGAGGCTTCGGTTTGCGGCGGCATCCCCGTGATCGGCGCGCTGCGCGATGGACTGGTCGCCAACCGCATCGAGTCCATTCACGGCATTCTGAACGGCACCACCAACTACATCCTGACACGCATGGTGGAAGACAAGGTCAGTTATGCGCAATGCCTGTACGAAGCGCAGAGCAAAGGCTACGCCGAGGCCGATCCTTCGACCGACGTGAAAGGCATCGATGCCGCGCACAAGCTTACGCTGTTGAGCAATCTCGCTTTCCACAGCATCTTCGATTTCAGCGAAGTGCATGCCGAAGGCATCGACGGCTTGGCGCTCGACGATGTCCGCTACGCATCCGACCTGGGTTACGCCGTCAAACTGCTGGCGGTGGCCAAGCGTCGCAATCCGGGCGCCGACCCCGAAGACTTCCCCGGCGGCCTGGAACTGCGCGTGCATCCGGCGCTGGTGCCCTTCAGCCACCCGCTGGCCAATGTCCGCGATGTGAACAACGCGGTGCTGATTCGCGGCGATGCGACGGGCGAGGTGATGCTGTACGGCCGTGGTGCGGGCATGATGCCCACCGGAAGCGCCATCGTCGCCGACATCATGGACGCGGCTCGCGGCAGCGCCCGGCAGACCTTCACCAAGCTTCAGTTCTTCCAGAACCCGCGCGAAGATATGCCGGTGATTCCGACGGACAAGATTCGCAGCCGCTATTACGTGCGATTCAACGTCGACGACCGGCCCGGCGTGATGGGCAAGGTCGCCACGGTCCTGGGCGGGCACGGCGTTTCGATCGCCAGCGTGATTCAAAAGGAACCGCACGAGACCGGCTTCGTGCCAATCGTGATGCTGACGCATCTCAGCGTGGAGGACCGCTTTCAGGCCGCGCGCGCGGAAATCGAGAGCCTGCCCTTCGTCCGAAAACCCAGCGCGTTTTATCGCGTCGAAGACTGACTCGATTCAAGGCGTCAGCGTTTTTTTCCACGCTTCCATGAGCGCCTCGGGCGTGGCGCCTGCCGGAACGTTCATCGCCGGATCGCGCAGTGCCGCTAGCTTGGCCCAGTGCGCTCCGGCCCGTTCGCGGTGAGCGGCATCGAGGGCCGGCCACGCGGCGAGCAGCATTTTTGCTTCGGCCTCCGGACCCTTTCCGCGCGCGGCCTCGCAAGACGAGAAGGCCGCATCGTGGAGTGCGAGGGCCGCGAGGATCGCGTTTAGCCGGGATTGAACTTCAAGCTCGGTGCTGCGGGCTTTGGCCTCTCGAAGGTCCCGGATGCTCCAGCGGCTACCGTCGAGCAGCGCCTTTTGTGCGTCTTCCCGCGCCTGCGGTTCCTCGGAGCCTAAGCGCTTAACCTGCTCGGAAAATTCGGCGGCGTTCATCAGCGCGGGTTCATTCAGCAAAAAGGCCGAAGCCAAGCCCTGGAACTCGGCGTGTTCCTTTAGGTACCGAGTGCGGATTTCTTGTGCGCCGACATCCAGCATGCTGCCCCAATCGTTTTCCAGCTTTACGCTGGTCCCGAACGCCTTGTCGGTGGACCAGACCCACCACGCGTTGTAATCGCACCAGCTTCGCAAGCGGTAGATTCGCTTGCCGCCTTCGTCACGGGGTTGGCCGGCCAGGATCACGCGCCGATCCTGCGTGACCACCACCAGCAGGCGTTCTCCGGAGTCGGCCAGCTTTCGCAAATCTCCCGCGCAGCCGGACGGTCCGCCTTGGGCAGGGAGCAAATCCAGTTCCTGGCCCAGCATCGCGAAACCTCTGAAGACCACTTCGGGATCGTTCGTCACGCGCAAACGAATCAGCCCTTGGTCGCCGGCCAGCATGCCGCCGCGGCCGGTGGCGGGTGGAATGCGCACCTCCAGAATTTGAACTTCGGCGATCAAGAGCGCCCGATCCATGACGTCGTTGGCCACGATGCCCAATGGCTTGGCCCATACGGCGCCCGCCCATGCCAGCACGGCAACCACGCTCAGAGCAACCGTTTTCAGGTACTTTCTCATCGAGAGTCGATCTCCAATGGGGCTCATGCATATAGGATGCCCGAAGGGGGCTGGAGTTACCGCGCTTCCGAATTCTGGAGCGGAATCTAACGTCGTTGCATGTCGAGACTTCCACGCGTTGCCAGAAGCCCCGATCTCTCTACAATAACTCCCGCCGATTGAACGGTCGATTCACCTGCTGGATGCGAGAGGTACCCGAACACCATGAAGTACCTGGTCCTTTGTCCCGATGGCGCCGCCGACTGGCCGCTCGCTGCACTCGATAACCGCACGCCCCTGGAAGCGGCAAAGATGCCGCACCTGCAGCGAATCGCCCGTGAAGGCCAAGTGGGCCGGACCCAGCATGCCGTCGAGCCCGCGGGCAACGGGAGCGATGTTTGCTGCATGTCGCTCCTGGGCTTCGATCCGCTTAAGTACCACACGGGGCGCGCGCCGCTGGAAGCCAAGAGCCTGGGGGTCGACCTGGCCGAAGACGAGATTGCCGTCCGCTGCAACACCGTCACCGTCGAGAACGGAGTGATGGTGGATTATTCGGCGGGACACATCAGCACCGAGGAATCCCGCGCGCTCATCGAGGATATCGAGAAGGTGCTGGGTCGCGACGGAGTTCATTTCTATCCGGGCGTACAGTATCGCCATTTGCTGGTGATCAAAAAGTCCGGCGCGCTCGAAGCTAAGTGTACGCCGCCGCACAACATCACCGGGCGCGAGATCGAATCCCATCTGCCTCAGGGCGCCGACGCGCCGCTGCTGCTCGAGCTTATGGAACAGTCCAAGAAGATTCTCGCGCCGCATCCGGTCAATGCCGAGCGGCGGCGCAAGCACGAGAACGGTGCGACGCAGATCTGGCTTTGGGGGCACGGACCGAGGCCGAGCTTGCCGCTTTTCCGCGATATCTACGGACTCGAAGGCGCGATGATCAGCGCGGTGGATTTGCTTAAGAGTCTGGCGCTGTACCTGGGTCTCGAACTCCTCGACGTGCCCGGCATCACGGGGTTCACAGACACCGACTACGCCGCCAAAGCACGCTACGCGCTGGATGCATTGCAGCGCAAGGATCTGGTGTTCGTGCATGTCGAGGCCCCCGACGAGTGCGGCCATATCGCCGATCATGCGGAGAAAACGCGCTCGCTGGAGCGCATCGACGCGGAGATCGTGGGGCCGATCCTGGAAAGCGAATACGCGAAGCGGGGCGAACTGCGGATACTGGTCTGTCCGGACCATTCGACTCCCTGCGCGCTGAAGACGCACGCGAGCGAACCGATTCCGTTTCTTGCCTGGGGGCCTGGCTTCGATGCGGGCGGACTGGGCTTCACCGAGACCGACGCCAAGCGAGCGAGCTTGAGCGTGGCGCCGGGACACGAGCTTCTCGGCCGCTTCTTGCGCGGCGCGCTGTAAAGGAATCCACCATGAGTGCTGCGTCTTCCCACGTGCTCGCCGCCGTCTTCGAGACGGTGTTGGAGCGCCAGCGCACGATGCCTGAGAAGTCCTATGTGGCCAAACTGCTGCGCGGCGGCGCCGACGCCATCGGCTGCAAGCTGGCCGAAGAGACGGGCGAGGTGATCAAGGCCGCGCGGGAAGAAGGAAAGCAAAAGCTTATCCGGGAGCTGGCCGACCTGTATTTCCACAGCTTGGTGTTGCTGGCGCAGCAGGGGGCCACGTTGCAAGACGTCGAAGCCGAACTCGCGCAGCGCCACGGTATCGGCGGACTGGACGAGAAGGCCGCTCGTAAGCCGAAGAAATAAACGCTCACACAAATGCCTTTGCCTCCCATCTTCCTGGCGTTAGCGGCCGAGACTTTGCTGAGCCAATTGGGCGAGATTTTTCACGGCATCGTACTTCCGGTTCTGATCCTGGCCGGGGTCGGCTACTTGTTGCAGCGCCGGCTTGGCCTCGACATGGCGACGCTCTCCCGCCTCAACTTTCACTTTTGCATTCCGTGTGTGATCTACCGCGCGGTGGTGACGACCAAAGTCGGCGCAGGCGAGGTGGCGTTGATCGTGGGATTCTCGCTGGCCCTGATGGCCTTGCTGGCGGGATTGACCGTACTGGTGGCCTCATGGACCGGGATACCGCATGATCGCCGCAACGCGCTCTTGATGACGGGAATCTTTTACAATTCGGGGAACTACGGCTTGCCCGTGCAAGATCTCGCTTTTCGTTCCGTCGGCCGTAGCGCGGATGCCATGGCGCTGCAAGTCTTCGTCATGATCGTCCAGAATTTCACCAGCTTTACGGTGGGCATTTGGCTGGCCGCTAACGGCAAGCGGAAGATGACTCTGGGCGGAGTGCTGCGCGAGACGCTGCGCTTTCCGCCCGTATACGCGCTGGCGCTGGCCCTGCTGACCGTGGCCGTTCGTGCGGGGCTTGACGAAGCGGCTGCGAATCAGACGGCAGCGTGGTTGAATCCGATTTGGGTGGTGATTGGATATATCTATCAAGCGTTTATAGCGATCGCGCTATGTACACTCGGAGCCCAATTGGGCTCCGTGCGCAGCAAGGGTAGCAAAGATCCGATCGTGCTAAGCGTGGTCCTGCGCCTGATGGCGGGACCGCTGCTCGCATGCGCGCTGATATGGGCGTTTGGCTTGCACGGATTTGTCGCGCAAGTGCTCTTGATCGGTTCCGCGATGCCGACTTCCGTCAACTGCATGCTGCTGTGCCTGGAGTTCGACAATCATCCGGACTACGTGGCGCGGACGGTGCTTTACACCACGCTGCTTTCGCCGCTGACGGTGACCGGTGTGGTGCTGCTGGCGCGTGGCGGATTCTGGCCGTCGCTCGCGTATTGATTTTCGGCTATCGGACTTGGACGTAATTCGAGAAGACGACTTGTCCGGGGCGCGCCGGGTTTTCAATCTCTTCGAGACGCTGGCGCCCAAAACTTGGCGGCCCCGACGAAATCGGGCTCTTGCTGCGATCCCCCATGCCCTCCACGCCCACCTTAGGCAGCAACGTGCCGGGTTGCGTCTTGCCTGACGACGCTTGATCCGGAGGTGGGGCGGGATCGCTGCTTGAGGGAGGTGGATCTTTTGGCGCTTCCGGCGCCGGCGCCAGTCCGGGATCGCTGGCGGGCGGAGGATCCTGGGGCGTTTCTGCCGGCGGCTCCGAGCTGGGTGGCGATTCACCGGCCGGCGGCGGCTCGGTGCTGGGCGGCGGTTCGGTAGCCGGAGGCGGGTCAGTGGGCTGCTCTTTGGGCTCTTCCTTCTGGGGTTCCTCTTTCTTCGGTTCGGCGCTTTTCGTGTCTTCGGCATCCTTGGGCGGCTCAACGGCAGGGCGCGCAGGGGCGATGGTGCCGCTGACCTGATCCACGACGCACAGCAACGCCTCGCGGCACGCTCCACTCGCATCCTCGATGCGTCCGTGATTTAACTCGCGCATCACTTGCGTCCGGCGTGCGTCGGGCAAGACGCGCCCTTTCGCGGCGATCTCGCCCAGCGCAAGCGCCGCAGCGTAACGCACCAGCGGTCGGCCGCGCGAAAACGCTTGCCAAAGCGGTTCTTCGGCTTGCAGCGCCGAAGCGAAACGCCGGTTGGCTAGAGCCCCCAAGCTTTCGGCCGCGCGCTGTTGAACGGTGCTGGCGCCGTCGGAGAGCAACTTAACCAAGGTCTGCACTACCACGGCTTCCTGAGCGGGATGCTTCCAGAGGCCCAAGCTGAGCGCCGCCACTTCGCGATGCTTGACGTTGCGCGATACCGTAAGGGCTTCCACCAAGGGCCAATGCGCTGCACCTGCCGCGCGCGCCAGTCCCACGGCCGCGGCGTGCGCCTGGAGCCGGTCGGCGGGAGGAGCTTGCTGAATCTGCTTCAGCAGCGTCTCGAAAAGAGCTTCGTCGGCCAGATTGGCCAGCGCAATTTGGCATGCCAGCACCACCGCCGGCTGCCGGTCGCTCAAGCCTTTCAGCAAAGCCGGCACGGCTAGGGCGCCTGAATGTTGAGGGTTCAGCCAGCCGAGGAGTTCGGCCGCACGCCTGCGGATGCGCTCGGAGCGCGCGCCCATACCGTCTCGAATCAGCGCCTCGGCGGCGCCTACCGGGTGCGCCAGCAGTTCGCGCCGCACCTCGCTATAGGCCGCATCGTCCTCCAAACTTTCCACCAGCACAGAAAAAGCCGGGGCATGAGCCATGTCGGCCAACGCCGCGGCGGCGCGCCGTCTCGGAAGGGGCTGTCCGCGGTTGTTCAATGCAGTCAGCAAATAGGGAGCTCCGGCATGGCCCCACGCGGCAAGCTCTTCGCGCGCTTGCCGGAGTGCCGGTTCGTCGGAGGCGCCCAAATAGGCTGCCGCAAGCCTGCGAACTTCGGGCTGGATGGCCTGCGGAAGATCGGTAACGGCCGCGAAGAGAACGCCTCGCTGGGTAAGCACATGCGCCAAGTGCCGAGCAGCTTTCAGATCGCGCTCGGATTGGAATGCGCGCATCAACTCGAGCGTGCGCGCGGCCGGCAGCCCGATCAGTTCCTGTTCGACCTTTTTGATTTGTGCGAGGTCCGCGGATCGCAACTGGTCGATCAGCGATTTAAGCGGAACCTTTGCGTCTTCGGCAGCTGCCTGCTTCCCGAGAAACGCAAGCACAGCGCACCCCAACACCAAGGCGGCTTTGAAGCTCGGCAACCACGTCCGAGTCATGTGCATGATCTGCATCCGTGTACGACGCCCTTGGCATTACCTATTGATGGGACGTCCATTCGGTGGACTTTGCAACCACTTAGCCGCCGAGTTCGCAAGGCAGACGGATGTTGCACCGGTGCACTTAGTCGAAATACCGACCTGACTCTGCGGTCGTCCGAACCTCGTAACACAATTCAAACTAACGAGTTGGAACTATTCTGCCGGCGGTCCTTCATAGCCTGTGGGCATCGGGACCACCTTCAAGGGTTTGGCGCCACGCCAAGCCTTATAAAAGCGCGTGTCGACCTTGTTCCACCAGACGTAAAATTTCGGGTGAGGACGCTGCGACCGGGTTACGCGCATGTACAGGTCATGAAAGACGATATGATAAATCTCGGCTTCGGCGGACAAGGATTGTGCGGAATGGAAAGATTGATTCAATTCCAGGTAGTTAAAGAAGGCCTCCGGCGATCGATCATGCCAAATGCCCCAGCCGCTTCGATTTTTCGTGTCAGGATCCATCAGACCCTTCCACTTAAGCATGCCAGTCTTGCGATAGCGATCTATAAAAGTCATGCCGTCCGTGGGCTGGATGCCGATAAACTCAAAGTACAACTCGTTGGCGATCTCGCGTCTTCCGCAGATAAAGCCTTCGAACCACGCTAATTGCAGCCAATAGTCCGCCGCCCAGTGTGTGCTGCGTTCGTTCTCTGGCGCTTCTTGATAGGCTTGGCGGAGCTTGTCACGCATAATCTCAAAGCCGGTGGTCGAGAACACAAACCCGATCCCGCCCAGGAAAAGCACGGCAATCGCAATTGCGGCTCGCAACTTCCAGTTGGCCGGTTTGGCCATGTTTTGGATACTCCCTAAATGTGCTAAACGCCCCGTTGTGCATATTACCTAGTTCAATATGCGCCTGCCAGTCCATGACTTAGGTTTTACGCACGGTGGCAACCCGGTACTGTGGCAAGCTCCGGTCGGTAGAGCCGGACGGCGGCCACCTGGTCGCGCTTGGAGTCCATTCGGCGCCGAGGTTCACGTGGTCATTTCTTCACGCACGTATCAAAGGATCGTATGGTTTGGGGTCTGCTGGCTCCTGCCTCTGGCGCTCCAGGCTGAAGAGACCGACGTACTTGTGCTGCCCGACCGCGCGCCGGATGCCGTGCGTTGGGCGGCAGGCGAAGTCCTGAGCGTGCTGGAGCGTTCAGGCGCTCTCGCAGGACTTCCGCCGCATTCGATACGGGTCGGAATCTCGGCGTCCGGTTCGGCGCTTGGGGTCGAAGCGTACGACCTTTCGGCGCCCACCGACGGTCCCATCACGATACGCGGCGGCGACGGCCCAGGTGCGATGTACGGTTTGCTCGAATTGGCCGAACAACTCTCGGTTTCCCAACCACGCGAGGACTGGAAGAGCGTGCGCGCCCGGCTGGTTTCACGTGCGCAGCGTCCGTTCGTAGCCTTACGAGCCTTAAACCTGTTTCTGCATGTCGATGCCCAAGGTAAGCCGGCCGTCTGGTTCGAAGACGCCGAGTGTTGGAGCAAGCTGTTGACTTTGCTTGCATACAGCCGCTTCAACCTGATCGATCTACACGGCACGTATCAACCTCAGAGCACCGCCTTTGGCGATGCGGTGGTGCTATTGGGTGGGGCGGGGGAGGATGCGGCACGCTATCGAGCGGTTTTGAAGCGCATCGTCGAGCATGCTTCCGCACGCGGTATTCGCGTGGGGCTCATGAATTACGGCCGGGGCAAGGAAGATCGCATCGAAGACGACGCCAGCGCGGTGGAGCGGATCGTGCGCGACGTTCCCGGCCTTGCCTGGTTCGGCGCGCGGCTCAAGCGTTCGGGCGCCGACGGCGTCAAGTTTTTCGAGGAAGTATACGTAGAGCCGGCTCGGCGAGCGGGCTTTCAAGGCGCCTTCTACACGCGTTCCTGGGGCACCGATCTCGATACCGTCCGCAAACTTTCGCGCGCAGCCGGCGGCGCGCTAGGCGTGGAGCTTAAGTTTAACGGCGAACATCTGGGTCTGCCGTACCCTGCGGTGCACGGCCGCGGCGAAGATTACGGCTTTCAGGACTTCCTGCTGCCGAATCGAAATTTCGAGCCCATCTGGCAGGTGCGCGCGGCCGGGACGCATCGCGTATTTCAATGGGCCGATCCGGAATTCATACGCACGGCGGCGCGGAGCTTCAGGCTCGGCGCCGCGCGCGGATTCTCGGTGGAACCGATCTGGGCGTACGGCCCACCCGAATTGAGTGCCCGGCACCGCAATCCGCCGCCGGGCCTGCGTTACGAATTCGAACTGAATGCGGACTTCTACCGCACCTGGGGCCGATTGGCTTACGATCCGCTCGAATCGAACGGCGTGCTTGCGCGGGGGGCGGTCCAACGCCACGGACCTGAGTTCGGCCCGCTGGCTTTTGCTCTGCTCGCACGCATGAGCCGCATCGTGCCTCAGGTATACGCCGGTGCGTGCGCCGGGTTGGATCATCGCGAGTCGGCGCCTGAATTGGAGCCGGGATTGCTCGAACGCGGGAAGTCCGGCGCGCCTCGCTCGCTCGAGGCTTGGGCGGCGCTTTCGCCTTTGGACGGCGCGCGCGGATGCTCGCCGTTGGAATGGGCGGCGGCCGTGGCTGAAGGCCGCCAGGAATGGCGCGAATCTCCGTGGCAAGCGGCTGCGACGTTGGATTCCGATGCCGCCGCGGTGCATAGAGAAGCGAATGCGCTTCTGGCGCGCATCGATGGCGCACCGGCGCCGGAGGCGCTCATCGAGCTTTGCGCCGAAGCGCGCGCGCTGGCCGCATTAGGTGCATCTACCGCCGCAAGGTGGCGGGCGCTGAGTGCTTGGGCATTACACCGCAAAGGCGTCGATCCGCTCTGGGCACGCATCGCTGCGGACGAGATGAACGCTTCTGTCACGGCGTGGCGAGTGCTGGCGAACGAATCCGACCGCGTCTTCCTGCCGGTTCAAGATCCGCTCCGTGCCGGCGCCGACTTCACTTGGAGTTCCATGACGCCGAGGTTGGAGCGCGTGGCTGAGTCCCTGCAGCGATTGGCCGAGCGCGGTAAGGATGGGACCGATCGAGTCGCTTTGCCGCGCCTATGGGAGCGCGCGACCCAGACGCCGGCGGACCTGGATGTGCCGGGATTGCAGTGGGAACTCCAGGAAGGTAAGACGCGTATCGAACTGCGCTTTCCGCCGCAGGGACGCCAACCGGTGGGAATCGAAGTGCTGTTCAAACCTCTGCGCAGCGAGCGGGATTGGGAGGCGCGGAGCTTCCGGGGATCCTCCGGCTTGTATACGATCAACCTACCGGCGCCTCCGGGCGGCCTGCTGGTTCGGTTTCGAGGCGCCGATGCGCAAGGTCGCGGCTGGCAATGGCCCGATCTGAAAAAGGGATTGCCGTACGTATGGACCGCCGGTCCGCCCTGACCGCAGGCGTTAATCGCGTTCGGTCAGTTCGTTCAAGCGCGCCAGAATGGCGGTTCGCTCTTCGTGCGAATTTTCACCGACGGTGAAGTCAAGCGCGAGATCCAGTTCCAACTCCGAGATCGGCTTCGACAACCAATAGGCGATGCCGAACTTGTGGCAAGCCATGATGGTTCGTCCAGAGGCTTGCCGCGCAAGGACCACCACTTGCGTTTGGAGGCCATCCGCGCGCATACGGTCGAGCAGGCCCAACCCGCCGACGCCCGGAAGTTCAAGACCCAACAGCATAAGATCGAAGGCCCTGCCGGCGTGCAAGCGTTGCAGTGCCGTGAACCCGTCGCCGGCCGCACAAACGTCCAGGCCGCGGCCTTTGATCATGCGGCTCAAAACCTGCCTGCTCCACGTATCGCCTTCGACCAGCAGAACACGCTTCGGCCGGATCGCGGTATTTCCCGAGCGGCGCGTTTCGCTCTCGGCATCGGCGCCGAGCGGCGCGGGTTGGGGGCAAAGCTGCTTGGAAGAGGCGCTGGCCGAGCGGCCCGCGCCGACCCAGAACGCGCGATGTACTCCGGGCTGGGTGACGGAGATGTTGCGCTGCCTGCGCCGGACTCCAGACCCGGCATTCGAGCCGAAGCTGCGGCGCTGAGGTACTTCACTGCGGAGCAAATGAGGCTCGTTCATGGTGCATGCCCTCTGCGGTCTGCTCCCCCTGGACAGACCTCCTTTCCGCGTCAAACTTCAGCCGAAGTAGAAACCATCGGCCGTCAATAGCTCCAATTCGATCTTGCCCGCCCGCTTGGGCGGCAGATCGTCCAGAATGTATTCCAGGGCTTTGGCCAGCAGTTCCGTATCGAGCGGCTGGGTGAGGCAGAACGAAGCGCCCGCGACATATGCTTCGGCTAGCTGAGCCAACGATGCCTTAGCGGTCAGGACGACTACGGGTAACCCGGGTCCGCATAAGCGCCGGAACATGCGCACGTCCTGAGCCAGCGTCTCGCCGACTTCAGCGGCATCGAGAATAACGAGGTCCGGCGCTCCGAAGGTGCGCCAGTAAGGAACCGCCTGGGAACGCCGGGCCAACTCGCGAACCTGCCAACCTTTGGATCGCAATAGCCTGCCTAGCGCCATGCGCGTGGGCTTGTCGTGTTCCACGAGCCATACGTTTTGGTCGTGCGGCATATGCGTGCCCTCAATTCGACGGGGCTACGTGCCGACCTTATCCCGCTCAAGATGGTTGCATATACTCGGGATACCGTATCGGCTCGGGGGCATGCGGACCCCCTCATGCTTTCACCGAACCATACTTAAGTGGATTCGTCAACTCGAATCGGCGGGAGTACGTACTTAACACGTGGAGTGTGCGGCATTAAAAGAATCGGCGCGAACGCCCATCGGGCCATTCGCGCCTTTTTTACTTTCTGCTAATCCTTGAGGACGACATACAGCGCATCGGTTGGAAGCTTAATCTGCTTCCCGCCGGCGACGGCCTCAAGCGGTAGCTCTTTGAGCGGCATGAAGTTCGCATCGCATACCACGGCAACGCGAAGCTTCGAATTCTTAACCGTCAAAGTGGCATCCGTTTGGACAATTTGCCACGGCGCCTTTCCGAATGAAACGATCTCTTCGCCGTCGCGCTTCCCTTGGTCTACTTTGCTCGGCTTGGTGGCCCAGCCCGCAGGGCGCTCGGTGGTACCGACTTGAATCAGGATCTTCGCCGATTCGGTGAGCGGCTTGTCGTCGAGACTCACCGCGAGGAGGGTCGCGTACTCGTTGGCGGTGGTCAGTTCGATCGTCTCCAGCTTGAAGGCCCCCGGCTTTTTCAGGAAGCCCGAAACGCCCTGTGCTTTGGGGCTGTTGAGGGTGCAGATCCCTTGGCCGTAATCCAGCGCCAGTTCGCCGGTGCTGCTGCGGACGGTCTTCTTTTCTTCGTCGATGTAGGGCGAAAGGTCGATCACTTTGCTCTTGGCCGGATCGCCGTCGTACTTGACCACCACCGGCCCGACGAGGTACGCCAGCGGGTTGGCAATGCCCTTCACGCTCAACTCGGGCGGCAAGTAGGCCGCGTCGCGATTGGGGTCGAAGCCGGCTTCTTCCGGAAGCAGCGGCATCGAGCGGTTCCAAATGTCCTCCAACTTGCGCTCCTCGTACACGGCCGGTTCGGAGGCCGGCTTCACGTACGCTTTGCGAAACAGGAGCGCCGCCGCCGGCCATTGTCCCGCCAGCATCGGCGTCGTGCAGATCCACTTGCCTTCGGAGGGCAGGAAGCCATTCGCACTGCCCGGATCTCGCCAGTCTTCCTGGTCGGTTGCGAACCAGTAGTATGCGTCCACGCCGTTCATCGAGGTGTACGCTGCGACCAGGAACGGGCCTTCGGACTGGTAACCCAGAGGCGGCACCCAGGAACTTTCCGGAATGATAATCGGAGCACCTTCTACCTGGCGCAGCGTGAAGGGCAGCTCCCGGGGACGCAGCAGTCCCGACTCGTCGGTGAACTTGTCCCCGTTGACGATGGCCCAACCCCTGTGCTGACCCTCGTGCGCGCCGCAGTAGTAGCGATTCACGCCCTGCACTTCGTTGGCCGAATACGACCAGCGTTCTCCGTCCAGGAGCATCTTATTGTCCGCGGTGCGCCAGTTGCCGGCATTCACCAGCGCCTGGCAGCCCAGTTCTTCCTTCAGGTATTTGCCCATTGCGGCATTGAAGGCATGCATCGTCTTGCAGAAGAATTCGTGCTGGTCGTTGAGGCGCTTCTGAAGGCCCGGCGAGCCGCGCCGCTGCGTCATTTCCCAGACGATGGCCAGAGCCGCTTCGCCTTGGGCGAAATCGTCGGGCTTGTCCTGATCCGCGGCGACTACCGCACCTTCGCCCCAGCTCTCCGCCGCTTTCTCGAGGCTGCCGTATTTCCCCTTCAGGAACGTTCCGAACTTCTGTCGCAGGACTTGCCTCGCCTCGCCCTTGATGCCTTGCTGGGTCCAGAACAGTAGGCTGTCTTCGTTCTGCAGTTGGAAGATTGCGAAGGCCGGATCTTTGGCCAGCGGCAGGCCCGTCAGCGGGTTGGGTTCGGCGAGCAAGGCCTTGAGCCAGCTCTTGTATGCCGCTTGCAGCCGTTCGTCGAAGAAGAGCAGCCCCCAGTTGTGGTTGCCGCCGTCGTTCAAATAGCCCATCGAAGGTTCGAGGCCCGATGCCCCCGCCCAGTAGGGCGAGAAGGTGACATAGATGCCCGCCTTTTTGAACGCGGCCACGGCTTTCCAGGTTGCCTCACGCTCCTTTGCGTTGATCTCGTGCAGCTTCTGTCCTGCTTTGGGCTTGGGCACGATGCTGGCATGCAGGCGAACCATATTGATGCCGCGCTTGGCCAGCCAGCGTGCATGCCGATCCAGATCCACGTTCGCCCTGTGATTCGCGCTGGAATTCACTGCCCAGAAGCGGATGGGTTCGCCGTTGCCGCGTACGAAGCCGTTGCCGTCCGGGCTGCGCCGGACGTAACCGGACTCCCCGGCCACCTGCTCGTTCAGGCTGCGCAGATCCACTAGGGCTTCGGATTTGAACTCGTCGCGCGGCGCCGCGAACGCCCACCGGCCTTCCTCGCTGACCACCTGGATGGGTGCGGCTTTTTCGTCCGGCTTGCGTTTGCCGTCGGGGACGAAGGGCACGCGTGAAAGCAGAAAGCAGTCCAGCATGCCGTGCTTGTTGTTATCGCTGTGGAATTTGAAGGCGAAGGCGTGCTTGCCCACGGTCAGCTTCAGGTTGTCCGCCTTTGCCCAGGACAGAAAGCGCACGTCGATCTTGCCGTCTGCCGCAACATTGACTTGGTCGTGCTTCAGGCTCTCCATGTCGATCGGCGTCCACGCGCCTTCGTCGAGCTTATAGGAAAGCTTGGTGCCGGCGGAATTGGCACGCACCCAGAATTCGTACGCGGCTTCGGAGGGGACCTCCACCTCGTACCGCACCTCGCCGGCCTGCTCGCTGCTCCAATGCGAAATGAAGTCGCCGCCCGAGAGAAGTTCCTTTTTCGCCTGATCGTACCACCAAGGATGGCGCTGGACCTTTTGTTCCACGGGCTTTTCGCCTTCGACCCAAAGGTACTTGGGCGCTTCGCCGGCTCGCAGGCCGGAGATCAGCAGAACACTCAGTCCGCAGGTCGTTAAGATCGCATTACGCATGAGGATCGTCTCCCGCGGGATACAACTGCACCGAAGTTCAGTACACGGTTTGGCCGCCAACTATGGGCGTCTTTCTCGGAAGTTGCGTCTACAGCGCAATCGCCGCACACGGTTTATCAAAAAACCTATGTTTGAGAGCTCGTTGCCGGCTTAATCGCCTTGGCTCTGACCCAGTTTCTGCTTGAAGGCCCGCGGCGATACGCCCATGGCGCTCTTGAATTGCGCCGAGAAGGTAAACGGATCCCGGTAGCCCAGCTCCGCGGCCACATGCTTGATCGAGCGGTGGGGGAGGAGTTGGCAGGCGCGCTGCAGGCGCTGGCGAATGCGGTACGAGCCCGGCGAGAGTCCGGTCGCTTCGCGGAAGCGTTTGCGGAAGGTCGCATACGAAAGGCCCAGTTCCCGGGCGATTTTTTCAAGCGGTTCGCGGCCGTCGGCCGCTCCGGCCAGCAAGCGGCAGGCTTCGTCGATCAGCTTCTTTTCCGCATCCTGCTCGCCGCGCAACCGTGCGCGTTCCCAAAGCCCCTGCAGGTATTGAGTCGCTTCCCACAGCGCCAGCCGGCCGGGTACTTCGCGTTCGGGTGCTTCCAAGCGCCGCATCAGGTGGCGGAATTCCCGCACGATGCTGGGCTGGACGCCGACATTCAACACCGGCTCGCGCGGCAGCATCCCCGATGCCGCCAGGCCCTGCCCGGAATGCTCGTCGAAGACGACGAAGCATTCCGCGTAGTCCGTTCCGGCGTCGTACAAGCTGCTGTGCTTGCGTCCGGGAAAGCGATGGAACAGAACCCCCGGCTCCAGGCGGTAGGAGGTACCGTTCGAATCGATGTAACGCCCGGTTCCGCGCAAGACCAGATTGGCGGCGAAGCCCGGCATCACCATGTCCGTATGGCTGTTGGGCGGATTGGGATGCTCGATAAACATCGCGACCACGAAGCGCACGCGCCCGGGTTCGTGCAGCATGCGCGTCACGCCGCTGCGCGGGAAAACTTCCGAGGGTAGAGAGAAGGTCCGGCTCATGCGTGCGGCTCGGGGATGAATCGTCCGTGCGATCTCAAGCGCCGCGCTCCAGGAGTTTCAGCGCCGCTTCTTCGTCAGGCGCATCGGCGTAGAGTTCGAAGAGCCCCATCAGCCGCAGCGACTCCCGCGTTTCGCCCTGCGCGCCGACCAGCACGATCCGCGTGCCGCGGGCCTGATCCTGAGACCCGCTGCAGGCAATCAAAACGCCCATACCCCAACTCGTGATGTACGTCACCTTGGACAGATTGATTAAGAGCGCCGAAGGCTTGGCGTTCAGTTCGCGCTGCACTTGCTGTTCCCAGGCGCGCGCCGAATCGTTGTAGATCGGTCCGGAGGCGCGCAAAGCCATGATGCCGGGCTTGAGTTCGGATACGTGAATCGAGAGTTCCATAGAATCTCCGGCTCCGGCTGCTGTGCTTCTTGGGCAAGGCTTACTGATTATGAGGCGTACTTTCGCCCTGCGTCAAGGACGAGGCGCGGACTTCACGTGTGCACTTTTCGACTGCCGTATTGCCGCTGGACACCTGGCCCGTAATAATGGACGCACGTAACCGACCGTTTGAGCCGTGTGCTCTCAAGGAGTTTTTCGCTCCGTATATGACTGCCGGTTCCGATCCCGTTGCTTCGCCCATTCGGTTTGAGTGGCGCTTGAGCCCCGCTCAATTCGAGGAGGTCGAACGAATTGTAGCATCCGTCGAGCCCGAATTGCTGCGCCGCGGCTTTGACGAACAGCGCGTCAATTGGTTCAAGATCGCTTTGCGCGAATTGGTCGAAAATGCCATTGAGCACGGTTGCCGGGGGCGTCCGCACGGAGAAGTGCGCGTGGCGTGCGGCCTGGAAAAGAGCGCGCTGCGCCTGGTCGTGCACGACGACGGCCCAGGCTTCGATCACGCCCAGAAACTCGCCTCCGAAAGCGACCGTCTGATGAAACCTGTAAACCGTGGCCGCGGCTTGCTTTTAATCTCGCGCATGGGGGCCCAGATTCACTTTGACGTGCGCCATGGCACACGCGCAGAGGTGACCATACTAAGCTGAAGCTACCCCCGCGAATACTTGACGCAAAGTTGCATGAGCCGCTGCTGGTCCATTGGCCGGATCTCAACGACTTCCAAACCGGCCAGGAACTCCAGGCCCTCCGCGCGGCCGCCGGCCTCGCGCAGCCAGCGCACCTGGCAGACGGCTTGCACCTCGTGGTCGGGGTCCTTCAGCGTCACCTGCGCGTATACGTCCTTCGGCCGGCGCTCGGGAATGGCGCTGGGCACGTGAGGCAATCCCAAAACGCCCAGGCCGCCCTGGCTGATGTCCACCGTCGTCACCGTGCGGATCGCTTCTTCGATCGGCGTACCGATGCGCGTGCAGAACTGCAACTCGACCGGAATTGTCGCCTTAAAGCGCGTGAACTGCCTCGGGATGCGTCCTTCGTAGAGTTTATCGCGGCATTGATCGACCAGGCGTTCCTGAGCCACAAAGAGTTTCACGGGACGGCGGCAGCCGTATTCCAGTTCGCGCACGGCGCTGAGTTTCAACGGTTCGGCGATGGCCAGGCAGACGTACGAGGGCGTTTCTTCGAACGGCACGCAGCGGTGGTCTTTCAGCGCACGGTACGGGAAAATTCGGTTCAAGTTTTCTGGAAACGCCTGCGTGCGCAGATCGGCGGTCGGCAAGTTCGCCTGCAAAGCCACGGCGTCGCGAAGTTCCTCGGGTGTGATCCACTCTTGCGCCACGAGGTAGGCGCCCAGCCGCATATTCAGCTTGGGAGCTTCGTGTAGCGCGTGCTGCAGGCGAGGCGGATCGAGTTGTTTACGGTGCAACAGAATTTCGCCCAAGCGCCGGTCATTGGGAGATAGCTTGGCCATGGCACATGCTCGCGGTTTGCCGAATGGGCGCGGTGCGCCCAACTTCAGAGTCTACCGAAAACGGACTCGAGTGGGTAGGGGGTGCCGCGTGGCCTCAGCGCGGGGTCCGGGTGCGCAGGTCGGCGATCACATCGCGAATTATCTCGTCCAAGCCGCGTTGAGGCGTCCAACCCATCAGATCGCGCGCACGCGTGAGGTCCGGAACCCGGCGCGCCATATCGTCGAAGCCCGGACCGTAGGCCTGTTCGTACGGCACCAGTCGAATCTCGGACTTGGAGCCGGTCAGCTTGATCACTCGTTTGGCCAAGTCCAGGATGCTCGTTTCTTCCTGTGAACCCACGTTCACGACTTGCCCGGCTGCGTGGGCCTGCTGCGGCAGGCGTATCAGGGCATCCACGGCATCGAAGACCGAGCAGAAACAACGCTGCTGGGTGCCGTCGCCGTAAACCGTGAGCGGCCTGCCTTCGAGCGCCTGTTCGACGAAATTCGGCAGGACCATCCCGTACTGCGAAACTTGACGCGGTCCGACCGTATTAAAAAGACGCACGATGAAGACCGGAAGGCGCGTTTCGTGGAAGTGTGCCAGCGCCAGAAATTCGTCCAGCGCTTTCGCGCATGCGTACGCCCAGCGCCGCTTCTCGGTCGGGCCCATCACCACATCCGCATCCTCGCGGAACGGCACCTCCTTGAGTTTACCGTATACCTCGCTGGATGAGGTAAGCAGGACCGGGCGGCGGTAGCGAGAACACGCGCTCAGCACCGTCTCTGCCGCGCGGAAGATCGTCTCCACCGTCTTCACCGGTTGGTCGATGATCAGCTTCACGCCCACGGCGCTGGCGAGATGGTAGACAAGATCGTGCGCCGGCACCTCCCGATCCAGGACGTCGGGTTCGAGCGCCGAGGCTTTGAGGACTCGAAGATTTTTATGGTCGTGCAGGTGCGCGATGTTGCGCCAAGAACCGGTCGAAAGATCGTCGAGCAGCGTCACCCGGCAATCGCGTGCGAGCAGCGCTTCGGTCAGGTGGCTGCCGATAAATCCGGCGCCTCCGGTTACCAGCACGCTGCCGTAACTGAATTTCGACACGCTTGGCTCCTGAACCTATCCTTATAGATACGTATGCACAGAGTCCACCCAAGGTTCGGTTAAGCTCGGATTTCACGAGCATACGAAGGCATTCATTTGTTTGTAACACATTGATATCAAGTAAGAAGGAGCTAAAGTGTATGGTGTAGGGCTCAACCTTTGAGGTGCCGCGTTGAAAGGTGATGGCTTTCTCGGCGATCCGCTTAAAGCCGACCTGATCCAATCCATTCGCACCGGCGATCTGAAGCCCGGCGAACGCATTCCCCCCTTTCGGACCTTGGCGAACCGCTACAAAGTCAGTTTGAACACGGTTCAGCGGGTGATTCGGGAGCTGATCGAAGCACGCGTCCTGAATGCCACGCAAGGACGCGGAACTTTCGTGGCATCGGCCACCTCTTTGAGCGGCGCGGCGGATTTTGCCGTAGGCGTGTTCGCCCGGACGTCAGGCCACTTTTACGGCGATATCTTTTCCTGCCTCAAGGAGGCGCTCTCACGGCACGGCGCGGCGGTGGTGGTCTGCGACTTGGAAGCCGAACCCATGCGGTATGTTCGGCAATTGCGGCTGCGCGAACTGATTCACGGTGAGCCGGCCGCGCTGATCGTGGATGGCATGTCGGGAAGCAACCCCCACCATGGGGATCTGCTCCTCTTTGAGGAACTGCGCCGCCACGCCAAGCGCATTCGCGATCCGGTGGTGATCAACCGATGGGAGCACCCTGAGCGCCCCGACGCCACGTATATTCTGTTCGATTACGAAGACGCTGGATTCCAGGTCGGCCGCTACCTGCACGGCTTAGGGCACCGGCGCATCGTTTTTCATTCCTTCGGCCGTCCGCTCGCACGCGGTGCCTATGAGGAGGATGTCTTCCGCGGGTTGGAGCGCTTTAATCAAGAGGCCGGTGGCGCGCTGAACATCGATTTGCTGGGGCCCGAGAATAAGGACGACGGGCCGGGCGTGCAGCGCATGCGCGAAGTCTTCGCACGTGGCGATCGCCCCACTGCCGTATTGGTTGCTGCCGATTTCCTGGCCGAAGCGTGGTTCCGCCATCTTCCATCGATGGGCCTGCGCATCCCGCAAGATGTTTCGGTGGTGGGCTTCTTCGATACACCTTGGTCCACGGACTTGCCCGTGCCGCTAACCAGCGTGCACTTGAACATCGAGAAGCTTGCGCTTGCCGCGGTGAATCACATCGTGGGCCAGCGCGATGCGCGCGAAGTCGTTCGAGAGAACCTCAAGATCGGCGCCGCACTGGTGCTGCGTGAATCGTGCGTGCCGCTTAAGGCTTAACCGCCAGAAACTTCACACAAACCGGCCGCGGAACATCCGTGACGGCCCCGGCGGGCGTCAAGCGGCCGTTCTCCGGGTTGCGCCGGAAGACAATAATGTTGTTGGTTGCCTGATTCGCCGCCAAAAGCCAGTTCCCGCTTGGATCGAGCCCGAAATTTCGCGGCGTGCGCCCGCGCGTCGATTCGTGGCCCAGCGGAGCGAGCAGTCCAGATACCGGATCGATCGCGTAAATCGCAAGGCTGTCGTGCCCGCGATTGCTCCCGTATAAAAAGCGCCCGTCCGGCGAAACGTGCACGTCGGCTGTGGTGCTCTCGTCCGTATATCCTTGAGGCAGGGTGGGTACCGACTGTTGGATCCGAAGCGTCCCCGAGGTTTCGTCGTAGAGGCAGGCATCGACCGTATTGCCCAGTTCGTTGATCACGTATGCAAAGCGGCGGCTGGGGTGAAACGTCATATGGCGGGGTCCGGCCCCCGGAGCCAGCGACAGGTTTCCGGCCGGGTACGGCGTCAAGGCCGAGCGTGCGGCGTCCAATGCGTACGCGACGACCCTATCGATGCCCAGATCGCAGACAAAAACGAAACGCTGATCGGGCGAGAGATTGGCCGAGTGCGCGTGCGGGCCTTCCTGGCGCTTGGTATTCGGTCCCTGGCCCGAATGCTGGTGAAAGCTGGCGGCCGGCTTCAGCAAGCCATCGTCGCCGATCGGCAGCGCGCAGACGCTTCCGCCGCTGTAATTCGCGGCCACTGCGCAGCGCCCGCCGGCATCTACCGAGAGGTGGCACGGTCCCGGCCCGCCGGTGGACTGCTGGTTCAGGAGTTTCACGGTGCCCGCGCTCGAATCCACGGCAAACGCCGCGACGCAACCTTCGCGCTTGCCTTGGTAATTCCCGGTTTCACCGATGCTGTAGAGCCATCGGCCGCCCGGATGAAGCGCCAAAAACGTGGGATTCGGAAGACCGGTAAACGCGCTTACCTTTTGAAGGGCGCCCTTCGCTGAATCGAAACGATAGACGTAAAGCGCCTCTTGCTCGGCGCTCGCGTAGCTGCCCACAAAGACCAGCATTTGGCTGTCCGCCATGGAAGCCTCCTTGGGCTAACGGTTGGCCGAGGGAAAAGCGCGACTTAGGTTGTAATCGAACAAGAGCGCCCATTCGCGCTGCTGGAGCGCCAGCAGCGCATCGAGCGTCGCACCCTGCGCGGGGCGCGTGCAGCGCGCGACGAATTCGTCCGGATCCCAGGCCTTTTGATCGGCCAAGCCCTTGAGATCTGCTTGCGGGTGCAACTCCGCGATCTCGCGCGCATCGCGATTCAGTTCCGCGAATAGCACATGCTCGCCCACACGCCCGAACCAGTAGCGCGCGTTCGACGCATCCGGCTCGCGGCGGTGCAGGATTGCGTGCCAGTAGCTGCCTTCCGCGGTGTGCAGTTCCTGCGAGATCGCGTGGCTCTCGGGCATGAAGTCGAACAGCAGCCACAGTCCGGCGAGCAACCCCTGTGCGTCCTGATGCGAAGCCGGCGGGCCTTCGCCCACCGTCTCGGCACTTAGCTTGAGCAGTGATTCGCGCGCTTGCGCCAAGGGTTCGCCAAGCGGCAGTGCGCGAGGCAGGCCGTCGGCCAAGCCGTTTTTCACCAGCGTACGCACCTCCGGTTGCAATCCGTTTAACGATAGCGTTCGCATCGCGTCATCCTTTTAGTCTTGTGCGGCACGTGGCAGCCATGGCTCGATCGGAATCGGAGGCTTTTGGCCGGCCAGCAATGCGGCCAGGACTTCGCCCGTAAGCGGCGCGAGCCCGATTCCGTTTCGAAAATGCCCTGCCGCGACGAACAAGCCGGTCATACCGGGCACCGGGCCCATGATGGGATGAGAACCTTTCAAGCCCGGCCGTACGTCGGCCCAGCCTTGCACCGGTTCGCGGTCGACAAGCGCGGGCAGCCAGCGCTCGGCAAATGCACGCAGTTCCGCCTGCCCTTCCGGTGTGGTCGTCGTATCGAATCCGACGCGTTCCATGGTGCTGCCCACCAGCAGCAAGCCATCGGGGCGGGGGACGAGGTAGCGATGCTCCGCCGTCAGCAAGCGTGTCAGCATTCCCGGTTCTGTCTGGTAACACACCAACTGTCCGCGCACCGGCTCGATGCGCTGAATGCGCGGCACGCGTTGAGCGAGTTCCTTAAAGGTACCCGTCCAGGCGCCGGCGCAGACCACGACTTGCTTGGCTTCGAAGCGACGGCCGTCGGACGTGACCGCACCGACCGCTCGTGCACCTTCCAGCGCCAGGTCCGCGACTTCCGCGGCCTCGAGCATTCTCGCTCCGCGTTGGCGGCATGAAGCGATCAACGCTTTAGCCAGCCGGGGGTTTCGCACCTGCCCGTCGTCGGGATACAGCAGCGCGTGATCGATGGCCGAAAGTTCGACCTGAGGTTCCAATTCGCGAATCCGATCGCGGCCGACGCGCTCGGCGCGGACCCCGCGCTCGGCCGCGCCTTCCAGCAACCGCGCCGACTGTTCCGCTGCCTGCGGGTCGCCCGCCACGAAGATCTCCAGAGCTCCGCAGACAACATGGCCCGGATCGATCTCGGTTTCCTTGCGCAAGCGCTCCGCCCATTCCTCATGCAAGCGGAGACTGGCGCGCATCAGATCGTGGTAGTCGGGGTCTTGCGTGCGCGGCCACGGGCGGTTGTTGAGCATTCCCGCGCCGGCCCAGGAGGCCCGCGCGCCAAAGCGCTCGCGCTCCAGCACCGTGACCGAGAGGCCGCGCCGCAACGCCGCATCGGCGGTGGCCAACCCCACCAATCCGCCGCCGACGATCAGGACATCCGAAACCGAGGCACTCATGGATTCGGCATAACCCAAGCCGCGAGCGAGACAAGCGGCGGTTCGCCCCGAGCGATCGCTTATCGTGCACGCCGATTTCCCAAAAGCGCCGGTCCGAATAAGGAATGTAAACACGGAGTGGCAAAGCCTGCGCCTGCTGGTATAAACCCCCGGTCATAGCACACGGCTCCGGCCGTGTTTCTGCCTCGGCGGAGAGGTGGCAGAGTGGCCGATCGCACCGCCTTGCTAAGGCGGCATACGGGTTAAACCGTATCGTGGGTTCGAATCCCACCCTCTCCGCCAGTTTTCTTATTACTTTCGATGAGAAATAGGGTTGCGTGATTGCCCACTCCCCTAATTCTCCCTACATTGCCAAAATCTTGCCACTTTTAAGAGGCTTCAAGCCGCTGCAACGCAGCTTGTAAAATCTTGACACTGTCCTCAGCCGTCGTGTCCGCCAAGTAGCGCAGCATCGTCTCCAGCGCGCGCCAGCCGCCCCACTGCCGGACCGTCTCCACCGAGACGCCAGCCTTGAGCATCGTCGTGGCAAAGAAGCGCCGAAAGCCATGCAAATCGTTGCGCGGCAGATCCAACTTCTCCTGGTCCTTGTTGAGGCACTCCAACAGATACGTCTCTTTCACGCGGCCTTCGCGTGGACCTTGGAACACGTACTTGCCCGAGGGTTGCTTACGGATCGCCGCTTCCACCTTCGGGTGCATGGGAATCACCCGATCCGCCTTACCCTTGGGCTTCCAGTCGTCCTGTACTCGAATGTGAATCACGTGCTTCTTGAGGTCCACATCCTTCCAACGCAGCGCGACCAGCTCGCCCACGCGCATGCCCGTGTACGCCAGCGTCGTTACGATAGGACGAAGCCAAGCCCGAGCCTGGGCTTCGAGCTTGTCCACCTCGGCTTGCGTGTACGTTGGTCGCTTGGGCTTAACCGGCTCCACCGTCTCCCAATCCAACGACGGATTGGCCGGCAGTAGACCACGCGAAGGCTGGCTTCCCCACTTCAGCGCATTCTTGATCACCAGCGAATCGTTGTACGCCGTCTTGGGGTCGCGCTTTTCGTTCTGCGTGCGATAAGGCACATACCCTTCCAGGATATTGAGCGTGATCGCGTCGGTGTGTTCGACACGCTCGGCATTCAAGTAGCGGCCGAACGCCGCAAGCGCCGACTTATACCGGCCAACGGTACTCGGGGCCTTTCCGTGCGCTTGCTTGTACGATAGGTACTTCATCGAGAACTCCGGCCACGTATGCCGCTGTGGCTCGCTGGTCTTGGCGATCGCTTCCGGAATCACCATCTTCCGGACCGCATCCTCCGCTTCCGGGCGCGTCTTCACGCCCAGGGACACCCGCCGCCGAGCAGAACCTTCCCGATAGCTCACAAACCAGAAGCCGGTTTGCGTATTCGGATAGACTCGGTAGCGCCGTCCCAACAGCATGACGAATGACTTAGCCATGGGATTTCCCCTTCGCCTTCGCACCTCCTGCCCCAAGGGCACTTGGACTTGGCTGGAAGGGATTCAGGGCGGGGACTGCGTTCCGCCGCAGCATCCCTTCCACGACACCCAAGGGAATGTATATCCGTCTTCCCAATCGGGTGAAAGGGATTCTTCGCGTGTAAATCCAGTTCCGAACAGTCTTTACGGATACGCGAAGCGTAGTGGCAAGCTCGTCCACGGTGCGTAAGTCCGCAAGTTCCAACTCTTCAGTCACAAAAGCGCCCTCCTGTTGGCTTTGGATTCTTGTTGCCAATAAAAGGCCATGGTGGTGCAGGATTGGGGACAGATGTAGCACCTTGCCAGGCTCTTCGAAATGTCGTGGGCTCGATGACTGTCATATTTGTGCGATATGCTTGTGCTTCCTAACTCGACCCCCATGGCACGGAGATTCGCTGAAACATTGGTCGAGCGATCACCTTGCCCTTCCCGCAAGGAGCCGTAAAATCCTCCCCGGTCCAGGGGTAAGGCGATGCCGGGCGAACCCAGCGAGCGCCAGATACGCAAAGAGAAAGTAGACCCCCGCCTCCGGGATGCCGGTTGGACCGTCGCCACGCGAACCGCTGCTCAGCCCTTATCCGCCTTCGCAAACCACGCGATGGAAGAGTTCCCCACCGAGGAAGGCCCCGCCGATTACGCCTTGGCGGTGAATGGCCGCCTACTGGGCGTGCTGGAAGCCAAGAAGGCGTCCGCAGGCTCCCAAGCCGTGCTCGGTCAAGCCGAACGCTATGCGCGCGGCGTTCAGGAATCGGCCTTCGAGTTCGACGGCTACCGCGTCCCGTTCCTGTACTCGTCCAACGGAACCAAGATCTGGTTCCGCGACGTGCGCCATCCGCTGAACCTCTCGCGCGAAATTGCCCGCTTCCATACGCCGGCCGCTCTGGAAGAGCTACTGGCGCGCGACGAAGCCGCGCCCCTGGCGTGGTTCGCCGCCAACCCGAACCGGCATCCGCGCTTGCGCCCTTATCAGATTGAAGCCAATGCCGCCGTCGAGGCCGCGCTCGAACGCCGCAGCCGCCACATGCTCCTGGCCATGGCCACCGGCACCGGCAAGACCTTCACGATGGTCAATCAAGTCTACCGGCTGCTGCGTTCCGGATACGCGCGCCGCATTCTGTTCCTGGTGGACCGCCGCGCCTTGGCCGCGCAGGCCGTGCGCGCCTTCGCCGCGTTCGAGCCCGAACCCGGCATGAAGTTCGATAAGCTCTACGAGGTCTACAGCCAGCGATTCCAGCGTGAGGACTTTGGTGAAGACGAAGCCTTCGACCCCAAGGTGTTGCCCAAGGAGTACCTGACCAAGCCGCGCTCCGTGCATACGTTTCTCTACGTCTGCACCATCCAGCGCATGGCCAACAACCTCTTCGGCCGGGGAGCCGTCTTCGACAACGACGGCGAAGAGATTGAAGACGACGCGGAAACCCTGGACATCCCTATTCACGCCTTCGACGCCATCGTCGCCGACGAATGCCACCGCGGATACACCTCGCAGGAACAATCGGTCTGGCGCAATACGCTCGACCACTTCGACGCCGTGAAGATCGGCCTGACCGCCACACCGGCCTCGCATACGACCGCCTACTTCAAAGACGTGGTGTACCGCTACGAGTACGAGCGCGCCGTCCGTGAAGGCCATCTGGTGGACTACAACCCCGTGGCGATCCGGTCCGAAGTACGCATGTCCGGCGCGTTTCTCAAGCAGGGTGAGGAAGTCGGTCTGCTCGATACCGAGACGGGCGCCGAACGCCGTGACACGCTGGAAGACGAACGGAACTACGATGCCGCCGATGTCGAACGGAAGATCACCGCGCCGGAATCCAATCGGAAGATCGTTGAGGAACTCAAGAAGTACGCTGACGAGCACGAAGCCCAATACGGCCGCTTCCCGAAGACGCTCATCTTCGCCGTCAACGACCAACCTCATAGCTCCCACGCCGACCGCCTCGTCACGATCTGCCGCGAAGTCTTCGGACGCGGCGAGGAGTTTGTCCGCAAGATCACCGGGCGCGTGGACCGTCCCTTGCAACGTATCCGCGAGTTCCGCAACCGGCCGCACCCTGGCATCGCCGTCACGGTGGACCTGCTCTCCACGGGCGTGGACATCCCGGACCTGGAATTCATCGTCTTCCTGCGCCCGGTCAAGTCGCGCATCCTTTTCGAGCAGATGCTCGGACGCGGGACGCGGAAGGGCGAGAAGCACCGCGACAAGTCGCACTTCACGGTCTTTGACTGCTTCGACGGAACCCTGTTGGACTACTTCCGCACCGCATCGGCCATGGACGAAGATCCGCCCAGCAAGCCGACGAAGACCATCGTGGAAGTTATCGAAGCCATTTGGCGGAACGAAGACCGCGCTTACCACATCAAGTGCTTGGCCAAGCGCTTACAGCGTATTGATAAGGAAATGTCCGCCGAGGCGCGCGAACTCTTCGCCGCCCACGTCCCCGAAGGCGACTTGAACCGGCTGGCGCAGGAACTCCCGGCCGCGCTGCGCAAGGACTTCACCGGCACGATGAAGCTCCTGCGTAATCCGGCCTTCCAAGACCTGCTCCAGAACTACCCGCGCCCCAAGCGCGTCTTTACCATCGGCTACGAAGTGGAGGATACCGTCTCGTCGCGCGTCCTGATCCGCGACGGGATGGGGCGAGAGCATAAGCCCGAAGACTACCTGGCCGCCTTCGCGCGCTTCGTGAAGGAGAACCCCGCGCACGTCCAGGCCATCGAGATTCTGCTCAATCGCCCCCAAGAGTGGAGTACCGAAGCGCTTTCGGAATTGCGCCAAAAGCTCACCGCCGCGCCCGAACGCTTCACGACCGAGAACCTCCAGAAGGCGCACGCCGTCCGCTACCATAAGGCGCTGGCCGACCTCATCAGCATGGTCCAGCACGCCGCCAGCGAGTCCGCGCCGCTGCTCACGGCCGCCGAACGAGTGGACCGGGCCTTGGCGAAGGTGACGGCGGGGCAAGTCCTGACCGAAGTTCAGCGTCAGTGGATGGACCGGATACGCGAGCACCTGATCGAGAACCTGTCCATTGACCAGGGTGACTTCGCCCTGCCGGTCTTCGAGCGTGAAGGTGGCTGGAAGCCGGCCAATCTGGCGTTCGCCGGAGGTTTGCCGGAACTGCTCAAACGCCTCAATAAAGAAGTGGCCGCATGAGTTCGTTTTGTTTTCCAAAAGTCCTGCGCAGGATGGATTACGCAAGCCGCCTCTCAGCGCGTGACTACCTCAGTTTGACCTTATCAGCCGAGGAGGCTCAGAACCTGGTCCGACGCTACTACCGAGAAATGACCAAAGGCGTGGCCTATGACCGCGAATGCGCGCAGGCTTGGAACCGGAGTTCGGCAGACGTGCTGACGGCCGAGAACGTGAAGAACGCCAACCGCATTCATGCGCGGTTGGGCCTGAAGAAATGCGCCCCCATCCTGAATGTGCCCCTCCCAGGATTGCCGCGCGTGCCCCAGCAAGCCGAGCTATTCGATTCCACGGCGCATGACGCTTCCGCCGCCGCGGCTCTGGCGTGCTTGGACAACTGCCCGGGCATCGAGGCCGCGAACGCAACCAAGCTGCTGCACCAGAAGCGCCCGCGCTGCTTCCCTATCCTCGATCAGTTTGTCCGCCGTGCACTCGGCATGCCCTACGTGAAGCGAGCTGGCGAGGCCGGGTACAGAGCTTTGCTCGACCAATACCGTTCGTTCTTGAGGGTGCAGGACAACGCGCACGTCTTCCAAGGTCTCTACGCCTGGACCCTGGCGCACGTTCACACACCCTGGGGCGCGCCTTCGCGCGTGCGAGTACTTGATATTCTGGCGTGGGGCTTGATCGTGTATCGCGATCCATTCAAACGCCGAGGCTAACCATGTCCGACGTCGTCTCCAAGCTCTGGGGCTTCTGCCACACGCTGCGCCACGACGGCGTGGACTACGGCGATTACATCGAGCAGATCACGTACTTGCTCTTCCTCAAGATGGCCGACGAGCGGGGCGTCGAGATTCCCAAGGGCTGCGATTGGCCTACGCTACGCGACCGTGCCGGAACCGCGCTTACCGACGAATACACCGACCTCCTGCGCAAGCTCGGCAAGGCCCCTGGTATCCTGGGCGATATCTACGCGGGTGCGCTCAACCGCATCAACAACCCGGTAAATCTCAAGAAGCTCATCACGCTCATTGACGAGACCGAATGGACCGCGCTGGGTGTGGACGTGAAGGCGGAGGCTTACGAAGGGCTGCTGGAGAAGGCCGCCAGTGAAGGCAAAAAGGGTGCGGGCGCGATCTTCACCCCGCGCGTGCTGATCCAGTCTATCGTCCGCTGCATGAAGCCCGACCCGCGCGCGATCAAGGATTTCACCATCAGCGATCCGGCCTGCGGCACCGGCGGCTTCCTGGTGGCCGCTTACGAATGGCTGATGGAGCAGACTAAAGGCGGAGCGCTGGACCGCGAGACCGCCAAGCGCATCAAGAAGGGGACGTACTTCGGCCAAGACCTCGTGCCGCGACCGCGCCGCTTGGCTCTGATGAACCTGTACCTGCACGGGCTGGAACCGGGCATCGCCCTGGGCGATACGATCTACGATCCGCCCGATGCGCGGCGCTTCGACTGCATCCTCACCAATCCCCCGTTTGGGACCAAGGGCGCCAACCAAGCGCCCGAACGAGACGACTTCACCATCACCACGAGCAACAAACAGTTGAACTTCGTCCAGCACATCCTGACCGTGCTTAAAGAAGGCGGGCGCGCGGCGGTGGTCCTGCCGGATAACTGCCTCTTCGAAGGCAAGGCCGGAGAGGTCTTCGAGATACTCATGCAGGACTGCAACCTGCATACCGTGCTGCGCCTGCCGCGCGGGACGTTCACCCCGTACAGCCAGGGCGTGAAGGCCAACGTAATCTTCTTCCAGAAGGGGCGGCCCACCGAGGCCGTCTGGATCTTCGATGCGCGCTCCAACGTGCCGGGCATCACCAAGAAGGACCGCCCGCTCTCGCCCGAGCACTTCGCCGAGTTCGAGAAAGCCTACGGCAAGGACCCCAATGGGCTGAGCAAGCGCACGGATACCGGCGAAACCGGACGCTTCCGCCGTTTCACGTTGGCGGCGATCCAGGAGCGCGCCTACAAGCTCGACGTGACGTGGCTCAAGGACGAGTCGCTAGATGACGCAGACGAGCTGCCCGAGCCGCAGGATTTGGCGAGCGAGGCCATAACCGAGCTGGAAGCGGTGGTGGAAGATTTGCGCGAGATCGTCGCCCTGGTGGAGAAGGAAGAGGGCGGGGCGCAATGAGCGAGGAACTGCCGGAGGGTTGGGTTTCTGCTTCGCTGGATCAGGTTGCCGTACTTAATCCCCGGCATCCGAAGAGCCTGGACGATTCTATGCCCATCTCGTTTGTCCGGATGGCTGCGGTGAGTGAGTCCAAGCCTGCGTTCGATTCTTTGGATGAAAGGGCGCTAGGAGAAGTTCGGAAGGGTTTCACTCATTTTGCTGAAGGTGACGTATTGTTCGCCAAGATCACTCCTTGCATGGAGAATGGCAAAGGCGCGGTTGCCACGGGGTTACGGAATGGGATCGGTTGCGGCACGACAGAGCTTCACGTCATCCGTCCACTCGCCGGGATAGACCCTCACTACGTTTTTCGCTTCCTTGCGCAATCCTCGGTTCGCCGAGCCGCAAAAGAGAACTTCACTGGCACGGCAGGACAAGCCCGTGTCCCGACAAGCTTTCTTGAAGCATTGGAATTGCCGCTCGCCCCCCTCGCCGAGCAGCGGCGGATTGTGGCGAAGCTGGCGAAGTTGCTGGCCAAGGTGGACGCCTGCCAGGAGCGGCTGGCGAAGATTCCCGTCCTGCTCAAACGCTTCCGCCAATCCGTCCTCGCGGCCGCCTGCTCCGGCCGCCTCACGGTGGATTGGAGGAAGAATAATTCGACAAGTGATGTAGAGACCGGTGACCTTCCTTTGGGGTGGCAGTTGGCGTTAGTCGGTGAGGTCATCCAAAGCCTGAAGTATGGTACGTCACAAAAGTGCGGTTATGAGAAGCGCGGCGTGCCCGTGCTGCGAATCCCAAACATTGCTGACGGCATAACCAGCCACTCCGACCTCAAGTACGCCGAGTTACCCGAGAGAGAATTTCAACAACTTCGACTGATCCCGGGCGATATTTTGCTCATTCGCTCAAACGGCAGCGTTTCTTTAGTTGGAAAGTGTGCGTTGGTGCGAAAGTCCGACCGTGATTTCGCCTACGCGGGGTACTTAATTCGACTTCGACCGAACACGGACAAAGTTGCACCGGAGTTCATGAGCTTGGCATTGGGTAGCTACGGCGTAAGGAAGCAAATCGAGGTTCCCGCTCGTTCGACAAGCGGCGTGAATAACATAAACACCGATGAAATTCGAGCTTTGCAGTTATTACTTCCCCCTCTCCCCGAACAACAAGAAATCGTGCGGCGCGTGGAAGGCTTGTTTGCGCTGGCCGACCGGCTGGAGGCCCGCTTGGCTCAGGCCCGCGCGCAGGTGGATAAGCTCACCCCCGCGCTCCTCGTCCGCGCCTTCCGCGGCGAACTCGTCCCCACCGAAGCCGAACTCGCCCGCCGCGAAGGCCGCTCCTACGAGCCCGCCTCCGTCCTCCTCGACCGAATCCGCGCCGAGCGGGCGTCTGAAACACCCAAACAGAAACGCGGGCGCCGCGCCAAGGGAGCATAAACAGCAGTGCTACTTTCGAAGGGGGCTTGGAGGAAGCTGGATGCCCGCATCCGTCGTCTCAAACCTAAACGACTTGGTGTTAGCATTCTGAATAAAAACGCCATCTTTGATCGCAACTGCACTTAGAGTGCCTAACTTTCCCGATATGCCACTTGCAAGATTTTTATGAAGAGCAGTAATTGAATCGCCGTTTGCTGTTTGAATCTTTACAAATTTTGTGGGGTCGGATGCACACTTAACCGTTAACTCACCACCTTGTGGAGTACCAGAAAACTTAAAGACAACAAAAACCACCGCATCCTGCTCTTCGGCACGGGAAGCACAGGCGCAGAAAACAGCCACAGATCCCAGCAACAAAATCAGTTTGAACCCGTTATGCATGACAACATTCCTTAGTCGGCAGGGCCATCCGCACTAATTAAGACGTTATCGGCGGTCCGTATCCGCTGAAGTGCGCGGGCGGCAGCCATGCGAATTGTTTTCGAGGACGATGTTAAGGAAATTTGGCTCAATATTGCATAATCTTCTTTCCCGCCTATTGACCCAATAGAGTCCAAGGCAGCCTTTTTTATAACCAAGGGCTCCGAAGCATCCTGGGCTATTCGCAACAGTTCGCAAATAAACTTATGTGACCGTGTAAGACCTATTCCGCGAACCGCAGCAACTCTTGCAGAAATGGGCGAGGACACACAGATGTTCTCGCCAATTACACGATCCCAATCGTCGGCGAGCTGCTCATTCCCGGCTTCTGCATACTTCCAGGCAACCCTGGCAAATGAAAACACCGCAGACGCTCGAACTTCCGTATTGGAATCCATGGTTATGGAGAAAAGAAGTCCACTGCTTCGCTCATCGCGATATAGCAAATGGTATTCAGCCAGATGTTGAACGCAGAACCCTCGCCATCGGTCTGATAGCGCCGGGTCTTGAATCATGGCCCAAATCTCATCCAGCACGTATAAATCACCGCAGTTTCGAAGGTCATTCAAGAGGGCATTTCGTTCACCTTCGCTACGTGACGGATCGCGCAAAGCCAACCACGCGTTATTACGTGGCGCGCCACTCATCGCGCTCGGTTTCAACGCAGTCGGAAAGACGATAGCGCTGCTAATATTCCCACTACTACTGTGCACCGAGCCTATCGCGTTTGAGGTACTACGTAAACTTTCATGCGGCTTGGTAGAGTGTTGACGCGTGGCATGATCTTGATCGGAATCAGAAGTGCCGCCATTCTTGAAACCGTAGTCAATAAAACAGACCGGGAAGATGACAGCTAATCCCAATACGGCTACAGCAAATTGTCTGGTGATAGGGTGAATTGCCATTCAGTCTTTGATCTCCATTGAAAGCGATTTTGTTGTAGATACCCCGTTTGCACCAGTAACTTTTGCGGTAAAAGTAAACGCGCCTTTTTGGGAAGCAGTGCCTTGAATTTCTCCTAGTTCAGAAATTGTTAATCCTGGAGCCAACGCGCCACTGTCGAGAGACCATGTTGCGGGGTCCACGCCGCCATTCTTGCGAAGTGACCATTGATAAGTCTTCCCTAAGCGTCCGTCGCCTACGCCTGTGTTCGTAATGTGAAAGGTGTCGTTAGTCATGTACTCGGGATTATTGACATTCCGAACGAAGGCAATGTCGGAATACCGCTCAATTTTATTATCGGCGTTTCTTTCGTGTCCGCTGACCACGGCATAGCTATGCAAAATTGTGCCGTTAGGCTCAGCAGGATTAAACTTTGTATCCTCATAGGATGTTGATGTTCCTTCAACGACGGCTAATGGATGGTTAGAACGATAAATAAAAATGCTGTCTGGAGCGGGATTGGGCAAGGTCCAGGAAAGTGTGACCTTTGCTCCAGCTTTCTGGCTCACACACCTAAAACTTGAAACATTGGGAGGGCCGGCAAGGCCTAGGTCCGTCGAGCGGTAAAAAACAGATCCCCCAGAACAATTGGCAATAAGCATCAGGCCAGAATTCCCATCCAAGCTAATATGAGGAAGATTGACTTCTTCCGCTTTTTGGGCGAGTTTAGCGGCTACCTGCATGGCTGTTTCATTAGCTTGTGTTTCAACTGCAATAAGCGCATCCGGGTTGCCAGAAAAGCCCAGACTTACCGTTCCTCCGGAAGCCGTACCTACTATCTTGATAGGCAACTGAGCCATGGCTTTTGCCGTTGTCTCTTGGCCTCGGCCATGAGAACTAGCCAGCCAAATCAAGACGGCCAAGACAGGAATTTGTGTCCTTCGCGGCATAAGCTTCCCCCCTCTCAAAAGTGCTCCTTGTTATTTGGACGCCAAGCCAGTGATGCTTAAGCGGCGGTGCCATTTCATTCGCGATGGGGAGTGCTCTGGGGGAATGCTTCTTCTCCAGACTTCGATTCCAGATCGCCCCATTTACCGTCTAGCCGGTTCATCGCAGCCTTGCCGGCGCGCTGGAGGCGCACGACGGATGATTCGGCGGCCTCCTCGAAAGCAGAGCGGCTTTCCTCGTCTTTCCAGTAGCTCAATGCAACGATGGCGGCTATGCGTATCGTCTCGTTAGGATTACGAACATGGTTTCGGATGAGTGGCAAATGCTCACGCAGATTCAAGTCGTAAACGCAACGGATGGCCAAGTCACGCACGCCGTCGAGCTCCGGGCCGTTCGTTGCGAGCCAGCGCACGGCGGTTTCACGGCCCAGCGGATCTTTCATGCGCACCAAGGCCAGCAATGCCTCACGGCGGACCTCGGCATGCCGGTCCTCGATCAGCGCGCGTAATCGGGATTCGATGTCACCGCGCGCGTCGTCGTCCGCGCCATCCCATTGCTGCCAAAGGTGCTGTACGGCGAACGAGCGAAAGCGTGGCTTCTCGGACGGATGGGCCAGCACTTGGAACAGTGCGTCGGTAAGTCCGGGATACTTCGAGCGGCGTAGCAGATTGGATATTTCATTGCGCACGGTGTCGTCGTCGAGAGGATTGGTGAGTACCATCGCCAGGATTTTGCAGTCCTCGGCATTCGAGACGGAAGGGATTTTTGCTGTAATATCCGGCGAGATGCGCTGGCTTACAGGGAGCGACGAGTCAACGAGAGGCGTTAGTCTAGGATCACCAACCTTAAGGCGCTGCACTAAATCCAGAGAGGGGAGAGCGGAATTCGTTCGGGCAACAGCGGGCTTACGTGCGCCAGACACGTCGATTTCAATTTGCGCTCTCGGCTCGCCAATCCCAGAACCGGGAGCGGCGGAAAGCCAATGAGTTAGTGCAAAAAGCGCAATAATAAATGCCCCTGTGCCTAGGAGGAGAACCTTGCGCATTGGGATTGGCCTTGCGTTGCAAGTTAGAAGCACCCACTTTCAGCCCAAGATCGGTCACGTTTACTATTGATCTGCGGCCGAAAGCTCGCCACTCGATATGAGGTTGCCATGACTGTCAATGTAGGGGGCCACTCTTATAAAATCAAGGCATTGCGTAAAGCGAGTTGGGCCGCTTCCTGGGCCGCCTTGAGAGGCAATCAGGTTGGTAACTTTCTCTATCCCAGATTTCGAATCAATATTCTTTATAAGAATTGCCACGGGGACAATTCGAGACACGGCTTCATCTTCCGTTGAGGCTGCCAAAAAAGAAATGGCATCATCTATGGCTATCGGCCCGTGTCGCACAAGTGCCCTGAGTGCAGGGAAAGTAGGCTTTGCACTCAGCCCTGCAATGCGCTCCTGTTTTTGAGCGGTTGGTTGGTAGTTTAACAGTCGAAGCAGAGCCTGTCTCGAATTCGCGGAATGGATGAATCCTAGCATGTGAACCGCCGCTTCTACTTCTTCAGGTCTTTTTGTTCTTGCGTCATGGTTACCAACTAGGGCAATTAATTCGGATTCCAGTGCAGTGGGAGGCATGGCCTGTTTGGAATCTTTGGAAGGTAGTTGGTTCACTATTGCAACCTTACCCTCATCCTCAATTGCTTGAAAAGACAGCTCTCGCATGGTCCATCCGGCAAGCGCGCCGAGCACAAATGCGCCTATGCAGAAAATCGTGACTTGCACTCGACTCATTACCGCTGCTCCGTGCAATCACTGGTTATGGCGTGAAGTTATTGTTGAAAATCTTAAGAAGCTCATCTTTGGTGACGTCAAGCGATGAGTCTGGGCCACTACCCACATCAACATAGTTGCCTTCCTTAGTTCTCGCCCAAATATCCTCACCAACATCTCCAGTTTTAATGACGGTAATAGCACTTGTCCAACGCATAACATCGGACACCTGATTACCGGCGGCGTCCACCCAATATGTTTGGAACACCTGCCGAAGTGCATAAATGGTTCCTTTCCGGTGATTTTTATCAAAGGTCTCAAATTTAAAGCCGGGTGCATCTGCGGAAAAGCACATCCCTTCACCATCTCCGCTTGGATCGCCATCGGTATAATCGGTACTAGGATCGTCATTTGGGGAATCTGTAGAAGTGATAAGCGTAAGCTCGGTTCGAGGCGGCGCTTCATTGGGGAAATTTGTAAGGGTCCAAAGTTTAGATTTCGCGGACTGCTTGCAGGTAAGCCGAAGGCCTAAGTCTGCCTCGCTGCATATCTTGCCTTGAATCTCAATAGGATTATAAAACCCGTCGCCGTTCACGTTATTGGGAAGACGAGGAGTGCTTGCTCCTAATGAACTGGTGCTAATTGCTGTCACTGCCAGTCCTCGGGGGACTAGTGCGTACTTAGGGGAATGTGTAAAGGTGCCTCGATGTTTGAGATTAATCTCAACTTTCTTGTCTGTTATTTGAATCACCTTCTCGAAAATTGCCTCGCCAATCTTAACATCGTATTCCCCAGTTGTCGCTGCGTCAGCAAACACTTCCTCTTCCTGTACTCCAACGGCTTTTCCACAGTCAAAGCATTTTGGGCAAACTTGTGAGTCAGACTTGGTAAACTTTGGCTTCGTTGCTTCCGCAGGACCGCCTTGTATTACGACATCGTGCTTCTCGCCACCTTCCTTGCGAACAGTTAGCTCCATCTGTAGTTTTCGTTTATCTCCCGGGCATAGAACTAGCTTATCGATTCGGGCCTTGCATGGTCCTCCATTTACTCCTTCTGCTCCTGCTACAACTTTCTCTGGCGAACTTGCTTGAAGCGCTTTGGCATTAAAACAGTACTTGTCTTCTTCGGAGGGTAATTCTAACTCGATGAGGAGTTGGCCTATGGATTCACCGGTGTGCGGGTCAAACACCTCTTCAAATTCGGTGTCCGATGTATTCACGGACAGAGAGGTCAAGCCACCTCCAAAGGTCGCTGTACTGGCAAACATATCGAACTGCCATCGCACATTAGGAATATAGGGGCGCATAATCAAAGTAGTTCCGCCCACGTCAGTCGTGTCGTTTATCAAAGCCGAAAGCAGGGCAGGCGTATTCCGTGTGAATTCATCCACCTCCTGCCGTGCGAGCAACGGCGCGGTTGCCCCGTTCAACCGCGCTTCAAGCACCGGCGTACCGCGCCGCAAAGGTTTCAAGTACAGCGTCGCGCCGGTGGCTATGGCCTGCTTAACCGACGCCGTCATCCAAAATCCATCGTTCGCCGCGAACGAAACCTCGCCGGTTTCCGACGCGGGGCTCACGTCCACGTCCTTCTCACGCTGGAAACCCACTTCGCAGGCGATCGGGCCGTGCAGATTCACGCCTATCACCACCACCGTCAGCGTCCCCGCCTCGACGCTGTCAATTCTCGCTTTCGCCACGAACGTGCCCGCCGTGGGGTAGGCCGTGGAGAATAGGGCGCCCGACGCGCCGCTGTGTTCGAACGTCCCGTCGCCGTGCCCGTCTATTTCCAGGGTTGTCCCCGTTCCCGTGGCCGTCAGCAACAGGCTGTCGCCCTTACGGATGCGGACCGTGTCTTCGCTGTACGATTGGCCGGTCAGGTTCGTCGCCGTCCAGGTGATGTTCTGCGTGGCGCTGTTGGATTCCGTGAACGGGTTGGCGACGACCACCTCCACGTTCGTCGCCGCCGTGGGCGACAGGGTTACGCCGAAGCTCGCGCCGCCTGATGAGGCGTTATCCGCGAACCATTTGGTGGGGCTCAACCGCACGGCATCAAACGCGGTTCCCGAATTGACCGCGACGGCCACGCTCGATACATCCGCGCTGTTGGCTCCTTCCACCCAGGCCGGGCTGGTGACGCTCGTGTTAGGGGTCGAGATGCTTACAAGCACCGGCGCGGTGAAGATCACGTTCGCGTTGTTTCCGCTGTCGCTCGAATGGAGCGCCACGAGCGCGCGCCCTTCCGAGGCGTCGGTATCCTTTACGTCGGCGTAGCGCGCCGTCTGGTAGTTTTCGGCCACCAGCCGCCAAGGCTGGCCGCTCTGGCTCGCGAGCACGCTCAGCAACTGCCCGCTGGCGCCTTGAAGGTTCAACGCCCCGGCAACCTGTTGCGTCTTGCCGCTCTCGAAGGTCAGTGTCGCGGCGCTCGTTATGATCTTGGTCAGGTTGCGGAACGTGTTGTGCCCGCTCACGCTCTGCGAGCCGCCGTCGAGCGTGACGGTGTTCAGGCCGGCATTGAATGTCCCGGTGTTGCTCCAGCCGCCGCCGACCGCGATGTTCTGGCCGGCCGAGTTCAACACTCCCGCGCCGATGGCCAGATTGCCGTTTACGTCCAGCGCGCCCGAATGCGTCCATTCGGCGTCCACGTGCTTCAAGTTCACCTTGACCGCCTTGCCCGTCCAGTTGTCGGTCATGAAGTAGGCGTACCCGTTGGCCGCGTCAATCGCGGCGGTATCAAGCTGCTTTTCGTTGAAGCCGAAGGTTGCCGCATCGGCCCGCGTGAAATCCTCCAGCTTGACCTTGATGACCTTGCCTGGATTGGTGTACGTGCCGAAGAAGGCGTGCCCGCCTTCCGTGTCAATCACGCCGGAGTACAGTTCGTTCTCGCCGCTTTCCATGGTCAATACCGCGTCGCGAGTGAAGTCGGCCAGCTTTACCCGCACCACCTTCCCCGGCGAGGTGCGCGTGGAGAAGTACGCATACCCGGCTGCGGCGTCGAGTACACCCACCCTGATGCGGTCTTCGCCGGAGTTAAACGTCAACGTGCCCATGGCGGTAAAGTCCGATAGCCGCACCTTGACGACCTTGCCGGGGTAGGTCTGTAAGCCGAAATAGGCGAACCCCGCCGCCGCGTCCAGGCACGCGCCCAGTGCCTCGTTTTCGCCGCTGGCCAGTGTGAGTGCCGAATGGCGCGTGAAGTCCGAAAGCTGGACCTTGACGATGCGCGCCGGCGACGTGCGTGTGCCGAAGTAGGCGTACCCGTTGGCACCGTCCAGGGCCGCAGACCACAGTTGGTCTTCGCCGCTGTTCAGGGTGATTGCGCCAACGCGCGTAAAGTCGGACAACTGAATCTTCACCACGCGGCCAGGCGTCGTGCGCGTGCCCACGTACATGAACCCGGCGGCCGAATCTATGACGACCGCGGGGGAGAGGTCCTTTTCGCCGCTGGCCAGGGTGAGCGTGCCCACGCGGGTGAAGTCCGAAAGTCGGATTTTGACGATCTTCGCGGGACTGTTCTTGGTGCCGATGTAGAGGTAACCGCCCGCCGAATCCACCGCCGCCATGTCGTAATACTGTTCGTTGGCGTTGCCTACGAAGACGCCGGTCCTGCTGATGCCGCCAGGTGGCGTAAGCGTCAAATGATGATAGGCGGAGACCGGCGTGCCGCTGGCGATTTCGATCTCGTCGCCGCCCGCGTACTCGACGGTATTGGGCGTGTTCGTGGAGGTATCGAGCGTACCGCTTCCGGAGAGCGGCACATCGGTATCGGTCAGTTGTAGTTTGCCGTTTGCGCCCAAGCGAAACGCGCCATCCACCACCAGAGAGCCGGTCATGACGGTCACGCCCGAGCTTTGAGATACGATGCCGGTGTAAGCGCTGGCGATCTCGATGCGATCCACGGTGATGCTGGCGGTGACGGTACAGTTGCCGGCTCCGTAAGCGCCGAAGAAGGCGCGGTCCCCGCTTTCGGGCGCCGTGGCTCCGCCCGCTCCGCCCGGGGTTTCTGACCATCCGCTTGCATCGTTCCAGTTCTTCGCCGACGAGGCGATCCAATAACGCTCAGCGGCGTTCAGAAGCTCCAGCGGTGTCAGAAGGAATGCAACAACACAGAAAAACAAGAGCGGGATACGCATGAGCATACCTTTTGGATGTGAAGAGCAGGAAAGTCAAAACTAAGGCAAGACTGTATATACCACCGCATATATATGACAAGCTAAAAGAGAGCAGTGTGTTTCATTTGTGTTTACGAAATGTGTAATACCTTGGGAGAACTAAGGTTGTATTGGGTTGGTTGCATCCGGCAGATTTTCGCACGGTGCTCTGCGAAATTTTGCCTTTCATGGTCTCTCCGTATACCGCGAACGCTTTACCACTTCCTTATAGGGCAGCTTGCGGCGCGGCTTAGAGACTTTTTGCGGAGTTCGCACCCGCACCCATCCTGTGCATCCACGCGAAGGAGTTTCTGCAGCCTGGGTTCCCCACAGTACGCTCTCCCGCCGATCTCTCGAAACAGCCGCTCGCCCTTGCTGTCCGTGGCCGTGCATGCCCGGCAGATGGCCAAGCGTGTCTCGCGAACCTCGGAGCTGACCTGGCCCGAGAGCATGCCTTTCACGAAGCTAACCAAGCCCAACGACTTGCCCGGAGAGAGGCTCTTCGGGTGAATTGCCGTTCGTGCAGTCTCGACCTGCACCGGGCCATTGTTCTTCGGATACAGCTTTGCCATGGCAGATCCCTAACAGGCCGGGCAGACGTAACCGGGCGCATCGTCCAAGCTGCCAACGCACTCGACCTTGATCTCGATGTCGAATGAGAACGTGAACTGCCCGCAGCACTCGGGCGAGGCTCCCGCGTCAATGTGGTGGTTGTAGTACGAGGCGTGCACGAAGTCGGTCTCCAGGCTCAGCGGGCTGCGCCGGTTGTGAAGCTGCAATTCGGCGAATGAACCGTCGGGGCCGCTCCCCACCAACTCTGAAATCGTCGAGCATTCCAGTAAAACTTTTGGGTTCGTGCCACAGGTCTTGGCGATGCCGACATGGCGCACGTAGACGCGCAGGCACTTGGAGGCGCTGCTGTTGACGCGGTAGCGGTAGGTGCGGCGGATGATCTTGGAGGCTTCGCCGATGCAGGAGGTGGACCAGACGTTGCCGGGGAACTGCGATCCCGGCGGAGCGCCGGGCTTGCTCCAGGACCAGCCGATGGGCCGAAACCATCCCCGCCCGATGTCGGCATCGGAGACGGTGGCCGCGAACTGGAAGACGTCCAGGACGGTGTTGCAGTTGACGGCGCTGAGGCAGGAAAAGATCGCCGGCAAGACGGTAAGGGTGTATTGCTGGCACTTGGCGAGCGGGCGGTTGACCGTGACGGTGAAGTCGAGCGCGTCCTCGCAACCGAGGTCCACGAAGGGCGCATCGGCGGATTGGTACGGCGCGGGTTCTCCGGCGAAGAAGACGCTGCCGCGATAGAACCCGCCGCCGGTCACTTCCGCATGAAAGCTTACGACGAGTTGGTTCAAGTCTGACAGAGGTACGATGGTGAGAGTAACGCCGCCGGCGGGGATGGTCCCTAAGTCCAGGCTTCCGTTGGTCTGGATGTACTGGTAGGCGGCTTCCTGCTCCTGTTGGTCGCGGCAGGCTTGGCAGGTGGCGCAGTCGGGGAAGCACGTTTCTTGGCAGGATTGGCATTCGGCGTAGGTCGGGCAATCGGACGGGTTGCATTCGCCGCAGGCTTCAAGACAGGCGTTGCGTTGCGCTTCGCAGGCGGCGAGGCACGCTTCATAATCCGGGCTTTCAGGGTCGCATTGGCTGGTGCAAGCCGAGTAGGCATTCTCGCAGGCGTTCAAGCATAAGCTCTGCGCTTCCGCGCACGCCTGCATGCAACTGTCCAGTTCTTGGCAGGCTTGCGTGCAGTCGTGTTCGCACTCGTCGCAGTGGGCGCAGGCTTGTTGGCACTGCGGGCTGGGCGGGCAGCTTAAGCCGCATTCGGTGCAGGGGTTCGCGCCGCTGCCGCCGCAGCACGTGGGGCAGGGTTCCACGGCGGCTTTGCCGCTCGTGCGCACGCCGCGTTTCCCAGAGGATCGAACGATGGCCGCGCCGGGCATGGCTTAGCACGCCTCCTGTTCGACCGTCTCGTTGACCCAGGCAAGCGCGAGCCGTCCGTCGTGCGTGTAATGCGCCAGACCAAAGGTCGCGGCGCTCATGCCGCCGACGGCGGGGCGACGCCATTGGTGCGGTTCGGCGGTTGGGTCCGCGGCTTCGAACAGTATGGCCTCGGTGTAGAAGTCCCGGAGCGTATAGGTCCAGGTGGCCGGTCCGGAGGCGCTGCCGTTGCCCCCGCCGGTCTGTTCGAGCTTGATCGGAAAAACCGTAGGCGCGATCCCCAGGCGCACGACGGCCCAGCGCGTGTCGTCTTCGCCTTCGGACAACTCCGGATCGGCCTCGTCCAGCCAGAGGATTTCGGCTGCGCCACCGGATTGAACGGTAAGGTGCGCGGTTTCGTCTTCGGCGATATCGGCAAAACGCGCGCGCGCGGGACCGGCTTGGGCATCATCTGGGATCGTGATCCTGGCTGGGCAGATCCCGAGGACGTAAGCCAGTCCGGTTCGGTCGATGCCCAAGGGTTCGGCCAGGATGACGAAGCGCCCCCTGTGGCGCAACTCCGGTATGACGCCGGAGAGTACGACGCGGTTCTTGAACTCCAGCAAGTTATCGGCGGGCGTGATGACCAGATCGTCGAGCCCCAGGACCGCGAAGCGTTCCAGGTCTTCCCCGGAGTCGTTGCGGACGTAGACGATCCCGTTGCGCGTATCCTTAAAGGGCGGCTCGCTGGCGACGGAGCGGGCGCGGCTACGGTAATCCAGCGCCGCGTCCACGAAGGCGTTGTAGGCCGTGGCCGGAATGCGCAGGGGTGCACCGGGGGCGACTTTTTGGAGGGGGTCGGCCACGGGACGCTATCCCAGACCCAAAAGCGCGAACTCGGTTTCGGGGTAGACGCGCTCGACATAGACGGCGACGGGCTTCTTGATGAGCGCTTGCACGCCGTCGTCCACGTCGGCGGCGTACTGGACCCAGAGGTAATCCCAGCCCTTCTTGGCGATGCCGGCGATGGACCCGACCTGGAGGTTTTCGCGGTTGGGCGAGGCGGCGAACTTGTAGGTGATCTCCCACAGGTCGTCGGGATCGGTCCCGCGCCGCGAGCCGGAAGCGCCCAGGAAGAGCACTTCGCCGGCTAAGAACCCTCGGAACGCATCGAAGTTGACCGACCCCGTGGCGCGGAAGATGACGCCCAGGAAGGCGTTGTCCACCGCGCCGGGCGCAAAATAGCGCGTCTCGGCAAAGTTATAGACGGGTACGGCGATGTCCACACCGGCGACCTGCTCGCCGTCGAAGCCGATGGCTCCGCCGAGCAACTCGGATGCTTGCGGCCCGTAGCGCGCGCGAGTCTGTAAGGACTGCGTGATGTGCTGTGTGCCGCCGGAGGTATCGAACGAGAAGACCGGCTCGGGGTTCTCCTGTTCGGCGTGCTCGGCCTTCTCGTAGCGGACGACGATCTTCCAGGTGCCCGCGTTAATCCGCTCGGCGATCTCGATACTCTTGCGGGGCAGCCCGGCATAGAGCAAGGGGGTATCTGCCAGCGCGGCGGCTTTGACTTCCGCCTCGTCGGCGGCTTCGCGCACGACGAACGGAATCTCGGCCGAAGGCCGGTCCGAGACGGTCTCGGTTCGTCCCTGAAAGAGTTCTTCAACAGTCGCCACGCTTCACCTCACGCAAAGACGAGTCCGTCGTTCTGGTCCATTCTTTGAGCGATCTTGCGGGTGTGCTTGGCGGTCTCTTCGGCGGCCTTGGCGGCTCGCTCCTGGACGCTCTCGCCCACGCCGATCCGGTCCGCGGCGGCGGCCGAGAAGCCGCCCGAAACATCGAAGGTGAACTTCACGTGTGCTTCGACTTCGGGGGCGACGGCGGCCAGTTCCTGTTTTAAGTCGCCCAGGTTAGGCGGCTCTGGTGGCGCGGGTGGGGTAGGGGCCTCGGGCGAGGAATCGCTTCGCGCCCCTTCGCGCTTGGCTTTGGCCTCTTCCACGGCCAAGCGCCATTCCTCGCGAGCGGCTTCGAGAGCGTCTTGTCCGTCTTGGCGCTGGTGTTCGGACTGCTCGCGGCGGGTCTGGTCTTCGGCGTCGGCGGTGGCGGCGATGTCCACCAGTGTCCGCTGGCGCGAGGATTCCAAGTCCTGAAGCTCTTGCTCGCGATCCAGCCGTGCGTCCAGGGTACGGTTGGAGACGGCCCGGTTGCGTTGCTCGGTTTCCTGGTCAATGCGCCGGTTCACGGCCTCAACGTTGATCGTCGGGTCGATCACCGCCAACGCTTTGGTCCACTGCTTGGCGACGAAGCCGCCGAGATCGTTCCAGGTGCGCACGAAGAACGAGGCGAACTTACCCAACAGGTCCGCCCAGAAGTTGACGGTGGTGGCCCAGACGCGCCGGAGGCCGAACCAGGCGTTGGTGGCGAGCACCACGGCACCAGTGAAGAGGCCGGAGGTTTGCGACAAGTACCAGTTCTTGAAGTCCAGCCACCAGCCCATGAGCGTGTTGATCCCGGCTCGCCAGACGACTTGGAGGCTCAGCCACAATACGCGGGCCGCCAGGGCCAGGTCGCCGGCGGCCAGGGCGTCTTGCATCCCCTGAAAAGACTCCAGCGCGAAGCCCTTCAGTTCGTCGAAGCGTTGGCCCAGCCAAGTAAGCGCCTCGCCGCCCACGCCCGATGCCCAGACCAAGTACGTTCCAAGCCCCGCAATCGCGGTGAGCACGAGGCCCAGGGGCGACAGGACGAACGCCAGCGCCGCCGAGGCTACGCTCGCGAAGGCCCCGAACGCCGTACCCAGGGCCGATAGAGTTCCGCCCAAGGCCGTCAGGGCGGCTCCGATTCCGAGGAGTGACACGCCGAGTTGGAGGATCGAAGTCACGAGACCCTGGTTTTGCGCAAGCCAGTTGCGCGCGCTGGCGACGAGTTCCTGCATCCGGCCGGCCCATTGGGCTAAGAGCGGCGCGAGCGCGGAGCCCACGGTGACGACCAGACTTCGTAGCGTAGCCCACAAGCGGTCCAGGCCATCGTTGAGCGCGGCGGCGGCTTGGGCGTCCTCGGTGGACATGACGACTCCCAGCCGCCGCGCCTCGGCCCGGAGCTGGCTCAGGTCTCCCAGCATAGGGAGCAGGTTCGTCCCGGAGCGTCCGAAGACTTCCATGGCGGCTGCCGCGCGCTCGGCGGGGTCTTCGATGGCGTTCAAGCGCGCACCGATGAGCGCGAATTGCACGTCGGGCGAGAGCGCCTGGAGGTCTTCGACGGCGAGTCCCAGCGCCGAGAGCGCCTCCAGGGCCGTTTTGGACCCCGAGCGCGCTTCGGCGAGCGTGCGCTGCATGCGCCGGATGGCGCCTTCGACATCCTCCATCGAAGCGCCGGAGAGCTGCGCCGCGTGGCCCAACTCCGAGAGCGCCTCGACGCTGATGCCCGTGCGCGCGGACATCTTGTCCAGGGCGTCGCCCATCTCGGCGAAGCTTTTGGCGGCGGCCACCAGTGGCGTGACGATACCTGCACCCACGGCCAACGTCCGAGTGCCGAGGGCCTGCATGCCGGAGCCGATGGATTGCAGGCCCGACCCCAAGCTCTTCAAGCGGGTCAGCGCTTGTTGCAGACCCTTGATGAGTTTGCTGTCGTTGACCGACAGTTCGATGAAGGCCGCGCCCGCGCGGATGCCTTGCGCCGAAGCCATGGGCTACTTCTTTCCTTGTTCCAGCGCGCGCTTGACGGCGTCCCAATGATCGGAGGGCATCGCCACCCAGCCGCCGATATCCTGTTCCACGGCCTCGCCGGAGCCGTCCTTGGCGCGGCCCTTAACCTTGCGGTTCTCGAGCACGTCCATCGGACGGCCCGCGTGCAGGATCACGTACTCCGTCTTGGTGCGCGGCCCCAGCGTCACTTCGCCGCACCCCCAACTCATCCAGCAGAGCGTCATCGCCGCCAGGAGCAACAGGGAGCGGGCTTTCAGGCTTCGCATGCATCACCTCAGTTTGAGCGGGCCGGTCCATCCCGAAGAGGGACTTCAAGACCCGCAGCACCACGTCCACGACGATTCCCAACCAAGCCATCGAACGACCTCCTGGAACCGCGAGAGCACGCAGAGCAGGCCACTTCACCCAACAAGGGTTTAGGTCTTCTCTGCGTGCTCCGCGTCTCTGCGGTTTGCCTTGCCGTTCAAGACGCCTGGATTTCGGTCGCGCCTTCGGCCGCGAGCTTCCCGGCCTCGGCGATGACCTGGAACCCTTCCAGGAGCGTGAGGTCTTGGACCTCGGCGAGCACCTTCGGCACGTTGTCGAAGGCGTTGACGACGGTCTGCGCGGCTTTGGGGTCGGCCATCATGAGCGTCACGAGGCGCGTCAAGATCGCCTGCACGTCGCCGCCGATGCGCTTGGCGAGATACCCTTTGACGGCCAGGGTTTTCAGACCGGCCAAGAGTTCCTTCGTTTCCTGAATCCCGACTTCCTGCTCGGTCATGGCTTGCTTCCTCCTTGGGGGTGATCCACGAAGACCGCTTTGAGGACCGACAGATCCCGCGTCTTCGTGAAGGGTTTGCAGCGCTCTTGCGCGGCGTAGGGGTTGAAGTCCCCAGGCGCGAACGCGGAGTGCTTTTTCGGATCGCGGTGCGCGTTGGCCAGAAGCGCCAAGAGGGCCGAGGTATGCGCCCAAGCCGCACGGCCACGGCCCTCCGACATCCAGACGAGTTCCCGTAGCGTCAGGGGACCGGGGTTGACGCCGAGGACGCCGGCGAGCTTCCAGACGAGGGGCCAGAGGTCGCCGTCGTCGCGCTCAGGGCGTTCTCGATCTCCCGCTCCAGCCTCGTCTCGGCCGCGTCTCGCGTGCGTTCGGCCAACTGTTGCATGGCCTGGAGCAGGCGCTTGACCCGCGCGCGGTCGCGCGGGTTCGGGGTAAAATTTGCGAGTTCCTCCAGAAGCGCCAAGGTTCCGGCTTCGATCGCATCTCCGGCCATCGCGCGGCCGAAGTCCACGTCGCTCACGCCCAGCTTGTCGGCTTCGGGCTTGCACACGACGAACAGCACATCGCACAGCAGCACCGGATCGGAAAGCAGCCGCTCCAGCACTTGGGCCAGTTCGGCGCTGGCGAGGTTGACCTGTAGCGCGGTTCGCACGCGCCGGATGGCGTCCACGTCCACGCTCACCGTCCAGGTCCGGCCGGCGTTGTCTTTGAAAGTGCGCATGACGTGTTCCTTTAGACCGTGACCCACTGCGGAGCCGTAGCCGAGTACGTCGGCTTTGCGGTGACCGAGACGGTGATGGCCTCTTCGAGCGCTTCCTTGCGCGAGAAGCTCAAGATCGAGAAATCGGCTTGCAGGCCCTGCGAACCGGCCTGGGCGATATCGCCGTCCATCACCGCGAAGCCGATCTTCTCGTTGTTGAAGTAGGCGTTCTTAATCGCCGTGAAGCCCGCGTCGGCGGTATCCCAAATCATTTCCATTTCAAGACTGGCATCTTTTAAGGTGGCAATGGATGCCTTCCAACCAGCGTTGCCTCGGGTGGTTACATCGGCCTCGCCCGTTTCAAGGTTTAGTGTCACGTCCCTAACGTTGGGGAGTTCGACCCACGCGCCTGCACCGAGCCCGCCAACTTTAAAATAAAGCTTGGCTTCCATACCGATGCGAATGCTCATGACTTGACCTCCACGTAAGAAACAAATCTCAGAAGGCCGAGCCATGGATTCTGGTGTCGGCCGTTTTGTGCTTGTTTGAGCAAGTACTGAATGGTTCCCACGAGAACAGCTATGTCCTCTCGTGAGTTTCCGAGCGTTAGATTGCAAAGGTTGTGAACAATGCCGCGCACTTCCCCCGATTGATGATCGTGGTCGATTACTTTTCTGTCCTCAGATAGTGGTCTCTCGCAGATGGCGCAGTTTCCTCGTTGGCGAGTGATCATTTCAGAATAGATTTCAGGGGTAATGCCCAGTTCATAGCAGCGTCTCTTGTGCCACCATTCACGTTTGTAATTGTTTCTCTCAGTGCTTAGGCATTTACGACACGAGCGTTTGTATCGAAGTTGGCCGTTGTATTTCGAAGGTGAGAAGGCATTGAGTGGCTTTTCAAGTCCGCAACGCTTGCAACGCATGCGCCCAAGACGCAGGATGTCATTCCACTTCTTGCTAGAAATGACTTTGAAATGCATGGGGGAAGTGGCGGCTTCGATGTCACAGTCCATTTATAGTTACCCTCGCACCGAATTTGCCCAAAGCCGGGGCAAGCGCGCCTTCCCGATGTTCAGCGCCGGTCCCATGAACGGGCGCGGCGGGTACTTGCGCGGCTTGCCGCCGGATGTCCCACCCTGCGAAGGCGGCAGGCCGTCCGTGACTTGTTTGGCCTTGGCGACCTGCCTGTCGGTCTTCAGGCGCACGACCACGGGCTTGCCGCCTTCGACTCGGATCGGGCCGTGCCCGCCGACTTCGAGCTTGAAGTTCGCCTTGCGCCTTTTGCGCTTCTTGGGGCCTTCCGTCCCGCCGAACTCATGTGTCCGCCCGATCTTCCCTACGTCCGAGGCGGCCGGGCCGATGACGACGCAGGTCTTGTCCTTCTCCACCGCGAAGACGATGGCATGCTTTAAGCGGCCTTGCCGCGAGCGCGGCGGCTTGCCCGGCTCCGAGGCAACAGGACTGACCTTGATGCTCCGCCGTGCGATGCCTCTCAGATACGCTCCGGCGCGCCCTAAGCTTTGGATGCTCGCCGCCTTGGCCTTGCGTGTGACCTTGGGCCTATCCAAGCGCGCCTTGACCCGGACCGAGGCCACTGGGTCACCACGATCCGCCGGCCAGGACCACCAAGTCTCCGGCGCGGCCTTTGACCATGAGCTGCGCGAGATTCACGCGCTTGAGTTCGAACTGCGAGCCGGGGTCCCACGGAACTTCGGAGCCGTCGTCGCTCAGGAAGAGTGCCTCTTTCTTATTGCTGCTGGGCAGCCGGACCGTCACGCTGAGCACCTCGCCGGAGTTCGGACTGAGCGGCTGGTACTGCGAGGTGAGCACGAGCTTGCGCACGACGGCGTTGTTCACGGAGCTACTCCAGCATCTGGAACGTGAGCGTCAGTACGCTCGTGAACTGCCGGAACTGATCCATGTGCTCCGGCGCGTACACGGGATCGGGCTTCGCCACAATGCAGATTGCTTCGCTCAGGCCCGGCAACCTGCGCCGGTGAAAGAGCGCCGTGATCCGTTCGACCAGCGTGACCAACGGGTCCAACTCTGGCGCGTCGCCGCGTTCGAACTTCTTCTGCACACCTACGTCCACCCGAAGAATGCGCCGTGTTATCCCGCGCGTCAGCGTTTGCGTGGTCTGGTCCTTGGGGACCACACTCACGCGCAGGACCTTCAGCTCCGGCAACTCGAACTGCGGCTGATACAGACGCTGGGCTTGGACTTCCGGGTCCAAGGCCGCCGCGTTCAGAGCGTCCACGACCGCATCGGCCACGCGCAGGAGTTCGGCGTTCATCGCCGCTCGCCGGCGTCATGGGGAACCGCGCGCGCGTTCGTGAGCCGCTCCAGGGCCACGGTGTTTCGTTCCAGGGCGTTTAAGAGCGTCTGCTGCACCCAGGTCTGGTGCTTCTCCAGGGCGAAGGACATGCGCCGTTCTCGCGCATGATCGCGCCAGAGGGTGTAGCCGACGACTAAGCCCGCCAGTCCCCACTGCGCCCAAAGCCCCGAGTCGCCGCCCAAGGGCACCGAGGCCAACAGGAGCGCGCCCATGCTCACCTTCGCCGCCGACTCGATCACGGAAGCACCTCCGTCGCGACCAACTTCGTGTGCATGCGCAGCGTCCGGCGGTACGGATCGGAGTAGCGCCAGCACGGCTCGTTACCCACCGCCATGACCTCGTAGACGAAGCACTTCCCCGCATCCGTCTCCAGCACGCGGTCGCCCGGTTTTGGCAGGATCGCCACGCCGCTTAAGGCCAAGTCCGCCGCCAGGATCAGATAGTCCCGCGTCTCGTAGCGTTCCTGGAGCCCGTAGCCTTTGTCCACCTGGAAGACCGTCTTGCCGACCGTTGCACGCACTTCGACCGATTCGCCGCCACGGCGGTACGTCACGGTCCTCGACAGATGCTTGGTGCGCTGCCGTTCCAGCCAGGCCGAGCCTTCCGCGAGCAGATCGCGCATGGCAGCCTACTGTTCGAGCCGAACCCGGACGGTTGGGTCCGTGTCAGCCGCCGCCTTGACGGTCTTCCCGACCAGCTTGTTGGCCCCGGCTTCGCTGTCGGACTTGGCTGCCTGCTCGGCCACGTCCCAATAAACCCGCACGCCTGCGGCCAAGGCCGTCCCGCCGCCGGCAGCCTTGGGAAAATCGAAGACCCCGGATACCTGGATCGCCCCGAGCGCTCCGGCCGGGATGGGGCGCGGGGCCACGCCTACAAGATCGCCCTGCACGACCACCGCTCCGGCGGGCACGTCGGCGGCGGGTACGTAGTCCACGGCATTGCCGTCCTGCACGAACGTCACGGGCATGGGAGTTCTCCGGTTCTGGGGTGCTGGGCCTCAGCCTTACGCTTCGCCCTTGGATTTCACGCCGCCGCGCGGGTCTTGCAGCGCCACGCCGAAGTCGTGATAGCCGCGCATCTGGATGCCCAGGACGGAGAAGTCCGCTTCCGCCGTCTCGATGGTGGGCGACTCCTGCCCGTTCAGGAACGCGACTTCGATCACCGGCAAGTCGCTGGGATCGGCCAGCAGGTACCAGGCTTTGGCGGAGTTGCCGGGGAGCTTTAGATTGGACAGGTAGCGGCTGACCTCGGTGCGGAACTTGCCCTGATGCGGGTTGGCCACGGGGTACTTGGCGTTGGCGGTGGTCTCGCGCAGTTCCACGGACTTGTTGAGCTGCGTCCCGATGGCGCTCAGCGCGGGCGGCACGAGCACGACGGCGGGCATGATCCCGATGGGCTTGCCCTCGCCGTCCACCTGCTCCAGGAAAGCCGTCTCGGCCTTGGTCAGCCCGTCGATCCCGAGCACGGTGTCCACGCCGGACAGGAAGTTCTTGAGGGCGGGGGTGAAGAAGGCGGCGTTGTTCAGGAACGTGGTCCAGAACACGTCGTTGATCTTGAGGCCCGAGCCGCGGCCGAGCTTGCGCGGCACGGTGGTGATCGCGCCCAGATCGTCGTTAATCATGTCGCGGCGGTCGATGGCCAGCATCAAGCCGTAGGTGTCGGCCTTGTTCTGGTAGGTCTCTTGGCCCAACGTGCCGTGCTTGAGTTCGCCGCCGGGGGCGACCCGCTCGTACTGGTCGGCTCCGATCAGCCGGTAGCTGGTGACGGTCTTGAAGTCCGAGACGTTCCGGACGGCGCAGATGTTCCGCCAGGTCCGTTCGACCGAGAAGAAGCCGTCGAGCAGGAACTTGTTGGCGACGTTCGAGAGAATCCCGCCGATATCGATGCCGGAGAGTCCCGCTTGGAGTCCCGGCGTGAAGGCGAAGCGCAGAACGTCCCGCGCGTCCCGGAAGCTGCGTCCCGTGTACCCGTTGGCCCAGGCCGCCTCCAGGAGCAGTTCCTGCATCCCGATCCCGCCCCGGAAGCGCCGGGTCGCGGCCTCCAGCGTGGCCTCGTCGTAATGGCGTTCGGGCTCCTGCAAGCGCGCCGTTAACACGCACGCCGCTTCGAGCAGGGGGCTGGTGACGCCCGAAGGCGCGCTGCGGCCTGCGGGGATTGCGACTTTGGGACGCTCGGCGCGCAGGCGTTCGAGTTCCGTGCGGGTCTCGTCCCAGCCCTCGGCGATGGCTTTGGTCGCCAGCGCCTTATGCTCGTCGCCGCAGATGCGCTGGATCGCCTCGATACGTTTAAGATCGGCGGCGTAGCGCGAACGAAGGTCGGACAATGCGCCCTCCGGCGTCGGACCCGGCTGGGGGGGATGCGCCGGTGACGCCGGAGGGGCCACGTGCGGCTCCGAGCCGCCCGCTTGCACGAGGGAGGCCGACTCGGCCTGAGCGGTGACGCCATGCTCGGCAGCGTAGGCTGTTTGCAGGCTCGCCACCTGGGTCTCGGACAGCTCGGCGAGTTTGAAACCCTTGTTCTGAAGCCACTGCTCGAAGTCCATCGCGTGTATCTCCGGTTCGGGAAACTCGTCGGGAAGAAGCTGGGCGGCGATTTGAGCCGAGGTGCCGTCGTCGGCGCCCAACGCCACGAAGCTCACCTCACCCAAAAGGGCCTTTCGCACGATGAAAAGGGGACCGTGGAACGATTTTTGGTTGGCTTCGGCCTGCCGGCCCTCGGGCACGAAGACCACGCGCTGGGGCCGCGCGCCGATGGACGCCTGCCACGGGAAGCCGTTCTCGCTCGACGTGACGATCTCGGCGGCGACCATGCCCGCCCCGGAGACGACGCCCGAGACCAGGAGCTGGCCGTCGGCCGCCTCGATCCGGTCGGTGTGTCCGACGATCAAGGCCGGGTTATGGTCCTTCAGGATCGGGCGGCTCTTGGCGGCCACGCGCAGGCCCGCGAGGTCCACCACTACCGGGTGCGGCCAGCCCGAGAGTTCCATCGCCGTTCCCGTGTAGGCGACCATCGAGAAGCGCCGCAGCTTCCGGTCGCCGGGCTCGCCGTCGCCGGCGGCCTGGACCTCGACGTGCTGCCAGCCCGAGACGGCGGCTTGAAGCAGGAGGCGCTTATTCATCGGAGTCCTCACTCACGGGAACTACTTCGGCGGGGGTTTGCAAGGCTTCGCCGGGCGGCAGTCCCAACTCGCGCAGCAGCGCGGCCTCTTTGGCGCGCTGGCGCAGTTCCATCTCCCAATCGCGTCCGCGTTTGGCGTACTCCTCGGCCAGCGTGGTCGTGTGGTTGGACAGTCGCGTGGCCTGGGCGTTGGCCTCTTTGAGCGGGTCCACGTGCTCGTGGCCGTCCCAGAACCACTGGTGCGACCAGTCGGCGGAGAGCGCCCGCATGGGCTGGGGCAGGAGGCTCTCGACCAGTACGGCTTCGCGGACCCACGCCGCGAAGAGCCGGTCGAGCAACTGCGCGCCGAGAAAAGCTTGCTCGACGCGAATGGCCTTGAAGTAGGTCTGGTGATCGAGGCGGCCGGAGGCGTAGTTGTAGCCCGAGGAGTTGCCCGCCGCGACGTTGAAGGGCATGTTCAAACAGCGCGCGATCTCGTTGAGCACCTCGCGCTTGAACTCGGCATAGGTGCTCGCGGGTTGCTCGGCGCGGACTTGGCTCATCTTCCAGCCGCCGGGCATCGTCATGAGCATGTTGCGCTCAAGTTCGATGGTATCCATCGCCTCGACGGCATCGGCTTCACCATTGGGCGGCGCGTCGGTGTGGAGAATCCCCGCGAAGTACGCGGCGGCCTTGGCCGCGTCCAGCGTGGCGAGCGTGTAGTCGCGCAGCATCGCGAAGAGCGGCAGGGCGGGCGTGAGTTCGGGAATGCCCCGGCACTGCCCGGGCCGGTCCACCCGGAAGTAGTGCAAGACGGCCTGGGCGGGCACGGAGTCGTAAGCCAGACCCCAGCGCGCGCCGTTATCGCCGGGATGCTGGCGGAGCACGTGGTAGGCGAGGGGGTTGCCGTACTCGTCGAAGACGATCCCGTCCACGGCTTGCGCCTTGCTTGCCGCGCGAAAGTCCGGCGTGCAGACCTGCTCGGCTTCCACGAGCTTGAGGTCCAGCTTGACCGGCGTATCGAGGCGGGGATTGCTGGTGAAGACCGCGAACGCCTCACCGTCTTCGGCCTTGGCCACGCGCATGGTTCGTAGCTTGTCGGCCAAGCCCACCGCCACGGCCCAACGCGCGAACTCCCGCTCGACGGCGCTGTTGCCCTCGCGGTCGAGGGAGAGCATCTGAAGACGCGGACCTGTCCCGATGCAGTCGTTGGCCAAGGTCAACACGATCCCGCGCGCGTAGGAGTTGTTGGCAACCTCGTAGCGGGCGCGGTTACGCAGGATGCGCCGGACCTCGGGCGAGTTGGCCGCGTTGGCCGAGAGCCCGTCGGCGTTGGCCCAATGGCGGCGATTGTTTTCGTTGGTGAGCGCCGCGTCGTAGCGTGCGCGGACGATAGACCACCGGGGACCCTGGCGTATGCGCCTCCCGGCATCCAAACGCAGGATTCTCCGCAATGCGGCGAGCATCAGACGGTCCCCGGCGGCACGAGCTTGGTGATGCGCAGGCCCAGACGCTTGGCCTTGGCGGCTTTCTTGGAATTCAGGTAGCGGTCGGCCTCGATCTGGTCGCGCAGCGGATGCTGCTCGACGCTCCCGGAGTCGCCGGCAGCCTTCGCCGGGCGCTTGGCGTTCTTGCGAATGGAAGAAGTCAGGTCGTTGGCCATGTCGTGCCGCTCCGCACGACAAAAGGCCGGGCGTTGCGGTTCAAGGGGACAAGCAAACGGGCAGGTAGATGGAAAGTCTCATCGGCATGGGATATTCTGCGTTAAGCAACCCCAGCGAGTGACCCATGCAAATTTACCGGAAGGTCAATACACGAAGCATTCTGGTCGGTCGGGACACTAACTCGGCCGGCGAAGCGGTTTGGAAGGTCTGGTCGATCACGCGAAAGCATATGTTCGACTTTGGGCCGGATTGGCTGCGCCGCTTGGCCCACTTAAGCGACGACCAGATGGCCGAGTTGAAGGCGAAGGGGTGGGAAGTGATCGTGCGGAAAAAGAGATAGCGCCTTCATTGGGTGCGTGACGGAAATTAGCCGGCCTTCGGCCATTAACCTCGACGCTTGGTGTTTCCCAATTTGCGTGAACGCACGTTCGTGTGCTTATATATGGCGTTGATATTGACGCCCAAGGTCTTGGCTACCTGGCTGGGTGTTTGCCCCATTTTGATAAGCTGGCGAACGCGCTTGGGGTCGAGCGGTGTTCCTTGGGGCATAGGCGCATTCCCACGTGTCTCAAAGCGATAGGGTCAGAGGCAATAAGGCACGACTCGTGCCTTATTAGGAAATATAGAAGGCACATACTCGAAGAATCAGACTCAAAAGTGGAATTTGCCAGAGGACGATAAAAGGAATCCTTAGGAGCACAGGAACATCGCGCCAAAGAAGCCTCACCCTATCACGCAAAATTGGACTGTACCAGGCTTTGAATCTCTTTCTGCACAATATGGCTTGGGGCAGCGTCAAGGACGTGCGATTTTTTGAAATAAACCCCACTGGATACGTCATTCGACTAGGGAAGAGTGATAAGGATCAGGCATGCGTGCACTTGTCTTGATACTGTTTGGTGTATATGCGGCCTTGCCCGCTTGGGCAGGCGAAAGGCAAGTTTGTTGCCAGCACCAAGCGGTGTGTTGCAAGCAATCGGAGAATGCCGCCTCCGATCTCCCAGATTGCTGCCGTGCGTTACTTAGACATCTGAAGCTAAACGCCGAAGCTACGCCTACGAACAGGGACAATTCCAATGATGGAAGTCCACAGTTAAGCCTCGCGGCATCGACTGTTTGGCACTCCATTGCGTCACCTCTCGTGCAAGAGCACACACATTCGAAGGTTGGCAAGCCTTATGTGCGCTTACATTTAGATCTGCTCATGCGCCTCACTATTTAAACGTTGCGGACATCCTGTCGTCCATTCTCAACTCGAAAAGTTTAAAGTGGTGTTAGTCGGCCCGCATTGGGCTACTTGCCCTTGTTCCCACTGAAACGTGCAAAAGCACTCTCAAGGAGTATTACCGTGACTAACAAACAGAGTCTTGCCTCAGTCTGGATCACGATGGTTGCGATTGGGGTTGTTACTCAGTATGCGTGGGCCGCGGATACGAGCCCACCGGACTCGGTTAATCCAGAGTCGTGTCGCGATGCCTGTTGGAGCATGAATCATTCGGATACTTCGCTCAAGCCTGCCCTGGCTTCATCCAAACACCTTGAAGCACGGCGCCATGCATCGGAGTTCTGCCCACAAGCCAAAGAAGTGGGGCGATGCCGTTTCGAAGCTTGCACGGCCTGCCAAGCCATCGAACGCCAAGAGCGAATTGTACAGACCCAAACGGCATGCCTGAGCGCATGCCGTGGCAAGCGAAGTGCTCGTGCGATCACCAAACCCGTGGAAGCAAAACTTGCAAGGGATCGTTACGAGAAAGCGGTGAAAGAACTATGCGAGCAGCAGGGGGCGTGCCAATTGGAATGTAACGACTGCGTAGCCGCACTTAAAGCCGAACAGGAGCGTGCGAAAACAATAAGGGCCGATATGTGGCGTCTCGATAAGCCCGCGGCAAAGGGAAATCTGACGCCCCGGCAGGCAAGATAACGGATAGGGTCAGGTTTTGGCGCGCGGCAGCTTCTTGTATTAGGGCTGCCGCGCGCTTTCCATTTCCTTTGACTTCGTCATGCCCGTGGCTCCACTTTCTCCACTGAACCAAGACACTCCAACTAGACGAGTTGATCAGGACTGAAGCATTCTTTTCCGCTTAATCTCCGAGAGACGAACTCGCTTACGTTCATCGGAACTATTTGTACTTCCTGCCCTCAGTGCCAAGCCTAGTATCGCCGCGCCGACCGCGCACCCGGTCAAGCCGTCCAGCCAATGGTTGTCGCGTGCTTCGGGCCGTAGCTTCCACTCGTCCACCACGCGCCCGCGGCCTTCGGTCCGCACCCGGTATTCGGCGGTCAGGTGGTCGGCGAAGAGCCGGTGCGCCTCCGGGTCGCGGCCAAAGAGCGACAGGCAGCCCCGATCCCCCATGGACACGGCCAAGCGCGAGTGAATAAAGCTCTTCCAGTAGTTCGAGTCGAAGAGCGCATGGCGGACGGCGCGCTTGCCTTGGACTCCGGGAATGCGCCAGTTCAGCCCGACCCGCTCGCCAGGGCGGCGGATGTACTCGGAGAAGGGCTTACCGGCCGCACCCACATAGCGCCCATGGCTGGGTAACAGCACCGCCGAGTGCGTGCTTTGGCGACAGAACTGGTACACCACGTCGGTGGACGTACCCCAGTTGGCGTCTATCAAGCACATGCCGATCCGCAAGGCAGCGCCGTCGTCGCGCCGCCACTCGCGAGCCAAGTGCTCGTTGACCAGCGCCTCCAACCCCGCGTAGATCGCGCCTTCCAGACCCGCGCCGCGCGCCACGGTCTGAAGCGTGCGCTGTGCCTCGCGCAGCGTGAAATAAGGCCGCTTCTGTTCCGGATAAGCCCCGTAGTCCAGCACGTACCCGGTGAAGTCTTCTTCCCAGCCGCAGACGCAGTAAAACAAGAGCTTGCCCTGCACGTCTATGAACATGGTCAGATGGTTGCAGCCGATGGGCGCCTCACCACGCTTATGCCCGTTGAGCTTCTGGGCAATCTGGTCGGGCGTGAGCACCCCTTCGTCTTCGAGCGTCTTCTCCGGGAGCGGTTCGTTCTGGTATTCGGCCCAGAATGCCGATTCGCTCCGCAGCTTGAGGTTCATGGCGTGCTGGACGGCGGAGAGTTCGTCGGGGTGATGCCGCTCGGGCCAGGCGATCACCGCTCCTTCGTCCATCTCGGCCCGATGGCGCGCGTAGAACTCCGTCGCGGGTGTACCGTCCCCGTCGCAACGCAGCGATTCGGCGCGCAGACGCGCGTATTCTTCCCAGAGTTTCTCCTGCTTGGGGAAGGCGTACACCAGTTTGGTGCGCTCACCCTGCCAGAGCGGGTTTCGGTCGCGGTCGAGCACTTGATCGGCCAGGTCTCCGGCGCGGATCACCGTGCAGGGCATGATCATGGCCGTGCGCTTGCCCGGACCGGCCAGACCCGAGATGGCTCCGTTGACGATGGCGAGGCGCTCTTGAGTCTGGGAGAGCGACCGCGCGGACTGATCAGTCTGCGGATCGTCAATGATGGCGAGGGTAGGCCGGACCGAGGAGCCGTCGGGCCGGATGAACATCGCGCCACGGATATTGCCGGTGATCCCCGAGACGCGCACGATGGCCCCCGCTGTAAAGCATCGTCCGAATTCTCGCTAAAAACGTGTTTACCGGGTCTATCGTAAATTGCGCGTGCGTTTTCTTAGAGGCGGAAAGACGTGCTTACCGCCCCTGACGGAATCAATTACTCCCCATCGAGCGCGAAAAACCACGTCTCCGAGATCTCGCCGTTAGCCAACGGCGTGAAGTCCCCTCGATAGCTGGCGTGGATGTGCAGGTCTGCCGCATCCGTGCCATCCGCGTCTCTGTTTCCGTTGATAATCCAGCTAAACCGAAAGCCGGTGATGGGCTGACCCGGTTCGATCGGCGTGGCGTCATAAAGAGTTTCTGGTTTGCGTGTGAGGCTGGCGAATGAACAGTCGCTGAGTATCTCCCCGCTCCCGCCAACCGTGTAAGTAAGCGCGTCCTGGCTCACCCAATCGACCAAGCTTAGGTCCAGATCGGGGTCGAGGATCGCATCCGCAATCATGTTCCATGCCAGGGTCAAGGGGCTGCCTGTGTATTGGGCGAACAGGCCGTTGTGGGGATAAATGCCTCCGAAGGCTCCGATGCGCCAGCCACGCAGCACCTTGATCGGGCGCGCAAGGCGTACAAACATTCGGTAAGCGAACTGAAGGTCGCCGTCGTCGGTCTCGTAGGCGCAATACACCCGGCGGGCGGACCCAGCCGGCTCGTAAAAGTCGGCGGTCTGAGATTGATCCTGATAGCTGATAAATCCGATCTGGTTTGCGCGCACGATCGGATCGCGGCGGCCTCCCTGCACCACTGGGCTCATAATCCGGCCGCGGCTGCCCGTGTAGAGTTGGGGATCGCCGCCCAGGCGATGATTTGTGTAGGCCTGCGGATCCGGTTCGCTGTTGTCGCCCAGGGTATTCATGTGCCGGTCACCACGTGGGTGGCCTGAGCTTCGAAGTCGTAGACCACGCGGGCCACAGGGCGATTCACGCCGATTTCGACGCCGCCCCCGCTGCCGCTGGAACTCCCACCTCCGGTCAACCCGCCTACACGCTCGGCGGCCTGGCTGAGGGCGCCATTTACGTTGTTGTTCAGCGTGCTGGCCGCCGCGAGGCCGTCAGCAACAGTCCCAGCGCCGCCCAAGGCAGCGTTAAAGGCGTCAAAGAGACCTTGAATCGCGGCGTTCATTTGGTTGAAGGCCTCTGAAAAGGTGCCCTGGGCGTTCTCGATCGCAGAGCCCCACACGCCCTGGTAGGCCGTAAAGGCTTCCTGCATGGTCTCGATCGAATCTTCGGGGTCCAACTCTGCCCAGGCCGCGTCCCGTTCCGCGCGTGCGCCTTGCTCAATGCCTGCAACGGCACTTAGCGCCTGCTTTTCGCCCACCAGGTTCACTCCGGTGATGAAGTCCCCCGATCGATAGTCCGGCCGGATGCCGATCAGGCTCCATGTTTCCGCGCCCTTGAGTCGGCCTTTATCCTTCAGCCGCCCCGCAGCGTGACTGGACGCCTGGCTCGATTCACGGTGCAGCAGTCTGGTCAAGGGAACGGGGTCGCTGCCGGCTTCAGTGATTTTCGGAAAGCTGGAGTTCGCGGCAGGCCGGCTCCCGACTTGGTGCCACTCACGGTAGCTCTCAGGATTGAAGACGTAATGCTGTAGCCCGTTTTCACCCAGCACCGCAGGGTCGAGGAAGGTGTCTGTCAATTCCGCGACGCCCTGAATTCGGGTGTCGTGCTGCAGGGCAATGTTGAGCTTCATGGCCTTAAGCTGCACCGTCGCCGGCGGATCGAAAATATCGAAGGTCGATCGGTAGAGCAGATCGTTTGCGTCGGGGCCTGCGATCACTTCTACCAAACCGTCGAAAACGAAAATGCCGTCCGCCCGGATCCGCAGGCCCGCATTGCTGGTGATCTCGTGGTAGTTGGTTCCGGTTCCATCCTCGTCAAGTTGAATGCGCCACGGCAACTGAATCAGCCCGCGCTGGTCGTTTCCGCTCTCGAACCAATGCTGCAGTTGATCGGGCAGCGGCGCCCGTGGCATGAACAGAAAAGGCGCGCCGGTGAAGACGCTCCCCACGCCCTTCAATACTTGCTCGATCGTGCTGAAGCCCGAATCGCCGGGGTCGCTGACAAGCTGCCAATAGCGGATCACGTTCGGGTAATGCTGCCAGGCCAGCTTTACGGACTCGCTGCTGTTCTTTTCGACCTTGGGATTGCCGTTGGTGCCGTCCATCACGACCCGAGCCCCGCCGAACTGGCCGCGCTTGGAAAGCACCGTAGCGTGCGTACCGTCGCCGCCGTCGCCGCGGATGATTTTGCGCCAATCCGAATACTCGTTATCGGTCCACGAGGGGCGAATCGTGTTCGTGCTCGAACCCTGCACGTACAGGAATTCGCTCTCGATCTTGGGCGTGCTTCCCTCCACCAGCACGCTGGTCGCGAGGTCGCTGGCGTCCAGTTCAGTGGTGAACGAAAAGGCCGTTCGTATGTCACTGGCTCGGCCGGCCGTCTGCAGGTCGATCCGTTTGTGCACGCCCGTTGCGGCGGTCCGCCCCACGAAGATCAGCGTGTTTCGCTGCGCGTTGCCGCCTTCAGGGATCAAGGCCACGTCGTGAGAGCCCTTTTGCTCAAGGATTTCGCAGAGCGCTCGAAGGTGGCTCTTCGCATGCAGCGTGGTGTCCGGCATCGCGCGCCACATATCGGGATCCGTGAAGGAAACCTGGTTGCCCGGCCAGTGCAGCCGTGAGGAATCGAGGCGCTTGTAGTTGCCTTTGTAGTAGGTCGGTTTCGGAGCCGTCGCGGACCACCACACGTAGCGCGCGGCGTGCTCTTGCGTCCAAGGGATGCACTCCCCGACTTCGGATTCTTCCCCAAAGACCGATTCGCCATTCTTTCCTTTGCCGCTGGCACGCTGAGCCAGCGTGGTGAACAGCGGTACTTTCCACGGAGCGCCGGAGACCTTGGCCAGGGTGCAGTTCCAATACCCGAATGGATTCATCCGAACGATGTATCGGGGGATGAATTTCGCTTCGTCGGCATAGGCGTCGTACACCCACGCACCCCGGATCGGCAGCTTGGCCAGCAACACACGGTCATCCCAATACTCCAGCACGAGCGTGTTCTGGTCTCCGAAATCGCGGCGTTTGACCAGATTGCCGACGAATAGTTCACTTCGCCCGGCAGTGATCCTTACGCGGCTGAAAAACTTGAGCGCAGTCGGACCGAACGGTTCACCCGTGGCCATGGTGACTCCGTTGGGAAAGAGTTCGCGGGGCAGATCTTTGGCCCGGATTTCCACGATCGCTTGAGACGGCATGATGCCGCGGCTGTCGGTGACTTTGGTCACCGTCGCGAAGGCGAACGTACCGCTGCTTGCGCTTGCGCTCGACACCACGGCCTTGGTGGCTTCGCGGCGCGAGCGGCTCTGGACGGTTACGACCCCAAATGCGGGCATGGGCTTAACCTCGTGCGACTTCGATACTGGCATTGGCGGCGGCCGGCATGTCCGCCGCGCTTACGTACACCAAGGCTTCAGGGGCAGAGGCCGCAACGCTCTGCGTGCCGCCGGCCGTCGCTGCCAGCAAACGCACGTAATACCAACCGGCTGCGGAAAAAGTGTGGTTTAAGGTCGCCAGCTTGACCCCGTTTCGCTCCACTCCAAGTTCGGCCTCGTCGTCCGGGTTCTCGTAGTCGTAAGCCCCGCCTGGAGTGCGCGAAAAGAGCTGCAGTGTGTTCGCGGCGCCCAACTCCCCCAGCGTCTGGTAAGTGCCGGAAACCTGAATGCTGAGTCCGTTCGAGTAGGCAATCCCGTTCTCCGCGATGCCCGGCGAGTTCGGGCGCGCCGCGACGAAGTCCCCCGCGGCATCGAACTCCACGGCAAGCAGATTCAGGTTGCGCTCCTCAACGCCATCCAAAACCGCGCGGATCAGCACGTAGGCCGTGCCGGGGTATCCTGTCAGAGCCGGCAGCGCGATCGAAGTCGAACCTGCGATCGCCGTCGCCGTGGGACTGTCGGGATCCAAGGGCTCACCGATGGTCGTGGCCATATAGGCACGGTAGCTCGCACCCGGCGTGGAACTCCCGGTGAAGTTCACCGTAAAACCGGCCACTGCGCTGCCTGATGCGAACGCAAGGGCGCTCGGCGGGTTGGGGATGCCCGGTATAACGGCGCTCAGGCTTCCGCTTTCCGTCCCTGCATCGCCCGTGTCGCTGATCGGCTGGAGTCTGTAGTAGTAGGTGCCGGCCTGTAGATCCAAGGGCTCGGTCCAACGAACCGTATTCGCCCCGCCGAACGCAACGCCTTCCACGATCAGCGTGGGAGGGTCCGCAATCCCGCGCTTAATCCGCATGTACTTGGGCCAGCGCACGCGCAGAGGCACGCCGTCCAAGTCGCCCACCCCGGTGGCCAGCGTAACTTGCCCGCTTAGGCCGCTCTCATTGGCCGGCGCCAGGGTGACCACGAAAGGTCCGCCGCCATCCGTGCCCGTGCCGGTTGCCACGATGGTCTCGTAGCGCTTCAGGTTCACGGTCGCATCGGCGCCGTCCATCTCGATCTCAAGTTCAAGTTCACCCCAGGTCGAATGTCCGGACACCGGTAGGCAGTTTACGCCTTGCACCAAGCCTTCGAGTTGCCAGCCCGAAGTCCAACCTTCGTCGTCTTCTGCATCGGGCTGGATGACCACGGGAACGAAATCGAACTGGAGGGTAACGCGGTTGTTTTCGATGGGCTCAAAGAGCCGCGCGACCTTCTCGTCTGCGTAAGCCGGATCGTTGAAGTGACCCATCCGCAGGGGCAGGATATTGGCGCGCGTCTCGCCCCAACGCAGCGGCAGGTCGATGAGCGATTCTTGGCCTTCCGCAGCGTAGAAACGCGCCGCCAGGCGGGCGTTGGAGTAGAGGTGCCAGAAACTATCCCCGTAACCGTCGCGCGGCCGAATGCGGCAATGCACGGCTTGCCCATCCGGTGCGACCTCGTAGATCGCATACAGGACGTGGTGCTCGGGGTTTCCGAACCCGGCCGCGAACGGGCTGCCGAATTTCACCGCTTACGCTTCTTTCGTTGAGGGGGCGGCGTCCACTCCGGACGCGGCTGCGCTTCTCCCGCGGGTTCGGCCGGCGGCTTGATCTGTGGTGCGCCCGCCTCTACCTCGTCGCCTGCGGGAAGCATCTGGAACGTGCCGTCCGGTCGCACTTTGAAATGCCGATGCGGCAGGCCGTACTTGTGTTCGAACACTTCGCCCAGCATTTCGATCTGCTCCCGAGCGACCTGCGCGCGCTCGGTGTAATGCTGCAACTTCGCGTGCGCCTGGCGCAGGCGCTGATGATCGGTCGGGTGCAGACGCTTCGGTTCGCTCTGCTTGGCCGCGGCGCGTGCTAATTTTTCGGCCTTCCGCTCCGCCGCCTTCGTGGCGTCGGCTTCCGCCGCAAGCTGCGCTTCGGTCTTTTCGGGCTGCGTCTCGGTCATGGGTGGCTTCTGCCTCCGTTCAACTCCGCTGGATCAGCGCCTGCACCGCGCGGCGCAGTTCGTCGTCGGTCCAGTCCTTCGGGTCACGCTCGCGCAGATCTTCAAGCACATCCGGCTCCCGCGGCGCCGCCCGTTTGATCGTCCAGGTCCGCGTCCATAGCTCGCCGACCTTCACCACCGGGCCGGGATCGGCGTACTGATCGGGTTCCAGCGCCGGCTTCTCCGTCTCGACCACGCGCTGCAAACCATGCTTCGCCAGATCCTCATCCGCGGGCTGCTTCGACCAGCTCACGTTGGGAGCAGCCTTGCGAAGGTCTACTTCTTTGCCGGTGCTCGCTTCGACGATCATGCGTAATGCTCCCACCAGTGCCGCCAGTCGAATAAAGGCGGCTCGTTTTCATTCAAAGCCACCGCCAGGCTGGGCAGCGGCGTGAACAACCGCGCGCGCGCTTCGCCGTCGTGCCAGATGCGGTTGATCGTCGTGCCCTCGTGGACGTTCTGAGCGCGGCCCTCGGGCGTCTCGTACAGCCGGGCTAGGCGCTCCCACTCGGGCTGCCGGAAGATCCACGGTTCGGCCAAGCAGACAGCCGTGCTGTACGTGTTCGTGCGCCAGTGCCGGTCGGCGCCGTGCAACACGTATCCCGGTCTCAGGTGATCGGCCTTGTAGTTGTCGTGGTCGTCATAGGGATGAATGACGACGTTGGGCAACTTCTTTTGGCGCACCAGATCCATGAACGCCAGCATGGCCGGGATCGCTTCGGGCGCGTGAAGGTAGTCGTCCTCCACCTGATAGCAGTAACGCGCGTCCGACCGGCCGCACAGTTCGACGGCTTGCAGCCACGAGGCGTTGTTGCCCGGCGCCGCCTCCAGGATCTGCACGCCGGGGATCGACTGGATGAAGCGCTTGGTTTCCTCGCAGCAGCGATCGTCCAGGATCGTAAGCCGGTGTTCGACGGCCGTCAGCGACGCCACCAGGCTGCGCACGCAGCGCTTCAGCACTTCAGCCTTCGGCGTCTGCGCGCCGGTGATCCGTGGCGCGTAGGTGTGGACGTTCCCGCCGTCGTAACAGCGCAGCACCACGTCAAGCAGCATGAGTCAGCGCCTCCAGGTCCGCCTTCAGTTGCGCGAAAGGCCAGTCTTCCGTCTGCCGGTACAGCCTCACGGAGTCGTACCAAACCGAACGCGTTCCCGGCACGGCCCACGGGTAGTACGGACAGCGCGGGATGAGGATCCACGTCGGGATGCCCAGGGCCGCGGCCAGGTGCGCGACGGCCGTGCAGCTCGAAATCACCAGATCCATGCCCACCAGTTCGCCGGCCGTCTCGGCCCACGTCGTCATGCAAGCGGTATCGACGCCTGCAGGCAGATCGATCAGCGCGTGGTCGCGCTGAAAGCTGACCAGTCGCACGTGTTCGCGCAGCGCCAAGAGCGGCTCGATCGGGAAGCGCCGGCGTTGGTCGTGCTCGAATTCGGGATTGCCCGCCCAACACACGCCGACCGTGAAGCGTTCGGACTTCGCGCGCCGCTCGAACGGCGGCATCAGGTACGCGCCGCGAGCCACATCGAAGTAGTACGGGCCGCTCATGGCCGGCAGCCAATAGTCGTACGTCGGGATTCCCGCGCCGCCGTGTGCGCAGGCCAACGCCACGCCCGGCGCCGTCGCCAGCACCGGCAACAGATTCGCCTGGCACGTCGCGATCACGCGCGCGCCCAGGGCCGACAGAGGTTCGGCCCACCGTACGTTGCAGATCTCGTCGCCGAACCCGCCTTCGCCGCGCAGCAGCACGGTCTTGCCTTCGAGGTTCTCGAAGTTCCAGAGCGGCCCCGCGATCGGCGGCGAACCGAAGACGCCGGCTTCACGCCCGCCGTAGTGCATGAGTTCGAGGCCCGCGCGCCAGTGACCGCGCCGGCAAAGATGCCAGCCTAAGTTGAAGAGCACGCGCGGCGACGGCTCCAGCGATCGCAGGACGTGCTCCGCTTCGTCGTGCTGGCCGGCGACCGCCAGGGCGCGGGCTTTATCGAGGTCGTGTCTCATATCCGCGTGCCCATCGCGTGTGTTCCACTGGCGGCGATCAAATTCCAGTCGGCGGAAGCACCCACCTGAACAGGCGATGATCGATTCACGGTATCACCGTGGCCCGAGCCGCCATTCGAGCCTTGACCCCACGTGAAAAGTTGCCCGGAGCGTGTGCCCAGCGCGAGACTGTTCCCGCACGCGAGCGCCGACCAATCGCTTGCAGCACCTACCTGCACGGGGGATGAGCGACTAACGACGTCCGCTTGGCCAAGTTGCCCGGTAGTGTTCAATCCCCAGGAGTAAAGCAGACCAGCGCGAACAGCTAAGGCCCACGAGGTTCCGCACGCAATAGCAGTCCAGTCCGTCGATGCGCCAATCTGGACGGGTGAGCTTCTGGAAGTGGTGTTGTTTTGCCCCAGTGGGCCGTCAGCCGCATTGCCCCAGGCGTACAACCCTCCTCCCCGGATCGCTACGCAGAAGGCGCTTCCGCCGGCCACGTGTGTCCAGTCCGTTGCGGCGCCGATTTGCACAGGCGACGAACGGTTCGCGGTGCTGTTGTCTCCTAACTGGCCGTTCCCGTTATTCCCCATCGTGTACAGCGCACCACCCCGGATCGCGATCGCGAACGATGCACCTGCCGCAATTTTTTCCCAATCCGTGGCCGCGCCGACTTGCACGGGGCTGGACCGGGCGACGATGTCGCCGAGCCCCAAGCGCCCCTGGTTGTTGAGCCCCCAGGAGTACAGCGCGCCCCCGCGGATCGCATAGGAGAAACTGTTCCCCGCAGCGATCCACTCATAGTCCGTGGCTGCTCCTACCTGGACAGGGGAAGATCGGTCTACGGTATCGTTGAGCCCGAGCTGGCCGCTGGCGTTGGCCCCCCAAACGAAAAGTGCCCCACCGCGAAGCCCCATCGCATGCGTGGCGCCACTGGCAATGAAATCCCAATCGATTTCGGAGCCCACTTGCACCGGGCTCGAACGAGAAACCGCCAAGCTGTTGTCGAGCTGGCCGGAAGTTCCCAGGCCCCAGTTGAAGAGCTGGCTGATCGGCCCCAAGCCGCCGCGCCCCGCCGAACCCAACATCATCCGCCGTGCGAGCATCATTGCATGTCGAGCCCCGCGACGAACCCATACCAAGTCGTGCCCGCGTTCACCGTCGTGAAGCACAGCACGTCCACGCCCGCGGCCGTCAACGTCGGCGCGACGCCGCCCTCCCAGTCCACCGATGCGGGCCAGTTCACCGTCTGAGAACCGCCGTTCGTCAGGATCAACGTGAAGCTGCCCGCGCGTCCCGAAGCCGGCGGATTGCTGAAGGTGAACGTCGTCGTGCTCGTGTCCACCGTGCCGGTGACCACGTTGCCCAGCGTGAGGTCGATGTCCTGCGTCCCGCCGCCGATCGAGCCGATGGCGTTGACCGCTTCCGCGTAGTCCAGGATGAAGGGCCGCGAGAGCGTGTTGTCGCCCAGGTACAGATCGCCGTTGACCGTCAGCCGGCCTTGCCGGCCGGCCGCGCCCGCGCCGTCGCCCGCGCCGCCCGCGCCGAGCGTCAGCGTCAAGTCGCCGCCGTTGCCGCCGGCCAGGCCGCTGGAAGCTGCCGCGGCCGAGCCGGCGCCCGTCGTCAGCGTCACGTCGCCGCCGTCCACGCCCGCGCCGGAAGCCGTCCCGCCCGCCTGCGTCCCTAAGAACAGATCGTTCCCGGCCGTCGCCGCCGCCGCCGTGAAGCTGGAAATCGCCGAGCCCTTGATCGCCAGCGCGTTCACCGCGCCTTCGGCCAGAATCAAGCAATCGGTCGTGGTCTCGTCGTAGAAGAGCCGCCAGTCTTGATCCAAACCCAGGTACATGCCCGACGAAGCATCTTCGCCCAGGTACAGCCCGCGCCATTCGCCGGAGGAGTTCCCCAGATCGCGCGCGTTCGCGCCACTGGCGATGATCGGAAGGAAGCTCGTGATGCTGCTGTTCGAAATGTTCAGCCGCACACTGCCGTCCGGAACACTCAAGCCCAGCGTGCCCGATTCGCTCGTAATGCGTCCGTTCGACCCGTCGTGGTAAATCCGGATGTCGTCCGTGCCAGCTACGCCGCCCGGCTGGCGAATGATCACCTCGCCGCCGGCGGGCACAAGCACCAGGTCACCGGCGCTCGTCTCGAAGTAGCCGTCCGTGCTGTTGTGGTACGCGAACAGTTGATCCGTCCCGGCGCCCGGCTCCTCGATGCAGAAGCGTCCGGTCCGGCCCGCGCCGCCGCTGCCGGCCGAGCCGAGCTTCACGATCCAATCGCCGCCACGGGGGTTGTTGCTGGTGTGGGCGCCGCCGTCGCCGGCGTGGAAGTAGAAATCCGGCCCGTTCGCATCGGCCGCGCCGTTATCGACCGCGGCGAACGCGCCGCTTCCGAACTCCAGCGTCCCCGCCGCCAGGCGCAGATCCCCCAGCGTTAATTCCAAGTCGCCGGCATCCAGGTCCAGATCGCCCGTATCGATCAGCAGGCTGCCTTCCAGCGTGGCCAGCGTGCCGTCGTCGCTCAGGATTGAATCGCCAAGCTCGCCGCTGCCCGTCCACTTCGCGTGGTAGTCCGTCGTCCCGCCGCCGACCACGCCCCCGCCGCCGGCCGCTTCGCCGCCCACCGTGAACCGGATGATCCCTTCCGTCGCGTCCACCACCTCGACGTAGCCCACGATCTGGATCTGATCGGGCGGCGTCGGCTCGGTGAACGTGAACGCGCCGGCCGCATCCAGGTAGACGGGGTCGTGCGCGGCCGTGCCCGACGTGTCCAGGTCGCCCACGGTTTTGTAGGCGTAGGCGATGCCATCGGCGTCGTCGGCGATTTCGTCTGCGAGCACGTACTGCGCGCGCGTGGCCAGATCCCCGTTGTCGGCAGGGGAAATCAGCCATTTGCCCGATCCGTAACCCGAAACGTACACCAGCGTGCCTGCTGGGAGCGCCCCGCCGCTCTCGTTTCGCACCTCCAACGCCTGGCTACCTTCCAGGGCCATATCGCGCAAGTGCATCAGGAAGGAGGCCCACTCGTCGGCCTCCGTCGCGCTGAACTCGATCGCCAAGTGATCGTAAAGCCCGGCCGTCTTGTGGTCCGAAGCGTCGTCGTGCAGCCGGAACGCGCTCGACAGGTTCTCGAAGAGCGTCTTGCCCTTCGCGACGGTGGGTGTCAGGTTGCCCATGCGTTAAGCCTTTCCCGCGTACGACGTGAACCGGTATTCGACGTCCATGAAGCACTGGCCCGTCCCGCGCCCCGTGGCAGTCGGATCGCGCACGATCTGAGCGGCGTCCAACTCGCAGTCGTCGTAATCGTCCCCGCCGGGTTCACCGATCAAAAAGCCCGGCGAACCCTGCCAGGCGTCCTTGTCGCTCTCGAACATCTGGTACAAACCAGCCACGCTGTTGGCGATGTATCGGACACGACAGGCAATCGGGACTGCAATCAGTCCGCCTTCCGTCGTGTAGCTTCCACGCACGCCCTTCGGGTGGTAACGCACGCGGTCGTGCACTTCGGCGCCGACCGTCATGCTGCCTAGGCTGTATCGACCGGCCGCGGCGGCCGGGTGCTCGAAGTCCACGGCGTCGATGGTGAATTCGTGTGGCATCTAGTTCGGGTTCCAGTCTTGATTATCCAGCACCGCCTTGGCTTCCATTTCGCGACGCGCTTGCTCCCGGTTGCGACTCTCTGCCAGCGCCGTGGGGTTAAGCTCGAATCGGTCGTGAATGGCCTCTTCGTGAGCCTGGTGCGCAAGCTGCTTCCGCCCGGCCTTCAGCATGGCATTGATGAAGGCTGGATCGCTGCCGTTCGCTGCCAGTAAACTTGCAAAGCCGGTCCGCGAAAGGTTTCGTACCGCCTGCTCTCCCAAGGCGGCATTGAGCTGTGCCGCGAAGTAGGCGGGACCGGACTGCGCGCGGGAGAATACATCCGTGACATCCGCCTGCAGCGACTGCTGCGCCTTGATCCCTTCCACGAAGGATAGGTTTTGGAAAACGTTCGTGCCTTCCGCGAGATCACGCAGCCGCACGCGCCCACGGGTAAGTTGGCTCAGGCGGTTCTGGTTGGTGAATGCAGTTTGCCCAACGTCGTTGACCGCATCGACCTTCAGCGCGTCGTCGATTAGGAACTTGCCGGCCGCCAGGCCCAAGCCGATTGGGCCGGCCAGCGCCGACGCGCCGGCGGCCAGGCGCCCAAGAGTGCCTAAGCCGGCTCGTGAACCCAGTGTCCCAAGCAGTTCCGTCGCGCCGACTATATTCCCCAAGTTGCCGCGACCGCGCGCCAGCTCCAGCACGTCCAGCACGTTCCCCGCCTGACGCTGGAACGTGAAGCCGTCTGACGTGCCCTGCAAGCGCGCCAGGCGCTGGTTCTTCAACCTCTCGATGCTCTTCTCGAAACGCGCGTCGAACTCGCGTTGCCGCGCAGCATCGTCGCGCTGCTTGCGCCAGGCGTTCGTGTCCGCTTCTTCGCCGCCGGCCACGCTGTAAAAAATCGGGCCGACTACGTTCCGCGCCTGGCGATCTTCCAGCCGCGTGCGTGGCGCGCGCTCAAAGCCACGCGACGCTTGTTCGCGCTGCCGCAGCCGGCGTTCGAAGCCCGCGGCCAGCGCGTCGCGTTGGCGCTCCAGGCGCTCCAACCGCGCGCCGTTGTTGATCAGTTCGCGCGTGAGCTGAAGCTGCCGCTCCAGTTCGGTGGTGAGCGAACGGCTCGTGCTGAGCTGTTCGCCGGTGTCGGCTCTAAATTCGGCCATACGTCACGTCCTACGCTTGGGGCAGGTCGGGCGCCTTGATCGGCGCGCCGGCAAGTTCTTGAACTCGGGCCAGCGCCAGTGCTTGGTCGTTGTGCGCGGCGATCTCGTCTTCGGTCTGTTCCAGTTCCAGCCCCATGCGGCGCACCCATAGATCGAAGGGCGGGGGCGGATCTTCCAGCGCGTGGTACGCAGCTTCGACGTGCGTCGCTTGGGCCGAATCGAGCCAGCGCGGTTCGCGCATGTGCGGCCGCAGGCAGGCGATCATGTATTCAAGGACGGCGACGCTTCGCGGGACGGGCATCGGTCTCCCCTTCGGCCGGCGCCGGGCCGGCCTGGACCTGGCTGAGCTTCACCAGGTGGCGCGTGCGAGCGCCCAGCGGACCGGACAGCACGCTGCATTGATCGGACATCGGCCCGACGCATTCGAAGATGCACGCGCCGTGCCCCTCGACGTTCACCGGTTGTCCTGCGTAAAAGAGACTCATGGTTCGCCTCAGCTCACCGGGCTGGCCTGGCCGTCGCTCGATTCGTGCATGAACTCCAACACCGTCTCGGACGGCGCGTTGCTATCCTGGTTGCCGCCGACGCCGACCAACAGCAGCGCCGCGAAGGTCATGGTCGTGTCGCCGGCTTTGCCCTTCACGACCGCGACGCCGTTGGAGTTCCCCGTCCCAGGCGTCGTAGTGATCTTGAACTCGCGGCAGGCCACGCGAACGCGCAGAACTTTGCGCACGACGAAGACCGTCTTCGGATACTCGTCGTCGCCGACCCAGTCGGGCAGCGCCTCTCCGCGATGGTCGTATTCGATCCGCAGCAACCCGTTGCTCGCAGCGCTGAACGTGATCGAATTCCACGTGAAGCTCTTGGCGTAAATCGTCGTGGCCAAAAATCACCTCATCCCAAAACCTGGCCAACCGTGCCACCGGTGCGGACCGCATTCAGCACCTGGTGAATCAGTTCCTGGCGCCGCCGTAGCATCGGCAGCAGTTCGTCGGGCGTCGGGCGCCCGTAAAACGGGCGCTGCGCATTCAGCGCGAAGGCGTAATCGCTCAACCGGTTGCTGCGGGCCACCGAGAACCCGAAAAACGTGTTCGCTTTGGCGGCGCTCGCAAGCCCGCGCCGCTTGCGGCTCTGCCCGCCGCCGATGTAGCGCGGCGCCGGACCGTCCTTGAAGACTTTGGTGATGCCCTTCGCGTCTGCGGTTTCCTTGCCGCCCACCGCCCCGGCCTGCAGGAAGCCGCTGCGCGTCAGGATCGGATCGGGCGCGAAGCCCAGCCGGCGGCGGCCGGCCACCGTCGATCGCGCCAACGGCCGCCACGGCTCTCCGGCGCTCTTCCCTTCGGACGCGAAGCGCTGCGCGATCAGGGCCTGCAACCAGCCCTCGCGCACAAGCTGCTGATTTATCTTGAGCGACAATGATGCCGGATCGCGCAGCACGCGCTGCGCGTGGTACAGCCGCCGGAGCTGACTGGTCAGAAACTCCCGGTGCGCAGCCGACAAGGCCATGGGCGATCTCCCGTAGGAGTAACGCGCGGCCCTATGGAGAGCGGTTAAGGCTGGGAGGGGGGTTCGTTGCGTGCGGCGAGCAGGAAAAGGTCCATCCCGGCCTCGTCCAAAGCCGCGCCGACCGCCAGTTTAAGGCAGACCTTTTGGTCCAGGTCCAACTCGGCATCGGGCTCCAGGTTGCGGAGCTTCTTTTCCGTCAGCAGCCCGGCGGCCTCAGCCGCCAGCCGGCCGTCCGATTCCAGTTCGAACAGGCGCGCCAGGATCTTCTTTTCAGCGTCCGTCATACAGGATGCCCTTTTGGCGCAGCGCAAGCGTCAGGCGGTCGATCGAACGGCTGTCGCCTTCCAGATTGAAGCGCAGCTTAACCGTGCGGCCGTTCGCCTTCCACCAGGCCCACGCTTCCTTGTCGTCCAACAGGTCGCTCAGCCGAGCGGCCGTTTCCATTCGGGGAATATCGCGCACTAATGCTTGCCGCAGGTCGTCCGGGATCGGGCCGTCGAAGCCGTACTCGGGAAGCACCCGGTAGCCGATGTATTTTTCGGTGCGTGCGGCATCCGCTTCGAGGTAGGCCACACCGCGCTGCCGCGCCTCCTGGACTTGCACCGCAAGGCTACGTAACAGGAACCGTTCGGGCGCCTTTTCGTTTTTGACAAAATAATCATTTCGAACGAACAGCTTCCCCGCATCGTCGCGCGCGATCGTGCGAACCTGATGCTGCATGAAGGGATGCGTGGCGTTGACCGTAACGCCGTGGCGTTCGTCGCCCAGCACCGCGGCTTCCGCGCCGTTCGGAATGCCCGTCAGCCGTGCCAGCTCTTCGTTGGTCACTTTGCCGATCAGTTTCTTCAGCGCCTGGTCTTGCGGCCTTTGCCGTATGATGAACTTCACCTTGCCGCCGAAGTTTTCTACCGCCGAATCATCCAGGATCGGGCGCGGAAAATCCGGCGTCGGCAGGCTCTGCGCCTTGGCCTTCGTGTAGTCCATCAGCCACTTGGCCTGCTCTTTCGGCGTGAGATGCTGCAGCTCTTTCGCATACGGGATCGCGGCTTCGTAGCCTTTGGGAATCGGGATCGCCGATTCTTTACTGTGCGGGTGCGGTCCCAGGTTCGATCCCTGGCGCTGCGTGTACTGGTCCAGGGATAGAGTGATCGGCCGGCGGCCGTCCGGATAGACACCCATGAATGTCTCGGCTTCCATTTTCCGCGCCAGGCCGTCTGTCACGCGGCCGAATGCAGACGTAAGGTGCTTCTGAAAGCTGGCCTCCAGATCGCGTTCAACCTTGGGCGGCGGCGAAACGTCGCTGCTGTCCGACATATCCGCTTGGGTGCGCGGCTGATCGACGGCGGCCTCGAGATCGTTTCGCGTCTGGCGCACGCTCTCGGTGAGCTGCCGGGCTACGTTCTCCGCCCAGGCCCGGCCCTCGTCGCCCAGCGCGTCGCCGGCTTCTTTCAAGAAGTCCGCAAAGTCGAGCGCCTCCAGCTCCTGGATCGGATCGATCGGGTCAGGCATCGTCCGCCTCCAGCAGCGCCGCGAAATCGCGCTCGACCTGCGCCTGCGCCGCCGCGAACGCTTCGCGCAGTTTGGATTCGACCAGGCGCCGCGTCGCCGGGTTCATCCCGCCTTCGTAGACGCCCATCCGTGTGCGCCGGCCCTTAAGGCCGAATCGATCTTCGCCGCGAATCACCAGCGCTTCCAGGATGCGATCGGTGTGCTGCCGGAAGCGTGCTTTAGCCTGGGTATAACCGCGTCCCGTCCGCGCCAGGCGTCCGTCGCGGCCGTAAGGCAATCGGGCGGCCTCCCGCGACAGCAGATCCCGCGCGCGTTGGCGATCCAGCTCGTGCGCATCGCGCCGGCGCGCGTACTCCTCTTCGACCCATGCGAAAAACGTGCGCTGCGCGGCGCGCCAGGCGTTGATCCAGATCAGGAGCCGGCGCAGGTCTTCGGGGTCGGGCCGAGCGTCGGGCATCAGGGATCCGCAACCTCCATCGAGCCGCCGGCCTCGCCGGTCCCGAAGTCGAAGACCGCGATGCCCATGCCTTGAACCGCATCGATCGAGACCAGCCCGATGGTGATGCGCGCGGGAAACTCACCGTTGCCGTAATTGGCTTCCGCCTGCAACTGGTCGCGCAGGCTCAAGGCGAACTCCCATGCCGCGTTCAAGTCGCTACTGGAATCCTTGGCCACCTTCACTACCAGTTCGGCATAGAAGCTCAGAATCGCCAGCTCGCCCTGCCCGTTGCTGCGCACGCTTTTCAGCGCGGCCCAAAAGTAGCCTTCGGTTTCGGCAGTCTGCGCGCGCACCAGCTTGTCGAAATTGTCGGTCTCCGGCCAGCGCTTGTAGCCTTGCGATACGCGCGCCGCGGTGATGCCGGCGTGCGCCGCCGCCAGCGCGCAGATCTTGTCGAGCGTCTTGGTTTCCGGTCGAGTGCCCGCAGCCATCGTTTACCCCTGATGCAGGCGTTTGCGTTCGGTGCAGCGCAGCGTGTAGACGGTGCTCTGCGGATTCTTCTCTACAGGATCGAGCACCGCATACTCGCGGTCGAGGTACTCGACCAGGTCGCCGGGCGTGACCGGCTCCGCTTCATCGGTGGCCACCGGAAAGCCGGCCTGCGCCGTGCTGATCTGGAGCGTCAAAACGCGCAATTCCTGGAAGATCGGGCCGCGGCTCACCGACTCGATTCGGTCACCCAGCACGCGCGCCTGCAGGCTGACGGGATCCGCGTCGCGGTGCGTGAACTGGATCGTCACGCCCAAGTTGCGCGCCACGGCCAGGCTGGCCCGCGCGCGGCCGTCGCCGATGCGATCGCGCGCGCTCATCGGATCATCCGGTTGCGGTCGCGGTTCATGCTGCGTTCGATCTCACCCCAAAAGCCGTCGATCGGCGTCCAAAATCCGAGCAGGTTCGAAAGCGTGCGGCGGATGTTGCGGCGCCGGGCCGCGTCGTCCACCAGCGTCCCGGCCGCGCCGGTGTCCTGCACCACCTTCACTTCGCTGGTCGCAACGTTGGTCCATTCGGCCAGCACCGCTTGGACGCGCGCGAGCAGTGCGGCGTTGGCGTCCACAAGCGCGAAGCGGCTGGTGAGTTCGGTGAGCAGGGCGGCGAAGTCGTAAGGCTCGGCGAACGGACCGAAACGGCTGGAGATGCTCTCGACGGCGTAGCCGTCGCCCAGCGGCGGCAGACCGAAGATTTCTTGAATCTGAATTTTTTCGGGATCGCTCAAAGCCACGGTTCACCTCAATCGGGCGGCGCATCTGCCGCCGGCGCCGGAGCGGCCTCCACGGCGGCTGCCGGCGCCTGCGCCGGGTTCGGCCCTTCGATCGCCCGGATCTCCGGTTCCGTGTAACCCAACCGCCTGAGCATCGCCGCGTTGTTCTCCCAGCGGTGGCGCTCGTAGGCTTCCACCGCTTTGCGCAGCGCGTTCCCGTTGTTGACGATCTTGCGAGCCAGCAGCGGTTCTTGAGTGGCAAAGGCGGTCAGTGCTTTCGTTTCCTCGGGCGTGTACACCAGCTTGGGCGGGACATCCAGTTTCGGCAGCCGCGCCTGCACCGAGACCAGCCGCGGCCCGGACGATCCGCAGCCGGCCAGGATCAGCGCCAGGCAAACCAGAGCGATCGCGCGCATTCAGAACTCCCATTCATTCGGTTGGACGGGGCCGGTCTTCTCGGTCTCGGCTTTAACGGCTGCGCCGATCTCGGCTTCAGCGGCGCGCGCGGCCTGTTCGGATTTCTGCATTTCTTGGAGGCTGGCGTTCTCGATTGCGTCGGCTTCCGCGCGCTTCAGGCGCGCGATGAGCGACCAGACCATGCCGCCGCCCACCAGCACGGCGGCGATGCCCCAACCCCACCAGGGCAGCGTCATGGCCTACTCCTTATCTACAACCTTCACTTCCGATTCAGGCAGGATGACGGCTTTTGGAGCCGCCGCGGCGTTCGCCTTGATCAGGCTGCGCCCTTCGACGTACTTGCCCGTCACGACCGCTTCGCGCACGCCCGCGATCACCGAGAGTACGATGCCGCCGATGACCAGCGACATGGTGACCCAGGTCGGAGCGACCCAGCTTTCGCCGGCCGTCTGCGCCATCGTCTGCATGTACTGGCTCACGCCTTCCACGACCGCGCCCGCGATCGAGGCCAGGATGCCCAGCACCAGCATGACCGTGCTCAGCCAGTTGCTGGACTTCGCCAGCGCGTGCTCGCTCGTTTCGGCGCCCGACGCCAGCGGGGTCAGATCGTCCTGTGCTTCGTTCATGGAATGCTCCTTGCCTATCCAGGCAGTTTGGATTTCAGCCAGCCTACGAGCGCCGCCTGTGCGACGCCCCAAATCCCATACAGCCAGCGAAAGTTCGTCTTGGTTCGAACCTGTTCCTGTTCGACAGCGGCCATGCGCTGGCCGAACTCTTTCTCTTTCTCTTTGGCGTCTCGCTTCTGTTCGCGCAGGAGCGCCAGGGTCTGCTCTTGGGTGAGCTTCACGGTTTCCAGATTGGCTTCCATGCTTGCGATGCGTTCACCGATCGGCTTTCGTTCTACGCCCATGACGCACGCTCACGATCACGCCGCTGCTACACCCATGCAGCCCCTGTTGTTCGTCGCCGGCGCAGATCCAGCCGCGCGTCGGCTCCCACTGCGCGCGCACCGTGCGGCCCGGATGATCGAGCCCCGTGCACGCCCCGCGCACCGCGCGCGCGGCCATCGTTACTGCTCCGTGATCACCAGCGTCGCGCCGCGAATGTCCACATCCGTGGCCGCATCCGTGGTGACCGTGATCTTGAAGTAGTAGCTCTCGGTCTGGAGCACCGTCGTGCTCAGTCCCGTCTTGTCCTGCGTCGAATCGATCGCCGTATCAGTCGCAACCGCGATCTGCGTCATGGTGCTGACCGAAGCATCCGTGAAATCCCCGGCAGCCGTGGTCTGCTTGCGTAGATCGCAATCCACCGTGACGTTGTTTCCGGCCGACTCGATTTGCCCCAAGAGGCCGAAGGCCGTGATGATCGAGCCAACCTTAAGTTGCGTGACCGGGATGATCAGCACCGCCGCCGTCTGCGAAGCCGGGCAGGTCGCGGCGCTCAGGTTGTTGGCCGCGTCCACAACGAAGCCGGCCGCGCCGCCCACCTTCCAGTTCCCGCTGTAGCGATAGCGCTGCGAGGCGCGCACGAACTTGCCGGCCGTCGCGTTGAACGTGATCGCGCCGCTGAAGGTCTGGTCGTTGCCCAGTGTTACCAGCGTCTGCGCGCCGCCCAACACCGGCAGCGAAAGCGTACGGTCGGCCGATTCGTCGCCCGGCGCGATCGTGACCAGGTGCGAAGCGTTCGAATCCTGGATCTTCAGGCCGGTGGGCGCGTGCGTCACGATGTTCGCACCGGACATGGTCTTGATGCCGGTAACCGTCTGCGCCGTGGCCAACGTCATTAGCGTGTCGTTGCCGGCCAGGTCGGGCACCGTAACCGTATAATCCGCGGCTTCGTCCGTCGCGGTAATGAAGGCCAGCGTGTGATCGCCGCCGGTGTCCAGGATCTTCAAGCCCGATGCGTTCGCATGCGTAATGATATTTGCGCCCGTCATCGTCTTCACGCCGGTGACCGTTTGAGCGGTCGCGTCGGTAAGAATCACGTTGGTTCCGGCTAGGGCCGGGATCTGCAACGCGCGCGCGGCTGCGTTGTCCGCGGCGCTCTCGATCGTGATGCTGTGATCGCCGCCCGAATCGCGCACAGCCAGCTTTTGATGGTTAAAGGTCTGTACGCCGCTGAAGGTCTTCGCGCCGGAGATCGTCTGCGCGCCGGCGAGCACCACGAAGTCGGTGGATGCACCGGCGTCCGGGATCGTGTACGTGTACGCGCCGCCCTGCGCGGCGTTCGTGATCGTAGTCGTGTCGTTGCCCGTGTTGTTGGTCGCGACGAAGGCCAGCTTGCCCTTCGATCCAGTCGCCGGAAAAATATCGACACTGCCGGCGGTGCCCGAAAGACCCGCGTCGATGTTCGTCCCGTTCAGGGTCGGGATTCGTGCGTCCTTAAGCAGCACGCCGTCAATCGTCACACCCGCGGCGCCCGTGCTTTCCGCGATCACATCGGCCGCGATGCCGTTCGTGCCGAAGTCCTGCGCTTGGCCCGTCGCGCCGGCAACGCTGCCGTCCGACTCCAGCGCGCCCGCGCCCAGCACACCGAAGGCGAAGCCCGACCAGGCCGTGCCGCTGCAGACCACGAAGCCCGCCTGGTCCTGTTGGACCGTGAGCACCGTGTTCGTCGCCGGATCCTTCACGACGATGTTGTTGCCGGATCCCGAATTGATGAACCAGAAGACCAGGCCCGCGCTCAGGTTCTCCGCCGGCAGCGTCACGTTGCGGTGCGCGCCGGACGGGTTGAGCTTCTGGAAGCGCTTCGATCCAATGTCCAGCGTGGCGTTGCCGGTAAGCGTCGCGACGTTGAGCTGATCGTGCTCGAAAATCTTTTGACCGCGAATGTACTGCGTCCCTTCGGTAATCGCGCCCGAAGAGGGCTCGCCGGCAAAAAGTGCGCTGGCCGGTCCAAGCAGGACCAGGGCCAGGCAGATCCAAAAGTGACTGAAGCAGCGCATGGGAAAGTCTCCGTGTCAAAAAAGCGGGCGGCCGGTCTAGGGGCCGCCCGCGATTGCGTTCGAGGCAGCCGCCCTTATTCGGGCTTCAGAACGAAGTGCGACACCACTCCGGTGGGCAGGCCGTGCGGAACGAACTCGCGCGGGCGCACCCGGTTTCGGGGCTGCCAGTTCTCGCCGCCCGTCTTGCGGGCGAAGTTCACCATCAGGTTCGCGCAGGGCACCAGCGTGTTCCCCACCGGCGTGGTCCAGCACAGCAGATCCTGGTAGCGCGCGAGCTGCCGCACTTCGCCGTTGAGTTCGAGGGCCGGAACCGTCTCGCCCAAGCGCCGCTGGAAGGCCAGCATCGCCTTGGCGCGCTGCGTAGCCGGCAGCGCTTCGATCTTCGCCATTTCCGCGGTCGGGCTCATGATGGCCGGGATCTCGACCACTTCGCCCTTGTTCACCGGCATCGGCAAAATCCGCGCGTCGTACTCCTGCCCGTCGTTGTCTACGAAGGTGCAGGCGCGGCCGTAGCGATAGTCGTACGCGGCCAGGCCGTGCTTGGGCATCCGGCGCGCCGCCTCTCGTTTTTCGTCTTCGCTGGGGCCGCTGAAGGCTTCGATCGGCTTCGACTCGCCTTTCTTCGCCGCAGCCTTCGCCTCGGCTTCCGCCTTGGCTTTCGCTTCAGCTTCCGCCTTAGTCTGCGCCTCAGCTTCCGCCTTGGCCTTCGCTTCGGCTTCCTTCTCTTCTTTGCTCTTGGCCATCGCAAGTCTCCACAAAATTCAGGTTCGCGCGTGCGCTACCGCCGCTTAGCTGGCCGCGGTCGCGTTGTGCTCCAGTTCCACGGCCGGGAACTCTTTGTGGTTCTCGTAGCCGGGCGTCCAGTTCGCGCTGGTGGCCAGCGCCGTGTTGCTCGGATTCGCGCCGCCGGCGCCGGCGTTGTAGCCCATGTGGTCGCTGCGCAGCCACAGATCGCCGTCCGCGCGCCACTGCGTGGCCTTGTTTTCGAGGTCCAGCTTGCGGTCCGTCTCGACCGCGTAGGGGCGTTCGAACTTGAACATCAGCGCGCCGCGCCCGAGCAGGAGCGTGTAGCGCTTATCGTAGCCCGCGTCCGCCGCGGCCAGGTTCGCGTCGTCCCGCAGCGCGTGCTTGATTCCGTAGCTGTTGCGGTCGTTGCTGCCCTGCAGCGTCGCGCCGCCGACCGAGTCGTAGCCGCGGCCAACCGCGTCGTTACGCAGGTCGTCCAGGCTCTCGCTGTGCACCAGCATGTGGGTCAGGGCCGCGTAGGCGTCGCCCATCTTGGCGCGCCCGCCGCCGATCACGGTCGGCGAGAGGTTCACCTTCGTGCCGCTGGCCACCCACACGCTGTGCGTGTGGGCCGCCGCGGTCACCGCTTCGATCATCCCGCGCAGCGCCGCGATGCAAGTCGAGAGCAGGTCGTCCAGCACTAGTTCGCCCAACTGCCGACCCAGCTCCGCGCTGATCTGTTCGCGCGTCGCGTTGCGGATCCAGCTCGCATCGGCGAACTGCATCAGCTCGCTGCGCCGGTTGAGCAGCACGCCCTGGTTGTTGCCGCCTTCGACTTTCTGGGCGGTCAATGCGGCGACGCTCGTAATGTCGCGGCGCACCAGCGCGGGCATGCGCTTAAAGAACGGCGCATCGATATACTGCCCGCCCTGCGAGAAGCTCGGCTCATTCGCCAGCCAGATCGGCGAATCGCTGCCGGCCGGGCCGATCAGATCGCCGGCGACCTTGAGGGAGCGCTCCACGAATGCCTTGCCCATGTGAGGCAAGAGCACCTGCGGGAGCGGACTGAAATCGGCAGGAAGAGAGGTTCCGGTGCTCATGGGCTACTTTCCTTTCCGCAGCCCCACGAGGCCGTCGCTCAACACGCGCTTGGCCCGGTCGGGGTGCTTTTCGGTGAACTCGGCGAGCATGGCGGCGTTCTCGGGCCGCATCAGCTCGTCGTACGTGGGATCGCTATCGAAGGTGAAGCCTTCGCCCTGGTTGGCGCCGGTCGCGCCGGTGCCACCCTTCAGGTTGGCCTTCACCCAATGCTTCTTTTGCTCGCGCAGTTCTTTCACCGCGTCTTCGAGGCTCATGTCCTTGGGGTGCTCGACGCCGGCGGTCACCGTCTTGCGACGGATCACAACCGAACCGTCCGTCTTCACCACCAGGTCATCGCGCAGCGCGCGTTCGGCATCGGCCAAGTCGAACCAATCCACCTTGGACAGCGCCTGACGCAGCGCGTTCACGCTCTTTTCCTGCGCCAGCGCTTCATCGCGCTTTTTGAGTTCGGCCGACCACGTCGCCTCCAGCGTCGCGATCCGGTCGTCGTCCGTGGTCTTCTTTTTTTCGTCGGGCTTCTGGTTTTCGGCAGGCTTGAGCTTCGCCACGGCCGCTTCGATCAGTGTGGGCAGCGCCGGCGTGAGGCGCTCCAGCACTTTCGCGGCGACGTCGTCGGCGCTTGGACCAGCCGGAGGAGTCTTGTCGTCCGGCTTTCCGCCGCCGCCTACGCCGCCGCCTTCTTTCGGATCGTGCAGGATGTACCAAGACGCCGCGTGTCGCATCGAAACGGTCTCCGATGGAGTAACGCGCGGCCCTATGAAAAAACCCGCGGCGCTCAAGGCGTCGCGGGCGGGTGTGGCGTGGATCGGAAGGCACGTTCGTCGCGTTCGCCCCAAGCCGGCACGTAGGTGATCTCCGACTCGCCTGCAGGCTCGATGACTTGAAGGCTGGGTGTTTTCACTCCGACGTAAGTGTCCAGCGTGTTGAGCGCGGCGACGTAGCTCTTCGCGTACGTCACGAAGTAGTCGATGAGCGCCAAGGCCGCGGCGTCGTCTTCGTCCTGCACCGTCGCTCCGCGCTTCTGCGCGCGCTCGATTTTGCGGATCAGTTCGCGCGCCAGGTCTTTCCCGCGCGGCCGCGCATGGCGGCGGGCCTGGCGCCAGGCCTCGTATCCTTCCAGCGCCGCGCGCGTCGCCGGCAACGCGCCGTACATCTCCTCCAGCTTGGCCAGCTCTTCCGGGCCGGGCAACCCCTTACCTTGCTTCCACGCGCTGGCTTTACCCAGGCTGATATGCAGCGCCGCCGAGATCCGCTTGCAGCCCGGCACTTGGGTGCGCAATTCCGCCGCGGCCGTTTGAAGGCCGGGGTACGACCGAACCACCGAAAACTTCGGGTAAATCCGGGGCATGAGACACCTCCTGGCCGGGGTCGCCGGGCCTTTGTGGGGTTACGGATACCCCCTAACGGGGGTCAAGGGCTATGTCGGGGCGTTTTGAGGGGGTCAGATCGTTTTGAGCAGCTCGGCCATTTTGACGCCGATCGCCTTTGCGGAGGCTTCGTCGCCCAGCTTCTTGGCGCGTTCGCGGGCCAGGGCGAGCTGCTGTAAGGAGAGCGGTACTTTATCGGCCTTCAGGCCGCTGTCGCCGCCATCGCCCTCGTCGTCTTCCTTGGGTGCTCGGTCCAGGATCGCGCCGGGCCGCAGCTCCGCTTCGAGCAACGCGTCCAGCTCCTGATCCAGCCGCTTGCGCATCTCGGTATCGAGGCTGGGCAGGACGGTCTCGATCGCCTTACGCAGCAGCGCAACGACGGCGCTGTTGAGTCCGAAGCCTTGCAGGAATTCGACCGCGCGCGCGTGCGCTTCGAACGATTCGGCCGCGTCGGCTACGTCGAACTGGTCGGGGAAGGTCACGCTTACTTTATCGGGATCCGCGCCGGACATGCGCGCGGCGAGTTGCAGCAGCTCGGTGAAGCCTTGATCCAGGCAGCGCGCAAGCATGAACAGCACGCGTTCCTCGGTGGTCTTGAAGCTCCATGCTTTCGAGATCCCGCTTTGCTCGGTCGCCAGCGGCATCGCCGCAGCGGCTTGCTTCCCGCCGAACTCCTTGGCCTTCGCGACCATCTTTTCCCACATCGCCGAGATGCGTTCGACGGCGGTGGCGTCGAGCGCCACGAACTCCAAGGATTCGGGCGGCGTGACGCCCGTGGTGCCATTATCCAGCGGCACGAAGCGCGATGCGCCCAAGGCGATCTTTTGAATCTCGTCATCCGGCTTGTTCGTTTTGTAGGTCAGGATCGGCGCCATCATGTAACAGAGCCAGAGCGCTTCGCTCAACAGCCACAGCGCCGCGGTGTCGGCTTCCGCGCCGGGCTGCAAGATGCTCCGGCCGATCCCGTCGTCGTCGGCCGCGAAGGGGTGCATGAAGACGAACGGCACAACCTCCTTGCCTTCGGCGTCGGTTGCGCCGTGCGCGATCTGCGGGCCTTCTTCGATCGTGTACTTCTCGCCGGCATCGTCTCGTTCCCGCACAGTCATCAGTTGGATGAACTTGCGCCCGACCAGGCGCACGCGGTGGACCTTCTCCGGTTTCGCGTCCCAACTCGCTTGCTCCATGCCCGATTCGATCAGGCGCACGTAAGCTAGCCCGTGGGCGTCGCTGCCCCAGGACAGGATCTGCTCGGCGGCGTACGGCGCCGCGAAGACACGTCCCAACTTCCGCGAAGAGGCTTCCGCTTCGGAGATCGGTTGGGTCTGTGCTTCCGGCGGCAGCGGTTCGCGATCGAGCAAGATGCCGAGGAACCCTTCGATCTGGCCGCGCGACGCGGCCCACAGCACGAGGTCGCGCAGATCCAATCCCTTCAGCGTGGCCTTGTTCTCGAATTCCTTCAACGTGTCGGGTAACTCGAATTCAGCCGGTTGCTTAGCCAACGCGCCCAGGCGCGACTGCAGCACGCTCGGCGTCTCGGTGAATACCGGCGTGAGAGCTTTTCGCTTTTTGTATTCCTCCTCGTGCTCGGCTTGGTGCTGCGGCAGGTACGTCGCGTTCTTGAGGCCGGCCGGGCCTTTGAGCACGTCGCGTACGACCGTCCACTGCTCGCGCAGCGTTTCGAGGTCGGAGCGCCGCGCCAGCAACATGCGCGCGCGTTCATCATTCGTCGGCATCATCAACGCCCTTTCGCAGCGATCGCATTCAGGCGCCGCAGGTACTCGCGAGCGTGGCGCGTGGAGAGGTTGCCGCCGCCAAGCAACCAGGCGCGATTGGTCGTGCGGTTGCGCGGTCCGGAACCTTTGACCTGGCGGCGCTTTTTCCATTCGCGCAGATTGCTAATCGTCGTCGGCATCGTCGTTGTCCTTGGCCAGCTCGCGCATGCCCGCCTCGCGCTCTTCGACGTAGCGCTTCGCCGCGCCGAACGCCGCCAGGTCGTTTCCGGCCGATCGATAGGAGCAGTACGTTTCGCCTTTGTGCCGGCCCGTTACGCAGATCACGACGCCGTCGTAGTCTTCGGCCAGTTTCTCGGCCATGCTGCGCAGTTGGGCTTCGTCGATCTTCATGCGTCACCCGAAGACCGGACCGAACCTGCGGCCCGGAAGTCCACGAAACGAAAGCGCCGCGTCGCGGTTCCCCTCAAGAGTGAAACGCTTGGGCGTCTGGGGAGTGGAGCGCGCCGCCGGCAGCAGCTCCGCGTTGTCGCCGTCCGCGCTGGCCTTCACTAAGAGGTTCACGCGCCCGATGCCTTGCTGCACTTCGCCGCCGTGCGGCCCCTTCAGCGTGCGGTGCGGGCGGACCGGCACGCCAAGCTGGGTGAACAGGGTGATGGAGTCCGGCCGCGAACGGTCCGCTACGCTGAGCCGGTAGCGTTCGTTGCCGCTGAGCAGCTTCACGCGCGCGGCCAAATCGGCAGGACTCAATCCTTTGGCGGCCGAGTGCGCGACGTACAGTTCGCGGTACACGTGTACGTGCCCGCGCAGGCCGTCCTTGCCGGGGGTCACGATGAGATAGCGCAACGCGTCGGGGCCGTGGTTGTCTGCGTCTTGGGGCTGATCGTTATCGCCCCACGCATACGCGATCATTTCGCGGATCAGTTCTTTGCAGCCGGGATCCACCGTGAGACCTGCCGCTGCGCCGGGAATTTGCACAGCCCACAAACACACGAACGGATCGGTGCCGCCCCAGTCGATCCCACGGTAGTGCGGCCATTCAGGCTCGATCTTGAAGCGCTGCAGGAAGCGTTCGTCGCGCGCGAAGAGCGGATAGATGCGGCCTTCGGCGCTCTCCCACGCTTCGTCCGGAGTGCGCGGGTATTCGCGCTTCATCATCAGCGGATCGTCGAAATCGGCCTCCATCTGCGCGTACCAGTCCGCGTCCCGGCCGGGCCGCGCATCGAACGGAAAGAACATCGCCTTCCAGCGCCGCGAGCGCTGAACCGCCTCTTGCTTGATCACTTCCTTTAGCGTGCGAATTAAATCCTGCTTAGCGTCTTGCAGCAGCGTGGGCTGGGTGTTCAGCCCCAGTTCCGCTTCCCACTCCTTCGTGAATAGGTCGTAGAACTTACCCTTCGGTCCGTCCGACGTGGACAAGCACACGACCTGGCCGCCGCCTTGCTCGGCTGCGGGGATCGTGGCGTTCAGGGTGGCCGCCAGGTAGGCCTGGAAGGCTGCTTCGTCCAGCACGATCACATCGGCGTCGTGCGATCGCGCGGCCTTTTTGCTGGACGCGAAGGCCCGGATCGCGGCGCCGTGCTGGTGCGCCCCGAACTTCAAGGTGTACGTCGAGTCGCGTGTGAACGTTGGTTGCTGCCAGGCCGGCAGGTTCGCGATCAGCGCTTTGCAGCGCGCGATGAACTCTGCGGCGTACGGCTTCTCCTGGCAGATGATGACCGCGCGCTTCATGCGGTGAAAAATCGTCTTCCAACAAACGTACGCTTCGATCAGCGTCGTGAAGCCTAAGCGCCGCGCCTTGAGGAGCACCAACCAACGGCCTCGCAGCAGCTCGTTGGCGATTGCGGCCTGCGCCGGCCAGGGTTCGAAGCGCACGCGCTGCGCCGTGGATTTGTCTTCGATCCAGACGTAGCGTTCCAGCCAGTACAAGAATCCGCTTTCCGGATCCCGAATCTTGCGTAGTTCCTCTTCGATCCACGACTCGTCGGGTTCGCGTTCGTCGAGCTGCGTCGGGTGCGTGTAGGAGTCCACGCGCGCGACGAGTTGCTCGATGCTGGGGAGATTCGCCGCGGCGGCCTGGCGCGCTTCAATCTGCGCGGTCTGGGCGCTGCGGGCGGCGGCGGCGGCAAGCGCCGCTGCGATCGGATCAGGCTGCGTCATCGTCGCGCTCGGGATGCGGGTTCGCGAAGTCGGACCGGTCGAACTCCAGCACGCGGCCGTCGCCGTCCATCTGCGCATGATCCATTCGCACGCGCTCTTTGCGGAGGTAATCGGCCATCCGCCACTTCGCCCGCGTCTGCCACCAGGCGATCGTGTTCTCAACCTTGCTCAGCGTGAGTATCGCCAGCAGGCCGGCTTGCAGGCAATCGTCGGCCAAGGCCGAATCGTGAGGGCACAAGAAGCGCGCGTGGCCGCGCAGCCAAGCCGTCATCCGCGGATGCACGGCCGCTTCGCGCGCGCGCAGGCGTGGCGCCTTAACCGCGGCGGGCATGGTAGCGCTCCCGGATCGCGTTCATCAGGCGGGCGGTGGTCTCGGCGCCCAGCTCGGCGCCCAGCACTTCGGCCACCGCTAAGACCAGGGCCTCCGCATCGGCCGTCGAACCGATTGCCGGCAGCGCGTCGCGTTGTCGGCGGTCTGAGATTTGGGTGAGTTGCTGGAAGAGGCGCAGGACTTCCTTCGTGTCCAAGTCGCCGGCGTCGAGCTTTGTTTCGATCTCCTTCCGCAGATCCTCCAGCATCTGGTCTTCGCGTTGGAGTTTGCCGAGCAGGCCCGGCAGCGCTTCGCGGACGGCGCGCTCTTGCTCGACCTTGACGGCCGCGTCGTTGCTGGCCTTGGCCAGGATCTGGCCCTGCTCTTTGACGAGGGCCTTGAAGTCACGCTCTTCGAGGTAACGCCGGATGGTCGAGACGCCGATCGAGCCGAAGGATTCGTACTCGCTGCGCAAGCGTTTGACGGCCGCGGCCAGGTTGCCGCCGGCACGAGCCACCTCGCGCGCGATGATGCGCTGTTGTTGCGTGCCGTACGCCATGCTCAGGACTCCGAAGGCCAAAGGCGGCCACGAAGTTGAGCATCGTGGGATTGCGCGTGAAGAAATTCGGATGCGCGAACGGTCAGGCCGGCGCCGATCGCGGACTGGAAGTTAGGGCCGCCCTTGACGGCGTAACGCCAGGCGCCGCGGTTGCCGTCGCCGACCGTCACCATGCCGATCTGCAAGGCCAAGGCGCGCCGATATAGCTCCTGGATCAGTTCATCGGTGGAAACCTCCGCCAGGATCTGCGGCTTCGAAACGGGTTCGGGCATACGGCCGCTCCAGCGCGTACTTCGACACTGGAGTAACGCATGCTCGAATGGGCTCAAAACGCGGTGGGACGCGGAAGGTCAGGGTGTGCTGCGCAGGTTGGAGCGCGCGCGGGCGCGCAGACGGACGATGTAGTTTTCGAGTTCTTGCTTGGGGACGTACCAGAGGCCGCCGATGCGAGTGCCGGGAAGGGAGCCTTCGCGCAGCAGCTTTCGCACTTTCCGCGCTTCGAAGCCCAGGCGGTTGGCCACCATGGGCACGGTCAGTAAAGCCGCTTCACTCACCCACTTATAGTATCGTCTACTTCCGGGTTCTCGCCAGAGGGGCTACTCGAGAATCGGGCAGCCCAGCTCGTTGAGTTTGATTCCTGAACGCTCACTAAGCGTTTTACGCCACTGGTCCAAGTTGCTTTGGTCAACACGCGTACCCTTGAAGTTCCCGCTGAGCGGCCAGTTGTATAGAACGCTGAGCGTCGCCGCTTCCATCGCGTATGCGGTCTTGTCGGGATCTACTTTTAAGAGTTCGGCAAGCAGGTCGTCCAGGCCTTTCCAGCTTGCGCGCGCCCGGTAGTAGAAGTTTTCCTCTACCTTGGGCTGAACGAATTTGCTGAGCGTGGGGATCACCGAGCCTTGCGGGGATTTTGTTCTGTTGAATTCATCGGTGGTGATGCCTGACTGAAGAATCTCGACACAATAGTCTACGCGTTCCCGAGGCGACGGCTTTGCGTTTTGGGGCGCTTGAAGGGTCGCTGCTTCATGGGTTGTCGTCGTCTTTTGGGTTGGGGTCTCGGCCACGCCTGGCCTGCTCAAAAAATACGCGGCCGTCGCACCACTGGCGATTACCGCAACGGCCAGCGTCAGCCAAATTGAATAGATCGGCTTGGTCGGGGCGGGCACGGACTGGAAGCGTTCGCGCATCGGCGGCTCCTTGAAAATGGCGGCGAAAGTTTATCCTGAAACACCGAGCCGGAAACCCAATCCCGGCCTGCTTGTTTCACGCTAGAATTCCGGCATGCGCTTTCGGCTTGCAACCCTATGGGCCGCCTGTCTGACCGCAGCGGTCTGGCTGGGCATCAATCTGGTCGAACGCGAGATCGAGCCTGGGATGTGGGACGACGGGAGCTATCAGGAAGCGCCGGCCTATTACCCTCCGGCCGTCGCACAAGGCTGGCCCGCCGTTGTTTACGAAATTCGGCAGAGTCCTTTCGACCGGCGCGTGTATTGGGAACCTTGGGCGATCGGCGCCAACGCCGTTCTCGGCTTGGGGTGCGTGGCGGCCACGGCCGTGGCCGTGGAATGGCTACTCCGAAGATTCACCCGACCAAAAAAATCCATCGGCCCTTGAGCATCCGCCCTGGGGGCGGCACCGGCCGGGCGGGGCGGGAAGGCACGCCGCGCTTCGGCGCGCGACGTGGAAGCGCCGTTTAAGCGCGATACGCCGTGCCCACATGTACGATTGTCAGAGAGCGGTCTGCCTTACGGATGGAGCGGCCTACAGTGAATCGGCGGCGTGATAGGCCTCTTCGAGCCAGGCCGTTTCCAACTTCGCGTGTGTCGCGGCCAGCGTTTCGCTTTTGAAGGCGTGGTCCGGGCACGTGTCTTTCGGGTGCATCGGCAGGCACGGGCCGTCCGGATGCTTGCAGTACAACCGGATGAGCGGCTGCGCATGGACACAGGTCGCGCAGATCCGTGCGCTGCGTTCGAACTGGTTCAGGTTGCTTTCGGCGGACATAGGTCAGCTCCGTTTTGGATTTTGGATTGGGGATTGCCGATTCAACACACGCCGGAAGCAGCAGCCAGGTCGCATGCCGTGGTCCAGCGCGCGAACATTTTTTCATCCATGGATTCGATGAGCGGATCGAGCCGCCAGTATTCGAAGGTCTTGTTCTCACGAGCGAAGAGCAGCAGGTCCAACGCTTCGTTGCTGGGTTTGAGTTGCTCAATGAAGTCTTGTATAGCCAGCTTGATGGACGAAGGCGGTTCACCGTCGTACATCTCGATCCAGTCCCTTGCTTCAGAGATCGTCATGGTTTCCTCCGTGTGCTCGGTGCGCTCCGTGGTGAACGCCCTACGCCGTGCGCCGCGTCTTGAGCAGGTTCACCAGCTTCCAGATCTGCCAGCGGTTGAGCTGCTCCAGCCGTTGGCGGCCGTACTTCCAGCGCATGCGCGGGCTGCGCTTCAACTCTTCGAAGTAGCGCGCCGGATCGGCCACGCCCAGGCGTTCCCATTGGCGGCGCAATTCGACGTCCAGCTTCGTTTCCTTGCCGGCCAGGCGGTCGATCAGGTACTGCGCTTGAAGCGCCGATAGATCGCTGAAGGAGGCGAGCCCTTTCAGTCCCAGCAGGTGCGCGGCCCAAGCCAAGCGCGCTTCGCGGTCGAGCCCGAACGGTTCGGCGCTGACCAGGTGCGCCGTACGCGGATCGTGGTCGGCGGCGAGCTTCGGGTAATTGATCACCAGGTACTTGAGCTGCGCGTGCGTCGCGGGGCGTTTCGTTTCGGCGGTGGTGGGCATGGGCTTACTCCTTCAATTCCCGCTCTATAGCTTTCCGTTCCGCCCTGATCTTTTTGGCACATTCACACGTTAGGTCGCAGAGCGTAAGGAGGAATAGACACGCGACGATGACTATCCAGCCTCCGGCTTCGGAATCCCAAAAACCCTTCTTGTCGCTCATAACCGCCGCTCCTCGAACAGGGCGCCGCGAAACGTCCGGCGCAGGCAGGCGAGCAGGTGCAGCGCATACGACCGGTAGCGCCCGTGCTCGGCCATACAAACGAGTGACCCGTGCGTTCCGAAGAGGATCGCCACTTCTCTTTGGTTGAAGCCCAGCGCGGTGCGCTCGCGGCGCAGCAGCGCGCCGGCGTCGAGCGAATTCAGCGTGTAGGCTTCGGGCACGTAGAGATAGATCGGCGCGGCTTCGCACAGCGAACTCCACGTCGGCGCCGGCGGCTCCTGGCATTCAATCGCGTTCATGGCTTGGCCTCCCGCGCGGGCGCGTCGGGCGCCTCTGCTTGCGGCGGCGTGCTTACCGCGGTGAGCTTCACCAGCATGACGATGATCTGAATGGTGATGACGATACCGAGCACCAAGAACATGCGGTTGCAGATCAGGGTCACCCTTCGCTGCTGCCGTAAGGCTTCTGCCTTGGCTTCGTAGATCTGGCCCTGCAACCGGGTGATTTCTTTCTCTCTCTCAAGCATATAGAACACCTGCGACGACAGGACGCGCTCGGCGTCGCGCCGGCGCTCCTCTTCAACCGTGAGCTGCAAGCGCAATGATTCGCGCTGGATCTGGTCCAAGGTTTTCCCGTTTCCTGCGCCGAGCTGCGCTTTGCTTTCTTCCATTCGAGACCAGTCAGCGACTCGCGCGGCTTCAATCAGTTCGTCTTCGGTCATGGTTTTCTTGCCTCCGGAGCGTCGATCGTCATGGTCGCGCCGCAGCACTTCGGCCAACCGGCCTGCAGGCTGGCCGCCGGGTCCACCTTCCGCGTGCCGCCGCACCGGCGGCACCAGACCTGGCCGCGCGCCAGCTTCGGGTGCGATCGCGCGATCTGTTCGTGAACGCCGGGCCGCCGCTTGTCCATGGCTTCAGCCTCCAATGCGCTTGCGGGTTTCCGGATCGAAGTTCGTCAGGATCAGTTCGGTGCGTTTGAGCTTCTCGGGATCGCGCTTCATCTGTTGGCCTGGCCCTTTGCGCGGATGTCCGCAGGCGGTCGCCAGCACGTCGATCGCGCGGCGCTGCCAGCGCTCTTTCGGATACAGCTCGTTGACCAGGTCGCACGGGTAGTAGCTCAGCACCACGCGGCCCTTCGCCACGTTCAGCGCCGCGCCCAGGCGCCGGTGATCTTCGACGCCGAACGCGCCTTCGTAGAAGTGTTCCTTATCCACGTACGGCGGATCGACATAGAAGAGCGTGCTTACTTCGTCCCACTGTTCGATGCAGCGGACGCCGTCCTGCTGATCGACCACGACGGTGGCGACGCGGCGGTGCACGGCCGGGAGCTGGTCCAACGCGCCTAGCCAGCGCGAAACCATCCCGTTCATGCCGCGGCTGATCTCGCGGCTGGTGCCCCAGTTGCGGTCGGAGTCGCTCGTATCGCCGGGCTGCCCGCCTCCGAAGCGCTGCCGGCAGGAAACGACAAAGGCCGCGGCGCGCTCGATCGGCGTCTTGACCGTCTCGATGCGCCGGCGCGTCAACGCGTCGCGGAACTCTTCGCGCGAGACCGGCGTGTTCACCAGTTCCCACCACAGATGCACGACGGCGTCGGGATCGCGCAGCACGCGGTAGAGGTTGACCAGCTCGCCGTCCCGGTCGTTGTAGCACTCGGCCGGGTGGCGGTCCTTGTTGAGCAACACGACGCCGGATCCGCCAAAGGGCTCGACATAGATGGCCTCCCCCGCGCGCGGCTGCAGGAGCGGGAGCAGGTGCGCGAGCATGCGCCCCTTCCCCCCAACCCAGGTGACAGGACTGCTGAGCTTTGGCATGCTTCTCTCGTTCGGCATCCAGACTGGTCCGGCGGACGTAAGCCGCTCGTTTCAAGGCATCCCGAGCGGGCCGCGCAGCAACGCGGTTCCGCCGGGCCTTCTGGTTAGAGGTACGGCTGTTGGTCGCAGGCGCATTTCCAGGAGAACACGCCGCGGCCGTGGTTGGTCCCGGCAAAACGGCGCTGGATCGAGAAGTACGCGCCTTGCGAGATCCAGGCGCCGTCCACGTCGAAGCCCCACTCGCGGCGCTTGCGCCCGCAAAAGACGAGCGTCCACGCGGGGATCACCGGTCCTGCGCCTTCCGGGTGCCACCCGTCGTAAAAGAGTTCGATGCGGTGCATATCTTCGGCGCGGTGGCGGACCAGTTGGCCGGGCTTGACCATGCGCATCCCGGCGGGCGTGTGTTCGAAGTACCCGCCGGCGAGCATCAGGCTGGCGAAGTTCCACGGATGATCGTGCAGGTGGCGGTCCGCGTCGCTGCGCCGGATCTCGTGCAGGTAGACGCGCGCCCAAGGGCACCAGAAGAGCGTGCGGCGGATCAGGTACGCGCTGCTGTCCGGGCCGTAGATCGTCTCGGTGGGCAGCCACGAAAGCAGCCAGAGCAGGAAGCGCATCAGCTTCGGTGGCATGGAAATTCCGCCTTTCGTTGCGGCTTCAGGGTCTTTAGGTTTTCGAAGATCAAGCGGAGACTCGCGCCGTGTTCGAAGGTGCGCGATATTTCCAGCCGTGAGTTGGGCTTCTCGCTCACTGTAATCAGGGCAAGCAGCGTCATCATGCGTTCGTCAGTTTTCAGTTCTTTAACGAGGTCGTTCAGGATGATTTTGACGGCCTCCTCAACTTGGGCTTGTGTTGGGTGAGGCGTTAGAACCTGTGCTACTTCTGCTAGTTCCGGTGCGACAAATATCGCTCGTTTAATGGTCCGGATACTTTGCTCAACGGCATCGTGCTGTCTCGACTTGCGTGCCATCAGCGTGGCTCCTTTCCGTCGCCCAACTCGCGGTCGAGCCGCGCGATCCAGGCCGCGAGCAGGCCGCGCAGCGCTTCGCGCGTGGCGGCGCGGATCAGCTCGTCCTGGCTGGGCACCGGCCAGGCGCCGCGTGTCGGCTTTGGCTTACGCCTTCGGTTGTGCATGGGGCGCTCCGTTCGGTTTGGGCTGAGCGGCTGGCAGCGTGCGCTGCACGTACTTGCCGGCGTCTTCGATTGTGTGCTGCGCGGATTCGACTTCGGCCAGGCGCGCGGCGCGCGCGTTACCCGCCGGCCAGCACGCTTCGATGCTGTCGTGCATCGCCTTCAGGAAGGTCCAGGCCTCGCGCAGCTTCGGAACTAGGTCTTTGTCGGCGATCGGCTTGCGGGGTTTCTTGTTCGGCTCCATCTTGGGCTCCTGTATTGAACTGAGCGTGGCCCTGGGCTGGGCTGTGGTTCACTCACTCATCCGCACGTAGTTCGGTTCGGTTTTTGATGGAAGCCTGTTGGCTCCCGGCCCCTTGGCTCCTTTCGTCTGCGCCCCAGGCCACGCTCCCGCGCCGTCCCCTTGGCTCCAAAGGGGCCGCGCAGGAGAGCGGCCCGGTCAGTCGTCGCTGCCCGGCTTGGCCTCGGCCCCGTGTGCGCGCAGTTCGAGCACTTCGGAGTTCTTGACCTTCGCGCACTTCTTGAGGTTGCGCGCCTCGTCGCCTTCCAGCGTGTCGAGCCAGTTGCGCAGCTTCGTCCCGTCCGGCTTGCGCGGGACGTAGGTCTCCAGCTCGTCGTCATCGAGCAGGCTTTCGAGCTTTTCCGGATCCCACGTGTACGACTGCTTCGAGACGCGCAGCGCTTCGTTGCCCGTGGGTGTGGCCTGGCGCTCCAGCTCGGCGCCCTCCATCAGCTTCTGGATCGCCACCCGTTCGGCCTTCTGCTCGGCCTGCAGCCCCTCGATCTGGAGCTGGCGAGTCACGGCGCGATCGATCCGCGTATTCAGATCGATCACTGCGCCTTCGGTCTTCTGCTTCGTGGCCTTCATTACGTCCCTGCCTTTCCGGCCGCCTGATTGCGGCCCCTTGCGTTACGGGCACATGCCCGCGAATCTCATTTTTTGGGCGGCGGCAGCAGTTCGCCGTAGCGCCCTGGCGCATCCAGTTCCATGACGCGCTTCGCGATCCGTTCCACGTCGGCCTGCGACAAGACCGGCGCGGCGTCGCCGCTGCCTAGAATCTCGCGCGCCGCTTGGGTCGGGATCTGCTCCGTGAGCAGCACGACAGACGGTTTCGGCGCCTCGATGGTGGCGTAGACGTACGTCGGGGCGGCCGGCGCCGGCTCGATGAAAATGCTGGGCTCGACCTTCGAAGCCTGCACCGTGATGGCCGGCGACTGCACGCGGTTCTCGACCGTGACGGCCGCGGGTTCGACATGCACGACCGGCGGCGGCAAGTGGATCTCCGGCGATGGCGCAGGCTCCGGCCGGCGCGCGGCGGCGTTCACGATCGCGCAGGCGAGGATCGCCGCCCCGCTGATGAAGCAGATCCCGCAGATCCAGGCCGACCAGATCAGGCTTTCGGGATCGCGGCCTTGGCCGGCGCGGACCAGCGATTCGTTCGAAGGGCTCATGGGTTTCTCCTCTACGTGGCGGAAAACACTTAGCGCGCTACCGGTTTTCCGGGAGCAAGCGCAGCAGGCTGAGCATGTACGGCGAAAGCTGACAACGGTGCTCGACGGCGCGGCGGGCGAGAATCCGCACGTCGTCGTGCAGATCGGCCGGCAGTTCCTCCGGCGCGCTGCGCTTGGTCTCGGCGTACGCTTTCACGCGGTCGTACGGACCGGGCTCGCAGCCGAGCGCCGTGTAACCGGCCGGCGTGATTTCGATGTCCGTTCGTGTGCGGTGAAGCTGGACCTTCAAGTCGTCCGAACCGGCGAAGCGTTCCTGCTCTTCGCGGCACAGTTCGCAGCGGCCGTGCGTGATCCCTGCTTGCGCCGCGAGCGTCACGTTCTTGATGCGCTGGCACCAGGCGCAGACCGAGACGAACGGCTGTTGAGCGCTAGACATGGCTGGCTCCTTGGGCTTGGCGGAAATGCTTTCGACGCGCGACCGTGCACGCGCCGCACTGCGGAAAATCCGGGAGCGGTACGAACAGTTCACCGCACCCGCAGCGCTTCAGCACGTCTTCGGGCGTGCTGGTCTTTCCGTGTCGATTACGCCAGCGCGTCGCGCGCACCTGGATCAGACGGCAGTGCACGCAAAGCAGGCTCGGCAAGAGCGCCGCGTCGGGGCGTCCGCACGCGGAGCAAGCCTGGTGCGCCGGCGCGGCTTGCACGACCGGATGCTTCAGCTCGCGCGCGGCGGCCAGCACGCGGCGGCGCTTCTCAGGCGAACCCTTGAGGCCGTTCAGCGCGGTGTAGACGGCGGCCGGCGAAACGCCCGCCACGTCCGCGATCTGCTGCAAGGTGGCCATCGTTGCGTGCTCCTTCGAATCTTGGTTCGCGCCCAGGGATGGCCGGGCTCACGGCGAACCGCGTGAGCTAGGAGTCCGCATGTCATCGGACGGCCGGACCGCTCTCCTGGGTTACGGCGCCCGCCGCCAGATCGGCGGGCCTGGCAGACATCGCTCGCGGCGCGTACTCACCGCACCAGTCGTGTTCGCGCACCGGCGGCCAGCTCCATTCGCCGTACTGGCTGGGGCGCGGCGCCAGGCGCCGGCACTCGCCGACCAGCACCGGGCCGGCGCCGGTCTTGATCTGATCCCGTTCGCACCAGTACAGACAATCCGCGCAGGTGGCGTGCGGGATCGGAGTGGGTTGGACGGCCGCAGGTTGCGCGCGCAGATCCTTCTGCCCATGGTCGTCGCCGCAGGTCGGGCAGACCTGCTGCCCTACGCGCTCGCCGTCGTTGGCCAGCCCGCGGTAGCCGCAGGCGCATTCGATCCGGTTCATGCCGTCTCCTTGCGCGCGAGGCGCTTTTTGCTGGCCTTCAGGTCGCTGCGGTAGATCCAGCGCCGGCAAGCGGTGCAGCGCGCCTTACCGTGCCGCGCCCAGGTCGCGACGAGGATCTCGGACTCAGCTCCGCAGACGCAGCGGATCACCTCGCTGCTGCGCCCGTGGGGCCGGGCGATCTTGCCCAGGCTGAGCGCCGTACGCGGCGGCCGGCGGATGAACGCGGTGATCGGTTCCAGGCCCTTCTGGTAGCGCATGGGTGGCTCCTCCCGGCGCGTGGACGAACGGAAACGGATTAGCTGGCGACGGCCAGCAGCGGCGCGTCTTCGGCGTCGCGGGAGAACTCTTTGGGCGGCTTGACGTGGCTCAGGCCCTTGAGTGTGAGCTGCCAGCAGTGCGCGCGCAGGCGCGTGCGCCGGAACGCCAGGTTCGGCGTCTCGCCGCTCTCGCAGAAGAACCCACGGAAACGCGGTTCGCTGGCGCGCTTGACCGTGCTGTAAACCGGCAGGCGGCCAAACAGGAAGACCAGGCGCAGCGGAATGCCCTGCTGATCGGCGCACCATTCGGCGGTGTAGATCAGCGTCTCGACGGCGTGCCAGTCCAGCTTGTGCGCGTCGTCGAAGATGAGCGTCGGCGCGCCGCGCTTCTGGCTCCGGCGCAGCCAATCGACGATGCGCCACAGGCGCGCCGCGATCCCCTGGCCGGTCGTGCCGGTCACTTCGGACATCAAGCGCACGGCCGCGCCCGGTCGATCGGCCGGCGCGTAGAGCAGCGCCGGGTTCTTGGCCTGGGCGTGGCGCAGCGCCGTGGTGATCCCGAACGAGGCGTCGTCGATCGCGATGCAATCGATGCGCACCTGGCGTCCAGGGAGCGGCTCGTTGAATAGCTTGACCAGCGCGTGCTGGCGGGCGGTGAGGTTCATGGGATGGCTCCTATCCCGGCGTGGCCGGCGTTGAGGTTGGGTTTACTTGTTCTTGGCATCGGGCTTCGAGGCGCGGCCTTCCATCACGACCAGGCCCGCGCGATGCAGGGCGGCGTTCAGTTCGTTACACAGCGCCTTGCGATGCGGGGCCGGCAGCATTCGGGCGTGCCCGGTCTCCGTCTGGCAGAGGCGCGCGATCCGCGCGGCCACCGGGCCGGTGAGCTTGCGCGCGAACTCCTGCGGCGCGAGCTGCAGCAGGTCGTTGTCGGCGCGCGCCTCGCGTTCGACCTGCTCATCGAGCACGCTGCTGATCCAGGCTTCCAAGCTCATCTTCGAAGCCTTGGCTTCGTGTCCGCAGAAATCGCCCAGCGTCTCGGCGTGGCTGGGATCGACCTGGATCAGATCGGCGAAGCGGCGCCATTCGAGCATCCAGCGTTCGAGCGTGCGGAACGGCACGCCGCTTTCGGTGCTGAGCCGCTCCATGGCCAAGCGGTAACCGGTCTTCGGGCGGCCCGGCTTGGCCTTGCCGTCCGGCCGGTTGATCTTCTCGATTTCAGCGAGCACCTCTTCGCGCTCGCCGAAGACGCACAGCTCGCGGCAGAGTTCGAGGCGCTGCAGGCGCGCTTCCGCGTCGCTGCGCCAGGCGGCGACGGCGGCGGGCTTCAGGTCTTTGACCAGCTTGCCCAGGCCGGGCAGCTCGGCGTTGCGCGCGGACGCAACGATCGGTGCGGGGGACTGCGTGAGTGTGGCGGTCGTCATGGTGTGGCTCCTTGGCCGGTTGGCCTCTACGTCTACGGCGGCGAAATGCCGCCGAATCTCAATCGTTCGTCGCGATCGCCGGTCCGGTCGAAAGGTCCGGTTCGTCCGTGGTGCCTTGGCGCGCGGCGACAAAATGCTTCATGCCGCGCGCGGCCTCGTTCCATGCGCGGCGGCGGCGGTCGTGTTCGGTTTCGGGCTTGCCAACAGGGTGCTGGCCGAGTTTCGGCTGATCGAACGTGAAGCCCAGCCAAGTCGCGCGGACCTTGAGAGCTTCAACGGCGTGGTATTGAGGTTGACCCCGCGTGCCTTCGACGATCACGCCGCGCAGCAAGTCTTCCCCTGCGTCGGCATCACCGACTCGCAGGCCGCCCGGAAATAGCACCGCATACGCGCCTTCGGGGACAGCGCAGCCCAGCGGCGCACGCAGCTCGGCGCGCGTGCGCGCGCGGCAGAGCTTGCCGTTGTAGTGCTGCATGACGAAGCCGCGGGATATAACTTCGACGTAGCGCTCTTCCCAGCCGGCGGCGAGTGCGCGTTCGGCGCGGCGCGCAGCCTGCGTCTCGTGATCCCACACACCCTGGCGCGTCAGGCGGCCGTCGCCCACGCGCGCGACCAGGCGGCTGTTGAGCTGCGTTTCCCAGGCGTCGGCAACTTCGCGCCAGGCCTGTTCGCTTTCGAGCGTGCGATAGTTGGCCGGCGCCGCGCCCGCCTGGCCTTTCAGTTCTCGCATGAGCGCTTCCACGAAGCGCTTCGCGAGCAGGTACTTCATTGTGCTCTTCGCGGCCTTGATGCCGCCCGCTTCGACGGCGCCCTTACCTTTCGGGTTGCGCGGTCGGTGGCAGTAGGGTTTCACGCCGGCAGCCAGCGCCAGGCGCACACCGGGATCCAGTTCGAGAGGCTTATCGGTGTGTTGGTGGCGCAGCGCGTTGAAGCCGCGTCCGCCTTCGTCCGCGATGATCAATTCAGGCGCGAAGCCTTCGGCTTCAAAGAACTTCACCAGTAGCGGGGACCACAAATAAACCTCGCTGGTCGTGCCTTCGCCGTGCAGCCAGGTCCGCAGGCTGGCGGCGTCGGTAAGGGCCGCGAAGACGTGCGCCAGGTCGCCGTCTTTGCGCGCGCGTCCCCAGCCCTGCAGGACGTGGACCGGAAGTTCGGAGCCGTCGAGCTGGACGATCTGCCCGGCGTATTCGGGCCGCAGTCCCAGCGTGTCTTGCACGTAGCGGTCCATCGCGCGTTCGACCGGCGAGACCTGACCAAAGTGGTTGCGGAAGAGTTTCTCGAACGAAGTCCAGCCCAACTCATCGCCGTATACGTCGAGCATCAGCGCCTTGAAGTCCGGCGTGTCGTAAATGGCGCGAAGGCTCGCGCGCAGGTCCATCCACGAGCGCGCGTAGCCGGCGCCCTTCTTGTGGCCGGTGTTCTCAATCGGCGCGCAGAGTTTGAGGGCTTCAGCGGCCAGGCGCGCGCGGCGCTGCGGCAGGCTGTCGTCGCGATCGCGCTGGCGCAGCCCCGCGTTCGGCAGCGTCCGGTTCATGGCGGCGACGAAGGCTTGGCGGTTCGAGGTCTTTAGCCAGATCGGCGCGGCGGCACGCACGTCTTGCCAGAAGTCTTCTCGGAGTGCACGAACGCCCGGAATGTTGGACGTCAGGTTGAACCAGCACTGCGCGGCGTAGCGGCGGTCCTGCAGAAGGGCGCGGTCCCAAGGGCGTACCGAGTTTTCCGCCACGGTGCGGGGCTGATCGGGGTTTTCCCGCATGCTGCGGGAAAAAACGAAGCCCCCGGCGCGCTGAGCGCCGAGGGCCTCGTCCGAGCACGCCGCGGAGCCGGCGGCGGCACGGTCTTCGCGTATCGGCTCCGAAGCGGTCTCCGCTGAAGTGCGATCCTGTGTGGCGGAGTTTTCCCGCACGCTGCGGAATAATCCCTTTACGGCTCCAGCAGCCGGTCCAGCGCCTTCCGGTGTTCCGCCGGCAGCGTCGAGCGCGTCAGGCCGTAGCGCAGTTGCAGCGCTCCGAAGATCCCGCGTTGAATCGAGTCGTGCCGCGTCACTTCCGGTTCTATCTCCAGGTTCTTGACCGTGCTCGGGTTCACGTTCGCCAAGCGCGCCAGCGTCGATCTGGAGAGGCGCAGCAGGAAGCGGATGCGCCGGATATTCGGCGCGATCTTGGCCCACCCGGTGGGACTGAACTCGGCCATGGGATCTGCCTTTCGTGGAAGTCAGGGAGTTTTCCCGCACGCTGGGGGAAAACTCCGAACGCGCCTTCGGGCCGCGTCCGCGCCCGCCGCGTCCGGATCCAAAATCGGGCGGCGGCGGCCAGAGCTTGGCTTGAACGATCTGCGAAACTTCGGGCGGGATCGTGGCGCCGCCATTGGCTATGAATTTTTCGCGCAGGAGGTCTAGGAGCCGGGTTGCTACGTCGAGGGAAAGGCTGCATCGCCCGGCGGCAACATGACTTAACAGGCTCTCAGTGACACCGAGTTCTCGCGCGACTTCCCCCTGCGTGAGCCCCAGGCTGCGCAGGAGAAAATTGAGGTCTTCGTGTGCGAGCATGTCGCGCTCCGTGTTGCGTATGCGCGACAACTTAGCGTTTGCTTTACATGAGTCAAGATCAATTTCTTGAGTTTCGCTCAACTTTGTGAGTGGTACAAAAGTTATTGAGCCCGGCGCTGATTTTTGAGCCTATGTCTGATATCGCAAAGCGTATTAAAGGTCGCCGCGAAGAGCTCCGGCTTCGCCAAGATGAGCTTGCATCCAAGCTCAGCGTCCACCGTGTAACCGTAAGTAATTGGGAAACAGGTACTTACGCACCCTATGAGCATCTCGTTCCGCTCGCTGATACGTTGGGGGTGACCATTGACTGGTTGCTTACGGGGCGAGAAAGCGTTCCTAAGTCTGCGCAGGTACAGATCAACTTGGCTGCCATCGAGAAGATTCGTGAGGGCTTAAAGGAGTTCGATGCGCATCCTGTTCTGAATGCTCAGCGTCCAGCCGTGAAGCCGCCGCCTGTTCATATAATCGTAAGTAAGATGCCGGTTTGCAATATCCCCGAAATGCCGCACGTCGGTTATGCCGCCGCCGATGAAGGCGAAGGGCGCACCTACGACGCCGAACAAGCGGTGCCAGGCGAAACGACCATCGTTCGCGCCCACAACCCCCGCGCCATCACGGTAAAGGGCCATAGTGCCCGCGAGTTCGCCCGCGACGGGCAGCAGGCGATCATTGATGCCGATGGGAAAGAGGCTGAGCTGAACCACCCGGCGATGATCCTGACCGAGACCGGGGAACTACGCCTGAAGCGCAAGGTTAAAGGTCGTGTCGGTGTAAGACGTTATGAGAGCATCAACCCGGCGTATCCGCCCTTCGAACTCCCAGAGCACGAGATTGCCGCCGAGTGGCCTGTGGTCGCGGTCCTGACTAAAACCGTGCTCCGCAGCCCAGTGGAAACCGTGGACGAAGGCCCGCCGCCCGCCCCACCCAAGCGCCGCCGTCGTTGACGCGCGCGCCGTTTTTTGCCGGAATCGCGTCAATCCCCGCCAATTACGACGAACTTTCCCGAGTTAGAACGGTTTTCTCCACCGCGCACCGGCTCCCCGGCAGGCTGGGCATCACGATCTCGTCGGCCGTCCAAGCGATATAGGTGAGCCGTCCATAGTAACGCTGGCCGGAGCAGCGGCGGCTTTCGCCCTCCAGGCGGCGGATCGGGTAAACGGCCTCGGGGTAGTCCTCGAGCAATCGCTCGTTCGTCGAGAGATGGCTCTTGATGTTGCCAAGCATCGAGAGCGCGTACTCTTGCGTGGAGGCGATCAGGAAGACGAACGGATGCTTCCCGGTCAGGATCGCCCAGAGCACGGCGGTTTGGCAAAGGGTGGTCTTGCCCGTCCCGCGCGGCATCGCGACGGCAAAGGTCTCGCTGTTGAGCACCGTGCGCTCGATCTTGCGGATCACGCGCAGGTGATCGTCGCTCCAGGGGAGCGTGAAGAGCCGGGGGAAGTAGGTCTCGCAGAAGTACCGGAAATTCCCGTCGGCGCGGGCGCGGCGGGCCAAGTCCTTGGGCGGCGGGCAGGGCGCGATGTCCTGCCCGGCGAGCGTTAGCGTGCGCTCGCGCTCTCGCGACCGGGCTTTCTTGCGGTCATACGCCTGCGAGGCCGTGGAGCCGGATGACTTCGGCGGCGATCCGCGCATGTTCTTCCACCGGGTAAGCCGGGTCGGCGAGTTTGAGGGGGAGGAGGTAGGCGCTCAGCAGATCCAATTGCCGGCGCAGAACCGGGGCCTCGGCATCGTCTTCCGGCGAGTCAAGACGGCGCGCGTCGGCGTACAGCGAAAGCAGGCGGTTGAGTTCGCGCTGCGCCTGGAGCGCGGTGCGGATGTCTTGTCCGGCCATGCTCTTGGCGTAGAGGTCTTCCAGGCGCATGACGGCCTTGCCGATCTGTTCGTCGCGCGTGTAGTCAGCGGCTACGGTGATGCGTTTGCGCGCTTCGGCCACAATGTTGCGGGCTTGGTCGGCGGCCTGGCCTTGTTGGGCGCAAAACCCTTCGGCGGCCTCGTTGCTCATGCCGTTGATGAGCAGAAGGATCACGCGGTCTTTGAGGGTCTGGGGCGTCATGGGTGCCTTCCAGTAGCTCAGGGAATACGTTCCCGTGCCCTGTAAAGGCCCCTTGAGAGTAAGCTTCTGTCCCCGTGAGGAGAATGTTCAGATGCGTACTGTTGGCCGACTCATGACCAGTCCCCAATGCCAAGAACAGCAGCAAAGGGATTCATAACGGTCAAAATTTAATCCCGCCTGTTCGCCCCAAACGCGGCACTGTTCGGCGGAAGGACGAATATCTGGAGACGGTCCACGTGGTGTTTTGATGTCGCTTCGCCAATGAATGATTCCGGCCTTTCCGCCTGGCGCTAATACCCGATAGGCTTCCTTAAGCAGGCCGACTGGATTCTCGATGTGCAAGATATTGAATAGCATAGCGTATTCAGCATACCCCTCTGGCACACCGCATCCATCAGCTACAAAGTCCCTGAGTTTTGTTGTTACATTTGGCAGTCCAGCTTCTTCGGCCTTTCGAGCGGTGATAGACACCATGTCCGGATCAATGTCCAAGGCAACCACATTCCCATGAACCAGTTTGGCAGTAGGAATCGTAAATGTTCCGTACCCGCACCCAAACTCCAAAACGTTCCCGCGCAATCCCGCGCAATCAAGTTTAGCAACTATGCACTCGGGATTGAAAAAAGTATCCCAATAGGACTCGTCTGGCATTCCACTCTCACGCCCCTTACTCATAGCAGCACCTCAAAAAAAGATCGCCAACACAGCAGAATTTTATGCGGCGATTGGTGATTGGCCAGCCTGCATTCCTTGTGGCCGTAGACCTCACACTTCGTCCGCCAGATCGTCGAAGAGCCCCTTCTCGCGGGGCTTGAGCGCCTTGTGCTCGTCCCGGAAGAAGTCGCGCTTGGTCTTCCCGGCCTTGCGGCCCTTCTGCGTGTGGCAGTCAAAAGCGTAGTCGGGAATGGGTTGGATATTGTCCCGCGCGGCTGCCAAGTCGGCTTCCAGTTGCTTCTCGTCCACCGATTGGGCGTCGTAGACGAGGTTGGTCAGGTGATCGGCATCGCGGCATTTTCGGGCCTGGGCCAGGAGTATCGTCGCCTTGGCCGCGAAGATGCGCCCGCCGCCGGGCTTCTGCTTGTGGATCAGCGCCCAGGATCGGTAGAGGGCCTCGACCTCGTGCGTGATGACGCCCCAGCAGTCCTCGGCGCTGATCGTGAGCAGTCGCCGCCAGAGGTACGCTTGGAAGCCGCTCTCGAAGAGTTCGACGGCCCAATAACCGGCGAGCTTGGCGTCGCTACGCCGGATGGCTTTCTGCAAGGCCGAGGCGACCTCCAAAAGCGAATAGCCCCGAACGGTCATAATGCGTGCGCGCATCCGAAGAGTTCCTTTCCATGAGGGTTAGCGTTTACGGCGACTCTCCCGCTTGGGCGGAAGGTGAGCTTGGAGCAGTTGCACCGCGCGCCGGAAGCTCAACTGCCCGGCGACGGTGGCTTCGGTCACTACCTGTTCGACGATCTGGGAACGCGGCGGCTTTCCGGTCTCCGCTCGCCACACTTTCGTCAGGAGCGTTCGCGCCGATTCGTGGAGGCGCTTGGCTCCGGACTGGAAGGGCAGGTGGACGCAGCGGTCCCGGAAGCGCGGACTGAGCTTCGCGGCATGGTTGGAGGTGAAGACGACGACGGTCTTGGGCGGGATGTTCTCCAGGCGGTCCAGCCAGATCGTTTCGGCCTGGACGTGCATCCGTTCGGCTTCGTTCAGGATGAAGACTTTCCAACCGCTCCCGCACATCGGAGAGAGCCACATCCGCGCGCAGCATTCGCGCACGGCCTCGGCGCTTTGCTCCCCGCTGGCGAGCATCTGGACCCCGCCGAAGTCCTTCTGCTCCAGGTCGCAGCCCAACTCCGCCGCCAGCGCCAGGGCTGCCGAGGTTTTGCCCGTGCCCGTCTCGCCGGTGAAGAGGAACGCGGCCGGATAGGGCGCGCGGGCGAACGCCTGGAGCCGCCGCACGATCTGAGGTTGTCCGAAGATCGTGCGCAGGCGCGTGGGGCGGTACTTCTCGATCAGGAGGCCCGGACCTTGAAGGGCAGGCTCGGGCAAGACCGCGCGCTCGGGTTCCACCGGGCCGGTGTCTTCGGGAACCGGCGGCGGTTCGACGACCAAGGCGGCGCGGCCGGCGATCCCGTGGCGCAGCGCCTTATCCAGGCGCTGCCACGGGATGCCCAGTTCCTCAGCCAGCGACTTTACGCTGGCTCCCGCCGCCCGGCGCTGCCGGTACAGATCCAGCGCTTCGGCGCTCAGCGTTGCGGACATTCTTGCGCCCTCCTTCGCGGTGCCATTTGAGGAAGCCCTTGCGGCGCGCCCAGCGCACCAGTTCGACCAAGGGCACGTCGCCTTCCAGCGCCAGTCCCTGGAAGGCCATCCGTCCGGTCCCCGCGTCGCGCTTGAAGGCGCCGCAGGTCACCGAGTAGCTCTTCGCGCCGCGCTTGCCCGTCTGGCGCGCTCGTTTGAGCGAGACCAGCGAGACGCGGTACTTACGTCCGGCGTACTTCAGCGTGCACAACTCCATGGCTAATCCTCCCCTTCCAGCATGATGGTGATGACCGGCTCCCCTTCGTCTCCGGGGCCACACAGCGCCCAGAGCGATACTTCGTTGCGCTTGCGTCCGTCCCAAACGCCGACATGGAAGTGCAGGCGGTCCTCGCCCTCGGGAAGGGCGCGAATCCCCGCCCGTAGCAGCATCAGCACGTCCCAAAGCCGTCCCTTGAGGTCTTGTCCGGGAGGCAGTTCGCCTCCGATGGGCGCGACCGCTTCCGAAAAGGCCGTGGCGGTCATGGCGATGGGGAACGTGAACCCCGCTTCCTTGACCAACTCGGCCGTCTTGTCCTGCATCAGGTCCACGAGCGTGCCGTCTTCGATGGCTTGCTTGCGCGTGTACCGGTGGATCATCTCCGCGTCTTCAAACATGCTTCGGTTCCTCCATGTGCTTGCGAAGCCAGTTCAGGGCCGCTTCCTCGCCCAAGACATCGCTATCGATCAGGTAGTCCACGGCGGCACGCTCGGTCGCCGGCAGGGCCACGGGATTGCCCAGGCCCTTCGAGAGGTGGCCGGGCCAGCGGCGCGATCCGGCGATGACGACGGCGCAGCGGTAGAAGGCGATCTCACAGAGCGCGAAAGTGACCGCCGAGAGGTCCAGGGGGCTGTCTGGCGCTTTGAGTTCGCACCGGACGATTCCGGTCCGCACCCGGTTGGTAGGATCAAGTGAGACCTTGAAGAGCGAGAGGCCCACGTTGCAGCCTTGCTGAGTCAGGTAATCGGTCAAGGCCACGGCCGCCGCGCCCCGGTAGAGCAACTGCTCGGGTGTCACCGCGTGATGGGCCGAGACGTTGCAGCCGATGGTCAAGGTCCGGCGCGGTTCGGAGGCGCGCTCCATGCGTTCCCAGGCATACGGATCGCGGGCCAACCAACGGTTGGCGTCCAACTCGTCCCCGTAATCGAGTCCGCGCCGGACCTTGCGGCGGGGACGCTGAGGCAGGTCGAGCATTCCGGTCAGGCGGTCGCGCAGCCGTTCGACGGCTTGGAGCAGCGCAGGGGAGGGGTCGAAGACCTGTTCCAGGAGCCGTTCGCGCGTGAAGTAGTGGCTCCAGGAAGCCTGTCCGCTGAACGCCATGGCCTGAATCTCGCGTAGTCGATCCAGGTTGGAGTCGCTCTGCGCGTAGTCGCTCAAGGCGTCTTCGATGATTTCCCGCACCGAGCCGTACTCGATGCGGTGGACGCCGTCCGAACCTTCCAGGGCCGCACGGCTGCGGGCATCAAATCCGGGTGCCTCGTCCAGCGGCTTGAAGCGCCCGTCGCCTTTGAAGGGCGTCCAGCGCGGTGGCTCGGGCGCAGCCTTCGGCGCGGGTGGGGTCCGGACACCCTTACGCTTGGAGGGCAATCGTGCGTCGTCGGCGGTGTGCGGCCCGCAGTCGAGGCAGCGGATGCCGAAGTGCTTGCGGAAGAAAATCTCCGTGCCCTTGGCCACGGCCTTGCCGCAGATCCGGCAGCGGCCCGGATAGAACGCCGCGATGCGCCGGGATTTCATGCGCCCACCTTCGCTTTCTCGTCGGTGGTCCAATCGAGGAAGTAGCGCGCCTTGACGTCCATCAAGTCGCGCCCGGCTTTCAGGGCGGCGATGGCGTTGAGGACCAACCGCGTGCTGGCCACGCGCCGAATCTTGTGCCGCGCGATGCTGGAGCGGAGGTCCTGGACCCATTCCAGTAGCGGCTGGGCTTGCTCAGGTGAAAGAGAGGCCAGGGCTAGATCGGATTCGAGGTCGGCGTCGTAATCCACGTGCAGCGTGGAGAGGACGAAGCGGTCGAGCGTGGCCGCGTCTAGGGCGTTACGGCCCACGTACTGATGATCGCCGCCCCGGCCCCAGGTATTGGCCGCGGCCAAGATGTAGGTTCGTTCGTGGCGCTCGTGAAGCGGCCCGTTGGGATTGGCGAGCATCCCGTTGGCCAAGGCCGCGTTGATCGCGACCATCACGTTGGGGTCGGCGGCGTCTATTTCGTCGAGCAGGAAGACTCCACCGCGCTCGTAAATTTCCACGAAGCGGCTGGGCTTGTACTGCCAACTGCCGTCCTGCTGCGGGAGCACCCGTCCGAAGAGGTGCGTCTCGCTGACTCCCGCCGATAGCGACAGGAACTCGAACTCCAGGCCCAGCGCTTGGGCGAGGTTCTTGGCCAAGGTCGTCTTGCCCGACCCGGCCGGTCCGACCATCAGGAGGTTACGCTGCCCCTCGTTCACGAGGTCCATGAGGCGGTCGAACAGGTAGTGCGGCCGTTCGGCGAGCGTCCCGACCACCTCGCCACCCATGCGTACTTCTATCGGGCGCGGCAGCTTGGCTTGGGCAATCCGTTCGTCCACGATCCGCTCGACCGTCTCGGCGTCCACCGTGGTCTTGAGGAAATCTTTCAGTTCCTCGGCGAGCATCTCGAAGACTCGGCTGGAAGGCGCGGCTTTCATTCGGTTTCCCTCGAAGTCCCCAAATTCCGTTGGAAAATAGAGAGGCAAATAGACGGCTAACCGCGAGCCGATTAACCGAATGAGCAGGACTTGATGGGATAAGCCTTTAGAACGTCGGCCTCGAAGGCCCGGTGACCCGAATGGTCAGCAAGGTGACCCGGATCGTCGGTTCGCGTGACCTATTCTCGACCGTTTACGAGGTGAGGTCAGCGCCGGACCTTCAAGACCAACCGCGTGGTGCCCTTGGCCTGGACTTCCTCCAGGAACGGTCCCCACTTCCGCTTAAGGTAGGCGATCTCTCGGGCGTGGCGTTCGGCCGAACGGTGGGTAGCGTTCCCGCCCTTGCCGGCGAACCGGGTATGGATGAAGGAGTATCGCCCGTCCACCAGGACGAACCGGTCGCGCATGAGCGACTGGAGGCAGAAGTCAATATCCGCCCGAAGCAGGAGCGACGTGTCGTAGCGCAGCTCGCGCCCGATGATCCCTACGATCCCGCCGACCCAGGTGTTGAGCGAGAAGGGCCGGAAGTTGGCGTAGCTCAACGGCCGCGCGGCCTGCTGGAAGCCGAAGACGCGCGCACCGGCGTCCTGAGCCAGGATCGCGAGCCGCTCGACGATGGCCCGCGCCGTATCGGGGTCTTCGATGCGGCGCTTATGAAACCCGACCTGGCTGTAAACATGCGTCACGTCGTCGTCCACCTGGACCACGCAGGGATCGGCCACGTGATCCAGAATCCATTGCCGGATCGGGCCGATGCCGGTGACGGAATCGGGATGAATGAGCAGGTTGGGGGAGACCTTGCGATACGGCTCGACTTCGCGCTCGCCCACACAGACGAGCGCGTCGGGAAAGAGCTTGAGCGCTTTCCCGGCCAAGGTGTTCGCGCGGCCTTTGGAAGGGATCACTATTTTCATTGTGCGCCTCCTGCCGTGAGGGTCTTCAGGGCCTTCATGCCGTCGAGGCAGCGGCCCAGACCGATCTTCTGCTTGCCGCCGGGGTAGGTGACCTGCACGCGCTGGATGCCCAGGCGCTCGCACGCTTGCTGGAAGTCCTGCTCGTTACGGAAGAGCAGCATGAGATAGTCGTAGTGCTCGAACGGCTGGCACTCCATCTGGGGCAGCACGGCCGAGGCTTGCGGTTCGGTCTCGTCCGCTCCATCCTCGGTGGCCAGCAGCGCCGCTTGCGTATTGTGGATCAGGTCGCGCACCCACAGCGACTCGGCCTGAACCATTTCCACGAGCGTGGCGTAGGCTTCGGCGTCGCCTTGCGCCATCGCGCCCACGGGGTCGAGCGTGGCGAGGATTTTCTTCTCGGCCTCTTCGCTCCACTCGCCCACAAGCACGGGCACGAGCTGCTTGGGGTCTGAAACCGATTTGCGCGCATGCCCGTCGATGAGGCGCTTGGTCCGCTCGTTGTAGAGGCACGCACCCGCCCAGCCGACATCAGGGTCGCTGAGCAGATCGCGGATGGACTGGAGTTGCTCGGGGCTATGCCTGCGCCAGTTGAGTGGGTTCTCGTCGAGGCTGCCCGATTCGATCCATTCGAGTCTGAGCTTGGGCTTGGACATGTAGTTACCTCCTGAAAAGGGTTGAAACGCAAACGGCTATGGGTTGTCGTTTTGAGGTGCTATTCTTTTCGCAGACAAAGCTTGGATTAGTTTCGCGAGTTTGACAGGCGGGCGTTTGTTGCGGTGATTTTCGGCTGGCGTGACAAATCGGCAATTATCGGGTGAGTAATCGCCGTCATTATTTGTTCGGTCTAGTTGAAGTCCTGGCAGATAGCCTACCGCCATTGCCCATGCTTCAAATGCTGGGAAGTTGTACCGCCACTGGTCGCAAACTCGGATACCACGTGCACCATAGTTGATAAAGGAATGACTGGTTGGCGCATAACATCGCGCCATCATCCCATCATAGACGCTTATGAGCGGGTGTCTTGCTCGCCATGCTCTCAAGACAAGCGCAGAACATGAACGGCAATGGCCGCTGAATCCATCCTTACTACGAGTGTTCTTGTAGTAATCTTTCTCCGGCTTTTCAGTCTTGCACCGACCGCACCTCTTCATTTTGTAACTCCTTAGTTACTGGTCACTTGATTGACTAAACAAACATCTTTAGGCGGAAAGAAATTCTAGTCAGGGGTGCGAGGGGTCCGGATTCGGTTTTGGCATACGGTTTGCACGGGAGGACCCGTATTGCTAACTGTTACCCTGCCGCTGTCGCAAGAGCCTTGCGACAATTGCTTGTCGCATCTGTCGCGTCGCAAGGGCGCACGCTTATATAAGCGTGCGACCCATGCGACAATCTGTCGCATCGCTCTCTTGCGACACCTTGCGACAATGCGACATCGGAAAATGCGGATGCTTGGTTTGTTCAAGCACCAAGTTGAAAACGCGATTTGCACGTCGTCCCCTCGACAAAACCGATTGCCGTTTAACGCCCAACACACGCTCCACGAGTTTGCGAACTTCGTTCATGCTGTACGCCTTACCAGCTTCCATCTCGGCGATGACCTCATCGGCTTCCGCTTGCTCCATCCGCGCGCGATCCTCTTCCGGACGGTTGGCGCGTTCCCAGCAGATTCCGTGGCTGCCGTGGCTTAAGAAAACTTCCGTGGCAGGTTGCCCGTCGGCGTCCAGCAGTCCCGCGCGCTTGCCGCGCTTAGAGGCCCGCAACTCGAAGAGCGCGTTCTCCACTTCACGCAGCGTCAGTACGGCGCGCGCCCAGTTGGCCAGCTCAGCCGATCCCGCGCCCAGGTAGGAATAGTCGCCGGACACCAAAGCGTTGCGCGCGGCCATATCCTTGGGCGGCTTATTGGCGTGATGCACGATCATCCACGCGCAGCCGGTCTCCTGTGCGATGGCGCCTAACCCGTTGCGCAAAAACGTGGAGACGGTTTCTTGGTCCGAAGCGTTTCCACCCAAGTACGCGAAGAGCGGGTCCATCCAGACGAGATCGGGTTTATGTTCAAGCACGAGCGCGCGCGCCCAAGCATGAAACGCTTTCCCGCAGACCGCCGCCTCGGTCACGAAGACCAACCGCGAATCCAGTTCTTCGAGGCGGTCCAGGCGATCCGTGCCGTGCAGTACGCCCGCGAACATTTCCGCCAGATCGCCCAGGTCGTTCTCGGCCTGGAGCACGAGCGAGCGCAACGGGCGGACGGGCCGAATGCCGAAGAGGGCCTCGCCCAACGCCCAGGTAACGGCTGCCTGCATGCTGAAGCTAGATTTGCCCAAGCCGGTCTGGCCCACGATCAAGCACGAGCCGGATCGGCAGAGCCACCGCGAACCCAACAAAGCATTGGGGTCGTCGCCCGGGTCGTACTCGAAGAGCGCCTTCGGCCGGATTACGGCCAGCGCTTCGGAAGCGGGACTCTGATTCAGGAAGCGCGTGAGGTCCACGCCGTTGGAAGCGTGTTCCTGGGCCATTCGCCGCGCTTGCGCGAGCGTGCGCGCGATGTAGTCCTGCCGCAGACTCTTTTCGGGCGTCTCGCGGTGCTTACGGCGCGCGGCCACCAGCAAGTTGGCGATCTCCTGGTCGCCCCATCCGTTCAAAGCCGCGACATTGGCCAGCGACAAGTCGTAGGCGCTCTGGGATTGGTCCCGCAAATCCGGTCGCTGCCTGCGCCACGACGCGGCAAAGACCGGGCTATGAACGTAAAGCTCGACGAACCGGTCCGCCGGCGGCTCGGCATCCGGACGAAGGAGTAACTCGGTGCTCGTCCTGGTGGGTGGCTGGTCTTGAATGCTTAGGAACGGCTCGAAATCCGACCGGTTGTACCTGCGGCAGGCGTGCTCTTCGATCAGTTCGCACCGGACGGCTTGGCCCGCTTGGTTATGGTTCAGCGTGCCCGGCAGGCGCAGCACTCGCGTGAGGTCGCCGAGGTTTTCCATGTCGAACCCGACGAGGTGGGCATGGTCGCAGACCAAGCGATGCCACGCCATGGCCAGGCCATACGCCGCCGCGCGGTCCGACTCCTGTTCGAACACCCACGGCTCTTTGAAGAGCCAGTACGCATGCACCCCATGCCCGCTTTGCACCAGCATGGACGGCGCAAGCGGCATCCGATCCAAGATAGCCTTAATGTCCTCAATGGAGTTGGGTAAGGATTTAGCTTTCCCGCGATGCGATCCCGCCAAATCCAGATCGGCCCAAAGACCCGGTATGGCCGCGATGTCTTCGTAGCGACCGCGACCTTGAGGCGCGCCCTGGATTAGGCCCAACCCGAAATAGATGTTCTGATCGTGTGCGTGTGCTGCGGCGAACCCTGCGGCGTCCGCTATGGACGCAAAGAACCGGGCGTGCCTGCTGGGCAGGCAGAAGATCAATAACCGGCGCTCTTCGGAGAGCGTGTCGCCGAAGACGCTCTGGAGAAACGGCTGCATGCGTTCAGTCTCTCCAGATCGTTTCTTCCCACTGAGTAGGAGCAGGCAGGCTTTCTCGCTTTAAGTTGGTATTGCCTTTATGAAACGAGAGTTCGTATTTGAACTTGTGGCCTCTCTCGCAATAAAAAATCAGTTCGATGTGCACGCCTCGGCCCTGCCTGGGGAAATTCGGGACTTGTTTCACTCCTCCAGAGTTAATGAACAGATATCCACCATGCTTTCCCGAGGGATTGCACGACACTCCAATCGGATGTACCCATTCCCATCCGCAGAATGGGCAGATCAGCTTCTCGCCAAAGGTCTCCACGAGGGTGCGCATACAAGATTGGCCAGACATGTCTCTCTCCTCAAAAGGGTGCGACATCATCGTCCGCAGGCACGTACTCGGGTTCCGCGCAGGCATCGGCCGGCGTGTCCAAATCGTAGCCGACGATGCGGTCGAACTCTTCACCCGCCACGCTTCGGACCACGATGGCGCGCGTTACACTCAGCGCGCAAGACTCCGCCAGCGCGACGGCGGCTTCGGCGGTCTCGGGAACCGGCTCCGATGAGCGCTTACGCCACCACGCATCGGCTTTCTGCCGCGCGAAGCCGTCGTGCTCGAAGCAGATCCATTCGGATTGGTAGCGTTGCCACCCAAGCTGGTACTCCACGCGCATGCTTCGCGGCGCGTCAGGCGGCGCGCCGCGCTTGGCGTGGACGTAGTAGCGGACCGCACGCACGGGGTAGGTGGTCTCGGTGACTTGGCCCGTCAGTATCCCTGCCGAGGATGCCTTGGGTTCGTGCTTGGAACTCTGGCGTGGGAACTCGAACCCGCAGTCCGGGCAGACGGCGTATCCCGTGGCGATCACGGAGCGGCATTGCGGGCATTCCTTGGCCGGCGCCTCGCCCGATGCCGCGCCTGGCTGCCGCAAGCGCAGCGCGTCCACGGGACCGTGGCGCAGGACGTTCCCGCCGAAGTCCAGCACAAGGCAGTTCTGTTTCGAGGGATGCAGCCTGAATCCGCGCCCGCACTGCTGATAGAAGAGCCCCGGCGAGAGCGTAGGCCGCAGCAACACGACACAGTCAATGTTCGGCGCGTCGAATCCGGTGGTAAGGACGTTCACGTTGACGAGGTATTTCAAGCGGCCGGCCTTGAACTCGGTGAGCGTATTGTCGCGTTCGTCGGTGGGCGTATCGCCGAAGACCGTGCCCGCCACGTGGCCGAGCTTGGCGAGCGTCTGGGCTACGTGCTGGCCGTGCTGCACGCCACTGGCGAAGATCAGGCAGGCGTTACGGTCCTTCGTGTAATCGAGAAGCTCTTTGCAGGCCGACTCGACTAGGCGCTCGTCGTCCATCAGCGCTTCGACTTCGCTGGAGACGTATTCTCCGCCGCGCACATGCAACCGCCCGGTATCGGGCTTCTCGCGGCCGGCCTTCGAGATGAGCGGGCAGAGATACCCCTGAACGATCAACTCGCGCACGCCAATCTCGTAGCAGATCGCGTTGAGGATGTTGTCCGGCCCGCAGATGGGACCGGAAGCGAGTCGAAAAGGCGTGGCCGTCAATCCGACCAGGCGAATATGCGAGTTGATGGCTTTGAGGTCCGCCAGCAATGTGCGGTACATCCCGTCGCCGTCCGGCGGAGTTAAATGTGCTTCGTCTATGATGACCAAATCGAAGCGGCCCAAGTCGGCCGCGCGCTTGTAGGCCGACTGAATCCCCGCGACGATCACCGGCGCAAGCGTGTCGCGGCTGCCTAATCCTGCGCTGTAAAGCCCCACCGGTACTTCAGGGCAGATGGCGCTCAACTTGTCGGCCGCCTGCTGTAGAAGCTCCTTCACGTGCGCCAAGACCAGCACACGCCCGGACCATTGGAGCACCGCGTCTTTGCAGAGCGTGGCTATTACGGCAGTCTTACCGCCAGCCGTGGCGATCACGACGCAAGGGTTGTCGTCGTGTTCCCGCAGGTAGCGGTACACGGCGGCAACGGCGTCTTGTTGGTAGGGTCGAAGGATCATGTTTTACGAAGACCTGCGCCGGCCGTACTCCGCCAGCAGCGCGGCGTCCACCAGACCGTCATGATGTTTGGCGCAGCGTTCCGAAGCGCGCCACTCGGCGTGCGGCCAAAGTCGAGAAGCGACGAGGTACTCCGAGCCCGGCGGCTGGCCCTTGAGCATCAGGCCCTGCCATTCTTGCGGCCGGACCAGCTCGTAGGAGAAGCCCAGCCCGGCGCAGATCCCGCGGACCAAGCCCCAGCCCGTCCCGAAGCTGAACATGGCGACGACGCCTTGCCGGGGCCGCGCGCCCACGGCTTCGATGAAGACGCGCGTGGCATTGGGGGGAAACTGCATGAGCCACTGAACGATACGCTGCTCGTCGAGTTGCCGGCGTTTGCCCATGGCGACGACGGGCATCACGCGGAGGGTAAGCCCCTCCGGCGTGATGGCCGCCCAGGCACCTTCGAGACCCGGATCGCAGCCGACGTAGATCATCCCCGCCTCCACGGCGGCGTTGCGTTGGGCGACTGCGCGGGCTTGCCCGGCGCGGCGCTCTCGCGCTTTGAGTACGACTTGACCTCGTTGAAGACCGAGCCGTCGGGACCGGCCTTCTGCTTGACCGTGACCACGATGGGCAGGTTGTGCAGTTCGCAGGAGTCCTTGGGCTCCAGGACACCGGCCGCCCGGCACAGGGCCGAGAGTTCCGCGCGCGCGATCTTCACCGCCAGCGGGTTGGCGTTTTCGAGGTTCAGCCGAGCCCAGAGCTTGCGGCCCTTGAACTCGCCTTCGATGACCTCCAGCACCAGTTCCAGGAAGCTGCCCGTCCCGGACTTGGTGGGCTTCATCTCGCTTGCGGTGACGACCGCGACGTACTTCCCGGCCGGGATCGGCTCGAAGTCCGTCGTGGGTTCCACCTGGTTCGCATTAAAGTTGAGATTCGCCATTGGCTTATGCTCCTTGCGGCTGAGGGGTTTCCGGGTTGGTCAAGCCCGCGAACAGGGCGGGCCAAGAAAGCGGGAGTTCGGCCGGCAGGCCGTAGCGGTTCTTGGCGATGCACGCGGGCGATCCGACGCAGCGCAGAATGCGTTCGCCCCCGCCCGAGCCCACGCCCACGGCGATGTTGCGTTCCTTGCCGAAGCCCTGCTCTTCCTTTTCGGTGCGGAACTTCCGCGTGGCGAAGAGCACGGCATCGGACCATTCGTTCAAAAGCGCGCAGGCGTGCTTGTTCAGGCGGGGCGAGTAGCGGTCGTAGGTGGCGGCTTCCGGGTCTTCGAACTTCTCGACCTTGGCATGCGCGATCAAGAGCACCGCCATGCCTTTGGTGACGCGCAGCGCGTTGAGCGCGTCCACGACCTTTCGCCAGTACGTCAGGGCGTGCACGTAGCCGCGCTGGTAGCCGCCGTCGGCCTTCTCGATGGACGAGACGCGGTACTCGCGGCAGACGGCATCCCAGATCAGCCGCTCCAGCCAGTCGAGCGAATCGATCACGACCGTCTGGAAGGGATGCTCCTGGCTCTGCAACTCGGCGAGCGCGGCGAAAACCTCGTCGGCCGTGTTGGCCAGCGGAAACTTGTCGCACGCGATCTCGCTCAGTCCGTCTTCGGTCTGGAGGAAGATTGGCTTGGGCGCTTGCGCGGCCAAAGAGCTTTTCCCGATGCCTTCCGTTCCGTAAACCAGGATGCGCGGCGGCATGGGCTGCTTCCCACTCTGAATGCGTTCCATCATTCCCACGATTGGGTCTCCTTGGTTGGTGCTTGAGGTCAGATCGCGTCGAAGACGCGGCACTCCTCGTATCCCGTGTGCCAGGTCCCGGAGATTTGGCATTGCTTGAGGCGTTCGAGCGCCGCTTCGTTCTCGTGCTGGGCGTAGTCGAGGGCCTGTTCGGACAAGAGCCACAATCCGCAGCGGAAGGGCTCTTTCTTCTCGACGGCCAGCAGGTGAATGGGGACGACTTGGCCCAGGGCTTGAGCCAGCACGGCGCGGTAGAATGCCAGTTGGCAGGCGTATCCGTACCGCCTAGCGTCGGCCTCGAACCAAGTCAGATCGTCGCAAGTCTTGAGGTCCACGATACCGGCGCGCGGATTGAACCAGTCCATGCGAATCTGGCAAGGCAGATCACGATACCGCGTTCGAACGACCGCTTCGGGCACGCCTTCGGCGAATAGCTCCTGGGAGCGCGGATGCGCGCGCACGCCGGACGCGAGGTACTGGACCAGGGCGTATTGCTCTTCGGTGAGGACGGGCTTGCCTTGGGCGGCCATCCATTCCGCGAAGGCTTGCGTGTTGGCCCCGAAGGGCTTGCCGGTCTTGGGGTTGACCGGCCCGCCCACGGCGAATTCGCTATCGAAGCGCTCGCGGCCTTCCAAGATCAGCGTGTGCGTGGCGCGCCCCAAGAGGTAGGCCGGGCGGTCTTCGTCGGGGATCAAGCCCTGGCGCTTCTTGAAGTACAGCGCCGGGCACTTGCGGAAGTCCGCCAACTGGTGGCTGGTCAGGTGTTCGCGCGAGTGCGCGCGATACACCGAAAAAGGTTCGCACAGGATCGCGGATGTCATGGATGCGCCTCTCTTCCAAGCCGGGCCAGGAAGTGCTGGATGGCCGGGTGCGGTTGCGCCATGGGACGAAGCCGGGCCGTATCGCCCTGGCGCGCGCGGTCTTGAGCGTGAAGCCGGCGTTTGAAGCGAGTGCGGATCACGTCGAGGTTCTTGACCAGCTTCCAGACGAGTTCGTCGTTCATGTCGTGCAGGGCCACCAAGCCCCCAAGGGCCAGCGCCTGTTGTTCGAGCAGATCGTCCAGCAGGTTCTGTACTTCGGCTTTACTGAGCACGTTCGCATATCCCCGTGTCCACGCTTCAACCGCTCCGGAAATACAAAGGGGGTGAAGCGAGGCCCACGGGGACACGCGGCGCGAAGATTTAGCGTGCTTCTTCGTGGCTCCGGATCGCGGCTTCCGCGCGCTGGCGGCGCTTCTTGGCGACCTGATAGTTCAAGCCGGTCTCGCGGGCGTACTGCGCAACGCGCTTGCCGTAGACGCGCGTGCCCACGAGCAGGTGAAAGTCTGCTTCGCTGATCCGTCCGCCTTCCCAATGCCGGCGAAAACGATGGACCGACTCGTCCTGGTGCTCCCGCGCGTCCAGCACCGCGTCGTCGATCACGTCGGGTCGAACGGCGAAGCCATCCAGTGATTCAAGATCGGTCTGCGTCTCATGCTCGGCATAGCGCCAGCGCCGTAGGTATTCATCGTGCAGGTGATGTGCGGTGTCGTTGACGATCTTCTGGACCAGCCGATGCCGGCGTTTGTCCAGGTCCATGCGAAAGAGCACTTTGAGGAAGGTCCAGACGATATTTTGCCAAAGCTCGTCTTCGTCGGCGTCCCAGGAAAGCTTGCGCCTGTGAAGCGATTCCAGTCCTGGCCAGAAAATCAGCAGCAGCACCGTGGACCACCGGGCGTTCCGGTCCACGCGGTACTCGTACAGGATCGCCTCCAAGAGCGCGTTCTTGCGTGAATCGAGCGAGGTGCCCCGGCGCATGAAGGCCACGACTTCGGCCCATGTGGCGTACTCGCTCCACTGCGGCGCGTGTGCGTGGAGTTTGCGCAGCAGTTCATTACATTCCGGACCGGCAACCTCGTCCTCGATCATCCTGCGGTCCTGATCCCTCGACGTAACGGCCATGACGCCCTGCCTTTCTCGGCCGGGCGTCATGCGCCTCTGAAGTGGCCAATAGGTAGGGCGTCGAGCGCCTCTTGGGTTTAGAGTACGGCGAAACTATCGGTTGGGGTTCGACTCGCGGCTCGGCTCAGGCAGCACGAACTCGTTCAGCGCGCCGCAGCTTCGGCACGTGCCCAGGGCCGGCAGGCCCACCCGGTACTCATGGCCTCGGGCAAAGCGAAGATGCAGACGGCTCCCGTCGTGCACGCCCAAGAGCTTCCCGCACCGATCGCACCGCCATTCGCGCACCGTCCGCATCCAGCACGTCCTTTCGAGCATCGTTGCCGCGCCAATCTCGATTGGCTCATGGGGGCAAGATGCCCTGCAAAGTGGCGTTTCGGAATGACGGGATGCGGACTGACTCGTGACTGACAGGTGAGGGGTCTGGCGATTCCGCGAAATGTAGACTTTTACAGTTAATACAACCGTAAGTTAGACAACTCCTTATAGGGGCAACTGAAAAAAGAGGGCTCCATCGGCCTTGAAACTCAACAATCGTTGAGTATTTTAACTGAGGCCCGCAACGAGGAGCGACGATACATGGCGCGCACGATCCCGACCGAGCCCACCTTCCGTCAGCGCCAGATTCTGGAGTGGGTCCGCCGCTTCATCGTAGCCCAGGGCATGCCGCCGACCGTCCGCGAGATCGGCGCGGCCTTCTCGATCACTCCGCGCGCTGTCTTCGAAATCCTTCAAGCCCTGGAGCGCAAGGGGCACCTGATGCGCGGTGCGCTGGGCGCGCGCTCGCTGGTCTTAACGCAGCCTCCGAGACACGCCTGTCCGCATTGCGCGGCTGTTCCCGTCGTCGGCCGGATCGCGGCGGGCGGACCGATTGAGGCCATCGAAGACCGCGAGGCGGAGCTTACCGTCAGCCACGACCTCTGCCGCCGAGGCGAACTGTTCGCGCTGCGTGTTAAGGGCGACAGCATGATCGAAGCCGGCATCCTGGACGGCGATACGGTGCTGGTCCGTAAGCAAGCCACGGCGAACAACGGCGAGATCGTCGTGGCGCTCCTGGAAAACGAGGCCACGCTGAAGTACCTGCACCGCGAAGGCCGCCGGGTGCGACTGCAACCGGCCAATGCCCGTCTGAAACCTATCTACGTGGAACCTACCAAACTGAGCATCCAAGGCGTCGTGATTGGCGTGCACCGGCAACTAGACCGTAAGGCCGCGCGCATGAATTCATAAACGGTCAAGAAGGAGGGGGGAGTCGCGTGAGAATTGCGGCGTTGGAAGCGTATGGGCTGGACGAGAATGTGCTCGACCTATGGAAGTCCGGAGGCCACGACCGGCTCTTGCCGGTGCAGACCATGGCCATCCGCCAAGGCAAGGTGCTCGACGGCCAGAACGTAGTCGTCTTCTCGCCCACCTCGTCGGGCAAGACCTTCGTCGGCGAAATGGCCGCCATCCGCGTCGCGCGGCAGAACAAGCGCGTGGTTTACCTCGTGCCGCAAAAGGCCCTGGCCGAAGAAAAGTACCGCGAGTTCAAGCGCCGCTACGGTCCCTTAGGCATCCGCGTCGTGATCAGCACCCGCGACCGCAAGGAGTTCGACCGCGACATCCGGCAGGGGCAATTCCATATCGCGGTGGCGGTCTTCGAAAAGATGCAGGGGCTCTTGGTCGTCAGCCCGAATCTCCTGCGTAACGTCGGACTGGTCGTGATTGACGAGCTTCAGATGCTCGGGGACAAGACGCGCGGGGCCGACCTCGAAATCCTGCTCACCAAAATCAAGACCTCAGCCAGCCAAGCCCAACTGATCGGGCTCTCGGCCGTGCTGGGGGCCAGCCACAAGCTAGCTCGCTGGCTCGGCGCGTCGCTTTGCCAGACGGAGAAGCGCCCGGTCGAGCTGCGCAAGGGTGTGCTATGCCATGGCAACTTCCAGTACGTGGAGCACAACTCGGGCGCGAAAGGTCAAGAGCCCCTGGCTCAGCTGGAGGAAATGGCCGACGCTTCAAGCATGCTGATCCAGCAAGTCCAAAGCCTTGCCGAAAGCGGCGAGCAAAGCCTCGTCTTCTGCAAGAGTAAGCAGGAATGCGTGACGATGGCCTCCCAGATCGCCAAGAGCTTGACCGTTCCATCCGCCACACAAGCCCTGAACGACCTCAACCACCTGGAGGATTCAAGAGGCAAGGATCTGCTGGGCCAGATGCTCGAACGCGGCGTGGCCTACCACAACACCGATTTGGATGCCGAGCAGCGTGACATCGTCGAACGCTGGTTCCGCCAAGGCGAGATCAAGGTCATCTGCTCCACGACCACGCTCGCCATGGGACTGAACCTGCCGGCGCGCAACGTGTTCATCGATCCGGAACGCTGGGAGCGTAGCGACTCGGGGCATTGGGATACCGTTTGCATCTCACAGGCCGAATACGAGAACATCAGCGGGCGCGCCGGTCGCCTGGGCCTGGAGCGCGAATACGGCCGCGCCATCATCGTCTCTCCTTCCAAGTTCCAGGCTCGAACCTACTTCGAGAACTACGCCTTGGGCCGCCTGGGCGCCGTCGTACCGGCCCTGGCGCAGGACGCGCTCTCGCATCACGTGCTTAACTTGGTGGCCTCGAAGCTCTGTAAGACGGCCGATGAGATTAGGGAGATTCTGCTCTCCTCCTATACCGGAGAGATGCTCTGGCGAGGCGGGGAGCGGGAAAAGGCGTTCGACCGGCGCTTGGCGGCGGGTCTATCGCGATGCGTGGAAGGCGAACTGATCGCGGAAACATCAGGCCGCTTGGAGGCCACGGAATTGGGCCGCTTGGCCGCCGTCAAAGGGCTATCCGTCGAGACGGCCATTCAGATGGCCGAGTTTGCCAAGCGAAGCAAGCCCCACGCAAGCGACCTGGACCTCTTAGAACTCCTGTTCGCCCTGGCCAAGACCGAGGACGGCGAGAACGTACACTTCAATCTCAGCACCAAGGAGTACCAGTCCGGCACGTACTTCGATCAACTCAAATCGGCCGTGGATGGGCTGGGGGAGGCGGCACGCATCCGGCTCCAGGAAGCCCCTGATCTGTATGCGCTAAACTACGAGCGGACCAAGCGGGTCAAGAAGGCGCTCATGCTCTACGCTTGGATCGTTGGGTTGCCTACCCGGCAGATCGAAACGCGGTTCCAGTGTTTCGCCGGCAGCGTCGGCAGTCTGGGCGCCGAGTTCAGTTGGCTGGCCGAAGGGTTCGCCGCCGTGGCCCGAATCGCCGGCTGGACCGATGACAGCGTCAAGAAAGTCCGCGTGATGGCCGAACAGCTTAAACACGGCGTGCCCGCATCCGCCGTCGTGATGGCCTCCGCGCGAGTGAAGGGTCTGGGCCGGGAGCGTGCGATGCTCTTGGTCCAGGAAGGCGCGGGGACCATTGAGCAGGCGGTTCAGATGCCACGCCCCAAGCTGCTAAAGTTACTCGGCAAGACCGTGACCAAAAACCTGTTGGAGAAAGCTGCTCGGCAGACGGAGCAAGCCGGTCAAGCAGGAGAAGCAGTAGAATGCCTTCCGCCTGACCTCGACGGGGTGGATACGCAGGAGACGCCACCCGAGTGGGATGAGAGCTTCCCGCCGAGCGACGAAACCGGGACCGCGTACCAATCCAATCTGCGCGTTCACTTGGATGGCCGCGCCAAAAAGCGGCGGCATCTGGTATTATTGAACGAGCGCGAAGTCTTACTGACGGAGCAGTCCTTCAAAGTGCTATTGGAACTCGCCATGGCCGCCCAAAACACGGAGCTAGGCTGGGTGGGCTGCGACCGGCTGGGCGATCCCAATCATTACCATCAGATCATTCGACGGCTCAAGCGAGACCTCAAGGCGAGCGGACTGGAGATTGAGCCGCTGATCGAGAACAACGCCGCCAAGCGGTACCGGCTGTCCGTTCCCCCGACCCATGTCTCTGTGAATCAAAAGCTGATTCAACGGCATTTGCCGGAGATGGCGAGGACGTTGGTGGGATTGGATTTGGACTCCGGGAGAAAGTCAGCGGGTTAAGCCATGGCAGAGTTCGTTGGCCTCGGCGTCCAGGATCGCGTTGTCGATCTAAGCTTATGGCTTGTTCGATTCTCCATGATACGCTTCCTCAAGCACTTTAATTCGATGATTCAAAGCTTGGCTTAGATCCTTAGATTCGTCAAAGATTTTGACGAATGCCTTGAGTAATGGAATGCTCTTCCCATTAAGTTGAGGACCAGATGGCCCAAGGTTGTGCAAAATATTATAAGCAATAATAGGCTTCCATTTGTCCGATAGAGGCGTGTGATTAGCTAGCGATTCAATTGTTTCGGACAGCGCATTCTGTTCGCCATTTGCAAGACAAAGAAACATTGCCTCGTGTCTTATGCCTTCGGATTCGTTGGCAATTAGTGGAGCAATCATGGAAAGGTCAATGGGTCTAGGCGCATTGACAAGAACCGAGAGCGCAAGAATCCGAACCTCATTCCTCGCGTGATTCCGGGAGACTTTATAGAGCCAGTCAACGCCGCTCTTTCCAAGTGCGAGCCCAGAAGCTAGTGAATAGCAGACCTTTCCTAAGTCTTTTTCTATATCGATAATTTTATCGAGCTCTATTCGAAGGGAAATTCCAAGCTTTTCAAGACTCCCCCACCGTTCATCAATTGTCTCTATAAGGAGGATGTTCTCGCCTGGAAGCATTGTTGCCACCATGCCGTGTCTAGCAACCATGGACTGAATGGTGGCAATTCCTGAAAGCCTTGGGATATTGTAAATCGCTTGAGTTATGTCATTAATTTTTACTTCGGCTGATTTAGAGAACTTAACAGTGCTTTCCTTCGCCAGGAATTGCCGCGCGAAGGCTGTACAAAAGGATTTCAGGGACACCTCATCACTTGCCCAATTCTTGTAGGTGGAGGCATTTTCAATGCTCCACTCCAAATCTCCCGCAAGGGCTACGTCCTGTTCAATTATTCGAGGTAATGGTTCCGATTGAACTACAGGCTCTTGGCTGCAAACGCATGGGACGTAAAGCAGTAAGGACAAAATAATACTAAATACGCGTTGTCTCGTGCAATTTGCACTGGTCATTAGTCAACCCTCACAAATCCTAAAGTCCCAACACTTCTTTGAGTACCTCAAGAGCGTCCATCCCGGTAGTGTCCGTCAAGTTTCGGTGCGCGATGATAGCGCGCTTTTCCAGCGGGTGAAAGTCCTGCCTCGGTTCGGATGGTTTAGGGCCGAGTAGCTATCCCGACGGCGGGTCAGGGCCGAAAGGCAATCGCTGAAGCATCGGGAGACAGAGGGCGGGCGAAGGCCCGTCTGCAAGTGTGCAGGCCGCAACCTTCGGGTGAAGGTCGCATGAGGCCTCGAAAGACATAGCCCCGGATGCCGACCCTCCCGAAAAATGGGGAAGGCTTAGATCGAGCCTCCTAAGTAACAGCCATCAAGGCGCTCGAATCCGGCGGGGTAGAGACCGCGGCATGCACACAAGGAAAAGTGCGTGAAGCATCGGACAACCCTTGGGCCGAGTTTCCGCCTGAAACTCACCCGCATGTGCGGGGGCTTGGGGTTGCAGAGAGGCTCACAGTAGCGATGAAACCGGTAATTCCGGTGGAGCGAGAGGGCCTCAGTCAAGGCGGCTTCGAAAGCAGCCTCTACCGTTCGGTCGAAGGAAGATTGGCTGATGATTAGCCTCGAACGATGGCCGAAAGTGAAGGCGCTGCGGGAGAAGCTCAACGGCAAGGCAAAGGCGGAGCCAGCGTTTCGATTTTACACGTTATATGACAAGATGTATCGCAATGATGTTCTTGAAGCGGCCTACGCACAGGTCCGTGCAAACGGCGGTGCTCCAGGCGTGGATGGAGCAAACTTTGCGAACATCGAATCATACGGGGTAAACCGATACCTGGCGGAGTTGGCAGTGGAATTGAAGGCACGAGGGTATCGTCCTCAGCCGGTCCGGCGCGTGTTGATTCCCAAAGTGGGAAAGCCGGGACAGTTTCGGCCGCTGGGCATACCAACCATCCGGGACCGGATCGTCCAGCAGGCCGTGAAGCTGCTTCTAGAGCCCATCTTCGAGGCGGATTTCACGGAAAATGCGTATGGGTATCGGGCCGGCAAGTCGGCTCACGAGGCCCTCCTCGCGGTAGATGCGGAATTGCGGTCCAACCACTCGGACGTGGTGGACGCAGATTTGTCGAAGTACTTCGACACAATTCCGCATTCGGATCTGATGCGCTCGGTCGAAAGGCGCGTTGCGGATCGCAAAGTATTATGGCTAATCCGTGTATGGCTTAAAGTGCCCGTGCATGAGGTCAATGCACGCGGTAAGACCGTCATCAGTGGAGGCAAGAAGACGAAGTGCGGTACGCCGCAGGGAGGAGTCGTTTCGCCGCTGTTGGCAAACATCTACTTTCGGCGGTTTCTGTTGGCATGGAAGAAATTCGGGCTGGACCAGAAGTATCAGTCACGAATTGTAAACTACGCCGATGACTTCGTAATCCTAACGCGAGGCCATGCGCGGGAAGCCCTGCAAGCTGCCCGCCAAATTCTTCAAGGCATGGGACTGACCTTGAACGAAGAAAAGACGCGCGCCTGTCGAGCCTGGAATCAATCCTTCGACTTCCTTGGATACACCTTTGGCAAGCTGTACACCCGTGACGGGAAGCCCTATCTTGGCTTCCAGCCCTCCGACAAGAGTGTGCAGCGGTATCGAGACAAAGTGCGCCAACTCACGGCGAAATCACAGACGCTCATTGAGGTCGAAGAAATCGCCAAAGCCCTCAACCAGGTGACAAGGGGATTCTGGAATTATTTCAGCATAGGTACGACCGCGAAACTTCGGTCTGCCTTGGACAGGTATCTCTTTGCTCGCATGGTTTGCTGGGCCAAACGCAAATATCCGCGTCCACGTCCGAGAAAAGGCAGGACACTCGGTCTGAAAGCACGCTACGCCAAATTCGTTGCCGCTGTTGACCAATTGTCGTTCGGTCGAGAGGTTCGGCGGCATTGGACGGTAGCAAGAGCCGAGTAATCGATGCGAATACAGCGCCGTCGAAGGTCTTGAGCCAGTGAAACCTTGAGGGAGAGCCGGATGCGGGAAATCTGCCTGTCCGGTTCGGGAAGCAGGGAAGGGAGACGGAGCCTTGTTCTGTATGGCACGCCACCGCGCCCTTCCTTGACTTCATCACTTTGGTTTTGGGTAGAGCCTCTCGGTCTGGGTTTGTGCTGCTTGCCCTCCCCCGGGGGGAGGGCGCCTACTTCGTGCATTTACGACGCCGTTTTCACTCTTAAATTCGTTTCCGCTTCGTACAGCCGGATAACGTCCGTTGATAACGTCCGTTCTTTTGCGCACATTTGAAAAATGGGTTAGAGCCGTCTCGGTCTCCGCATAAGGAGAGCCGGGAATGGACGCTAGCGCAAGGCGTGTGAACGAGTTGAAGAAAGTCATCCAGATCGGCGGTGGACGATTAGCGCCGGGATCCGAGCACCCCCTACGGCTTATTGGCCCGCTCCAGAATTTGAATACACTTGTCAATCTTTTCGCGCATGGACTCAGAGTCTTTGAAGGTCTCACGAATGGACTTCAAGGTTGGAAGATTTGATTCGCGAAATTGCGGGCCGCGCTTGGGGTCAAGACAGTCCTCAATGGCCTTTGCAATCCTGGGCTTCCATTGGCCCGAAAGTGGGGTGTGGTGTACGAGCGATTCGATTACTTCCGCAAAGAACTTCTGATCCGAGTTGGTGAACAACAAGAATACCGCCATATAGGCTACCGACTCATCGTCGTCAGCCATAAGTGTTCCCAATTTCCGAATATCAACAGGCTCCTGTGAGTTAACCAAAACGGAGAGGGAAAGAAATCGAACTTCAAGTCTTTTATGAAACTCGGCAAGACGATGAAGCTCGTCAATACCCTTCTTTTCAAATGCAAGGAGGGACGCAAGCATATACCCCAGCTTTCCTAAATCCGTTTGCTTATCCGCTTCCAGTCGAATTCCAGCTTGATACTTTTCCCAGAGCTTCTGCCGGTCACCCCATGCCGCATCGATCTGTTCAAGTACAACCTTGTTGCGCGCAGGATCCTTACGAACCAACATTCCGTGACGCGCAACGATGGATTGCAGGACTGCAAGGGTAGGTAGAATGGGGAAATTAGGCGTGGGCTGCTCCAGGTTCTTTACGCCTTCAGGTAAGCCCGGAGCAAGCTCTAGTTCATATTTTTTCTCAAAGCCATGCTCGCTGAAGGCATGCGCAAACATATAAACGTTCCAATGCGTGCTAAAGCACAAATAAGGCAATGCTTTTTCAGTAGACCATTTGGGCTCCGAAGCTCGGTTTACATCTTCCAAAAGATTCTCAGGGAGCACGGCTGCTTCTTCGCACTCGGAGTAGCCATGGAAGAACAATGCGGCCACCAAGGAAAGTGAAATCATGCCTTTGTTATGCATCGGTTCGCACCTCAACAGATAGCGTCCACTCTTTTGCGCACATTTGAGAATGGGTTAGAGCCGTCTTGGTCGCCACTTAAGAAAAACCGGGGATGGACGCTAACGCAAGGCGTAAGAGCGAGTTGAATAAGGAAATTTGGATTGATGAAGGCCGCCACCTAGACCACTGTTCGTTTGCGACATCGCGCCGTTTCATGTGCTCAACTCCAGATGACTGGAGATGTATTGTCATTATCAGCAAAAATTGGAATTCGGGACAAAACCTAGTTGGAGCCTTCAATCCAATGAATCTCCATACACTTACCACTTGAGTCAATTAGGATGGAAAGCTCAATCGGACCTGCCGTTATTCCTGGTGGCACTCTCCCGACCAAATAGACAAGTTCTCTACCGCCAGCGTCTATTTTACCGCCTTCGACGGTCCTAGCTGGGTGTCCTATCTTTTCAATAATTTTTGAATCACTTAAACCTAAGAGAATTTCTTCTTGCTTAATGAATAAAAGCAAATCTCGAGTGCTACTTCTGGTAAACGAACGAAAGTCAGACTGTATTGCTTTAGCGAGCCGGTCCAATGCAGTGGCCTTGTCAAATATCAATTTCTCTGGCACCTGATTCCCATTTGCACGCACATTATTCTCCCAATAAGCCACTACACAATAACCCAATGCCAGCACAACCATTACGATGAATAATACCTTCCGCAAGTTCAGCCCAGTAGGCTCGGGGCTAATTTTGGGATCCGCCGTGTTCATGGTGCTCATGGATTCGGCCTCCTGGCTGGCGGCTCAATCGGATACATCCCGGCAGGAGAAGCCAATGGATAAAGAGGAGGTACCGGGTCAATGGTGTAATCGTATGCAATCCCTGGCATGTTATAGATTACCGAAGCGTCATGATCTGAAGTAGATGGTCCTGAACCTCTACCGCCTGGTGAAGGAAAATCAGAAGGCGACCGGTAGAAAGTCGGGGTATGTGTGTGAAACCAAGCCACAGTGTAAACAGCTGTTCCTATAGGAGTTGGTGATGTGGGGGTATCGACTGGCGGGTTAGGAAGAGGCAAATAGGCTCCTTCATTATTCCCAACATTCGGGCCAGTAAACGCTGGTCCAAATGAGTATGCTCCTGTTAGTGTATTGACAAGAACCCAAGCACCTTCTTCTCTACGTGTAGTGGGAGTGGTTGCCGCAAGCGTACTTGCCCAAGCAGTAGCGCCAGCTGCAATTACACCTGGATCTGCTAGAATTGTTGCAATCGACGGGAACTGCACGACTACCGCTACCTCTCCAGATATACATCGCCTTCCGGCGCTGACAATGGAGCCTCGTACTCGGAAACTACCCGCGGTCCTATGCGTAAATGCTGTTACCGGAGTAGTTGAAAGCACATACCAATTCGTTTCGGAATGTCGCCTAATCTCCACTTCATGCCCATAACCCGCAGGTAATGCGGTTGGCGTGCTCGATACCGTATAATTAATTGTATTCATCAATTCAACCACGCCCGGACTAGCGGATAAATCAACTTGCGCGACGACAATCCTGTAGGGTGCACTGTTACAGGTCTTGCCGCCAGGAGAGGTGAAGGAAAGCCGCACATCAAGATCACCAGCAACGGCCTCAGTTACAGTCACACTCAAACTCCCAGGGGCAGGAAGGTTGGTCCAAGCTGCGCTGTTCTCGGGAGTACCCGTTGGTGCATGCTGCCAGCGAATCACAGATCCAGCTGAAAGGTCACTGGGTACGATGCTTCCAGAGTATGTACTTGTGGAACCTACGCAGGCCAATGAACCGGAAGGAAGAGTTGCGGTCCCATTCACCGGATCTGTATTGGAGACACTAACTATATCTACCCCATATACGACAATTTCCCTGGCTTCACTATAACAAGTTTGGCCAAACACCGTCGCGGCAAGTCGAACTTCAAAAACTCCTGCTGCACCTTCTATGACTGTAGTCGTTAAGCTCGATGCCCCGGCCTGGAAAGGTCGCCATGAATCCTCCCCTTCTTCCTTTCGTTTGGTTTGCCATTCAACGTTCATTCCGTCGCTTGCCCTGAGATCGGGCGATACCTCACCAACATAAGTAACACTTTCTCCACGGCATACTTCCGCGGGATCCGTAAGCGTACTCCCAGATGGACTCTCAATTCCCAAAACGCTAGTAGTAAATACCACAACGCGCCAAGGTGCCGTGGTACAGGTAGTGCCACCATATGTGGCCCGCATTCTGACATCTACATCTTCAGGTGCGTCCTCAAAGATGACCTGGCGGGGAAAGTTTTGGTTTTGTGGCGCAAAATTCATCCATGCAGGAGAGTCTTCGGGCGTATTGTGTGGTGCGTACTGCCATTTCTTGTCTGCTGCCTGGAGGATCCGCGATGGGTTGATGAAGCCTTCGTATGTCACATTACTTTTTGCACAGATTGCGTCCCCATTGCTATTCAATATTCGGCCATCCGCAGAGACCGCCATAACAGGATCGAAAACAACAACGGGCCTAGGCGCGCTGTTGCATACTTCGCCGTCAATTCTAACTTGTAGCCGAACATCGAACTCACCAAAGGCGTTCTCGGTTACCGTAGTAGTAAGTAAATTAGCTCCCGCGGCGAACGGATGCCAATTATTCAACCCTTTGTCACTGAATTGCCACTCGTAGACGGGCGTCTCGTTGGCCGCCATTGACGGCATGGTCGTGCCGGAATATGTGGCATTCTTGCGAAGACATAATCCTGCATCCATGCTTCCACCGCCCACTGACACACCATGATGATTTGCAATGCTTTGAACTCTCGGCTCAAGTACCACAATATCACCTTGATGCATTTCGCTACCTTCTGTATCAAAGATGCGCAATCTTATGCGACCAGGCTTCTCGCCAGCCTTTACGTTCAATCGCAACTCATCTCCTTCGACCTTCCACGTATGCCTTTTGACGATTTCGCTGACTTGAACCCCTGGATCGGCTTCGATTACTTCAAGGCGATTGTCGTTCTCGTTAAGGTGTTTCTTATGTTCTTGCACGCGAGGACCCGAACTCGGTTGAGTCTCGTGCTGGGATGGGCCGAAATCCATACTGTTCCCTGGACATAAGAAGACAGTTCCTACAAAGGAGGTCTTGGTTACAGTTATTGCATGTTCAGCCAGCACAGTGCCGCCGGGCAACTTCGCGCGAAGGACGACGTCGTCGTATGCTGTGCTGTATTCCGTACCGATCACCAAATCTACCTCCGAACTTGCGGAAATCGAAGAAACGGCAAAATCTGCTTTCGTGGGGGAATTTGATTCCAGAAGTATGGTAGCTCCTTCTGGTTCAACTTGAATGGAAATCACACCGTCTCTCTGATTGACACCAAAAATCCGTTTGCCATTAAACTTGACTTTTGGAACTTTCTTTACCACTTGAATACTTGCAGTTTGACATGTTTCCGATCCTGATGCCGTCTGCACTAATGCACTCAGGGTCGTCAGGCCTTCTTTGGGTCCTGCAGAGACAAGTAGCGATTGCTGCGCGAGGGCCGCCTGCCGAGGAGTAACCGTTGCAACCTGGGTATCCGAAACCAAGAATTCCACGAGGTTAAATGCGTTGCTAGGCACTATGGTGGCCACTGTCGTCGCGGTCTTGTTTTTCTCCACCACGACTGATTCTGGATCAAACTGCACACCTACGGCAATGATCGTGGTATGCGCCTCTGTAGTTCCAACCCCCGATTTATCCCCGTCATTATCTGTCACAACCAACGTCACCTCGTACTCCCCTGGCGAACTAAGTACAGCGTTCGCTAACGCGTTTGACGTGGTTACGATAAGCGGCTGTATTGCGGGGTTTGTCAAGTTCTCGATCGTCCATGTGTAGGTCACAATATTCGGCTCGGCCCCCACTGCATCCGTATCGTGCGAGCCGCTCCCGTCCAACGCCACCGCCCCCCCCGCGCAGATCACAGGCGTCGTCGTGGCCGCGATGGCCGTCGGCGGCAGCGTCATGGGATCGGCGGGAATTACATTCACCGACATATAGCCTTGCCGGTCGGGTTCTGACTCCAGGTAGCCGAGGATAGAGGTGCTGCCCTCACTAAGCCCAGTGGCCGCAATCGAAATAGATCCTGCTCCACCTCCGCCAGCTTCAAGACTGATCGTTTCCGGATTCGGCGTGGAGAACAAGACTTCCCCTTCTGCGCTGGCCGGCACCACGGTGGCCACCGTAACCATGGTCTGACCTACTGGTATCTCCAGGTAACCGGGATCGAAGAATACCCTCACCGCCTTGACGACTCTGCTCGTGGAGGCCGTTTCTCCGTCGTTGTCTGTGACGGTTAACACCAAGTCGTATTCACCAGGAGCCGTGGGATAGATCGATTGAAGGGCTTCCTGCCCCTCAACGATGATCGCGCGCTGGGCCGGGTTGGTCCGGCTCTTGAGGTTCCAGTTGTACCAACGAATCGCAGGGTCTTCTCCTTCGGTGTCGTTATCCGTTGAGAGGCTCGCGTCTAACCATATCCCGCGATCATCCAAGTAGAACGTTTCGGGCGAAACTTCATTCACTGCGGTTGGCGGAAGGGTTTCGGCGGGTGGCGGCGGCGGGCATTCGGAACTGCTGACGGTCACGAACATCGCTCCGTTGTTGTCGTTGTAGGCAAAAGCAATATCTGCAAATGCGCCCACCAGAGGGCCATCCGCTGTGGCCGTTACGGTGCCGCCTGCCCCCACGGCTATCCAAGTACTGCTGCCAGGTTCGCGTACGGCGAAGGTGCCGAACAGCATCCCGGCAAACTCGCCGCCTCCAATGGGACCAAACCCCGTGAAGCCGTTTGGGCCTGTATTAAAGGAAGGATCGGGGTCTTGCGCCCAAATGCCGCTGGCCGTGATCGTGTAGGAGGTTCCCGCCACCGCGTTGGCAAAGATTTCCGACCCGCCCATGGAAGTCGCGGGCACGATGGACTTTTGGTGACAGCTTGAATCACCAATGTCGCGCTTGCCGGCCACCAAACTTAGAGCGAGCGCTTCGGCCGGGCGCTCGGCCTGCTGTTCCTGGCTGGCAATCCACTGCAAATCGGAAAGCGCTTGCTGGGCTACGACCGGTGCCGTCTCCGCATAGGTTTCCACCACCAGATTAAGGTGCCGCCGAGCCCCTTCGAAGTTCTTCCGCACCAGCTCGCGGTGAGCGTGCGAAAGAACCGTCAATGCGGCGGCATGTTCCGGCGTGGGCTGGGGGCTGGCGGGGTTCTTCGCGGAGGTCTCCGCGGCTTCGGACGCGGATACGTCGGCGGCATGCAGGAGCGCCGCGTTGGCTTCTTCGTGGCGACCCTGAGCATCGTACAAGCTCGCGCGCACTAACTGGGCATCCACTAGCTGATCCGGCCGGACTGCTTGGTGCGCCAGCGTCTCGGCGATCCTGACGCGCTGCGCAAGCTCCCTGGCCTGTGTGCGAGGTTCGCTGAGTGGCTCGATGGCGGCGGGCGCTGCTGGCGCCTGCGCCACCTCGATCATTGGCGTCGGACCTGCGGAGTTTCGGGTTTCAGTCGTCAAAGGGGGCTCTTCGGGCTGGTCCGTTTGGCCTCCCCAAAAAAGGCAGGCCGCAACAGTGCCGAGAATCAATCCCAAGCCAATGACGAGCATGCGCATAAGGCGATCTCCGTACAGACATTTCAATGATTACTACCAGCTTAATGACGTTCTTATACCCTGGTTCGTCGCGTATCCAAGCAGCAAGGGTGGCTACTGTTTCATGGGTATGGAAGTCTAGTTACTGCAAGGTGTTAAGGGTGTCCACTTGTGGTCAGTAATCTCGATTTGGCTTTCTGACAAGTGCGCGCCATTTACCCATGCAACCGGTTCTTGCTTCCAAGAATCCTAACAGGTGAAGAGCACGTCCTCTCCGCCAGAAGCTTGACAAATCTTGCCACAGGTCCAAGGATTTCAAGTGTTGCGTTTAGCAATCGCTGGGTGTCGTTGCCAAGTCGCAAGTGCCTTGAGTTCCAGGGTTTGTGCGAGCAAGCCCTTGTTTTTCTTGGCCTTAAGAAAACGCGGCGAGAAGGTTCCCACCCTCTCCGCCAGTAACAGCCGGCTCTAACTCCATCCTGATCTCGGTGCTCACAGGGCCATTCAACGGCACGCGTAGTGGGCGCTGAGTCGGCGTTTCTAAAAGGCCCCAGACCTCGTTGCTTTTCACGATTAGGACGCGTACCCGGGCATACGCATTTCGGAATGGTTCTCAGCCGGTGGGGCGTTGAAAGCGAGGTCGCTGCGGAGCAATGCCCAAGCTCCGATTATCCGCGGGTTTTCTGGCGATAGGCGCTGGGAGAGAGACCGGTGTGCTTCTTGAAGCTGCGCGTGAAATGCGCGGAAGAATGGAAGCCGACCAGTTCGCCCACTTCTTTAACGGGGATGCCACTTTCTTTCAGCAGCCGGCAGGCGTGCTTGAGCCGCACTTCTTGGATGTACTCGATCACCGGCTGCCCGGTCGCTTCGCTGTACAGCGAACTGAAGTAATTGGGGCTCAGGTACACCAGCTGCGCGATCCGTTTCAGCGTCAACGCTTCCGCGTAATGCTGTTCGATATGGGATTTCACCAAATCCACCATACCCAACAGATCTTGGTGCGCGGCAAAAAGGCCGTGCTTCTCGATATGCCGCGCAATGCGTATCAGCGCTTCCGCGGCGTGCGCGCGCAACATCGAACGCCAGGCGCGCGGGCGTACTTGGGCTTCTTCCGTCGCTTCTTGGAGGAGCCGGCAAATGTCGGCGCAGTTAAAGATCGTCGCGCCCGAGATGCGCTCGAATGCGCCATGGAGGTTGTAGGACGAAGCGTGAATCTTGATCACTTGATTGTACAGCCCGAACCAGATCATCTGGTACGGCCGTCCGGCCATGTGAATGCGTTCCTGGTGCGCCGCGTTTGGCGCAATGATCGCCACGTCGCCGCGCTGGACAAGGTAGCGCCTGCCGTCGAGCGCCAGCTCGCCCAGCCCCGCGTATCCGAAAACCCATTCGATGGTCCGGTGGCTCTGATAATCGGCTATTTTGCCGGGTAATTCTTCGCCGGGCGGGCCGTCGCTCGGCCGGGCTGGGTAAGGGCCAATCGCCTGCTTTCCGCCCCCGGTGCCGGGCACAATCCAATTCTCAGCGCTGGAATGCTCCAATAGAGGCAGCAATTGTTCGGTGAGCACATCCAGTAACTGCTGAACCTCCCAGTGTTTCTGGATTTTTAACCATGTTTCGGTTTCGGCTTGGACTTGAATCATACGTGTGCTGCACCAGTGAATTCTGATTCGTCGCTTGTGGGAACAGAAAGCCACAACTTAACTTGCTATCTATAGCTATCGTACCTCCAAGCGCCATAAAATAGAGCAGGCGGAATCGGAAAACTTGTCATTTCTGACCGGTGTATCGAGCGCAGAACCGATCTTCCCGGAAGGGTTTACGATCAGGCCGGCGGTCGAGAATCTCCGGCTACGGCGTCCCAGGAGCACGAAGATCATGACGAACTGGATTCTAATGCTGGCCGCGCTCGTCCTTTTCGCGAAGGGGGCTGGAGGGATGCTCTACGCGGCAGAGACCGAGACGGTGTTGCCGGAAGGGGTACGCGCCGTTTGGAGCCTCGACAAAGCTTGGCGCGAATCGACGCCCACGCGGGAGAGCGTTTGTTTGAATGGGCTGTGGCGCTGGCAGCCGTTGAAGCTCCTGCCGTTTATCGATGTCATCGAGCGCGATTTGGCGACGCCCGAGGCAAAGAAGAACGCGAAGTACCAGGAGCAACTGAGCCGACTCGCCAAGGCGATCAAAAACCAGAACTCCGGTAAGGCTCCGAAGGAAGAATATCCCGAGGCCGTGAATGCGTTGAAGGCGGACTTTCCGGAGCATTACGACCGCTTGCAGAAGGAACGTATCGTATCCGCGAACACCGAGCAGTGGGGGTATTTCAAGGTCCCGGCACCGTGGCCGGGCATTTCCAACTACATGATGAAGGATTCTCAAACGCTGTATCCGCATCCGGCCTGGAAGGACGAAAAGATTTCCAGTCTGACCGGGGCTTGGTACGAGCGCGAAGTGGAAGTGCCTGCCGCATGGGCCGGCCGGCGTCTGGCGATCAAGGCCTCTTACGTGAACTCGCTGGCCCACATCTATGTGGACGGCAAGAAGATTGGATTTATCAAATTCCCCGACGGCGAATTGGATTTGACGGCGGCGCTCAAGCCGGGCGCCAAGCATCTGCTCACGATGCAAGTCCTCGCGCTTCCGCTGCGGGACACCATCGCGAATTTCGGAGACACCAACGCGCCTAAAGAAGGGAAAGCCGGCGTTGATCGGCGCGGCTTATGCGGCGATGTTTTTTTGGAAGGCACGCCGATTGGAGCGCGAATCGCCTGGTTCCAAGCGGAGCCATCGGTACGCAAGGGCGAGCTGAAAATCGCGGCACATTCGGCGGATTTGGATCCCGCTCGAACGTATAAGCTCGAAGCCAAGATCAGCGAGGCCGGGCGCGTCGTGGCGACGGTGGCCAGCGATGCGTTCAATGGAGCTGCCGCGAAAGGTGGTCCCTTTACATTCTCGCGGCCTTGGAAGCCGGAAAAGCTCTGGGACATTCACACGCCTCAGCATCAGTACGACTTGGAACTCTCGCTGCAAGATGAGAATGGTAAGGCCTTGGACACGCTTGCGCCGCAACGCATAGGCTTCCGGGAATTGTGGATCGACGGGCGCGACTTTTACCTGAACGGCAAACGGATTTACCTCTCTTCGGTTCCCTTCGATAACGCGCAAGTGGGCGCGGCTTGGGCGACCTACGAGGCCGCGAAGGAATCCATGCTGCGCTTGAAGCGTTTCGGCATCAATTACGTCTATGCGCACAATTACGGCTGCCAACCAGGGGCGCACCTTAGCTTCGAAGAGATTTTGCGGGCCGCCGACGATGTGGGCATGCTGTTCGGACTCTCGCAGCCGCATTTCGGGCACTACGACTGGGAGCAACCCGACGCCGAGAAGACGAACGGGTACCGCGAGCACGCAGAGTTTTATGCGCGCGTGGCGGGCTTGCATCCGTCGATGGTCTTTTACGTCACCAGCCACAACGCGACCGACGACGGGCACGGCATGAATCCGGAGAAGATGGGCTGTATTTATAAGTCGGAGTCGCCCTGGACTGGAAAGGGGCGCGCGAAAGCCTCGCGAGCGGAAGCGCTCATTCGGAGCGTAGATCCCAGCCGGATCGTGTACCACCATTCATCAGGCGGATTTGGCGTCATTCACACGCGAAATTTCTACACCAACTTCGTCCCTGTTCAGGAAATGTCCGACTGGTTCGAGCACTGGTCTTCAAAGGGCGAGAAGCCCGTTTTCACATGCGAGTACGGTGTGCCTTTTACGTGGGACTGGGCGATGTACCGGGGTTGGTATCCGGCCGAAGGTCCACCGAACGGGAAACGAGTCTTCGGCAGCGCCAAGATTCCATGGGAGTTCTGTCTGGCCGAATGGAATGCCCAGTATTTCGGTGATCGCGCCTACCGCGTCAGCGAGACCGAAAAGAAGAACTTGCGTTGGGAAGCGGAACAATTTCGGAAGGGGCAAAACTGGTTCCGCTGGGATTACCCGGCGGTCTTGGGCTCCAGAGACTTTACCGAGCGCGAGCCCGTATTCGCACTCTATTATGCGGAGAATTGGCGCGCGTTTCGAACCTGGGGCATGTCCGCCAATTCGCCCTGGGAACACGGCATCCTTTATAAACTGAAGCCGGGGTTCCAGAGTCCCGCTCGCACCGAGTTCAAAACGGATTGGGACCGCTTGCAGCGCCCCGGGATCAGCCCCGACTACATGGCCGATGTGTATTCGCGCTGGGATCTTGCATACGACCGCGATGCGTGGGTGCCCACCGAGGGTGCACTGGCGCTCGAACGGAACAACATGCCGCTCCTGGCCTATATCGCCGGTAAGCCCGCTTCCGTGACCAGCAAAGATCATATCTTTACCGTCGGCGAGACGTTTGAAAAGCAGGTGATCGTGATCAACAACTCGCGCCAGACGGTGGCCTTCGATGCATCCTGGAGCTTAGCCTTGCCTCAATCGGTGAATGGCGCGCAGAAGGGTAGCGTCGAGACCGGCCAGCAGGTCCGCATCACGCTGAAGTTTCAATTGCCGAACGATTTGAAGCCAGGCGAGTATGCCTTGAACGCGAAAGTAGCCTTCGAGGGCGGCGTGACGCAGGAAGATACGTTTCGCATCCGAGTCATCGAGCGCGCGCGGGATCCCCAACCGCAACTACGTATCGCGCTATTCGATCCGAAAGGTGAGACAACCAAGCTGCTCTCAGGTCTGAATTTGAAGGGTCAGGCGGTAGATGCCAATGCCGCCTTAGATGCGTTCGATCTGTTGATTGTCGGCAAGGAAGCGCTGACGCCGGACGGTCCTGCTCCGGACCTGAAGCGCGTGCGGGACGGTCTGAAAGTGATCCTTTTCGAACAGTCGACCGAGGTGCTGGAGCAGCGCCTGGGCTTCCGCGTGGCCGAATACGGCTTGCGTAATGCGTTCGTCCGCGTTCCCGATCACCCGGTATTGGAAGGGTTGGCCCAGGAAGATCTGCGCGATTGGCGGGGATCGGCCACGCTCCTTCCGCATTATGCCAAGTCCGAACGCACCCGGGATCAAAACTACGGATTTGTCTTTTCGTGGTGCGGACTGCCGGTGACACGCCTATACCGCGCCGGCTGCCGCGGGAATATTGCTTCGGTTCTGATCGAAAAGCCCGCGCGTGGCGATTTCCTCTCCCTGCTGGACGGCGGATTCAGCTTGCAGTACAGCCCGCTGCTGGAATACCGCGAAGGCCGCGGAGCCGTTTGGTTCTGCCAGATGGATGTCTCGGGCCGCAGTGAAGAGGATCCGGCCGCACGCCGCCTGACCAGCCAATTGATCGCCTACGCTTCCGGATGGAAGCCCGCCACCACGCGCCAAGTAGTATACGCGGGCGCTTCCGAAGGCTTAAAGCACCTGAAATCGGCGGGGATCCAGGTTGCTGAATACACGGGTGGAACGCTTGCACCGGATCGGTTGTTGGTTCTGGGTCCGAATTGCGGCCAGCAGATGGCCGCGCATAAAGAAGCCGTGGCCGCAGGGCTGCAGGCGGGCGCAAAGGTTCTGGCGATTGGATTGGAGCAAAAGGATCTCCAAGCATCTTTGCCGGGCGCCATCGAGACGAAATCCGCCGAGTACATTGCGTCGCAATTTGACTTGCAGGGATTGTCTTCACCTTTCGTGGGCTGCGGTCCGGCCGATGTCCATAATCGCGATCCGCGCGAAGTACCGCTGGTGACGAGCGGAGCCGAAGTGCTGGGTGGGGGAGTGCTCGCAACGGCGAAACACGTGACGTTGATCCAACTCACGCCCTGGACGTGCAACACCAAAACATCCAACACCAAGCGTAATTTTCGCAGAACCAGCAGCCTGCTCGCGCGCGTATTAGGTAATTTGGGTGCGCCCAGTCAGACACCCTTTATCGAGCGTTTCTCTACACCGGCCAAACCTTCGGATCAGCGCTGGCTCGACGGCTATTACCTCGATGTTCCGGAAGCGTGGGACGACCCGTATCGCTTCTTTTGCTGGTAACGATTCAGTCGATGAAGGAGCCGTGCATGGCTGCGCGCTTGATGGGATTCCTGATGCTGACGACGCTATGGAGTGTGGGTTCCGCTCCCGCGGCTGAAACGGCAGCCGCGCCGCAGGTCGTGCTGCTGCCGTGGTCGGCCAGCAAGCACGCCAGCGACGCGCCCAAGCAGCATGTAGAAACGGCGGAGGCTGCGCGGCACGAATACGTCGTGCGCCAAGGAGGAACCATGGACGGCGCCAATGGCCGCTCGCCCATGGGCACTTACGAAGCGTACGAGCAAACCTGGGAATCCAACCGTTCCGTTCGCCTCGAGAACCTTGGCGCCGCCGATATCGTGAATCCCTGGCTCTCGAACGGCCGGAATAACTTTCGAACGATGGCCGAGATTATTGCTTCAGCCGTCCGGCCCGGCATGACCGACCGGGAGAAGGCGTTGGCGATTTACCACCAGGAAATCGCGCACCGCTGGCATTGGGCCGGCGACAACAACGAACTCATCGAACCCGTCAAAGTCTTCAACGTTTACGGCTACAATACCTGCGGAAACGATTCGATTTGCCTAGCCGGACTCTGGACCCGCGCCGGACTCAAGGTCGCGCCCGCACACACCGTCGGCCACTGCATCTCGCAGGTCTTCTTCGACGACCGCTGGAACTTGCTCGACGGGGACATGCAGTGCGTCTATCTGCTCCGCGACGGAAAAAGGTACGCCGGGGAAACCGATCTTGTCCACGACCACGACCTTATCAAGCGCGCGCATACGCAAGGCATACTGCGTCCTGCCGGACGAGGAGGCGACGAATGGGAAGCCGCACTCTTCGTGTACGAAGGTCCAGTCGAAGGCACGCGTAATTCGGGCGACAAACATGCCATGAACATGACGCTCAGACCCGGCGAAGCCATCGTCTGGCGCTGGGGCTATGTCGATTCGTTGAAGGTGCATGGCAAAGCTCCGAAATTCAACCACACGGTCTGCAACGGCCTTTGGGAGTACCGTCCCGATTTCTCCCAGGAAGCATGGCGTTCTGGCGCCGCGAAGGTGGAAGCCGTGAAGGCGACCCCCGAAGGCCTTGAGGTCGACTCGGCGCAAAACGGCGCCATCGAGTGGAATGTACAGTGTCCTTATCTCTTCGTCGGCGGCCGGTTGGAGCACGAAAGCCATGGCGTGACCTTTCAGTTGTCCTTCGATGGAAAGAAATGGGAATCCGTCGAAAACAGTCTCGACAAGCACTTCGGCGGTTCGAATCCTCCGCGTTATGCGTATCGATTGCGCGCGATACTGCAGGCGGGCGCGCGGCTCAAACGCCTGAATATCTCCAACGATCTGCAGATGGCGCCGCTGGCAATGCCCAGCATGCGCGTCGGCGAGAACAAGTTCGTCTATTCCGATGAGTGCCAAGGGCCGCGCAAGGTAAGGATTACTCACGACTGGGTCGAACGTTCGGCCACACGGCCTCCGGCCGCGCCCGCCGGCGCCGTGTTTCCCGCCGACGGCGGCGAAAGCGACGGTACGCAAATAGTCTTCAAATGGCAGCCCGCCGCGGATGCCGACGGTGACGCCATCGCCGATTACCATTTCGAACTCTCCGAGTACGAGGATATGCGCTGGCCGCTCTCGACGAATTTTGCGCGCTTGATCTCGCGCACCTCCGATCGAGGCAACGCGCAGTACACGCTGACCGCGCCGGGGCTTCTGGCCGTCGATACGGCCTATTACTGGCACGTACGCGCGAAGGACGCGCACGGAATCTGGGGCCCATGGAGCGATACGTGGACCTTTACCGCTCGCGGCCCGGGATGCCCAACGGATGTGAAGTTGGAGTTCGACTCCGCCCGCGAAATCGGCACTTTGCGCTGGAAGGCACCGGCCGTTGGACGCAAGCCCGTGAAATACCGCGTATATGGGAGCGACGAAAAAGGCTTTAGTGTCAGCGACCAGCCCTATTCAGTGAACCTGGGCAATCAGAAAAGTGCGCTGCCCAAAACGTTTGCCGCGAACTTCGCCGCTGAAGTCGAAGGCGCCGAATGCGCCGTGGTGGGGCGCGACCTGAAGATCGCCAACGCCAACAAAGCCTATTACCGCATCGTGGCGGTGGACGAAGCCGGGCAACGCAGCGCTCCGTCGGAATACGTTTCGGCGCCGCGGGGCTTCGTGGCTTCGTCGTACCCTGCTCAAGCCAAAGTGGGGCAGCTTTGGTCCTACAAGCCCGAAGCCATTCGCTCCATAGGCGATCTGCGCTCTCGCAACGGGTTGGCCATGAAGCATTGGGATGTCGAGCAGGTTCAATTCGCCACCGTTGGCGCGCCTGCGTGGCTCAAGCTGGATCCCGCCACCGGTACCCTTTCTGGTACGCCCGACGCGGCGGGCCGCGTGGAATTCGAACTCAAAGCCACCGTCCAGGTCGAACGCCGCACCCTCGATCCCAAAGCGCTGGCGTGGGGTAACGAGAAGGTGACCGGCACGGCAACGAAAGATGTCGGCCAAGGCACACAGAAACTCGTCGTTGATGTCGCGCCTTGATTGATAGGGGCGGCCACATGGGCACCGGACGAAGCCATCCATGAAAGCCATGCGCGTAGTCTTTGCCAAGCAAAACGAAGTCGCCCTGGAGCATACGGAGGTCGGCGCGCCCGACGACCGCCAGATCCTCGTTCGCACACTTTGCAGCGCCATCAGTCCGGGTACAGAGCTGGCTTATTTGCGCCAGGAGCCCAACACCCCCGGCACGTTTCCGATGCCGACCGGTTATAGCGCGTGCGCCGAGATCGAATCGACGGGCAAGGCGATCACCGACCTTGAACCCGGGCAACGCGTTATTTGCAGCGCGCATCACGCAGAACGCGAAGTGCTGGAACGTCGCCGCAGCCGGCCCATCGGGGAAACGCTGAATCCCGCCCATGCCGCGCCTTACCGGCTGGCTTCCATCGCACTTCAAGGCGTGCGCAAGGCGCGCATCCAACTTGGCCAGCGCGTGGCGGTGGTGGGCCTGGGCCCCATCGGACACCTTGCGGGACAATTTGCGAAGCTAGCCGGCGCCACCTGCGTCGTGGGCATTGATCCTGTTCGCTGGCGCTGCGATCTGGCCGTCGAGTTTGGCTTCACCGCGGCCTTTGCAAATACGGACGAATTGCAGAAAGCTGCCACGCCTCGCGGGCGCATACCCCAGGCCTTCGATACTGTCATCGAAGCCACCGGGATCGCCGAACCGATTAAGACGGCGCTGAAGCTCGGCAAAAAGCTGGGCCGCGTGATCTTGCTCGGGTCCACGCGCGGCTTGGCCGATCAGGTCGATTTCTACAACGACGTGCACCAGAAGGGACTCAAGATCATCGGCGCGCACGCCAGTCTGCGCGGCCCAGAAGACGACCTCGACAACCTCTGGTCCAATTCGAGCGACGAGCGCACGGTAGTTGAATTCATGGAAGATGGCCGCCTCGACATGCGCCCCATCGTCAGCGCCGTGATGCCGGCACGCGAAGCCGTCGCCGCGTACCGACGGCTCTGCGATCGAAACGAAAAGCTCATGACCGTCGTGCTGGACTGGACCGCGGTTTGATTCGGAGGAGTGGTGTGAAAATCTTCATGCACTGGGACATGGAAGGCACGAGCGGGCTCTTTACGCGAGAGCAAGTCTGGTATTGGGAGCCCGGCGTGCGGCCGGAAGCCGAGGAGGAAGGCAAGCAGCTCTTGATTGCCGATATCAATTCCGCGGTGGCGGCGGCGCTGGAAGCCGGCGCCGACGAGGTGATCGTCTGCGATACGCATCACGGTGGCGGCAATACGCGCATCGAGGCCATGCTGCCGGATCGCCGCGTGACCTATCACGTCAAGCCCAGGTTGATCACAAACGGTCTCGCACGCTGGATGCCGGGACTCGACGAGAGCGTCGACGGGCTCATGCTCATGGGCCACCACGCCAAATCCGGCACGCCGAACTCCTTTCTGCCTCATACTTGGATGAGCGAGTGGACGGATTTTCGCATCAACGGACGCAGCGTAGGTGAAGTGGGCATCGAGGCCTGCTACGGCGCTCATTTCGGGGTGCCGCTGGTCTGCGTGCAGGGAGATCGTGCATTTCGGTTGGAAATGGAAGAACAATTTCCGCATGCGGTGGCCGTGGAAGTCAAGGAAGCCGTCAACCACGATTTGTGCCGCGGGCCTTCCGCCGAAGAAGGCCGCCGGCGCACCTCCGAAGGCATCGCCGAAGCCATTGCGCGCCTGCGCCGCAAACGGCCGCCGGTCTTTAAGCCCGAATTACCCATGACCGTGCAGATCGAAACTCGATCGGTGGAAGACGCGGAAGCGCTCGCACAAAAGCCCACGCTCAAACGCACCGGCGACCGGGAAGTGGCCTATCTCGTCGAACGCCATTGCGACATCGTGCGCCACGTGGCCAAGGCCGGGCTAGACCTTCCCGTGGAAGCGAAATAGGAGCGCCTGGATGCGCGGCGTACTGGCCTTGTGCGGCTACCTCACTTGCGTAGCGGCGGCGTTCGGCCAAGCAGCCGAGGCGCTGGCGCCGCCGTTGCCGGAAGGGGCTTCGGGGGTAGCCGCTAAGTACCCTGGCGATGTGGGCATCGAAGGAGATCCCGCGGTGGTTTTCGCCGAAGGGTTCGAGAATGGCGCGGGCGGCTTCGATAACGCCTGGGGCGGAGTGGGGTACGCTGAGCGTCCGGAATGTGTATACGGTGGGAAGAAGGCGCTGGAGTTAACCATGGTTCCCCCCAAACCGGGCCGAGAAACCAGCTTGGGCGTTCAAAAGCATTTCCGTAAAGGCGGCTTCGACACCCTCTTCGTGCGCTATTACGCGAAGTTCGAAAAAAGCATGGATATGCTGCATCACAATCACAACAATTGCTGCATTGCGGCCCGCGCGCCCGGCGTTCCCGATGCAAAACCCGGAATTCCGGCCGACGGCAAGAACGAGTTCACCATCGCGCTGGAGACGTGGCGATCCGGCGATCGTCAGGTGGAACCTCCGGGCGAACTGAACATCTACTGCTACCATCCCGAACAGCGTTCGCAGTGGGGGGATCACTTCTTCCCTTCGGGCTTGATCCTCCCGCAGCCCAAACCTCATTCACCTAAGAATCTTTTCGGTAAATGCTTCGTGCCGCGCCCCAACGTGGTCCCGGTCCGGGATCGCTGGGCTTGTTATGAATTGATGGTGCAGGCCAACACGCCGGGGAAGCTGGATGGCCGCATCGCGTTCTGGGTCGACGGACAATTGGCCGCCGATTTCCCCAATCTTCGTTTGCGGGATGTCGAGGAATTGAAGGTGAATCGCATCGGCTTTGGCATGTCTACCTTGAATAGCAAAGACACGCACTCGAATACCATGTGGTTCGACGACGTGATCGCGGCCACTGCGTACATCGGGCCTAAATCCACGGCGCCCGCGCCGCGCACCGCGCCCGATACGGCAGCCGCGCCCGCTGCATCTCTCAAGCCTGCCGAGCCTACGCCCGAGCAGCAATCCCTTGCCGCCAAACGCTACGAAGAATTAAAAACGGCGCTGATCGACGAGATCGGCAAGGGACGTAGAGAGTCCGTTTACGTCGAGGTATTGGGCAAGCAAAGCAACGTGCAGGTCTTGCGCGCCGACGCGGAGCGCCTGGAAGTCAATCTTCAAGGCAACCGCTTTCCGCTCGAATGGAAAACCCTGCCACCTGCGCAATTCTTCAATGTCGCTGTCAAGTACGGAGCCGACAAGGTCGCGCTCTACGAATACTGCATCGGCATGGGCCTCGCTCGCGAAGCCGAGCGCGCGCTGCTGCAGCGGTAACAGAAAAGGATCGCATCGATGCGCTTTGACCGTTCGTTGGAACTCTATGAAGAAGCTCGCCGCTTAATTCCGGGTGGAAGTCAGACCAACAGCAAGCGCCCGCAGCATTATGCGTACGGCGCCTATCCCATTTACGCCAAGCATGCCCAAGGCTGCCGGATCGAGGATGTGGACGGAAATCGTTTCATCGATTTAACCATGGCCTTTGGTCCCATCGTCCTAGGGTACGGCTACCCACGCGTGCAGGAGGCGATCCGACGTCAACTGGAGCACGGGACCATCGCTGGCCTGATGTTCGAAGCCGAAGTGGAAGCCGCGCGCATCTTCACCGAAACCGTTCCTTGTGCCGAGATGGTCCGCTTTCTAAAAGGAGGCGGCGAGGCCACCGCCGCCGCCGCTCGTATTGCTCGAGCATTTACTGGGCGAGAACTAATTCTGAATTCCGGGTATCGCGGATGGCCCGACGTGTGGGCGGCCGCGCATCCGCTTTCCAAGGGCGTCCCCAGTGTGCTGAAAGAAACGATCCGCAACTTTCCCTTCAACGATATTCCGCGTCTTGATCGGCTGTTGAACGAGCACAAGAGCCAAGTGGCCGCTGTGATTCTGGAGATTCCCGCCGTAGAACCGCACGACGGTTACTTGCAGGCCGTTCGCGATCTCGCCCATAAACATGGTGCGCTGCTTATCATGGACGAGGTCGTCACCGGTTTCCGGCTCGCCCCGGGCGGCGCGCAGGAACGCTACGGCGTCATCCCCGACCTGGCCTGCTTCGCAAAGGCCATGGCGAACGGGATGCCCGTCAGCGCCGTGGCTGGTCGCGCCGACGTCATGAAGGTAGCTGAAGACCTGCTCATCACCGTCACATACGGCGGCGAAGCGCTCTCCTTGGCCGCGTGCGTCGCAACCGTTTCCGAATTGCGCGAGAGGCCGGTAAACGAGCATTTATGGTCCGTCGGTGCCGAGCTTCGGGACGGTCTCAACGCATCGGCGCAACGCCACGGTGTTCCGTTCGAATCCACCGGACCCGCGCCGATGCCGCTGATGCGCTTCGACCTGGCCGACAAATCCGAAGCCGATCGTGTGTGGACTTTCTTCCTGCAGGAAATGGCGGCTCGAGGCGTGCTCATGCGCCGCGGCGGATGGAACCTCGTCACCTACAGCCACACGCGGGAGGATATTCGGATCGTGCTGGGCGCCGCTGATCAGGTCTTCGGAGCGCTCAAGCCGCTGCTCGGTTCGCCCCAACTTGCCCGCGCCCTGAAAACAACCGAGGTCGGATCCGTCGCCGCCGGCGCGGTGCGGTCATTCGTCAAGGAGCCTGCCTAACGTGAACGCGACCCATTTGAAGCTGCCCGGCATCATCGACGTCCATACGCACCTATTTCAGGGCGAAGCCGATCTCGACGAAGCCGAACTCGCGCTCTCCTTGCGCCTGGCCGACGACGCGGGCGTAACCCGGCAGATTCAGCTAGGCAACCTGCGCCTCGGCACGCCCACCTTTGCGCGCCCCGATCCCGAAGGCATCCGCAAAGTCAACAACCACACGCTCAAGGCCGTTGCGCGATGCCCCGATCGCTTTATCGGCTTCTGCTATCTCAACGCGGCCAACCCCACTGCCGCCAGCCTCGAAGAAATTGACCGATGCTGCGCCGTGGGTCCGTTGCGCGGACTCAAATTCGAATTCTCGCTTAAAGCAACCGAACCTCTTTACGATCCGATCGTCGACCGTGCCGAAGCATTGGGCCTGCCCATTCTGCATCACGCATGGATTAATATGGAGGGCGGACACGAGCACGAATCCACCCCCGCCGAAGTGGCCCACCTCGCGCGCCGCTTCCCGAAAGTCACCTTCATCATGGCGCATTTGGGCGGCGCCCGTGAGCGCGGCGTCTGCGATATCGCCGATTGTCCGAACGTGTTGGTCGATACCAGCGGTTCGTACCCTGAAGCCGGTCATGTCGAATACGCCGTCCGCCGTTTGGGAGCGCATCGCGTCGTTTTCGGGTCCGATTGGCCATGCCGTGATTACCGCACGCAACTGGGGCGCATTCTGGGATCTCAAATTTCGCCCGAACAGAAAGCTCAGATCCTTTACCACAACGCCGCACGTGTCTTGAAACTGGAAGGAACCCGTTCATGAACGATCTCACCGACGTTTCCGCTTGGTGCGGCCACTGGCCGTTTCGCGCGCTGCGTCCGCGCGACCCGGCCGCACTCAAGGCGTACCTCCAGAGTCAGGGCGTGCGCCGCGCATGGGTCAGCGCTTTGGAGTCCGTGCTTTACCCCGATCCCATGGATGGAAACCTTCCGCTTGTCGACGCCGTCGCGGGCGACCCATACTTTGCAGCTATTCCAATTGTCGATCCCAGTCTTGCGCTCTGGCGCCAGGATGTAGAGGAGTGCATCAAACGGGGTGCCGCCCAGGCCATTCGCCTCACGCCCAATTACCACGAGTATGCGTTGACCGACGCATGCGCAGATGCGTGCGTCCGTTTTGCGGGCGAACGCGAGATCCTGGTTTATGTTCAGTTGCGCATGATGGACGAGCGCACGCACCATCCATTGATGAAAGTCGCAGGCGTTTCGGTCGCCGACCTGATCGCTTTGGCCGCGCGGTATCCGCAGGTCTCCTTTGTGGTCGGAGCCATTTACGCGCGCGATCTGGCGCGGCTGCGTGAGTCTCCCAATCTGTCGGTGGACCTCTCGCTTGTCGAATCCCCGCTGGGCCTCCGCCAAGCGGTCGAAGCGCTGGGGCCGGAGAAGTTGCTCTTCGGCAGCCAGACGCCGCTCATCTATTACGAGGCGAATCTCCAGAAAATGAGCACGATGCCATGCGACGTGCCTCCGCAGCACCTGAAAGGCATCCGGCACGGCAACGCGGACCGATTGCTGAGCCGTTGAATGCGATATCTCGGCCGAGTCATAAAGCTGCAAATCCAACGCGAACGGCTCAAACGCGGCGAACGGTCCGCACGCCGGTACGATCCGGCGCCGCTTCTGGACGTTGCGGAATTGGAGCTTTCCGAGAACGGAGTTTGGGGCTGGACCGTTGCAGGCAAGCGCCTCACTGACGTGCATAATTGCGAGCATGTATCCCATAATCATCGCGGCGAAAATGGAATCTCCTTGGGATTCACCGGCCACTACTCCGCGATGCGTGCGCGCTTCGGGCCACGCTTGGAGGATGGCATCGCGGGGGAGAACATTCTGATCGAGTCCGCGGATGTTCATGACCTCCAGGAATTTTCGAACGGCTTGCGCATTGTCACCGAAGGCGACGCGCCGGTTGACGTATGCCGTATTTGTGTGGCCGAACCGTGCCTCGAATTCACTCGCTTCGCGCTCGATCTGGAGTCTGACTCGAACTCGGCCAAGCCGGTTACCGAAGCACTTCAGTTTTTGCGCCGAGGTCTTCGAGGTTTTTATGCCACTCGGGAAGGACCGCCCGCGCGCATTCGCTTGGGCGCTCAGGTTTTTGTTTCCGGACCGAGGAGTTAACCCATGCCCAACATTCTCATCCTCGACTGCAGGCAAGAGGTGGCCACATTCAATCCTTGGCCCACCCGCTACGAAGATTTTGACGTGATTCCGGGACATGAATTGATCGACCGTCACCGTAATACCCGCAGCTCCGTGGCCGGCGCCATCGATGTCTTCGAAGCAAACGCGGGGGTTCGGATGGTCCCTGCATTCGGCGCGTCGGCTTGTTCGGGCGGCATCCTGGATGCGCCGGGCTTCAAGCGCCTCTCCGGTGAATTGCTGCACGCGGTGCGCGAGGCCCCGCCGGTGGACGGCGTGTACTTCTCGATGCACGGTTCGATGGTCGCCGAAGGTAAGGACGATCCCGAAGGCTGGCTTTTGGAACAGGTCCGGAAAATTCTGGGCGAGCGCATCCCCATCGTGATTTCGCTCGATTTGCACGGCGTCGTGACCGAACGCATGCTCCAGCAAAGCGACGCCGCGGTGCTTTACCATACCTATCCGCACGTCGACCTGGTCGAGACTGGCGAGCGAGCGGCCGCCTTGCTGTTGAAGATCCTCAACGGCTACGCACGCCCCGTCACCGCGCTGGTCAACCTTCCAGCCCTCGTCCGCGGCGATGAATTGCTTACCGAAACCGGGCTGTACGGAAAAATGCTTAAGGATGCGCAAGCCTTCGAACGCTCCCCAGGAGGGCTCGCCGCCGGACTATACATCGGCAATCCTTTCACCGACGTGCCGGGGCTGCAATCTGGAGGCCTGTTCGTGTCCGATCGCGATCCCGATCTCGCCTCGCGCGAAGCACTTAAGCTTGCGGAGTTTTTCTGGGCCGTACGCGAAAAACTCCACCAGCCGCTATTGCCGCTCGAAGACGCGGTGCGCGCTGCCTGCGCCGCGCAAGGCCCGCTGCTCCTGATGGATGCCGCCGACGCGCCCAGCAGCGGCGCATCCGGCGACGGCAACTCCATTCTGCGCGAAGTATTGCGCCAGAAGGTCCGGCAAAGCTTTCTTATCCCTATCATCGACGCGCCCGCCGTGCAGGCCGCGATGGCCGCGGGGATAGGCCAGGAGGTTCGCGTAAAAGTGGGCGGCACGCGCGATCCCGGTCGCTTTCAACCGCTGGAACTGGATGCACGCGTGCGGCTGATTTCGGATGGCCGCTTCGCCTTCGAAGTGGAACAAGGTCATGCCGACGCCGGACCTACCGCCGTCTTGGAGTGTGGCTCGGTGACGTTAGTAGTCTTCTCCCGGCCGATCAGTCTGCACGACCGCGCGCTGTTTCTGGCCCACGGCCTCGACCCCGCGCACTTTCATGCCACCGTCGTCAAGTGCCCGCATTGGCATCCGCGCTATTTCGAAAGCTGGGCGAAAGGCCGCATCAACGTCGACGCGCCTGGAGCCACCAGCGCCAACTTGCATTATTTGGGACACACACGCTGCAAAAGGCCGATCTTCCCTCTGGATGCGCAGGTCAAGTTCGAGCCGCGCGTTAAGCTGTTCTCGAGAAACGGAGCGCTCGAATGAAGATCGCGAAAGTAACGTGCATGCCGCTGCTCGGAGCAACGCCCGATGGCGGCTGGTCGCGCGGATTCGATGCCGACGAGAGCCTGCACGCTTTGATCGAGGTGGTTTCCGACGAAGGGGTAACCGGTCTTGGCAGTGTGTACACCTCCGGTGACCTCGTCGCCGCGGCGCTCAAGGTGCTGCGCCCGATGCTAATCGGAGCTTCCGCGCTCGACCCGGCCGCCGTCAGCGAAAATCTCCATCAGCAAACCTTCTGGCAGGGCCGCGGCGGTTCGCTCACGCATGCCATTTCGGGCATCGACCTCGCCCTCTGGGATATATTCGGCAAAGTCACCGGCCAACCCGTCAGCCGATTGTTGGGCGGCCGGCGCCGCGAATCGATCAAGCCGTACGGCTCGATTCTGATGGCCGAACCTGAAATCGTACGCGAACGGCTCCAAGCGGGATTGGCGCGCGGTTTTCGAGCGTTCAAGCTGGGGTGGGGGCCCTTTGGCCGCGAGAGTCACACCCTGGACGAGACAATCGTCAAGACCGCGCGCGAAACCATCGGACCCGATGTGGAACTGATGATCGACGCCGGCGGCAGCGATGCCTACTGGCCGCACGGTTACAAGTGGGCGATACGAACGGCGCGCATGCTGGCCGAGTACGAGGTCACGTGGTTCGAAGAAGCGCTGCGACCGGACGATCTCGAAGGCTATATCAAACTTACCGAACACGCGCCGTTGCCCATCGCCGCCGGCGAAGTCCTCACCCGCCGCCAAGCGTTCTTGCCATGGCTGGAGCGCCGCGCCGTCGATTACATTCAGCCCGACGTGACCAAAGTGGGCGGCCTGACGGAAGAACATCGCATCGGCCAGTGCGCCGACGATCACGGAATTATGCTCGTGCCGCACGGTTGGAATACCGCCGTCGGACTTGCCGCGGATCTGCAATTGGTTTCCGCCGCCAACACCGCGCGCTGGGTGGAGTACATTACGCCCGCGCCTTACATCGAAGATTTGCTGGCCGAACCCATGAAATTAGATGCACAGGGACACCTGAGAATCCCCGACGCGCCAGGGTTGGGTTTGGCTTACAACCCAGACGGCATCGCGAAGCACACGCGAGGGATCAAGCTTTAGGGTGAACCCGCGAACCCAAGCCGGCGCGTGTGGAAAGAACGATGGCCGATTCGGTAGGATGGTATTGGGTGCAATGAGCCTTAATCCGCCGCGCCCGCTTTCGGATTCTGATCTTTTTCTTCTTCGGCCGCGCCAGCATCTTCGCCGTAGATCGCCACCGCCAGCTCTTTCGATATCTGCATCGCCTCGCGCCGGATGCGCTCCTGCAACTCCAGCACGGCATCTTCGATCGGCTTGACGTCTTCCGGTCCAGGGGTTTTGCGTCGCGAAAAGATCCCGCCCTTCTGCGAGAGCGATTCGATCAATTCCTGCACGCGGGCTTGCGCCGTATCCGCATTCTCTTCTAGCGTCGTCAGGACGGCCTTCAAATTGGGAACGATCGGCGCAAGCGTCTCGGTCAGCTTCTGGCAGATCGCTTCCAGCTTCGCTTCCGATGCCGCTTTGGCCGCCTCGAGTTCGTCCAACCGTTGCTGCGCCTGAGCTACCTCTGACTGTGTCGCTTGGGCGCGCGCCTCCAGTTCTTCGCGATCCTTCAGCGCTTCCGTCACGCGCTCCTGAGCCGATGCGACTTGCGCTTCCAGATCCTTTAGTTGGGCGGTCATCGCTTCCCGCGCAGCGTCCAATGCTTCGCGTTCCTTCTTCGCAACCTCGAAGCGCGTGGTGGTCTCGGTCAGTTCCTTTTGCCGCGCCTCGCTGGCCTGCCGCAATTCGTCTCGTTCGCGGGTGATGTGCTCTCGTGCTTCTGCCGCCGACTTTAATTCGGCCTTCAGGCATTCCGCTTCCTTGGCCAACTCGGCTGCTCTCGTTTCCAGATCCTGCCGCGCCGTCTCCGCCGCTTGGCGTTGCGCGCGAAGGTCCGCTGCCTCCGCTTGCAGGGCGGAAGCATCCTGAACCTGCGCGCTCGCCGTCTTCAATTGTGCTTCCAGCTCCGCCAACTGCGCAATCTTCTGCCTAGCCTGCGCTTCCAACTCCGCTGTGCGCGCTTCGGCCGCCTGGGCCCGTGCTTCATGCTCTGCTACGCGCCCTTCAGCCGAACGAACGACTGTTTCCAATTCCGCCGCGCGCGCTCGAGCGGACTGGGCTTCCGCTTCGGCCTTCGCCATACGGGTTTCGGCCGCTTGAGCTTGCGCTTCCCGTTCCTCAGCCTTCGCCTCCGCGGCCTTGCGCGTGTCGCGCTCCGTCTTTAGCAACTCCGCCGCCGCCGCGCGCGCTTCGGTCAACTCCGCGCGCTCCTGCGCGGCCTTTTCCTGCTCCGCCGTTAGCGCATCGTGCTGCTCTTCGATTTCCGCCAACCGCGTCTCCATCCGTTCGCAGGCACGCTGCAATTCGTCGGCGTTGTCGTGCGCGGTATGCAGTTCGTCTTCCAATTCCTTAATGCGCGCCGTTTGAGCGCCACTCGCCGACTCAAGCGCTTCGCGAGCTTCCGCAGCTTCGTCCTGCGCCGCCTGAAGCTCCGAACGCAAGGCGGCCAGAGCCGCTTCCGCTTGGTGTGCGGAATTTTCCGCAGCGGCGTGCTTGGCCTTGAGTTCGTCGAGCAACCCCTTCGAGGCCGCGAGTTCCTGCTTTAGCGCCTCTGCCTGCTCCGTGGCCGACCGGCCTTGCGCTTGAGCGGCTTGAAGTTCCGCGCGCAACGCGTCCTGCTCCGCCGCCGCCGTGCCGGCGGCCTCCAGCTTCGCGCGCAGCGCGGCCGTCTGTTCCTGCGTCCTTGCCAGTTCCGACCGCAGCGCATCGGCTTCCGCGCCGGCCTTGGTGCATGCGGCGAGCGCCTCCGCGCCGCTTTGCCGCGCTGCTTCCAATTCCGCGTGCAGCGCCGCCCGTGCTTCGGCGGCTTCCTTACGGAAGGCTTCCGCTTGCGCGGCCGCTTGTGCTTCCAATTCGGCCACTCGTGCAGCTAGCGCTGCCTGTTGAGCGCTTCCGGCGCCCAGCGCTTCCGCCGATTCCGCTCGGGCTTGTTCGCGCTCGGCCCTCGCTGCCGCCAAGGCTTCCTGTGCCGCCGCGAGTTCCACCTTCAGCGCCGGGACTTGTGCCGCCGCTTCGCGCGCCTTTTCGAGTTCCGTCCGCGCCGCCGAGAGTTTCGACTGAAGTTGGCCCAATTCGGCCTGCTTGAGGTGCTGGGTCTCCGTCAGCGCCTGTTGCTGCCGCGTGCTCTCTTCGACGCGCGATTGGCGTTCGGCATCCAGTTCGGCCGCGTAACGCTCAAGTTGCGCTTCCAGGTTCGCGCGAGCGGCTTCGTGGCCCTTCGCCGCATCCAGTTCGGCTTGCAGTGCGGCCAGTTGCCGATCTAACTCTATGCGCTTTTCGCGTTCGGCGGCTGCGAGTTCCTGGGCCGAGTTCTGCGCATCTTTGGCTTCGGATGGCTCCGGACGGGCGGAGAGTGCTTCCCGCATCTGCGCGTGCTCGGCGCGCAGTTTCTCCGTTTCGAGGTCGTGGGCTTCCACCTGTGCCGCCAGCGCTTTGCGTTCCTGCTGCAACTGCGCCAGGTTCTTGCGGTCTTCGTCCAGCTCCTGGTTGAGCTGCTCGACGCGGAAGGTCTGTTCCTGAAGTTTGGCTTTCAGATCCTTGACTTCCGCGCCGCCCTGCTGCGCAAGATCCAGCTTGGCCTGCATCGTTTTTAGGCGCGCTTCGAACACCTGTTGCGTATGTTCGCGCTCTTTCAGGACTTCTTCGAGCCGCGCCTTCTCTTCCTGCAAGCGTTCCACGTCTCCGCCGCCGCTTTCGGCAGGAGCACCGGACTTGAGCTGCTTCAGCAGCTTTTCTTTCTCGCGCCAGAGCTGCTCGTTGTTGCGCAACTCGTGGTCGAGGCGGGCTTCCAATTCTTTGACGCGGTCGGCGATCTTCGAAGATTGCGGTTCCACTGCGCGGTCTCCTCCGAGGGCTTAACGCCCTCGGTCCTGCCGGGCCAACCCTAGGGAGGTACTGGGGCGTGCCGGCTACGGCATGAGTTTAAAAGAACAAAGTGTGGTCGAATCGGACGACCCCACAGGCTTGTTCCGGTCAGCCTAATCCGGGTTCTACAATTTTGGCAACTCATTGTGCAGATGTTTTTGGAACAACGACTGATTCTGCATTCTCTATAGAGAAATCTTGCCGCTTACGCACTCATTTTCCATCGACTAACTTGTGCATAGCCCGTTCGTCCTTACGAAGACGGTGCGGACCGGTTACCTTGCTGCCGGCCTTTGTGGAGATTTTCAATGCCCCCCTCCGAACCCCTCGGCGACTGGCCCAATCCCAACTTTCGCGCCGCCGCGCATCGCACCGCCGATCTCGTGGCCGATTACCTCCAGCGCGTCCCGCAGTATCCGGTGCTCGGCGCCTGCAAACCCGGCGACGTGGCAGCCCAGTTGCCGGCAGCTCCGCCCGAGCATGCCGAGCCGGCCGAAGCGCTGCTGGCCGATTACGCTCGAATCATCGAACCCAACCTCACGCATTGGAACCATCCCGGCTTTCTGGCTTATTTTTCGATCACCGGTTCGGGTCCCGGTATTCTGGGCGAATGGCTCGCCGCCGGCCTCAACGTCAACGCTATGCTCTGGCGCACGAGCCCCGCCGCGACCGAACTGGAAGAACGCGTCTGCGATTGGCTCCGCCAGATGCTCGTGCTGCCCTCCGAGTTCCAAGGCCACCTCAACGACACCGCTTCCATCAGCACCATGCTCGCGCTCGCCGCCGCGCGCGAAGCCGCCGGATTGGACGTGCGCACTCACGGCCTCGCCGGCCTGCCGCCCCTGACCGTCTACTGCAGCGATCAAGCGCACAGCAGCGTCGATAAGGCCGCCATTGCACTCGGTCTGGGTTTGGACCAGCTCCGCCGCATACCCTGCGACGCCGCCTTCCGCCTCGACGTTTCCGCACTCGAACGAGTCCTCGCCGCCGATCGCGCCGCGGGCAAGCGCCCCATCGCGCTCGTCGCCACCGCCGGAACCACCAGCACCACCAGCGTCGATCCGCTGCGCGCGCTGGGCGAAATCGCCCGCCGCGAAAACCTCTGGTACCACATCGATGCCGCGTATGCCGGAAGCGCCGCGATCTGCCCCGAGTTCCGCGCGCTGCTGGACGGACTGGAACTCGCCGATTCCGTCGTCACCAACCCGCACAAGTGGCTCTTTACGCCCGTAGATTGCTCCGTACTCTTCACGCGCAAGCCCGGCGTACTCAAAGCCGCCTTCGCGCTCACGCCCGAATACCTCCGCAGCGCCGAAACCGGCGTCACCAACCTTAACGAGTACGGGGTGCAGTTGGGGAGGCGCTTCCGCGCGCTTAAACTCTGGTTTGTGATTCGCGCCTTCGGCGCCGAAGGATTGCGCGCACGCATCCGCCAGCACGTTCAGTGGGCGAGTGAATTCCGGTCTTGGGTGGAGGCTGATCCCGGCTTCGAGGTCTGCGCGCCCAGCCCTTTCAGCACCGTCTGCTTTCGCGCCGTCCCGCCCGGAACACCCGAAGCGCAGGACCGCTTTAATGCCACCCTCCTCGAATCCGTCAACGCCGCCGGCCCGGTATTCTTAAGCCACACCAAGCTCCGCGATCGTTACGTGCTCCGGTTGGCCATCGGCAACCTGCGCACGACCCTTGCCCACGTCCTCCAAGCCTGGACTTTGATCGGGGAAGCCGCGAAGAAGCTCAACGCGTAGCCTAGCATCAACGTCGGCGCGAGTCGGCCGCTACTCGTGCTCCAGCTTCCGCATCGAGATCGATACGTCGGCCTCAAACCCGCCGGATTCGGCGAGCGATTGCGGCGCTGGCGCCGGCGCGTCGGCTGCCGGTCCGAGGGGCCGGCCCTCTGGCGCAGGCGGCGCAGGGGGCGGGGGAGGCGGTTCCAGCCCGCGCAGCAATCGGTCGCGGTACAAGCTCACGAAGATCGCTGCGATCAACGTCGCGAAGCCCAGCAGACTGCTGAGCAGCGCACGATAATGCGGCAGCGTCTCGCGCAAGCGTTCCAGCAGCGCCCAAACCGGCGCACCCAGCGGACCGCTCAGGCCCAGCAGGTACGCGCGCTTCCCCGTGATCCAGGCTAGCAGGAGGTACACCAGCGCCGCCGCGAACGTGAACTGCACCGTCGTCTCCAGGCCCGGATAAATCGTGTAGCTCTCCGCCCACGGCGAGCGCGCATGCCAAGCCCAGTGCACGGCCAGCGCCGGAAACGCCGCACACCCCAGCGCGAACCGCGTCCACGGCCGTTCGAGCTGCCAGCGCCGCAGCAAAATCACGCCGGCCAAGATCGTGAGTGCCGGAAGCAGCCGCGCGGCGTCGAACGGGCGATCGAAGATCCAATCCGCCGCCAGCAGCCGCAGTATGCCGCCTGCCGCGCAAACCCCTACCAGCCACGCGCCGGCGATGGGCATCGCCAGCAGATCCGGTCGCTCGCCGCGATCGGGATCAAACTCCAGCAGTTCCTGCGTCGGTGGCCGAGCGTGCGCAAGCAAGGCCAAGAGCGCCACGCAGGATAGCCAGCCCGCCAGCCAAGCAAGCTGCTGTGCGGTGGCGGCCTCCCATTGCCATTCGACGGTGGCCGCACCCAGGAGCGAAGCCAGCGCGTGCGCGGTCAGCAGCAGCAAGGCTGTGTAGCGCACCAGCGGCAGCAGCCGCAGCCCGGGCAAGCGCCCGTAAAGTTCAAGTTTCACCCACGCCAGCGCAAGCGCTCCGGAGGTCAAGGCCACCCCGCGATGCGGCCACAGTGAGATCAAGTCGTCCAGCGCCAGGAACGATCCAGCCAGGAACAGCGCCGCGACCAGCGCCAGACCGTGGCAATCGCGCCCCGCCAGCATCCCACGCCGGCTGCGCAACACCACCGCCGCCGCACCCAGGAGCGCCCATTCGTAGATATGCAGGACGCCCAGTGCCAGCACGATCCCCGGCGCTTGTCCGATTTGCGGGTCAATCCGCGCGTGAAGTTCCAGCACTCCGTATGCAATGAACGCCGCACTGAGTACGTACAGCGGATTGGCGCGCACGAATTCCCGGCCCAGCCAGCGCAGCCAGCCGTATCGCTCCAGGTCTTCCTGCAAGCCCATGGGCATCCCGCTCCGGTCCTGCATGTTCTACGGAATTCCGGGCTATCGGTTTGGTTGCGAGCGTTCGGATCGTCCGGGGCTGCGCCGAACAATCGAATCGGAAAAAGGTCACGCCGCGAACGCTCAATACGTCGGAAGGGGAGACGAAGAGACCCAAGCATGACCTCTAAAGCTGAGCCGATCGATGCTTTTCCTAACGTCTCTGCGGAAGTCGCACGGAGGACTATCCGCGAGCGCCTGGGGTCGGCCGTACGTACCTTGGGGTCGCTGATCTTCGGTCTCGGCGTGGTGCTGCTGATGTTTGTCACCTTCACCGGCGCTTCGTTCGTCCCCGGCTACTTCGAGCCGCATGTGCCGGGACTGGCCGGTTGCGCCGCGGGACTGGTGGTGGCGGCGGGCATCGTTATATGCCACGGCCGATTCTCCCTATTGGTGCTGGTGGGAACGTTGCTGCTCATTCCGGCCGCCGGCACGCTCGCGCAGTTCGTTTCCGAGCAACGGGAAGGTACGTGGGAAGCCGCCGGCGCGCTTCCCAATTACCTCGCCCAAAATAACGACATCCGCTTGCTCAGGCGCGCGCTCATTCCCGCGATCTACCCCGAATACGGCCCCAGCGGCCATGGAGCGCCCCTGCGCTTCGAAGCGGGTTACCTGATCCACGCCCGTGTGCACGCCGACCCACGCTTGCGCGATTTAATCGACGCCTTGGCGCGCTACGGCTGGGAATCCGGTCGCGTCTACGGTCTGGCGGTCTCCGACCGTATCGATCGCGGCGCAACCATTCGCTTGGCCGTCGCGGACCTTTGCGATGCCGTGGAAGCGCTATACGGGCCCGACGCCGCCTATCAATTCTCGCAACGTGCGATCGAATACGGCCCTGAACCGGCTTGGCAAGCCGCCTACACAGCCGAAGCTGCCGCCCGCGCCCTCCGGTTGGATTGAAACCCATACCGGCCAGGTCGCTTATTCTCGCGGCCGTTTGGCCCATTCCCCGCGCTTGATTCCCCAACCCCACCTTTTATAGTGGTGCCCCGGTTCAGGACCGCGTGACCCGCGGGCCTGTTTTTTTTGTTGCCATTCGGAACGCACCAAGCGTTCCGCGTATAGGCCTAAGCCGTTGAAGGAGCGTGACATGCCGATTTCGTTCGCCCGCCGCATCCAGCAGGTCCAGCCCTCGGCGACCCTCGCCGTGGATGCCAAGGCCAAGGCCATGCAGGCCCAAGGGATCGACGTGGTCGGCTTCGGCGCCGGGGAGCCCGATTTCACGACGCCGCAGCACATCGTCCAGGCCGGCATTGCCGCGATGTCCGGCGGCGACACCCATTATGGCGCCAAGCGCGGCAACGAACTTAAGGATGCCATCGTCGCCAAGCTCAAGCGCGAGAACGAACTCGACTACGCCGCCGAGCAGGTCGTCGTGAGCTGCGGAGCCAAGCACAGCCTCTACAACATCGTCCAGGTTCTGGTCGACGAAGGCGACGAAGCCATCATCCCCGCGCCTTACTGGGTCAGCTACCTCGAACAAGTCCGTCTTGCCGGCGGCAAGCCGGTCATCATCGAAACCGGCGAAGAGACGGGCTTCAAGATTTCGCCCGAGCAGCTTGAGCGCGCCATCACGCCCAAGACGCGCCTCTTTTTCTTTAACAGCCCTTCCAATCCCACAGGCGCCGTCTACACGCCCGACGAGATTCGAGCGCTCGCACAGGTCATAGAAAAGCATAACCTCGTCACCATCAGCGACGAGATTTACGAGCGCCTGATCTACGGCGACATTTCGCCGCTCAGTCTCGGCAGCCTCAGCAAAAAACTTCTCGAAGAACTGGTCATCACCGTCAACGGCGTCTCCAAGACTTACGCCATGACGGGCTGGCGCATCGGTTACGCCGCCGGACCCAAACCCATCATGAACGCCGCGAAGAAGCTTCAGAGCCACGCCACGTCCGATCCCGCCGCCTTCAGCCAGGCCGGCGCGTGCGAAGCCCTCAAAAACCTGCGCATGTCCGACGAAGCGATCATGCATATGTGCGAAGCCTTCGACGAACGCCGCAAGCACATGATCAAGCGGATCCATGAACTTCCAGGCGTTTCGATCCTCGAGCCGCTCGGCGCGTTTTACGCCTTTGCCAACGTCAGTGGCGTCTTCGGGCGCAAGATCGGCGGCATCGAAATCAAGAGCGCGATGGACTTCACCAATATCGCACTCGAACAAGCCAAAGTTGCGGTGGTGCCGGGCGAAGCCTTCGGTTCACCCAAACACGTGCGGTTGTCGTATGCGACGAGCGTCGAACTGATCGACAAAGGGCTGGACCGGTTGCGGGATCTGTTGAAGTAACGCGCCTGCGCCGCCGCGCGCACGGAATAAGGAGTGGGATTCGATGTCTACGCCGATGACGAACAAGGGCTTCGAGAACCTCATGAACGAGCTGAACGGGCTCGAGAAGCGCGCCATCGAACTGACCAAGCGTGTGGAAATCGCCCGAGAAAAAGGCGACCTGCGCGAAAACGCCGAGTACCACGCCGCGCGCGAGGACCTCGCCCTCTGCAACAGCCGCATTCAGGATATTCAGAGCCGCGTCGGCAGCGCCACCATCATCGACCCTGCGAAGTTCGCCGGAAGCAATACCGTCGTCTTCGGCGCCACCGTCAAGGTCTACAACCTCGACGACAAGGAAGAAGAAGTCTTTACCCTCGTGGGCGACGGCGAGGCCGACATGTATGCCAACAAGATCCTCACCACCAGCCCGCTGGGACAGGCGCTCCTGACCCGCAAGGTCGGCGACAAAGTCGATGTCCCGGTGCCCAAGGGCAAGCTGCGCCTCAAGATCCTCGAGATCACCTTCGAAAGCTGATCCATGCCCCGCACGCCCGCCAAGACCCGCCGTAAATCGGCCTCGTCCGCGCCCGGACTGGAGCGCGACCTTGATGCGTTACGCGCCAAGATCGACGCCCTCGACGGTCAAATCGTCGCGCTGATCAACGAGCGCGCGGGCATCGCGTCGTCCATCGGCAAGCGCAAAGCGCAGGACGGCGTGAAGCCCTACGCACCCAGCCGCGAGAAGCAGGTCTACCAGCGCGTCGCCAAGCTCAATCGCGGACCGCTCCCCGACACCGCTTTTCAGTCGATCTACCGCGAAATCATGAGCGCTACCATCGCGCTCGAGCATCCCATCCGCGTGGCCTACTTTGGGCAGCCCGGCAGCTTCACGCACCTCGCCGCGCGGACTAAGTTCGGCGCCAGCGTCCGCTACACCGCGCAGCGCGACATGCGCGACGTATTCATGGCCGTCAGCCGCGGGCGCGCCGATTACGGCGTTATCCCCATCGAGAATTCCACCGAAGGCGGCGTCAACCAGTCCATTGACATGCTCGGCGAGACCCGCCTGAAGATCTGCAGCGAAGTTTTCCTGCCGATCCACCACCACCTGCTCTCGCAGACGGCCACGAAGGATATCCGCATCCTCTACAGCCACCCGCAGGCCTTTGCGCAGTGCCGCAATTGGCTCGCCGGGCACCTCGGCGACGTGGAACGGAAGGAAGTCGGCAGCACCGCCGAAGCCGCCGAACGCGCCAGCCGTGAAAAGCACGCCGGCGCCATCGCCGGAAGCCTCGCCGCCGAAATCTACAAAGTTCCCGTGCAGGTCGAAAACATCGAAGACCAGGCCGAGAACATCACGCGCTTTTGCATCGTCGGCGAACGCATGGCCGAGCCCACCGGGCACGACAAGACCAGCGTCGTCGTCTCGATCCTCGACGAGCCCGGCGCGCTGATGCGCCTGCTTCTCCCGTTCCAGAACCACGGCATTAACCTGACGCGCATCGAGTCGCGCCCCAGCCGCCGCCGCGCATGGGATTACGTCTTCTACATCGATATGCAGGGGCACGCGACCGATCCCAAGCTGCAAGGCGCGCTGCGCGAAGTCGAATCGCAGTCGCGCCATGTCGAGGTGCTGGGCAGCTACCCGGCCGTCGCGCGCGTCCCCAGCCCCAAGGAGCACGCCTCGCTTTCGGATCACATGCAGGCGAAGTAAATGTGGCCGGTTTCGAAGCGGACTGTGCAGAACGGAACGGCCGGGACGATCTCGGCGCAGGGGTAGGGTGGGCGCGCCGTTTGCAAGCCGGACTGCTGGAAACGAGGGATAAGCCATGGCCGACCGAAAACCATACGTTGCCGGGAACTGGAAAATGCACACCACGCCCGCCGAAGCCGCCAAGCTGGCCCAGGGCGTCGTCAAAGCGCTCGAATGCTTTGCCGCCTGCGACGTGGCGCTCTGTCCGCCCTACGTCTGCCTCGCGGCCGTCGGCGATGCCGTGCGCGGCACGTCCGTGAAGCTCGGCGCGCAGAACTGCCATGGCGAAATCCAAGGCGCCTTTACCGGCGAAGTCTCCGCCCCCATGCTCAAGGCCGTGGGCGTGACGACCGTCATCCTCGGCCACAGCGAACGCCGCCAGTTCTTCGGCGAGACCGACGCCGGGGTCCATGCGCGACTCAAGGGGGTGCTCGCCGAAGGCCTCGAAGCCATCGTCTGCGTCGGCGAAACCCTCGAACAGCGCCAGCAGAACATCACCAAGGATGTCGTCGGGCACCAGGTCCGCGCCGCCTTCAACGGCTTCACGGCCGCGCAGATGGCCACGGTTACGGTCGCCTACGAACCCGTCTGGGCCATCGGCACCGGACTCACCGCCTCGCCCGCCCAAGCCCAGGAAGTCCACGCCTTCATTCGCGGCATGTTGATCCAACAATTTGGGCCTGACGCCGCCGCGGCCATGCGGATACAATACGGCGGCTCGGTAAAGCCGAACAACGCCAAGGAACTCTTCAGCCAGCCGGATATCGACGGCGGGCTGATCGGCGGAGCAAGCCTCAAGGTCGAGGACTTCGTCGCCATCGTTAAGGCCGGCGCGTAACGCGCCTGAGACACAGAGCGGAGCCGTTCGTCATGGAAATTCTGGCCTGGATCCTCAAAGCCGCGTTTCTCATCGTCGCGGTGCTGATGACGTTCCTCATCCTCCTGCAGGAAGGCAAGGGCGGCGGGCTGGCCGGCCTCGGCGGCACCAAAGCCGCGGGTGTCGAGGGCGTCACCAACCCCATCCGCCGCGCCACCGTCTGGCTCGCCGTGATTTGGTTCATGCTCGCCATCACCTTGGGCCTCCTCTCCACGGGCGGCAGTCTGGTGAACGATGACGAACTCTTTAAAGCCTCCGAAACCACCCCCGCAGTCGAAGCCCCCGCGGCCCAACCCGGCGCCGGCGACATCGAACTCCCCGTCGGCGTCAGCCCCAACGACATTCACATTGAACCCGGCGCGGGCGCCGTGAAGACCGTGGACATCCCTGCCGAAGCCAAGACCGGCGCGGCCGAAGCGACCAAGACCGAAGCCAAGACCGAGACCGAAAAGACGGGCGAGGCCAAGACCGAAGCCCCGAAGACCGAAGAGGCCAAGACCGAAGCCGCCAAGACGGAAACCGCGAAGACCGAAGCGGCCAAGACCGAAGCGGCCAAGACCGAGTAACCCGGCGCGCCGCGGAACCTCCCCTGCATGGCACGCCAAACCGTAGCCTCCGCCTCGACCGAACCCGTCCGCTCCATGACCGGTTACGGCCGAGCGGTCGATGAATCCGGAGCGGGCCGCTGCGTCGTCGAGATCCGGTCCGTAAACGGGCGCTTCCTCAAACTCGGCCTCAAGCTTCCCCCTCGCCTCGGCGCGCTCGAAGAAAAAGTCAAAGCCGTAATGGCGCAGCGCGGCGTCCGCCGCGGCAGCGTCGACGTCGGTATCTACCTCGACGACGCGGCCAAGGGACAGAGCGGCTATGCGATCGACGTCGAAACCGTGCGCCGCTACGCCGAACAGTTCAAGGCGCTCTCCAAGGCCCTGAAGCGCAAATCCGCGCCGCCGCTCGATACGCTCCTGAACCTCCCCGGTTCCGTCGTTCGTACCGAGGCCGAAGAAGACCTCGAGGGCGCCTGGGAGCGCCTCGAACGCGGCCTCTCCGCCGCGCTGGAAGCCTTCGACGGCATGCGCCGCGCCGAAGGTCAGGCCATGGCCGCCGATATCCGCGCGCAACTGGCCGTCATCGCCAAGCACCGCACCGCGCTCCTCGAACTCGCGCCTGCCGCCCAGCGCGCCGCGCTCGAACGCCTGCGCGAACGTGTCCAGAAGCTCCTCGCCGAATCCGGTAACTCCCTCGAACTGGGTAAGGCCACCCTCGAACGCGAAATCGTGATGCTCGCCGACCGCATGGACGTCAGCGAGGAACTTGCCCGCCTCGAAAGCCACCTCAAGCAGATGAACGCCGCCCTCGACGCCGGCGGCGAACTCGGCAAGAAGCTCGACTTTCTCACCCAGGAATTGAACCGCGAAGTGAACACCATCGGCTCCAAAGCCAACGACGAAGCCGTCACGCACGCCGTCGTGGAAATGAAGCAGGCCATCGAGAAAATCCGGGAGCAGGTCCAGAACCTCGAATAGCGCGCTATTGCGCGAAAGCCGTGCCTTCGCCCTATATAGACCTTAAAGCGTGCAACAGTTCCGCCGGATCGTCGTACGTGCAGCCGTCCGCGCCCAACGCCACGATGCGCCGCGCCGCCTCCAGGTCGTGAATCGCCCAGCAGCGCACGGTAAGCCCTCGCGCGTGCGCCTCGGCGCAAGCCTCGGCCGTCAGTGTCGGCCCGTGCGCGGCCCACGTTCGAGCGCCCAGCCGTTCGAGTTCCGCCCACGGAGCGAGGACTTCCTTCGTCGTCAGCCAGCCCAGCTTGATTTCGCCGTCCAGCGCCCGGATCTCGCCCAGCAGCCCGAGATCGAAACTCGTCACCGTCGCGTGCGCGCGAACCGCGTCCGGAAACGCACGCAACAGTCCGGCCACCGCCACAGGCGTGCCCGGAGCCTTCAGCTCGATATCGATCGGCGCCCGTGGCAAGAAGCGCTCCAGTACCTCCTTCAGGGTGGGCACGCGCGTTTCCGCGAAGGCCGCCGAAAAGCGCGCGCCTACGTCCAGCGCCTGGCATTCGGAGAAGGGCGTCTCGGTCAGCGACCGCGGATCGCCGGCGCTGCGCTTGAAGTCCGCGTCGTGGTGCACCAGCGCCACGCCATCGCGCGTCAAGCGCACGTCCAGTTCCAGGCCCCCGGCGCCGCAGGCTAAGCCGGCTTCGAAGGCCGGGATCGTGTTCTCCGGCGCGTGCGCTTTGTCGCCGCGGTGCGCGAGTACCTGAAAGGGCGGTGTGGTTTTCATGGGCGCTCCCTGTTCTGCCGTTGTTTGGAGGTTTGTCCAAGGTACGATCCTTCGTTCGCCGTTTCATTTTCCGCGGCTTTTGGACGATAAATAAATCCTTAGAGTGTGGCCCTGCGAGAGCCAGCGTAACGGGAGTTCGAGAGCATGAGCAAGCCCAAAGACAAAGCCGCCGCCCCCGGCGAAGAAATCATGGAGAAGATCGTCAGCCTCTGCAAGCGCCGCGGCTTCGTCTTCCAGTCCAGCGAAATCTACGGCGGCCTCAAGAGCTGCTACGACTACGGCCCCCTCGGCGTCGAATTAAAGCGCAACGTAAAACAGGAATGGTGGCGCGCCATGGTCCTCCAGCGCGACGACATCGTCGGCATCGACGCCAGTATCATGATGCACCCCAACGTCTGGCGCGCCTCGGGCCACCTGGCCGGATTCTCCGACCCGCTCGTGGACTGCAAAGACTGCAAAGAGCGTGGCCGGGCCGACAAGTGGCCCGCCGCCGAAGTCGGCGCTGAAGTCGCTTACAAAGTAGTCATCGACCACAAATCGGGCAAGAAGGAAGAACGCAAAGGCGTTGTCGGCAAGCTCGGCATCGTCTGCCCGAACTGCGGCAGCCCCAACCACACCGACATCCGCCGCTTCAACCTGATGTTCCGCAGCAGCATGGGCAGTCTCGACCCGATCGACGGCATCGCCCAGCGCCTCGAAGGCAAGAGCCTCCAGGGCGAAGAACTCCGCGCGGTCATCGCCGAAGCCATCGGCGAGAGCGCCGTCTACCTGCGCCCCGAAACCGCGCAGGCCATGTTCGTCAATTTTCTCAATGTCCAGGCCTCCGCGCGCATGAAACCGCCCTTCGGCATTGCGCAGCAGGGCAAGAGCTTTCGCAACGAGATCACCGTCGAGCATTTCATTTTCCGCTCCTGCGAGTTCGAGCAGATGGAGATGGAATTCTTCGTCCCGCCGCCCGAACACACCACGCCCGGCGAACGCGACGACATGGGCTGGTTCGAATACTGGTGCCAGGAACGCAAGAACTGGTACGAGCGCCTGGGCATGCGCCCCGAAAAATTACGTCTGCGCGACCACGACGCCAGCGAACTGGCCCACTACGCCAAGGGCTGCAAGGACGTCGAGTACGAGTATCCGTGGGGCTGGGGCGAACTGGAAGGCATCGCCCACCGTTCCGATTACGACCTGAAAGCGCACGAAAAAGCCAGCGGGAAGAAACTCACCTATTTCGATCCGGTGAAGAATGTCCATTACCATCCGTTCGTCATCGAACCCGCCGCAGGAGCGGACCGCACGCTCCTGGCCTTCCTCATCGACGCCTACACCGAGGAACCGCCCAGCGAGGCGCGTAAGGAAGGCCGCGTGCTGCTTAAGCTTCACCCGCGCCTCGCGCCGATGAAAGCGGCCGTCTTCCCGCTCGTAAAGAAGGAAGGCATGCCTGAAAAAGCCCAGGAAATCGTCCAGGAATTCCTGCGCCAGGGAATTAAGGCCTTTTACGATGAAAAGGATGCCGTCGGCCGGCGCTACGCCCGCCAGGACGAAGCCGGCACGCCCTACTGCCTCACCGTCGACGGCCAGACCATCACCGACGGCACCGTCACCATCCGCGAACGCGACAGCATGAAGCAGGAACGCATCAAGATCGAGGAGGCCGTGCAGGTCGTCCGCAAGCGATTGGAGGAGTAAAGCCTACCCGCCGTGCACGGACAGGTAACTCCGCCAAGCGGTTCCCACCAGAACCGCCAGCGCAGCGGCCAGCGCCGCCCAATCCAGCGTATGCGGCGGCTCGCCGCGAACGCGGTCATCCGCGCCGCTGCTGCCCAGCACCTTCGAACGCTTCGCCAGAAGCACCGAAACCGCCGAGCCCAGCGCCAGGAAGATTGCGCCAAAACTCATCTGCTCCTGAAAATGAGCCTCCAATTCGGCCCCGGGCTTCGGCCGCTCGACGTAATCGCGCGGAATCAGCAATTGTCCGGACGCTTCGTAAAAGAATATGAAGCTGAGCGCGAACGTGCAGATCCACAGCGCGCGGCGTTGTCCCGGGGTCATGGAGCGCCTTTCGTATCCGGCGGCGTGAGGCCCGCACGCGCCCGTGCCTGCTGGTCCAGGCTGTAATTCACGGTCAGAATCCCCACCAAAATCGAGAGCGAAAGCAGGAGAATCACCAGTTCGCGCAGCGAATAGCGCAAAGAAAGGTCTTCCTGAAGGATCCAGGTGGCCACAAGCGTGGCCCCGTACATCGCAGAGCAGAGCATCACCGTTCCCGCGACGGCGTTCTGTCCGTAGCGGCTCATGAAAGCGACGAGGTACGTAAGCAGATTGCCGAGCACGAAAATGTAGACTTGCGGGCCGCGCAGGTGGTGGTTGCCGCCTTTTTCGTCGCTCACTCCTTCACCCTCGGATACGCGATCAGATTTGCCAGCATGCGGTACGCGCCCGGTACGCCCGCGCGAAGTTGCCGGTACCAGACGAAACTCGTGTATACGAAGCTCCCTTTGCCGACCGGTGCGATCAGCAAGCCCCCGTCCAGGGGCTCCTCGCCCGCGTCGTGGCTTTCCAATAACGCTTTGTATTTAGGATCCCATTTTGACGGGAAATAGACTCCGCGCTCCTGAACCCATCCCTCCCAGTCGGCGTCCCACAGTTTATTGGGCTTGGTCAGCAAGGGGTGCGTCGGATCGATCAAACGCACCGCCGCATGCTCGTCGGTGACGCGCCGGAACGAGAGGCTGATCGGATACGGCGCGATCGCGCCGCCGCCGCCCTGGCCGCGGAAAAAGCCCCGCCCGCGCGCGTCTTCGTCCGCTTCGTTCCAGTCGAAATCCTTGTGATACAAACAGACCACGTGCCCGCCTTGCTCCATGAACTGCTTCAAGCGTTCCCGGTTCTCCAGCACATCCGGCCGGTACTGCGTCGCGCGCAGATCGAGCACGATGGTATGCAGGGCGTTCAAGTCGCTTCCGCGCAAGTCGTCTGGCGTGAGCGGGAATACGCGCAGGCCCGTGTGCTGCGAGGCCATCCGTTCCAGCGCCTCGCCCGTGGCACGGTCGTAGGTCGAAACCAACCCCACATGCAGCGGCGTCGGCAGCTTCAGCGGAATGCGTATTACCCGGATGCTTGGCGAAGGATAGCGGACCTGCGCGTCCCAAAGCACGGTCGCGGCCTCGTACGGCCCGGTTCGAAAATCCTTGACCTGTACCGTGAACCCTAGGTCGCGCGAGATTGCCTGGTCTTCCCGCTCGAAGGCAAGGATCGACTCCTGTACCGTTTGCGTAACGTGCCGCTTGTTATCTTCCAGCTTGCCGTAAAGCGTCCACGGCTCGCGCCGATGCCCGGTCACCACCAGCCGGGCGCGCACCGTTACCTCCGCGTTGTCCGGACGGTCCGGATCGTCGAAGACCAGCACGGGATCGGGCTCGATGCGCGTCTCGTAAGCCGGCGCCAGATTCAGCGCGATTTCCGAAGCGGGGGTTGCGAATTCCACCCCGTCGTACTGCACCGTTGCGGTGACCGATACCGGAACGCCCGCGGCGTAGCGTCCCTCCAGGAACCGGTGCGCCGGCGCATTGGGATACGCTCGCGTCTCCGGCGTGACGAACGCCTCGGTCTCGTACACCGCGCCGGGCGGAAGCGGATCGGTGGGCACTTGAATCGCTTCGCAATGCCAGCCTGGTTCGGTGCTGAATTGCAGCTTCTTAAGGGCGATCGGATGCGGCCCCGCGTTGACCGCGCGCAGGTTGATCTTCACACGCTGTCCCGCGCAGACCAGCGCGTCGTCCGGACGCGCGTCCAGCCGCAAGCCCAGCGCCGCCGCCAACCCTGCTTCCAGGTGCCGCCGCGCGCGCGCTTGCCGCTCCTGCGGCCACGGTTCCTGCGGTAATTCACCGCGCGCTACGTTCAAGCTTTCCCATGCGGTGCGCAGCAGCCAAACCGATTTCTCCGGCGCGGGATCCAATTGCTCCAGCGCCCAGCTCGCGCTGCCGGTAATGTCCCGCTGCAGAGCATGAATCGCTGCGACCGTATCCGTCGCGTCCGATTTTCCGGTCGAAAACGGTTGTAAATGAAGCGGTCGGTAAACGGCCGGCTCGAGCCCGTCCAGCAGCGAACGCTCCGCTTGAGCGGGTTTAGGCAAGCGCGACTTCAGCAGCAGGTAATGCCGTAACGCCTTGTCGCCCGGGCGGATATCCCGTTGCATCCCCTGCGTCGCGTGCCGTTCCAGCGCCCACGCCGCGAATTCCGCCGGCGCGTGCCCCAAGGCCGCGTCGATCCGCCCGCCGTCCAGAGTCACCGTCTCTTCGGTGGGCTGCCACAGCCGCCGGTACAGCTTGGCCGGCGCCCAGGCCTGCAAATCGTCCTTCGCAAGCTGTTCCGGAAAGCGCTGCGGATCGGCCGCCGCGTCGAAGGCTTCCAGCAGCAACTGTCCGGTCGCGCGATGGTGCCCGTGGTCGGTGCCCAGCGGATCGTGGTTCGTGAACAGCAGGTCCGGTTTCACCGTACGGATGATCCGCACCAAGCGTTCGAGTGCGCGGTCGTGGTCCCAGACCTTGAGCGTCTCCGCGTCGCTCTTCGAGAAGCCGAAATCGGGGCAGTTCAGATACCAGACCTTGCAGCCCAGGATGCGCGCGGCCTCTTCGGTCTCGCGGCTGCGCCGCGCGGCCAGTTCGGCGCCCAGTTCAGGACCGGCCTCGTTCTGCCCCCCTTCGCCCCGAGTCGCCAACACCAGATGCGTCTCGACGCCCGCTACCCTTCGCAACCACGCCAGCGTCGCGCCGTCCTCGTCGTCCGGATGAGCGGCCACATTGAGCGCGCACAGTCCCGAGCGTCCCGCCAGCAACTCCAACCGCACCGCCTCCCGTCCGCGGTCGATCGGCTGCTCCGCATGCGCGACCGAAGCGCACACAAGGATGATGAGTCCCAAAATTCTTAGCGGCATACGATTCAGGATTCCTCGAAACAATCCACTCGGTTTTAAGTGACCCGATATCTTATCCCATCACTACGGGATGCAACCCAGGTAGCGTTCGGCCTTCACTTTTCATTTCGAATTTTGAATTCTTAATTTTCCTTTCCCTCCTGCCCAAGCCGCCGCGACCGTCGCTGCTGCGCACAGCAGCATCAACACCAGCGACAGCGCTGCCCCGCGCGGAAAATTGCTCCGGTACACTTCCCGGATCCGTACGCTCACCGGTTGCGTATGCACGCTCCAAAGCAGCTCGCTCGCCACGTACTCGCCAGCCGCCGCGACGAAGCACAGCAGCGCCGCCGCCGCCAACGTCGGCAGCAACAGCGGAATCGTTACGCGCAGCAGCGCACGCAGCGGTTCCGTGCCTAAGCCGCGCGCGGCCGCCTCCAAGTCTTCCCCCAATCCGTCCAGCGCCGCCCGCACCGGACGCACCGCCAGCGGAAGATTCCGGATCGTGTACGCCAGCACCAGCAGCGTCGCCGATTGCCCCAGCGCCGCGCCGCCGAAGAGCCACGACGGGCCGTGAAACGCGCTCAGCAGCGCAATCGCCACCGCGCTGCCCGGCAGTGCTACCGCCAGCATCACCGCCGCCTCGGCCGGCAGCGCCGACCACGCCGGCGCGCGCCGCAGAGCCAGCGCCAGGCCCAGCGCCACCGCGATATTCAGCGCCGCCGCGCACGCGCCGTACGCCAGGCTCCGTCCCAGCGCGCTCCAATCGCGGCCGTCCAGCCCTGCGAACGCTTCCGTCGAAAAAGGAACCTCCCAGCCCTGCTCATGCCAGCCCGCCCGGCCGCTGACCGCGCTCAGCACCACCACTCCAAGGGGAATCAGCAACACCGCCGCTGCAGCCAGCGAAAGCGCGAAGCGCAGCCACGCTTCACTTCCGCGCGCAGGGACGAGCGCCGCACGGCTCGTACCCTTCAGCCCCGCCGTCGCAGCGCCCCCGCTTGGAAGCGCCGCGCGGAACGCCAGGAACCCCGGCAGCGCCAGCAAACTCAGCAGCGCCAGCCATGCCGTCACCGCCGCCGTCAGCCCGCGGTCGCCGGACTCCTGCAAGTTCAGGATTTCCACCGTGAGATAATGCCCGTCGGTATCGAGCAGGTACGGTCCGCTGAACGAAGCGCCCGCGGCCATGAAGGCCAGCAGCGCCGCCGCGCCCACCGGCCCGCGCAGCGCCGGCCAGATCGCCGCGACGAACGTGCGCGACCGGCTCGCGCCCAGTCCTCGGGCGGCCTCCTCGAGTGCCGGGTCCAGATCCTGCAACGCCGCCGCCGCGAAGGCGTACGTGTACAGGCCGAACGAGTACGCATGCAGCACCAGCACCGCGCCGAACGGTTCCAGCCACGGTTTGCCGCCGGCGAACGGAAGCCATTGCCAGACCAAACCGCTGTGTCCCAGAAGCCGGAAGAAGGCCAGCGTCCCCACCAGCGGCGGCATCAGCAGCGGCGCGTAACCCAGCAGCGCGAAAAATCGCCGGCCCGGAAACGCGCGGCGCTGCCACAGCAGCGCCAAGCCTAGTCCCCACGCGCCGCCCAGCACCACCGTCCAAAAGGAAAGCGTCAGCGTGCCCCACGTTGCACGCGCAACCAGCGGGTCCTGCCACGCCGCACGAACGCCGGCCGCGAACGGCGGCGCCACCGGATCCCAACCCAGCCGCCGCGCGCGGTAGTCGGCCACCGGCGCAGACAGGCCGTCGGCCAGCATCGCGCCGACGGGATAGACCACGTAAAGCATGAGCGGAAGCGCGGCCAGCAGGGCAAGGGCAACGCGGCGCGGGGCGGGCGGCATGGCAAAACTCTACCGGCTATAGGGTAGATCGTGAAACGGGAGAACGCCGCGCCATACAGACTTGTTTGAAACCGTGCACGGCGCGAGCGTTCAAGTTTGGATTTAGCGTTCCGGCTTGCGCGCAGCGGGACTCTCGATCCCGGGCACATCCTTATAGCGTTTCACGATCACCTCGGCCTGCCCGCGAATGCCTCCGGAAGGCGGCGGAGTGGGCGCCGGTGCCGGAGCGGGTGTCGGTTCAGCCGCCGGGGCCGGCGCCGGAGCGGGTTCCTCTTTGGCCGGAGCGGCTGCTTCAGCGGCCGGCGCCGCGGGAGCGGCTTCTTCTTCGGCGGCCAAGCCGGGAGCCGACAACGCCAGCAGAACGGCCACAAAAAGCGTCGGGACGAGAGCGCGCATCGATAAGACCTCCGTGAAGTCTGCCTGCAGGGTCCATGAAGACGCAGGCAGCTTACGCAGGAGCGGGGAGGGGAGCAACGCCGAAAAGTCCGCCGCAGCTTAGCTCTTCGCGGACTTCTGCCACTTTTTCGGAAGCCAGGGTTCCAGGTAGGTGATGAAATCCTCGAGCATCGGCTCCATGTCGTAGAAGTCGTGTACGTGCGGATCGAGCATCAGCGCCTGTAGTGCGAGTTGCCGGTCGCAGCTCAAGGCCGCACGGATCGACAACTCGTGGATCGCCGTCCAGCGCTCGACCAGCGAATGCACCGCCTTCGGGAGCGTCACCGGCTTCGCGGTCACCTTGCCCTTGCGCACCGTCGCCAACACCTCGACGCAAGCGTTCTTCGAGAGCCCACGGATGTACCCGCCTTCGTTGAGGATATTCAGCACGCGCGTGTACGGCTCGCCCGTGAAATGCGCCCACAAAAGCTCGTGCGCGTGCTCGGTGGTCAGCAGATGCAAGTCGCCCACCGGCTCGGGTCCGTGGGCCCAATACTTGATGATCTCCGGGCACTTGCGCTTCCCATGCGGAGGCCGCCCGGGCTTCAATTCGTGCCGCTGCGGGAACTCGAACTGCTGCATCCGGCGCCTGTTGAGCCAGAACGGATAGAACTCCGCCAAGTGGTCCTCGCCGGTGCTCGGCCACGCGCCCAGTACGCGGCAGACGTCCTGCTGTAAGCGCACGGTCTCGCGGTGAGCGTTCAGACCGTCCTCCAGCATCGCGTCCGAGCGCGCCGTTGCGGCGAGGATATCGGAGGTGCGCTCTTTGCCCTTGATCCACAACCGCGTCACGAACGCCTGGTGGTTGACGCCGCCGATCTCCAGTTCGACGTCCTGCTTGCGGCACTTGAACACCTTGGCGAAGTACCGGAAGAGTTCGTCGGCCGAATGGCACAGCCCGTACACCGGAATGCTGCGCCGCCGCGCCATCGCGCCCGTCAGCGCCGACATCGGATTGGTGAAATTCAGCATCGCCGCGCGCGGGCATAAATCTTCCATCTCGCGAATCAGTTGGTCGCAGAACGGAATAGTCCGCAGATTCCGCGCCAACGCCGCCGGCCCCAGCGTGTCCCCAATCCCCGTGGGGATGCCGTACTTCAGCGCCACCTCCGCCGAACGCGCGTCCGACTCGTCCCCGCCGATGGTGATGCTCAGCACCACCGCGTCGCAGCCCTTCAGCGCTTCGGCGCGGTCCAGCGTCCGCAGCACCCGGATCCGCGTCTTCTTCTGCCGCGCCATCTTATCCAGCAGATCGGCCACCAGGTTCATCGCGTCCGGTTCGATGTCGTGGACCACCAACTCGCAATCTTGAAAACCGCCCACCAGCAGCATGTCGCGCAAGACTTTGTGGACGAACTTGTACGAAGCGCCCACGAAGCAAATCCGCTTGCGCCCGCACGTGCCTTTGTTTTTCGTGTACAACTCCGGAGCCGCCGTCCACCCGGAACTTCGACCGACCACCTTTGCGGACATATAGGCCCTTTCAGTAGACCATGGAGTACCTGTGCACGGATGCGAATCCGCTATTCAGACCTATGCGCCATGGTATTGCAAGCGAGGGCGTAAGAATTTGTTAGGTACTGGAAGGAGACCAAGCGCGAGCGTGCACGCATTCCTCGCGTCTACTTTTCGTGGGGAAGGTCTTATTATGATTTGAAGTCTATCGTTTGAATTATGTTTGGTTCTTGTCCTTTGCCGTTCCTAAACTCATCCTGCCTTCGCTACCTGCAATCTACCGCCCACCTCCGCCCCCATGCCGCGCCGCCAATCCGCCAGTAGCCCCAACAGCCGCTCGCGCTCGCCTGCATGCTCGGGCGCGAGCACCAAATCGTTCAGCTCGCACGGATCGCTGCGCAGATCGAAGAACTGGCGCGGCCGCAGATCTTCGCGCGCCGCCACGAGCTTCCGATCGCAGTCGCGCACGAAGACCCAATCTCCGTACTCCGCGAAGATCGGCCGGTGCGTACGCGCTTCCGGATCGCGCGCCAGCGCCGCGATGCTTTTCCCGGCCGCACGCGGTTCCGCGCCGCATCCGGCCAACTCCAGCAGCGTGGCATACAGATCGACTCCCGCCGAGACCGGCGTCTCCACCGTGTGCCCGCGCAGCCCGTCGGGCAGGCGCACGATCAGCGGCACGCGCGACGACTCCTCCCACGCCGCACCTTTGTTCATCAGCCCGTGGCTGCCCGCCATTTCGCCGTGATCGCTGGTGAAGACGATCGCCGTCTCGTCGTACAGCCCCATCCGCTTCAGCTCCGCGATCAGCCGTCCGACGTGCCAGTCGAGCTGCGCGACCATCGCGTAATAGCAACGCAGGAACGCGTCGAGGCTCTTTCCGTAGCGATGGTAATTCGGATCGCGCTCCATCGGCCGCGGGCTGAACGGGGAGAATGTTGGCGTGAAGACGCGTTCGGGCTCGCGCACGTTGGCACGCCGCGGGATGGCCGCGTTCGCGAAGAGCGCCTCGAACTCGGGCGAAGGCTGCAGCGGATAATGCGGGTTCTGGTAGCTGACCATCTGCAGCCAGCGCCGGTCGCGGATCTCGCGCAGCCGCTCGATCGCCAGATCCGTCGTCGCGTCCGTACGGTGTCGCTCGAACGTCCGCGCGCGCCCTTCCTCGTCGAAGAAGGTGACGTCGTTCAGGAAATCGTTGTACGCCTGGTACCCGATAAAACGCTGAAATCCGCAGCGCTGCTGCGGCAGGACCGGCACGTTGCCCGTGGCGTAGAGGTGCCACTTGCCGACGTAGCTCGTCGTAAGGCCGCGCCGGCCGATTCGCTCGGCAAGGCAGCGCTCCTCCGCCCGCGGGCCGTCCTCGTTTCCGCGCACCCCTGTCTGCGTCGGGTAGCGGCCGGTCATCAGGCAGCCCCGGTATGGCGTGCAGACCGGCGAATCGCTGTACGCATTACGGAAGACCACACCGTCGGCGGCCAGCGCGTCCAGGTTCGGCGTCCGAGCGGCCGCGTCGCCCATGTGTCCCAGGCAGAAGGCTTGAAGCTGGTCGGCGAAGATAAAGAGCAGGTTCGGGCGGCGCGGATCGGCCATCGCGGGGCTCCTTGGACGTTCGGCGGCGCGTACGGGCCGCGGCCATGGAGCAGCATACCCGGCTTAGGACTGGACGGCGTCAATATTGTAGGTTAGTAACATTTATGTGAGTACCCACGAATCGCCCCGCTCGCTCGACCGCGGCCTGAGCCTCCTGCGCCTGCTCGCCGCCAGCCCCGGCGGCTTGGGCTTCAACGAGGTCGGCCGGCGCATGAAACTCCCGTCGGCCACCGTTGCGCGGCTTTTGGGCGCCCTCACCGATCTGCGCTGGCTGGCCAAAGACCCCGAGACCGGACGCTACCGCCCCGGCCCCGAACTTACCGCGCTCCAGGGCGGCGAAGACCTCGACAGCCGCCTCCGGCGCATCGCCCGTCCCCACCTCGAACGGCTCCGCGACGCCGCGCGCAACACCGTCCTTCTGATCCGCTGGGACGGCAAACGCTCCGTCTGCCTCGAACGCGTGCTCCACCCGGATTCCCTCGTGCTTCAGGAACCCGGCTACGTGACCAAAGGGCTCTTCGAAGCGCCGTGGGGGATCTTCTGCCTCACCGGCGCACAATGGCGCCGCGCCATCTCGCGCAAGCCCGCGCCGCCCGGAGCGACCTGGGCTCGTTACCGCGCCGAATGCGCCCGCTTCGCCGCGCACGGCTACTGCGTCGGCCCCCAAGGCGACCGGCAGCGCCTCGCCGCCCCGCTGCGCCGCGAAGGTCTCGTCGTCGGCGCCCTCGCCGTCGGCGGAACCCTCGGCGCGCTCAACGATGCACGCGTCCGCGAGATCGGTGCGTTGCTGGCTACTGCCGCGCGAGCCTGCGAGTGCGAATGGTAAAAAGTAGGGCAGGGGAGGTGAACCATCTACGCCGCGCGAAGCGCGCTCAATAGCAAGCCGTTACGCAACGGACCCGTATGCTGAATATTGAATAGTGCCTTCGTCCGTCTACTTCTGACTCGCCAGTTCCGCCTCGATCTTCTTCAGCCGGTCGCGCAGCCCCGCCGCCTTCTCGTAATCTTCCTGCTTTACCGTCTTGTTCAGTTCCAACTGAATCCGCCGCGCTTCCACCGTCAACGCCGCCTTCGCCGGAGCGCGCGGAGGCACCTTGCCGACGTGCTGAGCGCTGTCGTGAATCCGTTCCACCAGCGGCGCGATCTCTTCCTCGAACGTCTCGTAGCAGCGCGCGCAGCCGAAGCGCCCCGACGCCTGGAAGCGGCTCAGCGTCATCCCGCAGTGCGGGCATTTCGTCCCGCTCTCCAGATCCTTCTGCGTCCCCTGCTGCGCCTTCGCGATCCCCGCCAGCAGATCCGTTGCCGAGAAATACTTCTGTCCCGGCACGCCCATCTCCGCCGCGTGCTGTTCGCAGAGATGAATTTCCTTCTTGCCCGAATCGGCCAATTCGGTCAGATGCACGGTCGCCTGGCGGTTGCAGTCGGGGTATTGGCACTTCATGTTCGGTTCCTTGAGGTGCGCCGAGGCGCGCTCAGTGTTCTTCCTGGGGAGGCGCCGCTTTTTCGGGCAGAGGCGCGTGCTCGTCCTTCAGCCAACCCGCCAGGTCCTTCGCCCAGTACGTGATGATCAGATCCGCGCCCGCGCGCTTGATCCCATGCAGAATCTCGATCGCCGCCGCCTTCTCGTCGATCCAGCCCTTTCGCGCCGCGGCCTTGACCATGCTGTACTCGCCCGAAACATTGTACGCCACCAGCGGCAGGTCGCTCTGCTCGCGAATGCGCCGGATGATGTCCAGGTACGCCAGCGCCGGCTTCACCATCAGCATGTCCGCGCCTTCGCTCGCGTCGAGCAGCGATTCGCGGATCGCTTCGCGAGCGTTCCCGCTTTCCATCTGGTACTGCTTGCGGTTCCCGAACTGCGGCGTCGACTCCGCCGCCTCGCGGAACGGGCCGTAAAACGCCGAACTGAATTTCGTCGAGTACGAAAGAATCGCGATCTCCGGGAAGCCGTTCTCGTCCAGCGCCGTCCGGATCGCTTGCACCATTCCGTCCATCATCCCGCTCGGCGCGATGATATCCGCACCCGCCCGTGCCTGGCTTAACGCCACCAGTTCCAGGTGCTCCAGCGTCTTGTCGTTTTGGACTTCCTTCTTGCGGTTCAGCACTCCGCAATGCCCGTGATCGGTATATTCGCAGAAGCACGCGTCCGAGATCAGCACCATTCCCGGGCATGCCTCGCGCAGCGCCTTCAGCGCGCGCTGCACGATCCCGTCGCTCGCCCAAGCCTGCGTCCCTTCGGGGTCCTTGTCTTCTGCGTTCGGCACGCCGAAGACCAGCAGCCCCGCGATGCCCAGGCGCTGCAAAAGCTTCGCTTCTTCGACGACCGTATCGAGGCTGAAACGGTAAACGCCCGGCATCGAGTCGATTTCTTTGCGCTGCCCTTCGCCTTCGCCGACGAAAAGCGGAGCGATCAGATCGTCGGTGTGCAGGGTCGTCTCGCGGACCATCCGGCGCAGTCCGTCCGTGCGCCGCAGCCGCCGCATTCGAACCTTCGGGAATCCCATCGAACCCTCGCTTTACGCCCGTCCGTACTTCGTCTGGGGATCGAAGACCTTGCGGCCCGCCTGAACGTATCCGCCCGCCGGATCCCACCGATACGCGAAGCACGAACGATAACCCAGGTGGCACGCGCCCGCCACCTGCTCCACCTGCGCCACCACCGCGTCGCCGTCGCAATCGAAGTGCAAACTCAACAGCCGCTGTGTGTGCCCGCTCTCTTCGCCCTTGCGCCAGAGTTTCTTGCGCGAACGCGAATAGTAGTGCATCTGCCCCGTCGCGGCGCTTAACTCCAGCGCTTCCCGGTTGGCGTGCGCCACCATCAGCACTTCGCCGTTCGCAGCGTCCTGAGCCACTACCGTCACCAGCCCGTCCGCATCGTAAGCCAGCGCGTCGAGCAACCCCGCGAAATCGGGGCGCTCCGGCAACCGTTCGACCAAGTCTCGGCCCATGCGTACATTCTCCGCCGCCTCAGCGCGTAACCTAATCCATGCTCCCACTTTCCACGAGTTCCATTGTGGTCCGCCGGCCATGGCCTTTAGGCCCTTGGCGATGACCGTTCGAATGCGGACAGGCCAACCTGCCTTCGAGCGGCCGGCGCTGAGAACCGATTCACCCGGCGAATGGCAATTCGACCCGTAAGCGCAGCCGCAGATACAAGGTGGAACTCAGGGAAGGATGTGCGGTCCGTGAAGTCTGGAACGTGAAGCCGCCCAGCGCCGAAAACCCGCGCCCGCGCTTGAAACTTCCGCCGCGGCGAGTATGAACAGAACTCCTCACCAAGGGGCCGGTAGCCCCACGCGTCCCACCTGGGCAGGTGGCCGAGCGGTCAAAGGCAACAGACTGTAAATCTGTCGACGAAAGTCTACGGGGGTTCAAATCCCTCCCTGCCCACCATTATAAAACGCCATATTCCCCTAGGAGTTATGGGTTTACGAAGGCGCGGCAAATCGGCGCGCTCGAAACTTACCGCTTGCTATTTCGTAAGCAATCCGTAAGGTATGGGGGTTCCCATACGGAGTCCGCGTCTATGGCACGCGTCCGAAAGCCCCTGACCATGCGCCTTGAGGGCGCGCTGTACGTTACCCGCTTCGAGCACCCCCGACGGCTAAAAACGGTTCGCGTGAAGTTGGGGCGCACGGCGCAAGAGGCGGGCGCGGCGCTCGACTGGCTCAACAAGGTATTTCTGCATCCTGAGTTTTGGGACGTGCCCCCCGTGGGTATGCCTGGGCACTTGCGGGACGAATGGCTTGGACCGGCGGCGGGCACGTCGACCACGGGCAGCACGGCGCGGGACGGCGAGGGTAGGGCGCTGCCGTCGAGCGCCGACGCGGTAGCGGTGCTCAAGCTGATGTTGGAGGACGAGCAGCGCGAGACCCGGCGGCTTAACGAAGTCATCCGGCGCATGGCGAAGGAAATCGAGCACTGGAAGGGTTCGCGCATTCGCACCGGACCTTGCCCGACGCTTCAAGACGCGTTCGACGCGTGGAAAAAAACGGCGCTCTTGGACACCGGCGAGCGGCACCGGAAAAACGTCTTTGGAGACCTGCAACGCTTCGTGCACCGGTTCGGCGCGTCGACCGAAGTCGACGATATGGCGGGGCGGGAAACTGAAATCAACGCGTGGCTGCACGGGCTTCCGGGGCGCACGGGCGACGGGCTGGCACCGTCGCGACGCCAGCAAATGCGTATCGCTATCCTGCGCTTCCTTGACGATGTTGGCGTGAAGCTGGAGCGCAAGAAGGGCCTGCCATCGGCGACGGCGGACGACATACGCAAGGCGCGCGGACCGATACGCTGGCTTGAAAAGGCAGACGCCCAACGGCTGACCGATGAATTGGAGCAACCCTACGCCGACGCGTTCCGCATCCAATGCGGGCTTGGGCTGCGCTGTGAGGAATTGCTTACGCTGCATCGAAACAATTTCAGCGTGAATCCCAAGGGCGAGCACGTTTTGACGCTCGCACCGTTGGGCAAGGTGGGCTTGAAGAACGGACCGCGCACCATTCAGCCGATACCGGCGAGCGTCTGGAGCGCGATTGAGCGGCGCTTAAAGGGCGGCGACGTGCTTTTCCCGAACCCGAAAACCAACAAGGCGGAAGCGAACCCGCCAAGCTGGGATAGGCGCTACGCGCGGGCGCTGGCGAAGGCAGCGAGCAAGGCGAAGATTGAGACGAAGGTGGACGCGCGCACCGGGCGGCGTACCTGCGCATCGCTGCTGCTTCGCGCGAAGGTTCCGATTGAACATGTGGCGGCGCTTTTGGGCGACCGTGTGGACATGATTCGTGAGCACTACGCGCGAATCTTGCCGAGCGAGGCGAACCCGAAAGCGGCGGCGCTGAAATGAGAGGGGGTGCGAATGAATTGACGGCAGGAAAATAGGCGGGGCGCTGGAGTGCGCAAACACCCCAACGCCCCTTGACGTGCCACGTGAACACACACGCAGCACGCCCGGATAGGGTATCGACCCTCCGGCTGCTGCCCTACATTGAAAGGGCAGGACATGAAACGCAATCTCGCCATGGACGCGGCGGTAGGCAAGCTGCGCTCCGTTTTCAAGAACCCTTACTCCCTGGCTGTCGTGCTTTCCGGCTGCATGGAAGGCGGCGGCTTCGCTTGGGTGACGAAGCGCGAACGCGCGAAGATGCTGGAGGCGTGCACCGCGTTCTTTGAAGCCGTGCACGGACCCGACCACCCAGAGCTAGTCACTGCCCTTTCATGGCTTGGCGACTACCGGCGCGACCTGGACGAGCGGCTCGCGGCGTTCGCGCGCGCGTACTCTATCGCCATGCGCGCGGAAGTGGGCGAGGATTACAACGAGGCGGGCTTCGTCGCCGCGAAGGCAACCGGCGACTTGGCGAAGGCGCGCCGACTGCCGGAGGCATACGAGTGGGCGCGTAAGTGCCTGGAGGCGGATAAGCGCAACGGCACAGACGCTTATTGGGACTGGACGCCACTAGACAAGCTGATGAGGGCGGACAAGAAGAACACACTGGACTTGTCGCCGCTGTTCGCGCTGGAGGCGGAGCTTGCCAAGGCGCAAGGGAAGGAACTGCCCGCCGATTACGTCGCGAAGTGTGCGGCGCGGAAGGCGGTGCAAGCATGAAGCGGAAACCCGACGCCTTCGACGCGCTGCGCAATCTATCCCCCGACTGCAAGCGCGGACTGTGCGACCTGCTGCAAGTCGTTTCCGGCTGTGGTCCAGGCATGGAGTATTGCGAAGGGCTGCAACGCGCGTGCCTTGGCGTTGCGCTGGCGCTGGCTCGCGAAGTGGAGGACCACGGCGAGCAAGTCTCGGTGCTTTACGAAATCGCGAACCTTGACGACCCACCGAACCTGGAGCACATGCAGGCGGCGCTTCGCATCGGTATTGAGCGCGCGATAGAGCGCCCGTACACGCGGGGGCAGATGGAGGCATGGACGGCGGCTGCGCTCGCGAAACACGGACGGACGCGCGAGGCTGCCGAGCTTGGATTGCAGGCGCTTCGCACTGCCGGTGCGTACAATCGCCGCGACCGGATGAGCGTGGGAGAGTACGCCTCTGACGTTGCGCATTGGTGCGAGGCGGCAGGGTCGGACGCGAACGAGGCGCGCGCGTTTGCGGCAAAGTACCTGAAGGAAAGCGCGCGCGAAGTGAAGCGTTCGGCGTTTTTAATGGCGAATGGGTTGGTGTAATTCCCGCGCAAAACGACGCCGAAATAGAACCGCCCGCGCGTTTCGGGGCGGTTTTTTATTGGCGGGAGTGAACTTACCACTAGTGGTAAGTTGTCCGATCGCACCATCGGCAAGCCGCCGGTGGGGGCAAAATTGCCCCCACCGACAAGAGCCGAGCACTTTTATAAAAAAATTTTGGCGCTACATGTCCGTATTTCAAACATTTTGAGCCGAGCGCGTCCATAGGAGAGCGTAATTTAACCACCGATTAATCACTGATAAACCACCGATTGCACGTGTTGTCGATTTTTCGCGGTGTCTTGAAAAATGCGCCGTAAATCAAACACCTCGAAATGCCCGCCTTGACAAGCGCGCGCAACTTTGATTTAGTAGTTACGCCTTCGGATTTTTTCGACCCCGGCTTTTCGGGGCGAAGATTCGGAGGCGTGAAATGGAGGTGTCAATACAGAGCGGTTCGGATTTATCCATCCGAGAAGTTGCAGAAATTCTAGGCGTTCACCCTCGTACAGTCTGGCGCTACGCGCGTTCCGGCGCGATACCATCCTACAGGCTGCCAAGCGGTTACCACCGAATCCCCCGCGTTTACGTTGAAGCCTTGCGCGCAAAGCGTGAGGTGCGCGGATGATATTCCGATACGTTTTAACCGCGAAATCCGGCGCGACACGAGAGCTATCAATCGACCCGCAAGAGCGCGGGGCGCTGGAAAAGCTGTGCGCGGCTGTTGACGAGCTGCGCACCCGCCCCGGCGAAGAAATACACCTAAGCTCCGAGCCTGTTGGACCGCTGGCGCGCGTCTTCGCGGAAATCGAAGCAACGCGCGCGTTGCCCGTTCGCTCCGAGCGGGAATTGACGCGCGATATTCCAGGCGAAATTGAGCGGCGCGAAGTGAGTTAACAAAACCGCCCCGGCGTGGAACCGGGGCGGCTAAGGGCAAAGGGCGCGGGCGCGCCAAGGTGAACAAGTGGACAATACCATTTCCCCCGGCGGCGGGCAAGGGGGTGCTCTTTGAGCGCCGACCCCTTCGACCAAGCCGCCGAGCGCATCGCGCGAGAACAAGAAAGCGCGTACCGGCTGGAGCTCGGGCCAACGAAAGCGGCCGACGGCGTGCCCCTGCACGACGAACATGCTGAGGCCGGAATTATCGCGGGGATGATTGCGGCCCCCGAGGCGGCGCGCGTGGCCGTCGAATCCCTGAGCGCGAGCGTGTTTTACGTGCCTCGTTTTGGGCGCGCGTTCGCCATGCTGGCGCAACTATGGGCGGAATCAGGGACCATCGACGCGCACGCGGTGTTGAGCGAAGCACCCAAGCACAACCTAAGCGGTGGGGAGCTGCTAGAGCTTGCGGCGCGCGGCAACCAAGCCCCCAGTATCGAGCGGCACGTCGCCGTAGTGAAAGAGCTTCACGAAGCCCGTGAGGTGCGCGGCGTGGCCGTTAAGCTCGTCCAGGCGCTTGATGACGGCGCTTGCCCCGATTGCATTCGGCTGGACTTGCGCCGCGAGATTGACCGCCTTGCGCCGACCACGGCGACCAACTCGCGGAGCGTGGGCGAATGGCTCGATTCCGGCGAACTAGATAGGCGCGTTTCGCGCCTGCCGACCGGATTCTATGAACTGGATGAGCAACTACATGGCGGCTTCATGCCCGGCGGGCTGTACATCGTCGCTGCGGATACGAGCTGCGGTAAATCTACGTTCGCGCTGAACGCGGCGCGGTTGGCGGCGCTGTCCGGCGTCCGTACTTGGTTCAATACGCTGGAGGACCCGGCTGTCCAGGTTGTGCGGAAGCTGCTGGCGGCATCGGCGCGCGTTCCCGTCTGGAGGCTGGAGCGCCTGGAGTTCGACCAACGAAGCCGCGACGCCATAGCCGACGCGCGCAAGGTGCTGCACGACCTGCCGCTTGTGGTGGGCGAAGTGGCCGACCTAAGCGCGCTGTGTCTCGCCATTGAAGCCCATGGGCGGCAGGGAACGCGGCTTGCCGTCGTGGACCAACGTTCTTGGGTTCGAGCGGACGGGGATACGGAGTTCGAGCGCGCGGCGGTGACGGCGCGGCGGTTGAAAGAGGCCGCGAAGGCGTCTGGCGTCGTGGTGCTGCTGTGCTGGCAGATAAACCGGAGCGGCGCGAAGGCGACGACCGGACCGACCTTGCACGACCTTCGCGATTCCGGCACGGCGGAACAAGACGCGGACGGCGTGCTGCTGCTTCCCAAATTCGAGAACGGCGGCGCGGGCTGCCCGCTCACGGCCTTCGTGAACATCGCCAAGCACCGGCACGGACCGCGCGACCGCGAGGTGAAGTTGAGCTGGTGGCCCGACTGTCAGCGCATGGACGGCTGGACGCCCCACGACGTGACGGGGGTGCGACCGTGACCCTGGCTGAATTGCGCGGCCTGGACAAGAACGCGGCTTGGGTGTGGCTGGCGCTCTCGAGCGAGGGCGGCACCGTCGTCTGCACAAGCCGCAAGCGTCTGGTGGACGCTACCGGCATTAAAGACCCCAAAGCCATAAGCGCAGCGGTGACGGCGCTGGAGCGCGGGGGCTGGATTCGGCGGCAGCACACGACCACACACGCGGCGGGACAGTTCAAGACCTTGATGCGCTTCAAACTTTGCTATGAGGGGGCGAAATCACCCCTCCATACAAAAAAGCCTATGAGGGGGCGAAATCACCCCCACTATGTAGGGGCGAAATCACCCCCTCGACTTTTACGTAGTAAAAGAGGCGCTCCCGGTTCGACGCTGGGAGCGTCGCCCGGCGCGCCAACGACCACGGCAACCAACGACCACGGCGGGCCTGTCGTGCACGCGGGGAGCTTGCCCCGATGAGCAAGCACGGCGACCGTTCAACCATTGAACACCCGGACCGCGGCACGATTCGCGGCGGACGTGACACGAAACTTTCCGTGGAAAAGTTTGACGGCGAGCGGGAAAAGTTGTAGAGATACGGCGCGGGGACGCAGAGGGAACGCAGCATGAACGCGAACGAAGCGGGGACCAAACGCAGAGTGGGGCGACCGTTCCAGCAGGGCAACAAGGCGGCGGTGGGCACGCGCGAAATCATCACCTTGCGCGAGAAGCGCCGCATCCTGAAAGCCTTGAAGGCACAGGCGCTTGGAGGGGACGGGCGCGCCGCTGTGGCGCTGGCGCACATGGGGGTAGATTTTGGCGTGCCGTGAGCCCCCTCGGTGGGGGCACGGCGAAGGCGACCGAAGCCCACACACCTTGAAATAAAAAACCGGAAGCCAGTACAAAGCAAGGATTTACGAGTGGCACTTGATTACCGTTTTTCTGCGGCACACACACGGAAGGGCGGCGTTCTCCAGGGCATTTTTAAGGGGGCTGAATAGCACAAGGCACACTGACCATACCTTCCGCCTTCGGCGCGCGCGTTTACCCGTGCACCATCCTGCGGTGCATCGAGACTTCCGCCTTGGGCGTCGTCACGAGCCGCCGCGCTGACCTTGAGCACATGCAACCCGAGCCGAGCCCATCCGCCGCGAGCCGCCGACCGATGCTCAAGTACAACATTCCACACAGGGACTTCGCCTTGCCCGGCGAAAGCTACTGGTGCGAAACCACGGAGGACGAGAAATAAGCGAGCCGCAACACACGCCCGGACCGAGCAGCACCGGCACCCGCGCACCTACCGAGCACCCTGCACCGACGCCCGCGAAGGGACGCGAGTTCGACGAGGTGACGACGCTGGGCGGCAAGGTGGTGAGTACCGCCTTCACCGCCGAGGACGGGCACCGAGTCAATCCGCTGCGCGCGCTGGAGGCGCTGGAGCGAAACCCCAAGTTCCGCCGCGCGTTCATGGCGAAGAACCTTGAAGGGAAAGTCACGAAGCTGTGGTGAGCATCAATCTATCACCCGCCGAGCGCGAGCGCATCCACGCCGAGTTGAAGCGTATGGCGCTACGCGTGGGCGTGAATCCCGACGCGCTGCCCGTGGCGGCTTACGTGCTGAAGCACGGCAGCCCGACACTACCCGACGGCTACACGCCCGAGCGCCTCGCGGACCTACTCCGCTGGGTTCACGCGGCGGCGAAGCTGGGGCAAGCCGAGAGCATCGTCGTCAAACTCGAAACCGAAGCCAAGGAGATTTTGAATGTACGAGACGGAGACTAAGCCGCTGCACCTTTGCGGCGGACGCCCGCGCCCGCGCAAGCTGACCGCGAGCGCGGAGCGCCGTTCGGACGGGGCGTGGAAGCGCGTCGTTGCATCCGGTGAGGAACTGGAACCCGATGCGGTTTTCATCGAGCGCGACGGCAGCGAGCACCCGGCGTGGCTTCTGCGGGAGTATGCCTCAATCGTGCACGTGCTCGACGACCCGAGCCGCGCGGGCGACTACAACGCGCCCTCAAAACCCGAGATGCGTTTCGGCGCGGACTTGGCTGTCGCGTTTCAACACCTCGAGCACGGACCCGGCGTCGAAAGCGTGCTCGACTTGCAAGGGGTTCCCCGCGACCTGGTGCCCGAACACAAGGTGTCAAGCCGCACCTATGAGCGCCTCGACGGGCGAAGCGTTCGCACGCACGACTACAAGCTGGTGACGGCGGACGCGCCCGACCCGAAGACCGGCGCGGCGCGTACCTGCAAGCCCGGCACCTGGACCGTGGAGTACGTGGGCAGCAAGCCTGCCCCTGCCCCCAAGAACGGCGCGCGAGCGTTGACGGCGCGCAAGCCGCTGGAAATCGAGAAGCACGCCGAATCCAAGCCCGACCCGATGATGCAGGCGATTACGCAAAGGAGCACGCGAGAATAGCATCGGCAGACGTGACGTTGTCCGGAAGCGGCGGGCAATTTGAGTGCGACGCCAACGCGAAGACCGCGACGCTGGCGCTACCCGGCGGCAAGCTGGTGAACGCGGGCGCGACGGCGGCGTATATCCAAGTCGAGAGCGCCGCGCCGACCGCTGCCGACACGACGGCGGCGAGCAACATCAAGCTGCCCGCAAACATGACGTGGGTATACGAGCTGCCCCCGACGTGTCTCGCCTTCAAGTTTGTCTGCGCAAGCTCGTCAACGTTACTTGTCTACTTTAGGTGAGCCCGTTCCGAGCGAAAAGGAGAGGTAGATGCAGAGCGAGAAAGAGCTTTTCAGGGAGTTCTTGAAGGATAACGCCCGCACCGACGCGGTAGACGACGCGGAAATTGCAGACGCTTTCGCGAGCAAATTCCCGGCGCTGGCGCTGGACGAAGCCGCACTGGACGAAAGTTTCGGGCGCTGGAAGCAAGAGCGGCGGGAGCGAGGCGAAGCGAAGGCTGCGCTGCTTAAGAGGCTCGCCTAAATGCCTAAAGAACGCATTAAAGTAAGCATCGAGCAAGCGGAGTTGCTTGGCGACCTGCGCACGGCGGCGAAAGAAGCCGAGCGCTTGGCTACGCGTGCTGAAAAGGCGCTCCTGAAGCTCGAAGCAGCGGGCGGCAGCATCAAGAACGCGGCGGCTTTAGACCGCATCGGCAAGTATCGCGCGCAAGCCGACGGCATTCGCGAGCGGCTCGAAGAAACCCGGCGCATCGAGCAAGCCGTCGATAAGAGCCTTCCGGGGCGGCTGGTGCGGTTGCTGAACACGCACAACCCGCACGGGCGCTTGCGGCAAGTGCTTTCCGGCAACGTCAACGGCGGCACCGTCAACGACGCGGGCGGCGGGCTCACGCATCTAGGCGCGGTGCTCACCCGTAGCGGCAACGCGCGGATTGCCCAACTAGGCGCGCGTCTGGCATCGGGCGGCGCGGCGCTGTCGGCTGCGGCGGTTCGCGCGGGGCCGGGCATCGCCATAACTGGCATCTTGGCGCGGCACGCGGCGAACATGATTGAGGAACGGGATAGGCAGCACGAGCGGCGCGTCGAGATTGAAGGCGCGGGCGCATCGGCGCGGCTAAGGCGCTCGATTGACCTGAGATTTTCGAGCGATACCGGCGCGCTGGACTTCCAACGCCAGCAGCGGCAGATACTCGCGCGGCAAGAAGACCTTGACCGAGAGGCGAGCACAAGCGTCTTCGGCTTCACGTCGCAAGCGCACTTGGAGCGGACGGCGAAGGGGCGCGAGCGGCGCGCGGACCTGGCGGACTGGATTAGGCGGCATACCAGCACCTTCGGAAAAGACAGCGGCGGGCGGTTCCAATCGGCGCGGTTCATGAATCACCCCGACGTTGAGTATCAAATGAGCCTGGGGGCTATGCTCGAAAAAAATACGAGCTGGGACACCATTCGGGAATGGGTGAAGCAAGAGACGGTGGACCGGCTCACTGGCGCGCGCGAAGAAAAGAGGCGCGAGTTGGCTATCAAAATGGCGGACAAGGCGAAAGAGGACGCCGACGCTCAGCTTGAGTTGGAAGCCGCGCTGTATTGGAAGGACACCACCAACCAAATCATGGAGCAAGAACGCACCTGGCACCAACGCGTGGTAAATGAGTTCATGATTCAAAGGAATCTAAATTGAATCCACTTTGAACCTTGAGCCGTTGACGCCTTCCGAGTTCGCGCGCATGGACGGCTATCTTGCATCGAAGCGCGTTCCATCGACCGAAGCCGAGCGGCGCGACGCGGAAGGGCTCTTAATGCGCTACGCGGCGAGCCATGCCGCAACGCCAAAGACCGTATTCCGGGCGCTGGTGTGCATCGGCGATTGTCGGCTTACTGACCGGCGCTGGCGGGATGCCTTCGAGCTGTTCGACGCGGCGCGGGAGTTGTTGAGCTTCCTTGACGGGCAAGAGCCGTTCACGACCGTCTTAGCGGACCGGCTTTCGACTGTGGCGCGTGAGCTGGAGCGCGAACGCGGCGACCAAGCCGCCATGAACTGAGCCCTAACGCATCGCGCGAGGCGTCCCAAAGCCCCTTGCCCGATGCTCCCCATTTTCGAGCTGCGCCGCTGGGTACCTCCGCACCCGGCTGGCTGCGAGGGAGAGCCCCTGGTCTTGGGTCCAGGGGCTTTCTCGTTTTCGAGCGTACCCGCACCATCCGGTGCGCGCCGTGCCTTCCGAACGCCCGGCACGGCAGAGCCCCTAGCCTCGTGGCTGGGGGCTTTCTCTTTCGCGCACAGTTGGCGCTGGCGGGGCTTTTGAGCGGCAGATAGACTGTCTGTAGCGTTGAGGCACGAGACCCCGCCAGAATGCAAGGAAACCGCGTAAGCTATTCGTAAGTTTACGAGTGTAAGCAAAAATTAAAGCCTTACATATAAAGCACTTAGATATGTGGCGTTAGACTGTAAATCTGTCGACGAAAGTCTACGGGGGTTCAAATCCCTCCCTGCCCACCATTCCCGAACCCACGCAAGCCGCTTCGCATTCTTCGGTTACGGTGACCGTCTCCGCGCCGGCGGCTATTCTGTGCGCTACCTGTGCGACATTTTCATCCCAAATCAGGGTGCCCACTTCCGCCTGCGCGGCGCTCGTCGAATGGCTCGAAGCCCTCAACCGCACGCTCGAAATCCCCCGCCTCTCCGAATGCGCCCGCCAGCCTTGGTCCCGCGTCGAACCCGAACTCCTCAAGATGGCCCAAGACGCCCTCGCCTCCGGCAGCCCCGCCCAAAACCCCTGCCTCCCGACGCCGGGAAGAAATCGCCGACCTGTACCGGCAGGCGTGGTAAAAGCTTGCGCACCAGTGCAATAGGCCGCCCTATTTATTGACACCTAAATCGGCGTGCGAGCCTTGCCTTACGTATCAGGTGGTTTTACGCTAAGGGTCTTACAGGTTGTATCGATGCGCACCCGGTCTGCTTGGATGAGCCCGCCTTCATGCCCAAAGCGCTGCCTTTCCTGCTTGTAACGGTCTTGCTTGGAGCCAGCGCTTGGTCGCAAGCCGGCGAAGGGCCGCCACGCGCGCAATCGGCACCGGGTAGCGATAAACCCTCCGAACTCCCGCCCGATCAGCACGCGTCGATCATGCAGCAGGTTCAGCATTCGATGTACAGTTTCGAGGCGTCCACGCTCCCGTCGCAGGAGGGCTTGCAGTGGGGCTCGAACTATAAGCAGGGCTACCGCATGTTGGCCGGTCCGGCCGGGATGCTCTTTATGCACCGCCCCGCGAGCCGTCCGCCTGAACCGGCCACGGAACCTCCTTCGAGTGAAGCGGCCGCACCGGCCGCGGACTGGTACTTCGGCCTGAATGCGACGGCTTGGGGATACGGAGAGGTTTTGAACCCGGTCCCGGCGGGCGAACTTCACGTCGAGGCTACGCGTTTAAAGGTTCGATTGCAGCGCTCTTCAATTGGAATTATTAGGGAATTCAAGCTATGAAGATCCAGACTGAGATCTTGCCCTTATTATGGCTCATGGGAGTATTAGGAGTATGTGGACACCAATTGTATGGTAGCGAAGTCGCAGTGGAGTTGGTATCCAAAGCAGCATTCCCCTTGGAAAGTGCTGCAGGAGATAGCTATGTTCTCACAGGAGCGACTGCTCAAACGCTAAGCGCGGATGGGCGGTATACAATTCTCATCAGTAATGCACCCGATCTCGTGCCGGGGCAGGTGGATTTCAACTATAGCGACGACGTATTCATTTACGACCGGATAACTGACTCGATTACTCTGGTGAGTCATTCGTTGGCCGGTACGAACATTGCGGGGAATAGTGTATCCGATTCTGCCGCACTGAGCGCGGACGGCGCGTTCGTGGCGTTTCGAAGCAAGGCAACCGATCTGGTCGCAGGCACGGATACCAATGAGGATTTCGATATATTCCTGTTTGAGCGGGCGACTGGGGTCGTAACCTTAGTAAGCCATACAGCGGCCGACCCGACTACAACTGGAAACTTTTGGTCTGTAATTCCTAGTTTGAGCGAGAATGGTGCGTTCGTAGTGTTCCAAAGCAGTGCCACCAATTTGGTAGCGGGTACGGATACGAACGGCACACACCATGATGTTTTTCTATTTGATCGCGAAACGGGAACGGTGACGCTCGTTAGTCGCTCGATCTCAGGTCCAACTTCTACAGGGAACGGATACTCCGATTATCCCGCGATAAGTGCGGATGGCGCCTTCGCCGTATTTCGAAGTGTTGCGACTAATCTCGTGGAAGGATTTGTAGACTCCAATGGAGCTAGTTCGGATGTCTTCCTGTTTGAACGCAGTTCAGGAGCTGTGACTCTAGTGAGCCGTTCTCTGGCAGGGGAAGCCGTAACGGGGAACGGGCAGTCCGAATCTGCCTTGCTGAGTAGCGACGGGGCGTTCGTGGCGTTCCAAAGCAAGGCTACCAACTTAATCGCAGGCACAGATTCAAATGGCGGCGAGAGTGATGTGTATCTATACGAACGGACAACAGGGACAGTGGAGCTTGTGAGTCATTCGATCGCCGGAGGCGCTGCGACGGGCAACGGCCCCTCGCAATCTCCTTCTTTAAGCGCTGACGGAGCCTTCGTGTCCTTTAAAAGTTACGCCACGGATTTAGTCCCTGCCTTCTCAAACACCAATGGATTGAACCCAGATGTGTTCATTTTTGAGCGTGCAACTGGTGCGGTTTCGTTGGTAAGCCATTCCTCGGCCGGGTCAACCACAACGGGAAACAGGGAGTCTGATATTCATGTGATGAGTTTAGATGGCAATTTCGTCATTTTCAGAAGTTCCGCATCCGATTTGGTTGTCGGCCCAGATCCTAATGCGTGGAATTGGGACATTTTCCTCTTCGAGCGCCAATCTGGCGTTGTGACACTTGTGAGCCATTCTACCGCAGGAATTGCTACAACGGGGAACCAGTTTTCCAGCAGCCCTGCGTTAAGTGCGAATGGTGAGATAGTTGTGTTTTCCAGCACGGCTACTGACTTGGTCGAAGGTACGAATACTTCCGAGTACACCTTGGATGCATTCCTCTTTGAGCGTGAGACAGGTTCTGTAAATTTGGTTAGTCGGCATGCCCTTGACACACCATTTGCGAGTATCGGCGGCTCCCATTTGTCGTCTGGCACGTCGGTGAGTGCTGACGGTAGGTTCATTGCCTTCATTGGCTTTTCTACGAACCTTGTTTTAGGGCAAATAGATCTCAATAAAACGGGCGATGTCTTTCTATACGACCGAGTAACAAATACGACTACCTTAGTGAGCCATTCGATTGCGGGCCTAACCACGACAGGAAATGGTCAGTCCGACTTTCCAGTAATAAGTGCTGACGGTGCGTTTGTGGTTTTCAAGAGCAAAGCCACCGATCTTGTCGGGGGTATCGATATTAATGGCGATAATTTTGATATATTTCTTTTCGAGCGAGAAACTGGGACAATAACATTAGTCAGTCATTCATATTCTAGTGCCTACATGACTACCGGCGCGGCATCTGACTGTCCATCGTTGAGTGCGGATGGGGCGTACGTCGTTTTCAGTAGCGATTCAGACGACCTAGTTGAAGGGTTGGGATGGAATTTCTCTGAAGACGTATTTCTTTTTGAGCGTGCTACTGGATCGGTGTCGGTGGTAAGCCGATCAGCTGCTGGTCCTATTACGAATGGAAACGCCAGGTCCCGTTACCCTGTGGTGACAGCAGACGGAAGGTTTGTTGCTTTCGAAAGCCGAGCGACCAACCTAATTGCAGGTATTACAGACATGAATGGCTCATACGATCTTTTCCTGTTCGATCGGGAGTCAGGCGTATTGACCCTAGTAAGCCATTCGACGTCTGGTCCGAACACTACAGGCAATCGGGCATCTGATTCTGCTGTGATCAGCGGAGATGGCGATTACGTGGCGTTTCGAAGCCAAGCTTCCGACTTAGTGGAGGGGACGGATATCAACGGCTCACAAGCGGATGTTTTTCTATATGAGCGCACAACAGGGAATCTAGTGTTGGTAAGTCATTCGGTATCTGGAGCGACCACGACAGGTAATGGCTTCTCTTTCAGTCACAACCTAAGCGAGGACGGAGCTTTCGTGGCGTTTGCAAGCCAAGCTACTGACTTAGTTGATGGCATTGACGCAAATGGTATTAGCCCAGATGTTTTTCTTTTCGAATGTGCGACGGGTGCGATGACGCTGGTTAGTCGATCAATTACCGGTTCAACTAATTCCGGAAATAGTGCGAGCGAATCTCCTGTGGTGAACTCGAACGGTGCATTCGTGGCATTTACGAGTTCTTCGACCGATCTCCGCTCGGGCGTAACTTATGTTAATGGTCATGGGAACGTTTTCTTATTCGAGAGGGAAACTGGTGAGGTGAAGGTAGTTAGTCGTTCAACTTCTGGGCCGGACGTTACGGGAAATTCGATTTCCGATTCTCCAAGGATTAGTGCGAATGGCGAATTTGTGGTGTTTCAAAGCCTAGCTTCGGACCTTTCAAATAGCGACTGGAACCAGGCTTTTGACGTGTTTGTGGCCTCTGCTGCCACACCGATTGCCACCCTCGGAAACCTCGTTTTCCACGACCTCAACAACAACGGCATCTACGAACCCGCCGATCTGGAAGCAGGCGTGGATGGTGTGACGGTCAACCTCTACACCGACGACGGCACGACATCGGGGAGCCTCGACGCCGGCGACTCGTTCGTCGCGACCACGACCACCGCTGGCGGCGGACACTACCTCTTCACCGATCTGCCCGATGGCGAATACGTGGTCCAGATCGATCCGTCTAACTTCGCGCCGGGCGGCGCGCTGGAAGGATACGTCTCCAGCACGGGCAACGGTATCGCCCCCGATCCGGACGACGACGTCAACGGCGACGACAACGGCTCGCCCGTGGCGGGGTTGGGTGTGGCCAGCCAGGCCGTAACGCTGGCCGTCGGGTTCGAACCGGACGCCCTCGTGGACGGCGACGACACCGATGTAAACTCCACCGTGGACTTCGGGTTCTCCATCCCGGCCGACCTGTCCCTGGACCTCTCGGCCAGCCTCGCCACACCCGCCGTAGGCACTAACGTGGTCTTCACCCTCACCGTTCACAATGAAGGCCCGGCCGCGGCCGGCGGCATCCAAGTCACCGACCTCCTCCCGGCGGGCCTCGCTTACGTCAGCGACGACGGCGGCGGAGCTTACGACGACACCACCGGGATCTGGACGATCGGCACACTGGCCAACGGCGCGAGCGCCACGCTCCAGATCACCGCGCAGGTGAATGCGTTAAGCCCCATCGCCAACGACGCCGAAGTCACCGCGTCCGGCGAGGCCGACTCCGACAGCACCCCCGGCGACGGCTCGGGCGACGACTACGACTCCGCCACGGTCACGCCGCAGTACACCGATCTTCAAGTCAGCGTGGCCGAGAGCGAGGATCCGGCCCAAGCCGGATCCAACACCGTCGTCTACACGATCACGCTTGCCAACGTGGGCAACGTAGGCGCGACGAACATCGAACTGGAAAACACGCTCACGCTCCCGAGCGGCACCTCCATCTTCTTCGTCAACCCCTCTACCGGCGACGTGACCTCCGACGCCGACTCCAACACCTGGACGCTCGCGTCCCTCGCCGCCGGCGAGGACAAGACGCTGGCCGTCACGGTGGCGGTGGGACCCAGCACCGCGCACGGCGCGGTGATCGTCTGCGCACCGGCCGTCACGGCGCTGGACGAGGACGATCCGGTCTCGTCCAACGACTCCGACAGCGAAAGCACCACCGTGTACCGAGAGGCGGACCTGAAAGTCACCGTCGTGGACTTCACCGACCCTGTCGTGGCCGGCTCGAACGCCCCCGCGAACCTCGTCTATCAGATCAGCGTGGAGAACCTCGGGCCGTCCGACGCCAGCGGCATCGTCATCGCCACGGGCCTCACCCTGCCCAGCGGCGTGACCTTCAAGCAGGCGCTGGCCGAGCAAGGAACCTACGGCGGATCGCCGGACGGCGATTGGACGCTCGGCGCCCTGGCAGCCGGGGCCGATAAGTCCCTGACGATCGTGCTCTTCGCCGACGCCGGCGCCGCGGCCGCCACCGATGCCATCTCGCTCCAGGCCGAAGTGGATGCCGTGAACGAAACCGATACCGCCGCCGCGAACGACACAGACACCGAGAGCACCAGCATTACGCGCGAAGTGGACTTGGTCGTCACCGTCGCCGAATCCGCCGATCCCGTCACCGCCGGCAGCGGCGCGGGCAACCTCGTCTACACCGTCACGGTCACGAACAACGGGCCCTCGAACGCCAGCGGCGTGACGCTCGACGTCACACCCACCATGCCCAGCGGCGTAACGCTCGACGATTCGGACGCCAGCGCGGGCGGGTACACCGGCGGCACGTGGTCCCTCGGAAGCCTGGCTTCGGGCGGCAGCGCAACCCTCACGCTCACCGCCACCGTGGGTCCTTCCGCCGCGCACGGTTCCAGCGCCAGTTGCGCGACCTCGAACCTCGCCGCCAACGAACCGCTCATCGAAACCGGCGACGACGCAGATACCGAAAGCACCGCCATCCAGCGCCGCATCGATCTGGCACTGACCAAGATCGCCGGCGAATCCATGCCCGCGGTCGGCGCGGACGTGACCTATACACTTACGGTCACCAACCACGGCCCCAGCGACGCCAGCGGCGTCGAAGTGACCGACCTCCTCCCGGCGGGCCTCGCCTACGTTAGCGACGACGGCGGCGGGGATTACGACGACGCCACCGGGATCTGGACGATCGGCGCGCTGGCCGACGGCGCGCAGGCACAGCTCGACCTCACCGCGACGGTGACGGTAAGCGGCGAGATCGTGAACTCGGCCCAAATCTCGGACGCGGACGAGACCGATACCGATTCGACGCCGGACAACGGAACCGAGAACGGCGAAGACGACGAAGCCGAAGCGCCGGTCGGCGCGGCATACATCGGCGACGCGGGCTGGAAGATTCTGAGCGCGAAGTACACGCTGAACATTCCCAAGGCGCCGGGCTTCGACAGCCTGACGCTGCAAGCCAAGCTTGAGTTCGCGGCGCTGCAAGCCGCGGGCTTGAATCTCGCCAACTTGGGCGCGCAGACCTTCCAACTCGACTTCGGCGGCGCGGAACTCCCCGCCGCTCCCTTGGCCGCGACTTCGGTGAGCGCCACTCAAGTGAGCTGGCAGACGGCCAGGGGCGTGACGCCCAAGTTCTCGGCCAAGCTGAACCTCGGCACCGGCCTTTTGACCGTCTCGGCGTCCAGCACCGACCTGCTCACTTCACTCGGCGCACCCTTCGTGGCCGCGCCGCAAACGAACGCGCCGCAGCCCATCGCGGTGACGCTCAGCCTGGGAACCTTCAACTCCACCGTCGTCCTGCTGACGAGCTACACGCGCAAGTCGGCCACCGCCACGGGCACGGGCTCCTTTAAGTGGGGCTCGGCGCTCAACGACTGGCCCGACGGCCTGTTCTTCGTCGACAAGGCCTCCATTCAGCAGCGCACTTCGAAAGGCGTCGTGCTGCATCGCGCGCTGCTGACGTTGAATTTCCTGCCGGCCGGCGGCGCGGATTTCGACCCGCGTGCCGGCGGGGCACGACTGGTCATCGGGGACTTCAGCGAGACGGTGGGCAACGATCCGCTGCTGGCGCCGTTCATCGGCAACGCCTCCGGAACCATCTTCAGCTACCGGCGTCCGTCGAAGAACACGCTGGGCGCCGCGGTGCCGCCGGCGGGCCTGCAGCTCATGCAGTTCCAGAAGCTCAAGTGGCTCGTCACGGCCACCAGCCACTGGCTGCCCGCGGGCACGTTCGGTACGCCGCAGACCGGCATCGGCGCCCCGCCCACGATCTTGCTGCCGCTCGAACTCGAAGTGGACGGCCAGATCAGCGGCACCGAATCCCTGCTGCGGCTGAAGGGCTCGGCGTATCAGAAGTGATATTTGCCGTGTTTCCAGCAACTGGAAATTGATTGTATGGAATGATTGCAATGATCGCTTCTAGGGCGAACTCTAAGAAACTCCCGAAGGTCTTAACTACAATTTCTAAATGTATGTCGTCAGTGCGAGTGGAAAAGTGAAGCAGAAGGCCGGCAGTTGATTTTTCGGCCTGCTAAACGCTCATCCTCCCTGCCCACCATAATAAATTTCGGATCTTAGCCTTTGCGGGCTGCATCGATCACGTTGGTGATTCCGGTGGGTCGGTCGTTCCGGGTGTCACGCGGGACCTCGGCGCGTAGTGGATGAGCTTCGACTTGGCTTAGTATTTCGCAGCACGCCGAGCGAAGCCATGCTCCGCCCGGCGCGCAACGCTCTTACACCGCCGCCGTCTGGCTGGCCAGCGCGAGTTCGCACTCTTTCTCCCACGTTCCGGCCACGCGCAGACCGTACTCCTTTTCGCCGCCTGTCGCCTTCGGGCCGGTCAGGTAGGTCCCGATGGGCTTATGGTGCTTGCGGTATTCGTCGGTGTAGCACGACTCGTGCAGGAAATGATACGCAACGCCGGCGCGGTCCCGGTCGGTCTGATTGGCGCGCGTGCAGTGCGGGACGCCGTAGCAGAAGAAAGCCGCGCCGCCGGCGGGAACCTCCAGCGCCACCGACTGCTCTTCCGGCGGATAGCAGCGGATATGATGATTGCTCTCCGGATCGCGGCTGTGTTCGAACCGTTCCCGGAAGGCGCCCGGAATGACGTTCAGCGTGCCGTTGGCGATGGTCGCGTCGTGGACCGCAATCCACATCGCCGTCCCGCGCATCGGATCGTCGATCTTGAAGTACGCGTTGTCCTGGTGCCAGTTGGTCCCCGTGCCGTGCCGCGCGGGCTTCAGGAAAACCTGGTCCAGATGCAGGATCACCGGATCGCCGATCAGTTGCGGAATCGTGTCGAGCACCTTCGAATGGAACGGCAGCGCGCGGAAGAACGTGCTCTTATGCAGCAGCGGGCAGATCTGTAGATTCATTTTTTGCTGCGATACGGTCTTCGAATCCCCTTCGGTACGGACGTTGTTGAAGTGCCCCTCGCGCCGCAGCCGGTCCAGTTCCGCGCGGAACGCCATGATCTCGTTCGTGCTGAAGAACTCCGGCATCACCGTGTAGCCCTGCTCGTGGAACTGCTCCACCTGCTGTCTGCCGATCTTCATGGTCCCGCTCCTCTATCCCTGGCCCTTGGTTGTTTTGACATTAGCCGCATCCACGGCATGAGGGTATATACCCTGAAGATAAGGCCCTTCCCATAGCCGCGCTGACAAAGGAGATGGACGTTTTGACAAAGACCCCCCGTAGCCCCCCGCCGCCCGCCGCCGACCCGACCATCTTCATGCGCCCGATCATGCGCCCCGCGATGCTCCGCGAACTCACCGTCATCCTCGCCGGCTGCGCGCCCGCCAAAGTCGGCTGGGTCAACCACCGCTTCAACGATTACGCGGTCGGACTCGTGACCTCCGGGCGCGGCTCCTTTCAGGTCGACGACGGTCCGGTGCAGAGTGTCGAACCCGGCTGTCTTTTCCCCGTCTATCCAGGGCCGGTCTTCCATTACGGCCCGACGCCGCATACCGCGTGGTGCGAATACCATTTCGGCGTCAGCGGCCCGGGATTGAAACGCCTGCTCGACTGCGGCGTTTTTCCCGCCGACGGCCGCGTGCACCAGCTCGTCAACGTGGCGCCGATCGTGGAAGGCATTCGCGAACTCCTCCGAGTCGTCAAGCGTGCCGGGCCCGGCGACGCCGACCGCGCGGTGCTCATGGCCGAAAGGCTCCTCGTCGAGATGTACTACAGCCGCGAAGCGCTGCGGCAGGCGCAAACGCCCAGCAAATCCATGGAGGCCGTGCTGGAATACTGCCGCCGGAATTTCCGCCAGGAAGTGGACTTCGAGGCGCTCGCTTCGGAGCATGCGATGAGCTATTCCACGCTGCGCCAGGCCATGCGCAAAATTACCGGCCAGGCGCCGGCGCATTACCTCACCACGCTGCGCTGCGAGGCCGCGCGCCAGTTGCTCAGCGACACCGACCTCAGCGTCAAAGAGATCGGCGCGCGCGTAGGCATTGACGATCCGTACACCTTCAGCCGGATCTTCAAGCGCAGCGTCGGCGTCTCGCCGCAGGCGTTCAGGCTTCAGGCCGCGCCGTGGGCGAGCTAAGCGGTCTGGCTTGAGGCATGTGCCTTCGATTGGGCCGTTTCCCTTCCTCATGGACCGCGCGGCCCCGCGCCCAATTCCCGCCCTCGTCCTGCTTCCCACAGGGAGCGGTTTCTGGCATAATCCCGGTATGGGTAAGCGCTTGCTGCGGTTCTTCGGCATGGCCGAGTGGGGCGGGGACGAACTCTTCCTCGTCTCCCTCGCTTGCGCCGCGTTGGCGTGGGCGCTGGGCAGCTTGGTCCACCCGGCGCTGGCCCTCGTGGCGCTCCCGCCGTGGCTGATCGTCGTCTACTTCTTCCGCGATCCCGACCGCGTCTCGCCGCAGGAAGCCGGCCTGCTCGTCGCGCCCGCCGACGGCACGGTCACCGACATCGAACTCCTGGACGAACCGCGCTTCCTGAACGCGCGCGCGTGGCGCGTCGGCATCTTCCTCTCGCCCTTTAACGTGCACGTCAACCGCGTCCCGTGCGCGGGGACGGCGGAGTACCTGCGCTATTGCCCCGGCGAATTTCTCCCCGCCTACAACGCCGCGGCGCCGACGCGCAACGAAGCGTTCGAAATGGGGCTGCTTACGCCAGGCGGCGAACGCATCATGGTCAAGCAGATCACCGGAGTCCTGGCTCGGCGGATCGTCTGTCCCGTCCAGCGCGGAAGAACTTTTCTGCGCGGCGAGCGCTACGGGATGATCAAGTTCGGCTCGCGGACCGAACTGTACGTCCGCGCCGACGGCGGCTACGAAATCCTGGTGCAGCTAGGCCAGAAGGTGGTGGGCGGCGAAACGGTTCTGGTGCGCCACGTGCCGCAACCGGCCCCCGCGCAGGAATGGACGGTCTCGCCGGCGGGAGCGGTCACGTCGTCGGTCGAACGGGCCGATACTTAGCCTTTCGGGGATCTGGGCGGATGGTGAGTTTGCGCTTTAAAGGCTTCCGCAATGCGCGCAAAGGCGCACGGAAGGAAAAACTCAAGCGGCGCTTTCTCATGGGCGTTGCGGTGGTCCCGACGCTCGTCACCCTCGGCAATCTGCTCTGCGGATTCGCCTCGATCGTCCTGGCGATGCGCATTCACAACCCGCCCCAGACCTTCCGCGTCATCTCCGCCGCCGACTGCGTCTACTACTCCGGCCTTCTGATCTTCCTCGCCATGATCTTCGACGCGCTCGACGGGCGCGTCGCACGCTGGACCAAATCGACCTCCAAGTTCGGCATGGAAATGGACAGCCTTTGCGATGTCGTCAGCTTCGGCGTCGCCCCGGCCGTGCTGGTGAAAGCCGCGATCGATCACTTCGCGCCCGACATGCCCGTGGTGCTGCTCGACCGCTACGTCTGGCCCATGCTCGCCGTATACGTCTGCTGCGCCGCGCTGCGCCTGGCGCGGTACAACGTCGAATCCGAAAGCGGGCACCGCGATTTCTTCTTCGGCATCCCTTCGCCCGCCGCCGCCGGCTGCGTGGCCGGGATCATGGTCCTCCTGGCGCCGGCCGCCAACGGTGTGACGGGCGCCGTCGCTCCCGCTTCGCCCGATCCGCTGGCCAATCCGCTCCTGCGCTGGGTCTGCTCGCCCGAAGTCTCGCACCTCATCCTCCTCGCCATGCCCTTCGTCATGCTCCTCATCGGCGTCCTCATGATCAGCCGCGTCCACTACATCCACGTCGGCGACAAGCTGCTCAGCGGCAAGCGTTCGTTCATGCACCTCCTCATCATCGGCCTGGGCATCGTGCTCACCGTGATGCAGCACGAAATCGTCCTCGCCGCCGGCTTCAACGGCTTCATGCTGATGGGCGTCCTGAACGAGATCCGCTACCAGCTCTTTCCCGGCCAGCGCCCGCCCGAATGGGTCGCCAGCGTACAGGCCGAAAGCGAAAGCCAAGCGCCGGCCGCCGACCTCGCGGCCGCGCCGCTGCGCGCCGAAGCGCCCGATTCCGGTACCGTCACCCAGCCCGCCAACGAGGAAGCGCCACCCGCATGAGCGCCGCGTCCGCATCGTCGCCTTGGTACAAGTCCGGTGTGCAGTTTTCCTGTCAGAGCGGCTGCACGCGCTGCTGCGGCGGCGAGCCCGGTTACGTTTGGGTCACCGAACTCGAGATCGCGCAGATTGCCGCGTTTATGAAACTCCCGCCCGACGAGTTCGAGCGCCTGCATGTCCGCGAGGTTTACCGCGGGCAGAAATCGCTGCGGGAGCGCAAGAACGGCGACTGTGTGCTCCTCGGCGACGGCGGCTGCGGGGTCTATCCCGTCCGCCCTCAGCAGTGCCGCGACTACCCCTTCTGGCCCGAAGTGCTCAAGAGCTGGGCGGCGTGGGAGAAGGAAAAGCAGCGCTGTCCCGGCATCGGAGTTGGCGAGAAGCACGAAGCGCCGAAACTCATCGAACTGCTCAAGCGCCAAGCCGATGCTTGACCGTGATATCCGTCTATTGCCCTAACATGTTAATCCTTGCACAGCCAGCTCTGTACGTAGCTTGACGTAAATGCCCGCCGTGCATAGAATGTGTGTACGTGGGCTATTAAGAGTGCGTGAATGACCATGCACTCTGTTGCAGCCTCGAGAACGCTTCGTTTGGGAGCCGAATGGGGTGGGTGACCCCATTGCTTTAAGCAAGGACTAAATCGTCGAGCGCCGTACGAATACGGCCTATGCAAAGCGTGCAAGGTGCCAAGGCATGAAACGCCACAGCGCCTGAAATCCGTCGCCCCCCGGCCCCGAGACTGCGGTCTCACGTTAGGCCGGGGAGCGGTCCTGAGCGACCGCCGGATGAGCATCGCGGCAACGGGCCGGGCCGGTTTCCCGCAGGGGGTTCCGGTTGATCCGAGGGTCAGGACTTGGCGGCTGTAAACGTAACTCCAGACGCCAGACGCAATTCGCGTCCCCGGTTGGGGGCAGGCGGAGCTCGTTGCACCGCATGCCCGGGAGTTGGGCCTTAAACCACGGTACAGCGAACCGTGGCTCGTACGTCCTCGCGCCTTGTGTAAAGGGGCTCGCGTAAGCGAGTCCGTTTCCCCGGCGTTCCGATCTGCAACACTAAAGCCCACCCTACAAGCGATCGAGCGCGCAGCGGAGGCACGGCTGCGGCAAGGCCCGCGTGAGCGCCCCGGCGGTTTGGGTGCGCCCCAGCTTGCCGTTCCACCCGCCCCCGGCTTCCGGACTGCGGCGTTCGCCAATGCCATAAGGGGATGCACCATGGAACCCGTCACCATAGGAGTAGGCATAGCCGGTCTGATCGTCGGCGGATTTGCCGGCATGATGAGCGCCCGCGGCAACCGCGATAAGCTGATCGCCGAAGCCCGCCAGGAAGCCGAACGAACCAAGCAGCGACTGCTCGACGAAAGCCGCTCCGAACTCGCCCGCATGCGCGCGGAGGAAACCGAAAACCTGCTCAAGCAGCGCAAGGACATGGAGAAGGAGTTCAAGGAGTCCGCCGAAGAGATCCGCAACTCCGAAAAGCGCCTCCAGGGCCGCGAGAACCTCCTCGACAAGAAGCTCGGACAGCTCGAGCGCAAGGAACAGGATCTCGAACGCCTCGAACAGCGCCGCAAGCAGGCTGCCGAACAGGCCGACAAGCGCGCCGCCGAACTCGAGGAGATGTACAAGGAGGAGCGCCACAAGCTCGAGAAGATCAGCGGGCTGACGCCCGATCAGGCCAAGCAGATGCTCATGCAGCGCGTCGAGGCCGATATCGCCGTCGAAGCCAACGAACTGACCATCCGCGCCCTCAACCGGGCCAAGGAAAACGTCGAAAACGATGCGCGTAAGATGATCCTCAACAGCATCCAGCGCCTCGCCAGCGAGACCGTCGCCGAGAATACCGTCGCCACCATCGACCTCACCAACGACGACATGAAGGGCCGCATCATCGGTCGCGAAGGCCGCAACATCCGCGCCTTCGAGAAAGCTACCGGCGTCGACGTGATCGTCGACGATACGCCCGGCGTGGTGGTCCTGAGCTGCTTCGAGCCGGTCCGGCGCGAAGTCGCCCGCTTGGCCATGGAGAAGCTCGTCGTCGACGGCCGCATCCATCCCACGCGCATCGAGGAAGCCGTCGAGAAAGCCAAAAAGGAAGTCGAAGCTCAGATCGAGAAGACCGGCCGCGAAGTCGCCATCGAGTACGGCTGCCACGATCTCCACCCGCGCCTGCGCGACCTTCTGGGACGCTTGCGCTACCGCACCAGCTACGGCCAGAACGTCCTCAACCACGTCAAGGAAGTCGCCAACATCTGTTCGCTCCTGGCCGCCGAACTGAAGCTCGACATCCAGCTCGCCAAGCGCTGCGGCCTGCTCCACGACTGCGGCAAGGCGCTCGACCAGGAGATGGAAGGCACGCACCCGCAGATCGGCATGGACATCGCCAAGGAAGTCGGCGAACGCACCGAAGTCTGGGAAGCCATCGGCGGGCACCACGGCGACATCGAGATCCACAGCCTCTACCCGATTCTCGTCCAGGTCTCCGACGCCATCAGCGCCGCGCGGCCCGGCGCGCGCCGCGAGAGCCTCGAGAAGTACATCCAGCGCATGAAGAAGCTCGAGGAAATCGCCACCCAGCGGCAGGGCGTCGAGAAAGCCTTCGCCATCCAGGCCGGCCGCGAAGTCCGCGTCCTTGCCAAGGCCGACGAACTCGACGACAAGGCCTGCCACGCCGCCGCGCGCGCCATCGCCAAGCAGATCGAGAGCGAACTCAGCTACCCCGGCGAGGTCAAAGTCACCATGATCCGCGAATCGCGCTTCATCGAGTACGCTCGATAGTTTCACCGCGAAAGCGCGGAGACCACCGATCCCGGCGGGACGCCTGCGAGCGTCCCGCCGGTTTTAAGTATCGCGAGCCTCCCGCCGCCCTTAGGTATCGCGGGCGTTCCGCCCGCACGTCACCCTTCTTCGCCCATGCCTTGCAGTTTCCCCTCCTTGCCAAGGAGGGGCAGGGGAGGTGAACGAAATAGCCTGCGCGCAGCGCGCTCCCTGACTCCAGCGACCTGAACGAGCCGCTCTCAAGCGCCCCGCCGCCTTTAGGTATCGCGGGCGTCCCGCCTGTATGCCGTTGCCCTTCTCCGCGACCTCCGCGCCTACGCGGTAAATCGCACTTCCCTTTCGCGCCCGAACCGGTAAGCCGTTGGGGAAACCGGAAGCCCGTACTTCCACCAGAACCCAGGGAGCTTAAGCATGTTCCAGAACCTCAATTGCGGCGCCATCGGCCAGAAGGCCGGCTTCGAAGAGCAAGTGGCGCTGGCGCGCGAATTCGGATTCGGCGGCGTGGACCTCGACTTGGGCTACGCGAAGGAAAAAGGCGCGGCGCATACGCGCAAACTCCTTGCCGACCACGGACTCAAGGCCGGAAGCTTCGGCTTCGGCATCGCCTTCCGCGAAGCCGACACCGAGAAGGCCTGGGCGCAGAGCATGGGCCGCCTCGCGCAAGACTGCGAAATCGCCGCCGAAATCGGCTGCACCCGCTGCGCCACCTGGGTGCCGTCGTGGTCGACGATCTACTCCTTCCGCCAGAGCCTCGAGCGCTTCGTCGAACGCATCAAGCCCGCCGCGGCCATCTGCGAATCCTACGGCATCTCAGTCGGGCTCGAATTCATCGGGCCGCATACGCTGCGCAAGGGCAAGCCCTACGGCTTCCTGCATACGATGGACGGCATGCGCGCGGCCTGCGCCTTCATCGGCGAGAACGCCGGACTGCTCCTCGATTGCTGGCACTGGCATACCGCCAAGAGCACCGTGACGGACCTGGAGCAGCTCGATAAGAGCGACGTCGTGTACGTGCACCTCAACGACGCGCCCAAGAGTCCCGCCACCGACGAACTCCTCGACAACATCCGCGAACTTCCCGCCGCCACCGGCGTGATCGACATCGCCGGATTCCTCAAGGCGCTCAAGAAGATCGGCTACGACGGACCCGTCACCGTCGAACCCTTCAACCAGAAGGTCCGCGAGATGAACGTCCGCGACGCCGTCAAAGCCACCAAGGATGCGCTCGACAAGGCCTACGCGCAAGCCGGCCTCTGATTCGGTTTCGTAACTCGGCCATGGCGCGCGATCCACTCCGGTGGGTCGCGCGCTTTTTTTAGGCGTGCCGTGCGCCACGCCCAAGCGCCAGGGAGGTTGCGGGCCTATCCCGGCGGAGCGATCGAAGGCCCGTCGTGCCAGACGGTCGGATGCCGGAGCTGCTGCACCGGGCGCCGCGGAGATTGCAGCAGTTCGAGCGCTTTGCGGCCAAGCCGTTCGAAGTCCGCGCGCGGGCCGGCGAAAAACGGATCGGCATTCCAGGCGGCCTGGAACGCCACGATGCTCAGATCGCGCGGAAACCTCAGGTTCGCCCGTTCCGCGGCATGCCGCAACAGCGGGATCGGCGCCGTGCTGTAGCAGACCACGGCACTGAAGCGCGGGCGCGCGGCCAGCAGCGCGTCGATGCCTGTGCATGCCCCGGGGCGGTCGGTGGGGAAGATGTTAAAGACCGTGCCCTGCTCCGCCGCCTTCGAACGCCGCGGCGGCCGCGCGTCCAGCCCCGCTTCCCGCAACGCGCGCTGGTAGCCGCGCTGCCGCTCTTTCGCATCGGCGTCCACGTCCAGCAGGCCCATTTGAATGAAGCGCAGGAACGCGATGCGGCGGTGCCCCAGCGCGATCAAGCGCGCGGTGGCGTCCGCCGCCGCGTGAACGTTATCCAGGCTCACGCTGTGGATGCGTACGTTCTCGAGCGGGCGGTCCACCAGCACCACCGGCATACCGAGTTGCGCGTAGCGCCGCAGCAGCGGGATGCGCATCTGCCCGAAAAGCAGCACGCCTTGCAGCGGAAGCTCTTCAAGTTCCAGCGGCAGCCGGGTGCGCAGGGCCGAGCCGTGCGCGACGATCAGCGGAGTGCCGCTGTGCCCCGCGGCGTTGAAGATCCCGCGGTAAATCTCGCTGGCCCAGCCATCTTCGTGCTGCAGACCCAGCGGGTTTCCGGACGCCAGCAGCACCAGTTTTCCGGTCAGCGCGCAGGCGTCTTCGGGCTGCAAAGCGATCAGCCGCCGGCGCTCCTGCCCGCCGATCCGGCCTTCTTGCCGGAGCGCGCGAACGGCCAGCGCCGCCGCCTGCTTGCCCGTTCCGAACTCTCGCGCCAGCGCCCGCACCGACGGCAGCACCGTGCCTGCCGGCCAAGTTCCGTCCAACAGCCGCCGGCGCAGCAGCGCGGCCAGACGCCGCCAGGCCGCTTGCGCCGATACCGGCCGCCCGCGCGGGGCCTGGAGCCGGTCGCCGTCGGCGGGCGCTTTTGAAGCGCGGGAGGTCGTGCCCATGAATATAGAATACAGATAAAGACAGATAAGAAAACCGCTCATTCGAGCTTCCTGCGCCGGCGTATATAAGGATGGCGGCCGGGGCATCCCCAGCGCTGCTCCGGCTTCATTCTTTATTAAGGAGGTCCGCATGCGCTCGATTCGGTTGGCCGGATTCGTGTTGGGGCTCGTGATGGCCGCCGTGACCGCCCCGCGCGCGGGCGCCGAAGTGGCCGAACCGTGGGTCGCGACCGACCGGACCGTGGACTGTTCCAGCCTGGAAACCATCGTGCGGGATGTCATCAAGCCGGAGATGACCGACGAACAGAAAGCCTTGGCGCTTTATCACTTCTTTCGCCAGCGCGTCTTTCATTACAAGAACCTGCCCGAGTCTCGAATCCCGCTCAAAACCTTGAACGTGATGGGCAATACGCTCTGCGGTTCGCAAGGCACCTGCATGAAGGGGCTCCTCGAAGCCGCGGGGTTGAAAGCGCGCGTCGTCTGCCACACCGACGGATCGCACACCTTCTACGAAGCCTTTTACGACGGCGGCTGGCACGGCTTCGATACCTTCGCCAACTTCTACGTGTACACCCGGGGCGAAAAGCCGCACATCGCGTCCTTCGAGGAGTTGCAGAAGGATCCGTCGCTGGTCAAGGATGCCGTCGCCGAAAAGCGCGCGGCGCCGGGCCTGTGCCACTGCGGCGACGATCCCATGGCCTTCGCCAGCGGCTTTAAGGTGCTGGCTTACGAACCCGCCAAGAGCGCCTGGAACGTCAAGGCCTGCGCACTGCGCAAGGGCGAAGAGATCGTGCGCTCCTGGTGGCCCGAAGGCAAACCCCTGCCGGGATCGTTCAGCGGCAAGCAGGCCGGCCCGATGCACACCTGCGGAGGCAAGGACCGTGACGCAGAGCCCTTCCTCTTCAAGTTCTGGGAACCCTACGTGATCAAGAATTGGAGCGGCGTTTCCAACAGCTTCCGCCACTACGCCAACGGGCGCATCAACTACTCGCCTCACCTGGAACTCGGCGACCACACGGACGGCATGATCTCCGCGCGAGGCATCCAGCACGGCGCAGCGGGCTTGTCCGGCGAAGGCGAATGGATCTTCCCCGTGAAATGCTCGTTCTACATCACCGGCGGCGCCTTGGCCCTCGAAGCCACCTGCACGGAGGCAGGCGATGCCGTCGAGGCCTTCGTCTCGGTGGACAACGGCAAAGTCTGGGCGCCCGTGCTGTCCGGCAAGGACTCGGGGAAGAAGGAGTACAAAGGCGTCTTCGACAAGGACGTGGCCAAAGCGGCCACCGGCCGCCACGACTATCAGGTCAAGCTTGCGCTCAAGGGCAAGGCCGTGCTGCATAAGATCCTGCTGCAGACGATCTTCTCCCACAACGCCATGGCCGCCCCGCACCTGATGCCCGGCAAAAACAAGGTGACCCTCACCGCCGCCGCCGGCGCGGACCTGAAGGCCGCGCCGTTGACCGTCATCTATCGCTACAAAGAAGCGCCCAAGTGGGACGGTGAAGTGAAGATCATCGAAAAGACCGCCGACGCGAATCCATTCGTCTTCGAGGCCGACCTGCCCGAAAGCGAAAAGCTTCCGCAGATGCAGGACCTGACCATTCGCTGCGGCACGCTGGCCTGGACGCCCGAACCCGCGCCGTCCATACAGACCGCCGCCGCCAAGCCTCCGGCGGCGCCCGCGGCCAAGTAAAGCGGGTCGGGCTCGGACTAAGGGCAGAACTGCCTCTCGGCGGTGGTTACATCACGCGGTCCTGCGCCCACGGATAGCGCACGGAAAGCTTGTACTCCTTCTCCGTGCTCCCGTCGGCGGGGGCCTTGCGCACGTACTGCGGATTGAACGCCGCGCCCGCGGCCTTCAGCACCTCGGCGATCTCCGCGTGCTCCCAGCCCAGCCCCTCGAAGATCATCTGCCGGCCGTTCACATCCGCGATGCGCACGCGCCGGGCTTCAACGCAGGCCTTGGTCAGCGCCGAGAGCTCCGGCTGCCGGAACTTGAAGATCTCCCAAAACGCCGCGAACGAATCGGCCTGAAAGACAAGGTCCGGAGCGTTGGGAGTGGACATCGGCGCTGCCCTCGGCGGCCCTGCGCGCCTGCGCCTGCCGCGTTCGAACATTCAGCTTAACCGGTCCCAAGAGCCGGTACTACTTCCCGGGAGCGGCAGGTCCGACCGCCTTCAGCAGCGCTTCGGCCATGCGAGCGCCGTACTGAAGCTGTCCGGCAGTGGTGTAGTGCACGCCATCGGGCCACAGTTCAAGCCCGTCGGTGGGAAACAGGGCGGTACCCGCGACATTTCGCGCGATCGCTTCGTTGCCCGCTCGAATCAGTTTGACGTCGGGATGCTTCGATTCCAGCACCTGCGGCATCTGGCTGAAGACGAAGGGCAGATCCGGCTTGCCCAGATCTTTGCGCAGGCGCCCGATGAAAAGCGTGATGTTTTTTTCGCGCGTCGGTCCCAGTCCGTCCTTCGCATCGCCCAGCCCCTGGCCCCAGAAAAACGCCACCAATTCGAACGGCCGGTCTTTCGTGGCGGCTCCGAATTCCGCGAGCAGCTTCGCGTACAGCCCCTTTCCCTTTTGAGGCGCGGCGCCTTCCGGCCTTGGCGCGCCATCCGGCCACCAATCGAGCAGCGACGTGCCGCCTGCGGCCACCTTGAGCAGCCCGATCTCGCGTTGCGGCCATGCCGCCGCCAGCGCGAACCCCGCGCCCACCTCAGGTCCCACGCTCGAGCCGGCCGTCAATGCCTTCCAGGCGCCTTTCTCGAAGAGCCGCACCTGCTCCGGAGGTTTGGCGAACGCTTCCGGAAGTTCATCGGCCTTGCCTCTGCCGACCACGTTCGACTGCCCGGCCAGAATGACGAGCTTCATGGGCGCGGCTCCTTCGCCCGCCGCGCACATCGCCGCGAGGCCTAAGACGCACAGCAACGAGCGCATGGCGAGGTTCATACGCCCGATTTTCGCGGAGCCTTTCGGGATTGCCAGCGCCTTCGCGGATCCCCCGCGCCTAGACCTGACGCTTGCGCGCTCGCCGTCAATCGGCACAATAGAGCGCGCGCCGCGGCCGGCGCCGTCTCTTCGCGGCCGCTTAGAAAGGCCGTCCGTTGTCCACCGTGACCGTGCTCTTCTTCGGAGACGTCGTCGGACGTCCGGGCCGCAAAGCCGTCTGCCACGCCATCCCGAAGCTCAAGGCCAAGTACGACCCCGACTTCATCGTCGCCAACGGCGAGAACTCCGCCGGCGGCAGCGGCATCACCGCCAGCACGCTCCATAAGCTCACCAGCTACGGCATCGAGGCGCTCACCAGCGGCGACCACTTTTTCCGCAACAAAGAATACGTCGGCGTCGTCAACGACACCCGCGTGCTCCGCCCCGCGAACTACCCCTCCACCGCGCCCGGCCGCGGCTGGGGGCTCTACGAAACCCGCGGCGGATTCCAGATCGCCATCGTCAACGTTATGGGGCGCATCTTCATGGAAGCGCTCGAATGCCCCTTCCTCGCCATGGACCGCGTCATCCACGAGATCGGTTCCAAGACCCGCGTCATCCTCGTCGACTTCCACGCCGAAGCGACCAGCGAGAAGACCGCCATGGGCTGGCACCTCGACGGGCGCGCCTCCGCCATGGTCGGCACCCACACCCACATCCAGACCGCCGACGAACGCATCCTCCCGCGCGGCATGGCCTACCTCACCGACTTGGGCATGAGCGGCCCCTACGACTCCGTCATCGGGCGCTCCGCCGAAGCCGTCCTGCACCGCCTCACCACCGGCGTCCCTGCGCGCTTCGAAGTCGTCGAAGGCCACGAACTCGCCTGCGGCGTCGTCCTGCGCATCAACGTCGAAAGCGGGAAAGCCGAAAGCATCGAGCGTTTCCAAGTCCCGCTCGAAGGCGACGTGGAAGACGGCGAGTAGCCCGGTCTCCGCCCACCGCCGTTACGGTTTACGCGCGCCCCAAAAACGATTACCGTCTCTTCATGCGCCACGGCGGCCTCTTCGATCCGGTTCGCAGATCCTCCAAGCCCGGCGGCGATCCGCCCGAGCGGGAACGCGAAGCGCTCAGCGTTTCCGACCTGACCCGCCGCATCAAAGGATTGCTCGAAGGCCAGCTCCCGCCGCTCTGGGTCGAAGGCGAGATCTCCAACTTCAAGACCTACACCAGCGGGCACTGCTACTTCACGCTCAAGGACGCGGCCGCGCAGCTCTCGTGCGTCCTCTGGCGCAGCGCCGCGGCGAAGCTTCGCTTCGAACCGCGCGACGGAATGCAGGTCCTCGCGCAGGGGCGGGTGAGCGTCTACGAGCCGCGCGGGCAGTACCAGTTCGTGGTCGAACGCCTCGAAGCCTCGGGCGTCGGCGCACTGGCCGCGGCCTTCGAGGCCCTCAAAGCCAAGCTCGAAGCCGAAGGCCTCTTCGATCCCGGCCGCAAACGGCCGCTCCCGCTTTATCCGCGCCGCATCGCGCTCGTCACCAGCCCCAGCGGCGCCGCGATCCGCGACATGTTCAAGGTCATCGCGCGGCGCTGGCCGAAGCTCGAACTGATTATCGCGCCCGTCCCCGTGCAGGGCGAAGGCGCGGCCGCGAAGATCGCCGCCGCCATCCGCGCCGTCAACGCCGCGCGCTGCGCCGACGTGATGATCGTCGGCCGCGGCGGCGGAAGCCTCGAGGATCTCTGGGCCTTCAACGAAGAAGTCGTCGCCCGCGCCATCGCCGCCTCCGAGATCCCTGTCGTCAGCGCCGTGGGGCACGAGGTCGATTTCACCATCGCCGATTTCGTCGCCGACGTCCGCGCCGCCACGCCCAGCCAGGCCGGCGAACTCGTCGTGCCCGAATACGCGGCCGTGCTCGAACACCTGAACCGGCTCCAGGCCGCGCTCCCCGAGGCCCTCGTCGCCCGCGTCGAACTCGCCCGCGAACGCCTCCGCGCCCTCGCCGGAAGCTGGGCCTTGCGCCATCCCGAAGAACGCCTGCAGCAGCACCGCCAGCGCCTCGACGAACTCCAGGAACGCCTGAGCCTCGGCGGACGCCGCATGCGCCGCGACGCCGGCGAGCGCATCGGCGCCCTCGCCGCGCGCCTCGACGCGCTCTCGCCCCTGCGCGTCCTCGAACGCGGCTACTCCGTCACCCAGCGCGCAGACGGGCGCATGGTTCGCAGTCTGGCCGACGCGCCCCCTGGAACCGGACTCGTCACCCGCCTGCGCGACGGGCGCGTGATCTCGAAGGTCGAACGTTGCGAACCCGGAGGTGGATCGAGCGCGTAGGGCGACGTCCGGGCCGTATTCCGTTTCCCCTCCTGGCGAAAGCGGAGCAGGGAAAGTGGACGCAACCGCCCGCGCGGCGCGCAACCTATTCTTAATAAGGAGCGTATTTATGCGGCTTTCCGAATCGATTTACTGGATCGGCGGCGGCAGCGTCGGACCGGGCTTCACCGCCGCAGGCGATTGCAACGTCTACCTGCTCCGCGGGCCCGAAGGCTACGCCATGGTCGACGCCGGCTGCGGCGAGCGGCCCGAGTTGATCGAACGCCAACTGGCTTGGGACGGCGTGAAACCGCACGAGATCAAGGCCATCGTGATCACCCACGCGCACTGGGACCACGTCAAAGGCGCCAACTACTGGCGCGAACGAACCGGCGCGAAGATTTATGCGCCCGAAGGCGCGGCCGAATACATGTTGCGTGGAGGGCAATACGCGCCCGAAGCCCGGCCCGACGGGTATCGCATCGACCCCACGCCGCCGGATGAGCGCATCGCCGCCGGCGAAACCTTCGCGGCCGCCGGCCTCAACCTCACCGCGATTCACCTCCCCGGCCACTGCGCGCATATGTTCGGGTTCTTTGCCGAACTCGACGGCGCCCGCGTCCTGGCCTGCGGCGATCTCTTCTACTGGGGCGGCAAAGTCACCGTCTTCCTCAACCCCGACGCCGATCGCGCGATCTTCCGCCAATCCCTTCTGCGCCTGCGCGATGAATCCTTCAGCGTCCTCCTGCCCGGGCATCGCTATCCCGTGATGCAGCAAGCGCAGCAGCATCTCCCGCTGGCTATCGAAGAGATCGAACGCCAGCTCGCCGGCCAGCCCGCGATGCGCGGCTAGCCGGTTCGGCCGCGATTAAAGCTGTTGTCCTATCCGTTTCCCCTCCTTGCCAAGGAGGGGCAGGGGAGGTGAACGAAACAGATCGCGTGCAGCGCGCTTCGAAATCATTCCGCCGTTCAATCCCCAATCCGAATGCTGCAATCCGAACCCCCGCCCGCGCGTTGCGCCCCGCGCACTTTCCGGTACAACGGCCCCGCCATGAGTAAGAAAAACGCCAAGCCCGCCGGATCCGAACCGGCCGAAGCCTTCGAAGATCGGCTCGCCGAACTCGAAGAAATCGTCCGCCTCCTCGAGACCGGCGACAAGCCGCTCGACGAGAGCCTCGCGCTCTACGAACGCGGCGTGAAGGCGCTCAAGCAGTGCCACGGCATCCTCAATAAAGCCGAGAAGCGCCTCAAGGAACTCGTCACCGGCCCCGACGGCAAGCCGGTCCTCAAAGACCTCGACGCCGGCGACGACGAGGACCCGGACCCCGAGGATGCCGGCGAAGACGATGCCGAAGACGACGCCGATCCGCCCGCCGATCAAGGTCGCGGGCGCCGCGGCGGCGATCGTGCCGGCCGCCGGAAGGAAGACGCAAAGCCGAAAGAAGACGGAGGCAGGCTCTTTGGCGGCGTCTGAAGCGGTCTTCGATCCCGAACTCTTGCCCGGCCAGCTTCCGTTGCCCCTCGATTGGGCGCTCATCTTCGGACGCCGCGCGCCCCTGGGCGTCGAAATCGGCAGCGGCGGCGGACGCTTCGTCATCGGCGAAGCCGAACGCCACCCCGAGATGGACTGGCTGGGCATCGAGACCGCCGGTCACTACTTCTATACGATGAAAGAGCGCGTCGCGAAGCGCCGCCTCCCGAACTTGAAGGTCGTCCGCACCGACGGAGCGGATCTTGTCGCGAGCTGTTTTCCCGACGCCTCCGTCAACACCTATCACATTTACTTTCCCGATCCCTGGCCCAAAGCGCGGCATCATAAACGCCGCCTGATCAAGCCCGCCTTCGTCCGGCAGCTCAATCGCACGCTCGCGCCCGACGGCGTCCTCTATTTCGCCACCGATCACCGCGGCTATTGCGAAGAAGCCGAACCTATTCTACGCGCCGAACTGGACGTCACCCCGCACCCCGATCCTTGGCCCGACGCCCCCAGAGGCCGCACGAATTTCGAAGCGAAATACATGATCGCCGGCCGCCCCATTTACCGCTTCATCGCCCGACGACGAGCCTGATTGAGCGCGCTTTTCCTTCTGCCATTACGTTTGTCCTTGCCGTGATCCGTTTCCCCTCCTTGCCAAGGAGGGCTCGTCGCGCCGTCTCGTCGCGCCGAAGCGCAGCGCAGGCGGAAGCGCAGCGAAGGCGGAGTAGGGGAGGTGCCCGAAATAGCGCGCCGCGCACCCTAACGAAAAGAATTTAATCTGAAAGCGGCCGCCGTCGGTCGCGTCCCGCAGGGACGTGATGAAAATAGCCCAGCGATTTATCGCTGGGATCCCAAGCGCCCCCCTCCATGCCGTTCGCGTCCCGTAGGGACGCGGTGAACCCGCGCCGAATTGACTTTCCTTTTGCGCTTCCCGCTCGCCGTTTGCAGTTTGAAGTCGGTTGGGTTCTTGTAGTTTGACGCTTGCCCTTTGTCCTGAAAAGGAACCCGCCATGCGCCTGCTTCTGCTGCTCCTCGCCGCCTGCGCCGCCGTCCGCGCGCAGGACGAAACGCCGCTCTTCGAGATTCCCAAGCTCGACGCCGTCGTCATCGACGCCGAGGCCGCCGACTGGGGCGAACGAGGCTTCCGCATCGAACTCCTCGCCAGCCCCATCCAGCACGTCAAGCCGCCCGTCGACTGCGACCCGCGCGCCCGCTTCGCCTGGGACGACCAGGGCCTCCTCGCGCTCGTCACGGTCCTCGACGACGAAAACCACGAACACCCCGAAGCGCGCAGACTCTGGCAGCGCGACTGCGTCGAACTGTACCTCGCCGACCGCCGCCACGGCGAACAACTCGTCCAGTTCCTCCTCGGCCCCGGCCTCAGCGAAAAATTTCCCGAGCTGCGCGTCTCGCCCGGCGATTACCGCAAGGATCCGGCGCTCAAGGCCGCGCCGCCCGTCATCGAAGCCAAGCGCGCCAAGATCGACGGCGGCTACCGCATCGAAGCGCGCATCCCGTGGAGCAACCTGAATATCGCACCCGCCGAAGGGCGCGAAATCGGCGTGCAAATTTTCGTCGACGACTACGAACCCGAGCGCGCGTTCCATATCGCCGCGTGGTATCCGGGCCTCTGGGTCAGCAGCAACCGCCAGCACATGCACCGCGTCCGCCTCGCCGCCGCGCCCAGCCCGCCGGTCGATGCCTTCCACCGCGCGGTCTTCACCGCTCCGCATACGCTCGAAGTCACCGTCCACGCCGCGCCGGCTCTGCTCGGCAAGCCGCTCGTCGCGACGCAAGGCGCAACGAAGCTCGCCGAAATCGAACTCGCCGGACACGAAGGCCGCGCGCGCGGACGGTTGACGCTCGAACTCCCCGCCGCCTCCGCCGCGAACGGTCCCATCGCCCTGCGCCTCGACGGCCGCGAACTCGCCCAGCTTCCGCCCGCGCCCGTATTCCCCAAAGCCGAAGGCTTGGTCGGACCCATGCTCGGCGCCGTCACGCACGAAGAAGCGCAGCTCTGGGCCTACTTCGGCGCCGATCCCAAGCTCGAAGTCGAGTACCGCGCCGAAGCCGCGCCGCCCGATACCGCGCTTCGAGTGCCCATGCAGCCCGAACGAACGGGCGACTACTCCGTCAAAGCGCGCCTCACCGGCTTGAAGCCCGATACCGCCTACGTCTACCGACTCGTGCAGGGCGATAAGACCGACGCCGCGTGGTCCGGCGGCTTCCGCACCGCGCCCGAACCCGGCCGGCCCGCGAAATTCACCATGGCCTTCGCGAGCTGCATGCGCACCGATCTCTTTCCCAAGCAGCCGCCTTGGCTGAAGATGCTCGAGCTCAAGCCCGCCTTCATGCTCCTGCTGGGCGACAACGTCTACGCCGACACCACCGACCGCGAAGCGCTTTGGCGCCGCCACCTTTGGCAGCGCCAGGTCCCCGAATACGCCGCGGCCCTCAAACGCATCCCCGCCGTCGCCACCTGGGACGATCACGACTACGGCCCCAACGATTCCGGCGGCCTCGAGCCCGGCAAGGAAGAATCCCTGCGCACCTTCATCGAAATGTACGCCAACCCCGCTTACGGCCTGCCCGATACGCCCGGCGTCTTTTACACCTTCGCGTGGGGCGACGTGGAACTCTTCGTCACCGACAACCGCTACTACAAGAGCCCCAACTTCGCGCCCGACGACGAACGGAAAACGGTCCTGGGCGCCGCGCAATTCGCCTGGCTCGCCAACGCTCTCAAACAGTCGAAAGCCCGCTTCAAGCTGCTCTGCTCCGGCGGCACGCTCAACCTCAACCCCGCCGATTGTTGGATGAACTACCCCGGCGAACGCGACCGCCTCTTCAAGTTCCTGCGCGACGAAAAGATCGGCGGCGTGCTCTGGCTCTCCGGCGACGTCCACCACTGCCGCACCGTCGAGCATCCCGCCGCACAGACCGCCGGCTATACGCTTCACGAGATCGTCTCTTCCGGCATCGCCAACAGCAAAGACCAGGGCTTCGTGACGCTCGATTTCGACACCACGCTTCCCGATCCCACCGTCCGCATCCGCGTGCATCACGTGGACGGCAGCACGCCCGTCGACCGCACGCTCAAGCGCTCGGAATTACAAGCCGGCGAGTAGGTGATTTCGCAATGCGTGAGAGATTCGAGCTTTACAATATTCTGAATCGCATCCTTCGCTTAACCGTTGCCCGGTTTAAAAGCCGTGCTAGGGTGCAAGCATGTCGCGGCATCGCAAAAAAAACCTCGAAGACCTGCTCCGCTACAACGGGCACCAGCTATTGCTGGCCATTATTTTCCTCAGCGCCGCCGGTGCCGGCTTGGTGTGGCTGTTCAACAATCCGTAATGTCGCACGCAGTCTCTTCCACCTCTTACCGTAAAGCACGAAACCGCTTCTGAAAGTTGGCCATGCCGCGGCCTTTTCGCCGCTCTGATTTGCCGTTAATCCCTCAAGCCCCCCGCTCCCGCATTGCCCCGCCCCCCACACCCGCTATCCTGAAACCCTCAGGAGAACCCACCCATGCCCTACTTCGCGCCGAGCGTCGCCCCCTTCGACCTCCACAACCACACCTACTGGAGCTACGACGCCGCCACGCACCCCGATACCTACTTCCGCCGCGCACGGGAACTCGGAATGCGCGCCCTCGCCGTCACCGAACATCACCACCTGCTCTCGTGGCCCGAATTGCAGATCGGCGCGCGCGCCTATCCCGATATCCGCCTCATCCGAGCCGCCGAAGTTTCGGTCACCAGTTCCGTCGGCGCCGTCGATCTGCTCTGCTACGGCATCCCCGAAGGCCCCCACGCCGCGCTCGACGCCCTCTTCGCCGCCTCGCGCAAGTGGGAACACGCCAACGGAGCTTCCATCTCGAGCGGGCTGGAAATCCTCGGCTTCCCGTTCACCGAAGCCGACCGCCTCCGCCTCATGCTCACCTACCGCCCCGCGCACGCCGTGGCGGCGCACGGGCCCACGCACATCAAGAACGGTGTCCTCCGAGCGTACCTCGTCGCCCGCGGCGTCATCGGGTCGGAAGCTCAATACGACGAACTGCGCGCTCGCATTCGAGCGCTCACCAAGCCTGCCGCCTACCCGCCGGCCGCCGAAGTCGTCCCCGTGCTCAAAGCCGCCGGCGTCCTGGTCGCGCTCGCGCACCCGCACGGCTACTTCAATCAAGGCGACCGCGCGCGCATGGATACGCTGCGCGCCGAACTCCAACTCGACGGCATCGAATGCGCGCACCCCGGCGTCCCGCCCGAGTTTACCCCCGTCTACCGCGCCTATTGCGTGGAACACGGCCTCGTCTCCGTCGGCGGCACCGATAACCACAGCGACGAAGAAGCGCACGCCCATCTCGGCCGCCACTTGGGCGCCGCCGAATGGCTCGCAGAATTCCTGGAGCGATTGGATCGTAAATAAGTGCCGCTAAGCGGTCCTGCCTGCGAACAATACCCACGCCGCGCCTTTTCCCCTCCTTGCCAAGGAAGGCTTGTCGCGCCGTCTTGTCGCGCCGACTTGTCGCGCCGAAGCGCAGCGAAGGCGGAAGCGCAGCGAAGGCGGAGTAGGGGAGGTGATTAAACAACGCGCGCAGCGCCTCCCAACTCACTTCTTCCCCGGCGCCGCACCCGCTCCGTTCGGACACAACGTCGGAGCGTCCGCGGGCAACGCACCGCTCGTCAACTCCAGCATCACCGCCGGCGCACGGTTCCCCGCCTCGTCCACCAGCGTCGCCTCCGGAGCCTGCCCGAATCCGTACACCGCCTTCGCCGGAAGCTTGACCGCGCGCTCCAAGGTCAGTACCGCCCGCGTCTGCTCCGCCTGAACCTTCACGCACTTCACCAACCCCTCGGCGTCCACCGCGCCGAAGTCCGCCGCCAGCGCGCCCGAGAGTTTGCGCACTTCCGCGAAATGCACGCCCACCGTCTTCCCGTCGCTCCCCAGCACCGCAGCGTCCAGCACCGGGCCCGGCCAGTCGGTGTCTTTCTTGCCGTAGCGCGTCTTGAGCAGCGCGCGCGAAAGTTCCGCGCCCAATTCGAAGTAGCCTTCCTTATACAAATGCACCCCGTCGCACTTCCGCCCGATCGCCGTCACCAGCAGCGCGTGCGGATCCTTCAGCACCACCTGCCGCTGTGCCTCGCGGATCTCCATCGACGTCGCCGTGGCGTTCCCGAAGCGCGAGATCTGCACGATCGCCACCTGCATGGCCGGATTCCCCGCCTCCGCCCGCACGCGCCGGATCAGGTCCGTCAGCCGCGTCTCGTACTCGTCCTGCTTCATCGCCTTCATCGCGTCGCTTTCGCCTTGGTACCACAGAAAGACGCCCGCGTTTTTCCCCGAGGTCTTGATCGCCGTGCTCAGCGCGCGCCAGCCGCTCCCGCTTTCCTCCCAGATCGTGATCGGCTGCCCGCCGCTGGCCCAGCCCGTGATCTTGATCCCGAAGCCCGACGCCTTCGCCGTCTCCACCGCCGCCGCCAGCCACGGGCCCACCGATCCCCCCAGCGGCAGCGGTTCCTTCGCCGGCACCCACTTGTTCCCCGCCGACATCTGAACCAGCGCGTGCTCTTCGTAGCCCGGCGCCGGCGCGCGCCCGCAGGCGTTCGACTGCCCCGAAACGATCCATACGTCGCTCGCCGCCTCGCCCGCCGAAGCCGCCGCCGCCAGGATCCAGACCGCCCAGCCCATCAGTAAAAATCCGCGCATAGCGCCTCCATGGTTCGGGACGTGTGAACGTAAAACACCTGCCGGACCGGCCCCAAGCGCTCTCTCGCGCATGCGCCGATGCGGCTAAGCCGGCCGGGCATGTTCGAACGGCGCCGCGAACGCATCGCCTTGAGCACGCAGGAAATTCAGCAGCTGGCCCTTCAGCTCCGCTTTCCGCTCCGCGTGGCTTGCCGCGTGAGCCAGATTCGCCATCTCGTGAGGATCCTCGCGCAGCGCGTACAATTCCTCGTCGCCGTTCTGCTGCAGCACGTACTTCCAGTCCAGGCTTCGAATCATGCGCAGCGCCGCCTGTTCGTTAAGCTCGGCGAAAACGTGCGCAACCTCCTGCAGCGGCTCGCCCCGAACCACCGGCAGCAGGCTGCGCCCCGGAAGCGCCGGATCCGCCGGCAGCCCGGCGATATCGAGCACCGTCGGCACCAGGTCGATGTGGCTCGTCAGCGCCTGCGAAACCACTGGCGCGAATTGTTCAGAGCGGCTGTTCATCCGCCCGTTCGGACCCGGCTTCAGGCTCGCGCTCGGAGGTACGATCACCAGCGGCACCCGCACCACGCCGTCGTACATGAACGGTCCTTTGAAGGGCAGCCGGTGCTCCCCGCCCATGTCGCCGTGGTCGGACGTCAGGATGATCCACGTGTTGTACAGGTACCCCGATCGCAGCAGCTGCTCCAGCGCCCGGGCGATGTCTTCGTCGGCTTCCTCCAGCAGGCGCGCATACGCATTACGGTAGTACTGCCACTTCTCGTCCGGCCACGCCCGCGCACGCTTCCGCTGCAACTCCGGCTTTTCGGCGAGCGTATCCTGCTGGCTGGGCCAAGGCGGCTGATCCACCTCATCCGCTCCGTCAGGGTCGATGAAGTATATGTCGTGCGGATTCATCAGCGATAGGATGTGGAAAAACGGGCGCGGGTGCGCCAGCCAATCCTTGTTTCGCCAATACTGCGCCGCGGCCGTGACCGTCGAATCGTCCTCGCTGTTCTCGAAGCTCACGTCGTAGCCCAGCGACTTCAGATCGGTCTTCAGGTGCGACTTGCCGTGGTACACCGTCTGATACCCGGCCGCCTGCATCCGCTTCGCCACGGTATTCAACCCGTCGTTCAGGCCCGGCGAGAGATTGCTGTTCATCCCTGCTTTGCTCGGATACAGCCCCGTCTGCAGCGTCGCGCGCGACGGGCAGCTCACCGGCGCCGCACAGAACGCGTGCTCGAACACCACGCCGCGCCGCACCAGTCCGTCCATCGCCGGCGTACGAGCGCGAAACGAACTCCGATGCGCGCTCAGCGTGTCCGCGCGCTGCTGGTCCGTCACGATCATCAGTATGTTCGGCCTCATTCCCGCACCCTCGACCGGTCCCCTCATGTCCGCTTTATCGTCCGATCGTGACAGTTTAGTGGCCAAGCACGGATTTGCGTGGCGTTTCCCGAAGCGAGTTGGCATGCGCCCGCCCGCGGAGCGCCGCGGTGCAGGTCCATCCGGCGCCCCACCGGCGGCCGGAAAACCGGGCGCCGAGCAGGGGACGGCTGCTACGGGGACGGGTTGCTACAAGGAGCCTGGGGTTCGCATCCGGACGTCCGGCCTCAACTCGCCTGCTGCGGCATCTCGAGCACGCCGCGCAGGCTCAGCGCCAGCCCGCGCGGAGAAAACGGCTTCGCGATGAAGGCCGTCCGCACGATGGACGCCAAACGGTGATACAGCGGGTTGTCCAAGTAGCCGGACATAAAGAGCGCGCCCAAGTTCGGCTGAATCGAGCGCAGCTCGTTCAGCAAGTCCACGCCGTTCATGCCCGGCATGATCAGGTCCGAAATAACCATGGCCACGTTTGGCTGGTGCCGCCGCAGCAATTCGATCGCGTGCGCCGGCGACTCGGCTTCCAGCGTCGTATATCCCAACCTGCCCAGCACCTCGCAGACCAGCGTACGCACCGAGGCGTCGTCCTCCACCACCAGGATCGTCTCGCGCCCGCCCTTCATCGCGCCATCCGTGGGCGCCGCCTTGGCTTGAGCCGTTTCGGAATACCGCGGCAGCAGGATGCGGAAACAACTGCCCTGGCCCGGCGACGTATCCACTTCGATCCGGCCGTCGTAGTGCGACACGATGGCGTGCACCGTCGAAAGACCGATACCCGTGCCGTGGCCCGGCGCTTTGGTGGTGAAAAACGGTTCGAAGATCCGCGCGCGCGTCGCGTCGTCGATCCCCGTGCCCGTATCGCGGACCGAGAGCATCGCGTACTCGCCTTCTCCCGTGACCGAGAGCACGCCCGTCTCGATCGTCAGCGTCCCGCCGTGCGGCATCGCATCCCGGGCGTTCGCCGCCAAGTTGATCAGGATCTGGTCCAGTTGCACCGGATCGATCATCGTCTTGGGCGGTTCCGCCGGGAAATGCGTCGCGATCTCGAGGTGCTCGCCGATCAAACGCCGCAGCGACTCCAGCAGCTTGCCCGCCTGTTCGCTCAGGTTGACAGCCTCCGGCTTGTTCGTGTGCCTGCGGCCAAAGGTCAGGAGTTGGCGGGTCAACGCCGCCGCTCGTTCCGCTGCGCTGTGGATCGCCTCCAGGCCCTTTTGGCGCGCCTCGTCGTTCACCTGCTCGCGCATCTTCAACAGCATGTCGCTGTAGCCCATCACGATCGTCATCAGGTTGTTGAAATCGTGCGCCACACCGCCCGTCAGGCTGCCCAACGACTCCAGCTTGCGCATCTGCTCCTGCCACTCTTCCGCCTTGCGCAGCTTCTCCTCGACTTGGCGCTGCATCGTGGCGTCGCGGAAGACCAGCACCGCGCCGTTCATCCGGCCGTTTTCGTCGCGTATCGGCGCCGCGCAGTCTTCTACGCCCACGCGCGTCCCGGTTCGCCCGATCAGCGTCGTATCCGCGGGCAACCCGATCGCGAGGCCTTCGCGCAGCACCCGGACCACCGGATTATCGATCCGCTCCCCCGTGCGCGTATGCACCGCCTGGAAGACCTCCGCAAACGGCAGCCCCAGCGCGTCCAGCGCCGGCCAGCCCGTCAGACGCTCCGCCTCCGAGTTCAGAAACGTGACCTTGCCGTCCAGGTCCGTCGCGATCACCCCGTCCCCGATGCTCTTCAGCGTCATTCCGAGCCAGCGTTCCATGCCGCGCAGCTTGCGGTCCGCCCGGTGCCGGTACAGCGCGATCTCCACCGACGTCACGATCTCGCGGTCTTCGAACGGCTTGAGCACGTACCCGTACGGCTCCGTGATCTTCGCCCGGCGCAGCGTCGCCTCGTCGCTATGCGCCGTCACGAAAACCACCGGCAAATCCAGCTCGCCGCGCACTCGCGCCGCCGCTTCAATTCCGTCCATCTCTCCGCCCAGCATGATGTCCATCAGCACCAGGTCGGGGCCGCAGGCGTGCGCGCGCGGAAGCACGTCCTCGCCGCGCGCCGCCGTTCCGGCGACCTCGTAGCCCAGCTTGCGCAGACGGTTCTGCAGATCCATCGAAATAATCGCTTCGTCTTCGACGACCATTACCTTCGCGTGTGTCATAATTCGGCTCCACCTGCCGCCTCAGCCCGGCCCGGTCCGGCGATTCACCCGTGCGAGGCGTGTAACGAAGTCCTTTTGGCCACGGGACGAAAACGCACGCGATGCGCCGTGCCGTGCTCGCGCGGCGGGCGTTCCAGCGTGCCGTTCAACTGCATCGACAACCCTTCGATCAGCTTCAAGCCCAGCGTACCGCCCTTCGTATCGGCGTCCGGAGGCATCCCCACGCCGTCGTCTTCCACCAGGAGCGTCAGCGTCCCGTCCGCGGCGCACTCGATCGCCACCCGGATCGAACCCGACCGGCTCCCCGGAAACGCATGCTTCAAGCTGTTCGAAACCAGCTCCGTGATCAGCAGCCCCGTCGGGATGGCCGTGTCCAGATCCAGGTGCGCCGCGGACGAATGCACTTCGGCCCGCATCTTCGCGGGATCGGCCTTGTACGCGCGAAAAAGATACGCCACCAGACTGTCCAGATACGCCGCCAGATCCACCCCCGCCAAATCCGCCCCGCGGAACAGCATCTCATGCACCAGCGCCATCGAACGGATCCGGTCGTGCGTCTCGCGCAGCAAATCACGCGTCTGCGGACTGGGCGCCGTTTCCGCCTGCAAGTTCAACAGGCTCGAAACGATCTGCAAGTTGTTCTTCACCCGGTGATGGATCTCGCGCAGCAGCACTTCCTTCTCGTCCAGCGACCGCTTCAGCGCCTGCTCCGCCGCCTTGCGCTCCGTGATGTCCCGGATCGCGCTCGATACCAGCACGCCCTCCTCCGTCTCCAGCGGACTCAAGCTGATCTCCACCGGAAACTCCGAACCGTCCTTGCGCCGGCCGAAAAGCTCCGTCCCCGTGCCCATCCCGCGCACGCGCGGATCCTTGAAGTAAGCCGTGCGGTGCTGCACGTGCCGGTCGAAGCGCTCCGGCACCAGCGTCTCCACCATCCGCCCCAGCAACTCCGCGCGCCCGTAGCCGAAAAGCCGTTCCGCCTGAGCGTTCAAAAGCTCGATCCGGCCCGCCGAATTCACGATCACGATCGCGTCCGGAGCCGATTCCAGCAGATCGCGGAACTTCGCCTCCGCCTTCTTGCGCTCCGTGATGTCCCGGATCGCGCTCGACACCAGCACGCCCTCCTCCGTCTCCAGCGGGCTCAAGCTGATCTCCACCGGAAACTCCGAACCGTCTTTGCGCCGCCCGTACAACTCCATCCCCGTGCCCATCCCGCGCACCCGCGGATCGGTGAAGTAACGCGTGCGGTGTTCCACGTGCCGCGGCTGAAATCGCTGCGGCACCAGAATCTCGACGTCGCTGCCCAGCAGTTCCTCCCGCGAGTACCCGAACAGCCGCTCCGCCTGAGCGTTCAGCAGCACGATCTGGCCGGTCCGGTTCACCACCACCATCGCGTCCGGAGCCGCTTCCAGCAGCCCCCGAAACTTCGCCCGGACCGACGTCACGTCCCGCGCCAGCGTCGAAGCCCCGATCACCCGGCCCTGTGCATCCCGCACCGGCGAAAGCGCCAGCAGCACCTCGATCGGACGGCCGTCCTTGCGGATCCGCGTCGTATCGTACGGCGCCACCGCCTGGCCCCCGCGAATGCGCTCCACGTTCACCGCGATCTCGTGTTTCAACTCGCCCGGCACCATGAACGAAATATGCCGCCCCAGCGCCTCATCCCGCGAGTATCCGTACAAGCGCTCCGCCGCCGCGTTCCAACTCACGATCGTCCCATGCAAATCCTTGCCCACGATCGCGTCCTGGCACGATTCGACGAGGTACTCCAGAAAGTCGCGCCGCTCGAAAGGGAAATCGGCTTTCATGTTCATGCCGGGTCTGCCATGGGTGCATACGAAGCGAAATCGATAGATAATACGAATAAGGATTCTAACCAGGAACCGGTGCCCGTAGCAAGAAGAGATGGTGCGGCGTGGGCGGCGCCGGCGCGCAACGCACTTGCACAGCGTCCATTTGGCCTATAACGAAACAGAAGAACTTTTGTTGGCTTCCCTATTGCGCCCCATGATCCGTACCGGTGGCCATGCGAAAGCCCGCCGCCTACCATGCCGGAACTCACGGAGACCAAGCCGCCATGGCCAAACGACCGCTCGTGATTACCACTCGGCTTTGGGTCCGCGCCACGCCCGCCCAAGTCTGGAAAGCGCTGACCCATGATAAGACGCTGGCGCGCTGGTACACCGCGCCGCACAAGCACGCGCTGCGCAAAGGCGGAGCCTGGGATTTCCGGGAAGGCAAGACCACCGGCCGCGTCGTGACGCTCGAACGGAACAAACGCCTCGTCCACACTCAGAAGGACGATCCGGCCTGGCCCGCCATGAAGCTCGAATACACGATCGAACCGTCCGGCCGCATCACGACCCTGACCATCAAGCATTCCGGCTTCGGTTCGCACAAGGAACTGCACCAGAATTGGGTTCACGCCTGGCCCTTCATTTCGCAGAACCTCAAAACCCTGCTCGAAACCGGCACGCCGCTGTGCGAAGGCACCTGGGCCTGACCGAATGCCGCTAAGTAGGTTTGGTGAGCGCCCCATAGCAAGCGCGTGGGTGCGGCACTGCCTGCTGCCATTTATGGAACGAATGCTACCGGCCACGTGCCAGGGAGAAGGTTGGACCTAGACCCGGTGAAAGGCAAGTCGCCACAGGCGCACCCCTCGCGCGAGTATCCATTGTTCGGCCGAGTATCCATTTCCGAACTCGAACCGTTCGATTGCCCCGTACGGCGCTGCGCCGCACGAACCGCAATCGCCAGACCGAACCATCCCAGCCTCACCGCGCCGCGCCGCCGCGCATGCCATGGCATCCGATTCCGCCTGAAAGGCGAATTTAATGTAGCCAGGGGCAACGCCCCTGGTGGAAGCGCACCCCGCGCCGTAGCCCTGAAAGGGCGAATTAAAACCCCGTGTTGCCCACACAAATCTCCGATATGTGTGGGTGAGCTTGCGAACAAGAGGCGCAACCGAGGTCGTCCAACGTGCGCCTGCGAACCTTGACGAAAGATGGCTCCCGAATAGCGCCCTCCTCCAACCTCCTGTGCCTGAAGCACCCACACAAGCCTGCGGCTTGTATGGGCCCCGCGCACCCTCTGCGCGAGGATCCATTTGGTATCCATTGTTCGGCCGAGTATCCATTTCCGATTTCGTACCACCCGCCCACGGCGCTATGGCCGCTCGCACGCCGTGTCCACTAATAGCAAGTATCGTACGCTCCACCACCATTTCGAATGTTTAGCCGATTTGAGCATATGATTTCAGTGCAGCCTTGGACACCTCTCGCACTATTGGTTCGGGATCGCAGGAATACAGGTCTGCCCCACTAAATGGGTTTAATTCAATTAAACGGAACGATTCATCAACTTCTCCTATATCAAGCACATAAACTTCTTCAGGTGCGGTTAAATTACGAGCTACTTCCGATGCGAAATCCGTAGGCAATTGAGTTGGACCCAGACGACTCTTGCGGCTTGCGGCATCGTAGGAACATCCCGCAACGATCTTTGATTCTACTACAACGAATCGCCATTCCTGGGTCACCTTGCGTACAGGTGCGACAATCACGGGCAGAGATGTGTCCTCATAATAATAACCGTGGTCCAGGGCCTTGAGGGAAATGCGATCAAGGGGGAGAACTCGGCCAGAAAACGGCTTAAGTGGGCTGTCGGGTCGGACAAATACCTCATGCATCACCCCAAGAGGTTCAAGCACTTCCTTGGTTCTATTCACTAGGGCTTCAACCGTTGTTTGAACCCACCTCTCATGTACCAGCCAAGGTTTGGCTTGACTGTACCAGACAGAACAGAAAAAGGATTCACTCGCGCAGTAGGCCCCTGGTTTCCACCTTAATTCCCGACGAACACGGTCGGCATTTCCTAAGGAACCATGAAAAACAACGGCCTGCTTTTCCAGTTTGGGCCACTTTCCTGTGTGCCACCAATCTAAATTCCAAGTCAGGCATTTATGTCCTAGCCGCGAAATAGTATCGCAAAATGCCTTGTAACTTGGAGGAAACATCGCGGGATCTACGATCCAGGTTACCGATTCCATGGTTATATTCCCGTGCGCCGTTTAACGCCGATTAAAATCCCAATCCGAGCCATCGCGGAATCGAAGTGAATTCTGCCGCAGGCCAATTGAAAAAAAAGTAAACTCAAACCCGTTCTCCATCGAACCTGCCGCTACCGCGCTCCCTGCCACTCTCCAACCCAAGTACCAACGACGTCTTAATTCCCAATGGCTGGACTCTCGTCATCTCCATCCCGCGCTCCGGCTTTAAGCACGCGAATCGAGCATCGGCAAATCATCTCGGCCAGCCTGACACGAGCGCACTGGGGACCGCACAAGCTGGCCCAATCGTCGGCGCTCACCACGACCGAAACGTTAGATTTGGTTTCATGAGCATCCAAACGCAGGACACGAGCCGGTTCTAAACAGCTCTTCAGGTACTCAGCCCAAGTCGGCTTCCACCGAACAAAGTAGACATTCGTCCAGGGCAATCGTTCGAGGATGGCGCGAAGTCGGCGAGCCCGCGCGCCTACGATCACATCGATCTCATCTACATATCGGTTTTTGGATCGCAAGGCAATCATACAGCCCACAGAGGGTAGTTGCGCCACTTCCCGGACTTCAACGCTGCCTCCCAAAATCTCAGGGACGTAGGCGTTGAGAACCTCGATAATTTCTTTTTGGTGTGGATGCATAATTTCCTTCAGGCGGAATGGCGCGCAGCCTTTACAAGCCGAAAAGCTCGTGTGAGTGCCCCAGTCACACGAAGCGCTTCAACACCCGCATCCTCGCTCGACGCCCTGCGCTCGCTCTTTCGCCTCTTCGAAACTCCGCGCCCACCTATCACCGCACGCACGGCCTCCTAGCGTACTCCGCCTTCCACCACTCCCCATCGCACGCATGCTAGGCATTTGACCTGCGCGTCAAAACTTAAAAACTCAAAACAACCATACCATCCTACCCCCACGCGAAACCGCCGCGCACCGCCGAACGCCGAACGCCGAAGGCCACGGAAGGCCGCGCTTTTTCGTCCTCCGAACCGCCTGCACCCGTTCAGCCCCTCGCGCATAGCCGCCCGCACGCTAAGCACTTGCGTGCAAAAATACGCTTTGCAGTAGCTATTTATAGCAGTTTTATAGCAGAATCGAATTTTTGCTCGACGTGCGCGAGGTGGTATAGACCGCGTTTTCGCGCTCATAAGTCCTTAAAGTTCGTTCAAAAAGTTGCCGCACAAGAGCACCCCGCTTCGCATCGTGAGCGTTCCACATGGATCATTTGTGCCTCAAATCCCGTTATAAATACCGCCCCCGGAGCCCGCCCGCCGCGCCTGTTGCCCTCCGCCCGCCGCGCGCTTAAAACCTCCTGCATCATGCTCGAATCGCCCGACTTCCAGGCCGCTTGGGACCGCGCCGCCCCCGCGCTGCGCGGACCCGAGACGCCGCCCGAAGCCTTCCACCAGCGCCTTAAACTCTGGCGCAGCCAGGAGTACCACGACTGGTTCCGCTGGTGGCTCGCCGGCCGCGGCTTCGATTGGTCCCGCGTCCTCTGGTTCGGCGTCCTCAGCGCCGGCGTCCTGTATCTCGTCTACTACGGCTACGCGACGCAGCGCTGGGAAGTCACCGCCGGCGGCGGCGTGGCCTGGTTCACCCTCGTTAACTTGGGATTCTTCATTTGGTTAGGATTGCGCACGCGCCGCCCGCCGCTGCCCATTCCGGGTCCGTTCGAACCCGCCCAAACCGTCCGCGCCGAAGCCGCGCTCTATCCGCCCGGCTACGACGGCCGCCGCCTCGCGCGTCTTTTCCTCCGCGTGCCCCGCGAAAACGCCGCCGAAGCCTGGCTCCTCGAACTCACTTGGCCGCCCGAAAACCCGCTCCCGGCAGCATTTACGCAACTGATCGCGGCCCAGGAACGGACCCGCATCTACGCCGGCGACGCCCCGAAGTTCAGCGCCGTCTGTGTTACGCAAAGCGTCACGCGCGCCGGCGTCGATCAAGGCGCGCATCCGTTGCAAGCCATCGCCTGGAAATGGGATCCCCAATCGCGCGAACTCTTTGGCCGCCCGAAGATGTAAGAGTTTGGAGAACTTGAACTTCGCCCTAGGCCGTTCACTGAAAACCGGAAATTGGAAACGGGAAACTAGCTTTTGAAAGTCGGCCTCTTCCTCGCCGCGCTCTCCGGCGCGCTACTCGCGCTTACCGCGACCGACGTCGCGCAAGCCCCGGTCTGGCTTGCGCTTGCGCCGGTCTGGTACGCCTGCGCCGCCGCCGAAAAACGTCGCCATGCCTTCGCCTGCGCGGCGCTCGCGGCGTTAATCTGGAGCTTCGCCGGCTGTTGGTTCATCGCCACGCAAGCCGTCGGCGGCGCCATCGCAAGTGCCGTCTACACCGCGCTTTATTTCACCGCCGGCATCCTGGCCGTGCGCCCGCTCGCGCGCCTGAACGTCTGGTGCGCCGTCTTCGGCAGCGCCGCGGTCTGGACGCTCCTCGAGATACTCCGCGCCCGCGTCCCGGTCCTCGGCTGGCCCTGGCTGCTCCTCGGCCACGCCGCCGTCGATTATCCGCACCTCCGCCAGCTTGCCGAACTCTTGGGCGTTTGGGGACTTACGTTCCTCATCGCCAGCTTCAACGCGCTCGGCGCCTTCGTGCTCCCGGCCTTCGTAAGCGCCCGCGTCCAAGCGCCGCCGGGATCGCCGCGCGCGCGCCAAGTCTGCGCCGCCGTCTGGTTTGCGCTGCTCTTCGCCGCGCTGCTCTTCGGCCGCGTCCGTGTCGCACAACTCGAATCCCAGATCGACCTTAACGGCCCGCGCGTCGCGCTCCTCCAGGGCTGCGAATACCAGAAGATCGAACGCACGCTCACGCAGCAGCGCATGCAACTCGACAACCACCTCGCGCTGCATCGCAAAGCCGTCGACGAAGCGCCGCCCGGCGAGCGCCCCGATCTCGTCTGCTGGGCCGAAACCATGGTGCCGGGCGTTTACAACCGCGACGAGCATTCCGAGCGTTTCGCCGAAGTCGTGCGCAGCTATGGCGTTCCGACGATCTTCGGAAGCGACTGGATCAACGACGCGGACCTGGAACTCGAGGACGTCTGGCAACAGCGCTGGCACAACGGCGTCTTCTTCATGGACGCGCAGGGCTTGATCCAAGCGCAGTACTTCAAGCGCCGGCTCGTCCCGTTCGGCGAGTACATCCCGTGGACGAAGACCTTTCCGTTCTTAAAGCAACTCCGCAGCGTGACGCGAGATACGTATACGCCGGGCAGCGATCCGAGTCCCATTTTCGAAGTCGCCGGCAAGCGCTGCGCCTTCAACATCTGCGTCGAAGACGTCCATCCCGACTTGGCGCGCGAAGCCGTCGAAGCCGGAGCGGAAGTCTTGGTCAATGTCACCAACGACGGCTGGTTTTACGGTTCCAGCGGAGCGGTCATGCATCGCCGCGCCGCGGTGCTCCGCGCCGTCGAAGTCCGCCGCCCGCTGCTGCGGATCACGAACTCGGGGCATACGCTTCAGGTCGATCCCCTGGGGCGCGTGGAACTCCTGGTCCCGCCAGACGTTGTGGGCATCGGCCGGACGCGGTTGAAGGCCCTGCTCGAACCGCCCGAGTGCACCTGGGCGTGCCGGCTGGGAGAGACTGGCGTGGCGGCGCTGCTGGGGATTCTGCTGGGCCTCTGCTGGGCGAGCGCTTGGCGAGGCCGTAAGCCTAGCGCCTAAAAGGGGTTATGTGGTAGCTTCGGCAATCGAATCGGGGCCGTCGAATTGCCGCATTAAAGGTAGCCCGGCGCGCGTCTAATGTGCAAGGGCTCGTAGACTTGGAACAGCGGCCCCGGGCGGGGTTCACCTAACCAGAGCGAGGGAGCGGCCTGTGGAACGGTTCGCACGGCGGCGGTTGACGGTGGCGGTGGTGCGCGTGGACGAACATGCGGTTCGTCGGCAAGCCTATGCCTGGGCGGCGGTTGCGGCGCTGCTGGCCTGCGCGGCGCTCCAAGCGGGGGAAGCCGGTACGCCGGCCATGGCGCCCGAAGGCACGAAGCTCTTCGAGAACAACGCGCCCAAAAACGCGCTCGAAGACCGCCTCAAGATGGCCTACGACGAGTTCATCCGCAAGAACGAGATGAAGCAGCAGATCGACGGCGTGAAAGAGATCCTCGACAAGGCCAAGCAGAACGGCACCGCGCCCGCCACGGGCGATAAAGCCGCGCAGTGGACGAACTACCAGCAAAAGGGCGGCGACAACGCGGCCGACAAAGCCAAAGCCGCCGAAGAAGCCGCGCAGTACAAAGAAAAGCTGGTTCAGAATTTAGGCTACATCAAAGAGATGTTCGCCAAGGGCGAGCTCAAGTTCCAGGAAGAACAGTACCGCGAAGCCGCGGCCTTCTACGCCGGCGTCGTGATGGCCGACGTGCCCAACAGCGACCAGATGGTCCAGCAGGCCCGCGCCAAGTTTGCGCAAATGGAAACCTTCGCCAAGCAGCACTACGACAACGCGATGAGCGCCGATCTGCAGCGCGACTATACGCGCGAAGTCGAGGAACTGGCGGTAGTTGTGCGCGAATTCCCCTTCAGCAAGGTCTATCCGGAAGCCAACACGCGGATGATCAGCCTCAAGACGAATCCGAAGGTCGCCGGTCTGGTCGAACTGACCGAAGCCGAATCGACCGAAGCGGCCGGCTATACGCTCAAGGCGTACAAAATGTATGAAGCGATCAGCAACAACCCGCGCTACGAGAACACCGTCGCCGCGGTGAAGGCGCACGCCAAGATGACCGAACTTTCCAAGAACGCCGCGACGCGCGAGCAGATGAAGACGGACCTGCAAGCCGAGGCGGAGAAAGAAGCTCCGAAGTTGATGGCCGCCGCGGAAAACTACCTGATGAACAACATGGCCAGCCGCGCGAAGGAGAAGCTCAACGCCATCATCGAGAAGTTCCCCGGCACGTCCTTCGCCGACGATGCGCAGAAGAAGCTCGAGTCGCTGCCCCAGCAAGCCGCCGCGAAGTAACGCGGCCGCCCGCTTGGGCGCGATTCGTCCTACTTAAGTCCCTGCCGCGCCCCGCCTTGAGCGGGGCGCGGTTGTTTTAAGACGTAAGTGAAGGCCTTACCGCTCCAAGTGCTCCCACGCCGCCATGCGGCGAGCTTGGTGGCGATAAGCCCGCGGGCTCGCCCCGAAGTTCGCTTTGAAGATCCGGCTGAAATGGAACGCGTCGGCGAAGCCGCACCGCCGCCCGATCTCGGCCACCGGATCCTCCGTCGTCCACAACCACTGCTGCGCGCGCTTCAGGCGCAGATCCTGCAAGTACTTCATCGGCGGGAGGTTCAGCGCCTGCATGAACAGCTCGTGAAAGCGGCTCTCCGATAAATGCAGCGCCGCGGCCAGGTCCTCTTTGCTCAACGGTTCGGCCATGCGTTCTTCCATGAAGCGCAGCACCGGAGCGACGCGCCGCAGACTCGGCCACTGCGCATCCGCGGGCCGCGCCGCCGGCGCGGCGGCGAGGATCGCATCGAGTAACTCCAAGCCCAGCGCCTGGATACGCGCCGCGCGAGCCACGGCTTTACGCGGATCGGGCGCGGGCAGGTCCAGCAGCGCGTCCACGGTCCGGCCGATCGCGCGCCCCACGGAAACCGGCTGCGCCACGGGCACCGGCTGCGCGCGGAAGAGATCCAACGCCTGCAGCAGCCGCACGTTCGCATGCAGCCACTTGAACGCGTAGCGCTCGCCGGGCGGCAGGATCGAGCGGTAATGCGCCGCCGCCGAGAGCACGTAGCCGCCGCCGCGCGGAATGCGCACCACCCCTTGGCCTTCGACCTCGAAGCGGATGGCGTTCCCGCAGGCCTGTCCGATCAGCGTAAACGGATGCCGGATCCATTGTTCCGAGGTGCGGCCCTTGAAATGCCCGGCGCGCAGCAGTTCGAAGCGCACCGGCAGCGCCGGTTCGGAAGCGAGATCGATGGCACGCAGCATCGGCATGGGGCGTAGAATCCGACATGTTTTCCGCAGCGGCATCCATGGCCGCGGCAAGCCTTTACAGCGTATGCTCCCGGTATCGATAGGCAAGGGGAGCGCCAGGCGGACCGGAGTTCCATCCAGGTCCGTGAACGCGCCGACCCAGGAACCCCCAGGAGCCCTACGCATGAGCAGCGCCGTGCTGGAACCCGAAGTGGACGTGAAGGTTAGCGACGAAGAGCGCTTCCTCTTCGACCTGCAGGGCTACGTCGTGCTGCGCGGCGTGCTTGCGCCGGACGAGATCGCGCGCTACCTCGGCGCGGTGCGCCGCCTCGAAGGGCTGCGCTACGACGAGCGCGAGCGGCTCAAGCACACCCTCGGCGGCAGGACGGCTCAGCCCACGCTCGACGAGAAGCCCGGCCACAAGCGGCTCAACGGGTTGTTGCGGCTGGACTTGTGCTTCGACGAACTGATCGATCACCCCGTCGTCTTCCCGCGCGTCCGCGCGTTCATGGAACTCTGCCGCCACTCCGCCGAACCGCAGCTCGTGAACACCTGGTCCATCGCCAAAGCCGAAGGGCACGACCACAACGGCTGGCACCGCGGGATCACCCCGGACCTCTACGGGCACCGCGCGGGGAAACTCGGCAGCCGCATGCTGAATACGATCTGGTTCCTGACCGACAACGGTCCCGACGACGGCTGCGTAATCGCCGTGCCCGGAAGCCATAAGAATCACATTGACCTGAACTGGGGCGCGCCCGAATACCGCGGCCTGAAGATGCCCGGCAGCCAGTGCATCACCGGCCGCGCCGGCGACGTCCTGGTCTTCTCGGAAGCGCTGCTACATACGGGACTTAAAAAATCGACGCCGGGCATCCGCACGAACCTGTACTACAACTACATCACGCTCGACTTCGCCGGGCACACCTATTCGCCCGAGCACAACTACCACTTCGTGATGCCGCCCTCGATCCGGCGCCGCTTCACGCCGCGCCGCCAAGCGGCCACGCGCTGGATGGAGACGGCCGTCTCCATCGACATTCCACCCTTCATGCAGGAGTGACTAAGCGGTCTCGCCTTAGTTTCTTTCGCTAAGTCGTGGACCTTGACTTGGTTGTGGACTTTTCCCCTCCTTGCCAAGGAGGGGTAGGGGAGGTGACCCAACAACCCGCGCGAAGCGCACTCCTCTTAAAACGGTTCCTGCTTGGGGGCTGCGGGAGGCTTCTCGGGTGCGCCGGTCTTGCCCCCTTCGGGGGCCGGCGCGGGCGGCACGGCGGGCGCACCGCCGCGCAGTTTGAAGCGCTGGCTCGCGGCCTCGTACTCGACGCCGAAGTTCCCGTTGCGCAGTAGTTGCTCTAAAGCCGAGCGCAGAAACGAGTTCTTCGATGCGGCGTGCGTATCGGCCAGCGCTTGCGCATGAGCGGGCAGGGCGACGGCCTCCAGCGTCTGTTGCGCCACCGGCTGCAGCGGCTCGGTCAGATGCCGTTCCATCCAAGCCAGCAGCAGCGCCACGGTGTCGGGGGACTTCGTTCGCGCCAATGCGCGCAAAAGAAGCTCCATGCGCGAATCGCGCGGATCGCCCTTGGCGGCGACCTCGTTCAGGAAACTCAGCAGCGGCGCGGCCAGATCGGGACCGCTGACGCTTGGCAACGCCGAAAGCGCCGCGGCGCGCAGTTGCGCGTGCGGGCCGCGAGCCAGTTCGAGGACGACCGGTCCGGCGCGTGGATCTTCAGCCGCCGCAAGAGCTTGTACGGCCATCACCGCGGCATCGGCCGGGCGATCCGGAGCGGGCGCGTGCTTGCGCAGCCATTCGGCAATCCCCGGGACGGCTTCGGGATCGCGCAGTTCGCGCAGTGTAAGAGCTGCGTGGGCTTGAAGTTCCGTATTGGGAGCGTTTAGGATTTCGAGCAACAGCGGCGTGGCGCGGCGGTCGCCCAGCTTGCGCAAGGCTTCCAGCAAGCCCGCGCGCGCGATGCCGGCCGGCCCCGATGGCGGCGGCGCATTCAGCGCCGCGTACGCTTCCAGAATCGCCGCGAAATCCGAGGCTCGGCGCGCTTCGGCCAGGGCGCGTGCGGCGCGCGCGACGACCTGTTCGTCGGGGTCTTTGAGCAGCGCGGCGAGGGCGTCCAGCGCGGCGGGCTGCTTGAGCCCGCCCAGGGCGTCGAGCGCCGGTTCGCGCAGCTTGCGGTCGCGCGCGGTGTCGCGCGCCAGTTCGATCAGCGCGGCGGTCCGTTCGGAGGTCGGCAGCCGCCGCGCCAGTTGCGCGGCCGGCGCGACGACTTCAGGGTCCGTCGAGCGGAGCATCTCGAGCAGCCCGTCGACGGCCGCGGCCGGAGCGGCTTCGGCGGGCACGGGCCCTGCCGGGCGCGCTTCCAGCGCCGCGACGCGCTTCTGGAGTTCTTCAAGCTGCGCGCGAACCTTCTCGTCCGACGCCGAAGGCCCGGGCGCGGGAACCGGCGCCTGGCTGCACGCGGCCAGCAGCGCCAGCGCCGCCACGGCGCTCCACCGGATCGATCGGGATTTCACGGCGGACGGCATCGGTCGAATCACTCCAGCTTCAACGACTTGGCGATCGCTTCGAAGGCCGGCTTGAAGGCGTCCGCCTGATCGGCGGCGGCAATGCCGTTGAGCGTAAAGCTTTCCAGGCCCCGCACGCTCACGCAGCACGTCACGGCGATCGCCTGCTCGCCGACGCGCCCGGTGTACGCGATGCGGTAGACCTCGCGCCCTTCCCAGCCCGCGGGGCCGTGCGCCAGCAGCTTGAAGTCCTGGACCTGCTTCCCGGCCGTCATCAGCCACGATTTGCCGACTTCCGCGGCCGTCATCTCGAGCGGCAGCGCTTGGACAACCAGCGAGATGTTCTCGCGGAAGGTGTCTTTGGGGCTCAGCGCCGGGCTGTAGACGGTAAAGAGCGTCTCGCCCTTGCCCGCCCGGCGTTCCCAGGAACGCGGGAGGAGCAGTTCGCAGCGCTTGTCGTCGAGGCGGTACGGCTCCAGCCGGTCGTCGCTGGCCTGGAGCAGTTTTTGAAGCCGCGCGAACTGTTGCAGCCACGCTTCGCGGATATCGGGTTCGGTCTTGCGGGCATCGAGCGTGCGCTCGAAGAGCGCCTGGAGCGCCTGCCATTGCGGCGTGCCGAGATCGAGGCGCTTGTAAAGAGCCGGGAGCGGTTCGCCGGTGTAGCGTTCGGGTCCGCCGGCCAGAGCGCATAGGAGAGCGGTGAGCTGGAAGCATAAATGCGTGGGCGACGCATCGGCCAGCGCGTCCTTGAGCGGCGGGTGCGCGAGAAGCCCTTCGTCCGTCCGCGCGGCCAAGGCCAGATCGGCGGCGAAGGCCGCCACCGCACCGGCGCCCTTGAGGTGGACGTACAAACTGGCGGGCGGAGCGGGTTCGTCGGGTTCTTCAGGCTCGTCTTTGGGCGCCGTTTCGCCGTCCGGGGCGGCCGCCGATGCGGGGGCTCGAGAAGGCTGGGGCGCCGGCGGCGCGACCGGCGCGAGGGGTTCGCGCACGCCCGGCGGGCCGGGGATGGACTTGGGTCCGATCTCCGGCTTCGGCGCTTCGGGCGGAAGTATGGGCACGGATGGCGTCGGCTGCGGCATGGGTCCGGGGATCGGCGGCGGCGGGTGGAACTCGCCCGCGCTCAAACCGGCCGAGCAACACGCCAATGCCAGCAGCGCGAAACCGGTCCAGGGGTGGGGGAGTTTGGTGCGCATGGCGGGATTTTAATGCTCCGCGAGCCTGAAAACAAACGAGGGAACCCGTAGGGTTCCCTCGCTTGGGATGAATAACAAGTGCTGGATCAGTTGGAAGCGCGGGTAACCTCGATCCACTGCGTGCCGTTGAAGACGACCGTTAGCGTATCGTCCACGTTGCCGTTAAACGCGGCACTCAGTGCAAAGTTTCCGGCGTCAGCGACCTGTACGGAGGTGGTTCCTGCACCCGCCACGATGGTCACCACTTGGCCGGCGATGCCGCCCGTCAGGTTGGTGATGGTGGTGTCGGCAGTGATGATGACGGCCGAGAGGTTGATTACGCTGGGCGTGGCCGACGCGCTGCTCGCCGAATTACCGGCCGCACCGTCGATGGTGGTGTTGGTGGTGATGGTGCCGCCGCTCGCCGCGGTGCCGTTCAGGGCCACCGTGCCGCCCGTGGCATTCACCGAAGCGTTACCTGCGCCAGTCGCCGTCAGGTTGACCGTACCAGAACCGGCGGTGCTCGTGACGGTAAACGTACCGTTGGAGCTGCTGAGCGTATTGCCGACGCCCGTGATGTTCTGCCCGCCCATAGTCAGCGGCGCCGTGGAGACATTCACTCCGGCGGCGGCGTTGAGGATGCGGTTGACGTCCATCTCACCCGCTCCGTTGGCGGTGACGGTCAGGTCAAGGTTGTTGCCGGTGCTGAGGTTCATGCCGGCGGTACCGGTGACGGTGAAGGCCGTGGTGTTGTTGCCGGTCAGGTTGCCTTCGATCGAAACGTCGGTCTGCCCCGCGCCGGCATTGGAGATGGCGAGGGTTTCGGTCGCCGCGCTGTTGTAGGAGAAGCCGCCTTCTACCAGCGTCAGGTTCGATCCCGCGGCGGTATCGAGCAGGAGGGAACTGGTGACCTGCACTCGGCCGTTGGCGTCGAGGAAGAAGAACTTGGTGGCGCCCGCCGGGTTGGTGATCTGGAAGATATCGGCGCTGGGGCCGGCAAAGGTGGTCTGGCGTACGATGGCCGAAACCGAGTCGCTGGCCGGCTGGAAGGTGTGCGTCACGGAGAAGGTTTGGATCGCATCGAGCAGCGCGACGTTGGCCGGGAGGAAAGCCGAGCCGATCGTACCGGCGTTGATGTTGGTGGCGTTGCGGTAGAAGGCGGAGTTGTTTCCGCCCAGCGTCGCGGCGTCCACGTTGGTCAGCGCGGCGCCGTTTCCGGTAAAGGTCGTGGCCGTGATGCCGTTGACGTTGGTGATGTTGTTGCTGTTCATGTTCAGCACGCCGTTGACCTGCAGGCCCGCGTCCACGATGACCAGGTTGCTCGCCGCATCCAGGGTCAGGTTATTGGAGCCCTGGGTGGTGAGCTTGGGCGTGGCCGCCGATGTCGGGCCGAGCGTGAAGAGGGACGTTTCGTCCAGCGTAGCCAAGGTCAGCGCTCCACCGCTATTCCCGATGATCTGGAAGGTGTTGGCCCCGTTGTCGTCGTTGTCGATGGTCACGATCGCGTTGGTGGCGGACGAGATGCCGCTGACGGCCAAGCTGTTGGCGTTGATCGTGCCGGCGTTGATGGTTCCGGTGGTGGTGAGATTATTCGCACCCAAATTTACGCTGCTGCTGATGTTCACGATCCCGTCGGTGCCGTCGAAGAGGTTGCCGCGAAGGTCGAGGTTGCCGCCCACGAACAGGTCGCCGTCGGCTTCCAGGAACAGGAGGTCGGTCCCGGCTCCGCCGCCGCGGTTGATGCGGAAGATCTGCTGATTGCCCGAAGACGAGCCGTCGAAGTTGAGCTGGAAGAACCCGTTGGCCTGCGGGAAGGAGATTTCCTGAGTGCTGTTGTCGGCCACGATGTCGTCGGCCAGCTTGGTGCCGTTGATGCCGTCGTCCGAGATGGAGACGGTGTCGGTCACGATGGAGAGCGGCGCCGCCACGTTGACGGCAAGGGCCGTGCCGGGGACGCCGTTCAGCGGCGTACCGCCGGAGAGGCCGTCACCGGCCACGGTGTCCTGAATCTGCGTCGCCGTCAGGCCGCCGTTGATGACGGTGACGGTAATCTGGCGCAGACCGTTCACGCCATCCAGCGGGCTGACGCCGTCTACGCGAAGGCCGCCTCCGCCCAGAATGTTGACCTGTGTTTCCGCGTCGGCGTCCAGGGTGATTGTGCCTGAATTGTCCGGCGTGGAGAAGGGGCTGAACTTCCGGTTCGCGCCGGTCAGACCCGTATCCAGTTCCTTAAGCGCGCCCTGGACGTTGTTCTGGGTGATGGTATCGAAGAGGTCATTGAAAACGCCGACCAGGAAGGCGCCGGAGTCGGTGTTGCTGGAACCCGGCTCGTTCAGAAAGGTCGTCCCGCCGCCGTTACCGACGAACTGCACGTCCTTCGTTTCGTTGTCGCGATGAATTTCAGGGGCCGCCTTGGCGTTGGTGACCGACGCATCGGCGAGGTCGGCGGTCTGAACCTGACCGTCGAGAATCTTACCGGTGGTGATCGCGTTGTCGGCGATCTTGCCCGTGGTGATGGCGCTGTTGTTGATCACCAGCGCGCCGTTGAGGTCGAGGGTCGCGTCGCCGCTGAGGGTCTTGAAGTCCATGTCCGCGCCGGGGCCTTGCCCGACGATAAGCTGCCCGAGACCCGCACGTTCGAGCTTGGCGCGCGTGACCGACTGGCCGATCAGTTCGGACGTGCCGACCGCGCCGGCCGTGATCGTGGTGAGCCCCGTCGCGCCCAGGAGCACGTCGCCGCTCAGAGCTTTGTATTCGACCGCGTTCCCGACGCCTTGGGCGATCAGAATCTGACCGGGATCGGACTGCTGCAACTTGGCCGGAGTAATGGTCGCGTTGGCGATATCCACCGCGGCAATCGTGCCGTCGAGGATCTTCGCCGAAGTCACCGCTCCGTCGCCCAGCTTGGATGTCGTGACCGCGAGGTCGGCAATCTTGGGGTTGGTGACCGAGCCATCGGCGAGATCGCCGGTGGCGATGGTGCCGTCGGCAATGTCCGTGCTGCTGACCGAGCCGTCGGCGATATCCGCGCTGCCGACCGCACCGTCGGCGATATCGGCGCTGCTGACCGTGCCGTCCGCGATCTTGGCGCTGGTCACCGCACCGTCCTGAATCTTGATCGTGCTTACCGAATTAGAGGACAGGATCGACTCCGTTACCGAGCCGGGGATCAGGTTCGGGGAGCCGATGGTGAAGACGGCTGTCGTGTCGGTGAAGGGCAAGTTCTTCGGTGACACCAAGGCCGTCGCTCGCAGGACGCACTCGGGCGAATCCGGCCCGACGATGGGAAAGACCACCTCGTGTACAGGCCGGCGATTGATCTTTAGGTTGTTGATCGTGCCGACGATTTCGGTGAAGGTTAGCCCGCCGTCGCGGCTTAATTCGATCGTGCAGGTTGAAACCTTGGAGTGCAATTGCACCGCGATGAGCTGCTGCTGGCCGTTGACGAAGACTTCGCCGCCCGTCGGCCGCAGGATGTCCACGTACGTGACGGGAGCCGCCGCTTCCGCGCGAGGCGCGGTCCAAGCCCAAGCCGCAAGGCCAAGCAGCACGGCCACAAGAATCCGAGTACTCGTCGACTGCATGCTAAATCTCCTTTTAGTGCACCCAACAGCTCAACTGAAATCTCTTTCGAAGTATTGGAATTCGCGCGCTCAGGCGACCTTGAATCGGCACCCTTGCATCCATTGACAGAGCTGGATGCCTGAAGACAATCGAAAGGTGCTCCATACCCCAATCGGTATGCGTAAGGAACGAATACCTTATGCTTTTGTTTGCTTAGGGCAAGGGAATTATCCACTAAAGCTGGATGGTTATAGGGATCTGAATCGATATACGGACGGCTTATTTCCGATCGATTTCGCGTTCTATTTAATTATCGTTCATGTAAAGCTTGCAGAGCGCGCTCTTGCGCAAAACACATTTGCCACGTGAAGCCCGGCGATTGCATGCACCTTCGAATTTGCTAAAGAGTTATGCACCGCGTGTGGGCCCAATCGAGTTTTCTGTCCATGCCCTTGATCTTGCGGTAAGTGACTCATCAGGTAGCACGCGTTGCAACAACGGAATGAAAAGGAATCCGAAGTTGGTCGATACTCTTCTTACAGATTGTTTAGAGCGGGTTTTAGGGTGGATTTACCATGTGCGGGGCGCTTGTGTTAGAAGGTTGACCGGCTAGGGAAAACGGACTATAAGTGTTGCTTCGCTCTTTACGGTATCAGGACTTACGAGCGGCCGCACCTTTAGGTGGGTTCGGTGGCTCCGAGTTCTCGGCTCGGAATGTTGATTCCATGGTGCGGTCCAAGTCGTTGATTTCGCGGTGGCTTTGGTCTTGCGCGCTGCTGTGCGCAAGCGCTGCCGTATTTGCGGCCGAGGAAGGCGCGCCACCGCCGCCCGTGGAAGGCGCTCCGGCCGCTTCCGCCGAAAGCGTTTCGCGGTCCGAATTCGAAAACCTGAAGCGCGACAACGATCAGTTACGCGAAGTGGTCAAGCAGCTCCTCGATCAGAATAAGGGTTCCGGAGGCCAGCCGTCGTCGGCGGAGGCGCTGTTCTACAAGTCCGAGAACGAGACGCTCAAGAAGAAGCTCGACGAGTTCACGCCGATCAAAGGCTCCTCGTACATCACCGTGGACGACGCGGTGGACCGCAAGTACGGAGCGGCTGAGCAGGCGGTGACGACGCGCAAGGGTAAACTCACCATCGGCGGCTTGGTGCAGGTCTGGTACTACAGCATTCAGAACGACACGCTGGGCTGGGTGAACCCCAACGAAATTCCGATCGGGGGCACGCAGTACGGATCGAACGAGACGCACGATAACGATTCGTTCCGGATGCGCCGCACGCAGCTCCGGTTCACGGCGGAAATCAGCGACAACCTGACGGCCTTCGTGATGCTCGATCCGGCGCGCGAAGCGACTTCCTACCCCACGTTCCCGACCAATCTGGGCAGCGGGTATTCGGGTGAGAACGCGGTGCATTGGAACTCGGGTCTGCGAGCGGTCGACGACGGAGCAGGCGGCTTTGTTTCGGAAGCCATCGGCAGCGTGCGCAACGAAGCGGTGCGCAACGGATCGGCGGAGGCCGGCCGCCTGCTGGAAGATGCGTGGGTCGATCTGCATGGCGTCATTCCGCACCATTCGCTGCGCGTGGGCCAGATGAAGCGCCGCTTGGGCGAAGAAGGCTGGCGCGACTCGGGGGAACTGGACTTTGTCGAGCGCGCGATGATCACGCAGCCGGCCAGCGTACGCGACCAAGGCGTGATGATGCACGGCTCGTGGTGGGACGACCGGATTCAATACTGGGTCGGCGCGTTCAACGGGGCCGGCTCGGCGTTCGAACGGCGCTCGAACCGCTCGGACGACAACGACGAGAAAGATGTGCTGGGCGCGTTGCAGGTGCGTCCGCTCTGGGGCCACGAGACTTGGGGCGACCTGGAACTCGGCTACAGCATGGTTTACGGAACGGGCGGGGAGGCCGGGAGCCGCAATCTGAACACTCCCACGGGGCTGGACGGCCTGAACAGGGACGATTTCATACACGCGATGCAGTTGGGTTGGTTGATGTACCGTCCCGCGGGTAAGATGAAAGGCTTCTGGCTGAGAGGCGAATGGGGCCGCATTCGCGACCGGTTTGCGCCCAATCAGGTGCTCACCTACGAAGGCGAGACGTCCTTCCTGCCCGGTAATTTCATGCTCGAAGGATACTACGGCGCGTTCGGCTACCGGCTCGACGAGAGCATCTGGGGCGAGAGCCTGAAAAACGGCGGCTTCTGGAGCCGCAACCTGCTCAAGCCGATGGAGTTCGCGTTCCGCTACGAACGCATGCAGAACTTGCTGTACCAAGGGCAGGTGTACGAAATTCGGCGCATCGACGACTTCGCGACCGACGTCATCACCTTTGGCATCAACTATCGCCTGCAAGGGCATAACGCGAAGCTGCAGGTCAATTACAACATCGTCAACGAAGACGATGAAGAAGAAAACGAGATCGGCCTGCGTCAGGTCCGCGAAGTCCGGAACAACAACCTCGTCTTCAATTTCCAGCTTTCCTGGTAGCGCCGGGTTCCACGATTCCCGATGCAGGCTGCGTTCTCCCGCATGCCTCGTTAGCTTCTGCTTCTACCGTTGTTCCTGGACTCTTTCGCCCAAGCCGAGGTGTATGTAACCGGGGCCGCCTTTTGGCGGCCGGTCGAATCGCGTCGCGATTCGATGGCGGCGTTGGCCGAAAACGGAGTAGCTCCGCATGCCTCGATTCGAGCCGTTCTACCTCGCTGCGCCACGCCGGATGCTGAAGAAAATCGGGAGTCTCGCCATGCCCGGGAAGCCGTGGGTTGCGGCGCTGCTGCTGAGCGTTATCGCGGCGGGCATCCCGACGCTTCAAGCCGGCGAAGCGGCGGCCGCGGCGCAAGCGGTGCTCAAGCAGTTCGAGCGCAAGACCGGGCTCTGCGCGGTCTGGGGCTGCGGCCGTGAAGGCTCCGCCGAACTGCTCGCCCAACTGGCCGCGCAGAGCGAGATGCTCGTCCACGGCTTGGCGCTGGACGAGGCGGCGCTGGAACGCGCGCGGGCGGCCATTCGAGCGCAGGGCGTGTCGGGCCGAGCTACGGCCGAACGCGTCGAACCCAAGGCGCTTCCGTACGTGAACGATTTGGTGGACTTGCTGGTTGTGGAAGATCCTGCCGCACTGGCCGCGAGCGGACTCACGAAAGAAGAATGCTTCCGCGTGATCGCGCCCGAAGGCGCGCTGTGCGAAAAGCACGGCGGAGGCTGGACGCTCAGCCGCAAGCCGCGGCCCGCGGAGATGGACGACTGGACCCACGTTCAGCACGGTCCGGACGGCAACATGGTCTCGAGCGATAAGCTGATTCGATTTCCCATCGGCTTGCGCTGGGTCGACGGGCTGCCCAAGAACCTCAATCGCTGGGCTTCCGTGCGCGGTTGGGTGATCTCGCGCGGGCACTGTTTTGCGCTGAGCGCCACGGAACTCGAGAACCTGGAGGCGCCGAATAAGAAGGATCATTACCTGGTCGCGCGCAATGCGTTCAACGGACTGCCTCTGTGGAAGATCAACTGCGAGACGACCGACGACGGTGCGGCGCTCTACTGGCTCAATGCGGGGCCGTTGGCTTCCGAACCGGCGCGCGTCTACGCCGTGCAAAAGGACAAGGCCATTGCCGTCGACGCGGAAAGCGGCCGGATCGTCACGACCTTCGCCACCAAGTACGCGCCCATGCGGCTTTGCCTGCTTAAGGACGTGCTGGTCGCCGCGTGCTGGGAAGGCCGGGATGTCTCCAAATCGCCGCTGGTGAAGGGAAGCCTCTGGGCCACGTGGGTCAACAAGACCAATACGGGTTCCGTCGACGCATTCGATTCCAAGAGCGGCGCACCGAAGTGGTCGGTGCCGGTCGCCGCGCAGACCGTACTCGCCGCGGGCTCGACCGTCTACGCACTCGCGCAGACCGGGAACCCGCCGACTGCCTGCGAAGTCATCGCTCTCGATCTGGATTCCGGCAAGGAGCGCTGGCGGCTGCCGCACACGCAGTGGGGTTCCGAAGCCGATTTGCAGCTCAGCGTCGCCGGAGCCGGCTGGATCGCGGTGACCCGGCGCAAATCGGGTTCGCTCGCGGTCTTTGCCGAAGCGGACGGCAAACGGCTTTGGGAAGACAAGCAGGAGCCCAAGCCCAACGAGAAGACCCAGGAGACGGCTTGGCTCTGGACGCCGGTCGTGGACGGGCTGCTGTGGAGCCGCAATCAGAAACGCGATCCGCTGACGGGCGAAGTAAAAGGCCGCACGCCCACCTGGATTCCCTCGCAAGGCTGCACGCCTTCGGTGCTGGTGGGGAACATCATTTCGCAGAGCCGTGGTTGCACGTACCAGGTCTTCCCCGAATCCGAGGCGGATAAAAGCAAGGCACAGAGTGTCGTGTTCCGCGCGGCGCGCGGCGCGTGCATGGAAGGAATGGTCCCCGCCAACGGGATGTTCTACACGGCGCAGAACAACTGCATGTGCGCCCCCGGCCAGATCCTCGGCTTCCTGGCCTTTGGACCCAACGGCGGCGATCCGGACACGCAGGCATTCGAACAGCCGCGCCCCATTCAGACCGGTCCGGCCTTTGGCCAAGTCGCCGCACCCGCGGCAGCGGCCGAATGGCCGCATTACCGCGGCGGCCCCGAACGCAACGGCTCGAGCCAGGCCGAAGTGCCCGAAAAGCCGGGCTTGCTCTGGAGTGTTTCCCTGGCGCAGGAGGCTTCCGGCGCGCTGGCCCCGGCCTGGAACGCGCGCCTCGCTCCGCTGCTGACGGCGCCGGTGGCGGATGGCGAACGCGTGGTGCTGGCGAACGGCGATTGCGGCGAAGCGATCGGTTGCGACGCAGCGACGGGCAAGGTGGTTTGGCGCACTTTGCTGGGCGGGCGCATCGATTCGCCGCCGACGCTGCACGCCGGATATGCCTTCGTGGGCGGACACGACGGCTGGCTCTACGCGCTGCGCGCGCAGGACGGAGCGCTCGCCTGGCGCACGCGCGTCGCGCCCGTCGAACGCCGCGTCGTCGCGCATGGGCAGGTCGAATCGAACTGGCCGGCCGTCGGCTCGGTCCTAGTTCACGGCGGGCTGCTCTACGCCAACGCCGGCCGCGGCTCGGAGATCGACGGCGGTGTGGCCGTCCTGGCGCTGGAACCGGCCACCGGGAAGATCGTATGGGTGCGGCATCTGGCCGCCGGCCCGCTGCGCCGCAACGATCTGCTGCGCGTCGAAGACGGCGCGATCCTGTGGAACGAATTCAAGATCGACCCTAAGACGGGCGAGCTCGCCGCGCGCGATCCCAAGGCGAAGGCCGGCTACAAAGATCCGATCCTGGACGGCCACCTGACGGCGTACAAATTCAGGCTTGAGCGAAAGGTGCTGCGTGCGTGGCGCGGCGATCTGGACCTGCACGCAGGCGCGCAATGCGCGGCGCAGCCGGTGGGCGTGGAACCCGCGCCGCCCGGCCCCGACGGCAAGCCCGCGCCGCCGCCTCCGCCGCTCTGGACAGCCGCGCTCCCCGCCGGGACCAAGTTGAACGCGGTCGCGGCCGGCGCGGATCGCGCCGTCGTCGCCGGCATCGTGCCCGGCGAAGCGGGCGGGCACGCTTGGGTGATCGCGCTGAAGGACGGCATGGTGCTGAGCGACCTTGCGCTTCCGGCGGCGCCGATCTACGACGGCCTCGCGCTGGCCGGCGGGCGCATCTTCGTAGTGCTGGAAAACGGCGAACTCGCGGCGCTCGGCGCGGCGCCCAGGTAATCGTACCGGCCGCGGCGCGGAATCGTTCGTTGGTCGTGCTCGGGGCTTTCAGATAATCTGTTTCCCGAACTCTCCCATCCCGCGGGCATTCGGGTACAGAAAGGACGTGGCCTTGCAGCCTAACCTTATCTTGATCACCACCGACCAGCAGCGCGGCGACACGCTGGGCATCAACGGCAACACCGAAGTGCGTACGCCGTTTCTGGATAGCCTCGCAGCACGCGGCGCGAATTTTCGAAATGCGTATACGACCTGCCCCGTCTGCATTCCCGCGCGGCGCTCCCTGCTCAGCGGCTTGCACCCGTCCACGCACGGGCTGAATCGCAATCGCGAAGGCATTGCATTCGACCCGCCGACGACGCTGCCGCTGCTGCTGCGCAACGCCGGTTATCAGACGCAACTCGTGGGCAAGCTGCATGTCGCCATTCCCGGCGTGCGCTACGGCTTCGATCACATGTTTCAGTCCGAGACGCCCAACGACCGGCGCCACTCGGAGCATCAGCGGCGCAACGATTACGCGGACTGGTTCGAAGAACGATCGGACGCGCCGCACACGCTGCCCTTCGGCGTTATGTCCAACGACCGCAACGCGCGGCCGTGGACATTGCCCGAACATCTTCACCACACCAGTTGGGTGACCCACGAAGCGGCGCGCTTCCTGGGCACAACGCGCGATCCGTCCGGTCCGTTCTTCCTCCACATCAGCTACTGGGCGCCGCACCAGCCCGCGCTTCCGCCGCAGCCGTATTGGGATCGTTACAAGGATACGCAATGGACGCCTGAAATCGGTGCGTGGGTGCCCAAGCGCGAATGGAAACCCGGCCTGCCGCTTCCGGCGCAGCGCGGGCCGTTCACGCTGCGCGAGATGCGCGAACACGCCTGCGGATACTTCGGCCTGATCAACCACGTCGACGATCAGCTCAATTACCTCTTCGACCGCTGGTCCAGCTCGCGCCTCAAGCCCGACTCTCGGCCCACCTGGGTGATCTTCACCTCCGATCACGGCGAACAACTGGGCGAGCACCACCTCTTCCGCAAGACCACCCCGTACGAAGGCTCGGCGCGCGTGCCGTTCTTCGTGGCTCCGCTGCACGGCGCGCGCATGGAACGGCCGGGCACGCGCGAGGAACTGGCTTGTCTGGAAGACGTGCTCCCGACTTGCTGCGATCTGGCCGGAGTGGAGATCCCCAAGCATCTGGGCGCGGAGGACGGCCGTTCGCTGATGCCGCTCCTGACCGGCGGCGGATCCGGGCGCGCGCATCTGCACGGCGAATGCCTGTGGCAAGGCCAGCACCACCGCTACCTGATTCGCGGACGCCAGAAGTACATCCGTTGGACCGGTACCGGCGAAGAACAGTGCTTCGATCTGGCCCGCGATCCGCACGAATGCCGCGATCTCTCGGGCGAAACGGATCTCTCGGAATTCCGCAAGCTCGTCGACGGCCACCGCGACCGGGTGGTGACCAAAGATTGCGACGGCGCCGCACCGCTGGTGCCCTGCGCGGGCCGAGCGCCCAAAGCGGTCTGGCCGGACGCGTAATACCGGATCGGCCGGACGCTGTATTCGGCCAAGCGTCGAAATGAAGAACGGAAGGCGCTGAAAAGGTGGAGCGGGTAGCGGGGATCGAACCCGCGTGTCCAGCTTGGAAGGCTGGCGCATTTTTTCCTAAGTCCTTGCCCTGCTTGAACCGTTGCGCCGACACTTGCACCACTCTTGCACTATCGGGGTTCCGTTCGGTATCCACCGGCGCATCGTCCGTGCCGGTGCGCCGCGCTTCCTTGGTCTGCGGCTCCCCGCTTTGCGGCTCCAGCGTAGGCAGCCCCGCGGCGGCTTGCTGCTTGCGGCTGCGGTCCGCGTGGACATACACGCCGAACGTCAACGCCGCCGTCTTGTGGCGCATCAAGGTCTGTACGGTCTTGGGGTCAATGCCCCGTTGGTTGCCCAGCCACGTCCCGTAGGTGTGCCGCAACGCATGGGGGCACATCTTCCGGCCCAGCGCGTCCAAGTTCTGGACCTTCCAGCGTGCCGGCGCATGGATCGGCTTGCCTTCCGCGTCCAACGGGATCTCCGCACCCTTCGCGTCTACCGGCACCTGCCGCGCCAAGCCGGCCGCCACAAGATCATCGTTAAACGTGGTCCCAAGGGTCTGAGGCGGTTCCAGCACCGGTCCTTTGTCCTCGGCTTTGGTCGCTTTCCGCCATGCGTCCAGTGCCTGCAGGGTGGCAGGCGGCAAGGGCAACTGCGCGGCCTCTCGGTTCTTGGCGTTCGCCGCTCGGATCGTGAGAATTCCTGCGGCTTGGTTCACGTCGGACCACTGCAAGGTCCGTACCTCGTTCACGCGCAGCCCAGCCGTCAGCATCAGGCGATAGGCGAGCGCGTTGCGCTGTCCTTCGCGAACGCAACGCGCTTGCGCTTCAAGCGTGAGGCGCGGCGGCGTGGTCGTGCCGTCGCGGCGCGCGCGTCCCGTGTTCCGCATGGCGCGGCGCAAGGGTCCGGATTCGGCGGCGGCCAGAAGGTGCTGGGATTCCGCTACCGTGAACGGGTGGCGGTTCTCGTCGGCTTCCACGTGCCGGCGTTCCACGCACTCCAGCGGGTTATAGGGCAGCATCCGGCGCACCGTCGCCCAATTCAGCATTTCGACCGCGGCAGGGCGATACTTGTTCAGGGTGGAAGGCGCCAGCGGCGGGCTCGATTCCTCGGCCAGCCGCTCCAGGTACTCGGTCAAGGCGTCCGGGGTCAGGTCGCGCACCAAGAGCGCCCGAGTCCCGGCTTGCACTGCTTCAAGCTGCGCTTTGCGGTTGTACAGGTGGTCTTGCGTCCAGTTCGCCGCCTTGGCCTTGAGGTACTTTTCGATCAGGTCCGCCAGCTTCAAGTTGGCTGCGCGGATGCGCGGCAAGTCGTCATGGTCGGTCTGCAATTCCACCAGCACCTTGCGCAGCTTGTTGGCGGCTTCCTGCTCGTTCGTCGTGTGCGTGCTTTCTTTGTGCGTGCGAGCATTTCCGGCGCGGTCTTTGAATCGAACCCGAATCCACCACACGCCAGAGCCGCGAGTTTCTTTTGAGCCGTCCGCAAGGCGCACGGTGTACCGTCTTGTTGTTTCATTGCTCTGCTGACGCTGGGGGTGTGCAGCTAATCAAGTTCCGGGCCTGCTTGGTTTTCGCAAGGATACTCTATTCTGGTTTGGGTTTGCGCGCTTGCGCCTTGCCTGCCGGCTCAATCCGCCTGCTCAGATGATTGCTTCGGCTGGGTTGTGGGCAAGGAAGTTCAGGCGGCGGAGTTTCCGAAAGCACGCGCTGATCATGGCAGCCATTTTCTTAACGGTGCGGTCGGAACCATCCAAGGTGTCCAGCCAAGCCTGAAAGTGGTGCGACTGGACGGCGGTGATTTCGACGGAACTGTGTAGCTGGAATGCTTCGAGAAGTGCTAGGACCTGCTTCACGTATTGGTCGGAGCAGCCTTTTTGGATCAGTCGGCGGCGGTAGACGGCTTTCCCTTCCTGCCAAGTGAAACTGACGGGCAGACCGTGCAGCGTGCGCTGGCGGCTGGCGCCAAGGTTGTTAAGGAAACTTACGACTTCGTGGCGCGTCCAATTGACGTTGCGCGTGCACTTGCTGGCGCCGCGGTGCGGGCGGTACGAAAGCTGGAAGGTTCTGGCCGTGAATTCGCGGTACGAGCCGCAGCGCGGGACGTTGACCCACGGGCCGGGATAGATTTTCTTGCGGGGCATGGGTTATCCTTCCTCGCGCAGCATCTTCAAAACCGCTTTCCGCAATTTCGGATCTTTCCGAAAATGTGCTAAGCACGATTCTCGCGCCGCGGCCTCCAACTCTTCGTCGCTCATACTTTCTATCGGCCGACCCTTTGCCTCGTGCTCGTGCTTCTCGGGTGCATTATACCCCATCAGCCGCGCAATCCGGTCCGCCGCGGCCTGCCGGTCCTCCAGGCGCACCCGGATCTTACGCGCCCCCTCTGGCCCGGGCAGCTCTACCGCGTCCAGGCTTTGAATCAGATGCGTTTTGCCGTCCTCGAGCATATGCTACACGTCCAGCCCAAGGCATCGGCCTTGCTCGTCGAACAGCAGATAGCATCGTCCCTCTTTTTCCTGTAAAGATGTCGCGGGGCGATATTGTCTTCGGTAGGACATGTACTCATATGAAAGCGCAAAGGGACCTCATGGCCAGCTAGATTGCCAGAAATGCACCTATTGCACTCTAAGGAAGCAGCAGTAAGCTGGGTGTTCGTTCATGAACTTATTAACGAATACGTATAACAAAGGCTAATGGCATGATACGGAACCCGAAAGCCGTCATGGGGTGGCGGATTGGTGCGCTGTGCAGTGGATTGATTCAAGCGCAATCCATGACAGTCGATCCAGCCTTAAAAGCGGCATTTGCCGGTTCGGCCTTCGTCAGTCAGGCTCGCGATAGTTTTTTTGTACCGGATAGAAATAACGGCAACGCCCCATTCATTTGCGACCGAGCGGCTAACACGGTGAGCCTCGAATGAAATTGATTGGGCAGGTTCTCTTTTTTGTAATGGTGTTGGCTGGATCCTCTCTGACTCATGGGCTTGAGGGGACAATCGCCAAACTTAACCCGCCGGTGATCCAAGGTTATACGGGGGCCGAAGGGGGGCCATCGGTAGCGGTAGACGCTGCCGGAAATCGCTACGTGGTGGGGACTTTTAATGGCACGAAGGACTTCGATCCGGGTCCGGGGGCGGACATCAAGGTCAGTGTAAATGGCTCCTATGATGCGTACGTGACGCGTTTCAACGCGGATGGTACTTACGCCTGGACCCAGACCTTTGGCGGCACGAGCAATGATCAAGGCTATGGCGTGGCGGTGGACGCGACGCACGTCTACGCCACGGGGTATTTCCAGAGCAGCAACGCGCAGATCGGAGCGACCGGAACTGCCATCGGGACCAGCGGCTTCGGTGACGCGTTCGTGGTTGCACTTAATGTCAGTGACGGTTCGGCGGCCAGTTGGGGACGATCTTCTTCTGGCATCCAGACCTTCGGTGGGAGTTCGAACAACGATTACGGCTACAGCGTGGCGGTGGACGCGACGCGCGTCTACGCCACAGGCTATTTCGAAAGCGGGAACGCACGAATAGGGGCGACCGGAACCGCCATCGGGACCAGCGGCTTCGGTGACGCGTTCGTGATCGCGCTGAATATCGGCGACGGTACGGCGGCCAGTTGGGGACGGTCTTCTTCCGGTATCCAGACCTTCGGCGGGAGTACCAAAAGCGACGCAGGCCGCGGCGTGGCGGTGGATGCGACGCACGTCTACGCCACGGGGTATTTCGAGAGCAGCAACGCGCAGATCGGGGCGGCCGGCACGACCATCGGGACCAGCGGTTCAAGCGACGCATTTGTGATCGCGCTGAACGTCGGGGATGGCTCTGCGGCCAGTTGGGGTCGTGCCTCCTCGGGAATCCAGACCTTTGGCGGCAGCATCTTCGACTACGGCTACGGCGTGGCGGTGGACGCGACGCGCGTCTACGCCACAGGCAATTTTCAAAGCAGCAACGCACAAATTGCGGCGACCGGGACCGCCATAGGGACCAGCGGCAACCAAGACGCATTCGTGATCGCACTGAACGTCGGCGATGGCTTGGCGGCCAGTTGGGGTCGATCTTCTTCCGGCATCCAAACCGTTGGCGGTACGGATGACGATCAAGGCAACGGCGTGGCGGTGGACGCGACACACGTCTACGCCACAGGATCGCTTGGCAGCAGCAACGCGCAGATCGGTGCGTCCGGGACCACCATCGGAACCAGCGGGGATAAGGATGCTTTCGTGATCGCTCTTAATAGCAGCGACGGCTCGGCGGCCAGTTGGGGGCGCGACTCCTCCGGTATCCAGACCTTTGGCGGTACGGATGACGATCAAGGCTACGGCGTGACGGTGGACGGCAGCACGCTCCTGGTGTGCGGGAACTTCAGCAGCACCGATTCGGGCGTCGGAGGCACGGGTTTCTTTAGCGCCTCCGACTTCAACGGCTTCCTGCTCCCGCTGGATTCCGCCACGGGTACGTTCTCCGACCCGCGACCACTTATCACCAGTGTATTACATGTAGGTGTAGTGGTGGGAGAGGCCTTCAGTTACTCCATCACCGCGACCAACACGCCAACCGGTTTCGTAACCTACAATCTCCCGGCCGGGTTCACGCAAGTGAACGGCGTGATCGGAGGAACACCACAGGTGCCCGGAGCCTATGCCATCGTGATTGGCGCCAGCAATGCGGCGGGCACGACCTACGCGAGGTTGCAACTGGAAGTGATCGCCAACGTTACGGCGTCGTTCCCACCGATGATCCAGGGTGAGCCGGGGGGCGAGGGGGGGCCGTCGGTGGCAGTGGACGCTGCCGGGAACCGCTACGTAGTGGGGTATTTTGGCGGTACGCGGGACTTCGATCCGGGGCCAGGGGCGGACATCAAGGTCAGTGTGGATGGATCCTATGATGCGTATGTGACGCGTTTCAGGGCGGACGGTACCTACGCATGGACCCAGACCTTCGGCGGTACGGATGACGATCGAGGGTACGGCGTGGCTGTGGACGCGACGCGCGTTTACGCCACAGGATATTTCGCAAGCGGGAACGCACGTATAGGGGCGACGGGGACCGCTATCGGAGCCAGAGGAGATAGCGACGCGTTCGTGATCGCGCTTAGTGTCAGTGACGGTTCGGCGGCTAATTGGGGGCGCTCATCCTCCGGTATCCAGACCTTTGGCGGCTCGGACGAGGATTTCGGCCGTGGCGTGGCTGTGGACGCGACGCACGTCTACGCCACGGGGGGGTTCTTCAGTACCAACGCGCAGATCGGAGCAACCAGCACGACCATCGGAGCCAGCGGCTTTTTAGTCAGCGAAGCGTTCGTAATTGCGCTGAACATCGGCGATGGCTCGGCAGCCAGTTGGGGACGGTCTTCTTCCGGCATCCAAACCTTTGGCGGGAGTTCGGGCAACGAGTACGGCTGTGGGGTAGTAGTGGACGCGATGCGCGTCTACGCCACGGGGAGATTTGACAGCAGTAATGCGCAGATCGGCGCTACGGGGACCGCCATCGGCACCAGCGGCTCCGGTGACGCGTTCGTGATAGCGCTGAACGCAAGCACGGGTTCGGCGGCCAGTTGGGGACGTGCATCCTCCGGCATCCAGACCTTCGGCGGCACGAGCGATGACCAAGGCCACGGCGTAGCGGTGGACGCGACGTGCGTCTACTCCACCGGGTATTTCCAAAGTAGCAACGCACAGATTGCGGCGACCGGGACCACCATCGGGACCGCCGGGATTGCCGATGCATTTGTGATCGCGCTGGATGTGAACACGGGGGCTGCGGCCAGTTGGGGTCGTTCTTCCTCCGGCATCCAGACCTTCGGCGGCACGTACCATGACCGAGGCTACGGAGTAGCGTTAGACGCGACGAAGGTTTACGCCACAGGCTATTTCGAAAGCAATAACGCACGACTCGGTGCGACCGGAACCGTCATCGGGTCCAGCGGCTTCAACGATGCGTTCGTGGTCGCGCTGAACATCGGCGACGGCTCGGCGTCCAGTTGGGGGCGCTCCTCCTCCGGTATCCAAACGTTTAGTGGGAGCAATCCCGACCTTGGCAACGGCTTGGCAGTAGTCGGCGGGACGCTTCTGGCACGCGGAAGCTTTTTTAGCACCAACGCACAGGTTGGAGGAGATGGACCTCTCTTTGACGCGTCTAGACTTTATGGTTTTCTTCTCCCTTTAGACGCTGCCACAGGCGAGTTCGCCGATCAACGCCCGCTAATCACCAGTGTATTAAATGATGGGGTGGCGGTGGGTGGGGCCTTCAGTTACACCATCACCGCAACCAACGCGCCAACCGGATTCGTAACCTACAACCTGCCGGCTGGGTTTACGCACGTGAACGGCGTGATCAGCGGAACACCACAAGTACCCGGAACCTATGCCATCGTGATCGGGGCCAGCAATGCGGCGGGCACGACCTACGCGACGCTGCAACTGCAAGTGATCGCCAACGCCGCTGCACCGTACCCGCCGGTGATCCAAGGTCAGGCGGGGGGCGAAGGCGGGCCGTCGGTGGCGGTGGACGCTGCAGGGAACCGCTACGTGGTGGGCTTTTTTAGCGGTACACGGGACTTCGATCCGGGGCCGGGTGCGGACATCCGCGCAAGTAAGGGGGGCGCCGATGCGTACGTGACGCGTTTCAGCACGGACGGATCCTACGCCTGGACCCAGACCTTCGGCGGTACGAACGACGATCGAGGCTTCGGCGTGGCGGTGGACGCGACGCGCGTCTACGTCACAGGCTATTTCCAAAGCGGGAACGCACGAATCGGGGCGACCGGGACGATTATCGATAGCAACAGCGGATCAATCGACGCATTCGTGATTGCGCTCAACATTATCGATGGCTCGGCGGCCAGTTGGGGGCACTCTTTCTCCGGTATCCAGACCTTTGGCGGCAGCAGCTTTGACTACGGCTACGGCGTGGCGGTGGATGCGACACGCGTCTACGCCACGGGGCAGCTTACCAGCAGTAACGCGCAGATTGGGGCCGCCGGGACAACCATTGGGACCAGCGGAAATGCCGATGCATTTGTAATTGCACTGAACATCAGCGACGGATCAGCGGCCAGCTGGGGGCGCTCATCCTCCGGCATCCAGACCTTCGGCGGTTGGAACAGCGACATCGGTTACGGTGTGGCAGTGGACGCGACGCGCGTCTACGCCACGGGAATATTCTCTAGCCTTGATGTGCAAATCGGAGCGGCCGGGCCAATCGTCGGGATCAGTAGCGTTACAAACAACGACGCGTTCCTAATCGCGCTGAACGTCGGCGACGGCTCGGCGGCCAGTTGGGGCCTAGTCTCCTCCGGTATCCAAACCTTCGGCGGTACGAACGATGACCGAGGCTACAGCGTAGCTGTGGATGCGACGCGCGTCTACGCCACCGGGAGATTCGACAGCAGCAACGCGCAGATCGGCGCAACTGGGTCCGTAATCGGGACTAGCGGCGATATCGACGCATTCGTGATAGCGCTGAACGTTGGCGACGGATCAGCGGCCATTTGGGGGCGCTCTTCCTCTGGCATCCAGACCTTCGGAGGGAGTACGGGCAGCGACATCGGCTACGGCGTGGTGGTAGATGCGGCGTGCGTCTATGCGACAGGATATTTCCAAAGCAGCAACGCACAGATTGCGGCAACTGGAACAACCATCGGTACCACCGGGAATGCCGATGCGTTCCTGATCGCGCTGGATGCGAGCACGGGCACTGCGGCCAGTTGGGGACGTTCTTCTTCCGGCGTCCAAACCTTCGGTGGCACGAACGATGACCGAGGCTATGGCGTGGCGATGGACGGCAGCACGCTGCTGGCACGCGGAAACTTCAGCAGCACAGACGCCGGAGTCGGCAGTACCGGTTCTTTCAATGCCACAGGCTTCAACGGATTTCTGCTACCGCTGGATACCGCCACGGGAACGTTCTCCGATCCGCGTCCGCTGATCACCAGCGCTTTGAGCGTGGGGGGGGCCGTGGGAGTGCCCTTCCATTACACCATCACGGCGACAAGCGCACCAACCGGCTACGAGGCCTACGACCTACCGGCCGAGTTCACACACGTGAATGGTGTGATCAGCGGAACACCACAGGTACCCGGAACCTATGCCATCGTGATCGGTGCCAGCAATGCGGCGGGCACGACCTACGCGACGCTGCAACTGCAAGTGATCGCCAACGCCGCTGCACCGTACCCGCCGGTGATCCAAGGCCAGACGGGGGGCGAAGGAGGGCCGTCGGTGGCGGTGGACGCTGCCGGGAACCGCTACGTGGTAGGGTATTTTAGCGGTACTCGGGACTTCGATCCGGGGCCGGGAGCGGACATCCACACGAGTAAGGGGGGCGCCGATGCGTATGTGACGCGTTTCAGCGCGGACGGCGCCTACGCCTGGACCCAGACCTTCGGCGGTACGAACGACGATCGAGGCTTCGGTGTGGCGGTGGACGCGACGCGCGTCTACGCAACGGGGCAATTTGATAGCAGCAATGCGCAGATCGGGGCGACCGGAATCGTCATCGGGACCAGCGGCTACTACGATGCATTCGTAATCGCGCTAAACATCGGCGATGGCTCGGCGGCCAGTTGGGGACGGTCTTCTTCCGGCATCCAAACCTTTGGCGGGAGTACCGATGGCGATGTCGGCTACGGCCTGACAGTGGACGCGACGCGCGTCTACGCCACGGGGCAGCTTACCAGCAGCAACGCACAGATCGGGGCTGTCGGGACGACCATTGGGACCGGCGGCTTCGGCGACGCGTTCGTGATCGCGCTGGACGCAGGCACGGGTTCAGCGGTCAGTTGGGGACGCTCATCCTCCGGTATCCAGACCTTTGGCGGCGCGAGCGGTGACCGAGGGTTAGGCGTGGCTGTGGACGCAACGCGCGTCTACGCCACGGGGTATTTCCTGAGTAGCGACGCAAAAATCGGAGCGGCCGGGACCCCCATCGGGAGTAGTGGAGGCTTCGACGCATTTGTGATCGCGCTGAACGTCGGCGATGGCTCGGCGGCCAGTTGGGGACAATCTTCTTCCGGCATCCAAACCTTTGGCGGGAGTACCGACAGCGACGCAGGCTTCGGCGTGGCGGTGGACGCGACGCGCGTCTACGCCACGGGTTTTTTCAAAAGCAGCAACGCGCAAATCGGAGCGACTGGAACCGTCATTGGGACCAGCGGCGGCTACGACGCATTCGTGATCGCACTAAACGCCGGCGATGGCTCGGCGGTCAGTTGGGGACGCTCATCTTCCGGCATCCAGGCCTTTGGTGGTTCGTTCGACGATTTCGGCTGCGGCGTGGCGGTGGACGCGACGTGCGTCTACACCACAGGGCGGTTTGTCAGCAGCAACGCGCAGATTGGGGCAACGGGGACCGCCATCGGGACCAGCGGTTCCAGTGACGCGTTCGTGATCGCGCTGAACGTCGGCGACGGCTCGGCGGCCAGTTGGGGACGATATTCGTCCGGCATCCAGACCTTCGGCGGTACGAACAACGACGTTGGCTACGGCGTGGCGGTGGACGGAAGCACGCTCCTGGCACGTGGGAACTTCAGCAGCACCAACGCGGGCGTCGGAGGCATCGGCATTTTCACCGCCTCCGACTTCAACGGCTTTCTGCTCCCACTGGATTCCGCCACGGGCTTACCCATTCAAAACCTCTACTTTGAAGTTGATGCAGCCAACTCGTTCGAAATCTTCTCCCAGGTTCAGAACGTTCCCTTCGACATTCGCGTGCGCGCCGTCGACTGCAATGGGCTGTTACGCGCCGATTTCAACGGGACTGTGGAGATCGGTGCGACGGGCTCCATGAGTACCGGCGCGGGCACAAGCGCGACTTTTGTCAATGGGCAGCTAGACCATCACTGGGTAGCAATAGATGCGGTTGGGACCTGCAGTATTGTAGTCCAACGCACCGCTGGAACAGAGATTGGCGTTAGCAATCTCTTTAATGTTTACGCAGGCTCTATTGCCGCCGACCTGTCCCTGGACCTCTCGGCCAACCTCGCCACACCCGCCGTAGGCACTAACGTGGTCTTCACCCTCACCGTTCACAATGACGGCCCGGCCGCGGCCGGCGGCATCCAAGTCACCGACCTCCTCCCGGCGGGCCTCGCTTACGTCAGCGACGACGGCGGCGGAGCTTACGACGACGCCACCGGAATCTGGTCCGTCGGCACGTTGGCCAACGGCGCGAGCGCCACGCTCAAGATCACCGCGCAGGTGAATACGCTAAGCCCCATCGCCAACGACGCCGAAATCACCGCCGCCGGGCCGTTCGACCCCGACAGCACCCCCGGCGACGGTACGGGCGACGACTACGACTCCGCCACGGTCACGCCGCAGTACACCGATCTTCAAGTCAGCGTGGCCGAAAGCGAAGATCCGGCCCAAGCCGGATCGAACACGGTCGTCTACACGATCACGCTCGCCAACGCCGGCAACGTCGCGGCAACGAACATCGAACTGGAAAACACGCTCACGCTCCCGAGCGGCACTTCCATCTTCTTCGTCAACCCCTCTACCGGCGACGTGACCTCCGACGCCGACTCCAACACCTGGACGCTCGCGTCCCTCGCCGCCGGCGAGGACGAGACACTGGCCGTCACCGTGGCGGTGGGGCCAAGCACCGCGCACGGCGCGGTGATCGTCTGCGCACCGGCCGTCACGGCGCTGGACGAGGACGATCCGGTCTCGTCCAACGACTCCGACAGCGAAAGCACCACCGTGTACCGAGAGGCGGACCTGAAAGTCACCGTCGTGGACTTCACCGACCCTGTCGTGGCCGGCTCGAACGCCCCCGCGAACCTCGTCTATCAGATCAGCGTGGAGAACCTCGGGCCGTCCGACGCCAGCGGCATCGTCATCGCCACGGGCCTCACCCTGCCCAGCGGCGTGACCTTCAAGCAGGCGCTGGCCGAGCAAGGAACCTACGGCGGATCGCCGGACGGCGATTGGACGCTCGGCGCCCTGGCAGCCGGGGCCGATAAGTCCCTGACGATCGTGCTCTTCGCCGACGCCGGCGCCGCGGCCGCCACCGATGCCATCTCGCTCCAGGCCGAAGTGGATGCCGTGAACGAAACCGATACCGCCGCCGCGAACGACACAGACACCGAGAGCACCAGCATTACGCGCGAAGTGGACTTGGTCGTCACCGTCGCCGAATCCGCCGATCCCGTCACCGCCGGCAGCGGCGCGGGCAACCTCGTCTACACCGTCACGGTCACGAACAACGGGCCCTCGAACGCCAGCGGCGTGACGCTCGACGTCACACCCACCATGCCCAGCGGCGTAACGCTCGACGATTCGGACGCCAGCGCGGGCGGGTACACCGGCGGCACGTGGTCCCTCGGAAGCCTGGCTTCGGGCGGCAGCGCAACCCTCACGCTCACCGCCACCGTGGGTCCTTCCGCCGCGCACGGTTCCAGCGCCAGTTGCGCGACCTCGAACCTCGCCGCCAACGAACCGCTCATCGAAACCGGCGACGACGCAGATACCGAAAGCACCGCCATCCAGCGCCGCATCGATCTGGCACTGACCAAGATCGCCGGCGAATCCATGCCCGCGGTCGGCGCGGACGTGACCTATACACTTACGGTCACCAACCACGGCCCCAGCGACGCCAGCGGCGTCGAAGTGACCGACCTCCTCCCGGCGGGCCTCGCCTACGTTAGCGACGACGGCGGCGGGGATTACGACGACGCCACCGGGATCTGGACGATCGGCGCGCTGGCCGACGGCGCGCAGGCACAGCTCGACCTCACCGCGACGGTGACGGTAAGCGGCGAGATCGTGAACTCGGCCCAAATCTCGGACGCGGACGAGACCGATACCGATTCGACGCCGGACAACGGAACCGAGAACGGCGAAGACGACGAAGCCGAAGCGCCGGTCGGCGCGGCATACATCGGCGACGCGGGCTGGAAGATTCTGAGCGCGAAGTACACGCTGAACATTCCCAAGGCGCCGGGCTTCGACAGCCTGACGCTGCAAGCCAAGCTTGAGTTCGCGGCGCTGCAAGCCGCGGGCTTGAATCTCGCCAACTTGGGCGCGCAGACCTTCCAACTCGACTTCGGCGGCGCGGAACTCCCCGCCGCTCCCTTGGCCGCGACTTCGGTGAGCGCCACTCAAGTGAGCTGGCAGACGGCCAGGGGCGTGACGCCCAAGTTCTCGGCCAAGCTGAACCTCGGCACCGGCCTTTTGACCGTCTCGGCGTCCAGCACCGACCTGCTCACTTCACTCGGCGCACCCTTCGTGGCCGCGCCGCAAACGAACGCGCCGCAGCCCATCGCGGTGACGCTCAGCCTGGGAACCTTCAACTCCACCGTCGTCCTGCTGACGAGCTACACGCGCAAGTCGGCCACCGCCACGGGCACGGGCTCCTTTAAGTGGGGCTCGGCGCTCAACGACTGGCCCGACGGCCTGTTCTTCGTCGACAAGGCCTCCATTCAGCAGCGCACTTCGAAAGGCGTCGTGCTGCATCGCGCGCTGCTGACGTTGAATTTCCTGCCGGCCGGCGGCGCGGATTTCGACCCGCGTGCCGGCGGGGCACGACTGGTCATCGGGGACTTCAGCGAGACGGTGGGCAACGATCCGCTGCTGGCGCCGTTCATCGGCAACGCCTCCGGAACCATCTTCAGCTACCGGCGTCCGTCGAAGAACACGCTGGGCGCCGCGGTGCCGCCGGCGGGCCTGCAGCTCATGCAGTTCCAGAAGCTCAAGTGGCTCGTCACGGCCACCAGCCACTGGCTGCCCGCGGGCACGTTCGGTACGCCGCAGACCGGCATCGGCGCCCCGCCCACGATCTTGCTGCCGCTCGAACTCGAAGTGGACGGCCAGATCAGCGGCACCGAATCCCTGCTGCGGCTGAAGGGCTCGGCGTATCAGAAGTGATATTTGCCGTGTTTCCAGCAACTGGAAATTGATTGTATGGAATGATTGCAATGATCGCTTCTAGGGCGAACTCTAAGAAACTCCCGAAGGTCTTAACTACAATTTCTAAATGTATGTCGTCAGTGCGAGTGGAAAAGTGAAGCAGAAGGCCGGCAGTTTATTTTCCGGCCTGCGTTCATTCTTTTCCGTTTCCAATTGGTCTTCACTTTGAGCCCTTTTCGGTGTGCTAAACTCTCATCCCTTCTGCCATCGGGTGCTCCTTTCCGCTGGTCAGCCCAGCATTCGGAGCCGGCCCGCGTGTGTCAATTCATTCAGGGCTACGCCCTTACGGAATCGGCACACGCTTTCTCTTTCCTTTCATCTCTCACTATCCCTGACGTTGGACACCCTTCAAACGATTGCCTAATCCATGGGTTCCTCTTATAAGTCGTTCCGTTCCAGTGGGTTTCAGGTGAAGAGAGTTTTTGCGTGGCATTGGGCAGACTGGAGTTGCCATGAAAAGGATAGCGTGGGTTTGGCTGGCGTTATGGTGGATAACGGTTTGGGCGCTTTCGGAAGCTTCTGCCGCTGATTCCGTCGCCGTAACTTTCCCGCCTGTCATTCAAGCCGGTGGCGGCGAAGTTCGAGCCGTAGCGGTGGATGGCGCGGGGAACCGATATGTAACCGGATCCTTTTCGGGCACTCGCGATTTCAACCCAGGTCCAGGTGAAGATAGCCATAGCAGCGTAACGGGATCGTCCGATGCTTTCGTGACACGGTTCAACGCGGACGGCAGCTATGCGTGGACGACCACTTTCGCTGGGTCCGGCGACGAACAGGCGTATGGGATCACCGTATTCGGCTCGACTGTGTACGCGACGGGATCATTTTCCAGTTCGAATGCTGGCATCGATGGCGCCGGGAGCATTGCCACTACGGGCAGCATAGATGCCTTTGTGCTGGCGCTGAACGCGACAAACGGAAGTTCGACAGCCTTTGGCGTTCGAACGTTGGGCGGCTCGCTCACCGAAGTAGGTCGTGCCGTGGCCGCGGACGGAAGCGCGGTGTACGTCGCTGGGCACTTCCGGAGTTCCAACGCGGGCATCGGCGGGCTGGGCTCGCAAGGTACGGCAGGTGGTATTGATGCGTTCGTCATGGCGATCGACCACACTACTGGAAATGCCGTTTCCGGGTTCGGAACCTCTGGAGTGCAAACGTTTGGCGGAAGCGGCGATGATTTCGCTTACGCCGTTGGCTTGACCGGATCCCGGCTCTACGTAGCCGGGGCCTTCGTTAGCTCGGATGCAGCCATTGACGGCAGCACGGGAATCGGCAGCTCGGGCGGACTGGACGCCTTTGTGCTGGCTTTGGACAATGTTACTGCCGCGCCGCTCGGGGCATTCGGAGGCGACGGCGTCCAGACCTTTGGCGGAACGTCGGACGATGCAGCACACGCCTTGGCGATCGAAGGGTCCACCGTTTTTTTCGCGGGGACACTGAGAAGTACGGACGCTACGGTTGGCGGAAGCGGTTCCTTTTCCACCCTTGGCGGCGCCGATGCGTTCGTGCTGGCATTGACGAACGCGGGTGCGGCGGATGCCAGCTTTGATACGGACGGCTTCCAGGTCTTCGGCGGCAGCGGTACAGAGGAAGGCTTGGCGATAGTTGCGAACGCCGGCCGGGTCTACCTCGCTGGATTCCTCACCAGTTCCAATGCAGGTGTAGGCGCCTTGGGCTCCGTCTCGGCCCTGGGTGGCACCCAAGACGCGTTCGTGGCAGCGCTTGACCGAAGCGCCGGAACGGCCGTAACGGGTTTCGCGCTCGACGGCGTGGTCACATTCGGCGGAACGCTGGATGATCGCGGGCAGGGCGTGGCGCTAGAGGGAAGCCTGGTTCACCTGGCCGGCAGCTTCAACAGCCTGGACGCAGGGCTGGAAGGTAGCACGGGCGGATTCTCGTCGGTGGGATTCGGGGGGTTCTTGCTTTCGCTGGAGAACGACGGCGATCCGATCCTCGGGCGCGGAAGGATCGGAGATCTCGTATTTCTCGATCAAAACAACAACGGCCTGTTCGATCTTCCGGGCGAAATTGGCATAGATGGCGTCATCGTCGAACTGTACCAGGATGTGGGCGCTCAAGCGGGCGTATTCGATCTAGGGGACGTGCTGGTAGATGGCGCTGTGACGGGCGGCGGTGGGAGCTACCTGTTCTCCAACCTGCCGGATGGGAACTACATCGTCCGCGTTCACCCAGACAATTTCTTGACGGGCGGCGCGCTGGAGGGGTTGGGCAGCAGCACGGGGAACGCGCCCACCCCCGATCCCGATAACGACGTAGACGACGACGACAATGGCGAAGCCATGGGTTCCTCGGGCACGGTATCGCGAGCCCTCACGCTGATCGCAGGTACGGAGCCTGGCGTCGGCGTAGACGGCGATGACACCAACGGCAACCGGACCGTGGATTTCGGATTCGCCACCGCCGTGGATTTATCATTGTCTCTGATGGCGGACGATCCGGCGGCTCCGTTGGGCTCGCCCGTCGTGTTTACGCTCGTCGTGACCAACAACGACGCAACCGATGACGTGGGGGGCGTGGAGGTCGCCAGTCTCTTGCCTTCCGGTTTGACATACCTAACGCACGCCGCAACGCAAGGCATCTACGATGAGATTTCGGGCACTTGGAGCGTGGGTATTTTGACGGCTACGAGTTCGGCGACGCTCACCTTAACCGCAACCGTGAGCGCGTTGGGAACGCTGACCCTTGAAGGTGAGATCTCGGTCTCCGGACTTCCCGATCCGGACAGCACGCCCGGTAATGCTTCGGGCATCGAAGACGACGAAGCCAGCGCAACCGTCACGCCGCCGGCCGCGGACCTGGCACTGACGAAGAGTGTGGATATCCCCGCGCCGAACGTGGGCGGCAACGTGACCTTCACGCTCACCGTGCTCAACCAGAGCGCGCTGGACGCCGACAGCGTGGCCGTGGCGGACCTCCTACCAATGGGCTTGAGCTACGTTTCGGACAATGGCGGGATAGGCGAATACGACCCATTGACCGGGGTATGGAACGTAGGAACCGTGACGGCAAGCACGTCGCGGCAGTTGACGATCACCGCGACAGCGACCACGCCCAGCCCGGTGGTCAATACGGCCGAGATCATCGCATCGAGCCTCCCCGATCCGGATTCGACGCCAGACAATCAAGTCGGGACAGAAGACGACCAAAGCAGCATCACGGTTTCCCCGCTACAAGCGGACCTTAGCTTGACCAAGAGCGTGGACAATCCCACGCCGATCTTCGGCGCCGACGTGGTGTTTACGCTGACCGTCCTGAACAGCGGGCCGGGCGATACTTTTGGCGTGACGGTGCAGGATTCGTTGCCCACCGGCCTGACCTATGTTTCCGACGACGGCATGGGCGCCTACGATTCGGGAACCGGCGTATGGACGGTCGGCGCGCTGGCGGTCGCCGGGACCGCCGAACTGCAGATTACGGCCACCGTGATGACGACCAACCCTGTGCAGAATGTAGCCGAGGTCACGGCGTCCGCGGCGCTTGACCCCGATTCGACGCCCGGAAATGCCGGAACCGCGGACGAGGACGACGATGCAAGCGCGACCGTTACTCCACAGGCCGCCGACCTATCCCTTACCAAGATGGTGGACGATCCGGTGCCCGCCAATGGGCAGACGATCACCTATACGCTCACGGTCTCCAATGCAGGACCGAGCGAAGCGACCGGCGTGCTGGTCGCCGACCTGCTTCCCATGGGCGTGACCTTCGTGTCCGACGATGCCGCGCTCCCCATGGACTACAACGACATGACGGGCGAGTGGACCGTCGGCAGCCTTCCTGCCGGCGAGTCCGCAATCTTGAACATTCAAGCCACGGTGGACATGGGGGTAACGTCGCAGGTCGTGAACTCTGCCGAAGTCTCGGCCAGTTCGCTGCCCGACCCCGACAGTTCACCGGGAAACACCTCTGGCACCGAGGATGACGAAGCATTCGCGGGCATCGCGCCGGGCGGCACCGATCTCGAATTGACCAAGAGCGTGGATCGCTCGATCGCCACGAGCGGCGATACGCTGGTCTATACGCTTACGGTCTCCAACGTGGGCCCTAATCCGGCCACGGGTGTGGCGGTCATCGACGACCTGAACGGTTTGCCCATACTCTTCGTTTCGGACGATTCTGCCTCTACCGGGACGAGCTACGATTTCGCCACCGGGGTCTGGAGCGTCGGGGCGCTGGGCACGGGACAATCCCGCGTGCTTGAAATCACCGTGACCATTCAGCCGATGGTCGCGGGGCCGCTCGTCAACACGGCAGAAATCACGGCGGCCGACCAGATCGATCCAGACAGCACGATCAGCAATGGAATTACTACCGAGGACGATTACGGAACGGCCACGGTCCAGGTGCGCCAGAGCGATCTTTCCCTGGCCAAAGTCGTGGACCAAGCAGCCCCGAGCGTGGGCGATACCGTTACCTTTACGATTACCCTCCTTAATTCGGGGCCGGACGATGCTACCGGTGTGCAGGTGACCGATCTCCTGCCGACCGGGTTGACTTTCTCGGGCCAAACGCCAAGCCAAGGAACCTACGATCCCATGACCGGGATCTGGGACGTGGGCACGGCAATCGTCGCCACGCCAGCCACCCTCGCGCTACAAGCCACGGTGACGGGTACCGGCACGCTCACCAATACCGCAGAGGTTACGGCATCGGATTGGGCCGATCCGGACTCCACTCCCGCTAACGCGCCTGCCGCCGAAGACGATGAAGCCTCGGCCGCCGTCACCGTTCAAAATGCTGACCTAGTGTTGACCAAGCTCGCAAGCACCCTCACGCCGGATTTCGGATCCAATGTTTCCTTCACGATCAATCTGACCAATAACGGCCCAGGAAACACCGTGGCGGTAACCGTGACCGATCTGCTGCCGGCCGGGCTGACCTTCGTTTCGAGCAATCCCGCGCAAGGGAGCTACAGCAGCGCGACGGGCATTTGGACCGTGGGAAGCCTGGCCGCGAGCAGTTCGACCTCGCTGGAGATTGTGGCCACGGTCGCCACCGCCAGCCCCGTGACCAACATCGCTGAGGTTACGGCCAGCGCGGCCCTGGATCTCACTTCAACGCCCGGCAATGCGGCCACTCTGGACGAGGACGACGACGATCGCGTTACGCTTACGCCGGTCGCGGCCGATCTATTGCTGACCAAGACCGTGGACCTCGATCCGGTAGAGGTGGGCTCGGCGGCTACTTTTACGGTTACGGTAACCAATCAAGGGCCATCGGATGCCACGGGGGTGTTAGTTACGGATACCTTGTCGCTTCCCGCCAACGTAACGCTGGGCACGGCCACGCCCTCCACGGGCGCCTTCGATACAGGAACGGGAATCTGGACGATCGGTAACTTGGCCTCCGGAGCCACGGTCACGTTGACGCTTTCGGTAGATGTCGGGCTTGCGGCGGCCGACAAAGCCGTGATCTCGAACTCGGCAGCCATCACGCAGGTCAACGAGCCAGATCCCAACGTGACCAACAACTCGGATACGGCTCAAACGCTGGTTTCCGTGTCCATCGACCTGAGTTTGACCAAAGCCGTGGACGATTCCATGCCTTACGTGGACGAGGACGTTACCTTTACTCTTACGCTCTCGAACGCCGGACCCAACACCGCGACCGGTGTCGTGGTGAGCGACGTGCTTCCTGCGCAGGTTTCCTTCGTAAGCGCCACGCCTTCTGCCGGCGCATACAACAACGCGACCGGAAACTGGTTGGTGGGCGATGTGGCTTCGGGCGCCACGGAGACCTTGATCATCGTCGCCACGGTCGTTCAGCCCGGCGAGATAACGAATTCGACTCAAGTGACCGCCGCAGGCGGAACGGATGTGGATTCCACGCCTGGAAACGGCAATGCCGCCGACGAAGACGACGACGATGCCGTGACGTTCATGGGCATCGCGCTTATGGACTCCGGCCTCAAGCTCGACTCCGTAAAGTACACGCTCAATTACCACCGTGGTTTCGATACAGACAGCTTAACGATCAAGGGGCGCTTGGAACTTCAGGCGCTACGGAACGCGGGTATCGAATTGAATCGCTTGGGTGCGCTGGCTCTTCAATTGGATTTCGGCGGATCGGTCCTGCCCGATGTACCCCTTGGGCCATCTGCCCACACGGCTCAAACCGTAACGTGGCAAACGGGCCGGGGCGTAGTTCCCCAGATCAAGGCCACGTTGAATCGGGCGACGGGGGCCTTTTCGTTCACGGCTTCGGGCATTGACCTTCAGTCCGTGCTGCATCCGCTGCACGAGGACGCACCGCAGTCTCAGGTGCCCATGCCCGTCGAAATGTTGCTCTCGTTGACCCTCGATGCGGATCAGGGCCCCATCGTCTTTGAAGCTGCTCAGACGATTGTGGCGTCCTACTCCCGGCCCCGCGAAACCGCCGCCGGAACTGGACAATTTACCTATGGCAAAGCGCCATGCGACCTGCTCGAAGGCCAGTTGTTCGTGGACAAAGCCCAGATCGTACAGCGGAACCGTGCAGGAGTTGGTGCTCAGCATCAGGCCAAGGTGACGTTGTGCTACCGTCCGCCAGAAGGATTCGATTACGACCTAATCACAGATGGAATGAGCATCGCGATCGGTACGTTGGTGGAGACGGATATCGGAGTCAGGTTTGATTTTCGCGGCGGCTTCATGCCGAATCGCACCGGTACCGTCTTCACTTATCGCCGCCCTACGGCAACGGAAGAGAGCGCCCCTATCTCGCAGTTGAATCTTGCCAGCGTGGTGGTCGACAAGGGCGTATGGAAGATCACCGCGCTCAGCCATTGGATGCCCGGTGGGGCCTTCGGCACGCCAATTGCCACGGTTCCGGTAGCCCAACCGCTTGCCGTTCCGCTAGGCATTCGCGTGCGCACGCCTCCAGTGCCCACGTTTGCGACGGAAACGCTGCTTATTCGGCGAGGGCTTAACTACTCAAAATGAATGCGCCGTGACCTGCCCGCATAACTAATCCAGGCCTAGCGTGAGAAGCACGCTGGTCTGGGCGTTGAAAGGGGGACGTGATGCCACGGAGGCGTTTCGTCAATTTGGATGACCCTCCTCAACTCGTTTTCACTCCTTGCGTTAGCGTCCATCCCCGATTCTCTTTATGTGGCGACCGAGACGGCTCTAACCCATTTTTCAAATGTGCGCAGAAGAACGGACGTTATCACTTCCCTCATACCTTACTCGAATTGCGCAACAATAGACCCCACTCCCAAACTTTGGGAATGGTACGTCATCGGGGGCGGGTCAGTCTTATTGACGGACATGGGTTATCATTGTTCATGAAGCAGTCTCAAAACCGCCTTCCGCAACTCTGGATCTTTCCGAATTTGTGCTAAGCACGATTCTCGCAACGCGGCCTCTAACTCTACCTCGCTCATTTCCTCCACAGGCCGGTCCTTGACTTCGTGGTGGTGCTTTTCGGGTGCATTATACCCCATCAGCCGCGCAATCCGGTCCGCAGCGCCTTGCCGGTCCTCCAGCTTCAATCGGATCTTGTGAGCGCCCATCTTGCCGGGCAGCCCCACGGCATCCAGGCTTTGAATCAGGTGCGTTTTGCCGTCCTCGAGCATACGCTTCACGTCCAACCCAAGGCATCGGCCTTGCTCGTCGAACAGCAGATACGGCCCCAAGTCGAAGCGAACCGCCTCCGTGTGCCGGCGCAGCAGTTCCTCCCGGCTCGCCACCGCGTCCGCGGCGTGTGAGGCGCGCAGCCGCTCTAGCTCCGCGCACACCTCGGGATGGTGCGTCAACCGGCTTGCGACCGAGTCCAGGGATTTCGCGCTCCCCTTGTACCCGGCCGAGCGAGCGGCCTCCGCTTGGGACCGTCCTTCAAAAAGCCCATGCGCGAACTTCAACCGGCGCGCTCGCGCCGCGTTCGTCCGTTCAGCGCCGGGAAGCTCATTCGCCACGCGTCCGCGCCCGCTCGGTCCGGTAAGTAGTCAACGCCTGCGCCAGCGCCGCCAACGCTTCCCCGGCGCGGCTCGCCTGTGCGTGCAACTCCGGCCCGGCCTCGAGCCCCTGGGCCGCTATTCGGCGCGCCAGCCCCAGCGCCCGGGCATGGGTCCAGTGTGCCTCTGCCAGCAAGGCGCGCTCCAAGGGGTCCGCCGTGTGCACAGCCTCGCCGAACGGACTGGCGTCCCCGTCCACGGCCGCCGCTCCGGCCGCGGTGATCAGTTCGCCGTAGACCAGGCTTTCCGCCGCGGCCAACAGGGCCGGCCGCGTGGCTTCCTCGCAATCCCGTGCCATGTACGCCGCCCTCAATTCTGCTCGAGTAGATTCTGCTCCCAGCTCCGCGCTTTGTGCGGCCCGAAGTGCTCTGGGACTAGAAGGCGCCACGCGCTCAACCTGACCGGCTGAAACCTTGACCAAACTTAGCACTTCCCAAGGCCTTCCGTTCCAGGTACGTCAACTTTTTTTCCATAGTACCGATGCGCTCACCCTGCTTGTCCAGCGCTGCCCGTGCCGCGAGGGTGTTTGTGCCCCCGCATCGGGATCGCCCCTCCAGCGCCATGGAAAAGCGCCAAGCGGAGTAGCCAGCGCGTCGGTCCAGCCACCAACCCTACGCAGTAGCGCGGTCAGGATGAAAGCCAATGCCCACATCAGGTTCTCGTGCTCGGCATCCAGTCCGTCGCCGTCGCCTTGATATCTCAAAAGGTCACGCATCACCGCGCCCCTCCGGCTGCGTAGCATTCAACAGCGCCAGCACCGCAGCGCGGATCGCCTCGGGCAACTCGGAGCACGTCGCCGCCGCGTCTCGAAGCTCGGCCAACGTCGAGCACTTGCACCCCACTTGCACTAACTCGGTTCAAGAGGCTGCATTTTCCTGCGTTTCTTTGCATTGAGTTAGGGAAGCGCCGTCAGCGGGCGCGGTGCGCTCCGCGTCCTGCATTCCCTTGGCGTGGTTTGGGTTTACGTGGTCTGAAGAAGTGGAGCGGGTAGCGGGGATCGAACCCGCGTGTCCAGCTTGGAAGGCTGGCGCACTACCATTGTGCTATACCCGCACCGGGTAGCGCGGATTTTCGCGACTTCCGCGCGCGTGTCAAGCAGGCATGGCCGGGCTTCGCTCCGCCGGTTCGTTGGCGCGGGGCGGGGGGGCCGAGTACAACCCATGCGGCAGCGAGGGCCGCAGCGTGGCGAACGAATGGGCCGCATTCCGGAATGAGTTTCCCGCCTTGCGGGATTGGGCCTATTTCGGCTGGGCCAGCGTCGCGCCGCTCTCGTTGCGCTCCTCCGCCGCGATGGAGCGCCAGATCGCCGGCGTGCGCGAGCACGGGGCGCTGGTGTACCGCGAATGGTACGCCGCCTACGAACGCGCCCGCCACCTCGCCGCGGAACTCACCGGTTCGTTGGCCACCGAGATCGCGCTGCTCAAGAACACCAGCGAAGGCGTCAGCACCGTGGCGTTCGGGCTGGACTGGAAGTCCGGCGATAACGTACTGATCCCCGGCGGCGAATTTCCGGCCAACTTTTATCCATGGCAGGCGCTGGCCGCGCGCGGCGTGGAATTGCGCACGATTCCCGTTGACGCGAACGGCGCCTTCGCGCCGGCCGATGCCGAGAAACTCATGGACGCGCGCACGCGCGTGCTGGCGCTCTCCTTCGTGAACTACGCCACCGGCTTTCGCGCCGATCTCGAGGCGCTGGGCAAGCTCTGCCGAGCGCGGGGCATTTTCTTCTTCGTCGACGCCATCCAGGGACTCGGCGCGCTCCCCTTCGACGCGCGCGCGATGAACGTCGACGCATGGGCCGCCGACGGGCACAAATGGATCTGCGGCCCCGAAGGCCAGGCCATGCTTTGCGTACGCACCGAATGGCTGGAACGCATCGCGCCGCTTGCGCGCGGCTGGTGGTGCCTCAAGGAACCCGGCCAATACGCAGCGCAGGATCAGGAACTCTGCCGCACCGCGCGGCGCTTCGAATGCGGCACGCTCAATTCGATCGGCGTCTACGGGCTGTGCGGAGCGCTGGAGTTGCTGCGCGACGCGGGCATCGAACGCGTGGGAGAACGCGCGCTGCATCTGGCGGGGCGGCTCGAGTCCGGCCTGCGCGCGCGCGGGATGCGAGTCTACCGCGCCCCATTCGAGAGCGGGCAGTCGGGTATCGTGAGCTTCGAGGCGCCCGGCCACGATACCCGGCGCGTGGCGGAAGAATTGGAGCGCCGCAAGATCTTCGTCAATCCGCGCGGCGGACGCTTGCGCGCGGCGGTGCACGCCTGGAACGACGAAACCGATCTGGCCCGGCTGCTGGAGGCGCTGCCCCGTGTCTGAGCGGCGCGTGGACTACGACGCGATCGCCGCGCGCTACGACCGCCACCGCGGCTGGGACGAACGGATGCCGGGGCTGCTCCTGGAACTCGCGGCCTCCGGCGCAGGCGCACCCGAGGCCGCGATTTTGGAACTCGGCTGCGGCACGGGCAACCTGACGCGGAACCTGGAGCGGCTCTGGCGCGGGCCGGTCGTCGCGCTGGACCGTTCGCGCGGCATGCTGGCGCAGGCGCGCGGCAAACTCGAACGCGCGCGGCTCCTCAGAAGCGACGCAGCCGCGCTGCCGTTCGGAACGGCGTGCTTCGCCGGCGCCGTGGGCAGCTTCTTCTTGCACTATCTCGATGCGTCCGCGCGCGCGCGGCTTTTCGCGGCGCTGCGGGCCGCGCTCGTTCCGGGGGGCGGCGTGGCGTTCCTGACCACCGATCATGCGCAGATCCGCGCGTGCGCGCTGGCGCGCTGGTTTCCCAGCCTGGCCGCGATCGACTGCGCGCGCTTTCCCGCGGTGGCCGATTTGCTCTGCGAACTGGAAGCCGCGGGATTTTCGAAAGCTCAGGCGCTGGAAGTGGAAGACCGGCGCGGGAACGGCGGCTCGGAATACCTCGAAAAGGCGCGCGCGCGCTTCATCAGCACCCTCGATCTGCTGGAACATGCGGAATTCGAGGCCGGTTTGCGTGCGATGGAAGCGCAACTGGCCCGCGACGGACATTTGGGCGATGTATCCTGGCGCGGAACGGTTGTCTGCGCGCGCGCGCGGGAAGGGATGCCCTCATGAATAAACCCAACCGCGACGGCGTATGGAAAGACCCGGCCGGCGTGGAGCCTCCGCCGAAGTCGGACGGAACCTGGGTGCGGGGCTTGGTCGGCCTGATGGCCGTCAACGCGGCAGGTTTGGGCTGGCTGGCGGCGCGGGCCAGTGTGCCCGCAGATTCGAGACCGGCGATGGACGGCATCGTGCAGCTCGCCGCCGGCGGCGCGGTCGCATTCGCGGCGTACTACATGCTCACGCGCTTTGCGTTCCGTACGCTCGAACTGGTCGCCATGGTCCTGGTGCTGGGCGTCGGCGTGCAGGGCACGATCGCGGCGCTGGAGACTTTTGCCGAACTGAGCTTCTGGTGGGACGGTCCCGTTACCTTGCGGCAGGATTTCGCGGGCGTGATGCTGGCGTGCCTGCTCACCGGCAGCCTGCTGCTGATCGGCGCGGCGTGGGGCCTGCGGTACTGCGAGAAGCTGCGCCTGGAAGGCTCGGGCATCCGCGTCTGGGCGATGTTGTGCGGCATGCTCCTGCTGCCGGCGGCCACCTGCTTCGTCGGGCTCCCGGTCGGCGTGCTCGCGGAATCGTTTCAGGAACAGCCCGACGAATGGGCCTCCGTGCTGGGCGTCGTCGGCTGGTTCTTCTCGGTCATCGTCTGCATCTGGAACGTGAAATTCTTCGTGGCCAGCCTGGCGCTGCAGAGTTCCATCGCCGACGAGTAATCAACTCTCCGCGGGCGCTTCGGCCGCCGCGCCGGGCTTGCGCTGGCGTGCGTAGAGCTCCTTCGCGGTGGTCCAGGTGGGCGGCGCGTCGGCCGGGAATTCCAGCTTTTTCGCCACGATGCGCCACGCCGCGCGCGGGAAGCCCGGAAGCGCCGCGTGCGCTTCCGCCGCTTCGACGGCGAAGTCCGCGCGCGTCAGGCGTCCGGTCAGTTCGTCCTTCGGATACACGCGCTTGCCCGGCCCCAGCAGCCGCGCGCGCAGCATCGAGAAAAAGCCTTCGCTGGCCGGTTCGACGAGCAGCAGAACTCCGTCGGGCTTCAGCACGCGGTGGAGTTCGGCCAGCACCGTCCAAGGCGGGCGCACGGCGAAAAGCGTCTCGAACGAGAGCACCGCGTCGAAAGCGTGCCGCGCGAAGGGCAGCCGAGCGGCCTGACCGCGAAAGTAAGCCGCGGAAGCGTTCGACCACGGCAACGCGCCCTGGCTCTGGCGCAGCGTGTAATCGTGCAGGACCGTCCAGCGGCACGGTGTGGGCGGCGCCGCCAGACCCTGCGCGCACGCCAAACCGTGCGGCCCGGGCGCGAGAAACAGAACGCGCGCGCCGTCGGGTAGCCGGAGAGCGGACCAAGGGTCGTCGGCTAGCTCGCTCATGCGTTCAGCAACCGCACGAAGCCTTCTTGCTCGAAGTGGCGGTCGGTGGTCAGCGCTTGCGTTTCGCCGTACTGGCGCATGACGACGAAGCTGACGGCGTCGCACAGCGAATAGTCTTTGTCGGGTCTGGCCAGCAGCAACTCCATGCCGTGCTTATGAACGGTGCTATCCGTCCAAATCAGATCCAGGAATTGGTGGTCCTGAATGCGGACCAGAAAAGTCGAGGCCGTTTGGGGCGGGATCCGGCGCGCAAGCATAAGCGCATGAAGTTCAGCCAGCACGTAGTTGGTGGTGACCAAGGCGTCTGCCCCGTGGAGAAAGCTCGACGCCTGGCTATGCCGTGGTTCGTCTCGAACGAAGAATGCGAATAAACCCGAAGTGTCCAGAAACATCAGGGCTCGCCTTCAGGCGCGCTGCCGTATTCGCGCGCCAAGTCTCGTTCGATGGATTCGTGGTCTGCCCCGCCTCCTGCTTCCCGTGCCGTGACTTTAGGCAGGGCGTTCAGCCAGTCGCTTCTTTTGCGCATTTCTTCCGGGCTCAAAGAACGCCGCGCTTGCGTATGGCTCGTCATCCATGCGAGGACAAACTCCTGCAACGGCCGGCCCGCTTCCCGCGCCTGACGCTCCAGGATCGCATACAGCTCGTCCGGCACCTCGATGGTCACGGTCTTGCCCATGGCTACACTCCTTCACGTTCGCCGTGAACAGCATACCGCGCCGGAAGCCGTCCTGTAAATCCCGTGCCTCACACGTTCATGCTCATCAGGAATTCGATGTTGCTCTTCGTCTTCTTCATCTTCTCGATCAGGAACTCCATCGCTTCGACCACGTTCAGGTCGGCGAGGTACTTGCGCAGCAGCCAGATCCGCTGCAGCTCGTCCGGGTGCAGCAGCAATTCCTCGCGGCGCGTCCACGAAAGGTTCACGTCCACCGTCGGGAAGAGGCGGCGGTTCATCAGGCGGCGGTCCAAGTGCACTTCCATGTTGCCGGTGCCCTTGAACTCTTCGTAAATCACTTCGTCCATGCGGCTGCCGGTGTCGATCAACGCGGTGCCGATGATCGTCAGCGACCCCCCGTGCTCGATTTTGCGCGCCGCGCCGAAGAACTTCTTCGGCTTCTGCAGCGCCGTGGCGTCCACGCCGCCGGTCAGGATCTTGCCCGAGTGCGGGACCTCGGTGTTGTACGCGCGGCCCAGGCGCGTGATGCTGTCCAGCAGGATCACCACGTCGTCGCCGTACTCGACCATGCGCTTCGCGCGTTCGATCACCATCTCGGCCACTTGGCAATGCCGGCTCGCCGGTTCGTCGAACGTGCTCGCGATCACTTCGCCCTTCACCGAGCGTTCCATCTCGGTCACTTCCTCGGGGCGTTCGTCGATCAGCAGCACGATCAGCTTCGACTCGGGGTTGTTGTGCGCGATGCTGCGCGCGATGTGCTGCAGCATCACCGTCTTGCCGGCCTTCGGCGGCGAGACCAGCAGCCCGCGCTGCCCCTTGCCGATGGGCGCGATCAGGTCCAGCGCGCGCATGGAGATGTCTTCCGGCGACGTCTCCAGCAGGAAGCGCGTGTTGGGATGGATCGGCGTCAGTTCGTCGAACGGAATCTTCTCGTTCACCTTTTCCGGCGGCTCGCCGTTAATCGACTTGATCTGCAGGAGCGCGAAGTAGCGTTCGTTCTCCTTCGGCGGCCGGATCTGCCCAGTGACCAGGTGGCCCGTGCGCAGATTGAAGCGCCGGATCTGGCTTGGCGAAATGTAGATGTCGTCGGGGCAGGGGAGGTAATCGTAATCGGGGCTGCGCAGGAACCCGAAGCTGTCCGGAAGGATCTCCAGCACGCCTTCGCCCATCAGCACGTGATTCTGCGCCATCTTCTCTTTGATGATGCGGAAGATCAGGTCGTGCTTCAGCAGCGAGGAGTACCCCTCGATGTTCAGCTCCTTCGCCATCTGATGCAGTTCGGTGATCGGCTTGCGTTTCAGCTCGTTGATGTACGTCACCTGTCCGGGTACGGGGGGCGGGCCGGGCGGACGGGGTTCCGCCGGGGTCGTGCTCGCCGGTTCCACCGGAAGATCTTGAGGCAGTCCTGGGTCAGACATCGAAGGATGCCCTCCGTTGCCGTTGCCCCCGCCATGGGGACGCATGCCGTGACCGCCGTGACCGCCGTGGCTGTTCGGTCCGCGGGGACCTCCAGGTCCGCGCCTCGGCCGTCCGCCGCGCCGTGCCACGGGCCTTCCACCGCCGCCGTTGTTCTCGCCTGCCATGATGCTGCTCCTCTCGTCACTCGGTCGGACGCCGCGGCCCCGTTGGCCGCCGGCCGTCCTGGCATGGATGCGCGGTGCTCGCGCATCGTTCGCTCTTTGAAAAGGTCCGCGTCCTGCGCGGACCCGCTTCGTCTCTCGATGCGGAGCGGCTTGGGCCGCCCCCGGTATCCTCAGCCTTGCGCCGCCGGAAGCCCGGAAACCCAGCGCTTCCACAGCCGCCCGATCTTCTCGTCCAACTCCGCCACGCTGCCGGCGTTCTCAAGCACCTCGTCGCAGCGCGCGCGCTTGGCCGTCTCGTCGCCCAGCCGAGCGTCGCGGCGAGCCAGTTCTTCCGCGCTCCACCCGTTGCGCGCCTGCGCCCACGCTTCCCGCCGCGCCTTCGGCGCGCTCAGGAACAGCAGCTTGTCGCAAAGCTGCGCGTAACCGGCCTCCAGCAGCGTCGGAGCGTCCAGCAGCAGCGCCGGAGCCGCGTTCGGACCGCTCGCCGCGCGAAACGCTTCCAGTTGACGCATCAACTCCACCCGCGTGCGCGGAAAAATGACCTGCTCCGTCAACTCCTTCAGCTTCGCCGGGTCCGCGAAAACACGCGCGCCCAGCTTCGAACGGTCCACCTCGCCGTCCGCTCCGAACATCTCCGCGCCGAATCGCGCGCGCACGTCCTGCTTCACGTCCTCGCGCCGGTACAGCGCATGCACCAGCTTGTCCGCCTCGTACACCGCCGCCCCGCGCCGCCGGAAGGACTCCGCCACGGTGCTCTTCCCCGCGCAGACTTGTCCCACCAAGCCGATCACCGGGCGCGCGGCCGGACTCATTTCGAAGCGTCCAGCAGCTCTTCGACCCACTTCCCGAACGCCTCCGCCGGCATGTCCAGCGCGTCCTCGATCGCCGACTCCAGGTTCTCTTCCTGGCGGTACTCGGGGCTCTTGGACGTCAGCTTCAAAAGCCCTTCGAGATGTCCGCGGTCCAACTCGCCCGCGGCCAGGTGTTTCTTCAGCCGCTGAGCCAGTTCGTCGTCGAAATGCTTCAGCAAATCGGAAGCGTCAGGCGCCTTACCCATGAGCATTAGTCCTTGGCGTTCAGCCAATCGTCGCCCACGCCGGTATCCACCACCAGCGGGACGCGCAGTTCCAGCGCGTGTTCCATCCGGTCCTTCACGAGGTCCGTCAACGGCTCCACTTCGTCCTTCGGGCATTCGAAAACCAGTTCGTCGTGAATCTGCAGCAGCATCTTCGCTTCGCGCAGGCCCTTGGGCGGGCGCTTCCCCGCCGCCGGGTGCAGCACGCGGTGAATGTCCAGCATCGCCTTTTTGATCAGGTCGGCCGCCGAGCCCTGGAAGACCGTGTTCACCGAGATGCGCTCGCCCAGTTTCTCCTGCACCTTCTCCTTCAACTGCGGCACGAAGCGGCGGCGCCCCAGGATCGTCGTCACGTAGCCCTTCTCGTGCGCATCCGCGATGATGCGTTCGATGCACGCCTTCACGCCCGGATGATTCCCGAAGAAGCGGTCGATGATCTCGCGTGCTTCCTTCTGGCCGATGCGCAGCGTTTGAGCCAGCCCGAAGGCGGTCTGCCCGTACAGGATTCCGAAATTCACCGTCTTCGCTTTGGCGCGCTGCTCGCGCGTCACGTCTTTCGGCTTGACCTCGAAGAGCCGCGCGGCGACGGCCGTATGGATGTCCGTCCCGGCCTCGAACGCCTTGACCAGATTCTCGTCCTGGCTGTAATGCGCCAGCAGGCGCAGTTCGATCTGCGAATAGTCCGCGCCCAGGATCTTCCAGCCGGCCTTGTCGTTCGGGCCGGGCTTGAACGCCGCGCGGATCGATCGCCCCAACTCGCTGCGCACCGGAATGTTCTGCAGGTTCGGGTCGCTCGACGACAGCCGGCCCGTCTCCGCGCCCGTCTGGTTGAACGAAGCGTGAATCCGCCCCGTCTCCGGATGAACCATCTCGGGCAGCATGTCCACGTAGGTGTTCTTCAGCTTGGTGAGCTGCCGGTATTCCACGATCTGCCGCGGCAGTTCGTGGTCGTTCGCGAGCTGCTGGAGCACCTCTTCGTTGGTCGAAGGCTGCCCCGTGGCCGTCTTGGAGATCACCGGCAGACCCAGCTTCCCGAAGAGAATCTCGCCGAGCTGTTTGGGGCTGTTGATCGTAAAGCGGTCGCCCGCCAGCCGGTAGATTTCCTGCTCCTGAATCCCGAGCTGCGTGGCCAGATGCTTGCCCATCTCGCGCAGCAACTCCACATCCACCCGGATGCCGGTCCATTCCATCTCGGCCAGCACCTCGACCAGCGGCGTTTCGATTTCGCGCAGCAGCTTCTCGAGACCGGCTTCTTTCAGCTTCGGAGCCAGCGCTTCGGCGAGCTGCCAGGTGACGTCCGCGTCTTCGCAGGCGTAGCGCGCGACGTCCTCGACGGGCACCAGATCCATCGTCGGCGCTTTGTCTTTGCCGATCAGGCTGCTCGTGGCGATCTTGCGGATGCCGAGGTGCGCATAGGCCAGGCTGTCGAGGTCGTGGCGCAACGCGCCCGGGTCGAGCAGCCAGCCGGCCAGCAGCGTATCCACCGCCAGCCCGCGCACGCGCACGCCGTGCGCGCGCATCACCGTGAGGTCGTACTTCGCGTTCTGGCCGATCTTCGCGATGCTTTCGTCTTCGAGCGTCTCCCGCACCGCCGCCAGCGCCGTCTCCTGCTCCAGCACCTGCGCGCCGTTGGGACCGCGCACCGGCAGATACCACGCCGCATGCCCGCCCCAGGCGAAAGACATCCCCACCAGCCGCGCGACCCGCGGATGCGTGCTCGTCGTTTCGGTGTCGAACGCGAAGCGCTTCTGCTTCTTCAACAGCTTCACGAACCCCGCGAGCTTCTCCGCCGTATCGACCGTCTGGTAATCGCGCTGCTCCGACTGCGTCTGCGCTTTCTGTTCGCTCAGCGTCAGCAAGTCCGCCTCGTCGCCGCCCATCTCGCGCAGGAAGCCGCGGAAATCGAGCCGCTGGAAGAGGCGCAGCAGCAGATCCCGCTTCTCCTGCCCCGGCGCGAAGTCGGACGCCTTGAAGGTAACCGGAGCGTCGCAGCGGATCGTCGCCAGCTCGCGGCTCGCCCGAGCCTGTTCGGCTTGCGCGAACAGATACGCGTCGACCACCTTCAGACCCTTCGGCGGTTTCACCTTCTGGCGCTCTTCCTTGTCCTTCTTCGCCTCGCGCTGATGCTCCGCAACGAACGCAAGCACCTCGTCCGCGCGGTCGCCCAGCGTCTTCTGGTAATGCGCGATCACGTTCTCGAGCGTGCCGTGTTCCTGCAGCAGCTTCAGCGCCGTCTGCTCGCCCACGTTCGCGACGCCCGGGATGTTGTCCGCCTGATCGCCCATCAGCCCCAGCCAATCGGGGATCTGTTCGGGCTTCAGGCCCTTCACGTCCACGACTTTCTCGGTGTCGTACAGGATCTCTTTCATCGGATCGAAGACCTGGATCGGCCCGCCGACCAGTTGCAGCAGATCCTTGTCCCCCGTCACGATCACGACGTTCCAGCCTTCTTTCGCCGCCTGCCGGGCCAGCGTCCCCAGTACGTCGTCGGCCTCGAACTCGTCCACCTGAATGGCCGGCAGCCCGTAGCCCTCGCACAATTCGAACGCGATCGGCACCTGTACGCGCAAGTCGTCAGGCATCGGCGCGCGTTGAGCCTTGTAGCCGGCGAAAACCTTCTCGCGGAAGGTCCCGCCCTTGGGATCGAAGACGCACCCCAGCAGTTCCGGCTGATAGTGCTTCCGGATCATCTTGAGCTGGTTAAAGAACCCGAAAAGCGCCCCCGTCGGCGTCCCGTCCGTCGCGCGGCGGTTTTCGCGCAAATGAGCATGGTGCGCCCGGTAGAGTTGGGCGTGACCGTCGATGAGGTAAAGGGTCCGGGCCTTGGTGGCCATAATTCGATTTGAGTTTAGGGGCTCGGGTCTGCGGTCTCGGAACTATCGATTCGCTATTCGGCTCGCCGCGTTAACCATCCGGTGGGAACGTTCGCGAGCACGTGCGTTGGGCTGGGGTTAGGCCTGTACCCGGTCCGACGAACCATACCGATGGGTCAGGGGTATGAGCTAAACGACCGGCGGCAACGTGGTTTATGGCACTTTCGCCTGCGGGTGTCAATCTTTTTTCGAGTATTCCGAGGCCGCCACCCAGCTTGACATCCCTTCGCCCTGCGTACAATGCCTATACACCTTAACGATGGCGGTGGAGTCCGCCGAGAACCGCGGCCCTTGGCCGCCAATGACTCCTACGATCACGCCCCTTGCTGGCAACGGGCGGCCGTAGGAGCTGCGTAAGCCCTCCGGCGCTGGAACAGGAGGCCGCTTACGTGAATCCGCGTACCATCCCCATGCGTACCCGCCTTACGGTGCTCCCATGACCCGCCGCGAACGCCTCCGCGCGCTGGCCGACTGGATCGTCCTCGGCAGCCTCGTCGGCGTGCTTTGCGGCAGCGCCTCCGCGCTCTTTCTGTACCTCCTCGAGGTCGTCACGGCCTACCGCGAGTCCCACGAAGTCATCGTCTACACGCTGCCTTTGGCCGGACTGGCCGTCGGTTGGATTTACGCCCGCTTTGGGCGTTCCATCGCCGCCGGCAACAATCTCGTCATCGACACGATCCACGACGAAGGCCCGCAGATCCCCCTGCGCATGGCGCCGATGGTCCTGATCGGGACCGTCCTGACGCATCTCTTCGGCGGCAGCGCCGGGCGCGAAGGCACCGCCGTCCAGATGGGCGCCAGCCTCGCCGACGAACTGGCCCATCGCCTCAAGGTCAAACGCTCCACGCGCAGGCAGCTCGTCGCCGCCGGCGTCGCGGGCGGCTTCGGTTCGGTTTTCGGAACCCCCATCGCCGGAACCATCTTCGGACTCGAGTTCGTGGTCCTGGGCCGCTTGGAATACGACGCCCTCGTTCCCGCGCTCGTCGCCGCCGTGGTCGGCGACTGGACCACCCGCGCGTGGGGCATCGGGCATACGCTTTACCCGGCCGCGCCCCACACGCCGCTTACGCCGTGGCTGCTGGGCCAATGGCTGCTCTTTGCCGCCGCCGTCGCCCTGACCACGACGATCTTCATCGAACTCACCCACTATCTGAAAAAGCTCGGCGAACGCCGCGTGCCGAATCTCCCGTTGCGCATGTTTATCGGAGGCTGCGCCGTCGTGCTGCTCTGGCAGGCCAGCGGCACGAACGTCTACCTCGGCCTGGGCGTGCCCACCATCGTCGACGCGTTCACGAATCCAGACCTGCCCGTCTACGCCTTCGCCGCCAAACTTCTCTTCACCGCCGTAACGCTGGGCGCGGCGTACCTCGGCGGCGAAGTGACGCCGCTCTTCTTCGTCGGCGCGACCTTGGGCAACGTGCTGGGGCGCGCCATGGGCATTCCCCTGGAACTCGCCGCTGGAGTGGGCCTCGCCGCCGTCTTCGCCTGCGCCTCCAACGCGCCCCTCGCGCTAACCGTCATGGCCGTGGAACTCCTGGGCGTGCACGTCCTGCCGCACGCGGCCGTCGTCTGCGTCGTGGCCTATTTGCTGACCGGACACCGCGGGATCTATCCGGCCCAGCGGCTGTTGAACGGGAAGAGCGGGGGGAAGCTGGAAAAGCCCGTCGCGTTGCGCGATCTGAAGAAGGAGTAACGGGCGCTTATTATTCGGGCGTCGAAGGCGGCGTCCCCGACCCGACCAGCACCGGGCCCAGCCAGATCTTGCTCGGCTTGCCGTCCTGCCCCGTGTATATGGTGGTGCCGGAATACTTCATGCCCGCCGTCGGATGCGTCCCCGTGCCGCGGATCGCCCGCTTGTAATCCACCGCTTTGACCGTCACCCAAATCCACTTGCCCTTCGGCTGCCCGCGCACCCACGTCTCGAATACGTTGTCGTCGAAGCCCGAATGGATGCACAGGTGGCTGGCGCCTTCCAGCTTTACGGCGAACTGCATCCACATGTCGTCGGTGATGGTCGGCGCTTTCTCATGAAAACTTACGCCTAGCTTGCTGCTGAAGTAGCCGTTGTTAAATTCCTTGCCGCGCCACGAGAAGGCCTTGCCGTTGTAAAGCTCCGCCGTGTCGCGGCTCCCTTCCCGGTAAAAGCGTTCGTCGGCCGCGCCGTCTTGCAGCACCGCCACCTGTATATTGTTCTCGCCGCTTCCGCCGCTTTGCTTGAGCTGCGCCGCCGCCACTTGCTCGGGCGGCGGAGGCGGCTCGACGGCGGGGGTGCGCTCCAGCAGTGCCGCCGCATCCCGGCCCGCCGCCGTGCTGCGGTACGAATTCACGAACTCCTCGAGCTGCTTACGCAAGTGGTAGGGATGCTCTTTTTTCTCCGCGAAGGCCGTCTTGATCGCGTCGAACTTGCGCCGCGCCAGACCTTCGCGAATATCGTCCATCGCCGCCGGCGCTTCGAGCCGCTCGGCGGGCTTCGCGTCGGCCTCCACGCGCTTCGGCGCGGCCACCGGCAGCGCAACCGTCTTGGCGGAATCCATACGCGGAGCGGGCGCCGGAGCCTGCGGAGCCGGAGGGTGCGCGAGATTCATCGACTGTCCCGCTTCGGAACCCTTGGCTTTGGCCGTCTGCGCCGGCGGCTGCTTCCCGCCGCTCATGAAAACCATCAGCCCCACCAGCGCCACCGCCGCGCCGACGCCCAAAATCACGAAGGGCATCTTCGACGCTTCGGGCGACGCGACCGCGCCGCGCCCCGGAGTTCCGCGAGCAATGGGAGATAACTGCGAGGTGCCCCGAACCGGGGCCCGGCGTTGCGTGGGCGCTTCGCCAATCCCGGACGGCGGGCGGATCGGAACCGCCGGTCCCGTCGGCGTATGCGCCGCGACAGGCGCCGCTTTCGGTGCGCAAGCCGTGCACGTCTTCTTTTCGGCCGCGGCCGCTTGAAGTTCCGCGGGGGTCAGGCGCTTCCCGCATTGATCGCAGAATTGAATTTCCATGCGCGTCTCAACCGGCTCCCCAACCCCTACCTTATATACCCGTTTCCCTTGAATTCAACATGGTGCATAATTGCTAACGCCAAGCAGGATAGGGCCTTCCCCTGTGCCTATACCCATCTGTAGCTACTTTGCCGAGTCCAACTGCCCCTTTCAGTTACTTTCATAAAATCAATCCCATCCCCAACCTATATTTGTATTACAAAAGCTTGCGGCGCGCTTTCAAATGGGGTTGGATGCATCCGGAAGCCCATCCCAATAGGAGCCCGCACCGAAATGGCCATCGAAAAGATTCGCATCGCGCACGATCCCAACCTCTACCACGCCTGGCCGGACGTAACCCTCACGCCGTCGGGCAAACTCGTCTGCATCTTCAGCGAGTGCACCCACCACGGCGACCGGAGCTATACGCGCTTCATGCTGACCGAGAGCGCCGACCGCGGCCGCACCTGGACGCCCAAACGCGGACTGAGCGAAGCGCTGCGCTGCGACCCCAAGACCGGACCGTTCTGGAACTGCGCGCGCATCGTCACGCTTGGCGACGGGCGGCTTTGCGCCATCGGCGACCGCGTCGGCGGCAAAGGGACGGGACCGGATCACAGCCAGATGCGCGAACAATCCAACTGGCTCTGGTTCAGCGCCGACGAAGGCGCGGCCTGGGAAGGCCCCCTCGCCACGCCCGTCGTCGGCATCGTGCCCGATCGCTTGATCGAACTCAAAAGCGGTCCGCACGCGGGGCGCTGGCTGTTGGCCGCGCACACCACGCTGCCCCTCGACGGCCAGTCCGTGCATCACGAACGCGTCTGGCTCAGCGACGACCGCGGCGCGAACTGGACCGGACCGTTCACCGTCGCCGCGCAGCCCGGCCTGAAGCTCTGCGAAGGCAGCATCATGGAACTCCCCGGAGGAGACCTGGTCTGCTTCATGCGCGAGAACAGCGGCGACGGCCAGGATGCGTACAAGTCGGTCAGCCGCGACGGCGGGCGCACTTGGACTGGCCTCGTCCGCTTTCCGCTCCCCGGCTGTCACCGGCCCGTCGCGGGGATGCTCCAGAGCGGCAAGATCCTGATCACCTATCGCTTCATGCAAGGCGGCAACGGCTGGCTCGGCGCCTGGACGCAGAACTTCTTCGCCGCGTTGACCGACCCCGAATCGGCCCTCGCGACCGAACGCAAAGGCGCGCGCACGCGCATTCTGCCCGTCGACTTCGACCGCTCCGGCAAAAGCGATATCGGCTACAGCGGTTGGGTCCAGTTTCCCGACGGCGAACTCTTCGTCGTCAACTACCTCGTCGACGATACGGCTCCCCAAGCCCACATCCGCGGCTACCGCCTCCGCGAAGAGGAGTTCCTCCTGCCGCAGTAGGGATTCCCCATGCGCGCCCGTTTCTCCAAACCGCGGCAGGCGCTTCTTGCCGCTAGCCCTTTAAGGAGGCCCCCAGCCTAAACCGGATTGCTCCTCCGATACCCCGCCGGTCCCTGGCCCATGCGCCGCGCGAAGACGCGCGAAAAATAAAAACGGTCGCGGAAGCCCGCCCGCGCCGCGATCGCCTCGATGCTGTCGCGCGTGAAGAACAACTCCTGCGCCGCGCGCTTCACCCGCGCATCGATCACGTACTGCGCCGGCGTCTGCCCGGTGCAACGCCGGAACTGGCGCACGAAATGGTCCACGCCCAGATGGCACAACTCCGCCAGCCTCGGGTTGTCCAGCGCCTCGTTCAGATGCTGCTCGATATACTCCAGCGCCGGCAGCACCGCCGCGTTTCCGGCGTAGTAGCGGCTCAGGCGTTCCAGCGCCTCCGGCGGCAAAGACGCCGCGAGCCGCCCCAGCGTCCAATGCAGCAGCGCCTTGGCGCGGCAGGCGGCCGCCAGATCGCGCCGCGGCGCCGGATCGAGATCGGCCTTCCACGCCTCCAGCAGCGCCAGCCCCGCCGCATCGGCGTTCAACTCCAGCGGCGCCGGAAACAGCTCCTGCACCAGCGGCGCCGGCAAGCCCACCGGATCGAAGTGCTGGAAGAAGTGCTTCAGGTTCCGGTCCAGACCGGTCCGGAAACTCACCCACGCCGGGACCAGATGAATCCGCCCCGGGCGCAGCCGATGCGTCCGCCCGCCGGCCGTCACGCTGCCCCCGGAGCGGTTATTTACATACAGCCGCCAGAAGCTGCTGCGGATCTGGATCCCGCTCCACCGCGGCGTCGCCCTCAGCAACTGGCTCGTGAAGACCCGCAGGTTGAATTCCACCAGCAGCTTGTCGTAACGGTCGTGGGTCAGCATCGCGCATCTCTCGGCCTAAGCCGCAAAAGTACACAAAACCGTCGCCTCCGTCCATGGCCAAGCGGAGCGCGAAGGTGGGAGAATGGGGGCATCGGGTGGCGAACACCCGGCTCACGGAGAATCGCGCATGTCCACGATCCGATTGGCCGTCGTAGGCGCCGGCAACCAATGCACCGGACAATTGATGCCGGCGATCCCGTACCTCAAGGTCTTCGACCTGGTCGGCATCTGCGACCTGCAGCGCGAACTGGCCGAACGCAACGCGCGGAACTTCGGCGCGCGCGCGGCCTACACCGACGTCGATACGATGCTCAAGGAAGCCAAGCCCGACGCCTGCATGGTCGTCGGCCCGCCCATCATTCACGAACAGATCGGATTGAAAGTTCTCGAACACGGCTGCCATCTCTTCGTCGAGAAGCCCACGTCGCCGACGCTCGAAGGCGCGAAGAAACTCGCCGAACTTTCCGTACGCAAAGGACTCGTCGGGCAGGTCGGGCACATGATGCGCCACGCCGCGCCGGTCAAGATCGCCGCCGAGTTCGCGCAGTCCGAGAGTTTCGGGAAGCTCCTCTCGATCGAATCGAAGTACACCACCTGGCCCACCGGCGCGGCCAAACCCGATTCCGGCTGGGGCGATTCCGACGAGGACTGGACCTACATGCTCGTCCAGGGCGGGCATCCGATCGACCTGATGCGCCATTTCCTCGGCGAAGTCACCCGCGTCGCCGCGTTCCGCAGCCACGGCCAGGGCAACACCAAGGTCTACTCGATCACGCTTGAAGGCGCCGAAGGGCGCGTCGGATTCCTGAATCTGCAGGACAGCTACAACGGCTGGTATACGGGCCTCGAACTCGTCGGCGACGGCCGCGCCACCGTCCGCGTCGACGACCTGGGCCGCGTCACCCTCCGCACCGGCGAGAAAACCACGCCCACCGAGAAATCCGTCTGGGGCCACACGCAGCAGACCTGGGAACCGCACCACATCCTGACCGCCTGGAACCGCAGCGGCTACGGCAACCAGCTTCAGCACTTCGCCGACTGCATCCTCGCGAAGAAACCCGCGCACCCCAGTCTCGTCGACGGCTACCGCAACCTCGTGGTCGCCCAGGCGATCTTGGATTCGATCAAGCAGCGCAAAGTGATCGACGTTCCGGCCGCTGCGCTGGCGGTGTAACGCGCCGCCGCAGTCGCGCGGCGCGCCGAGTGGCCCCCTGCGCCGGACGCACGGCTTATGCCGAACCTGCGCTGAGCCGTTCCCCGCAGCGTTGCCGTTCTCCGCGCTGCCGCGGTGAACCCAACCCTATGCCATATACACGCCGCCGTTGATGTCGATCGTCACGCCGGTCATAAAACCCCCGCCTTCGCCGGCCAGATACACCACCGCGCGCGCGACGTCCTCCGGCGTCCCGTACTTCCCCGCCGGAACGGTCTTCGTCACCGTGGCCAGCAATTCGGGCTTGGAGTGCCGCTTGTGGAAATCGGTATCGATCACGCCCGGCGCGACGGCCAGCACGCGGATGCCGCGCGGCGCCAGTTCGGTCGCCCAGCCCCGCGTCAGCGTCAGGATCGCGCCTTTGCTTGCGGCGTAGATCCCCGAACCCAATCCGCCGCCGTTGCGCGCCGCCGCCGAGGTCATGTTGAGGATCACGCCGCCCGCGGGGATCAAGGGGAGCAGATCCTTCGTCACGATGATCGTCGAGAGCACGTTCAGGTCGAAGACTTGGCGCACGTACGCGGCGTCGACTTCGGGCAGCGGCTTGCGCGCCACCATGTCGCCGGCGTTGTTAAAGAGCACGTCCACGCGCCCGAGGCGTTCCTTCACCTGCCCCGCGAACGCGCGCGACTGCGCTTCGTCGGTGGCGTCGAGTTTCACGCACGCCGCTTTCCCGCCGGCCTTCGTCACGCGCGCGGCCAATTCCTCCGCGGGCTGCTGGCTGGTCAGGTACGTAAAGAGCACCTCCGCGCCGGCCGCCGCGAGCGCCTCGACGCTCGCCGCTCCGATTCCGCGCGAACCCGCCACGACGACCGCCTTCTTACCGCTCAAGTTGGACATGCTTCGATTCCTTTCGTGATGCGTAGCCGCCGCATTCTCGGCTAAACCCGCGCCCGGGACAAGCAAAGCGGAAGCGTTTCGCGCCGAACCTCCCCATTGCCGGGCGCTTCGCCCCGGGTTAGCCTGCGTTTTTGCAGGTCGATTCAAGCGGCAGACGGAGCGTACCGTATGCGTGCCAGCCGGCGCCCTCAAGCGGTCTGGACGGCGAGCGTGGGTCTTGCGGTGCTCCTGGCGGCCAACTCGGCGCATGCCGCCTACACGCATGCTTGGCGCTGGATGAAGCAGCCCGGCGTGGCCGAACTGCAAACATGCGTCGCCGAAATGGGCCGCGTGGTCGAAGCGCACCGCCGAGGCCTTGCCGGACCGTCCGGATCCGGCGATCCCGTACTGGCCATCACCTTCGTCGAGTTCAACGGCCGGGACGATCTGGCCCACGAAGCCTTTCGGTTTCCCGGCTCGGCGGGCGTGAACTTTTGCGACACCGAGGCGCAACCCTACGACCGCGTGGTCCTGGCCTGCCTCCTCGTCGCACGCGATCACTTCCCGCCTGAAGTCCTGGCCATCGGCAGCGACGGAGTCTGGGGCATGGGCGCTTGGCGCGAAGCCGCGGCGCTCTATGCCGATATCCTCAAGCGCCCGCCGCGCAATCCCGTCGCCGGGGTCATCAACGAACTCGAGGACGAACGCGACCGCGCCCTCGACCCGCAGCGCTACGCCGAGGAATGGGTGCCCGAAGCCCCCAAGCCCGTCTGGATGAAGCTCCTGGTCGCCGCCGCCGCAATTCTGATTCTATGGGTCCTGCTCAAGCGGCGCTAAACCCAGCCTGAAAATGAAAAAGCCGGCGGGGGTGACCCGCCGGCTTTCGGCATATTGCCAGTGGAATACCGATGCGTTAGCCGGCGACGACGCGCACCCGGGCCGCCTTCGGACCCTTATCGGACTGAGCGGTTTCGAACTCGACCGCCTGGCCCTCCTGGAGACTCTTAAAGCCTTCGCTCTGAATCTCGCTGAAATGGACGAAGAGATCCTTCCCGCCGCCATCGGGCGTGATGAATCCGAACCCCTTCTGATCGTTGAACCACTTGACCTTACCGCGAGCCATTGACTGGCCTCCAACCAAAACCCTTCGCTTCCCGGCTATCCATCGCCACGGATAGATACTAGGCCTGAAGCATCATTCGGTAAGATAAAGTGGCTAAATGTCCTAGACAATAGGATTTCCTTAAAATTGAGCGCGTCCTGCGCGGGAGCCCCCCAGAACGCCAATAGGCCCCGGGTGTTCTTGTAATGCCTTTTGGCGTAAGGAGTTGACCTGCTTTTGGGGCCTTCGCGATAGCCTGCCATGGCGGCTAAGCCGAGGCCAGCGCGCCCTTTCGGCGATAATCCCCAGGCGCGCGGCCGGTCTCGCCCCGTACCCAGCGCGCCAGCGTGTGCTTGTTGGTAAACCCGCTCTGCTCGGCCACCGCCGCCACCGGCAGCGTCGTTTCGCGCAGCAGCTCCAACGCTTTGCGTAGCTTCGCCCGGGTCAGGTATTCCGCCGGCGGAGCCCCTGCGCGCTGCGCGAATACCCGCGTCAAATGTTCCCGGCTGCAGCCGTGCCGCACGGCCACCTCTTTCAGCGACCACGGATGCAGCGGGTGCCGCAGCAGTTCTTCCACCGCGCGCTCCACCGGAGGTTTCTCGCGCGCCCATTGTTCGTCGAGGTGCGTATAGAGCCGCAGCAGATAGGCGTACAGCGCGCTGGCGTGCAGCGCCGCGTCGGCCGCAGTCCGCGGGCGCGACTGGTCGGCCAGCGAACGCATCATCTCCACCAGCGGGTGATCTTCGCCCAGATGAAAGACCGAGCCGAAGCGCGCTCGGAGCAGGTTCACATGCTCCAGCAACCCCGCGCCCATCAAGGAAAGGTGGTTCGTGACGAACGGCTCCGCATACTCCGGCTTGATTCCGTACGCGCTCGACTCGCCCAGCGCAAAAAGCGCCGCCCAGCCCGGCGGCACGTCGCGCTCGCCGCGCGCATCGCGGTACCACATCTTGCCGCGGACCGCGTACTGAAAGATCACCACGCCGGAGAGGCCGCGCTCGCGGTTCTCGAAGCTCCACCCGCTGCTCGGTTCGACCACTTGACCAAACTGGAACGCGCGGACGCGCCAGAGCGTCTCGAGGGCGGGGGAGGGCGGTTTGCGGGCGGCCATGTCACAGATTGTACACCAGGCATCACAGATTGCAGCCGGAAAGCAGGAGTTCCAGGGGGTATCCTACACGTGCAGTCACAAACTGTAGTTTGGGTGAGCGGCGTAACCAACATTCGACGAGCGTACGCCTGCCGCTGGACGGCCAGCCGGTATGGAGTGCGCGCCATCCGTCCAGGGAGATCACGATGCCGAAGGCTCCGTTCAAGCTCAAGTACGCGCCCCACTTCGGGATGTTCAAGCAGCACGCGGGCGACGATCCGCTCGAACAGCTCCGCTTCGCCGCCGACGAAGGCTTCACGGCCTGGGAAGACAACGGCATGAAGAAGCGCGACCTGGCCACGCAGGAAGCCATCGCGGCCACCATGAGCAAGCTTAAGATCGAGATGGGCGTCTTCGTCGCCACCGCCACCTTCGAGAACGTCACGTTCGCCGGCACCGACGAAGCCGCGCGCGCCGCGGTCCTGAAGGACATGCAGGACTCCGTCGAAGTCGCCAAGCGCGTCAACGCGAAGTGGTGCACCGTCGTACCGGGCCTCTTCGACCTCAAGCTCGCCTGGGATTACCAGACCGCCAACTGCATCGATCTGCTCAAGCGCTGCTGCGAGATCTGCGAGAAGTCGGGCCTCGTCATGGTCCTCGAACCGCTCAACCGCCTCGCCAACCACCCGCGGGTCTTCCTCGCCGAAATGCCGCAGTCCTACATGATCTGCAAAGCCGTCAACCACCCGAGCTGCAAGATCCTCGACGACCTGTACCACCAGCAGATCACCGAAGGCAACCTGATCCCGAACATCGACGCCAGCTACAGCGAGATCGGTTACTTTCAGGTCGGCGACAATCCGGGCCGCAAGGAGCCGACCACCGGCGAGATCAATTACAAGAACGTCTTCAAGCACATCCATTCCAAGGGCTGGACCGGGATCGTGGGCATGGAGCACGGGATCAGCCTGCCGGGCAAGGAAGGCGAGCGCCGCCTGATCGACGCGTACCGTGAAGTGGACAGCTTCTAAGGCCGTTTCACCGCGGAGGCGCGGAGGCCGCGAAGAACGGCCAAGGCGGAATCGGGGAAACGGCACGGAAGCGCATCGATGGAGGAAACCCGGGTGCGCTCTCGGAAGTACGCATCGCAGCCCGTACCGTGCACCCAGATTGGGCTTTGATGTTCTCGGCATTCTCCGCGCCAATGCGGTGAAATCAACGTAAAGGGACAAACCATGAAAGCGATTCTGGTCGGGCTGGGCGGGCGCGGGCGGGGCTGGCTGAAGGACCTGAAAGAGAACCCCGAGTGCGAGGTCGTCGCCTGCGTCGAACCGATGGCCGAGAACAAAGCGCGCGCCGTTAAAGATTTCGGCGTCTCCGAAAGCATCCTCTTCGACGACCTCAACACGGCCGTCAAGAAGGTGAAGGCCGATTTCGTCGTCGACGTGACGCCGCCGGCCGTCCACCACAAGGTCGCGCATACGGCCTTCGAGAACGGGCTGCACGTCCTGGGCGAGAAGCCGCTCAGCGACAAGTACGAGATCGCCCGCGAGGTGGTCGAAGCCGGCAAGCGCGCCGGCGTGAAGCATATGATCACCCAGAATTACCGCTGGGCCGGACTCCCGCGCACGACCAAGCGCCTGCTCGGCGAGGGCCGCGTCGGTCCCGTCGGGCAGCTCGACGTAAGCCTCTACGTGGATTGGGCCGATGCCCCGGGCAGCCATTACGTCAAAGAGCCCTACATGTTCCTCACCGACATGGGCATCCACCACTTCGACATGATGCGCTACACGCTGGGCACCGATTGCGTCAGCGCCCGCGCCTTCACCTGGAATCTTCCGTGGGGCTGGCACCAGGGCGATGCCTGCCAGATCATCATCTTCAAGATGGCCAACGGCGTGATCGCCACGCACCGCGGCATCGGTTGTACGATGGGCCATGTCCCCGCCGGCCACAACGGCGAATGGCGCTACGACGGGCCGAAGGGCACCCTCACGTGGGAAGGCTCCAAACTCTTCCACACGCTCAAGCACAAGCAGAACCCGCAGATCCGCGACGAGATCGCGCTCGACGAAAAGGGCACCGGCGGCCCCAAGGTGCTCCTCGCCGACTTCTTGGCGGCGCTGAAGGCCAAGCAGCAGCCCGAGTGCAACGCCGAGGACAACCTCAAGTCGGTGGGCATGGTCTTCGCGGCGCTCAAGAGCGCCCAGGAAGGCGGCCGCGAAGTGAAGCTCAGCGAACTGTAAACCGAGCCTGCGTATCGCGGGCGTCTCGCCCGCAGCCGTGGTTGTGCCGTGAAGGGCCGTGCGTAGCGGTTTGAAGGTTGCCCTTGGTCGTTTGTTTGGTTCTTGCCGTTTGATGTTTGCCGTTTGCGGCGAACCCAACAGCCCGCTTCGTACTTGCACGCCGCGGCGCTCGCGCGAAACTGCGCATGCCGCATACACACGCGAAGCACCCAGGGGCGGCGGTACCGCCCCTGCTTTTTTGGAGCGATAGGGAGTTCACGCGATGGCCCTCGGTTACGAAGACACCCCTCTCTTGCCCGGCGGCAAGTGGACCGTCCACGACGTGCGCCGCCCGCAGCCCCCGGTGGTCGATCCCGGCACGCCTTTCAGCCAGGACGCGCCCGGCAAGCCGCCCAGCGACGCGATCGTCCTCTTTGACGGCAAGAGCCTCGACGGCTGGAAGAACAAGGACGGCGCCGCCGCGCAGTGGAAGGTCGAGAACGGTTACATGGAAGTCGTTCCCAAGACCGGCGACATCTGGACCAAGCAAGCCTACGGCGACATGCAACTGCACCTCGAATTCCGCGAACCGGAGATTAAGGGCGAAGGGCAGGGGCGCGGCAACAGCGGCGTCTTCCTGATGGGCTGCTACGAAATCCAGGTCCTCGACTGCTACCAGAACCAGACCTACCCCGACGGCACCACCGGCGGCATCTACGGCCAGTACCCGCCGCAGGTGAACGCCTGCCGCGCGCCCGGCGCCTGGCAGACCTACGACATCGCCTGGGTCGCGCCGCGCTTCGACGGCTCGCGTCTGATCAGCCCCGCGTACGTGACGGTGATCCTCAACGGCGTGATCCTGCATTACCACAAGGCGCTGCAAGGTCCCACGCAGCACAAGCGCCTCGCCGGCTACGCGCCGCACGCCAACACCGGCCCGCTGCGCCTGCAAGACCACGGCGACCTCGTCCGCTTCCGCAATATTTGGGTGCGCCCGATCGACTTCTACGAGAATCTGGCGTAATTCGGCCGGTGAACGGTCGTAGGTATTCGGTGATCGATGACGGCGAAAAAAGAACGGCGGAAGCGCGCCCAGCGCTTCCGCCGTTTGGATTACTAGACTCTTCCGCCCGCCTATCGCCCCTGCGAAGAACGCCGCGAAAACGCGTAGCCCACGTTCCCGCGCTTCTGCGGCTTTCCGAAGGCCGGCCGGCCCGGGCGCTTGTTCCACGGACCGCTGCGCTTCTCGCCGCCCTGCCACGGACGTACTTCCGCATGCGCCGGCGCCGCGACCGCAACCGGCAGGTTAGCCAGCTCCGCCGCTTCCGCGCGCGGCAAGCGCACGTTCAGCCGCCGTTCCAGCGCCCGCACTTCGCCGTGGTCTTCCGGCGTCACGAACGTATACGCCTCGCCGGTGGCTTCGGCCCGCGCCGTGCGGCCCACACGGTGGATGTAATCGTCCGTCGAGCCCGGGAAGTCGTAGTTGATCACGTGGCTCAGGTCCTGCACGTCGATCCCGCGCGCCGCCACGTCGGTGGCGACCAGGATTTTGTATTTCCCGCGCTTGAAGCTCTCCAGCGCCTGCGTCCGCTGACCCTGGCTGCGGTCGCCGTGAATCCGCTCCGAAGCCACGCCGTTGCGCTGCAGGAACTCCGCCACGCGGTCGGCGCGGCGCTTCGTGCGCGTGAAGACCAGCGCGCTCTTGATTTTGCCGGCCTGGGCCAGCGAGAGCAGCAGCGCCGGCTTCTGCGTCTGGTGGATCTCGTACAAGCGCTGTTCGATCTTCGCCGCCGGGCGGCCCTGGCGTTCGAGGTTGATCGTGAACGGCGAGCGCAGCAGGTCGCGCGCCAGCCGCTGCATGTCCGGCGGCATCGTCGCCGAGAACAGGAACGACTGCTTCGGCTTCGTCAGCCGAGCCAGGATGCGCTGAATGTCCGGCAGGAAGCCCATGTCCAGCATGCGGTCCGCTTCGTCCAGCACCAGCAGTTCGACGTTATCCAGCTTCCCGTACGGCTGGCGCAGATGGTCCAAGAGCCGCCCGGGCGTCGCGACGATCACGTCGATCCCGCGGTGGAACGCCTGCCGCTGCGGCTCGAAGCCCACGCCGCCGTAAATCGTCGCGCAGCGCACGCCCGTATGCCGGCCCAGCGCCTTGACCTGCTCGTCGATCTGGTGAGCCAGTTCGCGCGTCGGCGTCACGATCAGCGCGCGCGTCTTGCCGCGCGGCATCGAGATCAGCCGGTTGAGGATCGGAAGCACGAACGCCGCCGTCTTGCCGCTGCCCGTGGCCGCGCACGCCAGCAGATCCTGGCCGGCCAGGCCGGGCGGCAGCGCTTGAGTTTGAATGGGGGACGGCTGAGTAAAACCGAGATCCTTCACGCCCTGCATGACGCTGGGGTGAAGACCGAACGCTTCGAAAGACATGTACGGGAAACTCCTGCAATCCGAGGGTACTGCAAGGCCGACGTCCGGATAGCTGGGAGCGCCGCCTGTGTCATGCGTTTCCGCCGACACCGGCGCAACGACGCACAACCGCCGCCCGACTTGGCGGCCATGCATGAAATCCATTCATGCTTTGGAGTCTCGTGCGAAGTACGCGGGGCACACTCGGTAGGAGACTTACGCGCAGGACTTTACACGGATCGGCGCGAAAAGCAACGCTAAAGTGCCGGCCTATTTCGCCGCTCGGCTGCGGCCGCGGCTCTCATTTCGCCGTCCGTTTTGCCCGCTTTTTCGCCGCCCGGCCCTTCCGGACGCCCCGGGCCTTCCCGGCGCTCAACCGGGCGATAATCTCCTGGTTCGCCCGCGGGAACGGGAACGCTTTCAGCTCGCTCTGAGCCACCCATTTGAACGCCTGGCAGCCCAGCGTCCGCGGCTTTCCGCCCCGGTACACGCACTCGAATACATGCAGCGTGATCGTGAAATGGCTGTACCCATGCTCGATCGCGTACACTTCCGCGCCCACGTCCACCTCAACGCCCAGCTCTTCCTTTACCTCGCGCGCGCAGGTCTCGGACAGCGGCTCCCCGGACTCCTGCTTGCCGCCGGGGAATTCCCACAGATCGCCCAACAGGCCGCCGCTCAGGCGCTGCGCGATCAGGATCTTTCCGTCGCCGCGGCGGATGATCGCGGCGGCGATCTGCTTGTGCGGGCGCGGCGCTTTGGCTGCCACGATCGGAAAGGCTTCCGGTTGCCCCGCCTTGCGCGCCGCGCAGAACGACTCCAGCGGGCAGATCAAACATTGCGGAGCGCGCGGCGAACAGACCGTCGCGCCCAGTTCCATCACCGCCTGGTTCCAATCGCCCGAACGCCCCGGCGCCAGCAACGCATCGGCCAGCGCCTGAACCTGCTTCTTCCCGGCGCTTCCCGCCGGCGGAAGCGCCAGCGCCGTCAGCCGGGCGAAAACGCGGTTCACGTTTCCGTCCACCACGGCCAGCGGAGCGCCCCAGACGATGCTCCCGATCGCCGCTTTCGTGTACGGCCCGATCCCCGGGCACCCGTCCAGATCCGCCACCCCCGGCTGGGCGATCGGAGCCAGATGCCGCGCGGCGGCGTGCAGGAACTTCGCGCGCCGGTAATACCCCAGGCCCTCCCACAGCTTCATCACCGCGCCCAACTCCGCCTCGGCAAGCGCGCGCAAGGTGGGGAACGCCGCGAGGAAACGGTGGTAATACGGCAGCGCCTGGTCGACCCGCGTCTGCTGCAGCATGAACTCGCTCAGCAGCACCCGGTACAGGGTCGGCTCGCGCCGCCACGGCAGATCGCGGCGGTGCCGTTCGTACCACTCCAGCAAGCGCCGCCGCAGGCGCGCGAGGTCTTTCGGTGCGAGGTCCATAGCGCGCGCATCCTACCGGGCCGCCGCGAGCCGCAAGCCGAGAACGCCCCCGGAGGAGGGGGGAGGGGGCCGTAGCCCCCGCTAAATGCAGCGGTGGGTAAGGGGAATTGATTTTGTTGGTCCCTTTTCCATAAAAAATTATACATTCCGAACGGTCTGTGCTTGGATTCCGTATAAATAAGCAGACGGCGACGCACCTATTGAAGCAGTACCGCAGCGTAGCGAATCGCAAGAACGGCCGTCTAAGACTCTATCGTTCTGGGAGTACGCTATGATTTCATGCCGCCGCTGCCGCAAGTCGATCCAGACGTCCATCCACGAAGAACTTGAAGACTGCGCGCTCTGCCAGCCCGAGAAGTGGCGCATCTACAACATCGTGCCCAACCGCAAACAGCCGCACGCGGTCGAACGCGCGATGCAGTCGGCGCCCTACCGCGTCTTCGGCAACTGCATGCTTACTCCACGCGGGCACCTCGTTCCCGTCCACATGCTCCGCGAATACCGCCTCTCCCGCATCCTGCCTAAGGTGGCCGGCAACAAAACCCAGTCCGCCGGCGGCGAGTCGTGACGCGCATGCGAACGGGTTAACTTTCATCCCATCGTCGGCTCGGGCTCGGCCCTTGACGCGACTACGCTTATAGCGTATCTTGAAGGTATGGTCATCTGCGAGACCTCCAGCTTCACGCGGTGGGTTGTGGATGCCCTGTCGGACGAAGAATACCGTGCGTTTGAGAACCGGCTCTGCGCCGACCCTAAAGCCGGTCGCGTAATTCGTGGCGGAGGGGGATTGCGCAAGATTCGGCTGGCCTTGGCGGGGCGGGGTAAGAGCGGCGGAGCGCGGGTGATATTACTACGTGGAGCAGCGCAGGCGCATACTGCTCCTGTTTGCCTACGATAAGAATGTGCAGGGCGAATTGACGCCGGAGCAGGTCAAGGCCTTGCGGCAGATTGTGGAAAGGGAGTATCCATGAACGACAAGGACTTCAAAGAACTGTGTTCGGCCGTCAAAGAAGGCGGCCGCATCTTGCGTGGCGCGCGGAAGCCTTCGCGCGAATTCCGGGTAAGCACCCTCAGCATTCGGCGCACGCGCGCCAGACTCAAATTGACTCAGGATCGTTTCGCCAAGCTCATCGGCGTGCCCGCCGCGACCTTGCGGAATTGGGAGCAAGGCCGCACCAAGCCGGACGGCCCGGCGCGTGCGCTCTTAACCGTTGCGGAACGCGAACCAGAAGCCGTCCTGCGTGCGCTGCACTCGTAAACGAGGGCCAACCCCCGCCAGCCTCACCCCACGTTCACCGGCTCCACCTCGCGGCCCAGCTTCCGAGCTTCCTCGAACAGCCGCTCCGACTCCTGCCGCAGGCCCAGCGCCAAGGCCGTCAGCCCCAACTGCTCCGTCAGCCACGCGTTTTGAGGATCGAGCTGCTTCGCTTTCTGCCAATGTTCGCGCGAGCGGCTGGGGTTCTCCTGCAGCGCTTCGATCATGCCCAGCCACAGCAGCGGCTCGGCCCATTCCGTGTCTTCGTCCGCCGCGTTCTGGAAGCTGCTCCGCGCCATCGACAGATTGTTCGCCTGCATGTACGCCAAGCCCGCGTTGAACATGCACTCCGCGATCGTGGGCAGGTCTTCCAGCGCCGTCTGGATCTCTTCGTAGTTGCGGTGCACGCCCGTTTCGTAGGCTTCGATCGAAGCCAACCCGCGCGTCGCCGCCGCGGGCACCTTCTCGGGGCGCGCTTCTTTCGCCTGACTCCACAGTTCCTTCGCGCGAGCCAGGTTTCCGCGCCGAGCCTGGATCGCGCCCAGCACGCCGGCCGCATCGGCCAGACTCGGATCCTGCGCCAGCGCCTTCTCGAGCAACTGTTCGGCTTCGTCCAGCAGCGTCTTGCGCGCCAGGATCATCCCCAGCCGGTACAGCGGCAGGCCGTAGTTGGCCGCCAGCGAAAGCGCCTGACGGTAGGCCTCTTCGGCCTGATCGACTTCGCCCGACGTCTCCAGGCATTCGCCCAGGCTCGCCCAGACCGGCGCCTGCTTCGAGAACTTGCTCACCGACTGCCGGTAGTAGTGAATCGCCTTATCGAGCTTCCCCGCCTTCTGATAGGAAAGTCCCAGGTTCGCCGTTGCGATATGCCAGCCGGGGAAATGCCGCACCGCCTGCGTCAGCGCCTCGATCGCCTCGTTGTAGCGCTTGGCGTAGATGTGGCACAGGCCCAGGTTGTTGAAGCCTTCGGCGAAGTCCGGCGTCAGCTCGATCGACTTCTTGAACTCGGCAATCGCGTCGTCCCAAAGCTGCTTCTCGACGTACACGAGCCCGCGGTCCTGGTGCTCGTCGGAGAGCCCGTGGGCGCGCACGGGGCGCGCGGGACCGGCTTGCATCGTCCCGGTGAAAGGCCCGCTGATCAGCGTGGCTTGGTCGGTTTCCTTGACCTCGAATTTGATGCCGCGATTCGGGTCGCGGCGAGCGGACGGTCGTCCCATACGGCGTGCCATGCGAAAACCTCCCGGTGAAAGCGCCCGTCAAGGCGGAAAACCTGTCGGCGCTGCGCACTGTACATCCTGTGTTCGACTAGCTCAACGGCTGAACAAGCCTTGCCTTGCATCCATCCGCTGCACTTTCCGCTTGCCTCCGCGCCCCCATGCCCGCATCTTTACATGCGGGTATTGCACCTTGTGTGAGTGCCCCGCAACCTTGCGCCATCGTGTAAAAGGGATGCGCGCCGATCGTTATGTAGACTGTACTTGCATCCGAGGCCGAGCATTTTGACCGAGTCCCACGTCCAACTGATCCATCGTGCCATCCGCGGCGAACGCGCCGCGCTGCGCGGGCTCCTGGAGCGCTACCAGGGCGTCAGCTACGCGTTGGCCTTCCGCGCCACCCACAGCTTTCCGCAGGCCCAGCGGGTCGCGCGAGCCGCCTGGCCGCTGGTCGTGCAGCGCCTCCCCAAGCTGGCCGAAACCGAAGGCTTCGTCGAACTGCTGGCCCAGAGCGTCGAGAAAGCCGCCAGTCTCCAGAAGCCGCAGCCCGGCGACGACGAACCGGCCGACGGCGGCGGACACAGCATCCTCAAGACCGAAAAGGTCCTGGCCCGCCGCAGCTTGCGCCAGGGCTTGGCGGACTGTCCGCTGCCCGAGACGATCGTCTTCTTCCTGCGTCACGTCGAAGGCTTGGCGGTGAGCGAGATTGCCGGGCTCCTCGGCGCCGACGACCAGGAGATCCTCGAGTCCCTGCGCCGCGTGGCCGTGGACGTGGGCTATCGCGCGGGCTTTGCCGGGACGCCCGGAGCGCCCCCCGATCCGGCCACGCTCTCGCCGCTGCGCCGCGACTCCTTGGGCCTCGCCGTCACGCTGGCCGAAGGCGGCATGAGCTACTCGCGGCGCGCCGAACTCGAGAAGTTCATCCAGAACGATCCCGACGCCCGCCGCGAAGATGAGGCCGTCCGCACCGTCCTGGGGCTCGCCGCCGGTACCTTCTCGGCGCACCGCCTGGGACCGGACTTCGTCCGCGAAGCGCTGATCCAGATTCCTTACGCCGATCCGCCCAAGCAGGTCGCCGAACTGCCCGTGCCGCTGCGCCGCACCGGCGCGACGCAGGTCCTGCGCACCGAAGTCCGCCACGGCGCGCAGCTCGCGCTCTGCCTCGTCGCCGCGCTTGTCGGCCTGATCCTCACCCTGCTCCTGCTCGACCGCATCGGTTACTCCGGCTTGGGCATGAGCCTCGCCGCCTGGTCGGCCGGGCGTACGCCCAGCCTGACCGCGACCATTCTGGCCTTGGGCATCGGCATCGTCGCCATGGTCCTCGCTCGCCCGCCTTTCACCAGCGCGCTCCCGCGTCTCCCGCACGCGTATTTTCTCACCTACGGCGTCAGTGCCGGAGCGGCCCTCGCGATCCTCTGCGTCTTGCTCTTCAATCCCTACAACGCGCCCGGCATGTATACGCTCGCTCTCGAGATCCTCCTGCCCATCTGGGGCGTGACCTCCGTCGGTATGGTCCTGGTGCGCCAGAAGCTCGCCTACCGCGACCTCGAACGCCGCCTCGAAGCGCGGCTGCGCATCATCGAGGACGCCACCGGGATGGACCCCGCCGCGGTGGCCGCCGAACTCCAGCCGCCCGCGCAGGAAGCCCCGCCCGTCGCGACGCCGCTCCCGTCCAAGTCGTAATGCGCTGCGCTCGGCTGCATACCTGGTCGCTCGACGTACCCCGCGCCAAGGCGCTCCAAACGCGCCTCGCCGCCCGCGTCGAGGCCGTAACTCCACGGTCCTTTAAGCCGCGTCTCATCGCCGGCGCGGACATGTCGCATCGCCGCGGCTCGGAATGGCTCTACGGTGCCGTCGTTGTGCTGGCCTGGCCCGGATTGGAAATCGTGGAGACCGTCACGGCGCGCCGTCGCGCGAGCTTCCCCTACGTGCCGGGGTATCTCTCTTTCCGCGAAGGTCCGGTCCTGCTGGATGCGTTTCGGAAGCTCAAGCAGCGCCCCGATCTCGTCTGCTGCGACGGGCACGGCTACGCGCACCCGCGGCGATTCGGACTCGCCTGCCACCTCGGTTTGTGGCTGGAATTGCCCACGCTGGGCGTCGCCAAGAGCCGGTTGGTGGGGACCCATGCCGAGCCCCTCCAAGCGCGTGGTTCCACCGAGCCGCTCTTCGACGGCGCCGAACGCATCGGGACGGTCCTGCGCACGCGGCCGAACGCCCATCCGCTTTACGTATCCGTCGGCCATCGCATCGGTCTGCAAGCCGCCGCGGACTGGGCGCTCCTCCTCACGCGCCCCGAGTACCGGCTTCCGGAACCGGCCCGGCAAGCGCACGCGGCGGTGAACGCGTATCGCAAAAGCATCGAATTGGACAAGTGAAGAGTATAAGACCGATCATGCACAATGAGTCTTAAGCTAAAGACAATAAGCTACTTAGCCGATTTTCATATTGCCCGACCGGCCGGTCAGGTGAGATAATCCGTCATGTGAGTACGTAATTGAATCGGGCACGATGCGCAGAAATTAACAGTAGAAACGGTGTATAGATTATGGGGGTTACGGGCACGCTGGATTGGGTGAGCCCTGGGAGCGGGCAGCACATGGCCGAAGTTGGCCGCTTAGTCGGGACGACCGTCCTTCAACGGGACACGGAGTTGTTTCGGCACGCGTTGGCGGAAGCCGAACGGCATAAGTGGATCGAGTCCGAGAAGGCCGGCCGGGATCTGGGTGAAGCCGCGATTCGCGATTGGTCGCGGCGGCATTGGTGGCGTTGGTGCCGCGACCGCTGGATCGAACACCTCAGCGGCGAACGCTACTGGAGTGAACTCGACCGCGCCGACTTCGGCATCCTCAAGCGCGACTTCCACCGCAACCTCGAACTGATCGCCTGTATCGTCGAACTCATCAAACACGGCGGCGAGAACCTCGACATCATTCAGTGGATTCTCGACCACAACGCTCCGCTCGACGACGGCCTCGAAATCCTGACGCTCCTCGACATCAACTCCCGCCGCTTCAACTTCTGGCCTTAGCCATTCCGTTTTTTAGATCGTCTTTCCGCTGACTTGATCCCGAATTGCCGTTTGCCGCTTGCGGCCGCCGCCTACGTCTTCCGTTTCGCCTTCCGCGCGAATGCGGCCTTCAGTTCGTCGTACTCGCGGCTCTGCACCCCTTGCGCGGCGAAGACGTAAACCGCCATCCCGGCGATCACCGGAATGATCCCGCGCTGGAAGACGAGCGCGAAAGCGTGGCCCGCCGGCGGCAAACTGTCGCGCACCGCCCACACCGCCAGCCCCATCAACGCGCTCGCGAGCAGGATCGTGTACAGCGCGTGGAAGAACGCCAGGTCCGTCGGCCAGCGCTCGTCCGGCACCCCGAAGCGCGGCGGCTCATCGGCTTCATCGTCCTTCGGACGTTCACGCTCGTACGCTTCGCGCGCCTCTTTCAGCCGCGCCTTGAAATACTGGAAGCCCAGGAAAGCCAGCGGCAGCAGCCCCGCGCCCGCGCAGGCGAAGAAGACCATGAAGCCTTCGTAATCCGGATTCGCGCTCATGCGGTGGTACACGTACGCCGCCGCCATTCCGCCCACGGCCAGCCCGAACGACATCGTGCCCGCAAAGCCCGCCAGACGCCCCGCCGCATGCGCTTCGGTGCGCCGGTACAGCACCCGCGTCATCCATAGCGTCTGGAACCCGCCCGAAAGCGTCGAGGCCAGCGCCAGCCCCGCTTCCTTCAGCTCGGTCTGCACCAGAATGAGGTTCAGAACCACGTTCAGCGCCACCGACCAGGCCGCCGCGACGGTGGGACTGCGCATGTCCTTCGTCGCGTACAGCGCGCGCGCCAGGACCGCGTTGAGGCTGTAGAAGGGCAGCCCCAGCGCGAAGCAGAAGACCACTCGGCCCGTCCGCGAGACGGCCTCGCCGTTGTTCGCCAGGAACGCGCCCGTTCCGTAGAAGAGCCGCACCAGCTCGTCGGAGAGCAGCATCAGCCCCACCGCGCTGGGGATCGCCAGAAAGAGCGTGTTCCGCACCGCCGCGTTCACCGCGCCGGCAAAGGCCGGCTTGTCTTCCTTGGCCCACCAGTGCGAGAGCATCGGAAGCGCCGCCGTCGCCAGCGCCAGCGAGAAGATCGCCCACGGAAGCTGGATCAGCCGGTTCCCGTACGCCAGCATCGTCACCGGCCCGTCCTCGGGGATCATGAACCGCGCGATCACCTGGTCGATCAGGATGTTGATCTGAAAGAGCGCCACGCCCAGCACCACCGGGCCGAACTTTTGCATCGTCTCGCGGTAGCCCGTGTCCGACTGGTCCAGGCTGGGCGTGAACTTGAAGCCGCGCGCCAGCGCCGGAGGTATCATCACCAGCAGTTGCAGCACACCGCCGGCCATCACCGACCACGCCACCAGCTTCACGCGCTCGTCCAGCGGCGCTTCGCGGCCTTGATGCAGTCCGTACCAGCACGCCGCGATCATGCACAGATTCAAAAGCACCGGAGCCGCCGCCGGCGCGGCGAAGTGGCGCAGGCTGTTCAGCACCCCCATCAGCACCGCGCCCACGTTCACCAGGACACAGTAGAAGAGCATGATCGCGGCCAGTTCGAGCGTCAGGCGCAGCGACTCGCGCTCCGCCGGCAACCCCGAACGCACGCCCAGCGAGACCGCCACCAGCAGCCCGCTGCCCAGAAACAGGAAGAGCGCCAGCCGCGTCATCAGCACCGAGGCCGTCCGGAACGCTTCCGGACGCTGCTCTTTCGCCAGTTGCTCCGAGAAGATCGGCACGAAGGCCGAACTGAGCGCCCCCTCGCCGAAGAGCCGCCGCGTCAGGTTCGGCAGAATGAACGCGAGGTTGAACGCGTCGCTGATCCACGAAGCCCCGAAGAGCGCCGCCAGATACCGGTCGCGCAGGAGCCCCAGCACCCGGCTCACCACCGTCATGAAGCTGACGATCCCCGCCGACCGGAAGAGCGCCCCGTTGCGGGCAGCCGCCGTCTCGGCAGGCGGCTGCGGTGCGGACGCTTCGGGTGCGGCGGCAGCTTCGGGCATGACGTGGCGGGCTTCCAGGAGGCAAACGACGGCTCCCGGCGGGCACGCACCGTGTGCCCGTCAGGCGCCGCTGCATTCGGTATCGGCTAGATCAAGCTAGCGGCCTTCGCCTTCATGAAAAGGCGCGAAAAGGCCGGGGGAGGGTTCCCGCCCGCTCACGCCATCGTGGCCAGCATCTTCTCGGTGACGTTGAACTTCGGCGCGTCCCCGGCCAGCACGCGGCGGATTTCCTCGTACGCCGCCTGCCCCAGGCGCAGACGGCCGCGGCCGACGCTCCCCGCGATATGCGGCGTCAGGTACAGGTTCGGGCAACTGTACAGCGCCGAGCCCGGCGGCGGCGGCTCGGGATCGGTCACATCCAGGATCGCCCACACCCCGCGGCCTTTCTGCAACTCCGCCACCAGCGCCGCTTCGTCGACCATCGTCCCGCGCGACGTGTTGATCAGGCCCGCGTGATCCTTCATCAAGCCCAGCATCTTCGCGTTGACCATGTGCCGCGTGGCCGGCAGCGACGGCGCGTGGATCGTAATGAGGTCGCTGCGGCGGAACAGATCTTCCAGTTCCACCTTCTCCGCGCCCATCGCGCGCGCCTGTTCGGCGGTCACGAACGGATCGAACAGCAGCGCCTGGACGTCGTAGGCCTGCAGGATGCGCAGCGTATTGCGCCCGACCTGGCTGGCCGAGATGACGCCCACCGTGCTGCCGCGCAGATCGTTCGGCGGGCGCAGGTGTTCGGGGCGCTTCCACCACGCGCCGGCCTTGGTCGCGGGAACCAGCTCCAGCACGTTCTTGATCCCCACCGCCATCAGGCCCACCGTGTATTGCGCGACGTCGATCGCGATCTCCGGAGCGCAGCTCGTGACGGTGATCCCGCGCGACCAGAGCTCGTCGCACACGAGACCCTTCACCGTGCCGGCCGAATGCGAGACGATCTTCAGCCCCGGCGCGGCGTCGAGAATCTTCGGCGTGATCTTCTGAGCGCCCCAGCCGGTCATGATCGCGTCGGCGTTTTGGGCGAGCGCCGCGACGGAGTCTTCCGTCAGCTTCTCGTCCGCCGCGTGCCAGCGCGTTTCGAATTCGCGGTCGAGCGTCGCGCGCGTGGCGTCGCTCATGATCTGCTTCAAGGTGCCGGCGGGAATGTTGATCGCGACGACGGGCTTGCGGGACATGAAAGGTAGACTCCCTGCGAATGGGTGAACCTGCTCAACGCCCGGCCGTTGCCGGGCCGCGGACTCAATCGAACCACTCGTCCGCAGGATCGAAATGCGGCACCACCACGTTCAGGATCTTCATCGGCTTCCCGCCGCTCACCGCGCGGTGCCGAGTGCCGGGACGGATCAGCACCGATACGCCGGGCTTCACCGGATACAGCTTCCCGTCCAGCTCGATCTGCCCTTCGCCTTCGAGGAAGTAGTACACCTCGGTCAGATACTTGTGGTAATGCGCCACCGCATCCGACTTGATCTCCACCAGATGCAGCGTGCACGCGCGGTTGTCCGGCCGCGTGAACCCGCGGTGGCTCAGCCCGCACGGGCAAGGCTTTCCCGGCACGTTCGGCAGATCCACGATCTCGAACGGTACCTGCAGGCCCGTCTCCACCGGATCGCCCTGCGCGCCGGGGATCAGTTCCACGGGCGTATCGAGCGGCAGGGCGAGGCGGCGCGGATCGGCGGCGGCGTGAGCCATGAGTAAACGCTCCGAAGGGTTTGTAACAAATGCTTTCCTTACGTTACCCCACGCCCGGGCCGCCGCAAGAATTTTCGTTCCGCTCCGCCGCGCGGCGATGGTGTTTGGCCCCGCGCTCCGTTACAAACAGGTTAGGTATAGGCGCGTTCCATTCCTTGCAGCTCTATAAGGAGCTTCCACATGCACGTTTTGATCGCCGACGACGACAAGCTCATCCGCATTTTCCTGAGAAAACAGGTCGAAGATGCCGGACACACCGTGGAACTCGTCGAGAACGGGCCCGCCGCATGGGATGTCCTCCAGCGCGGACAGCCTCCGCAGATCGCGCTCCTCGATTGGATGATGCCCGGCCTCTCCGGCGTCGATGTCTGCCAGCGCCTGCGCGCACAGAGCGACCGGCCTTACACCTACGTCATCATGGCCACCGGCCGCAGCAGCGCCACCGATCTCGTCACCGGACTCGACGCCGGCGCCGACGACTACCTGATCAAGCCCGTCAATCCGTCCGAACTCCAGGCCCGCCTGCGCGTCGCCGAACGAATCGTCGGCGTGCAGGACGAACTGCGCAACTACGCCGGGCAGCTCGAACAGCTTCTCTTTCGCCACAACCTGCTCGGCGATCTGCTCGTCAAGCATAAGGTCTCGAAGGTCATCAGCCTCGACGCCGCGAAGCCGCCTGCGCAGGCCGCGGCCGCCGCGGTAGTTCCCGCGCGCGCCGATTCAGGCGAAGCGGTGTTCATGCGCCAGGAGGATGCTTGGTCGAACGAGGCCGGGTCCCTGCGCGCGCTGCGCAACCTCGGCGAAGTGGTCGGGCGCGTCTGCGAACAGTTTGGGCTGGCGCCGGACGCCGGAGCGCCCCCTGCCACCGGGCAGATGGGCGAACCCGTGCGCATCGGCGGAACGTCCTTCTATCTCGAGACCCTCGGGCGCTGGATCGACCTGCGCCTCGAGATCGACGGCCCCAGCGTCCTCGGACTCGTCCAGGAAGTCACGCAGTCGCTCGATTTCGACCCCGCCGATTCCGACCCGCTGCTCTCGGAGTTCATCAACCTCTTGCAACGCGCGCTCAAGTCCGCGCTCGAAGCCGAAGGCCAGCGCGTCATCGCGCCCTTCGTGCCCAAGGTGGCCGCTCCCGCACTCGCCCCCGCCGATCCCGGAACCGGGCGCGCCACCTGCGTCTGGGCCAGCGCCACCGTCGTGCTGCGCATGACCCTCGTCGAATGCCCCCTAAAGGAACACAGCACGCCGGCCGCCGAGCTCGCTTCCGGTGACATTCACGCCGAACCGTTGGCGGTTAAAAAGGGAGCTCCGCCCGCGCTCGGGCACGTCACCGCCTTCACCCCCATGCAAGTCCGCTCGATCCAGCGCTGGGCCGAAGTTCACGACAAGAAACTGAAACTCCGCACCATCGCCCCCAGCCCCTGGGCTAAAACACTCGGACTCAGTTCGCACCCGGTCTGACGCGCCGCCGCATCGCGCGCGCGTCGCGGTCCTACATCGGCGAACCGTGAACCTGGTATTTCGAGTTATTCGCCAGGAAGTCCCGCACCCGTTCGCCGACCGCGAGCACGATCGCGTCCGCCGCCTGCTTTCCGAAGGCCGCGCTCGATTCCTGCACGCCGTTGTTGGAAGCGCCCACCAATTCCTGCTTGGGATCGGACGGCAATAGAGACAAGTCCACCAGGCCCGGATCCAGGTACATCTGCAGCGAAGTCTCCCACTTGCCCGCGTGGTCTCCGCACGGTTGAAACTGCCCGCGCACCAATTCGTACCCGGTCATGGCCCAGGTGATCATCCGCGGGCGCGATTGCTCCTGATGGAACAGCGCCGCCGCCGCCCGCGCATGATCCAGCAAGGGGTAATGCCCGCCGCCCACCACCAGCACCTTGAATCCAAGACTCTTGATCTGGTGGAAGATATGCAGGAGCAGCGCGTGGTAGCGGCGATTCTGGTCGGATATCGATTCCATCATGTAGCCGGCCGCGAAATGGTGCGCCGGCAAGCCCATCTTCGCCGCGATCGGCTCGCGGTGCGCCGGATTCGCTTCCATCAGCGCCTGCTCGCGATTCTCGCCGTAATACAGCGGCGGAAACACGAGTCCGCCGTGCGCTTCCGCGCAGCGCAACAACAGGGCGTGCATCTTCAGCGCATCCAGGCCGACGGGGTTGTGCTCGCCGTGCCATTCCAGCGTGCCCAGAGGCAGATAGGCCACCGGGCATTGCTCGCGCCGGGCGACGATCTGGGCCGGACGAAGCCGCTCGTATTGAACGCCGTTTTCCGCATGCGCCATCGATCTTCAATCCCTTACGGCTTCAAAGCCTGTTTGCGCTTCCGCTCCAGCCACTTCTCCAACCCGCCGCGGTCCAGCGCGTTCAAGACCCGGTCCGCGCTTACGCCGCCCTTGCGCGCCATGGCCACGCCGTAACGCATCGGCAATTCGCCGGTCTCGTGCGCGTCCGGATTTACGCTCAGCCACGCGCCCAGTTCCAGCGCCCGGCGGTGCCAGCGCCAGTCCATGTCCAGCCGGTACGGATGCGCGTTGATCTCCACCGCCACGCCGTGCTTCGCGCACGCCGCCAGCACGCGTTCCATATCCAGCGCGTACCCCTCGCGCTTCAACAGCAGCCGGCCCGTCGGATGCCCCAGGATCGTGCACGCCGGATGCGCCGCCGCGCGGCAGATCCGCTTCGTCTGCGCCTCGAGGTCGAGTTGGAACTGGCTGTGCACGCTCGCCACCACGAAATCGAAGCGCGCCAGCATCGCGTCGTCGTAATCCAGCGATCCGTCCTCGCGGATGTCCGATTCGATGCCTTTGAAGATCCGGAAATCCACCCCTTCGGAAGCGTAGCGGGCGTTCAGTTCGTCGACTTCGGCGTGCTGCTGGAGCACGCGCTCCGGCGTCAGGCCCCCGGCGTAGCGCGCGCTCTGCGAATGATCCGCGATCCCGAAATAGCGCATGCCCAGCGCCCGCGCCGCTTCGGCCATCTGCGCGACGCTTTGCATGCCGTCCGAATACGTGCTGTGGCAGTGCAGGATGCCTTTCAGGTCGCGCTCTTCCAGCAGCTTCGGGAGTTTCCCCGCTTCGGCCGCTTCGAGCTCGCCCAACCCTTCGCGCAGTTCCGGCGCGATCGGCGGCAACTCCAGCAGCGCGTAGACGCTCGCTTCGTCCGGGGTGGGGCAGGGCTTCCCGCCGCGCAGCGCGCCGTCCGGCCCCAGAGCGATCCCCAATTTCGCCGCGCGCCGCCGCAGACCCTCCAGATGCGCCGGCGCGCTCGACGCGCAGACCAGCGCCGCGCCAAACCGCTTCGGGTCCGCCGCGATCACGCGCACGCCGCTCAGTTCACGAGCCCGCTCCGCCACCGCCGCCGGATCGGTCGTCGCGGCCACCGCCTCCAGCGTCCCCACGCTTTCGCAGCGCCGCCGCGCCTCGCCCGCCGCCTCCGCGCGTTCCACCCCCGGCCACGCGCGAATCTTTTCCAGCGCCTGAGCCAGCGCCGCGTCGGCCTCGGGCATCCGCCGCCTGCCCTGAGCGCCGCGCGCGAACGGCAGCGCCGCCTTCAAGCTGCCCGCCAGCTTCGGGCCGAACCCCTTCAGCGCCGCCACCCGACCGTCGTCGATCGCCGCTTCCAGCGCGTCAATCCCCACGATGCCCGCGTCGCGCAGCGCCAGCACCTTCTTCGCCCCCAGCCCCGGCAGCGCGAAAAGCTCCAGCAGCCCGTCGGGCACCTCGGAGCGCAGCCGCTCCAGCATCAAGTGCGTGCCGGTCTTGTGCAGCGATTGGATCTTCTCGGAAAGCGCCTTGCCGACGCCGGGCAAGCTTTCGAGCCGCCGGCTCGCGATCAAATCCGCCAGCGGCACGTCCAGCGCGCGCAGCGCCTCCGCTCCGTTATGGTACGCCCGGACCTTGAAGCTCGATTCGCCGGTCAGTTCCAGCCGCCGGCCCAGCTCGTCGAGCAAATTCGCTACGCTTTGCGCATCCAATCGGTCCATGAGAGAAGTGCTCCCGGCACCCAATGCCACGCGCGCAAACCGCGTCACCGAACCTGCTCCATGCATACCGTCTGCCGGTTGCCCTTCACCGGAACCCGGAAACCCGCCTTACGTCTCCATCTTGTAGTAATACCGCCACACGCCCAGGCCGCTGAATACCAGATGCGGCAGCACCGGCGCCGCGGCGAAGAAAATGCCCACCCGCGCCAGCTCCGCCACCCCCATGTTCAGCCCGATATACGCCACGCCGAACGCGATGCATTTCGAGATCCCCACCAGCGGGCTCGAAACCTCCTGGCGCACCAGCGGCGGGATCGCCAGCAGCAGCAGCACGAACCCGGTCAGGAAATCGAAAAGCCGCCGCCACATCTCGCTGCGGAATTCCGGCTTGTAGCGCAGCGCGCTCAGTTCGAAAAAGTTCATCACCGAAGGGCCGTACTTCTCGCTGTCCAGAAACGCCGGCGTCATCAACCCGCCGAAGCGGTCCACTTCCGTCACCTCCAGGCTGAAGCGCGTTCGCCCGTCCGGGCCGACCTTCGGCGCCGGCGTCAGCAGCTTGCCGCCCGGGCGGTAGCGCAGCGTCTTGCCGCGCAGGCTCAGCGCTTCGATCTCGCCCTGCGGATCTTCGGTCTGCAGCAGCCAGCATTCCTGGCCGTGGTCCCACACCGCGCGGTCGGCCTGCAGGACCGGCGTGCGCCCGTTGACCGCTTCGTTCAGCAGGAAGAAGCGCACGCCTTCGATCGTCTTGCTGTTGCGGCCGTACAGATCCAGTTCGTAGATCACCGGCCGGTCCTTCTCGTCGCGCGTCTGGCCCGCCAGGGACGCGCCTTTGGGCGAGCGGTGGTAGACCAGCGGCTTCAGGCGGTCCATCTCCATCACCAGCCGCGGCCACGCCGCCTCGCGCAAAATCGTCAGGCCCACCGAAAGCAGCATCGCCGCGAGCAGGATCGGACGGAACGCGCGCTGCAACCGCGTCCCCGAAGCCTTGAAGATCAGGTGCTCGTTGTTCCGCACCATGATCGTCACCGCCAGCACGCCGGCGATCAGCAGCAGCACCGGCAAGAGCGTGATGATCATGCCCAGCGCGCGGATCGTGTAATACACCACCAGGTCCACCAGCGCTTCCGGCACGCTGCGCGCTTCCAGGCCCGGCAACGGCTGGTCGGCCAGCGAGACGCTCTTCACCACCTCGCTGCCGTGCTCCACCAAGTCCAGCGCCACGTACAGCCCGCCCACCGCGATCATCACCGTCAGGAACGGCGCCAGGAAGGTGGTCGCCACGTGCCGGTCGGCGCGCCGCAGGAACGGGAGCAGCCAGGCCGCGCCCGCGCCGCGCAACGGTTCCCACGCCGCCAGCCCCGCGCGGCGCATCCCGCGCCCGGCCGCCAGCAGCCAGCCCGGGCGCATCCACGCCGGAACCCCGCCGCCGAAGTAGCCCCGTTCGTGCCCGCGCCACAGCAGCAGCCCCGCCAGCGCCAGCAGGATATTCGGCGTCCACAAAAAGCCCGGCGGCACGATCCGCGAGATCGCCAGTTCCTTGCTCACCACCATCAACGGGTAATAGACCAGCACGTACGCCAGGATCCCCAGGCTGAAGCCCACCAGCCGGTGGCTCTTGCGCACCAGCAGCCCCAGCCCCACGCCCAGGAACACCAGGCTCAGCGGCATCCACGCCAGCGCCAGCTTGCGGTGGAATTCCACCAGCTCCCGGATGATCTTGTCCCGCGTCCCGGCGATCCAGTTCCCCGCCGACTGCGTCTCGATCCAGTCGTACGCCGCGAAGACCGTTTGCCCCGGATCCGCCGGCGATCCCGCCTGCATCCGCGCCGCCAGTTCGCCGCCTCGCATCAGCAGGTCGTCGCGGCAGCGCGCGATGCCTTTCTCCAGCGCCTGGGCCTCGTACCAGTTGCGCATGATGCTCACCGTCCCGCGCGTGCGCCCGATCTTCAGCCCTTCCTCCGACATCCCCGGAATCGTCATCACCAAATCGAGCCGTTTGAACTCCCGGAAGGTCAGCGGCGCTTGCCCGCTCCCGCCGCCCTGCGACTGCCCGTCGAAGAGCGACAACGCCAGACGCAGCGCCTGCGGATCGGACTCGTCCACCGAAGGCAGCATCTCCGGACGGTAGTCGCCCGCGTACAGGCTCTCCCGGCGTTTCCCGAAATGCGTGATGTGGATCGGACGGCCCACGCTAGAAGGGTCCGCCGGCGCCGTCTCCTCGCCCGGGCGGTGTTCGAGCATGTTGATGAACCACGAACCGCTCGCGCCGGTGTGGATCGTCAGCGTCTGGCCCGGCTGCTTCAGCTTGCTCTGCAAGTCCGGGTTGCGCAGCGTCAGGATCTCCGTGCGCAGCGTCCCGAAGCCCCAGTCCACGCCCCATTCCAGGCACACCACCGCCGCCAGCGAGACCAGAAAGCCCGAGAAAAGCGCCGGGACGGCCAGCAGCAGCACCGAGGCCCCGCCGCTTTGAGCCGCCTGGATCTCGTTCTCCGCCGCCAGCCGCCCGAAGACCAGGATCGCCGCGATCATCGCCGAGAGCGGCAGCGCGTGCGAAAGCGCGTGCGGCATCAGATACGGCGCCAGCAGCGCCACCTGGCCCAGCGTGATCCCGAACTCTTCCAGTTCCGTCGCGCTCTTCACGAAGACCGCCAGCAGGAAGATCAGCGAACAGACCGAGAGCGCCAGGGCGAGTCCCTTGAGGTACTCGCGCAGGATGTAGCGGTACAGGACCGTGGCGCGGAGAAACTTCAGCATGCGGCCGCTCCGCTGCCCTGAGCCAGCAGTTCGTCGCTCGCGCGCAGCACCTGCTCGGGCGATACCCGCGTCAGGCACGCCAGATCGCCGCGCTTGCACGTCGTCTTCCAGCACGGCTGGCATTCCGGGCCCGCCGCGAGGATACGGTTGCTGCGTCCGTAAGGGCCGTTACGCAGCGGATCGCTCGCACCGAAAACCGCCACGCACTTCACCCCCAGCGCCACCGCCAGATGCATCGGGCCCGTATCGTTACCCACGAACAAAGCCGCGCCCGCCGTCAGCGCCGCCAGTTCGCGCAGGTTCGTCGCCGGAGCCAAAAACGCCCGCGCGTGATCGGCCGCTTTGACGATCAGTTCCGCCGCCGCCTTCTCCGCCGCGTCGGCCCACGTCGCCACCACCGCCAGGTTCCCGCGCCGCGCCAGTCCGTTCGCCACCGCGCCGAAGTTCTCCGGCGCCCAGCGCTTCGTCTCCCACGTCGCTCCCGGATTCACCAGCACGAACGGCGTCCCGAACTTGCCCAAGCCCTGCGCCTTCAGCCAACCTTCCAGCGCCGCCGCTTCCGGGCCGTAGTCCGGCATCACCCATTCCGGGCGCACCGGAGGTTCCGCGCCCAGCGGACGAATCAGCTCCAGGTTCTTCTCGACCACGTGCGTCGCCGTCTCGGGAATCCGGATCCGCCGCGTCGCGAAGATCGTATTCAGCTCGCGGCTCTCTTCGCCCCGGAACGCGATCCGCTGCTTCGCGCCGCTCCACCAGCTCACCAGACCGCTTTTGGTCAGACCCTGAAGATCCAGCGCCGTGTCGTAGCGTTCTTCGCGCAGTTCCTTGCGGAACGTCGAAAGCAGACCCATCCGCGTCAGGATCGAACCTTCCTTGCGCTTGAAGCTCTGCCGCGGGAACAGATGAAAACGGTCCACCAGCGGGTGCTTTTCCAAAAGCTTGTGCGCCGCGCCTTCGATCGCCCAGCCGATGAACGCCTGCGGGAAATGCTGGCGCAACGCCACCAGCACCGGGACCGCGTGCAGGCAGTCGCCGATGGCCGAAAGGCGCACCAGCAGGATGCGCGGAGCGTCCGGTTTCGTCACCACGGAGCCGTTCGGCGTTCCATCGACTCAGCGCACTCCTCGAAGCTCGCGGTACAGCGCGAGCGTCCCGTCCACCATCGCGTCCGAACTGAACAGCCGCCGCGCGCGCTCCGACGCCGCGCGGCCCATCCGAACCCGCAGCGCCGCGTCGCCCGCCAGACGCGCCAACGCCCCCGCGATCCCGGATACGTCGCCCACTTCGGCCGTGAGCCCCGTTCGCTCGTTTTCCACCACTTCCACCATCCCGCCGGCCCGCGTGATCACCGCAGGCAAACCCGCGCCCTGCGCCTCGATCAGCGCCGTGCACAAGCCCTCGGCCTCGCTTACGAAAGCCGCCGCGTCCGCCGCCGCCCAAAGCCCCCGCAAATCCCGGCGAAAGCCCAGCAAGTGTACTCGCTTCCTCAAGTTACGCTCGGAAATCAGCGCCGCCAGCGCGCCTTCCAGTTCCCCGCTGCCCGCCAGAGCCAAGTGTATCTCGCTGGACGCTGCGCCCCCGGCCGCCTTCACCCGCTCCTCGGCCAACGCCACCGCCGCGATCAGATCCGCCTGCCGCTTTTCCGAAGTCAACGCCGCCGCGTGAGCCACCAAAAACGCCCCTTCCGGCACACCCAGCTCCGCCCGCAACGCCACGGCCTCCGGAGCTTCCCGAGCCAGCGGCTCCGGAAGCTCCAAGCCGCTGTAAATCACGTTCACGGAAGGATCTGCGATGCCGGCCGCGAGCAGCTCCGCGCGCACCGCCGCGCTGATCGCCACCACCCGGTCCACGCGCCCCGCGTACTTCCAGCGACCCCGGATCTTAAAAGCCGTCCGCCGATGCGCCAGCACCGCGCAGGCCTCCCGCGGGAGCATCCGGCCGGCCAGTTGCCCAGGTGTAAGCGCATGACTGTCATGAAGATGCAGGATTTCAGGACGCACTTCACGCAGCAGCTTCGTCAGCCGCCACAACCCCGCCGGGTTCAAGCCGCCGCCGAGCTTCATCGCGCGCGTCGCTACGCCCGCTTCCGCCGCGCGAGCGTGCAGCGGCGCGTCCGGCGGAGCCACGATCAGCACCCGCTGCCCGCGCGCCGCCAGGCCCTTGGCTAAAAGGTAGAGCTGATTCTCGCCGCCGCGCCACGTCTTCGCGGTGCTGACGTGAAGAGTCGAAAGGGGCCTGAGTTCCGGCATTCGGGAGGTATACCCCGGCCGCCCCGGATGTCCAACCGCCGGGCAAGGTCCGCGCGCCCGAGCCCCAATCCGTAACCCGGAATCCTACCCCAAGCCCTGCTCCCGCAGAAACGCCTCGAACTCCGGCCACCGCGCGCCCATATAGGCCAGTTCTCCCGCGCGCATCGGCCGCGCCCCCGCCAGCAAGTCCGCGATCCGCGCATCCCGCTCCGCGCCCGGCGCCTGCCGCGAAAGCGCGAACGCCCACAGCACGCGCAGCGGCTTCAACTGAGCCACATACAACTGCGTCTCCGCGCCGGTCCAGTCCTGAGCCAACTGCTCCAGCGCCGCCGCGTCCTGACCCGCGCGCAGCTTCAGCACGATATCCGTCTCGAAGAGCATGTGCCGGTTGTTCGGCGTCACCGCCTCCGCCGCCCGTTCGCGCCACGCGTGAGCCGATTCGGGGACGTTCAGCAGCGCGTGAAGGTGCGCCAGCCGCGTGCGCAGCAGCGCCGCGACCTGCTTCTGCTGCTCGTTCTTCGGCTTCCCCGGCAGCAGCTCGTGCCCCGCGAAGGCCAGCTCCATCGCCCGGTCCGGATCGCCCTTGCGCAAGTACCCGGCGCTCAGATTCGCCAAGCACGTCGCGTGACCCAGCGGATGCTTCTGGGATTCCGGTTCCAGCCGCTGCAGTTCCGCCAGCGCCTCCTCGATCCGGCCCGCGTTCAAGAGCCCCACCGCCGCGTTATGCCGCTCCAGCCAAGTCGCCGAACCCACCGAATACCGTTCGTTGACGAACCACAGCGCGCCCGCCAGCACGTAGCAGGCGCCCACCAGCACACCCGCCGCCGCGCCCCAGCTCCATGTACCCCCCAGCGCCAGGACGCACACGAACACCACCGTCAGGATCACGAACAGAGTCCCCAGCTTCACCCGAGCGTTCCCCCTCAGACTCGCCCTTGAGGTTAACGGGCTCCCGGAATCCGGAAACCGGAAACTGCAACCCAGCCCATGCCCCCTTCTCCCCCAGGGAGAAGGGCCGGGGATGAGGGCGGTTTGCCGTCCGGTAGCGCGGGCGTCTCGCCCGCAGGGGAAAAGTCCCTGCTATTCGCCGTTCGCCGGAAACCCGCCCTGCCGTTTACCGTTCGCCGCTTACCGTTTACGCTTGCCCGCCTGCCCGCGATCTTTTAAGGAACGCCCATGCCCGACCTCAGCCTCCACGACCGCATCCCCGCCGCCGCCGCCGCGATCCGCTCCGCGCTCTTTCCGAAGCCGCCCCAAGCCGCCATCGTCCTCGGCACCGGCCTCGGCGGCCTCGCCGGCAAGCTTGCCGATCGCAAGACGCTCCCCTACGCCGAGGTGCCCCACTTTCCGCACAGCACCGTGGCCAGCCACGCCGGAGAAGTCGTCGCCGGAACCCTCGGCGGCGTCCCCGTCGTCGCCTTCAGCGGCCGCTTTCACCTCTACGAAGGCTGGACCCTCGAACAAGTCACGCTCCCCGTCCGCGTCGCTAAAGCGCTCGGAGCGCAATACCTCTTCCTCTCCGGCGCCTGCGGCGGCATGAACAAATTCCACCGCAAAGGCGACCTCGTCCTCCTCGACGATCACATCAACCTCATGGGCGTCAACCCCCTCGTCGGACCCAACGACGAACGCCTCGGCCCGCGCTTTCCCGACATGAGCCGCCCCTACGATCCCGGACTTCTCGCCCGAGCCGAAGCCATCTGCACCCAGGAAGGCATCCGCGCGCACCGCGCCGTCTACGTCGCCGTCACCGGACCGTGCCTCGAGACCCGCGCCGAATACCGCATGCTCCAGGCCATGGGAGCCGACGTGGTGGGCATGAGCACCGTGCCGGAGACCATCGTCGCCGTCCATGCCGGGCTTAAAGTCTTCGGCGCCAGCATCGTGACCGACCTCTGCCTCCCCGACGCCCTCGAACCCGCCGACATTAAATCGATCATCGCCACCGCCAACGCCGCCGAACCCCACCTCACCCGCCTCGTCGAACGCCTCATCGCCGAACTTTGAACCCGCCCCCTTCTCCCCAAGGAAAAGGGCCGGGGATGAGGGCGCTTGGCCCTGGCCGGTAACCGCCAACTGGACACCCGGTGTTGCGCCGGAAGCACGCTTTACGGAAAGAGTTGCGCGGTCGAATACTAAAAGGTAAGTTCCCCAGCGCCGCTAGAGGGAGGAGCTTCGACATGTCCCGATCGCCTTATATCGCTGGACTTTTGTTGCTCGCGATCCTGGTCTTCTGCCTAATTGCGGGAGGCTTCACCGCTCGCAGCGAAGACCACGGCCCCGCGCCCACCGGCCCCGCCGAGCACACCTTTGCCGCCGAGGGTGAGACCTACCAGATCGTCGCGGGCAAGGTATATCGTGCGGCCTCCGACGGTAAGCGGGAGTACGTCGATACGATCTACGAGCCGGGTTACCGGGAGAAGAATTACCGCGTTCAGGAAGGCGCGGTCTTTCGAGTCGTCGACGGAAAGTCGTACCGCATGAAGAAAGCGTTCCACGAGGACTTCGAGGGCGTGACGAAGCTAACCGAACTGATCGGCGAACAGCGCGGATGGACCTCCTTCACGCTGCAATCGCCGAGGGCGCCGAACGTGAAAGATTACGTGGCACTTAAGAGCAGGATACTCAAGAGCGGCGGAGCGTTTCTGGACAACCGGGTTGAGCCTGCTACGGCGCGAGTTCACGGTGGGCGCGGCGCCTTGAAGTGCGTGGCCGTAGCCAAGTCCAATGACATGGTTTGCACCAAGGCCTCGCTCGACACCGAGATGCTCCACTTCGTGCGCGGCGACCACGTCTATTACCGCGCGTGGTACTTCATCGAAGGCTCCGCGCGCCCGTTTACGCTGATGGATCTGGAGAGTTCGTGGCTTAAGGGCTATCCAGGTATTCGCATTCGCATCGACGAGGCCGGGCATCTGGACGCGGAAGTAAAATGGCTCGACAAGCCCGTGTACCGCCAGCCCGAGGGCAAGGAGACGGCCTTTCCCGTTCAACGGTGGGTCCGCGTGGACGCGCACTTCACGCTTAGCGAGAAAAACGACGGCGTCGTCGAACTGTGGCAGGACGGCAAGCAGATCGTTTCGTGCAAGGGCCGCACGCTCCCCCTAAACGACGTGATTTATAACAACCTGGAAGTGGGGATTTCGGCCCACGCCTACGGGAACGAAACCGCGACGCTCTATGTCGACGACGTTTCCATCTCCGAACAGCCGATCCCCGATCCACCGCGCCCGTAGCACCTGGCTCCCCTCCGCGCCGCCGTCTCCCCTCCTTGCCAAGGAGGGCTTGTCGCGCCGGCTTGTCGCGCCGGCTTGTCGCGCCGTAGCGCAGCGAAGGTGGAAGCGCAGCGAAGGTGGAAGCGCAGCGAAGGTGGAAGCGCAGCGAAGGCGGAAGCGCAGCGAAGGCGGAGCAGGGGGGAAGTAAACGCAATCGCCCGCGAGCCGTGTGGTATCATTACCTTCATGGATCCGGGTCCGTACTGGTTTATCGACACCGACGGAAAGGTCTCGGGCCCGCGAGCGGCGGATCTGATCCGGGAGGCCATTCGCCACGGAAGGATCCGCGCCGACACGCTCATCGGCACCCATCCCACGACGTTTGCCCCGGCGCTCGAAGTGCTGGGCGCGGCGGCCTTCGATCCCGCTGCGCCGCAAGCGCCGCCCGCGGAAGAGCGCCGCGAACCCCCTCGGCCGCCGCCGCGTCCGGTTCCGCCGCCGGCTCGCGCCGCGCCGCCGCCGGTTCCAAGCAAGTGGGATACGCTCATCGGCATCCCGGCCTATGTGTTGTTTGGCCTGCTCGTGGCCGCCTGGTTTGGCACGGCGCATATGTTGCAGCCCCGTTCCAGCGATACGTCCTTCTCCGCGTATATCGATTCCGCCGGCTACCATTGGCGGAACCACCTCGCCAAACCGTTCCTGATTCCGCTGGCCGTGCTGACCGCGTTCTCGTTCGTGCTTTGGATCAAGCGGACGCAGATGCGGACGGTCGTTCGGAGCGTCCATGGGATCGTGTTGGGGCTCAGCGCGTTTCTACTCGGCTCGCTCCTGCTCGGGTTGATCCTGGCCGCGGTGGCCGGCTTCCTCATCAATCTGATGCACGGCCTCGCCGGCATTCATTGACCGCCGATCCGACTCCCCTCCGTTCCCCTCTCCCTCTGGGAGAGGGCAGGGTGAGGGCGGTTTGCCGTCGCCCTTCTCCCCTCCTTGCCAAGGAGGGGCAGGGGAGGTGCCCGAAACAACCCGCGCCCAGCGCGAATCAAAATGCCGTTGCCGTGAACTCGCCCTTACGCCCTCCGCGCCCCAGCGGGGCGCGTGGAAATTAGCCCGGGGTCGGGCGGCACGCCCGCACCCCGGGAACGCCCGCCCCCAATATCCGTGCGCGCCCTGGAAGGGCGCGAGGAATCACCAAAGATGCTCTTCCTTGAACGCCATGCCGCTCTTACGCAAAAAGTCGCGGTATTCGTCTTGGAAGCTCAGCTTCCGGTGATGCCGCTCTTGATTACGGATGTAACGGACCACCGTCGCCCTCATCGGAGCGCTTACGGTGAACGCGCCGTATCCTTCTTGCCATTGAAAGATCCGCTTTCCCACGGAGTCATGGACCCAGTTCGACGACGCCTTTTTGATATCCCGCAGCACATCGGCAAGCGTGTGCGTGGCCCGCAGGCCACCAACAGATGTACGTGGTCCTCGGTTCCGCCCACCGCTTCGGGAATGCCCTTCAATTGCCGCACGCATCGCCCTCCGCGCCCCGGCGCGATCCAAGCGGCTCGATCCGCGGATAACGCCCTCCGCGCTGAACACGATGGTAATGCAAGCTGAGGTGAGTGGAGGGCATCGCCGGCTCCCGCACCCGCCGGGGTGCTTGGTATCGAGGGCCTGGTCCGCGCACGCGGTGCGTGCGACCCCTGGCTAATCTCCTCGGCGCCCGCGGCAGACCAACCACAGAGGCCACCCGTTACGAAAACCCTGAATCTCGCCCTCCCTCCTTGCCAACGCCGAGGGCTTGTCGCCGGTTCCGGGCAGCGCCCGAAGGTGGAAGCGCAGCGAGGCGGAGCAGGGAGGTGGCGCTCGCCGCGCGAATCAAATCCCCGTGAACTCGCGCCTTGCCGCGCCCTCGAAAAGCCATGGCGCCGCGGCGCGTGAGAACGCAACGCCCGCGTTTCAGAGGGCAGGGTGAGGGAGGGTTCTTCACCGCGCCCGCGCGAATCAAAATGCCCGTACAGAGGGACTCCAGGCCTCAGCGGGGCGCGGAGGTTGGCCTGGGGGGACACGACATCCGCCGTTTCCTCTCCTCTGGGAGGGCAGGCGCGATTAATGTAACTCGCCCTTAGCGCCCTCCGCGCCCCAACGCCCCTGGGTCGGGCGGCCGGTCCCGGGAGGTTCCGTTCTCCCCTCCGGGAAGGTGCCTACCAAACAACCAAGGAATCCACAACGCAGGCCGAGCCCTTACGCCCTCCGCGCCCGCGCGATCCGCCGCCCATAATCGAAATCCTGCCGCGCTTATCCGCCCGCGCGGCGATCCACCAAGCCTGAAGGTCCACGGCCGGTTCCTCGCAGCAGGCGAGCGCCGCGGCGCGGCCCCAGCGGCCTGCCTCGAAAGCATGGCGCCGTGGCCATGTGAGCAAGCCCGCGCAATAAACGTCAGTACGGGCGGCACGACATCCGCCTGAAAGGCGCCCGGGGGAACGCCCTGGACCCGTCCCTCCGTTTCTCCTCCTCCAAGGAGGGCCTCTGGGAGATCAAAGCCGCCATGCCCTCCGGCGTGAGGGAGCGTTCTTCAACGGTCGGCACGCCCCACCCCCGGCGAACGCCGCCGCCCTTCCGTTTCCCTCTCCCTTGAGGGTAGGAGGAGGTTCGCCAACGCGCCCCGCGCGAATCGAAAGGTGCCGTGAACTCTGCCCCATCACGAGATCGGTATCCTAAAACGACACATGCAGTTTGCGACTACTCTTAATAATTTGTATTAATTCATTCTTATGCGCAGGGATAAGAAGAAATTCCGATTCAATACATTTTCCCAATTTCGTATAAACATCTTTCGATGATCGACCCATAAATAGCATTCCCAAAACATGTAATATCAACTGCTCGCGCCGAATAGATAGAACAGATTCCAGTAGTATCTTTTTAAAAAATCGAACTGCAATTGCAACAGCTGACAAATCCGTTTGATGCCCCTGTAGGGTATGTGAAACCAAATTAAAAACTCCAATTGGGAGCATATTAGACCTAACGGCCGCATTATATAGAACGGCTTCATCCACCGAGGTAAATCTATAATTCAAGGCAATCAATTCAACAACTCGTGAAGAATACTTTTCTTCAGTAATCTCTCCTGCTTTAAATAGAAATTGTAGGATAGGTTGGCTCCATACACCTACAACCTTGAATTCATTAAAAGCAAATGACCGGAATCGCTCATCATCAGAAACTAGAATAAATTTCCGTCCTCTAGCAACTAATGCTGAATCCAATGATGAAGTCCCAATCAATCGAGAGATCTCATTTTTACCTTCATGGGTTAGGATTTCCGCTTCCTTCACTGACACACACCGATCTTTTGCCCAATCAACCAAGTAACTGAGTTCTGAATGTAGCTTTCGAACCTGTTCTCCTGTTACTTTAGATCTTACAAGTTGTCCGCCTTGCACACCCAAAGAAAAAATTCCAGTTTCACAGCTAGCTTTATAGGCATCGAGCTTATCCTTCAACTCGTCTACAGTAGTTTCAGTAACAACTATAGGCTTATTAAGGTTCTTAATATCCTCAAGACTTTTGAGCGCATTAAGGGTAATTAAGGACACAATATCTAGAACAAATCCAGAAGCATCTTCAATTGTTTTCAAATTAGAATTTTCAATGCTATAATTGTAGAAATTACAAGATCTTATGCCCACTTTAGGTTGCCTAACTAAGGACGACCATACATCGAGCATGTTTGAATTAGTTACTCTACAAACTGAACCTAAAGTGAAGGCTCCCTTAGAATAAAACTCAACCGCCTGACTGACATCCTTCTCGCTCCGCTCTAGCGATTGACGAATTATATCAAAAGCCTCCTTCATTTCTTTTTCTGTTGAGCCGACATTAATTTTCCATAGTCCAGGCACATCAGGAAACCAAGTTTGAAAGTGCTCGCATGATTGATTAAAGGCATAGACAAATTTATGGCGAATGTCTAGTATCTCGACGACGACTTCGCCAAAGCTATCCTTTCGAATTAGGACATCCTGATTCCTTCGCATGTTAAGCAAGGATTTGGAAATTGGATGGTGTGCATCATATTCACCCGCTAACGGGTCGCAATCTTCAGAAACGATTGTATACCATGTTTCTTGTTTAGTCCTTTTGTCTCGACACAAAACAGAGCAGTCGATGCTAACGGAATCATAATTAATCCAATCATTCCTATCGTTTGGGCGCTTAAAAAATAACATAACATAACTTAAATGCGCTTTGGCAACTTTAAAGTACTTTTTCCGAATGCGATAAGCAAGTTCTACCGCAATTTCAAAGAAACCTCGATGGCTGAAAAGGTGACTAGCAGCAATAGCGTCGTCCATGTCAACCTTATTTAAATCAATTTCACTTTCGAGCAGGTGGTTAATCACATGGTCTGGAAGATCTTCTCCGCCATTCTGAAGTAACAGTAATCTGATGTGCAAATCAGAGGGATTGTTAGCGAGATAATCAAGGCACAAGGTCCTTAGTTCATTAATGGCACTCATTTGAATGTAAACAGAGGCTTCGATTTCTATAATAAATGCATCCGAGTATCCATTTTTTCTAAGCGTTTTGCAGAACTTAACAACGGTGGACATTTTCTCGCATTTATACATACAAAAAAGAAGTTTTTTGCTGTACTGCGTAAACTGGTCTCTGTTTACAAAGTAGTTATATAGCATCATTGCATTCTGGTAGTCACCATACGAGAAAAATGCCTCCGCAACTCTTGCTATATGGTGTACTGGAGTCGATTGATCAATGCATTGCGCAGCCTCTCCTAGTGTTTCAATGCAATCTTTAGTATTACCGCGCTTTGCGTATACCCAACTCATGCAGAGGTGTTTAATTATTTTAGCTTCAGCTTTCTTAGAAATCCGTGAGATTTCAGCAAGAGCCTCCGCCTCTCGGTCGCAATTAAGTAACGCGCGAATTTTAAGAAGTGAGCTTTCTAGCATAGTTGAATCGGATAAATCAAGAAACGCCTGACTGGATAAGACTTCAAGAGCCTTTAAGTCCATTCCGCTTTCATGGTAGGTTGCAGCTAAACCGAGTAGCGCATCGTGATTCGAGACAGCAGGCAGCAGTTCTTCGAATTTCGTGCGCGCAAGTTCAGTGTCGCCAACATCTTTGGCGAGATGCGCCCTCATTATGGCGTATCTAGGATTCTTAGGGTCTAATTGTATGGCAATTTCGATATCCGAGATGGCATCTTTGTGGTTTCCTTTTAGCCTTCTACAGAAGCATCTATTTGAATGAGCTTCTGCGAGACTTGAATTCATCTCCTTATTGGTGTATGCGCTAATTACTTCGCTATAAAGGCTGTGCGCACTATCCATGTACTCTCTGTCAGCAGCTGTGGCTTGATTGAGTTCTATAAGTGCTAGGCGTTTTTGAAGTTTGGTCATCAAGATATCGGCGAGAAATCGTTGGTATTGCTCTTTTGCTTCAGTTGTGTTTTTTAGGGCAGACGTTAATAGGTCTTCCGCCGTATCTAGTTCCGCTTTGTCTCGAGCAATATGAGCCAGCGAAAACTGTATCCTGGGATTGGATTGCAATGCCTTATGGATGCTTTTTGTAATAGATGAAATTGGTTTAGATTTCGGCGTCGCAATAACCTTGAGCGTGTTCCCGGAAATGCTCAATGGATTAACTTTGAGAATGTTACGAATAAGTTCTCTAGCGCTTTTAATGTCATCGCTAATAAGGTGCCCTTGCGCGGCTCTGCATTTTGCATCTTCATCATCAGGGTTGAATTGTAGCGCCTCAATGAAATAGTTGGCTGCCAAGGATGTGTTGTTTTGCAGCTCATAAGAAATCCCAAACTGTGTTGTTATCCTATACTTAATCTTATTAGAGCACGTTGCCCAATGAGCGTCCCTTATTTTAGTTAACTGGGTAATTGCTTGAATTGGTAAATGGCTGTTTAAGAGATCCCTGACAGTGTTCAACTGCGAATTCAATAGCTGGTCATTCTGGTATTCAATAAACGATGTTTGGTGCGTGAAGTACTTGGCTAGCAGCGCGGGGTAACTATCGAGTCTAGCAAGAATGTCCGTCCATCCAAAAACATGTACAGAGAACCATTCTGTTTTAAGCTTCTTAGTAAGCTTGCGCGCCTCCTCTTCTATCTTCGCATCCTTGGGTGCAGTAGTTGCAAGGATGAACTCATTCAGTTTAGGTCGGAATAATTTTGCCTTATCAACCTCTTTCCTTAGCTCACTTATTGTTAGTTTTTGATTTGTATAGTTGTCTTTTCCTTTACATTGGACTCCAACGTAGTTGCCATCGCATTTGCGTCTGCCACATACATCTACGCCATTCTGTGTCTGACCCCGCCGACCATTTTTTGTTGTATTCTGATCTTCAAGTTCAAGCTTCCAAAGATCCCAACATAAATCTTCGAAGTGCTCCCAGTTGGATGGAGGTGGAAGTTGGTAGTCGGTAAGATTGCTCATACTTGTTCCAGCATCAAAAGTAGGTTTCTATCATACTTGCCCGTAGGTGTCGCTGGCATACGAGCTGCCTCCACCGCCGCACGCACGTTCTGCCGCCCCTCCAGGGCTCCCGCCTTCGTTACGCTCTGCCACCCCGGGCTCACGCCCGGGGCTAAATTCTGTCGGCCCGCCTGCTTGCTGGGCCGAAGCCTTGGCGAAGGCTAGGGCCTCAAACGCCTCCACCGCCGCCCGCCTGCCCGATACCCGACGCGCCGGATCTAACACTCCAACCGCCGCCACGCGAGCCCAACCCGCGACCGCTTACGCAACCCGTTCGTTAACTTCCCCAACCTCGAACCGGCCGAACGCCGCTACGCAGCGAAAAGCATCTTACCGAATGCACCAAGGCAAGCGTACAAGAAACCGTGAAACAAGGTGGCGCACAAGTGCGGCAAAAGGGCCGCTGAAGTGGGGGACCGGAACTCGAAAAATAAACTGTATACTTAACTGTAAACCTAGGTATACAGTATACAGTTACGGTATACAAGTATACACTTAGCGCACCTCGTAAGGTGCAATCGAGCCTTTTGCACCTCGTTCACCCACCGCCCATAACACGCCACCCAGGCCGAACCGAACCGGGCGCCCCCCAAATCACCGCCCGAACGCCGCCGCGGGCGACGTCAAGCGCCTGGAAGCCCCACGCAATACCTGACCGCATCACGCTTTACAGCTACGCCCCCGCGATCCGCGGCATCCGGGTCCCCTCGCGGGCGATCTCCGCTTGCATAAACCTATGCAGCACCTCACCTTTGGCCTTCTGAGCGCCCGCATCGCTCCAGAGGTTTCGGCGCTCCCCCGGATCGGCCTCCAAGTCGAAGAACTCCCCGTAATCCGCGCCCCGGTATACAGTTAGCTTATGCCGCTCATCCACGTACGTCCGCAGATGCAGCTTCGACGGCTGATGTCGGTTCTCGACGATCGCATGCTCCCGCGCCCGCTCCTGCTCGCCCGTCCAAACCCCAAGCTGGTTAACACCTTGCATCAATCCCGGAACCTCGATCCCCGCCGCGCTCAAGAACGTCGGCGCGTAATCGACCTGGCTCTGCAGCGCGTTGCAAACCCTTCCGGCGGGCACCTTTCCAGGCCAGCGCAGCAGATGCGGCAGCCGCACCAGGTCCTCGAAATGGAACGCTCCCTTTGCTGTAAGTCCATGCTGGCCAAGGAAATGTCCGTGATCGGTGCTGAACATCACCAGCGTGTTCTCTGCAATCCCCAGCCGGTCCAGGCTCTCCAGGATCCGCCCGATCTGTCGATCCATGAAACTGATCATCCCGTAGTAGATCGCGACGTTCTTCCGCAGGTTCGCCTCATCGTGTAAGTGACTGTGGAATCCATGGTTACCGTGTCCGGACTCCTGCCACGCCGCGTAATCCGGGCGCGCTTCCTGCGTCTTTTGGAAGTGCGGCGGCCAGCGATCCAACTCGCCCTCCGTCAGCCGGCCCGGTTCCATATCCTCCGGCTTGTACATCGTATCCCAAGGCCTGGAAACGACATACGGAGGATGCGGATCGTGGAAACTCGACCACAGGAAGAACGGCTCCTCGTTCTGCGCGTGCCGCTCGATGTTCGCGATCGTCCGCTCGGCCGTCCAAGTCGTGTAGTGCAAAGACTCTGGAAGATCCCAGCCGCCGTGCCGCTTCGTCATCCCCGGCGTGTGCGGCCACGGGCTGAAGTAGTCGCGCCAGTTGTGTAAACCCTGTTCCTCCATCCAGATAGCGTAATGCTGCCCCGCGTGCGACTCATCGCCGTGCATCCGCGCCGTCTCGACGTGCCGGAAGCCGTACCACGGACCGTGGAAGTCCCGCCAGAAGTCCAAGTTACGTAAAAGCGGCTGGCATTCGATCGAATGGCTTCCCGCCTGCGACGCCAGCGGCTGGAAGTGCGCCTTCCCCACGAGCGTTGTTCCATAGCCATGCTGCTGAAAGACTTGCCCGACCGTCGGCACGTCTTCGGGCAGCTTCACCCCGATCGTCCAGCAACCGTGCGAAGACGGATAAAGCCCGGTGATGATGGAACTTCGAGAAGGCGAACAGAGCGGATTCGAGCAATACGAGCGCCCGAACCGCGTGCCCTCCCGCGCCAAGCGGTCGAGACTTGGCGTCCGGATCCTCGAGTTTGTAACCCCTAACGTATCCCAATGTTGCTGGTCGGATGTAATCAAGAGTATGTTCGGTCGCTTCTGCGGCACGCGTGCGGATCCTCCAAGCGGGAGTCTTTTGACTGGATACGATAGAACTATACCCGGATTCTTCCGCCGCCGCCAATCCGCTTGCGCGTCAAAGATTATGCAAGCTGCCGTTGACGCGGAGCGAGGAGTTTCGTAACCTGTGAGGCCCGTATAGCTCGGGAAAGCGCCGTGACCGCACGGTGCACGGGATTGCTTTTAGCCTTTGCGTAATCAGGAGTTAAAGCCAGTATGGCCGTATCCGACACCGCCACGCCCGACAGCGCCACCGGCGCCGGGACGAAGTTCGAAGCGATCACCGCGCTGATGCCGTTCGTCGTGATCGGCCTGATTGCGCTCCTGGTCATCTCCGTCGCGTCGCTGTTAGTCGTTCGCAAGATGGAAGATAGACGCTTGCGCTCGGCCCGGGATTCCTGGGACGCCGTTTTCGTGGCGCTTAAAGATAAAGAGACCGGCCGCGAGCGCGTCGAAGCGCTCGAGAAGGCCTGGGACGACGTCCGCGGCACCGAAGCGCATCCGTACGTGATGCTACTCCTGGCCCAGATTCACTTTGAAGACGCGCTGCGCCCCGAGCGGCCGCCCTCCGAGCGCTCAGCCAGCCTCGACCGCGCGACGAAGGTCTTCGAGCTCGCGCACAAAGAGTTCCGCTCGCATGTTATATTTGGCGCCCTGGCCGCCGAAGGTCTGGGACTTGCACAAGAGCAGGCCGGCGCCACCGAAGCCGCGCAAACCACGTTCAAGCAAGCAGTTACAGAGTACGAACAGCACTTCCTCTTCCCCAAACTCTGCTATCAGCTCGGCCGCACCTACTGGTATCAAGCCCGCGCGCTCGAAGCCAAAAACGAAGACGCCTCCACCGCCCGCGAAGAAGCTAAGCGTTGGATCTCCAAGGCTTTACAGTCAAGCAGCGACAGCCAATTCGATCGCCAGAGCTGGCGTTCCCAAGCCAAGTACCTCCAAAGCCTGCTCGATTCCCCCGGCATCGCGCTTCCCGACGGCAAAGCTCCGCCGCGCCGCGCCGCAGCTCCCGCGCCTGCGAATCCCTGAATTGATTGCTGTAATTTTCCAGGCTTATGCGCATATAGCCTAACGGTTTACACGGGATTGCATGTAAGATGCGGGCCTCGCATAGGAGGCCTCGCGCCATGGCTCGCACCGACCGCCCCAACATCCTCTGGATCATGTCCGACCAGCACCGCGCCGACGCGTTAGGCGCGGTGACGCCATGGATGCACACGCCGTCGCTGGATCATCTTGCGGCGGAAGGAGTTAGCTTAAGGCGTATGTTCGCGCAGTCGCCGGTCTGTGTGCCCAGCCGCAGCAACTTCGTCACGGGCCGCTATCCACATAGCCATCGCGTACGTGAAAACAACTCCAACATTGGCCCAGGCGAGCCGCATCTCTTCCGGATACTCAAGGATCGTGGCTATAAGACTGGTTTGGTCGGAAAGAACCACATGTTCTATCCGCGCGATTTGGAACCGCTGGATATCTGTAGAGCGGACCTTAAAAGCGGTGGAACTCCAGAGTGGGAAGCGCATCTGAAGGCCATTCGGGAAGACATGTATCACAAAGGGTCCTGGGCCGGCGCGAGGTTTCACGATCTGCCGGAAGAGCACTCCAGCACTTATAAGATCGGCCAGGCGGGATTAGACGCTCTGGATGCGTTTGCAAAACAAGACGATCCGTTTTTCCTGTGGGTGAGTTTCCAGGATCCGCATGCGCCGCACACCGCGCCGCGCCGGCTATCCAAGCTGTATCCGGAGGATAAGTTGCCTCTGGACAAGAGTTTAGTTGGACCCACCCGCGGGCATGAGGTGAACGGGAAGTCTTCGCGGATGTCCGTCAAGCGCGAGGCGCAGTTGATGGACGCGGCGAGCGAGTCGGATTTGCGGCGCTATATGGCCGTTTATTCCTCCATGATCACGCTTGTTGATGAGCAGATCGGAAAGATCCTGTCGAAGCTGGACGAATTGGGAAAACGAGAAAATACGCTGGTTATCTACGTGTCCGACCACGGCGATTTCCGCGCCGATCACGGGATGGTGAAGAAGGATCTGGTGCTGTACGACTGCCTGCTGAATATCCCGTGCGTGCTGCGGTATCCGGGTGTGCTGCCCGCCGGCGCGGTGCGCCATGCGCTCGCGGAGCAGATCGACCTGCATCCGACGATCTGCCACTACGCGGGCGCCGCGGCGCCCAAGGGCGTGCAAGGACTGTCGCTTGATGCGCTGCTGGAAGGCAGCACCGATCGCCATCGCGACGAGGTCCACGCCGAGATCTGTCCGCCGTTGTTCGAGAATCCGTATTCCGATTTCCCCACCTTCATTTCGGAGTGGAAGCGCTCCCGCGACGAACCCGGGCACCCGTTGCGCTACAGCGCGCCGTTCAACGTGCCGGGCGATCACGTCAAGATGGTGCGCACGCCGACACACAAGTACATCTGGCTCAAGCGCGGGGAAGAAGAGTTGTACGACTTGGAGGCCGATCCGGGCGAGCGGCGGAACTTGGCCCGGGATCCGGCGCGGCAGGCGGAGTGCGCGGCGTTCCGGGCACGGCTTTTCGAGTGGTGCGTGCGCAGCGAAGATCCGCGCGATTTGCAGGACGACCGCGACATCGCGCGGCAGTTGCCTTGGGGCGAGCCGATCGTGGCGTGGGAGGCCAAGCCGAAAGCGTGATCGACAACCGCGCGCGCGCGGTAGCATGGGCGCATGAGCGAATCGGCGCCGGAAGGCGATGCTCGAATACGCGAAGCCGCCTTGCCGCCCGAAGCGGCGGGTCAGCGGCTTGACGTGGCGCTGGCGGAACTGTGGCCCGATCTTTCACGCTCGTTCCTGGCCAAACTCCTCAAGAGCGGCGATATCCTCTTCGACGGCCGCGAAGCGAAACCCAATAAAAAAGTGAAGGGCGGCGAGCGGGTGGAGCTTGAGCTGCCTGAGCCGGAAGTGATCGAGGCGCGCCCCGAAGCGATTCCCCTGGATGTGCTCTACGAAGACGCCGACCTGATCGTGGTCAACAAGCCCGCCGGCATGGTCACGCATCCCAGCGCGGGGCACGCGACGGGGACGCTGGTGAACGCGCTTTTGGCGCATTGCTCCGATTTGAGCGGAATCAACGGATCGATCCGGCCGGGTATCGTGCACCGGTTGGACCGTGAGACGAGCGGAGCGATGGTCGCCGCCAAGCACGACGCGGCGCATCAGGGACTGCAAGAACAGTTCATGGCGCGGAGCGTCGAGAAGCGCTACCTCGCGCTGACGCACGGGCACCCGATCAAGCCGGAATTCGTGTGCGAGGGCCGGATCGGGCGGCATCCGACGCGGCGGAAGGAGATGGCGGTGCTGCGCGGGCCCGAGGAAGGGCGCGCGGCGCTCACGGCATTCGAAACGCTGCAGAAGCTCGAGCGCGCCGGTGCGCCGGCGGCGCTGATTTTGGCCAAGCCCAAGACGGGGCGGACGCACCAGATTCGCGTGCATTTGGCGAAGGCAGGCTTCCCGATCCTGGCCGATCCGGTCTACGGCCGCGAGCGCGGTTGTCCCGATTTGGAACTGTCGCGGCACGCCTTGCACGCCTGGCGCCTGGAGTTCGAGCACCCGGTATCGGGGAAAAGACTGTGCTTCACGGCTCCGCCAGCCGATGACTTCCTAGAAGCGTTGCGGCGCATGGGCGGACGCTGGCCGATGGAGTGAGGCCGATCGCCCCAGTCGTCCGCGCGCTTTGCGGGAGGGCTGCGGATGTCGGAACGCCGATCGAAGGTGACTTTGCGCGTGATCGAAGGGCGCAAGCAGTCCGTGCCGTCCGACGAGGCCCTGCCCACCGCGCGCGGCTTGCGCCGCGTGGCGCACAACTTGGAAATGCTTGGAGTGGAATTGGCGGCGTTGCGCCGCCGGCTGGTCGAGTTCGAGTCGCTGATTAACCAACAAGCCTGAGCCGTTTCGAGCGTGGGGGGAGGGTATTTTGCCGGAGTGCGTCGCCTAGCGCGGCCCGCTCCCGCGAAGTACCCTTTTCGTTTTACCCCGTCCGCATGTGGAGGATTCCCGGTCCATGTCCCGCACCTCACGACCCGTCATCGGCTTGAATGCTTCGGTCTCCTACGGCGGCAGCGTGGCCAAGGGCGCGATGACGGTGGGCTTGGCCTACGTGGACGCGGTCGTGCGCGCGGGCGGCATTCCGCTGGTGATCCCGCCGCTGGAGTCGGAAGATTTGCTGGAGGCGGCGCTGGAGCCGCTGGACGGATTCTGCTTCATCGGAGGCCCGGACTACGATCCGCGGCATTACGCGGGCCGCGTGCAGCGCGCGGAAGAGTTGATGGATGCGCGGCGCGACCGTTTCGATCTGGCGCTGGCGCGGCGCGTGCTGGACGAGACGGCGCTGCCGGTGCTGGGCGTTTGCGGCGGCTGCCAGTTGATCAGCCTGGCGCGCGGCGGCGCCTTGGTTCAGGATCTGAAGAGCGAATGGGTTGCGGACGGCACGTTGCCGCATGCGCGGGATCAGCGCCCTGGCGAGGACGGTTATCACTACCGGCATACGTTAAAGGTCGAGGCCGATTCGCTGCTGGCGCGCACGCTGCAGGCAACGCACGGCGGCGAAGTGGTCTCCAACAGCTTCCATCATCAGGCGGTGAAACCGGAGCGGGTGGGGGACGGCTTGCGTGCGTCGGCGTGGGCGCCCGACGGAGTGATTGAAGCCATCGAGCCGGCGGGCGGCGCGGCCTTCGCGCGCGGGTACCGTTTCGTGCTGGGCGTGCAATGGCATCCCGAACGGATGCCCGAGGACGCGCGGCAGCGCGCGCTTTTCGAAGCCTTGGTGAGTGCCGCGTCAGCCGGTTAGCCAGAGCCATCCCGCGGCCACGGCCAGCGTGCTCAGCGTGACGGGCACGCCGACCCGCGCGTGGGTCTTCCAATCGATCTTCAAGCCCAGCATCCCGGCCTGTTCGGCGACGATCAGGTTCGCGATGCTGCCCACCAGAATCAGATTGCCCGCCAGCGTGCTGGCGAGCGCGAGGATCGGCCCGGCTTGTTCGTGCGTCGCTACGGGCAGCAGGAGCATCACGGCGGGCACGTTGCTTACGAGGTTCGAGAGCGCCACGGTCACGCCGAAGAGCCAGCCGGGGTGCGCCGGATCGATGCCGGCTTCGCGTACGGATCGAATCGCCGAATCGAGGGCGCCGCTGGCCTGGAGCGCGTAGTTGACGACGAAGAGTCCCATAAAGAGCAGCAGCAGATGCCAGTCGACGAGTCCCAGCATGGGGCGGGTGGCCATGCGCCGGCTGGCGAGGCATAGGCCGGCCGCGGCGAGGGCGAGCACTTCGCGCGGCCAGTCGGTGAAGAGAAAGGCGGCGACGGTAAGCGCGACGAAGGTCAATCCTTTCGCGGTTTGCCAAAGGTTGAATGCCGGCGTTTCGGCTTCGGGCGGCTCCCGTGTGTCCGTGCCGGTGGAGAGTTCCCAGCGCTCGCGGTAGAACCATACCAGCAAGCCCCAGGTGAGCCCCAAGCCCAGGACACTGGGGACGAAGGCCGTTTTTGCGTATGCGGCGAAGTCGAGGGCGAGGGCTTGGCCGATGAGCATGTTTTGAGGGTTGCCGATCAGGGTCGCGGCGGAGCCCACGTTGGAGGCGCAGGCCAGCGCGAGCAGGAACGGGATGGGATCGAGTCCGCGCCGCCAGCAACCGCGGGCCAGCAGCGGCGCCATGGCCAGACAGACGATGTCGTTGGCCAGGAGCGCCGAGAGGGCTCCCGCGACGGCGATGACCAAACCCAGGAGCCGGGCCGGCGAGGCCTGCGCGCCGGCGATGCGCTGCGTCACGCGTGAATAAAAGCCGCCGAGGCGCAGCTGCGCGCTGAGGACCATGAAACCCAGCAGAAGCGCGAGCGTCGGGACATCCTGTGCGTCCCAGACTTCCTTGAGGCTTAGGCGCCCGCAGGCCAGCAAGGCAATGGCGCCCAGGACCGCCACGCCGGTGCGGTCGATGGCCAGGAACGGCAGCCGGCCGGCCAGCATGCCCAGGTACACGACGCCGAAGACGATGAGAACGACGGGATCCATGGACGGGGGCTCGGTGGTCCGTTCAGCATAGCGGCTGTACGAGGCTTTGCGATACGCGTTCGCGGGGACGCTTCTGCTCTTGGGTAATTCCCGGACGGCGCTAGGCTACATACGCATTTACACATGAAAGAGTGGCTGATTCATACGTACGGGCTCATGGGGAGGTACTGACATGTCCGTCGCAGGCGAAACGCCGATGCTCAAGCAGACCGTGCCGAAGGTGAACATTTTCCAGGGGCTTTCGAAGGCCCAAGTGGACGAATTGATGACGTGGCTGCAGCGGCGGGATTACCCGGAGCAGCAGTTGCTTTTCCGCGAGGGCCAGGAAGCGGATGGTTTGTACATGCTCTGCCGCGGGAAAGTCGGCGTGATCAAGAGTTCTTCGAAGGGGCATTTCCGGCTGGCCGAACTGGATGCGCCGGACTTCTTCGGCGAGATCGCGCTGCTGAATAACGCGCCGCGCATCGCCTCGGTCCGCGCGGCGACGCCCGTCATTGTCGGCGTGCTGCCCAGCGACGTGTACCGGAAGAAACTGGAGGCGCAGGACCCGATCGCAATGCAGATCACGGTGAACCTCGCTCGAATCCTGGCCGAACGGCTGGTGGAAGCCGATCGCAAGATCGCCGAATTGACGGGCCGCGTGGCGCGGAAGAAGGCGGCGCTGTTGAAGAAACGCTAAGCGGATAGGCCACTGGCTCCTCATAATATGGGGGCTTCTCGCGATGCGGGAAGCCCCTTCTTTTTTGAGATTCCAATTAGGGTCGGATTCGGGCGTTCTTCCGGGTGGTATAGACCACTCTTTTGAGGTATCCTGCGGTTGGGCAACGATATGCCGGAGAGTGTGCGATGCGACCGATGTGGCTTTGCGTGCTGGTATGGATCCAGGCCGCGGCGTGGGCTCAGACGGACCCGCTGACGCTGACGCCGACCGACGACACGTACCTGACGCCCGATACGACGGGCCGTCCGGGCGGACGCGGTGAGCGCGACGAGTTTCAGATCTACGGCGGCGCGGACGGTCGGCAGTTCCGCGCCCTTTTGAAGTTTGACCTCGAACAGGTGAAGCGCCCACCGACGCAGGCGCTGCTGCGGATTAAGGCCTGGAATATCGGGCGGCCGAAAAGCACCGAGACGATCCGCTGCCACGCGCTGGCGCGTGCGTGGAGCCAGAAGTTCGCAAGCTGGGATTTATGTCTCGAAGACGATCAGTGGGTGAACAACGGCGGCGATTGGGATCCGATCGCGGTGGCGGGCTGCAACGTGACGACGGATATGGGCGGCGAAGCCGGTTGGTGGCTGGAATTCGACGTGACGCCGCTGGCGCAAGCATGGGCGATGAAGCAGCGCCCGAATTACGGGCTCGTGCTGATGCTCGAGCCGGGCAGCGAAGCGCAGGTGCGGGTACGCAGCAAAGAGAAGGGCGGGGACGCGCCGCAACTGGTGTTGGGCTGGAACGCGCAGATTCCGCGCGGCAAAGGGATGGTCCCGGGCGGCAAGCTCAAGCCGTACGGCCTGCCGCTGAAGCTGGAGCCGGTCTGGGTCACGGAGTCGCTGAACGCGGCGCGGGTGGGCCAGGCGTTTACGCAGAAACTGAGCGCGCGCGGCGGCGCGCGTCCGCTGACGTACGAGGCGCAAGGTTTGCCGGAGGGCTTTACGCTCTCGAAGGAAGGCGAGTTGAGCGGAACGGGTACGAAGGCCGGGCGCTACAAGTTCACGGCGACGTGCACGGGCGCCGACAAGCGCCGCGGCACGACGCGGCTGGAACTGGTGGTCGAAGAGGCCGGCGCGGCGGCGGTGGCCGCGAATCCGCTCGATCCGCTGTCCGGCGGCGCGAAGCCGGAAGGCGCGAAGAAGACAGAGAAGCCGGCGGTGGAGGAGGAAGAGTAGGCCGCCTGATCTTGCGCCGAGCCGCGGCTTTGGTTTAGAAACGCCGCGTGAATCCCACCGAACCGGCGCCTCCCGAGCGCTTGCGCCTGACGCCTCAACTGCTGGTCTTCGTCAGTTCCGCCTGTTTGATGATCCTCGAGCTGGTCGCGGCGCGGCTGATCGCGCGGCATCTAGGCAATTCGCTCTATACCTGGACCTCGGTGATCGGCGTGATGCTCGCGGGATTGACCCTGGGCAACGCGCTGGGCGGGCGGCTGGCCGATCGCCGCGAGCCGCGCGCGACGTTGGGCTGGCTGTTTCTGGCGGCGAGCGCCGCGAGCGTGCTGACCCTGCTGCTGAATCGCGGGTTCGTCACGTACGGATGGCTGAACGGCTGGCCGTGGCCGGCGCGGATCTTCACGACGGTGCTGGCGATCTTCCTGTGGCCGGCGGTGCTGCTGGGGCTGATCTCGCCGGGCGCGGCGAAGTGGGCGGTCGCCGGCGCGACGCGCACCGGGACGGCGCTGGGTTCGGTGTACGCGTGGGGCACGGCGGGGAGCATCGTGGGGACGCTGGCAACGGGCTTCTGGCTCGTGCCGTGGCTGGGCTCGACGCAGGTGGTGCTGGGCGTGGCGCTGGTGCTGGCCTTGGGCGGTTTGGCGCTGGGTCCGTGGCGCGCGCTGCATGCGGGTTGGATCGCGGCGCTCTTGGCGCTCCTGCTGGCTTCGCGCGGCCGCCTGCCGCCCGTGGAGCCGGCCGCGCGTTCGCTGGGGCTGCAAGCCGAACCGGGGCTGCTCTTCGAGACCGACAGTCCATACCAGCACGTGATGGTCTTCGAACGGGAGTTCACGCGCGACGGAAAACAGCGCACCATCCGGATCCTCCAAATCGAGTGGCTCGAGCACGGCTGGGTGGACGTGAACGATGCGGAGTACTTGTTCATGCCCTTCGAGCGGGTGGCGCGCGACGCGGCGGAGCGCGCAGCGCCGGCGCGTGAGGCGCCGAAGGTGTTTGTGATCGGAGGCGGGAGCTACACCTTTCCGCGCTGGGTGCTGCGGCGCTGGCCGGACGCGGAGGTGCTCGTCGCCGAGATCGATCCCGGCGTGACGGAGGCGAACCACGCGGCGCTGGGCCTGCCGCGCGATACGGCGATCCGCACGGTGGCGCTGGATGCGCGCAACGCCGTAGCCGAGTTCGAGCCCGAGCGGCGCTTCGACCTGATCTACGGCGACGCGTACAGCTCGTTCTCGATGCCTTACCAGTTGACGACGGTGGAGTTCGTGCGGGAGCTTTCGGCGCACCTGACGGACGGCGGTTCCTATGTCGTCAACGTGATCGACGATTGGGCAAGCGGGCGCGTGGTGGGCGCGTTCGCGGCGACGCTGGAGCAGGTGTTTCCGCACGTGTATGTCTTCGCGGCGGAACGCGCAGGGCCGCCCCAAGGCATGAGCAACTTCGTCGTGGTCGCGCGGCGTACGCCGATGCCGACCTTCGACTGGAAGCGCGGGCATACGGGACCGCTGCACGGCTCGCTGATTCCGAAGGAGGAGCTGGCGGAACTCAAGCGGCGGCCTGGGGTCTGCGTGCTGACCGACGAGTACGCGCCGCTGGAGACGCTGATTGCGCCGGCGCTGAGCAGGATGCGCGCGGAGTAGACTTATTTAAAGGACTGAATCATTTTGTAGAAGGCGTCGGCCTGTGCGTCGACGGTCTGCTGCGGACCGACGAGCTTCAAATAATATTGCGCGTCTTCGGCGTGGATCACGCCGACCAGCATTTTGTATTCCGCTTTCGGCGCGAGCGCGCCTTCGGCCTGCGGATTCATGCCGGTGTAGGTGCCTTCGTATTCGACGATGCTGGCTTTCTGGCCGCCGGCCGTGGGCAGATCGTCCTTGCGCCCGCGCAGCGCGTCTTCGCCGCCGAATTGCCCGGCCCAGCGCTTGAGGTTTCCATCCACGCCGCCGGCGGCGGGAAACGAGAAGACGACCAGTTCGGCGTCGTCGGCATCGCCTTCGGACTTCGGGACGCGGACTTGGCAGAGGCGCAGGTTGTTGGCGCGTTCTTCGCTTTTCCAGGTCTGGGGCATGGCGACGGTGTGCTTGGTTTTCTTGCCGAATTCGAGCGCAGTCCAATCGGCAGGGGCGGCGGGCGCGGCTTCCGCGGGCTTGGCGGGCGGCGCGGCGGCCGCGGGCAGAAACTTCGCCGGTTCGGCTTTGAAATCTTCCATGCAGTGCTCGCAACAGAAGGCGTATTTCTTGCCGTCGGCTTCAAAGGTTACTTGCGGGTCGATGGGATCGCCGCTGACGGGGCAGGCGTCGGGCTTGGGATTGGCGAATTCGGCGGCCTTCACCGGGGCGGGTTCGGTGGGCGTGGGCACGGCCACCGGCGGCGTTTTAGGCGGCGTGGCGTCGGGCTTGCTGCAGCCCGCGGCCCATAAGATAGCGGCGACCGCGCATATCATCCGTCCCGTTACGCGCGCCATGTTCCGCTCCTTAACCTAAGATCGACGAGTGAAGCTACATGCCTTTGAGTTCGCCGCTGCGCGGCAAATCGGCGGCCGATTTCAATCCGAAATGCTCGAGGAATTCGTTGGAGACGGCGTACAAAAGGGGCTGGCCGAGGCCCGTGCCGCGGCCGGCGATTTTGATCAGCTTGCGGTCGAGGAGCTGCCGCAAGACCGCGCCGGCTTCCACGCCGCGCACGCCTTCGATCTCGGACCGTCCGATCGGCTCTTTGCTGTAGGCGATCAGGGCCAGGGTTTCGAGCGCGGCTTGGGTCAGCTTGCGTTGCGAACGGCTGGCGCGGAGCTTCTGGATCGCCGGATGAAAGTCGGGGCGCGTGACGAGCTGCCAGCCGCCGGCGACTTCGGAAAGGGTCCAAGCGCGCTGTTCGACGTCGTAGCGCAGGCCGAGTTCCCGCATCGCTTTGCGGACGGTCACCACTTTGACGCCCGCCGCGCGGCCCAGTTCGCGGGTGCTCAGCGCGTGATCGGCCGAGAAGAGCAGCGCTTCGAGCGTGCGCTGAAGCGCGACGAGATCGATCTCGGGTTCCGGCTCGGCATCCGACTCCGCGTCGCCCTCGGCGGGCTCGGGCGCTTCTTCGGCCGCCGGTGCAGCGGCTTCAGCCGCCGGCGTCTCTTCCGCGGGGGCTTCCGGCGCTTGCTCCGGCTTGGGTTCGGCCGTAACCGCGGCGGCTTCGGCTTCTTCCGCGAGCCGCGAGTGGCTCAAGTCGAGTTTCTTGTTCCGCCGGCGTTTGGGTTTCGGCGCCGGCGGCGCGGCTTCCGCCGCATCGGCGCCTGTTTCGGCGGCCGCGTCGTCGGGTGTGGGCTGGGGCTTTTCGGTATCGTTCATGGCGCGGTTATTCTGGGTCGCTCGCGGCGTTCTTCAAGCCTGCAAAAATTTTCCGATTCGCGCGCAGGCTTCGGCGATGCGCGCTTCGGGCGCCACCAGCGCCATGCGCAGGTGGCTGTCGCCTTCGGGGCCGAACCCGCCGCCCGGGGTGAAGCTGACGCCGGTCTCCCGGGCGAGCGTGAAGCAGAAGTCCACCGAGTTCATGCCCTTCACTTTCGGATGGTCGGGCAGCGGCTGCCAACTGAACATGGTGCCGCGATTCTTGATCGTCTTCTTCCAGCCGGCCTTTTTGAGCCCTTCGAGAAGCGCATCGCGGCGCTTCTCGTAAAGCAGCGACTGCTGCTTGATGAGCGTATCGCCGTGGTCGAGGGCCGTGACCGCGGAAAGCTGAATGCACTGAAAGATGCCGTAATCGAAGTAGCCCTTGATCCGCGCCAGGATATCGACGAGATGGCGCGAGCCGGCCAGGAAGCCCACGCGCCAGCCGGCCATGTTGTAGGGCTTGGACATGGTGAAGGTTTCGACGGCGATATCCTTCGCGCCCTTGACCTGCAGGATGCTGGGCGCCTGGTAGCCGTCGAAGCACGAGTGGCCGTAGGCGAAATCGTTGAGCACCCAGACGCCGTAATGCTTGCCCAACGCCACAGCTTCTTCGTAAAAGCCCAGATCCACCGTCCGCGCGGTGGGGTTATGCGGGAAGTTCAGAATCAGGAGCTTCGGGCGCGGGCGGACGGTTTCGAGCGCGTATTTGAGGTCCGCGAGCAACTGCGGCCCGGGCTGCTCTTCCTTCATGTACACGCCGATGACGCTGGCTCCGGCGATCTGCGGAGCGTACATGTGGATCGTGAAGGCCGGGGTCGGCACCACGCACGAATCGCCGGGCCCCAACATCCCCAGCATCAAGTGGCTGAAGGCTTCCTTGCTGCCGATGGTGGCGATGATCTCTTCTTTGGGATCCAACTCGACCTTGAAATGCCGCGCGTAGTGGCGCGCGAAGGCCTGCTTGAGCGGCAGAATCCCCTTGGCCTGGCTGTAGCGATGGTTGGGCACTTCGTCGAGCGAAGCGCGCATCGTTTCGAGGACTTCGGCTTGGATCGGGTCGACGGGGTTGCCCATGCCGAGGTCGATCACGTCGACGCCTTTGGCGCGCAGTTCGTCGTTGTAGGCGTTGATCCGTCCCAGCAAATACGGCGGCAGCAAACTCATGCGCCGCGCGTTGGGATCGGGAAAACCGTCGGGCAGCCCAGTGGGCTGGTTTGGCGTAGACATGGCATCGATTCCGTTCGTTGGCTCAACCCACGGCCATCCTAGCGGAATCTGCACCGCGCTGCCAGGAAGGGCGGAGGATTGAGCGTTCCTCTTCGCTTGCCGCCCGGGCGGGAGGCGCGCATCATACGCCCATGCTGGGATTGCATTACGAGACGCCCGCGGTCTGGGCGCAGCAGGTGCTCGCCGATCCGGCGGCGCTTTTGCTCGATCATTATTTCTGCGAACTGAAAGCCGCGGCGATGGCGCACCGGACCTTACGCGTGCACGGCCCGAAGGTTCCGGCGCTTAAGAAGTTGATGACCGATCTGGCCAACGAAGAGATGGAACACGCGCGGCAGGTGGAGCGCGAAATCCGGGCACGGTATCCGTGGCCGGCGGCTCCGAAGGGCGGCAGCGCGTACGTACAGGGTCTGCGCAAAGCGGCGGCGCAGGAAGGGAATGGGAACTTTCTCGATATGCTGCTCGTCTGCAGTCTGATCGAAGCGCGCAGCGCCGAACGCTTCCGGCTGCTGGCGGACGAACTGAAAGGCCAAGCGCTGTCCGGTTTTTACGAAGATCTCTACGCCAGCGAAGTGAATCATTACGTGCTCTTCGTGGACTTGGCGGTCGGGCAATACGGGGAAGCTCGAGCCACGGCGCGCTTGGAGGAACTGCGCGCCGCCGAAGGCCGGTTGGTGGCCGGCCTTCCGCCTATGGCGCGAATGCACTACGGGTGCGCAGCGGTAAAATAGCAGGCTATTTTATAGAACTTTCGGGCTCCTCCTGCGTTCATGCGGATGAGGGTTCGTCTCCGGGTTCGAGGGAAGCACTCGTGCGCCAATTCGTTTGGGCCGGTTCCTGTTTTGTTTGGGCTTGCATGTGTGTTTGGGCCGGGGAGGGCGCCGCGCCCGAAAAGCCGAGTTTGGAGACGTTGATCCGGCAGCTTTCGGACGATGCGTTCGAAGTGCGCGAGGCCGCGGAAACGGAACTTGGCAAGCGTGGTGAGGAAGCGCGCGCGGCCGTGGTGGCGGGCTTAAGTCACGAAGACCCGGAAGTGCGACAGCGTTGCCGGCGTATCGACCGGATGCTGATCGCGAAGCATGCGGAAGCGGCGTACGTGGAGGCGGTTCACGCGCATTGGCCAAAGAACCTGGAGTCCGGCCGGCTGACGGGTCCGCTTCTGGGGGCCGTCTTGCGCAATGAAGCCGAAGGCGAGGCTTCCAAGGCGGGTGCGGGACGATCGGCGATGGCCTGGAATGCCACGGACTTCGGTTTCACCGACATGAAAGGCTTGCAGGATTCGGACGGCCATTGGGATGCGATGCGGTTGGGCGCCGAACGGCCGGCCGACGTGGATCTGACGGCGCTTACGTTGCTTTCGTACCTAGGCAGCGGGCATACCGAAAAGGTGGGCGCGTACAAACTGATCGTGCGCTCAAGTGTAGGTTGGCTGATCGAGCGGCAGCGCGAGGACGGTGCGGTGCGGATGGCTGGCTGGACGCAGGTGGACGGGGTCTCGCACGCCCTGGCCGGTCTGGCGCTGGCGGAAGCCTCGGGGATGGCGCGCGTTCCGGAAACCAAGGTGGCCGCGCAGCGCGCGGTGGATTACGCGCTGGCTGGGCATCTGGTCGTGAAGGACGGCCAGCCCTTCGGGTTCAGCCGCGTACCGCTTGCGGTTCAGCCCGACCTCTTTACGACGACACTTTTTGTCATGCATCTCAAGTCGGCCAAGGTGGCGGGCCTCGCCGTGAAGCCTGAAGCGTTCGAGGGCGCGATTCGATTCCTCGATGCCGTGGAGCACAAAGAGTCCAAGCGCTATGCCTGGATTCCCGGCGGAAAGCCCTCGGTTCAAGCCAGCTTCATGGCCTGCTTGGCGCGCCAGTTCATGGGCTCGAAGAAGGAAGAACTGTTGCCCTACGCGGAAGCCGCGCTTGCGGATTTCGCCGGTCCCACGACGGGTCAAGCGGAGAGCGACGAGCTTACGAACTGGATAGGCACGCTGGTCCTGTTCCAGCAAGGCGGCGAACTGTGGAAGACTTGGAACGAGAAGCTGAAGGGCAGCCTGTGTTCCGAACAGGGTAAAGCCAATGCCGGGAAGTCGGGGCAGTGGTCCGGCTGCGGCGCGGGCTTCGCGTCGAGTTTGAATGCGCTTTGCTTGGAGGTGTATTACCGGTACTTGCCGCTGCTGAAGGATTGAGCGTTCCTTTCCCCGCTCGCCAAGCCTGCTCCGTTGATCTAGCCTGCTGCGTATCCCGCCTCGGAGGGTTTACGCATGCCGGCCACCTCACCGCTCGGTCGCCTCACCTTGGCCATCGATCCGACCTCCTCTCCGTACGCGTGGGGCGTGCTGCGCGAATTGCTCGATCATGCGGGTTTCTTCGTGCACGAGACGCTGCCCGCGCTGCTCGCGGAAACCTTGGACGAAAAAGTGCCTCAAATCGTGGTGCTGGCCGGGCGCGTATCGGCCGAGCAGGGCGCGGCGTTGAGCGCGCCGCTGGCGGCATTCGTCGAACGAGGCGGTGCGGTAGTGGGGCTGGGCGGCGCGGGGGCCTCCACGGGCCAAAGCGGGCCGGGGGTGCTCGACGGATTGTGGGACCTGTTCGGATTGGATCCCGTACCGAATGCCTCCTACGCCGCGCCGGGCTTCGGAATGAGTCCTTGGGAAACCCTGGGCGAAGGTTGGCTGCGCATCAAAGCCAAACGGCACCCGGTGCTGGCGGGGCTTGAGGATGTGCCGTTGCATGTGTTCGGCGGGCAGGCGGTGCGCGCGCGGCGCGGCACGGAGACGCTGGCGAGTGTCACGGGCTTGGACGGGAAATCCCGCGCGCTGGCGGCGCTGAGCGAACGTCGCGCGGGACGCGGCAAGGGCCTGGCGTTGTTCGTCGCCGCCGATTTACCGGGCTCCGCCGCGTACATCCGTACGGGCCGGCCGGTGGCCTTCGACGCGCCTTCCGCGCCCGACGGAAGCGCTCCGCTGTGCGACGGGTTGCTCAAAGCCGAAGACGGGATGGTGCTCGATTTTCTCCGCGACCGGAGCGTGCTGGATGCGAAGGGCAAGCGGGTGAAGAAGCCCGGGCCCGGCGCATGGCCGATCTTCGACCAGCCCGTCGCCGATGCGCTCGCGCAGGTCCTGATCCGCGCCATCGGTTATGCGGCGCTGCGGACCGGCGTATGCCTGCCGCGGCTCTGGTATCACCCCGATGGCCTGGAGGCCGTCGCGCATTGTTCGCACGATACCGACGGGAACGATCCGGCGCTGGCCGAAACGCTTTTCGACGTGATGCGGCGCGCGGATATCCGTTCGAGCTGGTGCACGATCCATCCCGGCTATGATGCGGCGTTTTACGCGAAGCTGAAGAATTTCGGTCACGAGATCGCGCTGCATTACGATGCCATGGGCGGCCCGCACGAGCCGTTCCGGCGCTGGGGCAGCCCCAACTTCGACTTTCAGTTTCGCTGGCTGCTGGAAGCGGCGGGCTTGACCGGCATGGAACCGCTGGTCACGAACAAAAACCATTACACGCGCTGGGAGGACGGGCTGGAGTTCCTCGAATGGTGCGCGCATCAGGGCGTGCGGATCGATCAGAGCAAAGGTCCGAGCAAGCGCGGCACGATCGGCTATCCGTTCGGTTCCTGCCACCCGCATTTCCTGTACGACGTCCGCGGCCGGCGCATCGATGTGCTGGAGCAGGCGTTCCAGTCGCAGGATCTGGCCGTCACCGCGCCGCCGGCGTGGGGGCGATTATTCGTCGACCGCGCGCGGCGCTGGAACGGGGTATGCCACCTGCTCTTTCATCCGGCGCACTTCGGTAAAGAAGGCGTGGCCGAAAGCCTCTTGGACGCCGTGGCGTATGGGAAGAAGAAGGGGTTGCGCTGGGTCACCGCGCGGGAGTTGAATGCGCTCGAGCGGGCGCGGCGCGCGTGCGTCGAAGCGGGAGCTGAATACGCCGAAGGAAAGGTGCGTGTGCGAGCGCCACAGGCGCTTCCAGGCGCGACCCTCCAGGTGCTGGGCGGCGGAACGGTGAGCGTGAACGTGAAGGCCGCCAAAACGCAGCGCGTGCGGCGCGAAGGGCTGCCGTGGACTCAGATCGAGTTGGACGTGCTGGAAGGCGCATGCGAATTGAGCTAAGACTTCCTCCTGCATGAGCGATCCCGCGCTGCCGGTGCTGGACATTCACACCCACCTCGCCGGTTTGGGGCACGGCGGAACGGGCTGCTTCATCGCCGAGCGCAAGTTTCATTCGCTGCTCTACAAGCTGATGCGCTGGAAGCTCGAGATTTACGACGCGCACAAGCACGAGCGTCTGGATCAAGCGTACCTCGAACGGCTCGACAAGGATCTGGCGGAGGCGGCGGAGCGGAAGCTGCTGCACGGCGCGGTTGTCTTCGCGCACGAACGCATCTACGCCGAGGACGGCTCGCCGGCCGCGACCGGCCAAGAACTGTACGTCCCGAACGAGTACGCCTTCGCGGTCTGCGAACGCTCCGAACTGCGCGGGCGAATGCTGCCGGCGTGCAGCATCCATCCGTATCGCAAGGATGCGGTGGAGGAATTGGAGCGTTGGATCGAGCGCGGCGCGGTGGCGTTGAAATGGCTGCCCAACAGCCAGGCCATGGATCCGCGGGATAAGCGCTGCGTACCGCTCTACGATCTGCTCGTGAAGCACGGACTGCCGCTGATTGCCCACACCGGCGGGGAGCATACGGTGAGCGTCATCCGGCCCGAACTGGGCGATCCGGCGGTGCTGCGTCCGGCGCTGGATCGCGGCGTGACCGTCGTGATGGCGCATTGCGGGACGCGCAGCGGCATCTTCGACGGAAACTGGACGCGCGAGTTCATTCAGCTTGCACGCGAGTATCCGAACTGCTACGGCGACACCTCGGCCTTCACCACGCCGGGGCGCTCGCGCTGGCTGCGCTACTTCTTGCGCGAGGAAGGCGTGCTGCCGAAGCTGATTCACGGCAGCGATTATCCGGTGCCGCCGAACGCGCTCTGGTCGCTGCGCAAGCTGGGCTTTTCGCAGGCCCGCGCGATTAACACGATCTGGAGTTTTCTGGCGCGCGATGTGGCGATCAAGCGTGCGTGGGGCTATCCGGATCAGGTCTTCACGAACGCGGCGAAGGTGCTGGGCCGCAAGTCCTTGGAGCGCTGGCAGGTGAGCCCTCAAAAAATTTGAAGGAAAAGGGTGACCTGACCGCGACCAAGCGGTTCAGGAATGGATTTTCAGCCGCGCGGCGAGGCGCGAGCACGAAGTGCGTATCGTTGGGGGCAACGCACGGCATGTCGGACCTGGGTCGCTCGATCTTTAGTAACTCCATCCTTGGCATGGCCTTATGTGTGGCCGCAGGTTCCGCGTGCGGCGGCGAGGCGGCGGCTCCGGCGGCGGGCGAGCCTTCCTTAAAGGAGTGGGTGCGCCAACTGGGCGCCACAGATTTCGACGAGCGCGCCAAGGCGATGGAAACCCTCCGCGGTCTGGGCGGGCAGGCGCGAACTCAGTTAGAAGCCGCGGCGCAGGGCGACGATCCGCAGGTGGCGCATGCGGCGATGACGCTGCTGCGCGCGATCAACCGCTCGTCGTTGCGCGTCGAGGTGCTCGATCCGGCCGGCGCGCCAATGACCGAAAAACCCGTAACGCTGATGCTGGTGCAGCAAAACGATTCCGGGCGCGCGCAAGGCCAGCGCCAGAACCTGCAGGCGCAGACCGACGCTCAAGGCGTGGCAAAGTTCGCGGATCTCGAACCCGGCCGCTATCACGTGCACGCGCGCTGCCAGGCGCCCGGTTTTCTGCCGATCGCCCAAAGCCTTTCGATGTTCGAACTGAAGGTGGGCGAATCGGCGGTGAAGCTTCAAGCCCGCAAAGGCTCAACGGTCAAAGGCCAGGTTCTTACCTCGGACGGCAAGCCGTGGTCGGGCGTCAAGGTGACCTTGGGGCACGCCAATTACCTGCGCTTCCGCGAGCGCGGGGAAGAGCAGTTCAACAAGATGCTCGAACACCAGCCGTCGGTGCAGAGCGACGGCGAGGGGCGCTTCTCGTTCGATACGGTGGCCGACGCCTCCTACTTCGTGGCGGTCTGGTCGGAAGGCAAGATCGAACACGTAAGCGCCGCCGTAGCGGTGTCGGAAGACAAGCTTTTCGATCTGGGCGCGATCGAAACCAAGTTCGCGCCGCCCGCGCCCTGACGCCTGCGCTATCCTATACCGCTTGCCTTAAGCAGAGCGTCGTATGCCCGGGCCCGCTGCGCGTGCGGCGGAAAAGCGCGTCCACGATGGTCTGGAAGTTCTCGACGGTCATATCCTGCCCGAAGAAATTATAGGTCGCGACGGCACGGAGCTGTTCTTCCTGCCAGACGTAGCGCAACAGCGCGCTGGTGTCGTTGATTCCGTTGAGATGCTCGATCATCCGCGTGCGTTGATTGTGGGTCATGCGCAGGCCTGGGCGCGAGAGGCTGCGCATCATCTGGCGCACGAAGCCCCAGCGCTCGCCGCTCAGCCGGCTGATGATTTCGGTATTCAGCGTCGTCCATGCGCGCAGCATGCCGCGGTCGAGCTTGAGGTTCACCGGGCAGTCGGAAGGCGCGCAGAGTTCCTTATTGAGGCCCAGTTCGCCGCCCTTCGGGAACGCGTAGTAGCCCGCGAAGCCGGCCAGATCCTGGAGGTAGCGTTGTTCGACCTGCTGCGGCCGCGCGACCGGCTGGGCGAACGTCTTGCGCACCGCCGCGCCGTCGAAGACCGACCATTGGCTGGCCATGAAGAGCACCTGCATGGCGAGCCGGCGATCGTGGTTCATCTGCATCAGCGCCGCGAGGATGTGATCGACGTTGAAGCGGCCTTCGGGGGAGGTCTGCGGCAGCAGGCGGTAGCGCACGACGATGCCGCATTCGCGCATCAGGAAGAGCGAGCCGCCGGAAGCGATATTCAAAGCGTTGAGCGTTTCGCGCAGGGTGTGCCAGGGCGGGGGAGGCAGATTGCGGACGACGGTCTCGAGCGTCAGGACGCCGCGCGCGGCCGAGATGGTCACGTTGCAGACGTCGGTGTTGCCGCTTTCGGGGTGCGAGATACGCGCGCGCACCACGAACGCTTTGTAGCCCGGCAGTTCCTGGCACGGCCAGCCGCGCACACGGAAGAGCCCCAGCGCGTACGTGGCCAGCGCTTTGTCGAGATCCTTCGGCAGCGCGGGCATGTCGGAGGGCGTGGGCGAAGGAGAAATCGAAGGCTGCGGCCGCAAAGAGCGCACGGAACGCGGGCGGGCGACTTCGCGCAATCCGCCTTGCGGCTTCACGTCGCTGTCGGTGGCCTTGAGATTGAAGTGGGTGGGCGCCTGATACGGCTTGTCGGCGCCAATCTCCACGGCTTCCCCGCAGATCTGGCATTTAACCCAGCCGTGCCCGCCTCCGGGAATCTCGGGCAACTCATCTCCGCACCGTGAACACACGTTCGACGCCATGGCCATTCCGTCCTTCGCTATGCGTGCCCCGTACCGCACACAGTATAGCCCACAACGTGCATGCCCGACAGTCGGAGCATGGAATTGTTGGAGCAATTTTCAAAAGAATTACTTACGAGGCATTCGAGTTCGGAATCTTAGGCAACAGTTGGTGCGCATGAGGCCCGGCAGGGTTTACCGAAAACCGGAAGGGATTCGAATGCCCATGGAGCCGCCCGCCATCAAAACGACTTGGGCTCTTGTTCCGCCGCGGCAAGCGCTTGCTTGAAGGCGGCGATTACCTTTGTAACACCAGTCTTATCAAGTAGATAGCGTGGATTATTCGATCCGGTGGGGTCGCGGCTGGCGGCCAGAATGTCGGGCTGCGAGGTCCATAAAACGCCCAGAGGCATCTGGATCGTTTCGTGCACCTGAGCGTGGGGATTGGATTCCGAGCTTTTGACGCGCGCTTCGGCAATCAAGGTGATCGGCTTCAATTCGGCCGGTGGTTGAGCGTCTTTTCGATCCAGTTTCAGGCGCTTAAATTGAATTCCCGAGAGCGCGTTGAACGCGCCGCGCAGCAGGAGCAGATCGTCGTGCGACCAGTCCGGCGCATCCTGCTCGGCGTGCTCGAACGGCGCCAGCCGCTTAAGCACCGGTTCCACCGAAAGCGTATCGAGTTCGATCATCAGCGAGAGCGCGACGTTGGCGACGGTGTCGACGCGGGGCGGCGTCAGTTCCTCGGCGGTAACGGTATCGGGCAGGTCCTCGGATTTGGCGGTTTCCGTTTTCGCTGCGGGGTCGGGCGGCGCGGAAGTGGGCACCGGGATCACACGCACGTCGTCGAGACTCGAGGCGAGGAACGCCATATCTTCGGCCGAACGCCGATTGGCGGCCTGGACCAATCGTCCGAACATCTCGGACGCTTCGCGCGGATCGTCGAATTGCGGGCGCCGCCAGTTTCGCTGCACGCCGCTGGGGCGATGTTCGCCAGGAAGATCGGTCATGCGGGAAGCGCGAAAGACGGCGATGGCCGTGCCCACGCAAGTCAGCAGCGCGATCACGATCACGAGGCGCCAGGCGGATGAACTCATGCTTATGAAGATAGCGCGCCGGAGCCACGCCCGCCAGCTACGCGCTCGCGCTTGTAGGATCGGCGCATCCAACGACAATCGGGGTTCGGCGGCCCACGGGGATGCGCATGCGGATATTCAGGGGTTCGAACGAGGTACCGGATGCGCGCGGCGCAGCCGTCACGCTGGGCATCTTCGACGGCGTCCATCTGGGCCACCAGGCGGTGCTGAAGGACCTGCTCGAATGGTCGCGCAAGCTGGGCGTGCCTGCGGGCGTCATCACATTCGCGCAGCATCCGCGCAAGGTGCTGCAAGGGCGCGCGCCCGACTTGATCAACAGCCTGCCGCATCGTGTGCTCCTCTTCGAGCGCGCGGGCGCCGACTTCACCTGGGTGCTCGACTTTACGACCGAACTGAGCCGCTTGAGCGCCGAAGCGTTCGCACGAACTTTCCTGGTCGAACGGTTGGACATTCGCGCGCTGGCGCTGGGCTTCGACAGCAAATTCGGGTGCGACCAGTTGGGCACGGGCTCGCCGGAACTCCCGCCGCTGTGCGCGCGCTTGGGCTTCGAACTGCGCTGCCTCGGCCCGGTGCTCACGCCCGACGGCCGGCCCGTCTCCAGCACGCTGGTGCGGGAAGCGATCTGGGAAGGCCGCCTGCGCGACGCCGAAACGATGCTGGGCCGGCGTGTCTCCGTACTGGGCACGGTCGTGAAGGGCGATGCGCGCGGGCGCAGGCTGGGCTACGCGACGGCCAACCTGGACTTGGGCCGCGAAGTCCGGCCGCCTTTCGGCGTTTACGCGACGCTCACCTTTGTCGATGGCAAACCGCGCGCGTCGATCACCAACGTCGGCTACCGGCCGACCATCAGCGGCGACGCGTTGCATGGCGAGAAGCCGGACCTCCTGATCGAAACGCATCTCTTCGACTTCCAAGGCGACCTGTATGGCCAGCAGTTGGAGGTGCATTTCGTCGAGAAGCTGCGCGACGAGCGGCGCTTTCCGGACGTCGAAGCTTTGGTGGAGCAGATTCGCCGCGACGAAGCGAAAGCGCGCGGCATCTTGAAGGCCATGGGCTACTGATGCGAGCGCTCGTCTGTCTTCGCATTCTGGCCGGCCTCGTGCTCCTGGCGGCCTGCGCCGCTCGAGCGGAAGCGCCGCGCCCGGCCTTCACGGTGCTCTTCAGCGCCGAAGCGCATGCCGCGCTGCTGCCTTGCGACTGCCCGCTGGAACCCCTGGGCGGGGTGGCGCGCCGCGCCGCTCGCATCGCCGAATACCGCAAGCGCGGGCCGGTGCTGCTGCTCGACGCCGGAGGCTGGGCGTCCGGCGGGATCTACGACGAGGAGTCCGACGGCGATCCGGCGCGCGACGCGCTGCGCAGCGAGCTGATGGCGCAGGCGATGGGCCTGATGCGCTACGACGCGGTGGGTTGGAGCGACGAAGAGTGGGCGTCCGAGATTCACGGTCCGGACGGCACGGTTCGCCCCGGTTTCGAGATGCTCCTGCCGCTGCGGGTTTTCACGCATTGGCCCGGACAACCGTTGCCTCAACAGGGCCTCAAGCTGACTTGGAAGCCGCTGGATATCGGCGAGGTGCGCGCGGCGCTGTTGGCGGTGCCCGATTTCGAAGGCGCTGACTTCAAATCGATGCAGGCGCTGATGCCGCCCGAAGCCGGCGCGCGGCCGGTGGAGTTCGCGGTGGCGCTGGCGCCGTTGGGCGAGGACGAGGCCGCGCGGCTGGCGCGCGAGTCGCCCGTTCCGCTGGATCTCGTCATCGGCGGCGGGCGCAAATCGACCACGCGCTCCACATGGCGCGAAGGGCGGACGATCGTCGCGAACTTCGACTACCAGGTCCAGCGCCTGGGCGTCGCCGAGGTCTTTTCCCGTGCCGGTTGGAAGGCCGGCGATGAGGGTTCGCGTTGGGATGTGCGCGTGCGCTTCGAGCCGCTCGACGAGGGCATTCCCGACGACCCCGAAGTGGCGGCGCTGTTGCAGCCCCACCTGGAGACGCTGCGCAAGCGCGGCAAGCGCAAGCTCACGGTCGAATACTGGACCATGGCCGAGTGCCCGTTCTGCGCGGAGGTTCAGGACGACCTCGCGCAAGCCGCTCAAGAGTTGGCCGGGCGGGTCACGATCGAACCGCATTTTATGGTGAGCAAAGCGCCCGACGGGAGCTTTCAGGCTCTGCATGGGCCACGAGAACTGGACGAGAATCGCGTCCAGGCGCTGATCTGGAAATATTACCCCGAACGGTTTTGGGATTGGCAACGCTGGCGCAAAGCGCACGCGGAAGCGCCGTGGACCGACGGGGCGCGCGAGCTGGGTCTGTTGAAGGCGCGCATCGCCGGGGCGTTGGCGTTGGGCGAGGCCGACGAACTGCTCGAGCGCGACTACAAACTCTCGCTGCGGCGGCACGTGGAAGGCACGCCGAGCCTGATCGTCGCGCAGCGCCCGTACGACGGCGAGTTGCAGCGTTTGCCGCTGCTGCGCGTGCTTTGCGGGATGCTCGACGATCCCAAGCCCGCGATTTGCGCGCAAGTTCCGGCGTGCTTTTTCGACGCGCAGTGCCGCAAGCGCGGCTTCGTGGGGCGCTGCCTGGATGCTGGCACGGCGCAGGCGCGCTGCGATTTTTCGCAGCCGGCCCTGGAAGTGGAAGCGCGGATCGTAGTGGAAGCGCAGGCGCTCTGGGGCAACCACGAACGCATTTTGGAAATCCTGCTGGGCTACCTGCCGGGTTTGAAGTGGCGGCTGATCGAACCCGATTCGGAGGAAGGACGCGCGGTGGTGGCGAAGTACGGCCTCACCAAGCTGCCCGCTTACGTGCTAGGCGCGCAGGCTGCGGGCGAAGTCGATTTCGAGAAGAACCTGGGTTCGGCCACCGTGCGGATCGCCGATGGCCTAATCGTAAAGTCCGAACTGTCCGGCGCGCACCGGCGGCTGGAACGCCCACGCCAGGCGGGGCGGGCGGACCTGTTCGTCTCGCGCTTCTCCGCATCGGGCCAGGAAGCGCTGGAAGCGGCGCTTGCCTTGCTGGCCGAACTGCCCGAGCCGCCCGAATTGTACCTCCACGACGCGCTGTACTGGCAGGACGCGGCCACACCGGGCACGGCGGCGCCGCGTAAGCTGGCCGCGCGTGGCGGGCGGGCCGAACTGGAGGATGCGGCGCTGGCCCAAGCGGTCCTGCAACTCGAGCCGGAAAAGCATCCCGCTTATTTGCTCGCGCGAGGAAAGCACCGCGGGAGCCTGTACTGGGACCGCGCGTTGCGGGAGGCGGGCCTCGATCCCGAAGCCGTCCGCAAGCGTGCCGAAGGTCCGTCCGAGGAGGTGCTCAAAGCACTGCAGGCCGAAGCGGATTTATTGGCGGCGCTCGAAACGGGCGGCGAAATCGTGCTGCTGGGCGAGAACTGCGAACTGCTGCCCGTGCGCAGCCGCTCCGATCTGCGCGATTGGCTCGAACGGATCGGCAAACGCCGCCCGCGCAAACCTTGAATGGGACGGCATTCGAACCGGATATCCTTTTCGGGCTTGCATGAGCCCCCCGCGGGGCGAAAATCCGGTCTCCTTACTTTTTAGTGTGTGCGCGCAGCCCCGATTTGTACGGGGTGAGCCGGTCCTTCGATAAGGAATGCCGCTTATGTTTATCTCCCGTGGACGAGCTTGGTGCGTGGCGATTGGGCTCGCTCTGTTGCTATCCGGATGCGGCGGCGCGAGCAAAACCGGCGGCGGAGAAGCCGGCAAGTCCGGTGCGGCCGGCGATGGGAAGAAGTGGGAACTGCTGGTCGGCGCAAACCTGGAACTCTCCGGCGACGTGGCGCCCTGGGGGGAAGACAGCAAGCAAGGCATGCAACTGGCCGTGGAAGAACTGAACGCGAAAGCGGACCTGCCTTTCTCGATCAAGATTTTCTACGAAGACAACGCCTCCAACGAAGCCAAGAGCAAAGACGCGATCAAGAAGCTGATCATCCAAAACGAGGTGAACGTGGTCGTCGGCGCGGTGGGCAGCAATTACACCATGGCCGCGATGGAGGTCGCCAAAGACGAGCGCATCCCGATGATCACGCACGCGAGCACCAACGTGCGGATTACCAAGGAGGGCGGGGAGTACGTCAGCCGCATCTGCTTCCACGACGATTTCCAAGGCACCGTGATGGCGAAGTTCGCGCTGGAGGATCTGAAAGCCAAGACGGCTTCCTTGGTGATCCAAAAAGGAAATGCGTACAGCGAAGGGCTGATCGACAGTTTCAAAAAGGCTTTCGTGGCGGGCGGCGGGACACTCTTGGAAGAAGAAGCGTATCAGAAGGGCGATACGGATTTTCAGACGCTGGTCACCAAGCTCAAAAGCGCCAATCCGGATGTGGTCTGGCTGCCCGGCTACTTCAACGAGGTGGCTCTCATCATCAAGCAGGCGCGCGCATCGGGCTTTCAGAGGCCGTTTTTGGGCGGGGACGGCTGGGACGATCCGAAGCTTTATGCGCTGGGCGGGCCGACGATCAAAGGCAACTACCTTTGCAACCACTTCCATCCCGGCGATACCAATCCGAAGGTTCAGGATTTCGTGAAGCGCTACGACGCTAAATTCGGCGAGAAGCCGGGCGCGATGGCCGCATTGGGCTACGACGCGATCTATTGCATCGCCGATGCCGCGAAGCGCGCGGGAAGCGCCGAAGCCGAAGCGCTCAAGAATGCCATCAATTCGCTCAAGAGCGTCGAGACCGTTTGCGGCACCGTGACCATGGGGCCGGACCGCGAGGTCACCAAGCCGGCGGTGATCCTGGTGACGGGCGAAAAGGACCACGAATTCTTCAAGCGGCAGTAAACCTCAAAGGACGCCGGGCCGTCCGGCGCGAACGGCCGGACCCCCCGTCCATGGCGAACCGGCAACGTGAGCGACTTTTTTAACTTTCTGCTGAACGGTCTGTCCTGCGGGGCCATCTACGCCCTGATCGCCGTGGGCTATACGATGGTCTACGGCATCATCAAACTGATCAACTTCGCGCACGGCGAGTTCTACATGTTCGGCGCGTTCGTCGGCTACGCCGCGCTCTACGCGCTGTTCGGCGTGCATCCCACAGGCGGCGAACCGGGATTCCTGATCTTTGCCGCGAGTTTGCTGCTGGCGGGGTTGCTTACGGCGATCCTGGCCGTGGTGGTGGAACGCTTCTGCTACCGGCCGCTGCGCAATGCCGGGCGGATCGTCGCGTTGCTTTCGGCCCTGGGCGTCTCGCTGCTGCTCCAGAATCTGGGCCAGCAAACGGTCGGCGCGAGCTACCGGAAGTTTGCGCCCACGCTGACCGAAGCGCGTTTTCCGCGCACCGAAGTCGATCTCGCTTCGCTGCAGCCCGGCCAGACCTTCGATCGGACGGTGGTGCTCGACTACGCGCTGCGCGACGAACGCGGTCGCGACCAACAACGTACGCACGCGGTGGTGCTGGCCGGCGAACCGCTGTCCGCCGCAGCACTGGCCGAAACGCTCCGGCTGGCTCAAGCGTCCTCGCGTCCGGCCCATGCGTACACCTACGCCGCCGTGACGGTCTCCAGCAAACAACTCGTGATCGTGCTCACGCTTGTCCTGGTGGCCGCGGGATTGTACGGGCTGGTTCAGCATACGCGCTTCGGGCGCGCGATGCGTGCGGTGAGCGTCGATTTCCGTGCCGCTGCGCTGATGGGGATCGACGTGAACCGTATCGTCAGCGGGACGTTCTTTATCGGCGCGTTCGTCGCGGGCATCGGCGGGTTCCTGGCCGGCGGGATGTACTACGAACGCATCGATCCGCTGATGGGCTTGCTGCCCGGTCTGAAAGCGTTCGTCGCCGCGGTGCTGGGCGGGATCGGGAGCATCCCCGGCGCGATTCTGGGCGCGTTGCTGCTGGGCATCAGCGAAAAAATGGTCGAGGCGTACGTGCACTCGGGGCTGCGGGATGCGTTTGCGTTCGGCATCCTGATCGCCGTGCTGCTAGTCCGGCCCAGCGGATTGCTGGGCCGCTTCGAAGGCGACAAGGTGTAGGATCCGCCGGCATGGATTTCGACAGGCTTCTCTTTTTCTGGGGCCACCATTTCGTCCTGCTGGGCGTAACCGTCTCGCTGGCGCTCTCGCTGAATTTAATCAACGGATTCTGCGGCTTATTTTCGCTCGGGCACCAGGGCTTCTGGGGCGTCGGCGCCTACATGACCGCCGTGCTGCTCACCGTGCTTCCATCGGGCGAAGCGGGCTTGTTTCTGTTCGCGCTTTCGTTTCCGCTGTCCATGTTCGCCGCGGCGCTGTGCGGGCTGTTCGTCGGCGTGCCGTGCTTGCGCCTGCGTGGCGATTATCTGGCCATCGCGACGCTGGGCTTTGGCGAGATATTGCGCAACGTCGCGATCAACAGCTCTTTTCTCGGCACCAGCCAGGGCCTCTCGGTGCCCAACGTGATTCGCACCACGCTGGAGCAGACGTTCGGGCTCAACCGCCTGGATGCGCGCCGCGGCGAGATGATCTTCTACATGCTGCTCTCCGCGGGTGTCGCGGCGCTCACGCTGCTGATCTTGCGCAATCTGATGCGCAGCGCGCACGGACGCGCGATCACCGCGATCCGCGACGACGAAACGGCCGCCGAACTTCTGGGCGTGAACCTTACGCGCTATAAGGTGCTTGTCTTTGTGCTCGGCGCGGCGCTCGCGGGCCTGGCCGGCGCCGTCTACGCGAACTACCAGCGCTACGTGAGCCCTAACCAGTTCGGCTTCATGCAGGGCGTCACGATCCTGGTCATCGTGGTCATGGGCGGCATGGGCAGCTTCACCGGCACGATCGTCGCGGGCGTGTTGATTTACGCGCTTCCGGTGCTGCTCTCCTTCGCGCCTGGTACCTGGCAGGTGCCGGTCTTCTACGATCCGACCCAGGGCGGCGACGGCTGGGTGCATCGCTCACCCAAGGATCTCTGGCAGGTCTTCTTCAGCATCCTGCTGATCGTGGTGGTGCTGCTGCGGCCGCAGGGGATTATGGGCACGCGCGAGTTCTCCCTCGCGGCGCTCTTCCGCCGCAAGCCGCCGGCGCCGCCCAAGGAGGCCGGCGCGTGAGCGAAGGCGCGCGCGTCGACCGCGGCGACGCGGTGCTCTCCGCGCGCGGCGTCAGCCGCTGCTTCGGCGGGCTCACGGCCGTCTGCGATTTCGACCTCGATCTTTTTGCGGGCGAGATCGTGGGCCTGATCGGGCCGAACGGGGCGGGGAAGACCACCGTATTCAATCTGCTTACCGGCGTTTACGAGCCGACGCGCGGGAACATCTCCGTGCGCGGCTGCGACATCGGCCGCATGAAGCCCGACGGCATCGCCGGACTGGGGGTCGCGCGCACGTTTCAAAATATCCGGCTCTTTCGGGACATGACGGTGCTGGAGAACGTGAAGGTCGGCTGCCAGCCGCGCAAGCGGCAGTCGCTGCTCGGCGCCCTGGTGCGGTCGAAGCATTTCCGTGCGGAGGAAGCCGCGTTCGAGCGCGAGGCGCTGGAGCTCCTGGAGATGATGGGCCTCTCCGAAGTCCGCGGCGTGCAGGCCGGCGCGCTGGCGTACGGGCAGCAGCGCCGGCTCGAGATTGCGCGCGCGCTGGCCGGACGGCCGAAGATCCTGCTTCTCGACGAACCCGCGGCTGGCGCCAACGAACGCGAGTCCGCCGATTTGCAGGCGCTGATTCGCGAGATTCGCGCGCGCTTCGACCTCACCATCCTGGTCATCGAGCACGACATGCCGTTCGTGATGGGCCTGGTCGCGCGCCTGCTGGTGCTCGACCACGGAGAGACCATCGCGTGCGGTACGCCGGAGGAAGTGCGCGCCCATCCCAAGGTGATCGAAGCGTATCTGGGACAGGAGGCCGCGAAGTGAGCGATCCGGCCGCGCCGATCCTGGAGATTCGGGATCTGCATGTGTTTTACGGCGGCATTCACGCCCTGAAAGGCGTGAGCCTGACCGTCCATCGCGGCGAACTCGTTTCGCTCATCGGCGCCAACGGCGCGGGCAAGACCACGACGCTCAACACGATTGCCGGGGTGCTGGCGCCCAAGGACGGACAAGTGCTGCTGGAAGGCGCGTCGATCGCCGGGCAGCCTTCGCATGCCATACTCAGGCAAGGCTTGGCGCTGTGTCCCGAAGGCCGCCGCATCTTTCCCAACCTGACGGTCGACGAAAATCTGGATTTGGGCGCCTACATCCGCTCCGATCCAGCCGGGGTGCGCGAGGATATCGCGAAGATGCGCGAGACGTTTCCGATTCTCCAGGAGCGCGCCGGGCAGCTCGCGGGTACGTTATCGGGCGGCGAACAGCAGATGCTGGCCATTGCCCGCGCCTTGATGTCCCGCCCGCGCCTGTTGATGCTGGACGAACCCAGCTTGGGCCTCGCGCCGCTCCTGGTGGACCGTATTTTCGAAATTCTGGCCGGCCTGAAGCGCCAAGGCATGACGGTCCTGCTCGTCGAACAGAATGCGTTCCAGGCATTGGGGGTGGCCGACCGCGCGTACGTCCTGGAAACCGGGCGCATCGTGAAGACCGGCCCGGCCCGGGACCTGGCCTCCGACCCCGAGGTCAAGCGCGCCTATCTGGGCGGTTGAAGCCCGGACGGCGATGGGCGTCTCTTTTTCGCGGTAACGCCTTTACCTGGAGGCGAGAATAAGTAAAAGAAGGCCCGGCTTGCCGCGTAAGGTGAGCCGGCAGGGCGCATGGGAGCAAGGAAGCACGATGGTCCAGAAAGTCGTTCCGTCGATTCGCCGCTTCCTGCGCTCGAACTTTATCGCAGGTATGTTCGTCGCGCTTCCCATCTCCATTACGGTCGTATTTCTGATCTGGCTCTGGAACCTGCTGGACGGTCCGCTCAGCACGATTTTCGGCTTCAGCAAGGTGGCCGGCGGTTCGCTCGAACGTATCCGCGACGCCATCGAGTCCTCCGATTACTCCCAGTTGCTGGTTCCGTTGCTGGGGTTGAGCATCCTGGTGCTGGCGGTCCTGGTGCTGGGGATTGTGACGCGCAGCATCATCGGGCGCTGGGTGCTGGGGCTCTTCGAAGGAATCGTCGCGCGCCTCCCGTTCATCGGAATTCTTTACACTTCGGTGAAGCAGCTCGCGCAGGCCTTCTTTGGACGCGATTCCAAGATCAAGTTCCAGAGCGCCGTGCTGGTGCAGTTTCCCCTTAAAGGAAGCTGGGTGATCGGCTTCGTCACCGGGAACGCCCGCGGCCCGCTGGGGGTGGCCGTGGCGCAGACGTACATGCCCACCGACGGCGATTTGACCTCGCCCGATCCGTCGGTGCTCGACCTGCTTACCGTTTTCGTCCCCACCACGCCGTTGCCGACGCAGGGCTTCACGCTGATCTTGCCGCGCAGCGAGACGCGCCCACTGCCTATCAGCGTCGAGGACGCGATCAAGATGGTCATCTCGGGCGGCATCGTCGGGAAGAATCCGCCTAATGCGGTCATGCCGGGCGATTCGGGCTCCGCCATCCCGGTCGTGGCCGTCGATTCCACCGGCGACAAGAGCGTGAAAGTCGGCTAAATCTGGAGCCGGGACCGAGGTCATCTGCGTGGATTCGACTCTGGAACGGCTGACGGTATTCGTGCGCGGGCGGGATACGCGGGTCGCTTGCGCGGCGGCGGTGCTGCTCGCCGAGATGGCTCCGCAGGATCCGGCCGTCGCGCGCGCGCTGGCCGAAGCGCTGCCCAAGGCCGAAGGCGTGCTGCGCCCCTTCGTGATCGAGGCGCTGGGCCGCATCGGGACGCCGCAGGCCGCCGAGGCGCTGGTGCCGCTCATCGCGGCCGGCGGCCCGCCCGCCGACGAGGCGCTGCGCGCCGTCGCACATGCCGGAGCCGGCGCGCTTAAGCCCCTGATTCGCCTGTTGGGCCCCGCGCCGCGCGAACTCCTCGCCAAGCTGGCCGAAGCCATCGCGCGCACCGGCGAAGCGCAAGGATTTGCCGCGCTGCTCGAACGGCTTCAGGGTGCCGGCGACTTCGCACCTGCCCGTGCGCTGCGGGAAGGCATGCATAACGCGCTCGGAGCCTTGCACGAGAAGAGCCGTGACGCGCTGCTCCGGCAGTTGCTTAAAGCGCTCGAAACCAAAAAATTCTGCGCCGCGGAGCCCGCCCTGGTCATGGCGCTCGAACTCACCGGCGATCTGCGCGACCCCGATGCGCTCAAAATTCTTATGGAGCACGCCCTCAAGCCCGCGACGCCGCGCGTGCGCCGAGCCGCGCTGCTGGCCGTCGGACGATTGGAATTGACTCCCCCTCAGCGCGGCAAGCTGGGTGCGCGCCTGCTGCCGTTCTTAAGCGAAGCCGATTTCGATTATGCGGTCGAACCGGCGATCGCCGCTCTGCGTGAAGCCGAACTGGGCGCCGAGCATCGTTCGGCTCTGCAGAAGCTGATGGGCCTGTCGCGGCCCGAAGTCCGGGAGTTCGCGATGCAGAAGCTGGCCGCCGCCGGCGGTTCGCGCACACTGAAGGATCTGTTCGCGCTGTTGGAAGACGGCGACCCGCGCGTTCGTGAAGACGCGGCCCAGGCGCTGGCCAAGGCGCCGCAGGCCGCCGGCCCGCTTGCCGAGCGCCTGCGCGATACGCGCAACGGCGAAGCCAGCCGCTTGGCCGCCCGCGTCCTGACCGCACGCGCATCCGAAATACCGCCGCGCATGGCCGACGAATTGGCCAAAGCCTATGTCGCCCTCGCGGTGGGCAAGGAAAAGCAGACCGGCGCGCCGGACGAAGCCTCGCGCCTGGAGGCCGAGACGCGCCGCGCCGCGCTCCTGCAGGTTTGCCGCGCCACGGGCAGCACGGCGCTGGCCGAAGCGGCGCTCAAGGAAGCGCGCAAACTGCGCGCAGACGGCGATCCGCAGCGCGCCCTGGGACTCTTGCGAAATCTGGGCGGCTTGCCGGGCTGGAGCGACGAGCACCGGCTCGAACAGGCGCTCTCCGGTCTGGCGCCGGGTGCGCACGACTTGACCCGCGGCATGCGCAATCACGATCCGCATTTGCGCGTCTTCCAGCAGGTCTTTGGCGGCGGGCGCTTCAAGCCCAAGGCGCTGGCGCGGGATATCCTGCGCGACAAGGCGCTGAGCCGGAAAACGGTCTATTACCTGGGGCATCACTTTGCCGAAGGGATGGGCGAGGAACGCGAATTCGCGCGCGAAGTGCTGGAAGGATTGGCCGCTACGCGCGGCGACGAAGGCCGCCAGGCCCGCGAAAAACTGGTCCTCGAAGGCTTGGCCGAGAAGAAGGGCGCAAAAAATTCAGGCATTCTCGAAGAGCGCGCCAAAGTCCTGATGGCCGCCGCCGACCTGGCCGCCGAGACCGCCGCCGACGAAGCCAAGCTCGAACGTCAACGCCAGCTTAAAGCACAGCGCGAAGCCGAGAAGGCGAGAGAAGCCGACAAAAAGCGGCGTCAGTCGCTGCAGCGGGCCACTCGAGCCGCCGACAAGGAATCCGACGCCGCCCGCGCCGCGAAGAAGAAAGCCCGCAAGAAAGCCGCCAAGCGCTGAACGGCGCCGCGGGCATTCGTTACCGCCCGCGCCGGCTTGCGTTCAGCACTCGATTCGTCCGCCCTGCTCGAAGCGCCGGCTTCCCGCACCCGGCAGCTCCACCGTCACCGGCACCCCTGCCGGGGTCTCGGCTTCCAGACGCACCCGCGCGCCTTCGCGCCGCCAGGAGACATGCACCGGGCCCTTCGGCGTGGGCATCTGCCCTGCGGCATGCGCCAGCCCGTCGGTCAGTGGCCGGATACGGATTTCCTCGAAGCCCGCGCGCGCCGGCTGGATGCCCAGCACGCAGGTCAGGAAATCGTAGGCCACCCAACTCGTCCAGGCGTGGCAGTCGCTGCGTCCGTCGCTGTCGGTCTCCCACAGCGTGCTCATGCGCTTGGCGATCATCTCGCGCCACGGTTTGAGGACCGGATCGTGGAACGCGCCGTACGCGCCGGCGGCTTCCAGCGCGCGGCAGAGGTCGAAGGTGTTGGAGGTCACCGTCTGCGCCAGCGCGGGGTCGCTCGTGAGCCGTTTCAGAATCCGAGCTGTCTGCTCGGCTGTCGCCGCCCCGCTCAGGATCGCTTGCACTTGCGTGTGCTGCGAAATAGAAGCCGCCGTCGGGCCTTCGGCGCCGGGCGCCTCGAGAAACAGGCCTTCGCGCTCGCACCAGGCGTTCTCGCGGATCGCCAGGCGCAGCCGGGCGGCGAGTTTGCGCCAGCGCGCCGCGTCGTCGGGGATGCCGGCTTCCTCGTGCAGGCGTACCGCGGCTTCCAGCGCCCAGACGAACAAACCGGTCATGTACGTGCTGCCGCCCAGCTTCGCCGCCGCGTTCAGCCCTGGACCGCCGCCGTTCACCGGATTCCAAAAGGGCAGCGGACCGGTGAAATCGTCCTCGCGCAGTTGCTCGCGGAACCAATGCAGCACGCCGTCCACCGCGAGCAGGTTGCCGCGCACGAACGCGCGCTCTTCGGCGCCCCACCAGCGCCAGAATTCTTCCACCGTCATGACCCAGTGCAGCGCGAAGAACGGAATGATCTGCCTGCGCCGCGAAGGCACGCGGCAATGCACCAGACCGTCGCTGCGCATCGAATCGCGGAAGAGCCGGATCGTGCGGCGGGGCAGTTCGCGGTCGTTCGCCAGCGCGTAGCCTTGCAGCGCTTCGAGGCGCGCGTCGTAAATGTAATGAAGCTGCTCGTAGTACGGGCAGTCTTCGTACGTCTCGTGGCTGCACAGTTCCAGGGTGCGCCAAGAGAGCGCGAAAAGCTTTTCCAGGTCGGGATCGGACGCCTGGAACGCGGCCTGCAGCGTCTGGGGATAGGCCGTGAAGCGGTACGCGCAATCGGCGACGGTGACGGCCTCCGGCCCGGCTTCGACGATCAGCTTTACGAACCAGAACGTGCGCCAGTGAAAAGGTTCGTATACGAACGCTCCGCCCGGCAGGAGTACCGTATCGCGGTAACCGTCCACTTCGCCCGAAGCCAGATCGTCGCGGACCTGCTTGAGATACCAGCGTCCGCGCTTGCCTTGCGTGGACCATTGGCCCACCGCCTCGGCGTAAACGATCGTCACCTTCGCGCCGCGCCCCCCCGAGAAGCGCAGTTCGGGGAAGCCCGTCGTCAAGCCGCCGGCGTCGAGCGTCAGTTCCGCGCGCTGCCCGGCGGGGATGGTCCAGCCATGGGGCTGCGGACCGAATGGAAGGCCGGCGGCCGCGGTGCCTTGGAATGCGCGCACGAAGCGCTTGGGCGCTTCCGGCAGCGCCGGTATTTCGCGCGGCTGCAGATTCCAGAGCGGCGCGAACTCGCCCCAGTTCGGCGGCCAATCGGCTTCCAGCAGCACCACGGGCGCTTCCCAGCCGGAATCGTCGAAACTCGCTTCGCGCCAGCCTTGCGGAACCTTCGCGCCGTCGAGGTGCTCGCAAAAGCCCAGGAAGCCTTGCGCGTTGGCGATGTACGAAGTGCGGTCGGCGCTCAGCGCTTCATCGACCTGGATCTTCCAGGCGCCCGGTGTGTCCACGCCGGCGCCTTCGGGGCCTTGAAATAGAAAGCCGGCGTAGCCGCTGTGGACTTCGCTGTTCGGCGCGTCGAGTCCGAACCACTGCACTTCCGCGGCCAGGACGTTCGCGCCGGCCTGCAAGTACGGCGCTAGGTCGTAGGTCTCGTAAAAATAATGCTCGAGGGTGCCTTTCAAAGGGCCGCGGCCGACAGGGGTTCCGTTCACCCATAGCCGGTAGCGGCTGTCGGCGCTGACGTGCACCAGGAATTCGCGTGGCGGGGTCGAGAGTTCCAGGCGGGTGCGGAAGCGCCGCACCTCCAGCCGCGGCCCGCCGCGCGTGGCGCTCCAGACAAACTTGCCCCGCCAGCGGCCTTCGACCGGACGATTCAGCACCAGCGCCATGAGCGGCTCCTTGTGGTCTTGCGGTAGCTTTCTGAAAAATGCAGGCCTCTACAAACGACGCAGGGGCGGTCTATCCGCCCCTGGTGGGATTCGTGCGTTTCGTCGAGCGCTTAGCGCAGGGACTTCCACGGCGCGTCCTGCGCGACGTCCACCAGTTCGTACCCGTTCGGTCCGTCGCACGGCCCCAGGATCGCCAGAAGTTTCGCGTCCTGCTGGAAGACGTTGAACGAGGCGTGCACCTGATTCTCGTGGATGTACACAGAGTCCCCGGCCTTCAGAATTTTCTTCTCGGGCCCCAGCCATTGCTCGACTTGTCCGGCAATCACGTAAATCACTTCTTCCTGCTTCGGGTGGCGGTGGAAGTTGTGCCCGCCTCCGGGAGAAAGCGTCACTTCGATCACGGTCAGTTGCTGGGCGTCCGTGGTCGGCGGGCGGCTGATCCAGGCCAGCTTGCCCCACGGCGGCGTCTCGCGGTCGGCTTCCGCGGCGGTTACGAAGCGCCCATAAGCGTTGGTCGGCATCGCGCTCTCCTTGAATAAACGTGTTGGAATGCGCCTTCGAGCATGCCGCGCGGCCCCGCCAATGCAAGCGCGCGCGCGTTGGCAACGCGCGCGCGCGACGGTACGATACGCGCTTCGATGGCTCGAAAGGACCGACCGTTGCCCGAAGCCGCGCCCGCCTCGTTCGCCCCCAAGCTCGACTTGCCGCCCAAGCGCGTGCTGGTCAAGGAAGTCAATTGGCTGGGCGATGTGGTGATGAGCCTCCCCGCGCTGCGGGCCGTCCGGGCGTCCTTTCCCGAGGCCAAGTTGAGCGTGCTGGTGAAGCAGGAACTGGCCAGTTTCTTCGACGGCTTCGGCTGGCTCGACGAAGTGCTGCCCTACAAGGTCCGCAAGGGCTGGGCGGGGTGGGGGGATCGCCGCCGCATCGTGGGCGATCTGCGCGCGCGGCAGTTCGATCTGGCGGTCCTGTTTCCCAATAGCTTCGAGTCCGCGTTCTGGCCCGCGTTGGCCGGCGTCCCGCGCCGCGCCGGGTTTGCCCGCGATGCGCGCGGATTGCTGCTTACCCATAAGACCGGTCCCACCGCCGCGATTCTCGAGGTTCACCAGGTCCATTATTACCTGCATATGCTCCGGCATACGCTGGGCGTCGAAGGCGATCCGAAGGACTTTGCCGTCGACGTCTCGGCGGCGCATACCGAGTCCATGCGCGCGTGGCTGGCCGCGCGGCGTAAACGGCCTGCGGGCAAATTAGTCGCGCTGGCCGTCGCCGCCGCGTACGGACCGGCGAAGGAGTGGCCCGCCGCGCGCTTTGCCGCTCTTGCCGACCTGCTCGCCCGGCGCCACGGGGCCGAATGCGTGCTCGTCGGCGCGCCCAACGAGCGGCGCAAGAGCGACGACGTGGCCGCGCTCACGGCGTCCGGCGCGCTGGTGGCAGCGGGCGAGACGAGCGTCGGAGAAGCGCTCGCTCTGCTGAACCTGTGCGATGCGTTCGCGGGGAACGACTCCGGTTCGATGCACGTCGCCGGCGCGTTGGGCAAGCCCACCGTCGGGATCTACGGCTCCACGCGCGCCGATCGCACCGGCCCGCTGGGGGAGCGGACTCGGATCGTATACAAGAAAATCGAATGCAGCCCGTGCTTGCAGCGGACGTGCCGCTACGGGCATTACGATTGCTTGAATCGGATCGAAGCGGAAGAAGTCTGCGCCGAATTGGAACGCTTGGGCGTTTTCGGCTGACCGGCCCGGTCGAGACCTTACTCTCCGGTCGCTTCGGCGCTCAACGCCACTTCCCGGTACTTCTGCGCCAGCCCGTCGCGCCGAACGGTCAGCGCCTCCGCCAACTGCGCGTAGAACTGCGCGTCTTCGACATACCGCATCGCCGCCGTCATGTACGCCATCGTCAGCGCCTTGCGCTCCGAAACGTCCAGCTTCCGGTCTTCGTTGGCGTCGAAGGGGCGGATGCGGTGCTCTTCGCCCTGCACCCAGTTAATGCCCTGCTGCACCCCGTCTTCCAGCGTGGCCGGAATCTTCGCGTCGGTTTCCAGTTCGCTCAGCGACAGCTTCTTGTCGTTGTTGCGGTCCAGCGGAAGGAGCAGCTTGCCGGTGGTGCGGATCAGCGCCGCCGAGTTCAGATACTCTTCTTCCGCGATCGTTCCGTCGCCGTTTTCATCCAGCTTCGGCATGTCTTCCGCCAATTTCCGGCACAACCGCCCGCGATTCCGGCACGCGGCGGCGACAGCCTGATACAGCGCAATTTCCGGCATCAGCACTTCCACGCGCACGCGCACGATGCTTTCGTCTTCCGCTTCGTCCAGCGTCGTGCCCGCCGCCGCGTAACCGTGCGTCTGCGCATACCGGCGCATCCGGCGCTCGTACTCTTTGCGTTGGTCCTCTTCTTTGCGGAGTTCCTGGAGCAGATCCTTGCGCGCTTTTTTGAACTCGACTTCCGCGAGCTTGGCTTTCGCCGCGATGAACGTATCGGCGTACGCCGTGATCTCTTCGGTATTAACCGTCAGCTTTTGGCTGATCTCGGCGCGCTGAGGTACGCCCAGCTCTTCTGTGGCCTGAAGCATGCCCCCGAACCCGGTCGCCCACGCCAAGCACGCGACCAAGCTCCAAGCCCTACGTCCCGTCCTGCGCGTCGCACTCATGATTGGTCGATCCCTTCGCATGCCCAAAGCCGAAGCTGCGCCCGGAAGCGTCTAAAGTCTCGCCCTTGTTTCAAAGGCTGTCAAGCCGGGAGGCCCGGGCTTAAGAACTTCACGCGTGCACCTGTGTGGCTTCCACCAGTTCGTAAAGGACGCCCCAAGTCGACTTAGGGTCCAAAAACGCCACCCACGAACCGCCCAATCCCTGCGACGGATAACCCGGCAAGCTCTTCACTTTGGCCGCTTCCAATTCCTTTAAGGTGGCTTTCAGGTCCTTAACGCGCAGCGCCACGTGATGCACCCCCGCGCCGCGCTTGGCCAGATGCTTCCCGATCGGTCCCGCGCCTGCCGGTTCCGGCTCCAGCAGTTCGATCCGCAGTTCGCCCTTCACCGCCAACTGCGCGCGGACCTGCTGAGCGGGAATCGATTCCGGTGCGTGCAGTTCGAAGCCCAGCGCGCGGTACACCGGCGCGGCCTGATCGAGCCGCTCGACGGCCACGGCCAGATGAGCGAGCGGAAAATCTTTCAACGCGGGAGGCAAGGGGGGGATCATCGTTCAGTTCCGGGGTTGGTATTCGCCGTACACGGCGCGCAACGCGCCGCACACTTCGCCCACGGTCGCGCGCGCGCGCGCCGCGTTCAGGATGGCCGGCATGCGATTCACGTTCGCCCGTGCCGCGGCCTGCACTTCCGCCAGCGCTTTCGAAACCGCCCCGGCGTCACGGCGCTTGCGCACCTCAGCCAGCCGTGCCTTCGCTTCCTGTTCCTGCTCGGATCGCAACGCTTGGATGCTCGCGTCCTCGTCCGAAGCCACTTCCGACGTAAAGCAGTTCACGCCCACCACGCGCCGAGCGCCGGACTCCACATCCTTCTGGTAACGGTACGCCGCTTCCGCGACGCGGCGCTGGTAGAAGCCGTCTTCCACCGCATCGACCGCGCCGCCGGCCGCGTCGATCTCGCCGATCAGCGCCCGCGCTTCGGTCTCGAGTTTCTCGGTCAGCGCTTCCACCGCATAGCTTCCGCCCAGCGGATCGGCCGCATTCACGATCCCGGTTTCATACGCGAGAATCTGCTGCGTCGCCAAGGCCAGCCTTGCCGAAAGCTCCCCCGGCAGCCCCAGCGCCTCGTCGAACGCGTTGGTGTGCAGCGATTGGCATCCGCCCAGCACCGCCGCCAGGGCCTGCACCGATACCCGCACGAGGTTATTCTCCACCTGCTGGCTGGTCAGCAGGCTCCCCGCCGTCTGCACGTGGAAGCGCAGTTGCCGTGCCTTCGCGCTCGTCACCCCGAAGCGTTCTTGCATCAGGCCCGCCCACAGCCGCCGCGCCGCGCGGAACTTCGCCACCTCTTCCAGCAGCTCGCTGGTCGCCGCGAAGAAAAAGCTGATCTGCTCCCCCAGGCGCTCCGGCGACAAGCCTCGCGCACGCGCGGCCTCCAGGTACGCCACGCCGTTGGCCAGCGTGAAAGCCAGTTCCTGCGGCGCCGTGCACCCCGCCTCACGCAAATGGTAACCGCTGATCGAGATCGGATAAAAATGCGTCAGCGTCGTAGCGCAGTGTTCCAGCACGTCCACCGTCAGCGCCATGCTCGGCTCGGGCGGAAAGACGTAATTGTTCCGCGCCGCGTACTCCTTAAGGATGTCGTTCTGCACCGTCCCGCGCAGCCGTTCCGGCCCGGCGCCGCGCTCTTCGGCCGCCACCTGGTAAAACGCCAGCAGCACCGCCGCCGGCGCGTTGATCGTCATCGAGGTCGAGATCGTTCCGAAGTCCAGACCCTCGAAAAGCCGCAGCATGTCCTCGACGCTCGCGACCGAAACCCCCACGCGCCCCACTTCGCCCGCCGCGCGCGGATGATCCGGATCGAGCCCCAACTGCGTCGGCAAATCGAAGGCGACCGACAATCCGGTCTGGCCGGCCGCCAGCAGCTTGCGGAAACGCGCGTTCGTTTCCGCGGCGCTCCCGAAGCCCGCGTACTGCCGGAACGTCCAGAGCCGCTGGCGGTACATGCCCGGATGCAGCCCGCGCGTGAACGGCGGCGCGCCCGGAAACGCTTCGGCTTCCAGCCGGGCCGCGTCCGCGTCGCCCGGCGCGTACAGCGGCTCCAGCGGCAACTCGGAGATCGAACGCGGCGGCACCGGACCGATATCGTCGCGGTACTTCTTCGCCGCGGCCGGTCCGTGCTGCGCTTCCTTCCAGCTCCGCAGCGGGTCGCCTGCCGGATCGCTCACGCCGAACCTCCCAGCGCCCGAGCCACGGCGCTCTCGACATCCAGCCGCCCCGCCGCGCAATCCGCCGCCAGCGCGGCCAGATCGCCGCCCGGCGCGAGCCGCTCGTTCAGCGCGTCCCCCAGCCGCCGCGTCGCGCGCCACGCGATCTCACGCGCCGCGCGGCTCGTGCGCAGCGCTTCCGCCAGCGCCGGCGTCGCCAGATACGCGCGATGCCGCTCGAACGCCGCCAGCAACTCGTCCCCGCCCTGCGCACGCAGCGCCGAGACCAGCACCACCTCCGGCGTCCAGCGCGGGCCCTGAAAGCTCGCCGCGAAGCCCGGCCCCAGTTGCCGGATCGCGCGGCAGACTTCCCCCGGCGCTTCGTGAATCGCGCGCTCGAGTTGCAGCTTCAGATCCTCCGCGCCCGGACGGTCGCCTTTCGTGACCACGAAGACGTCCGCGATCTCGAGGATCCCCATCTTCATCAGCTGCACGTCGTCGCCCAGACCCGCGACCTGAACCACGCAAACGGTATCGGCCAGATTGACGACCTCGATCTCCGATTGCCCCGCGCCCACCGTCTCCAGCAGCACCGCGTCGAAGCCCGCGCCGCCCAGCACGCGCAGCGCGTCGCTCGCCGCGGCCGCCAGCCCGCCGCTCGCGCCCCGGCTGCCCATGCTGCGGATGAAGACCCCGCTGTCCGGACCGTGCTGCGACATGCGTATGCGGTCGCCCAGCAGCGCCCCGCCCGTGAACGGGCTCGACGGGTCCACCGCGATCACGCCCACGCGCAGGTTCCGTTTGCGCAGCAGGCCGATCAGGTAATCGAGCAGCGTGGATTTGCCCGCGCCCGGCGGTCCGGTGAGGCCGATCGTCTGCGCCGGCAGCGGCAGCCGCGCCACCGCGCGCGAAGCCGCCCGCGCCGCGCCGCCGTCCGCGGACTCCAGCATCGAGATCAGCCGCGCCGCCGCGCGCCGCGAACCCTGCAGGCACTCCGCCGCCAGAACCTCGGGCGAAGTGGACGTGGGGCCGGATGCGGGAGCCGCGCTCATGCCGACAATCTATCCGTTGCCGCACATCGCTTCAATCGAGCTGGCGCGCGAGCCTGTTAGGCTCCGGTTTCCACTTCCCACAGCAGCGGAAAGTGGTCCGAAAGCTTGGAGAGCCGCGTGCCGCTCAGCACCTCGCAGGAGACCGCGCGGCGCGCCAGCGCCGGAGAAAGCCAGGCGTAGTCGATCCGCGCGAACGGCTGGCGGCTCGGAACCGTGTACCCCGGCTCCGCGGGATGAAACGTGCGGTAAAGATCGGTCCAGCCCTGCCGCTTCAGATACGAAGTCACCTCGGCGCGCAGCTCGACGCGATCCTGCATGCGCCGGATTCGCACAGGCACGCGCAGCCACGCCGTGGGATTCGTCACGTCGCCGTAACCGTCCTGGCCGCACAGCCCCACGTAATCGAAAAGAATCCGCACCAAGCGGTCGCGGTTCAGGTCGACGCGGGTGCGCCTGCGCATGCGGATGCCGCAAAACGTATCGCCTTCCGCGAGGCTGTTCAGATCGCCGGTCAGCGAGCAGAACCCGTTGCGGTATGGACGCATCGCGCGCATCAGCGTTTTAATCTCCGCCACGCGTGCGGATTCCACGAACGGGTTCAGGTGCGTATTGAAGAAATGCCACGTCCGACCGCCGGGAAGCGGCAGCCGGATCTCCTGATAACCCAGGTGAAAATGATCCTGATCGTCGTGCTCGACCGCCGCCGCGCCGGGCACCTTCGTCAGCACCACCGGCTGGTACCCGTGCGTGGTCCAGAACGGGAAACCCGCCATGCCCAGCGTCCGCTTGGCCAGCCGCAGCAGCTTCGAGCCGCGAAAGTTCCAGCCGTTGCATTCCTGCAGCGCCACCACGTCCGCCCGCACCGAGCGAATCTGCTTCAAGATGCCTTCCAGGCGCCCGTCCATGCCGCCTTCGAGTATGTTCCACGTCAGGATCTTCAGCCGGGGCGAACGCATCGCGATTTCCTTGTGCGGCCCAATCGAAAAACACGCAGGCGCATTCATTTAGACTACAGCGGCGCGCGCTTTCTCGTAGACTGATTTCGCTCGCCCGCATGCCGTGGATCGGAAGCGCCCTCGCATGAGCCCCCTGGCCATCGTGCTGGTCCTGATCTCCTGCGTCAGCCACGCCACCTGGAACCTGTGGACCAAGCAGTCCAGCAAAGGCTTGAACTTCTTTCTGCTCGGCAGCCTCGGCGTGCTGGCCGCCGGCCTCCCGGTCTTCTGGTTCTGCGACGGCGCCGGAGTGCTCCAAGCCCGCCCGGAACTTTTCCTCTGCCTCGCCGTCACCGGCTGCTTTCAAGCCGCCTATTACCTGGGGCTCGTCAAAGCCTACCGCCTCGGCGATATCTCGGTCGTCTACCCGCTCGTCCGCACCACGCCGATCTTCGTGCTCCTGCTGGCCGGAACCTTGCGCGGACTCTGGCCCTCCTGGCCCGCCGCCGTGGGCATCGTGCTGGTCGTCTTCGGCTGCTTCCTGCTGCCGTGGCAGCCCGGGAACGGCGTCCGGCTCAAGGACTACCTCAACCGCGCCAGCGCGTGGGCGATCTTCGCGGCGCTGGCGTCCAGCGGCTACACGTTGATCGACGACATCGGCATGAGCTACATGGTCGAACGCTACCCGCGCCCGCAAGCCGCGTTTCTGTACGGCTATTTGGAATGGTTGAGCAGCACCGTCGCGCTAGCCCTCGGCGCGCGCTTCGTCACCGAACCCGAAACCTTCCGCCGCGTCTGGACGCTCGAAGGCCGCCGCGCGCTGACCGTGGGGCTCCTCATCTTCGGAACCTATCTGCTCATTCTTTGGGCGTATGCGCTTTCGACGCAAGTTTCCTACGTCGCCGCGATGCGCCAGTTTTCCATCGTGCTGGGCGTCCTAGCCGGAATCTCGCTGCTGAAAGAACCCGGCGGCCGCACCCGTATCCTGGCCTCGGCCGTGATCGTCGCAGGCCTGATCCTGATTGGCCTTTCCGCCGCGCGCGGACGGTGAGAAGAGGCCCGCGATTGAGGGTCTGTCGGAGAAACCGTTGAATTTATTCCTCTCCCTCAGGGAGAGGGTAGGGATGAGGGAGGGTATTCGGCAGGCCCTTAATTGAGCGGGTGGGCAGTAGGTTCGTTTGTTGGGTGGAGGATGCCGGTAGAATTTTGCTCATGGCCAAGTTGACTAGGGAGTAAACCCACAACGCTTGATTCGTGGAACGCATAGTTCTCGCCTAAACACCCACTAGTCATTTCTGGCAATGTGTACTTCAATAACATTGGTCTATCTATAATAGCTCACGAACTCTCTCGATCGATAACACCCCGCTGGAGCTAAAGAGGCGTTGAAGTCCATCTGGCCCAAGGCTTAACCCGCGTGGTTCACGCAGCTTGGCATCTACAATGGGACCGTTCGTTTATCCCGTCTTCCCGAGTTGTAATCGTGAAGTAGTCTGCGCCCCTGGTTTGCGCACGTATCGGGGGGGGGCGGGCGATGGATTCGGGCAAGCGGGTGGTGCGCGCCGAAGTTTGGCGCAAGCATTTGTCGGCGTGGAAGCGCAGCGGTCTGACCCAGGCGGCCTACTGCCGTCGCCACGGCCTTACGAAGCAGCATTTTTCCTGGTGGAAGCGCCGGCTTGAAGCGGGCGGCGGAGCGCCTCCACAAGCTCGGCCGCGCCGCCGGTTAAAGCGGAGCGCTTCGGCCGGCGTGCCCGCGGCGAGCAGCGTCGCGGCCTTCGTGCCGGTGCGCTTGTCGGAGGCTCAAGCCGGTGAGTGGGCGTTCGAGATCGAGGGCGCGGGCGGGGTGCGGCTGCGCTTTCGCAAGCGTCCATCCGTCTCGCGCCTGCGGGAGTTGGTGGGGCTCTTGTCGGGCGCGGCGCGATGGTCCTGATTCCGGCGACGGTGCGCATCTTCCTGGCGCGGGAGCCCGCGGACATGCGCCGTTCGTTCACGGGTTTGAGCGGGATGGTACGCGAAGGCTTGCAGGCCGACCCATTGAGCGGGCACCTGTACTGTTTTCGGAACAAACGCGCCGACAAGCTGAAGATCCTGTACTTCGACCGCACGGGTCTGGCGATCTGGTACAAGCGGCTCGAACAGGGCCGCTTCCATTGGCCGCGTTGCGAGGGACCCGGCGTGGAACTGAATGCGGCGGAGGTGGCGTTCCTGCTGGAGGGGTTGGAGTGGAAGGGCGTCCGGCGGCGCAAGCGCTTCAGCCTGGAACAGGCGCGTTCGGCGCGCACGCCGCCGCTGGAAGTTTGAGCCCCAGATTTCGGCATGCAAATCGCGCGCACGTTCGTCTGACAGGCATGAGCGCTTCTCGCGATCTTTCTTCCTTGCCGCCGGACGAGTTGGTGCGGCGTTGCGTGCAAGCGGAGGAACGCCGCAAGCGCGCCGAATCACGCATTCTGGAACTGGAACGGCTGCTGATGAAGTACGTCGCGCAGGATCGCTCCAGCGCCGTGCGGCGGGAACTGCTCCAGGGCCAACCCTTGTTGGACCTGGCGGCGGGCCTGACGCCCCCGGCGCCTTCGGAAGCATCCGACGGCGGTGAGGACGAAGACGGCTCCGGCGAGGACGACGAGGAGCCTCCCTCAGGCCGCTCTTCCCGGCGCAAGAGCCGCGGCGGCCGGCGCAAGCTCCCCGCGCATCTGCCGCGCGAGGTCCAGGACTACACGCTCGATCCGATGCGGGACCTGCCCGACTACGACCCGGCGCACGGCTACCAAGTGATCGACCACGATACGTGCGAAGAGTTGGTCCTGCCGAGGCCCGAGCCGAAGGTCATCGTGCATAGGCGTCCGGTGGTGTTGTACACGACCCTCGACGGCGAGACGCGCCTGGCGACGGTGGGCGGGATCTCGAAAGTCTTCCCGAAGTGCGCGGCCAGCCCGAGCGTGCTGGCGCGCATCGCAGTGGACCGGCTGCATAACCACCTGACGCTGTACCGGATCGAGCGCTCGTTCGCGGAACTGGGCTGTCCGCTCGCGCGTTCGACGCTGTGCCAGTGGATGGTCTGGCTGGGCGAGTTGCTGCGGCCGCTGGCGCGGGCGCAGGAGGAGACGATCCGCGCCGGGCCGGTGCGCTTCGCCGACGATACGGTCGTGCGGGTGCTGGCGCCCGGGGTCTGCGATACGGTGCGGGTCTGGGTGCTGCTGGGGGACGGGCAGAGCGGCCGGGAGATCGTGTTCAAGCATACCCCCTCGCGCACGGCAGACGCGGCGCGCGAGATCTTGGGCGCGCACACCGGGTACGTGCAGGTGGACGCGTGCGGGGTCTACGACGGGCTGTTTGCGGACGGCGTGCGCATCGAAGTAGGCTGCTGGTCGCACGTATTTCGGAAGTTCGAAGAAGTGGCGCTGGTCGATGCGCGGGCCAGGCCGATGCTGCGGCTGATCGGGAAGCTGTACGCCGTGGAGGACGCGGCGGACGAAGCGAAGCTGACGCCAAAGGCGCGCTGGGTATTGAGACTGTTGGCTTCACGTCCGTTGCTGGCGCGCATCGGCGCTTGGGTGGCCCGGCAGCGCGACGCGGAGCCCTTGGAGTCGAGCTTCAAGAAGGCGCTGAACTACGTGGTCAACCAATGGTCCGCGTTGAAGCGCTTCCTGGAAGACGGCCGGCTGCGGCTGGACAACAACCTGAGCGAAGCGGAGTTCCACGTGGTGGGCGTGGGCCGGCGCAACTGGTTGTTCTTCGGCAGCCGAGAGGGCTTGAAGAGCGCCCTGGTGCTCTACGGCTTGATCCGCAGCTGCGTCGCTCATGGCATCGATCCGTACGTGTACCTCGTCGATGTCATCCGGCGCGTCGCAGGCACCGATACGCCGGCGCGGGAACTGATCCCCTCCCGCTGGAAGCAACTACCGCCCCTGCCGATCGACAAGCCGGACCGCTCACCCGCTCAACTCGCAGGCACGGGATAAACGAACGGTCCCTCTACAATTGCAACTAATGCCGAAGCTTCAATTAGACAAACCTCGTTGATATCAGTTTCCATTTTAAGCATTCTTATCGCATCATCAAAGTCATCAGAAAAACTACTCGAAATGATTGCATAGTAAATATTCCGAATGGAGTGCGTTCGTTTTAGATCTCGGCTTTGGGTCAGTACATACTCACGAATTGCCCTGTCGTCACTTCCCATTCGATAGCCTTCGCTTCTAACCTTTGCATCCCAGAGAATTGCGTACCGGTTGTCGGAATCAACTGCTCTTCCATCCGGCACCCTACCTTGTCCTTGACCTAACAATGCAGTCTCGTATCCAAGAATGGTCAAGCAGGCGTTAATGCTCTTTTCAAATGCGCGATCGAGACTTGTGCCAGATGCCTTCGCGGCATTGACCAGTTCGGGGGAATGGAGCGCCATTTGTGGGAGGATCGATACTACGGGTGGAACGTAGCTGTCTGGTAACTTGCCACTGGAGGTGCTAATTTCGGAGACTACTTTCGTAACTTTGGAATCCCCATAAGAAGGCGATGGAGGAGATTGCTTAAGTGGCTTGTTCTCGCCAAATGGATTGCCCCCTTTGAACCAAAAAACATGCTCCACTCCGTACAAGTCAAAGGTCTTCCCCGAAGCCTGTGTAAAAAGATTTGACAATACTTCATGCATCTTCTTGTATTCAATGTAGTTCTCAGAAATATCTTCCCCTTCTTCCCATAGATTTAAGTCTGACATTGTATTAACAGAATTTGTGTAATACACAGGCCAAGCGCGATGATTTTGAATTTGCCAAAAATATGACAGAAAAAATGGAACACTACCGACCTTTGGTTTTTGGTAGTGAGTGCCTCCGTTGTTAACATGCTTCTCTCCAATTCGCCTTACATAATCTGCGAAAGCTCTTATGCGATTCCGTGCGACATCTTCATTATTAGGCAGGGCCAAAGCTGATTTCAATTCTTCGTCACACTCCTTACTGTTTGTAGCAACATTGACGAGCATATTAAAAAACATCTGTCCTTTGATGCCCTTGAAACCCCAATGCTCGTGGCGTTTGTTAATGCCATCTATCGAGGACTTGAACTCCTCAAGTGGCATATCACCTCTTAAGAAGCTCTCAAGAAGCGGTTGTAGATCCTGAGTAATCAACCGAGTGCGTTCATGGTCTCGCCAAGTTTGTCGTTCAAACGGTGTTTTCCCATCTGGATTCTTTGGCGCACTTAGATATTCCTTCATGGCTTCGAGTGCTCGTTGCCTTTGCTCCTTTGTGAGTAAATCCATGATTGAGACTCCCAATGGAGGGTATACAAGGTAAACAGCTAACAGCGTGTGGATACTAGACCCTTTAGAATAGATCTGCAACATTATGCAAGGTGAGGGGCGGGTGGGCGGTAGGTTCGTTTGATGGGTGAGCGGGTGAGCGGCAGGTTCGTTTGTTGGGCGCCCAGGAGCAAGCACGGTGGGCATGCTCCTGGCCGAGCCTCTCTCTCCTCCTTGCCAAGGTGTAGTTAGAGGCGGTGCCGTCGCCGTCCAACCTCGAAGAGGTTGAGCACCAAAGCCCAGGGTTGCGCCGCAGGCGCTACCCTGGGACCACGACCCCCACCGCCGTCCAACCCTGAAAGGGTTGTGGCCCGTTGCCGTTCGCCGTTCGCCGTTCGCCGTTCGCCGCTCGCCGTTCGCTGTTTGCGATTCGCCGTTTGCCGTTTGCCCCAGCGGGGCGACAGAATTTAGCCCACGGCGCAAGCCGTGGGACGAAGCGGCGCGAAGCGCGTAAGCCCCAGCGGGGCGACAGAACAACACCGCCCGCCGCCCAACCTACCCAATGCGTAAGCGACCGGATCCAGCCGTGAACAGCACCCGCCGAACGCCGCCCGCTCCCCGCCCGCAATCTGGCCGTGAACCGGAAACCATTCCGTTCTGCCGCCCCTACGGGGCTCTACCTCCAAACCCGCCATTCCCCCGGGCTTTCGCCCGGGGCTAAACTCTGCCGGCCCAACGGGCCTTACGGCGTACACGCACACACAACCTCACGGCATACGCCAACGTCAACCCCATCGCACGCATGCTAGGCACTCGCCCCGCGCGCCGAAACAAGAAAACCCCAAACAACCGCACCCACTTACGCACACGCGAAAGCGCCCTGCGCCGCCGGACGCCAAAGGCCACGGAAGGCCGCGCTTTTGGGGCCTCCGAACCGCTTGCACCTGTTCAGCCCCTCGCGCATAGCCGGCCAGGCGCTAAGCACCTGCGTGCAAATATACGCTTTGCAGCAGCGATTTATAGCAGTTTTATGGCAGGATCAAATTTTTGCGCGACGTGCGCGAGGTGGTATAGACAGCCTTTTTGTTCTTATAACTCCTTAAAACAGGTCCGAAATGCTGCCGCACAAGAGCACCTCGCTTCGCATCGTGAATGTTCCACGTGGAACATTTGCGTTTTTGTTATGGCCTCCGCGTGCCCCGCCCAACGGCTGTGATATCCGGCCGGCGCCGCGGCGCTGCGGCCGTTCGCAGCCCGAGCCTTGCATGCGCCTCGCACGCGCCTTGCATGCGCGCCCTGCGATCAACTGTTGCCTGCTGCTTGCTCTTAACTCCCCAAATTGCTCTGCTCCCACTTCTGATAAAAATTCCCCAAGCCCGGCGCGCGGCCAGGGCGGGATTGGTGTTTGTATACGGCCGGCAGCGGCGCGCCCAAGTAGCGCTCCAGCTTCCCGCGCAGTTCTTTCACCACTTCCGGGCGCGACGCCGCCAGATTCTCGCGGCATTTCGGGTCCGATTTCAGGTCGTAAAGCTCCGTCTGTTTGGCCGGATCGTACGTATCGACGAGGTAATGCCAATGCCCTTGCCGCACGAACGCATGCTGGCTCCACGCCGCGATCACATGGTCGCGTACCTCGTCCTTCGCGCCGTTCAGGATCGGCATCAGGTCGTGCCCGTCGAACGGTTCCTGGCTCTCGACGCCCATCCACTTACAGATCGTCGGCGCGAGGTCGATGTTCATCGCGAACGCATCGCTGCTCTTGCCGTGAAAGCGTTTGTCCGGATGCCGCACGACCATGTTGATCCGGCTGTTGTAGTCGTACAGCCGCGAACCGCTCTTGCCGAACTGCCCGCGGTCCCACAATTCCGTGCCGTGATCGCTCGTGAAAACCACCACCGTCTCGTCCCACAGCTTGTGATCGTCCAGCTTCTTGAGCAGGTGTCCGACCCACTTGTCCATGAAGGTGCAGTACCCGTAGTACAGCGCCTTCGTTCGCGCGATCTCGTCGGCGTTGAACTTGAAGCGCTGCTGGAAGAACTGCGGATAGGTGTAATCGACCACGCCGTCCTTCTTGAAGTAGCGGTCGGCGAACGCCTTCGGCGGGTCCCAGAACTCGTGCGGCGTGAAGCTGTCCACCCAGAGCATCCACGGGCCTTGGTTCACGTTGTCGTCGATCCATTTCGCGGCGCTGCGGAAGACCTTCGGCGCGAAGTAATCTTCTTCGGTTTTGCGATCCTTAATGTTCAGGAGGTACTGCACCAGCCCGCCGTGGCGCTTCAGGTCCGTCTCGTCCGGATGCACGTGCGGCTTCAGGTCGATCTCGCTCAACGGCCCGCTGCGCGTCCGGTCGTTCTCCTGCCCGCGGATGTAATCGTACGAAGCGAACCCGCGCGTGAAGTTCATCGTCGGCTTGAACAGGTGGTACAGATCCGCGACCAGCCCCGTCAGGCGTCCGTGTTCGCTCAGCGTCTCCGCCAGCGTCGTGTACTCGCCGGGGATCGCGTGCCAGCCCACGAGGTTCGGGACGCTGCCGCGGTCGTCGATGTCGTGATTCCACGGGTACGCGCGGCGTCCCGTGTAGAACCCGCGCCGGCTGGGCACCGTCGGGTACCCGTCGCCGTACGCGCGCGTGAAGCTGAACCCCTCCGCACGCAAGCGGTCCACGTTCGGCATCTCGACGCGGTCTTCCCACGAGTGATCCACCACGTCCGCCCGCAGCGTATCGTTGCAGATCACGATCACATTCAAGCCCGATTTAGCCATGAATTCGTTCCTTAAAATGAAGTTGAACGCACCAGATCTTCACCGCCAGACCGGCTTTACCCTGATTCCGTTTCGCTTTTTACTCTTTGGGCTCACGCCACCGTCTCCCGCAGCCCCAACCGCTCCGCCTGCTCTCGCGGCGCGTCGATCTCGCGCAGCCACCGCGCCAGCGCGCTTTCCAGCCGCGCCGCTTCGTGAGGCCGTTCGGCCAGCAGGTTCCGCTCCTGCGCGTAGTCCTCGGGCAGGAACCAGAGCGCATCCGACATCGGCCCGCGCACGTGATCGACGGGATAGCGCAGCTTGGCGCGGTCGAACTCACCAACGCCGCGCGGCTTGATGAACTCGGGGGGCAGGGTGGAGTACCAATGCAGCGGCGCATTCCGCTCGCGGTCGGGCGGCCACTTCGCGAGGCTCCACGCGCCGTCGGTGACGTGCACCGCTTCGCCGAACTTGCCGAAGAACGCGTACTCGCGCAGCGGCTCCGCGTTCGAACGCAGGCACGGCAGCAGCGAGCGACCGTGCAAGCGCTGCTCTTGAGGCGCTACGCCCATGGTCTCGAGGATCGTCGGATAGTAGTCCACCGGCTGGACGAGCTGGGTGCGGCGCTGTCCGCCCTGGCGCTTGAAATCCGGGTGGTACACCAGGAGCGGAATGTGCGCCATGGGCTGGTAGAGCGTGCTGTCGCCGTGCCCGCTCCCGGGCTTCCCGATCATGCCGTGTTCGCCGAAGAGGTGCCCGTGGTCGGTGGTCACGACGACCATGGTATTCTCGAGCAGGCCCAATTCCTCGAGCCGGTGCATGAAGAAGCCGAACCACGTATCGACCAGCGAGACCTTGCCCGCGTACAGCGCGCGGATGTCGCGCAGTTCGGCTTCGGTGTAGCGCTCGGCTTTGCCGTATATGGGCCAGCGTACGCGCTCGGCCGGCGGCTTGCCGTCGGCGTACAGCGTGTCGTACGGCGCGGGCGGATCGAACGGTTCGTGCGGATCGAAGTGGTCGATGGTCAGGAAGAAGCCCGGCTGAGTGTGGTTGCGTTCGAGCCACTGCGTGGCGGCGCGGAACGTCTGTGCGGTGAAGGTCTGGCGTTCGTCGGCCCAGACCCCGTCGGCGTTGCGCCACTGCGCGGTGTTGCGGTAGTACTGCGCCCAGCGGAAGTGGCACTTCGTCCGTTCCGGCGCCGGCCAGCGCGGCTCGATCCCCGGATCGCTGACCCACGCATCGTTCTCGTGCCCGCGGATGAACTGCCAGCCGTTGTAGTGGAAGTGGTAATTCCCGCTCCCGTGCTCGAAGAGATGGTAATGGTCGGTGACGAGGTAGGTGTGCTTGCCGGCCTCGGAGAGCGCCCCCGCCAGATCGCGGTCCCCGGGCTCCAGCGGCCCCCAGCCGCGAAACGGAAACTCGTAGCGCCCCGTCATGATGTCCCGCCGCGCCGGCATGCACGGGCTCGAAGCCAGATACGCGTTCTCGAAGATCGTGCTCCGGGCCGCGAAGGCATCCAGGTGCGGGGTTTTGATCCACGCATTGCCGTAGCAGCCCAGGTGATCGCGGCGCAGCGTATCGAGCAGGATGAAGATGGTGTTCATCGGCGCATGCCTTTCAGCATCAGCGCCTGCACCGCGCCCGCGCCTCCGCCCAGTAGCCCCAACAGGCGCACGCGCACCTGCTCCAAGTGCTGCACCGCCGCCGCCCGCGCCTGACCCGGATCGCCCGAAGCCAGCGCGTCGAGCATGTCGTAATGCGTCACCGCCGATTCCGGCGGCGTGGTGCCCAATTGGTCCTCGAACGGATGCCGCGCCATCTCGCTGCGCAAAATCAGACGCATTCGCGTCACGGTCTCGGCAAGAGCCGCACAGCCGCTGCCGTCCACGATCGCACGGTGGAAGCGGCAATTCGCCATGCGCGTCTCGTAATAGCGCTCCGCCAAGCGATGCTCGCGGTACAGATCCGCCAGTTCCCGCAACCGCAGCGCCAGCGCCGGATTCCACGCCCGGCAGACCAGCTCCGCCGCCAAGCCTTCGAGCTGTTCCCGTACCAGGAACAACTCCGCTACCTCTATGGGGCTGATCTCCCGCACGAACGCACCCACGTTGGGGATGACCTTCAGCCACCCCATCTCCGCGAGCTGCGTTAGCGCATTCCGCAGCGGCGTGCGGCTTACGCCCAAGCGCTGCGCAAGCTTCACTTCCGTAAGGTGGCTTCCAGGCGCCAATTGGCCCGAGAGAATCTCTTCTTCGATCTGTTCGGCGAGTGAGAGCGCGGATTCGGTAGAGGTCATAGTGATTGTATACAATATGTATTCAATCACGTCAAGCGCTGGGCTGTAATCGAGTTGTAATAGAGAATGAATTTTGGAATGAACAAAACAATAGCTCAAATGAGACTAATTCTTAAATGGACTTGACGCACAGGTGGACTGAAGGCTTAATGTTCCCTGTTCTGCAATTCAATTTCAATTGGACCTGTTCCAGGGAGAGACCGGGGCATCCGGTACTCAGGTTGGAGGAAGTCGCATGTCGTGCTTCAGGAGTGGGTGGGTCGCGGTCGTGGTGCTGAGCTTGGCGAGTACGTTGGCGGCCGGTGAAGCGAACATGAATGACGTGCTGGCTCAAATCCAGGCCATGCGCGAAGCCTACGAGAGCCGCATCGCAGCGCTTGAAGGCCAGGTAAAGGTCCTGAAGGGCGAGCGCGATGTGGCGGTGCGCGAAGGCAAGATTCAAAGCGGCATCGACAAGGCGCTGGGCGAAGAAGGCAGCGGAGACCGCGCGATGTCGAGCCAGTTCTTCGCCGAGGCCAAGAACTCCGTTCGCGCTTCTTCCAGCGTCAGCCTGGGCGGATATACCGAGTTCACCTACGTGGACCGCGGCGATACGCTCTCCCGTTTCGATCAGTTGCGCACCGTTTTGGAAGTGGGCGCGCAGCTTCACGAAAACATCCAGTTCTACATGGAGTTGGAGCATGAGCACGGTGCGGTGATCAAGGGCAGCGGCACCACGGAAGGCGAACTGGAACTCGAACAGGCTTGGGTGGACTTCAAGCTGATGGACGAAGCCGTATTCCGCGCGGGCGTCATCCTGGTGCCGGTGGGCCGCTATAACCTTTATCACGAAGCATGGGCGAACAATCTGGTGGACCGCCCGCTGATCAGCCGCCGCATCACGCCGACGACGTGGTGGGAGGAAGGCATCGGCTTCCACGGACAGGCGCTGGACACCGACTGGTTGGGCATCAGCTACGAAGCGTACCTCTTCAATCCCGGCCGCGCCGATCGCGTGACCGTGGGCGGCGGGTTCCGCGACCTGCGCCTTAGCGGTGATGTGCCGATCTACGATTCCAACAAAGCCGGCGCGTTCCGCGTGGCCTTCGAGCCGGCCCGCTCGGCTCCGTGGCTGGCCGATCATCTGGAAGTCGGCATCAGCGGCTACCTTAGCGGCTTCAGCGGGGTGAACGGGCTCTTCGACGACGACGGTAACGCCAATACACCTAGCGTGTACTACGATGCCGAAGACGGCACCGTCCAGATCTGGTCGGCCGACCTTACCTTCGAACGAGGTGATTTCGGTTTCCGCGGCGAAGCGGCGATGGCGCACGCCGGTCCCGGCCGTACCTTCCGAGGGCCCGGACAACAGGCGTTCGGGTTTTATGCCGAGGCCTACTACTCTTTCTGGGCCGACTTCCTGAACGGAACACCCTTCGGCAAGGATGTCTATAAGGATCCAAAACTCGTCGGCGCCGTCCGCTTCGACTACGTGGACCTCTCGACCGACAACTTCGACCAGCGCGACCTGCGCCGCGTCACGCTGGGCCTCTCGTACCGGCCTATCGAACGCATGGTCTTCAAGTTCGACTACCAGATGGACTTCAGCCCCTCCGACCGCGTAGGGACGGAGTTTGGCGATACGGGCGGAAACGACGAGACCGATGCGCTCCTTTTCAGCGTGGCGGTCGGATTCTAAACGGCGGCCGAGCATGACCTTGAACGAGTGGATTCCGGGCGGAAACGAGGGTGCGGCGGCCGAGCCGCCGCACCTGCACCGCGGCCACTACCGCGCCACCATCGAGACGTGCGGAGACTGGACGATACGTGCTTACGACCGCCACCGGCCGGAGTACCGCGTTCAGTTCGAGCGCAGCCGTACGCCGGTTCAGATGACCTACGAGCATCCTTCTTTAGGCACGGTTAGCTTGGTAACGCCGTGCCGCCAGACCGACGGCAAGTTCGAAGTGTACGTGGCGGGACTGGCGCAGCGTTTTTGCTGCTACTGCTGCGCGCAGAAGAAACTGCGCGGAGCGTTGAACCTGTGCCTGCCGCCGTGGCAGGCTTGGATGCCCTACTTCCTGGTGGAAAGCGCCGGTTACCTGCACGATCCGCGCGCGCCGAAGGAAGCCGGACGCAACTCATCGAGCGAAGAGTCGAAGCATGGCTGAATCTACCGAAGACCCGCGCATGACGCGGCGCGAATGTCTGGCCTGGCTGGGGCGCGCGGCGGCCGTGGCGGGCTGCGTCTCGGCCTGTTCGCCCGCCTGGGCCGGTGACGGCGAAAAGAAGATGGCCAATATCATGGCCTTGCCATCCGGGTCGGCCAAAGAATACGACGATCCGGACCTGATCCTGGTCCGGACCGAGACGGGCGTGGCGGCGTATCCGCGCGTCTGCACGCACAAGCATACGCCGCTGGCCGTGGACGACGCCGGCGCGATTGTCTGCCCGTTGCACGGAAGCCAGTTCGGCTACGACGGCAAGCCGGTTACCGGTCCGGCCACTCGGGCGCTCAAGGGTTTTCAGGTCCGCGTCGACGAGTCGGGCAACGTCTGGGTCGATACGGGCAAGCGGGTCGAAGGCGGCACGTTTGCTCCGTTGCCGGCGTGGGCCCAACCGAAATCCAAGTAACCCGAACGCCTCACGGCGCCAAACGGAACGCCACCGGTCCTGCCTTCGTAAAGCCCACGAACACCTTGTGGCGGCGGTCGAAGACCAGCCGCTCCGCGATGGCGGGCGTCTTAACTTCCAGCTTCTCCCATCGGTTGGCGGCTACGCGGTACACCCAGGATTCGTCGCCGCGCTTGGCTTCGGCGTTCGCGCCACCCACCAGCAGCACCGCATCGCGTTCGGGATCGTAGGCTGTCGCGGGGCGGCCGTCCTTCATGTAGTCGGGCAGCTCGCCGGAAGGCTGCAGGTCCAGCCATGCGCCGGCCGAAGAGTCCAGCGCGTAGGTGCCCGATGCGCCGGTCGTTTTACAAACCAGAAGCAGGAACTGCTTGCTGTCCACGTACGTGGCGTACGCGTACTGGCGGCCGACGTTCCCCGGCGCGAGGCGCGTCCAGGCGCTTTTCGCCGGCGAGAACCCGAAGACTTCGTCGCTGTACGCTTTGGGTGACGTGATGAACAGCTTGCGGGTCCGGTCGTAAGCCGTGACCACCCCGGCGCCGACGCGGGCGTTGTTGGAGGAAGGCACCAGATCGAAGCGGTCGCGCAGGCCATCGTATTTCCAGATCCCGTTTCCACCTTTCCAGTCCGGCGGCAAGCTGTTCGCAAGGTTGTTTCCTGCGGTGCCGCCGGCGAACCACGAGCCTCGCACTTCCGGATCGTAGGCGTAATAGCGCGTGCAGCCGTTGCCTGGGCGCGGCGGGCCGCAAGGGTCGGTGTAGCGCAGCGCCAGCCAGCGTTCGGTCGCCGGATCGTAGGCCCAGAGATCGTTCCCGTAGCCGCTCGCGAAGGTCGTCCCGCCGTCGTTGCAGCCACCGTACTTTAGGATAAAGCCCGTCGCTTCGTCGTAGGTCGCGGGGACTTCCCCGCCGCCGGCCCAGCCGCCCTTGAGCTCGGTCCATTCGCCCGGCTTTAATTGGACCAAGCGTTCGTTGGGCAGAGCCTGCTTGTAAACCGGATCTTGGGGCGGTTGCGGCTGGGGCAGGGGCGGCAACGCCGCCAGTTTCGCCTCGGGCAAGGCTTCCGCACTTTCCGGCGCGTAGCGCAAAGCCCAGACGCCCAGCGTTGGCGCCATCACCACGAATGCGTTCAGCTTCGTGTCGTACCCGGCGGCTTGGCAGAGTTCGAAGCGCGGGTGTTTGCCCTGCCCGTTCAGGCGAGGCACGACCGGCGCGCCCGAGTCGAGCCGCGTCCATGCGCGCTTGGATACGTCGAGCACCCAGGTGTCGTCGAGTTGCTTGCCGCCGCCGCGGTACAGATATCCGTAATCTTTCCCGGGGGAGCCGACGCCGCCGTACACGAGCACGCGCCGATGCGCCGGATCGTAAGCCGCCGCCGCGCAAGTCCGCCCTTCCGGTTGAGGCGCGTCGCCTCCCAGCGCTTCCCAGGAACCCTTGGCCGCGTCGAAGAGCCAGGTTTCTCCGGTCGTATTCTTGGATTCGTAGCGGTGGTAAACGCATTGGCCCGAAGCGGCGTCGTAAACCCAGACGGGCCGAGCGCAATCTTTGGGCATGCCCTTGGTCGGCTTACCGGTCCAGGCATTCGTGTTCGGATCGTAGATCCACGTGGTGTCGCGATTGTGCATGTAGGCCCACTCGCCGTTGTAATCGGGCGCGCGAACCAGCAGATCGTTCTTCGCGTCGTAGACGATGGGCGAACCGCCGGGTTTGGCGCCTTGGGCGCCCATCTTGGTGAAGGTTCCTTTGGCCGGATCGTACTGCCATAGTTCGCGGTAGAGCTCGGGATGCGTTCGTGCGCCGGCTCCGTTGCCGCCCAGCATCCAGACCACCTTGCGTTTGGCGTCGTAGGCGAGGCTCCACCACGGCCCCGCGCCGGGCCGGTCCGCGGGCGGCGGATAGGCATAATCCGCTTTCAGCGGATTCGCCCAAGCTCGAGCGGGCAGGTCGAAGGTCCAGAGTGCGTTGCATTCGGTGGGCGTGTAACCTCCGTAGCGCATGAAGACGGCTTGCTCCGGAAGATAGCACGCGTACGCGCCGCGTCCGGGTTCCAGCTCGCGCCCCAGAGGATCGGGCGGTACTTCGGCGATCTTCGTCCAGCGATTGGCCGGGAGGACGAACGCCTGGGCATCGGGCGCTATCGGCGCCGTAGCGGCGGGCTCTTCGGCGCAAAGCGCGCCGATGGGGGAGAGACTCAGCAACGCCAGCAAGGTGCAGCGGACGATGGCCAGAGTGTTCATGGGGCAGCCTCCTCTTTCTTCGCGGCCGCCTTCAGATCCTTAGGCGGCTTGTAGGCCCAAACGCCGTCGCCCATCACCAGCAATGCGACCTTGTTGACCGGATCGTAATGCAGCCGGTCCCAGACGCCGCCACGCGTCGTGGTGGCTTGCGCGGGCGCCAACTCGATCCAGGTCTTCGACGCGCAGTCGAAGGCGGCCAAGCGGTACTGCCCCCCTGTTTCTCCGCCGGGAGCACTGAAGTAGAGCAGGGCGTTGGACTCATCCAGGTACGTGAGCCCCGCCTTTCCGTTGGCATCGTTCAACGCGTGGAACTCCGCGGCCATTTCCGTGAGGTCAATCGTACAGGTGTGCTTGGCGCCGACGATCATTAGGCGGTCGAGGCTTGGGATGTACTCCATTTGAAAGTTGTAACCGCCCAGTGGGGCGAGGGAGCCCTTCACGGGATGAGTGCTCCACGTATTCGATTGAAGGTCGAAACGGTGCAGTTGGCCCCCGCCGCCAAACGCCCAGACGGTGTCGCGCTTGCTGTCGTAGCAACAGGCCTTCGCGTAGCCGCCGGGGGTGCCTTTGCCCGCGAAGCGCAGCTTCCAGGCGTTCTCCTTTAAGGAGTACGTCCAGACATCCGGCGGCACGGGGCAGGTGGGTTTAATCGCGCCCCAGCCCGGACCGCAGCCGCCGTAGATGAACAGTTCGCCGGATTTGGATGCGAAGCAGAGCTGGTTGTAGCTGTGCCGCGTGTAGGGCTTGTCGCTGTCCTTCAGCTTGCCTTGGGTGTTATCGATGTTCTCGTTCGTGTAGCGCGATTCCGCATCCGGCTCGTACATTTTTTTCCAGCTCAGCGTGGCTGGATCGAACGCGCAGACTTCGTTGCCCCAGTAATCGGCGTGCCCGCCTCCGAAGATCAGGAAACGCCCGTTCACACGATCGAACGCGCCGCCGCTGTAGGCCAAGATGCCCTTGGGCGACGGGCACGCTGGACCGACTTTGGCCCACGTATTCTCTGCTTGGGCCAGAAGCTGCGAATTGGAGGCCGGCGACTCGGCCGCAAAGACCGCGAAAGTCAGGATCGATACCGTAACCACGAGCGGTTGTGCGAAACGCATGAGGACAACCTCCTAGTGAATTCGCCGTGAGACGTCCATGCGGTGCATCCAGATCGTCTCTACCTGATTCGATACACCGTCCTTTATGAGCGTTATAAACGACATCAAGAAATCAATTTATGTAAGACTATTTAAAACAATAAGTTACAGTAATAACTATAAATTAATTGATCAAGAATCGTACTTTAATGTACTTTAAGCTAGGATAAGCAGATGGCGCTACGGTCCCTCGAGCACGTTCAACAGGTCAAAGACCACCTGCGCGCGCGCATCTTCCGCGGCGAATTGGCAGAAGGCACGCGGATCGCCGAAACCGAGGTACGGCACGAAACTCAAGCCAGCGTGCGAGCGGTCAAGCAGGCGTTGCGCGATTTGGCGCGCGAAGGACTGCTGCGCCGCACGCGCCATATCGGCACCTTCGTCTCGGGCGATTTGCCGGCCGCTGTCTGCGCGGTGTTGCCGCGGGTGCATTCGGTCGCAATATTGACGAGCTACACGCAAGCGCATCTGGCAGGCGCGCTCTTCGCGGCCTTGATGCTGCAAGGCATCCGCGATTCGCTCAAACCGCCTTGCCTCCTGACCACCCTCACCAATGCGCGCTCCACGGCCGTGGACGACGTGCCCGCGGTGGACGTACAGGCGGTGAAGCGTTCTTCACAGGGGCTCATCGCCCTGGAGGCCAACCACGATGCGATTCTGAACGATCTTGTTCGCGGCGGATTGCCCGTCGTCGCGGTCGATTTCTGGCGGCAGGGGCATCAGTTCGATGTGCTGCATCTGGATCACGAGCAGGCGGGTTACCTGGCGACGACGCATCTGATGAGCTTGGGGCACCGCCGTATCGCCTGGGTCGGGGAAGGCGTGAGCCGGCAGAGTTCCGATCCGTCCTGGCAGGAGCGCTTGGCCGGGTACCTCCGCGCGATCGCAGAAGGCGCCGGCGCACAACCGCAGCCGCTGATCCTCGATGTCGGGCGTGCAGATCGCTACCTCGCGCGGGAGTGGCCGGCCTTTTACGAGCGCTTCAAGCCGACTGCGTGCCTCACCGCCTCCTTCGGGTTCGCCAACGCGCTGGTTGCGGAACTGGATCGGTCGGGCCTGCGGTGTCCAGAAGACCTCAGCATCGCCTGTGCCGAAGGCGGTTGGTCGTTAGGGCAGTTCGAGCGGCTCTCCGCGGTGCGCGTCGATTACGAACAGGTCGGTCGCGCCGCCGTGCGCCTGCTGGCCTCCAGGCTGGCATGCAGCGCGATGCCGCCCATCCGGCAAGTCCTGCCCGTGGAGTTCGTCGGACGCGGCACCAGCCGTCCTCCGGCTTCCTGATCCATCGGCTGGCTATTATTGAAGGCGCTCTAACGAGCGACGAGCGGCTGCAAGCTCTTGCGCCGCGCGAACTCGTCGGCCGGCATCGCGTCGAGCAGCGTTCCCCAGTAATTCCGGGGTGTGCCCACAGGGCCGGTGTACTCGAAGCCCTCCGGTCCCACCTTTAAGGGATGCCCGGCCAGGCTGGAGCCTCCCAAGCGCGCTCGCGCGGCCATGAATTCATCGATTCGCGCCCGGCGCGCGTCGTACGAACTGCGTGGATCCTGTTTGTTCTTGATCCAGTCGGCGTAACAGACTTCGAGGACCGATCGCGCCATGTAATGCACGTAAAAGATCCGCCGCCAGGTGTTCGTCGTGTTTCCGATCGAACCGTGCGGCGCGGACAGGCAATGGAAGAGCACGTCGCCGGGCTCCATCACCATCGGAACCGCGCCTAAGTTCTCGAAGAGTTCGTCCTGCGTGTAGCGCTTCAAGTCGACGTGCCCAACCAGATGGTGCCCCGGAATGCCCCACACGCAGCCGTTTTCGACGGTGCTCCGATCCAGATAGATATCCACATCGAAGTTGGGCACCGGAAACGTCCGTTCCCAAGCCGGGTTTCCGTACGGCGGATCCTGGTGCCAGACGATCGGCACGTTTCCGCCGGGACTTTTGCAGACGAAGGAATCGTTGATCGGGGCGAAAGGTTCGCCCACGCATTGTCCGATCGCCGTGAGCAGCTCGGGCTTTACAGTGACGGATTGAAAGATGTCGTGGCGGTCCCACATGCGCTCGCTGCGGTAGTACTTTTTCGTGCCGTCGGGGAAGGTGTGATACAGGTGATACTGCCCCTGCTTCGCGGTTCCTTCTTCGGCCACGGCATGCGCACGGTCCTGCAGCAGCTTCAGTTCGGGGCCTTGGAAAACCCCGCGCAGAATCAGGAATCCGTCGCGGTGGAACTGTTCGATCTGTTCGCGCGTCAGCATGGACTTGCTCCTCACCCGGTTCTCGTGTACGTGTTCATCCAGATTAAATCAGGTCGGGCTCCCCTAGAAAATCGGGAGCGTCTCTACTTTGTACGTAATCGTCTACCCAAGAGGTCTTTCCCATGCTGCTGGGCGCCGAAGCGCAGACCGAACGGACCAATCCGGCGCACGCGCACAACCTGCACGAGCTGGTCATCTGCCTGTCCGGCCGCGGCGAACAGCACATTGCCGGATGCGTGCATCCGTTCGCGCCCGGAAAACTCTTCCTGCTGCCCGAACATTCGGTGCACTGGGTCGCCGGCACGCCGCGGCATCCGGCGCGCTTGGTGTACGTCTGCTTCGATACGCGCCACTTCGCACACGCCGGGCCTCCGGGCATGCAGGAACGCGTGCAACGCCTGATCCGCGAGGAACGCTTCGTCTGCGATCCCGGTCCGGAGGCGCGCCGCCGCTGCGTCGAACTTGCCGCGCGCTTGTCCGAGGAGTTCAAGCGCGAGCACGAACTGCGCCAGGAACTCGTACACTGCCACCTCACCGAACTCCTCGTGATCTACCAGCGCGGGCTGGACCTGCGCGAACCGCGCGCCCATCCGTACCGCTCGGCCATCGAAAAGCTCGCCGCGAACCTCGCCGAAGACCTCGACGATCCGCCCAGCCTCCCGCAAGCCGCCAAGCAAGCCGGCATGAGCCGCGCGCTTTTTGCGCGGGTCTTCAAGGAATTGACCGGGCACACCTACGTCGAACATCTTCAGCTGGCGCGAATTCAGCGCGCCTGCGAACTCCTCGCCGAAACCGAGCGCGCCGTTACCGCTGTGGCGCTCGACGCCGGCTTCAAGCACTTCGGCCACTTCCATGCGCTCTTCAAGCGCCAGCTCAACATGACGCCGCGCGCCTACCGGCAATGGGTGCGCCAGCGCGGCCCCTTTGTGCCCATTCTCAAGATACGCTCGCTGAATTCGTGAGCATTCGCACCGTGCTGCACCGTGATTGCCGCTCGATTCGCGAAAGACTTGCCTTGGCTTACGGTAATCCGGTCCAACCGGAGCTTCCCACGGACGCGCCGTTGGGATATGAGATCGGTTCCTCTTCGCGAGGGTTATTGGTATGCCCACAGGCACGCCCGGTACTCAGCCGTATGCCCAGATCGCCGAGCAGTACGCGCAAGCGTTGAAGTCCCAGGCGAACTTTAACGCCGATTTCTCGCCCGCCAGCGTCGCGGCGCTGGACGTGCTTCTGGACATGACCTCCGGCACCGCGCCCGATCCCCGCGGGGACGAGTTCCAGCCAAGTGAACAGCAGATGGGCACCATTTGGAGCATGGGCTGCTATGTGGGCGAATGCTTCCGGCGCCTGTACGGGGGCGAATGGCGTGAGCAGCTTAACACCAATTCGTTTCCGTATTCGGCGGGCGTGGCGGTTCAACCGAACGACGTGACGGCGCTGGTCTTCATGCGTTTGTTTAAGCGCTTCAAGTACGGGGACGAAAAGCTCTGGCCTTGGTTCGACCTGATGCGCTGGATGATTGCCCTGCATCGGAAAGCCGCGGCTTCGGGACGAATTCCGGATGCGCAGGAAGGCATCGCCGGACCGCGTCCCGGCGAACCGCCCCCCGGCACGCCCGAAGAAGCGCAAGGCTGGAACGATTTTGCGGTGAGCTTGAATCAGAACGGCCGCGCCGAAGATGCGGTTCGCTTTCTTGAGCGTGCCGTGGCGTTGCGTCCGAAATACGCATGGGCATGGTTCAACCTCGGCTGTCTCGTGGCCGACCAAGGCCAGACCGAGCGCGCGAAACAGGCTTGGCAGCAAGCGATCGCCTGCGCGGATCCGCAAGCCGACGCGCAGGTCGTTGCCCAAGCGAAAGGCTTTCTCGCTCGAATAGAGCAGGAAGGCCCGCGCCTGCAGGTCTCGCTGCTGGAAGCGATCAACCTCGTCACCGAAAGCCCCGAAGGCGCGGCCAAGGCGCTTCCCACGCTGGACCACTTTCTCAAGCAGAAACCCGATCAGGCCATTTGGTGGACACTTAAGGGGCAAGGCCACCTGCTCTTGGAACAAGGGGACGAAGCGCAGCGTGCTTTTACTCAGGCGCTTGCGCTGGATCCCGGCGATGCGTCGGCGAAGGTGGGCTTGAGTCAGTGGGAGGTCAGCCAAGGGCGGCCTGCTGAGGCGCTCGCGCTTGCCGAGCAAGCGGTTCTCGCCGATCCCAAGAGCCAGACCGCCTGGGCCGCGAAAGCGCGGGCTCTGCGCGCCTCTGGGCGCACGGCCGAAGCGCTTCCCGCAGCGCAAAAAGCCATCGAGGTCGAACGCAACTACGCTCCGGGTTGGTTCGAAAAAGGCTTCGCCGAAGCCGCGGCCGGGCAGGCCGACGAAGCGGCCGCGGCGTGGCTGGAATTCGCCAGGCTCAGCCAAGGTAAGCAGGCGAAAGCCTACGCCGAGATCGGCGCGTGGTGCGGCGCCGGCGCTTCCGCCGGAAGCCCGCCTAAGCATTTGCTCGACGGAACGAACCTGCCTGTCCAGAAGACCGAAATCCGCGCTTCGGCCGATGTCGCGGCGCTACTCGACGCCGCCACGCAACTGGGGCAGCAAGGCAGACATCAGGAAGCCTTGGCCCAATTGGACGAAGCGCTGCGCCTGGCGCCCGATCATCCCGTGGCCTGGACCAACAAAGGCAACCGCCTCGGCATGTTGGGACGCTGGCAAGAAGCCCTGACGTGCCACGAAACGGCGCTCCGCCACCAGCCGGCATTCAAACTGGGCTGGAGCAACAAAGCCTTCGCGCTCGTGCAGCTCAAACGCTACGAAGAAGCCGTCGCCGCCAGCGACGGCGCGTTGAAGCTCGACCCGCGCTTCACCTTGGCCTACATCAATAAGAGCATGGCGCTGCTGAACCTCCAGCGCGTCCCGCAGGCGCTGGAAACCTGCGAAGCAGGGCTGGCCATCGAGCCGAACTCTCCGCAGTTGCTCTACAACGCCGCGGTCTCGGCGGAGACAATCTACAAGCAGGTGAAGGCCGTCGAATACTTCAAGCGCTTCCTGCAACACGCGCCGCCCAGTGCGACGAAGGAAATCGCCTTTGCCCAGGCCCGCTTGAAGATGTTGCAAATGAGTTGAAGGCTAGCTGCCTGCCGCGGCGGCCTTCGCTTCCGCGCGCTTGGCTTCCAGCGGGTCGGGCAGGGTGGCACTCCAGCACGTCACGCGGTTGCGCCCGCCGTGCTTGCTTGCGTACAGCGCCCGGTCGGCGCGCGAGATCAAACTTTCGGCCGTCAGTCCAAGCTTGTGCGAAGCGACGCCCAGGCTGATGGTGACCGGAATCGTCTGCCCTTTATCGCCGCGGAAGGTCGTGCCTTGCACCGCCGTACGCAATCGTTCGGCCGTCTGCTGCGCCGCTTCGGACCCGGCGCCGGGCATCAGCAGCGCCAGTTCCTCGCCGCCGTACCGGAAGGCCAGATCGCCGCTGCGCAGGCCGCTTTGCAGCACCTTCGCCGCGTGCTTGAGCACCATATCGCCGCTCAGGTGCCCGTGCGTATCGTTCACCTTCTTGAAGTGGTCGATGTCCATCAGCACGAGGGCGAAGCCCGGACCGCCGCCGGCCGATTCCGTGCGCAGCCGCTCCAGCGTATCCAGAAAATGCCGCTTGATGAACAACCCCGTGAGCTGATCGGTGATCGCCGTGCGGTCGTCCTCGTCCTTCTTCAAGGCCAGCGCGATGTGCTTGGCCGACTCGATCAGGAGTTCCTCCAGCGCCTCGGCGGCCGGATCGTCGAAGCCGTCCTCGGCCATGCGCCGGATGCGCAGCACGCCGATGTGCCGTTGATCGGCGATCAGCGGTACGCACAGCATCACCGGGTGTTCGCCGCTGGCGCGCACCCCGCTGACCAGTTCGCGCTGGCGCAGCGAACGGCCTTGCTCGAGCGCTCGGGCGGCATGGCGGCACGCGGCGAGCGAGAAATCGAGCGAGGACAGCACGCTCTCCAGGACTTCTTCGGCTTTCTGCCGTGCGACGGGGCCCTCGTGCGCCGCCAACGTGCGATGCAACTGCGCGCGGCCCAAGAGGGTCTGGCCCGAACGCATCCGGCCTTCGACGAAAAGCCGGCAGCCTTCCCACGCCATGCTCGCTTCGTCCACCTGCGGGCCGCCAGGTCCCAGCCGCTCCAGCGCGTCGAAAAGGTTATCGACTTCGAAGGATGCGAAGATCTCGTTGTCGGGCTGCGTGCGCAAGTAGCCGGCGGGCTGCACCTTCACGCCGCCTTCGCGCTGCGCGGCGAACAGAGTCACTTCGTACGCTTCGAAGAGTTCCCCCACCAGCGTAAGGATGCGGTGCAGGCGGTCCTTGCGTTCGGGAATCGAGGTGCTGCGGTGAATCTCGCGCATCAAGGCCAGCCCTTCGGCCTGCGCGCGCATCCGCCGCGCCTGCCGCAACGCCAAATCGCGTTCGGCTTCGGCCCGCGCCGATTTCGCTTCCGCCGCCCGCAACCGATGCCGCAGGCGCGCCGCTTCGATCGTGGCCACCAGAATCCCGAAGCCGCCGCCCGTCACCAGCACCGCAACCGGCAGGCTGACCGTTCCCAGCGGCCCGGGCGGAAGGCGCCAGATCCCTAATTCCCGCACCAGCGCCGCGCCGCCGCAGGCCAGCAGCAGCAACCCAGCCAGGTAAGGCGCGGCGGATTCCAGCAGGTGCAAGGGTGTAAGCGTGGCTTGCGGCTTCATCGCGCGTCTCCAGGGATAGACGAGCGAGCCAAGGCCAGAACGCTTAGGGAACTGGGGGAGGGGAGTCGCCGGTTTCCACCAGCGGCAAGAGGCGCTCGACTTGCGTGCGCGAAAGACCTTGGATCGAGGCGAGGTCCCATGGCGAGCGGTACGGGCCTTTCTCTTCGCGCCGCTGGACGATCCGTCGCGCCAGTGCGGGGCCGATGCCTGGAAGCAATTCCAACTCGGCGGCGCTGGCCCGGTTCAGATCCAATCGTGCCGAAGCCGTGGTCGTCGAAAGGCCATCGGAATCGATCAGCCGAACCCCGGGTTGAACGATCCCGCTTCCTTCCGCGTACGGTCGCCGCGCGCCATACATCCACAGCAGCAAAGCACCCAACAACGCCAGCCAAGCCGCCAACTCGACGCGACTGAGCGTCCAATGCCCCGCATCCGTGCTTCGTCTCTTTGCATCGTGCAGAACGGCTTCGGACTTGAGCGCATCCATGGCAATATTCCCTGCTTCGTTAAGTCCAAGTTAGTATAGTACCTACAGCCTTAGCAATCTCATATCGCGACCCAGGAGATGCTCCTCCATGCCCGATGCCCCGCGCCCCAAACAGGTCCTTTGGATCACCACCGACCATCAGCGGCACGACTGCATCGGCGCGAACGGGAATCCGGCCATTCTTACGCCTCACCTCGACCGGCTCGTAAAAGGCGGCGTCAGCTTCGACGACTGCTGGGTCCAAAACCCCGTCAGCATGCCCAGCCGCGCCAGCTTCATGACCGGTCTCTACCCGACCCAGACCGGAGTTACCTGGAACGGGCACGAGTTGCCTCACCACCATAAGACCTGTGCGCATCTTTTTGGGGCGGGCGGATACCACACCGCGCAGATCGGGAAGCTTCACTTCCAATGCCACCTGGATCACGATCTGTGGCTGCAGCCGCGTCATCCGTACGGCTTCGAATATTTCGTGCCCAGCGAAGAACCCGGCTGCTACGAAGATGCCTACGGCACGTGGCTGCGTTCCGAGCATCCGCGGTACCGCGAAGTCATGCGCGTGGGCCGCGCCGGCAATCCGAACCGGGATGCTTGGGTGTGTACGGCCGTCGATGCGCCCAGTGAGGTCAGCCATGCCGGATTCTGTGCGGAACAGACCATGCGGTACTTGCGCATGAAACCGGCCGAGGCGCCCAAGTTCATCCACATGGGCATATACGCGCCGCACCCGCCGCTCAATCCGCCCAAGTCCGTCCTGGACCGTTACGCCGGCGCCGAGATTCCCGCCCCGCACGCCCAAGCCGGGGAAGACGCGGCCATGCCGCCCTCGATGCAACGCGCGATGCGGCGCGCGTGCGCCGGGCGCAGCCCCTCCGAACTCCGCAACTGGCGCGCGCACTTCTACGCCATGTGTACGGCGCTCGACGAGCAAGTGGGCCGCGTACTCGCGTTCCTCGAAGAGCGCAGCGAATTGGACGACACGCTGATCGTATTCCAGTCCGACCACGGCGATATGGCCGGCGATCACGGTCTGATGTCCAAGGGCCACGTCACCCTGTATCCCGAAGTGATGCGCGTCCCGCTGGTCTTCCATTGGCCGCGCGGCATTCCCGGCGGGAAGCGCGCCGCGGGACTCGTGGAAGCCGTGGATATTCTGCCCACGATGCTGGAACTGGCTGGCGCACCCGTTCCGGCCGAATGCTCGGGCCGGTCCTTGGCCCAAGGCTTGCGCGCCGGAAACCCTGCCGGGACGCGCGAAGACGTTTTGGCGCAGTCGGGCGGCGAGCCCGGACGGCTGACCTGTATGTTGCGTACGGCCGGACACCATTACCTGAATTACGGCCCCGGCCAGGAAGTCCTCTTCGACCTGCGCGAAGACCCCCGGATGTACGCCAACCGCGCCGCCGATCCGGCCTGCCGCGGCGCACTTGCCGAGATGCGCGAACGGATGCTCAACCGCATGCTCGCGGCCGCCGATCCCGCCGTGAAGCGCGTGCACGCTTACTGATCCCCGGCCGCGCCGGTTTCACGTTTTACGTTTCAACGGCCCTCCGCTACGTTGAACCGACCCCTTAACCCAGGAGCGTTCCATGATTCACGTCGTCGCCACTTTGACCGTTGCCGAAGGCAAGCGGGATGAATTCGTCAAGCTGTTCAAGGCCCTGGTGCCTTCGGTTCACGCCGAGGCCGGCTGCATCGAATACGGTCCCACGCTCGATGTGGATTCGGGCATCGACCGCCAGATACCGCTCCGCTCGGACGTCGTGACGGTGGTCGAGAAGTGGTCGGACCTGAATGCGCTCAAGGCACATCTGGCCGCGCCGCACATGCTCGCCTTCCGCGACAAGGCCAAGGGCCTGCTGGTGAAAGCCGAATTGCAGATCTTGCAGCCGGCCTGAGGTTTGGGCGGGTAGCGTTGTAACGAATCGCGCCTGGAAAGTTTCAGGGGCTGCGGTAAGACGCGTATTCCACGGTTCAGTCGAATGGCGCGAGCGGTCCCGCGTGGCCTGCCGGGGGTCCGCGCCGCGTTGCGCCACCGCATCGCTAGGAGGCAGCACGTACATGTCCGTCAAGCCGATCAAGACCGCCATTGCCGGGTTGGGCCGCGCCGGATGGAACATCCACGGCCGGGGCATTCTTAGCCGCCGCCAGGCCGGCAAGCTCGATTTCGAAGTCGTCGCCGTCATCGATCCCATGGACGAACGCCTCAAGGAAGCCGAGACCACCTTCCCCGGCTGCAAGGGCTTCAAGGACTGGCAGACCTTCCTGAAGGAAAAGAACGGCGCCGAGTTCATCGTCATCGCCACCCAGTCGGTCGACCACGGCCCCATGAGCATGGACGCGCTGAAGGCCGGCCTCCACGTCATGACCGAGAAGCCGATGGCCATGAGTGTCAAGGAAGCCGACAAGATGATCGCCACGGCCAAGAAGGCCAAGCGCATCATGACCATTCACCAGAATCGCCGCTGCGACGCCGACCTGCATCACCTCGTCCACATCATCAAGTCCGGCATTCTGGGCAAGGTCTTCATGATCAAGCAGTACGGCAGCAACTTCGCGCGCCGCAACGACTGGCAGACCCTGCGCAAGTTCGGCGGCGGGACGCTCAACAATACCTGCCCGCACACCATCGACCAGTTGCTCCTGCTCCTCGACAGCCCCGTCGAATCCGTCTGGGGCGACCTGCAGGCCTGCGTCACCGCCGGCGACGCCGAGGACCACGTCAAGGTGCTCATCCGCGGCAAGAACGGGCGCGTGATCGATATGGAAGTCACCAGCGCCTACAACTTCTCGCAGCCGCACTGGCAGGTCATGGGCACGCTGGGCAGCCTGCGCAGCGAAGGCGATGAGTTCGTCATCAAGCACCTCGATCCCAAGAAGCTCCCCAAGCTTAAGGCCGTAGCCTCCAAAGCCGTGCCCGACCGCAAGTACGGTGTGATCGGCGGCGAGCAGCTTGAGTGGCAGGAGACCCGCGTCAAAGCCAAGGATCCGAAGTTCGAGGTCAATTTCTACGACCGGCTCTACGATTCGATCCGCAACAAGAAGAAGCTCTTCGTGACGCCCGAATCCGTCCGCGATCAGCTCCGTGTGATCGAACTGGCGCGCAAGGGCACCAAGTTCAACTGATCCCCGCACTCGCACGGCTTGGCGGCCCTGCCCGGAAAAGACCGGGCAGGGCCGCTTTCATTTGGGGCTTCCTGCTGAATGCCGCGGCTTGAGGCGCGTCCGTTCCTGCGTACGAAATTCGGCTGTATATCTGTTTTTTGAGTCAGGTCGAAGCAGTGGATCGTCCGATAATCTGAGGGCGAGGTTCGATACGAGATGGTTCCAATTCTTGGGGCGGTTCGCGTAAGGCCTTACTGAGCAAGAATTAACCGGGTCTTTATTATTTTAAGCCCGGCGTGTAACCGGTTCACGTGTGCATTACAATCGGTTTGGCATCATGGTTGTGATGAGGTGGGGGAGGGGCAGGGATCCTTTGGAGAGTCGAATCATGGATAAGCGAGCTTGGACGGCTGTGGCGGCGGTGGTCTTGATCTTGGGTCTGGTGGCGGTGGGCGGTCCGGCTTTGGCGGGCGGGCAGTTCGTCGCCGAACTTCCGGACTTCCAGCTTGAGGACCCGGCCGGCGCCAAACATACGGACGAAAGTTTCGCCGGGAGCGGAGCAGTCTTCATCATTACCATTCCCAACGTGAAGCACGGGGATCACCAGGGCCGCTGGAGCCGCTGGCTGCGTAAGAAGGAATGGCCGGCCACGGGGCCGAAGCTGGTGCTCTTGGAAGACATGGCGCAGAGCGCGCATAAGGAAAAGGCGCTGGAAGCCATGAAAGAGAAGTACAAGCCCGGCCAGAATCCGGTCCTGCTGCTCGACCATACCGGCGAAGTCCGCCGCGCCTTCCGCGTTCCGCAAGACGAGACGGTGGTCCTGATCTTCGACAAGACCGGCAAGCTCGTGAATTTCTGCGACCAGCCGCCGACCGAAGAACTGGCCAAGCAGATCCGCGGCGTCGTGGACACGATGCAGTAGGTTTTTCGAAGAAGCCGATCATTACGAAGCCTGCCGCGCGAGCGGCAGGCTTTTTTTATGTAATCGCCGCCTTACTGACCGTAATCCGCATCGGCCACCCTACTTTCCGCTCTTCACCCAGACGCCCCATTCCGCCTCCAGCTTCCCGATCTCCACCCCGTACGCTTCTTCCAGCGCCTTCACGCTCGTCCGGCCCAGCCGGAACAAGTCCGGCAGCTTCGCGAATGCCGCCGCGTCACAGTGGTATAGGTAGCGCGTGACGCTGAAGATGCTCATGTAGTCCAGCGCCGGCATCCCGATCATGCTCGCCTGGAAAAGCGCTTCCCAGCGCTTGGTTTTGCCTTCGCGCAGCGCCTGAGCGACGCTCTTGTTCCAGTCGCCCTCGAAAGCCACGCGGTTCTCTTCGTAGCTGATCGAGTAACACAACTGGCTGCCCAGCGTGAGGTGTTCGCACAGCGAGGCGAAGCCCTCGGCGAACCAGGCCGGCGCTTTGGTTTCCGAACTGTGGCGCACGAACATCCGCGCCCAGGCGAAGATCGTCATATGCGGCAGGCCCGCGCCGCGCGGCGGCACCAGCAGGTCGCGGCGCATCAGCGTCGTGTCGCGCGTCCCGAACGCCCCCGCCGAGCGCGCCAACTCGAACCAGTTCGGATCCTCGCTCTGGTGCCCGCGCACGTCGCGGATGTACTCCAGCCCGCGCAGGAACCCCTTTTCGTTCTCGACGGCGATCAGATGCAGCGAGTCGGGGCCCGCCGAGCGGAAAAACTCCGCGCCCAGGCGTTCGCGCAGCGCGTGGCCCAGCCGGTCGAGCAAGTACGCGCACTCGCGCGTCTCCTGAACCGAAGCCTGAAAATGCCCGCTTGCGAAGCGCGTCTCGAAATCGATGAAGACCAGATTCAGCGCGCGTTCGTGCTTTTCGTACGCCGGTTTGCGTTCGACCTGCCGCTTCATCTCGGCTTCGAACGCGGCTTGTTGGGAAGCGCCGCGCGCACAGGCGCCGCAGGGACTCCAGCCCAGCCGCTGCTCCGGGCCCGGCATGTCTTCGCCTTCCAGGATGGCGTAGGGTTTCAGGCGCTCCACCGGCCGCCGTCCGCTGGAGGCACAGGCCTCGCACGGCGCGAGGGGAGGCTCCGCACGTGTCCCGATCTCCAATCCGGGCGCTTCTTCGGGAACCGATTCGGGGGCTTCGCCGGCGCCGAGCGCTCCGGCCAGCCAAACTCCGCAGCACGCCGCGACCGTGACGAACCTTTGAAGCATAGGCAAGGAGTCCAGGCGCCCAACTACTCACAAGGACGTTATCGGCTGCCGCATGTCAGCTTGCTTGTTGGCGTACCAAAAATCATGCACGGTGTGCCGTAAGGAGCGTGGATGGGCCGTCCAACCCCCGTTGGTGGGTCGCTCACGGATTGCCGCGCACCTTGCGCTTGACCTGAGTAACATACCACCTAACCTATTTCAGGTCCAAACATTAGAACGAGGCGGGTGCCCTATATGGCCGACGAGGAACTCGACGATTTGCCGTCCACGCTCGAGACTACGGCCTCGGACGACCAATCCTCGACGTTGGAGCGATTGGACCGCTGCATCCGCCGCCTGCATCAAGCCAACTCCCTGGAAGACCTGATCGGGGCGCTGGAACGCCGGGCCAAAAAGCTGATGCGCTGCGAGCATGCCCTCTGTTTCCGCGTCGAAGGCGAAGGCAAACTGATGCGACTGCTCGGCACCCGCAAGGCCGGCCGGGAGCAGGTTTCCGTGCCCGTGGGCCGCGGCATTGCCGGGACCGTCGCCGGCGAGGAAGGCTACTACCTCTGCAACGATCCGGCGTCCGATGCGCTCTACCTGAAGGCCATCGACGGACTGCCCGGCGTCGAGGTCCGCAATCTCGCGTCGGTGGCGATGATGACCGAAGAAGGGCCCGTCGGCGTCCTGCAGGTATGGAATAAGAAGAAGGGGCGCTTCGAAGAGAACGACGCGTTCCTCATGCAGCAGATGGCCGATCACGCGGCACTGGCCTACGCGCGCTTGAAGCGCAGCGAGGACGGCTGGGGCCTGGCCCGGGATCTGGCCCAGGCGCTGGCCTCGGCGGTGGACGACAAGCACGTCAGCACCGTCGGCCACAGCGACCGCACGCGGCAGGTGGCCGTGGCGCTGGGCAAGGCCTTCGAACTCTCCACCGACGAGCTGCTCGAACTGGAATTCGCCGCGCTGCTGCACGACATCGGGCGATTGGCGCTCTCGCCGGAGGCCTTCGAATGGACCGGCGGCCCGGGGCACGCCGCCAAGGCCTACGCCGTCGAAGGCGAACAGCTCCACGTGGTCCTGACCGAAGCCGTGCTGCGCGATCTGCGCCTGCCGAAGTACCTCAAGCGCATTCCCGAACTGGTCCTGCAGCATCACGAACGCACCGACGGAACGGGCTTTCCCAAGAAGCTGAAAAAAGCGGACCTTTCGCTCTCGGCGCGCATCTTGGCCGTCGCCAATGCCTGGGATCTCCTGACCGGCGGGCGCGCGGCGGTGTGCAACGGCAAACGCCTGAGCGACGAGGAAGCCGCCAAGCATCTCCAGGCCGAAGCGGGCAAAGCCTACGACAAAGAAGTCGTCGCCAAGCTCCTCGAGGACCAGCTTTACCGCATCGATAAGCGCCGCTACCCGCGCTACGACTACGAAGTCCCGCTGGAAGTGACGGTACTGGGCGAATCCGGCGAGAAAGCCAAGCAGTCGGAGACCTTCGAGACCCAGGCGCTGGAACTTTCCGAAGGCGGGATTCTCTTCCGCAGCGCGCAGCGCTTGCCCGACCAGGGGCTCCTGCGCCTGCGCATCGATCTGCCCAGCGAAACGCTGGACGCGCTGGCTCGGGTTGCGCGCCAGTTGCCCGGGGACGGCGGGCAGGGCGTGAAGGTTGGCGCGTACTTCCTCTGGTACGGCAGCCAAGGCTAATCAGGTCGAAGGGAAGCGTTACGGCGGCGTTGGGTTCATGAGCGGACGGCGATGGCGAAACTGATTCTTTACCGTGACGGGAAGCCCGAGGAGTTCGCCGTCAACGGCGCGCTGACCATCGGCCGGCAGAAGGGCAACCACGTCCGCATCGACGAGCCCAAGGCGTCGCGTAACCACGCCCGCGTTTTCCAAAAGGACGGCTCCTACTTCCTCGAAGACCTCGAAAGCTCGAACGGCACCAAGGTCAACGGGCACAAGATCACCCGCGTCACGCTCACGCACGGCGACACGATCCACATCGGCGCGACCCGCTTCGTCTTCGAAGGCAAGGCGAAAGACGGCGCCTCGACGTCTTCCAAAGATTCCGACCGCCAGGCCAGTCCGGTCAAATCCAAGAGTTCGAAGTCCAAGCGCACGGCCGAAGTTCCCGGGGAACCCGAGGAAGGCGAAGTCAAGCCCTCCTCGCGGCGCGAACCCGATCCGTTGCTGGGCAAGACCATCGGTGGCTACCAGATCGTCGCGCGCCTCGGCGCCGGCGGCATGGGCACCGTCTACAAGGCCAATCAGGTCAGCATGGACCGCATGGTGGCCTTGAAGGTCTTGAAGACCGAACTGAGCGAGAACCGCGAATTCGCCCGCGGCTTCCTGCGCGAAGCGCGCGTCGCGGGGCAGTTGACCCATCCGGCGCTGGTCCAGGTTCACGATTTTGGCGAAGGCGGCGGCGTGCTGTACTTCTCGATGGAGTACATCGACGGCGAGAGCGTGAACGCAAAGCTCAAGCGCGACGGCAAGATCGAAGTCGAGCAGGCGCTGGAGATCGGCATCGGCGTCTGCGAAGCGCTCGTCCACGCCGCCAACCACCGCGTCGTCCACCAGGACATCAAGCCGCACAACATCATGCTGGACAAGCGCGGCAACGTGAAGCTGATGGACCTGGGATTGGCCACCATCACCGGCCGCGAAAAGCACGGCGCGAAGAAGCAGAAGGGCGTGATGGGCACCCCGCACTACATGGCGCCCGAACAGTCCCAGCAAGGCAAGATCGATCCGCGTACCGATCTCTACGCCTTCGGCTGCACGCTCTTTCACATGCTCACCGGCCGCGTGCCCTTCGAAGGCCCCAATACGCTGGTGATCCTGACCAAGCACGTGATTCACGAACGCCCCGATCCGCGCCAGATCGACGTCACGATCCCCGACGCGCTGGCCGAACTGATCCTGGAGATGATGTCGATCTCCATGGAGGATCGCCCCAGCGGACCGAAAGAAGTTCTCGAGAAGCTCCGCGAAATCAAGGCGCAGGTTCAGAGCGGTGAGGCGAAGGCCTCGGGCAAAAAGGGCGGAGCGGTGGTGCGCAAGCGCGCCCAGTTCCACAAGCCCAAGCCCGCGCTCAAAGCCGCGCCCGCGGTCGTGCGCACCGAGCGCGCGGAAGAGGAAGACGACGATTACGCCGAAGAGGACGGCGGCCGCGAAGAGACCGCCGGCCGCGCCACCGTCCGCGGGCAACGGCCGCCGGAATGGCACCAGCACGTGCGCACGGCGGTGCTGGGGACGGTCCTGATCTTCGCGGTCTGGTTTGCCTTCAAGCTGATGCCCGGCGACGCCGAGGCGCGGCCCAAGGGCCGGCGCCCGTCCGCGCGCATCCTGCCCAACGAGACGCAGGAACCTTCGCCCACGCCTTCGCCCACGCCGGCGCCCGGCCCGGCGGTCCCCACGCCCGTACCCGGACCCCAGGCGGCCAAGACCGTGGATGCCGCGAAGACCGAAGAGCCCGTTCCGGTCGCGCCGGAAATCGACGCCGATGCGTTGAAGGAACTCCAGAAAGCCCTCGAAGCGCGCGACCGCGCGCTGGTGACGGGGAACTTCGCCGGCGCGCGCCAGGCGCTCACGCGCTTCCTGGCCAACCGCATGGGCGGCGAAGCCGCCGACCGCGCGCGCAAGGAATTGCGCGACACCGAGAAGACGATCGAAGAAACCATCGGGCAGCTTTTGACCGACGCCGAGGCCGCCGCACAGGCCAAAAATTACCGCGCCGCCGCCTACAAATGCACCAAGCTCCTGGCCGCCGATCCCAGCGGGCGCGGCGCGCGCGAAGCGAAGGAACTCCTCAACCGCATCGACACCGAAGGCGAGCCGCGTTTCAACGCGCTCAAGCTCGCCAGCGACCAGGCGCTCGACAAGGGCCGCCTGGACGAAGCGATCAAGGTGCTCAGCGCAGGCCTCACCGAACTCGGCGGCACCAAGTGGGCCGATCAGGTCTCGGCGCGCCAGTACCAGATGGTGGTCGCCAACCAGTTCCTGAAGAAGCTCGAACAACTGCGCGCCGAACGTACCGCCGCCGGACAGCCGCCGTCCATGAAAGTGACGGGGCTCGACGGCAAGAAGGTGAACGCGCGCGTGGGCAAAATCGACGGGCTGGCGTTGCAGGCCGAATTGGGCGGCAGTTCGTTCCCGCATTCGTTCACCAAGCTGGAACCCGACGAGGTCTACCAATTGGTCGAAGGCCTGGGCCTCGAGAAGGACCACTTGGGCAAAGCCAACCTGTTCGTCGTGCTGGGTCAGGAAGACTTCGCGCGGCAGGAGGCCGAGCGCGCGCTGAAGGCCGGCGACCAGGCCGAAGAAGCCGCCAAGCTGGCCGCGCGCTTATCGGGCGTCAGCAACCTGCACGTCTACGACTTCGCCAAGTGGCAGCACCAGCTCGACTGGGAAAGCCCCTACGGCGCGTGGTCCACGAAGAACGACCAGTACGTGCTGGAAAGCCCCGAAGGCGGCGACACGTTCCTGAAGGCCGACGCCATAGGCGGGCCCTTCGCCGGCCGCGGCGCGCGCATCAGCTTCGAATTCTCCCGCCCGGCCGTGACCAACGAAGGCTGGTTCGTGGCGTTCGAATTCGGCAGCGAACAGCGCAACGTCTCGCTGATCTTTAACGCCGAAGGCGTGACCGTGCAGGCGAACGTGGACGAGATGAAATCCGAGCGCGGGAATTGGAAGACCGGCGACACGCGCGTCGAACTTGCGATCCTGGGCGACAATAAAGTATCCGTCACGATCAACGGGGAACCCGGCCCCGCGCTCACCGCCGCCGGCGCCAGCGAACTCCGCGGCAGCCTCGGCTTCCGCATCCGCGAAGCCTCCTGCGCCTTCGACAACATCATTCTTCGAAACGTGAAAGAATAGCCTTCGGCCGGGCCACCCGAGGTTTTCGGCGTAAAGCCTTTCCCCCAGGGTTTGCCTTTCTCCGCGCCTCCGCGGTGAATCGCCATTCGCCTACCGGCCCACCGGTACATCGACCCAGCACCCGTACAACCGCTCCCGGTCGCCGCTCGCGTGCGCTGTCTCCAGCATCGTTTTGCGCGAAAACTCCAACGGATAGGTCCGCGAGATGCCCCCGTTGACGGTCACTTTCAAAGGCTGGCGCGGATCGAAGAGTTCCCGGGCTACGAACAGGCGCGCGGCTTTGACGCGATAGGCCGTGAGCTTCACCGTGTTCGCGCCTGAAATAGTCGCCGTCAGCCGCGCCACGCCCCCGGCGCGCAGCGCCGTCAGCACGTTCTCGCGCGGTTCGTTCGTCCCGGCGCGCGCCGGCGCCTGCGCTTCGATCATGCGCAGCCAGTGAACCTGGCTCGTCTCCACGTCGGCGCTCACGAAATCAACCTGCCTCGGCGCGCGCGGGCGCCGCACATCGTTCAGCCAGTCCAGCACGCCCGGCAGTTCTTCGGCGAAGGTCTCGTGCCCGCGGCCGGGGAACTCCTTGTAGGTCAGCGGCAGCTTCAAACGCCTGGCTTCTTCGGCCGCCGCGCGGTTCACCTTCGTCGATTCGCCGTCGTGCTCGCCGTCGATGCAGAGCATCGGAAGGTGCGCGAGATTCGGCAGGTAGTTGGCCGAGACGCCGTTGGCGCAGCCGATGTACGGAGCCGCCGCGGCGAAGAGGTCGGGCCACGTGAGCGCCACGTCCCACGCCATATGGCCGCCCATGCTGTGTCCGGCCAGGTACACGCGCGACGGATCGACGGCGAAATGCCGCGCGCAGTCCTCCAGCGTGCGCCGCGCCATGCGCCGCTCCTCGGGCGAAGACAAGTACCCCTTGCCGCGTCCGATGATCAATTCCGGCGCGGCCACCATCCAGCCGCGCTCGGTGGCCTGCGGCGCCCATAGTTTCAATGCATCCAGCGCCGTACCGTTCATGCCGTGCAGCGCAATCAAGAGCGGCCGGCGGCGCGACGGATGATAATCCAGCGGCAGGTAAACCGAATAGCGGCAGGCGACTTCCAGGTCGCCCGTCGGAGCTTTCAGTTCGAACGGGCCTTGCGGTGAAGCGCCGGGTTCGGGGCGCGGCGGCAGCGGCGCGCGCGCCCCCAGCCGCACCAGCGCTTCGAAAACCTCGTCGGTCAGGCCGCGCGCGGCCAAGGCCGCTTCCAGGCGCTGCGGCAGGTCCACCGCATCCGGCGCGGCGCGAAAGTACGCGTTCAGCGCCTCCTCCGCCGTGAAGAACAGATCCAGGTCGGGCACGGACTTACGGTCCAGCGCCTCTCCGTACCGGACCGCGAAACTGAAGCTCTTCAGCGCGTCGAGCGCCTGCGAGTAGGGCATCGCGTGTTCGCTGCTCAGGCGATGTTCGTTCAAGATCGCTTCGCGCCGTGCGGTATCCAGCGGGCCGTCAAGGTCCAGGCTCAGCCGCGCGATTAGCGCCGCGTCTTCGCCTTGCGCGCCTTCCAGCGCCGTCTTCAGGCGCGCCACGGCTGCCGACCATTTCGCGCTGGCCTGCCGCGTAGCCGTCAGATCCACCTGGAAGGTGCGCAGCGCGTCTTCCAGCGCCTTGCGCTCGGCCGGAAGCGCCTCCGTCGCGGGCGCTTCGGGCGGCGGTTCGGCCAGCACCGCCAGCGCTTCGGCCGATGCGCGCCCCGCGTCCTCGTAGAGTCCGCGTTCGGTGAGCAGCTTGGCGTGGCGCAGCAGGAGCCCCGCGCGCGCTTCGGCCAGCCGCGTGTGCCACGCGGCGCGGGACGCGGCCGGCAGTTCGTTCAGCTCCGCCAAGGCATAGCGGAAGTATCGCGCCGCGAGACAGAACGCGAGCAGCCGCTCGCGCTTCGCCGCGTCGAGCGGTTCGCCCAGTTCGCGGCGCTTGAAGGCGAGCAATCCCGAGGCGCGGTCTTCGGCGGGGAGCGGCCAGGTGACCCGGTAGTCGGTCCCTTCGCCCTGCAGCGTGTAGGTCTTATCGTCCACCGCGGCCAGGCGCATCGTGACCGTCAGCCGCCCGTGCACGGGATCGTCGACGACGATCGGGTAACTCTGTCCGTCGGCGTCCCAGGGGTGTGTCTCGACGATTCGAACGGGCAGCGTGAGTTGCTTCGGCGGCGCTTCACCGCCCGCAACGCGAAAGCCCAGCGCCAGCGCGCAGGCGAGCAGAGCGGGGGAGAGGCGCGATCTCATGCGAGTTAGACGCCTCCGCGAGCACTTCGATTAGGAGGTCACTCGGCCGGGGCGAGCTTTCCGTCCTTCGCCGCGAGCTTCACGCCGGCGGCCGTCCACGGAACTTCCGGCGGCTTGTAGAGCGTCTGGCCGTCCTGCTCGATCACGCAATCCTGCACGATCCAGCGCAGCTCTTTGCGCTCGCCCGCCTGCTGCATGGCCAGTTGCAGTTTCTGGCCCTTCACCGGCGCGCGCAGCGTGCGGCCCTTATAGAGGAACGATTCCACCGCGCCGTTATTCGTGCGCCGATCCACTTCCACCCCTTGCAGCGTGACGCTTTGAAGCACTTCGTCGGCGGCGGGCAGCATTTCGGACGGCGGGCCGGGAAAGGCGATGCGCAAGCCCTCGTTCGTGTCGCCTTTGAACGGCAATCCTTTGTCGAACTGGGCGCTCTCGACTTTCGTCAGCGTGAATCCACGCGGCAGGCCCTTGACCTCGAACGAAATATTGGGCGGCGCGCTTTGGGCAGGCCATTCCAGTTCAAAAGTCTCGGTCTGGCCGCGCGGCACCTCGCCCAGGCGTTTCGGCCCGAAGACGATCAGCATCGGATAGCGTCCGTTCTCGACCACCACCGCGCTGCGCGTTTTGGCGCCGGACTTGCCCGGCGCGGCCTCGGGATCGTCGGATTTGCTTTCCTTCGATTCGTTCTTGGAGGTGCCGGACACCGGTTGCTGCGTCTGCCACCATTCCCAGCCGAAATACCCTCCGGCCCCCAGCGCTCCGGCCACGACGAGCAGCATCCATCCGCCGCCGCCGCGCGGGCTGCTTCGTGCGCGCGGGCCGAACGACGGGCCGCCGATGGGCACGCCGGGCGGCGGTTGCATCCCGCCCGGTGCGACCGGGCCGCTGTCCGGCGGCGCATCCGAGATGAGTTGAAGTTCGTCTTCCGGTTCGGCCGCCGCCGCGGGAGGCGCCGGCGAAGGCTTGGCGCCCATCGTCGGGGAATACCCTGGCGCGTTATCGGGAATCGGCTCCAGATCCGACGGGATCACGAAGCCGTGGTTGCATTTCGAGCACTTAACTTCTTTCCCGCGTATATCGACCGGTCCGCCCAACTTTTTCCCGCAGGCCGGGCAGCGGGTTTTGATGCGCATGAAGGATTCCTCTGGAGCCGAAAATCATTATAACTCCCCGGCCGGCATCGGCTACGGCGGAGCGAACCCCGCCCGGCCGTCTTGACGCTTGGACCTTGTGGGCGGATACTCCAGCCGGATTGACCTGAGGATTGGCGTGAGCACAGGCGAGATTACCCGAAACGAGAAGCTCGTCACCGACGCCGCCTGGGTCGCTCACGTCCTCGACGGAGACCAGAAGGCTTACGAGCAGCTTGTTCGAAAATACAAAAGCCTCGTCACCACCTACTGCTTCAGCCGCGTCAACCAGCGCGAACTCTCCGAAGACCTGGCGCAAGAGACCTTTGTCCGCGCCTTTGTGGCTCTCCACAACCTGAAGAAACCCTCTGCGTTCAGCGCCTGGATCCTCTCGATCGCGCATAACGTCTGCATCGACCACCTGCGCAACAAGTCCCGCACCGTCTCGCTCGAAGTGCACAGCGAGAAGGATTCGCAGGGCGAGATCGTGCTGGTCAACAAGAAAGACCGCTCGGTCATCGACAGCGTGGCGCAGGGCGAGATCCGCGACCTCACGCTGGAAGCCATCGATAAGCTGGGCGAGGAATACCGCGCTACGCTGCTGCTGCGGCACGTGCAGGGCCTGAGTTGCGAAGAAATCGCCGAGACGCTGGGGGTCAGCTTGGGCACGGTCACCAGCCGCTTAAGCCGGGCGCATCGAGTACTCAGGGAAAGGCTCCAGAAATTCATGGAACCTGATAAGTAGGCTTGAGTTGCAGGAATTGGGCCGGGCCGGTGCATTAAAGTTGTCTAGATCACGTCATACGTTCGGCGGGTGGCTTTAAGGATTGGGCATGAGTGCAGCAAGCGGAACGAACGATCTCGATCTGCTGATCGAAGACTACGTGGACGGCCGGCTCGAAGGCGAGCAGCTTTCGCGTTTCGAAGCGCGGCTGGCGCAGGAGCCCGATCTGCGCGAACGCGTCCAGACCGCCACCCAGTCCATCCAGGTGCTGCGCAGCGTCTTGACCAAGGTTGAACCCAGCTCCGAGTTCGAATACCGCGTCAACAATCAGATCGTCAGCATCACGCAGAGCAACCCGGGGCTTATTCCCGCCAAGCGCGGCACCAAGCGCACGGTGCTCACCGCCGACGATCCCGACGCCAAGCTGCTCCACGATCCGCAAGCCCAAAAAGAGAGCCAGCGCCTGATGATCCTCGCGGCCGTGGCCGCGCTGCTTTTCGCGCTCGCAGCGGCCGTGATCGTCTTTGCGCTGGTCGCGCGCTGATCGGGCTTTACGGCGCGCCCGAGGTCGTCGCGGGCAGATTCTTCCTTCGAAACATCAGGAAATGCGTGAAGTCGCGCACTTGGTTCAGCTCGTCCGCCGAGAGCCCCGTCACGAACTTGTATCCGCGCTGCGGATGCATCAGCAGCACCGACTCCAATTCGTAACTCGATTGGACCAGCCCGTTCAATTGCGTCCCGAACCACGGATCGGTGGCGGGCGTCACCAGCGTCGAGCGTGAATTATTGATCTGCACCAGGATGTACGCGGGCGTGCGGCGCTCCAGTTCCCGCCACGCGCGCTCCTGGAACTCGCGCTGCCGCGGGAACGGGAAGGTCAGCGGATACAGCATCACGAACGGATTGGCCAGCGGGCGCTCGGCTTGAAACGCGACCTGCGGCTCGGAGCCGTAAATGAAGATCGCGTCCTCAGGCCGCGTGCGGTCTTTCAGGTACCGCGCCACCATCGGCCCGGCCTCGAACCCGTGCGGCCCCAGCCGCCGCACCGAGATCGCCGCCGGATTGGCGAACCAGTAACTCGGATGCGCCAGCGCGCCCGGAAGCACCAGCAGAATCGCCGCAACAATCTGGACCGTGCGCGGCCAGGCGGCGTAAATCGCCGGCAGCGCCGCGCATCCGATCCCGGCGGCCACCGCGAATGCGGGCAGCAACTGGGCGAAATAGTGCTGGTACAGATGAGGACTGATGAACGCTCCCAGAATCGAACCGGCCACGCACGCCGGCCCCATCCAGGCTCGCGGCCGGCCGCCTTGGCGCGCCCGCCAGATGCAGCCCGGCACGCCAATCAGAAGCGCAGGCCCCAGCCCCGGCGCCAGCTGAACGAAGCGCTCCCAGATCTTCCGGCCCAGTCCGCTCGAGGCGAGGCCCCCGTAATTCAAGTTATGCGCGAACGACCAGTACCACAGGTCCGCGACCACACCGGCCGCCACAAAAGGAGCCAGCAGCAGCGCCGAAAAGACAACGCCGCCGGCCAGCCACCATCCGCAAGCCCGCAAGCCGTCTTTGCGCTCCGCGCCGCCGCAGCACATCAGAAGTCCCAGCGCCGGAGCCACGCTGAAGGCCGCCGGTTGCTTGATCCAGCACGCCGCCGCACCCAGCGCGCCGCTGGCCAGCAGCCGCCAGATCCTTCCGCCTCCGGCTTGCTCCACTGCGGCGTCGGCGCACCACAGCGAACCGCAGATCGGGAGCAACATCAGCATTTCGCTGCTGCACGTGAAGCCCTGCACCGCCGGCGTAGCGCTTAAATACGCGAACGCCGCTCCCGCCCACCAGCCCGCGGCTTCCGAACCACTCCAGCGCCGCGCCAGCGCCGCGACCGGCAGCAGCGTTCCGAAGTTCCAGAGCGCCAGAAAGAGATGCAGCCCCATTGCCGTCGGAGGGAAGACGGCGACCGCCAGCGCGTAGATCAGGAAAATGCCCGGCGGCTTGTGGTCGGCCAGGTCGCGGTACGGCATCTCGCCGCGCCACATCCCCTGCGCGACGACGCCGAAGGCGCCTTCGTCGCGGTCCAGCGGCACGTCCAGCAGCGGCACGCGCAACACCGCGTACAGCACCGCGATGCCGGCCCAGGCCAGCCACGCGCTGCGCTGGGGCATCATGGCCCGCCCTCCGCGGGCATCCGGGCTTTGGGAATCCGGATCACGTACACCGGCGTGAGCGGCGGCTGGTACGACTGGAACGTCTCCGGTGTAAGACTCAAGTATTTCTTCATGCGGTTGGGAAGGCTGGGATCCTGGTGCGGATCGACGACGATGTAGCGCCACGGTTCGTATTGGTGATCGCGCAAGTTCTCCACATAATGCTGGAAAAATTTGGGAGGAAATGGGCAGGTGTGCTCATCCCCGCCTGGACTATGAATCAGGAATCGTGGCGGGTTATCGCGCAAGCGGGCGATGGCGGCCAGTTGGAACTCCTGGGTCCGCTCCGGGTCCGAATTGAGAGATTCGTACATCGGAAACATGCTGGGCAGGCGTAAGTCGGCCATCACGGCGATTTGCGAACGGCCGATCATCAGCAGAGCCCCATCGCCAGGATGAGCGGCTTCTCTCAATGCTTCGGCGGCCTTTTCGTGCGCCTTGGTGGTCCATCCGGCGACGTTGGCGTATGGACGTGGCGCGTAGAGCGCTCCGCTCAAGCAGATCGCGCCGGCCACCAGTGTGAATTCGATCGCGCGCGTGCGATCGCGCAGAATCCAGTGCCATTCCTGAACCGTGCCGAGTCCCACTCCTCCGAATAATGCTATGCTTGCGGTCAGAACCGCAAAATAGTGACGGTAAAAGATCGGACCCGTGAACACCGCAGGAATGCCCAGCAGGAAAAGCGCGATAGGAAACCAGAGGTCTTTTCCGCGCAAGAAAGCGCGCACCAGGAAGCCAAAGGCGCCCAGGACCAAGACAGGAAGGTGATCCCATATCGCTTCTTTCAGCGTCCACCACAGCGTGTCCCACCAGTACGACCACCGCGTCCCGTACAGCTTCACCGGAAACGCCCAGTACAGAAATTCGCGCAGCCCCAGGTGATAGGTGAAATAGGCCACGATCAGGATCGAAAGCACCACGCCGCCCGCAAGCCACCAGCCCAGCCGCAGGAACGCCGCGCGAATGCCGGGCCGCGCGCCGTTGAAAAGGAGCCAGATCGGCACCGCCAGCAGCGAGAACAGCGCCGGCTGCTTCGTCCAGCACGCCAGCGCCGCGCACGCGCCGCCCGCCGCCAAACACACCAGAGACGACCGTCCGGTGCGCGTCGCGCCCGCGATCGTCAGCCGCAAACTCGCCGCCAGCGGCAGCAACAGAAACATCTCGGTCGAGGCCGTATACCCTTGCACCGCGACGCTCGCGCTCAGGAAGGCGTACACGAAGCCCGTCCACAGCCCCGCGCGCTCGCCGTACAGCGCCTTCGCCGAACTCGCCAGCAGCAAGAGCGATCCGAAATTCCACAGATGCAGCCAAAAATGGATGCCGGCGGCCGTGGGCGGTACGAACGCCAGCCCCAGCGCCAGCATGTAGAACACGCCCGGCGGCTTGTAATCCTTCGCTTCCCGGTACGGAACCTCGCCGCGCAACACCCCCAGCGCGATGTACGAAAAGACGCCTTCGTCGCGGTCGAGCGGTATTTCGAGCAGCGGCGCGCGCAGGCCGACATACACCGCCACGATGACGATCCACGCCGCCCAGCGCAGCAGCGGTCGGACGGGCGGCACGGCGGCTTCCGGAAGGGGCGCGCCGGTCTCGTTCATCGATTCAGGGCTTCGTGAGCGCGTCGATATGCGCGCGGCCGTAGCGGCGCAGGCACGCCTGCCCGTTGTTGACGTAGTGCCGGTAGGTTCGCGCCAATCGCTCGCGTTGCCGCGGCTCCAGCTCTTTGACCTGCTTGGCGGGAATCCCCGCCCAGAGCGTATGCGGCGGCACGTCCGTCCCTTCAAGCACCAGCGCGCCCGCCGCGATCAACGCACCCGAGCCGATCGTACACCGGCTCAGCACCGTCGCGCCGATCGCGATCAGCGCGCCGTCGCCGACCGTGCTGCCGTGCACGATCGCCTTGTGCCCCAGCGTTACGCGCTTGCCCAGCACGCACGGATAACCGCGGTCCACGTGCAGGATCGAGCCGTCCTGCACGTTCGTCTCCTCGCCGACCTCGATGTACTCGTCGTCGCCGCGCAGGATGCAGCCGTACCAGACGCTCGAGAGCGCCTTTAACTCCACGCGCCCCAGCACCGTCGCGCCCGGTGCGATCCAGGCGCGCGCGTCGATCCGCGGCATGCTGTTCAGCGCCGCCCAATCGTAATGCTCGTCGGGGTAGGGGACGTCCGGCGCCGCCGGCAGGCCGGGCGGCGCGAGCCACTCCGGATGCGGGCCGTTGTAGGAAGTGCCGGGCGCTGCGCTCATGCGCGACATTGTGCCCGGCGGTCGGATTTCCGCAAGACGCGCGGGCCCTCAGATGCGGTACTGGTCCACCTGCCCGGCCATGTCGCTGCCGCGCGCCAGCGCCACGCGGCCCGTGCGCGCCATCTCCTTGATGCCGAATGCCGACATCACCCGCAGGAACGCGTCGATCTTCTTTTCGGGGCCGATGATCTCGATCATGCAGTCCTTCAGCCCGATATCCACCACCTGGCCTTCGAAGACTTCCACGAGCTGAAAAATCTCCTGCCGCGAACCGGCCGGCGTCGCCACCTTGATCAGCGCCAAGTCGCGCTCCACGTGGTCCATGCCCGAAAAATCGAGCACCTTGATCACGTTCACGAACTTGGAGAGCGCCTTCTTGAGCGCGTCGATCACGACCTCTTCGCCGCGCACCACGATGGTCATGCGGCTGAAGCGCTCGTTCTCCGTCTCCGCAACGGTCAGCGATTCGATGTTCGAACCGCGCGCCGCGAAGAGATTCGCCACCTGCGCCAGGAGTCCCGAGACGTTCTTCACCACCAGGCTGATCACATGCCGCGTGGGCCGCTGGCGCGAGAGCACATCCATGCGCGTGCGCGGCACCTCGTCGGCGCCAGACTCCGGCGCCGTCATGTACGCGGGAATTTCCGACGGCGGAACCGCGGCGCCTTCGGAAGAGGGTGTGCGTGCCATGCAATCGCTCCTGGGAGGGGGGGACGCCGGATCAGCGCCGCCCGCCCTTCTTCTTGGCCTTCCGCGTGGCCGGCTTGGCCTTGGGCTTCGCTTTGGCCTTGGTCGCACGCTTGCCGGCGGCCTTGGGTTTGGCCTTCGCCGCGCCCTTGCGCGCCGAGCCCTGCCGTTCGGGACGCAGTTCGCGCACGATCGCGCCGATCTGCCAGATCTCGTCCTGGCGCACCGCCGCCAGTTCCTTCTCCAGGCCCTGCCGGTAGTCCGGGCGGCTGTTCACATCCAGCACCACCGCGGTCTCCTTGCCGGTGTGCACGCGGTCGTACAGCTCCTCGAAGACCGGCTTCGACGCCGCTTCGAACTTCTTGTACCAGTCCAGAGCGCCGCGCTGCGCGGTCGTGGAGCAGTTCGCGTACATCCAGTCCATCCCGTTCTCGCCGATCAGCGGATACAGCGACTGCGTCGCCTCTTCCACCGTTTCGTTGAACGCTTCGCTGGGGCTATGGCCCTTCTGGCGCAGCAACTGGTACTGCGCGCGCATCAGGCCGTAAATCGCGCCCATCAGCACTCCGCGCTCGCCCGTCAAATCGCTGTACACTTCGTTCTCGAAAGTCGTCTCGAACAGGTAGCCGCTCCCGACGGCGATCCCCAGCGCCATCGCGCGCTCCCGCGCCCGGCCGGTGAAGTCCTGGTGCACCGCGAACGAACTGTTGATCCCGCGCCCTTCCAGGAACAGCCGGCGCACCGTCGTCCCGCTGCCCTTCGGAGCCACCAGGATCACGTCCACGTTCTTCGGCGGAATCACGCCCGTCTGCTCGCGGTACACGATCGAAAACCCGTGGCTGAAGTACAGCGCCGCGCCAGGCTGCAGGTTGTCGCGCACTTCGGCCCACTGCGCCTTCTGCCCGGCATCCGAGAGCAAATACTGGATCACCGTCGCGTGCCGCACGGCTTCGCCGATGTTATCGAAGAGCGTCTTGCCGGGCTTCCAGCCGTCCTTGCGAGCCAAGTCGTAGCTGGGGCCCTTGCGCACGGCGACGATCACGTTCACGCCGTTGTCGCGCATGTTCAGCGACTGCCCGCGGCCCTGCACGCCGTAGCCGATCACGGCCACCGTCTCGCGCCCCAGGATCTGCTTCAGTTTGGCCGGCGGAAAATCCTTCCGCTCGTACACGGTTTCCTTGACGCCGCCGACAGTAAACGTACGCATGGGATCGGGCTCTCCTGGCTTTGCTGGCGCTTGCGCCACCGAAACGGTGAGCGAACGAGCGCGGTGGTTGGGAAGACGTAAGCCATGAAACGTATGGCGTGATTCGAAAAAAACCAGTCTCCGAGATCGTCCTAAATCAGTTCCGGCTCCTTCGGGTAATGCACGATCTGGTCCAGCGACGCCCCCGCCGGAATCATCGGGTACACGTTCTGGCTCGGCACGCAGTGGAAGTCGATCACCGTCGGACGATCCGTGATCTTGCGCGCTTCCTTAAGGATGTCGTCCACGTCGCCGCGGTCCTTGCACGTCAACCCCGCGCACCCGAAGGCCTCCGCCACCTTCGCGAAGTCCGGGTTGTCCGACAGATCCACCTCGCTGTACTTCTCTTCGTAGAACATCTCCTGCCACTGCCGCACCATGCCCAAATGGAAATTGTTAAGGATCGCCACCTTGACCGGCGTGCGCAGGCGCTTGCCCGTCACCAGTTCCTGGATGTTCATGATGAAGCTGCCGTCGCCGCTCACGCACCAGACTTCCTCGTCGGGGCAGGCCATCTGAGCCCCGATCGCCGCCGGCAGGCCGTAGCCCATCGTCCCCAGCCCGCCGCTGGTCAGGAAATGCCGCGGCTCGACGAACGTGTAGAACTGCGCCGCCCACATCTGATGCTGGCCCACGTCGGTGGTGATGATCGCGCGCCCCTTGGTCAGGTCGCACAGCCGGTCGATCACGAACTGCGCCTGCAAGCCCTCGCCCGGATAGACCAGCGGATGTTCGCGCTTCTGCTTGCGCAACTCGTCGAACCACGGCTTGCGCTCCGAACGCTCCAGATGTTTGTACAACAGCTTCAGGCTCGTCCGTACGTCGCCCATCACCGGGTACTGCGTCTTCACGTTCTTCCCGATGCAGGTCGGATCGATGTCGAAGTGGACCTTCTTGGATTCCACCGAAAACTTGTCCAGCCGCCCCGTGATGCGGTCGTCGAAGCGCGCGCCGATCGAGACCAGCAGGTCGCAGTTGTTCACCGCGAAATTCGCGTAGCTCGTCCCGTGCATTCCCAGCATGCCCATCGACTGCGCATGGTTGCCCGGAAACGCGCCCAGCGCCATCAACGTCGTGACGACCGGCACGTTCGCGCGCTCGGCGCAGGCGCGCAATTCCTTGTACGCCCCGCTGATCACGCAGCCGCCGCCCACGTAAAAGACCGGCCGCTCCGCTTTGTTGATCGCCGCCGCCGCCGCTTCAACCTGCTCTTTTTGAGTCGGCGAAGCTTCCGCGCCCGGCGGATGGTAGCCCGGCAGATCCATCGGCACGTCCAGCGGGCCGGTGTACGTCGCTTCCTGGATGTCCTTCGGCACGTCGATCAGCACCGGGCCCGGGCGGCCGGTCGTGGCGATGAAAAACGCCTCCTTCATCACCCGCGGCAAGTCCTTGATCGACTTGACCAGATAGTTGTGCTTCGTCACCGGGCGCGTGATGCCCGTCACGTCGGCTTCCTGGAACGCATCGTTCCCGATCAAATGCGTCTTCACCTGCCCGGTGATCGCCACCATCGGAATCGAATCGGTGAACGCCGTCGCCAGCCCCGTGACCAGATTCGTCGCGCCCGGCCCCGACGTCGCCATGCAGACCGAAACCTTCCCGCTGGCCCGGTAATACCCGTCGGCCATGTGCGCGGCGCCCTGCTCGTGCCGCACCAGGATGTGCTGCAAATCGGGGAAATCGTAGAGTTCGTCGTACAGCGGAATCGTCGCGCCGCCGGGATAGCCGAAGATGTACTTCACGCCGTAGCGGCGGAGCAGCTCCAACACCAGGCGAGCGCCGTTCATGCTCACTTCTTTTTGGGCCAGCTTGGGTGAGGAGTTCATGGGGCCCCCATTAAAACGCCCCCAGCCGAAGCCGGGGGCTCAACGCGCCGCAAGTTGCGGAACGAAGGACACCTTATCCTATGCGCAACCGCTTTGCAAGCATGCACTTGCAGGAATTACAGATGCGTTGAATATAGCGTTAATATCCATGGGTTTTTAGGTTTTATACGCTTTTGAGCATGCTCTTTGTACACAAACGGCCCGCGTATGCCTTAGCTCAAACCGTGCTCCGCCAAGTATCGCTCCGCTTCCAACGCCGCTTTGCAGCCCATCCCCGCCGCCGTCACGGCTTGCCGGTAGCGGCTGTCGTGGCAGTCGCCCGCCGCGAAGAGCCCCACCGCGCTCGTCCGCTGCCGATCGTCGACCTTGATGTAGCCCTGCTCGTCCAGGTCCACCACGCCTTGCAGCACCTGCGTCGTCGGGATGTGCCCGATCGCGATGAAGACGCCGTCCACCTTCAACTCCTTGAGGCTCCCGTCTTTCGTGCTCTTCAGCCGCACGCCGGTCACGCGGCGCTTGTGCCCTTCTTTCTCGTTGTTGCCCAGGATCTCCTCGATGCCTTGGTTCAGTTCCCACTTGATGTTCTTCTTGCTCTGCGCGCGCTCGATCATCACTTGGCTCGCGCGGAAGCCTTCGCGCCGGTGCACCACCGTCACCTCGCCGCAGATGTTCGAGAGATAATTCGCTTCTTCCATCGCGCTGTCGCCGCCGCCGACGACGACCACCGGCATCTTGCGGTAAAAGTTTCCGTCGCAGACGGCGCAGTACGTCACGCCTTCGCCCCACACGGCCTGCTCGGTCGATTGCTTGGGCTGGTAATCGAATTCGCCCTTCGCGCCCAGCCGCCGCGGCGACGCGCCGGTGCAGAACAGCAGCGTGTGCGTGCGCAGGACTTCTCCCGCGCTCGTCGTCACCGTGAACGGGCCTTGCTTGCCCTCGATCTTCGCCGCGGACTCCCACTTCATCTCCGCGCCGTTCCATTTGGCTTGTTCGATCATGTCGTTCATCAGCTTCGGGCCGTCGATCCCCTTCGCGAAGCCGGGGTAGTTCTCGACCAGCGAGGTCTTCGTCAACTGCCCGCCCGGGCTGGAACCGGCGAGCACCATCGGTTTCAGGCCCGCGCGTGCGGTGTAGATCGCCGCCGTCAGGCCGGCCGGTCCGGAGCCGATGATCAACGTCTTCAAAATCTCGTCGGGCATGGTTACGTCTCCTCGATTCGGCCGTGCATGCTGGAAGTGAATGTCGCGCCGCGCGTAAGCGATTCCCGCGCGCGTAGAGACTCTACGGAACGCGCATCGTGACGCAACTTCCGATGCCGCGGTTACCTATCGAGTGGAGGGCTAATTTCCGGGTAGCGCACGAACGCGGGAATCGCTATTCTTAAAGGGGGCATTCCATGCCGAATCGGGGTAGTGCGGCGCTCCTGGGTGAGCCGCCGCTTGTTCGTGACCGGGGGATTGCGCTGGTGGACATTTCGAAGCTGCTGGAAAAGGCCCGCGAGGCCGCCGAACGCCGCAACTACGACTACGCGGTGGAACTCTACAATCAGGCTCTGCAACTCAGCCCCGACGACTCGCAGGCGCGCCGCGAATTACGCGCGGTCGAACACCGCGTCGCCAAGGAACGCGGCGTCTCGTTCATGGGCAAGGCCAAGGTGATGGCTTCCATCGGCAAAGCCAAGGGCCTCTACGCCGCCAAAAAGTACGACGGCGCGATGACCGCCTGCGAAGACGCGCTCAAGATCGACCCCGGCAGCATCGCCGCGCTGATGACCCTGGGCCAGTCCGCCATGGCCGCCGGCTACCACAACGCCGCCATCGTCACCTTCGAAGAGATCCGCGCCGGAAAGGGCGGGGGGAACGTCAAGAGCCTCGTCGAAGGCTCCCGCCACCTCGCCATGGCCTACGAGACCACCGGGCAGGTCAAGGAAGCGATGGAAGTCTGGGAAGAAGTCAAACGCCTCTCGCCCGAAGACCGCGACGCCGGCGTCAAGATTCGCGACCTCTCCGCGCGCACCATGGTCAACCGGGTCGAAGCCGGCACCAAGGCCGCCGGGTCGGACAAGATGGCCGCCACCAAGGGCATCATGCGCAGCCAGGGCGACCTCGAAAAGCAGGAACGCACTCAGCAGGACATCCGCACCGATGAAGATTTGCGGCTGGCCATCGAAGACACCCGCGCCGAACTCCAGAAGCGCGGCGACGATCCGCGCACCTGGGCCAAGCTCGGCGACCTGTACAAGCGCGGCGCCAATTACGACGAGGCCAAAAAGGCCTACCAGACGGCCATGGAGAAGGAGCCCACCAACCATACGTGGCGCTACCGCATGGACGACCTGGACATCTGGAAGGCCACCAACGAGGTCAACGAACTCGCCCAGAAGTTCAAGTCGGGCGATCAGGCCGCCAAGGACATCTACGCCAAGAAGCTCCTCGAACTCCTCGAGTTCAAGCGCCGCTCCTTCGTCGAACGCGAAAAACAGTACAGCACCGACGGCCGCATCAAGTTCGAACTCGCGATGATTTACTTCGACCTCGCGGGGCGCAAGCGCGACAACATCATGTACGACGAAGCGATCAAGCGCTTCCAGCTCACCTTCAAAGACCCCAAATACCGCGTCGAATCCGGCCTCAAGATGGGCCAGGGCTTCGCCGCGAAGGGCCAGTTCGAACTCGCCGTCAAGCGCTTCGAAGAGACGCTCGGCCACCTCGAACTGAAAGACGAGAAGTGGAAGAACCTGATGTACTGGAAGGCCGATACGCTCGAGAAGTCCGAACAGATCAAGGACGCGCTCGAGATCTTCATCCAGATCTACGAAGTCGACGTCTCCTTCAAGGACGTCAGCAAGCGCGTCGAACAGCTCCAGAAGAAGCAGCAGGGCGACGCCGCGGACTGAGGCGGAGGCGGTAACGCGGCGTCACTGAATGCGCGGGATGCCCTTCCATCCCCATCCCGCCATCGCCTACTCCTCACCCGCGTCCTCCGGCTTCGGCAGCTTCGACAGCACCTCGTCGATGTACGCGCGCAACAACTCGTCGTAAAGCTGCCGGTCTTCCGCGTGGCTCACCGGAGCGGCGAATTCCACGCGCGGGTGCTCGTCGGTGTTGAGCCGGTCCGGACGGCGCGGCGTCCACCGGCCGATGAACAGCGCGCGCATCGTTCCGTCGCTGCCCAGATGCGGATCGCCGCGCACGCTCTGCGCGCGGGCGGCCAAGTCGGCGCGCGCGGCGCACGCTTGCGCCAAGTCCGGCGCCCGGTCGCTGCCCACCAGCCCCAGCACGGCCACGTTCAGCCGCGGTTCGGCCCACCAAAGCGTTACGTGCGGAAAAACGGACGCGAAGCTGTCGGCGATCGTCTCGAAATCGTCCGGCCCCAACTGGTACAGCGCCAGCCATTGGCAGAACAGCCCTCCGGGCTTCAGGGCGCGGCGAGCCGCGCGGTAGTGCTCGACGGTGTACAAGTACCCCGTCTGGCTCTCCCAAGGCACGAACAAGTCGGAGACGATGACGTCGAAACGCTTCGTCTGGCCGTGCAGGAAGCGGCGGCCGTCCTCGACCGCCACCGTCACCCGCGGATGGTCCACCAGGCCCAGGTTCGTCGCGTGCATCAACCGGGCCGCTTCGACCACTTCGGGGATCAGTTCGGCGACGACGATGCCGCGCGGCGCGTCGTGGCTCAACGCGGCGGCGGCGGTCTGCCCCGTGCCCAAGCCCAGGAAGACCACCTCGGCCGGCTCGCCGTGCAGCAAAAGCGGCAGGTGCCCCTGCCGATAGTTGCGCGCGACCGATCGCTTGCTGGAGCCAAACGAGTAATGCAGGTTCTGCCGGATCGCCAGCGACTCATCCGCCTGCCGCACCACGTCGATCCAGCCGTAAGCGCTTTCCCAGCGGCGCAGCAACGTGTCGCCGGGCCGGAGAGCCGAGGTGTGCTGGATCGTCGCCCACGTCCACCCGAGCACCGCGCCCAAGGCGGTCAGCAGTACGAGCAATACCCACCGCCGCCCGCGGCTCAGGAGCAGGCTGCCGGAGGCGAGCGCGTAGGCCCCCGCGAGCATCGCGAAGGCGCCCCAAAGCCCCACGCCGGGCAGCAACACGAAACTCGCCGCCAGCGCGCCCGCGGCGCTCGCCAGCGCATTGGCCGCGGTCAGTCCGCCCACCTGCCCCGGACACGCGCGCCAGACGAGCGGCAGCAGCATGCCCAGCAGCGTCACGGGCGGCAGCACCACGACCACCACCAGCCTTGACGCCGACCACAGGTAATCCATCAGCGAACCGCCGCCGGTTTGGACGTACTTGAAGCCCGTCAGCCGGATGAACAGGCCGATCGAGAGCACCACCGCGACCGCGCCGGCGCCGCTGGCCAGAGCCGCCAGCTTCGCGGGCGCGGCGCGCGAGCCGATCGCGGCGACCAGCGCGGTGCCCGCCGCCAGCGCGAGCAGAAAGACCGCCAGCACCACTCCGAAGGTGTAGGTGCTGTTGTGGAAGACCAGTGAGAAAAGGCGCAGATAAAGAACCTGCAGCGCCAGGAGCGCGAAGCCGGAAAGCGCCGCGAGCGCGAGCCACCCCGCCGCGCCGTTGGGCAGCGTTTCGGGCGCGGGCTCGTCGGCGGCCGGCGGGGCTTCCCGCGTCATGTGCGAGAGCGCCAGCGCGGCCAGGCCGCATCCGGCCGCCGCTCCTGCCGCCAGGAAGCTCGACGTTCGCACTCCAGCGACGGGCAGCAAGTACACGGTGGCCAGCAGCGTCCCCGCCAGCGCCCCGGCCGTATTGAACGCATAGCCCCAACCCAGCCACCGCGGCGTCAAATAAGCGGCCATCCGCGGCCACGTCGCGCCCAGCGCCGCCGTCGCCGGCAGCAACAGCGCGAAGCTGCACGCGGCGCGCAAGCCGGCTCGGAGCGCCCACGGACCGGGATCGGGCGAGCCCAGCGGACTCGCCGCGAGGCACCCCAGCAGCGTCGGCACGGCGCAAGCCCAAGCCGCCGCGCCTAGTTCCAGCGCGCCGTATGCCGCCAGCGGCCGGCGGCTTGCCCGCCTCCCCGCCAGCCCGTACCCGAGCGCCAACCCGCCCAGATAGCTGAACAGGACCAGCGCCGAACTCTGTACCGTGTGCCCGAACGCGTCCCCGAACTGCCGCGCCCAAGAAACCTCGTACACCAACGCCGCCGCGCCGGAGCAGAAGAAGAGAATGAAGGCGAGGACTACGGCGAATGGGGAGCGCATAGCTGAATTCAAACGAGATTCCCGTACGAGGCGTTACCGGAGCAGTGGCGTCTTAAGGATACCGTGGCCCGGCAATCCTTGACTCCTATTGACGCGGCGCCGCCCGCCCAACCTGCTCGCTTTGGCCGTCGCGGCTCCGCCGCCAGAGGTGCGGGAAGGCTCTGCCTTCCCGTCACGGATCGCTTCCACTCCGGCGAGAAAGCACCTCTGCGCATGCTTTCACGCCTCCAGCTTCTTTTCCAGAATCAACCGAATCTCGTCTGGAAAAGCCGGATACGCGCCAGGCGAAGCGCGGATGAGCCGGAATCCGTGGCGAACATAAAAGCGGAACGCCGGAACGTTGATCTGTTGCGTTTCCACGCACAGCCGTCGAGCCCCGCGTGCAAGCGCCCATGCTTCAACGCGCGCCAACAACGCCGACCCGGTCCCGCTGCGTCGAGTGCGCGGATCAACGCGCAGATCCCAAAGCAGCGCAGCGTCGGATGAGTGATCAAGCAGTTCCCTGGCGGACGCCCCCGCCACGGCGGCGGCGCAGCCCATGCGAACGGCGTCGCGGAACGCACCCAGGAAGATCCATTCGGTCAGGTCAAACTTATCCGGCCACTCGGTGGGATGGTGGCCGGGACAGGTGTCGTAGTCCTTGATCCACGTACGATTCAAGGGTGTGGACTCGAAAGGCATTCCACAACTCAGCGCCTCAAGCGCCCGCGCATCCAGCACCTCGCATACTTCAAATGCGATCGGCACCGTTGCATAAGCCGTGAGGTCGCTGGAGCACTGTTCGACGATGCGCAAGGAACCGTGCATGGGGTAGGGTCCATGTAGCAGAAGCTGAGGGGACGCATTACTTCCGGGGGCACCGCCAACCATAATCCGCCATTTACGCCTCGCGCACCTCGCTTACTTCCACCACCCGCTTCTCCTTCGCCGCACGGTAAATCGCCTGCACGATCGCCACGTCGCGCAAGCCTTCCTCGCCCGGCGACGGAGCGGGCTGGCCGTCGCGGACCGCGCGCGCGAACGCCAACTGCTGGATATGCGGGTAATCCACCGGCGTCTTCGTGCGCTTCACGCTCTCCTCGCCCGGCACCGCGATCACGTCGCCGGCCTTACGGCCCGGACCCGGGTACTCCAGCACCTCGTCGCGGTACGCCTCGCGCGCCTCCAGCAGCAGTTCCCCGTTGCGCGTCATCGCGAAATGGCCTTCCGTCCCGTACACCGCCGTCACGTTCCCCGTGCTCGAATAGCCCGACTCCAGCGTGATCTTCGCGCCGCTCGCCAGTTCGCCCGCCGCCGCGACCACATCCTCGCCTTCCATCGAATGTTTGCAGTACAGGTTGTCCGCGAAGCCGCAGACGCGCACGATCTCGTCGTTCAGCAGCCACTGGACCAAATTCATGTTGTGGACGCCCAGTTGCATGAAGCTCCCGCCGCCGATGTTCGCCGCCTGAGCGCGCCAGTGGCCGCGGTCGGCGCGCTGCAGCGGGCCGCGATGCGCGTTGCGGACATGCACGCTCGCGATCTTCCCAAACAGACCGCGCTCGCACATCGCCTTCAGGCTTCGGTACAGCGGCAGCCCGTGCATGACCATATGCATGCCCAGGCGTTTGCCCGACCGCGCCGCGGCCGCGCACATCGCCTGGCACTCGGCCACCGTCGGCGCCATCGGCTTCTGGCAGAGCACGTGCTTGCCCGCCTCCAGCGCCGCGATCGCCTGCTGCGGGTGGATGTGGTTGGGCGTCGAAACGTCCACCATATCCACGCCGCTCTTCAGCACCTCCGCGAAGTCCGTCGTCGCGCGCACCCCGGGGTGGCTCGCCGCCACCTCCTTCAAGCGCGCTTCGTCCACGTCATGCAGGATCGCCAGCTCGGTATCCGCGCTCTCGCGGTACCAATGCAGCATGCTGCGCGAGACACCCAATCCGGTGACGGCGACTTGAATGCGGCGGGGCATGAGCGGCTCCTGGGGTGGAGCCCGCAGTATAATTCGCCCCCGCGCGCGTGCGCGGGCATATGTGAATCGCTTACTCGCCCGGCTCCACGTTGGGATCGGCGGTGCGCGCTTCCTGGGCGGCCAAATCCTTCCACCGCGTCCGGCGCTGCCCGATCCACTCCGCTTCCGCGCTCAGGCCTTGCTTGGTATAGAACGCTTCCAAATCGCCGTAGCGCTTGATCGGATCGAAGCGCAGATTCCAGCCCAGCTTGCGGTGGCAGACCGGGCAGAAATGGATCGGCGCCGCGTCCGTCTCGGGCAAACTGTTGCTTCCGTTCATCGAGCAGCGATAAAAAACGCAGTGCGTCAGCCCGAACATGTGCCCCGTCTCGTGGTTCAGCACCTTGCAACTGCGCAGCAGTCCCTTGAGGTCATCCCCCGGCAGCGGCCGCCGGCCCCAAAACTCCGGATAGTACCGCGCCAGGCTGTACACCCCCACGCGATGCTTGAAGCTCCCCAGCCCGAAGACGTACGTCAGGTCGTCCGCCCAGAGGTCTTCCATCGTGATGCCCAGGCAGACCGCCGCGTCGTCCGGCAGCCGCGGCTTCAGCACTTCCGTCAGGATCCGCTCCCCGTCGTACTGCTTGTCGTAGCTCCCGTGCCGGTTGCCCATGGGGACGATCCGGAACAGGTCCGGCTTCCCTTCGGGCGCCGCCAGCGCCACCTCGGGATCGATCCGCGCCGGAAGCTGGAAGAACGCCTCCGCGTACGCGCGCATCGCTTCCAGCACCGGGCGGCGCTCCGCGCTGAACGTCCCCAACGGCTTCAGGACGATCGTCCGCCGCTGCGGCGTCGCCCGCGTCGGCTTCTGCAGCTTGTAAGTCTCCAGCGGCTGGATGGGTTCGGGGTAGATCGAAAGCCATTCGCCGGGCTTGGGCGGGCCGAGCTTCTCGAAGCCTGCCGTGTCCAAAGGATCGAGGCTCGCGTACACCTTCGACTTGACATCGTCCAGCGTCGCCGTGACCGGATCGGCTTCGCCCTCGCCGGAACGTGCCGTCGCCGTCCAGAGCACCGCGCCGCCCAGCGCCAGCATGCCCAGAAACCCGCAGGCCCAAGCCAGTAAGGGAGCGGGCGAATCGCCCTTCGGTGTCCGGCGGCTGGAATTCACGCGAAATTTTCCCCATCCCCGATTTATTAAGACGCAAACCGGGGTCACACGGTTCATAGTTATATGCGAGCTTTCCGGCGCCCGCCGTTCCGGCCTTGCACGATTGACATAACTTCTGCGCAAAGCCATAATTAGACCAGCCAGAACGGCTATCGAATGATCGTCGTAAACGGTGCGCCGGGACGCCAGGGGCCGGGCCGACCGGCGTAGACCGAGGAGATGCCTTAAACGTGGCCAAGCTGGTGGTGCGCAAGGGCCGCAACGTCGGCATGGAGTACAAGCTCAACGCCGACCGGCTGGTCTGTGGCCGGCGCTCCGCGTCCCCGATTCCCATCATCGACGCCAAGGCCTCCCGCGAACACGCCGAGATCATCCGCAAGGACGGCAAGTTCTTCGTCAACAACCTCAGCCGCAACGGAACCTACGTCAACGAGAAGCTCGCCAGCCAGAACGGCGAAGGCCCCACGCCGCTCACCTTCGGCGACAAAATCCGCATCGGCGAGACTGTTCTCGAGATGGTCGACGAGAAGGCCGAGAAGATCGAGATCGAGATTCCCGGCTACAAGATCCTCGAAAAAATCGGCGCCGGCGGGATGGGCAACGTCTACAAGGCCAAGCAGCTCTCGATGGACCGCGTCGTCGCCCTGAAGGTCCTCAACGAGAAGTACGGCGGGAACCGCGAGTTCGTCGAACGCTTCATTCGCGAAGCCCGCGCCGCCGGCAAGCTCAACCATCCCAACGTCATCCACGTCCACGACGTCTCCAAGGCCAACGGCCGGCATTACTTCTCGATGGAGTTCGTCGACGGCAATTCGGTCAAAGAGCTCCTGCGCATTCAGCGCAAGGTCAAGCTCGACCAGGCTCTCGACATCGTCATCCAGACCGGCAAGGCCCTCGAATTCGCCCACGAAAACGGGATCGTTCACCGCGACATCAAGCCCGACAACATCATGCTCACCAAGGACGGCGTCGTGAAGATCGCCGACCTGGGCATCGCCAAAACCTTCGACGAAGGCGGCAGCGGGCAGTCCTCGCAGCACCAGAACCGCGTCATGGGCACGCCGCACTACATGGCCCCCGAACAGGCCTTGGGCAAGGAGATCGACCACCGCGTCGACATCTACTCCCTCGGCGCGACGCTCTACCACATGCTCACCGGCACCACGCCCTTCACCGGTTCCACGGCCCACGAAGTCCTCAAGGCCCACATTCAGGACAGCCTCGCCCCGATCCAGGACCTCGTCACCGACGTCCCCGACCCGGTCTGCTTCATCGTCGAGCGTATGATGGCCAAGCTCCCCGAGAAGCGCTATCCGAACATGACCAAGTTGATCCAGGACCTCGAACGCGCGCAGCAAGGCGCGCACGAAGGGATCGAACGGATCGCCGCCGGCGACAGCACCATCATGCGCGCCGTCACCGACGAAGAAGCCCAGCAGGTCACGAAGAAGAAGGGCAACATCACCGAGGAACTCTCGACCGGCGTCCAGACCCCCGTCGGCGGACTGCTGCTCTACGGCGGCGTCGCCGTGGTCTTCCTCGCCGTCGTCGCGCTGGTGGTTCTGCTTTTGCGCGGGCGCAACGAAGACGATCCCCAGACGCCGCCCGACGGCCCCGGCACGACCCAGCAGCCCGGCCCGCAACCTTCTTCAAGCGGCTCCGGCGCCGCGCAGACGCCGCAGACCAACGAACAGGCCGAAAAGCTCCTCGCCGAAGCCAAGCAGCTCCTCGACGTGGACGGCGCCTCGCGCGAAGCCGAAGCGCGCCTCACCGAGCTGATCGCCAATTACCCCACGCTGCCGCTGCGCGACGAAGCCGAACGCCTCAAGGCCGGCATCGCCGAGAAGCGCAAACAAGCCGCCCTCAAGCAGGCCCAGGAACGCCTCGACGCCGCGCGCAAGTACGAACAGACCCACGGCGAAGATCCCGGCGAATTCAAAACCATCGCCGACCAGTACGCCGAAGTCGCCAAACAGGCCGGCGATGCCGCCGCCGTGCGCGACGAGGCCGACCGCAAGTTCAAAGAGTACGAAGAGAAGCGCCGCAGCCACGCGCAGCAGGCGCTGCAAGGCGAACTCGACAACGCCCTCGCCCAAGCCAAGGGACCGGCCGCGCAGAAGAATTACGACGGCGCGCGCCAGCCGCTCGAAGCCTTCATTCAGGCGCACAAGGGCTCGCAGCAGGGCGTCGAAGCCGAGAAGCGCCTGGCCGAACTCGAAGCCGAGGCGCAGCGCCACTTCGACGAAGCCCGCGCCGACGCCGAACGCAAGGCCAAGGACGCCGCGCGGCCGCTCCCCATGGCGCTGGAAACCTGGGAACGCTACCTCGCCGAAGTCCAGGACGGCAAGCGCCGCGGCGAAGCCGAGAAAGCACGCGACGCCGTGCTCGCCACCGCCCAGAACTTCGCCCAGCAGGAACGTGCCGAGGTCAAGCAGCTCGCCGCCGCCACGCGCTACGAGGAAGCCATCCAGCGCCAGCGTAAGTTCGTCGCCAAGCTGTCCGGCACCAAGTGGGAAAAGGAAGAAGCCGGCCGCGACGCGCAGCTCGAAAAACAGAAAAAGCTTCACGAGAAAGTCATTAAGAACATCCAGCAGCGCGAGGGAGCGCCGTTGCCGCTCCCGTTCGAATTGGTCTTTGCCAAGATCGACGTCAAGACCTGGGCCGTCGCCGGCACCCGCGACGACGTGGTGAACCTGGACCCCATTCCCAAGAACGCGGCCCCCGGCATGTCCAAAAAGTTCGCCGAGTTCGAACCCTCCCAGCTCTACCAGTTGTACAAGCTGTTCCTTACCAATCCCGCGCCCGAGGACCACGCCGGGCTGCACGCCTTCTGTCTCGAACGCGGTCTGAACGCCGAAGCCGAAGCGCACAAGAAGGAATAATCGAAGCGCCCGCCCCTGGGCGAGCGTCTGACCTCGTAAAGCAGGTCGTGGCCGTGCCTGCTCCCTTCGCCCCCCACACGCAGGGCCGGGGACGAGGGCGGTTCGGCCGGGGTTCGCCGCACAGGAGACTTCGTATGCGACTCGCCCGATTCCGCAGCGCCTGGTTGCTCGGTTGCGCCCTCGCCGCCGTCTGCGCCTGCGCCCAGGACGAACCCAAGCTCCCCGACGGGATCGAAAAGCTCGATCCGGCCATCCAGGCCCGGCTCGAGGTGCTCGTCAAATCGGCCGAACGCTACCGCGGCCTCGCGCTGCCCAAACGCATCGCCATGGGCCAGCTCGACACCGAAGCGCTCAAGAAAAAAGTACTCCTGATGTTCAAGGACGAACTCCCCGCCGAAAAAATGGAACCCATCCAGCGCACCTACAAGGCCTTTGGCCTGATGCCCGCCGCGATGGACCTGAACGTCTATTACCCCGAACTCCTCACCAGCCAGATCGGCGGCTTCTACGAACCGAAAGAGAAGTACCTCGTCCTGGTCAAGGGCGGAGCGGGCGTTAACGCCGAGATCGGCAAGCGCTACGGCGCCGAGATGGGCGCCAAGATGGACGACATCGTGATGGTCCACGAGATCACCCACGCGATCCAGGACCAGCACTACGATCTGCAGAAGTTCGGGCACGACACGCCGCTCTCCGACGCCGCCGCCGCCAAGCTCGCGCTCATCGAAGGCGACGCCACGCTCGTCATGTACAGCCACTTCTACGGACTGCCCATGGAAACCCTGCCCATGGTCGATGCCCAGATCCGCTCGATGGGCCAGGATCCCAAGGCCCTGATCGATATGATGCCCGAGATGCCCGGCTCCAAGGAGATGTCCACCGCGCCCGCCGTCATCCGCGACAACCTGCTCTTCAGCTACATCCAGGGCCTGGGCTTCTGCCTCTCCGTGCGCAAAGCCGGCGGACAGAAGCTCCTCGACCACGCCTTCAAGACCGATCCGCCGCGCAGCAGCGAACAGATCCTGCATCCCGAAAAATGGATCTTCAAACGCGACGATCCGATCCTGCTCAAGCTGCCCGATCTCGCCGCCGTCCTGCCCGGTTACGCCAAACTCAGCGAAGGCTCGTGGGGCGAATTCAATACGCAGCTCGTCCTTGTCGAAAAGCTCGGCGCCGCCGCGCGCGCGCGCTGCCAGCAGGCCGCCGAAGGCTGGGGCGGGGACTTGTTCGGACTTTACGTCAAAGACGGCGACGAACTCCTCGCCTGGATCACCGATTGGGACGGCGAGGCCGATGCGCGCGAATTCGAAGCCGCCGCGCGCCAGGGTTTCAAGGCCGAGGCCGCCGCGGACCGGCTCGTCGCGCGCCAGGGCGCGCGCGTGATCGTCGTCGCCGGAAGCGCCGCGCAGAAGCCCGAACTCGCCGCCGCGCTCTTCGCCGCGCCCGCCGAACGCCCCGCCGCCAAGAACATCGACTTCGCCGCCCTCGGCATTGCCGAAACCGACAAGCCCAAACAGGCCGGCTTCGACGAGATGCTCAAACTCCTCAACGATCCGGCCGTCCAGAAGATGATGCAGGACATGCTCGGCGGCGAAGGCGGCGGCGAACTCCAGAAGCTCCTCGGCGGAGCCGAAGGCGCCAAGGACCCGGCCGATGCGCCGGGCGATGGGCTCGACCTCAACAAGCTGATGAACGACCCGAACCTGCAGAAGATGGCCGAACAGATGCTCAAAGGCGAAGGCCAGGAAGGCGGCGGGATGGATCTGGGCAAACTGCTCAACGATCCGAACTTCATGAAGCTCGCCGAAAAAATGCTCAGCGGCGGCGGCGCCGACGACGCCGATACCGCGGCGGCGATGGAGAAGATGGCGCAGCAGATGCTCGCCAACCAGCCCAAGCCCGCCAAGGGCGCCGTCGCCGATGGCGTCTACCGCAACGAGAAGGAAGGCGTCGAACTCAAGCAGCCCAAGGCCGCAGGCTGGACCTTCAGCGAGGCGCGCCCCGAAGAGGGCGGGGAACTGGTCCTCGCGCAACTCGAAAGCGCCGACGGCGCCGCCCGCGTCGGCATCGTCCAGGCCACCATGCCCATGGCCGTGCCCATCGAGATGATGCCCATGTCCCTCGAAATGGGACTCGGCATGCGCTTCAAGAACCTCAAGAAGCACAAGAGCGGCTTCATCGAATCGGCGGGACGCAAAGGGCACGAGATCGAGTTCTCGGCCAACGACGCCGGCCGCGACCTCCACGTCCTGCAGCACACCTACATCGTCGGCAACAAGATGATCGCCGTCACCGCTTCATCGCCCGAACAGGACTGGAAAGCCCACGAAGAAGCCATCCGCGAAGCCATCGGCAGCTTCAAATTTATCGCCCCGCCCGCCGCCCAAACGCCTGCCGCACCCCAGCCCAAGAAAGACGAAGCCGAAGTCCTGAAAGAATGAGTCCGCAGTTGCCGTTGGTATCGCGGGCGTCCCGCTCGCTGACGTCGCCCTTGGTCCCGCCGTTCACCCAGTCCTGCCTGGTCTCTCTCCGCGTCCTCCGCGTCGCCGCGGTGAACGCACTCGTCCTCCGCCCGTCCCTCGGATAAGCTCGCCGCGCCGTACACGAACGCACTCAGGACGCACACCATGCCCAAGCCCGACCCCACGCACGCCATCCGCATCCGCGGGGCGCGCGAGCACAACCTCAAGCACGTCAACGTCGACCTCCCGCGCGACAAGCTGGTGGTCATCACCGGCCTTTCGGGCTCCGGAAAGTCCACGCTTGCCTTCGATACCGTCTACGCCGAAGGGCAGCGCCGCTACGTCGAAAGCCTCAGCGCCTACGCGCGCCAGTTTCTCCAGATGCTCCAGAAGCCCGACGTCGAATCCATCGACGGCCTCACGCCCACCATCGCCATCGAACAGCGCAGCGGCACCTCCACGCCGCGCTCCACCGTCGCCACCACCACCGAAATATACGACTACCTGCGCGTCCTCTTCGCGCGCATCGGCACGCCGCATTGCCCGCAGTGCTCGCGCGAGATTCAGGGCCAGTCCGCGCAGCAGATCGTCGACCGCCTCAAGAGCTACCCCGAAGGCACGAAGCTGGCGCTCCTCGCGCCGCTCGTCCGCGGCAAAAAGGGTGAACACCGCGAAATCTTCGCCGCCGCGCGCCGCGAAGGCTTCCAGCGCCTCCGCGTAGACGGCGAACAGGTCGACGCGCGCGAAGCCAAGCCCCTCGCCAAGACCTTCCAGCACACCATCGAAGTCGTCATCGACCGCATCGTCGTCAAGGCCGGCGTCGAAGCGCGGCTGACCGAATCGGTCGAACTCGCGCTCAAGGTCGGCGACGGGCTGCTCATCGCCAACGTCCAGGAACCCGACAAAAACGCCGGCAAGGACCACGCTTTCAGCGAACGCTTCGCCTGCCCCGTCCACGGCGTCGGCATCGAAGAACTCTCGCCGCGCATGTTCAGCTTCAACAGCCCCTACGGCGCGTGCCCCACCTGCGCGGGGCTGGGCACCAAGATGGAAGTCGACGTCGATCTCCTCGCGCCCGAACGCAAGCGCAGCATCGACGCGGGGCTGATCAAAAACCTCTACAAGCTCGGTTACAACTACGGCATCTGGTACGGCCGGGCCGTCAGGCGCTTCTGCAAGGCCGCCGGCGTCGATCTCGAAACGCCGCTCGCCGATCTGCCCAAGCCCTTTTTCAAGGCGCTGATGCACGGCGTCTCGGGCAAAGCCGCCGAAAAGTACGGGCGCGAATTCCGCGGCCTCGTCCCGTCGCTCACCGAACGCTTCATGCACACCGAGAGCGAGACGATCAAGGCCCGCATCCACGAGTTCATGACCGCGCAGCCTTGCCAGGACTGCCGCGGCGCGCGTCTGCGCCCCGAAGTCCTGGCCGTCCGCGTCGGCGGCAAGAGCATCCACGAAGTCACGGGCCTCACCACCGAACGCGCCATGATCTTCTTCGATACGCTTCAGCTCGACGGCGAAAAAGCCAAGATCGCCGCCCAGGCGCTCAAGGAAATCCGCGACCGCCTCGGCTTCCTCGTCGACGTCGGCCTCGCCTACCTCACCCTCGACCGCACCAGCGGCACGCTCAGCGGCGGAGAAGCGCAGCGCATCCGCCTCGCCAGCCAGGTCGGCAGCAAGCTCGTCGGCGTCACCTACGTCCTCGACGAACCCACCATCGGCCTGCACCAGCGCGACAACGACCGCCTCCTCAACACGCTCGTCAAGCTCCGCGATCTGGGCAACACCGTCCTCGTCGTCGAGCACGACGAAGACGTGATCCGCCGCGCCGATTGGATCGTCGATATGGGACCGCACGCCGGCGTCCACGGCGGCGAAGTCGTCGCCGCCGGATCGGTCGCCGATCTCTCCAAGTGCGAACGCTCCATGACCGGACAGTACCTGACCGGAAAGCTCGAAATCGGCATCCCCGCCCAGCGCCGCGCCGCCGATCTCCAGCGCGCCATCGCCATCCGTGGCGCGAGAGAGAACAACCTCAAGAACGCCGACGTGGACCTCCCGCTCGGCTGCTTCGTCTGCGTCACCGGCGTCAGCGGCAGCGGCAAAAGCTCCCTCGTCAACGAGGTGCTCTACAAGAGCCTCTCGCGCCAGTTGCACAACACCCGCGAAAAGCCCGGCGCCTGCGACAAGGTCTTCCTGAAAGGAAGCGCCGCGGTCGACAAGATCATCGATATCGACCAGAGCCCCATCGGCCGCACGCCGCGCAGCAATCCCGCGACGTACACCGGTGTCTTCGACGAGATCCGCAAGCTCTTCGTCCAGATGAACGAAGCCAAGATCCGCGGCTACAACGCCGGACGCTTCAGCTTCAACGTGAAGGGCGGACGCTGCGAGGCCTGCCAGGGGCAGGGCGTCAAGGCCATCGAGATGCACTTCCTTGCCGACGTCTACGTCACCTGCGAAGTCTGCAAAGGCCAGCGCTTCAACCGCGAGACGCTTGAAGTCCGCTACAAGGGCCACAACATCGCCGACGTCCTCGATCTCTCCGTCGAAGCCGCGCTCAAGCTTTTTGCCAACCACCCCAAGATCAAGGACGGCATGCAGACGCTCTTCGACGTCGGCCTCGGCTACGTCCGGCTCGGGCAGTCCTCGACGACGCTCTCCGGCGGCGAAGCGCAGCGCATCAAGCTGGCCTTCGAACTCTCCAAACGCGCCACCGGCAACACGCTCTACGTCCTCGACGAACCGACCACCGGCCTGCACTTCCACGACATCGCCAAGCTCCTCGATGTCCTGCAGCGCCTGGTGAACCTCGGCAATACCGTCGTCGTGATCGAACACAACCTCGACGTGATCAAGCAGGCCGACTGGATCGTCGATCTGGGCCCCGAAGGCGGGGAGGGCGGGGGGCGCATCGTCGCCCAGGGAACCCCCGAAGACGTCTGCCGCACCGAAGGCAGCTTTACCGGTCAATACCTCAAGCGCGTGCTTCGAGTGGCCGAACCCGTAGTAGCCAAGTAGATTTCCGTACCGCCGTTGACGTTGCCGTTGGAATCGCGGGCGTCCCGCCCGTTGCCGTTAAAGCCGCGGGCCGTTCGTTCCCCGCACCGTACCGCAAGGAGTCCCGCCCATCATGGCCACACGCATTCTTTCCGGCGTCCAACCCAGCGGACAGCTTCACCTCGGGAATTACTTCGGAGCGATCAAGCAGCACATCGAACTCCAGGATCTGCCCGGCGCCGAACCCTACTACTTCATCGCCGACTTCCACGCCATGACCACCGTCCAGGACGCCGCCAAGCTCCGCGAATTCGTCACCGGCGTGGCGCTCGATTACCTCGCCCTGGGCCTCGACTCCAAGAAAGCCGTCTTCTTCCGCCAGTCCGATGTCCCCGAAGTCGCCGAACTCGCCTGGATGCTCAGTTGCGTCACCGGCATGGGCTTGCTCGAACGCGCGCACAGCTACAAGGACAAGACCGCCAAGGGCCTCAAGCCCAGCGTGGGGCTCTTCTATTATCCCGTGCTGATGGCCGCCGATATTCTGATCTACAAATCCAAGCTCGTCCCCGTCGGCCAGGATCAGGTCCAGCACGTCGAGATGACGCAGGATATGGCGCAGTATTTCAACAACATCTACGGCTGCGAAGTCCTCGTCCGCCCCGAAGCGAAGCTCAACGAGACCGCCAAGGTCCCCGGCGTCGACGGCGAAAAAATGAGCAAGTCCTACGGCAACACCATCGACCTCCAGATGGAAGGCGCCGAACTCAAGAAGCGCGTCATGAGCGTCAAGACCGACAGCACCCCCGTCGATCAGCCCAAGAACCCCGAGACCTGCAACGTCTTCGCGCTCTACAAGCTCGTCGCTTCACCCGAAGAGACGAAGGAACTCGAAGCCCAGTACCGCGCCGGCGGACTCGGCTACGGCGACGCGAAAAAGAAACTCCTCGCCAAGATCGACGAATTCTTCGAACCCTACCGCGAGACGCGCAAGGACCTGGCCAAGAACCTCGACCACGTCGAACAAGTGCTCCGCGACGGCGCCGCCCGAGCCCGCGCCGTCGCCCGCCAGACCCTCGACGAATGCAAGAAAGCGTCCGGGCTGAGCTGAAGCTGGAATTCGAATTCCGTTTTTTCGAATTTGGATTGCGGCGTACGTCGCGTTTAATGAGCGTCGCAAAGGAAAGAATCGGACAAGCCGTTGTCGGCGAGCGTCAAATAAATAGGCCGTGCCAAGCGGTCTTATCGAAGTCTCTTGGCATTTGACGTTGCCGTTTCCCCTCCTTGCCAAGGAGGGGTAGGGGAGGTGGACTTAATTAGCCGCGCGCCGCGCGCACCCAAACGAAAAACCTTATGCGCGGCGCTAGCCCAGGAAGCCCCACCGCATGCCCCCTCCAAAATCCAAAATCGAAAATCCAAAATCGCACTGGTGGCAGCGCCTGCTCCCCTTCGCCGCGCGCCCCTCCGCTCCCGATGCCGAAGTCGTCTTCCCCCCCGGCTTCCTCGAATCCCTCGAACGCCTCCGCGTCGCCGCGCTCAAAGCCGCCGGAGGCGGCCTGCACGAAGGCCACCGACTCGGAGCGTTCCGCGGCGGACAGCTCGAATTCCACGACCACCGCAGCTACTCCCCCGGCGACGATCTGCGCTACCTCGACTGGAGTCTCTACGCGCGATTGGGACGCCCGTTCGTCAAGGAATTCGCGCGCGAGGAAGCCGGCTGTTTGCACCTCCTCCTCGACGCCACGCCGTCCATGCAGCTCGGGCGCCCCAGCAAGTGGACCTTCGCCCGCCGCCTCGCCGCGCTCTTCGGCCACGTCGCCTGGAAAGCTCACGATCTCGTCCACGCCTGCGCCTTCCGCGGGCCCGGACGCGAACTCACCCGCTACCCCGCGCGCGGCGCGCGGCCTTCCAGCACCGCCTTCGTCGATTGGCTCCGCCGCGAACGCCTCGCCGAACCCGAGCCGCAGGCCGCGGACGCGCCCGCACGAGCCGAAGCCGGAGCGCTGAACGAGGCCGTTCGCGCCTTCCTCCGCGCCGGTCCGCCGCGCGGGCATGTCTTCGTGATCGGTGATTTCTGGCAGGAAGAAGCCGAACTCGCCGAATCCATCCGCCTCCTCGGAGCCGCCGGGCACGACGTCGCCGGCATCCACGTCCTCGCCGCCGAAGAACTCCTCCCGCCCGAAACCGGGCCCGTCCGCGTCCTCAACCTCGAAGCCGCCGGCGAACTCGAACTCACCCTCACCCCCGCCGCGCTCGCGCGCTACGCCGCCGAACTCGACGCCCACGCCCAAGCCGTCCAGCGCATCTTCCGCCGCCGCGGCGGGCTCTACCTCCACGAACGCTCCGACACGCCGCTCGAAAAAATCCTGATCCAAACCCTCCGCCGCCGCCGCTGGGTGGCTTAGAAGCGCCGATCGATAATAGGTGAACGGTAAACGGTTAGTTCCCGCGCCGACTTGTCGCGCCGTCTTGTCGCGCCGTAGCGCAGCGAAGGCGGAAGCGCAGCGAAGGCGGGGCAGGGGGAGGTGCCCCAACCAATCCGCGCAAAGCGCGATTCGAAAAGCCCTTCCGCCGTATCCCCTCCTTGCCAAGGAGGGGTAGGGGAGGTGCCCGAACCAATCCGCGCGAAGCGCGATCCTCGGTAGCGTCCGTGCCCCGCTATGGGTTTCCGGCCACGCCGTCCTGCTCCGGCACGGGCGCGCCTTCGCCGGCTTCGTCCTCTTCGCCGGGGCCCTTCTGGCGCTTGTGCTGAAACGCCTTGATCATCGCCTTCGCTTCGTCCATCTGGCGCAGCCCTTCCAGCAGCAACTGCATCGTGTTGCCCTGGATCGTCCGCTTCGACGTGGCCTCGCCCTTCTGGAACACGAAATGCCCCTGCCGCATGTGGAACAGCAAAAACAGCGCGTCCGCGCCTTCGATGTCGTGCAGCGCCGCGTGATGCACGCGCCCGTCGACGAAATGAATCTCGCCCTCGCGCTTCTCGTCCGTCACGTTCAGCGTCCCGGTCAGCTTCAGCGGCTCCAGCATGCTCAGGATCTTCGTCACGTCGATCGCGCCCAGTTGACCTTCGAAGATTCCCGGCGTGCCGGCCGGAGCGGCGATCTCCGGCGCTTCCGCCGCTTCCCCCTTCTTGCTCACCGCGTCCAGCGTCACGCTCGACAGGCCCACCGGCATCAGCCGCCGCGTGCTCTCGCGAGCGCCGCCGCCTTGCCGCCGCAGGCCCTGGATCAGGCCGATGAAATTCTGAGCGGGGCAGGGCAGCACCAGCCACGCGTCGCGCACCGTCTCGCCCGCGATCGAAGTCAGCGCCGGAGGATGGTAATCCTTGCGGATCAGGAACAGGAACGGGAGATCGTGGTAGCTGTGCGACGAACGAGCGGCGCGAAAGAGCGCGAATTCGTCCAGCGTCGGGCTGATCAAGTCCAGCACCACCACGCCGACGACGCCGCTGCGCACGCACTCCCACGCGTCCTGCACGTTCCCGGCCGTCAGCGCCAGTTCGTTGCTGCGCTGAATCGCCGCCGCCAGCTTGCCCAGCGTCGCGGTATCGGGAGAAACGAGCAGCACTTCCTGCCGCGTGGTCGGCCCGGCCGGATGGTCTTCGGTTCCGCTCATGCGTGTACGGCGACTCCATACGCGCCGATCGGCCCCCCGTGGCCCCTCGGCGTGGAACGCGCAGTCTACTCCATCGCTCCGCCTTTGCCACCCCGTCAATCCCACAACATTTTGCAGAGTACGGACTAAGAGCCGCCGACCATTCCCCCGCGCCGCCGTACTCGCCCTTGCCCTCCGCGCCCCGGCGGGGCGCGAGGAGATTAGCCCGGGGTCGGGCGGCACGCCCGCACCCCGGGGGAGGAACGCCGCCCCCCGCCGTTTCCCCTCTCCCTCTGGGAGAGGGCAGGGTGAGGGAGGTAGGAACCCCGCGCCACCGCGCGATCCCAAAAGCCGTTGCCGTGTACTCGCCCTTGCCCTCCGCGTCCCACCGGGACGCGATGAAAATTGCCCGGCGTTTCAACGCCGGGGGGGAGGAACGCCGCGCCCTTCCGCCGTTCTCCCCTCCTTGCCAAGGAGGGGCAGGGGGAGGTGAACGTAAAACGCCGCGCCCCGCGCGATCCGAATAGCCGTAGCCCTGACCTCGCCCTTGCCCTCCGCGCCCCGGCGGGGCGCGAGGAAATTAGCCCGGGGTCGGGCGGCACGCCCGCACCCCGGGAACGCCGCGCCCTCCGCGTCCCACCGGGACGCGACGAAAACAGCCCGCCGCTTCAGCGCCGGGGGACGGTGAGGTCAGGTGTGAGTCCCGAAGGGACGACAGAGCCGAGCGCCTGGAGCGCCGCGCGCCCGCCGCACGGTCCGCTCGCGTCCTCGCCCCGCAGGAGCGTCGTCCAACAGCCCGAGGCGCGAGCCCCTGGAAAGCAGCCGCACTCGCTCGGGAGCCCGGCAAGGGCGGCATGGAGCCGTACGCAAATCGCCCCCGCCCCGCGCGAATCAAAAGACCGGCTCGTCGCGCCGTTTTGTCGCGCCGTCTTGTCGCGCCATCTTGTCGCGCCATCTTGTCGCGCCATAGCGCAGCGAAGGCGGAAGCGCAGCGAAGGCGGAAGCGCAGCGAAGGCGGAAGCGCAGCGAAGGCGGAGGTCCTCCACGGCCCCAAGCCGCCTTCCTCAAGAAGCATGGAACCCAGCCGTGGGAATCGCGCGCGCAATAAACTTCAGGGTTGTACAGGGGCCGCGGGGACACTACAAATCTCTACCCTTTTGGGCTGTTCTAGAGTAGAGATTGAACCTACTAACGGGGCAAACAAATCTCCTGTGAATTGAACAACCTGGGGTATTCCATTTTGGTGAAAGAATTTAAAGAGAGAAAAGTCAAAGCTCTTGTTAAGTTGATCAACGGTCCAGTGATCGGTCATCTTAAGAAGTCTTCTTCGTTTATTTGGCGCCATCTTAACGTTCTGAAATAGGTCAAGTTCAGGTGTACCTGCATAGCCTGGTGGAAGCAGGGTTTTCAGAAGTATCCAATCTCCTTTACTTACAATCGGGGCATATCCCACTCGATAGTAGGAACGAATCCCAAATTCTATATGATAACAAAGGCTTTCGAATCCAGAAATCCTAAGGGCATATTCGTTTGGATACATGAGTATAGAGGGGTCATGTTGCTCAAGGAAACAGTCCTGAAAAAATGAAAGCGAATTCTCTCCATCGCGTAAGAGAACGGGCTCAAAGTATCGACAGCGGTCAAAGAAGGCAAACGCGTCACCCCAAGAAGCATATATCCCCATGCTTCCTATAATCCTCTGGTAGGTTCGTTCTATGGCGTGCTCGCTAAATGCAATATACTTAGGCTTTCCGTCAATCTGAATATTGAGATCACGCCTTGAACAATACCCGCCATATTTTCCTCTCTTTAGAGACGAAAGAACTACATTGATACTTCGTTCCCTTAGCAAGAAGTCAATATCGTGTATCGGCAATGGATTGCCAGACTGTTTACCTTTAGGAAACAACTTGCTCCACCTACTTGACCCAATCATTGCAAAGATTGCATTGCCCAAGACGGTTCGCAAGTGTATCTTAAAAAGTGACAATTTTGGGTCATCACCATGAGAAAAATCAAGATTTGCTATAACCCATTCGAAACTATTAATCGCACCAAGTCTAAAGAATGTTGAAGTCGATTCATCAAAATACCTTCGGTCTTCGAAATCAATCTGCTGTAATATCTTTACAATACAGTCAACCCAATGGGGGTCTGCGTTTGATGGATCAACAATAAAGGACGGGAATGGACCACCTGAAGGTCCATTATTCTTTATTAGTAAGGTGTCTTTAAGCACATCAAAAACTCCGGATAGGTCTAATCCCTCTGGATATCGCGGCACGCTGCGCCACCCACCCTCAGTCTCCCTTCCCTCGATCAAGGAGGGTTTGGGTTGGTATCGGCGGGTGTTTCAGTTGGAGCATTGGGAGCACAATCAGGATCGGGAAGCTCTAATTGCGCTTTACTTCTCTCTCCTAAATCAGATATAACGTGACCATGCTTTTCAACTACCTCTAGTAACTCTAAAGTTTGTGTATACTGCTCACTGAGCTGCCTCTGCTCGGGAGTGTCTTGCGCACCTCCTTCTGGAGCACTTGGTTTGTCCGGAGGATTCCCAACTACATCAATAATTGCTGCCATATCCACCATTTTGATAAGCTTTGTTAAGGCTATTCTCAACTTATTGTGCAGCTCACTTTTTCTCCCAGAATCTTTTATAGAGCAATATTTATCTATAATAATTTTAGAAATAGAATCAACGTCAGCTCCAATTTTGCTGTCAAGGTGGTCTGCTAGACCCTTCAGCACCGATTCAGGAACTTCCTTCTCCGCCAGCTGCTTCTTAAGAAGTTTAATCTCAAGGTAAGTCTTATACATGGAAACTATTCGCTCGAGGGCAAATGCAATTCCGGCGGCAGCTGGACCGCTACATGCAACAAATACTTCCCAGTCCGAAGAGCTGATACGTCGAATAGTTGCACTAGCTAGGGACATTCCAGACATCTCTTGAAAAGTTAGAATAATGAACTCTATATTAGAAACATGTTCCTTAAAATCTCCAACCCCACGACGGTTGTCACTTGGGGGAAAGATTATTCCAACTTCAAACGTCCCCTTTTCCAACAAGCTGATAGACACACCAACTTTTGCCATGTTTTCCTTAAGACTCGTCAGCGTTTTAGAAAACTCAACAATTTCTGCGCGAAGCTTCTTGAATTGATCCAAAAGATCTGCCTGAGTTGCGCTATTTTCTGAAATTATCTCTTGAATCCTAGAAGAGAGTCCTATGCCAATTCGTGATAAGGCCTTCATTTCACCTAATATGCTTTTTTGGGTTGGCCGGACAAAATTAGACTTACATTTATTTAGAACATTTAGCACCTCTTCGTATTTCAGCCTAAATGCTTTATTGGTATCTGGGTTTGATGCGGTAACGGACTGCGTTAACGTTGTTTCTAATTGAGACATCAAATCCAAGAGTTTTGTAGAGGTGTACTCATTAAGAACCAGCAATGTGGCTTCTTGCAATCTCTCGGCATTCACGTGCGCTTTGTCCTCCACTCACCTAACGGCAATCACTGTAGTGCACTTATCGGCAAATTTTAGTACAACAAAATTTACGATTTGCGTAACTAGGATGTAATAGGGGCTTCAATATTTATTGAAATAGCTGAGGCAATCGGTCCGCTCCTTCTGTTAAACACGTTATAAATGCTTTCATCAGTGCGGGCCTCAAATGACTTGTAACCTTGCTTGCAGGGGATAAATTGCTTTCCAACAAACTCTTCCAGCTTCCAACCGCCTGGCCACCTCTTCTTACCCGGCATTGGCGATTGATGACAAAGATCAGAAAATAATGGAGTATAATTCGTTGCTTTTCCCGAAAGTGCTGCCCTTACTATTTTAGCAGGTAACACCTTACAGGTTTCTTTAGCGTGAGCCTTGATTTTTAATCCACTGGGTAATGGCAATTCTATTGACCAAGGAACTTCATAAGGATTATAAAGGAGGTAGTAAACGGGAATTTTAGTTTCATCCTCATATCTATCTATCGCTAAGTACTGATCATCGTTGACCTTAAGTGCGCTATATTTGGACTTATTCGTAAAGCCAAAGTTGCGTGGTTGTGCTAAATGCATTGCAATGGCGTCCTTTTCCAGAAGGCTCCCAAACCCAGTCATATAATCAATTTTAGTCGCCTCTTCGTATGTTTGTTCCTCGGGATAAAGTCTCTTAGATTGAAGAAGAGCAACTTTTGTCTTAATCAGACGCCCCCCTTTCCTAAACGTCGCTAGTAATCCTATATCGGCAATTTCCCAACCATTAAAGTGCTTCATGCCGCCTAAAAAGTGGGTTTCGATTCTAACAGTCCACTTAGACGGAAGTATAAAGGGTGCGGAAAAATGTGACACCTCGTCGACAATAGTCATATCTAGAGAGTGTTCTTGCGAAGTTGGGATTTTGGTCATTTTAAATGATGCGCGACGATTACAAATTCTGAATACTTTTATTATCCACTTCAGCACATCTTTAGGGACTTCGGGGAAGTCTTCACCTAGCCTCGGCTGAATCATTTGCTCCCCCATTGCCTTTGTCGCGCGTTGCCCACACAATCCAGAGGCTTGTGTGGGTGCCCCAGACACACGAGGCTCTTCATCGGCCGCGGCACGCTCTTCCGCCCCTCCGGGGCTCCACGCCCCATCTCCCGCCACCCCGGGCGCACGCCCGGGGGCTATACTCTGTCGGCCCGCTAGGCCTTAAGGCGTACATCAACAGCCGTACGTGCTTCCGGCTTCCGCCTTCCTTCGCTTTCCACCATGGTCCCGAGTCGCACGCATTGTAGGCATCCGCCCCGCCAACGGAATCGCAAAACACGAAAGAACCGCACTAACTTACGCACAGGTGAAACCGCGTGCGCCGCTCCGCCCGCGCCGAGCGCCAAAGGCCACGGAAAGCCGCCCTTTTTCGGCCTCAAAACCCCATGCACCCGTTCAGCCCCTCGGGCATAGCGCGCCGGACACTAAGCACGTCCGTGCAAAAATACGCTTTGCAGCAGCGATTTATAGCAGTTTTATGGCAAGATCGAATTTTTGCTCGACGTGCGCCTCCACGTCTAGACACGCGACACCTCCTTGTAAGTCCTTATTCCTCGTAAAGCCAGGCTCATCGATTGCGCAAAAACCCACCGGTGCACACGCCCCATTCCCGCCGCCGGGGACTTGACTTTCCACCCGCCACGACCTACAAAATAGCGCGCACCTTGAGCAAACGGAGTTTCTCAAGCGTCCCATTGGTAGGCCGCCGGAGCCCTCTCGGCAGCGGTTCGGCAGGCCCTTGCATGGCAAGGAGTTATGCGGTGAGCAAGTTGCACGAACGGACTCTGGTGATCGTCAAGCCCGACGGCGTCGCACGCGGACTGGCCGGCGAGATCCTCGCGCGGTTCGAACGCAAAGGTATGAGCGTAGTAGGGTTAAAGCTCATGCGCGTCAACGAGGCCACGGCCAAGCAGCATTACGCCGAGCACAAAGAGAAGCCGTTTTTCGGGAGTCTGGTCAGCTTCATCACCGGTGGGCCCGTCGTCGTCCTGGCGCTGGAAGGTCAAGGCGTGATTGAAGTTGTGCGCGGCCTCGTGGGTCCGACCTCAGGCCTCAAAGCCCCCGGCGGGACGATCCGCGGCGATTACGCGCTCTCGATGCAGAATAACCTCATCCACGCCAGCGACAGCCTCGAGTCGGCGGCGCGCGAACTGGAATTGTGGTTCAAGTCCGAAGAGCTTGTAAGCCCCGGCCAGGGAAGCGGTTCTGCGATCCGGCCGTGGGTCTACAGCGCGGAAGATCAGAAAAAGTAAGCCGCTTTCGCCGCGCCGGGGCGACACTATACCTAGGACGCCCCGAGCGCCGGCCCGATCGCTCTGCCGTAAGGAGGTTCGACCATGAAGCAACTCCAACGTGTGCTTGGACTTGGAGCTATGTTCGGGCTCCTCACGCCGCTCTGTTTCGCCGACACCATCTTCCTCAAGAACGGCTCCGAACTCGACGGCGAGATCCTCGAAGAGACGCCGACGACCGTCGTGTTCAAAGAACGCCTCAGCGGCGCGGTCCGCTCGATCAAGCGCGAGAATGTGGACTTAGTGGTTCGCGATCGCCAGAAAACCGATGACAGTTCACTCTTTACGTTCGGTACCGGACTGCGTAACCGGAAGACCCAAGAAGAGAAAAAAACGGCCGAAGAGCCGGGCGACAAGCCGCCCGCCGAAGGCGAAAAGACCGGCGAAGAGACGGCCGAAGGCGCCAAGACCGGCGAAGAGACTGCGGAAGGCGCCAAGACCGGAGCCGAAGCGGACCCGGAAGGTAAGAACACCGAAGGAGATGCAGGAACGGAAGGGACCGGCGAGAAGACCGCCGAAGGGGAACCGAAGGACGGCGAGACCGGCGCAAAGAAGCCCGCCGAGACCGAAGAGAAAGCGGATCCCTATGCCGTGCCTAAGGAAAAGAAGGACGCCTTCGACAAAGCCGTCAAGGGCTTGGGCAGCGAAAAGCCGTCCGACCGCGAAGCCGCCAAGGCCAAACTCAAGAGCCTCGGCAAAGATGTTATCCCCGGTCTGGCCAAGCTCTTACAGCATTCCGACGCCGAGACGCGCCGCACCGCCTGCGACCTCCTCAACGACCTCAACGCGAAGAACGCGATCAAGCAGTTGGTCGAGACGCTGTACGCCGTGATGCCGGGCTCCGGCCAGGCCGCCAGCTACCAGCGCCAGTACGTCCGGTCGCTCAAGACGGCCTTGCAAACCACCACCGGGCAAGCGTTTATCAGCGTGGAACCCAGCAGCCCGCTGGTCCAGGACGGGCTCAAAAAGTACGTCGAATGGTACAACGCGAACTTCGACCGCCTCCCGCCGCAGATCGGGGAGCCCGAGATCGAGCCCACCGATCCCAAGTACTACGAGAAGCTTAAAGAGGCTCGGGCGCTGAAGTTAGAGAAGCGCGAGTGGCCCCGCCCGCCGATGTCGGCCGACATCGTGACCGGCGAAAAGCCGCCCGCGAAGCCGGAAACCTATACGCGGCCTGAAGATAAGAAGTACGAAGAACAGTTCCCCGTGGTCAAGCGCGACAGCGCCGACGGGATCATCCGGGAGCAGGATCGCGAAAAGGCCAAGGACTTCTTCCGCGATTGAGCGCTCGGCGTCACTTGCACAAGTGACTTCGAAGCGTTCCGTCGCGTTGTTGTTATTTTAGTCCTAGCCTGGATTTACCCGTTGCCTTCGGCTGAAAAAGGCTACAATAAAAACGCTTGCACCCTGGAATTCGGTGACCGTTTCGAGCGCCCCAAGCGCACGAATACAAGCCCGTTGAAAGTGAGCACAGGACGTGATCAAGATCAAGAAAGTGCTGGTCTCGACCGACTTTTCGGAATCGGCCGCGAAGGCGCTGCCCTATGCGGCAAGCCTGGCCAAGGGGTACGGCGCGGAGCTGCATCTCGTTCATGTGGTTGAAGATAGCTTGTACTACGCGCAGTTCGTCTACGACGGCGCGCCCTTCGATCCGAGCGTTTTAATTGAAGGATTGGTGGAGGATCGCAAGAAAAAACTCGATGCCGTAGTCAAAGAAGTACCTTCGGGTGTCAGCGTTTCCACGCACCTGAGGCGCGGCGTGGTGGCCAGTGAAATTATCGCCGCCGCCGCGGAACTGGATGTGGATGTGGTGGTGATCGCGACGCACGGCCGTACGGGCTTGTCGCACCTCATTTTCGGGTCTGTCGCCGAACGCGTAGTGCGCGAATGTCCGTGTCCGGTGCTGACGGTGCGCGAAAAGGCGCACGGGATGATCGCCGAAAACGGGGGCGGGAAGCGGAGTCGTTAAACCCAAGCGGGTCAACCTTCTATGCGCAACCTCCTGATGCTCTCCCTGTGTGCCGCGTGCCTCTGCGGAGCCGCCCAAACCGCCGAAGGCGACGACGGCAATAAAGACACCTACCGCTACGACGTGATCATGATCGACGGAAAGCCCTTCCGCTTCGACAAGAAGACCGGCGACATGGTGCCGCTGCATCCCTCGAACGCGCCGAAGGTTAAAGAAGGCGAATCGAAGCAGACCGGCGCCTCCGTCGCCGAGGCCTCACCGCCCAAGCCCCGCAACGGCCGCCCGATCCTGGTCGGCGTCGATAACGCCGTGGGCGCCGAAGAGTTTGTCCCGCTTGAGATTACCGATACGCACCGCGATCAAGCCTCGAGCGATCTGGCCGCCTACCGCGAGCAGATCGGCATCACCAGCATCCTCGACATCAGCGGCGACCGGCTTAAAGGTACGATCCTGACCACCAACAAAGGCGATAAACGCTTGCTGGCGCTGGAGCTGTGCATCTCGATGAAAGACGGCTCGGGCAATCCCGTCACGCATCACGTCTTGATGGGGCCGCACAAAGGCAGCGAGCTTCCGCCGCAGCCGCCGCGCAAGGAAGGCGCCGACGGTTCGAAGTCCTGGCTGAAAATAGATTTGCCCGCGCCCGTCGGCCTGCGCGGAAAGATCGACGTAAAGGCTTCCTACCTGAAGTTCGACGAACACTAAGAAGCGAATCCCGATAACGCGCCGCGCCTGTTGAACCTCGGGCGCCGGCGCGCTTTTCCTTCGTTCGCGATGCAGCGCAATTTCCAGCAGCGCGCGCGGCGCAAGAATCTTTGCGCGCTGTTATTCGGCAGGACTTGCGAACATTTTTCGCTTCGGCACAATGGCTTGCGGCGCGTTCGGGAGGGACGCGCCGCGGTCGATCCGATCGCCGCCGCTCGCATCCTCCCCTCATCCCGGAAGGCGGCTCGTGGACGACTCAGTCGGGCATCACTGCGGCTTGGCCGGCGTGTACAACGTCCCGGACGCCGCGGCGCGCTGTTACCTCGGACTCTTCGCGCTCCAGCATCGCGGGCAGGAATCCGCGGGCATCGCCGTCAGCGACGGCAAAAATCTGAACGTCAAAAAATCGATGGGCCTCGTCACCGAAGTCTTTCGGCCAAAGGACTTTGAAGAACTGCACGGGCACATCGGCGTCGGCCACGTGCGCTACAGCACGACCGGCTCGAGCCGCCTCGTTAACGTCCAGCCGCTGGTGATCGACACCGCGCACGGGCTGATCGCCGTCGCGCACAACGGCAACTTGGTCAACGCCAAGACCTTGCGCGACGAATTCGAAGCGCACGGCTCGATCTTCCAGACCAGCACCGACAGCGAAGTGATCGTCCACCTCTTGGCGCGGCCGGAGCACGCCGGATACGAGCGCGGGTTGCTGCAGAGCCTCCCGCGCATCCTGGGCGCGTACAGCTTCATTTTCATGACCCACGACAAGCTGATCGCCGCGCGCGATCCGCAGGGCTTCAGGCCGCTTGTGCTCGGGCGCATCGCCGTGCCGGGGCACCTCAAGTCGATCGGCGAAGGCTGGATGGTCGCCAGCGAGACGTGCGCGCTCGACCAGGCCGGCGCGGTCTTCGAACGCGAGATCGAGCCGGGCGAGTTGCTGATCATCGACGCCGAAGGCGTGCGCTCCAAACGGTTTGCCGAACCCAAACCCGCGCACTGCATGTTCGAGCACGTGTACTTCGCGCGTCCCGACAGCATGATCTTCGGCGATTACGTGCACCAGATCCGGCTCAAGCTCGGCGAGAAGCTCGCGCAGGAGCATCCCGTCAAGGCCGACGTGGTGATCGGGGTCCCCGACAGCGGCAACGTCGCGGCGCAGGGCTTCGCGCGCGCGTCCGGCATCCCGTTCGATTTCGGCTTTATCCGCAGCCATTACGTCGGCCGCAGCTTCATCAAGCCCGACCAGCTCGAGCGCGAGAAGGTCGTGGACATGAAGTTCAACGCAGTCCGGTCCGTGGTGGACGGCAAGCGCGTGGTGGTCGTCGACGATTCGCTGGTGCGCGGGACGACGTTCCGCCGCCAGGCCAAGCTGTTGCGGCAGGCCGGAGCGACGGAGATCCACCTGCGCATCTCCTGCCCACCGACCAAGCACGCCTGCTACTACGGGATCGACTTCCTGAGCCGCGGCGAACTGATCGCCGGAAAGCTCAAGTCGGTCGAAGCCATCCGCGAGTACCTGAACATCGAATCGCTGGGCTACGTGAGCGAAGAGGGGCTGCTCTCCGTCGTCTCGCGTCCGGGTTCGCACTACTGCACGGCCTGCTGGAACGGGAAATATCCGGTTCACCCGGTGGACGTGATGGATAAGCTGGGCATGGAAAAGTGCTGAGCGGCGCAAGATCAAAGGCCATCCCGTGACCAAGAAGCCCGAAAAAGGCCTCACCTATAAAGAAGCCGGCGTGGACATCCGCATGGGCGACCAGGTCGCCGGCGCGATCGGCAAGCTCGCCCAGAGCACGTACGGCCCCGAAGTGATCGGCGGGGTGGGGGGCTTCGCGGGGCTTTTCGAACTCGGCGGCGAGGTCAAGCTTTTCCGCGGGCAGTACAAAGATCCGGTCCTCGTCGCCTGCACCGACGGCGTCGGCACGAAGCTCAAGCTCGCCTTCCTGATGAACAAGCACGACACGGTCGGGATCGACCTCGTCGCGATGTCGGTCAACGATCTGATCGTGCAGGGCGCCGAGCCGCTCTTCTTCCTCGATTACATCGGGATGGGCAAGAAAGATCCGGCCGTCTGCGAGGCGCTGGTGAAGGGCGTTGTCGAAGGCTGCCATCAGGCCCGCTGCGCGCTGCTGGGCGGCGAGACGGCGTCGCTCCCCGACATGTACGCGCCGGGCGAATACGACCTCGCGGGTTTCTGCGTGGGCGTCGTCGAACGCACCAAGCTTATCGAAGGCACGAAGGTCACACCCGGCGATGTGGTGATCGGCGTGCACAGCTCCGGTCTGCACAGCAACGGCTACAGCCTCGCGCGCAAGGCGCTCCTCGAGCGCGCCGGCATGAAGCTGAGCGACACGCCCGCCGAACTGGGCGGCAAGACGCTGGGCGAGGTGCTCCTGACGCCCACGCTGATTTACGTCGATCCGGTCCGGCAGGTGCTCTCGCGCTACACGGTAAAGGAGATCGTGAAGGCGCTGGCGAACATCACCGGCTCGGGGCTGCCCGGCAACCTGCCGCGCACGCTGCCGGCGGGCGTAGTAGCGCGCGTCAAGAAGGGTTCCTGGCCGGTCCCGCCGATCTACGGGCTGATTCAGCGGGCCGGGGACGTCGCCGAGAGCGAGATGTTCGACACGTTCAACATGGGCGTGGGACTGACGCTGGTTTGCCCCGAGTTCAACGCCAAGGCGATCGTAGGGACGCTGGAACAGAGCGGCTTCCCGGCCAGCCTGATCGGCACGATCGAAGCCGCGCGCGACCCGGGCGCGGAGGCGGAAGTGGTGTTGGATTGAGTGCGCGGTTAAGCATGGATATGAAAATTGTTTGTGGCCGCGAAGCTGACGTCCTGCCTATTGTGCTGAATCAACGACGCATACAAGAGAGCAAAGAGCCGGATTGGGGTGTGGTTTTTGACTATGATCGCAAGGGTCGCTTTGTGGCCTTAGAGATTCTCAACGCCTCTCGTCGAGTGAAATAAGATTCGAGGATTTTCCCCATGCCCAAGACCCGCCGAGCCCTCATCAGCGTCTTCGACAAATCCGGCGTCGTCGCCTTCGCCGAGGGCCTCGTCCAACAGCACTTCGAGCTGATCTCCACCGGCGGCACCGCCAAGGCGCTGCGCGACGCGGGGCTCAAAGTCCTCGACGTCAGCGAAGTCACCGGCTTCCCCGAGATGCTCGACGGGCGCGTCAAGACCCTGCACCCCAACGTCCACGGCGGGCTGCTCTACCGCCGCGACCTCGACGCGCACCGCGCGCAGGCCGCGCAGCACGGCATCGTCGCCATCGATCTCGTCGCCGTGAACCTCTATCCGTTCGAGAAGACCGTGGCCGATCCGAACGTGAGCGTCGAGGACGCCATCGAGCAGATCGACATCGGCGGCCCTTCGATGCTCCGCAGCGCCGCGAAGAATTGGGAAGCCGTCACGGTGGTCTGCGAACCCGACGACTATCCGCGCGTCCTGAGCGAACTGCGCGAGGGCGCCGGCGAGACGCGCCGCGAGACGCGCCGCGAACTGGCCGCCAAGGTCTTCGCCACCACCAGCCGCTACGACGCCGCGATCTGCGCGTACATGGAGGGCTTGGGCGAGAGCGGCCCGCAGAAGACCTTTCATCTCCAGGGCGCGCTCTTTCAGGGGCTGCGCTACGGCGAGAACCCGCACCAGCAGGCCGCCTTCTACGCGATCCCCGGCTGCGGCGAGCCTAATCTGGCCGACGCGAGGCAGCGTTCGGGCAAGGAACTCTCTTTCAACAACATCCTCGACCTCTCCGCGGCGCTGGAGATCGTGAAGGACTTCGACGAGCCCGCCGCGGCCGTGATCAAGCACACCAACCCCTGCGGCGCGGCGACGGCCGGCGACGTGCTTGAGGCCTATCGCAAAGCGTACGAAGGCGATCCGCTCTCGGCCTTCGGCGGCATCGTGGGGCTTAACCGGAAGCTCGACGAACGCGTGGCCGAAGAAATTATGAGCCACCCCAAGGTCGATGCCATCGTCGCGCCGCTCATCACCGAAGCCGCCATTCAGATCCTGACGACGCGCAAGAAATGGGGCCAGCAGGTGATTCTGCTCGAGACCGGTCCGTTCGAGGACTTCCGAGGCGGCGCCCGCGCGCGCGACGTCCGCTGCATTCCCGGAGGGATGCTCGTGCAGGACCGCGACCGCATCGCGGACGAATGGGCCAACCTGAAGATCGTCACCAAGCGCGCGCCCACGGACGCGGAAATGGCCGCGCTGAAGTTCGCCATGCGCGTCTGCAAGCACGTGAAGTCGAACGCCATCGTCTTCGCGCAAGGCACGCAGATCGTCGGGGTGGGGGCGGGGCAGATGAGCCGCGTGGACTCGGTCGAGATCGCGGTCAAGAAAGCCGCCGCCCGCGCCACCGGCGCCGTCCTGGCCAGCGACGCCTTCTTCCCGTTCCCCGACGGACTGGAAGCCGCCGCGAACGCCGGCGTGAAGGCCGCGATTCAACCCGGCGGCAGCGTAAAGGACGACGAAGTCATCGCCGCGGCCGACAAGCACGGCGTCGCGATGGTCTTCACCGGCTACCGGCACTTCAAGCATTGAGCGGGGGCCTTGAGGGTTACCGCGTGAGATGTAGAAGCGTGCGCCGTTAACCCTCAGAACCCGCCCTGCGTCGGGCCTTCCGCCGGAGGCGCCTTCTCCCCTCCGCCGCCCTGGGGTATCCCCTTCACCATTTGTTCTATGTCTATCACCCGTGCGCCTTCCGGAGGATTGTACTTAAACAGGTCGGCCGTCAGGGGTACGTTAGTCTTAAAATTACTTAGTTTCATATCCAGCACCGTCGAGCCCTGCGCATCGAGCATCTGGTACTGTCGCAGCACAAAGTCGTCCTTGGCGATGAAGATCCGCGCTGTGTCCAACTTCTGCATCTGCGCGCGCGCCGCTTGCGCGGCCATTGCGCCGCCCACCGCTTCGGCGTTCTTCGCTGCCAGCTCCAGCGCGTCCGGCTTGAGCTTCCCCTCAATCACATAAATAATTGCACCATCCAGTGTTTCCTCTTTCATTTTCGTGAAATCGAAATTCTCGCGCATCTGCTTTACTTGGTACATCGGGTTGCTCGTGCCCGTTTGCTGCCCGCCCATCTTATTCATAAATTCCAGGGACATCTTCTGGACCCGCTTCCCGGCCCCGCCCGGAATCGTGCTCTCGATCCACAAGGTCGTCCCGTCGCAAACTAGATGCATCTTGAACTCCTGCCCGTTCATGGATATCGCCTGGTCCATGACGAATTGCTCACTGTTCCCCTTTCCCTTGAAGTGGCCTTTGCCCCCGGTCTGCATTCCCATCATATTCATCTTCATTTCCAGGTCGGCCTCAAGGAACTCGGTCTTTGTGACCGTTTCCTGCATCTTGACCAGAATCGGCTCAGTCTTCAGCGCGGCCAACATGAGGTTTGCACGAAGGCGCATCTCGGCGTCTTGGCTCTTGGCGGCATGCTCCAGCGCCGCGGCCGCCGCTGCACCAGCCGCGAGAATATTCTTCTCCGCCTCCATCCGCTTGGTGAAATCTTCGTTTCTGAGCTGTTGTACCCACGTCTCGGCAATCTCTTCCGCGCGCGTTGGGCTCGCGCACGCCAAGGACGACACAAGCGACAGGATTCCCACTGTCATTAGCCGGTTCATACAGTGATCCTTAATGGGACAAACGCAGCCACATCAGAACAAGGCTTGCCAATATAGGCATGCGATTTAGATGCTTAAGAATTCTTGGGCTTACTTCATACCGCCGCCGCCGCGCCCGCGAAGCGTGCGGCCAGTTCGGCCACTGCGCGCTCGATCCGTTCCGCTTCCAGCGCGTGAATCTCGAGCTTCCGGCCGATCCCGTCGGGCAGCGTGAGCGTCAATCGGCCGCCGAGATGCTGGCGGAATTCCTCCAACCCTTCGGCCACCTTCAGCTTCCCCGTCGCGCCGTTGCGCTTGGCCAGCATCGGGTGCCAGAGCGGCTGGCGGCAGGCTTGCATCGCCGCGAGCGCGCGCTCCCGTTCGGCCGGCGTGATGTGGCCCAGATCGGCGGCAAGGCACAGATCCAGCGCGATGCCGATGGCGACGGCCTCGCCGTGGCGCAGTTCGTGGTGCGTCAGCGCCTCCAGCTTGTGCGCCGACCAGTGCCCGAAGTCGAGCGGACGGGCCGAGCCGCATTCGAACGGATCGCCGCCGTCGCGGATGTGCTGCAGGTGCAGGATCGCGCAGCGCTCGACCATCCGCGCCATCGCGTCCAGGTCGCGCGCCGCCAGCCGCGGAGCCAGCGCTTCCAGTTCGTCCAGCAGCGCCGCGTCCTTGATCAGCGCCACCTTGAACGTCTCGGCCAGCCCGCCGAACCAATCGCGGTCGTCCAGCGTGGTGAGGAACTCGAGATCGCTCAGCACCGCGTAGGGCGGAGCGAAGGTGCCGATCAGGTTCTTGACCCCGTCGAGGTTGATCCCGTTTTTGACGCCGACGCCGCTGTCGTTCTGGCTCAGCACGGTGGTGGGCACGCGCACCAGCCGGATGCCGCGGTGGAAGACGCCCGCCGCGAGGCCCACGGCGTCGAGCACCGCGCCGCCGCCGACGGCGAAGACGTAATTGTGGCGGTCCAGTTCCAGGCGCTGGAACTGATGCGTCATGCGCTGCACGAACGAAAGGTCGTTCTTCACCTGTTCGCCCCCGGGCACCGCCACGGGCGAACCGCGCAGCACGAGGACGTCCGGATGCGCCGCGGCCCAGGCTTCGATCCGGTCCGGCAGGTCGGGCCAGCGGCTGAGCACGCCCTGATCGATGAAGAACGCCGCGTGCGCGGGGCCGTCCGCGTGCGGCAACGTCTCGGCCAGCGCCGTGTTCTCCGGCGCGAAGAGGCCGCGCGTGAAGACCACGTCGTAGGCGAACGGAACCTGAATCTCCTGCCGGTGGCGCATGTTCATCTTCCTATTGCGGCTGCTCGGCCGTCTCGGCCGGCGCGGGTTCCGCGGCGCCGGTCTCGGCCGCTTCGGCGGTCTTCTGCGCGGGACGCTGTTCGGTAAAGCCCACCTCGGTCGTCACCTGCGCGTAGTCCTTGGCGTTGGCCGCGCGGATCAGGAAATTGCGGACCTCGCCCGGAGCGACGGACTCCGCGAGCAGCTTCTCGGCGCTCGTCAGCTCGCTCCCGTCGGCCTTCAGGAAGTGCGCCTTGATCTTGATGTCCTTCACGAAATTCGGGCGCCCGTTGCGCGCCGCGCAGACCACCAGCACCGTCCCGTCGTCCTGCGTCTTGAAATCCTTGAGCAGCACTTCGACGGTCGGCGAGTTCTGGAACTCCAGCTTCGCCACCGGGCCGGGCTTGGTAGGCTTGGCGTCCCCGGTCTTGTAATCCAGCGCCTGCTCGAACGAATCGAACTTAGGCATCGCCGCCACCGTGAACGTGACTTCCTTGATCTCGCCGGGCGCGACCGTCTCCTTCAGCGTCTCGGCGTGCCGCTTCACTTCCTTCTTCTCGCCCTTCTCGGCCAGGAAGAAGGCCAGATCGACCTTGATGTCCTTCGCCGTGTCCTTCAGCCCGTTGCGCAGCTTGCAGCGCACTTCCAGATCGGCGTTGTCCTTACCCGCGCGCGTGAACGCGAAATGCGCCGCTTCCAGATCCTCGGCGTTGGCGAATTCGCCCCCCGACATGGCCTTCTCCGGCGCCGTCTCGTCGCAGGTGATGCGCACCCGGTGCCCCGCGTAGCCTTTGGGCACCGCCTGCGGGACGATCAACTGGATCACGCGCTCTTCGCCCGGCTTGAGCGTGCCGCTGTCGAGCTTCCCCGACCACTCTTTCAGCACCGGAGCGTTGTCGTTGGTCGCGTGCTCGCCCAGCGGATCGGCGTGCGCCTGCGTCTTGGCGGCTTTGGGATCCTTCGGCGGCGGCGCCGGACGGCGCGGTTGTGCGGGCGGGTTGCCGTAGAAGGTGATCTGAATCTGAACGTTCTTCGCTTCCTGGTCGCCTTCGTTCTTGACGCGCACGCTCCCGGTCATGCGCCCGTAGCGGTCGGGGCTCAAGTCGCTCCCCAGCAGCCGCGCCGTCCCGATGCCCTTCTGCAGCTTCTCGACCTTCGGCTCCGGGTTCCCGATGTCGCTGGGGCAATACCAGAGTTCCTTACCGTCGCGGTGGCGCAAATGGATCTGGTAGCTGTTGAAGATCGGGATGAATTCGGCCGCCGCCTGGAACTGTTTGGTCTCCTTGGGCTGGATGCGCCCCAGTTCCTGCTGCACCGGCTGCCCGACCTGCTGCCCCATCGTATCGTGGAAGGTGACCATCGCGTGCACGCCGTCCAGCGGCTTCTCGGAGATGTTCTTCACCGTGAAGCGGCAGGTGACGCGGTTGCTGCCGGTGATCGTCTTACGCTCGCGGCTGTAGCTCCACGCATCCAGAAACGTGCGCCGCTCGTCCTCTTCGCCCCGGGCCTGGAAGGCCGGGACGAAGAGCAGCGCCAGGAAACCCACTCCCAGCAGTCCGCGTATGCGTGCGTTCATGCGTCGGCCGCCTTCCCGGTTGCCCGTTACTTACCGCCCGCCAGATTTGCCGCGGCGTAGTCCAGCGCAATCAGCGCGTACGCCGTCGCCAGCGTCGGATCGCTTTCCCACCAGCGTTCGGCTTCGTTCGCCCACGAACCGTCGGGCTTCTGCAGCTTCGCGACCTGCAGCGCGAGGTCCTTCGCCCAGGCGGCTTTCTTCCCGTCGCCCAGGTCGATCTCGTTCACTTTCGCGGCCGTGAACGCCTTGGCGAACGCAACGAGGTAGTAGTAGTAGCCTTCGCTGCCCTTGCCGCCGGGATTCTGCGTCACGTCGTAGTGCTCTTTGATCCAGCGCCACGCGGCCTGCAGTTCCGGGCTGTCGGGCTTCGCGCCGCAGTAGATCAGACACTTGATCCCCGCGTAGGTCATGTTCCCGTAAGGCTTCGGAACGTCCTTGCCTGCGCGGTTCTTTTCGGTCCCGAATTCGCCCGTGCCGGGGAAGTACAGGAACCCGCCCGAATTGTTGCCTTCCTTCATCGCCGGAACGTCGTTCGTCTCGGTGTTGTCCTGCGTCCGGCGCACGAAGACGAGCGCGTTCTTGAACTCCTCCGAGTTCTCGTCCATCCCCAGCGCTTTCAGGGCGTCGAGCGAGAACGTGGTGTTGGACAGGTCCGCGCGCTTCCCGCCGCCGTACCCGAACCCGCCGTACGCCATGTAGTGCTCGTCTTTGTTGTAGCCCTGCGCCGCCGTGAGCTGGCTGCTCAGGATGTACGGCTTGGCCTTGGCCAGCACCGCGTCGTACTTCGGATCGTTCAACGCTTTCAGCGCCATCACCGCCACGCTGGTCATGTAGTTCTCCAGCCCATGGCCCGGCACCGCGATCGCACCGTTCTCCTGCTGCAGCGCCACCAGGTAACCGGCGGCCTTGTCCAGCGCCGCCTGCAACTCGGGGCTGCGCTTGCCCGGCGCCTTGGCCAGCCCGTAGACCACCAAGCCCACCACGCCCGGCGACTTCGCCGCCATGCTTTTCCCGAACGTGCCGTCCCCGTTCGCCTGCGAGAGGAAGTATTTCACCGCCTTCTCGGCCGCCGCGTTCGCCACGGCCGCCGCATCGGGCTGCGCCGGAGGCGCCGCCGGAGCTTCCTCGCCCGCCGTAAGGGAACCGACCGCCAAGGCCAGCGCCAAGCTCCAGCCCCATGCCTGTTGACCCATCCGCATCGCGTGCATCTCCTTGTTGCGTAGTTGGTAACGCTTCCTTGTCCGGAAAAGGTTCACTTCTTCGCCGCCTTGAGCTGCTTGTAGCAGATATTCAATGCACCCAGTGCGTAAGCCGTACACAGGACCGGGTCGCTCTCCATCCACTTGGTCGTCTCGTTGACCCAAAAGCCCTCGCGCTTTTGCCGCGCCAGGAGTTGCGTAGCCAGCGCGTCGGCCCAATGCACCTTGCCGCCGTCGCCCAGCGAGATTTCCGTCACCTGCGCCGCTTCGAAGGCCCGGGCCAGTGCATGGACGTAGTAGTAATAGCCGTTCATCCCGGCCCCCGGGTTCTCGGTAGCTGAAAAATTCGCCGTGAGCCAGCGCAGCGCCGCTTGCACTTCCGGCGCGTCGGCCTTGAGGCCCGACTGAAGGTAGCCGTCCAGCGCCGCGGCCGTCATGCTTCCGTAGGGCTTGGGAAACTCCACGCCGTCGCGGTTCTTCACCGTCCCGGCTTCGCTCTGGCCGGGCTTGTAGTATGCGCCGCCCGAATTCGGCCCCGCCTTGGCTTCCGCATCGGGATTGGTCTCGATGTTGTCCTGCACGCGCCGGATGAAGTTCAGCGCCGCTTCGAAGACCTTGGCGTCCTTCTCGCCCGCCGCCTTGAGGCTCGAAAGCGCGCACCACGTATTGCTCAGGTCGCCGCCCTGCCGGAAGCCGTAGCCGTAGGTAAAGCCGCCGTCCTTCGACTGCGCCGTCAGCAGGTACGCGCGCGCCTTGGAGATCGCGTCCGTGTACTTCGGATTCTTCAACGCCGCCAGCCCGTGCAGCGCCAGCGCCGTGTTGTACGTATCGAAGCCTTGCCCTTCGATCCGGATCGAGCCGTCTTCCTGCTGCTGCTTCAGGATGTACTTCACCGGCTCGGTCATGAACGGCCCCAGCGGCTCGCTGTACTTGCGGTGATGTTCCGAAAGCACCCGGATCGCCAGACCCTGGATCCCGGGCAGCTTGTTCACCTCGCTGGCCCCGAATATCCCCGTCTTGAGGTCAAACTGCTCGATCAGCCAGTTCGCCCCTCCGTCGGCCGCGCTCTTCACGCGGTCCAGTTCCACTCCGTGCGCCGCCGCGGCCCAGCCTAAAACCAGCGCGCAAATCCATGTGCCATTCCCACGCATCGCTTTCGTGCTCCTTTGGCCTGGAAACAAGGTTCGGAAAGCTCCAGCTTGCCCCGCTTCCGCGCGGCATGCAAGACCGCTTACCGAATGCGTCCAGCCCCTCCATTCGAATCGTTCGGCCGGCCCGCCGCGTAAAAGCGCGCCAACGCTTCCGCCACATCGGGAAAGCGGTCCCGCGCGATCCCGGTCAGCTCGACCGGACTCAACGCCGCCTCCGGCACGCCCAGGTGTTCCGCCGAGCCATGCGGAGCCTCCGGCTTTTCGGAACCTTCCTGAGCCACGCTGCCCTGCGGCGGCGCCGCCGCTTCCTGCGGGTCGCGCCCCTGCGGACGGCGCAACTGCGCCAGCACTTCACGCACCTGATCGTCCAACTCGGCCTCCGAAAGCCCCGCCACCTTCGCTTCCAGTTCGGCCAGCAACTCGGCCTTTAGAAACTCCGGCGCCAGCTCGTCGCCTGCCGTCAGCCGGGCTTTGAAAAGTTCTTCGGGACTGAGCGGATTGATCTTGAACGCGCGGTCCTTGGGCAGCGCCGAAAGCGGCTGCAAGGGACCGGCTTGCGCGCCCTCTTCGCGCGGGCCGCCTTCGGCCGTCGCCAACCGCGGGTGCCCCGCGTACTCGCGCCCGCTCTGCGCGGGCATCAAAAGCGCGCAGCCCAAGGCCAGCAGCCCCAGCCAAAGCGCCCGCGTCCACGCCGGCAGGCGCAGCGGCAAGAGCCGCGCCGGATGCAGTCCCGCGGCGGCGCGCAGCGTCGCGTTGCGCTGAGCGGCCTGGAAGCCTTGCGCCAGCGGGTCGCCCGAAGGCTGCCCGCGCCGGTCCAGCCAAGTGGTCAGATGTTCGGAAAGTCCAGCACGCGTATCCAGCAGCAACGCCACGCGCAACGGCGCCGGCCGCGAACGCCAAAAGCAGACCCCCGCGCCGAGCGCCACGCCCGCCGCCGTCCACGGCAGCGCGGCCATCACCGCGCCGCTCCACGCCGGCTGCACCCGCGCCGCCAGCACCGCCAGCGCGCTTGCCCCCAGCGCCAAGCCGACCCCCGCGCACGCGCCGTACAGCGCCGCCGAAGCGCGCACGCGCCGCGCGCCACGGTCCAGCAGCCGTTCCAGATCCTGCTCGGTCATTCGAAGAAGCGCTCCCACCGCCACGAGTGGCAAGCCAAAGGCCAAAGCGGCTCAATCCGATGATTTGCTAACGTATTGCCCAAGCAGAACTTGCATTCCAAAATCGAGCTCGAACAACGCCTCGCTGCGCGGCGTGTCTAGATTCTTCACAGCCCAAGTACAAACGATGTACAGGCTTACGGCGTAACCAATTGCTATACCAAGGAGTTAGCGCGTCCCGCGTGCGCCTGATTTACTCTTCGCGAGGACTTTCGGGAGGCTGCGGAACCGGCCACGATTGAAGCGGCTTGCGGGGTGGGGGGCTGGGAGCTTCGGACCGTGTGCGCAGCGCGCGCGGCAGGTGAACCTCGCCATCTTGGAAGCCCTGCCAAAGCGCCTCCGCGCGCGCGGCCTCTTGCTCGGCGTTGCGGTACTCGCGCGGAATCTCGCCGATCACTACGTTGATCTCTTCCGTCAGCGTGCTCTCGCCGCGCAGCACCTTCAAGCGTTTGGGATCGCCCGGCGCCATGCGTTTCCAGATGCTCATCACGTCGTCGTACGTCAGCCCGGCCTCGAAGGTCCGCCCGTCGATCGCGACGATCCGGTCGCCGTCCTTCAAGCCGCCATGAGCCGCGGCCGTATCGGGCAGCACGCGCAGCACCTGAATCCCCGCCTGCGGCGCGGCCATCTCCCATTGGATGCCCAAGAAGCCGCGGCCGATCCGCCATTCCGCCAGTTCGCGCAGCACGCGCGCCAGGAAAACGCCGTGCGCGATCTCCTGGAGCCGCTGCCGCACGCCCGCGTCGGATTGCTCCTTCGCCAGCGCCAGCAAATCGGGCAAGCGCCCGCCGGGCAGCCGTTCCAACGCCGTGCGCGCCTGCTCGCGAACCGCAAAGCGTTCGTCTGCCAGGTCGGCCGCCGTCTGGCGCAGCCGTTCGAGCGTCCAGGCATCGGCTTCGGGTTCGAGCGCGGGAAGCGTGGGTTGGCGGTCTTCGGGGGCCGTGACTTGCGGTTTCGCGCCGTCAAAGGGAGCGGCTTCGATCGCGTGCGCCGGGGACAGCATACAAGCCGCTAAAACGCCCGCGGCCGTACTTCGCCATAGCAAGGAGAACGGCATGCGCAATCCGCCCCCCGGCGGGCTTCGGTCGCGGTGAACCTGGATGGAGTGGCGGCGCTTATTCCGCGCTGACCACGCCGCCTTCGACCTTCAGCGCAGGAGGCGCCTGATCGCCGGCCAGCTTGATCGTCTTCGACTCGATCTTCGGATCCGTGCTCGCGAAATCGACCTGATACAGCCCCGCGTCGCCCTTCCAGTGCTTGGCCAGGATCGCCACCTTCTTGGGATTCACCTGCGCCACCTGCACCTTGCTGAACGGATCGACCGTGCAGAGGCGGTGCCACTCCCACTTCTCCAGCCCGCGGTTCATCACCTTCTGGACGTAGTAGACTTCGCGGTAGGCCGCGTTCGTCTGCAGCTCGTAGAACATGTATTCGAACGCCGGATGCCCGCGCTCGTACTCTTCCCAGAAATCCTGGATCCGGTCGATCTTGCGCGTCACGATCTTGTACGGCAGCACGCGGAAGCGTTCTTCGTTCGACTCCACCGTCTTCGACTCGCTCTGCGACTGACCGATCCCGCGCACAATCGCCTTGATCGTGTACTCGCCCGGTTCGTCGATGCGGTACCACTGCCCGGCCGGCAGCAGGAACTCCGGCGACGTCGCGCCCGCGGCCAGATACGCCGTCGGCACGTAATCCGCGGGCGCCGTGTGCTGCACCTGCATATCCCGCGCCGCGCGCTTCGGCTTCGGCGCACCGTCGCCCTGCGCTTCCCCTTCCGGAACCTTCTTGATCACGAACTCCACCAGATCGTGCGGCCCCAGCGCCGGGGGCACATACGCGATGCTCATGCTGTTCTTGTTCACCGGCCGCTGCTCAAGGGTGCGCTGCTTTTCCTTGCCCTTCATGAACTCTTCGAGCTTGGCGGGAAACTCCGCGGCCTTGTCCTTATCCTTCAGGCCTTCCTTCGCGATCTCTTCAATCTTCTTCGTGTCGTCCGTCGTCAGGTGCTCGATGTCCCGGTACGTCACCGTCTCGTTTTCCAGCCGCTCCGTCTGCGTTTTGTTGGTCAGCGTCAGCTTGACCACCAGATCCGCGACGGGATCGGTGGCGCCCCTCATATATTGAGCGCCGTTCGGCAGCTCGATCTTGCACTCCACGAAATCCTTGCCGAAGTCCTGAGCCCGTGCGACGAAGCCCAGACTCGCCAAGCTCAATACTGCCCACAGCCAACCGTTCGGGCGCATGGAGGCGGCTCCCTTATCTGCGTTTCAGGGGCGCTACCGCCGCCCAACCGAAACAAGTGCTTATGTTGAAAGCAGATAACGAATATCCGCTGCGCGCGTTTTCGTCAAGCCCACGGTCGGAATCGGCCCCGGGCTGTTCGAGGGCCGGGAAGGCCGGAACGGCGTGCGCACCCGCCCGCCGGACGGACCGGGCGACCCGCAAGCTCTTATTCGCCCCAGGCCGCCACCGTCCCGTCGTACAGCGCCACGAAGACCCGGCCCCCCGCCAGCGCCAGCCCTTCGTGGACCGGCGGCGCCGCGAGCGCCGCCTCGGCCACCGGCTTCCCGTCGGCCGGATTCCAGACCGCCACGAACCCCGCGCTCGGCTTCTCGGTCGTCGCGCGCACCCGCCCGGCCAGAATCGCGCCGTCTGAAGCCAGCGCCAGCGCCTCGGCTTCCCGAGCCCGTGCGTTGTAGTTCGTCTTCCAGCGCGCTTCCGCGCCGGCCAGCGCAAACATCCCGTCGAAGGTGAGCGCCGTCTCCGCGTTCCAGGCCATCGCGTCGACCGCCTTCTCGCCCAGGCTGAACGCGCTCCCCGCGCGGCGGTTGCGAATCCGCGTCCAGGTCCCGTCCACCATCGGGCCGGAAATTTTTCCCGCGCCGCCCTTGTACTTCTCCCGGTCTTCCAAGTCGGTGGGATGGGTCGTCGCGCCCGTCTTCGGATCGAAGCGCCACGTGTGCCACGCCAGCGCTTCGTCGCGCCAGGAGAGCGCGTCGTTCAAGCGCAGCGCGCCCTTATTCAGCGCGCGAGCCCAGACGGTCTCGCCCGTCTCGAGCTTGAACGCGGCCAGCGCCACCCCGCCGTCGGTCTCGCTGCTGCGCCCCGCGCTCGCGTACGCCACGCCGTCGCGCACCAGCACCGCTCCCACCGCCGGCCATGCCGACTCGATCTGCCCGTACGCCACGCGCCGCGCTTCGGCCGGAGCGATCCGCGCCCGCCACGCCAGCCGCCCGTCGGCCGCGCGCAGCGCGTACACCCAGCCGTCGTGGCAGCCCAGCAGGCACAGCCCGCGGTGCACCGTCGGCGGCGAATCGATCCGCGCGCCGAACGACACGCTCCAGCGCGGTTCGCCCGTCCGTGCATCCAGCGCGTGCAGCCGGCCGTGATCGATCGCCGCGACGAAGACCATCCCGCCCGCCGTCACCGGCGCCGTCAGGCTCGCGCCCAGCCGCGCTTTCCAAGCCCCTTCCAGCGTGCTCTCGCCCAACGGCTCGCACAACCGCGTGGACCATTTTTGATTCAGCGCCTTCGGCGCCGCCGCTGGGCTTGAGGCCGAACGCGCCGCGTTGCCGCGGAACGTCGGCCACTCCGCGTCCGAACCCTCGGCTTCCAGCGGCTCGCCGAAGGCCGGCCCGCGCTCCACCGGACGCGGCGCGGCGAACGCTTCGGCATCGGCCGCGATCGTGCGCGAACCGAAGGCGTGGAAGCCGTAGATCGCCGCCGGGTAGCACTTGCAGTTGTTCTGCGCGTTGTAGAGCTGCCCGTTGGCCGGAACCATCCCTTCGACGCACGAGCCCCGGATGCTCGGATACCCGAACCCAGGCGCTTTTTCGCCCTTCGCCACCTTGGCCGCCAGATCCTTCGCACCCGCGCCGGAAAGCAGGAAATCGCCCGCCAGCTTGGACGGCGAACAATGATGCCCGCCCAGATAGCCGCCGCGCGAACTCCCTTTCGCTTCGCCCGTCTTGAGATCGATCGCCTTTCCGGCCGCCCAGACCAAGCCGTCCACCACCGGCGACCAGCCCGACGACTTCTCGCGGTGCACAACCGCGCCGTCCTTCTGGCTCACCAGGATTACTTCGCGCGCTTTGGGATTGGAAAGGACCACGCCGCCCGGAGCGGCGCTCGACAATTCCAGATCCGCACCGGCTTTCAGATCCTCGGGCGTCACTTTCCAGCGTTCTTTGCCGCTGGCGAGTTCCACCGCCATCAGGTGCTTGACCTTGGCCGGCTTGCCTTCCACCACGAGCACATAGACGCTCGCGTCGCCCGCCACGATCCGCAGGGCGGGGATGGGGAGCTTCCAAAGCGGCGCGCCGGTTTGGGCCTCAAAGGCCTCGATCGTCCCGGCCTCGGCTTGCGGAATGCGCAGCCACGACTGCCCCTCGCCGATCTTCAACATCTCCTCGGTCCAGCATGCCGCCACCAGCACCCCGTCCGCGACCAGGAGCTTGGCCGGCGGATGCTCCGTTGCGCAGGTTTGGATCGGATGCCCCGTCGCCGCATCCAGAATGGCGAGCTTCCCGTCGCGGTTGACGTACACGCGCTCTTCGTCGCAGCAAAGCGGCCCCGCGTTGAGCCACAGGATGCCCGTCCCTTCGTACGCGCCGCCGCAGTCGGCCTTCCAGAGCGGCAGGCCGTTAAACGCATCGCGCGCGGAAAGAAAAAGCTTCCCTTTCCCGCCCGAGCCCACGTTCTCGAGCTCGTTGATGCCGTACGCAAAGAGGGTGCGGCTGTTCGCCACCCAGGCCCGCGTCCCCGCCACGCTGCTGGCGCATACGGGAATCCCGTCCAGCCAGCGCAAACTCACCGGAAACGTGAGCGCGCGGTCCGTCGAAACCAGGTTCCCGTCGGGGCCGTGATGCGGATGCGTCCAGACGTCCATGGTCTCGGGGCGCGGCTTGGCGCTGAACGTCCATGCGCCGCCGCGGCGCACGGCCAGCGTCCCGCCCGGCGCCAGCACGCGCAGGCATTCCGAAGCCGTCACGCCTTGCTGCGCCAGTTCCGCTTCGTCTTCAACCACCACGAGGTTGGCCAGAGAGTCGTAATAAGGAAGCGCCGCGCCGGCGCCGCGTTCGATCATCGCGCGGCCGTGCAGCTTCCGCGCATCGATGCTCGCCCGCGCCCGCGCCACGCTGGCCTCGTCCCACGCCAGCCCGTGCACCAGCAGCGAACTCTGCGCCGCCAATTCGGCGCTCAAGCCCGGCGTCTCCGCCCGGCCGCAGCCCACATGCAAGCACAACCCCCCCGCGCGCACCTTCGCGCCCTCAAGAAGCGCCTTCGCCGCCTCGCCCTCGCCGGCCGCCGATGGGGCCGAACCGAGCGCCACGCAGCACATCAAAAGCGCCGCCATACGGCTTCCGAATGTACCAATGCAGACCATGCCTGCACCCTCGACCAATCGATTTGTCTTCATGCAACCTCATTTACTTAATACGGTTGTGTGAATCAGAGCGGATCGCCCCGCCTGCGCCTGACTGCATACATGCACACATACACCCGTCCCCAGCCGCGAACAGCCAAGAAGCGCCAGAATCGTGGCGCCGCAGACGCAAAAGCTGTCGCGCGCTCAGGTATCGCGGGCGTCTCGCCCGCAGGTCTTCCGATATGCCGTTTGCCCCACCACCTGCACCAGTGCCGCTTCTTCCGCGAAATCGCGTCAGCGAAGCATTGCCAAGCGCGCCGGAGCGCCGAAAATGAGCGCATGAGTGTGAACGAAGCGTACCTGGTCGTGCGCAGCGATTCCGACGCGGCGGTGGACGAGGCCGTCGCCGGCGAATTGCAGCGCTGGGTCCGCGAAGTCTGCCCGCAGCTCTCGCCGCAGTTCGATCATCCCGCCGATTGGGGCGCCGACGCCAACTGGCGCCGCCAGTATCTGCACCTCCCCGGAAGCGGCGGCTGGTCGCTCCTCATCGACACCGCGCGCCAGCACAGCGATCCCGAACTCGCCCGCGCGCTTTCGCGGCGTCTCAAGACCACCGTCGTCTGGACGCTGGTCCTGGGCAGTTGCTACCACTGGCGCTACCGCATCTACGACAACGGGCGCGAAGTCCGCGCCCTCGTCTCGCCCGAAGACCTGCCCGAATTACAGGCGCTGCTGGGGCGCGGAGACGAACGCCGCGGCGCCGACGAATCTTCGGCCAGCGTCGCCTTCCGCGGCCCCATGCCGCGCTACGAAGACGTCGAAGCCGCGCTCGATAACTTCCTCGAACGCCTCGGCGTGCCCAAGGAACTCCGCCTCGTCACCCGCGACCGCTGCGCGCCGGCCGACGCCGCCCACGCCGGACGCGGTTCGCTCCTCTCCGTCGAAGGGCTCCGCGCCGGCATCCCCGTCGTCAAGGTCCGCGCCCAGGCGCTCGCCCCGCCGCCCGCTGAACCGGCCGTGCCCGTCAGCTTCGACGGCGTCGCGCGCAACGAACAGGGCGTGCGCTATTTCCTCGAACGCCGCCGCATCTTCGGCATCCCCAGCCCCGCCGATCTCGAACGCCTCCTCGAACTCGAACGCGAGATCCGCAACCGCTACGAGTATCCGTTCCTCGAGATTCCGGACGGCGCCGCGCCGGAAATCCGCTTCCACTACCGGCACGAAGACCCCGGCGGCGATCCGCTCGACGCGCGCCTCAAGGCCCGCCGCGCGGCCTACGAACGCGCGCGCCCCACGCAACGCGCTTTTCTGCGCCTGGCCCTGCGCGTACTGGCCAAGCGCTACCCGCGGCTGCGCATCGGCGCGCGCGTACGCTTCGGTTTCCAGCTCTTCCCCGCGGCGGCCCCCGCGCCCGACGGCGACTCCGAACTCGCCAAGCTCCCCGCCGCCGGCGCCGCGCCCGAACACGCAGCGCCCGGTGTGAGCTGGCTCATCCGCCTCGATCACGCCTACGAAGAATACCGCCAGCGCCCCGGCGACCTCAGCCCCGCCGCCTTTCTCGCGCGCTTCTTCGAGAAAATTTTCCACTCGCTGCAAGGCGCGCCGCCGGCCGATTGGGCAATCGCGCGCAAGCGCCTCCTGCCGCGGCTGCGCCTCGACGCGCAGGCGCCGTCCGGCGAACCGGCCGAAGCGCTGGGCGAGGACGACCTTCCGCTGCGCGCCGTCGCACCCGGACTCGCCGTGGGGCTCGTCTACGAAAGCCCCCAAGGCCTCGTCCATGTCCACGCCGGCCTGCTGCGCGCCTGGAACGTCGCCTGGGACGACGCGTACGCGCTGGCGTTGCGCAACCTGGAAGCGCGCACCCCCGCCAACCTCGACGGCGCGCGCATGCAGGCCCTGCGCGGCGAAGACGGCGGGCGCGTCTGCACGCTCGCCTACGACGATCCGCACACCGCCGCGCGCATCCTCCTGCCCGGCTTTCGCAAAGCGCTCCTCGAACGCCTCGGCGATACCGCGGCCCTTCTCAGCCTCGCCGAACGCGATCTCCTCGCCCTGGCCGCCGAAAGCGATCTCTTCGGAGTCGAAGCCCTGGCCCGCAACGCGCCGGCGCTCTACCGCCTCTGTTTCGAGAATGTGTCTGGCCACACCGGGTGGACAAGGTAGGCTCGTCCGCGTTCGAGCGGTTTACGATCGGTCCCTTGAAGCGAGCTGCGTAGCATTATGGCTGCCGTTCCGCCGTTTATGGATCTGGCCGTGCGGGCCCCGGACGATCTGCTCAGTGAAGCGCCGGTCCTGCCGCAGGGGCTCGTCGGCGCGATCCTCTTTGGGCCCGAAGCCAAGCCGCGCCGTGAAGAAGCGTTCCGCTGGCGGCCCGACCTGCGCTGGCGCCACGCCGAAGCCCTCGACCGCGTCGTCGGCGAATCCCACGCCAGCTTCCCGTCGCATTCGGCCTTCGTGATCGACCTCACGCTCCCGCCCGGCATCCTCGAAGACTGGCTCAAGCGCCCCGAAGCCTGGTGGCCGCTCTGCCAAGCCTTGCGCGGAACGCCGCGACTCGTACGCCTCAATTTGCCGCCCGGCAGCCAGCACGCCGCGCAAGTCAAACAGATCGTCCGCCGCTTCCCCGACGCGCGCTTCTGGATCGATCCCTTCGTCTACGGGCCGCATCCCGGCTGGCAGGCGCAAGTCCGCCTCGCCGAAAACCGCAACGTATTCCTCACCACGCGCGGGCTTTTGCCCGGACCCGGCGGGCTGTGGGACGAAGGCCAGATCGTCGAAGCGCTCCACTTTCTCGTCGGCGAAGTCGGAGCCGGCACGCTGCTGTACGCCAGCGGCGCGAGTTGGGAAGACCTCCTGGCCGGCCGCACCGAAGCCAGCCGCGCTTGGCTCGCCGACTGCGGACAGCTCGACGGCGACGAACTGATGCTCGTATTTTGCGAAACCGCCCAGACCCTCCTGGGCGAAAGCGACACCAGCCTCCTCTCCGTTTTGCCCTGACGCTTGCGTCCAATCCAGCCACGCTCCTTTATAGGCAGGCAGGTAAGGATGCCGAATCGCTCGGAGCGCTACGTGCGCCCCGAAGTGCGCCGCAGCGCTCGAAAATTCGGAATTCACCTCCACAATCGCCGTCGCGGTACACTCCCAAGTAACAGACCGCGCCGATCGGGACCGGGAAAAAGGCACCATGTCCGACGTTGAGTTGCTCGAACGTTTCATCCAAGCGCGCAGCGAAGATGCGTTCCGGGCCATCGTGGACCGCCACGCGGGGCTCGTCTACGCGACCTGCCGCCGTCTGCTGGGACCGGCGCACCCGCAGTTGGACGACGCCGTGCAAGCCGTCTTCGTCGTGCTGGCGCGCCGGCCCCAGGCCGTGCGCGAGCCCCAGCACCTGGGCGCTTGGTTGCGCGGTACGGCTCGTCTGGTGGCGCAGAACGCGATCAGGACCGAAGCCCGGCGGCGCAAGCATCAGGAAAGGAACGCGCGCATGTCGCAAGACCTCTCCGATTCCGTTCCCGGGTCTCAACCGTGGGACGGCGCGCGCGAACTCCTCGATGCCTCGCTCGACGAACTGAGTCCCAAACTCCGCGAAGCGCTGGAACTGCACTTTCTTCAAGGTCTGCCGCGCGCCGAAGCCGCCGGACGCGCAGGCTGCTCGCTGGACGCTTTCCATAAGCGCATCGCCGACGGACTGGAAGCCCTCCGCGGATGCCTCTCTCGACGCGGCGTGGCGCTCCCCGCCGCCGCCTTGGCCGCGGGTTTGGCGGGCGAAGCCGCCGCCGCGCCGGCCGGCGTGCTCGCCGCGTCCCAAGCCGCGGGATGGGCCGCGGCGAGCGGGCAGGCGGTCGCTTCCAAACTCTCCGTCTCGCTGGCCGATGCGGCCTTGCACGCCATGGCCTGGAAGCAGGCGGCGCTGCCGCTGGCTGCGGCGAGCATGGCGCTGATGCTCACGGCGGCCGTGGTCGGCGTCTCCGCGTTCGCGCAACCCCGTCCCGCGCCGATCCCGGTTCCGGTGCTGGCCGAAGAAGTAGGTCCGCCGGCGCCGCTTCCCGAGATCGTTCCGGCCGAGCCCGCGCTCGAACCCACGCCCGTTCGCGTGCTCGGCGCTGCGCCCTTTGTCGCACCCGAATCGATTTCCGACTTGGATGTAAGTCCCGACGGCAAAAGCGTCGTCGCGGTCTACCACGGCGGATTTCAGGTCTGGGACCTGGAAAGCGCCAAGCCCGTCTGGACCGAGTCGTTGAAAGAATATGGGATGCAGGTGCGATTCCTGCCCGACGGCCGCCACTTGTTGACGCACCAAGGAACCGGATACAGGGATAAAGTGCCTCAGGTCTGGGACCTCAATACTCGAAAGATCGCTCGAGCCTTCGACTTCGATACGACGCCCAAGCCGCAACCCCGTCCCTTCCTGGATCGACTGCTGCAAACCGGTAGTCACGGGCCTGATTCGCGGCCGCTCTTGGGCGACCGCTGGCTGCATATCGCACCCGATGGGAAGACGGTCTTCATGGCCACGGGCCTGAATTTTCCCCCCAAGGGCCAACCCGAAGGTCCCGTGGATGTGCTCGCATTCGATTGGACCACCGGAAAGCAGATCAAGCGCTTGCCCAACGTCGCCCGCCCGGGAGGCGCCAACAGGTATTCGGTGGATATGGCTTTTCTGAGCCCCGACGGCAGCCGTCTGATCTGCGCGGACGGCTGGAGCGGGTATTCCGGAGAAGAATCCAAGCAGGCCGAGAAGATGGATCGAGCGCGTACATCGGAGTGGACGCTCTGGTCCTGGCCGCAGGGCGAACGCCTGGCCGCCTGGCGCCTGCCGGCCGGGCAGCGCATGTACTGGGGCGGGCAGTCCGGCTGGCTGGACGACCGGCTGATCTATATACACGCCAGCAACCTGGACGGCAGTACGTACCAGACCCTGCTGCTGGAGGCCGCGACGGGCAAACTGGAGCATGCCTTGCCCGGACACGGCATGCTGACGCCGGACCGGCAGCGGATGTGGTTGCTCTCGGAACGCGCGCTAACCGAATACCGCCTTTCCGACCGCCAAACGCTGCGTACCATCCCCGTGCCGGGCATTAAGCACTTCGGAAACCTGCGTCTCTCCGCCGATGGAAACGTGCTCGCCGCGAGCATGAACAACCAGTCGCTCTTTCTGGCCGACCTTAAGAACGGTAAGGTACTTTCGCCCCGAGCCTCCGGACACCAAGCGGCGCCTTATTGGATCGCCTACGGCGCCGACGGGCGGCTGCACGTTTTCGACGGACGCATCTCGCGCGCCTACGACGACGCCACGGGTAACCCACTGAACGAATACGCGTTGGGCCTCTACTATACAGGCGGCGGCAAAGGCCTCGGGCCCGACGGACGGCTGGCCATCGGAGCAGGGAAGGGGGACGGGCGTCCCGAAGTCTGGGACACGGTCGCCGGCAAGTTGCTCGGACATCTCCCCAAGGTGACCAGCGGCGGTGTAAAAGATCTGAAACTCTCCGCCTGCGGCCGCTGGGTGGCCTACTCCGGAGAATACGACGGCACCCTCAACTTTCACGATCTGCGCAACGATGCAGAACTGGGAAGCGTCCAGGGCCCCAAGCATTCGTTCTTCGGATACTGCATGCAACTGGGCGGCGTGGAATGGTCCGACGACGGTTCGCGCGCCTACGTGGCCGATTGGTGCGCGGCGATGTTCCAAGCCGACGATCGCCAGACGAAGGCGCTCTCCGGTACGCTGGGCCTAACCGGCTGCTTCGATACGCGCAAAGGCGCGCTGCTTTGGCGCTTTAAGGACGCCGCGGGGAAAGAGATCGAAACCGGCCGCGCGCTGGCGCTCCACACCGCGAAGGATCTCGTCTTTCTCGGCTACGATGGAAATCAGCTCGATGCCTGGAAGGCCGGCCTCTGGAAAGCCTCCGACGGGTCCTACGTACGAGAACTCCAGACTCCCGGTTGGGGCGCGCGCTTCAACGTCGAAGGCACGCTCCTCGTCGGAACCGATGCCATCGTGGACGTCGGCACCGGCAAGGACGTGCACCGGTTCGCGCTGAAGCAGACGCGCGTCGTCAGCCCCGACGGCACCCTCATCGGCGCCGCCGACGGCTCGAACACGCTCCGCTTTTACGACGCGCGCACCGGCATCGAATGCTGGCGCGTCACCCTCCCGGCCGACGCACTCGCCGCGCCGCCCAGTGGGATGCTCTTTCACCCCTCCGGCGCGCAAGTCGCGGTCCTGCTGAACAAACAACCCGCCGTGCTCCAGGTCGATCTCTTCCCGCGCCTCGCTGCGCCCGCCGCGCTCGAACCGAACGCTTTGCACAACGCCCTGAGCGCCCTGGAAAGCCAGGACCCCGCTGCGCGCCAGGAGGCCGTGAAGCTCCTGGTGGCGCACGGCGACGCCGCCCTCGATACGCTCGCTTCGGCATGCGCGGCCAAGAGTTCCCAAGCCGCCCGGCTGGCCGTCCTCGGATTGGAATGGCTCGCCCGCGGCGGCAACGCCGCCGCACGCAAGCATCTCGAAGCTCGCGCGCCTGCCGCCGGACCGCTCGGCGGGTTCTGCCGCGACGCGCTACTGCGCCTCGAAGCCGCCCAGCGCGCCAAAGCTCTGCGCGCCGCTCACGCCCAGGCCCAACCGCTCGTCTGGCCGCCCGCCGCAGCCAAAACCCCCGACGACTTTTAACCGCCTCCCCGTACCGCCAGCCGCCGTGGCCGCGCCTTCGTTCCGGCCACTGCCGTTGCCCTGCCCTCGAACGCGCACTCGCTTGCCATGGGCCGCTTGCCGATTGTTTGGTTCTTGCCCTTTGCCGTTTGCCGTTTATTCCAAACCATCAACCCCGAGGCCCCCCATGCTCGACTACCGATCTCGCCACGCCCCCGTCGGCACGCTCTTCCCGCGCATCGACGCCCGCGCCGCCGAACGCTATCGCCTGAGCGCCGAGCAGATCGAACGCTTCCGCGCCACCGGCCACCTCGCGCCGGTTCCGGTCCTCGACGCCGCGCAGCTCGAGGCCCTTCGCGCCGGCATGACGCGCATGACCGCGCCGGGCTACCCGCGAGCGAACGAACTGATCGGGTTAAGCAAGCAGGCCGGCGAACCGACCGCGACCCCGCAGATGATCTACTTTCAGGGCGCCTGGCTCGTCGAAGAAGCCTTCCACGACATCCTGTTCCATCCGGCCATCGCGATCCCCGCCGCGCAGTTGCTCGAATCGGCCGGGGTGCGCTTCTTCCACGATCAGATCTTCTTCAAGCCCGCGCGCCACGGCGGCGTCGTCGCCTGGCACCAGGATTACAGTTACTGGCAGCGTACGACGCCGATGGGGCACCTCACCTGCTTCATCGCGCTCGACGACGCGACGCTCGAAAACGGCTGCCTGCACGTCATCCCCGGCAGCCACCGCTGGGAGTTGCTCCCCACCGTCAAGCTCGTCGGCGGCGACGAAGACATGGAAGCGATCCAGCAGGTCCTCACGCCCGAACAGCGCGCGCAGTTCAAGCCCGCACCGGTCGTGCTGAAAGCCGGCGAATGCAGCTTCCACCATCCGCTCACGCTGCACGGGAGTTACTCCAACAAGAGCGACCGCCCGCGCCGGAGTCTCGTATTGAATTTCATGAAGCCGGACACCAAGAGCGCCAGCGACCGCGCCCTGATGCCCGGCGCGCCCATCGTCCCGCCCGGAAGCGTCGTCGAAGGCCCCGATTTTCCGGTGGTGTATGGCGGGTGAACCTGCCGAACACTTGCCTTCCATCCACTACGAATGCCAAGCGAAGGCAACGGTGAGTAGCGCAGCGGACTTTGTTCGTCCAAACCTCATGGAACGGCTGGTTGCCCCTTCGCGTCCCATCAGGACGCAATGAAAATAGCCCGGCGTTTTAACGCCGGGAATTCACGCACGCCCCTTCCACGCGCGTCCCGTAGGGACGCGATGAGACGCGCCGACCGCACCTTAAGTCGGCGGAACGGCGTCCCGAGCCGCCCAGATCGCCAACGCTTTCGCGTGAAGATCGCGCAACAGCAACAAGCTCCCGCCGAACAGCGCAAGGCCCGTCGCCAGCAGGCCCGTAGTGAGCCCCACGTTTGCGGAGAGCAACTCGCTAAGCGGAGTTTTTTGGCGTAGCGTCCATCCATATGCGCTGGCGATCAACAACAACCCCAGAAACTGCACCCAGTCGGCTATCCGCATCACCTTCACCGCAGCGGCAAACGCCGGCCTAAGCGATTCCTTGTCAAAAATTGTTCTACGCGGCTTCTCCGGAAGCCCCAAGGCGAACAGTATTCGCTCCTCGTAGGTCTGATTCATGAAAAGGAGCGTCCACCTCAATCGCAAGCAAAACAAAACGTAAGACGCGGGCCGAAACTGCGCATCGAATGCGTACGCCGCATCGCTCGCGCGCGCCATCCGTTCGAGCACCAGCGGCCGCGCTCGCTCCAGCGTCACCGCCTCCAGACAATCGGCTCCCTGTAATTCCCCGGCTTTATGCACGCGCAAGACACCCAACATCAAGTGCTCGGTGCCCACGTAGGTGCTATTCAGCGTGCGAGCTTCCTCCATCGATAACTCCAGCACGCGCTTCGCCTGGGCGGTGAATTTCAATTGCCCAGGAAGCTCATGCTCCGGTTCGGGGGTCAACAACCCCGCGGCCTCCGCCAATGCCGCTTCCCTGTCTACACCCTGAGCTTCCAGCACTTCCACGGCGCCGCTATCGGCATCTTCAAGCAGCGCCACATAAATGTGCTCGGGGCCGATGTAATCGTGGAACATCCGCTCCGCCGCCTTCCGCGAACGCAACATGGCCCTACGCGCCAAGTCCGTGAATAGATCAAACATGGACGAGGTATAACGACACCTAATCACCGCCGCTATCCGCAAACCTCCGCCCCCCAATCCGCGTGACTCCAACGGCCCCGCGCCGGTGAATAATCGAAACCGAGAGTCCGCGCGCATGACCTACTACCACGGCCACGAAGACGCCTATCGAAAGCTCGAAGCCGACGGCGCGTCGTGTTGGGATCGCGCCGAGTTCGACCGCTTCTGCCTGCGCTCGTTCCTGGAGCACGCGCTCGAACGCCTCGACTTCGGGCCGCCGCCCTGGCGCGCGCTCGAACTCGGCTGCGGCACCGGCCCCGCCGCCTGCTTCCTCGCCCAGCGCGGTTTCGAGGTCGAAGGCGTCGACATCTCGCCCACCGCCGTACGCATGGCCCAAGACCACGCGCGGCGCCTCGGACTCAACGCCCGCTTCTCCGTCGCCGACGTCCTCAGCTTGGAAGGCGCAGATCGTTACGACCTGATCCTCGACGGCCACTGCCTGCACTGCATCGTCTTCGATCCCGAACGCGCGCAAGTGCTGCAAGGCGTGCGAAGGCTCCTTAAGCCCGGCGGCGTCCTGCTGGTGGAGACGATGGCCGACGCCCCGGCGATGCGGGTTGCGGAATCCTCCCACCTCGATGCGCAAGGCATCTTGTGGGTGCCCATTCGAGCCGGCCATCCGCTCGGCGCCGTGCAGGTCGAAGGGGAGTGGCGGCTGCCCACGCGCCGGATTAAGGCCGCGCCCGAACTGCAACGCGAAATCGAAGCCGCCGGCCTGGACCTCGAATGGTCCGGCCTCGTCGTCCAGCCGGAGGCCGAACCCGGGCTCTTCCAAGCCATCGCCCGCAAGCCCGCCGCCACTTAGCCCGCCCGCGCTCCAAGCCGCCGTTGCAGTTTTCGCGCCGTGTGCGATTCTGGAATGCGGATCTTGAGACCGGCGCATGAAATTCTACTTCTGTGAGAAATGCGGCGCGCGCCTTACCGAACAGGACCTCGCTCGCGGCGAAGCCAACGATAAGAAGCTCCGCGGCGTCTTCTGCCGCGACTGCGCCGTCGGCGTCCTGACCCTCGAAACCATTCCGCTCGACGAAGCCCGCGCCCGCGAAATTCTCAACACGCCCGGCGCCGAAATGCCCGCCGCGGCGAAGCCTAAACGCAAGACCTCCGGCCATCGCATCATGCCCGCGCCGCGCGCCGCACCGCGAACCAACCGAACGGCGGCCGATGCGCCGCCCAATCGCCGCTGGATCCCCGCCGCCATCCTTGCACTCGCGGGCCTCGTGTTGCTCGCCGTCTTTCTGGCGCCCGCCTCGAAGCCCGCGCCCCAGATCCAGATCACCGCCTCAACCGAAGGAACGCCCAAGCCGCCGCGCGCCACACACGAAAACCTTCCGCCGCCGGTCGAACCGCCCGCCGAGCCGGAACCGCAGCCGCTCCCCGACGAACCCCAAGCGCCCGTCGCTCCCGAAGCTTCCCAGGCTCCGCCCGAACCCGAACAGGCGCCCGCGCCGCCCCCCGAACCCGCACCGGCGCCGGTCGAGCCGCCTGCCGCTCCGGCTCCCGCCGTCGAACAAGCACAGCCGCCGCCGGCCTTCGATCCCGCTCCGCTCCTCGACAAGCTGCTCTCGGACTTGAAGCAGAACGGAATCGCCGCCGCGCAGGAACGCTTGGCCCAGGAGCCCGCCGTGCCGGACGAACTTCGCGCGCGCTTCGCCGCGGCGCTCGCCCAGCCGCTTGAATGGCGCAAACAAGCGCGCGCCGCGCTGAACGCCCAGCCGAATAAGCCGCTCAAACTCGAGACGAAAGAAGGCGCGGTCCAAGGCAACCTCGACCGCGTCGACGACGAAGGCATCTGGGTCGCGCGGCGCTTTCAGATCAACGGCGCCTGGAAAGACGGGCCCGTGCAAGGCGTGCCTTGGAACGAACTGACGATCAAAGGATTGCGCGCGCTCGTCCCCGCCGCCGATCCGCTTCCGCCCGACGACGCCTTGGCCATGGCCTTCGCGTGGGCAGGGGCAGGGGACGCCGCCGCCGCCGAACCGTTCCTCGCGCAAGCCCCCGCGCATCCGCTCACGCCCGCCCTGGCCGCATGGATTAAAAAAGCTCGAGCCGCGCGCGGCGAAGAGGACGCGCGCCTGCAGTGGACCGCCTGGGTCAAGCGCCTCCAGGAATGCAAATCGTCCGCCGAAGCCAAGGAACTCGCCCGGCTGCTCGAACAGTGGGAAGCCGCATTCCAGGCCACGGCTTTCGCTCAGGACGACTCGCAGCGCAAAGAGCGGCTCGAGTTCAAGCAGCAGCTCGAACGCATCGCCGTCGGCCTCGACCCGCGTGTCGCCAAGCTCTTCAACGGCGAGATCATGAGCTTCGATCCGCGCACGCAGACCATCGAACTGCATTACGATCTGAAGAACCTCAAGCATCGCCTCGACTTCAAGTACGATGCGTACGACGCATCCCGTAGGGGGGAACTCGTGGCCGGGATCGTCGAAACGCCCGACGGCTTGCGCCTGTACAGCTCCCGCCCGTTCAATCGCGTCCTGCACATGCCCGCGCTGCTGGCGGGTTCGGCGACGGTGATCGGGAAGTACAAGAATTTCAAACTCTCGTACGACGGCTTTCTATTCGGGTGCGCCTTTGGGCTGGAAGATTCGAGCGGCAAAGCCGTCCCGCTGATCGGTCTGTTGAAATCGGGGCGGGCCGGCGCCGACGGCACGGTGGGGGTGGCGGAGTTCACGAACTGGTACAGCCAGCCCAAGCGCAAATCCGAACCGCTCGCCTCGGTTCCGCCCGAAGAAGGCGCCTTCGAATTCTCCTGCGCGGGCCCGCGATACGTGATTAAGCTCAACGAGACCGAACTGATCGCCTACGACGCGCCCGAAGCCAACGACCGCGTCGGCTTCAGCATCGTCGCCGGCCGCAACATCGGCATGCTGATCACGCATCTCTCGATCAAAGGCCGCATCGATCTCGCCTGGCTCCGCGAAAAACTGAAGTAAGTCGCGCGCTCCCCGCCTTCGTAAGCAATTCCGTGAACGTCGGCGTGTGCAAACTCCGCAGCGGCGGCTGCGCTACCGCTTCCGGCTTCGAAGGCTCTTCAGGCATCCGTCCATGCTCCAGGCGGCCACGCGGGGACCGAGCCTAACACATCAACCGCACTTACGCTCGCGTCGCGGCGTACCGCAGAACTTCGATCCGTGGCGTTAAGTTAAGAATGCGCATGATTCCTGCCAATGGAGCCACCGTTATCTACCAATCCCATTCGAGTGCTACGGCACAACCGGTTGGCATTCTCCCCATCGTTCTGGCGTCCCGCCGGGACGTCAAGAAAAGTGCCCGGCGTTTCAACGCCGTGAGCTTTCGTTTGTCTTCTTGTTACCCTCATTCTGGTCAGAAGACGGCTCAATCCTCGTATCCGCCTTATGTAGAGCAATCAATTTTTCGACGTAGCTTTTGTACTTATCATTTATGGGGCTAGGCCGAACCGCATGCACGCCCGCAGCATCCAGCAATTCAGTGCTCGAACCGGCTCCAAGCAGCAGCCCGAGCATCTCTTTTTGTCTATCAAAATGTACCGCAGTAAAAAAAGGAGTCCTACCCTGATCATCCAAGGCATTGACATTTGCTCCATGAGATATCAAGAATCGTGCAACTTGAACCATATCGTGCTTTGCGGCCTCGTGTAGCGGTGTGCTCCCCCGATAGCCTGGATGGTTCACGTTGGCACCGTGAGCTATGAGCCAATCAAGCACGCTGTAGTTCACGTCTCTTTTGGTGGCAAGGTGTAACGGACTCCAGTTATTGACAGGCAGGTTGGGATCCGCGCCCAGCTCAGCGAGCACATCAAGCAAGTCCGTACGTCCCAATTGCGCGGCCCGGCAAAGCGGAGTTTCCTGATGCACTCCATCGATACCGTTTACATCCGCTCCCATCGAGACAAGCAGCCTGATCTTAGCCATATTTTGTGCTTTTACGGCTTCAACTAGGGGAGAGGCCCGTTGGTTTTTTAGCCGATTAACCGGGCAGCCAGCAGCGACTAATGCTCGGATGGTAGTTTCGTTGTTCGCAACGGCTACGACGGATCGATACAGTCCGTCTGTCGCGTTTACGTCTGCTCCAGCTTTCAAAAGCAAAGGAATCAATTTATCGTGACCCATGCTCGCGGCTAAATGCAATGGAGCTGCACGTTCCCCGTTCAGCGCGCTTACATTCGCACCAACGCTGAGCAGGTAGGAGACCATCTCTTCATCTCCGGCAAGCACCGCCAGATGAAGAGGAGTATTGGATTGCTGATCCTTGGAGTTGATATCTACGCCGCGACTTACAAGCCACCTGGCAATTTGGGGCTTCCCGTGTTGGGCGGCGGCGTGTAAGGCCGTGATGCCGTTTTCATCTCCAGCTTCGATATCGTATCCGAAAGGCACTATGAATATTACCAATTCAGCAAAAAGGTCGTTTTTCACCGCAAGGTTTAGAGCGCGATGCCATTCATGCGAAGTCTTGGGTGAAACAACTACTCCAATGAGAAGGGTCAGTGTAAGAATATGGCTTGCCGCCAAGCGGAACCATGAGACGTGTACTTGGGAATCTGTACCTGCATGGCGAAGCAACCATATGGTGGACGTGCAAACTCCCACGATATAGAAAAGTAGCCATCCAATCGTTCTTAAAAGTTCGCCGTCGAGGCCGAGGCTCGTGTGTGAGATGCCTACTTGAAGGGCTGTAAAAGCAAATAAACCCAGGATGCATTTTCCAGCGGATATCCAAACTCGCTTCCGAGTTCGTGAGCTAACCAAGAGCAAATGAATGGTATGTGCTAATCCAGTGGAAAGCGCCATCAGTAGCAGGATCAGCAACCAAGCAACGGAAGAGGTCTCAGGAAATCGCAATCCCAAGTTGCCCGTTGCAAGCACAACTTCGCAGGCTACCCATTTTCCCATGTCCCAAGCTGTTAACGAGAGATTCATAGCGGAACTTTGCTCATAGTCTGCCGGCGGCCGCACCCATGAGATCCAACCGTCCTATGTTGTTATCTCTTTTACCGAACTCTAAGGGTTTCATTCAACACATAGAAGTCGGACGTACTACGCACATGCAAATGGGCGCTCGCGAATCCATTGCCCAGCATGCCTTATTGTTCTTGGCGGTTAAGCCCTGCTAGCCCTGTTTGATTTGCGCACCATGGGTAGAAAATAAAGTGTATACTTAACTGTAAACCTAGGTATACAGTATACAGTTACGGTATACAAGTATACACTTAGCGCACCTTGCGAACCTATTTTTCCACATCCAAACGACCCTGCGGACTCGTCTGGTGTGCCGCGTCCGAGGCCTTATCGAAGACCGCCACCGCGAACGGGTAGCTCCGGCCCGCCTGAAAGCCCTTGTCCTCCTTGGAGTTAGAACTCTTCAGCGCGCGCGAAAACTCCACCGTCCAGCGCCCGTCCTTCCACATCCCCTTCGCCCGCAGATCCGCTTGCCCTTCGCTAACCTCTTGATGGAAATAGCGTTGCACGGTCGGTTCGCCCTTCGCCGCCGGCGCCGGAACCTCCCGCGTCGCCAACTGCCCGCGGTCTTTGACCCGCATCATGTACAGCGTCGTCTTCGCGTCCGGCCCGCTGTCGGGGAATTCATTGGCCGCAGAACCATTGATCTCAAAAGGAGTTAGAGAAACCTGGTGCCACTCGTCGTCGGCCCGTCCCGCCCCGTTGGTCCGCGCTGCCTTCCAGTGCCATACGTCCGCCACGTACGGCGTCCCGCCCAGCATGCACGCATCGAAGCGCTCCGAGATCGGGAACTCGATCGCGAACCGATCTTCTTTCTCCTTTCCTGCCAAATACTTCTGCTGTTCGTCCGACCATGTCCAGAGCTTGTACGTCTCGCTCGCGTCGGCATCGGGCCAGCTTGCCCATACGCAAAGCGTCTTGCCGTCGTGGCACGCTTTCAGGCTAACCGGTGTCTGTTCCTCGGCGCCAAAGCAAAGCAACTCCATCGCCGGCAACGCGTCCCACGCCGGATCTGTAACTCCATCCACTGTAGGTAGTTGCTTGATCTTCTTCGCTTTCAGCACGCGCCCTGCGCGCGCTTCGGGCGTATCATCCGGCGCGGCGGCGGCCTCTCGATCCGGATGCGAATCGCATCCGCAAAGCATGCAACCTAGGAATAGGGCAGCACTTAGAACGCGCATCATGAGGGTTGAACCTCCGCAATAGGCGACGCGGTGCTTTCGGAAGCGCCGTCCGGCTCCGCGACCCGAGGTGGAAAGCCTTCCGCATCAAGGACTTCGCCCGGCGGGCGGCGCCGCCAGCGCCGGTACGTCCAGAGCCACTGTTCCGGGTACGCTCGAAACGCCCGACCTAGCGCCCGGTTGATCCGCGCCGTCGTCTCGATCAGTTCCGCTTCAACTATAGGCCCACGCGGGAGTTCGATGATATCCCAGACGTGGACCTTATGCGTATCGTCCGCTTGCCGCGCCGTCGTCGCGACCACGATGGGCGCGCCCGAGACCTTCTGCAATGCTGCAAGGGTCGTGTACGACGAGGCTTGCACGCCCATCAGCGGTATGAAGGTCCCTTTGCGGCCGGCGTTCAAATCGGCCGCAACCGCCAGCCAAGCGCCCTTATCGAGGAGCTTCTTGAGCGCCCACGGGTGCTTGTGGCGTGAGACGACCTGCATCCCCGAACGCTCCCGTTCGCGCTTGAGCAATTCGTGTAACGCCTGCGAAGTTCCAGGGTTATAGATCAGATGCATGGGGTATCCGCACAGGCCCATCACATACGGACCCAGCTCCCAGGTCCCGAAGTGCCCGACGGCGAAGATGATGCCGCGCTTACCTTCTTTAACTACCGGCACAGACAAGAGTTCCGAAGCATCCAGTTCGCGCTCCCCGCGCGCGCGGTCCCAGTTCCCCAAGTGGCAGGTTTCGGCGGCCAGCGCGCCCAAGTGCCGCCAGAAGCGCCGAGCGATCCGGCGGCGTTCGGCTCGTGGTAGATCCGGCCCGAAAGCCACCCGCAGGTTATGATCCACTTCAGCCCAATAAGATCCGCCCAGTAAAGAGATTACGCTCCCTGTAAAACGCCCAAGTCCGCGCGCTAACGGCAGCGGAATCAGACGGATTACCCCGATCAGCCCACGCAGCAACAGCGTCCCGAGGCGCTCGAACAACCCCGCGCGCGTCGGCTCAGCAGGGGCTTCCGCGTCCGCTTCCGGCATCGTGACTCCATCCGGCCGAGGTCTGTAAGTGATTACACTTTTAGGGTATACGACATTTTTCGTGCAACGGAGAAGCCCGATTGCGGTGTACGTTCCAATATATCCGGGGTCGGTGGTCTAGCAATACGACGGTCGGACGTCGCCCGGATGTTAAAAAAGCCATTCCAAACGCTCAAACGAGGCCCTTGCCGAACATGAAACGCACCGCTTTAGCTGTCCTGTGCATGTCCGCAATCGTATGCAGCGGCATACGTTGTGTGAACGTCCAGGCCGAAGAGTCCAACGTCAAGGTCACCCGCGAGATCCAGGCTTCCATCGATATGGGGCTGCGCTATTTGGCCAGCCAGCAGCGCCCGGACGGCTCGTACCTCGGCTCCAGCGGCGACCTCACCGGCCCCGTCGCGGCCGCGACCTTGGCCTATATGGCCGTTGGAAACCTTTCCAACGAAGGACCTTACGCGCATCAAGTCAGCCGCGGCGTGACCTATCTTCTCAACAGCGCGCAGCCCGACGGCATCATCCTCAAGAACCGCAAAGGCCACGGCACGATGTACAACCACGGGCTGGCGACTTTGTGCCTCGCCGAAGCCTGGGGCATGACGCGCGATCCGCGGATCATCGATAAGTTGGAGAAGGCCATCGAGTTGCAAGTGCGCGCGCAAGGCCCTCGCGGAAGCTGGACCTACGAACCCGAACCCCGCGACGGCGACATGTCGATCACGATTATGCAGGTGCTGGCGCTCCGTGCCGCCTACGACGCCGGTGTCGCCGTTCCGAAGGAAACCATTGACCGCGCCGTACGTTACATCAACTCCTGCCAGTGCAAGCCCGACGCGCAAGGCCTGGTCGGCTACGGCTACTCCGGCGCCAGCGGCCCCAAGTTCAGCACCACCGCTGCAGCAGTCATGTCGCTGCAAGTCTGTGGTGATTACCGGCCAAAGTCGCTCAAGCCGGGTTTGGATTACCTCATGTCCGGACGGCAAGCCGGGCGCGACAACGAGTGGTTCCTCTACGGGCACTACTACGCCGTCCAAGCCATGTTCCAAGCCAGCCGCCATCCGGGCTTCCAGAAGTATTGGGATTTCTGGTACCCCAGCATTACCAAGACCTTAATGTCCCAGCAGGTCAAGACCGGCGCCAACCGCGGCGAGTTCAAAGTCCAGCATGCGCGCGTCCCCGGCGTGATGCAAACGGCCTGGTCGATCCTCATCCTGGCCGTGCCGTACAACTACCTGCCCATCTACCAAAAGTGAGGCCGGTTCAGGACTTTCGTGTCCGTCCGCTCCGCTCTTGAACTACGCTTCGGCATGATCCGCGCTTCGCGTCGCTCGGCTTGCGGCGGCTGGACGCTCTTCGAAGCGCTGGCTGCGTTGAGCATCCTCGTGGCGCTCGTTCTGCTGACCGCTTCAACCCTCGGCGCATTTACGACTTACACGCCCAGCAGCGAAGTCGCTTCCACGTTGCTTCGCGCCTTCGCCGAAGCGCGCGCCTACGCGCGCGCGAATCAAGTGCGCGTGATCCCGGTCTTTCTCGTCGACGAGACCCAACGCGTGACGATCGTTTACGCCGCCGAAGCCCTCGAGTTGCAAGGCGCAGCGCCCGAATGGTCCGGGAAGCTCGGCATAAATCCTGAACTGCTCCCGACCTACAACGCCGAACGGCCGGAAGATCGACTCAAGCGCAACGCGCTGTTGACCTTCGTCACCGCCGCCGATGGGCCGGGCGTGGAGCTGCTCTGGTTGGAAAAGCCCGAAGCGTGGGCCGCTCCGGCCAAGCTGCCGTTGCTTGCCCGAGGCGTACATCATACGGCCCAGATGGATCTTACGAAGCCCGGTACGCGGGTGGGGTGGGTTTTGGTCTCGCGCCACGAAACGCCGCTGCCGCCGCCCGAAGCCGCGGCCGCGCTGCGCTTGAGCGGTCATGATCTGGGTTTGTACGGCCGAGTGGAAACCGAGCCGCCCGCGAGTCCGGAGAACGCCGTCGCGCCGCTGCGTTTTGTACGCCAAGCGTATGCGCACGGAAGCGCCCCCGAGGCGCCGCAGGCGTTCCTGCCGGTCTTCGAACCCGATGGCAGCGTGGACCTTGCCGGCCCGCTCAAGGCGCAACCGGCGCGCGGTTTGGACGGCCGGCCCGACTACGTGGCCGTCAAGCTGCTCGAGGAACGCACCGGCGTGCCGCATTACGTGGTGATCTACGCCAACGGGCGCATGGCGCGCTGCGCCCAGCTTCCGCCGCCCGACCCCAAGCCCGAGCTTCCGGGCGATCCGTCCGGTGGAGCGGGGGAGTTCTAAATCCTTATCGGATAAAGCCTACGCCATAAGCCAGCGGCGGTTTGCCCGCCGCTGGCGGATTCCATTCAACGCTTACTTCCCGAAGAGCGTCACACGGCCGGCCGGCGGCGCATCGTAGCCGCCGGACTTGTTCCGCGACCGTGTCCGCGCGTCCATGTAGCAGACGCTGAAAGCGCGGCGCGAAGTATCCGTGCGGTTCACGTCGCTCCCGTGCAGCGTGTAGTTATGCAGCAGCGCGACTTCACCTGGTTCGAGTTCCAAGTATACGATCCGCTCAGGCTTTACGTGTTCGGCGACCTGCTCTTCGCTCAGGAATCCCGAGCCGTGGGACGGGTTGATCACGCCCAGCTTGTGGCTGCCCGGGATGATCTGCACGCAGCCGTTGGCCTTGGTGGCCGGGTCGAGTGCCGTCCAGACCGTGACCAGCGGATCGCGGTCGAGGCTGTTCCAACGGTCCTGGTGCCAAGGCAGGAACGTGCCGCGCTGCGCGGGCTTGTTCATGAACATCGCGCGGAACGGCGCAATCGGCACGTCCGGGCCGTACTCGTGGTCGCAAATGTGCTTGAAGATAGGACGTTCCATGAACGCGCGGTGGAGCGCGTCGAACTCGAGTTCCTGAATCTTGCGGTAGCCGAGCGTCGCGCCTTTGTGCCCTTTGGTCTGCGGGCCGGCGTTCCCGTAGTTGCCGTCGTCGCTGTCGAGCTGCATCAACATGCGGTCGTAATTGACCTTCGCCTTGCCGAGCATGATGTCGTCGATGCGCTGCTGGAGCGCGCCGAGATCCTCGTCGCTGAGGAGCTTGCCCAAGCGGACGTATCCGTCGCGGTCGTAGGCGGCCCACTGTTCGGCGCTGAGGGTGTTTAAGGCTGTCTCGGCAACGGCTTGCATGGGGCGTTCTCCAGAAGGTTTCGATTCCCGCGCCGTACCGCGCGGCCATGGGAATCTATACCCGCTGGAAGGGGTGCGATGGTTGTCCGTGGCTGCAATGCAGTTGTCCGATTCTGCAATCTTCTAAAGACCCATCGATACGTGCGTTACGGCTTCACGCGCTTGCGGCGCACCGAATCGGGGCGTTCGGATAGCAAATAGCGCTCGATGAACTGCGCATCGGCCACCGCATCGGCCAGCGCTTTATCGAAATTGAGCGCCTCGCCTTCCTTGGGGAAGCCGTTTTTGACGAACTCGACCGAGTGCATGATCTCCGGGTTAGCCATCGTCAACGCCGGCACGAGTTTAGAATAATCCAGATCGGAGTCGGCCAAACGGCTGTAGCCGTCGGCGTTGCGCCCTTGGAAGTGCGCGTGGACGATCTTCGAGCCGAGCTTCCCGATCAAGGCTAGATTCTTGGCGGTGCTCTTGAAGTCGTACGGCTGGAAGCAGATCTTCACATCCCAGCCCGGATGCAAGTTCACCTGCTTCGCGCCGGTCTCGTACGGATCGAAGAGCGTGTTGTTGTGCAACTCGGCGCAGAAGTTCAAACCCTGCCGGCGCCCGTCGAGGATCCAGGCGCTGTAGTTCGCTTCCGTGGCCGCCCACTGCTCGGGGGTCAACGCCGAACCGGCCACGCGCCCGAAGAAGTACTTCACCCACGGCGCACCCAGAACCCGTGCGCGCTCCAGGATTTCGTGGCGCTGCGCGCGCGGCGCTTCGTCGTTCGCACCGCTGTGGTGGAACTCGGGATACGCGCCGACTACGAGGAAGCTCAAGCCCAACTTCTCGGCCTGTTCGCGCAGCTTCTTCAGTTCGTCCAAGGACTTATGCAGAATGTGAAACGGCCAGACCTCGACCTTCGTGAAGCCCGCTTCCGCGATGCGCGGCAACAGCACGTCGCCCAAATCGTTCGCCGGACGCTTCTCTTTGGTCCAGCGGTTGGGTTCCAAGGCGATGGTGTTGAAGAGCACGCGCATATCCAAGTTCCATCCTTAGTGTAGAGCCGGCCCTTTTCCGGCGCGGGTTGTAAGGGCTACTGCGCGCGGAAGTTGCGGAACTCCAGCTTGCCGCCTCGCGCCATCAGGTACAGATTCGCACCCAAGTCTTTAGCCGTCGCCTTCGAGGTGTCTTCGAGGCTTCGAGTCTGAACGCCGTCGACCCACAACGCAGGCTTGCCATCGCCGCCGACGCGCAATTCGAGCTTCTTCCACTGCCCGGAAGGCTTGACCAGGAAGCGCTGCCCCGCTCCGAAGCTGAAGCCCGCGGCATCCGCCGTGCCGCGAACTTCCACGGAAAGCCCCGCGGTGTCCTTAAACTCCCGCTTGAGCCGGACTTCCGGAGCGCCCAGCACCGGCGATCCGGCGACGACTTCGCCCTGGATAATCCAGACGCCCGCATCGGGCTCCCAACCCAGCACGCGCAGCGCCTGGGCGTGCGCGGGATCTTGAACCGCCGCTTCGGGTTGCGGCGCCGGTTCACCGGCCGGCGTCACCGCCGGCTCGCCGATCACCTTTCCATCCACCGTGAAATTCCGGACTTCGAAGAACGTGCCTTCGGCGCGGATGTACACGACATCGCCCAAGTGCTCGGTCGTAATTCCGGATACATCTTCCAACGAAGCGCGCGGTTCGCCGTCGATAAGGAGCCGAAGCTGATCGCCGCCAAAGACTTGCACGGTCACCTTCTGCCACGTCTCGGTGGGCTTGACCATGTAGCGAGCCGAACGCGAGAAGCTGAAGCCCGCCGCATCGCCCGCGCCGCGGATCTCCATGCTCACCTGGTTGAAGGTCTTCAACTCGCGGCGCAACAGCATCAGGTCGTTCCCGGTTTCGGCCCGGGCCAGTAACGTCTTCTCGGGCGTGATCTTCCAGACGCCGCGCCGAATTTCCCAAGCCAGCGCTTGCAGCGCGAGACGTTGCGCTTCTTCTTGCACCGGACCTTCCGTCGCCACCGGGGCCGGAACCGGATCCTTAGGCTTGGCTTCGAGATCCTTCTTGGCGGCGATTGCCTTCTGCCGTTCGGCCAGGAGTTCTTCGTACAACTTGGTGGCTGCGCCGCGTTTGGCGGCGGCTTCCAGCGCCTTCTCGGCGTCGTATGCGCGCCCGGCGTACACGTAGTAAGCGCCCAGATCGACGAGTTCCTCGCCGTTCTGGAAGTCCGTGGCGCGCCGCGCCAAACCCGCGGATTCTTCGGGCGTCAGCACTTTCCAATCCACCGCCACACGACCGCCGTCCACATCCAGAATGGGGCCTTTGGCTTCCGCGTTCACGACCGGATACTGAACCCCGTTGTAGGTCACACGCTGCTCGCGCAACTTCCCGTCCTTGGCAGCTTTAACGATACGCTCGCGCAGTGTGGACAGGCGCGCGAGGTCCTTCTTCAAGCCTTGCAGGCGCGGGCCTACGCTGGTTCCGGTGATCTGCGCTTCGGCCGCGGCGACCTGCGCGCTGGCGGCTTCCAGATCGAAGATCGGCAAGGGTTTATCCAACGCTTCGCGAAGTTGCTCCAGCTTGCCCGGTGCGGCGGCCTCGCGTTCGGCGGCTTCTTTCTGGCGGCGCGTGCGTTCGGCGTCGAGCGCCGCCTGAGCTTTGGCTTCGCGCTCGGCTTCGTCGGTTTTGGTGCGTTCTTCCCGCGCCTTGGCGGCCAGAGCCGGATCGAAGTGCTCCAGTACCGTTTTGTACAGGTCGCGCGCGCCTTCCCAGTCTTCCTGCCCGCGCAGCTCACCGGCTTTGCGCAGGAGTTCCTCGGCCAAGGCCTGCTCGCGCTGTTTGAGCCGTTCGCGTTCCTGGGTCGCGTGCTCCTGGGCCGCGGCTTCGTCCCACAGCGCCAGCCAGCGCCCGACTTCGGCATCGGCCTCGCGGAAGCGATAGCCCTTGCCCAGCGCATCGAGCTGGGCCTGGAGATTGGGCAACGTCTTGAGCGCACCCGCCTTACCGTGCTGCGCACGGAGTTCCAAGGCCTTGGCCTGTTCGGGCACCGGAGGCTTGGCGTCGCGGTACTTGCGCACGAACTGGTCGATCCGCTCGATGATGCCTTGATGGTCTTCGGGCTGCGCTTCGAGATGCTTGCCGACCATGATGTCCCAATCGGCGCGCGCCTGGCGGTCGAGCGGGCGTTCCTGCACCGTCACCGGGGTCTTTTCGCCCAATGGAAGTTCTTCCACGGCGAGCTGATCCTCGTCCTGCGACTCCGGTGCCGGCGAGCCTTGCCGCAACAACCACAGCCCGCCCATGACCAGCACCAGCAGGAGGACAATCAGGGCCAGCGTGGTGGCCGGACTGACTTCGACGTCCTCGGAGGTATGCAGGGGCTGATCGCCCCGGCGCGGGCGGCGGCGCTGCGCGGCGGGCTGAACCGGCACCGCCGGCCCCGCAGGCGTCAACGCTCCGTAGTCGGGCGCCGCGGGCGCTTCCTGCATGAACGCTTGCAGCGCGGCGTCGGCTTCCTGATTCATGTTTGCCGACGACCCCGTCACAGCGCGCGTGCGCGCGTTGCCGGTGGCGGGCAGATGCGGCGAAGATCCCGTGAATACGGCCGGGTTGGTGGCGCTGGAGCCGGGCGGTCCGGCGGCCGGAAGCAGCCCCGAGCCGGTGGCGCCGGGGTACGTACCGCTGCGGGTGGGGTTAGCGCGCGAACCGGTGCGGCTGCGGCGGACGTGCCCGCCGTGTGCGCGGCGTTTGTAGGTGCCCATGCGGCGCGCCTGGCGCGCACGCGTGGCCCGCGGGCGGCGCGCGCGAGGCACGCCGGGCTTGATCTCGCTGGCCACTTCGGCCACGTCGGGCGCCTGAATCAGGAGCCCCGCGCGGCACTTGCGCAGATCGCTGAGCAGTTCTTCGATCGTCTGGTAGCGCTCGTCGGGTTCGGGCAGCAAGCCCTTGATCAGGAGCCGGTTCAGGTACGGCGGGAGATGGGGATCGACGGTGCGCGGCGCGGGAATGTCCTGGCTGGCCAAGCGGAAGCCCACCTGCATCACGTCGCTGCCGTCCTGCGGCCCGCGTCCGGTGATGGTGTGGTAGCCGATCGCGCAGAGGCTGTAGATATCCGAACGGCCGTCTCCGGATTCCTCTTCGATCAAGACTTCCGGCGGCGCGTAGACGGGCACCTTGCCGCTGCTGGACGCCATCAGCTTGAGATCCTGGTAGACCTGCTTGGGCGTGCCGAGTCCGCTCACCCGCACGCGACCGTCGAGGCCGATCAGGATGTGGCTGGGGCGCAGATCGCCGTGGATCAGATCGTGGCTGTGTCCGTAGGCCAGCGCTTCGGCGCTCTGGATCAGGATGTCGACTGCCTCGAGGTAGGGTAGCCGTCCGCGCTGATCGAGGCGCTGGCGCAGCGATTGCCCTTCGATGTACTCGTTGACGACGATGGCTCGGCCGCCTTCGTTGCCCAGCGCGATGGTGCGCTGCAGGTTGGGGTGATTCAGTTCCGCCGCGGCTTCGCTGGCATCGGTCCAGAGTTCGAACTCTTCGGGGCTTTGCATGATATGCGGCAGGAGCACGCGGATGACCACCGTGCCGCCGGTCTGCGGATGAAAGGCTTTGTACAGTTCCCCGCTGTGGTCGACGCCGAGGCGCTGCAGAAGCTGGTAGCTGCCGATCTGCTGCTGGGAAAGGTTCTGCCCGCCCGGCGGCCGGATCGCGGGGACCGCCACGGTGATATCGGCGCGGACGTCGTCGGAGAAGCGCGAAGGCGCGCTGGGTTTGATCGCTTTCAGACGCTGCGAGACGGCCGAAGGCATCGGGACGAAGACAACTTGGCAGCGCGGGCAAGTGATCGAGGTGCCTTCGTGGACGTTCTTCGCGTTGTAGCGCGCTCCGCAGCCGGTGCAGACGACGATGGCTTTGCCCTGCGCCGCGAGGACGGCTTTGACCTGGTGCGGCTTGAGCTGCCCGCGCGTGATCAGGATTTCGCCGAGGCGCATGGGGCGCTGGCCTTGCGCCTTGGTGATGCGCTGATGTTCGAGCGCCGATTCCACATCTTCGGGGCGGGTCAGGTGCCACTGCACGGCCACTTGGCCGAACTTCGCGCCTTGGGGCGCGCCTTGGCCCTGCAGGACCGCCTGGACCTGCTCGGGCGTCATGTAGCCTTTGCTGACCAGGATCTCGCCCAGATGCGGCACGCGGTCGCCGGCGGTTTCGAATTGCCGTTGCAGATCGAGCGCTTCGCGGATCTGTTCGTCGAGCACGAAATGCCCGCGCACCGCCAACGATCCGAAGAGACTGTCGCGAATGTCAGCCATGGACGCCTTTGCCTTTAGACACGTTTGCAACTTCAGGCCGCCTCGGCAACGATTGCACACGTTTCGAAGCTATTTTCGAGCCTAAGTTCGCAACTGGAAATTATAAGGCCGGACCGGTGCGGTTTCTGCCCCAAAACGCATGCACGAAAGGCCACCCCTTGAAAGGGCCGATCCGGGACTCGATTTTGAGCTGGCGTTCCTGTTCTAGCTTCAATGCTGTACAATGGTTAGAGATAGGCGAGCGCCTCCGCCGGCAGCCCCAAGGCACGAAGGGCAGACTATGCAGCCAATGCCAGCCGTGTATCCGGTAATCTTGGCCGGAGGCGCTTCATCCCGGCTTTGGCCGCTTTCCGATCACCGCCGCCCCAAGTGGGATCTGCGCCTCCTGGGCGACGAAAGCCTGCTGCAGATGGCTTGGGCGCGGGCTCGCGCGGTCGCGCCGGCGGCCCACGGCTTCGTGGTGGCCGGGGATATCCACGAGCGGCCGATCCGGGAGTCGCTGCCCGATCTGCCGCGCGATCATCTTTTGATTGAGCCGGTGCTGCGCGATACCGCCGCGGCCGTCGCGTTTGCCGCGGCGCGGGTGCAGCAGATCGATCCGAACGGCGTGCTGCTGGTGCTGCCCGGCGACCAGGTGATTCGTCCGCTTGCGCGGTTCAAGGAATGCGTGGAGGTGGCGGCGCGAGCCGCGGTCCAGCACTTGGCGCTCGTTACGTTCGGCATCGTGGCGAAGCATCCGGCCACGGGTTACGGGTACGTGCAGCGCGGGGCTCCGCTCGAGGTAACGGGGGCGGCCGCAGGCGCACCGCAGGCGTTCGAGGTTCTGGCGTTCAAAGAGAAGCCCGACGAAGCCACGGCGCGCAAATACCTCGAAAGCGGCGCGTACTATTGGAACGGCGGCATCTTCGCGTTCCCGCTTCCGGCGCTGCTGGAAAATTTCGCCGCGCAGCTTCCCGGGCACGGCGACATGGTCAAGCGGCTGGCGGCCACGGCGACACGCGAACAATGGAACGAAGCCGCGAAGCACTGCTACCCCGAGTTGCGCAAGACCAGCATCGACTTCGGCATTATGGAACACGCGAAGCGGGTCGCCACGGTGGCGGCGGACTTCGAATGGGACGACATCGGTTCGTGGAGCGCCATACGCGGCCAGTTGGGCGCGAAGGATTCGGCCAACGCGACCGGCCCAAACGTCCAACTTGAGGCGATCAACGCGACCGACAACGTGGTCTTCGCACGAGGGCGTCGCGTGGCGCTGATCGGGGTGAACCACCTGGCCATCGTCGAAGACCGCGAAGGGCTGCTCGTGGCGGACCTCGCCCACGACCAGCTCGTGAAAGAGATCGCGCAGCGCAAACCGGCGGTGGCGTTCAGCGAACTGCAAGCGCCCAGCGCGGGGCGTTCGATCGACGTGCTGATCGCCGAGCCGCGGCGCTTGAGCGCGGAAACGGGCTTCATGCTCGTGCTGCACGGGCACGGCAACTCGCGCATGCAGTACAAAGACGCGATGGAACGCTGGGCCGCGCGCTACAATTTGATCTGCATCTCGCCCGAGTACCGCGGCAGCGGCCTCGATGCGAACCCCGAGACGGGCAAAGGCACGGTCGAGCCGTACGATTTCAATCATCTGCAAGCGCTGGACGCCTTGAACGCGCTGCGAGCGGCGCATTTGAAGTACACGCAAGCGGACACGCGGCGCACTTTCGCGTGGGGCGGCAGCCAGGGCGGGCATATGGCGACGCTTTGCGCGGCCTTCGCGCCCGGCACGTTCGCGCTTTGCATCAACGCCTGCGGTCCGGCGTATGTCCGGTCCGAGAATGTGGCGCGTTTGGCCGAACCGGCGGGCGAAGCAGGCATGGCCATTCGCGATGCGCGGAGGTGGGTTTCGCGGATCTCCTGCCCGGTGGTGCTCTTTCACGGGACGGCCGACCCCACGGTGCCGGATTCGCACATGCGCGAACTGGCTCAAGCCTTGAACGCCGCCGGCAAAGATACGATCGTGCGCTTTATCCACGGCGGCGACCATTTCCTGCGGCCGGTCACGACGCGGCAGGAGCAGACCGAACTCCTGGCCGACGATCTCCTGCGCCACCAGCGCCGCGATACGGAGGACGATTTCGAGTTGCGCAGCAGCTACGACTTTCCGTGTCCGGGCGGGGTCGTCTTCCGGCTCGATTTTTCGAGCGGCCTGGCGCTTTTTTCGAAGCGCGAGGGGCACGCATGAGCCTGCCCGAAGGACCGCTGCTGGGACTCGATCCGGGCACCGTGCGCGTGGGCGTAGCCAGCGCATCGCTGCTGGGCACGGTTCATCCGGTCTGCTACCTCGATGCCGAACCGAGGGACCGGCTCCTGAAAGAGATCGCCGCGTTGGCGCGGGACCGGCAGTGCGTAGGAATCGTGGTGGGCCTGCCGATCAACATGAACGACAGCGAAGGCCCGGCGGCGAAGTCCGCGCGCGCGTTCGGAGCCGAAGTGGCATCCGCGACGGGGCTTCCGGTGGACTTCAGCGACGAACGCCTGACGAGTTATTCGGCTCAGCAGAAGATCGGCGCATTGGGCCTGACGCGGAAGAAGCGCAAAGCGCGGGTGGATGCGGTGGCCGCGGCGCTGCTGCTGGAGTCTTACGTGGAAGAGCGCGCGGCCCGCAAACGCCGCGAAGCACGCGCGCAGCCGCCCAAGACGACCTGACGCGGAAAGGCCGGCGATGGAAACCTTCGAGATTCGAACCGCTCAGCGCGACGAGTTTCGCGAGATCACCGACGAAGTGCAGGCGGCGGTGCGGCAAAGCGGCGTCGCCAGCGGGCATGCGATCGTGTACGTCCCGCACACGACGGCCGGCGTGACGATCAACGAGAATGCCGATCCGACCGTGAAGAGCGACATGCTCGCGATGCTCGACCGCATGGTCCCGTGGGAGCAGCCGTTTTTCAGGCATGGCGAAGGGAACAGCGCGGCGCACGTGAAGTCGAGCCTGATGGGGCACAGCGCGACGGTGCTGGTCCGCGACGGCAAGCTGGTCCTCGGGACGTGGCAGGGCATTTACTTCTGCGAGTTCGACGGTCCGCGCCGCCGCAGCATCCATGTGAAGGTGTGCGGTGACTGAGGCGCCCGTACGACGCCCCGCCTGGCCGGAGCGGTACTCGGCGTGGCTGCTGCCGCCGCGCGCGCCGGAAGGCCCGTGGGCTCGGCGTACGCTGGAGCAGGCTCGGCGCGGCTTGGACGCTGCGGCGGCGCTGCTTTATCCGCCGCATTGCATGAGCTGCGGTACGCCGCTGCCTGCCGGTCCCAATCGTGCGCTGTGTCTGGGCTGCGCGGAGCGGATCGAATGGATCGGCGTGGATCGCTGCATGCGCTGCGGCGACCGGGTGGGGCAGGGGCGCGGCGCGGTGGACGGTTGTCCCAGTTGCGCCACGCATCCGCCGGTGTACGTGACGGCTACCTGTACGCTGGCCTGTTACGAAGAGCCGCTGCGTAGCGCGATATTGGCGCTTAAGTTCAGCGCCGGGTTGCAGGCCGTGGGGCTTTACGGCCGGCTCCTGGCGGAACGGGTTCGCGAGACGGGGCTTGATGCGGGCAAGCGCCCGCTGGCGGGGATCGTGCCCGTTCCGCTGGTCGAAGCCGACCGGCGGCGGCGCGGCTTTAACCAGTCGGAAGAGCTGGCGCTCGAACTGGGCGCGGCTTTGTGCGTTCCGGTACGCACGGAATTGTTAAAAAAAGTGCGCTCCACGCCGCCCCAGGCGACCCTAAATGCCGACGCGCGCCGCCAAAATCTGCGCGGGGCCTTCGTGGCCGACACGGCGGTTTGCGCGAAGCTTTCCGGCGCCGCAGTGCTGGTGCTGGACGACGTCATTACGACCGGGAGCACCGTGAGCGAGTGCGCTCGGACGCTGCGCGATGCGGGGGTCGGCGAGGTGCGGGCCGTGGCGCTGGCGCGCGGCTGAGGCGCGCTGGGCCGATCGACGGCCGCTTCGCCTTACCGCCATTGACCGGTTCGCATTGATTTGGTATGCCCGCATCGTCGGGGTGCGCGTGAACGCTAAAGGCTAACTATGCCGCTGACGGGATCCGAAGGCAACGCTGCGGGATTTGGCGCGGAACTGAATCTGCTGCCGCAACCGTTGTCCATCAGTCCTCACGGCGCGCCTTGGCGCATGCCGCCCAGTTTGTTTCTGCATCTGTCCGCCGCGCCGCTGCCGGGCTTTCGCGCGCGCGCGAAGATCATCGCCGAACAACTCACCGATTTGGGCACCCGCACGCAGCTTCAAACCAGCGACGTGTTGCTCGCGAACCAGGGCTTCCTGACGACTTCACCCAGCGTGCCGCGCTCCTGGTCGCGCAATCCCCGCCCGATGCGGGGCCCTGGCCGCAAGCCCGAAGGCTACCGCATGACGGTGCAGGAAGACGGTGTGCTGATGGAAGCTGCCGACGAAAACGGCTTCTATTACGCAGGCCAGACGCTGCAGCAGATCGCCGAAGACCGCGGCGACATCCCAGGGCTGATCATCGAAGACGGCCCGCTGCTCCCCGTCCGCGCGGTACATCTGGACTTCAAAGGATGGCCGCCGAAGCGCGAATACCTCGAATCGCTGATCGACAAGCTCAGCCATTACAAGTTCAACACAGTGATTTTGGAGTACGAGGACTATTTCTCGTACAACTCGCAGCCGGGACTCTCGGCCCAGAGCGCACTGCCGCCGAACTACATCCAAGGTCTCGATGCGATGGCCAAGGAGCGCGGCATCCTGCTGATCCCGCTCCTGAACGCGCTAGGCAACGTGGGGTACGTGCTGCGCCACGATCCGTATAAGGAACTGCGCGAGGATCCGCGCTATCTGCAGATGTTCTGCCCCAGCCATCCGTCAACGCTGGAAATCTTCACGGCGATGGCGGAAGACCTTCTGGCGTGCCACAGCGGCGGGCTGTTCCATGTAGGCGGCGACCACACGCGATTCCTGGGGCATTGCGCAGCCTGCCAGGCCCGTGCGCGGCAGATCGGCGGGCGCTCGTCGCTGTACCTGGAGCATTTCGGCAAGGCCGCTCGGTATTTGTCCAGCCGCAGCCAAGGCGTCCTGATGTGGGACGAACAGATCCGCGAGATGACGAGCGAGCAGATCAAGTGGCTGCCGCCTGAGGTCCTGCTGCTGCTCAACGATTACCCTTCCAATGCCGGACGCCCGGGCCAGACGATGCTCACGGCGCTGGACCGCTACAAGAAGCTGGATCGATCGGCTTGGGGCGTGGTGGCGCGGCAGCCTTCCTTTAAGTACGAGTCCTTCGACAGCCTGGATGCTTGGTCCGAGGCCGCGGACCTGGGCCTGATCGGCGGACTCTTAACGACGGCTTACACGCGTGAGACTTCGCTGGGACCGCAATTGGCGCCCCCGGACTTGGCCTGGCCGGCGCTGCTGTATGCCTCGGAGCGCTCATGGGGAGGTCGGAAGCAGGTCACGCGCCAGGATTTCCTGCTGCGCTACGGCGCGCGGTTTCACGGCATCAAAGAACGCGTGGACCAGGAGCGGCTGTGGGGCGTGTACGACTGCCAGTTGCGCGACTATGCGCGCGAAGCCCGGGATCTGATCCACGACGTATTCGATAAATGCCGGCGCAACCGCAAGACGCTGACGTTCCTGGACACCTGGCTGAGCTTGAGCGCGTTCGACCATTACGTCGACCGGTTCGATAAGGCGGTGGCCGCCGACTATCTCAATATCCAGTCCGGCCAAGCCGATCCATTCAGCACCGGACGCTTGCGTTTCCGCGTGGAAGACCTGAAGGCCAAAGCGGGCGACCTGGTGAACAACTTCCGGCTTGCGGCGAAGCACATGTGCCTCGATAGCGCGGTCGAAGAGCACCTCAATTGCAACCTGGCCTACGGGCTGAGGCGGCTCGACGCCTTGCAGGAAGTGCTGGAACACTATCCGATGCCGGACAAAGACTGGCAGCAATCGGTTCGCGTCTAATACCCGCCGGAATTTCTGGCCCTCATCGGGCGCCCCACGCATATACTGTTCGAAGCAGAGTTGGCACTATTCAAGAATTCGGACAGGCTGGAACGAGCCATGAAATTCTTCTTTTGCGAAAAGTGCGGTAAGCGCCTGACCGACCGCGAAATCGAGATGGGGAAGGCCAAGGACAAGAAGATCCGCGGCGTGTATTGCACGGATTGCGCCGAAGGCGTCATGACGCTCGAAACGTTGCCCCTTACCGATGAGCAAGCTATGGAACTGACGCAGCAGGCGTCGCCGGCCCAACCGCAGGCAGAACGCTTGAAACCCGCTGCTCCCGCCGCTGCTCGGCGCGCCGCAGCGGCGCAAGCGCGGCCGAGAACGGTTCAAGCATCCAAGCAGCCGCCCTATGTGCTGATTATCGGCGGCGTGGTGGCGATCGGCTGTATCGTAGTGATGGTGGTCTTGAGCAGCGGTTCCGGCCCCCAGCCCGAAAAGAAGGTGGCCACCGGGCAGTCTGCCACTGTCGCCGCGCCGCGGCTGGTGACGGAGCCGCCGTTGCCCGATCTCGAACCTCCCGCCCCGATGCACGCTCCGAAACCAGAACCGATAGCGGTGAAGGTCGAAGCACCGCGACCTAAGCCCGAGCCTCCTACCGTGGCCGCACCAGTCACGCCGGAACCGGTCCACAAAGCTCCGGAGCCGCCGGTGGTCCAAGCAACGCCGAAGACTCCGGTTGAGCCTTCCATGGAACCCCGGTTGTACTACGAGGAGTTTTACGGTGAGTTCATGGGCCGCCTGGCAGTGCGCGATGCAGCATCCGCATTGAAGCGACTGGAGCGTGCGCGGCAGGACCCTCGGCTTGAAGGATTCACGGAGGCCTTGAAGCTCGATGAGGCGCTGGCGCAGTCCGCGGCGGAGTTGGAGCGAGCATTAGGTGCTGGAGCGGAGCAAGTGGCTTTGCGGAAGCCCGATTTCAAGCTGGTCAAAGCCGGGGGACAGGCGCTCGAAACCGGTGCGGAGAAGCCAGCCCGGATCACGAGTTTCAAGGACAACGAGTTTACGATCGAGATTGCGCTGGGCAAAGGCGCCAGCGCGCAGCAGAAATGGAAGCTCGACGAATTGGGCTCCGAAACGCGCGGGGAATTGATGCGCATGGGCCTCGCGCAGGTAGCCGACAGCGGCATCAAGCTGGTCTTTGCTCAAGCGCCGGCGTGGTACGGCTCGAGCGCCACGGCGGATGCCTCGGGGATCAAGGCGTTGGTGGAACAGGCGGGAGCGGCGCAGGCCGGCGGCTCAAGTCCGACGCTTTGCGCGCACGTTCGCGAACGGCTGGAAGCGCGGATGCGCGAGCTTGCCGCGGAAGCGGAATTGCAGGCGCTGGCCGCAAAAGCGGACGCCAAAGAATGGGAGACGGTTCCAGGTCTGATCGAACGCGCGCGCACGTTACATGCCGGAACGCTGGCGCTCTACCGCGCGCAACCGCGCTTCGCGGGCTGGTTGGCCGCCGCCGCCGACTGGGGTTTCAAAAGGCCGGGCCCCGTCACGGACGCGTGGATCGCGGCCGTCGCGAGTTTGAGGCCGGAGGACCAGGTCGAGGCGGTGAACGCGAAGCTAAAAGAGCTGAATCCCAAACTTCCCGATACGAAGATACGTTCCCAGGTGGGGAACAGCGCCATCGTCGGGCTCAAAATTGACGGCCAGAACCTGAGCGATATCACGCCGCTGCGCGCACTCAAGAGCCTGCAGAGGCTGGAGACCGGAGTAATCATGGGCCATGAAGGCAAGTTGGACCTCGCGCCGCTGGCTCACCTACCGGAATTGCTCGAACTGCATGCTTACAATTCACGCGTATTCGATTTGGCGCCCCTGCGCAGCTGCAAGATCGCGGTGTTGAACATTGCCGCGTGCCCGCGGATCAAGGATTACTCGCCTTTGGGTGAGATGCCTGGCTTGAAGAATTTGACCTTCGACCCCAAGCCCAGTCCCGAAATAGGTGCCATTCTGCGGAAAATCAAAACACTTACGACGGTGAACGGAAAACCGGCCGCGCAATTTCTTGAGCAATGCAAGTAAGCGACGGGGCCCGCTCCCAAACAGTCAAGTTCCTCCACCACAAGGCCCGCTTCTACGCAGTCGCTGCGAAATCTCCTATTCCGCCTGCGGCGAGCGACTAGAGACTGCCGGCGGAAAATCCGGATCGACGTTGCGCAAATAAAGCTTGGCCTTGGTGGATAGACGCCGCCGACGACGAGTGACTGGCTGCGGCAATTACCTCAGGCCGAACGTAACAGGTGGTGGTCGGGGCGACAGGATTTGAACCTGCGACCTCTGCGTCCCGAACGCAGCGCTCTAGCCAAGCTGAGCTACGCCCCGACGGGTGGACACGGCCTGTGCGGATAGCGAGCGAACGGAAGCGCGCGTTCCGGTACGGGCGAGGGGGCCATTGATAGCCGCAGCGCCGGCTTTCGTCAAGGACAGTGCGCGGCGCTCGCCAATTGTGAAAATCGGTCCCTCGCCGTAGACTGAAGGTATGTGGGAAGAGATCGAAAAGCGCGGCCGGCGCTACCTGGAACTTCAGAAGCTCATCGCCGATCCGACGTCGCCGGCGCGGCCGGAATACGCCGGTTGGTTGCGCGAATACGGGCGCATGGGGCAGTTGGGCGAACTGTTCGAACCTTACGCCAAGGCGGAAGCCGATCTGAAGGAAGCCGAATCGATCCTCAAAGACTCGTCATCCGACGCCGAACTTAAGGAGATGGCGCAGGAGCAGGTTCCCGAAGCGCGGGCGCGCATGGATCAGGCGCGCGCCAAGTTGCTTGAACTGGCCGATAGCGAAGACCTGGACGAAGATGCCGGCCGCAACGTCATCTTCGAGATCTACAAGGGCACCGGCGGCGACGAAGCGGCGCTCTTCGCAGCCGATCTGTTCGATATGTATAAGCGCTACATCGAACGCAAGGGCTGGAAGCTCACGGTCCTGAATCTATCGCAAGGCAATGCCGGCGGCTTTAACGACATCGCCTTCCGCGTCGAAGGCGCGGGGGCTTTTGGCGATCTCCGCTTCGAAGGCGGCGGGCACCGCGTGCAACGCGTGCCAGCTACCGAGACGCAGGGGCGCATTCACACCAGCATGGTGCGCGTCGCGATCCTGCCCGAGGTCGAAGAAGTCGAGGTCAAGATCGACCCGAAGGATGTGGAAGAGAAATTCTGCGGCGCGGGCGGCCCCGGCGGTCAAAACGTCAATAAGGTGGCCACGCAGTGCCAGTTGCGGCATGTACCCAGCGGCATCATCGTTCACTGCATGGAAACGCGCAGCCAGAAGACGAATCGCGAGCGCGCGTGGCAGATTCTGCGCGCCAAGCTGTACGCGCTCGAAAAGATGAGGGTCGAGCAGGAACGCAGCGACCAGCGCTTGGGGCAGATGGGCTCGGGCGAGCGAAGCGAGCGTATCCGTACGTACAATTTCCCGCAGGGCCGCTGCACCGATCACCGCCTCGAAGGCGACGACAAGAACTGGCCGGTGGAGAACATCATCGCCGGGCGCCTCGACGAACTGATCGCCAAGCTCAAGGCCGCGCGCAAGCGCGAAAGCGCCGGGAACCCGGCATCCACGGCGAACTGACCCATGTCCGAAACCCAAGGCGCGGCGCGCGTCTGGACATCCCTGGACCTGATCAAATGGACCGCCGACTACTTCCGCAAAAAGGAAGTCGATTCGCCGCGTTTGCAGGCCGAGTTGCTTCTGGCCGAGGTTCTGGGTTGCGACCGGGTGCGGCTGTACGTCGATTTCGAAAAGCCGGTGGCGCCTGAGCATCTGGAAAAGTTCCGCGCGTTCGTCAAACGCCGCGGCGAATTGCGCGAGCCGCTGCAATACGTCATGGGTCATGCGCCGTTTCTGGGGCTAAAGCTGAAGGTCACGCCGGCGGTGCTGATTCCGCGGCCCGAAACCGAAGAATTGGCGGCCTGGGGCGTCGAACGGCTGAAGGAACGCGCAGGAGAGGAACTGAGGGCCGTCGATCTCGGTACGGGAAGCGGTTGCCTGGCGCTTTATACGGCGGCGCAGGATACGCGGACTAAAGTATGGGCGGTCGATGCCAGCGCGGCGGCGCTGGAGGTTGCGCAAGCGAACGGAACCGCGCTGAATTTGAATGAGCGGGTCACTTGGCTGGTAGGCGATCTGTTTGTGCCGCTGCCGGCCGAATTGCGCGGCCGGGTCGGCCTGCTGCTTTCCAATCCGCCGTACATCGATCCGGCACAACGATCCGGATTGCAGCCTGAGGTGCGCGACCACGAGCCGGCTCAGGCGCTCTTTGCCGAAGACGCCGGGCGCGCGGTGCTGGACCGGATCGTGGATGGGGCGGGGGCGTGGCTGGAAGGCGGCGGCTGGCTGGGGCTCGAGATCGCCCCTGCGCATGCTGACGCGCTGAGCGCTCGTATCGACGCACGGGGTGAGTTCGAAGCCGTCGAGGTGGCGCGCGATCTGAATGGGAAGGATCGCTTTATCCGGGCTCGCAAGCGCGCGTGAATCCGGTCAACTCGACAGGTCAGGCGGTGTAGGCTAAGGTGATCGCCATGCGGCATTGGAAGAACGACTCGCGTCCGGCGTTGGGGCGGTGCTGGGGCCTCGCACTCTGCTGCTGCGCCATGGTATGGGCGGCGCAGGGCGAGGAGCTCTATCGTGCCGACGGCGAACGGCTGGAAGGCACGATCGCCGGCGCAGGGCACAGTCTTAAGGTGGGTGCGACGGCCGTCGATGCCGGACAGGTATTGCTGATCCGGTTCTCCAATACCGCAGCTCCGCAGCGCTTGGCCAACGGCGTCTGCTTGCGCGACGGTTCGCTCCTGGCCGGAGAACTGGATGCGCTGGTGGGCGATAAGGCCACGGTCAGCGCGACTTCGTTGGGCAAGAGCCTGGATCTGGCGCGGGCCGAACTTTCGGGCGCATTCTTCGCGCTTCCGCCCGGGATGCCGGAGAATTTTCCGGCGTTGGGCGGGTATGCGCGGCTGCTTGCCGCGCTGAACGACACGGCCAGCGAGTCGGAGGGCGCGCCGCTGAGCGTGCGGCCGGGGCAACGCCACCGCGTGACTTACCGTAATCTCGAAGTCGTCGAAGGCCAGTTGGCGCGATTCAAGGAGAAGGCCTTTATCGAGCTTCCCGGCGGGAACTACGCCACGCCCGGGCGCGAGGTGGTGCGGCTGGTGGAGTTCAAGACCGAGCCGTTGCCGCCGGAAAAAAAGGGTGCGCCGGGCCTGGAAGCGCTGGTGCGGATGAAAGCAGGCGACGTGCTTCGCGGTCGAGTGCTGAAGATTGACGCCAACGCTTTGACGCTCGAGACTCGCTTCGCCGGAAAGCTGGACCTCCCGCGCGATACGCTGGCGGTGCTTTATCCGGCCGGGGGTGAAGGCAGCGGATTGACTTGGCTTTCGAGTCTGACACCTAAGGAGAGTATTCAAATACCGGGCTTCGATGCGGAATTCCCTGCGCGAATGAACCTCTCGTGTGACGGCCAGTTGATGCGCATGGGCGGCTTGCCGTGCGACCGGGGCATCGGCGTGCATGCCAAATCGAAGCTCTCGTGGGTGCTCAAGCCCGCGCCGGGCCGCAAGTTCGTGGCGCGGGTGGGGATCGACGACGAAACGCGGGGGCGCGGAGCGGCGATCGCCCGCGTGCTCCTGGACGGACAAGCGGTTTGGGAATCCAAGCTCCTGACTCCCGAATCCGGCGCGGTTCCGGTCAGCGCCGACGTTTCCAAAGGCGGAACGCTCACACTTGAGGTGGATTTCGGACCCGACGGCGACGACTCCGGCGATCACGTCAACTGGGGCTGGGCCGCGCTGGTCGGTTCGTAGCGATCGGGCGCGACGGGGCCGCCCGGTCCTGGATGCCGCCGAACCTTTCTGCGATAATCCCTGCGCTTCACGCTAAGAGGTTGGAGGAGGTCGCGCGCGATCCGGCCGCGATCCACGCGCCATGCTTTTCAACTCGTTCACCTTCTGGATCTTCTTCAGCGTTCTCTTTTCGCTATACGGAATCCTCTCGCACGGAGCGCAAAACCTGCTGCTGCTCCTGGGCAGCTACCTCTTTTACGGCTGGTGGGATTGGCGCTTTCTGTCCCTGATGCTCTTCAGCACCGTCGTCGATTATGCGATGGGCCGAAAGATAGCCGATTCGGCACCCGATTCGCCACATCGTAAGAAGTGGCTGTGGATCAGCATGGTCGTAAACCTGGGGCTGTTGGGGTTCTTCAAGTACTTCAATTTCTTCGTCGATTCGACGGTGGGGATGCTGAGCGCGCTGGGATTTGAGGCGCACCGCCCGACGCTGGATATCGTCCTCCCGGTCGGGATCAGCTTTTACACGTTCCAGACCATGAGCTACACGATCGACGTGTATCGCGGCTCGCTCAAGCCGGCGCGAAACATCTGGGATTTCGCGCTCTTCGTGAGCTTCTTTCCGCAACTGGTGGCCGGGCCCATCGAGCGCGCGTCGAACCTGCTTCCGCAGGTCGAACAGCCGCGGCGCATGACCTGGGAGGGCTGGTGCGAAGGCGCGGCATTGATCGTGATCGGTCTGTTCAAAAAGGTCGCCGTCGCGGACACGCTGGCGCCCATGGCCGAATTGGCGTTTCATGCCCCCGAACGGTGCTCGGGAGCCACCTTGCTGTGGGGGCTCTATGCGTTCTCGATCCAGATATACGCCGACTTTTCCGGCTACAGCGACATGGCGCGCGGGCTTGCCCGGATGATGGGCTTCAATCTGATGGAGAACTTCCAGCAGCCGTACTTCTCGGCCAGCATCACAGAATTCTGGCGGCGCTGGCACATCAGCCTTTCGACGTGGCTGCGAGACTATTTGTACATCCCGCTGGGCGGCAACCGCGGCGGGCCGGCCATGGGCTACCGGAATTTGATGCTGACCATGACGCTGGGCGGACTGTGGCATGGCGCGAGCTGGGCATTCGTCGTCTGGGGCGTACTGCACGGGCTGTACCTTGCCGTGCATAAACGCATCCTGGGCGGCACGAAGCCCATGGACATTCCGCCGAAAGATACGTTTGCGCGCTTTGCGGTCTATCTCGTCAAGGTGCTGGTCACGTTTCACCTGGTGGCGCTCACCTGGATATTCTTCCGCGCCGGCACCTTCGCGCATGCGTTCGACTACCTGAGCGGAATTTTGACCTGGCGCGGCCCCCTAGCGGGCTCGGATGCGGTCCGGTTCGACTCCGACGACATCAGCCTGATGATCGCCGCCGTGGTCAGCCTGTTGGCGCTGGTCGATATTCCGCAGTACTGGAAGCGCAACCACACCGTGCTGTTGCGCTGGCCCTACGCCTGGAAGGTGCTGGGGTTCACGACACTTTTGATTTGGGTCATCCTGTCGCGAAGGACGGAGAATGTCCCGTTCATCTATTTTCAGTTCTGATTCGTTCGCCGGCTTCGGCTTGCGCTTCCCCGCTACCGCGCTGGGCGTGGTGGCGCTGTTGGGTTTGATCGAGCTGGGTTTGCGCGTGGTTCCCGATCCGTGGCTGTACAGTTCGTCTCGCAGCCGGCTGGGCGTATTTACGTTTTTCGAAACCGACGTGATTCCGAAGTTCGAGCATCCGCGCATCGTGGTGCTGGGGACGTCCCGCGCTCAGGACGCGGTGGTGCCCAGACAGCTCGACGCAACGCTGGGGTTGCCGGAGTTCAGTACGGTCAACCTGGGCATTCAGGCGGGCCGGCCGTACGACGCGCTGCGCTTTTATACCGATCATCGCGAGCGGATGAAGCAAGCAAGGCTGGTGCTGCTGTTCGTCGATGAGTGGCACTTCAGCTCCGGATGGGGCCTGGGCTGGCGCTACGTGCTGGAAGCCCCGCTGGGCGAACGCATCCGGCTGGTGCCGGAAGGCCGCATGCCCGAGCTGCCCAAACCCACCGGCTTGAGCGATGCGGAATGGGCCGAACTCGAGCGGTTGCGGCGCGAAGACAAGCGCAGTCAGCTTGAGGAATTAAGGACCGTGGTGCTCACCGATTGGGTTTTCAGCATGCGCTTAAAGCTGGGGTACGTCCCGTCTGCGATCGGGATTAACCTGCTTAAGCTGGGTAAAACGAAGTCCCTTGAGATGACCGAAGATTACCAGGTCCTGCGCCCCGAAAAGGAACGCGATCGCGCCTGGGGACCGGTACAAGACGACGCGGCGGCCTTCGACGAACGCATACACGGCTTTTACGAGCGCTTCGATACGCATCCGGTGTTGACCGGGCATGTCGAACAACTGGCCAAGCTGGTGAAAGAAGACGGCGGGCGACTGGTGCTGATCCAGATGCCCAACCGGCGCATCCACCAGGAAGAAGTGGAGCGCCTGTACGCACCGCATTACGAGCAGCATATCGCCGCGCTCAAGGAACTGGGCGCGCGCCTGGATGTTCCGGTATTCGTGTGGCGCTTCCCCGAAGCATGCGGGCTGCAAGAGATCAGTTATCTGGACTATGGGCACATGGCGCGCGAAGGCAGCAAACAGTTCACCGCGTTTCTGGCCGAGGTGATCCAAAAGGAAAAGCTGCTCGATTCCAAAGACTGATCCCGGGCCGGGACTCTTTATCGGCCGGTCAATTTCCCGCGCTGGACATTGAACCAGCGTTCGAACTCGTTCCAGTCCTCATGCGCTTCGTCGACCAGGAAGTCTTTGATCTTTTTATGCACGTCCAGCGCGATCATCATTCCGTTGGCGGCGATTTTGCGCGTGTCTTTGTCGCGTGCTTGGAGATGTGGCGCCAGACGGTCGGCAATCATGAGCCGTTCGAAGGGCTGTAGCACGCTGCTCCAGGTGCCCGGCTCGTCCTGGTCGAAGTGATCCGAGTTTCCGCCGCACGCAAAGACCATGCGCTTGCGGTCGCGGTCGTCGTCGCGCATCGGGGCGGCATCGACTTCGTAGCGCGCCGCGTACAGGTCCATCAGGTAGGTCGCCGCGCGCACGCCGCTGCAGTGAGCGATGCAGGCTTCCAGGTCGAGGATGATCTCGCGCAGTTCGCGGCTGGTGTAGCCGACCTGATACGGAGCCTCGCGGCCATGTTTGCGGCGAAAGACGGCGTATCCGGCGTCCTTATCGTAAGGCACCAGAATGGCGTTCGTTTCGCGCATGAGCATTTTGTGGGTCTCGGCGATGTATCCGACCGCGTGCGGATTGCTGCGCTTGGCGACCGCGCGCCAGAGGCTCAGCTTGAGCCCGATATCCACCGGATCGGTATAGAAGGAAGCGATCGCCAGAACGGCCTCGCCGCCCCCTTCGGCCAACTCGCGCCGGATCTCGCTCCTCTCGCTGACTCCGCAGCTTCGAAACGCGGCCACACGCGCCTTAAAATGTTCGATTCGTCCGCGATCGAGACTGTCGCGCCAGCGCTTATCGTCTTCGACGATCCATCCCAGCACGCCGCCGGTGGCCGCCGGCGCGGCAACGGGAGCGGCTTCGACGGGAGCCGGCCGGCTTTCGAGCGGCGCGGGAGCCGGTTCGGCGCCCAGGTAGCGGTCGGGCAGATTCAGATGGCCCTGCGCGTCGATATGCTTCAGAAGCAGATCGCGCTGGGAGGTCGAGATCGCGCCGGCGTTCACAAAGATGTCCAGCTTGTCCGCCGAAAGGGGCTCGACGCGCTTAAGTTGCGCCACCTTTTCAGGTGCGACGATCACATCCTGTGCGCGGACGGAGCAAGTCAGAGCTAACGCTCCGATCAAACAGACGGTCCAGGTGCGAAGCATGCGTATTCTCCCATCGGACATTCGGCTGCGCGGATTCTCGCCGCTCCTCGGGCTTAACTCAACCCTTCTTACAAAAGGACGCTTGAAGCCTCTCGCTTCTTCGAGTCACGGTCCTTGAGCCTTGGCAGCGCTTGGATTAGCATCATTCTACGCGAGTTTCGTCGTTCGCGAGGGTGATACCTGGGAGTGTTCAAACGCCATGCCGCAGCCACGTGCGGGACAGGGGAAAAACCTGTTCCAGAAAGTTTGGGATACGCACACCGTGCGTACGTTGCCGAATGGACAGATCCAGCTTTTCATCGGGCTGCATCTGATTCACGAGGTGACCAGTCCCCAGGCGTTTGGAATGCTTCGCGATCTGGGGCTGAAGGTACCCTATCCGAAGCGCACGTTTGCGACGGTGGATCATATCGTACCCACTGACACGCGCGCCGAACCGTTCAAGGACGAACTCGCGCAAGGCATGATCAACGCACTGCGTACGGCCTGCCGGGATTTCGGGATTGAGTTTTTCGACATCCACAGCGGCAAGCAGGGCATCGTGCATGTCATCGGTCCAGAACTGGGCCTCACGCAGCCCGGACTGACCATCGCTTGCGGCGACAGCCACACCAGTACGCACGGCGCCTTCGGGGCCATCGCCTTCGGCATCGGGACCAGCCAAGTCCGCGACGTGCTCGCGACGCAGTGTATGGCGCTCGATCCGCTAAAGGTCCGGCGCGTAGAAGTGAACGGCAAATTAGGTCTCGGCGTCTACGCCAAGGACGTGATCCTGCACATCATCCGCAAGCTGGGCGTGAACGGCGGGACCGGGTACGCGTACGAGTTCGCGGGGACGCTCTTCGACCGCTTCAGCATGGAAGAGCGGATGACCGTCTGCAACATGTCCATCGAAGGCGGAGCGCGCGTGGGTTACGTGAACCCCGATGCGACGACTTTCGCGTACCTTAAAGACCGGCCTTACGCTCCAACGGGCCAAGCGTGGGACGCGGCCGTCGCGCGCTGGGCGAGTTTTGCCAGCGATCCCGATGCGGCCTACGACGACGTGGTGAAGATCGATGCTGCCGAGATCCTGCCTACCGTGACTTGGGGCATCAATCCGGGGCAAGCGATCTTCGTCGACGAATCGGTCCCCAGTGTCGCCACGGCATCTGCCGAACAGAAGGCCTCCATCGCCGAGGCGCTGGAGTACATGAAGCTCAAGCCTGGGGCGCCCATTAAGGGTACCAAGGTGGATGTCTGCTTCATCGGGAGCTGCACGAACAGCCGCATGAGCGATCTGCGCGAAGTGGCGAAGTACGTGCAAGGCCGGCGCGTGGCCGCGGGCGTCAAGGCGCTGGTGGTTCCGGGCAGCGAGCAAGTGCGCGACCAGGCGGTGAAGGAAGGGCTGGACAAGATCTTCAGCGCGGCGGGCTTCGAGTGGCGCGATGCGGGCTGCAGCATGTGCTTGGCGATGAATCCGGACAAGCTCGTCGGCGATCAGCTTTGCGCCAGCAGCAGCAACCGGAATTTCAAAGGCCGGCAGGGCAGTCCCACCGGCCGGACGCTGCTGATGAGCCCATTGATGGTGGCCGCCGCGGCGCTGACGGGGGCCGTGGCCGACTGCCGCGAAGTCTTCGAAGTGGAGGCGGTAGGCGCGTAAGGCGCGGCCGCTTGAGATCGCCTTTCGTGATTGTCTTCGACTAAGGATGCACCCATGGCTCTGGCCAAGATCACTTCCGTTACCGGCACTGCGGTCGTTGTCCCAGGAGACGACATCGATACCGATCGCATCATTCCGGCGCGGTTCATGCGCTGCGTTACCTTCGACGGGTTGGGGCAGTACGCGTTTTACGACGTTCGCTTCGATCCGGGCACCGGCAAGCCGCTCAATCACCCCCTGGACCGGCCCGAGCACAAAGGCGCGTCGATTCTGATCAGCGGAAACAACTTCGGCTGCGGCTCCTCACGGGAACATGCCCCGCAAGCGCTGCAAAAATTCGGAATCCGCGCGGTGGTGGCGGGGAGCTTCGCGGAGATCTTTTTCGGCAACTGCACCACATTGGGCATCCCCTGCGTGTGCGTTTCCGACGCCGACCGGGCTAAGCTTGCTCAGGCGATTTCCGCGAACCCAGCCCTCCAAGTGAGCGTTCAACTTAAGACTTTACGCGTCGAAGCCGGTGAATGTTCCGTACCCTGCACCATCAAAGAAGGGGCGCGGCAGGCTTTGGGTGAGGGGCAGTGGGATGCCATTGGCCTCTTGCTTGACGGGGCAAAAGCGGTCAGCGCCTTGGAGGCGAAGCTGCCCAAAATCAGCTTGGTCTCGTTGTCCTAAGTATTTTGGCCGTAAGGCCATATTTCGGAAGTCTGAGACGGTGCTCATGTGTCTAACTGGCAAGTACTAGCACCTCTTCAGGAGCAAAACATGCGCTTGGGTTCGGTAAATGTTCGGGCGGGCCTGATTCGTGCGTCGGGTCTGGTTTGTCTTTTGGTTCAGGCTTCGGTGTGGGCGCAGGCGCCTACTCAGCCCCAGAAGGCACCGCCCGGTTTCCAGCAGATGGTTACGGCGGCATTCGACATTCAGACCGATGCGCCGAACTACATTCAGAAGCTCTCGCAGTCGGTTTTCCGGGCCGAGCAGCGGTTTTACCAGCTCTTCGAACTGCAACCGGGCTTCATTCGCGGCGACGATCCGAAGGCCAAACTGGATAACCGGCTCCCGTCGATCAAAGGCGACCAGCTCAGCAAGTGGGGCTACCGCCCTTGGATCGAAATCCGCGTTTACAACAACTACAAGGATTACGTCGACGAGTACTTCGACGAGATCAACCGGATGCATTCCTTGATCAACAAGACTCCGGTGAAAGTGGAGACGCCGGAAGAGCGCGCTCTGCGTCGGATCCGCGAAGGCGTGCCGGGCGCGTACTACATGCGCATCACGGACTACGACGGCAAGTCGGTGCTGCGGCGCATCCGGGCGTACATCGCGGACAAATCGCACGAGCAGGTCGAGATGGACGTGCTGCACGAGATGGGGCATTGCTTCTCGGAGACGTTCCTCTTCGAGTTCGGCGGCGCTCCGCGAAGCGGGCAGGAGTCGGAAAAGCGCGGGACGCCGGCCTGGATCGGCGAAGGCGTCGCGCAGCTCTTTCAGTACAACTGGGCCGACGCCGGCCACGCGCGCAAAGAGAAGCTGCGCAACTGGGGCATGATCTACGAAGCCGTCGAGGCGGGGCACCACTACGAATTCGACAAGTTCATCAACGTAACCAACGCGCACAACCTGGCGTCGGTGGCTTCGGATCCACTCAAGGCCCGCATCAACTACATCCAGTCGTTTTCGCTGATTCAATACATGGTCGAGAAGGACTGGCAGCGCTTCATGCAGTTCCTAAAGAACTGCCGCGTGAACAACCTGCAGGACCAGTTCAAGGGCAAGAAGGTCAGCGAGTTGTACTCCGTCCAGAATAAATCCTTCCAAGATGCATTTACGATTCCGATTCCAGGAGTTGAGAAGTACTGGAAGGAGCACGTGCTGGATACGGGCGCCAAGCAGCTCAAGGCGGACGCTTCGGGCTATTACTACTGCGGGCTGTACTGGCTCGACCGGCGCGACTTGGCCAAAGCGACCGAACGCTTCGAAAAGGCCATTGCCGGAGCGCCCGGAAAGGGCGAAGGGTACTTGGGCATGGGCCGCGTGGCGATCCTGAAGCAGGATTTCAAAGCGGCGCTGGAGCAACTGGGGAAGGCCACCGAGCTGAATCCCAAGGACGAAGATTCCTGGTACTACCTCGGCAGCGCACAGGTCCAGGCGGGCAAGCCTAAGGAAGCTATGGCCAGCTTCGAGAAGGCCATCGCGCTGTACTCGAATTTCCACGAAGCCTTCGACGGTCTGGCCGACGCCCAGTTCGCGCAGCAGCAATTCAAGGAAGCGCATAAGAATTACGATCGGGCGTACCAGATCTCGCGCTTGCCGCAGTATCTGCTCTACGTAGGGCGCGCCGCCTTCTATGCGCACGAGTACGCCGATGCGCAGCGGAGCTTCTCGTCGTTCTGCAACGTCTTTACCCAGGATCCCAACGGGGCCTTCTGGTATGGCATGTCGGCGTGGCGGCTGGGCGACAAGGAGTTCGCACTCAAGAAACTTCAGGAAGCCTCCAAGCTGCAGCCCAACAACAATGACTTTAAGGTCGCCGTACAGATGGCGCAGAAGGGCGAGATGCTCTACTTCCAGAACGAGACCAAGCAGGTCGCGAAGGATCCTTCGGGTTTGACGACCACGGCCAAACCCGTGGATTCGAAGACCGAGAAGAAGACCGACGTGGTCGAAGAGGAGTAATCCGTTTTGGGCCGGGAAGGGGTGGCGCGGGCTTGGGTCCTGGCAGCCACGGGCCGTGTTTCACCCTGTGACCGGATGGCCGTATGCCGGTAGTATCCTCCGACATGACCTTTCCTGATAAGCAGGTTCGCGTAGCGAACTGTCTCCTCCACATCGCGTGGCTGGCCTCCGCGGCGCTTGCCGCCGGCGAAGACCCGCAGCCGAACGGATTGTCCTTTGGGCTCGCCACCGACGGGAGCCTCACCGCCTGGTACGTTTCGCCGCCCCAAACGGGAACGCTGGCGACCGTCGCCGCGCCACCGGACGGGGCCGGTTCGGGCTCGTCCGCGGCGCCTGCGGGCTGGAGCCGGCATGTATCGCCCGCGAAGTTCGTGAATCTGCGTGGCTGCCTGGGAAAGTCTCGCCGCGGCTACCTGTGGGCTTATGCGCGCGTAAACGGGGGAGACGGCGGCCGGCGGCGGATGGCGACGCTGAGTTACTGCGCGGTCAAGGCTTTCGTGGATGGCCGCCTGGTGCTGGACAAGCCCGAACCGGGCGCGCCGCAAGCAGACGGGAAAGACGCCGAGTTCGAACTGCCGGCCGGCGAATCGACCGTCGCGGTGGCGGTGCAGGTTCGCTTCGGCTACTGCGGATTCCAGTTGGCCCTGGTTCGCGGGGATGCCGATAAGCCGCATCCCACCGATCGCCTCGTACTGCGGGAACCCGGCGGAGCGGCGCCCGACCGCGCGGCGGTATTCGCCGAGGCGCTGACCTTCGAACCGCAACGCTGGCTGACTTCGGAGGGCCAGCCGCTCGAATGCGTGATCGGGCTTCAAGGCGGTTGGCCGCTGGGCGTCGGGACGCTGGCGCCTACGTTGCGAGCGCCGGAGCACGGCGAGACGCAGGGTACGCTGCCGCCGCGCGCGCCGGACGAACTCGAGCGCCAGCCTTGGAGCGCAAAGCTCAAACTGGCCGAACGGCCCTCGGCGACCTTCGACCTGAACCTGGAACTCCGCGACGGCGAGGCTCTTGTCGCAAGCAAGACGGTCCGCCTTTACGGTCTGCACGGATTGCTGGAGACGGCCCAGAAGCTGGAAACGCAGGTTCGGGCGGAGCGTAAGAACGCAGGGCATGCATTCCCATATACCGAGTTGGCGCTGGAGAAGCTCCAGATCTGGTTCGCCAAGCTCGCGCGCGGCGAAATCCGCGATTTGGGCGTGCAGAAAGATCTGGGCGCCGACTTGTTGCGCCTGACCGAGGACGCGGCTCGCAGTCTGGACCTGGAAGCCAAGGGTACGGATCCGAACGCCGGACGCTTGGGGTACTTCGAACGCTGCTTCAGCAGCAAGATCGACGATTCGCCACAGCCGTATTTCGTGCACGTGCCTAGCGCCGCCCAGGATGCCTTGGGACAAAAGGAGCCGGCCAAGCGCTTCCCGCTGGTCCTGTTCCTGCATGGTTATGTGCCCGACTACCATAAGCATCGCTGGTGGAACGAGACGCCCGAGTTCAACAAGCTGTTCGAAGCGGCTGGCGCGTTTCTGGCTATTCCTTTTGGGCGCAGCAACACGGATTTTCTGGGCCCCGGCGAAGTCGACGTGCTTGAAGTGCTGGAAGAAATGAAGCGGTTGTATCCGATCGATCCGGACCGCGTGTACCTCTACGGATATTCGATGGGCGGCATGGCGGTCTACAGCTTGGGCGGGCACTTTCCCGATCTTTGGGCCGGCGGTATCGCGATCGCAGGGCGCGCCGATTCGCCGCTTCTGATGGGTACGCAGGGCTTGGGGCGGCTGCATCCGTTCAAGCAGCACCTGATTCGCGCCGATCAGCCGATCGACCTGTGTGAGAATTTCGTGAACATTCCGCTGCGCATTTACCACGGTAAGCAGGATCAGTTCATCTCGCCCGACGAAGCGCGCCGGATGTGCACGCGTCTGCGCGAAATCGGCTGCGATGCGGAAGTGACCGTGGAGGACGGCGATCACTACTACGGGTTCGACTTGATGTGCACGGAAGCGCCGCTCAAATGGCTGCTGGCGCAGAAGCGCCCCGCGACGCCCAAGGTGAAGAAACTCAAGAATTTCTCTCCTCGTTTCGGTGGCGATACCTATCCGTACTTTTTCCAGGGCCGCACGTTCGAGACGCCCTTTACCGCACCGCATGAGTTCCGCATCAACCACACCACGGGTGCGCTGGAACCCTTCTACGTCGAGCGCGAATACGACGGCCAACAGTATGTCATCAAGAAGCTGGCAGGGCCAATAGCCGATCTTCTGACTTGGAACTTAGGACTGAAGACTCCCGGACTACCCTGGGAGGCGGGTACTTTCACTCATGAAGTTCCATTGGGTGACTTGGAAGAGAAGGGGCTGAATCCACAGCATGCCGCACTCAAAGATTGGGAAGGCATGCGGAAGTCGCGCGCCTGGAATCCGGACTGGAAGCACCCGGCTCGCTGCGGCCCCGTGAAGGAAGCGCTATGCCGGCCGTTTCTGGCCGTGTTTGGCACGGCCGCCGGCGACAAGCGCGGCGAAGAATTGCGCAAGCAAGCCGCGCAGTTCGCGCAGGACTGGTACGCCTTCGCCAAGGGGCGAGCCACCGTCAAACCCGACCGGGAAGTGACCGAGGTGGAGTGGAAGACCAAGAACCTGATCCTATTCGGGCAGGCGAATGAGAATCTATTGCACGGTCGTTGCGCGGAGACCGGCAAACTGCCCTTCGTGGTCAAGAACGGTACCGTCGTCGCCGGGCAAAGGAATCTCAAGTTAGAAGGGAAGGGGATCCTGTACACCTTTCCGAATCCGCTCGAAGGAGCCTCACCCGAAAGCAGCATCGTCATTGCGGCGGGCGAACCCTACGGCGCTCAGCTTCCCGAGAATCACAAATGGGATCTCGTGCCGGATTTCATCGTCTATTTGCCCGAGAAGGACCACGACGGGACCGGAACGAACAAACCGCTATTGGCCGGATTTTTTGACGGGAAATGGAAATGGAACGACGCCACAAGCTGGTGGTTCGAAGGTAATTTGCCTCCGCCGCCGGCCCCAGAAGAAAAACCGTAGGTTAAGCCGTCGAAGCGGGTCCGACATTTCGAGCGCATGACGGCCGGCCCACACGCGCAGGAATCGTTTTTGGTTTACCGGTTACTCGGCCTGAAGTACTCTGCCACTCGCAGGATCTATCCAGTGGAGACGAACGCCCGCTCATGTCGCGCCGCCCGTCCCGTGCCAGCGAGTCCGCCTCGCCCGAACGGCGCAAGTCGCGCGCGCTGGATACGATGCCGGAATTGGCCACCAACGACTTCCGCCGCACCGGGCCATCGGGGATCGTGCTGATGATTCTCGCCGGCGTTCTCGTGGGCGGCGGGTTGGGGTTGCTCGCGCTGCCGAGTATTCTCCGACGAAAGCCCCAAGCACCCGCGGAACCGCCCGAGGCGAAGAAGACGATCGAGCCCGCGGGGAAGACGGAAACCAAGTCCGAAGCGCCCGCCGAGTACGATCCCAGCAAGCTTTACCCGCACACCAACCGCCTAAAACCGTAAAGCGATTTCAGCGGCTTGCCGCAGATGCCGAGCATCCAAAAGCAACGCCGCGCGGATCCCGGGGAACCGCGCGGCGTATGGCCTGCCTTTAGACCTTTAACGACTACAGGTCGCCCGGGCGCACCGTCGACCGTTTGTTGGCCTTCGCGCGATCGACGGCCTTATCCAAGCAACAGGCCACGCACGCACTCACCGCGTCGATCAATTCGCCGCTGCTCTTCAAGCCCTTCGACTTGACGTAGTTCTTCACCTTGCTGCCGACGACGAGGCCTTCCGTCGAAGCCTTGCCTTTGCCGGCTGCCTTTTTGCCCTTCTTCGCCATCGTACGTCCTCCTTGGAACGATACACTTTGGGAGCGGTACTCGCTTTCGCACGCCTCATGCGCGACGATCGGAGTGAACTGGCCGAAATGTAGGTTTTTTCCCGCATCCGTCAAGGCTGCGGGTTCCGAATTATGCGGATTTCACCGCTTATACGGCCCGTTTCCGCGTTTTCCTCGACCGGTACGAGATGCAACGAAACGGAACCCCAAAGGCTCGCCGCTCTCCGGACCAGTTCCACGGCCGCCCCTTCGTCAGGGTAGCGCTCCAGAAACTCCGCCGGGCCAATCTCGTCACGCAGTTCTTCCAGCCATAGCTGTGCAAAAACCGCCGCCATGGGCGCCATACGCTGGCCGTCTGTGCGAAATTCGAAGTAGGGCGCATCGGGTGTCGAATCGTTCGGCGCCCATGCGGCGGGCATCGGGAGCATCGCGAATGGCCCCGCATCGCTGATCCAGCCCACGGCCTGGGACGTAGCGACCCAGGTCATGCGCGTGTAATTGCCCTTCACGAGCACGTAGCGCTCCGCATCGCCGTGCCGCAGGCGCAGCACATAAGGCCGGTCGGCCTCCTCGGGAGCCGTTCCGTCGAACAGGCCGCGCCAGCGGACTCGTGAAAGCTCGCCCAGAGCCATGCGTGCTTCCGTCGTGGCCGCGAACGGAATGGAGGCCAGCGCGCGCGGCTGCACCACGGCCGCACCGGGCGGCGGTTCGACAATCCGCACCCGCAACGTTTTCCCGAAGGCCGGCCAAAGCTGTTCGTTCAGGTCGATACCGGCCTCCGACAGGTAGACCAATCGTGATTCCCAGCGGCGCCGGTCCTTGTCGTTTCGATAGGCCTCGAAGAGATTGCGGCGAAAGAGCTTCCCTAGGTCCAGGGGAATGCGGGCCTCCAGCAACGGAGGCGTGCCGGGCGGCAGGCCATCGCTCAGGAATGGCGCTCCTGCGCCTCGAGCGGGCAGCGCGCCCAGCCAAAAGCCTTCGGCCCGCAGCGTATCGCCCGACTCATCGGATTCGACGCGCAGGCGAAGCTGGATCAGATCCGGAAGCCGCTCCAGCCCGAAAATCTCCGGCCAGCTCGGCGGTCCCAGCAGGGCATGCGCTAAATTCAGTTCGCCTTCCACCGCAACCGCGCGCGGCCGAACTTGCACTTCGGCCACCGCATCGGGTTCTAACGGAGCCGCCCGAGTAGGCACGGCTTCTCCCGATCCGGGACGCGCACCTTGAAAGCCCGCGGCCAGGAGTCCGCCGCCCAAGTCGTAGAAATGCGGCTCATGGGGTTGAGGATTGCCCAATCGCATGAGCAGGTAAGCGCCCAAGCGGGTCAGCGCACCGCGTCCGCCTTGCACGCGAACGAGAAAGAGCACCGGCGCCTTACCCCGCTCGCCGCTGGCATCGCGCGGGGGCGCGGATACGCATGCGACGATCTCGGAACCGGTGAGGAACCGCAGGCCGCGCCGAGTCGGCGAGACGAAGTCCCGTAACAGCGCAGGCTTCTTGGCCCAGCGCGCGCGAAGGTCGTCGAGTTTTTCCTGCCAGCCCGTGAGGCGCTGCAACTCCGGATCGTTCCAAACTCCGCGCATGCCCGGATGCGCTTCCATGGCGCGCCAAATGGCATCGCCGTTTCGCAAACGCACCAGCGCCAGCACATCCGAAGGCACGTAGGAGTCCACCGGTCCGCCGGCCGTGGGCGCAAATCCAGCGACGAAAACGCAAACCGCTGCGCTTGAAAGCAACCAAATTGCCGCCGACGCTCGTTTGATCTTTTTCCAGAGGGTCGTGCGCGGAATGGCAACCGGTTCCACGCCGGCCGCAGCCGGTGCGGGCGTACTTTCGGGCAGAGGGGCGGGCGCCTCGGCGTCGGCCACGGGGCGCTACCCTTGATCCTTATAGCCGTCCTGACCGATCAGCCGGACGAAGGAGCACTCCACGCCGGTCTGTTCGTGCAGGCTTCCATCGGGCTGTTTGATCGCGGTGATCAGGCGCTGCAAGTCAGGCCCGCCCACAGGGGCGACGAGCCGCCCGCCGGGCGCCAACTGTTCGGCCAAGGCCATGGGTAGTTTGGGGCAGGCGGCCGAGATGACGATCCGGTCGTAGGGTGCGCCTTCGGTCCAACCCAAGGAACCGTCGCCTAACCGGTAGCGTATATTCGAATACCCTAGGTTCAGAAGCCGGTCTTCGGCGGTGGTGGCAAGGTACTCGATCCGCTCGACGGTCCAGACTTCGCCCGCTAACTCCGCAAGCAATGCAGTGAGGTACCCGCTACCGGTCCCTATCTCGAGCAGCTTCTCTTTACCCTTAAGCTGCAAGGCTTCCAGCATCAGGGCGATCATGTACGGCTGGCTGATGGTCTGGCCGTGGCTGAGTTGCAGAGCGCGGTCGACGTAAGCTTGCTCGAAGAGATACGCAGGCACGAAGAGCGCCCGGTCGACTTTGAGGAACGCGCGCAGAACGCGTTCGTCGCTAATGCCGCGATCGCGCAGATCGCCCTCCACCATCCGGCCTCGTTCGTCTTCGTTCGCCATGGGGGCTGACTCCGCCGGAATGCTATGTCGTGGAGGAACTCCCTGACGCAACTCGAATAGGGGAGCATCCGCACGAGCGACGGGCAGGCTGCAGTCCGCCGGATTCCGCTTCTTTTACCCGGCCGTGGAGCGTTAGGCGGCAGGACCGCAATCCAGCGCACCCATCGGCCTATGCCTTCCGGCAACGCCATAATACCCGGAAAAAGCGCAATGCGTCGAGCAGCGGGTTGATCTTGCTGTCGGCGGTTCCGTTATAAATCGTGCGTATGGGCACCTGAGCGATCTTCGCGCCACGCTGGCAGGCTTTAATGATCACTTCGGATTCCAGATCGAAGCGCCGGCCGTCCAGATCGAGACGCTGCCAAGTATCGAGGCGGATCAGACGGAAACCAACCTGGCTGTCGCTGATCGGCACGCCTGCCATGCGGGTGATGCACCAGGACGCGAAGCGATTCGTCGCGCGGCGCACGAACGGCATCTTTTCCTGTTCGCCCATCCGGTCGCCCAGCACGATATCCACCTTCCCGCCGTCGAAGGTTTTTACGAAGCGAGGAATCTCTTCCGGGTCGTGCTGCCCGTCGCCGTCGAGCGTGATGGCCGCTCGTAATCCGGCGGCTTGCGCGAGCGCAAAGCCGTTGCGCAGCGCCATGCCTTTGCCGAGATTCTTCTCGTGACGCAGCACGCGGGCGCCGCACTTGGCCGCCAAGTGCGCGGTACGGTCGGTGGAGCAGTCGTCGACGACGATGCAGACCTCCACGTGGCGGCGGACGGTGTTCACGATTTCGCCAATGGTGCGCTCTTCGTTGTAGCAGGGAACCACGGCGCAGATGTCGGAAGCACGGATGGAATTCATGCGCGCGGAGTCTCGTCGGCGGAATGAGGCTGGGATTTGCGCTGCGCATCCCCGGCGCGCGCGGGCATGAGGCGGTGCGCGGCCAGCGGCGTTTCTTCGGCGGGGCCGTCCTTCCACAGCGGGTAGAATACCGCCCACTGGCACGGATCGGCCTTCACGCGGGCCTCTAGGGCCAGCGCATAGGCTTGAGCCAGCGCCGCCATTCGCTCGGCTTTCGTGCCTTCCTCGGGAACCGGCAGCGCGGCTCCGATTTCGAGCGTGTAATCACGATTGAAGCGCCGATGCACGAAAGTCGGCAGCAGCGGAACGCCCGCGTCCACGGCGATGCGCCATGGTCCTTGGGGGAGATACGTCGGCCGGCCAAAGAGGGTCACGCGCACCGTCGGTCCGCCCGTGGACCGGTCGCCGAGGATCGCGACCGGCCGATTTTCGCGCAGCGCCCGCAACACGGCTCGCGCGCCTGTCTCGGTATGGACCACCGTCACGCCGTGCTTGCGCCGCTGTCCTACGAAGAGTTCGTTCACTCGCTGGGCGGCATGCGGGCGCGTCAACGCGACGATCGGATAGCCCAAGCGGCCCACGACGAACGCACCCAGTTCCCAATTCGAGTAATGCCCGGAAACGAAGAGCATCCCGCGGCCGCCGGCCAGCGCCGCATCGAGGTGTTCCCGCCCTTGAATCGCCACGTGCTCGTCGAAAAACTCGGGCCCAAACCCTTCCGCGCCGAAGAACTCGCACAAGTACATCCCGAAGCTGCGGAAAACCCACCGCGCTTGCCGGCGCACATGGGGTTCGCTGGCTTCCGGTCCCAAAATGACTCGAAGATTGGCCTTTACCGCCTCTCGTGCACTTCGATCGAAGAGGTAATTCAGGTCGGCCACCCGGCAGGCAACGAAATACTGCACGCGGCGCGGAAGGATCCGCGCAAGCGCCACTACCATCAAATAACCCCAGTAAGCCAGCATGCGCGGCCCAACTCCTCCACCCGGTATGGGAAAGCGCCATTGTGATCTGTTTTACGCATCTGGCAAGCTCCTTGATCGGTCAAATCCAAGCGCATGTTGGGTTTCCGTTGGGGATCACAGATCAGCAATAGCCTTTTGAGATGTTCCTTATGGCCTACGCGGTACGGCTCATCGGCATGCTTGGGTACCTGGTCGAGCTACCAATCCTGCATTGACGGACTCCGTAGCCGCGCGAAGATGCAACATATGGATGCCTCTATTGAAGACGAAGCTGCGCTCAATGCCCGATTGCGGCTCGTCCCCGCCGTCCAGCGCCTGCTTGAAGAGCCGGTGCTGCGTTCGGCGCAGGAACGGATCGGGCGTAATGCCATCGTCGCCGCCGCGAGGGAAATCCTCGACGAGATTCGTGCGGAAGTCAGGGCCGGCAAGGAGCCGCACACCGGGCGAACGGACCCGGCCACGCTGGCCAAGCTGGTGGTCCAAAGGGCGGGCAGCCGCAGTGCTGGAGGCATTCGCCGAGTCATCAACGCGACGGGTGTGATTCTGCATACGGGTCTGGGCAGAGCACCACTCCCCGCCGAGGTTTTTGCCGCCTTCGAACGCGAACTTAAGGGTTATGCCAGCGTCGAATTGGAACTCGATCAAGGCAAACGCGGCCGCCGCGATGCTGCCGTCGCCGACCTGCTGACGACCCTTTTGCCGTGCGAAGACGCCACGGTTTTGAACAACAACGCCGGCGCGACACTGTTGACCCTGGCGGCGTTGGCGCGCGGCAAACAGGTGATTGTCAGCCGCGGGCAGCTAGTCGAGATCGGCGGCTCGTTTCGCATGCCCGACGTCATGGCCGAATCCGGCGCGAAAATGGTCGAGGTGGGCACCACCAACCGCACCAACGTGAAGGACTACGAGCGCGCGATCGGCCCCGATACGGCCATGTTGCTGGTGGTGCACACCAGTAATTTCCGCGTGATCGGATTCACGGAAGAAGTTGGGATCGCGCCGCTGGCCGAATTGGGCCGCCGGCACAATATTCCCGTGGTTCACGATATCGGCAGTGGCGCGCTTTTTCCCGAGATGGCCGCGGAACTGCAGCACGAGCCGGTCGTACAGCAATCCCTTGAAGAGGGAGCCGGTCTGGTGCTTTTCAGCGGCGATAAAATTCTCGGTGGTCCGCAGGCCGGTATCGCCGCGGGCAAAACGAAGTTAGTCCAGAAAATTCGCGGACATTCGCTTTTCCGAGCTCTGCGGCCCGACAAACTGGCCTTGCGCGCGCTCGAAACTACGCTGGCTCTTTACCTCGATCCGGTGCGGCGCAGTGAGTCCATCCCCACACTCCGGCTGTTGCGCCGAACGTTGTCCGAGTTGCAACCTGAAGCCGAAGCGTTGGCCGCAAGGCTGCGCGACGCCAACGCCGAACTCGAGATTGCCACCGCCTCCGATGCTTCGCGCCTGGGTTCGGGAAGTCTGCCCGAACGAGACTTGCCGACGCGCGTGGTTCAAATCCGGCATCGTAAGCGTGCCGCCCATCAATTGGCCGCGGCCATGCGGGAATCCGATCCGCCCATCATCGCACGCATTCAGGGCGGGCTGGTGTTGATCGATCCACGCACCCTCCTCGATGGCGATGCCGACGCGATCGTAGCGGCCGCGGCGGAGTGGTAATTTTGCCGTACCCTCAGAGTACAGGAGGCAGCCTCATGCCCGAAACCGGTGGACGCGAAAAGCGGCTGACGAATTACGCCAGTTGCGCCGGCTGAGCCGCCAAATTGCCTCTAGGCGATCTGGCGCAGGTGCTGCGCGGACTTCCTGGCGTTCAAGACGATCGACTCCTCGTCGGACACGGTACGTTCGACGACGCGGGGATCTTTCGTCTCGATGCCGAGCGCGCGCTGGTTCAGACCGTCGATTTTTTCCCGCCGGTGGTGGACGATCCGTTTCGATTTGGGCAGGTGGCGGCAGCTAACGCCCTTAGCGATGTGTATGCGATGGGTGGAACCCCGCTTACCGCGTTGGGGATCGTGGCTTTCCCCCTCGGCGAGCTTCCGCTCGAAACGCTTCGCGAGATTCTTCGAGGCGGGGCCGAAAAGTGCGTGGAAGCAGGCGCTTCCGTTGTGGGCGGGCATTCGATCAACGAGAAGGAGCTGAAATTCGGTCTTTCGGTAACCGGGATTATTCATCCCCGGCGCATTGCCAGCAACGCCGGCGCTCAGCCCGGGGATATCCTTTTCCTCACTAAGCCTCTAGGGATCGGCCCGGTAACCGCCGCCTTTAAACAAGGCCACGCCGACGAAGCGTTGATGAACCGCGCCGCAGATCAGATGGCAACCCTGAACAAAGCAGCCGCCGAAGCCATGTCCGCCGTCGGCATCAACGAGCCCGATGGCATCCATGCCGCCACCGATGTGACCGGCTACGGGCTACTGGGCCACGCTCGCAATATCGCGCTTGCCAGCAACGTGACGCTTTCTTTCGATTTAGCAAAAGTACCGGTCTTTGAAAACGCGCTGGAATTCGCACGCCGCAAACTTTTTACCCGAGCGATGAAGCAAAACCGTGCGCTCCTGGGCGAACACGTGGAAATGGCGCCCGGGCTGGACGAGGATAAACAGAATCTGGTTTTTGACAGCGAGACCTCTGGAGGGCTGTTGATCGCCGTGGCGCCGCAATCGGCCGGCACACTTGCATCCGAATTGCGGCAGCGAGGCGTGGCCTGCGTGGCTGAGATAGGCCAAGTGCTTCCACTCGAGAAACGTATCCTGAGACTGCGCTGAGCAAGGGCATTGAGGAGGCGCAAGCACCCGCGAAGTGTTAAGAACGGGAGTGGGATTGGTCTGGTGACCTTCCTGGCCTTCAAAGCCAGCGTGCCGCCCTCACCGGCGGCGGGTGGGTTCGATTCCCATGCACTCCCGCCATTTGCATAGCAGACGAGATTGCGCGTTGAGTTTCTACAATAGGGTACCTAGACTGTTTTTATAAGGTTTAGACTGGATTCCACCCCATTCCCCAGGAGCGCTTCGATGCGTCGTACGTTCCGCCTGCACTTGCTGTTTGCCGCCTTGGTTACGCTCTGCGTAGGATTCGCGGGCACGCTTCATGCATCCGATAGTGCTCAAGCAACGAGCACGCTGGCCGAACGTGTCCGCAATCTGCCTCCCTTTGACAGTCCGACTACCGATGGTTTGTATGCCACGATTACCTTTTCCAAAAGCTTCGATAAGGTCAACCTCGACGACGATGAGAACCTCAAACTCAAGGGGATTGCCGGCTTTCCCAAAGAGGTCAAGGTGCTCGCCACTCTGCAGGACAAGCCCGCGCCGCTCGCCATTCCGCTGTTGGGCTTGACGATGAAGAACAAGGACGAACTTGCGAAGCTGATTCAGGCACAGCTTTACGAATCCGGCTGCCATGTGGTCAGCTTCGATTCGATCTTTCGCACGGATATGGGCAAGCGGACCATGCACGGGGTGGCCGGGTGCTTTGAGGCCGAAGCCGAAGCGGTGGTAAAAATCATCGCGGCCGTGTTGCAGCATGAGAAGCTAAAAGGCAAAGTCACGGAAGTGCGGCTGTTGGGCGCAAGCTACGGCGGTACGCTGGCCTGCCATATTCAACGCCAATTGCGCGCCGAAGGCGCGCCGTTTCGCGTCTCATGCGCCTTGCTCCTTTCGCCAACTGTTAACATGCAGACCAGCGCGCGACTGCTGGACGAGTACTACGAACGCGACTTCGGAATCTATAAGCACGACCGGATGAAACTGCTCCCGCTTCGCGGCCATGAGCCCGTCGAAGCCGGTCGCATCGTACCTTTTAAACCCGAGTTGATGAAAGCCGGGATCGGCTACGTTTTTCGCGACGAGCTCAAAAAGGTCGTTAAGGAAAACGATAAGCTTTACAAGTTGGGTGTGTTGAAGCAGGCCCAGGAGTCCGATGCCGGGAAATGGACCTTTCAGCAATACGTACGCGAGATGGCGACGCCGTACTGGCAATCGAAGGGCAAGGTTCGTGACGAAAACGATTTTTGGCGACAGGGCGATCTCAAGGCGCTGCTCACCGAAGGTGCCTCTGATGTGGTCACCGTTATTGCCTCCGACGATCCGCTCAACGATCCGCAGGAAGTCGAGGCACTCAAAGCGGCGTTGCCGGGCGATAAGTTGATTCTCCTGCCCCACGGCGGGCATTTGGGTTATCTCGGCACGGCTTGGTTCCGCGCCCTGATTCAATCGGCATTCAAGTAGCTATAGGTTCCGCGTATGCGCCTCTACCTCATTCAACACGGTCTGGCGGCCAGCGAAGAGCAAGACCCATTGCGGCCGCTTACGCCGGAAGGCCGTTCCGAGGTGCTGCGCATGGCGGCCTACGCGGCGCGGTTGAAACTGGACCCCGCACGCATTCTGCACAGCGGAAAGCTCCGTGCGCAGGAAACTGCAGAGCTTTTTGCCGCGGCTCTGAATCCTTCCGGCGGCATAAGCGTGCTGGAAGGACTCGGCCCGAACGATCCGCCTGAGGCCACTGCGCAAGCCCTCGCGTCATTCCGAGCGCCGGCCATGCTTGTGGGTCACTTGCCGCATTTGAGCAAACTTGCCGGCTTGCTGGTCACCGGCGATTCCGGCCGTGAGGTTATTGCATTCAAAAATGCGGCGTTGAATGCGCTGCAACGAAGCGGCAATGCGTGGCGCATGGCTTGGATCCTGCCCCCGGAACTGCTGCCCGCCTGAAGGTACTTGCCAGGGCGAAGGGGATCCTTCTGGCCGTCTATGGCGTTGTACGCGCCGGGAGGATATAGAAGCAGCTTGGCAGCCATGGCACACGCACGCATCGAACCTCCCACCGCTCCGCCCGCCGACCGTTCCGGTCCCGGAGATGGGATCTATAACGCCGTAGTGGGCACTGCAGGACATATCGACCATGGCAAGTCGCTGCTCGTCCGGGCGCTCACCGGCATCGATCCTGACCGCCTTAAAGAAGAACAAGAACGAGGTATCACCATCGACTTGGGATTCGCGCCACTCGAACTCACCGACGGTCGCCGGGTAGGCATCATCGATGTGCCCGGGCACGAGAAGTTTGTGAAGAACATGGTTGCAGGAGCGACCGGCATCGATTTCGCGATTCTGGTGGTGGCCGCCGATGACGGTGTGATGGCGCAAACGCGCGAACATCTCGATATCCTCAAGTTGCTGGGTGTCTCGGAAGGTCTCGTCGCGATCACGAAGGTGGATCTCGTGGAAGAGGCCTTGATTGAAGCCGCGCGTGAAGAAATCGAGCGGCTCGTTGCCGGAAGCTGCTTGGAAGGCAAACCCATCCTTCCCGTCAGCGCCAAAACTGGGCAGGGACTGGACAAGTTTCGCGCCGCACTGGAGCGATCCTTGGGCAAGCTGGAGCGCCGGTCCGCCGAAGGACTCTTCCGCATGCCAATCCAGCGCGTCTTTGCGAAGGAAGGTTTCGGCGCGGTTATTACCGGAGTGCCCCTTAGCGGCCGGTTGGCCGTGGGCGAAGAGATCGAGGTTCTGCCGCCCGGAACGATTGGGCGCGTAAAAGGCATGCACGCGTACAAGCACAAGATTGAGACTGCGCGCGCTGGCCATTCCACCGCACTCAACGTGGCGGGCTTGGAACGTTCGGCCGTCGCTCGCGGCATGGTCGCTTGCGCACCCGGCATCTTGCGCCTCACTCGCTTGGTCACCGCACGGCTGCTGCATCTCGGTAGCGCACCCTATGCGCTGAAGCAGCGGGCGCCGGTTCGCTTTCATGCCGGAACGGCCGAGATCATGGGTAAAGTTTTGCTCCTCGATCACGAACTACTTCCTCCGGGCGCCGAAGGCTGGATCCAGATTGCGCTCGAGGAACCCACCGTGGTGTGCCCCGGGGACCGCTACATTCTGCGCCACCAATCTCCCATGGTTACGCTGGGAGGCGGGCAGATCATTTCGGGAGCGCCTCGCAAGCGCCGGCGCTTCGAGCCCACCGAGCTTGAAGACTTGGACGCGCGCCGCCGATTCCTGGGGCACCCGCAGGAACTGCTGTCCCAAGTCCTGGGTCGCGAACCCCGACCGGCATCGCTCGCCGACCTGGCCGCGGAACTTGGTGCACGCCCCGAAGACATTTGCGCATGGGCCACGGCGCTTGAAAGCGCGGGACGGGTCATCGCGCTGAAGCCTGGCGAAATTTTTGTAAGCTCCGCAACTTTTCAGCGCTTCGGCGCGCTTGCGCGTAAGGCGTTAGAGGCTTTTTTCCAGGCGCATCCGGCGCTGGATGGTATGGACAAGCTGGCCCTGCGCAAAGACCTGCTTGAAGCCGCTCGCAAAGCGGGGTTGAGCTTTGGCGAGCGCTTCGATGAGTTGCTTGCGGCGTTGGAGCGCGCAGGATCCGTTCGCATCGCTGGTGGGCAAGTGGCGCTGGTGGGACGGGAGAGAAAACTCGATGCCCGCTGGGCTGAGCGCGCCAAGGAGGTGCAAAGTGCGATACAGGCCGGCGGCAACCAGCCGCCGTCTCTGGATCAGCTTCCAACCGCATTGGGCATTCCGGAGCGCGAGCTTCGGGAAGTGCTGCGCTATTTGTACGATCGTGGCGAGTTGGTTGAGGTGGCCAAGGACTTTGCCTATCCACGCGCCACGCTGCACGCGCTTATCGAGCGCACCGGAGCTCTATTTGCAGAGCGACCCGAGCAAACAATGAGCGAATTGCGCCAGGGACTGGGCCTGAACCGCAAATGCGTAGTACCGCTGCTGGAGTACATGGATAAGGCGGGATTGACCAAACGAATAGGGGACTTGCGCCGCTGGATTGGGCCTACCCAAGGTGGATCGACGTTGTAGACTGTGCACCCTTTCGAAAGCGAATTGGGAGAGCCGTTCATGTGTGTTTGCAATGAGGCCCTGCGCCGCTTGCGGCGCTGAGTGGATTCGAAACAGCGCGGCGCGTGCGCCGTGCGAATTCGAAGACTCGGAACATGGCTTACTGCTACCCCTTCGCGGGCCGCTGGAGCGTGCCCCGCATAGCCGGTGACCCACCGGCGGTTTCACGCGCTCAATCTTTACGTTGTTTTTACTCAGAGCCGCCACGGCAACAGGCCGCGGCGGCTCGCTCTGCTTTAAGGAGGTCGTGCATGACCATGTTCAGAGTAGCCGTATTTGGTTGGCTATTGGCGGCGAGTGCGTGGGGTGGCGAAGACGCCCTGCAAGGCCTTGAGGCGCCCAAGGGAGCTAAGGTTCGAAAGTTTGCGTTTACGTACGAAGCCATTGTCAAAGAAGTGCCGGCCGGAACGAAGAAACTCGAAGTTTGGCTACCCGTTCCTCAAAACAATGCTCATCAGGTCATTACCAACCTTAAGTTTGTGCCCGAACCTCATAAGCTCGAATCCGATAAGGTCGGCAATTCCTTCGCCTACTGGAGATTCAAGGAAGCCGAGGCCAAGCCGCAGTCGGTGATTCTCACCTTCGACTGCGAACGCCACGAGATTGCCGCGGCCGACCTCGCGAAAGGTCGCGCGCTGAACCCAAGGGAACGTTCCAGCCTAAAGGAATACCTGGAGCCCGATCATTTGGTGCCCGTCGGGAGTGAATTTCAATCCATTACCACAGAAGCCATCGGCAAAGCGGAAGCGCCGCACGAAATCGCCAAGAGCGCCTACAACTACGTCTATTCCAGCATGGCCTACGGGAAACCAGAAGGCAAGGCGTGGGGCCGTGGCGACACCTGGTATGCCTGTAAAGAGGGTGTCGGCAATTGCACCGACTTTCATGCGCTATTCATGTCCATCGGCCGCACGGCCGGCATTCCCGTAAAGTTCGAGATGGGATTTCCGCTCCCTGAGCCCGAAAAGGGTAAGGAAGGCAAAATTGGCGGCTATCACTGCTGGGCCAAATTCTACCTGGGTGACATCGGCTGGGTTCCGGTGGACATTTCGGAAGCATGGAAGCATCGTGAACTGGTCAGCTATTACTACGGCAACCTCACCGCCGATCGCGTGCAATTCACCACCGGACGGGATATTGAACTAAAGCCCGGCTTTGACGGAAAAAAGCCGCTCTTTTTCATTTATCCGCTCGCCGAAGCCGACGACAAAGAGCTGAAAATGGATAAGTCCTTTTCGTTCAAAGACCTTTAATTATTTGGGCGGATCGGGCGGTCTCAAACCGCCCGATCCGCCGATTACCTATACGGCTGCCCATAGGTTCTGCGGAATTCGGCCGGGTCACGTAACTTGCGCTTCCAGCCAAACACGTAAAGAAGGCAGGATCGACTCTAAGCGTAAGGCGTCTTCGAGCTTCAGCCACGCGACTTCCGCGACTTCATGAGGATGCGGAGTCAGGGCCGGCGAATCGCTCGCCAATTCCACGCGCAGCCAGTGCAGCCGAAATTCTCCGTTGGGAGAAATCGTTTCGTGGAACTTCTCGCCCGCGCGCACGCTTAGTCCGACTTCTTCGCGAACTTCGCGCACAATGGCGGCGGCATATGACTCGCCTTGCTCAACTTCACCACCCACGAAGCACCACATGCCCGGTGCGCGCGGCAGCGCCCAACCGCGCCTGATAAACAAGTAGCGCCCGGCCTCATCTTGAAGCAACGCCACCACGCCATGCTTGTCAGGTTGCCGAGTGGTCATGTCGTGGAGTCTTAGAGTAATCCCGTTTTCCGCATTCATGCGCAATTGGCATCAGCCGCGTATCTCGCGCCGTTTGGATATAGGGTATAGTAGCAGTCACACCCTTGCACGAGAGGAATGCTCACATGCCGGCACGCCGCCCGAACGTACTTGTGTTCATGACGGACCAGCAGCGCGGCGACGTCGTTATGCCCAAGCACCCCTGTCAACTACCCCATGCCGCGCGCTTGGCGGGAGAGGGCATTCGTTTCACGCATGCTTTCACATGTACGGCCCACTGCTGCCCATCGCGCGCAACCTTCATGACCGGCGCGTATCCCAGCCGTCACGGCATCTACAACAACGTTTCCACGCCCACGGCGATTCACCGGGGACTCTATCCCAACGTACCGATGTTCAGCGAACGCCTTCGCGATTCCGGCTACCGCTTGTCCTACTCCGGGAAGTGGCATGTCAGCGACGAAGAGAATCCCTCCGACCGAGGTTGGACCGAGCTTCAAGTTGGGGCGAGCAAAGGCTCTTTCATGCATCGGCGCCTGGATCATTGGCGCGAAATGGCTCAAAAAGCGAAAGCACAGCCGGCGCCGCTGGAGCGCCCTTGGGGCGTGGTCCAGCGCCCAGGGTGGGGAGATATCGAAATTTTCGGTTCGCGCCCCGTACCACCCGAACTGAAAGACCGTCCTTGGGAGTCGCATCACGATTGGCGCACGGTTAAGCAGGGGCTGGACGCGCTGCCGGGGCTGGCGGCTTCAGGTGAGCCGTGGTTCCTCTATGTCGGCTGCAACGGTCCTCACGATCCCTTCGTCATTCCCGAGCCATACGCCAAACTTTACGATCCCCTAAAGATTCCGCTTCCGCCCAATTATCGCGACACGCTGGAAGATAAGCCGCGCATTTACCAGCGCATGCGTAAGCAGTACTGGGATCAACTAAGCGAAGATGAGATTCGGGCGTCCATCGCGCACTATTGGGGCTACTGCAAACTCGAAGATGATTATCTTGGGCTGCTGCTTGACGCGCTCGAGAAAACCGGCCAAGCGGACAATACACTCGTGATTTTCACATCCGACCACGGCGAGTACCTTGGCGCGCACGGACTTTACGCCAAGGGCGTACCTTGCTTCCGCGAAGCCTACCACGTGCCGCTGCTAGTCCGTTGGCCTGAGGGCATTCATCGACCAGGCCGCGAAGTGGACGAATTCATCACGCTTGCCGATTTCGCGCCTACGTTTACCGAGCTTGCCGGTGCAAACTCGCTCGGAGAAATTACCGGCCGCAGCTTCGTTCCGTTCTTGCGAAACGAAACGCCTGCCGATTGGCCTCAGGAACACTACACTCAATTCAACGGAGTTGAACTTTATTACACTCAGCGCAGCGTATCGACGAAAGCGCATAAGTATGTCTATAACGGCTTCGATTTCGACGAGCTGTACGATCTTCAGAAAGATCCACACGAAACTCGCAATGTTGCCTCCGACCCGGCCTATACGGCGATCAAGCGCGACCTTTGCGGAAAAATGTGGCGCTTCGCAGAACGCGAGCGTGACGAAATGCTCTTTAATCCGTATTGGACCGTCGCCATGGCGCCGTACGGTCCGGCCGATGCGTTGGGTTGATGGCAGAATTCATGCTGGTGTCGCGAACAGAATTTCGGAGCGTCGATGGTGAGTCCTGATCTTGCATGTGCCGGCAGACACTATTCCAGCTTCGACTCATTTGTGGCAGTCTTTCTGAATGCTCTTAGGTGCAGCTCTACTTTGGTCTCGCCGCGGAACGTATTAAGCTGAGGCCGAAAAGCAATCTCGAAGCCCTCCGATTTACTCAGGTCGCACAGTGCGTTGAAGTGCTCGCCCATGCCAAAGCCAACCGCGCGTAGCACGGTGCCGTTCTGCCCCGCGAAAAAGCTCACATGCTGCTCATTGGCCCCCATCGGAGCGATCTGCCCCGCGATGCGCACGCCTCGCGCAGCCAAGACCGGTCTCGGATTGCCCATGCCGCACGGCTCCAAGCGCTCCAGTTCCCGGCAGAATTCGCTCGTTACCTCGCCCAACGGTACGAACGCTTCCACCTCCAGCGAAGCATGCAACTGCTCCGGCAGGATTCGTTCCGCGGCGACGGACTCGAAGGTGGTTCGAAACGCTTCGATCTGCGCAGAGGCCACGGAAAGCCCGGCCGCGGCCGCGTGTCCGCCGTGGGTTAACAATAGTTCGCCGCCGGCTGCCAGCGCTTCAGCCAGATTGAATCCTTTGATCGAACGTCCCGAACCGCGCGCGACGCCCTCGGCTTCATCCAGTGCCAGCAATAAAACGGGGCGATGGAATTCCTCCACGATCCGGCTGGCCACAATGCCAATCACCCCTACGTGCCAGTCCGCCGAAGTCAGCACCAAGGCCCGGGGCGGATCGGGTTCGGACAATCGCGCAAGCGCTTGGGCTCGAGCTGCGTTCAATATGCGCTCTTCGATCCCTTGTCGCTCGATATTCAAGACCTCAAGCTTCGCCGCCAATTCCTCGGCGCGTGCGGAATCTTCGGTCAGAAGCAATTCCAAGGCTTCCGCGGCCTGTCCGCAACGCCCCGCCGCATTCAAGCGCGGCCCGATCCGAAAACCGACGTCGGACGCGTTCGGCAGACCTTCAATTTTGGCCTGCCGAAGCAGCGCCGTCACACCTGGAGCCGAACTGCGCCCTAGCGCGCGCAGCCCCTGCGCCGCGAGTATCCGATTCTCGCCCACCAGAGGCACGACGTCCGCGATGGTGCCCAACGCCGCAAATCCCAAGGCATCCAGCAAGAACTCCCGAAACGCCGGGGATACCTTCGCACTCTTGCTGAAGGCCTGCGCCAGCGCCCACGCCAACTTGAAAGAGAGCCCCGCGCCGCAAAGCTCGCGGAAAGGGTACGCATGGTCGTTGCGCTGAGGATTCACCACCGCACAGGCGCGTGGCAGGCCTTCGGGTGGAAGCTGATGGTGATCGACCACGATCGCGTCGATCTTGGCTGCGGCCAGGTCTTCCAAAGCAGCGTGCGCGGAGGTTCCGTTATCCAAGGTGATGAGGAGCTTAGGTTGCGCCGCTTTTATTCTTTGAACCGCGGGGGCGCTTAATCCGTATCCGCCGCTGTCGCGTTCGGGCACCAGCGCCGTGACCGGCGCGTAACCGAGTACGCGAAAGAACCGCGCCATCAGCGCGGCCGAACTGACGCCGTCCACGTCGTAGTCGCCAAAGAGGACGATTTTTTCCTGGTGTTCGACCGCTAGCCGAATGCGCGCGACCGCTTGGGCCATGTCCGGCAATCCGGCCGGATCGTGCAGCGCGTCCAGCCGAGTCTGTAAAAAGGCATCCGCGGCCGCTGCGTCAGAGAACCCACGGCGAGCGAGCAAACGAGCAAACAAAGGCGTGAGCTTAAGTTCGCGCGCCAGTATTTCCGCCGCACCGATAGCCGCCGCCTTCGCTTCCAGCCAGCGCTCGGGCATGGCTCGTCGCCGCCGGGATGAAGCGGTCGATTTCGAGATCCGTTGCGTAGGCGTCCGAGCCACCGGCATTTCATCTCCCATACGACCGTTGCGAATCCGCTGGGTCCAAAAGGTGCGCCGCTGTTTCAGCTAGAGGCACCCAATTCATCTCATGCTAACCGTCTTTTCACGGCTTCCTAGCGCCATGGAGTCTTTAGGCAGTGACGCTGAAGCGGAGTAGATTGATGCCTTTAGGCCGGAAAGATGCCTGCTTTAGACAGTAGATGCAAACATGCAAAATAGTGGTAATAACGGAGGCTGGTGGCTATAAACGGGAACCGTCGGGATTATCGGAGGGAGGGGTGGCCATGCGTTTGAACCGGGTGTGGATTTGCTGCCTGCTCAGTGTGTATATGGCGGCGGCGCAAGAGGCGACGGCTCCGATTCGAGATTTTAAAACGCTGCTTAAGCAGCTTAACGACGAAAACTTTCAGACGCGCCAAGAAGCCAGCGCGCAATTGCGCAACCTTCCGGCATCCGCGTTACCTGAATTGGAATCGGCGCTCAAGGATCCCTCCTTGGATCCGGAGGTGCGCAATCGACTCCTGGGTGCGCATTGGTTACTTAAGCTCAAGGCCAGGCGCCGCGACATTTACAATCAAGCTAATAAGGACTTGGATTGGACCCATAAGTCCATGGTGGACGGCTTCGAGAGTTTCGGCGCCAAGGATCCAAAGTGGGATCGGGACGCGCGGGAAGGATTGACCAAGCTGATCAACGCTTGGCGCAAAGGACAGGATCGTGCGCTGTGCCTGGAAGCGTTCGAGTCGCTGAACAAAGCCGTGAACAACGGCTGCCTTGATCCCATGGTGCTTTACGGTCGCGCGCGGCTTTACGATTTGGTTATCCGCAAGGAGCTAAAGGTTGGTATTGAAATGCAAACCTCGGCGGTTCAGGGCGTCAAAGAATCCGGTTACCATCCCATGAGAAAAGCCTACTCCTATGCGTATGCCACGAAGATGGTGGCACGGAAGAACATCACGTTGACGGGCGATCAGATCGAAACCGCTAAGCAATGGCTGGTGGAAGGCAAAGCGGTCTGGCTCGAAGCCTGCAAAGACCCCGAGGTGCCTGCGGTCTGCCTGCATGATGTAGCGGAAATTTTTGTCGAGAGCAGCCATTATTTTAATAAAGACGGCGCCGAGCAGGTGGAAACGTTCTCCCGAGAGCTCAAGGCCGCACGCCCTCAATCGGGATGGGGAGACCACCTAAAGGGTAACTTTTACGTCGACTACGCATGGGAAGCGCGAGGCGGCGGATGGGCCAGCAGCGTGACGGAGGACGGATGGAAGCTCTTTAAGGACCGCTTGGATGTCGCCGCCGCGGCCCTGACCTCCGCCTACGAGATCGAGCCGCTAAACCGTAAAGCTTCGCTGCGCATGATGTCCGTCGAATTAGGGCAGAGTCAAGGCCGGGAACGGCTCGACTTGTGGTACCGCCGTGCACGCGAAGCCGATCCGGATTCCATGGAAGTGATTCGCAGCAAGCTCTGGTATTTGATGCCGCGATGGCACGGCTCTCATGAAGAAATGAGGCAATTCGGGCACGAGCTGCTTGCCGAAGGCGACTGGGAAACCAGTGCGCCCATGCACCTGATCGAGATTCACCGCATGATCTCGGGCGACAAGAAGGATGCCAAGCATTATCTGGAACCGGAGGTCTGGAAAGAATTATCAATGGTGTACGAAGCGGCGATGCAGGTTTTCCCGAAAGAGATGATGGTCAAAAGCGGCTATTGCGCGGCTGCGTGCCAGTGCGAACAGTGGGCGGTGGCGAAGAAGCTTTTCGACGAATTGGGAGACAAGGTCGAAGTCAAAGCCTTCGGCACTAAAAAGCTGGTCGATCAGATGCGTACGAAAGCCAGGCAAGAAGCGCCTTGAAGCTATTTCGGTTGGCGCAGGCGGATTCTTTTTTCGTCACGCTTGACAGCCTTAATGGTAAGGATGTACTGTACCGGCGCGCGGCAGGGCGCAGCCGGTCCACGGGAAGGGTTTAACCCACCTGAGTCGTGCCTATACTCTTTAGCCTTCTCTCTGCCCGCTACGTGGACACCGGGCGCACACGAGAGGAGGACGTATGTCTAAGCCCTTGCCCCCGAGTCCCCGTTGGGAACATCTTAAGAAGCAAGCCAAGCGTTTGCTAAAGGACGTGCGTGGTGGCGATCCAGGCGCCTTGGAGCGCTTTCAAGCGTACCATCCGAAACTCAAGTCGGACGCGAGCGCAAGCACGGCGGAGTGGAAGCTGTCCGATGCTCAGTTGGTGCTGGCGCGGGAGCATCGATTCTCCAGTTGGAGCCGCTTTAAACGGCATGTGGAATTCCAATCCAACGCGCCGGCCGCTCCGCCGCAATCGGAGGCTCTGGCCGATCTGTTCCGAGCCATCGAAGGGGGTGTGCGAGAGCGTATCGAAGCGCTGCTCAATGCAAACCCGGAACTTATAAATACACACGAACCGCGCTTCGGACTGCAACCGTTGCATCATGCCAGTAGATACGGGCGCGTGGAAATCGCACGATGGTTGATTGAGCGCGGTGCGGAATTGGAGGGCCGCGACCGCGCTGGAAATACGCCGCTGCATACCGCGGCGGCATGGAATCGTCTTGAGCTAACGACCTTCCTGGTTGATCGGGGCGCCAACGTTCGGGCGCAAGACGAGCGCGGACGCGAAGCGGTCGAGAAGCCGCTCTATTACCACGATTGCCGAGCGGTAGTGGAGTTTCTCTTGTCCCGAGGCGGTGAAGCTACCTGGTGGACGGACTTGGCCTTGGAGCGCGAACCGTCGATCCGTATGCGAGTGGCGGCGGACCCGAAACTCATTCGATCCACCTACCGCGTGGGCGAGTACGTATCGATCAGTACGCTTCATTTTGCGGCGCTTCGGGATTCGGCCAAGCTGGTGGATCTCCTGCTTGAATTGGGCGCGGACTGGCGCGAACGCGACGAGAAGAAGCGCACGCCCGCGGACCTCGCGTTGAATATGGGGCATACGAAGGCCTTCAAGCGGCTTAATGCGCATGGCGCGCGCGCCGACGCCAAACTTTTGGAGCGGGTGGGGGATATCGAAAGCGTGCAGCAGATGCGGCGCTTACACGATGCCTTGGTCGGTGGCGATTTGCCGCGCGTGTGCGAAGTACTCGATGCACAGCCCGATCTGATCAACCGCCGCATGCCCGACCTTTGGGGCACGGGAGGAACATCGGGTGCCGCGCCGCTGCACTGGGCGGCCATGTTCAACCATGTAGCGATTATCGAAGAGTTGATTTCCCGAGGCGCGGATCCGACGCTGCGGGACGAGACGTACGACAGCGCGCCGCTGGGCTGGGCCCGTGAATACGAGCGCGCAGAGGCTGCGGCCGTTTTGGAGAAGCACGGGGCGCTGCGATGAGGCCTCGCCCCCGAGCGCTTAGGTCACAACGAATGCGCAAACAGCGGCTTCATAGGATCCTTCCGCCGAAGACCGAATAGAGCAGTTCCACGGCGAGCTTGGCCGTGGCGTTGCGCTCGTCCAGCACGGGGTTGACTTCAACCAGTTCGCACGCGAGCAGCTTCTTCGTATCGGCCACCAGTTCCATAATCAGGTGCGCTTCGCGAACCGTAAAGCCACCCTGCACCGGGGTCCCTACTCCTGGGGCGAAGCGCGGATCGAGGCAATCGATATCGAACGAGAGATGAAATCCATCCGTCCCGCCCGCCACCTGCCGCAATGCGACTTGCATCATGGCGTAGACGCCATGTTCGTCGATCTCGCGCATGGTGATCGTGCGTACGCCCAGTTGCTTCAAATTCCGCCGTTCCCCGGGGTCAAGGTTGCGCACACCGAACAGCACGGTGTGTTCTGGAGCGATGAGTGGCGCAAAACCCGCGATGTGCGTCAACGCTCGTGGTCCGCGTCCCAGCGCCGCCGCCAACGGCATCCCGTGGATGTTCCCGCTGGGGCTGCTGTCCGGTGTATTGCAGTCGCCGTGCGCATCCACCCACAGCACGCCCCACGCTCGTTTGGGTGCGCGGTTACGAAAGGCTCGCGCTAAGCCCGCCAAAGTTCCCAGCGCCACCGAATGATCCCCGCCGAGCACGAGCGGCTTGGCGCCTGTTCCGGCAATGGATTCGACCGTGCGCATCACGCGTTTGCAGGTCTGCGTGACCGGTCCGAGGTATTTTGCCGGTCCACCGGGTTTGCCGGCATCAACCGCATGAGGCACTTCCATGTTGCCGCGATCGCGTACCGAATACCCCAGTCCGGAAAGCTGTGCGTTCAGTCCGGCGATACGGATGGCCGAGGGCCCCATGTCCACGCCGCGCAGATCGCTTCCCAAATCCATGGGCACGCCGAGTATGTCTATGCACCACTTGGCTTTTAGCTTGGAAGATGATCGTTTCGTGGGAGGCATCGTCGACTCCAAACACACTTTGGCACCGGGTTCGCAAATTCCCGTTCGGCGGATAGATTGCGTGAAGCAGAGCTTACCCGGAAGCTCAGAATCGGTGAGGGCAAGACCTACTGAGGTCGCTAATGGTAGCGCACATCGAGCATTCGGAACAGGAAGCCTGGACGGGGTTTAATCGAGATAGGCATCAATTGCACCTACCCCTATAGTCGGTTAAATATGGGCGTCCAAGCTAGGCTCTAATTCGGAATTGCATGGGGTTCGTATGCCTTCGTTGGAAGATATTCGCCTAGGCCAATTGGCCGTTGCTCAGGGGCTTGCGCAGCCGCTGGAAATTGAGCAGGCGATCAACGAACAGCATAACGCCGAGCAGGGCGGCCAGTACCAGGCGCTGGGCGATATCCTGGTCGGCCACGGCTACATCACCAAGAACCAGCTCGAACGATTGCTCCAAATGCAGCGCGAAACCGTTCAAAAGGTTACGCGCATCGGGCCTTACGACTTGATCCGCAAGCTCGGCGAAGGCGGCATGGGAGCGGTTTATCAGGCACGCGACACGCGCACGCATGCCATCGTGGCCCTGAAGGTGCTTCCGCGCAGCCGAGCCAAAGACAAGACCTTCTTGACTCGCTTCGAAGCCGAAGCTCACGCGAGTTTCGAACTGGATCATCCCAACATCGTCCGGGGATTGGATGTTGGAAATGCCGACGGCTACCACTTCCTGGTAATGGAGTATGTAGAAGGGCATGACGTCTACTCGCTGCTGGAACAGAAGGGCCGCTTCAGTGAGAAGGAAGCGCTCAGCGTACTGCGCCAGATCGCTTCGGCGTTGGATCACATCCACGGCGAGCGCCTGGTGCATCGCGACCTAAAGCCCGAGAACATTATTGTCACGCCCGAAGGCGAGGCCAAGCTGGCCGATATGGGTTTGGCGGTAGACAAAGAGGCCCAAGGCCGCCGGCGTATCACGAAAGCCGGAATCGCGATGGGCACGCCGTTTTACCTTTCTCCCGAACAGATTCAGGGCAAGAGCGAAATCGATATCCGCAGCGATATTTACTCCTTAGGCGCGACCATTTACGAAATGGTCACTGGGCGGCCGCCTTTCGAAGGCGACACCGCGGCCGTGGTGATGATGAAGCACCTTACCGAACAGGTTCCCAGTCCGCACGATATCGACCGCGGGATATCGCCGGGCTTCTGCCACATCCTTGAGCGCATGATGGCCAAGGATCCGGCCGAGCGCTACCAGTCTCCGGCCGAACTTCTGGACGATTTGGCTCTGATCGTGCAAGGCAAGCAGCCGAAGAGTGTCCGGCCTAATGAAGGACGCAGCAGCATCTCGCGACCGACGACCGTCAAGGTGGCTGAGCAGCGCGCCAACCGCAAGAGCGGCGCGCGGATGGACCCTGCCGGCGCCACACGCGTCGACGAGAACCTGGATAAGCTCGCCCCGATGCTCGAAAAGTCGCCGCGCGGCCCGGCCTCGTCCAGCCGTATGACGGGCATCGTGCGCCGGATGAGCCATTCGCGCATGCGCAGCGCCATTCGCCCGCCGGTGGGCGCTGCCATCTCGATGAAGTGGGCGCTCCTGGCCGGAGTCGCTGTGGCCGCCATCGCCACCATTGTGTTTCTGATTGTCAATATCTTTGGCGGCGGTCCGAAGTAACACCGCTTTTTCACACGCAGGTTTTTTCCTGACCCCATTGCAGCGCTTTGAGCGACTCCTCTAAAGGAGGCTGCCATGCTGCACACTCATACCATCGATCGGATCGAATCCCGCACGCTGAAGCGTAGCTTTCCTCGATCGATACCGCGCAATGCCAAAGGCGGCCACCACGGGCAGCACGCGCAGATTCAGGTGCGCCTCGTTTACACCAATCAAGGTGCGATGGGCTGGGGGCTATCCAGTGGTCCGGAGCATGAAACGCAGGCGCTAGTGGGCCGGCGCGTGAGCGAATTAATCGATCCGGCGAGCGGGGTGGTGCAAGAAGCTCGCGCGCTGGACATTCCGCTGCACGATTTGGCCGGTCGAATTCTCGGGCAGCCGGTCTGGAGAATGCTCGGCGCCGCCGGTCCCCGCAGCCTGCCGATCTACGCGGGCGGAATCTACTTCGACGACCTCGAACCGCTCGAATCGCCTCGGGGAATCGACGCGTTGCTGGCCGCGTGCGAACAGGATGCGGCCTCTGGACATGCGCATTTCAAGTTGAAGATCGGGCGCGGCTTCAAGGTCATGGACCGCACGGCCGGCGATCGCCGCGATGCTGAAGTCACGCGCGCCGTACGCAAGCGGTTTCCAAGTGCCAAGCTGCTGGTGGATGCCAACGACGGTTACGACCCAGAAGGCTTCTGTCGATACCTCGACGAAGTTTTGGAGTGCGGCCTCTATTGGGTCGAGGAATCGTTTCCGGAATCGGCCGCGGGGTTGAAACGTTTGCGCGATAAGCTGACCGCCGAAAGTCCTGCAACCCTGATCGCCGACGGCGAAGCGCGCTTGGGGCCGACTCAGGTCCCGCCCGGTCCCTACGGAAAATGGCCGCGCGATCAGTTGGACGGCCTGCTGAACCTGGCGCGCGACAGGCTGCTGGACGTGTTGTTAATGGACGTAACGGCGATGGGTTTCACGGCATGGCGTACCATCATGCCTGAGTTGCGCGCGGCGGGCGTGGCCGGATCGCCGCATGCCTGGAGCGAACCGCTCAAAACGCTTTATGCCGCCCAACTAGCCGGCGGGCTGGGCAATGTGCCCATCATCGAAGGAGTGCCTGGCGCCGTGGAAGGTGTCGACGCGTCAGGATACCTGTTGCAAGCGGGTATGCTCACGCTTCCGGAGCTGCCCGGCTTTGGCTTGGAACTGGCCGACTGAGCTTCAGTTCACTGACTTTTTGGTCGGCCAGGCCGGTGTCTGAGCGCTTAGGCGCTCCACGTGAATGGCCAGCCGGCTCGGCGGGCCTTCGTGTCCGGCCAGGTTGACCGCGCGGAACTCCACGCGGTTATCGCCTGCCTTAAGTTGCCATGGGAACTCCATTCCGCGAATCGGTTGCATAGCTCCGCCGTCCACGCGCGCCACGTAGTGCGAGAAATTGGGCACACAAGTTCGGCCAAAAACGACGCGCGCGAGGTACGGAACTTTTTCCGGGGGCATCAGGTCGATTCGCGTGCAATTCAAATCTGGATACGCGTCGGCCGTGCGTTCGGTGGTGATGAAGGTTCCGTTCTCGTAACGCTTGTGCGGATACGTATTCGGCGGGTTGCCTTGCAGCCAGGTGTTCCGCTTGCGTTCTTCGTCCACCAGGAAGACGACCGGTTCGGGCCACGTGAGATTCTTACGGTGGAAGAAATCGTTGAGCGTGTCGATGTAATGCCAGTAGAAGCACGCCGATTCGTGTTTGCCGGCTATCCCCGCCCGCGGGCGTTCGGCTTCACGCTTCTCCGGTCCAACCAGCCCGACCATCCCGAGGCCCTGATTCCGCCGCCATGCCTGTCCGATCTCCTCGGCGTTAAGCGGAATGCCGTCCAGTTCGTAGTGGTGATCGTAATTCGGGTCCACATGCACCCATTTGCGGTACTTGTTGACCCAGACATCGGCGACCCCGTGGTGCGCCCCGGGTTCATGGGGCTTGCGGAGCACGTCGATGCCCAAATGCCGGGCCGGGAATCCGCATGCCGAAGCCGCCGCGGCAAACGTGTAGGCGAAATACGTGCAATAAAAGGTCGCGCCGTGCAGTGATGCATCCACGATCTGCGCAGGCTCATGGCCGCTTAAGGGCCAACTTGGCTGGCCGTCGCGTACGTTCATGAAGACCCAGTGCCGCAGGCGTAAGATCGCCTCCCAGTCGTCCGCGGCGCCGGCAATCAATTCCAGCAAGCCGTGCTTTTCGCGGAAGGCCGCCGCGTATCGATTGTCGAAATCCTGCCACGCATAAGGGACACGCGCGATCGCCAGGGCAGGATTATGGACCTCCTTTTCTACGATCCGCCAGGCATGGCGGCGTTCCAATTCGCTCCAAACCGCTTCAAAGGTGCGCGGGCCGGAGGTTGTTTCCGACTGAGGTTGGACGGTGGAGGTAGTCGGAGCGGTCGTGGCGGCGCCCATAGGTTCTCCAATGTAAGTGTTGCGCGGTTTAGATCGATACGTTCACCATACCCGTCGAGCTTCCCCCTTGTCCAACTGTGGCTTCGGGATCCCTAAAGAATAGGCGGCAAATCGCTTGCACCTGCTGTGGTCTAACAAACAGACAAGGGCGGGCCTTTCGCGGTGACTCGGCGGGGACTTCTCCGGTATACTCCCCTTACACCTTTTCGGGGGCCGGAATGGCCGACGACGATGTCCTGCAGGCGGACGATGCGACGCTGATGCGCGATTTGGCCGCGGGTAATCACCGCGCCTTCGAAGAACTCATGCGCCGATATCAGCACGCCCTTGTCACGTTCTGCTATGGGTTTACCCGGGATCGCGAGACCGCCGAGGAACTGGCCCAGGAAGCGTTCTTGCGTGTTTACCGAAATGCCGCGCGCTATGAACCCGTCGCCAAGTTCACGACCTGGCTGTACAAGATTGCCGCGAACCTGTGCATAAACGAGCTCAAAAAGAACAAGCTGCGCCCGCACGTAAGCCTCGACGACACGTCGAACCACGACCCCGAAGGCACCAAGATTATCGACCGCATGGCTTTTGGCGGAACCGGTCCGGTCAACGAAGCCGAGAAGCACGAAGCTCAGGTCCTGATTCGCCGCGCCATCGATACGCTACCGGAAGACCAGCGCACGACGCTTATCATGGTGGAGTTCCACCATATGCCCTATCAGGACATCGCAGAAGTGCTAGGTGTCACCGTCAGTGCGATCAAGATGCGTGTGAAACGGGCCCGCGAGACGCTGCGTCACAGCCTGCGGATTCTGCAAGAGGACATGCGCTGATCGTTTTGCCGTACCCTCGTCCGCGTGACCTGAGGGCCGCGTGGCGGGTTGAAGAAGAACTTTCGGGGCGCTTGCCGGGGCGGGGGAGCCGCGGCAGGCCATGAGGAGCCGGATCTCCGATGAGTACCGAAACGAGCGCGGGGGCGCGCGAGATCAGTTGCGAAGAGTGCCGCGACCTACTGAGCGATTACGTCGATAAAGAACTCGACGAAGGCGGCCGCGCGTCCGTCGAAAAGCACCTTGCCACCTGCGAAAAGTGCTCCGGCGAGTCCAGCATTTTGATGGGCCTCAAAAACGTGATTCAGAATTGGGACGGCGTCTCGGGGTCCGATGCCTTCAAGAAACGCACCATGGACCAGTACATCCGGGAATCGCAGATGGTGCCCTCGAAGCAGTTTACCGATGCCGCGGCCCAGAGCGCGCGCGATCAAGCCGATCCGGAGCACCGCAAGGCGCTCAACCCGGTCGCCGTCATTGGCGGAGCCGTGCTGGTGGCAGCTTTGCTGTATGTGCTGATTAGATTCCTGAAAGGCGGATGAAGGGCCGGCGCGTCAGAAGCCCTTAAAGATCGTATCGTCATCCAGAAGCACCTCGCCGTGCCTGCTCATGTCGTCGTCGATGGGTTGCTTCTGCTTCGAAAAGAACGCTTCCACCGTCTTCTCGGCTCCGTCGGAACGCTCGGAAAACTCCCAGGTTCCGCCGCAGACTTTGGCGAGCGCCGCGGCGCTCGCTTCAAGGCCGGCCTGCAGCGCGACCCGATCGGTCCAGCCCCAAGGCGGCAAGCCCAGCATCAGCTTGTGACGATTCTTGCGCGAAGCGAACTGTTCGATCGCCGTGCCGGTGGTCCAGCCCGCTTTCTCCCAGTTGGTGTCCAGATCGTGGCATTCCAGCACCGAAACACGCTCTGCATCGGCAAGCGCCGGGGAAAATTCGTCGATGCGGTGGTACAGCATTATCATCGGCCACTCGAGGAATAGTTCATCGAGATTTGGATCGCGAGGATTGTGGATAAGCTGGTAGTCGCCGTTCTCGAGCGTGACGAGCCGAAGGCGCGCCGGGACGGCCTCCGCGGTGCGGTACTTGGGCGAAGCGTGAAAGAGCGGCGTGATCACCGCGCTGGTGCGCGACCAGGCGCCCGGCACAGCTTCGCGCAGGACGGCTTCCATTTCCAGCAACGGCGCACGCTTCGGCGCCCAGATAATCGCTTCTTGCCGCATGGCGCACTACCGTCCACTATGCGTGCTCGAAGTCAACCGAAGAAGCCGACCGGCTTGATTGTATAGAAGCGGGTGTTACCAAAGAGCACGTCGCTTTTTCCAGATCGAAAGGAGCTCGACATGCCCGTTCAAGGCCCCCTAATGCTCGACGACTACCGCTTGCTTGGCCGCAGTGGACTGCGCGTTTCGCCGCTTTGCTTGGGCACCATGACGTTTGGCACCGAATGGGGCTGGGGTGCGGATCGGGAAACGAGCAAACAGATTTTTGACGCCTATGCCCGGCGTGGCGGAAACTTTATCGATACGGCCAATTTTTACACCCAAGGCACCAGCGAGACCTTTCTCGCCGACTTTCTGGGCACCGAGCGTGAACGCTTTGTCGTCGCCACCAAGTACACGCTGGGGATGCGGCGCGGCGATCCCAACAGCGGCGGGAATCACCGTAAGTGCTTGGTTCAGTCCCTGGAGGCAAGCCTGAAGAGACTCAAGACCGATTATATCGACCTGTACTGGGTGCACTGTTGGGATTACACGACGCCCGTCGATGAAGTGATGCGAGCGCTCGACGATCTGGTGCGTGCGGGCAAGATTCTGTACCTCGGGGTCAGCGACGTGCCAGCGTGGCTGATCGCTCGCTCCCAAACCATGGCTGAACTCCGCGGCTGGACGCGTTTCGTCGCGCTGCAAATCGAGTACAGTCTGATCGAGCGAACTGTCGAACGCGAGCTGACGCCGATGGCAGAAGCGTTGGGCATTGGGGTGCTGCCGTGGTCGCCACTGGGCGGCGGGGTGCTCACGGGAAAGTACAGCCGCGCCGATCTGGCCGCGCAACAGCAAGCGGGCTTCGATCCAAAGCAACTGAAGGGCGGCAATCGTCCATTGGGTTTGACCGAGAAGAAGATCGCCGCCGCCGAAGCCGTTCAGCTCATCGCGAAAGAAACCGGCCACAGTCCCGCGCAGATCGCGCTGAACTGGCTTCTCGCCAAACCTAATGTGGTTAGTCCGATCCTGGGAGCCCGCAAGGTAGATCAGCTCGAAGATAACTTAGGCAGCCTCGCATTTGCCCTTTCCCAGGAGCACCTGCTGCGGCTCGACGAAGCGACGGCGATCGAACGCGGCTTTCCCCACGACTTCATCGAGGGGCCGCGCGTGCGGGATATCGTGACCGCCGGCACACGGGTGCCCCGCACACCGCACGTGTAAGCGGCCGCGCTTCCACCTATCACTCCATACTGTGCTCACAAGGCGCCGCTGGATTACTTCCGGCGGCTCTTCTTTTTTGGCATATCCCTTGCCCTATTTCGAACGGCCGAACGAGCGGTAATGCAGACCGTTTATTGGTGCAACGCATGTGGGAAATTCTCACAGGCTGGCCTCGTGGAGCGTTCAAGCCATGGACACCGAGCTGCTGCGCATCCCCAAGCCACCGGCGCCCAAAGGTTCGCGGCGCACCGTGGATCAAGACGCGCAATGCGTGAGTTGCGGGATGTTCCTGCTGGATACCGCTTGGTTCCCGGATCCGCTGGGCAGGCCGGTTTGCGAGATCTGCTTTAACCGAGGCTTCCAGGCCGAGGCGTTACGCGAATCGGATGATGAGGACCAAGCAACCGTGGCCCATCCAGATCGCCCGGCGCCATCGCGGATCTATTCAGAACGCCAGGCCGAGCGCGAAGAGGTGAAACGGCAAGAAGCGCAACGAAGCCAAGCTCGTTACGACCCCAAAGCCGGCATTGGCGCGATCACCAATCGAGCCCCGAACTCCACGGTACGGGTCGCCGTCCCTCTGACTTTGCTGCGGATGACTGAGAAGCCGGAACCCGCGCCTGCGAAGCCGGAATCCCCGCGCATCAGCCAAAGCCGGCTGAATTTGCCCACCTATACGTGGTGGGATGAATACGGCCGCGCGCTCGTCCTCTTCAGCACGGCGGTGGGGTTGGCGTATCTGGCCCACTGGATTACGCAGCAGATGTGAAACCCGAGCGGCTTCAGACGAACGCTTGAGCCGTAGGCTTAATCACCATTTCCAGCACGTTCGCGCGTGCGGGGAGCGTACAGACCAAGAGGACCGCCGCGGCCACATCTTCGGGCTGCATCATCTTTGCGCGATGCTCGGGCGTCGGCGATTTCGCCCTGAAGCGCAAGATGGGCGTCTCGACTTCGCCCGGGTGGATCGTCGTCACCCGTACGCCGTCTTCGCGAAACTCGTCGGAAGCGCTGGTGCTCAATCCCGCCAGCGCGAACTTGCTCGCGTTGTAGGCGATACCGCCCAGCGAGTTGGCGCGTTTTCCGGCCGTGGATCCGATGTTCACGATCAAGCCGTCTTTTCGCGCGCGCATGGCCGGCGACGCGAAGAAAATCGTGTGGAAGGCGCCGGTGGTGTTGATCGCCAGCAGGCGGTCCCAGTCTTCGGGAGACATATCCTTGAAGGTTCGATTGGGAACGTTCACGCCCGCTGCGTTCAGCAAGATGTCGATGCGTCCGAGTTCCTTTTCGGCCCATGCCACCAGTTCGCGAGAGGCCTTGCGGTCCGCGACATCGCACACGCGCGTTAGGATACGGGGCTCGCCTTTGTGCCGAGCGGCGGTCTCTGCCAGCGTAGAGGCCTGCCGTCCGCAAATCGCTACGCGACAGCCTTCTTCCGCTAAAGCAAGAGCGCATGCCGCGCCGATGCCCGATCCACCACCGGTAATCAATGCCGTCTTGCCCTGCAATCGCATCGCGTGCCCCTTTTCTGGTGAGGTTTCTTTTCGATTTAGAGTTACTTCTATCCACATTGCATGGAGGAACAACAGGAAGCCGCCGGTCCAAAAGGCGGCCCAGGTTCGTGACCACTCCTGCTTGCTTCCTGGTCGTCCAGCGCTTTGCCGCTACACTAACTTCATGATTTCTCCCGATGAGCCGCCACCGGAACCCCTTGGCCTATCCGCCGCCGAGCACCTGCGGCTGGCCTTTGCCGAATGGCAGACCAACCCTGATTTCAGCGAAGCGCTGGTGACCCTCGCCGACCAGACCCGTCTGGCCTTCCTGCATCGCGGAACCGAACGCAAGGCCTTTGCGCTGGGTCCGTTGGGCGCCGAGCGAGAGCGCGGATCCGCACATTCGATTCTGAACACGATCAAGCTTTTCCGATTAAATGCCAAGCACCTCGACATCGATTTTGCCGACGGCAGCCGCTATGAGCTAAAGCCGGGCGAAGTGCCGCCTCGCACGTAAACAGCGGAAACTACCGGAGGTACGATTGCTCCGGATTCCGTCTGCGCTAAACTGCGGTTCTTCTCTTTCGGAGCACGACCCATGTCCAGCTCACACAGAAGTGTGCTCATCGTCGGTTGCGGATATCGCGGCCGGCGGTTGGCCCAGCGGCTGATCGCCATGGGTCACACCGTTCGCGGACTTTCCCGTAAAGAAGCGAACCTGCCCAAACTAAAGGCTTTGGGCATAGAGCCGCGCTTGGGGGATGTCCTCGATCCCCATTCGCTGCGTGGCATCGGCACCGGAATCGACACCGTCTATCACCTTATGGGCAGTATGCAGGGCTCGCCCGAGCAATTGGAGCAACTTCATATAAAGGGAACGCGCAATCTTTTGTCGGCGCTCGAAGGCGTTTCGTTGAAGCGCTATGTGTACGAAAGCAGCACGGCCGTTTACGGGCAAACCGACGGAGAATGGCTCGACGAAGATGCGCCGCGCGATCCGGCTTCGGCCATGGGAAAGCTTCGGGTAGCCGTCGAAAACCTTCTTATGGAAGCGCATCGGCTGAGCAGTTTGCCGGTTGTTATTTTTCGCCCTGCATCCATCTATCGTCCGCAAGGCGTCATCAACGAAAAGATCGCTTCGGGTACGTATCGCCTGACCTGGGACCCCGACAAGGTCATGAACCGAATTTACATCGACGACTTCCTCGAGTTGTTGGCGCTGGCTCTGGAAAAGGGCCGGGTAGGGGAGGCGTACAATCTTTCGGACGACGAACCGCAGCGCGGGGGCGATTACGTGAATGCCATCGCCGATCTAATGGGCGTGGCGCATCCGCCGATCGATTTCAAAGCGCCAGCCGACGCGTGCGCCGAACTGGTGAAGCAGAGTAATAAGCGCGTCCGAAACGCCAAGGTGAAGCGCGATTTCGGTTACACGCTTAAGTTTCCGACCTATCGCGAAGGGCTGGCCGAGTCCGCGCGCGTGAAGTGGATCGAACCCGAAATCTGAATTACCATCGAGAACCTTGCATGCCGGCCATTCGCCCCAACATCCTGTTTATCCTTAGCGATCAGCACCGGCACGATTGCACCGGATACGCCGGTCACCCGTTGATTCGAACGCCGAACCTCGACCGGCTCGCTCGCGAAGGGATTACCTTTACGCACGCCGGTTGCAATACTCCGGTCTGCGCACCGGCCAGGCAGTCACTGGCCAGCGGACGATGGCCCGTACATCACGGCGGGCTCACCAATTTCAACGTCAGTGAGTTGACTGCTCAACCGGATTTGAAGCAGGATTGGTATCCCCACCTCTTACGCCAAGCGGGCTATCGGTCCTCGCACCTGGGCAAATGGCACGTATCGAGCCGCTTCAACCCCGGGGATATCGGTTTCGACGAATTTGGCAACCCGCCCAAATTGAAATTCAAGCCTCCTGTCGAAGGCAACAGCGGGATGCCGCCGACACTGCCGGTGGAGCGCCCAGAACCGTTTGAAGAGCAGCACGCCACCCGCATGACGCGGATGGGCCAGGACTTCCTCAAGCGCGCGGCGAGTGCCCAGCAGCCCTTTTTCCTGACGATCAATTACGAAGAGCCGCATCCTCCTTACCACGCTTGTGCTCCTTTTGCGCAAATGTATGCGCCGGAAAGCATCGAACCGTGGCCGAATTTTCCCGACGAATTGCGCGAAAAGCCGCGCCAGCAGCGCCAGATGCGAAAAGTTTGGGAACTCGATGGAATGCCGTGGCGCGGCTATTGGGACCGTCAGACCGCAGGCTATCTTGGTCTGGTCAGCTTCATCGATGCGCAAGTCGGTGAACTGCTCGGCGCCCTGGACGAGACGGGGCTTGCCGAACGCACGCTGGTCATTTACAGCACCGATCACGGCGACATGGCCGGCGCACACGGATTGTACGATAAGCACTGCAACCTGTACGACGATATTGTGCGCGTCCCGATGGTAGCGCGCTGGCCCGGTATGGCCCCCGCAGGAAAACGATACGACGGATTCGTGAGCAACGCCTTGGACTTGGCCTCCACCTTTGCCGAACTTGCAACGGGGACGGTTCCCGAAACCTATTCAGGCCGCTCGCTGGCGCCCGTGCTAATGGGCGGCGACGACCGCCACTCCTATCGTGAACGGCTGCTGGCCTGTTATCACGGCGGCCAGTTCGGGCTTTACTCCCAACGCATGTATCGCGACTACGCATGGAAGTATGTCTGGAATCCAACCGACGAAGATGAGCTTTACGACCTCGCGGCCGATCCCGCGGAGTTGAATAACCGGGCAGCGCATCGCGAATGTGCCGAAGTACTGGCCGAATATCGCCGCAAAATGTGGGCTGAATTTACGGTTATCGCGGACCCGCTATTCAATACCGTATGGGCTAAGCATATGCTGCTCGGTTCTGGAAGCCTTTAGTCGCGCTAACGCCTAGTTACCTGGTATTGATATGCATCCGCGCATACAGCCGCCGGTAAGCACGCGGCGTCAGTCCCGTAAGCCGGCGAAAGATACGCCGGAAGTACCCCGCATTGGGAAATCCGCACTCTTCCGCGACCGCGTCGACACTCAAACCGCATTCCCGCAGTAATGCCCCGGCATCCTGAACTCGACGGCGATGGAGGTTGTCGGTGAGCGTGCGGCCGTAAACCTGTTTATAGATTCGCCCCAGATAGTCCGGATTGCAATCCAGTGCAGCGGCGACGACGGACGTGCTAAGCTCCGTGTTTCGAAAATGCTGCGCAAGGTAGGAATCGGCTCGCCCGGCCAAGTTCGCCGCGGCGTGCGGAACGCCGGCCGGTTTCGCCGCGGCGACTTCGCACAACATCATCGTTACCAGCAGATCGGCGGAGCCTGGCGCTCCCGAATCTGAGGTCTGATCGTCCAGAAAGCGGTGCATGAGTTCCGTCAGGCGCTCAAGCCTGGCGGGCCTCGAAACCTGCGGTATTCGCCATGCGTTTCCCGGCTTGCTTCGGGATTTCGGTAAATCAGGCAATCGGAAATGGATCCAGTAGAAGGAGAGGTCCCGTCCATAGGGTTGCGTACCCCAATGGCGTCGGTGGGGCCATAGCAGCAAGGTCTCTCCCGCGCCAATCGCGAACGACTGAGCCTCTTCTGCCATGTGCAAAGTGCCGCGCTTGACCAGAATCAACTCATAGCTGTCGATTCGGCGATCGGGATGCATGCCTTGGCCGCGCGAGACGAAGAGTCCCGCATTGAGCGCCTTCACAGCTCGCCCCTGCTCCAGTTCGAGATATGCCGTGCCGGCCATGGCTCGTATGGTACCCATCGCACCCGGAAGTCGGAATCGTGCCGATTTTATACTCCTTCGTCGCCTTGTGGCAACCCTTGTGCACAGGATAAAGATTGACAGACCTCATTGAAAGGCCCACGCATGAGCGCCCATCCCGTAAAAACCTTGGACTCGTTGCCCCTCAATTCGGTTCGCATTACCGGCGGAATATGGCGCGAACGTATGAACACCAACCGCCGGGCCACCTTGCCCTACGAATATCGGTGCTGCGAAGAAACGGGGCGGTTCGAAGCCCTTGAATTGAAGTGGAAGCCCGGAAATCCGAGACGCCCGCACTGGTTTTGGGATAGCGATGTCGCCAAGTGGCTCGAAGCGGTGGCGTATGCCTTGCAAGAGCGCCACGATCCCAAGATATACAAGATGGGGCGGCGCGTCGCCGACCTGATCGTTTCTGCGCAGCAACCTGACGGGTATATTCATTCGTACTTTTCTCAGCTCGACCAGGAGAAGAAGTTCACCAACCTTCGGGACCTTCATGAACTGTATACCGCCGGGCATCTGATCGAAGCCGCCGTGGCTTGGTACGAAGCCACGGGGGAGCGCGACTTGCTCGACGCCCTCTGCCGCTTCGCCGACCTCATCGATCGGACATTCGGTCCCAATCCGGGTCAAATCCGCGGCTACGACGGGCATCAGGAAATCGAGTTGGCGCTGGTGCGCCTGTATCGCGTTACCAGCGAAAAACGCTACCTGGATCTCGCGCGGTTCTTTGTCGACGAACGCGGCCGCTCGCCCTGCTTTTTTGACGCCGAAGCGCAGGCGCGCGGCGAAAAGCCGAAGTACGAACACGCCTACTGCCAAGCGCATCGTCCGGTGCGCCAACAGAAAACCGCCGAAGGGCATGCCGTGCGCGCCATGTATCTTTACTGCGCCATGGCCGACCTGGCCGCCGAAACCGGCGACCGTGCCCTTCGAAAAGCCTGCCGGGATTTGTGGGATAACGTCACGCAGCGGCGTATGTACGCGCACGGCGGAGTGGGTTCCAGCGCCCAGGGCGAACGGTTTACGGTCGATTACGATCTACCCAACGAAGCCGCTTATGCCGAATCCTGCGCCGCCATTGGGCTGGTCTTCTGGGCCGAGCGCATGCTCCGTATGGAACGAGATGGGCGCTACGCCGATGTCTTGGAGCGCGCCCTTTACAACAACGTCCTCGCCAGCGTCTCCCGAAGCGGAGCGAAATTCTTCTACGCCAATCCCCTGGCCGTCAGCGCGCATTTCAGAAACGGGCACGGCGATCACGTTCGGCCCACAAGACAGCCTTGGTTTTGGTGCGCCTGCTGCCCTCCGAACATAGCCCGCATCCTGGCCTCGCTGCCTCGCTATATTTACGCCACGGAGCCGCAAGCCGTATGGGTTCACCTCTACATGCCCAGCCGTGCCGAATTTACGTGCGGGGGCGTCCCGGTCTCGATCGAGCAGCGGACCGAGTACCCTTGGGCCGGGCGCGTGCGTATCGACGTCGAGCCTCAGCGGTCTGCAAAATTCAGCGTTGCACTGCGCATTCCCGGTTGGTGCCGGGATGCGAAGCTGACACTGAACGGAAAGTCGCATGCATTTACCATCAAGAATGGCTACGCGCGCTTGTCGCGAGTGTGGCAAGCTGGGGATCGTCTTGTTCTCGATCTGGTGATGCCGGTTGAAAAAGTGCACGCACACCCGCTCGTAACCGAGAACGCTGGGCGAGTCGCGCTCCAGCGTGGACCGGTGCTGTACTGTTTCGAACAATGCGACAACGGGCCGAATCTGGACCACATCACACTTCCGGAGTGTGTGCTCCCCAAGCCTGCGCGCATTCAAAACATGGGCGGTCACATCGTTCTTGTAGCGAAGGCCCTTCAAGGTGGATGCGAAGCCTGGAACGGTGCGCTGTACGCAGTGCGTGCATCGCGATTTCGCGCCAAGCGAGTGCGGGCCATTCCCTATGGACTTTGGGGCAATCGCAAGCCCGGCGAGATGCGAGTATGGATCCGCGAGCGGATTTAGGCTCGCCCGTCGATTTTAAATGCCGCCCAGAAGCGTTACACTCGCGCCGTGCCCGAACCGCTGCCCCAAGCGCCGACTCCGCGACGCGACCTCGCCCTCGTGTGCGGCACGTTGCTGGCCTGCCTGCTGCCCTTTATCGCCAAACCGATTCACCTCGACGATCCCACCTTTATCTGGCAGGCGCAAACGATCCTGAAAGCCCCTCTCGATCCGTTCGGCGGCTCGATCAATTGGGATGGGATCCTTACTCCGCTGCATTGGATCCACCTCAGTCCGCCGGGACTCTCGTACTACCTCGCCGTTTGGATCGCGGGAACCGGCATTCACGAAGCGGTGCTGCATCTGGCGCTTTTGCCGGCTTCCATGGCCTGTGTCGTGGGTACGTATGCGTTGGCGCGCGGCATCTTGCGCGAACCGAAATGGGCGGCGTTTTTTGTGCTCGCCGCGCCGGTATTCTTGCTTTCCGCAAGCACCCTGATGGCCGACGTGCCCCTCGTGGCGTGGTGGGTGCTGGCCGTGGTCTGCTGGCGTTGGGGATTGGAAGGCCGCCGCGCGCGCTGGCTTTGGGCAGGCTGTGCGTGCAGCGTGTTCGCGGTCCTCACCAAATACAATGGGCTGAGCCTTTATCCGCTCTTGGCCGCCTACACACTCTTCTCTGTTCCCAAACTGGGCTGGCGGTCCGCGATGCGCGGATGGGCCATCCTGGCGCTAGGCGTATTGGCCTGCACGGCCTATTTCATCTGGTTCGACCGGCAATACGAACACGGCGCATTGAACTTGATGAGCGAATACTCGGCCATGGTTCGGCCGCGCACGTGGACGCGCATGCCTGAATACCTCACGCTGGGAATTTCCTATCTCGGCGGGTGCCTGCTGCCGTTTTTAATCCTCGCGCCATGGATTTGGTCGCCCCGCCAAGCGCTTCTGGTGGCCGGAGTCTGGTTCGTGCTGGCGCTGGTCTTCCTCCTCTTTGCCGATGAATCCCTCCGTAAGGTCGCCCTCGGCGGAGACGCCCGCATGCACGCCTCGCGACTCGCACACTTGGCACTGTTCAGCGCCGCCGGCGTTCACGTTCTCGCGCTGGCCTGCGCCGAGCTGCGCCGCGGGTGGGATGCGTGGGGACTCACGCTGGCTTGTTGGATCGCCGGCGTATTTGTCTTCGCTTCCTTTTTGAATTGGACAGCCAGCGGCCGAGCGCTCCTCCCGCTGGTGCCCGCCGCAGCCCTGCTTGCCGCACGGCGCATCGAAAGGCCCGTGCCTTCCGAACGTCCGATTCCCATTCGTGCGTGCCGCCTTGCTTGCGTTACGGGCATCGTGCTGGGTCTGGCGCTGATTTGCGCCGACTATCGTTGGGCGCTTTCCCAACGCGACATGGCCCTGACGCTGTCCGAACGCTACACCGGCCGCGCGCCAAAAATCTGGTTCTTCGGGCATTGGGGCTTTCAGTGGTATCTCGAAGCGCGCGGCGCAACGGCCATCGATGCCTTCGATTGCCGCATGGCCCCGGGGGACATTTTGCTGGTTCCGCATGACAATGCTTCGGGATACAAGCCGCCCGTCGAAAAGCTGGAACTCCTGGACCATCCGGTCGCGCCGCTAATGCCGGGCGTATCCGTCGCCAGCCGCCGGTTGGGTGCGGGATTTTACGCCGAAATCTGGGGGCCCTTGCCGTTCGCGTTCGGCAACGCCGACCCCGAAAGATACGAAGCCTATCGGGTGGAACGCGAAATACGCTATTCGCGAGCGGCCAATCCGTTCAACGGGCAATGGTCCGGCGAACCTTGAACCGATGGCTCAGCGCGGCACCGGAACCGCCGCTATCGCGTCTTCGACCACCTGGGATCCCGTCGCGCCGCCGTACCGCGCTTTCGTATCGAGCTGCACGCGATGAGCCAGCACCGCCACCGCCAGGGCACGGACATCCTCTGGCTGAGCATGGTCACGTCCCGCGATCCGCGCACGCGCCTGAGCGCAGCGAAACAGCGCCAAGCTGCCGCGTGTACTCGCGCCAAGACGCAGCCTCGTGTCGCTGCGCAACGCATCCACCAGCGCCACGATGTATTCTGCCACCGCGGTCTCGACATGGACCTTGCGCACTTCCGCCTGCAGTTCCAGAACTTCCGCGCCGCTGACGACCGGAACCACCGCGTCCAAGGGTTCGCGCTCCTGCTGGCGAAAGAGTATCTCCACTTCATGCGCACGCTCCGGATGCCCCAACGAAACGCGCAGCATGAATCGGTCGAGTTGCGCTTCGGGCAGGGGATAGGTGCCGTGAAATTCGGAGGGGTTTTGCGTGGCAATCACGAAAAAGGGCTGAGCCATGGGTTGCCGCTGCCCATCCACGGTTACTTGCCGCTCGCTCATGACTTCCAATAACGCCGACTGCGTGCGCGGACTGGTTCGATTGATTTCGTCGGCCAGGAGCACATTCGTAAAAACCGGGCCCGGCCGAAACTCGAACTTTCCTTCCTTGGGATTGTAGTAAGTACTGCCTGTAACGTCGGCGGGGAGCAAATCCGGCGTGAATTGGATGCGCGCGAAGCGCCCGTCGATGCTCTTGGCGAGTGCTTTTGCCAGGGTGGTTTTGCCCGTTCCGGGCACGTCCTCCAGCAAGATGTGCCCGTCGGCCAGCAGGCCCACCAGCACCAGCCGCAACGCATCCGCTTTGCCGCGAATAACCTCGCTCAGGCTTTTCTCCAGCGCTTCAAGCACCTCCGCAAAGGCGCGCTTCCCGGCACTTCGATTCAGATCGTGCACGTACATTCCTTTCTTGGCAGGCCACCCTTGGGATCAGGCCATCCAGTCGCCGCATCCCGGTATGGTTCGCCTATCCGCCCATCCTGCGCAACCGGTCTTGCAAATCCTTCAACGACTCGCTCGACCTGCCGAATCGCGCGCGCGCATAGGTCTCGGTAAAAGCGCGCGCGGATTCCCAATCCTCTGCTTTTACGCGCCGGAGCGCATCCGGTTCGCGAGCCAGCAACTCCAAATGTTCGCTCCAGGGCCGCGCTTCGGGGCAGGGGAAACCGCGCCGCTTCAGCCAGCGTTCGAAACGAGCGCCCAACGGGCGCAGCGACTCGTCCGCCGGCGTGTAGGACCTCCGTACTACTTTCAAAGCGGCCCAGCGCCGCGCGAGCCATTCGCGCAGCCAAAGGTAGGTGATGACCAAAGCCGCAATCACTCCGAAGGTCAAACCGATCTGCAACCAGCTTAAATTCATCCACCAATCGCCGAATGCCAGGATCAGGTCGTGGAGGTGTTCGTACAGCCGCCGCGCCCAGGACGGCGCTTGAGCGATCTGATCGGGCAATCCGCCGCCTGGCGTCGCCTCCACCGTCACCCAGCCCGTTCCTTCCACCCACGCTTCGGCCCAAGCGTGCGCATCCTGCTGCCGGACCAGCATTCCATCCCCGTCGCGCTCGTGGGCATAAAAGCCCATGGTGTATCGCGCCGGAATGCGGCCCAAGCGCAACAACAACACGGCCGCACTCGCGAAGTATTCGCAGTGCCCGTCTTTGCCTTCTAGTAAAAACGTGACGACCGGATCGCCGTGCATGCGGTCGGCGTTAAGCGAGTACTTGTGATGAGCGGCCAGGTGACCGATCACCGCCGCAATCTTCTCCCGCGTATCTTGCTTGCCGGCGAAGATCGTTCGCGCCAGGGCATACAGTCTGCCGTCAAGCCCCTCGGGGACGGCCAAGCAGAGCGAGCGGCGTTCGGTATCGATCGGCGGGGCCAGCGGACCCTGGTGGTTCGCATCGTTCGAAAACGCGAATGTGTACGTATACGGGGCCGGCATCGTGAGTCGCAGCAATCCGGGATCGCGGAGGCCGCGCTGAACCTGCCGAGTGCGCGTGGGCCGCACCTCGGCGCAATGCAACGGAGCGGGAAGGAACGCAAGTTCGTCCACCAGCCGCGTAACTTGTACTTGGGAGTGCTGGCCCGTGACCGAAAGTTCCGAGATGTCCGTTGGGATCAGTTCCAATTCCTGCAGCGGCGGCAGCCAGCGTCCGGCCAGGTAGGTCTCGAACGAGGCCGCTCGCAAATGGGTCGTTTCGATCGGACCTTCGAGGCGCAGCATGCGCGTCAAGCTCCGCTCCAGGCTCATCCTGTCGCCCAGACGCGGCGAACCGGTCAGTCCGATGGAACGCCGCTGCCATCCCGAAAGCAGATCGCGGCCTAGACGCGAAATCTCCGCGCGATAAGCCCAAAGGCTCAGATACGTTCCGCCGCCGATGCTCAGCGCGAGCGTCAAAGCCGCGCCGCGCGCCAGCCACGCTCGCCTCGAAAGTCCGCCCGTATCGGTCTTCCGCATGCGCAGACTGCGCAGCGCCGGAATCGCCATCAGCGCGTACAGCGGCACCAGCCAGCGCAACCAGCGGTAGTCGAACGTATTGCATGCCAGTAGCAAGACGACTCCGGAGAGAAATAGGATGGCCGGGCCGCGCCTACCTCCCGCCGGCCGCTCGCGCCAAGCCTGGACCGCCAACTCGGCGCTCAACAATTCGGCGACGGCCGTAACTACGGCCGAACTGTACAGCCCATGCCCGTAATGAATGTCCGGTACCACGACATTGAGAAATACGATTCCCCCGAAAATGGGTACGCGCAGCAGCCAGGCCGTCCAAGAACCTCGGGCCAGACGCGCGGGCGTCAGTTTGGTGAGGATCAGGGCCAGCCCCAACACCCCCATCAGCGGCGCTTGTCCGCCGCCAACCGCCACCGCGAGGTAAGCCACGCCCGCGACTCCCAAGACCCACCAGGATACGGTGGTATCCCGGTCGGACCGTTCGCTCTCCAAGGCGATCGCATGCATGAACGTGTCTCGTCTGCCGAATGGACTGCACCGTTTCGATCAAGTCCGCTACAGCATCTCCACCATCTCTACGTCTTCGGGCGCCAGCACCACGATTTCACCCAGCGCACGCCCTTCGCCCGCCGGATCGAGCGTACATGGTCCTTGGCGCACGATGATTACCTTCACCGCAGATCCCTGGCCGGCCAAACCATACACAAATGAGCGCCGGCGTTCGTCCCAATCCATGAGGACGCAAATAACCGTGCTGAGTTGTTCCAGATGCGCCGCCAACGCGGGCTCGAGGATCTCGAACGGCTCGTCGGGACTGGACTCCACGCATGCCAGGATATCCAGAATCTGCTCCAGATAGGCCAAGCTGCGGCCGGCCATCAAGTGGTACAAGTTCGGCCCGGCCGCGAAAAGGTCGACAAGGTAATCCTTTCGTGACAGGTAATCGCTGACGGCCGCACTAAGTGCGACCGATTGCTCGAACGCCTCGTGGCGCGATTCCGGCGCCAGTGCGGGTACATGCGTATCGAGGATCAGGCCGACGCGGAAAAAGAATTCCTCGCGGTACTCGCGCACGATCGGCATGCCCAGCCGCGCGGTCGCACGCCAGTCGATATTACGGACGTTGTCGCCTTCGCGGTACTCCCGGTTGCCCTTGTACTCCATACTGTCGCCGATGTGGCTGGCGAGCGCGACTCCTCCTGGCTGGTAGCGCCGACCCACCGGAAGATCCATGCGCGAAAGCGCACGAAAGCGCGGATACACCAGCAAAGGACGCTCATCGGGGTACACCCGGTACGCCCGCATCAATCCGAAGGGAAAATCGGTCTCCACGCGCCAAGCCGGCAATCGATACGCTCCGCGCTTGGATGCGACAAGCCCCAAGCGTACGCGCTGCGAATCGCCGGGCGCGCGAACGGCCAGCGGAAGACCTTCCGGTTCGGTCGCATCCAGCGCGGCCGGAAGCCGGTGCGCCGACAGGTACCAGTCCGTCGAGGCGCGCTTTCCCGCAGGAGTCACTTCCGCGTCGATCGCCAACGTCATGCCCGCCCGAATGCGTTCGGCTCGGTGTACTCTCAACTCCGCCTGCGGTTTGAACCACCATGCCGCCACCAGCGCCACGCCCCACATGCTGATGGCGTAGCAAAAGGGGATGTACATCTGCAGATCGAGTGAGGTTCCGCTGTATCCGGCCCATAAAAGGGTGGGCCACAGAAACCAGCGCCCCGCCTGGGTCAGCCGAGTGACATACAAGACCCAACCGTGTTTGGCGATCGTGCTGTAGCGAAAGTAACGCGGGTCGACTTCCTTCGTCGCATCCAGCTTGGGCATGCCCCGCCAGCCGCGCAGAACGCCCGCCAATCGGCGAACTAAGTAGGCGCGAACCGCCGGCAGCACCGCCATGAAGAAGTTCCCGCGATCCGAACCTTCGAAACTTGAAAGCTGCTAGGCATGTCCCGGCTTGGACCTCGTACTCACCTTATATAGCCATGGGCGCACCTGCGACCAGTCTCACCCAACCTACGCCCCAAGCGAGTAAATCGTTCGTCAAACCTGCACCTTGTGGTACACTTCTGATCACTGTTTAACCATTGACCTAACCACCGCACTGTCCTCAGCTTAGGAATATAATACGAGTGGCGAAGGATAAGCCCCCGATCCAGCCTCCAAAGGGTGAGCGAGAGCGGGAGGGCCAAGTGAGCCGGTCGGCGCTGGGAGATTTGGGCCTGGCGCGCCGCGTACTCGCGGGCGAAGAGGCTGCTTTTGAAAGCCTCTTTCAGACCTACTTCCCGGGACTGTTTCGCTTTGCGTTGATTCGGGTGAACTACGATGCCGATGCTGCAGAGGAGATCGTACAGGCCACGCTCTGCGATGCGCTTCGTAAACTCCACACATACCGAGGCGAAGCGCCGCTTTTCACTTGGCTCTGCACGTTCTGCCGCCACGAAATCTCTGCTTACGGCCGAAAGCGCGGCAGGCAGCCCCAAGCCTTGGGCGGAGTCGAAGACCTTGAGGAAGTTCAAGCCGCGCTCGACTCGCTCGCGGGCGATACCAGTCCCGAAGGCGCCGCGCGAAAGCAAGAACTGGCTTCGCTCATCCGCTTGGTGCTCGAACGGCTCCCGGGGCACTACGGCGATGTGCTGGAATGGAAGTACGTGGAGGACATCAGCGTTAACGAGATCGCGCAGCGGCTGCAAGTCAGCGCCAAAGCCGCGGAGTCCCTTTTGACGCGAGCGCGGCTTGCCTTTCGCGACGGATTCGCCGCCGTATGCGGAGGTCAGGCCGATCTGGAGCCATGAGCCTGCCCATCGTGTTCCAGGGCATGGAGCATCAATCGCCATGCTTATAGCGAAGGATTTAGATGCCCCAGATACTCAGCATAATAAGCCTGTGTGCACTCATTGGGCTTGAATTACGTTCGCCGTTCAGTCGCAAATGCAGCACCTACAGGAATCGGACACACACGTGAAGCAATCGCCGATAAATGGCAACCCCGAAACGCCCCGCGACCCGCTTGCGCGGTTGCTACGGGCCGCAGGGCCGCGGCCCGAGGTTCCGAAGGAGCGTGCTGCGCGTGTCCGGCGCGCGGTTCGATCGGAATGGCAGCGCGCGGTGCGTAGGCGGCGGATCGTCCGCTGGAGCTTCGCTCTCGCACCTCTGGCCGCCGCGGCGCTCCTCTTTTTAGTGCTTCGCACCGGAGTCGAACCGGCATCGGCAGGAGTCGTTGCCACGCTGGAAAGCGCTACCGGCCCCGTGCGCCTCGAACAGCCCGGCACTCGGCGCGCCCAAGCGTTGGATCTGGGCGCCGAACTTTCCGGTGGCGCATCGCTCAGCACCCCTTCGGGATGCCGCGCAGCACTGCGGTTGGCCGGCGGCGCTTCCCTTCGGCTCGATGCCGAGACTCACGTGCGCTTGCTGGCCGCCGGGACGGTACAGCTCGATCGCGGGGCCGTTTACATCGACACGGAAGGCGTTAAGGACGCGGCGCCCGTGGAGGTTCGTACGCGCCACGGGATTGCGCGGGACGTCGGAACGCAGTTCGAGGTGCGCCTGGGAGAATCGGCGTTACGCGTGCGCGTGCGTGAAGGCCGCGTGGACTTGAGCCGTGAAGGCCGCGTCGAGTCTGCACAGGCAGGCACCGAACTTAACCTAGATGCCGCCGGACAGTACGCGCGCCGCGAGATCGCGCTCAACGGACCCGAATGGGGTTGGGTGCAGGAAGCCGCGCCTCCTTTCGAACTGGAAGGACGCACACTCGGCGAATTTCTGGCTTGGGTCGCACGTGAAACGGCGCTCGAAGTTCGCTGGACCAATCCAGACCAGCGCTCGAACGTGCTGTCGGTGCGCCTGCACGGCTCTGTGCGCGGTCTTACCCCTCGTGAGGCTTGCGACGCGGTACTGGCTTCATGCGGACTTGAATTTAGTGAAGAAAACGGATCGATTTTGATTCAACGGAGTAATCAGTAGAAAATAATTCAGTGGGATCGTGGACTGATAAATAGGGAAGAGGAGTCAATCATGAAGAGCGTGATCGGAAATCCGGGCCTCGTGGTTCTGCTGGCTGCAGTGGTCTTCTGCGCCCAAGGGACCCGCGCTGCCGAACTGCAGGCCGGTATGCCGCTGGGCGATGCGCTACGCACGCTGCAGGCAAGTGGACTTAAACTCGTCTACAGCGATGCGCTGGTGTCGCCGGACCTTAAGCTCGCCGCGGCGCCCAAAGCCGGGTCCGCGCGCGCGCAGCTTGAAGAAGTACTCGCGCCTCTGGGCCTGCGCGCGAAAGCAGGACCGGGCGAGTCCATCGTGGTCGTTAAAGGTCCTGAAACCGCCGCGCCAGGCGGGCCGGGCATCGTCAGCAACGTGTTCGTCCTTTCCGATAAGGTGAAAGATATCTCCAGCATTGAAGCATGGAAGAAGTCCTACCTGAAGGACGGGCTTTCCGAAAAGGAACGCGCGCTCATCGCTTGGGAATCTTGCTTTACGTACCAGCACCAGGAAACGCCTCCGGATGAATTCCTCGGCGTCGCCAGCCAGATGGATCCGATCAAGATTTTCAACGTGTATGGATACGCGATGTGCAACAGCGCTTCCTCCAACGTCGAAGCGCTCTCCCGTGCATCCGGCCTAAAGGCGCGCGGCCGAATCATCAACTCTCACAGCGTGCCGGAAGTGGAGATCGACGGGCACTGGTCGTTGCTCGACGGTTCGTTGATCTGCTACTTCCCTCAGCCCGACGGAAAATTTGCGTCGGTCGACGAGCTGATCGCCGGTGTGCGCGGGTGGCTGAAGGAAAATCCCGCCCTCCAGGGCAACAACGATGCGCTCTACAAGTTCATGAAGGAAAAGGGCTGGAAGAACGGCCCCGAGATTCTGCGCGGCTGCCAGCAGTACGACGAACGTGGCTGGTTCCCGGCGGCCACCCACGGATGGTACAGCACGATGCAGGAATACGACGTCGAGCCCAACCAGATTTACGAATACGGCACGGCCATGGGGTATCGCGTTAATATCCAACTCCGCCATGGTGAAAAACTGATCCGAAATTGGTCGAACAAAGGCTTGCACGTGAACCGCAAGTTCGGCGGCGGCACGCCCGGTTGCCTCACGCAAAAAATCGGAGCAGATAACCTCCGCTACAGCCCAAAGCAGGGCGATCTGGCTCCAGGCCGCATCGGTAACGGCGAGCACATCTACTCCGTTCCGCTGGCCAGCGGAGCGTTTCGTGGCGGCGCGCTTAAGGCCGAGAACTTGCAAGCCAAGAGCGAAGGCGCGCAAGGCGCCGAAGTGCTCGTCAAGGACGCCGCGCAGCCCGCCGAACTCATCATCCCCGTGAATACCAGCTACGTATTTCTTCAGTCGCACGTACGATTCGATGCGGTGGTCGGCAACGGTGGCTCCATCTCCGTCAGTTACTCCGATACGCACGGAATCGAATGGAAAGAACTGGGCAACATCACGCAAAGCGGCTCTCAGGATCTGGACCTCAGCGACGCGCTGCTGCGCCGGTATCAATACAGGGTCCGTTTCGTGCTCAAGGGTGCAGGCACCGGTCTTTCCGCGCTGGTTCTGCACCACGACGTCCAGCATTCACAGCGCCCACTCCCGGCGCTCGATACCGGCGAGAATACGATCACGTTCCGCAGCGGACCCCAAGAAGGTACGCTCACCATCGAACCCAATCTCTCCGCCCAGGAGTCGAAGAAGCATAGCGTGCTGCACTACTCCGCCTTTAAGCCCGAGATTAAGAATCTTCGCGACGGGCCGCTCTTTATCGAAGGCGGTGAAGGCTCGCTCACCCAAACCATCGAAACGCCCGGCGAACTCAAGCGCATCCGACTGGGCACGCACTTCCGGGCGCGCGACAAGAACGACGGCTGGGATGTATCGATCAGCTACGACGGCGAGAATTTCGAGAAGATTCACCGCATGCCCGGCCCGACCGCCGCGACCAGCGAGTATTTCGCCTACGAAGGCGTCAAGGCCGGACAGAAGAAATGCTGGATTCGCTACAGCGGCACGAACCGCAACGCGACCGGATTGTTGCACTACCGGATCGACGCCGACTACGCCGAACCCCAGGGTGGCTTCGCTCCCATTAAGGTTACCTACGTATGGGAAGAGAACGGGCAGGAGAAGAAGCACGAGCACATCGCCAAGAGCGAGTCCGAAACGTACACCATTAAATGCGAAGCCAAGCCGCTGATGAAATCCATCACACTGGAACGCGCTCCTTGACCCCCTGTTCGATGAAGCCGGAGGGCGAGCGCTGCCGGAAATCCAAGCGGCCGCTCGCCCTTTTCCTTTCTATGGCGTCGATGGGCGAATAGTGGAGTCGGTTTTTCGTCGGCTTGTGGTGTAGGCTACGTAAAAGGAGACCTCTCGTGCGCTTAACTCTCATGATTCTCTTCGTGTCTCTGTTCGCTAGCGCAGCCTACGCCGAAAACGCCAGCCGCCCCCAAGGCGAACCCGTACTCGAGCCGCCAACGCTGCGCAGCCTGGGTGTCTATTGGAAGATTGGTGGGGACGACAACCGCAACGCGACGGTCGAGAGCCACTACCGCAAAGCCGGCGCCGCCGAATGGCGCGAGATGCTTCCATTGTTCCGGGCCGAAAAGGGCGCGCCCGAACGCAGCGATAAAAAGGTAGGCTTCACCGTCGGCACGCCCAAGGACGGCTGGCTCTTTGCGGGAAGCCTTCTGCTGCTCGAACCCGATACCGAGTACGAATGGCGACTTACGCTCAAGGATCCCGACGGCAGCGAATCCGAAAAACTGCTCAAAGCACGTACCGCAGCCGAACCTCAGGCACCCAAGGATCTCAAAACGTTTCACGTTATTCCCGGCGAAGGCGGAGGCAGCGGGACCGAAGCCGATCCGTTCAAAGGGCTCGCCACGGCGCATGCGCACGCCGAGCCCGGCACGCTCTTTTTGCTCGGCGCGGGCACCTATAAAGGTGTGTTTGAAGTTCAAAAAAGCGGCGCACCCGGCAAGCCCGTGATCTGGCGCGGCGCGGGGATGGATAAAACCATTCTGGATGCCACGGCCGGCGCCGAAAAGCCAGCCGGACGGTGCATCTCGTGCGGCGATTTGAACGATGTCTGGTTCGAAGACATGGCCGTGACTCAGGCCGATTACGGAATCGTCGCACATCGCAGCATCCGGATGGTCATGCGCCGCCTGCGCATCCAGGATATCGAATACGGCATCACCTGGACCAACAACGACAAAGGCAAAGTGGAAGGCTTCTGGGTGCTCGATTGCGTGATCCAAGGCCGCGCCACGTGGCCGCGCACCAAAGGCATCGAAGGCCGCCGCGGCATCCAGGCCACCGGCCGCGGGCACGTGATCGCCTACAATCGGATTGCCGGATTCGCCGACGCCATCGACACCTTCCCCAGCGTCGAATGCGCCGCCATCGACTTCCACAATAACGAGATCAGCGAGCAGACCGATGACGGCATCGAGATGGACTACTCGTTCCGCAACACGCGCTGCTTCGAAAACCGCTTCACCAATGTGTATCAGGGCATCACCTGCCAGCCCACTTTCGGCGGCCCTGTCTACATCTTCCGCAACGCCGTTTACAATCTCGTCGGCGAACCGTTCAAGCTTCACAACGGTCCCAGCGGAGTCCTGATGTTCCACAATACCTTCGTCAAGAACGGCGCCTGCAACGCCAGCTACGGGCCGTTTATCGCCAACTGCGTCTCGAAGAACAACCTCTTCATCGGCACCGAAAGCACCTACGCCTACGAAACCATCGCCGAATGCCGCGAAAACGATTTCGACTACGACGGCTACGGCGGCGGCCCCTGGCGCGACTTCCTGAAGTGGAACGACAAGCGTTACAAAACCGTCGAAGAAGTCCGCGCCACCGCGCCGGTTTACAAAAACGTACGCATCGTTACCCCCGAAAAACTCTTCGCCAGCGGCATCAAACAGCCCGCTGATGGCAAGACCCAGTTCGAGATCGCCATCAACGACCTGCGCCTCAAGGAGGGCAGCGACGCCATCGATGCCGGCATTAAGCTCCCCGGCTTCAACGACGGATTTAATGGCGAGGCCCCCGACTTGGGCGCCTTCGAACTGGGCGCCACAATGCCGCACTACGGCACGCGCGCTTCGAAGTAAGCCACCTGTAGCGCCGCAGTCTCGCCGGCAGCCAAGGCGGATAGGCCTTGCGGGCGTCGCATCCGCACGTATCGGCTTTCAGCCAAACTCCGTCGTTCCGCGCGTTGACTCCCGCGCCGCACTCCGTACCCTTCGCACTGCTTTCCGTCCACGCCACTCGATAGGAATCGCCTCGCTTGGCCCTCCTCAGTCTTCGCAACGTATTCCTCGGCTTCAGCGGACCCACGCTGCTCGACGGCATCGATCTCCAGATCGAACCCGGCGAGCGCATCGGCCTGATGGGCCGCAACGGCTCCGGCAAATCGACCTTGCTCAAGCTTCTCTCCGGCTCGCTTACGCCCGACGAAGGCGAATGCAACCGCGCCAAGGGCAGCACGTGCGCGATCCTGGCTCAAGACGTCCCGGTCGACATGCGCGGCTCGATCTTCGAGATCGTTTCCGCTTCCGGCGCGAAAGCGGCCGCCGCGAACGAATCCCGCGATGCGCGCGTACGCGTCGAAACGATTCTCTCGCGCATGGATCTCGACCCGGCCGCCGACGGCGCGCTGCTCTCGGCAGGCATGAAGCGCCGTGTCCTGCTCGCCCGCGCGCTTGCCTCCGCGCCCGACCTCCTGCTGCTCGACGAGCCCACCAACCACCTCGACATCTCCGCGATCGAATGGCTGGAGCGCTATCTGAAGGATCTGCCCGGCGCACTCGTTTTCGTCAGCCACGATCGCATGTTTCTGCGCCGCACCGCGCAGCGCATCGTCGAACTCGACCGCGGCAAACTCTTCGACTGGGCCTGCGACTACGAGACGTTCCTGCGCCGCAAGCAACAGGCCCTGGACAGCGAAGCCAAGGCCTGGGCCGACTTCGACAAGAAGCTCGCACAGGAAGAGGTCTGGATCCGCAAAGGCGTCAAAGAACGCCGCAAACGGAACGAGGGGCGCGTCCGCAAGCTCGAAGAGATGCGCCGCGAACGCAGCCAGCGCCGCGAACGGACCGGGCAAGTGCGCCTCGGCGCCAACGAAGCCGAACGCTCCGGCGCGCAGATCGTTAAAGCCGAAGACCTGACCTTTGCCTACGGCGAGCGGCCCATTATCAAGAACTTGACGCTGCATATCATGCGCGGCGACAAGATCGGCATTCTCGGTCCCAACGGCGCCGGCAAAACTACGTTATTGCGCCTGCTGCTGGGCGAACTTCAGCCGCAGTCGGGAACGGTGACGCTCGGCACCAACCTGCAGATCGCCTACTTCGACCAGTTGCACGCGCAATTGGATACCGAAAAGACCGTCTTCGAGAATGTCGGCGGCGGCGGCGATCAGGTCGTCGTGAACGGCATGAGCCGCCACCTTTACGGATACCTGCAGGATTTCCTCTTTACGCCCGAGCGCGCACGCCACGCGGTAAGCACCCTCAGCGGCGGCGAACGCAACCGCGTCCTGCTCGCCAAGCTTTTCACGCGCCCCTCGAACCTCCTGGTCCTCGACGAACCCACCAACGACCTCGACGCCGAGACGCTCGACCTGCTGGAAGAACTGCTTGCCGAGTATCCGGGCACGCTTTGGGTCGTCAGCCACGACCGCGAGTTTCTCAATCGCGTCGTGACCAGCACGCTCGCCTTCGAAGGCGACGGAGTGGTCAAGGAATATGTCGGCGGCTACGACGACTACGTCCGCCAGCGCGGCACGAAACCGCCCGCCAGTGCTTCCGGTTCCGGCCTGCCCGCGTACGGTTCGTCCTCTGGATTGCCGCGCGTGGCGCGAGAGAAGAAGCCCAAGCTTGGGTACCAGGCCCAGCGCGAACTCGCGGCCTTGCCCGAACGGATCGAGAAGCTAGAAGCCGAACAGCAAAAACTCCACGAACGCCTCGCCGAACCCGATTTCTACAAGCGCGATCCTCAATCCGTCGCCCAGACCACCGCCCGGCTGGCCGAACTTGAGACCGAACTCCAAGCCGCCTACCAGCGCTGGGAAGAACTCGAAGCCCAGCAAGCCTCCGGCGCGTAACCTCGCTCCGCCTTACTCAAATTTGATCCCTGAAAAATCCGGGCGCAGCAGCAGGGTGGGGAAGTCGTAGTCGCCTTTGCGGACGAAGACTCCGGTTTCCGGCGCGTACACGCATTGCCCGTACAGATTCAATTTCTTCTTGGGCGCGCCCGTCGCGTACACGCTCCCCAGCGCCGCCCACTTCTTCTTATCCAGGTTCAGCACCCACAGATCTTCGTAATGCTGCGAGGCCAGCACCACGTACGGTGTTCCGGGTATGGCCGAGAGCTTCCCCATGCCGCAGCGCGGAGCGTTAGCGCCCGTCTCCACCTTTGCCCACGCGCTCGGATTCGCGAGGTCCAGCACCCACGTCTCGGTATCCTGCTGCTTTTTCGAATCCCCCGCGCCGTGAAGCAAAAGTACGTTCCGGTCGGGATGCACCGCCAGCCCGCTCCATTCGCAGTTGATCTTCGGCACCGGCCCCGTGAGGGTCACGCTGCGCGTTTCGCCGGTAACCAGATCGCCCAGATGCAGCGTCGATCCGTTGATCGGATCGCCGGAATTCTGACCGCGTCCCAACCCGACCAGCAGGGCCTTGGCGGGATGCAGGCAACTGGACCCGGGCATCGCCGGACGCTTCTCGCCCAGCACGTGCGCATAGGTTGTCCTCGGCTTATCGCGCGTCGCCCACTCGAAGCCGCCCTGTCCGCCGTACACGATCCGCCCCGCGTAGGACTCGTATCCGCGCGCGTGGAACGATAACCCCACGCCCCGCTCGAAGCTGGGCATGCTCAGCGCGTCCGACCAATATCCGAAGATCGCCGGCGGATACTGCGACGGGAACGCATTCACCCAGCGGTTGCTCTCCGGAAAGTACGCGCTGATCGTGTTGTCCATCGTCCCGCCGTGCCCGCCGCCTTGGTAAATCACGCAGCGCAGGGCCGGATCCCAGCTCATCGTGCTCCACGATCGCCCCGTCACTTCCTTCGGCGGTTTCGCGAGCGTCCACGTGTTGGACGGAAGCGCCTTCAGCCGGGCCAACATCTCCGCATCCGCCGGCGGAGGGAAAGCCGCGTCGTCCGCGGCTTCCCGCGGAGCCGCCGCACGCGCCGCGACGGGCGCGCCATCCGCCGGAACCATTTCGAACGCCGCCTCGTCCTTGCCGTGCTTGTTGTTCGAGACCGTCAGGACGTACCGGTCGCGCTTCGCGTCGTAGGCCAGGTCGCAGTAGAGGCCCTTCGGCCGTCCCGCCCCAACTTGGTTCCAACGGTCCTGCGCGGCGTCGTAGGCGTACGTCCCGTTCGTCGCCGCGTAGAGCACCACCCCGCGTTTGGAATCGAAGCACATCCCCGGCCAGTCGGCTGCTTCGGGCGCCGGCGTTTTAGGCCGCCAGCGCCGCGAAGCGCAGTCGTACACCCAGGTGTCGTTCAGCAGCCGGTCCAGCCGCGTTCCGCCGGCCATCACGATGCAGCGGTTCTTCGCGTCGTACACCACGCTCGTCGAACACCGCGGCGTCGGCTGCACATACAGGTCTTCGCGCAGGACGATTCGCAGTTCGCGGTACAGCGCCTGCTGCTGCGCGCACAGAGCCGGCAACTCCGGGAATTTCCCCGCGCTCATCCCCGCCAGCGCACGTTCGCCGCGCTCGATCGAACGAGCCAATTGCGCCGCCGCTTCCTTGAACTGCCCCGCATCTTCGGCCGAAATCGACCCCGCGGGCTTCTCCCATTCGCCGCGCAGCGCAATCAGAGCGGCCAGCGCTTGCTTCTGCGCCGCGCCCGCTGCCGGGAGCGCCTGTGCCGCGTCCTCCGCCTTCTCCTGGCGGAAGGCCATCAGTGCCTTCCAGCCCGCCGCCGCCGCCAACCGCTGAAGGCAAATCGCTTCTCCCAGCTTCGCGCGCGCGGCGAGCATCTCTTTCGCGCCCAGTTCCGGTGCACGCCACGCGTTCGTGTTCGGATCGTAAATCAGCGTCCCCAAATGCCCGGCCGCGACCCCCGCTTCGTCCGGCAATTCCGTGCGAGCCAGTTCGGGGTAGCGCCAGCTCCGCGTCGAACGAGTGATCCAAAGCGGGAAGATCAGGTACTCGTCGTTCACTTCGTCGTAGCACATCGAACCCCACTGCCCCGGCACCGGCGCGAACCAAACGCCCTCGTAACTCGTCGGCGCGCACCCCTCCACGCGCTTACCGTCCGCGCCGATCCAGCCCGCTTTCAGATCCGTCCACGCCTTCGTCGCCGGGTCGTAAGCTGCCGTCAGGTTGTGCGCGGCGACTACCATCCGCTTGCGTTTCGAATCCCAGCACGCCAACCGAAAAAGCATGAACGGAGCCGGCCGGCCGCTTGCCGCCACCCAGCCGGCGTGCTCCTGTCCGCCGTAGAAGCTGCCGCCGAGCGAAGCCGTGTTCGGAGCGTAGTCATGCGCCCAGGCGCTCTGGCCGGCTTCGAACGCGCTCACTTCGTTCGTGGCTTGTCCGCTGTGCGGGTTTCCCATGCTCCCCCAACGCAGCACCTGCCCGCGTTCAGGCGCGTACACCAGCGCACCGCCCATTGAACCGCCCGTCGGGCCCAGCGGCGTCCAGACCCCCGGCCCCGTGGCCGGAACGGCCTCGCCGCCTTGAACCACCCCCGCCAGCCACACCGCCGCCAGCCAGACCGCCGTGAACCTGTGCATCGCGCGCGCCCTCCGTTCCGAAACAACATACCCCGCCCCCCGCTCACTCCACGCTTTAAAGCAGAGCGCTGTTTATTTCTGTGCTATAAATAGAGCGGAGAACCTTGAGGCCGAACCATCCGCGAAACGCGCTCTTGGGTGCCTGCTTTCTCAGGGAGAAGCGCAAGGGTGAGGGTGGTCTTTCATGTCCTATTAGCCGTTTGCGATAGCCAACCCGGAGGCCCTCATGCGCCGCGGACGTCCGCCCGGTCCACACGCCCTCTACCGCCGCTTGGCCCAACGCCTGCGTGACGGTCTCGCAACCGGACGCTGGCCCACCGGAACCGTCTGGCCCTCCCTGCGCGCATTGGCCCATGAACATCGCGCCGGCCCCATCACGGTCCGCGCCGCCGTGGAAATCCTTCAGGCCGAAGGCTGGCTCGAGAAGCAGCCCGGCGGCCGGCTGCTCGTCCGCGATCCAAACGGAATCCAATCGGCCACGCATCGGCTCGTCGTCGAAGTGGTCAGTGGGTTTCTCGATCACCAATTGCGCACGCGCTACGGCAAACAAATACAGGACGGACTTACACTCGAGGTGGCTAATCAAGGCCGCGCGCTGCTTCTGGCGCATCACTGGCGCTTCACCTACGCGGCGCCCGCGAGCTTCGAGAACCTCCAGGCCCACGGCGTCCTGCTGTGGGGGCATTTCGTTCGCGAAGCTCTGCGCGCCTTCGAGCGCATGGAAATGCCGGTGGTCTTCGTCGATCGGCCGCCCGAAGCGTGGAACATGCACAGCGCTTGCGTGGACAATGAGGCCGCCGCCGAAGAAGCCACGCGCAGGCTCATCGAATACGGCCACCGCCGCATCGCGTTCATCCGCCAGATTGCCGTCCATGCACGGCATACCGATCCGGACACCATCGAGCGCCAGCGCGGCTACGAACGCGCGTTGCGTGCGGCCGGGCTGCGGCCCAAAAAGGAATGGATTGTCAACTCGCTCTCCAACGACACACCGGCCAGTCCCGCCTTTCGCGCGTTACTCTCCGGCGCCCGGCGTCCCACTGCGGTGCTGGCCGTAGACGCTCAAAAAGCGATCCTGGTACGCGAAGCCGCGCGACAAGGTGGATTGCATACGCCCCGGCAACTCAGCGTGGCCTGCTTTCAGGAGAAAGATCCCGAACACCCCGAACTCTCAGGCCCGCGCGTGGACTTTACCGAACTTGCCCGCCAAGCGGCGCTGCTGCTGAAGGAACCCAAGCGTCCGACGCAGATTCGCCGCATCTCGGCCGTCTGGGCCGAAGGGCAGAGCATCGAGCGGCCGGGTGATTGAGCCTAAGGCCAGGTCTGACTCCAACCCTTGGGCGAGACTCCTGCGGGCCGCGATCGCAGCGCGAATGGCAGCTTCGTGCAACGCAAAACCGGAGCGCCCGCGCGCGGCTCAACCACTCACTCGCCCGGCTTGCCGTCCAGGTTACGAATGAGCCGCTTCCCCGTCGCGTGCGCTCCGGTTGTTTGTTCCTCTGACTAAGGCGCGGTCAGTACCCACGCCAAGACTGCCGCCGAAAACGCCACCAACCCAATTAAAAGCGGTTTAATCAGATCCTCCATGATCTGTTCGTCCGGCACCTCGAACTTCGGCGTAGGCACGGTCTTCGATGCCGAGAGCTTCTTTTCCGCCGCCATGGATCGCACCCGTTCCGACTGACGCATAGCGTACGCCCCTTCGTCTCGTGTGGGGAACCCCCACAGGTTTATCTCTCCGTCCAATCCGCCAACGCGCTTCCGTTGGTCAACCGAACGAAACGACACTAGGATTGCGGCCCAAGAGCACCTAGTGCAATTTGCTCGCCAAAGCCCCTTGCTCTATAAAGAAACGGGTTTAAATTGCACTTTGAGCACGTCTCGGCAATCGGGAGACATAAATGACAATCAAGGGCAAGTTAGAAAGACTCAGCGCTGATCCGCCTAGGGGTTTCGAAAATGAGATAGGGTAAGAAACGACAGGTTATGGCATAAGTATACGTCTACCCGAGACACTCCGCGTGGAGTACCTTTCCACATCGGCACACGAAGTCCAAGGCACGAATCGAAAGGGACCCGCATGACCGTCAGCGCACCCGAAACCGAATCCAAGCCGGCCATCCAGAAGGCCATTCGCTGCGTGGACTGCGACGTCCACCAATCCGGCCCGGATCGCGACGCTATGCTCAAGCATGTGCCCAAGGCTTGGAAAGACCGTTTCCAATCCGGGGGCCATGTAGGTCACTTAGGACTGCACAATCCCGTGGGGGTCACGCGCCAGGACTGTAAAGACCGCAGCGGGAAACACGGCGCGTGCTCACCGATTGGCCTAAATGATTGTCTGATGGAGCCTTACGGGATCGACCGCGTTATCCTTACCGGTGGAATTTACAGCCAAGGCGGGATCCATCCGGACGCCGATTGGGCCGATATCCTTTGCCGCGCCTACAACGATGCACTTTTGGAAACCTGGATTCCACAAGACGATAGGATGCACATGGCTATCGCGGTCACGACCCGCGACGCCGAACTCGGAGCGGCCGAAGTTCGCCGCTTGGGCGCGCATCCCAAGGTAGCCGGAGCGATCATCAGTTCCGCCTGTACTGCGCCGTTGGGCCAACGCCAGTTTCACCCGCTCTATGCTGCTTGTTCAGAAATGGGACTGCCTCTGATGATGCATCCGGGAGCCGAGGGGTGCGGCGTTTCTGCCGCGCCTACCGCTGCGGGCTTCCCGACGCGCTATATCGAGTGGCATACGGGCATTATCCAAGTCTTCCAAGCGCACCTGACGAGCATGGTCTGCGAAGGCGTCTTCCAGAAGTTCCCCAAGCTCAAGGTGGTGCTCGTCGAAGGCGGGATTTCCTGGATCGTGCCGCTTATGTGGCGCCTCGATAAGAACTGGAAAGCTCTGCGTTCCACGGTCCCGTGGCTAGATCGCAAGCCCAGTGAAGTGATCCGGGATCACGTGTACCTCACGACCCAACCGATCGAAGAGCCCGATAACCACGAGCACTTGGTTCAACTCTTTAACATGTTTGACGCCAAGAAGATGCTGTTGTTCGCGAGCGACTTCCCGCACTGGGACGGCGATACGCCTCAGTTTGCCCTGCGCGGCTTCGACGCCGATTTCAAGCACCATGTGATGGCTCAGAACGCGATTGACCTGTTCGGATTGGAATAAGCCGTTTCCAAAACCGTGAGAGGTACTTCCAAAGCCCGCCCATAACGCTTAGAGGCTCAAAATCGAGCTTTAGAACCGTACGCGCATTGTTCAGAACGAAAGGCCCCCAGCATGGTTGCCAACCGCGAGAAGACGAAAGTGGAAGTCGCCAAGGTGAGTGAACTGCCACCTGGTCAGAGCAAAATAATCACCGTAGGTCGAAGGGAGGTAGGGGTTTACAATGTTGGAGGGCAATATCGAGCGGTCTTGAACATCTGCCCGCACGAACTGGCTCCGGTCTGCAAAGGCAAGGTGGTCGGCACTCGGGTACCCTCCAAGCCGAACGAATACAAATGGGGTAGGGATGGGGAGATCCTACAGTGCCCTTGGCACGGCTGGGAATTCGACCTCAAGGACGGCAAGAGCCTCCACGAGCCACATAAGTGCCATCTCAAGACCTATGAGATCCAGGTGGAGCAGGAAACGGTCTTCCTGATCGTATAACATATTATAATTATTAAGGTTATAGATTTACGCGGATGGATTTCTCCTGCCCGCCAAGTAAAGGCGGGAGGAGCTCTGTATCTATTTACAGAACAACCGTTCTATGATTTTCGGATCAAGTCTTTCACTTTTTCATTCTGCTAACAGTAAAGTAATTCAGTAGATCTGTGTTCTGACTACAGTTAGGAGTTTTTTGCGTGCCGGATATTGGGGCTTGTTCGTTACACCTATTGATCGTAGGATCAGAAAGCTGCACCTTGAGCTTCCTAAACGACGCACCTTGGACGAAGCATGGCCGAGCAGCCCTCCAAATCTCCTTCGCCAAAGGCCAGCGCCACCGGTCTAAATAAAGTATCGGCATCGGGTTCCAGAAACCGATCGGTGCCTGGAGAAGCCCCGCGCAAGATCCAGATCGAAGGCTACGAAATCATTGAAAAAGTCGGCCAAGGCGCGATGGGCGCGGTCTATAAGGCCCGCCAAGTGGCCATGGATCGCATCGTGGCCCTCAAGCTACTCCCGCCGCGCTTAGCCAAGGATCCGAAGTTCATCGAGAACTTCTACGCCGAGGCGCGGGCATCCGCTAAACTCAATCATACCAACGTAGTAGCCGGGATCGACGTAGGCGAATCGGGCGGCCTCCATTACTTTGCCATGGAGTTCGTGGAGGGTGAGTCGGCGCTCGCGAAGCTGAAGCGTGAAGGTGCGCTCAAAGCTGAAGATGCACTTGGTATTGCCATCAAGATCACCGAAGCGTTGGAGCATGCGCACAAGCACCGCCTCGTGCACCGGGACATCAAGCCAGACAATATCCTGCTCGATCGCGACGGTGCGATCAAGCTGGCCGACCTGGGCCTTGCCAAATCCAATGCCGAAGAGAACGACGCCGATACGCTGACCAGCGGCAAGAAGGCCGTCGGAACGCCGGCGTACATGAGCCCCGAACAAGCTAAGGCGCAGGACGACATCGACATCCGCGCCGATATGTACAGCCTTGGTGCAACCCTCTATCAGCTCTTGACTAAGAATTATATCTTTACCGGCCGCAGCCGCGAGGTGATGAAAAAGCAGGTTCGAGGGGTTGCCCTATCGATCCTCACCATCAAGCCATCCCTTGATCCTGGTTTGGTTTACGTGATCGAAAAATGCCTATGCAAGGATCGCGAGGACCGCTACGCCGAACCGTCCGAGTTACTCGAAGACCTGCAACGCCTGAGGCGTGGCGAAGTTCCGGAGGCGGCGCTCGAGGAGTTGGGGCCTTCGAGCATGTCGTCGACGGCCGCAGCCATCAAAGAGTTTGGGATCAAGTACCCGCCGCCGGAAGCGCTCAAGCGAACCTCGCGTACCATGCGCCCACCCAAGCGCCGCCCGCGCCGCGCGGGCTTTACGCGCGTCGGTCTGCCCAACGAGGCGCCGGATCCTAAACCCTCGAACAAAGCGTTGCAGCCCGAAGCGAAGAAGCCTGCGCCTCAGGCCGATCCGGTTGAAGAAGATTCCGACTCGGATGCGGCGTCGCCCGTCAAAGGTCTGATCCCGGTCGAGCCCAAGAAGCGGCCCTCCGAACGCTTGACCGATTCGTCCAAGCGCATTCCCGCGGCCGAACTGAAGTCTAAAGCCGGCAGTTCCGCGACTCGAGTTCCCGTCGCCGAACCGGAAGGCAAGCGCAAGGGTTCGTCGATCCATCGAATCAAGCCCCCCCACTTGGGCGGAGGCAAGAGCGACAGCAGCGCCTCCCGGCTGCGGGTAGGCAGTCAGATCAAGGCCAAGGGCTCCAGCAGCACGATTCAGCGCACCGCACCGCGTGCCTTGCGCCCGGTACGCCAAAGCGGAAGCAGCGTGATTACCGTGCTGATCCTGGTGGCGGTGGCGATCGTGGCCGGAGCAGTACTCTTCTCCTCCTCATCCGTCCGGCCGCAGCCCAACGACACCGAGCGAGGAACCGAAACCGCCAACTCCAACACCACCGATAACCCGGGCATGCCGCAGTCGGCCGCCAAGACCAAGGTGGCCGAATTCGATGCCTGGATCGCGGAGTTGGCTCCCGATGCAGACAGCGCTGCCTTGGTGGCGCTCAGCGACCGGCTTCATGCGGCCGGCGAAACGGAGAAACATCCCGAAGTCAAGCAAGCGGCGAAGAGCCGCTGGGCCGAAGTCCAAAAGCGCTTGGAAGAAGTGGAACGTAAAGCGTTGGAACTGCGCTTGGCCGAGAGCCGCAAAGCATCCGGAACGCCGGACTTTCGCGCGGCGCTGGCCGCGTTGAATGCGCCGGGCGCGGAGTACCGCTCCGAAGCGGTACGCGCCGAACACGATGCGGCCGTGGCGCAGGTGCAGGAGAAGGCCGCCGAGTGGTGGAAGGCGCTGGAAGGCCAGTTGGGGCAAGCCGATAAGAAACAGGCCGAAGCGCTTGAGGAGAAGCTGGCCCAGGCCGAGAAAATCCTGCCCGAAGACCTGGCCGCGCAAGTCCAGCCGGCGCGCGCGAAAATGGCGGCGCGGCTGGCCGATTTGGCAGCGGAAACCGAGCGCAACGAATTCGAACAACGCCGCACCGCCGCGATGGCCCTGAAAGCCAACCCCGCCGGCTGGCTTCAGGCCGAAACCGAACTGAAAGCCTTGGCCGGAGATGCCCGGTTCACTGCCCGGGCCGCGGACCTGAAGCCGCTGCTGGACGATCTGGAAGCGCCGGCCGCGCTGGTGCGGCAAGCCCAAGCCAGCTTGCCCGTGCTTAAAGCCGGCGACCGCATCCTTTGGTATTTGGACGGAGCGCAACCTCAGGCAGGGCGCATTCTGGGGATCGACAAGGATAAGCTGAAGCTCAGCCTCGGTTCTGCTGAACGCACGGTCGATCTGTCCGCATTGGCGCCGGACGACTTGCTCGCCGTCGCCGATTCCGAATCGCATCCCGCACCGCAGCGCGTGCTCTGGCATACCGGCGCGCTGCGCCTGCTTTTGGAAATCAAGGAAGGCAAGCGCGCCAAAGCGGTCCTAGACCGGGCGACCAAGATTCCCAACGCACTGTCCGATCCGCGCCTCCAAAGTCTGCTCCCGCAACTCGAACCGCTCGTCGCGGACGCGAAGGGCGACGAACTGACGGCGAAGCTCGCCGAAGTGCGCACGCACATCGCCGAATTGCGCACGCCCGCCGCCCGCAAGCTCTGGACGGATCTGCAGCGCGAGTTTCCGGACGCCGAAGCAATCAAACAGCAGGCCGGCGAATTGAACGGGTTGATCGAGGAAGCCGAAAAACGCTCGGCGCTGGTCGACAAGCTCAAGGGCTCGCTGGGAGAGCTTTCGCGCGCCACGCAAGTGGCCCAGGCCGCGGCCCAGAACGAGAGCCGCGCGCGCCAGGCGGCGAAAGACTACTTCGGCCTCGCGCGCCTGATGGGCGCGCTCCAGGATTACGACCGCGCGGAGCAGTCCCTCAGCTTCGTGCCGATCAGCGGGGTCGACCGGGATCCGGCGTACGTCGATGGCCGCTATTACGTGCTCAAGGCGCACCTGGCTCGCGCCAAGAACGACCCGAAGGCCAGCGCGGACCACCTCAAATTGGCGGCGCAGCACTTGGCCGGCGCCACCGCGCCGGCTCCCCGTCCGCCGGCGCCGCCGGTGGGTACCGGCCGCCGCCAACCGCCTCCGCCACCCGCGCGGCCCGCCGTCGACGAAGAAGGCATTCAGGCCGAGATCGCGCAGGCGCAGACCTGGCTGAACGATCTCGAAGCCGCCCGCGCCCGCGCCGAAGTGTTGCTCGAGAAGCAGAAGAATGGGAAGACCGATTTCCTCACGGCCGACGAATCCTGGGAACTGATTCAGCTACTGGCCGGCCCGCTGTTCCGTGAACTGGATGCGTACGCGCAGCTTCAGGTCTTCCGGCAGGCCTATCCCGAACACGCGGCCCATCAGGACGGCGAATCGCTGTGGCGCTACGCCAAACTGCAGGCGCGGTACGGAATCTGGACGGAAGCCGTCCGCAACGTCCAGACGGTCCGCGAGAAGCACGAAGCGCTGGCCCCGGTGGCCGAAGGACAGGCCCACTGGATCGAAGCCGACGTGCGCATGCGGCTCGGCGATTACGCCGGCGCCATGTCGCTCCTCGAAGCGCTATCCCTGCGCTTTCCCAATCATTGGGCGGTCAAATCAGGCGAAGCGGATAAGCTGATCGCGGTCTGCCGCAAGAAACGCTGATTTTGCCAAATCCGTTCAACTCCCTCCTTGCGTTCCTGGTCTAGATTCTGGATATTGGTATTCGCTATCGGGTTTGGACCTTGAGGTGGCCGGACGCGGGGTGAGGCCCATTTGCGGCTTGGCTCGGGCATGGCTGAACCTGCTTCGAGGGCGTGGGTAAGAATGGACATTAAACCCCATGCACCCGGCAAACGCTCTAAACCAGAGCCCGTCTCGTCCGCTCCGTTCGACACCCAGTTGCAGACCTTCCTGAACGAGTTGCCGTTCGCGCTGGCCATTTTCGATACCCAGATGCGCTACCTGCTGGCCACGCCGCGCTGGATCAGCGACTACAAGCTGGATGGAGTCCCGTTGCTGGGTCGCAGCCACTACGAGGTGTTTCCGCATATTCCGGAACGTTGGCGCGAGATTCACCGGCGCGTATTGGCCGGCGCCAACGAATCGGCCGCGGAAGACTCCTGGGAGTTGCCTGACGGGCGACGTCAATGGCTGCGCTGGGACGCGCGGCCCTGGTTCGACGCATCGGGCCAAATCGGCGGCGAGATCCTGTTCACCGAAGACATCACCAAGCGCAAGGAATCCGAACTGCGCTTGGCGTACCACGCGCGTCTGCTCGAGCAGGTCAGCGATGCCGTGATCGGCCTGGACAAGGAGTTCCGCATATCGGCCCTGAATCGCGCCGCGGAACAACTGTACGGATGGACGTTGGAGGAAGTTCTAGGGAAGGATATTCATGAGGTAGTGCGGAGCGAACTTTCCGCGCAGGAACTCCAGCGCTTTCGAAACGAGCTGGCATCCGCGGGGAGTGCGCGGTTCGAGTGGCTCCAAAAGAGGCGTGACGGAACGCCGATTCTCGTGGAAGGCCAAAGCCTCGCTTTGCGCGAGGCATCGGGCCAGATCAGCGGTTTCGTGTCCGTAAACCGGGACGTGACCGAGCAGCGGCAGCTCGAGGAAGAGCTGCGCCAATCGCAGAAAATGGAAGCCGTGGGCCGCCTGGCCGGAGGCGTGGCGCACGACTTCAATAATCTGCTCACCGTCATCCTGGGTTACACGACGCTGATCCGAACGCGAAACGACCTTCCGGAGGACGTCCAGAAGCAGGTGGGGCTGATCCAGGATACGGGGCAGCGCGCCGCAAGCCTGACCAAGCAACTGCTCCAGTTCAGCAGGCGGCAGGTCCAGAAACCGCGCACGCTGAACCTGAACGCCGCCATCGTCGAGATGGAAGCCATGTTGCGCAAGCTGCTGGGCGAGAATTGCCAGCTGGAACTGCCCGATCCCGGCGTGCCGGCCACCGTGCGCGTGGACCCCAGCCAGATCCAGCAGGTATTGATGAATCTGGCCGTGAATGCACGCGACGCCATGCCGCAAGGCGGAACGCTGAGCTTTTCCACCGGCGAGACGGTTTTGGATGCCGAAGCGGTGCGAACCTGGCCCGGCATCGTGCCCGGTCCGTTCGTGACGCTGCACGTTCGCGATACGGGCTGCGGGATGGACGAAATCACGCAGCGCCGGATCTTCGAGCCGTTCTTCACCACCAAGGCGCCGGGGAAAGGCACCGGTCTGGGACTCTCGACGGCCTACGGCATCGTGACCCAGAGCGGCGGGGGGATTCAGGTCGATAGCACTCCGGGGCGCGGCACGACTTTTACCCTCTACCTCCCCAAAGCCACCGCTACTCCGGCCATGCTGTTGCCCGCAACCCCGGCGCCCAAGCAGCCCGCCTCGAACAAGGCGACCTTGTTGCTGGTGGAAGACGAGCAGGATGTCCGGGAACTCCTTGCGGAAGTCTTGCGCAGCGCGAATTTCGAGGTGCTGGAGGCCCATCACGGGCAGGCCGCATTGGATACCATGGCCGCGTACCCCGGCCGCATCGATTTGCTTGTCACCGATGTGGTCATGCCCGGCATGGGCGGGCAGGAGCTGGCCGAAAAAGCACGGTTGCGCTATCCGGGCGTCAAGGTGCTCTTCATTTCCGGCTATACGCAGGAGCGGATTCTGGAGCACGGCGAACTGAAAGCCGGATTGCATCTGCTCGAGAAGCCCTTTGCTCCCGCGGCACTGGTGGAGCGGGTACGCGAACTGCTCGCGCAGGTCGGCGCCTAACGTCCCGCCTCCGGCGGCGCCGATCCCCTATTCCTATCGCACGGGTGCGTTGTGGGCTGGCGGAGTTTACGGCCTCGCTTAATCTGGTTATTCTCTCGATGGAGGAGGCGCCGTGAATACCCGCGAGATTGCGATCGGCAGCACCAAGCTGGGCGGCGACAACCCACTTTTCCTCATTGCCGGCCCCTGCGTCATCGAGAGCGCCCAACTCTGTCTGGATACGGCGCACCGGCTTAAGGAAATCGCCAAGCAGACTGGAATCTCGCTGGTCTTTAAAGCTTCCTTCGACAAGGCCAATCGTTCGTCGGTGACCAGTTTCCGCGGCGGCGGCCAGAAGGAAGGGCTGGAAGTGCTCGCGGCCGTGCGCAAGGAGGTTGGCGTGCCGGTGCTGACCGACATTCACGAGCCGCACCAGGCCGAACCGGTGGCCGAGGTGGTCGATATTCTCCAGATTCCCGCCATGCTCTGCCGCCAGACCGACCTGCTGGTGGCGGCCGGCGAGACCGGCAAACCGGTGAACGTGAAGAAGGGGCAGTTCATGGCCCCCGGCGATATGCGCAACGTCGTCGATAAGATCAAGTCCACCGATAACGAAGACATCATGCTGACCGAACGCGGGAGCTGCTTCGGCTATCACTACCTGGTCAACGACATGCGCGCGCTCCCGTCGATGCGGATGCTGGGCTATCCGGTCGTCTTCGACGCCACGCATTCGGTCCAATTGCCCGGCGGGCTGGGCGACCGCAGCGGCGGCGACCGCCAGTTCGTTCCGCCGCTGGCGCGCGCGGCGGTGGCCACCGGCGTCGACGGCTTGTTCCTGGAAGTCCACCCCGACCCGGATCATGCCAAGTCGGACGGACCCAACATGCTCAAGATCGAGGATTTGGGTTCGCTGCTGGAACTCCTGGTGCGCATCCATAAGGAAGTCCGCGCCTTCCTGGCGGCCGAACAGTTCGACCCCCGCCCGCTACGTCCCGGCGCGGGGCATACCTTGATTCAGCGAGTGGAGTAGGCCCTGGGGAGCGGCGAGCGTCCGCTGGAGCCGGACGCGCCGTCAACCGCACGCGTGCCGCACGAAAGACCACCTCGCCTAACTTACTTCTTTCAATACACTGCGCGTCCATGAACTACACCCAAGCCCAAGCCTACCTGGACAGCTTCGTGAACTACGAACGAAGCGTGCCCGTACGCAAGGATCGCGGCGCGTTCACCTTGAAGCGCATCGAGGAACTGGCCGCGCGGCTGGGGCAGCCGCACCTGGCTTACCCGACCTTGCACGTGGCGGGCACGAAAGGGAAAGGCTCCTGCTGCGCTTTCGCCGCATCGATCCTGCGCGCGGCGGGGCTTAAGGTGGGACTCTATTCGTCGCCGCACCTCGACGACCTGCGCGAACGGATCACCGTCAACGGCCGCTGGATCGATGAAAGCGCTTTCGTCGACCTGCTGGAACGGTGCCGGCCGCACCTGGAGGAGATGCGCGCGCGCAAGGACGGCTCGCGGCGGCCCACCTACTTCGAAATCATGACGCATCTGGCGTTTTTGTACTTCGCGCGGGAGCGCGTGGATGTGGCGGTGATCGAAGTGGGCTTGGGCGGGCGGCTGGATGCCACGAGCATCGTCCAGCCCGTGGCCTGCGGAATTACCCAGATCAGCTTCGACCACATGGCGTTCCTGGGCGATACGCTGGATCTCATCGCGCGGGAAAAGGCGGGGATCTTCAAAGCCGGGGTGCCGGCGACGAGCGCGCCGCAAGCTCTGGAGGCCGCCGCGGCGCTGCAATCCGCCGCTCAAGAGCGCGGGACGCCCTTGGAATTCGTGGGCCGGGATCTGGAATTAAGCGCACGGCTGCGCCCGTTCGAACCCGATGCCGCGCCGCTGCGGCAGACGGAAGCGACGCTGCAATCGCCCGCCGAAGGCTGGCGTTTCCAAGCGCGGCTAGGCTTGGCGGGGACCTACCAGGCCGAAAATTGGGCTGTCGCGGTCCGCTTGGCGCAGCGCTACTGGCTCAAGCATCGCACCGGCGCGCTTCCGGCGGCGGCGGTCCAGCAAGGCAGCGCGGAGGTGCGCTGGCCGGGGCGGCTGGAGTTCGTCCCGCGCGAAGCCGGGCAACCGCTGCTCTTTTTGGACGGTGCGCACAATGAAGCCTCCATGGACCGTGCACTCGGTGCGCTGCGCGAACTGCGTCCGGACCGCTCGCGCTTGGTCGTGGTCCTCGGATGCGCAAAAGATAAGGATCATGTGGCGATCTTGAAGGCCGTGGCGCGGCACGCGGATGCACTGGTGCTTACGCAATCCCAGAACCCGCGCGCGCGAAGCCCCGAAGAACTGGCCTCAACTTGGCTGGAGCTTACTGGAAGGTCTGCTCCCGCCTACGCTTCTGTGGAAGAAGCCCTATCTGAAGCCGATCGCTTGGCGGGTGATGGCAGCGGGTTGGTGGCGGTGACGGGGTCTTTATATCTCGTGGGTCTGGTGCGGCGGAAGCTTAATAAGGGACCTTGAAGTCTTTATATGGACGGCCTTTATCGGTGTTTTTCTTGACGCAAACCCCAGGAGGCCGCTAGAGTCTGAACATCTCAATGCGCATGCCCTATTGCACCGCCCGAAGTGAGGGCCTCAGGGCGATTTGTGTCGGCTCGAAGTGGAGTCTACGCCAGCCTGAGGTGCTAAGCCGCCGGTGCCGGGGTCACGAGCAGGAGCTTAGTCAGGGGAGAGCTTCCGGTGCTCATCGATAAGAGCCATCGCAGTTGGATTACGTTCACGGTCGTCGCTTTCGTCGTGGCCGCCGCTTACTACACGTTCTACAGCCAAGCCGCTTACCGCGGCGGGGGTAACGGCCCGTCCGGCGGCAGTTGGTCGGGGCTGACCTTCGGCATCATCGGGTACTCGATGATGATCTTCTGCGGCTTGCTGGGGGTGCGTAAGCACTTCCGCATCTGGCGGCTGGGGCGCGTGCAAGGCTGGCTGCGGGCGCACATCTGGCTGGGTCTGCTGGCCTATCCGCTGATCCTTTTCCACGCCGGAATGAAGTTCGGAAACGGCGTCAGCTTCTGGCTGATGGTCCTCTTTACGATCGTCCTCGTCAGCGGCATCTTCGGGATCGTCATGCAGAATCTGGTCCCGCGGACGATGCTGGACCGGTTACCCGCGGAGAGCACGTTCGAGCAGATTCCGCAGGTGATCGAGACGCTGCGGCGCGAAGCCGACCGGCTGGTGGGGAACTTCTGCGGGCCGCTGGGCGTGGAATCGGCGGAACCCGAGGATGCGGACCGAATGCCGGGCGGCATGTCCGGAACGGTGCGCACGCAAGGCGCCGTGAAGGGCCGCGTGGCGCATGCCCGTGGCGGCGGGTCGGGCGGACCGGTGGAAGGCAGCGGGCCGCTCAAGGCGTTTTACCTCGAAGTGATCCGCCCGTTCCTGGGCCGCGAGTACTCCGAAGAAACGAAGCTGGCGATACCGCAGAGCAGCATGGCGCTCTTCGAGCATACGCGCACGCTGCTGCCGGCAGCACTGCACGAGCCGTTGCGCGACCTGGAATCGATCTGCGAAGAACGGCGCCAGTTGAAACTCCAGGAGCGCCTGCATTTCTGGCTTCACTGCTGGCTCTTCCTGCACGCGCCGCTCTCGTACGCGCTGCTGGTGCTTTCGGCGTTCCATGCCGTGAAGGCGACGTTCTACTACTAAGCGGTGGCAGCTTTGCGCGCAGGACCATGAATCCCGAGGTGAGGCATGTCCCGAGACGTAACCGCCGATAAGCTGACGACGCAGCAGAAGGCCCGCGCGCAACGAGTGGACCGCAGCTACCACGCGCGTCCGCATCCGTGGCGCAGCATGTACAAAACGCTCAACTGGCTGCTCTTCCTGGCGGCGGGGTTGGGCATGGCGGCGCTGCTCTACACCAAGACCGGCGATAACGTGTACTTGCCCGGCCCGGTGAGCAGCAAGCACGCGATTTTCGGGCATCGCTGCATCGAATGCCACGAAAGCGGCCCCAACGGCTGGGGTAAAGTAACCGACGCGAAATGCCTGAGCTGCCACGACGGTCCGGCCCACCATCTCAACATGGTCCATCCCGGCGGGCACACGATGACCGTGATGCGCGGCGGCAAACCCGTGCAGGTCCAGACGGCCACCTGTGCGAGCTGCCACGTCGAGCACAAGGGCCATGCCGAACTCGCCGCAACGGCCGACCGCCATTGCACGCAGTGCCACGAAAACCTGCAAGTCTCCGATGGCGGAGCGAAGTTCTTCGCGAAGGTAACCGACTTTGGGACCCTAGACGGCCACCCCGAATTCCGCATGTTCACCGATAAGGAGAAGGACACGACGCCGCTGAAGTACAACCACAAGGCGCATATGGAAGTGAAGTGGTCGGACGACCAGATCAAGCAGCGCATGGGCCTGGAAGCGGGCTTTAAGAAAGTGGCCGGCGCGACGCTGGACTGCTTCGACTGCCACGCGCCCGATACGCAGCGCGCCTACATGGCGCCGGTGAACTTCGAGATGCACTGCCAGATGTGCCACCCGCTGCAGCTTGCGCCGATCGCGAACATCGGCGACGTGCCGCTGCCGCACGCGCAGTCGGACCTCGTCGCGGCCAAGGTCGGCGCGGCCTTCAAGGACTACCTGATCAAATCCGGCGGGAAGCTGCCGCCCAAGAAGGTCAAGAATCCCAAGTACAAGAAGCCGCGCCCGGGACAGAAGCCCACGGAGCCCGAGTTCGTCGAGTCGCCGGACGACCGCCCGGTCGAAGAATGGCTCAACGAAAACGTGAAGGCCACTCTTGAGCCGATGTTCAAGGACGGCGGCACGTGCGCGTACTGCCATGAAGTGAACGGAAAGGTTCCCGGTACCGAATTGCCTCTGTACGTCGATCCGCAGGTGCCGCGAAGCTGGTTCCCGCGCAATCCGGCGCATGCCAAGTCGCCCAAGAGCGTCTTCTTCGACCACGAGAGCCATCGCGTGCTCCAATGCACCGAATGCCACGTGCAAGCGGCGCAAAGCACCACGACGGCGGATATTCTGATCCCCAGCCGCGATAAGTGCCTCAAGTGCCACTCGCCGCAGGGCGGCGCCCGGTCGGGCTGCGTGGAATGCCATCTGTATCACGACAAGTCCTTCTCGAATTTCATCGGCATGCGCACCATTCTGGAACTGGAACAAGGGACGGATATGGGCGGCGTCCCAGCGGGCAAGATCGTCTCGCGCGACGTAGGCGGCGGCGAGCCCGAACCGGCTGCCAAGACGGAGGCCAAGACCGAAGAAGCGCCCGCGGCGAAGACCGAAGCCGCCAAGACGGAAACGGCTCCCGCAGCCAAGACCGAAGCTGCCAAAACGGAAGCCGCCAAGACCGAAACTCCTGCCGCCGCGCCGGCCAAAACCGAAGGCGTGGGCGTTCAGGCGGGCAACTCGATCCTTTGTCCCAATTGCAGTCTGCGCTGGCCGGGCAAGACGAAGTTCTGCTCGCGCTGCGGAACGCAGTTGCAGCAGTAGCCGGAACTGAATAAGCCTCCGGCCGAGGCGTCCAGCCCTTCAGGGGGCCGGCGCACAGCCGGTTCGAGTGCGAACTTTTAGGGAGCGTCCGAGGCCATGGCGATTCGTGCACGGGTAAAGTGGGCTACCATCGGCGCCGTCGTGCTGCTGGGGGCGCTGCTGGCGGCGTTCAGCGATTGGACCGGCTTGGAAAGCGAAGTTCTGGCCGATCCGCAGGGGATCAAATACACCGGAGCGGGCGCGTGCAGCGCGGCGGCCTGCCACGGTTCGGCGACGCCCAAAGAGGGCGGCGCCACCCGGCACAACGAAAATCACGTCTGGTCGAACAACGATAAGCATGCCAAGGCCTATACCTCGCTCTCCAACGATGTTTCCAAGGACCTAGCCAAGAAGCTGAACATTCCGGATCCGACGAAGAGCGAGAAGTGCATCGACTGCCATGCGCTGTCCGGTTTGCACCTGGCCAACGGCTCTAAGCGCATCGTGCTCAAGCCCGAGGACATTCAGGCCAAGGGATACAGCATCGAGGACGGGGTGAGCTGCGATAGCTGCCACGGCCCGGCCGACAAGTACCTCAAAGCGCACACCGAAAAGGGCTGGACCGATAAGCTGCGCAAAGAATTAGGCGCCCAGAAGCTCTACGACGAATGGGGGCTGTACGACACGAAGAACATGAAGTTCCGCGCCAACCAGTGCATCTCCTGCCACTTGCAGATCAGCTCCGAACTGATTCAGGCCGGCCACCCCGAGCTTCCCTTCGAGTTGCACGTTTTCAGTTCGGACGAAGCCTGGATCCACTGGCGCGACAAGACGCCGTGGTCGGGGACCAAAGCGTGGGCGATGGGCCAGACGGTCGCGCTGCGCGAATCGGCGTATCAGCTTGCCGGGCGCTTGGAGCAAAAGGCGCGCGAAGACCTGGTCGTGGACAGCTACTACCAGTTGGCCGCGCATGCGCTGATGACGCGCCACGTCGCGGCGCTGGTCGATAAGGCCAAGCTCGACGAGCTGGACAAACACCTCAAGGCGGCGCACGACGGCTGGACCGATCCGGCCAAGGCCGCCGGGGCCCTGAAGGAAATGGCCAAAACGGCGGAAGCGCTGGCCGATGCCGTGGACAAGTTCACTTTCAGCGAAGAAGTGACGACCAAGTGGCGTTCGGGCATCGCCGCCGAAGGCGAAGCTTGCGGCAACGTCGGCTTCCGCGCCGCAGAGCAGCTTGTCTTGTCCCTCACCTCGCTCTCGATGGTTCTGGACAAGGAAGGCAAGGGCGACGCCGACGCGCGGCAGGCGACGATGGACAAGCTTTACGAAGTGCTCGCCACGCGCGAGGACTTCGACAAGAAGAAGTTTATCCCCGTGGCGAAGACGCTCGTGGACACCTTCAAGGGCGGGACGGCGATTCCGCTGCCTCCGGGCGGCCCCGGCGGCGGCGCGGCCTCCGCTCCGGCCGTTGCCGAAGCCAAGACGCCCGAACCGCCGCCCGCGGCCAAGACCGAAGAGCCCAAGGTCGAAGCGAAGACCGAAGCTCCGGCCGCGGCTCCCGAAGCGAAGACCGAAGCCCCGAAGGTCGAAGCCAAGACCGAGGCTCCTGCGGCCACGCCGCCCAAGGTCGAATCGACGCCGCCGCCCGCCCAGGAAGATCCGTCCAAGCGCGCGCCGCTGACCAAGGAAGAATGGGGTAAGTTCGTCTTCTGTCCGGAATGCGGCGTGAAATGGCCGAAGGACTACAAGTACTGTGTCCGCTGCGGCCACGGCCTGCCGGACATCGAGAAGATCATGAAGGAAGCCGGCAAGTAGCGAAGCCGGTAGACGAACCTTTTGGAAAAGCCCCGCCTGCGAGCGGGGCTTTTTCATGGGCCCAGGCCGGGCGCCCAGGGGCATCGGGACCGCCACGAAGCCGGGAACGAACGGGTGGGGCGGAAGCCCAAGCGGTAGGCGCAAGAATCGAGGGCCTATGGAAAGCGGTCGATTCGCCGACCTGCTTCGCGCCGCGCGCAGGATCCTCGTCTTTACCGGCGCGGGCATCTCCACCGGCAGCGGCATCCCGGATTTCCGCGGGCCGCAAGGCGTCTGGAAGACGTTCCAGCCCGTCTACTATCAGGACTTCATGACCGACCACGCCGCCCGGGTGGAGTACTGGGGCCAGAAGCTGCACGCTTTCGAGGCCTTTTCGAAGGCGCGACCCAATGCGGCGCACCGGGCCGTCGCCGAACTGCACGCGGCGGGCAAGCTCGAGCGTTGCGTCACGCAGAACATCGACGGCTTGCATCAGGCGGCGGGGTTGCCGCGGGAAGCGCTGGTCGAAGTCCACGGCACGGCTACCGAAGTCGAATGCCAGACCTGCAAAGCGCGCAGCGCGCCGGCCGCGCACTTCGAAGCCTTCGCGCGCACGCGCACGCCGCCCGTCTGCGCCTGCGGCGGGTGGCTCAAGTCGGCGACGGTCAGCTTTGGGCAGTCCCTGCGCGAAGAAGACCTTTTGAACGCGTACGAGGCGGCTCGGCGCTGCGACCTGTGCGTGGCGCTGGGCAGTACGCTATCGGTTCATCCGGCCGCCGGGATTCCGCTGGCCGCGGCCAGACGCGGTGTGCCTTACGTCATCGTCAACCAAGGCCCGACCGACCAAGATGGCGAAGCCTGCGTGACCCTGCGGCTGGAAGGCGATGTGGGGACGATATGGCCAGAGGCGGTTCGCCAAGCGCTTGAGTAAAGCTTGCTTCCAGTTGGCAGCCAACGGCTACACGGGTGGCGCGCAGCCGCTTGCGACGCGCTTGGCGTGACTTGGAAACTACGAACTGGCGAACGGAAACCGGTCCTTACGCTTTGGCGGTGACTTCCAGCTCTTCGTCGATGGGGTCGGTGGCGGTGAGCTTCTCTTCCGCGTCGGCATCGGGTTCTTCGGCGTTGGAGTCGTGCCGGAAGGCGTAGTTGCGCCAGATCGCCACGGTGACGAAAAGCAGGTCCAAGCAGACCAGTCCGAAGACGTATTGCTGGCCCATGTTGGCGCCGGCGCCGTAGCTGTGCAGGCCCGAGCCCAGGACGAAATTCACGCCGTACCAGGCCATCACCACCGAAACGAAGCTGACCACCGCTCCGACGCTGAGCCCGAAGTTGCCCCACCAGCCGGTAAAGCGCCCGTGTAAGAAGACCAGGTAGCACAGCAGCGCGATGAAGGCCCAGGTCTCCTTGGGGTCCCAGCCCCAGAATCGGCCCCAGGAATAGTACGCCCAGACGCCGCCCAGGATGGTTCCGGTGGCCAGGAGCAACACGCCGACTTGCACGACTCGGTAGACGAAGCCATGCAACTGGCGGTGGCGGATCTGAGCGCCGGGATTGACGATGTACGAGCCCAGCGTCACGTGGGCGATCAGCCAAGCCAGCGCAAAGGCGGCGTAGCTGGCGGTGATGGTGAGCACGTGGACGGTGAGCCAGAAGTTATCGCGCAGCACCGGGACGAGCGGGTTGATCTTCGCCTCGAAGCCCGGCAGATGCGCATTCCCGGCGAAATAGGGCACCAGATCCATCAGCATCAGGCACAGGAACCCGCCCAGCGCACCGCCGAGGAGGTAGTACCGGGTCCGGTAAATCGCTTCGAAGGCCAGCGCGAACGCGACGCATCCGAAGCCGACCCAGATCACCGATTCGTACATGTTCGTCACCGGCGGACGGCCCGCGATCAAGCAGCGTTGGGTGAAGCCCCACACGTGGTAACCCAATCCCAGAACGAAGCAGCCCCATGCACCCAGGTAGAAGGGTCTGTTGGCGAACTTCAAGGCCACGGAACAGACGATGGCGGCGATCACGTACCAGCGCCACGCGCTGCCGAAGGGGCGCGCTTCGTTAAAGCGAATTTCGCGTAAAAGCGCCGTCTGGTCGGGGTACACGCCGGGGCTCATCGAGGCCAGCGAGGTACGCAGATCCGCGGCGGTCTTGGAGAAGGCTTCCTTGTCGCGCGCACGGTAGGCGAGCATGAATTGCTTGGCTTTATCGTTGAGCGCGAAGAGCTGGTCCTCGCTGTAATTGTTCGCGTAATCCATCACCAGCTTCTGAGCCAATTCGGCGTTCCCGCTGTAGCGCTGCTGCGCGACGATCTCGGTGGCCTGCGGCGGATTCTGCTCGATCGCACGGAACTCGCGCAGGCTGATCCAGGTGCCGTCCGGATCGGCGGGGTGGGGGACGATATGCACGGCCTCCCCGGTCACGATCTTGCGCATCAATTCCAGCCGCGCGCCCACCAGTTCGGCTTCTTGCTCAAGCGCCGACATCTCTTTTTCCTTCTCGGCGTGGCGCTTGGCGAGGGCCTCCCCGTACAGCTTGTTGAACGCCTCATTCTCGATGAGCTGCTGGATGGAAAAATGCTTCTTGGCCGGATCGAGTCCCAGTTCGACGCGCAGCGGACGGTGCGAAACGAGCACGACGGGCTCTTTGTACCACTGCCTCGTATTGAGCCACATGGCCAGGAACAGGTCGATGGCTTCGCGCGGAGCGCCGGTGGAGGGGTCTTTGAAGGTCGGCGCGCTGTTGATCAGCGCGATGGAGCGCCCGCAGATCTGCTCCAGGCTTTCGACGGCGTACGTATGCAGCGGCTTCTTGCGGCCGCCTTCCTGAATCGCCAAGCTCTCGATGGCGCGGAAATCCAGTTCGCCTTCCAGCACCGCCGGCGGGAGCTTCTCTTCGGGTTCCTCGTTGGCGGCCGGCGCGCCGTGCGGATCGGACCCGTGGTTGTGCCCGGCATGCGGATCGGCCAGTTTCCCGTGCGGATCGATCGTGCCGCCGTGCGGGTCCTCGCCGGCCCAAGCCATGCCCGCGCTGAAGGCCAGCAGCAACGCCGCCGCCCACAGGCTCCACACTTGCTTCACATTCGTCATCATTTCAAGCTTCCTTGCCGACTTGTTCCTGCGCGACCGCCGCAAGTTTTCCGGCGCTGGCGGCCGCGGCGGCCGGAGACTGCGCGGCTTTCGCCGTCCGCTTCACCGGCCCGCTCTTAAAGTACGGCTTCAAGTAGAACATCGTGAAGATGCCGAAGCAGATCATCAGACAGCCCACCCACTTGGGCGCCCAGCCCGGATCGCGCAATATCTGAATCCCCGACCAATCGGGGCGGGGGGGTGTCAAGAGCATGCCGTGGCTGGCCTGAGAGAACTTGTACGTCGTCCCCAGCCAAGGCCCCGCCGCGGTGACGGGGTAGGTGGTGGGGTGGTTCATGTAGATTTTGGCCTGATGGTCGCCGTCGAAGCGCAGCGTGCTCTCGAAGGCCGCAAAGGCGTTGGAGCCTTCCAGGCCTTCCTGGTGCGGCGCGGCCGTCTGAACCAGTTCAAGCCCGAAAGGCAGTTCCATCGTGCGCGCGGCGAAGGCCAGTTCGACGGTCTTATCGCCAAACGTGAGCGCCTGGCGCACCGGCTTCAACGGATCGCCGCTCTTGCCCACCCACAGGGTCTGCGTCTCGCCGTTGTACGTGACGTGCGCGTGCAAGCCGTAGGCATGGCGCTTGGCGGCCATCGGGGTCGTATCGCCCACGGGAGCCCAGGCGAATTTGGGGCGCGCCTTGGGGTTGAACTCCTTGACCGAGATCTTCGAGCCCGGAATGAACCCTTCGAACGCTTCGCCCATGACCACGTCGCCGCGCTGTTCGCCCTTCTGGCGCGACTTCATGAAATAGCGCAGCTTGCCGTCCTCGCCCAGGAAGAAGGTCAACTGGTTGAGGTTCGGATCGCCGAATTCGCCCGCCGGTTTGCCGTGCGGACCGGCCGGCTGGCCGTGCGGATTCGCCTGCGGCTTGGGGCCTTCGTCCTTGACCAGCGGACCGACCAGTTCGAACGCGACGGCCGGATTTTCGGGCTTCTCGTTCAGCGTCGCCGGCTGATTGCCCTGCATGCGGAAGTTGGGGAAGTAGCCCCGGACGATCACCTTCCAGTCCGGCAGCCCTTCGAACGGCTGATCCTGGCCGATCTTGCCGCGGACGCCGAAATCGGCCGACTTGCCTTCCAGCGTGACGCGCAAAATCACGATCTGGCCGTCCTCGCTGACCGAGACTTCCGACTTCGCCCCGGTCGCCTCGCCCGCCACCACGATCGCCGGCACCTGATCCTTAAGCGCATCCTTGGAGAACTGATAATGCCGCTCGCGGCGCGGAACCATCTTGCCCTCGCCGGGCGTCCCTTCGGGGGTGGTTGCGGAGGCGTTCGGCTCGGGCGGGAGGCCCTTGATGAAGCTCACCGTGGCCGGACCCAGATTTTCCTGCTGATTGAGGAACAGGACCTGGTCGTGCGCCCCGCCCATTTGCGGCGCGTCCAGCGTCCAGAGCAGCGCCGGCATGCCCGAATCGTCTTCGACCGGTTCCAGGCCCGTGATCGTCGCCGCCACCGGCTCCAGGTCGATGAAATCGACCGCCAGGCCCTCGATTCCCGTCTCCATGCTGAACTTCTTTTCTTTCTTCTGCTTCAGCAGGTCCACCTTGAACGGGGTGCGCGTGATCTCTTTCCCGTCCACCCAAAGCGTGGTTTCTTCCTCATGCAGTTCCATGATGCTGGTGGGCGCTTCGCCGATGGTGAGCGGCACGAAGCCTTCGATGCCCCAAAGACGGTCGATGATCCCGCCGATTAGGAGCAAGATGATGCCGGCATGGGTGATCACGAAGCCCGTCAGGTGCGGCTTCCAGGGATAGCGGACCATCGCGGCGCAGAACAGGTTTACGATCAGGACCGCCAGCCAGACGTTGAACCACATCGCGTTGTACACGTACGCGCGGGCCACCTCGGTATTGAAGTTGCTTTCGACGATCGTGCCGTAGGCACAGGCGGCCGCAAGCACGATGAGCAGGATAATGGCCAGCTTGAGCGAGCCACAGAAACGGAAGATCGAGCGGAGCATGCCGGTTCCCAATTCGAGCTGCTCAGCAGCTCTCGCGTAAGACTGTCCCCAAAAGACGCGCCGAGGTGGCCGCGGCCATCAATGAATCCCCAAGCAACATGCCGAATTCCGGTGCATCCTCAGGCGGCAGTATGGTACTCCAAACCCTTACCAAAGCACAGGAAATGCCAGACGGCAGCGGGCCTTGCGGACCACGCTGCCGTCTGGAAAGGCAGGTGCAGGAATGGGGTGGACTTAGCGCCCGGGACTCCTGGGCAGCTTGATGTAAGGCAAGCGCAACCCCTGCAGGATGTTTCCGGAGAGGATGCGCGCTTCGAGCACGTCCAGAACCCCGTCGCCCTGGCCCAGGTTGGGGAACTCGTTGCGCAGTTTGGTCACGGCGTTCAGCAAAGCGGCCTGAATCGCAGGCGGGCTCGCTTCGTCACAAAGAACCCCCGGACCCGGGCGGAAGCCCAACGAACCGCCAAAGGCCGCCGCGTCGTCCTGGTCCACGCCGTCGCCGGAGATGCCCAGGCCGCCGACCAGCACGGTCTGACCGGTATTGGGATTCACCTTATACAGCGGCACGCCGCCCGGGAAGATGGTGATCCCGTTCGGCACCGTCGTGGCCACCGCACCCACGCCGCGCGCATCGAGCGTCAAAGCGACCGTCATGCACAACTGGAGCGGGCTAAGGCGGCCGTCGCGGATATGAACCATGCGCCGAGAGAGGATCTGAACGGCATCATCGAGGTCGGCAGGCGCAAAACCTACGGCTTCGTCATTGAGCAGGTGGCTGATTTCCTTGAGCAATCCGCTGCCTTGGGTCAGGTCGCCCGTAACGCCGTCGGCATCCAGCGTGGCGGGATCGATGCCGCCACCCGGTCCCAACAGGCCGCTAAGCGGACCGGTGGGATTTCGACCCAAGCCCGGCGGGAACATGACTTGGCTCATGAAGCCGATGGCGCGCGCCGAGAAGCCGACCTGATCGGTGCTGAAGAAGGCGGCCGTGCGGCCCTTCTGGATCGAGACATCGAAGGAGAAGACCGTCGCATCGTTAGTGCGGAAGCCGCCCAAGACGTTGCCGGCGAGGTCCACGACCGAGATGAAAATACGCATCGGCTGGCCGATGGGGCGGCGAATCGCGGCGCGGGTGCGTTCGGCCACCGCCGCCGCCTGACCCACGATCAGGTTCACGTCCGCGGTCGTCAGGCCGCCGTCCGCCGTGGCGGGGAAGGTGCTGTCCACCGGCAGGTAGCGCGGCACCCAACCTTGGCGCGGGAATTCTTGTTCCGGCGTATCGCGGGTGGCGCCGCCGCCGCCCACGACTTCGGTAATCGCGCCGACCGGTACCTGCGTGCCGTTGGGATCGCGTTCGCCGCCGTCCGTATCGAGGTAATCTTCCAGCGTGCCGAAGGTCCCCACGCCGGCCAAAAGCACCGCGTCGATATCGGCCTGCCGCACACGTACGCCGGCGCCCGCGCGGAAGGCGTACGGGAAGCGGAAACCGTTGACCAGCACACGCGTAGCCTGCACCCCACCGGGCGGCTTGAACGGAACCTGCGCAAAGAAGGCGGTCGCCTCTTCCAGTGCACGACGTGATCCGCCCGGAGCGAGACGGTTGACACCTTCATCGATGATGCCGGGGGAAAGGTCGGTGCCGTAGTCGGCCAAGGTCCCAAAGCCGTCGATCTCGACGCCCACGCCGCCCACGCCGCGGCGATGCGGCTTGATGGCGCCCAAGCGGCCCTTAGGCAGCCCGCCCAGTTTGAAGAGCGGCACGCCGCCCAGATCGTCCGTCACCGGCGTAATGACCAGCGACTGGCTGTCGTCGGCCGGGCGTTCCGGGTTAATGCCGTCCGGATCGGAACCGCCCGTATTGACGTTGTTGACGAAGACGATGAAACGTGGGACCTGAAGCTGTCCGTCGAAGCCACCCGTATAAGAGTTCAGGGCAGCTCCCTTGGGGAATGACGAGAACGGCACGCCGTAGAGCGGACCGCCTTCGAGGTTCCCAAAGCCGGGTGGAAAATGTTCTTGGACGATGAATCCGGCCGTCAAGGTCGTGAACGCGCCGAAATCCGACTGGAAAAAGCCGGCGGTGCGAGCCTTTTGAATCGCCTGCTCGCTGATTCGGATGTCCGTGCCGCTGGGCGTCATGCGCAATACGCCCAGCACGTGGCCTTCGCGGTCCGTGACCGCAATGATGCCGGCCTCAGCAATGCGGGGGTTCGTCAACAGCGCCACGGCGCGCGCGAGGATCAAATCGACATCGGTAGCAAGGAGCGCCGGGTCGGGCTGAGGCGCCAATCCACCGTTGGCGATATCATTTACAACAGTCAGGGGAGGGGTCTGAGCGAAAACAGAGGTGGCGATCCCTAATGCGGCCCAAACGGCAAATGGGAACCCCACGCGCTTATAAGAGGTAGCGCGTCCCGGCTTGAAGGACATGGTAAAACTCCTTGTATCCCGCAGTGGGAATGGCCCCGCGCAAACAGCTTCAAAGTTGATGACGGGACCATAGCACAAGCGCATGTGCAGGCAACCCAAAAACGCTATTTTCCGTTGCCCTCGTGCTTGAACTATGGTAAACGAATGCCTCGTTACCAGACTGTGAACCTTCGCGCCTGAAATATGGCCTTCTGGCTGGACCAACTAGCCTTGGGGGGCGGTTCGTACACTCATGTACCTTGCACGTGTGAAAATCCCACTCGGACTCATTCTATCCTCCTGGGTGCTGCTGCTTGCGACGGTCGCCGGCTTGGGCTCTCAGCGGTGCTGCGCCGGCGAAGCCGAAGCGAAGCCCGAAACGGAAGAAGAGCGCTACAAGCGCTTCCGCGAAGGCGAAAAGCCCGCGGAAGGGCAGGCGCCCAAGCCCGCCGAAGGGACCGCGGCCCCCGCGACTCCTGCGGCCGAAGCGAAGCCCGCCGAAGGCACGGCGGCTCCCGCGGCTGAAGCCAAGCCCGCCGAGACGGCTGCGGCCGCCGAGGGCGAGCAACCTAAGCCAGAGGCCAAGCGCGAGGATCCGGATGAGCCGGAACTCGTGGACCTCTACCACGACGCCGAGAAGAAGGACGAACCGACCAACGGACGCTTAGGCGGAGAATTGGGCCGCGCGGCATGGAAAAAGAATAAAGTTCCGCGCTGGGCGATCGATCAGGAGCCGCTGCTGCCGGTGGGCAACCGCTGGGGTATCGGCTTCCCTCACAGCCCCCGGCACGTCACCAACAACGCCTGGCATAATCCTTACCGCCAGAACGTACTGAAGGGCGATTACCCGATCCTGGGCCAGGATAAGTTCCTGGTCATCAACGCCGGCTCGGACACGACGGCCGAATTCCGGGAGATCCCGACTCCCTCGGGCAATACGCCATTCCGCCCGGGCAGTTTCGACTTCTTCGGTTCGCCGGAAGCCACCTTCGTCCAGCAGAACTTCTTCCTTTCGGTCGAGTTCTTCGGCGGCGAAACGGCCTTCAAGCCGCGCGCTTGGGAAGCCCGTGTGACGCCGGTCTTCAACATCAACTACATCAACACCGACGAACGGCTGGCGGTGAACATCGACAGCCGCGAAGGCCGCGACCGCCTGGACCACCAGATCGCGTTCCAGGAACTGTTCGGCGAATACCATTTCGTGGACATCAGCCCGAATTACGACTTCATCGCGGGCCGCGCAGGCATTCAGTTCTACAACCACGACTTCCGCGGCTTCCTCTTCGCCGACAACCAGCTCGGCGCGCGCCTCTTCGGCACGTACGAGAACAATCGCCTCCAGTACAACTTCACCTACTGGGAAATGCTGAATAAGGACACGAACTCGGGGCTCAACACGCTCTTCCAGATGAAAGACGAGCATGTGTTCCTGGCGAACCTGATTCGGCAGGACACGTTTGTGAAGGGCTACAACATCATCGGGCAGGTGGGCCTGAGCGTCGAAGAAGCAAGCGTGGAATTCAACCAGAACGGGGTTCCGGTTCGCCCGACGCCGATCGGCAGCGGACAGCCGCATTCGAACAAGGTGGGCTACGTAGGCTTCGGCGGCAACGGGCACATCGGCCGCTTCAATCTTTCGCACCAGTACTACCTTGCCTACGGCGAAGACACGCTGAATCCGATCGCCGGCCAGCAGACGGACATCCTGGCGCATATGTTCGCGGCCGAGCTGTCCTACGACTGGGACTGGATGCGCTTCCGCACGAGCTACTTCTATTCGAGTGGTGATGAAGATCCGGAAGACGACAAGGCCGAAGGTTTCGATTCGATCTTCGAGAATCCCGAGTTCGCGGGCGGGCAATTCAGCTACTGGGTGCGTCAAGGCTTCGGCGCGGGCAATACCTTCACGCTCCTGAAGAGCCGCAACTCGCTGATTCCAAACCTGAGCGCGGGAAAAGAGGAAGGTCAGGCCAACTTCGTCAACCCCGGTGTTCACCTGTTCAACATCGGGTACGACGCCGAACTGACGCCCAGCTTGCGCGCGGTGGCGAACATTAACTACCTGAAGTTCGCGGACACCACCTCGCTGGAATTCCTGCTGGGGCAGGAAGCAATCAGCAAGGAGATCGGCTTGGATTACAGCTTGGGCTTGATCTACCGCCCGCTGCTGAACCAGCAGATCATCCTGACCGGCGGCGTCGCGGCGCTGCAGCCTTTCGATGGGTACAAGAAGATTTACGACACCAGCGGCGTTCAGCTTTCGGGGTTCATGAACGTCATCGTCAAGTACTAGCCGGATTTTCGACTTAGGCCCTCGCTACGAAACACGGAACGAGACTCATGGGACGGATGCGCAAACTTTCCTGGTTGGGCGGCTCGCTGCTTCTGGCGGCGTTGGCCTTGGGCACGGGTTGTGACCACCCGGCCGACTTGTACTACGATAAAGGCTCGGACTTCCCGCCCGAACCCCGGATGACGTCCGTTCCCACGACGCAATCCGACGAAGACGTGCTCAAGAAGTCCGCCGGCTGTATGAGTTGCCACGTCGGGATCGAAAACCCGAGCATGCACGCGTCCGAGGCGGTCAAGATCGGCTGCGCCGACTGCCACGGCGGCAACGGGCAGGCAACGACAAAGGAAGAAGCCCACGTACAGGCCCGCGGTCCGTGGTACCACATCGGCCACCATGGGCTGGTCGGTCCGAAGCACGACGACCACGGCAGCGCTCACGCCGAACCGGCCGCGCACGCGGCTCCGGCCGATCATGCCGCCAAAACCGGCGATGCACATGGCGAACACGCCAAGACCGAAGAAGCTCACGGTGCGGCGCACGGCGATACGCCGGCGGCACACGGTTCCCACGGTTCGCATGGCGCGCACGGCGGGCAGCACCCCAGCGCCTGGCCGAAGCGGACCGGCGCGGTCTGGATGAAGGAAGACCCTGAATTCATCCGCTTCATCAACCCCGGCGACCTGCGCGTGGCGAAGTTCACCTGCGGCGGCTGCCATCCGGGCTACTTCGAACGCGTTAGCACCAGCATGATGGCGCACGGCGGCATGCTCTGGAACGCCGCGCTGTACAACAACGGCGCGAGCAACCAGAAGTACGGCCGCTACGGCGAAGCGTACATGTGGGACGGCAAGCCCGCGCGGATCCAGTCGCTCAAGCAGAACAAAGACTCGGGCAAGTGGGAAGTCTTCCGCCCGACGAACGACGACATCAAGAACCGCGGCATCCTGCCGTACCTGGACCCGCTGCCGCGCTACAACATCACCCAATCGGGCAACGTGCTGCGCGCCTTCGAGCGCGGCGGCCGCGTGCTGCTCGAGACGGCGCAGCCCATCGGGCAGATCACGCCCGGCAAGGTGGAAATCGACGAGAGCGGCAAGCCGGAATTGAAGCTCTCGATCCGCGGTTTCGGCACCTTGCTGAGCACCGACCCGGTCTTCCTGGGCCTGCAGAAGACGCGCCTGCTCGACCCGATTCTCTGGCACCCGGGCACCAACGATCAGGCCGGCGACTACCGCAGCTCGGGCTGCAGTTCCTGCCACGTCATCTACGCCAACGACCGCGATCCGTCGCACAGCGGTCCGTACGCGAAATACGGCAAGAGCGGGCATTCCTTCAGCAAGGACGCCACGCTGGCCCACGTCGCGGGCAAGGAAAACGATAAGGGCGAAGTGGTCGAGAAGGGCAAGTCGAGCGGGCACCCGATCAAACACGTCTTCACGCGCTCGATCCCGTCCAGCCAGTGCGTTGTCTGCCATATGCACCCCGGCACGACGGTGACGGTCACTTACTACGGCAACACCTGGTACGACAACGAGACCGAAGGCAGCAAGACGTACCTCGACAGCCACCTGCCGAACATGTCGGAGCGCGAAGAGCTGAAGATCAAGTACCGCAATCCGGAAGCGGCGGCGCTGCGCGGGCGCTGGGGCGATGTGGAGTGGATGGAGTCGGTCTGGGAACGCAACGACCAGTTCAAGCAGATCCAGTTCGCCGACTACCACGGCCACGGCTGGCTCTATAAAAACGTTTATAAGATGGACCGCAAGGGCAACCTGTTGGACAAGGACGGCAAGCAGGTTGCGCACGATGCGCCCAATAAATTCAAGAAGGGCGAAAAGGGTGAGCCGCTCGCGGGCTCGGCCGTGCACATGCAGGACATCCACCTCGAGAAGGGGATGCACTGCATCGACTGTCACTTCAACATCGACAACCACGGCAACGGCTTATTGTACACCGAGGTCCGCAACGCGACGGAAATCACCTGCGCGGACTGCCACGGAACGATCTACAAGCGCGCGACGCTGAAGACGACGGGCAACGCGGCGCCGGAAGGCGGCACGGACTTGGCGGCGAGCAATACGCCATTCGGCAAGCGCTTCCGCGTGCTGGGCGGGAAGTTGATGCAGCAGTCGGCCGTCGACGCCAACGTGAAGTGGGAAGTGCCGCAGGTGATCGACACGATCACCCCGGGCAATCCGCACTACAACGAAAAGGCGCGCTTGGCCAAGACGATGCGCAAGGACAACAAAACTTGGGGCGACGTGCCGGAAGACCCCAGCGTCCTGGCGCACAAGACCGAGAAGATGGACTGTTACACCTGCCATACGTCGTGGATGGCTTCGTGCTTCGGCTGTCACTTGCCGATGCGCGCGAACCAGAACCGCGACAACATCCACTACGAAGGCGCGCACAGCCGCAACTGGACGCAGTACAACTGGCAGACGCTGCGCGGCGACGTCTTCATGCTGGGTCTGGACGGCACGGTCAAGGGCAACAAGGTCGCCCCGGTCCGCTCGGCCTGCGCCGTGATCGTCGGTTCGCAGAACGCTCAGCGCGAGTGGATCTACAGCCAGCAGCAGACGGTCAGCGCCGAAGGCTTCAGCGGCCAGGCGTTCAGCCCGCACTATCCGCACGCGGTGCGCGGGGCCGGCGAAACCAAGATGTGCGTCGACTGCCACGTCAGCAAGGCCGGCGACAACAACGCCTGGATGTCGCAGGTCCTGATGCTGGGCACGAACACGACCAACTTCATGTACCGCTACGTCTATGTGGCCTGTGACGACGGCGGCACGCATGCGGTGGTGGTGACGGAACAGGATGAGCCGCAAGCGGTGATTGGCAGCACGCTGCACCGCGACGCGTTCCGCGAGCGCTACGCCGAGCACTTGGAGCGCGACATGTCGCTGGAACACGAGTACGGCAAGTACGGCACGGTGAAGCAGCTCCAGCTCCGCGGCGAATATCTGTACGCGGCGCGCGGGGGCGGCGGCGTGACGATCTACGACGTCGCGAACATCGACAACAAGGGCTTCAGCCAGCGCATCAGCACCGCGCCGGTCAGCCCGCTGGGCCAGCGCATGTACGTGAAGTCGAAGGACTGCACGCAGGTGATCAGCCCGACGGTCCTGGGCGTCGACCCGACGCGGCAGGTTCCGTTCATGCCCCGCGATCCGTTGAACCAGGAGCAGGGCATCCATCCGATCTACGCGTTCCTGTACTGTCTGGACCGCGAGGAAGGGCTCTTCACGATCAACGCCGCGACGCTGCTGGACGGCGATCCGACGAACAACTTCCTCGAACGCCATCTGACCTTCAATCCCAACGGGGTGCTCACGGGCTCCACGCACGGGATCGTGGCCGGGACCAATTTGTGGGTCTGCAGCGATGCGGGCCTGGTCTGCGTGGACATCAGCAAGATCGGCACCGAGCTGGTGGAAGCGGCGCTGAAGATGAATCCGGACGGCAAGAAGAAGCTGGAGATCAAGAAGGTCGTGGAGGAGGCGCGCGCGCCGAATCCGGACGAACTGAAGGTGCTGAGCGTGGTGCCGCTGAACAAGCCGCGCGCGGTACGCATCCAGTTCCGCTACGCCTTCGTGCTGGACGCCGACGGCCTGAAGGTGATCGACATCACGCACCCCGACAAACCTCGGCTGGTCGAAGGCGCGACGGTGCCGTTCCAGAACGCGCACAGCCTGTACTTGGCGCGCACGTACGCCTACGTGGCGGCGGGCGCGGAAGGTCTGGCGATCGTGGACATCGAACACGCCGAAGCGCCGAAGCTCTTCACCAAGTTCACGGGCGACGGCTGGCTGAACGACGTCCGCGACGTGAAGCTGGGCATGACCAACACCTCTTCCTTCGCCTACCTGGCCAACGGTAAGCGCGGGCTGGCGGTGGTGCAGCTCACCTCGCCCGAAACGGTACCCAACTTCGAAGGCTGGTCGCCGGAACCGAAGCCGTTCCTCATCGCCAAGAAGGACCTGCCGGGCGTGGCGCTGAACATCAGCGAAGGCCTCCAGCGCGACCGTGCGGTGGACGAGAGCGGCAATCAGCTCAGCGTCTTCAACCGCGTCGGTTCGCGGCCCTTCAACAAGAAGGAAATGGAGGCGATGTACATGCTCGACGGCCAGTTCTTCTCCGTCGCCAACGAGCCCCCGGGCGAGCCGCTGGAGATGAAGGCCGCGGGCGGCGGTACGGCCGAACTGGAAGCGAAGCTGGAAGCGTTGAAGGCCGACCTGGAGAAGGAAAAGAACCCGATCAAGAAGCGCAAGATCCAGAAGGACATCGAGGATCTGGAGAAGAAGATCAAGGAAGCCAGCGCCGGCGCCAACGCCGAGAAGATCAAGGAGTTGGAAGCGGCCTTGGCGAACGAGAAGAACCCGATCAAGAAGCGCAAGATCGAGCAGGAACTGAAGAAGCTGAAGGGCGAATAGTCGCTCCCGGCTTGCAGGCAACTTCCTAAAGAACCGGCCTTCGGGCCGGTTTTTTTGTGCACCGAGGGCGGGGGATTGACAGACCGCCCGGCCGGTGGTAAGTATCCTCCTGTGAGGGCTTTAGCGTGAACGTGCGGACGGGCTTCTATTTTGGGTATTCCTACTTTGGCTGGCGACAGCCAGGGCGGAGGGGTGCTGCGTAGAAGCCGGAACGAGAACAGAACCCCAAAGCCCTGAGCGATCCTCAGGGCTTTTTTTGTGCCCGCGGGATGGGAAAGCTAGGCGGCCGCGGCGGGATCAACCTGGGAGTGTGCAGATGCAAGGCGAACGGCTGGAAAACGTACGTATCGCGGAGATGCGTCCGCTGGAGTCCCCGGCTCAAGTGAAGTCCAAGTTTCCGCTCAACGAGCAGGCGGCGGAGACGGTGCGCACCACGCGGCGTGAGTTGCGCGACATCATCCACGGCCGGGATACGCGGCGGCTGGCGGCCATCGTGGGCCCGTGCTCGATCCACGACCCGGAGGCCGCGATCGACTACGCCACGCGCCTCAAGCAGGTGGCCCACGAGATTCGGGGCGAAGTGGTGGTGCTGATGCGGACGTATTTCGAGAAGCCGCGCACCACGGTAGGCTGGAAGGGACTGATCAACGATCCGCATCTGGACGGTTCCTGCGATATCGCCATCGGCCTGGAGGTGGCGCGGGGGTTGTTGGTCAAGATCAACGCGCTGGGCATGGCCTGCGCGACGGAATTCCTGGAGCCGATCACGCCGCAGTACATCGCAGACCTTGTAAGTTGGGCGGCGATTGGGGCGCGCACGACCGAGAGCCAGACGCACCGGCAGATGGCCAGCGGGCTTTCGATGCCCGTGGGCTTCAAGAACGGGATCGACGGGACGCTCCAGGCGGCGGTGAACGCGCTGGTATCGGCCCGGCAAGCGCACAGTTTTCTGGGCATCAACAACGTCGGCGTCACGGCCATCGTAAAGACGACGGGCAATCCCGACTGCCACGTGGTGCTGCGGGGCGGGGAAGGGCGGACGAACTACGGCACGGAAGACGTGAAGCGCGCCGCGACGCTGGCGGCCGAAGGCGGCGTCGCCCGGCCGGTGCTGGTGGACTGTTCGCACGGGAACAGCTCCAAGGATCCGGCGAAGCAGGCCATCGCCTGGCGCGATGTCTGCGCGCAGTACCGTGCCGGCGAAGGACGGCTGATGGGCATCTCTCTCGAGAGCAACCTGAAGCCCGGCAAGCAGACTTGGAAGGAAGGCGCGAAACTGGCCTACGGCGTCTCGATCACGGACGGCTGCATCGGTTTCGAGGAGACCGAGACCCTGCTGCGCGAGATGGCCGCCGCGGTGCGCGAGGCCGCGCCGCCGGTGAAGAGCGCTTGAAACCCTTTAGCCGCCCGGACGCCAGGAACGCCTAGGAGGGCCTCGGCTGGGCGGTTAACGCCCTCGAGCCAGGCGCTTCTTCCAAGCCGCGACTTCCTTACGCACCAGCTTGGGATTGGGCGAGCCCTGCGAAACGTAGCTGTTCACCGCGCCGCGCGGGCCCAGCACCGGCTTTACGGAAGCGTCCAACAACGGATGCACCGCCTGCATCTCCCGCACCGATAGTTCGCTCAGCGTTTTGCCCTGTGCGGCCGCCACCTTGACCAGTTGCCCTGCGGCGTGGTGCGCCTGCCGGAACGGCAGGCCTTTGCGCACGAGGAATTCCGCCAGCACCGTGGCGTCCATGTAGCCCCCGACGCACGCCGCTTCCATTTTGGCACGGTCGAAGCTCACGTTTTCGAGCATCCGGGCCAGCACCTGCAGGCTGGCGCGGAAATGCCGGGTTGCGTCGAAGAGAACTTCCTTGTCTTCCTGGAAGTCGCGGTTGTAGGTGAGCGGCGTGCCTTTCAGAAGCATCAGCAAATGGTTGAGCACCCCGACGGCGCGTCCGGCCTTGCCGCGGATCAGCTCAAAGAGATCCGGGTTTCGCTTCTGCGGCATGATGCTGCTGCCCGTGCACCAAGCGTCGTCGATCTTGAGCCAGCCGAACTCGGTGGTCGCATAGAGGATGAAATCCTCGGCGAGGCGGCTGAGATGAATGGCGCAGACGGACATCGCGTAGGCGAAATCGAGCAGGTAATCGCGGTCGGCGCTGGTGTCCATGCTGTTGCGCGTGACGCCTTCGAAGCCCAGCAGCTTCGCCGTGTACGCGCGGTCGATGGGCAGACTGGTGCCGGCCAGGGCGCAGGCGCCCAAGGGCAGCACGTTGGCGCGGTGTCGCGCTTCGGCGCAGCGATCGGCGTCGCGCTCCAAGGCTTCGACATGGGCGAGCAGGTAATGCCCGCAGGTGACGGGCTGCGCGCGCTGGAGGTGCGTGTAGCCGGGCATCGGATCACCGGCGTAAGTCTCGGCGAGCGCCAATAGCGAGCGCTGCACCGCATGGAGTTCGGCGCGGATCGCATCGAGCTGCTCGCGGACCCAGAGGCGTTCGTCGAGCGCGATCTGGTCGTTGCGGCTGCGCGCGGTATGGAGCTTCCCCGCGGCGGCGCCGGCACGGTCGGCGAGCGCCTTTTCGATGTTCATGTGCACGTCTTCGAAGGCGGGATTCCAGGCGAAGCGCCCGGCCTCGATTTCGGCGCGGATGGCTTCGAGCCCCTTGCGCAGCGCGGCCTCTTCGGCTCGGGTCAGCAGGCCCACCTTGAGCAGCATTCGGGCGTGCGCCAGCGACCCGGCGAGATCGTGGCGCGCCAGTTCCCGGTCGAAGCTGACCGATTGCGTAAACGCCTCGGTCAGGGGATCGGCGGGTTTGCTGAATACGCCGCTACGCGCGGGGGATCGTTCGCGTTTCGACACGCGTGCCATCCGAGGTCTCCTGGGCAGGGGGCCACGTGACGCGGCGCCGAGGCTTCGGCGAACGCTTCCAACCTTCGGATGGGCGGGCGCGACCCGCGGCGCGCGGTGCTTACCGCTTCTTGCGGCGGTTGCGCCGTTGACGGCGCTTTTTGCTGCCGATTTTTCGGCGGCGGCGAGGCTTGAAGGCCATGGAACGTCCTTGCTCTTGGGCTCGCGAGCTAACCGGTGCTCGTCTGGAGGCCACGTATTATGCCGCTCGCGCCCATCTTGTAAAGAACAGGAGCCCATTCCCTTGCGGAAGGTCAAAATGGGGGCCTGGAGTGCCAGGGGGCGGTGTATCAAGAATGGGCTAAAGTATTTTAGTTGTACGGCTCGAAGGCACGCTTTAGAGAAACGGAGGCCCTGTATGCGCGCACTATGGTGCTTGGTGGTCCTTGCCTGCGGCTTGGGGAGACTCTCGGCGGGCGATGCGCTCCCGCTCTTCGAGACGGTGGGCGCCGAACTGAGCGGACTCGACCACAAACTCAACGCCGATCCGAATCTGGGCCGGCTCGAAACGCCGTACCTGGGACCGCTGGTGGACCTAAACGGCGACGGTCACGCGGATATCCACTGGTATGGGCATACATCAAGCGGAGCGGCTTTTTTCTGGGGTAACGGGAAGGGCCGTTTTCAGTTCTGCGGCGAGAAATACGACACGCGTTGGAAGTTTCATGCCTTTTCGCCGCTGTGGTGGAACGTGAGCGGAACGGACCGTCTGGATGCCATGTCCTCGTGGGCCACGCAAGGCTTCTATGTAAACGACGGTTCGGGAAAATGGACAAAAGCCAACGCCTGCGGGTTCGGACTCTTTGTGGATGCCGACGGCTCGGGGAAATACGAGTCCATGTGGATGCGCAGGCAGGGCATGGGCGCCTTGAATCCCAAGCCCGACACTTGGAACGGCACCATGCCCGAGAAGGTCGGTTGGACCTTGGCGTGGAAGGCCGAAGACATCTTGGGCTGGCCGGAAGGCGAAACGCGCTCTCCGCACCCCATGGCGCCTGCGTTCGAAGCGGCTTTCTCTTCCGATTTGAACGGTGACGACCGGAACGAGCTGATCGTTACGTTTCGCGGCTCGGGCCTATACGCCTGGGTGCTCGAACGCGATCCGGGGGCGGAAGGCCCCGCCGGCTGGAAGGATACCACCGCCTCCCGCGGTTTGCCGGTTGGGAAGGGGCACTATTTCTATCCGGAAGATCTGAACGCGGATGGGCGCTTGGACTTGCTGGACTTGGCGAATGGCGAGGCCTACTTGAACGATGGAAAAGGCTCTTTCGCGAAGGCGCCGTTCCGGGCCTTCGATGCATCCAAGCGCAAAGGCGGCGCGCCCTTCGACGGCGACGGGCGCTTCGAGTTGCTGGATCTCGACAACGACGGCCGCCGCGATCTGGTTCTCACAAGCAACCATACGATGACCTCGGGCATTTTTCTGAATCGTGGCGACCGGTTCGAAGAGTGGGCTCCGGACTTCCCTCTGCAACGGGTCCACGTGGCTTTTGGCGACGTCGACGGCGACCGCGCGCTCGACGTAGTGCACACGCAGGGAAATCAATTGGTGCTGCGGCGCAACCGAACGCCGAACGCGGCCGTCCAAGTGCAGGTCCGGCCCAAGGTAACGGCCATTCAACAGGTGGGCTGCAAGATATGGGTCTATAAAGCGGGAACGCTGGGCAAGCCCGAAGGCCTGCTCCATTACCGGCAATGCTTCATGGACCGCTTCCATACCAACGATGTGGTGCTAGACGGAAAGCTTCACGTGGGGATCGGGTCCGAGGCGGCCGTGGACGTGCGTGTGCGTTTCCCCAGCGGCCAGGTGCGCGAGGCGGTTGGCGTGGCGGCTCGCTCAAAGGTGGAGCTTCAGGAATAGCGCGGGCGCTTCGGCCTTCGTCTTGGCCTAACTTGCCGTTTGGGGTATCCTGCAAGTATGGCTAGCAGCGTTTGCATCAACCACACCAACCGCCCCGCCACCGCGCGCTGCATCACCTGCCATAAACCCGTCTGCGAAGATTGCGTGGTGCGGCACGAAGGCAGTACATTCTGCGGCGGCGCGTGCCGCGATAATTACTCGCATTTCCACGCGCGTTACAAGGGCGAGCGTCCCCAAGGCTTCTTCGCCCGACTGTTCGGAAGCGTTAAGAACCTCGTAATTACCGTGATCGGCTTCGGATTGCTGGGGCTGATCCTGGTTTATGCCGGAGCCAAAATCCTGAATCTGGGCTTCTGCCAGCAGTTGCTCAAACTGATCGGCATTCCCTAAAATTTATTGTTCCGCAATGCGCCCGTCGCCCCACAGCTTCGCCTGATCCGGATCGTCGGTGCGCGGGTACAGCAGCGGCATCTTCTCGCTGCCCAGCTTGGTGCCGCGCATGTAGAGCAACTTGGCGCCAGTGGCGGGGCAGTGCAGGCGGCCTTCGGCATCCAGGCAGGCTTCGTCGGCGTTCATGAAGCCGCCGGCGACGAGGTCGGCAAGCTGCTTGGGATTCTCGTTGCCGTTTTTCGCCGCGAAGGCGCGGAAGGCTTCGTAGTAGCGGTGGTATAGCTCCGTGCGCGAGCGCTTTTGTCCTTCCGGCGCGACGGCCGGCGGCTGAGCAACGCCGGGCGTGGGTGCGACGGGGTCCGTCGTGGCCGTGGCGCCCGGCGCCGGCGCATCGGGCGCTCCGGCGGGCAGGGCGGGGAGCTTCAGTTTCGAATCGTCCCAGCGCGCGCCGGCGCGAGTTACCACGGTGGCCACCGCCCGCGCGACGTTCGCTTCCAGCGCCTTGCCGCGGGCCTGAGGCTCGAGTTCCTTGAGACCCTCCTCGGCCCACGTGATCAACCCCGCTCGATTCACCTTTTCCAAGGTTCCGGAAACTTTGTCGTCCTGCAGCAGGGTCTGGGCGGCGAGCAACCACGCGTACGCCGATTCGGGTTCGCGCCCGTCGCGGCGGAGCAGTTCGCCGACCAGGTAGGCGTTGCGGCCCAGATCCTTGAGCGACTCTTCGTCCTTGCCGAAATAGAGCGCCTGCATCAGGTAGTCGGCGGCGCGGTACAAATGGACGCGCTCGCGAGCCAGTGCGGCTTCGCGGTCGTCGGCAATCCGGCGCAGCAGGTCCAGTTCGAGCAGCATCTGTTGTTTGACCTCATCGGGACCGTCGCCGATGAAGCCGGAGGGGATCACCTTGCGCGCTTCACCCAGCGCCTTGGCGGCCGCTGAGAGATAGCCTTGCCGCGCCAGGAAGCCCGAGTGCCGGACGTACAGCACGAACATGTCGGCGATGTTGAAGCGCGCCACGTCCCCGGCGGCCGGCGGGCCCTGCTTCTCGGCTTCCTGCACCACGCGCTCGCCCTTTTCGATCACGCGCGCGGCGGCCTGCGCGAGAATATCCGGATCGCGCTCGGTGGTCTCGACCAAGTCTTCGCGGCGCTGCCGTCGGACTTCCATCGCCTCGGCGAGAATGAACATATTCATGCGCCGGATGGCCTGCCCCAGCGTGATCAGACTCTGCGGATTCAGCCCCGGCACGCCCAGTTCGCTGCATAGATAACGCCGGTTGGCGTGCGCGGCTTCCAGATGAATCTTGCCCAGGAAGTAGTGCGGCAGCTTCTTTTCGCCGCGCTCCAGAATCTTGAGGGCGTTCTCGTACTTGATCCAATCGGGAATCTCGGTGGATTTAAGGAAATCGTTGAACTGCAGCATCCGCGCCGGAACCTCGGTGCCCGGTTTGGGCGTCAGGCCCATCAGCTCGGTCATTTTCCTGCGCGTCGAACCGGTCAGTTCCTGCTGCACGAAGGCGATCGTTTCGGGGCTCAACGGGCTGCCGTCGAACTCCCGCCCGAACCACTGCGCCGGCGCGGCGTAGCCGCTTTCCGGGCACATCCAGATGCTCGTATGGACCGCCACGCGACCGACGCTGTGCCGGCAGAAATCCCGGTCGAAGCCGTCCTTGTGATTCACATTGCCTTGCTTGGCCGCGGCAAACGGGCGCCCCGCCAGCGGACTGGGCACCGTGACCCATTCGATGTGCTGAACTTCCTTGTCCACCGGTTCGCAGGTAAAGTCCGCGTCACTGTGGAGGTACAGCGCCTTCCCGCAGATCTGGCAGCGCGCGGCCTTTTCGGCATCCACCTGCATCGGGACGCCCTTCTGTCCGCGCCGCAGCAGTTCGCCCATGGGCGTCTCTTCTTCGCCGGCGCCCGTCGGATTGGGGTTCGTCGGCTGCGGCGGCAGGATCGTTCCCGCTTGCACCGCGCCCGCCAGCCCGCACCACAACAGCGCCAGAACCGCAAACCGCCGCATCGCACCGCTCCTTGAAGACACCGTTTTCGCCCCGGCAAGCATAATCGGGGTATTGTAGGGATTGTCACCGTTCCCGGCAACCGTAGGCATTTCCGGCTCCTTGCCCCGTCTGCGCTTGAGGTTACGATGGTCGGTCATGGGTGAGTTGGCCCTTATCCGGCGCATCCGCGAAGCCCCGACCGGGCATCCCTGGCTCAAAGTCGGCCCCGGCAGCGACTGCGCCGTCGTGACCTGGCCGGCCGGCCATGAGATGGCTTACAAAATCGATCAGGTCGTCGAAGGCGCTCATTTCGTCTTAGACGGTCCAGAAGCCGCAACGCCCCGGCAAATCGGGTGGAAAGCGCTTGCGAAAGCGGCCAGCGATATCGCCGCCGCCGGCTGCCGGCCGGTGGCTGCACTGGTCGCCATCAACTTGCGCAACGGGCTGGACGATACCTTCGCTTTGGAGTTGCACGCCGGGGTCAAGGCCTGCGCCGAACGCCTGGGTTTCGCGCTGGCGGGTGGGGACATCACCTCGAGCGAGCGGACCCTCACGGTCTGCGTAAGCTTGATCGGCGCCGCGCCGGCCGGGCAACCGGCCTGGCTGCGGCAGGGCGCCCGAGCAGGCGACGTTTTGCTGGTGACGGGCGAACTGGGCGGCAGCCGCGGCGGGAAGCATTTGGACTTCATGCCCCGCGTCGAGGAAGCGTCGCAATTGCGAAACCTGGCTGGAGCGGGCATCCGGGCCTGCATCGACATCACCGACGGACTGGCCCGCGACGCCGGCCATCTGTGTGAAGAGAGCGGCGTGGGGATCGAGATTGACGAAGCGGCGCTTCCTTTGTCCGCCGCGGCCGTCTCCGCCGCGGGGCGCGATGGCCGTTCGGCGTTGGAGCACGTGCTGGGCGACGGCGAGGACTTCGAGCTGCTGCTGGCCGTGGATCCAAGCGCGGCCGAGGCCCTGATGAAGAACTGGGCGCACGCCACGAGGTTGACGCGGATTGGGCGCGTCTTGCCACCGGCGGCCGGGCGCACACTGAAACGATCGGACGGGCGCAGCGAAAGGCTGCCGGATGTGGGCTACGAGCACGGGACGAGCGCGGGGAGTCCGACGCAGTGAATGGGACCTGGAAAGCCGGATTCGTAGTCGAGACTCACGGCGCCGAGGAGACCGAAGCACTGGGCCGCTGCTGCGGAGCGCTACGGCCGTGGGGCTTCGTGCTGGCGCTACGCGGCGACCTGGGGGCGGGGAAGACCGTCTTCGTGCGCGGACTGGCGGCCGGACTGCTGGAGGGTGACGAGATCGAGGTCACCAGTCCCACGTACGTCTTGCAGCATGTGTACCGCGGGCGGGATGCGACGCTGTACCATATCGATGCGTATCGCATGAGCGGCGGAGCGGAAGAGTTCGAAGGCGCGGGCTTGCGCGATTGCCTCAACGACCGGCGCGGCGTGGTTTGCCTGGAATGGCCCGAGCGCGTCGAGGACGTGCTGCCTGCCGACCGGCTGGAGATCGAGTTGGAACACGGGGGCGGCGATACACGGACGGTGCACGTACTGGCCACGGGTGTGCTATCCGGTGCGCTGGCGGACGCCTTGGCGCAACGGGTGGGCAACCGCTTCAAGCTGGAGAATTTTCTAGGGCGCCCGGGGCCGGCCGTTCCGCCTGCGGAGGCCGCACCGCCGTCGTTGTCGTAGCCGGACGCCCGCGCTTGCCAGGGGAACGCGCGGGGCGATAAGTAAGCGTGCAGGCAAGGGGTGAGTCGGCCGCCGCGGCCTCGCTGCGGCGCGAACCGGGAGGGTCAGGGCATGGCAAAAAAGGCAACGCCGAGGGGCGAAGCGCGCAACAACGGGCGGGGTTCGGCTGTCGCGGAGACTCCTGCCGCCGTTCCGGCCGAGGCCGATGCGCTGCGCCGTCCGCGCTTCAAGGAAACGCCGCCGCCGCCGCCGCCCGGCACGCGGATCATGCCCGCACCGCGGCACGACATGTGGGAGCAATCGGTCCGCCAGTTGGAGGAAACCGGGAAGCGCATCGATCTCGACGCGGGCTCCCTGGCGATGCTCAAGCACTGCAAGCGCACGCTGGAAGTATCCGTGCCGGTGCGCATGGACGACGGGCACATCGAAGTTTTCCAGGGCTACCGCGTGCATCACAACCAGTACCGCGGCCCGGCGAAGGGCGGCTTGCGCTACCACCCGGAAGTCAGCATGGAGGAAGTGAAAGCGCTGGCGATGCTGATGACCTGGAAGTGCGCGCTGATGAACATTCCGTACGGCGGCGCGAAGGGCGGGGTCGTCTGCGAGCCCCGCAAGATGTCCGAGCGCGAACTGGAATCGATGACGCGCCGCTTCACCTCGGAGATCATGCTGATCATCGGCCCGGATAAGGACATTCCCGCGCCCGATATGGGCACCAACGCGCAGGTGATGGCCTGGATGTACGACACGTACAACATGACCACAGGTCACGCGGTGCCGCAGATCGTGACGGGCAAGCCCGTCTCGCTGGGAGGTTCGCTGGGGCGCATCGAGGCCACGGGGCGCGGCGTAAGTTACGTGGTTGCCGCAGTGGCGCAGGAAAAGGGCATGAATCTGAAAGGCCTGCGCGTAGCGATCCAAGGCGCGGGTAACGTGGGCTCCAACGCCGCCAAGGCGCTGCATGAGATGGGCGCCAAGATCGTCGCCATCAGCGACGTCAACGGCGGCATCTACACCTCCGAAGGAATCGATCCGTTCCGCCTCTTCGCGCAGTTGGGTCCCAAGGATAACGTCCAGGGTTATCCCGGCACGCAAAGCATCACGAACGAAGAAGTGCTGACGACCGACTGCGACATCCTGATCCCCGCGGCCGTCGGCGGCGTGATCACCGATGCGAATGCCAAAGAGGTGAAAGCCAAGGTCGTCGTCGAAGCCGCGAACGGCCCGACCACCAACGAGGCCGACGAAATCCTGAAATCCCGCAACGTCACGGTCGTGCCGGACATCCTGGCCAATGCCGGCGGCGTGACCGTGAGTTACTTCGAATGGGTGCAGGGGATCCAGTATTACTTCTGGGAGCTGGACGAAATCAACACGCGCCTGCACAAAGTCATGACCAAAGCCTTCAACGCGACATGGGCGCTTTCGCGGCGCGAACGCGTCCCGATGCGCACGGCGGCGATGATGATCGCCGTCAGCCGCGTGGCCGAAGCGCAGAAGAGCTTGGGCTTGTTTCCTTAAGCGCGATGTCCCAAGACGCCCAAGCACCGCCGAGTTCGACGCCCACCGGCGTTGCGCCCATTCGCGGTCCCGAGGGCCGCGTTGCGCGATTGCGCCGCTTTAATCTGCTCCGCTATTTCACCGGAGCGGGGCTGCTGATCATTATGGGGGTGCTGTTAGGCTCCGTCCTGGTGGCTGGCCGCGTCATTCACGACGTATCACTCGAAATCGAGCGCGAGGAAGCCGACAGCCTGGTGGAGGACCTTCTTGCGCGCATGAAGTATCAAGGCTATGGCCCTGAACGCTGGGGCGAGCCCGTACTCGATCCGCATTTGAACGATATCGTACGAGCCAAGTTGCAGAATTTCGGCATCTTGGAGTTTTCGCTTTACTCACCGGATCAGCGAGAATTAGTCGTCTTTACCGCACATGGTAAGCCTCGCGCCGCGCATCGCTCAGAAGCATTCCAAGAGGCGCTAAGTGGGACCACCAGCCTGCGCTGGCAGGCTCGCTATGTCGGACCGCTCATCCTTCTCAGCGGTGAGGGCAGTTCCATCGACACCTATGTACCGGTCAAGGCCGCTGACGGTCATATTCTGGGAGTCGCCCATCTGCACCGGAGTCTTGAGACGGTGCTTCCCAGAACCCGCATTATGCTACCCAGGCTTGCGCTGGTAGCTGGAACTGCCGCGCTAGTGGGCTTTTTGGGATTATGGCTTCTTGTTCGACATGCCGATCGACTAATCGAACGCCAGCAGTACATGATCGACAATTACAATCGCCAACTTTCCGAGCGCAATCGGCTGCTGGAGCAATACAACGAACGAAAGGATGAGTTTCTGGCGATCTGCAGCCACGATCTCCGAAGCCCCCTCAACAGCATCTATGCGGGCTGCAAAATTCTGGCCGGCAACCGAAAGGGGCTTCTCACTCCGGAACAGACCGAGATCAATGCCGAGAACCTGAAAAAGGTGAGTCAGATGCTCCACCTTATCGACAGCCTGCTGGATTTAGGGCGTATCGAAGCAGGTCAGGAAGTTGTCGTCGCGGAATCGTTCGACCTCAATACGACGCTTCGAGAAGTCATAGCGATGGGATCGGCACATGCGGCAGAGCGAAACGTTCACATTGAACTGGAAGCCGCGGAAGGAGATCCTGCCCTGGTGGCTGATGTGCACAAATTCAGGCGTATCGTCAGCAACGTGCTCTCGAATGCGGTTAAACATTCGCCCAAGGGCGGCCACGTGCGCGTACACGCCGAAACCCAGGCATCCTGGATTCGCATTTCGATCTCGGACCAGGGACCCGGAATTGCGCCCGATCAGCAAGCTCTGCTGTTCGATAAATATTCTGCATTGGCTCGCAGTAAGAAAACACGTTCCGATGGCACCGGTCTCGGACTGGCCATTACCAATGAATTGGTGCGCCTCCACGGCGGCCGCATTGAAGTGGAAAGCGAGTTGGGAAAAGGAGCCACGTTTATCGTGATGCTGCCCCGCACCTATGAGTGTTCCGCAAGCGCTCAGAAGGGAACTAACTCTCCGGCGTGAATCTCAACCCTTTGGCCTTCAGCCCAAACCATTCCTGGAAATGAAGCGGGCAGCCGGAGGGATCGGCTGCCCGCGTGCGCATTCCGGTTACGGCCCGGTCCGGCGCGCTTAGTGCTTGGTGATCGGCAAGTAGCGGTAGTAGACCTCCAGGCACAGCGCGCCCATGGCCGTCATGTACACGCGCCCGGCCATCGTGTCGTCGCCGCCTCCGATGGGATCCCAGCTCCCGTCTTCCGCGCCGCCCTTGCGCTGATTGGGCAGGAGCATGTTCTTCATCGAATCGTTCCAGCGCTTCCAGTAATCGCCGCCCATCTGGAACATCGTCAGCGTGCTGTAGTAGGTGTAATACATGGGGAAGGTGCGGTTCCCGTCCAGCCCCTTGCCCAAGCCCTTGTCCCAGGTGGGCAGGGTTTGGGAGAGGTATTCGGCTCCACCTTGCAGGTCCGCAGCTTTGCGCCCCAAGAACAGATTGCAGAGCAGGCCGATGGCCGTGTTGTTCAGGGTCTCCTTGGAGCCCTTGGTGTACGAGAAGCGTCCGCCGCTGTAGCCGTTCACTTCGCCCTTGATCTCGACGCTGTCGAAGAATTGCAGCGCGCCTTCGAAGCTCCCCGCATCCACGCTCAGGCCGGCGATCTTCGCGCTCTTAAGCTGCATCACGAACCAGCCCGAAACAGAGGTGTCGGCAGCCTTGGTTTTGGCGTTGTAGCGCCAAGCCAGCTTGTCGGAGCCTTCTCCGTACTGGTGGATATCGGTAGTGTAGGTGACGGCCTTTTGGGCCGCGGCCTTGGTTTCGGCGATGCGCCCCATGGCCGAAGCTTCGGCCAGCGCCAGCCCGCAGATGGCGTGGTGATAGGCGTGCCCGGGGTGCCAGTGTTCCTTGTAGTTCGCGCCGATGGCCCCGTTGTCCTGCTGCTGCGAAATGATCCACTTGATCGCGCGGCTGACGTTGTCTTTGTACTTGCCGACCTTCTCCGTATGCCCCGCGCCCAGGAACGCCAGCGCCGCCAAGCCCGTCACGCCGGCGTCGACGTTGTTCTTGCCCTGGTGCTTCATCGTGTCCCAGTGCCCGTCGGCTTCCTGATTCCGCGCCAGCCAGGCCAGCGCCGCGTCGACGGCCGATTCGGTCGCCACGCCGCCACCGCCGCGCGTCGCCAGCCGGCGCCGTCCGCCGCCCAAGCGCTGCCCGAAAGCGCCGCCGCCTCCGCCGCCCAAGCCGATCGCCGCCACCGTGCCTACGCCGCCCAGCGGCACGTCCGAAATCGCGCTCTCGTCTCCGTGCGCGCTTTGCATGTCCATGTTGTTTTCCGTCTCGACGTGGTCCGAGATTTCCACCTCTTCGTGGACCACCACCGGCTGATCGACCGGCGGCATGTCGGAGACTTCGGTCGGAACCGGTTTCTTGAAGATGTCGCGCGGCTTTTCCTGGTCGTATTCCTGTTCCTGCACCTTGGCCAGGTCGGTCACGATCACCACGTCGTTGGGGTTCGCGCGCATGATCGCCATGCCGATCAACGTGAGCAACAAGAGGAGCAGCGCATGGAATGCGCCGCTGACCATCCACCACGGCGCGGCCCCGAAGCTGTGCGAGAGGCTGTCGAAGAAGCCGGCCGGAGCCCCGACCAGTTCTTCTTCCTGCTCGTCCGGAAGGCCCAGGCCCACACTGGAAAGCTTCTGCGCCGTCGTGTCCTGGCCTTCGGCTTCCAAACGTGCCTTCAGTTCCTGGCGGCGTTGGTGGCGCTGGCTGGCCTTGGAATCGAAATCGGAGCTGATCTTCATGCCGCCGACGGTTTGCTGGACCATCTGCAGCATCCCCGCGCGCTGCTCGAAGGCCTCGCGCAAGGCGGGATCGGAGGCGAGTTGCTTCTGGACTTCGCGCAGGTCGTCGGGAGCCAATTGTCCGTCGGCCGCGGCGCGGGCGATCTCGTTTACGTTGTGCCGGGTGACCACTAGGGTCGCACCGGGTTCGAGGGTGCGGATCCGGCTGCTGGGGCGTCGAATGCTCATGGGGAGACCTCCGGAGTCAGCGGCGCGTGCGCCGCGGTGTCCCCGGACGGGCGCGCGTACTTGCGCAGCTTCCGCGCCAGCAGGTCGTCAGCCCGCGCCAGACGGCTCTTGACCGTGCCCAAAGGCAGGTCCAGCACCGTGCCGAGTTCCTCGTAGGAGAGCCCTTCCCAGTACCGCAAAACCACGATCTCGCGGAACTCGTCGGGCAGGGTGTCGATGGCCCGCGCGACGATCTCGCGCAAGTCCACCTGAGAAAACCCTCCCGAAACGGGCTCGCCCACGCCCGGCTGCTGGCGTGCGGCTTCGTCCTGCTGCGCGCGGCGCTTACGGCGGCGCAGCACGTCCAGGGTATTGCGACGGTTAATCTGCCGGAGCCAATGGCCCAGCCGCTGCGCGTCCTGGAGCGTGTGCAACTCCTGGAACGCTTCGCACAGCGACTCCTGGGCGACATCCTCCGCGTCGGGTTGGTTGCCCAGGATCGCAAACGCCTGGTTCACCAAGTCCGCACGGAATCGTTCGACCAGTTGCCAGAAATGCTCCGCAGGCAACGCATGCGATCCGGCGCCGTAAGCAACCCGGTGCCGAACCAACGCTTGAATCATCGCGTCCGTCGTGGCCATGCCTGCCCCCGTCCACCCCAGAGGGCGACCCGAATGGGCAAAAGGTTCCCAGCTTTTCAGTTTATTTCTTTGCACATCGTGCGCAACCCCAAAGCCGCATTATCCCAGCCAAGTAATTGGCTTGGCCAAGTGCGTAGGCCACACTCTTTACATGCGATTACCGAGTTCATGCGGCGATTGCATAGCATTGAGGTACGCGGACTTACAGGAGCATAGGGTATCGTGACCCAACAGGAGATCACACCCATGCCTAAGCCCCGAGTGGCTTGCCAGTTGATCGTCTTTCGCGAACGCTTGCCGGCCGAGATGGAAAGCGTGCTGAAGGACGTCAAAGACGCCGGCTACGCGGGCGTCGAGTACGGACTCGCCGAAGACCCGGCCGTGCTCCAGCGCTTCGAGGCCGCGCTGAAGGAACAAGGATTGGCGCTCTCAGGCAGCCACATGAGCTACTACAAGCTCGATCAGTTCGAGGCGCACCTGGCTTACTTGAAGCGCCACGGCTCGAAGCTGTTGATGATCTCTACTACGGGCGACCGCAAAGATGGCGCGGCCTCGTACCGCCGCGCGGTGAAGGAACTGAACGCCCGAGGCCGGCAGGCCGCCGACGCGGGTGTGCGCTTCTGCTATCACAACCACTCCTGGGAGTTCAAAGAAGTCTTCGACGGCGTCAGCGGGATGGACATCCTGCTCCAGGAAACCGACCCGCGCTACGTACACTTCTGCTTCGATACCTACTGGCTGGCCGACGGAGGCGTGGACGTCGTCCAATACCTGCGCACCTACCGAGAGCGAATCGGCTGCCTGCACCTAAAAGACCGCAAAGCCGGAACCTTCACCGAGGTGGGGGCTGGGGAGATCGACTGGCCGGGCGTGTTCCGGGCCATCGAGCCGCTGAATCTGCCCTGGGTCGTCACCGAAAAGGACCGGACCGAAACCGATCCGGCGCTTAGCGCCCGGCAAAGCCGGGCCTACCTGCAGACCGCCGTCGGCGTCTGACCCCCATTCAGGACGAAACGCAGCCATGCTACGAATCGGAATCCTTGGCGCCGGCAAGCGGGCGCACGGTCACCTGCAGATGCTCAAGCCGCTGGCGCAAGCCGGCCGCTGCCGGCTCAGTGCCGTCTGGGACCCGGTGGTTCCGGCACGGGAGGAACTGGCGCGCGATTGCGGAGCTCAAGCAGTCGGCGGCCTGGAGGACCTCCTCAAGGCAAGCGATGCGGTCATCGTAATCAGCCCCAATCGCTTTCATGTCGAGCAATCCATCGCTTGCCTGGAAGCCGGGAAGCACGTGTACTGCGAAAAGCCCCTGGCTTTGACGGTCGCCGATGCCGACCGAGTGGTTGCCGCGGTGGAACGGACGCGGCAGCTCTTCATGACCGGATTTTCGATCCGCTGGAGTCCCGTAGCATGGCATATGCGCCGCCTGCTGAACGAAGGCCAGCTCGGAAAGCTGCTGGCCGTCACCAGCCGCCGCATCGCCGGGCGCAAGGCGGGCGACGACGTGCACCAAAGCGGCTGGAGAGCGGATGCCGCTCAAACCGGCGGGGTGCTCGCCGAGATCCTGGCGCACGAGCTGGATTGGCTGCGCTGGGTGGGCGGAGAAGTGGTCAGCGTGACGGCGCGAACGTTTACCTATCAGACCGAGGCGCCCCCCGCGAACGACCATGTCGTCGCACAGCTCCATTTTGCCAACGGGGGTGTCGGGACTCTGGAAGGGGGGTGGCGGGCCTTCGAATCGGAGTACTCCAAGTCGCTTTTCGGCTCACAAGGTGCGGCCATTACCCGGGACTGGCAGCGAGAACTGTGGGTGCGTGGGGCTCAAGCGGCGCAGTCGGCAAAGCTCGAATTACCCCCACCGCCGAGCAGCGACGAAGTCTTTATCGAGGCCATTGAGAAGGGGCAGCAGCCACCCTCGGATGTCCACGACGGCCGCGCCATCGTCGCATTGACCGAAGCCGTGCACGTCTCGGCCGCAGAAGGGCGAAGCATTTCAATTAAATAGAGATTCAATCTCGAACTGCTACTTCAACAAAACCATCCGAAATAGATTCAAGATAGTAAACTATCTAGTAATCATATAACTTAAATTAGAAAAACAAAATATATGATCTATACAATAATCCACCTAGGTACATATCTATTTTTAAATTTATTAACCACCATACTTGCCGCTTCCGATTATGGATTCGTTTTGCCCTCAAGGTACTGCAACGCAATCACTGAATCTCATAAGGATAGATTCAATTCTCTTGAGATCTTCATAAAACGCTGCGGACGTGTACCGGAATACCAAAGCGCCAAGGCCATGCGTTTGCCTCGGCAGGCGAAAAGGCAGGAGGTACCATACCGCCATGTGCGCTCAGCCCATCCCGGCCAAGAAGCCTGCCCAAGGCGGCAACGGCTGCCTCTTTGTGTTTGGCCTCATCTTTCTCATGGCGGGGATCTTCGTCAGTTTTGTCGCGATCGGCATGGTCCATAAGGGCTACCGCGCCCATACCGCTTACCTTCCGGCTCAGGCCGTCATCCTCGATAAGCAGTTGATCGAGAACTCCGACAGCGACGGGAACACCTACCGGGCCGAGTTTACGTTCACGTTTCGAGTCGCTCCCGGGGCCGCGGAAGCCGGCGGCGACGGTGTTCCGTACACGGTCAAGGGCTACGACGGGATGGAGACGTCCAGCAGCGGCCGCAGCAGCCACCAGGAGATTCTGGACGCCTACCAAGTCGGGCAGACCTACCCCTGCTGGTACGATCCCGAAGACCCCAACCAAGCGGTGCTGGAAAAGCCCAGTCACTGGAACCTGCTGTGGCTTCTGTTTCCGGTTCCCTTCGTGGGCTTTGGGCTCTTTGCCACGATCTTCGCGATTCGGAATTGGACGCGCCGTGGCGAACCGGACACGCCGCCGACGCCGGCCGCAGCCGCAGTTCCCAAGCCCGCCACGGTTTCGGCCGCGTACGGGGCGGGGGAGTTGGTCACCGAGCAAGGATCCAAGTTGCCCCATCGGCTCAAGAGCGACACGGCCGAAAAGGCCGCCGCCATCGGGTTAGGCTGCTTCGGTCTGATCTGGACCGGCGTTTCGGGAACGATGTGGGTCGCGTTTCTGAGCGGCGGAGACTGGTTTGGACTGATCTTCATCAGTCTGTTCGTGCTGCTGGGCCTCGGCATTCTGGGCGCCGCCGTCTGGCAAGGCCTGATCGGCTGGGGAGTAGGGGCCACCACCGTGGAAATCAGCACTCTCGATGTGGCGCCCGGAGATACGTTCCAGGTCGTCGTCAGTCAGAGCGGGCGGGCGCTACAGGTCAACCACCTGGCGGTGTACCTGGTCTGCGAAGAAAAAGCGACTTATCGCCAAGGCACCGATACCCGGACGGCTACCGAAGTGGTGCTTAACGAACTTCAAACCGAGCGCTCCGATTTCGTGGTCAGCCAAGGACAGCCGGAGGAATTGACCGCCAGCGTCACCGTACCGGCCGGAGCCATGCACAGTTTCGAGGCAGACAAGAACAAGATTGTCTGGAAGCTCTGCGTCAAAGGCGACATCGAGCGTTGGCCGGACTTCAAACGCGAATTTCCGTTCCGCGTGGTGGCACGCGCAAACTGAGGAGCCGCTCATGGAGCCCGCCAGCCATATCGAGATTCTGCTCGACGATCGCGACCTGATCCTGCGGCCCGGGGAAACGCTGCGCGGAGGCTGGCGTTACAACCACACCGAGTCGCTCGCCGTGCGCAAAGCCGAGGTCTTCGTCCTCTGGTTTACCGAGGGCAAAGGGGATACCGACGAGGGTACGGTCTGGCAGCGGACCAGCGTGGAAGCCGGCTCACTCGATGCCGGGCGCGCGTTCCCGTTCGAACTTCAACTCCCGGCGGGACCGTGGACCTACGACGGCCGGATCGTCAAAATCCGCTGGGCGGTACGTGTCTTCGTCACGCCTCAAAAGGGACCGCCGTTCGCCGCCGAAGAACGCTTCCAGTTGCGGCCCGCGGGCTATACGCGCCCGGCGGAGCCGGCGGCGGAACCCGCATAGCCCATGACCACGCGCATGGGTGCTCCGGCCAATCCGTTCTGCACGCGCTATCACGCGCCTGGAAGCTTGGCGTTCGTCTTCGAACCGGCCCGCGGCGCCGCGTCGGCGGCCGAGTGCTACGCGCGCTTTCGATCCGCCGGCTTCCGCGGCGAGATCGCCGGACCGCACGGAACCGGCAAATCCACCTTGCTGCGAGCCCTGGAAGCCCAGCTGAAAGCACACGAGCATCCCACGGTCGCGGTGATGCTCCAATCCGACCGTCGGCGGATGCCCGTAGGCTGGGATCGCTGCCCGGCCGAGGCTGGGGCGAAAAGCCCAGGACCTCGCACGATCTTGATCCTCGACGGCGCCGAACAGCTTTCGCGAATCGACCGGTGGCGGGTCTGGCGGCGTGTCCGATCCTTAGGTTGGGGTCTGCTGGCGGCCACGCACCAATCTCTAGGCCTCCCGGCGTTGTACAGAACGTCCGTGGAACCGGCGTTGGCCCGGGAACTGGTCGCCGCGATCCTGGCACAAAACCCCAATTTGCCGCGTCTGGTCGACCCGTCCGAAGCCGTGACTGTGCTTGAGCGCTCCGCCGGCGACCTTCGCGAAACCATTTTTCGCCTGTATGACCTCTACGAAGCCCGCTGGCGCGACACCCAGGTTCGAGCTTCCGCCGCCGCCCAAACCCGAACCCTGGGCTGAACGGTTCCAACGGCTGCCCTGCCCGGGTCTCCCCGGGCACAACACTACATAACGTAGATTATCGGACGTTGTATATAGGGCTTTTTGGCGACAACCAAGCCGCCGCAAACACGGTTAGCGGGCTTCGAGCAGGTCCAAATACGCGCCTTCGATCAGATCGGAACCCTGAATACCCAGCTTGGACATCAGGTCTTCTGCGATGCGCTGGCCATCGGCGCTGGATTGACCGGGCTTCAAGACCACTTCCAGTTCCATAAAGTCGCCCAGATCGTCGACGCGATCCAGATGCACGCGGGTCTGGCCCACCAGCACCAAGGTTCGCTCTTTCTTGACGATCCCTCGCAGGCCCAAAGCCATGCGCAGCGTTTCTTGCAGTTTGCGCGGTTGGAGCGTCGGCGCGATGCGGTAATCCGACAGCTTGGGACCGGCCTGGTCCGGCCGCTCGTAGTAAATCAGCTCGCCCGAACTCTCGTCGAATACTCGCAGCTTCAGGCGCCCCTTCGGCGTTCGAAAAAAGACATCTTCCTGGCCGATCACGCGAACGGGCTCGGTCGCCAAGGCTACGGCGCGCGCTTGCACCCCACCCCGATCCCGCAGCCGGGCCTTAATTTCGACATTCGAAGGCATGCCTCACTCCCGGCATTCCGGCGCCGCGCGATTGGCCTGTTCGGCCACGTATTGCACATCGGCTTCGGTCATCTGCGGATACATCGACAGCGTCACACAACTCGCCGAGAGCCGCTCGGTCACGCTCAGGCCGCCGCGCGGATGCTTGGCCTCGGCGTAATACGGCTGCGTGTGCACCGGCGGATCGAAATGAACCGAAGCGCCGATGCCGGTCTGCTTCAGCTTGGCCAGGAACTTCGTCCGGTCCAGACCGCGCGTCTTGACCACATACATCTGATACACGTGGGTGCATCCGGGCCGCTCGACGGGCAGGTCGAACCACTCGCGATCCAGGGCCGCGTCGTACCGTTTGGCGTGCGCGCGCCGCGCGGCGTTCATCCCGGCGAGCTTATCCATCTGCTTCGCGCCCAGGGCCGCGAGCACGTTGCTGAGCCTGAAGTTGTACCCCGCAAACGTCGCCGCACGCAGCCACGGGCGTTCTTTCTTTTCGCGCGCCAGCGTGGTCGATTCGATGCCGTGCCCGACCAGCGCGCGGACCTTCGCCGCCAGCGCGGCATCGCGCGTCGTCAGCATCCCGCCTTCGCCCGTGGTGAGGTTCTTCGTAGGAAAAAAGGAAAAGCAACCGGTCCCCCACCCGCCGGTCCGGACGCCGTCCTGCGCCGCGCCGATCGCTTCGGCCGAATCTTCGATCAAAAGCAGCTTGTGCCGCGCCGCGATCTCGCCGATCCGCCGCATATCGGCCACATGCCCGGCGTAATGGACCGCCATCAAAGCTTCGGTTCTCGGCGTGATCGCCGCCTCTACCGCGGCGGGATCCAGGTTGCCGGTCTCGTATTCCACATCGGCGAATACCGGCGTCGCGCCCGCCGTGACGATCGCATTGGCGCTGGCGACGAACGTGAAGCTCGGGACGATCACTTCGCCCTTGATGCCTTGCGCCACCAGGGACAGAAATAGCGCGGAGGTGCAGGAGTTCATGCAGACGGCGTGCGGCAGCTCTAGAAACGCCGCGAACTTCGCTTCGAATTCGTGGTTCATCGGCCCGTGCGCGAGCCAACCGGACTTCAGCACATCCGCGACGGCTTCGAGTTCGGCCGCGTCGAGGTTCGGGATGCAAAGCGGCACGTGGCGCGGAGCTTCGGGCATGGCCGGTTCAGCTCACCAATTCCCGCGGACCGCGTTCCTTCAGGTCCGCCACGTAGCTTGCGATACCGGACTCGATATCCACGCTCGGCGCGTAACCCAGCAGCTCCCTCGCTTTGGCGATGGAGAGCGTGCCGCGTTCGGGGCGAGCGGCGTCCGAGGGCCGTTCCTCGATTCGGGCATGCGGGAAATGCCGCTTCACTTCGAGCGCAAATTCCCGAACCTCGCGAGCCCGGCCGCGGGTAAGGTTGAAGATTTCATTGGCCGCGCCGGGACGTTCGAGGCAGCGCGCCAGTCCGTCCGCGAGGTCGGCCGCGTACGTGAAATCAATCCGGCTTTTGCCGCCCTCGTGGAGCACCAACGACTTCCCCGTCATTGCGTTCTCGATCAGAATCTGGCTCACGCGCCTGTTGGCGTCGCCGAAGCCGTAGACCGCGCTGGGCCGCACGATCGTGTACTCGAATCCGTGCGCCTTGGCGTACGATTTGGTCAGGATTTCACCCGTCAATTTCGTCCCGCCGTACACGTCGATCGGATCGGTGGGATGCGTCTCGTCGGCTTCGGCGCTTTTGAAATGCCCATACACGAAGCTGCTGCTCGCGAAGATGAAGCGTTTAACGCTGCCCGCCGCGCGCACGCCTTCCAGCACCGAAAGTGTACCGTCCACGTTGATCTGCAACGCCTCGGTCGGATACAGCGTCGCTTCCTTGGCGCTGGGCAGCGCCGCCAGGTGCACCACCGCATCGGGGCGCCATTCCGTCATGATCTGCTGGATGCGCTTCTGTACGCGGATATCGCCGCGCTCGATCCGCACATTCGGGCGATCCAGCAATCCGGCCATGCGCGCCTTCAAGAAATGTTGGTAATGGCTGATGAAGGGGGAAATGTAGTTCAGGTAGGCATCCAGCAGGAGCAGTTCGTGCTTTTGCGCGCAAAGGATGCGCGCCAGGTGCGAGCCGATAAAGCCGCAGCCGCCCGTAATTAGAATCTTGCTCATGCGTACCTATCCGTCTCGGATTGACGCCACGCATGATAGCTCAGCCAAAGGCAGGTCACGAGGAACAAAAGCGGGAGCGCCAGATCGCTCGGGCCGATGGGCTCGTCGTCGCCGCGAAATCCTCGCACCGGCATCGTGAAGAGCGCCTCCGGCGGCACCGCGCCAGGTTTGGGCCGCAGCAACAAGTAGCTCGTCTCGTCGTCGTATTGCAGCGTAGCCACCAGTTCGCTCGTTTCACGCAACGCCGCGTAAGCGGGACGTTCCGTCTCGCGGTCCCGCGCCACCAGGATCGCCGGCCGCGGCGACTCGTAGTAGAACTCGCGCAGGCCGGACCACGGCAGCACGTCGATCACCGGGCGATTGAGATACCAGACGGCCTCGTTCGCCGAACCGCCGAACCAGAGCAGCCTTTCATTGCCCAGATGTTTCGCCATCTGCTCGAAGAATGCGCGCTTGGGTTCCTTGCGTTCCTGAGCCGGCCGGATGGTGGTTTCCTTAAGCAAGCCCAGCAGAGCAACCAGCACCAAGACTGCGATCGACGCCTGAGGGTAATCGCCCGCGCGCAGCCCGCGCACCACCCGCCATGCCAGCGCGGCGAATCCGGCCGCGCAAACGCCCGCCCATAGGAACTCCCCGCGCGTGAAAGGCAGTGCGCGTTCGAGCCCCCACCACGCGCCGCTCGCCAGAACCAGCGCGGAGAGCGGCGCCAGCGCCGCCACCGCGTACAGCGTCCATTTAGAAAAAGCCGTTAGCCAAGGATGCCGCGCCGCGCCGCCGGCTTCGAAGAACAACGCATGCCAGTAACGCCCAACCCACAGCGACAGCATCGGATACAGCGGCAGCATGTACACGCTGCGCTTGCTCCCCAGCATGTTCATCAGAAACCACGGCACCAGCAGCGCGCAGACCAGAAACCGGCCCGGTGTCGTCATGCGGTGCGCGTACCGGATGCTCCACCACAGCGCAGGAAAGATGAACAGGCCCCAGGGCAGGAAATGCATCGGCACGTTCTGAAGATAAAAGAGGAACGGAAAGATGCGGATCCCCGAATTGTGATCCACCTGCCCCATGGCGCGCTGCAAATTCTCCTGCTCAATGATGACCTCCACGCCTTGCCATTCGTCGACGCGCCAGAGCACGTAAAACCAAAAGACGCCGACCCAGAGCGCCAGCGCCGCGCCGTACCAGATTCGCGAGCGCCAGACGAAGCTCAGCAGGCCGCGGCCCGCGGTATAGCGGCGCCATTCCCAGGCCAGGTACGTGAACATCGGGATCACCGCGAATACGGCGACAAGCGGCGGGCCCTTGGCCTGGCAGGCGATCCCCAGGCAGAGATAGAAGGCCAGCAACGGCAACCCGGCTTCCCGGTCGCGCCCTTGTTCCAGCCGCTGCAAACCGACCAGAAAGAAATACCAGCCGGCCATCATCGATGCCGTCAGCATCGGGTCGATCAGGATTTCGCGCGACATGGCCTGGAAGAAATACGTGGAGAGCAACGCCAGCCCGGAGAGCAGACCGGCTTGGGGTCCGTACAAGCGCCGCCCCAGCCCGTAGGTAAACAATACGGTCAGCCACCCGCAGCAGACGGGCATCAGCCGAAACGCGGTGGAGAGTTCCAGCCCCAAAGCCTGGCCAAGGAATCCGAATCCGGCGAGCACCCAGTAAATCAGCACCGGCTTCTTGAGGCGCGGCTCCCCGTTGAAGGCCGGAATCACCCAGTCGCTGGCGTCTTCGCCTTTCGCTCCGGTCACCAGATCGCGCGCGGCGCAGACGTAGCGCGGTTCGTCCGGGCGTTCGATGTACTGCGTATGCAAATACGGGAGCGCCGAAAGCAGGTACAGCAGCGTCAGCAGCAGGGCGTGGCGCCAGGCCGGAGCTTGTTCGTCGAGCAGCGCGCGCATCATGTTCGCGCGGAAGCCGCCGCTTGCGGCGCGGAGGCGTGCACCGCTTGGAGATCGTAGAATCCGGCCTTCAAGCGTTTACGGCAGCGCAGCAGCTCGGGAAACCCGGACCACGCCTTTCGCAGCGCCCGATACTTGCTCGCGCCGTGCTTCCGCGGAGCGTGGCGCGTCTCCACGTCGCCGATGCGCCGGGGATCGAGCCCGCGCCGCACCAGAATCGGAATCACGTAGCGGTGGTCGTTCTCGAGCAGTTCCAATCCCTGGACCAGTTTCGCCGGCAACGCCGTGAAGTTGCTGGCCGCGTCTTGCACCGGACACGTCATCAACAAGCGGATCAGCCCGTTGCCCAACCGGCTGATCGCCACCAGCCCGGCCGCGTGCTGCCGGCGCATCCGAATCGCGTTCGCCAGGTCCAGCCGGCCGGCTTCGAGCGGCGCCAGCAGCTTGGGAATATCTTCGGGGAAATTCTGCAGGTCGGCGTCCATGGTCACGATCGTGTCGCCCGTGGCGTGCCGAAAGCCCGTCTGAAAGCCGCCCGTCTGCCCGCCGCGAACCGGATTGCGCAGCACGCGCAGGCGCGGATACCGGGCGCACAGTTGCTGCAGCAGTTCCAGACTGCCGTCGGTCGAATGATCGTCGCAGGCCAAGTGTTCCCACTCGCGCGCCGGTTGTTTCGCCCGCCAAGCTTCCATCGTCGCGCAAATGCGCTCGACGAGTTCGGGAATATTCTCCGCCTCGTTGTGGATCGGCGTGAGGACCGAGACTTTGCGGATCATGGGGACGCCAGCGCTTCGGCGGCCGGCGGCATTCCGCGTCCGGCCTCGCATACCTGGTAGGAATGGGCCTGCGACACCAAGTCCCGCGCAAGCCAGAGGATCATGTACGAATGGGACATGAATGCGGCGCGGCCTCCCGGCAAGCGTCCCAGCGCTTGAAGTACCCGACGTAGCAAAACGAAAGTTTAAGAGGCGCGGAATGCCGCGCCAAGCGCGAGAAAGGGAAAAGCCGGCTTTAGGATCCTAAACTCAGGCGTGTTTGCTAACCCATGAGTCCCATCAAGCCCAAGGTCGCCGCGCCCAACGCGCCGCCGTCGGGCAATTCGCCGTAAACCAGTTCGACCTGCTCGGTATGCGTCGGCAGCCCGTGCTCGGCATACGCGGCCCGCAGGGGCACGTCGACGGCCGGAGCTGCCAGGGCCAGCGTCCCGCCGATCACCAGCCGTTCGGGATCCAGCAGCAGCGCGACCTGCGCGGCCGTGCGTCCGGCCAGCACCGCGGCTTCCCGCAGCCCCGCAGCCGTCGCGGGATCGCCCGCTGCCGCGGCCGCCAGCAGCGCCGGCAGTTTTTCGGTGGAACCGCCGGGAGCGCGCCAGCCGGCGAGTTCGGCCGAGGCCACCAGCGCCGCGGCGCCCGTACGGCTTTGCAGCGTGCCGTCCTCGCCCGGCAGGCGCCAGTGCCCCAATTCGCCCGCCAGATGATGCGCGCCCGCCTGCACGCGCCCGTTCACCACCATCGCCATCGCCACGCCGGTACGAAACGAGAGGTACACGAACGACCCACACCCGCGCGCGGCGCCGAACCAGCCTTCGGCCAGCGCAAGCGCGTGAATGTTGCTGCCCATGTACACCGGCAGCTTCAGCTTCGCGTGCAGTTCGTCGAGCAGCAGTCCGGACTCGAAGGCCTGGATCGTGCTGTACACGATGCGCCTGCCTTTTTCTTCCATGAAGCGCAGTACCGGCACCCCGATGCCCAGCGCGAGTGGGCCGCGCGACGAACCGGACGGACCCTTCCAGCCCTCGGCCGCGATCCAGGCATCGAGGAGCCCCACCAATTTGCTCCGCACCGCCGCAAACGGCTCCGTGGCATCCAGCGGCACGCGCCGCTCGAAGCGCGTCTCGCCGGTCAGGGTCACCGCGCGCAAGGTCAGCCTCGAAAGCTCGTAGTCGAGTCCCAGCAGCGTGCGCCGTTCGGGGTCGAGTTCGTAGCCCAGCGGCGGCCGGCCGCCCTTGGACGGTCCATGTCCGGCCGGGCGAATCAGCCCCAGCCCTTCGATATGATCCATCGCCTGGCAGACGGTGGCCCACGCCAGCCCGGTCTGAGCCTGAAGCTGGCGGCGATCCAGCGTCTCCCCGCTGCCTTCGAGGATGCGGCGGAATACCTGCCGCGCCGCACGCGACCATGGGGCCGGGCCGCCGGCGCCCCGAACGGAGACTTGATTCGCCATGTTGGTGCCGCCGAAGTTCCCCGCTTTCGCGCCCGCGGTCAAGAGCCGACTGCCGCCGCGCGTCGATATTTTGCGTACCGGGGCTGCAAACCCTTTGCTATGACCACCTGGAAATAGAAGTAGAATGGAGCGGGTTGGGTACGTCTAACCCAAGTGAAACGCTGCCCCAAGCCGGGGGCCGGATTGAACGCATGACCCGTGGGCGCCTCCCCTATTGGAATGTCCTCGCCGCGCTGGCGTTCGTCGTCGCATGCGCCGGATGCGCGGGCGCCGAAACCACGCCCGCGCCCGAAGGTCCGGACGGAAGCGTGCGGGAGATCCGTATCCTGGCTACGCTGGCGGACGACAACCCCGGCGAAATGGCGGTCGTGCCGCCGCGCGCCAAAGTCACCGGATATCATGCGCTCGACCTTGCACCCGACGCCACCCGGCTCGCGGTTGCCGGGAACGACGGCACAATCCGGTTCTACGATCCGCGCGACGGGAAGCCGCTGGGCGAACTGAAAGGCCACACCGGCAACGTGCACGGTCTCTCGTTCGCGCCGGACAGCAAGTTCCTCGCCAGCGCCTCGGCCGACGGATCGATCCGGGTCTGGGACCTCGCCGCGAACGCAAGCGTCCTGAATCTCAAAGGCCATGAAGGCGCGGTAAGGTGCGTGGCGTTCGGGCCCACGCCCGACCGCCTGGCCAGCAGCGGCAGCGACGGAAGCATCCGGCTGTGGGACGTCAAGAGCGGACGCTGCTTGCGCGTCTTTACCGGACACGGCGCGGGCAGCGACAGCGTCGCCTTCGGGCGCGACGGGCGCACGCTGCTCAGCGAAGCCGGCGACGTCACGGCGCGCACCTGGGATGCCGTCTTCATGCGCGAAGGCCTCGTACTGCCCGAACGCGACGGATCCGTCGCAGCCTTGGATCTATCCCCGGATGCGCGACTGGGCGTGACCACGCGCGGCGACCGGACCTGGCGCGTCTTCGATACGCAATCCGGGTTGGACGTGCAGGTCCTCGAAGGCCAGGAAGGCAACGGATCCTGTGCGCGCTTTTCGCCCGACGGCCGCACGCTCGCCACCGGCGCCCAGGACGGCAGCCTGCGCCTATGGGATCTCCAGACCGGCCTCGAACGCCGCCGCTTGCGCGGAACAGGCGGCAGCGTGCCCAAGCGTCTCGCGCTCGACGCCAGCGGACGCTGGCTCGCCACGCTCAACTTCGATGGCGCCTGCCTGATCTGGGACCTCTGGGGCCCGCCCGCGCGGCCCAAAGGCCACGCCGAGCTCACGCTCACCACCGGCACGGATGCGCTGCAAGACGCCTGGAATCGCCTGCGCAGTTACCGCAATCCGCTGCTGCGCGAATCGGCCGTCTGGGATCTTCTGGTCCGAGGCGACGACGCCGCGAACTTCATCGCCGCGCAGCTCAAGCCCGTCGCCCGTGAACCCGATCCCGAACTCGTGGCCCTGATCGGACGGCTCGACGACGAACGCTACGCCGCGCGCGAAGCTGCCGAAACCGGGCTGGCGCTCCGCGCCCTCGACGCCCGGCCGCTCCTGCGCCAGGCCGCGCGCGAGCATCCCAGCAGCGAAGTCCGCGCCCGGGCCGCGCGGATCCTCGCCACGCCGGCCCCCGAAGAAATCCTGCGCCAGTACGCGGCCGTCGAAATACTCGACTGGCTCAACCGGCCCGCCGCCACCGCCCACTTGGAAGCCTTGGCCGCCGGCCGCCCCGATCACCCGCTGACCACGTGGGCTGCGCTGGTGCTCGAGCGCAGGGTTGCGCGCGGGAAGTAACCTGAGGCTGCGGTCCCATTCCTGCTCCGCTCGTTTACCGGTTTCTGCTAAACTGCGCCGCGCAAGGCTGGTATCTGTTCACCTGGGAGCATTCATGGCGAAATACCTAAGCCCCTACTCTGCTTCGTCCACGCGCTGGCTGCGCGGGAACCTCCACGGCCACACCTGCTGCGGGCGCTTCATGGACCTGGGCGAGAGCGGACGCTTTTACGCGCGCCTGGGTTACGATTTCGTTGCGGTCACCGATCACAACAAAGCGCCGTCGAAGGGCCAGACCGCCGGCTGGCAGCAGGCCGCGGGGTTGGTGGTGGTGCCCGGCGAAGAGAACGGTTCCACCGACCACATCATCGAACTGGGTGTGCATGAAGTAACGCCCACGAATGGTTCGAGCTACTCCGAACGCGCCGAGGCCTTGCGCGGAGGCGGCGGCTTTATCATCGCCTGTCATCCGCAGGAATATCCGCACGGTGCCGATAATCTCCGCGCGGGCGCGCCGTTCCTGCATGCCGTCGAGATCTACAACGGACTGCGCGAAGCGCGCGGCACCCACGAACACCACAACGTCGCGCTTTGGGACGAACTGCTCACCGCCGGCCGCAAGCTCTGGGCCGTCGCAGCCGACGACTTCCACTGCCAGTACATTTCGCCCGGCCACGGTTGGGTCTGTGTGCAGGCGCCCGAGGATGCCGGCGCGCTGACTTGGGAAAACATCGTGGAGCAACTTAAGCGTGGCGCGTTTTACGCCAGCAACGGTCCGAATTTCAAGCGCCTGGAATTCCGCGGCGGCACGCTGCGCGTCGAAGTCGAGAAGCTCGTGCGCGACATCCGGGTGATCGGACCGGGCGGCGAAACGCTGGCCGCCCATCCCGGCCCGGCACTCTCCTGGAAAGCGCCTGCCGGACTCGGATACTTCCGCGTCGAAGCGCATTGCGGCGTCAAGACGGCCTGGAGCCAACCGTTCTTTGCCGCGTAGGCTCACCTATAAGGATCGAACATGCCCCGCGTCTTGCGCATTCATCCGGCCGACGATCTGATCCTGGCGCTTGAGGATCTGCCCGCCGGTGCGCGCGTCGAACTCGGCGCAGAAGCGTACGAACTGCGCGACCCCGTGCCTGCCAAGCACAAGTTTGCCGCGCGCGATTTCGATGCCGGCGCCGCCGTGACCATGTACGGCCTGCCCGTGGGCCGCACCACTTGCCCCATCAAGCGCGGCGCACGCCTCACCACCGAGAACCTGAAGCATCATGCCGCCACCGCCAGTGCGCGCCCCGAAGCGCGCGCCTGGAGTCCCCCGCCCTACGCGCGCCTCACCGGGCGCACCTTTCAGGGCTTCGCGCGCCCCGACGGACGCGTCGGAACCGCAAACCACTGGATTGTCGTTCCGCTTGTGTTTTGCGAAGCACGCAACGTCATGGTTCTCCGCGATGCGCTGCGCGACGAATTGGGCTACCGCGACGACGCCGCGTACCGGCAGCACGCGCGCCGGCTTGCCGAGCGTGTCCGCCAAGGCCTGCGGCCCGACGAACTCCTGACGCTGGATCTCGGCGCCGGCGTCCAGGCCGCCGAAACGCCGAGGCTCTTTTCGCAGGTCGACGGCGTCCAGTTTCTCCTGCATTCGATGGGCTGCGGCGGCACGCGCGACGACGCCCGCACGCTCTGCGGCTTGCTCGCCGGATACCTTGTTCACCCCAACGTCGCCGGCGCGACGGTGCTTTCGCTGGGCTGCCAGAACGCGCAGATATCGTTGTTGAAGGAAGAACTCGCGAAGCGCGATCCCGCGTACGCCAAGCCGCTCTACATCCTGGAACAGCAGCAGCTCGGCACCGAACGCGCGCTGATGGAAGCGGCGCTCAAGAGCACCTTCGCCGGACTCGCCGCGGCCAATCAAGCCCGGCGCAGCGAAGCGTCCGCCTCGAAGCTGGTTCTCGGCGTCGAATGCGGCGGCTCCGACGGCTTCAGCGGGATCAGCGCCAATCCCGTGATCGGGCACGCCAGCGACCTCCTCGTCGGAGCCGGCGGCAGCGTGATCCTCAGCGAATTTCCGGAACTCTGCGGCGTCGAGGACGACTTGGTCCGGCGCTGCGTGGACGAACGCGTGGCCGCGCGCTTTCTCGATCTGATGCGCGCCTACGCCGCTCGCGCCGCGGCCGTCGGCAGCGGCTTCGACGCCAATCCCAGTCCCGGGAATATCCGCGACGGTCTGATCACCGACGCCATGAAATCCGCCGGCGCCGCGCGCAAGGGCGGCTCCAGCCCCGTCACCGACGTCCTCGACTATCCCGAACGCGTCACTCGACCCGGCCTTAATCTGCTTTGCACGCCCGGCGGTGACATCGAAAGTGTCACCGCCATGGTTGGCGCCGGCGCGAACGTCGTCGTCTTCAGCACCGGCCTGGGCACGCCTACCGGGAACGCCGTCGCACCCGTCCTGAAACTTAGCACCCACACCGCGCTGGCCGAACGGATGCCCGACCTCATCGACTTCGACGCCGGACCGGTCGTGACCGGAGCTTCCGGCATTCCCGCCTTGGGCGAAAAGCTCTTCGAACAGATTCTCGAGACCGCCAGCGGAACCTACCGCGCCAAAGCCGACCGCTTGGGCCAGGCCGATTTCCAACCCTGGAAACGCGGCGTATCGCTTTAGGTCGATTCACCGCGGAGTCGCCGTTGCCGCGGTGAAATAAGCCTACGCATTCCGCCGCCGGAACTCCCGGGGCGCCACGCCCGCGAACTTCTTGAACTGCGCGCTGAACGCGTACTCGTCGGGATAGCCCAACTCGTCTGCGATCTCCTTCATCCGCCGACCGCGGTCGCGCGTCAAAAGCGCCATGGCGCGTTCGATGCGCCGGCGGATGCGGTAGTCGCGCGGAGCCGTCCCGATCTGCTCGGTGAAGCGCTTTCGAAACGCGCTGTAGCCCATATTCACGCGCCGCGCGACATCCGGAAGCGCCAGGGCGCCCGAAAGGTCTTCGTTCAGGATCTGCACCGCGCGCGCGATCGGCCCGCCCGGCGCTGCCGAGCGCTGCGCGCGGTCGTGCTCCAGCAGGTCCACCAGAAAGCGCTGCATACGCAACAGCAGCGGCATGAAGTCGCGCTCGTCGCAGCGCCGCAGCCGGTCGCGCAGATCGGCGAAGCCCGCGACCCAGCGCTCGTCCACGCCCACGTCCAGCACCGGCCGCTCCGTGGAAGCAAGGCCCATCAGCGCGAGCAACTCGAAGACCTGGCACGGCACCGCCAGGTAGCAGCGCAGCCCCGCCCGGTCCAGCCGCACCGTATGCGCCCGGCTGGGAAAGCGCTGCATCAGCATGCCCGGCTGAATGGAAAACACGCGCCCGCGCGCATCGGTGTACGAACCCCGCGCCTCCAGCAGATACACGACCGCGTACTGCGGCGTGACGAAATCGCGCTCCGTATGCCCGTCCCGGCTGCGCGCCACGCCGGCGCGCAACTGCGCCGAGGTGGTGCCGACGCCCATGCGGTACACGCTGCCCAGCCGAACGCTCATGGCGCCCCCTCCCTAGCGTATCAATAAATACAAGAAATCGGGCAATGCGTCCATTCTTCTCTACCTGCCTGATAGGATATGGTTACTCGTGCAGCACAAGACGGGGCAATAAACACAACCACAGCGCCGGGAGACGCCCATGCGACCGAACCTGATCTTCATCCTCATGGACGACCTGGGCTGGAAGGATCTGGGCTGCTACGGCAGCGAGTTTTACGAGACGCCCAACCTCGACCGCCTGGCCAAGAAAAGCGTCCGCTTCACCGACGCCTACGCCGCCTGCCCCGTTTCGTCGCCCTCGCGCGCCAGCATCCTGAGCGGCAAGTATCCCGCCCGTGTCGGCGTGACCAACTTCATCGACTGGAGCGGCCGCTCGCACCCCCTCAAAGGCCGCTTGATCGAAGCGCCGTACATCAAACATCTGCCGCTTACCGAGACCAGCTTGGCCCGCTCGCTCAAAGAAGGCGGCTACCGCACCTGGCACGTCGGCAAGTGGCACCTCGGCGATAAGGACCACTACCCCGACCGCCACGGCTTCGACGTCAACATCGGCGGGAGCGAACGAGGTTGCCCCAAGACCTACTTCAGCCCCTGGGGCCTGGCCAACCTGACCGACGGACCCGAAGGCGAATACCTCGACGATCGGCTCACCACCGAGGCCATCAACCTCATCGAGAAGAACGACGGCACGCCTTTCTTCCTGAATCTCTGGTACTACCTCGTCCACACGCCGATCATGGGCAAGCCCGAACTGGTCGAGAAGTACAAGCGCAAGGCGATCGACCTGGGCCTCGACAAACTCCCCACCTTCGAGGAAGGCGGCCCGCATCCCACCGAGCACAAGAAACATCACAACATCAAGCGCCGCCTCTTGCAATCCGATCCGGGTTACGCCGCGATGGTCGAAACGATGGATACCAACATCGGCCGCCTGCTCGATACGCTTGAACGCACCAAGCAACTCGAGAACACCGTCATCGTCTTCACCAGCGACAACGGCGGCCTCGCGACCTCTGAAGGCTCCCCCACCTGCAACGCGCCGCTTTGCGAAGGCAAGGGCTGGATGTACGAAGGCGGAACGCGCGAGCCGCTCCTGATTCACGCGCCGGGCATCGCGCGCGCCGGAAGCGTCTGCGACGTTCCGGTCAGCAGCCCCGATTTCTACCCCACGCTGCTCGAACTGGCCGGCTTGAACCCGCTTCCCGAACAGCACGTCGACGGCGAAAGCCTCGTCGCCCTGCTCAAGGGCTCCGGCGAGTTACAACGCGAGGCGCTCTACTGGCACTACCCGCACTACGGCAACCAGGGTGGACGCCCCGGCGCCTCGATCCGGGCCGGCGACTGGAAGCTGATCGAGTTCTTCGAAGACGATCACGTCGAACTGTACAACCTGCGGGAAGACATATCCGAATCCCGCGATCTGGCCGCCGCGCAGCCCGAACGCGCCCACGCGCTGCGCCGCAAACTACACGCCTGGCAAGAATCGGTCAGCGCTTTGCGTCCGGCTCAAAATCCGGACTGGAAGGGATAAAAGACAGAAGCCGGCGCGCGTTCCTTGCCATTCGCGACGGAACTCCAAACCTACGCGCAACGCGGCCTTCTTTTTAACTTGCCCCTCGCGAGCTTCCGCACAAGCTGAATCTTCGTTTCGCGGAGCTTCGCCCCTCGCCGTGTCTGCCACCTTCGATCAGGACGCCTCGGCCTCCGGCGTCTCGCGGCCCCCGCGCGACCTGCGCTGGGCGTTCCGCCAGGCGCTCTTCTGGGCCGTGATGTTCGGCGCCGGCGAATCCAGCTTCAGTCTGCTCGCGGCTTACCTCCATGCGCCGGAAGTCTACTTCGGCCTGCTTTCAGGTCTTCCCCAGCTCTTCGGACCTTTGGCCCAAGTGGGCGCGGCGAACTTGACCGACTACCTGGGCAAGCGCAAGCTCCTGGTTCAGATCGCCGTCGCCGTCCAGATTCTTTCCTTCGCGCCGCTGGCGGTGCTCGTCTTTGCCGAGCCCAGTCCGGCCGTGCATGCGTTCTTCCTCTTCTGTGTCACGCTCTATTTCGTAGCCGGACACTTCTCGCATCCTCCGTGGACGGGCATCATCGGAGATCTGGCGCCCAGCGAACACCGCGCGCGCTTCTTCGCCCGGCTCTCGCGCTGGGTGGGCGGCGTCAGTCTGGTCGCTCAACTGGGCATGGGCGTGGCGCTCTATCTGGGGCGTGAGCACGGCGGCTTGAAGTGGATCTTCGCCGCGGGGATGGCGCTATCCGGCATCGTTCGCATCGGCTCGTTCGTTTGCATCCAGCGCATTCAGGAACCGCCGCACAGCGCGAGCCGCGATACCGTATTCAGCTTCTGGCAATTCATCCGCCGCGCGCCGGAATCGAACTTCGTCAAGTTCGTGATCTTCGTCGCGCTCGTCCATTTCGGCGCGCAGATTTCCGGCCCGTTCTTCCTCCCTTACTGGATCTACACGCTGGGCTTGCCCGAATGGCAATGGGTGCTCCTCAACGGAATCACCGCTGTCTCCGCTGTCCTCACGCTGCTGGCCTGGGGCCGCTTCAGCCACCGCTTCGGGAACAAGAACACGATTCACTACTGCAGCTACGGGATCGCGTTAATCCCGCTGGGCTGGCTCTTCACGTCCAATATCTGGTTCCTCGGCTTGATCAATGCGTGGTCCGGCGTGCTCTGGGCCGGCTTCGGGCTCAGCACCTGGAATTACATGCTCGAAGCGGTCTCGGCGCCCAAGCGGCCGCGCTGCGCGGCGTACTTCAATATCGTCGTAGGCGTCGGCATCTTCACCGGCGCGATGTTGGGGTCGTGGCTTGGCAAGGTGCTTCCGCTGACGCTCGACTTCGGCGGCGGTTCGATCACCGTCAAGACGACGTTCATATACTTGCTGGGGTTGAGTTTCCTGATGCGGCTGGCGGCCTGCCTGATGCTCCCGGCCTTCAAGGAATTGCGCCCCAACGTCGAAGGCTTCTCGCTGCGGCGGCATTTCTATACGATCGCATCGGGGCGCGTCCCCTTCGGGCTGCGCTTTGTCGTCGGCGCGACGGAAGAACACGAACCGCCGCAAAAACGCACGGCGGAAGCCGAGCCCGAAAAGCCCCCCCAGGAGTAATCCAAGCGCGTCCTTGCCGAGCTTGGGGGAACGCGTAAGATCAGACGGACGAAGCAGAAACAAGGAGCCGCACGATGAGCGATCCGCAGGCGTCCGGGCCGTCGCCGGAACAGATCCAACGCGCCAGCCTGCCGACGATTCCCGGCACCGCGGCTTCTCCGGTTCCGCCGGCAGCGGCGCCGGCCGCGGTTCCGGCGCAAGCGGCCAGCGATTTCACCAACGAGATCGATAAGCTCTTCGCGGCGATGCAGAAGAGCAACGCGAGCGACCTGCATCTGAAAGCCGGTTCGCCGCCTCTGTTTAGAGTGCAGGGCCGGATTGTGCGCGCCAAGGCACAGCCGCTGACGCTCGACCACATTAAGCAGCTCATCGCGCCGATCATGAAGCCGCGCTACGACGAGGAATTGAACTCGCGCGGCGCGGCGGACTTTGCGCACGGCGTGCGCGGCGTTGGGCGCTTCCGCGTCAATATTTTCAAACAGCGCGGCGCGATCAGCGTGGCTGCACGCCGCGTCGAGACGCAGATCCCGACGCTCGAACAGCTTAACTTGCCCGATTCCGTCCGCATCATCCCCAACATGGAACAGGGTCTGGTCCTCGTCGCGGGCATCACCGGTTCCGGTAAGTCCACGACCCTCGCGGCTTTAATCAATGTCATCAACCAGACGCGCGCCTGCCACATCGTGACGATCGAAGATCCGATCGAGTTCCTGTATCGCGACGAGAAGGCCTTCGTGAATCAGCGCGAACTCGGGATCGACGTCAACAACTTCGCCGACGGGCTGCGCTACGTGCTGCGGCAGGACCCGGACGTGATTCTGATCGGCGAAATGCGTGACGCGGAAACGTTCGAAACCGCTTTGATCGCCAGCGAGACCGGGCATTTGGTCTTCGGCACCGTGCACGCCGGATCGGCGCCGCAGGTCGTCGGGCGCGTGCTCGATTACTTCCCGCCGGACCGGCACTTCCAGATTCGCCAGTTGCTTTACTTCAACTTGAAGGCCGTGCTCGTGCAGAAGCTTCTCAAAGGCGTGCGCAGCGACGTGCCGCGCGTGCCGACGGTGGAGTTCATGATCTGTAACGCCGTGGTGCGCAAGCTGATCCAGGAAGAGCAAGACAGCAAGCTGGCGGACGTGATCCGAACGTCGGCCAACGACGGGATGCAGGACTTCAACCAGTCGCTCATGAATCTGGTCAAGCGCGGCCTGATAACCGAACAGATCGCGCTTGAGGCGAGCCCGAATCCGGAGCAGCTCCAGATGAACATGAAGGGGATCGTCCTCGGTACCGACCGCGGCTCGATCATCTCCTGATGCGGGCGGTCGTCCAACGTGTGACGCACGCGGCGGTTACGGTGGCCGCCGAGAACTACCGCGCCGAGATCGGCGCGGGGCTGCTGATCCTGCTGGGCGTCGAGGCCGGCGATAGCGAGGCCGAGATCGCTTGGGGCGCGCAGAAGTGCGCGCAGCTACGGATCTTCCGCGATGCCGAAGAGAAGATGAACCGCTCGGTGCAGGATCTCGGAGGCGCCGCGCTGGTGGTCAGCCAGTTCACGCTGGCAGGCGATTGCCGCAAGGGCAATCGCCCCAGCTTCATCCAAGCCGCCCCACCCGATCTCGCAAAGCCGCTCTACGAACGCTTTTGCGATCTGCTCCAAGAGGAGCACCGTGTCCCGGTGAAGCGCGGGATCTTTCAGGCGATGATGGAAGTCGAGTTGGTCAACGACGGGCCGGTGACGTTGATCTTGGAAAAGCGGAAGGGCGCTTAACCGCGCCTCGGCGGTTAATCGAGCACCACGCGTTTACCGCTGCTGCGCAAGCCGGCTTCGTAGACTTTCATCACCTCCAACGCCAGTTCGAGCGTGCCGCGTTGCGCGGGGCGCTTCTCCAAGACGCAGTCGCAGAAGTATTTAAGCTCGTTCCACATGCCTTGAACCATGAGCGCTTTGTTCTCGAGCGTCGCGAGCGTGTTGGCGGCTTCCCAGACGAGTGCGCCGTGCTCCAGGCCGGGCGGCGCGAAACTCGTGGTGCCGCTGTAGTTAAAGGGAATCCCGCGCTGGTAAATCACGCGCTTGGCGTTGTCAATTTCGATCGATTTTCCGTCGCCAAATAGCACGTAGCGCTCGCACGGCTGAGCCCTCGAGGAGCCGGCTGCCATGTGGAAGTTCCCAATGGCGCCGGACTTGTATTCAATCACGCAGGCGCCGCCGCCGTGCTTACCGCGGTGCACGGTCACGGCTTCGACGGGTCCGCCGAGGTCGCACAGGATCGAGAGCGGGTGGACGCCGTTGCCGAGCCAGTCGGTGTACTTCGCGTCGCGCAGGACTTCTTCGCCGTCCGGCGGCACGTCCATGGGAAAGATTCCCAGGATCGTTCTAAGTGCTCCAAATTCACGGAGTTGCATCAGCTCGCGAGCCTTCTCGGCGGCGGGCATGAAGGCCTTCTTGAAGCCCACGACGGCGATCCGGTCGCCGCGCGCGTCCAGCATCGCTTGGACTTGGCTCACGCCGGTGGAGGTCGGTTTCTCCATCCATACGTGGATTCCGGCCTTAAAGGCTTCGATGGCCAGCGGCGGATGCTGCTTGGGACCGACGACGAGGAAGACCGCGTCGAGTTCTTCCTTTGCGTACATCTCGGCGCTGGAGGCGTAGACGTTGGGGACGCCGTATTCGCGCGCGGTTTGGCGCGCCAATTCCACATTCACGTCGCAGAACGCGCGCACCTCGACAGGCAGGAAGGTCATGGCCGGCAGGATGTTACGATAGCAATGCCCGCCCACGCCGATGACCGCCACGCGAATACGCCGCTCGTACGAACGCTGGTAGCTCATCAGACGATTCCTTTCACGTGCTCACGCAGAAACGCCATGTCGCGCCGCCCCTGGTTATCGAGCGGGAAGCGCGGATCCTTGGCGCCGTGCGGCGGGTTGAGGCAGATCACGGGGCTAAGTCCCTCGTCCACGACGCGTTGCGTGATCTCCACGACCGGCCACGCGGCGTCGGCCAGCGTCGTCGCGATCATCCGGCCGCCCTCGATGCGTCCGCCTTTGACGTGGTAGTAGCGCAGCCACGGCTTCACGCGTTCGAGCACGGCGAGGCTGGGCGCCACGCCGCTCTCCCATAAGTTCTGTACGTCCCAGGTGTAGCAGACGCGGTCGCCCAAGCCGAGGGTTTCGAACGTATGCGCGATCGTATCTGCCCGGTCGAGAAAGCCGCCGGGTTCGTTCTCGATCGTCGTTGTAAACCCTGCATCGGCGATACGTTGGATCGCTTCGCGATACAGTTCCAGCAGCCAGGGATGGCGAGCACGGATGCAGCTCAAGCTGTCCTGCTCCGCGGGCTTGCTCGGCAGTTTGGCGTCGATCAGCCGGATGAACGCGGGCTTCAAAATGCGCGCGGCGGCGAGGGTCCGATCGAGCGGTTCTAAGTGCTTGGCGCGGAAGGACTCCGGGCCTTGATCGACGCTGTCGGCAAAGAGCGTCGTGGAGAAGCACTGCACACGCATTCCGTATGCGGCGACGAGCGCTTGCGCGCGCTGGGCGTCTTCGACGCTGAGTTGCGTGATCGACTTGCCGAAGATGCGCTCTTTGAGGTCGAGATGCTTGAGGTTGCAGGCGGCGTGCTGTTGCAGTTGGATCTCTAAGTCGGGGCCTGCAACGTTGTTAAGAATCGTGAGATGGACGGGCATGGCGGGCCTCGTGGGTTCATGCAAAGGTCAAACGGCAAGAACCAAACAAACGGCAAGCGGCAAACGGCAACCTACAGCTACGACTGGACTTCGACACCTGCGGCGGGACGCCCGCGATACGCAACGGCACCGGCGTTACGCACGCGGCTTGAACTGCTCGGCTAACATCTCGGCCCAGCGGCGGTTAGCAAACTCGGTCCGGCCGGCGTTGTGCGGCGTGTGGACGACGTTCGGGCGGCCCAGCAGCGGATCGTCGAGCGGGACGGGTTCGACGTCGAAGACGTCGGCGGCGAGGGCCAGTTCGTCGTTGAGGACGCGCTTACGCAAGGTGGGCATGTGGCAGACGTTAGCGCGCGTGACGAGGACAACGAGGCAGCCGCGCGGAAGCGCTTCGATGTGCTGCGCGGTGACGAGTCCTTCGGTCTTGGGCGTGAGCGGAACCATGGGCGCGAAGATCTCGGCGTCCTGGACCAGCCGGTCGAGGTAAAGCTCGCGGCGAGCGCCGGTTCGGTGAAAGCACGGCTCGGGCGCGAAGGGGTCCCAGGCGGCGACGTCGGCGCCGAGGTAATGGCAGGCGCCGGCGTAGCGGCTGGCGATGTTGCCCGCGCCGACGACGCGGACGCGCTTGCCGCAGACGGTTCCGGCCGTGAAGCGGGCGTCGTCGCCGTACTGGCCGCCGCGCATGCCGGGCTGCATCTCTTCGAGCGGCGTCGAGTAATGCCAGTCCTGGTGAGAGGTTAGAATGTTGTGGTGGGTTTGCGGAATCCGGCGCAAGCCGCAAAGCGTAAGGGCGAGCCCGAACTCGCTGACCGATTCGCCCCAGAAGCCTTCGCTGGTGTGTTTACGGACTTCCACCTTGCGTGCTTGAAGCGCCGCGGCCAGGTCGGGCTTATCGCCGACGCGTCCGTGGAACTCCTCCAGCTTGGGGAGTTTAGCCAAACACGCAGGCGTCACCTCGACATTCAGCGCGATGAGGCGGACGACTTCGCCGGGCTTCGAGAGGATCTCGCCGGCGCTGCGCGTATCGTTGTGCTTGAGCCGGTGGAATTCCACAGGTCCTTGACTCGCCCAGAGTTGGCGCAGCCAATCGGCGCTGAAGGGCCAGGAGCGATCGAAGTTCGGGTGCACGAGAATGGCGCTGAGCATGGTTGTGGGGCTCCGAGTTATCGTTTGCGTATGTCCAAACCGAAACGGCTGCGCGCGCTAGGCGCGTAACGCCTTGGGCAGCTTGAGTTTCTTGAACTGCTTGATCTGTTCGGTGATGGCGAGTTCGGTCGGGAGGCGTTCGACGGAGCTGGCGCCGTAGAAACCGTCGACTTGCGGGCAGCGCTCGAGGATGTACGCGGCGTCTTCGGGCATCGCGATGGGACCGCCGTGGCAGATCACTAACACATCGTCGCGCAAGGATTTAGCGGTATCGGCGATGGCGCCGACGTCGCGGACGCAATCGTCGAGCGTGCGGGCGGTCTTCGCACCGATGCTCCCTTTCGTCGTTAACCCCATATGGGCCACGACGATATCGGCGCCGGCGCGGACCATCTGCTTGGTCTCGTCGAGGTTAAAGACATAAGGAGTCGTAAGCAGGTCCAATTCTCGAGCGGCGGCGACGCATTCGACTTCCATCGCGTAGCTCATCCCGGTCTCTTCCAGGTTCGCGCGGAAGACGCCGTCTATAAGTCCAACCGTGGGAAAGTTTTGGATGCCTGCGAAGCCGAGGGCCTTGATCTCTTTAAGGAAGAGGTCGCGGATCATGAACGGGTCGGTTCCGCAAACTCCTGCCAGGACAGGAGTTTCACGAACGATGGTGAGGACTTCGTGGGCCATTTCTTTGACGATCTGGTTCGCGTTGCCGTAAGGCATCAGGCCGGAGAGCGAACCGCGGCCGGCCATGCGGTAGCGTCCGCTGTTGTAAATCACGATCAGGTCAATACCTCCAGCTTCTTCGCACTTGGCGGAGATGCCGGTTCCGGCGCCGCCGCCGATGATGGGTTCGCGGCGGGCGACTTTGGCGCGGAGGCGCTTAAGGATCTCGGTGCGGGTGGCGGCCATGGTATCTCCTTGGATGGTAAAAGGTTAGGCTTTGAATTCCAGAGCGGTTCCGCGGCAGACTTCGGCGAAGGCGGCGACGAGTGCGCGGGCAAATTCGGGCGCATTGAGGGCGTGGGGCACTTTGCGGAGCTGGCGGTCCTTCGTAACATCAAGCTGGGCTTCTAGTTCGGTAATCAACGCGGCGTCGGCTTCGGGGTCGTGGAAGGGCTGGCCGGGGGCGTCGAGGAGGCTGACGCCGCCTTCGGGAACCAGTAAGATCAAGGGCGACTTGGACTTATTGAGCTTCCCGGCGATCCAGCGCGCGAAGGCGCGGTTCTCGGCGGGGGTGGTGCGCATCAGCGTAACCTGGGCGTTGTGAACGTGTAACTTCCTGTTCTTAAACTGGTTAGGTACGGTCTCGCGGGCGCCGAAGTTGACCATATCCAGCGCACCCAGGCTAAGTACGTACGGGATCTGGCGTTCCAGGATCGCGTCGAAGCGCTTGGGACCGGCCGGGAAGACGCCGCCGACGACTTCGTCGGCGACTTCGGTCGTCGTAATGTCCATAACTCCTTGTATGAGGCCACTTTCCACGAGCTTTTCCATGGCTTGGCCGCCGCTTCCGGTGGCGTGGAAGGTGAGCGCGTCGAATCCTGCAGCTTCAAGCGCGGAGCGGACTTGCGTGACGCAAGGGGTCGTGACGCCGAACATGGTCAGGCCGACGGTGGGTTTGCGCTCACCGGCGGGGAGTTCGGTCTGGGCCATGCCCGCTATTGCATGTGCTGCGTTGCCAAGGACTTGCCGAGATACGGCGTTGAGGCCGGCGACGTCGACGACGCTGTAGAGCATCGCGATATCGCATTCGCCGACGTAGGGTTTGGTGTTCCCGCTGGCCACGGTGGAAACCATAACCTTAGGCAGGCCAATGGGTAACGCGCGCATGGCGGGGGCGATCAGGGCCGTGCCGCCGGAGCCGCCCAGGCCGATCACGCCGGCGAGTTTGCCGGCTTCGTGTTCGCGCTTGAGGAACGCGACCAGCGCTTCGCTCATTGCTGTAACCGCTTGTCCTCGATCGGTTTGTCCGAGCACGTGGCGTTCGCCTTGGGGGTGGCAGCGGGCCACGGCTTCGCGCGGGATGTCGGGCGTCACGGCGGGCGCGGCGAGGGTTCCGAGGTCTACGGTGATCGCTTTGGATCCTGCAACTCTAATACGCTGAGCAACATAGGCGTTTTCGAGGCCTTTGCTGTCCATGGTGGCGAGAGCATAAACGGCACGTCCCACGGGCGCCTCCTTTATAGGTCGGTTCACGGGGCATGGAGTGGCATTTTGAAGGCCATAGGTGCAGAAAAGTGGAACTATCTGCTAACTGAATGGGGCTGAATGGGTAGCCCAAAACCACCCATGGTGCTCTAAGTGTATACTTGTATACCGTAACTGTATACTGTATACCTAAGTTTACAGTTAAGTATACACTTTATTTTTAGACCTCTGACTCTACATTGAAGACGAATTTTGCACGTTGGGTCGTTTGGGCTGCTCCTTCAGGGTGGCGGCGTGGGCGGGGTGCCACTGGCCTTGGCCAGTGGATCGAAGCCGGATGCGGGGGCGGAGCTGAGACTTGGTTGGAACCAGGCTGGCTTGAGTGAATGGGCGGTGCAGGGCATAGGACCACTGGCCAAGGCCAGTGGCACCCCCAAGCACCTCAAGGCACAAGAAAACACAACAAGTCACAACAATGCACAACAAGGACGGTGCGGGCTCGGGAGAGACACGGGCGATGTTGAAGAAACGATTGGATCAGCCGGCGGGAGCGCGGGAGCCGTTGATCGCGGTGGTGGCGGGGTCGGGTTTGATCGCGCGGACGGCGGCGGCGAACGGGGCCGACGTGCTGATGGTCCTGAACGCGGGGCTGTACCGGCACCTCGGCGCGGGTTCGTTGGCTTCGTTCCTTCCGTACGGCGATCCGAATGCGCAGACGTTGAGCTTGCTGCGGGAGCAGGTTCTGCCGCGCGCGAGCGGTTGCCCGGTGGTGGCGGGGGTATGGGCCGGCGACGCGGAGCTCGATTGGGACCGGCACTTCGAGACGCTTCGCGAGTTGGGCGTGAGCGGCGTAACGAACTGGCCGGCGGTGGGCTTCACGGACGGTTCGCTTCGCGCGCAGTTCGAGGCCGACGGCTGGTCGCTGGAGCGCGAGCGGTCGATGCTGGAGCGGGCCGGAGCGAAGGGCCTGATCCGCTTCGCGTTCGTCTTCGACCGCGAGCAGGCTCGCGCGTGCGCCGACCTGGGCGCGGAAGCGCTGGTGCTGAACCTGGGGCTGACGCGCGCGGCGGACGATCTGCGCGAGCGGCGCGACCGGCTGCAGCACGCGCTGCGGCAGTTGAACGACCTGACGGCGGGGGCTCGAGCGGCGGGCCGGACGCCGTGGACGCTCGTCTTCGGCGGTCCGGTGACGGCGCCGGAGGATCTGGAGCCGTTTTTCCGGCACGGCGGGATCGACGGGTTCGCGGGCGGTTCGGTCTTCGAGCGTCTGCCGGTGGAGGCGATCGTGGCATCGACGGTGCGGCGCTTCAAAGGCGCGGCGGCGCGTCCGGGGCGCGGCGAGGCACACGGGTTGGGCGAACTGCTGGGCAAGAGCGCGCCGATGCTGGAGCTGTTCGCGCGGCTCAAGCGCGTCGCGCCGCACGACGTCAACGTGCTGATCGAGGGCGAATCGGGGACGGGGAAGGAACTGGTCGCGACGCAGCTTCACGCGTTGAGCCCGCGGCGGAGCCAGGCGTTCGTGACGCTGAATTGCGGCGCGATTCCGGACACCTTATTGGAGAGCGAGTTTTTCGGGCACGAGAAGGGCGCGTTTACCGGCGCGGACCGGCGGCGCATGGGCAAATTCGAACTGGCGCACCGCGGGACGCTGTTCCTGGACGAGATCGCGGACTTGAGCATGCACGGACAGGTGGCGCTTTTGCGCGTGTTGCAGCAACGCGAGATCGTGCGCGTGGGTGGCGACGAAGCGATTCCCGTCGACGTGCGCGTGGTCGCGGCGAGCAACCGAAACCTGGCGGACCTGGTGCGGACGGGCGCGTTTCGCGAGGATCTCTATTTCCGGCTGAATCCGATCACGCTTTCGGCTCCGCCGCTGCGCGAGCGGCTGGCCGACCTGCCGCTGCTGGTCGACGCGCAGTTGGCTCGTCTGAAGGCGCAGTTGGGCAAAGAGCTGCTGGGATTAAGCGCCGGTTTTTACGATCAATTGTCGTCGCACGGCTGGCCCGGGAATGTGCGCGAGTTGCAGCAGGTGCTGACGCAGGCGGCGCTGCTGGAGGACGGTCCGGTGCTGGAAGGCCGCCAGTTCACGCCGGTGCGCGGCACGTATGCGACGAACACCACCCCCCCTACCCCCCCTTGGCAGGGGGGGAGAAGTTCCACGGCACAGGGCACGGCGTACGGCACCCCCCCTACCCCCCCTTGGCAGGGGGGGAGAGGTTCCACGGCACAGGGCACGGCGCAGGGCGTGGCGCAGCCCGCGGCGAGCGCGGTTACGAGGCTGGACGGATCGCCGCTGGAGCCCTGGGTGATGGATCACGTGAAGGCGAACGTGAGTCAGGAGGAGTGGATTCAACTCGACCCGATCGCGCGCTGGAATCTGCTGCGCGGGGATGCCACGGACGCGCAGCGCTGGGAGGCCGTCGAGGTGGCGATGGTCCTGACGAACCGGAACAAGACGTTGGCGGCGGAGATGCTGAAAATTTCACGCCGGACGCTGTACGCGTGGCTGCGCGAGATCGGGGTGGCGGACGCGATGATGGCTCGCCGGGAGCGGCGGCGTTTGCGGAGGAGGCGGCGCAAAAGCGGCAACGTGTAGTGGGTAAGGTGAAGTTAATATGGGAAAGCGGAAAGAAACAAATTACCGTTCGCGCGGCTGGGAAGGTTATGCAAGAGATAGACGGGGACATGGACACTGCCGAAGCTACTTCCGCTCGCACGGGGCAGTGGCGCGAGTGGGTGGCGATCCTGGCGGGACTGGCGGCGTTGGGTGTGTGCGTAGGGCTGAATATCATAGCATCGCATTGGTTCAAAGCGGATCAAGAAACTGGATATGACTCCGGTCCATATCGAGTCTGGGGTTGGCCAGCGGTACACAGGTCTCAGGCTTTTGCCTCGATGGTGTTAGAAGAACCTCGCTGGGTCTGGACAGGCGTAGGGATTAACCTTTGGTTCACGATAGCGTACGTAGTGGGCATTTATGCGTCGACGGAATGGTGGCTCAGCGGCCGGCCGGTAAGCGCACGTGGCTGGCCGGCGTTTCCGGGCGAGACAAAGACACGGCCTTTCCAACTTCACCTTAGCACTTTGCTTGCGACGACGCTGTTCGCCGCCATTTTGTTGGGCGCCAACCTCATCCCGAGTTGGGAACTACCGGAAGGCGGACGCGGGGAGATGGTCCGTGGTTTCGGCCGGCCCCTTGTCGCGTACTTTCAAGTGTACCACCAAAACTTTAAACCCAATTCGCATCTCTTTCGGAATTGGAACGTCGCGACGAATGCGGGCTTCGCGCTGGGCGCGCTCTTTTTGTTTGCGACGACGTGCGAGGCGTGGGCGATGCGGCGGGAGGCGCGGCCTATACCTGTTAAACGTGATGCGTGATTATGCGGTGAATACGGCACTCACGTATTCTTCGTGATTCCAGGTTACGGATTGCGCTTTACCGCTTTCGCCCGGCTGGCGCGGGTTTGGGCGGAATGGGCTTGCCGAAGTTGATGACGGCTTCTTTCTTTCCGCTGACGAATTCGAGGTGGACGTTGCGGATGTCCATGAGGACTTGCGCGGTGGCTTGGCCTTTGAACTCGCCTTGATGGCAGCCGACGATGAGGGGTCCGGGTTTGAGGGGTATGGCGAAGCCGCCAAAGGCAAGGGTCTTGACGTTCGCGCCGCCGCCGGCGACGGTCACGCCGCTTAAGCCTTCGCCGGGGTCGTAGGCTCCGTTGGCGTTCTTGTCGTCGTAGACGACGCCGGTGACGAAGGCTTCGGGCTTGTCGGTGCGGGCGGTGTGGATGGTGTAGTAGGCCGCGTAAACCGCTCCGTCGCCAGGCGCGGGAATGACCGTGCCCACGCCCACTTCGAGGGCCGCATCGTGGTTGGGCACCATACCCAGCAGGTGCTTGCGGTGGCCCAGCGAGGGCACGCCTTCGTCCACGATCAGTCTCTTGAGGGAATCGGCGGGCAAGATATCGCCACCCGAACAGGACTCGATGTTGTTGTCCGCCAGCTTGCTGCCAAACGATGCGGCGAGTTTGTACCCCGATTCGCGGGCATGCCGATTGGGGCCGACGCCGTCGGGGTCCGTGTGCCCAAAGTACTTGCGCTTGGCCTGATCTCCTGCCCGGAAGCGAGCGGACGCGGTCAGTTCTTTATTCGGGGCCAGCGGCGGTCGCGGGATCACCGCATCCAGATTCAGCCCGATCGACTTTCCGTACGCGGGCGGATCGTGGCGCGCCTTGTTAAGCAGATAGATAAAAAGCTGCTCGTCCTGGGTGGGTTCGACGCCTTCGCGCTTGATCTGCACGGCTTCAGCCGTCGCCGCGGACCGCGCTTGCGCCCCGAAACTCAAGCTCCCTAGCAGCACGAAAAAGAGCATGCGAATCGGCATGGTTCCCTCCTTCCACCGCCTCGAGCTAAGGTAACAATATAAAACATCGTACAAAGATCTATCTGGATTGCTACCTAAGGCGCTGAGGGATTGCGGTTCTGGGTTGCAGGGCTCGGGGTGCGGTGGGTTTGGCGGTCAGGCGCTCGAACGGTTGGCGGCATCGGCGAGTTGCTTCAGGACGGCGGCGATTTCGGAGCGGGTGGTTTCGCGGCCCAGGGAGAAGCGGACGGCGCCTTTTTCGACGGCGGGGTCCACGCCCATGGCTTCGAGCACGGGCGAGAGCTTGACCGAGCCGCTGTGGCAGGCGCTGCCGGTGGTGGCGGCGACGCCGTCGAGCGCCGCCAGCACGTCGGCTCCCGTGCGCCCCACGAAGGATACGTTCAGCGTATTGGGCAGCCGCGCTTCGGGGTGGCCGTTGAGGACGATCTTCGCGCCGAAGATCTCGTTCAGTCCTGTCCAGAGCTGCTCGCGCAGCGCGCGGATCTCGTGCATGCGCGGGAGCCAGGCTTGTGCGAGTTCGCAGGCGGCGCCGAGCGCGACGTTAAGCAGCACGTTCTCGGTGCCGGCGCGGCGGCCGGCTTCGTGCCCGGCTCCGTGGACGAACGGTTCAAGCGCCACGCCCCCGCGGATGTAGAGCGCTCCGACGCCTTTCGGCGCGTAGAGCTTGTGCCCGGCGACGCTGAGGAGATCCACCTTCAAGTCCTCGACGTTCGCGGGGATCTTGCCGACGGATTGCGCGGCGTCGGTGTGGAAGGGCACGCCGGCGGCTCGGCAGAGCGTTCCGATTTCGGCGATGGGCTGAAGGGTACCCACCTCGTTGTTGGCGTGCATGATGCTGACGAGCGCGACGCCGCCGCGGGCGAGTTCGCGTTCGACGGCGGCCGGATCGACGCGCGCATGCCCGTCGACGGGCACGACGGCCGCTTCGGCGCCGAGGCGTTCGAGGAAGCGGACGGGCTGGACGACGGCCGGATGTTCGACGGCGGAGATGACGATGCGCGTACGGCGCGGATCGCGGCGGGGCGCGAACCAGATGCCCTTGATCGCGTGGTTGTTGGCTTCGCTGCCGCCGGCGGTGAAGACGATCTCGCCGGGCTGCGCGCCGAGGAGCGCGGCGACTTGCGCGCGGGCGCGTTCGAGCGCGTGCTTGGCCGGCGCGCTGGCCCAATGGCCGCTGGACGGATTGCCGAAGTGTTCGGCCAGAAACGGGGCCATGGCGGCGCGGACTTCGGGCGCGACGGGCGTGCTGGCGTTGTAGTCGAGGTAGATGCGTGACATGGAGGGAGTATAGCGGGGAACGGTAAACGGTGAACGGTAAACGGGGAACGCAGGGGCTTGGGCATTCCGTGGGTTCAGGGTTCTTCCGCGGGCGCGGAGGGCATGTCGGTTCCGGTGCGGAGATGCTGGGCGTGCCAGCGCTGCCAGGCGCGGAGATCGGGCCCGAGGCGCAGGCCGGTGACGAATTCGAGCGCGGCGAGAATTTCGGGTTCCAGGTTCAGGTCGGGGCAGTCGAGGAGCTTGAGCAGATCGGGGACGCTCGCCATGCCGCGGGTGCGTAATCGGGCTCGCGCGCGGCGGGAAATTTCGGAGCCGGGTTCGGGGGCGTTGAGGTCCCAGACGTCGAGCAGCACGCGGGCGAGGCGGCCGGCTTCGGGTTCGGGGAGCGCGGCCGGCGCGAAGGGCGCCGACCCTTCGAGGGCCTGGAGCAAGCGGCGCGAAGCGGTTGCGACGCGGTAACTGCGGTGGGCGCGGCTTTCTTCCAGCATGGGGCGGACGCGAGCGCCGCAGCGGAGCAGGACGCGTTCGAGGGATTCGGCGTAGGCGGGGCTGGGAAAGAGGTCGATGCGCACGTCGACCGCGTACTTCGCCACGTATTCGTGCTGCGCGTGGGCCGCGGCGTCCTCTTTGCGGCGCAGATCGCGGAAGGCGGCGTAGAGTTCGGTGTCGCGGTAGGTGGCGTCTTCGCGGCTGAGCTTTTCGGCGAGGCGAGGGATCCAGCGTCCGTCGCGCGGCGCGGGCGCGCGCGGAAGGCGTGCGCGGAGCATGGGCCGATGCAGGAGGCCGTCGCCGGATGCGATCTCCATGCGCGCGGCGGGGTCGCTCTGGATGGGCACCGGCAGTTCGTAGAGCAGCGCGTACCACGCGGCGCGCAGTTCGTCGCGAAAGAGTTCCTCCGCGGCGGGCGCCGGCGGCACCCAAGCCGGGAAGACGGCGCGGGCCTGGCGTTGCAGGGTTTGCTCGGCCAGCCGCAGATCCATGCGCGTGGCGGCGAGGGCTTCGAGGGCGCTGCGGCGTTCGGCGGTATCGAAGCGCAGTTCGTTGAGCCAGGCGCACCAGACGGGCTGGGCGGCATCGGCGGCGATCTCGACGAGCGCGGCTTCGGCGAAGGCGCGGGCCTGTTCGCGCCCGGCTTCGGATTGCATCCACGGCGGCGAATCGGGCGCGAGGTTGTACGGATCGACGTAGCGCAGGATGTCGAGGAGATCCTGGATCACGGCCATCAGAAGCATGGAGTCCTGGCGTTCGGCGATTTCGAGCTTCAGCTTGCGCCAGGCGGCGGGGAGGTTGGCGTCGCGGAAGCGCCCGGCATGGAAGCCGTCGGCGATGCAGGGGCGCGGCGCGGAGACGGCCGTCATGCCGGCCAGCGCGGCGGCGAGCACGAGGCCGCGGAAGGATCGATTCGACGCTGGGCGCATGCCTTCCTTTCGGGCTTCGGTATTCGGACGCTTGGCGGCGGCGGTTTGGGACCGAGGTTTTTACGCGGGCGGGAGATGGCGGTTACGGGAATAAACAATCAAAATTCGAACGGCCCGTGCGGGATTGCTTCACGGTCTTTGTTTACGGTGCGCGCTTCGCGCGGATCGTTTCGTTCACCTCCCCTGCCCCTTCTTTGGCAAGGAGGGGAAGGCCTAAACCATCGGATCAACCGCTTAGGCTCTTGGCAGCGGGGCTGGATGCGGTTAGGTTTTGGGGTTCATACAAGTATGAGATAAGCACGGAGGCGCGTCGATGAAGCTGGGGATGATCAATTCGGCTTGGGACCAGAGCGGGAAGCCGCTGGAGCAGGGCTTGGAGTGGACGAAGGAACTGGGCTTCGACACGGTCGATATCCAGCTCGACCCGCTGGACGACGACGCGGCGGGGCAGGTGATCCGGATCCAGGCGGCGTGCGCTCGGCTGAAGCTGCCGATCGTGAGCGTGGCCGGCTGCAGCCTGGGGCTGTGCGACTTCAACAAATCGGTGCGCGACTTCCACCTCAAGCGCAGCCGCGCGTACGTGGACATGCTCAGCGCTTTCGGCGGCCACAACTATCTCATGGTGCTGGGCGAGTATATGTGGCAGCAGGAGGTGATCCCGCCGAAGCTGCAATGGCAGTGGGGCGTGGAGGCGTGCAAGGCGCTGGGCGATTACGCGGGCAAGCAGGGCAAGCTGATCGCGCTGGAGCTGGAGCCGTTTCATCTGTCGATTTTGAACACGATCGACGCGATGGCGAAGTTCCTCGACGACGTGAACCATCCGGCGATCCAGGCGAACATCGACATCAGCCACATGGTTTTGAGCAAGACGCCGGCGCGGGCGCTGGAGGCGTTGAAGGGGCGCGCGGCGCACGTTCACATCAGCGACTGCGACGGGAAAGTGCACGGCGATCTGCCGCCGGGGCGCGGCGTGGTGGACTTCGTGCCGTATTTGCAGGCGATCGGTAAGACGGGGGTGGCGAGCGATACGATCAGCCTGGAGCTGGAGTACAGCCCGGAGCCGGCGCGGATTAAGGAATGGGTGGCGGAAGCGTACGGGGCGACGCGGAAGCTGATGCGTGAGGCGGGGGTTTAGGCTGAATTTACCGCGGCGTCGCGGTGGGGTCGGAGAAGGGCGGCATCTTCCGATTGGGGTTAATAACAATCAAACGCTGCGCGCAGGGTGCCATCTTTGTGCCGCAAAATGTACAAGCAACCCATATCGCCCAGAATGAGTTCGCTATCGTATTGCAACATCGGATAGGGCTCAGGCCGGTTCGCATAGGGGTACGGGGTTTCGGGAACCGGCTGAATCGAACTGAGCGCGCATAGAACCTCTTCGTTCGGGTAGCGCGGATCGTCTTGAATAAACCAAGGTTCCCCGCCGATTCGCGTAGCCTGAAGGCAGCCAAGCAAATAGGAACTCGATAGGCCTTGCGCTTCGAACGAATCGGATGCATCGGGATAGTCGAAGGTGCGATGCCTGATGCCGTGCCCGCACATGACGGGGAACCGCGGTTTGGGCATGCGCTCAGCGGTCCAGCGCGGCTGATCGTCCACCTTTGTCCATAGCAGCCGCAGCGCTCCGCGCTGACCCGGTTCGATATAAGATTCCTCTTCAGCCATGAATATAAGCAGCACATCGCCGGGCCATTCGGCGTTGAAGAGATCCTTGGAATCCAGAAAGCAGAACTGAGCCAGGAAGGTCATGGGTTTACCGTCGGTGGTTCCCGGCCAAGACGATGTTTGAGGTAAGTAAGGAACTCCACCTACCTTAGTCAGGTACGGCTTGGGGGGTTCGCCCAGCGCCCAGACAAAAACATCGGCCGGCACGCGACGACCCAGTGACGTGGTAGCTTCGGTGCGCGCGCGAATCTGCTCGGTCCAGGCCAGATGCGCGGGGCTGGCGATTATGCTTCCGCCCTTTTTCAATTTTTGGGGCCATGGGTGCCGATGAATCCATTCGTTCAAGTCGAAGACCGGATGGTGAGACTCTTGAGCCGGAGCGGGCACCGTCGGCTGCGCCTGCACGGGTACGTCTTCAAATTCTTGAGGGGTTTCCGTGCGCAGGCGCGAGTAAGCCCAAATCCCCAACAGAAGCAGCGCGAGGAATCCCAGTCCCCACCTAATTTTCATCGGCGGCCTCATCCTGAACTCTGGTACAGGCTATAGACCTGCAATTTCGCTTCGATTATCCTCGAATTTTCGAACGAAGCAGCACCCTCTTTTCGTTACTTCCCCGAGTACGGGGCGCACGCATGGTCGCGAATCGCTTTCATCGACGGCAGGTACCGGCGCTCGCGCTGCTGGTCTGCGCATTGAACCTGAGCGCGGCGGCGGGCGAGGCGGAGACCTTAAAGGATCTGATCGTCGCTCGCGTGCAGGCGGGCGCTCGGCCGACGGCGTTCGTGACGATTTTCGGGCAGTCGCAGCGCGCGAAGGTGCTGGCGGCGGACGCCAAGACGCTGACGGTGCAGGTGCAGGGGAACAAGATGCCCTTGCCGTGGGCGGATCTTTCGGCCGACGATGTGGCTCAGGTGGCGCGCGAAGCGGCGGAGAGCGGCGCGGAGTGCCTGGCGGTCGCGCGGGCGTTTTTGGAACTTAAAAAATACGAGCAGGTCGAGGCGCTGTGCACGAAGGCGCTGAGCGCCGACGCGAAGCTGACGGAGGAGGCTCAGGCGATTTTGCGTTCGCTGCCCGACCGCGCGCCGCCTCCGCCGCCCAAGCCGGATACGGAGGTGCTGGCGTCCGCGGCGAAGCCGGCCGAAGGCGAGGCGTCCAAGCCGGACCTGGCGAAGCTGGCCGGAATCCCCAGCGCCGGTTCGGCGGGTCCTGCGGCGGCGCGGACGAATCACGAGGGCCGTGCGTTGCCACCGCTTCCGAAGTTCGATAAGCCGATCCTCTTCCACACGCCCGAGGCCGACGCGATCGCGGCGAGCATGCAGGTGTTCCCGCCGAACAACGCGTGGAACGAGGACGTCTCGAAGTGCCCGGTGCATCCGGACAGCGCGGCGATGATCGCGAATCTGTCGCCGGGGCGCGGGATCTTCGTGGACTTCAGCTTCAGTTGGGTCTTCGTGCCGCCGGAGCAGCCGAAGCTGCCGCTGACTTCGCTGCAGTACAAGGGCGAATCGGACCCCGGCCCCTACCCCATTCCGGATACGTGCCCGGTGGAAGGCTGGCCCGAGGACTACCGCACCTATTCGGACGAGACGCTCAAATCGTACCAGCTCGGCACGGGCGGCGACCGGCACGCGCTGATCATCGATCCGTCGAGCATGACGCTGTACGAATTCTTCGTGATGACGCGGACGGACGCGGGCTGGAAGGCGGCGGGCGCGGCGATCTTCAACCTGTCGAGCAACAAGCTGCGGCCGGACCGCTGGACGAGCGCGGACGCGGCGGGGCTGCCGATCTGGCCGGGGCTGATCCGTTACGACGAGGTTTCGCGCGGGATGGTGGAGCACGCGATCCGCGTGACGTTTTCGCGCACACGCAAAGAGTACGTGTATCCGGCGACGCATCACGCCGGGGCGACGGACGACAAGACCTTTCCGGCGATGGGGCAGCGGCTGCGTTTGAAGGCGGGCGTGGACTTGAGCGGCTTGCCGCCGCAAGCCATGGCGATCGCGCTGGCGTTGAAGAAGTACGGGCTGCTGGTGGCGGACAACGGGAGCAATTGGTTCATGTCGGCGGCGCGCGACGCGCGCTTCGATATTTCGGGGATCAAGGCGCTGGCGCGGATCAAGGGCAGCGACTTCGAGGTGGTCGTGCCGGCGGGGCCGAACGATTTGGGGCGCGGGGGCGCGCGGTAGAGCGGTAAACGGCCAACGGCAGGGCTAGGGAAAACGGCAAAGGGCAAATTTCAAGCAGCGGCTTATGCGCTCGCGGCTTTCGACCCTCCCCGGGGCGGGGCTGGCTTTTCGGGCCCGTATGGACTTCGGCACGGTGGCTGGTATAGGCTTCGTCATGCAGGTCTGGTGTGGTTTTCGCTGCGAATCTTCGAAAAGTGCGAAAGCGGGTGTCCCCGCGGCGCGTTTTCCCCGCAAAGAGGAACAGCGCATGGAGCCACGTATGAGGCGTTGGGCGTTTTGCTTGCTGGGGCTTGCGCTCGCGTGTCCGGTTCAGGCGGCGGATCGTGCTCCGTTGGAGGCGCTGGTGCGGGACGCGCTGAAAGCCGGCGCTCGGCCGACGGCGTATGTCGGGGTACTGGGCGAGCGCAGCCGGGTGAAGGTGTCCGCCGCGACGGCTCAAGAATTGACCGTCGAGGTGAAAGGCAACAAGCTGCCGCTGGCGTGGAAGGATCTTTCGGCGGCGGATCTGGCGCAGGTGGCTCAGGCGTGCGCGGCCGAAGGCAAGGACCTGCTGGCGGTGAGCCGGTTCTGTCTGGCCGAGGGCCTGCCCAAGGAAGCCGAGCAGTGCGCGGAAGAGGCGGCTCGCAAGGACCCCAGCTTGGCCGCGGAGGCCGGGGCGCTGCTGGCGGCGCTTCCGAAGCCCGAGGCGACGGCGCGAACGGTTGCTCCGGAACATCCGGAAGCTCCGAACGGCGCCGCGCCGCGCAAGGACCTCGCGGCGCTGGCGGGTCTGCCGCCGCCGGGCAGCGGCGCGGCGGCGCCGGGGACGAATCACGCCGGGCGCGCGCTGCCGCCGCTGCCGAAGTTCGACCGCCCGATCCTCTTTAACGAGCCGGAGTCGGACGCGATTCTCTCGTGCTTGCAGATTTTTCCGCCGAACAGCCCGTGGAACGAGGACGTGTCGAAGAACCCGGTGCATCCGGACAGCGCGGCGATGATCGCGAAGATCGGCGCGGAGATTTCGCTGCACGTGGACTTCGGGCACAACTGGGTCTTCGTGCCGCCGAATCAGCCGAAGGTCGAGGTGAAGATCGTTTCGTATCCGCGGGAATCGGACCCGGGCCCGTATCCGGTTCCGGCGAACTGTCCGATCCAGGGCTGGCCGGAATACTGGGTCAAGGGACATGCGGACCTGGCGACGGTGCAGACGACGGGCGAAGGCGACCGGCACGCGTACGTGATCGATCCGCACGCGATGATGCTGTACGAGTTCTTCCACATGCGGCGGACGGCCGGCGGGTGGGAAGCGGGGTGCGCGGCGGTGTGGGATTTGCGTTCGAACAAGCTGCGCCCGGCGGGCTGGACGAGCGCGGACGCGGCGGGCTGCCCGCTCTTAGTGGGCATCGCGCGCTACGACGAACTGGAGCGCGGGATGGTGGAGCACGCGCTGCGCGTGACGTTCGCGAAAACGCGGAAGGAGTATCTGTATCCGGCGACGCACTTCGCCAGCCAGACCGACGACAAGCTGGTTCCGGCGATGGGGCAACGCTTTCGGTTAAAGGCCACGGCGAACCTGGCGGGTCTGCCCAAGCAGGCGCTGGCGATCGCGCGCGGGCTGCAGAAGTACGGCATGATCTGCTGCGACAACGGCCGCGACTGGGATATCCCCTGCCCGCCCGATCCGCGAATCGACGTGCCGGCGATGAAGGCGCTGGAGCGCTTCAAAGGATCGGACTTCGAAGTGATTCAGACGACGGGGCCCAACGACTTGGGGCGCGGAGGAGCAAGGTAGCGCGGTAAACGGTGAAGGTCCATATCGCGGTTGATGGACGGTAGGCCGCGCAGCCTTCTTTTATTGATCGGCGTCGGCGGCTTCGAGGACTTCCTCTTCATCGGTTTCTTTCGGCGCGGGGAAATCGCCGGCTCGGTAGGTGAATTCGAGGCGGTTGGAGAGCCAGGGCCCGGTATCGAAGGCAAGTTCATCGGCTTGTTGAGCGCGTTTAAGTTCCTCGAGAACTTTGAGGCCGATTTCGCGGGTGCCGTGCGGGCAATAGGCGACTTGCACGCCGAGTCGGTCGCCGGGCTTCAGGCCGATCGCGCTCGGGTCCAGTCCCAGCTTCAGGCGCACTCCGCGCACTTCGGCGGCTCCGGCGCTTATCTGCATGGTCGAATCCGATACATCATGCTTCGGCACCACCTGCTGGCCGTTCACCCACCAGCGGACAAGGTAGGGCTCAAGGTCGTAATTGAACTCGAAGGGTTGCGCGCTGCGCAGGATGAGGCAGGAGCCGTTTTGGGTCAGGGTCAGCTTGGGCGCAAAGCGCTTCGCGAGCGTGTCCAGTCGCAGGCGCGCTTCGGGATCTTCGCTGCGGCGCAACTCGGCTTCGAGGAACTCTAGAGCTTGCGGCCCCGCGGCGGCGAGCGCTCGGGTGGCCGCGTCGCGCACTTCGAAATCTTCGGCGCTCAGCTTAAGCGCCCACCCTCGCCAGGCGGCGCGCATTCGGTCGTCGGGCGGCGCAAGTTCCGGCGCCTCGCCCCAGACGATCGGCAAGGGTTCGTTTGAGTTTGCGAGCGCGGTGTGTGCTTCGTACGACTGCAAGGCACAGGGGCGTTGGCCGTTCAAGCGCGGCAAGGCGGGCGTCCCGCCGCGGAACGCCACTTCTAACTCGGGGTCAAAATGCTTGGCGAGGGCCTCTACCATTGCAACGGGATAGCTGAAGCGCGACCACGGCGTGGCCCGCGGTCCGGCCTCGATGCGGCCCACGGCGCAAACCTGAGGACGCGGAAGGTTCTGCGATCGATCGCGCACTTCGAAGCGCGTTTCGCCCGGTTCGTGCACGGCAATCAGTTGCGCGTACAAGTAATAGCCGTCGCGGCGCAACAGCTCGATGTCGCCGATCTCCTGCTTCAATCGCACCCGTTCTTCCTCTTTCGCGTTTCCCCCGAGGAGCTTCAGTTGGCAAGGCCCCAGGCCTTCGTGGTCTTCAACTCCATCCTCGTGTTCGGCTTGAGCGCAGGAGAGGAGATAGACGACCACCCCGTCGTAAAGAGGCGCTTTATCCGCGGCCATGCCGAGGCGGATCAGGGTTCCACTGCTCAGTTTGATCTCGGGCTGCTTAAGCAGGTCGCCCCAAGTCTTGACGACGGCCAGTTCGGGGGGCTTGGGCGGCGTGGCGGCTTCGTCTGCTGCAGTTGCAGCTGCGGCGGCGGTGGCGCAAAGCAAGCCGAGCGCGCCGAGCAGTCCGGTCAGGATACGCGCGCGCCGCATTCGGAGGGTCCCTCTGCCCGTATCTGTTCCGGCAGATAGGACTACACCGCTCCCGCCGCGGACTGGGGATTTCCGTATTTTTCCGGCGCAGGGCTACTTGTCGTACTTCTGAACGTAATCCTCGACGGGCTTGGTGAGCGCTTTATGCCCAATGAAGAGCGGGACGCGCTGGTGGAGCGAGGTGGGTTCGATGTCGAGAATGCGGCGGTGGCCGTCGGTGGCGTAGCCGCCGGCTTGTTCGGCGATGAAGGCCAGGGGCGCGGCTTCGTAGAGCAGGCGCAGCTTGCCGCCGGGCTGCTTGGGGTCCTTGCGGTCGGCGGGGTAGCAGAAGGTTCCGCCGGCGAGGAGGTTGCGGTGGAAGTCGGCAACGAGCGAACCGATGTAGCGCAGGGAGAGTTTGTTTTCGCCGGTCTGGAGCCAGCGGACGTACTGCAACACGCCGGCGGACCAGTAGGGTTCGTAGGCCTGGTTGACGCTGTAGTACTTGGGCTTGGCGGGCATTTTGACGTTGGGGTGCGAGAGCAGGAATTCGCCGAGCATGCGGTTGAGCGTGAAGCCGTGGACGCCGTTGCCGGTGGTGTAGACGAGCATGGTGCTGGAGCCGTAGATGACGTAGCCGGCGGCGACGAGGTTGCGGCCGGGCTGGAGGCAGTCTTCGAGCGTGCCGGGTCCGCCGGGAGGCGTCTTGCGCTTGTAGATGGCGAAGATGGTACCGACGGAGACGTTGACGTCGATGTTGCTGCTGCCGTCGAGGGGATCGTACAGAAGGACGTAGTTGCCCTTGGGGTACTTTTCCGGAATGGGGATGAATTCGTCCTGCTCTTCGCTGCCCATGCAGGCGAGGCGTCCGGTGTGATCGTTGAGCCGGTAGATGGTCTGGTCGGCGAAGACATCGAGCTTCTGGACGGTCTCGCCCTGGACGTTCTGTGCGCCGGTGCTGCCGAGGATATCGGCGAGGCCGGCCTGGACGGTTTTGCTGGCGATCATCTTTCCGGCCAAGGCCAGGTCGTAGAGGAGCGAGGTAAGGTCGCCTTTGGCTTCGGGATGGGCGAGCTGTTCGTCCAGAAAATGGCGTTCGATGGTGGTGATGCGGTCCTTGAAGTCGCCGGAGTTCGGCATGCGAGAAGTCCTCCCGTGGACAGACTTAGCGTTGCGACCGGAAGGCGGCAAGTGCAGGCGCGGGTGGGTTCGGGGGCAGCGCCGGGAGCCGTCCGAGGCCGCGGAGGCTTGACAGGGGCGCTGGCGCGGGGTAGATTGGGAACGTTCCCAGTCCGGAGCGGGTATGAGCCAGCCGAATATCGTCGATATCGCCAAGCGGGCCGGGGTGAGCAAATCCACGGCGGCGCGGGTGCTGGCCGGCCAAGGCGCGGCGAGCGAGGCGGCGCGCAAGAAGGTGCTACGCGCGGCGGCGGCGCTGAAGTACCGGCCCAACGCGGCGGCGAAGGCGCTGCGTTCGGGCGAGCAGCGGCTGCTGGGCGTGGTGATCCCCGACAGCGCATCGCGGGGCACCTTATCGTTCATGCTGCAGGCTCAGAAGCTGGAAGGGCTGGCGAACGGCGCAAAGCAATTGGGTTACGATCTGCAAATCTTCATCGAAGACCTTTCCGATCCGCTGGCGTTGCAGCGGCTGGCGCGGGAGAAGCTGGTGCGCGGCTTCTTCTTTTTGGGGCGCGTGCAAGGCCCGACGCTGGAGTTCTTGAAGCGCTACGGAATCCCGTGGGTGGGCGTGAACTGGGTGCGACCGGAGAGCCCGGGCGATCCGCATTGCTGGACGGATTTCGCTCACGCGGGCCGGACGCTGACCGACCATCTGATCCGGCAGGGCTGCCGGAAGGTGCTGGCGTTCGATTGGCTTTCGACGGAGTACGGACCGTTCGGGGCGGGCATCCGCGAGGTGTGGAAGCTGTACGGGCGGCCGGCGGGCGATTTGACGCTCTTGAGCGGCGCGCCGTACATGCACGGTCCGGCGGTGGAGCAGGCCTTGGAGGCGGCGTTCGATTCGGATGCGCGGCCGGACGGTTTGCTTTTGGGGCACCAGTCGGCGGCGCAGCAGGCGTACCGCTTCCTGCGCAGGCGCGGGATCCAGATCGGTTCGGAGCTGGCGGTTTGCACGTTCGACGATCTGGACGCGGCTCGGAATATGGATCCGCCGTGCACGGCGCTGGCGCAGCCGGCGTTCGAGATGGGCCAGGCGGCGGTGGAGGAACTGGACCGGCGCTTCCGGGGGCTGGCGGACGGCCCGATCGCCCGGGAGCTACCGGGCTCGCTGCAGGTGCGGGACTCGACGGCGCTGTTTTCGGCTCGTGCTTAAAGGAGAGATCGCTTGAGGCGGCTGACGCAGGCAGACTTGGCGGCATACGACGAGCGCGGGTACGCGCTGGTTGAGGACGTGTTTCCCGCGGCGGAGTTGGAATCGATGAACGCGGAGATCGACCGGCTCGAAGCGCCCGCCGCGAGCGACGCTCCGAATCGGGGCTGGGTGATGAGCCTGGCGCAGCGCAGCGAGAAGACGCGTGCGTTCGCGCAGGACGAGCGGCTGCTGGCGCTGATCGACGAGATCGTGCGGCCGGGCATCGCGATTTACTCGGCGAAGCTGACGGCGAAGCCGCCGCGTTCGCCTGAGATTTGCCACTGGCATCAGGACGACGCGTACTACGTGCAGCATTCGATCGCCCGGACGCGCATGTCGGTGTGGGTGCCGCTGCAGGACGCGACGCCGGAGAACGGTTGCCTGTGGGTGGTGCCGGGCAGCCACCGGGCGGGGCTGCAGGAGCACGCGAAGCGTGCGGACGGGCAGTGCCGGCTGGCGATGCCGGAACGGGCAGTGGACGTATCGAAGGCGATCCCCGTTCCAATGAAAGCGGGCGCGGTGCTGCTGTTCAGCGCGCTGCTGTGGCATTCTTCGCAGGGCAACGCGACGGACGGAAAGCGCCGCGCGTTCATCGTCTCGTACCAGGACGCCGCGACGGTGGGCGGGAACGGCGCGCAGTGGAAGGTGCTGCGCCCGGCGGTGTAGTTTTTTCTTTAACCTCGATTGGGAACGATCCCAACCTCGAACCGGGAGATTGATCATGTTGCTCGCGACCGACCGGAAGGCGCAGTTCCAGCGCGACGGGTATGTGGTGCTGGAGGATTGTTTCAGCGCGGCGTACATGGCAGAGGCCAAGGAAGAAGTGCGGCGCATCCTGGCCGAAGTGCGCGCCGAAGCGCAAGCGAAGGGGCAGACGCCGAAGCGCGAAAACGGGGTCTACGTGGGGCTCTCGGTCCGTTCGGCTTTCTTCCGTAAACTGAACGCCGATCCGCGGCTGGTGGATGTGCTGGCGGAAGCGATCGGGCCGAACCTGGAGTTCTGGAGCGACAAGGTGGTCTACAAGGCGCCGGGGGTGGACTTCGGTTCGCCGTGGCACCAGGACTGGATGTACTGGAAGGGCGCGCACAAGTATTCGGTCTGGATCGCGATGGACGATGCGACGCCGGCGAACGGGTGCCTGCGGATCATCCCGGGTTCGCACACGCAGGCCGTCGAACACGGCGGGCAGGACGCGGAAGGCGTGGGCTTCAACAACCGCCTGCGCGAAGGCGCGTTGGACGAATCGAAGATGCTCGATTTGCCCGCGAAGGCCGGAACGGCGGTGCTCTTTCACGACCTGCTGCTGCACGCGAGCTATCCGAATACCACGGGCAAGGACCGCTGGGCGCTGATTCCGACGTACCGGGATTTGAGCCAGGACGATTTCGATTACGGGTTCGCGACGGCGGCGTTCACGGTGCGCGGGACGCGGACGGGAAAGAGTTTGGGGCCGGCGCGGTAGGCGAGGCGGAAAGCAAAAGGATCAGGGTTCGCGCGCGTACTTTCCGGGCGATTGGCCGGTGGCGGCTTTGAAGGCGGCGGAGAAGCGCTGAAGCGTGCGGTAGCCGACGCGGGCGGCGACTTGGGTGGCGTTCAGCTTTCCGGCTCGAAGCAACCGGCGGGCTTCGGCGATGCGCCAGGCGTCGAGGGCGTGCTTGGGCGAACAGCCGCGGGCGGCGTGAAAGATGCGCCGAAGCTGCGTCGGCGAAACATGCAGCGCTTGCGCGAGGCCCGCGGCGTCGAGGCCCTCCCCCGCCCGCTCGCGGATCAGGTCTTCGGCGCGGGCCCACTGTTCGAACCATTCGGCTTGGGTGTCGGGGCGGCGCGGTTCGGCGGCCGCGCGCACTGGCTGCTTCGCCGCCTTCGCGCCTAGCGCTCGAGCGAGGCGTTCGAGAAAGCTCAGCAGGTCGGCCAGCGGCAGGACGCGCTGCCCGCGCGGGCTGTAGTCGCTTCCGGCTTCCAGTTCCAGCAGGCGGCGCCACCAGACGGCGTTGAGCCTGACCGGTCCGGCGGGGATTCCGGCGTTCCACCCGGCGCTCGCGCGGAAGAGGATGCTGACGATGCGCGCGGGTCCGTCGTAGCCTCGGCGCGCGCGGATGCCGTAGCGCTTGCGGCGCGGGAAGCAGCCCAGCGTGCCGGGTGGCGCGGGGGCCCAGCTTCGTCCGCGGAGCATTTCAAGTTCGCCGGCCAGCACCACAAAAAGCTCGTCGACGTCCTGCACGCCTGGGCCCACGGCGCCCTGGCGCGGCTTCTTTTTGTGCTCCACGACGGCGCAGCCTTCGTCGAGCGCAGCACGGATGGCGGGGGGCGGTCGGTACACGGGGCAGCTCCGGATTCGGTTGAAAACGATAAACACTCGGCGCGGCGGCGCAATGCGGAATACGGCGAGAGAGAAGTAGAGTTAACAGCGCAGGAAGCGATTGCGGTTGGCGGCCGGGATTCCACTTTAAGGAGAGCACGGATGGCGCAGCTCACGTTCGTCGGCGGCGGGAGTTACAACTGGATGCCGCAGCTTCTGGCGCGGCTCTTAAAGGGCGGCGAGTTTTGCGAAGATTCGATCGTGCTGATGGACACCGATCCGGCGGCGCTGCGCGAGATCGCGGCGCTGGCGGAGACGATGCAGCGCGCGTGGAAGTCGCCGGTGAGCATCCGTGCGACGACGGATTTGGATGCGGCGCTGGAGGGCGCGGACTACGTGACGGTGGCGATCGCGGTAGGCGGGCTGGAAGCGATGCGGCACGACGTGGCGATCCCCGAAGCGTACGGCATCTACCAGACCGTAGGCGACACGGTGGGCCCCGGCGGGCTGGTTCGCGCGCTGCGCAACGTTCCGGTCTTCGTCGAAATGGCGCGGCGGATGGAGCGGTTGTGCCCGCATGCGTGGATGCTGAACTTGAGCAACCCGCTTTCGACGATCACGCGCGCGGTGACGCGCGAGACGCGGATTCGCGCGGCGGGGTTGTGCCAGGGCGTGGTGGAGCACGTGGACTTTTTGACGCGGCTATTGGGCGGCGATCCGGCGCGGACGCGCTTCGTCACGGCGGGGATCGACCACTGCCCGTGGCTGCTGGAACTTGCGGTGGACGGGCGTGACGGGATCGCGGCGCTGCGCGAGCGCGGGCTGTGCCGAACCGACCTGAAGCCCGAGGACTTGCCGCAGGGCCGCGACGGGCACCTGGAATTGGCCACGGGGATGCGGGCGGGCTTCGCGCTGTGGCACGAACTGGGCGCGCTGCCGGGGATCGCCGACCGGCACCTGACGGAATTCTTCCCGCACATCCTCACGTCGCCGGAACAGATCGAACGCTTCGGCGTGCGCCGTACGAGCGTGGACGACCGCGCGCGGATGCGCGCGGCGCGGCGCACGCGCGTCCTGGAGATGACGGCGGGGCGCGCGGAACTGCCCGCCGGCGACACGCACGCTCCGGTGGCCGAAGCCGTGCTGGGGCTGGAAGGCCGGCGCGACGGCCTGACGACGCTGAACGTGGAGAACGTGGGGCAGATTCCCGAGCTTCCGCCGCGCGCGAACGTGGAGACGCTGTGCCGGATCGATGCGCTGGGCGTGCATCCGGTGACGATCGGGCGCGCGCTGCCGAAGCCGGTCGAAGCGATCGTGCGCCCGCACGTGCTGCGGCAGGAAGGGACGATCGACGCGGCGTTGAACGCGGATTTCGAGGGCGCGGTGCGGCTTTTGGCGACCGATCCGCTGGTGCGGCGCGTGGGGGACGCGCGGGCGATGCTTACGCAGATGGTGGCCGCGACGCGGGCGTGGTTGCCGCAGTTTTAGGTTGCACCGCGGTGCATCAAGCCGGCAAGGTCTTGTAGATGCGCACGTAAGATTCGTGGCGGCGCGGGTGGATGGTTCCGGCTGCGACGGCGGCGAGGACGGCGCAGCCTTGTTCGACGGTATGTGTGCAATCGTTGAACTGGCAGCGGCCTTGGAGCGCGGCGATTTCGGGGAACCAGCCCCACAGGTTGCGGCGATCGGTATCGACGGGCGTGAATTCGCGGACGCCGGGGGCGTCGATGAGCGCGCCGTCGGGGAGGCGGTAGAGCCGCGCGTGCGTGGTGGTGTGCGTGCCTTTGGACGTATAGCCGCTGACCTCGCCGACGCGGATTTCGCCGGCGATTTCGGGCGCGACGGTGCGCAGCAAGCTCGACTTGCCCACGCCCGAATGCCCGCAGAGGACCGAGCATTTTCCGGTGAGCCAGGCGCGGAAGGCGTCGAGCCCGTCGCCGCGGGTGGCGCTGGTGAGAAGCACTTCGACGCCGAGCCCGCGGTATACGTCCAGCAGTTCGAGGTCGTCTTCCTTCAAACCCAGGTCGAGCTTGTTGACGATCAGCTTCGCGGGCAGGGCGCTGGAGAGCGCGCAGGCGAGGATGCGGTCGACAAAGCCGGGCCGGAAAGGCGGTTCGGCGGCGGAGGCGACGATGAGCACCTGGTCGATGTTGGCGGCAAGGACTTGAATCGCGCGGCCGGAGGGGTGGACGCGTCGAAAGGCGCTCTTGCGCGGCAGGACGCGGGTGAGCATCGCGACGTACTCGAGGTTTCCGCTGACGGGCGGGACGATGACTTCGACTTCGTCGCCGGCGGCGACGAGGCTGCTGAGGCCCAGATCGAAATGCTGCATCGCTCCGCGCGGTTCGGTGCGCACGATCCTCGGGCACGGCGCGGCATCGGGCGGGAGCTGCGGAGGCTGGGTCAGTTCGAGCAGGAAGGTCCCGCGGCGGACTTCGAGGACCGTGCCGCGCGCGGCGAAGCCCTGGAGATCGACGCCGTAGCCGGCGGCGTCCTCGACTTCCTGGACGCGTTCCTTGGAGCTTCCGACGCTGAGGCGTTCGAAGGAGACGGTGTCGGCGGCTTGTTCGTCTTCGAGCTTGGACCAGCCGCGTTCGCGGACGCCTTTTTCGTTGCGCCCGCGCCCGCTGGCGAGGTTGCGCGGCGTGCCGTCGCCTTGCTTGTGATGCAGCCCGTGGCCGCGCGCGCCTTGGCGGCCTCGTTTGGGAGCTTGCGGCCTTCCGCCGCCGCTGGATTTGGCTGAGTGTTTGCGGCCTGCCATCGCTTCATTCATCCCCGGACGGCGGGTTGAATGCAAGCGCGAACGGAACCGAACGCGGTTCCGGCTGCCGGTTTCCTGTTTCCGGTTAATGGCATAGGGCAAACCGCCCTCCTCCCCGGCCCTCCCCCTACCAGAGGGCGAAAGGGTTGGTCTCCGGCGGCAAAAATAATCCACCGATTGCGGGACATGGGGGGCTTTCCGGCGTCGTTCGGGGGAAGGCCCCTACACGACAGGTGGAGACCGCACGTGGAGACCTTGGTGACGCTCAAGCGGGACGCCGTACGCGCAGGCAGCGGACCGCCCGGAGGGTATGATCGGCGCATGCCGTCCCTCCAGACTTCTTTGCCGGACCTCTACGAGCGCGAGAGCGCCACGTTGTACCGCTTGGCGCTGCGGATCACGGGATCGCGCGAAGATGCGCGCGATCTGGTGCAGGAGACGTTCGTCAAACTGCTGCGCGATCCGCCGCGGGACCTGCGCCGCCCCGAGGCGTGGGTCCGGACGATCCTGACGCGCGCGGCGATCGACCGCTGCCGGGCTCGGGCGCGGGAACGCGAGCGCCTGCGCGAGGCGGAATTGGACGGGCTGCCCGCGGGCGGCGAGATTTCGGACGATCCGTTGCCGGGTCTGGAACGGGCCGAAGCGCACGCGCGGCTTCAATCCGGCCTGGCGCAACTATCGGCGCTGGACCGCACGCTGGTCCTCACTCGCGCCGCCGAAGACCTGCCGCTCGAGGAACTTGCCGAACGCGTCCAACTGACCGAGAAGGCCGTCCGCAACCGGCTGAGCCGGGCGCGCGCGTTTCTGAAAGCTCATCTGGAAAAGGAATGAGACGATGACGACGACCGAATCCGGGCTGGACGCGCTGCTGCGCGAACACCTCGAACCGTCCGATGCGGCCGAACGGCGCGCCGAGTCCGAGGATCTGTCCGCGGTGCGCGCGGCGCTGAGGCTGGCACCGGCGCCGGCTCGGCCTCGGGCCGGAGCGACGCCGGAAGCGGGCCGCGGCTGGTGGTGGTTCGCGGCGGCGGGCGTGGCGGCGGCTTCGGCGCTTTTCGTGCTGCTGCTGCAAGGTTCCGGGGCTTCGGCGCCCGTGCAGGTCCACTCGATCGATCCGCCCGCGGAAACGCGCAGCGTCGCGGGCGAGGAAGACTGGAAAGCTCGTGCGGAAGCGCTGATCGCGCAACTGGCCGATCAGGAGTTCGCCGTGCGCGAAGAGGCCGCGGAGGCGCTGCGGCAACTCGCCCTGACCCACGGCCTGCCGTTCGAGCGGTATCTCGAAGCGCGCCTGCGGGCGCTGCCCGAAGGCGGAGCGCACGCCGAATCGCGCGCACAGTTGGGCGCGCTATTGACCCGGTTGCGGCGGCTCGAGCCGGCCTGGGTCCGGCCCTGCCACCTGGATTTCCGGCACATCCCGCGGAGCGAAGGCGACCGGCTGCTCACGTCGGGCTACGACGGCGTAAGCTGCCTCGATACGGCGGCCGGCTTGGCGCTCTGGTCGTTCGACGGCGCGACGGCGCCGCAGTCGCCGTTCGTGCTGAACGACCGCGTGTATCTGGTGGAAGGCGCCGGGGCGAGTTACTTCACGCACCTGGAACTGCCGACCGGCGCGCGCGCCCTTTTTGGCGGCAAGTCGTGGCGGCTCACGATCAACCCCGAGACGCTGGTGAATCCGGCTTGGAGCAGCGACCACCACGGCATGGCCTTCGACCGCACGCACCGGCGGATCGTTTTCCGCTCGAAGGCCGGCGAACTGACGGCCGCGAACCTGAATGGCACGCGCGCGTGGGTCTGGCCGGTTCACGGGAAGGAAGTCTGGGACTCGATCAGCCCTCCGGTCTGCCGCGGCGACGAGAACCTGGTCTGCTTCAGCGCGGTGCGGAACGGCAAGCTGTTCGCCGTGGCGCTTTACGCTCGCGACGGCGCGGAGGCCTGGCGCGCCGAACTGGCTGCGGTGGCGGGAAGTCCCACCCTACAGATTGCTCCGCTGAATCACGGCGAACGCCTGATCTTCCCGGTGGGGGCGACCGAGCAAGGTACGTCGATCCTCGCGTGCCTGGAAGCGTGGCAAGGCCGGCCCGTATGGTCACGGCCCGCGAACCTGCGCGGTCCCTTGATGTCGGCGCTCTGCGCGGAAGACCGCGTCGTGCTGCAGACGACCTTGGAACTAAGCGTCTTCGAGGCTTCGAACGGACGCCCGGACTGGAATGTTTCGAAGCCGAACGTGAGCTGGATGCCGCCGACGGTTTCGGCCGGCAAGATTTACTCCGTGCGTCAGGACGGTCAGTTGGCCGTCCACGCGCTCCAGGATGGAAAGCCGCTGCTGCAAACGACGCTCTTGTCCGACGAGGTGCTCAAGAGCCTGCCGACCAAAGCCGATCTGGCTCCCGGCTTCGAGCCCGTTTTCTTCGGCTGGGCGCAACGCCAAGGGGACGACCTGCTGGTGGTGCTGGGGCGCGTGTTCGCCAAGCCTCAGGACGCCGGCGGCGGGATGCAGTACCAGGCCTTTCCCAGCGGCGTTTGCGTTCGGGTGAGTCTGCCGGCCGTTGCGAGGTAGGCAGCGGGACGAAAAGCAAACGGCCACGGCGTTCGAGGCGCCGTGGCCGTGCTTGCAATTTACGCGCACCTTTTGGGGTACGAAACCTCATCCCCCTTCGCGTTCGCTGTGGTTCTGCGGCGACGGCGGCAGGTTGATCACGTCCTCGGGGAAGTGTTCGACGAGGTACATGAGGATATCGCGAACGGAGATCATGCCCCAAGGCTGGCCTTGCTTCTTGATGATCGGTATGTGGCGGTAGCCGTGGGTCATCATCACGTTGAGCGCGTAGCCGACTTGGTCGCGCGGGGTGAGCGTCTCGGGATCGGGCGTCATCGCTTCCTTGACGGTCCGCTTGTGATAATCCCAGTTGCGCCCTGCGACGCGGTAAAGCAGATCGCGCTCGGTGAAGATCCCGGCGAGCTTCTTGGTGTCGGGATCGGTGATCAGGACCGCGCCTTGGCGGCCTTCGCGCATGGCTTCGACGACTTCCTGGATGGTGGCGGTCGTCGGGAGGCAGATGGCCTTGCTCTCGGTGACGTGCGAAAGCGGTTCGCGCAATACTTCGTCGGTAAGGTGGCGGCGCACCAGTACGGTGGTCTCGTGATACATGTCTTCGTCTTCTTCGCGTTCGATCAATCCCATAACCTATTCTCCTTACAGGGCTTCCATCACATTAGGGCAATCTTGTGTCCAGCGTGATGTCGGCATTCTACCCCACACCTTGAGCAGAATCGACCAAAATCGATAAAAAGAACACTTTTGGCCGAATTGTCCAAAAATGACGGCGATCTTGTGCGGATTTTACTTACCAACCAAGGCTTAATTGTAGATATGCCAATTAATAATAGGCAAAGGGCCACTTGCGCACGTGGGGCGTAGGGGTGAAAGAGCGGGTTGCCGGTTTCCGGGTCTGGGTTACCCGTGAAGGGCAAAGGCACACGGCCCTCCTCCCCGCCTTTCTCCCAGCGGGAGAAGGGGGAACGGCACGGCGGTCACGTGGCTGGCACAGGAACTCTAGGGCTCCGGCGATACGGGCCTACTTGACGGTCCAGGTCTCTTTGCCTTTAACGAGGGCTTCGAGGTTGCCGGGGCCGTACTTCTTGCGGGCATCGGCGATCTGGCCGTGGGCGCGCTGGTCGAAGCTGGGGCGTTCGACGTCGCGGAAGATGCCCATCATCGTGGGATGTTCGAGGCGCGAGAGGAGGTAGGCGAGGGTCTGGTCGTCGCGGTGTTCGTCGTGGACGAGCAGATCGTCGGGGCGCGCGCCGTCCTTGCCGAGCTGGACGACTTCGACGCCGACTTCCTTGAGCCGCAGGCCCTTGTCCTTGCCCTTGCCGAAGATCATGGGCTTGCCGTGTTCGAGGAGGAGCTGCTGGTCGTCGCGGCTGGTGCGGTCGGTGATGTCCTTGAAGGCGCCGTCGTTGAAGATGACGCAGTTCTGGAGGATCTCGACGAAGCAGACGCCCTTATGCGCGGCGGCGCGGCGCAGGACTTCCTGCAGGTGCGGGATGTAGATGTCGGCGGTGCGGGCGACGAACGTGGCTTCGCTGGCCAGCGCGAAGCTGACGGGATTGACGGGCTGATCGACGGAGCCGAAGGGCGTGGACTTGGTGACCTTACCGAGTTCGCTGGTGGGCGAGTACTGGCCCTTGGTGAGGCCGTAGATGCGGTTGTTGAACATGAGAATCTTGATGTCGAGGTTTCGGCGCAGGGCGTGCATGAGGTGGTTGCCGCCGATGGACATGCCGTCGCCGTCGCCGGTGACGACCCAGACCTGGAGTTCGGGGTTGGCGAGCTTGACGCCGGTGGCGACGGCGGGCGCCCGGCCGTGGATCGTGTGGAAGCCGTAGGTGTTGACGTAGTACGGGAAGCGGCTGGAGCAGCCGATGCCGGAGACCATGACGAACTTCTCGCGGGCGACGCCGAGGCCGGCGAAGGCCTGGAGCGCGGCGGCGAGGATCGCGTAGTCCCCGCATCCGGGGCACCAGCGGACTTCCTGGTCGGTCTGGAAATCGGCCTTGGTGTACTTCTTCGGTTCGGCGGCTGCGACGGTCATGGTGGCTTTTATCCTTCGGAGATTTGGACGGTGGAGGTGGCGACGGCTTCGCCCGGCTGCTTGACGGGCTTTCCGTCGAGGACGGCGGCGATGGCTTGGTACATTTCCTGCCCGCTGAAGGGCGAGCCCTGGACCTTGTTGAGGGGCACGCAGTCGATGAGGAACTTGCCGCGGATGAGGAGCGAAAGCTGTCCGAGATTCAGTTCAGGGATCAACACTTTCTTGAAGCGTTTAAGGACGGCCGCGGTGTTTTTGGGCATGGGGTTGAGGTAGCGCAGGTGCGCCTGGGCGACCTTGCGCCCGTTTTCGCGCGCGCGGCGGCAGCCGGCGCAGATCGAGCCGTAGGTGCTGCCCCAGCCGAGGACGAGGAGTTCGGCGTCTTCGTCGCCGGTGACTTCCAGCGGCGGGATGTCGTCGGCCATGCGTTCGATTTTCTCGGCGCGGATGAGGCACATCTTCTCGTGGTTGACCGGATCGTAGCTGACGTGTCCGGTGACTTCGCGCTTCTCGAGGCCGCCGATGCGGTGTTCGAGGCCGGCGGTGCCGGGGATGGCCCAGGGGCGCGCGAGGGTCTGGGGATCGCGGGCGTAGGGGTTGAAGTTGGGCGTGTTGGCGGAGGCGTAATGGGCCTTCATCTCGGGGAGTTCGGACATTTCCGGGACGCGCCAGGGTTCGGAGCCGTTGGCCAAATAGCCGTCGGAAAGGAAGAGGACCGGCGTCATGTGCTTGACGGCCAGGCGGCAGGCTTCGAGGACGAGGTTGAAGTTCTCGCCCGGGGTGGCCGGCGCAATGATGGCGGTGGGGGCTTCGCCGTGCCGGCCGTAAAGAGCGAAGAGCAAGTCGGCCTGTTCGGTCTTGGTCGGAAGGCCGGTGGACGGTCCGCCGCGCTGGACGTCGATGACGACGACCGGGAGTTCGGTCATCACGGCCAAGGAGAGGGCTTCGGACTTCAGCGCCAAACCGGGTCCGGCGGTGCCGGCGACGGCGAGGGCTCCGGAGAAGGACGCTCCGACGACCGAGGCCATGGCGGCGATCTCGTCTTCGGCCTGGAAGGTCATGATGCCGAAGTTCTTATGCTTGGCGAGTTCGTGCAGGATGTCGCTGGCCGGCGTGATCGGGTAGGCGCCGTAGAAGAGCGGCAGGCCGGTGCGTTCGGCGGCGGCGACGAGGCCCAAGGCGAGGGCCTGGTTGCCGGAGATGTTGCGGTAGGTGCCGGGCTTCGTCGGCGCGGGCGGAATTTCGTACGCCACGGCGTGGAAGGGTTCGGTCACGTCGCAGTAGGTGTACCCGGCGCGCAGGGCGGTCTGGCAGGCTTGCGAGATGAGGGGCGTCTTCTTGAACTTCCCTTCGATCCAGCGCATGGACGGTTCGAGCGAACGATTGAAGAGCCAGTAGGCCATGCCGAGGGCGAAGAAGTTCTTGCAGCGTTCTTTCTCGCGCGCGGACAGATCGGTGATGTCGCGCAGCGACTTGATTGTCATCTCGGTGATCGGCTCGGCGAAGAAGCGGTACTTGGAAAGCGAACCGTCGTCGAGCGGATTGGAGGCGTAGCCGGCCTTGGCCAGGTTGGACTTGTCGAATTTCTTGGTGTCGGCGATGAGGATGCCGTTTTGAGGCAGGTCGGGGACGTGAACCTTGAGCGCGGCAGGGTTGAAGACCACCAGGACGTCGGGGTGGTCGCCGGGCGTGAAGATGTCGGTGGCGGCAAATTGAATCTGGAAACCCGAGACACCGGGCAAGGTGCCGGCGGGCGCGCGGATTTCGGCCGGGTAGTCGGGCAAGGTGGCCAGATCGTTGCCGGCGATGGCGGTGGTTTGCGTGAACTGATCGCCGGTAATCTGGACGCCGTCGCCGCTGTCACCGGCGAATCGGACCGTCACGCTGCTGAGTTTCTGGCGCTGCTTGACGGGTTCTGCGGCTGGTACGGGTGGCGTCGAGGTGCTCATGGCCTGATGAAAACACTCCGTGGTGGGAGATCGAAAATGGATTCCAGATGTTAGGGGAATCCCAGAACAAGCTTCCTTTAAGGATTCTACCTACCTTATCGGCGTTTCTCCAGAAGATATCGAGTGCGGAAATGCGGTTAAGTGATACGTGTTAGGGGTTTAGGCAATCCGGGGAGGGATGGCAGGAAGCATAGGAAGCAGGGCGTTTTGAGACAGGGAAAGAATGCAGGAGGGGGGTACGACCTTGGAAATGAGGTTTGGCGCCTGGCCGGGATGGCCTGGAAAAGCGCCTTCGCGGCGGCGAATCGGGCGGCTGGGGCCGGACCGCGCGCTCCTGATTTACGTTTCCTGTTTTTGCGTATAAGGTACTCGGCATGAGCGATTCCCCCACGCTTTCACCGGCCGAGTCCGCGGACGCGGCTCCCGCGCCCGAGGCGCCGGCGGTGGAACAGGTTCACGATCCGGTGGAGACGGACCTTTCGCCCAAGGCCATGCGCCGGCTGGTGACGGCGGCTCTGGCGGCGGTGCTGGGGATTCTGGCGCTGGGGACGTACTTCACGCACCGCTCGTCGCATCGCACGGACCGGCGGATCGTCTGCTTCGGGGACAGCCTGACGAGCTGCGGGGGCTGGGGCGGGCGCTTCAGCGATTTTCTGGCGCTGGATCTGCCGGACTGCGAAGTGATCAACAAGGGGATCGGCGGGGATACCATCGGCGGAGGGCGCTGGCGGCTGAGGCAGGACGTGTTGAGCCTGAAGCCGCGCGTGGCGGTGATTGCGCTGGGCGCCAACGATTTCATCCAGGCCAGCCGCCCGCTGGACCTGATTCGGGAAGACCTGGAGTTCATTCTGGCGCGCTGCCGGGACAGCAAGATCCAGGTGGTCTTCGCGAGCGTCTTCGGCCCGCACCTCAACGTGGCCGGGAAGGAAGTGCCGAAGGTACACCCGCCGAATACGCTGGCGCGAGCGACGCCGGAACTGGGCTACGCGATACAGAAGATGGAGCAGGAATTGTGCGCGAAGTACGGCGCGTTGTATCTGCCGAACATGCAGTACGACCTGAACCGACCGGAGCACTGGACGGACGCCAACCACCCCAGCGCGGCGGGCAACAAGCTCGTCGCCGCCCGTCTGCTGCCGCTGGTGCAGGAAGCGCTCGAGAAAAGTTTAAAGGAACGTCCGGCGGAGGAGTGAGGTCCGCCCTTGCCGTTTACCGAATCCCGTTCGGCGTTACCGTATACGCATGGCCCAGCCCCTCGCCGAACAGCTCGACGCGTTGCTCGCGGAAGCGTCCTTCCGGGTCGAGACGGTGGTGGACGGTTACGTGCGGCAGCAGTGGGTGCCGCTGGCGCACCGGAGCCACTGCGACAAAATCTACGCGGTCTTGAGCGGCAAGGCGCGCGCGCGGCTGGAAGACGAAGAGTACGGCCTTTCGGGCGGCGACGTCCTGCTCTTTCCCTCGGGCACGATCCAGCAAGGCGATACGGACGCGGCGGACCCGATGCGCAAGATCTGGGTCCACTTCGAGTCGGCGACGACGCAGACCTTGCAGCTTCTGCGGCTCTTTCCCCCGCCCCGCGCGCTGCGCGGCGAGAGCGCGGCGCAGGTGCTGGAGTTGGCGAAGCAACTGCACGCGGAGTGGCGCGGGCAAGGCGCGGCGCGGCAGCTGGCGCTGAAGAGCCTGCTGATGCGGATCCTGCTGGTGGCGTACCGCGCGCCGGCCTCGGATCACCGGCCGCCGGACCGGCGCATCCCTAAAGCCGAAGCGAAGCCCAGCGTCGCGGAGAACACGAACACGCGGCTGCCGGTGGACCGCATCCGGGACGTGCTCGCGCAGATGACGCGGAATTTCGGCGACGATCTCGCACTGACCGACCTGGCCGCAGCGGCGCACCTGCATCCGACGTACTTTACCCAGGTCTTCAAGCGGCTGGTGGGGATGCCGCCGATGAAGTACCTGGAGCAACTCCGCCTGCGCCGCGCGCAGGAACTGCTGGCTCGGACGCAGCGGCCGGTGGCGGAGGTGGCGGAGACGGTGGGCTACCGCGACCCGTACTATTTTTCTCGCGCGTTCAGCCGGCTGACGGGGATCGCTCCGACGAAGTACCGCGAGGAGGCGCAGCAGGGCGAGACGAAAAACGAACGGTGAGCAGTGAACGGTAACGGCGTAACGGCTTGGCTGCGTAGTTTGGTTCGCGATCCGACGCCGGAGGAGTTGGCGGCGTTGGAGGCGGAGGTGGCGCGGTGCGCGGATGCAGAGAAGCAGCAGCGGGTTAAGTTGTTAATCCGGCATTATCGTGGTGGAATAAAAAGTTCGTTTCAATTCGCCGCATTAACTACAATCATACCGACTCTGGCGTTGTGTTTCTTACATGGCATTATTGATGCAAATAGGCGTCTTAATCTCCAAGCAACCGTTGTGTGGGCCTGCTTTTTAATCTCCTATCCCCTTGTATTTGGAATAGTGTACCATCGGTTTTTACCCAAGTTAATCAAGGACACCCTTCGAAAACCCAGCGTTTCTGTTATTCATGAGCCTTTGCTTGCCGCAAGTATAACCCTTGTTTTCGCCATGCTCGAAGCAGGTGTCGCAATAGCTGCTCTCTCCAAGAGCGGTTCACCCGACTTGCTTATTTCCGTTGCAGGCATGTTAGCTATTGGGTGTTTCGTATTGGGTGGCTGGTCACTATACATGCTTGGGCGCGTATGTCGCAGAGATCGTGATTGGAAAGCAAGGGGTATAGATGGGTATTTCTTTGTAGCAATAGCGATTGGTCTGGTGACCTTTTCAAATTGGGCTAGCATCATGTTGCTACTATTAACCCTTAAAGCAGTTCATGTTGGTATGGAGTAGACTTGCTTTGTCATTCTCGATTCGCCTGCATCGCCTGTGAAGGCGTAGCGTCACAGCCGTGACTGCTCACCGTTCACCCGCCCTGCCTCCGTCCATCCCAGACCCTACGAAAGTCCATGTAAACCTTAGCGCTATCCATGGTGCTGCACGGGGCTTGTGGGGTAGGAATAGGTATCGACAGAGACGGAGCAGGCGGCGGGCAAGCAGGATGCGCCGCTGGGCTAAGAAGATCATTTTCCCTCACTCGGCGAGTCGGACTCGCGGGGCGGGCGCTTTGGGGCGCTCGCTGCGGAGGCTTGTTGCTTAAACGGAGGTTCGGACCCCATGATCGTGCGCCATCAGCCGCTGAAGATGCTCACCGAAACCCAGATCCGGCAGTTCTTCACGCACGGGTTTCTGGTGCTGAAGACGGATCTGCCGCGCGAATTTCACGAGAAAACGCTTTCGGAATGCCGCGCGGTGCTGGAACGGCGGCACGGAAATCCCGGGAATAACATCCTGCCGCACGTCCCGGCGTTGCAGGCGGTCTTCGAGTGCCCCACGGTGAAGGGCGCGCTGACGAGCGTGCTGGGGAAGCGTTACTTCATGCACCCGCACCGGCACATGCACGAGAACATGCAGAGCGCCGGCGGCGGCTGGCACAAGGACAGCTACTGGGGCTACCACCGGCAGATCCGGCATCACCGGCCGTGGTGGGCGATGATCATGTATTACCCGCAGGACGTGACGCTCGACATGGGCCCGACGGGCGTGCTGCCGGGCCGCGCGCATCATTACACGCGCGACGGCGAACCCGGCGCGGCGCAGGTGACGGGCGAGGCCGGTACGTGCTTTCTGATCCATTACGACATCTGGCACCGCGCGACGGCGAACACGAGCGGGAAGCAGCGCTTCATGCTGAAGTTCGAGTTCATGCGCCTGGAAGAACCGGGCGTGGAAGGCGCGGCGGGGCTGGATCGCGCGGACGAGGAAGAAGGCGGCTGGCCGCTGCCGGAGGGCGAAGTGGCGCACCGCGGGATGTGGCGGCAGTTGCGGCGCTGGCGGGCCGGAGCGGAAGCGCCGGCGGCGCGGGCTCGGACGGTGAGCGACGCGAGCGCGGCGCGCGGCGCGATCGAACGCTTGAGCGCTCCGGAGTTGGCCGATCGCGCGGCGGCGGCGGACGACTTGGAGCGGCTGGGCCCGGCGGCGCCGGAAGCCGTGCCGGCGCTGGTCAAGGCGCTGGACGATCCGGCGGAAGCGGTGGCGTTGAACGCGGTCTACGCCCTGGCGACGCACGGAGCGGCGGCGATCGCACCGAGCCTGGCGCTGCTGCGTTCGGGCAGCGAGGCGGGTCAACGCAACGCCGGATACGTGCTGAGCTCGCTGGGCGCGGAGGCGGTCCCTGCGCTGCTGGAAGCCCTGCGCGCTCCGGAAGCCCACGTGCGGAAGTGGGCGGCCTTCGCGCTGGGCGAGAACCCCAGCGGCGCGGCACGCGGCGCGGATGCGATCGCAGCCTTGGCGCGGGCCACGCGCGACGAAGACGCGGGCGTGCGGCACCACGCGGTGGAGGCGCTGGGCCAGAAGAGCGCGGCGGCGCGGGCGGCGATTCCGGCGTTGATCGAACGGCTGGATGAGACGGATATGGAGATTGCGTTCAACGCGGTGCTGGCGCTGGCGCGGCTGGGGCCGGCAGCGGCCGAGGCCGTGGAACCGTTGGCGCGCTGCCTGGAGCACGAGAACCGCTACATGCGCGGCTATGCCGTGGAGGCGCTGCATCAGGTCGGGACGGCCGAGGCGCTGGGCGTTTTGATTCCGTACTTGAAGGCAACGCGCTGGTGCGAGACGACGACGCCGAAAAGCCCGTTCTTTCCTTAAAGACGAGAGCTAGGACAGCGGCAGTTCCCCTGCCCTTTCTTGAACGAGCGCGGGAAAGACCTACGCCACCGGACCGGGTGGCGTGTGTCTTTTTCCGATGGTCGGCGAAAATTCCAACAGACGTTTCGGCGCACCAAGCGCAGTTCAACGGCTGAGCGGCTGCCGTGTCTGGCACTCGCCGGCGTGCGCAGAAGTTTCTCCGCACACGGCTTACCTCTAGTTACTCCGCGTTGGCGCAGGCCGCCTTCCGGCCAAGCGTACACTCGTCCAACACTTCAAGCTCCGTTGCGCGCGAATGCACGGGTGGCCTCAACCGTGCTTGCCCCCCGTTGCCGATCCGAGGTCGCCGGAATGCCGTACGCGCTCGGATCGCGCACGAAGCGGGGCAGGACGAGTGCAGGGCGAGGAATCCGACGATGCGAACGATGGCGAAAGGAGTGCGTGCCGCGCTGCTGGCGGCGTGCGTACTGGGCGGGCTCTGGAGCGGCCGGGCGGCCGGCGGCGAAGCCGAGGACGATTCGTTCGTAACGGCGCCGCGCTTAACCGATTACGACTTAAGCGCCGTAGATGCTCACATTCAAAGCGCGCTGGGGCGCTATGGGAACGGGTGCTGTTTCCTGGCGATCAAGGACGGCCGGACGCTGCTGCGCAAAGCGTACGGCACGTTCACGCTGGGTAAGGTGGTGCCCATCGCAAGCGCGAGCAAAATGGTCTCGGGCGCGGCGATCATGGCGCTGGTGGACGCGGGGAAGCTGAGCCTGGACGACGCGGCCGGGACGTTCTTCGCGAACTACTCGGGGACCAAGGCGAACATGACGGTGCGGCAGATGTTCTCGCACACGAGCGGGTTCCCCTTCTATACGCCGGACGATTTCGATCCGCCGCATTATGTGCCGGAGCAGGACAAGACCCTGCCTTCGATGCAAGCCTGCGTGGACATCATGGCTACGGTGCCGCTGGCGGCGGGCTGCGATCCGCCGGGTTCGGGCTTCTTCTACACAGGCATGGGGATGCAGACGGCAGGCCGGATGGCGGAGATTCGCGAAGGCAAATCCTGGTCCGAACTCTTCGCGGACCGCATCGGAACTCCGCTGGGCATGGCCAGCGCCGATTACTTCGCCTTCGGCGAGACCGGCAATCCGAACGTGGCCGGAAGCGTGCAGTGCAACGTGGACGACCTGGGCAAACTGGCGTGGATGGTCGCCAACCGCGGGGTCTACAACGGGGTCCGGGTGCTGAGCGAGGAGGCGGTGGAGACCATGCTGACCGATCAGACCGGGAACGCTCCGGTGGTCAGTTCACCGGGGCCGGGCATGGAGGAATACAGCGGCTACGGACAGTTCCGTTACGGCGTGGGCTGCTGGCTGGAGCGCTTCGATCCGGCGACCGGGAAAGCATGGGAAATCTCGTCGCCTGGCGCTTTCGGCTGCGCGCCGTTCGTCGATCTGAAGCGCAACCTCGCGGGAGTCTTCATGCCGCTCACGCTGAAGCAAAAGGTCCTGCCCAGCGGAGAGACGGTGAACGAAGGGCATGCGGTCTACTTCGAATCGAAACAACTCTTGCAGGGGATCATTCCGGAAGACGCGGTGCTGGACGTGCGGGCGAACGACGCGCCGGAAGCTTCGCGCATTCATTCGATCACGCAGCCCGAACACGGCACAGCGGTGAATCACGGCACGCACGCCACGTACACGCCGGAAATCGGCTTCGTCGGCGTGGACCGGTTCACCTATTCGCTGAAGCTGGAGAACGGCGAGGCGAGCGAACCGGCCACGGTGACGGTACATGTTCACACGCAGCCGGTGGCGGAGATTCTGGGCAGCGCGCCGTTCGAGACCGTGGAAGGCGAAGCGCTTGTCTTCGAAGGCTCGGGCAGCGACGCCGAGGACGGCACGAACGTGACCTATCGCTGGAACTGGGGCGACGGCACGCCGGCCGGGAGCGGCGCGCAGCCCAGCCACGCGTGGGATGCGCCCGGTACGTACACCGTGACTCTGACGGTGACGGACACGCTGGGCCTGGCGAGCGAGCCGGTCTCGGTGGAGGTGCTCGTCACGCCGAAGGTGGATGCGGGCGATCTGTACCTGAAGAGCGGCCGGTTCGCGATCAACTGGAAAGCGCACGCCACGGGCAAAGCCGCGGACACGCTGAACTTGACCGGCATGCTGAATCCGGCGGGTATCGAGGCGGTGCTGGACGGCGTGACGCTTGAAGCAAGCGTGAACGGCGTGGCGCTGGGCGCGGTGCCGCTGGGCGCCAACGGGTCGGGGACGTCCACCCAAGGCTCGGCGCTGTTGAAAGCGAGCCTGAAGGCCAAGACCGGCGCGTTCGCTTACTCGATCCGAGGGGCGGACCTGCGCGCGGCGCTGGGCCTGGCCGACGTCACGGAGAGCGGAAGCGTTGAGCTGGATATTTCCGTCACGGTAATGGGTGCAGGCCTGGATACGGAAACGTCCCGCGCTCGCGCGAGGTTCCAGTTCAAGACGCAGGCCGGCCGCTCGTCGCAAGGCAAGTTTTCGATCCGGAGCCGGCCGCTCACGGGCGGCCTCTTTTTCGCCACGCGGACAAAGCTGACCGAAGACGCCGAAGGCCGTCACAGCGCCAGCATCTCCGGCGCCTTCGCCGCGCCGGAGGGTTGGCCGCTGCAGCCGACGGGCAGCGTGGTCCTGACCCTGGGCGGCGAGACGAGCCCGATCGCGCCGGACCTCCTGAGCGTCACGAGCGACGGACTGAGCCTGCTTAAAGGATCGCACCCGAAGTGGTCGGCGTTCGTATTATCCGCGTCGAGAGGCTCGTTCCAAATCGCCAGCCAGCCGCTGGATGCGCTGGGGGTTCCACCGGCGGGCGATCCCGCCACCGCCCACGACTTCCGGGTCCGCGTGGTCGTGCCCACCGCAAACGGGCCGATCGTCTTCGAGACGACGATCGAGGTGCTGCGCAGTTCGCCGGCTTCGCGCGTATGGAGCCGGTAGCCGAATAAGGAAAGGCGCGGCCTCGGCTGCGCCTTTCCGCTTTTCGGTTCGCGGCGCGCCATTACGATGGGCGCATGAACGCAGGCGGTACTCCCACCACGACCCCTTCCGGAGAGAAGGTGCGCCCGGCGTACGATCCGGGCGCGTACTGGAACGAGCGGCTGAACAAGGATTTCTCGCTCGCCGGCGTCGGCCATTCGGGCGTGGGGCTGAAGTTCAACGAATGGGCGTACCGGGCGCGGCGGCAGGTGCTGCTGCGGACCCTGAAGGAACACGGCATCGAGATCGCGGGTGCGCGGATCCTGGAACTGGCGTTCGGGACGGGCTTCTACCTGGATCTATGGCGCACGTTGAACGCGGCGCACGTGACGGGCTTCGATATCGCCGAAGTCGCGGTGCAGGCGGCGCGGGAACGCTACGCCGGCTTGAACTGGTCTTTCGCGGCGGCAGACATCGGGAAACCGCTGGCGCTGGGGGCCTCGGCGGGCGCCTGCCGGCTGGCGACGGCGTTCGACGTACTCTTTCATCTCGTCGACGACGGCGCGTGGAACGGCGCGCTGGACAACCTGGCCGCGGCGCTGGAGCCGGGCGGGCACGCGATCGTCTTCGATAAGTTTCAGCGCCAAGGCAGCCAGTTGAGCCACGTGAAGCGCCGGACGCTCGAGGAATACGAACGGGCGCTGAGCGCGCGCGGGTTCGAGGTCCGTTCGATCCGGCCGCTCTTCGTGCTGATGAACAGCCCCACCGACCGCAGCGGGATCGGGAAAGTCTTTCACAAGACCCTCTGGTCGCTGACGAAGCTGCCCTACAAGATCGGGAAGCCGGTGGGATTGGGCGAAGCGTTCGGCGGCGTGACGGGGGCGCTGCTGTATTACCCCGAGCTAGCGCTGACGCGGATGGTGAGCGACGGGCCGAGTACGAAGGTGCTGGTGGCGCGGAAGAAGTAGCAGGTGGCCGCACACGGAACCGTCAAACGGCCAACCAAGCGGCCGCTTATTGAAGTCCAAATTGGAACTGGGAATCAAGGCCGGCCGCTACGGATTGTCGAGGCCGCGGCTGTACTCGATGCGGCCGTCCTGGTGTCCGGCATCTCCGGCCACGGACATGCTGGACGGCGCCGGCGCGGGCTTGACCTCGGCGGCTTCGCCCGGCACCACCGCCGTTTCCTGGCGGTTGGACTCGACCGGAACGGGCTTGCGCAGATCTTCGCGCCAGCGCTTCTGCTTCACGTAATCGGTGGCTTTCTCCCACGTGAATCCGTTGAGCAGGCGGGACATGCTTCCGAAATGCGTGCCCATGAACTTCGTCACGATGCTTGGCGGGATTTCCTTGAATTCGTGGTACAGCGCAAGGTACGAGATGCCGCGCTTGATCTTCTCGGGTTCTCCGCCGGCCGCCGAAAGCGCGACGATGATCAGGCGGTCGTTGAGAAAGCGGCCCATGTCGCCCTTGGTGTCGCGTTCCCAGTCTTTGAAGCGGCGCTGGACCTTCGTGACTTCGGCCTTCCACTCGGCTTCGGTGAGGTACGTACGCATTAGGTGATACGCGAGCTGCGGCGCGTCGTAGCGTTCCCACACGTGCTGCGGCGGTAGCTGAAAGAACGCGCCGGGTGCGGCCACCACGGCCGTAGAGGACGAATCGGATGCATGAAGCGGAAGAGTGGCCAATCCGAGAGCCAGCACGAGTCGTGCGAGTGCGCGCGTGGTCACAAAATACTCCCACCGTTTCGAGGGCGAGTTGCGGTGCTCGCCAGCGACATAAGTCCTACGGCAGAATACCTCTAGGGGGTATCCTGCACAAGGAGATGCACAAGTGTTTGAAGCGTTTGTGATCATACTTATTTTTCGGCAGAACGGAACGGGGAAGGTACAAAAATTTTAGGCGAAGTTTATCCAAATGTATCAAATGCCCATCGCGCAACCGTCCTTTCGGGGGTCGCTGGCGGCCTCCAGGACCCCTCCCTCGAGGATCCGAATGGCTTGGGCGCCTCCAAACGGGCCTTGATCGTTCGCGACGACTTGATGCCCGCGGCCGGCGAGATCCTGGATCAGCTCCTGCGGATAATCACGCTCGAAGGCGACAAAGTTCTCGGTGCGGAAGTCGAATCGCGGCGCGGAGAGCGCTTCCTGCAGCGACATCTGATGCAGCATCAGGTTGACGAGCACCTGGACGTGGCCTTGCGCCTGATGGAAGCCGCCCATCACGCCAAAGGCCAGGTGCGGCTTGCCGTGGCGCAGCGCAAAGCCGGGAATGATCGTATGGAACGGACGCTTCCCGGATTCGATGCGATTGGGATGCCCGTCCTGAAGCGAGAAGCACGCGCCGCGGTTCTGGAGCATCACGCCGCTCTTGCCCGCCACCAACCCGCTCCCGAAGCCCATGTACAGGCTGTTGATGAACGAGACGAGGTTCCCGTCGCCGTCCGCGGCGCTGAGGTAGACGGTATCGCCGTCGGGGTCGCCGACGAGGGAGCCCGCACGCGGGACGGCGCGCGCACGGTCGATGGTCATTCCCGCGTGCGTGGCGAACGTAAGCGAGAGGAGCTTCTTAAGCGGGACGGCGTAGCGTTCGGGGTCGGCGACGTGGACGTCGCGCTCGGCGAATGCGAGCTTGATGGCTTCGAGCATGGCGTGAGTCAGATCGGGCCAGTGCTTACGCAAATCGGAGAGCTTCTGGCTGCTCAGAATGTTCAGCGCCAGGAGCGCGGCCACGCCTTGCCCGTTGGGCGGGAGTTCGCAGACCTCGAGACCTTGGAAATGCGCCTGGATGGGCTCGACCCAAGTGGATGCGTGGGCTTCGAAATCGGCGGCGGCAAGTGTACCGTCCTCGGCCTGGCTTGCGGCGAGCATCTCGCTCGCGATTTCTCCGCGGTAGAAGGCATCGCGCCCACCTTGCGCGATTCGCTCCAAGGTGCGCGCCAGATCGGGCTGCTTGAGAATCTGCCCGTACACCGGCGGCCGGCCGCCGGGCAGGTAGACGGCGCGCGCGGCGTCGTTCTGGAGGACCTTCGGCGCGGACTCGAAGTGCCCGGCGATCACTTCGCTGACCGGAAACCCATCGCGCGCATAGCGTATGGCGGGCTCGAGCAGATCGCCAAAGGGCAGCTTGCCGTCGGCCTGATGCAAGGTCCACCAGCCGTCGACGGTGCCGGGTACGGTGACGGCTTTCCAGCCGCGTTGGGGAATGTAGTTGAGCCCGACGCGCGCGAAGGTGCGCCAGGAGAGGCTTTGAGGACAGCGGCCCGAACCGTTGAGGCCCTTGAGCTTGGCGTCTTTCGCGGACCAGTACAGCACGAACATGTCGCCGCCCAGCCCGGTACTCATGGGCTCGACCACGCACAGCGCGGCAGCGGCGGCGATGGCGGCGTCGATGGCGTTCCCGCCGTTGCGAAGCATCTCGATACCGGCCTGCGTGGCCAGCGGCTGCGATGCGGCGACGGCGCCTCGTCGGGCGAGGACGCTGGAGCGTCCGGGCCAGAGGCCGGGGCGCTGGAGGCGAGCGGCGGGCATGAGAAAGACGGTAAACGGTGAACGGCGAACGGTAAATGGAGGATTTCGCGGCGCGCGTAAGGTTCATACGCACCTGAACCGCAGGTACGGCGGACGGCTTGCCCTGGGTCTTCAGGCTTGGAGCGAGAATGGCTTTCTTTTTTGAGCCAAAACGGCGGATTAATGCAATCTTTCTTAGAGTCCCATATCGAAGTATTGCGCGCATGAAAGCGCGCGAATTCAGGCCGGTTCGATTGGCAGATGCGCGGCGCGGGATTAGGATGCACGCCTTCGTTCATCGCCACGGGAGTCAAAAAACGCATGCGTAAGTACATCATCATGGGCGTGCAGGGCTGCGGAAAAGGAACGCAGGCAAAGCTGCTCTGCGCCGGCTATGACCTGACGCACCTTTGCGTCGGCGATATTTTTCGCTGGAACGTCCAGAACCACACCAAGCTGGCGGCGCGGATCAAGCGCATCATGGCCAGCGGGAATCTGGTGGGCGACGAAGTGGTGGAAGAAATCGTGCGGCGGCGGCTCGACGAGCACGACTGGAACTACGGCTTCGTGCTGGACGGCTTTCCGCGCAACCGCCCGCAGGCCGAGTTTTTCCTCGAGAGCTACGATATCGACGCGACGATCCTGATCGAGGTGCCCGACGAAGTGACGCGCGAGCGTATTCAGGCGCGGCGTTTGTGCGCCAAATGCGGACTGGACTACAACCTGATGTTCCACCGGCCTGCGCAGGATGGCGTCTGCGACGTGTGCAAAGGTAAACTGGTGCAGCGCTTGGACGACAACGAAGAAGCGATCCGCACGCGGCTGAAGAATTACCACGAGAAAACGGCGCCGATTATCGAATTATTCAAGCGCAAGGAACTGGTGGTGGTGGTGGACGGCACGCGCTCGCCGGACGCGATTCAGGCGGATATCCGGCGGCAACTCAAGCTGCCGCAGGTCTAGTTCGAATTCGGAATGCCGATTGGGGATTGGAGCTGAAATCGCCGGGATCGATTCGCGCGGCCATTCCAAACCGCGGGATCGCGCTGCACGATTTGGCGCGGCGTGCAGCTTTAGCGCATTCGCGCTTTAGCTTGCTTCTCGGCGTCCGGACCTTCAATCCAACCAGTCCTTCGTCTTCAGCTTCTTGGGCAGGTAATCGGTGGTAAGGAATCGGAAATCCTTATTGGCGAGCGCGTCGAGTTCGTACTTAAGGCCCGAAGTGAGCATCTGCTTGATCTCGCGCTGCCATTCCTTCTTCTGAAACCACGGATAGCCGGCTACTTCCTTGGTGCGGCGGACGTCTTGTTCGCTGAGTTTGATGCCGACGTTGCGCGGGAGGCCGTAGGATTCGGGATCGAGGCTGGAAAGGCCGATGAACTTCGCGTCGGGAATTGCCATGCGCTGGCTTTCGAACGCGAGGTTGATCGAGCCCTGCTTGACGACCGAATAAATGTAGTAGCCCCACGGATCGTTATCGACGAGCACGTAGACGGGCAGGCGGTATTCGTCGTGTAGGCGGCGGGTCAGGCGGCGCACGCCGCGCGGCGGCTGGCCGTTGCCGGTGAGCAGGATGCAGTTGTGCTTCTTCCAGAATTTGTCCTCGGAAAGCCGGTTGAACTGCGTGCCTTTTTCGATCAGCAGGACGAAATCGGCGCTGCATTTCTTGATGTCCAGTTCGCCGGGCTCGACGATGGACGGGACCGTCTTGCCGGCCTTGCCCTGGCGCGTGCAGTCGATGGTGTCGCCGCCTTCGACGATGGTCACGGGCCCGACGATGGTTCCGGAGCTTTCGGCGCGCACGTGAAGTTCTTCGCGCAGCAGCGCCAGCGTGACTTCCAGGTCTTCGATGAGCGGGTCGGATTCGTTCTGGTCGTCGAAGGTGTTTTCCGAAGTCCCTTTGATGGTGTGTTTGGTGCGGTAGTAGATTTCGCGCAGGCTCGTGGAGAGGTTGTCCTGGCGCTGCAGTTCCATCAGCGCGTCGGTGATCAGGACCGTCTGCATGAATTTCTTGGCCATGCCCAGGTTGAAAAACTGGCGCGCGGTCTTGTTCTTACCCATTTCGATAATGCGCTTCTTGGGATTGAATTCGACGTTGGAAAGCGCGCGGACGGGAATCTGGTACGCCGGATCCTGGCCCTTTTTGGCGGCGTCGACGACGACGTCGGCCATGCTTTCGAGCAGGTTCTGGACTTCCTTCGTGCTTTTGCGCTTCGCGGCAACCATGGCGGCCTCCTAAAGTACGGCGGGCTTCAAACGACAAACGTCAAAAAGCGAACGGCTCCGGCCGCCGGCTTACTTGCGCTTAGGAGTTGAACCCTTCGGCGCGGGCTTGGCCTTCCCCTTCGCCGCGGCTTTCCCGGCGGGCTTTTCGATGGGTTGATCGAAGAGCGAGGGCTCGGAGACGGCTTTGCCTTTGGCCTTCTTGCCCGCGATCTGCTTGCCGTGGCTGAAGATTTTGACGTCGCCCAGGTCCACCTTGGGCCTCTTGTCCTTCTTCGTGGCGCCGGCGATCAGTTCGCCGGTCTCGGCCTTCGGCGTTTTGCCCAGTTTTCCGCGCGGGAGCGCCTTGGTTCGCGGTGCGGTTTCGGGCGGCGCTTCGGCAGCGGGCTCGGCGCCCGGCGCGACGGCCAGCGGGATATCCAGCGCGCCGGCGGACATCTGCGGCACGGCGCCCTTGAGCCCTTCCGGCGTCAGTTCGACGATGCCGGCCAGTTCGTCGTCTTCCTTGGACCTCTTCTTGTTCAACAGCTTGTCGGTCTCTTCGCCGCCGGTCACCTCTTCGGCGATCTTCTGAAGCAATTTCTTGAGCCGTTCGGCGTCGAGCTTGCCGCCTTTGATGCGCCGGCACGCTTCGGCGACTTCCTCGATGTAGCGCTGGAACGTATTACGCCGCTCGAACTCGTTTTTGGCGTGCTGGCGCTTACGCAGCCAGATGCCGAGTTTGCGCCCGCATTCCTGGAGCGCGCGTTTGATCTCTTCGACGATCTCGTCGTACTCGGCGATCGCTTCCTTCGCTTCGCTGGTGAACGGCACCCAGACCGAGGCCATGTGGACGAATACGGTCATAGGCCCCTGCGGCGGCGCGCCGCGGCTCTGCCCGAGCCCGTAGTTTTTCCAGGCGGTTTTAAGCACGGCTTTGTACGTCGCGCAGGCCGACTGCTGGTAGATGAGCGGCACGCGGTTGGCGAAGCGGATGACGCGCGCCAGTTCGGCCTCGTCCTCTTTGTCCTCGCCTTCGGCCAGCGCCTCGATTTCGCCGTTTTCGGCCTTCTCCATGGCTTCGGCGGCCAGTTCGGCCGGATCGCGCGCGGCCTGCCCGTCGCCTTTGCCGTAGGCGATGCCGACTTCGATCTGGAACGGATTGCCGCGGTACACCTTCGGCGGGCGCGTGACGGCATGGTAGAAGTCCGCGCGGATGCTCTTCAAAAGCCCGGCCTTGATCGCGTCCTCGGTCATGGGGGACAGGCAGTCGGTCGGCGGCGACATCAGCTTGGTGGTCTGCAGCGACTTGTAGAGCGCTTCGGCGTCCTTGCCGACGATGTCGCGCGGCCGCTTGCGCGGCGAAAGCTTCGCGTTGGCGCAAATCTCCTCGGCACTCTTGTTGGAAACGCGGACAAACTCGGTGCTCAGGAAGCCGCTGAGCCAGTGGCTCTTGGTGTCCTGCAGCATGCGCAGCAGCATGCCCAATTCGATGCCGTACGGATGCGGCTTGATCTCGCGGGGTGGATCGGGCAACCGGTCGACGCCGCGGGGAAATTCGCGCGGAGCGCCGTCGGGCGCGTAGTACACGAAGCGCGCGTGCGGATTGGCGATGCTGGTCAGTTCGAGGTACTCGTCGATGGAGCCCTTGCCGCGCTGGTAGCGCCCTTCCAGCGAGATCGCGACCGAGGTGCCGTGCTCGCGGTCCCACTTGATGGTCTTCGTCTCGTGTTCGACGGGCTCGTTCTTCTTCGTGTCGATGGAGACTTCGAAGCAGTGCGCGACGTCTTCCTTGTCGATCTTGCTGATCACCTTGGTGGGCTTGCCGGTGGTAAGCTGCCCGTACATGCCCGCGGCCGAGATGCCGATGCCCTGCTGCCCGCGGCTCATGCGCAGGCGGTGAAATTTCGAGCCGTACAGAAGCTTGGCGAAGACCTTTCCGATGTTCTTCTTGACGATGCCCGGCCCGTTGTCCTCCACCGTAATGACGAAGCGTTCGGCCTGAGCGGGCGAGACCGGCATCGCGCCGTCGCCGTTGGGCGCGACTTCCACCTTGACCGTGATGTCGGGAAGGATGCCGCCTTCTTCGCAGGCGTCCAGGCTGTTGTCGACGGCTTCTTTGATGGTGGTGAGCAGCGCTTTGCGCGGGTTGTCGAAGCCCAGCAGATGGCGGTTCTTTTGAAAGAATTCGGCGACCGAGATATCGCGCTGGCGGGCCGACATCTCATGCGCGGTGGCTGCGCGGTTCTCGTTGCGTTTGGGGGCGCGGGCGGGTGCGGCCACGCGTTGAACTCCGGAGCGTGCACGGCTGGACATCGTCGAAGGGGCTCCTTCCTGAGAATCGGTCAGCGCCGGGGCGCTCGCCGCAGGCGGCGGCAACTCCGACAAGGAAGCGCTCACGGCGGCATCGATGCGTTCTGCGGGCACGTCGGACACCCTCCCTTATAAGGAGCAGGGTCCGGGCCTCGAGCCGGCTCGTCACCCGGACGCCAAATCCATCCAGGTATCGGCACCGCATAGGCTTAGCCGCACATAAAGCCTGTCCCAAACACCCCTTCTTACGGGTTTCGTTCGGGCAAGCGTCGGCTGCGGCAAGCCGGGTCATGGTAGTCGGTTTTCGGGATTTGCAAGGATTCGCTAGGCAAAAGCTCAGTAGCCCTTTGCCGGATCGACCCGGCTTTGCATGCCGGAGATCTCGCCGGCCAGATAGCAACGCAGGTTATGAACGAAGAGTTCGAACGCGAGCGTGCGGTCGGGCTGCCCGCGGGGCGATTCGTGCCCGGTCAGGAGCACCTTCGGATGCGCGAAGAGCGGGCTGTCCGGCGGCGGCGGCTCGGGATCGGTCACATCCAGGATCGCGGCGGACAAATGCCCCGCGTCGAGTTGCCGCAGCAGCGCGGCTTCGTCGAGGACCGCGCCGCGGCTGAGGTTCAGCACCAAGGCCCCGGGCTTGAGCGCGCGGAAGAAGGCCTCGTCGAGCGCCTTGCGCGTTTGCGCTGTGGCCGGCAGGAGGCAGACGAGCCAGTCCACGTCGCCGAGCTGCTCGCGGACGGCATCCAGCGTGCAGGTTTCGTCGCACGGCGGCGCGGAGCGGCCGTCGGAATTCACGCCGCGCACGCGAACGCCCAGCGCCGCAAGCTTGCCAGCCAGCACCGCGCCGATGGAGCCCAGCCCGAGGATCAGCGCACGGCTGCCTTCGAGCAGCCGCGGCTGGCTGCCCGCTTTCCAACGCCGTTCGGCCTTGGCGCGGCGAAATGCGTCGAGGTCCCGCGCGGCGTACAGGATGCACGCGAGCGCGTGTTCGGCCATGGCGACGGAGACTTGTCCGCGCGTGTTGGTGACCAGGATGCCGCGTTCGAGCAGTTCGGGATGCAGGAGGTTCTCGACGCCGGTCCACGTGGCGTGGATCCACTTCAGGTTGGTCAGCGCGGCTCGTTCGTGGGCGCGGACGTTGCCGTAGACGATCTCGGCCGCGGCGCCGCGTGCGGCGAGGCTCTCGCGGTCGGCCGAGCAGTCGATGAGTTCCAGGCGCCCCGGCGCGAGCGCGTGAAGCGCCGCGCGCTGTTCGGGGCTGGTTTTGGAAACAAGGGCGATCGCCGGCATGCGCACACTTTGCCTGGAAATCGGCGCGCTGGCAAGGCGAAGGTCCGCCGCATCCGAAGTACGCCGGTTGCTTGAGCAGGTCCAAGGGGGTACGAAGGGAGAAGCCGGCGCGGTGGATACTCTCGGATTGAGGTCTTCAAGTTGAGCGCAGCGCACGCGGATACGGAACCGGATCGCGCCGAAGAGTTCGGCTCGCGCCGGATTTTCCTGCCGCCCCCGCGGGATCCGCGCCGCGCGGCGCTGTACCGCGATTGGCTGCGCAAGCTGGGGCTCGACGCAGCGGGGCGCAAGCTCGCGCGCAAGCATCTCAAGGCACAGCCCGGCGAGAGCCTCCTGCATATGGGCTGCGGCGACGGGGGCTTCACGGTCGAACTGAAGGGGCAGCACCCGCAGCTCGAAATCGAGGGCGTCGATCCGGACGCCGAAGCGGTGAGCGCGGCGGCGGAACTCTCCACCGAACGCGGCGTGCACGTGCTCTTCAAGAAAGGCTACCCGCAGGATTTGCCGGCTACTTCGGAGCGGCACGACGTGGTGCTCTGCCTGCTGTTTCTCTACCGCATGCAGACCGACCAGGATCGCGGCGATGCGCTCGGCGAATTCAAACGCGTGCTGCGGCCGGGCGGGCGGCTGCTCTTGATCGAACCCGGCGTCCATTCGCGCGGCCCGCGCGGCTGGCTGATGAAAAAACTCGCCGCCTGCGAGCCCGGACTGCGCGCACAGCTCAACGCCGGGCTCGAGACCCTGTTGAAGCAAGCGGGATTCGAAGACGTGAAGTCCTTGGAACGCGGCGCGGCAGGACTGGTGGCAGCGGAAGGCGTTAAAAAATAACAGGCAAAAAAGTACTGGCTGAAATCAGGCGCTCGCAAGCGCCATGCGGCGAATGCTTACTTTTTACTCTTCAACCTATTCACGACCCGCGCCATCCCCTCCAGCGCCCGCTCCACGTCCGTCGCGGTGCTCGTGCGGCCCAAACTGAATCGAACGGCGCTCTTTGCCAACGCCGCGCTCACGCCCATCGCCTGCAACGTGCGGTTCGCGACGTGGGTGCCTTCGCTGCATGCGGCGCCGCTGGAGACGGCCACGCCTTCCAGATCGAGCCCGTTGACGAGCGCGGCGCTTTCGAGTCCAGGGAACGAGGCGAAAATCGTCTGCGAGAGGCGTTCGGCGCCAGCACCGTGAAGCACCAGGTTGGGCGCGATGCGGAGCAACCCGGCTTCGAGGCTCTCGCGCAAGGCATTCAAGCGCGGCGTCTCGGCGGCGCGGCCGGCCTCGGCCAAACGCAGCGCTTCGGCGAGGCCGGCGATCTGCGCCACCGCATGCGTGCCGCCGCGGCGCCCGCCTTCCTGCCCGCCGCCGGTCAACGCGCCGCGAAACGGCGTGCCGGGGCGGAGGTACAGCAATCCGGCGCCTTGCGGGCCGCCGAATTTGTGCGCCGATAGCGCCAGCGCGGCGCAGCCCAGTTCTTCCACCTTGAGCGTGAGCTTCCCCGCGGCCTGGACGGCATCGAGCACGAAGGGAATGCGCAGTTCCGCACAGGCGGCCGCGGCTTCGCGCACGGGCTGGATCACGCCGGTCTCGTTGTGCGCGTAGATCAAGGCGCCCAGCGCGGTCCAATCGTCCAGCGCCGCCGCGTAACGCTCGGGATCGACGCGCCCATCCGCTTCGGGCGAAACGAGCAGCCGGTCGAAACCCTCTTCGTCCAGCGAAAGCAGCGTTTCGTCGACGGCGGCGTGCTCGACGGCGCTGGCCACCAGGCGCATCCCCTGCCCCGCCAAGCGGCGCGTCCAGGCGATCCCGCGCAGCGCCAGGTTCAGCGCTTCGGTTCCGCCGCCGGTAAAAACGATCGCCTCCGGCTCGCAGCCCAGCACCTCGGCGCACGCGCGGCGCGCGCTTTCGACGGCAGCTCGAGCGGCCTGCCCTTCGCGGTGCAGGCTTTCGGCGTTGCCGAAACGCGCGCCCAGCCACGGGTCCATCGCGGCTCGAACCTCCGGGCGCAGCGGCGTGCTGGCGTTGTGATCGAGGTAGATGCGTGCGGATGCGGGCGCGGAGAGGCCGCGCTTGAGGGCATCGAGGTCGAGGGGCTCGGCCATGCGGCCAGTATAGCGCGGCGCCGCGCGTTCTCCACGCGGGCGAACCGGCTTACGTGCGTTGACGGCTCGGACCGCTGGCATAGGCTGTTCGCTGCCGTGACTTGAATGCGTGGGGGTTGCCCGCGGCCCGCCGGGACGCGGTTAGGGACTGTTTATGCGCCGCGCGACGCGGCGCCGCACGGAGGAGGAAGGGATTCATGCCGAGACCGGTGACGCTGTTCACGGGGCAGTGGGCGGATTTGAGTTTCGAGACGATGTGCCAGAAGGCCAAGGCGTTCGGGTACGACGGCATCGAACTGGCGTGCTGGGGCGATCACGTGGACGTGGCGAAGGCGGCCACGGACAAGGCCTACGCCAAGAGCCGTAAGGAAATTCCGGCCGATCACGGCCTGCAAGTCTTCGCGATCTCGAACCACCTGGCCGGGCAGGCGGTCTGCGACAACATCGACAGCCGGCACCGCTCGATCCTGAACGACCGGATCTGGGGCGACGGCGATCCGGAAGGCGTGCGTAAACGCGCGGCCGAAGAAATGAAGCTCACCGCGCGCGCGGCCAAGAACATCGGCGTGAAAGTGGTCAACGGTTTCACGGGATCGAGCATCTGGCATCTGCTGTACAGCTTCCCGCCGGTCTCGGCCGAGATGATCGAGAACGGCTTCAAGGACTTCGCCCGCCGCTGGCGCTCCATTCTGGACGAGTTCGACAAGAACGGCGTCAACTTCGCGCTGGAAGTGCACCCGACGGAGATTGCGTTCGACGTGGCCAGCGCCGAGCGCGCGATCAAGGCCGTGCGCGGGCACCGGCGCTTCGGCTTCAATTACGATCCCAGCCACCTGCTGTACCAGAACGTGGACTACGTGAAGTTCATCCGCAAGTTCGGCGACCGTATCTTCCACGTACACATGAAAGACGTGTACATGAGCGAGCTGCCGTGCGAAGCGGGCGTCTTCGGCGGGCACGTGGACTTCGGCGATCCGCGCCGGACATGGGACTTCCGCAGCCTGGGCCGCGGCAGCGTGGACTTCGAAGAGATCATCCGCGCGCTGAACGATGTCCGCTACGCGGGTCCGCTCTCGGTGGAATGGGAAGACGGCAAGATGGACCGCGAGCACGGCGCGAAGGAAGCGGCCGCGTTCGTCAAGGCGCTGGACTTCGCGCCGAGCGCCATTGCGTTCGACGCGCAGTTCGACAAGAGCAAGCAGGCGCCGGCCAAGAAGAAGAAAGCCGCGAAGAAGTAAGATCGACGGTACCGCCGCCGCGGGCGGTCTCGAAAGAGGCCGCCCGCGGAAGGCAAAGACGCAGCACCCTTCGCAGCGCAATCGCGGCAAGCCGTACCTTAAGGAGCAGGCCATGACGCAGGAAAACAACCCCGGCGAAGCGCCCGGGATCAAGATCACGAAGAAAAAAGTGGACCAGAGCTGGAAGGAAGAGGTCCGCAAGGAACGCGAGTTGGCGAATGCGGCTCCGGCCAAGCCCGCCGCCGGCGGCGCCAAACCCGCGGCGCCCGGAGCCCCGGCGCCGGCCGGCGAAGCTGCGCCGGATGCTGGAGAAGCGCGCGCCGAAAGCAAGGGAGCGCCCGCAAATTCCCTCTTCGTGAACTTCGTCGGCAGCCTCGTGCAGCAGGCCCTGATGCAGTTGGGCCAGATGGAGAACCCCTTCACCGGCCGGCGCGAAGTGGATCTGGAAGGCGCCAAGCAAACCATCGATCTCTTGAACGTGCTCAAAGAGAAGACCAAGGGAAACCTCGCCGAAGTCGAAGAGAAGACGCTGGGCGACGCGGCGCGCGAGCTGCAATTCTACTTCGTGGAGATCGCGAAGCAGTTGGCCGAGCAGATGAAAGGCCGCGCCGGCCCGCGCGGCCCTGGCGCGGGGCCGAAATAGCGCGGGCAGGGCGCAGCGTTTCCAAAGGCAAACGTCGAACGGCAACGGCTGCCGGCGCTTCGGACGGCGCGTACCCGTACAAAACTCTTTCGTAGCTTTGCAAACGCACCTCGGGTGCACGTGAGCTTTAATTCAGGATCGGCCGCCTTCGGTGCGGCGGGTTCCTGGAGCCGGAATCGTCATGAGCGAGCGCAGTCCGGGCGAACTGATCAAGTGGTACCGCTGCCACCTAAGTAAGGAAGATCTGGCCGAGCTGAACCGGCGCAGCGACCTCCTGGGCTTCGCGCAGACGCTGGGGTTCCTGGGCGTGCTGGCGGCGACGGGGACCGCGGCGTTTCTATCGGCTGAACATGGGCCGTGGTACGCGACGGTGACGCTTGTATTCCTCCACGGAACTTGCTGGCATTTCCTGATCAACGGCTTTCATGAACTGATCCACGATTCGGTCTTCAAAACCCGCGCGCTGAATAAAATCTTCCTGTGGGTCTACAGCTTCCTGGGCCCGTACAACCACATCGGCTTCTGGGCCAGCCATACCGAGCACCATAAGTACACGCTTCACCCGCCCGACGACCTGGAAGTGGTCCTGCCGCAGAAGTACAGCCTGAAGAATTTCCTCAAAGGCGCCTTCGTCAACATCTGGGGCCCGTGGCACTTCCTGAAGCACAACTGGCGCGTAGCGAGCGGGAAGCTCGAAGGCAAATGGGAAAAGCACCTGTTCGAGAACGATCCGAAAGCGCATAAGCAGCTCCGGCAGTGGGCCGCCTTCCTGCTCGTGGGGCACCTCACCATCGTGGCGGTCTCGTGTTACTTCGGACTGTGGATGATCCCGGTCCTGGTGACGCTCGCGCCGCACTACGGCGGCGGGCTGCACTTCCTCTGCAACAGCGCGCAGCATGTAGGGCTGAGCGACAACGTGCCGGACTTCCGGCTCTGCTGCCGCACCATTTACCTCAACCCGTTCTTTCAGTTTCTGTACTGGCACATGAATTACCACACCGAGCACCACATGTACGCGGCGGTGCCGTGCTACAAGCTGGGTAAATTGCATCGCCTGATCAAGAAGGAAATGCCGCACTGCCCGAATGGACTGTACGAGACGTGGACGGGCATTGCGGCGATTCTGGAGCGGCAGAAGACCGATCCGTCCTATCAGTTCCGCGCGGAATTGCCGCCCAAGCCGGTGATTGAAAAGGCGGCGGCCAAGAGCGCGCCGATGCCGGAGGCCGTGGCCGCCGGATAACGGCTGGCGGCGCAACGGCGCACGTCAGTCCAGATAACCCAAGTCTTCCAGCCGCGCTTCGATCTCCGCCTGCTGCTCGGGCGTATACCCCGCCTCGACCGGCGCGGTCTCCCCCCAAGGCCAGTCGCGCGTACGCACCTCCAGCGGCGCATCGAAACATTCGTGGCGCACGACGCCTTCCATGAAACTCGGCACGGCCTCCCCCAGCGCAGCCAGAAGCGTGGGCGGAAAATCCAGAATGTTGAAATCGACCTGCGTGCGTTTCGGCACGCCCGCGCCGCGTAAGATGTACAACCCGTCAGGATGGTGGATGCCGAAGATGCCCATCTTGTATAGCCGGTGGGTCTCGGCCTGCCCCGCGCGGCGCTTGAAATCCACCCCTTCTCCTTGCAGCAGGATCAGGTCGGGCATTCCGCGCGCGTCCTTATCGGGGAAGAATTCGTCGCCCACCACCACGTCCTCGCAGACCGGATTGCCGTCGGGCAGCTTTTGAGCCAGCAGCGCCGCACGAACTTCGTCGCGCACGCGAACGTAATCGGCGGGATCGACCGAACCGTACGGCTGGCGGCCCTTGAGATTCACGTAAACCAGTCCCGAGCAAACCTGATAAGGCATGAAGGCCTTGGTCCGGTCCCAATCGATGGGCGTGCCGAGTCCGCGGCGCTTCTCGCCGCGCGCGAGTGCGCCTACGCGGCGCACGGCATCTTTAGCCAAGCTTCCCATCGACCGCGCAAAGGTGAGCAGCCCGGCTTGTTGCAGCAGGTCGTTGACGCTCACCGCGTACTTCGCGAGCTGGTGTCCGTGATCGCTGATGACCAATTCGAGCCTGTTTTCCGAAGGAAATTCATCCAGCAGCCGGCCGCACGCGGTGTCTACTTCGCTCCAAAATGCCACCGTGGCCGCGCGCCGAGCGGGGCTTCGAGCGGCGCCCGACGGCAGACAAAAAGGCCAAGCTTTATGCAGCACCACATCCGGCGCCTGATAGTACGCGATCAGCGTATCGACCGGACGCAGCTTGACCAGATCGAGGGTTAATTGCGTGACCCGCCGCACCTGCTCGGCAGCACGTGCCAGATTGGATGCGAAGATCGCGTCGGCGTCCGGACCCAACGGGCGATTCCAGATCCGGTGGAAGTTGTAATTCAGCTCGTGCTCTGGGCAGAGCTTGCGAATTTCCGGCTCCAATTCGCTCGGAAAAGCGAACGGCGCCGAAAGTCCCGGACCGTCGAAACCGCTGAGCATGAAGCCGTTGGTATCGAACGGCGGATGCGTCGAAGGCTGCATCATCACGCCGACGCGCTTCCCAGATTGCGCGAGCATGCGATAAATGTTGCGTTCGTGGAGATGCCGCGCGTCGCTGAGGCGATACGCTTGCTTGACGGGATCGTAGCCCTTGAAACCCAGGATGCCGTGCCGGCCGGGATTCACCCCGGTCATGAAGGTGGCCCACGCGGCCGGCGTGATCGGCGGGATCGTACTGCGCAGCGTGCCGGAACAGCCTTGTTCGTACAGCGCCTTCAGCCGCGGCATCGCCCCTTCGGCCATCAGCGGTCCGAGCACCGACCAGGGCACGGAGTCGAGTTGCAGGACAAGAAGGCGCTCGTACATGCCGGTTCCAGGGTTGAAGCAAACGGCCAGACACAGGACTTAGGTACGTCACCGGAAACGACAGCGGGAGAGATCCCCGCGCAACGGCCGGAGTCTACACCTTCGGGAACTTCCGGCGCTTCGGCGTCTTCTTCAGCGGCAGCTTGACGGCTTTACCGCTCAGCGATGAGCCGTAAACCGCCAGGATCACTTCGACGGCCTTGCGCGCTTCTTTTCCGTCCACCAGCAGCTTCTCTTTTCCGTCGAGGCAGCCCACGAAATTCTCGAACTGCTTCTGGTGCCCGACGAAGCTGATCGCGCGCGGATCGCTGGCGCCCGTCTTGCCGCCCGCATCGGGCTTGGGCGAATACTCCTCGCGGATATTGGCGTCTTCGGGGCGCTCCTGCGCGAACTGCCACGTCACGAGCTGCCCGCCACGGAACCACGCCGTGCCGTCCGAGCCGGTGATCAGCACCTCGTTGGGCAGACCGGGCCACATGGCGGTGCTGCCCGTGAGCGTCCCGATCGCGCCGCTCTTCCATTTGATGATCGCGGTAGCCGCATCCTCCACTTCGATGCGCTTATGAATCAGGCAGCCGGCGTACGCGGTGATCTCCTTCGCTGGCCCGGCGAGCCACTGCAGCAGGTCGATGGTGTGAATCGACTGGTTCATCAACGCGCCGCCGCCGTCGAGCGCCCACGTCCCGCGCCAGCCGCCGCTGTCGTAGTATTGCTGCGTGCGGTGCCAGGGAATTACCGCGTTGCAGACGGTGAGTTGCCCGAAGCGCTTCTGGTCGAGCGCCTGCTTGATCGCGTTGACCGCGCCGCCGGTCCGGCTGGGGAAAATTCCGCCGAGCAGCACGCGGTTCTGCTTGCATGCGGCGATAAGCGCGTCGCAGCGTTCGAGCGTGATTTCGAGGGGCTTCTCGCAGATCACGTGCTTCTTGGCCTTCGCGGCGGCGGCGCCGGGTTCCAAATGCGCGCCGGACGGCGTGGCGATGGCAACGCAATCGAGGCCCGGATGCTTCAGGAAGGCGTCGTAATCGCCGACGTACACCTTCACGCCGAATTCCTTGGCGAACTTCTCGGCGTTCGGACCGCCTTTGCGCGAAAACGCGCAGACCAGATGCCCGCCCTGCATCGCCTGGATCGCTTTGGCGTGAAACTCCGCGATCATGCCCAATCCGACGATGCCGAAACCCCGTCCCCCGCTGGCGGCCATGCGGCCCTCCTTTTAAGTGTGCGTGCCTTGGAATCGCGGCATTTTCACCGCTTTCCCATGGCGTTGCAAATGCAGGCGGCATCGGTGAGTTGCGAATGCCGCGCCTCCGGTCAAAATGGAACCATGCTCCTCGGATCCGCCTCCGTACCGTTGCGCGTCGGCCTCTGGCTCGACGACCTGAAGCTCGACCTGCGCGCCGCGCTCAAACGCGCCGCGCCGTGGGGACTCGAAGCCGTGGGCCTGGACGGCTTCGGCACGGAAGTGAACCCGCGGGTGCTGACGGCGACCGGCCGGCGCGATTTGGGACATAAGCTGCGCGGCTTAGGCGTGAAACTCGACGCGTTGAAGGCCGACGTGGGCGGGCGGCGCCTGGGCGAACGCGGGGCGCTGGACACGGCGCTCGCGCGCATCCGTGAAGCCTTCGATCTCGCCCGCGACCTGGGTTTCGCGCGCATCTGGATTCCGCTGGGCTTCGTGCCGCCCGCGACCGACGAAAAAGAAGCCAGCACACGCCGCGCGCTGGGCGAGGCGCTGGCCGCGCTGAGCGCCTTCGCGGCGCAAACCGGGTTGCGCCCCGTCCTCCCGGCCGGCAGCGAACCGTCGGCGGACTTGGCCGCCTTTTTGGCCGAGCACGACCGCAGCAGCCTCTTCGAAATCGACCTGCAGCCCGGGCGCTTAATCTCGCGCGGCGAGGATCCGCTGAACGCGCTTCAAGCATGTTCGGCGCGCGTGACGCTGGCCGGCGTGACCGATGCCTTCCGCGGCGGCGGCGAAGCGCCCTTCGGGCAAGGCGACGTCTCGTGGGCGCACGTGATCGTGGGCCTCTCCACCCTCTCGCGCGGCGACGGCGTGGCGCTGCTGGCGGGCACCCACCGCGACACGAACCGGATCGAAGCGCTCCAAACCACGGTCGAAAAGTTGAAGAAGCTCCGCGTGAGTCCGCTGGGGTGAACCCGATTCCAAGCGGCGTGGTGGACCGCTCCGTTTCGCGCGACGGATGGGCGCTCTTCCTGGCCTGCGCGCTGACCTATGCCCTGTTCAACTACGGCGGCATCCGCTCGCCCGACGGCGAAGTGATGTTCCGAACCGCGCAAGCCTTGGCCGAACGCCGCACCTTCGCGGTCGAGCAGCCACTCGCCTGGGAATCGTTCGGACTGCCGCGCGGAACCGACGGGCGGCGCTACGCGATCTTCGGCCCCGGCCTTCCACTCGCCGCCGCGCCGCTGGTGGCCTTGGCCGAACGCTGCGTGCCGCCCGCCGCCGAAGGAGCAAACGCGCGGTATCCGGTCAGCTACTACACCGGCGGCGGCTACGCGGACAAATCGCGCGCGCCGGCGCCCCCCGACGCGCGGGCGCATGCCGTGCGGTTCTACGTCTCCTTCTTCAACGCGTTCGTCGCAGCAGGGTGCGTGGCGCTTTTCTATTTCCTGACTCGGCGGCTGGGCGCGGCGCGCGAAGGAGCCCTGTTCGCGGCGCTGCTGCTGGCCTTCGGTAGCTTGCTCTTTCCGTATGCGGGCACCTTTTTCAGCGAACCGCTCGCGCTGCTGGGCATCTTGGGCTCCTTATACACCTTGAGTACCGGGACGCCGGCCGGTTGCGCCATGGCCGGCTTTTTCCTCGGACTAAGCATCGCGACGCATATCTCAAGCGCGCTCTTCGCGCCCTTCTGGCTGGCGTACGCCGTTGCGGAAGGCGATTCGGCCAGGCACCGCGTCATCCGGGGAGCATGCTTCGCGTCCGGGCTAGCGCTTCCGCTGCTGCTGCTGGGCGCGCACCATTACGCGCGCTTCGGAAACATCTTCGAGACGGGCCGCACCGCCGATCCGCAGATGCGCTACGCGGCTTTCGTCGCGCCATGGCGCGGCCTGTGGGGGCTTCTGGCCGGAGCGGGCAAGGGCTTGCTCTGGTCTTCTCCGGCGCTGCTGCTCGCGCTCGCGGCGTGGCCCGCATTGCATCGCGCGCGGCCGAAATTGGCTTGGACCCTTTCGGCGGCTCTGCTCGCGCGATTGTTCTTTGTGGCCAGCCGCTCGGACTGGCACGGCGGCTTCTGCCTCGGGCCGCGCCTGCTGCTCCCGGCGGCGGCGCTGGCGCTGCTTGCGGTCGCATTCGAATACGCGAACTGGACGCCTCGCGCGCGCCGAGTGGCGTGGGCGGCGCTGCTGTTATGCGTGCTGCAGCAGATCTACTTCTGCACGGGCGAGATTTTCTCGTTCTACCTGCGGCTCAAATGGGCCGGCGAGCGCGCCGGACGCGACCTTTTCGTGGGCGATGCGCTGTACCTGGAACGAGCCTGCGCGCCGATCGAACACTTGTGGCGCGGCGAGATGGGACCGTGGATCTGGCAAGGCAGCGGATTGAGCTTTTGGAGCGCCTGGAGCCTCGCGGCCGGATGCGCGGCGGCGCTGGGACTCCTCGCGGCCTGGCGCTGGCGCCGCTCCCAAACGTAATCGAAAGGCGCCAAGGTCGCGCGTGAGACCGCTCAGCAGCGCTCGCCCAGCAGCGAAAGGCCCGTGGCGCTCACGATCTTCACGTCCACAAGGCTGCCGGCGAGATCGGCCGTTCCGGGGAAATGCACGAGCCGCCGGGTTCGAGTGCGGCCGGTGAGGCGCGTGGGGTCGTTCTTGCTCAAGCCCTCCACGAGCACCTGCTCGACGCGGCCCACGCTGGCGCGGTTCTGTTCGAGCGAAATTTCTTCCTGCAAGTCGAGCAGCCGGCGATGCCGGATCTTCTTCGCTTCTTCGGGCACGTCGTCGGGCAGGCGCTGGGCCGGCGTGCCTTCGCGGACCGAATACTTGAAGATGTAGCTCATTTGCGGCTTCAATTCGGCCATCAATTCGAACGAGGCCTCGAAGTCGGCGTCGCTCTCGCCGCTGAACCCGACAATCCAGTCGCTGGCCAGCTCGATACCGGGGCAGAGCTTGCGTGCCGAGGCGATCACCTCGAGGTAGCGCGCTTTCGTGTATCCGCGGGCCATACGGCGCAGCACCGCGTCGGAGCCGCTTTGCGCAGGCATGTGGACGAACGGCATCACCTTGTCGCCCAGCGCGTGCATTGCGCGCCAGAGTTCGTCGCGGCATTCTTCGGGATGGCTGGTGATAAAACGGATGCGCTCGAGCCCCGCGATGGGGTGCAGGCGTTCGAGCAGCGTCCACAGGTTCGTGCCGAGATCGTAGCCGTACGTATCGATGGTCTGCCCCAGCAGCGTGATCTCTTTGACGCCGTCGGCGGCGAGGCGCCCGGCTTCGGCCACCACCTCGTCCACGGGGCGGCTCACTTCGGGACCGCGCGTGTAGGGCACCACGCAGTACGTGCAGCGCTTGTTGCAGCCGCGCGTCACGGCGATGAAGGCCTGATGCGGCGATTCGCGGCGCGCGACAGTCTCGCCGAACTGAACCGACGGCGTCTCGTCGATGGCCAGCAGCGGCGTCGGCGCACCCTCGCGGACGCGTTCGAGCAACTGCGCGAACTGATGCAACTGCCGCGTTCCGACGATCAGGTCCACGAACGGGTAGCGCGCGGCGATGTGCTCGCCTTCCTTCTGCGCCATGCACCCCATCACCGCGACCAGCAGGCCCGGCTCGTGCCGCTTGCGCACCTTCAACGCGCCGAGGCGGCCGTGCACACGGTCTTCGGCGTGCGCGCGGACGCTGCACGTATTGAGCAGAATCAAATCCGCCTGCGCGGGATCGGCCACGAACGCCGCGCCGCGCTCGCCCAGCAACCCGGCGACCATCTCGCTGTCGTAGACGTTCATCTGGCAGCCGAAGGTGAGCAAATGAACGCGCGTCCCGGCGATCAGCGGGTGGCTGGCGCGGCCGGCCAAAGCCTGCGGATCGGCGAGGTAAATCGAACCTTCGGTCCCGCACAAGTCGGGATCGTGGTCGGGCGTCTCGACGCCGCGCGGCGCCGGATTCGCCGCAGGCAAGGGCTGCGCGCTCATGGAGATAGGAATACAGGGAGCGGCGCGAAACGGCAACTGGAGGCAAGCGCCGGCACGCCCGTAATCGCTTCGGCCGCTCCTTTTGCACCTTGTTACCACGGATTCGCAACGAGATTCTTGAACGGCCGGCCGATCTGGCGCGTTTCTATTACAGCTCTGGTTGTTTCTCGGCATTCTGGAACGAGTACGGCGAATCCTTTAAGGAGACCGTCATGCGAATCACAACCGGTTGGTGCGCGGCCGTAGCGTTAGCGGCTTCCGTGGGCCTCAGCGGCTGCGGAGGTTCACCGAAGCAAGATACGGCGAAGAAGAAATCCGATTCCTCGACACCGGCCTCGACTACGCCTGCGGCCCCCACGACCAGCGCGGCCAAGACCGAACCCGCCGGATCGCCCAACGCGGTCGCGAAGGATCTCACGGCCACCGTCCCCGGCGCGCCCAAGCATCCCGACACACCGGCCGCGCCGAAGGCGCCCGAAGTTCCCAAAGCACCTCCGCCTCCCGAAGGCCCCGATGCGCCCATGCCCGGCGGGAAGTCGATCTCGGCCTGGATTCAAGACTTGAACAGCAAGGACAAGGACACGGTCGTCGAGGCGTGCCACCAGTTGGAACTGGGTTCGCACCTGCCCGGCGTCAAGTCCGCCAAGCCCAAGCTCGAAGAATTGAGCAAGTCCGCGGACGCGGAAATCAAGGAAGCCGCGGCGGCGGCGGTCGCTGCGATGAAGTAAAGCCGTGCTCGCACCAACCGGTCCTCGCCAAGGGCCGCAAAGGCGCCAAGCCCCGGTCGCTCTGCCCCTGCCCTTCTCCTCTCGGACGAAGGGCAGGTTCGTTGGGCGCCCCCTGCTTTTTCGGGTGGAAGTTCGCCCGCAGGCACCGGACTGCCCGGAACATCCCGCTTTTCGTGTAAAATCCGCGAACCTTTCGCCCGCTCGCGCCTCCTTTAAGGCGTAACCGGGGCGGCAAGGCCATGCACCTGCGGCGGAGAGCGGCTTGAGCTTCGAAGCGGATGACCTCGACGCCGAATGGATCGAACGAGCCTTGCGCGGCGAGCGCGCGGCGTTCGAGCATCTGGTCCTGCGCTACAACGAATTGGTGCAGAGCTACACGCGGCATCTGCTGGAAGGCGACCCCGAAGCCGAAGACGTGGCGCAGGAAGTGTTCCTTAAAGCGTACCGCGAACTGCACACTCTGCGGGAACCGGCGCGCTTCCTGCCCTGGCTGAAGTCCATCGCGTGGCGCGAATGCCGCGGCTGGGTGCGCGGCAAGCAGAGCGCGCGGGCGGCGTTGCGGAGCCTGCGCGAACAGACCGATGCGTGCCAAGCCGGGATGCCGACCGGTCTGGAGCCCGAGGCGTACGGTCCCGATCCGTGGCTGGAACGGCTGGAGCGGACCCTGGAACGGATGGACGAAGGCAAGCGCGCGGTCTTGAGCTTGTTCTATCTGGACGAGCTGCCGCAAGAAGCGATCGCGCGCTTTCTCGAAGTTCCGCTGGGCACGGTGAAGCGGCGGCTCTTCGACGGCAGGCGCGAAGTGGCGGCGGCGGCGCAGACCGATCCGCCGGCGGATTTACCGGAGCAGCAGCGCTTCGTACACGCGGTGAAACGGCTGCTGGATCGGCCGGGACGGCCGGCGCCGAACGCCGGCGCAGGCATTCAACCCAAGGAGCAGGCCATGAAAATCGCGGTCTTCGGATGCGTACACGCCAATCTGCCGGCCTTGGATGCCGTCCTGCAGGAGATCGACGCGGCCAAGCCCGATCGCGTCTACTGCCTGGGCGACGTGATCAGCTACGGCTCGCAGCCGCGCGAATGCATCCAACGCATCCGCGAACGCGGCTGGCCCGTTCTGCGCGGCAACCACGAAGCGACGGTGCTGAACCCTTCCATGCTCGACGAGTTCAACCCGTTCGCCCGGAACTGCGGATTCTTCACCCTCGGAGCGCTGGGGCCCGAGGAGCGCACCTGGATCGAAACCCTGCCGCTCACGCTGAACGAGCACGGCATCTTCTTCGCGCACGCGAGTCCCGTCACCGGGAAGGAGTACCTGCAATACTTGCTTTCGCAGGAGACGTTTCAGGAAGCCTTCGAAGTACTGCCCGCGAATCTCGCCTTTGTCGCGCACACGCACATCCCGCTCGTCGCCTTCAACGAACAACCCTTCCGCGGCAGCCGGGAGCCTTCGATGACGATCGACCCCAACGTGAAGACCATCGTCAACGTCGGCTCGGTGGGCCAGCCCCGCGACCGCGACCCGCGCGCCTGCTGGGTCCTCTACGACACCGCCTCGCGCGAAGTCGCCTTCCGCCGCACCGCCTACGACACCCAAGAATCCTGCCGCCGCATCAAAGCCGCCGGCCTGCCCGTCAAGATCGCCGAGCGCATTCTGACCGGCGTGTAAGGGCGCCCACCGCGGAAAGCGGCCAGCATTCGCGGCCGCTTCCCGCAATGACCCACGCACTCTGGAATATCTTGAAGAAGAAGAAGAAGAAGAAGAAGAAGAAGAACGAGGAGGAACCCAAAGCGCCCAACTCAGCGCCGCTCAATCCAAAATCTAAAATCCAAAATCCAAAATGAGAACCTATTCCTTCAACACCACCACCACGTCGTCCAGCATGAACTCGTATGCACTGCCCTTCTCTCTCAAGCGCAAATCGAACCAAAGCGTGCACCAGTTCTGCGACGGCGTATGTTCGAACGTCACCTTCTGCCACTGCCCGATGGGCCCGCTCGGCAACTTGACGCTGCTATGGTTCTGCCCTTTGCTCCCGTAGCCTGTGCTGATCGTTTCATTCCCTTCGGTCTTCAGCACCTTCACCCACATGCTCACCACATACACCTTATTCGGCTCCACGGAGCCGCCTTGGTCGAGCTTGTCCTTTTGCGGCCCCGCGACCAGACTCGCCGCGCCTTTCCCGCCGTGCGCGCCGTCGGTGACGTGCTTGATCCGGTCCGCGTGATCGGTGCGGATACGCCAGCCGTGCAGCCCGTCGCCTTCGAAGTCGCCGTTCTTCAACACGCTCTTCGCCGCAAGCGCCAGGTCCGCCGCCGTCGGCAGCGCCGCCGCCGTTTGCAGCCGCTCTTCTTGCCGCTTGAGCGCCCCGGCCTGCGCCTTCAGCGGCGCGGTCCCCGCGTGCTCGGCACGCAGGTTCGCCAATTCCAGCAGCAGTTCCTTCGCGCGGTCGGGCGTCGGCTTGGCCTCGGCTTCGGCCTTTGCGAGGAAATCCTTCACCGCCGTCTCCGCGGCCAACCCTTTCGCGCCCAGTTCCAGCGCCTTCACCTTCGCGAGATAATGCGCCGCCAGCGGCGAAGCCGACGCCGCTTCCAGCAGCGCGCGCGCGCCGGGCGCGTCTTCCGCGCCTTTCTTGAGCTTCAAAATCGCCGCCGCGACCTGCTCCGCCGGACCCTGCGGGTCAAGCTTCGGAATGAACTTCGCCCGTTCGGCCTCGGCCAGATCGCTCAGCTTGACCGGCAGTTCCAGGTTCGCGCCGCGCATCTGCGCGTCCAGAACCACGGCGTCGGCCCGGACCTCGCGCACCTTCCCGCTCAGCTTCTCGCCCTTCACCGTCCAATCGACCTGCTGCCCCACCAGCTTGGCCAATTCCGCGCGCTCGCGGTCCTTCAACTTCCCGAAGGTTTCGGCCACGCCCTGCAGCGCGCCGCGCTCGGCTTCCAGCAACGCCAGCGCCGGATCTTTCACCACGCCTTCCGCCACCCGGCGCGCCGCCTCCGTATCGCCCGCATCCAGCGCCGCCGCGTCGAACTTCGCCAGCGCCGCCGTCCAAGCCTGCTTGGCCGCGGCGAGCTGCTTCGCGGCCTCCGCGTTCTCGGCCTTCCGCGCGGTCGCCAAGTCCTTTTTGATGCTTCGGATCTGCTGCTCCAGCGGCGCGTAATCGACCAGCGCCGCTTCGGCGATCGCCGCGTCGGTCGCCTCGAAGTCCGCGGCCTCCAGCGCCGCCTTGGCCTTCGCCGCCAAGGCTTCCGCCTTCGCATCGGCCTCGGCCTTCACTTCCGCGCTCAACGCCTCCGCGCGTTCGGCCAGCCGTTCGCGGAAATCCCGCGGCGGCGCGTGCAGCGCCTTCAGCGCCGGATCGTATTTGTTCTGCGCGCGCTGCTCGGCCACCTGCGCAGACAAGTCCACCCAAGCCGCCTCCGCGGCCGCCGCCCAGCGCGGATTCAACGCCTCGCGCGCCGCCAGCGCCTGAGCCGCGATTTCCGCGCCCGCCGGATCGGCTTGCGCCGACTCGATCACCTTCGCGTAGCGGTCGGCCAGGCTCGCAAACGAATCGGGATGCTCGCGCGCGTAATCCTGAGCGCGCTGCCAGTCGCGAACCAGCTTGTCGTTCGCCGCCGGCGCCGCGGACGACGCCTTCGAGGCCGGCCCGTCCGGCGGGCGGCTCACCGGCTGCGGCGTCTCGCGCGGAGGCTGAACGACCGGCTGCGGAAGCTGAGCCGTCTTCGATTTCCCGGCCGCCGGATCGCCCCGGCCGCTCATGAACAGCGCCGCAAGCCCGAGCAGCAGCACCGCGCCGCCGGCCACGTACACCGCCACCGGCGGCTTCGACGCCCGCGGCGTAACCGGCTCTTCGCCCGGCACCCGGATCGGCTGCATGCCCAGCGTCGTGCGGCCCAGCGGCTTGCGCGGGCCGGTCGTGCCCTTTCCCGCCCCGATCGGCGCGCGCGGGCCCGTCGTCGCCCAGCGCCCGCCGCTGCGCGAAGCGTCCAGCTTGCTCAAGCGGTCCAGGAACGCCGCCGTCGTCTCCGGCCGCTTCGACTTCTCTTTCTGCATCATCTCGCTCAGCAGACGGCTGAACGGTTCGCTCACGCCTTCGGCGCACTGATGCGCCAGCGGAACCTTTTCCGTCAGATGCTTGGCCATGATCTCGGCCGCCGTCCCGCCCTTGAACGGCGCTTCGCCGGTGACCAAATGAAAGAGCGTCGCGCCCAGCGCGTAGAAATCGGTGCGGATATCGATCTGGTCGTTTTGGCCGCGGATTTGTTCGGGCGCCATGTAGAACGGCGTGCCCACCGCCTTCCCGGCCTGCGTCAGCTCCGCCTCTTCCTCGCCTTCGCCTTCGATCTTCTTGGCCAGGCCCAGGTCGGCGAGCTTCGACGCGCCGCGCGTCGTCAGCAGAATATTGTCCGGCTTGATGTCGCGGTGCACCAACCCTTGCGCTTCGGCCGTCTTCAGCGCTTCGCCCATCTCCTGAGCGATCTTGCGCACCTCGGACTCCGGCAGCTTGCCCTTTTCCTTCAGCACCGTCTTCAGCGAAGGACCGTCGATGTACTCCATCGCGAAGTAGTACAGCCCCGAAGGCTTGTCGAAGCCCGCGTCGATGCCTTGGACGATGTTGGGATGATTGAGCTGCCCGCTCGCGCGCGCTTCGCGCAGGAAGCGCTCGATGAAGCCCGGATCCTGCGCGACCTTGGGCGGCAGGATCTTCAACGCCACTTCGCGGTCCATCGAGATCTGCCGCGCCTTGAAGACCGCGCCCATGTTGCCTTGGCCGATCTTCTCCAGCACCTCGAACCCCGCCAGGATCCGGGGACGCGCAGTCGTACCCTGGGTGTCCGCCATGCCGGCTGCTCCGCAACGAGACGTCTATACATTATAGGTCGCCGCAAGGCCTCCCGCTACTGCCAGGAAACGGCCCTTTAGAGCAAGGTTTCCCGCCCCCGCTTACGTCCCTTCGCTTGCCCTCCCGCTCGATGCGGCGAACATGGGCGCATGTCCGTCGCCCTGCGTTTCCGCGGCCGGCTCGCCCGCTTCGACCGCCTGGAGTCCCTCGAGGACCGCGTCCTCGAACTGGCCTTCGTCCTGGGCGGGATCGCCCGCTTCCACCGCCTAGGGCCCTCGCGCGAACATCCCGATCCCAAGCGCCTCGTCCGCGGCGTCCTGCTCGATCTCTGGCCCGGACTCGACAGCATCCCGCTCCAAATCAGCCCCGAAGGCGTCCTGGTCGGCGAAGAACATCTCGACCTGGCGTGGGGCGGAGCGCTCCCCGAACCGCCTTGGGTGAGCGTGCGCACGTCCTACGCGCCGCTGCCCGCGCATGTCGCACTCGTCGAAACCCTCCGCGCGCTGGGCGGTACGTTTCTGGCCGACCTCGAACTCGACGACCCCACCGGCTACGCGAACACCGGAAACTACGCCGATCTGCGCGCCGCCCGCGAGGCCGCCGGACGCCTCGAACCGGCCCTCGACGAAAGCGCCCTCGAAGCCCTGCGCGCGCGCATCCGCGACGTCCTCGCGCGGCCCGCCGAGCATCCGCCCGTCACCTTCAGCACCCCCGACGGCGGCGAAGACGAAATCCGCCTGCGCAGCGAAAGCGCCTGGGACGAAGCCTACCGCGAGAACGAACGCCGCCGCGAACGCCTCAGCCGAGCCATGGACGAACGCCTCCTCAACGGACAGGAAGACGAACCCGCCTTCGAAGACGCGCTCCACGACGCCGGACTCGGACCCGTCCCCGACATGCAGGCCGGCGTCCAGCCCGCGCGGCACGACTGGGCCTTTCCCGAAGAAGACGCGCCGCCCGAACCGGCCTGGTCCGGCGAAGCCGAAGCCGGAGACGGCGCCGACGCCGACGGCTTCTTCGCCGACGACGAAGACGACGACCTCCTCGACGACGAAGACGATGCGGACGACTCGGAAGCCGAGGACGAGGACGACACCGCCCGCGATAAGGAGGACGGCGAGGAAGCCTCCGAAGCGTCCGAAGCCTCCGCGGAAGAACGCCTCGCGCGCCGCCGCACGCGCCGCCGCTTCCGCCACCCGCTCCTCGAAGCAGCTTCCGAATTGACGCTGGCGCTCCTGAGCCTCGAAGAGAACCCGCGCCTCCCGGCCGACCGCTTTTTGCATCAGGCCGGGCGCTGCGTGCTCGAACTCTCCGGCGGCCTCGCCCAAGCGCTCTCGCAGATCGGCGACGACGACCCCGAACAGCCCGACTGGATCGACCTCGGCCAGCGCCTCGTTCAGTTCAAGCGCGCGCTCCGCGGCGCCCGCTTCGCCCAAGCCTCGCTCCGAGCGCTCTGCGACGCGCAGCCGTCCCTCGAACCGCACATCCAACCCCTCACCGCCAGCCTCCAACCGCTCCTCGCCGAAGTCGAAGCCCACCTCGCCGCCACCCGCGCGAAGCTGACGGGGAAGTAGGCGCACCCCACCGCACTGCCGTTGACCTGCCGATCCAAGCGCGGTTAGAGGAATCTTGCGACGGCGTGCAGACCGTTACGGATCCCCCGGAGCAAGCGCCGTGAGCGTGCTCCGAGCCTACCCGGCCGCATACGCGTAAACACCACGCACGCATCCACCGCTACCGAAGCGCCCGCTCGTCCACGCGGCGGCAGCCGGCACGCATGCGATGCTCGTCGCCCAGTCGAGCGCCACCCGGCCCGTCAACTCTCCGGGTCGTACTGGAATTCGCGGAGTTCCTGCGCACAGCGGCAGGCCTGAGCGATCTTCGCGGCCCACGCAAGGGCGGCGTGGCGCGACGGGAGTTCCAAGACGCAGAAGCCGCCGTTGAACGCCCGGGTTTGAGGGTACGTCTCGTGCGTGACGGTCCCGTCGGCGGCGACCATCACCGGCGCGACGTCCTCGTTGATGCCGCCGCCGAACACGTAGACGCCGGCGGCCTTCGCCTCGCGGATCACCGCATGCGCGTCCCGCCCCACCGCCTCCCATTCGCCATCGGGCACCACCATCGCGGCGCTGGGAAACGAGATCAAGTATTTGGCCATGCGGTTACTTCCTTCGAAGCTGGAACTGAAACACGAAGCGTAAGCCAGCCAACGGCTCAGATTCAACGGCCTGCCGCGCCGTTCCCCCTTCTCCCCCTGGGAGAAGGGCCGGGGATGAGGGCGGTCAAGCACCCGCCAAACCGGTTAAGCCGAGGGTTCGCTATTCCCTTCATCTTCTGAATCCACGAACGGCTGATGATAAATAGTGACATAGAGGAGGATCAAATAACCAATCGTGAACACGGCTCGGACACCCCACATCGAGCCCGCATCTTCTGGCTTGCCTTCCCCGAACCAGATCGCAGCAAGAAAAGGCAAGCCTAGGATACAAAGCAGGATCTTCTTCGCCCTGGAGGTCCTTGTCCTGCAATGCGGATCTTGGCCACATTCAGGGCAGATCCATACTTTCTTGGTTCCTAATGGGATGAGCGGGATGAAAAACAGATGAGCCATATTGAAACTCTGTTGCTCTAAAGCATCCACCTTGGTCTGGCATGTTTTGCAGAAGACCTGCGCCTTGTCGGTGACCTTCTTGGAGAACTCGTGAATACCGTAAAATATAAGCATTAGTTTCCCTTTGCGAAGATGCCTCTAATGGGCCGAGTTCCGCGGAGCAAGCGCCGTGCGCTTGCTCCCTAGCACCCCGGGTGCCCCCCATCACCCCGTGATGGGGGCGCCGCAGGCGTATACAACCTCATGGACGCCGCGCGTGAAGCCTTCCCGCACCGCTTCCGCCGCGCCGTTCCCCTTCCCCGACACCTACGCGCAGCACAAAAGCCCGCTACCGGCCACCCGCCGCCGTGGATCGTAGTCCAAAGGTCAACCTCCACCTTTGTGCCAACGGCACAACCTTGGTTAGCCCAGGGCAAGGCGCCCGCGCCGCCGCCCTGGGATGGCGACCCCAATAGCAGTTCCGCCCTGTAGGGGCGGCCTAAACGCACCCGCCGCACGAATGGGGCGAATGGCCGATAGCCGAGTACCGAGGAGCAAGCACCGTGTGCTTTCTTCCTAACACCCCGAAACAAATTCCTATCGGCCACACGCCATCTTAAGCCCAAGAAGGTAGAGCTGCTTCGATGTCAGCATTAAGACGGCGCAATGAACCGTCTCAGGTTGGTGACAAGCTCGTTTGGCGTCATACCCATAGAGACTCAAGTGGAATATTGTCCAAACTGAGACAGACAGTTGCTTGGCGCGAAGCGTGCGATAGCACGAGCAATCCTCTTGGCTTTTGCGCCATGTTAGACTCAGTTTTCATCCTATTATGGCTCCATAATTCTCAAAAGCGCCGAAAGCCGCTCTTGGGTAAGCCGGCTAAACGTCCGGTTATGAATCAGCGGACGAATGGTTCCACCTCGATAAAGATCGCCCTCAAACGAAACTTGGGCTAAACGGTAGTCTCGCCAAAGCTTGGCTGCTTCCGTGAATAGCCGTAATCCCTCGGGATCTAAGTTCTTCGCAATTTCAGCCTCCTTTTCAATCAGTTTCTTGTCTAGATAAGCAGCGATCTTTCCCGACGCGATATTCATATCCTTTTGGGATTGAGCCGAATCGAGACGCGCCTCTAGCTCGCGCAATACTGCGTCTTCCGCTCGAGATACTCCAACAAGAAGCAGCGCCACTAAGGCCGCGTGGTAGAATTTTATGCGCATGACTTCTCTGCCCAACATGTATTCGACCGCATTCATGCAGCCTAGTACTTCCAGGTTCATATTCCTTTTACCGCACTACGTCAACAGGTCACAAAATGGAAAACCGATCCCACGGCTTGAGGCAAAGAATCGGATGCCTTTCGGATAGGCCGCTGTATCGAGGCCATAGTAAGTACACACCCCGCCTACACCGTTCCTCAATCCGTAATCTGCGGCGCACCACGCGCCACTTCTTCCACACGATTCCAATTGATAAATTCCACTGTCGTCAGCCACTCTCGATCCAAACCACGCCACCACTGAAAATCCCGAACCGTATGTCCAACTGCAAAACCAACCAAAAGATACGCTTCCGCAATATGTCCGCCGTTCCAAAGCAACCAACCTAAAACAGCGTAGGCCAGTAAGGCCGTGGCCTTACCCTTCCACTGGCGCCGCAGCCAATACTCCGCTCCACCAGTTGCCTCTCTCCGCGCCAGCAAGCTTTGCGCCTTAGCCCGCATTTCATCGGCATGCATCGTTCATTCTCCGGCTGAAATCCTAGGTTGAAATCATCGCCCCCCGCACCCCAAAATGCGCGAGGTGCATAGCCGCCCGGACGCTATGCGTCCCGTTGGGCCAATCATACGCTTTGCGTCCGTAAATGTAGCAGTTTTATAGCAGAACCTCACTTTTGCCCCACGTGCGCCCACACGTCTAGACCACTCTAAACCCTTAAAATTCGTTCCACGCACCTTGCAACGTATCACACCCACACCATCAAACCCCGTTATAAAAACTCCGCCCCAACCCACAAAAAAGCCGCGCCCGGTCGCCCGAGCGCGGCTCCACACCGCAATCTGTTCCTTAAGCCTCACTCCAAACGTGGAGCGGCCCCGTCGTCCGGCGAGAAGCGTACGCTAAGCGTCTCCCCGCTCCCCAGCTTCACCTTCACAACCGGCCACGCCACTTGAGCTTCCAAGCGCACCGGGCCCGCCTCGGCCGCGCCGGCGCAAAGCACCGTGACGAACCGCCACTTCAGCGCCCGGCCGCTCGTCACGCGTAACTCCTCCTGGCTCTTGCCTTTCTCCGTCAGATCCGCGAGTTCCTGCCGCCGCGCGAGCACCGTCGCCGCGCCCGCCGGATCGGCGTTTAACACCGGCAGAACGCTAAGCGCCGCACGGCCTTGCGTGAAGCCCCAATTTTTACCGCCGTTTTGAGCCACAATAGGCGTCGGGCTGTGCCAAAGTTGTGTAAATTCTCGCGGCTCCGCGGCCTCTAATTCGTCGGCTACGACCAACAGATCCGGCCGAGCGTACAACACATGGCGGCGGAAGCTCTTAAGCTTTGCCTCGATCACGTAATCCCGCCCGCACTCCCCCACCCAGCTCACCGTTTGGCCGTCGTCGGCGAACGAAAGCACTTCCCCGTACCCGTCCTCATGCAGCACGCGGTTCACGTTGTACCACTTCATGCCTTCGCCCAATTGCCCGAAACCGTCTACCAGCACGGTATTATGATGATCCGTTCGCTTCCGAAATTCGTAGCCCGGATCGCAGAGCAAAAATTCGCCCCGGCTGAACAACATGATGCTGTTGTTGTCGCCGTGCATGTGCGCGCCGCCCAGGTCGCCGCTGTTCCAGTTCATCAACCGATGCCCCTGGAACGGCCCGCAGCGGTACGATAGCGCCGTCGCGTTCGCGTCCCAGCCACTGCGCGCCTGGACTAAGTCCCAGTCGCTGAAGTGTTTGGATGTCGGCTCCGCACGCCAATCCCCCTCGGGAACGGACGGATCGTAGAGCAGCAGATCCAGCCACGTCAGCGCGCAATCGCCGCCGATCTCGCGCCGCCAGAACTCCAGCGCCAACCCCTGCACCTGCGGATCGCGGAAAGCTTTGGCGCAAGCCAACATGGAATGAACCGGCCCGTGCGTATCGAAGCGCGGCGGATTATCGCCCCAGTTGAACGCGTTGTGCTTGGCCTTGAACTCAGGAAGCGTCAGATGCTGGATCCAGCGCCCCATTTCCTTCTCGCCGTGCGCGTATAAATTCTCGCCCAGACAGCGCTTGGCCGCTTCGTAATGCAGCACCCGCCGCTCGCTCCCGTACGTCCCGTAGCTGCACCCTTCCAGGTTCGTCCCGTCCTGCGGCTGCAGCCAGCTGATCGTCCGGTACACGCGCTGCACCCACTGCGCCCATTCCTTGGCCGGCGCCAGTTCGTCGTGGAAGGCCATCCCGATCGCGCCCAGCGCCGTCCAGGCCACTTGGCAGTGATTTTGAAGCAAAATCGAGCCCCAATAACAAGTTGGAGCGGCCGTGATGTTGAAGAAATGGCTCCCCAGATCGAGCACGAATTGCTTGATCTCCGCCCGCTCCGAGGCCGTCCACTCGGCGTGCAGCATGTCGTACACCCAGGCCACGCACGCCAAGGCATGCGAAACGGGCAAGTCCCGCTGCTGGTGGAACTTGTGATCCTGCCGAGCGATCGCCAGCGTCCAGGCCTTGGCCTTCTCGAGATAGCGCTTCTCGCCCGTAAGCAGATACGCCAGCGCGAGATACGGCGGCCACGCGCTCGGCCCGCGGTCCGAGATCGGCGTGCCCGGAGCCGGCGGCTGAAACGTCGCGATCAGCTTCTCGCAGCGCTGCGTCAGCCGGCCGAGCATCGCCTTCTCGATTTTCCCGTCCAGCCGCGCCTTCAAACTCGTCAACTCCGCGCCCGTAAACAACATGCGCGGACGCTCGAAGGCCGCCGGCGTCAGCCGGATCGGCTCGGTCAGTTCCGGCGGCTTCGGCGCCGGATCGGGCCGCGCAATCCGGCTCGTGACAACGGATTCCTCGGTCGAAAGCGTGGCGCTCATGAATCTTATTCCTCCGCGTTTTTCTCGCTGAATTCGGCCTGCTGCTGCCGCGCGTGGTAGCGGTAAACCTCCGGCGACTCGCCGATCCGCTTCACGCTGGAACCTTCGGTCCACACAGGAGCTACGGTAGAAAGCACGCCGTGCGCGGCCGGCCGCCGCTCGCCTTCTTCCGGCTCTTCGCGCCGCAAGCGCCGCAGCACGCGCAACGCCACCGCCCGCGCCAGCGCTTCGACGTCGGCATCCAAACACGTCGCCTTCGGCAGCGCTTCCGCCGGGCCAAACCCTACGTAGCTCAAGCGTTCGGGAATCTCCGCCTGCTTCGCGAGCCACGCGGCCCACGAGCCCCACGCCGCCGCCGCCGTAACTTCCCCGCGCGCCAGCAATTGCGCCACCTGCGCCTGAGCCGCCGCGTCGTTTTGCGTACGCTGCACGCTCCATTCGGGCCGATACGCCACGCCCGCCTCGGCCAACGCAAAGCGATAGCCCGCCTCACGTTTGAAGCTGTCGGGCTCCGGGATCCGCGCGTCGGGACTCAGCGGCGCCGGATGGTCCCCACGATGCGCGCCCAAGTACAGAATCGCGCGGTGCCCGAACTCCAGCAGCCGCCGCGTCGCCAGATAGCCTTCCCGGAACGTATCTTGCACGACCGCGTCGAACTCCGCCGTCGTCGGCGCCGCATCCAGCGCCACCACCGGCCGGCCCAGCGCCACCACCGCCGCGAGGTACTCCTCGTTCTGAATCCCCACCGCCAAAAACGCGTCCGCGTCCTCAGCGCTCACGCGATCCAGCCCCGGTCCGAAGCGGTCGCCCTCGGTGCCGCGTTCGCGCACCACCCAATTCACGCGTACGTTCTGGCGCTCCAAGCGTTTAAGCGCGCCGCTCACGATCCGCGCATACGAACTCCCGGGCTCCTGCCGCACCGAGCGGCTGCGGCACAAAATCGTGAGCCGCGGCGGGCGCAGATCGCTTACAAAAAGCCCGCGCCCTTTCTCGCTGCGCAGAAGTCCATCGCGCACCAGATCTTGCAGCGCGCGCGTCACCGTCACTTGGTTCAAACCCAGTTGCTTGCACAACTGCCGCTGCGGGAGCAACGCCTGCCCGGGCTTCAAGCGCCCGGCGAGGATCACCGCGCGAATCCCTTCGCGAAGCTGCTCCACCAGCGGCGGAGCGTCCGGATCGTCGCGCTTCAGGTCCAGCGACCACGAAAACGCATCGGCGAAGCGCGGCTTGTACGCAGGCACTTTGGTCTTGATGCTCATGTAAAGGTCAATCCAGCCTAGCTTTAACCCGTCCCCACCCACTTTTTAGTGTACTAGTTCACTTAATATACCCCGTTCGACCGCCGCCAGCCAGCCGATTCCGCGATCGCACGGAGATTTGTTCCTACCTCTATAAGGAAGGCCGTCAGCGCCGCTGGCTCGCCCGAAATTCCGTCGGCCACAGCCCGATGCGCGCGTGAAAAGCGCGTGAAAAATAGAGCGGATCCTCGAAGCCGCACGCCCGCGCCACCTGCTCTACATTCAAGTCGTCCGCTGCAAGCAATTCCTTCGCGCGTCTGAACTTAACGCGAAGCAGATACTCTTTGATCGTCCCGCCCGTGCGCCGCCGAAACGCACGCCGCAGCGTCGAATAGCCCGTATGCAGCCGCTCGGCCAGCCCTTCCGGCGTAAGCCCGCGCAGCGCCTCACGTTCGATCAACTGCAGCGCATCGTCCACCCGCGAACTCGGCGCCTCACCCACCCGAAAAAGCCCGCTCGCCAGCCCGTGCAGCACCACCAGCAATTCGTGCATCATCGCCGCCGCCGTCGCGTCGCACAGCGGCCCGCCGCGCAGAAACGTCGCCAACAGCCGCTCGAACAAGCTTTCCACCCTCGGATCGCCGCCGGTGGCGATCAGCGGAATGCGCGCAGAAAAGTAGCCTTGCTGTTCCAGTTCCTCCGCCATCCGCCCGCCGAAGACCACCCAATGCTCGTCCCAGCCCGCGGGATCGGCCGAGTAACTGTGCGCCACGCCGGGCACCACGCACATGACCGTGTTCGCGCCCACCGCGCGCCGGCCGCTGGCGGCGCTTTCGTACCAGCCCGTTCCGCGCGCGATCCAGACCGCGGCGTAGCAATCCATCACGCGCCCGCGGACGTGCGTCTGCGGCCCTTGGTGCACATGCCGGCCGACCGAACTGACCCACAAACCCACGCGCTCCTGCGCGCGGCTGGGCACGCCGTAGCGCGAAACGCGTTCGGGCGGCGCTTCGGCGGAACCCAGGTTCGGGACCGGCGGCGGGCGAGATCGCCGGCGCTGGGGCCTGAGCATTTTTTCCATATCTCTAAGCAGTGCCTCCATTCCGGTCCCGTGTCCCATAGGTAATAATGGCTTTCGACGATTGAAGCAAGCCCGTGAAGTGGAAGCAATAATCCTATCCCCAGGAGCTCGCCCCATGCCCGTCACCGTAACGCCCACGCTTCCCGCCGCCGGACCGGCCAAGGTATTGCGCCTCGCGCGCCGCGACTTGGCGCTCGACGGCCACGAACTCGGCTTCCTGCGCGAGACGCCCGCCGCCGGCGCCGCGCCGCAAGCGCTGCGCGAACGCATGGCCGAAGACGGCTATCTCTTGATGCGCGGGCTGATCGCGCGCGAACGCGTCGAAGCCGCGCGGCGCGTCGTCCTCGAACACCTCGACGCCCAAGGCCAGGTCGATCGCTCGCATCCGCTCATGGACGGCTACCGCGCCGAAGGAGCCAAGGGCGGCTACTTCGGCGGGCGCCGCGAAGTGACGCATCAGCCCGATTTCCTGAACGCGGTGGAAAGCCCCGAACTCGCGGACTTCTGGGCCGCGTACTTCGGCGAGGCGCCCGTCACCATCGAGTACAAGTGGTTGCGCGCCGTGGCCGGCGGCGACGCCACCAGCCCGCACTACGACGTGGTTTACATGGGCCGCGGCACGCGCGAACGCCTCTTCACGTGCTGGATCCCATTGGGCGATCTCACCTTCGACGACGGGCCGCTGGCGCTGCTGGCCGGCTCGCACCGGCTGCCTTCGTACGAACGCATCCGCCAGACGTACGGCAACGCCGATGCCGACCGCGACAACATCGAGACGTTCTTCTCGCACGATCCGCGGGAGATCGTGCAGCGCTACGGCGGGCAGTGGCAGACGTCGGAGTTCCGCATGGGCGACGTGCTGATCTTCGGGATGTTCACGATGCACGGCGCGGTCGCCAACCGCGGCCCGCGCTTCCGCCTGAGCACGGACGTGCGCTGGCAACCGGCGAGCGAGCCGATGGACCCGCGCTGGATCGGGGCGGAGCCTGCGGGGAACTACGCTTGGCGCAAGACGCCCACCGAACCGCTGGAAGTCTCGCGCCGGAAGTGGGGAGTCTAGCAGCGATCCAGCGCCCACTTCGCGGCCATACCTCGGGATGCGGCGACGTTCTCGCGGCAGCCTCGCACCGACCTCGCGTTGGCCCCTAGCCGTTCAACCCCGAAGCTGTTGTGTACCATAGCCCAGGGTTGGGGCGCGAGCGCCTGCCCTGGGAACGTGGCTTTCTCGTTGGCCTGCACCCGCAGCCCGCAATAATTCCGCGAATTCTCTGAAAGCCACATTCGTGCGTTCGTATACTCTTTCGCCACACCCAAGCACGTGCGTTGTTTCGGATAAGGAGAGGCCCATGTTTCCGTTGGAAATGATTTCGTGGACGCTGGGCATCGTGCTCATCGTTCACGCCTTCGATATTCCCGACTGGATCGCCGCCGCGCTGCGCAATCGCACGCGCAGAAAGGAACTCGAACGGCGCTTGGCCGCACTGGAAGCCCGGCTCGAACGACTGGAGCAGAACGCCAAGGCCGGTAGTCCGTAGCGGATGCCGCCGCGCAAGCGCCGGCATTGAGGCGCGGCTTTTAGAATTTCACCTAGAAGACTTGGTTAGGCGTTTCCTTTTCCTAGGGCATCGAACACCCGCATAACGTCTTTCGCCACCTTCTTCGCATGCGGGATACGCCTGCGCTTAATGAAATCAAGCAACGATCTAGGATTACGTTTTGCGTAAAGATACAGCAATGTATATCCCACCATAAAACCCTGGCAAATCCCCACTGTATTCAGTGGCGGATTGCCTTCCTGCTGGTTGCCCTCCTCCGGATTCCACTCCTCTCCGTAATCCCGCTTGTGACAATCAGCGTACCAACGGCCACTGAACTCGGCAATGAGTTCTGGATTGGTGTAGAACTCGGCGAGGATCTCTTCGGGCAAGAAGTCCGATTGCTGAACTTCTTCTATCAAGAGTTCCATCAAACGGCCCTCAGCCGGAAAAATAGTGAGGCCGAACCGGCTGGATAGGCGCTGCTCCGCATCCGCCCATGGTCCTTGCATTATGAATTCCATATTCATCTTAGGACTGGCGTCACCGTCACGTCTCATCTTTCCGCGTACCCTTTAGGAACAGGTGCCACTGGCGCGGGTGTAGGCAGCCAGTACTACACTGTCCGGAACGTCGCGCAGTCGCTCGTCCCCATCGTCCACCGCCAGCGGTTCCTCATCGCCGTGCCTCCGTCTCGGGCGGGTGGCCGCAAGTAGCCGAGCGCCGCCGCGCAAGCGCCGTGGGCCTGCTCCGTACCTGACTCACCGCGCACGCTCAAGCCTCCGTGCACTCCTCCGCCGCCCGCCTGACCCTTATAGCCAACGTCCGGCCTGCTCCGAGTACTCCGTGATCTCCGTGGTGGATGCCCTGCCCCCACCTCAAGTCCGCGCCACGTCTTTGCGCATGCTCCAATGCCACCACTCCTGCAAATACGGCTGAAAGCCGCCCGCCCCCATCGCACGGATCAGGATGCGGCGGTTCTCGCGCGCGGCGCGTTCCGCTTCGGTCAGGTCCGCCTTCAATTCGAACCACAGCAGCGCGCATTCGGGGCCGGTGAAGTGGTCGATCGAAACGCCCATATCAAGCTGCTGCCCCTGCGCGTCGAGCACGCCCAGGTCCACCGCGCCGCCGTAGCGATGGCTGTCGAAGCCGGGGACGATGCGCGAGAGCGGCGCCAGTTCGCGGCGGCGCTGCTGAATCTGTTCTTCCGTCCAATCGGGATGCGCCTTGCGGATCTGCTGCAGCGCGTCTTCGGCGGCCTTTTCCTGGATCGACCACGGGCGCCAGCCGTCCACGACCCGGAAGTTGAACCCGGCGGGAAGCGCCTCGCGCGCGCGTTCGAGTCCCTCGGCCAGCGCCGCGCGGACGCGGATGCGCGGGTCGTCCGTCCAGCCGCGGCGCAGCGGCCAGGAGTCCAGCACGAAGCCGCGGCCCGAAAGATCCACCAAGCTCTCGAGCACGCGCGTCTCGGCTTCGATCCAGTAGCGGTCGTCGGCTTCGGTCCACATGCGCCCTCTCCACCGTTTGCATCAGTGTAGCATACGGAAAGATCGGCGGTCGCGCATGATACTGCGGACGAACAGGGCCGCGCTGCACAGCAAGATCCAGCATTCCGGCAGTTCAAATGCACCCCACCAGCGTTCCGATCGGCGCCGCGTCCAATGTTCAAGGACATTACTGCCGCGCATGATAACAAAGGATGAACCGTCCGCGGAAAACCTGGAAGCATTCGGCGGATATCGTATCTCCAGCGAATGCGCAAAAGGATTGATCGGTCCGCCCGTGGGTACCTTCTCGGTCAGGTCGATCAGCATTTCTCCCGAATGAGCATCCAGGATCAAACCTCCGTCATAGGTCACCGCAAGGAACCGTCGGCCGTCGCGCGAAAAAACAGTCTCTAGCCAATCATCGCAGCCGTACTCCATCCACTTTAGCTCGCCTGTCTGGAGATTGATGCAGCTTCCCTGAGCCCTCGAAATACCCGAAGACCAACATCGCCCTTCATAGGAAATACCCTTGGCACGGATCGAGCTGCGCAACGGAACGGGATGCCATACTTTGGACTTGAGCTCGATCGCTTGGCACTCGTCCTCTCTATTCAGGATCACCCAGTGCTGGTCGGGCGAAACGAAAAAGCGCTCCACACTCAAGTCCAGCCATTCCTCTTGCACGCGATCACCGGTACTCAAGTCCCATGCGGTCAGGTCGCTGTATCCAGTCCCTTTAAATACCATCAAGCGCTGCGCTTGGGCCGAATAACAGGCCGTATCGAACGAACCGCACTGCTTGAACACGTGAAGAAGAGCCCCCGTTTGCGTGTCCCAGACCCGTCCGTCTCCGTCGCTGCTCGCCACATGAGCGCCTTGATTGGAAAACTTCGCGCAGTTGGCGCTCATCACGTGGCCTCGCAACTCACGAACCAAGCTGCCGGTCGCAAGATTCCAGACCCTCGGCACCGCGTTCCTCTCGAATTCAACCTGCGTCGCCTTCTCTCCCGGCGTCAGAATCCAGACGCCGTCATCGCGCACCTCCCAGGTCAGCGCAACCAGGCGAGTCGCCTCATCCAGGATTTGGGCCAAACTCACTTGGTCGATATCCAGAGTTATGCCGTTTTCATAATACGACAAAACCGTGCGAGCTTGGGTGGTGAGGCGTATCGGAGGGGATTTGAACGCGTTGATAAAAACCTCAATCAGCTCATCCAAAGAACTATCAGCCAATTGAACGCCGCCCAGCCGATTCAGCCGGCTCGTCCATTCTATCTGCCTGAGTGAAGGTTTTTTGTGATTGGGTGCGTACAGCGTAAGCACAAGCGGTCCATTTTCGGATTCAACGACATCCTGAACCTCGCCCTGCATCCGATAGCGCCGGAGAAGCTCCCCCGATTGCGCCGACCAGATAGCCACTTCGCCTGCATTGGACAGGGCCACAATCTGCGTACCGTCCTGCGAAAAGGAAGCAAACCGCAGAATGGACCCGAGTCCCGACTCTGGCTTGTGCCATAAATGCTCCATCTCAAGGGTCTGAACCCGCACCCATGGAGTCCATACCTGCCATAGCGCTACACTCGCGCCACCCGTGATCAAAACCATAATGAGCGAAAGGAGCGAAAACCGAATTCGTCTTCCGCGGCCCAACATACCCTTATCTAAATTGCACTTCGGATTTGGGCCGGGTGGGGCCACACGCTCCCCATGCCCAACGGTGGCAATCGATATCCGCCTAACTCTCATTCCTATGAGACGCGCCATGAACGCAGGTGTGACTCATGAAGCACACCCCGAATGCGTGCGGCGAATGGCCTATTCTGGCCCGGCGCTTCCCATTTAGTTCTCTCCCAAGGTCTGACGCCGCTGACTCAGGCGGCCGGCGCGGGCCCAGACACCGCCGCCTTCGGCAGCACCGCCACCAGCAGCGCCATCCCCACCACGGCGCTCAGTGCCGAACCGCCCAGGATCCCGATCTTGGCCGTGTCCAGCAGTTCTTCGTTCAGCGCCAGGCCCGCGATAAAGAGCGCCATGGTAAAGCCGATCCCCGCCAGGAAGCCGCCCGCCACCACGGCGCTCCAGGTCACGCGTTCCGGAAGCCGGGCCAGACCCAGCTTCACCGCCAGGAAGCACGCCAGCACCACCCCCACCGGTTTGCCCACACCCAAGCCCACCATGACGGCCACCGCGATGGGTTCGCCAAAGGCCCCGAGTTGCACCGGTACGCCGGCGTTGGCGAAGGCGAAGAGCGGCATGATCACGAAGCTGACCCACGGATGCAGCGCCTGCTCCAGGCGCTCCTGCGGCGAGCGCGCTTCGCGCGTGGCCCGCTCCAGGCGTTCGAGCACCAGGCGGCGCTGCGCTTCGGCCGCGTCGTCCCCGCGCAGGAAACGCATCGCTTCGCCCGCCGTATCCGTCCACAGGCCCGGCGAGACCCAGCGGCGCACCGGCGTCAGCACGCCCAGGATCACCCCGGCGATGGTGGCGTGAATCCCCGACTCGTGGAAGGCGAACCAGATCCCCACGCCCACGATGGCGTACAGGCCTACGCTGCGCACGCCCAAGCGCTGCATGGCCAGCACCCCGGCGATCCCCGCGCCGCCCAAAGCCAGCGCCACCAGATCCAGCGCTCCGCTGTACCCGATCGCGATGACCAGAATCGCGCCGATGTCGTCCACGATCGCCAGCGAGAGCATCAGGATGCGCAGCCCGTGCGGAACGCGGTCGCCCAGCAGAGCCAGGCAGCCGACGACGAAGGCGATATCCGTCGCCATCGGGATGCCCCAGCCGTCGGCGCCGGGTTCCCCCGCCTGAAAAGCCAGGTACAGTCCCGCCGGCGCCAACATCCCGCCGATCGCCGCCGCGATGGGCAGCGAGGCCTGGCGCAGTTCGCGCAATTCGCCCACCGCCATCTCGCGTTTCACTTCCAGCCCCACGACGAAAAAGAAGATCGTCATCAGGCCGTCGTTGATCCAATGCTTGAGCGAGTGGGTGAATTCGAACGAGCCGACCTTGAACCCCAGCTTGGTCTTCCAGAATCCCAAAAACGGTTCGGCCCATTCCGAGTTGGCCAGGAAGAGCGCCAGGAGCGTAAAAGCGAGCAGCACGATCCCGCTGGCGGCCTGGATATGGAGGAAGCGCGCCAGCGGCTCGGTGAGCCGCTGGACGGGTTCGCTGGGAAGCGCGGGAACCGGAAGCGGGGCGGACGCGTGGGCCATGAGCGGGTGAGCCTTTCAGCCATGAGGAACAGGAAAACGGAAGCGACCCATGGACGCGTCGGAGGGGCCGATCTTGAACTTTTCGGCCGGGAATCGGCCGAAAACCGGCCGCCGGCAGGTCAAAAAAAAGCGCCGGCCCCTTTGCAGGGGCCGGCGCGGTACGACTAAGTCCGGGGCGCCCGTTGGGCGCGGCCGGGTTATTGCTTGTAGAGCGGCAGGTAGCGGTAGTAGACCTCGAGGCAGAGGCAGCACAGCGCCGTCTGGCCCACGCGGCCCCACTCGTTCGCGTACGCGCCGACCGGGTCCCACGAGCCGTCTTCGTCGCCGCCCTTGCGCTGATTGTCGCACAGCGCGCTCTTCATCGAGTCGTTCCACTGCTTCCACATATCGCCGCCCTGCTGGAAGACGCAGAGGGTGCCGTAGTACCAGAAGTAGAGGTCGACGCTCCCGCCGCCGTCCCACTTCGGCACGCCGCCCTTGTTCATGAACCAGCGCACGCTGCCTTCCAGGTCTTCCTTCTTCCAGCCCAGGAACTGGCGGCCCAGCGTACCGATGGCCGTCAAGCGATGCTGCGTGTGTTCGTGCGGATTCGTCTTCTGGTACCAGTAGACGCTCGCCGGACCGTATTCGCCGCCGCCGCCTTCAACCTTGTGCTCGACCGCATCCAGCCACTTAATCGCGCCTTCGAAGGAGGCCGCATCGACGCCGAGGCCGGCGACCTTGGCCGACTTGAGCTGCATGATGAACCAGCCGGTCACCGACGTGTCGGGCTCGCTCTTGGCCGAGTAGCGCCACGCGCCCTTGTCCGAACCGTCGCCCTGCTGGTGAACGTTACAGGTGTAGTCGATGGCCTTCTGCGCCGCGGCCTTGGTTTCCGGTACGCGGCCCATGCCCGAAGCTTCGGCCAGCGCCATCCCGCAGATCGAGTGCGGATAGCCGACGCCGCGGTGCCCGCCCGCGTCCGTGCTGTCGAAGACCAGACCGTTCGCCTGCTGCTTGCTGATCAGCCAACCCACCGCGCGGCGGACGTTGTCTTTGTACTTACCGACCTTTTCCGTGTGCCCCGCGCCCAGGAAGGCCAGCAGCGCCAACCCCGTGCAGGCCGAATCGGTCTTCTGCGAGGAACCGTACTTCATGGCGTCCCAGTGCCCGTCGGCTTCCTGGTGCTCGGCCAGCCACTTCAACGCCGCGTCGACCGCCGATTCCGTCGCCCGGCCGCCGCCGCCGCGCGTCGCCAAGCGCCGCCGGCCGCCGCCCAAGCGATGCCCGAACGCGCCGCCGCCGCCGCCGCCCAACCCGATCGCCGCCACCGTGCCCACGCCGCCCAGCGGAACGTCCGAGATCGCCGCCTCGTCGCCCTTCGCCGTCGCCATGTCCATGTCGTTCTCCGTCTCGACATGGTCCGCGATCTCAACCTCTTCGTGCGTCACCACCGGATTCTCGACCGGCGGCATATCGCTGTCGATCGGAACCGGGTTCTTGAAGACGTCGCGCGGCTTCTTCTCGTCGTATTCCGGCGGCTTGCTCTTTTCGAGGTCCGTCGTGATCACCACGTCGTTCGTCTGCGCGCGGTAGATCGCCATGCCGATCAAGGTGAGCAACAGCAGCAGGAGCGCGTGGAACGCTCCCGAGATCACCCACCAAGGCGCCGAGCCGAATTGCGACGAAAGGCTGTCGAAAAAGCCCTCGCCTGCTGGCGCTTCTTCTTCCAGCTCCTCGTCCAGCAGTTCCTCTTCGACGAATTCTTCGTTCCGGGCCATGATCCGTTCTCCAGATGGGGCTTGCGGGGTCCCTCTCCCCGCGGCAATGTTCGAACCCCTAATCGCAGCGACTGCGGCCGGGGTTCAAATAAAGAACGAAGACGCATTCAAAAACTGTCGAATTCTTGACTTATGCCGTACAAAAAAGATGCACCGAGTGCAGGATTGGACGTTGCGGAAGTGCCCATGTGCGTGCTTCAGCGCTTGTAACGGTAGTAAACTTCTAGACATAGACAACTTAGGGCGGTTTGACCCACGCGCCCCCAGGATGAGCTGAAAGCTCCGATTGGATCCCACGATCCCAGGTCCGGGCCGGCGGTCTTTTGGCGCACGCAAAGGCTCGTAATTAAGGCCTGATTCCAGGACTTCCACAAATCGCCGCCGTACTGAAATACGCACAATGTGCCATAATACCAGTGGTACAAATCGACCGTGCTCCCGTCGTTCCTCCACTCGGGTACGCCGCCCAAATTCACGAACCAATGAATTCCGGCCCGCACCTTCTTGGGTTGTTCGCCCAAAAAGATCCGGCTGAGGCAGCCTATGGCGGTCTGGCGCACTCCGCGGGTGGTGCCGTCTCGGTATCCGTAGCGATGTGCGTCGTAGCCGTCGGGCGAATCGCCGCGGCACTGCGCATGTTCCAGGAAGCGTTCGGCTCCGCGGATCGATTCGCCATCGACGCGCAGACCCGCGACCTTGGCGGCTTTGAGTTGCATGACAAACCAGCCGGTGACGGACAGATCCCCAGCCTCCCCGGCCTCGTAACGCCAGCCCATGCGAAGGCCGTTCTGAACGTGCTGGTGGATGCGGCACGAATAGTCCACCGCGTTCTGCGCGGCGACCCGAGTCTCGGGCACCCGTCCCATGCCGGCGGCTTCGACGAGCGCCAAGCCCGCGATGGCGTGGTGGTAGCCGATGCCGTGAATTTCCCCTTCCTTAAAGAGCGAGCCGTCGGGCTTTTGGATGCTCTGAAGCCAGCGAACGGCGCGGCGGACGCTTTCTTTGTACTCGCCGGCACGTTCGGAGTTTCCGGCGCCCAGCATGGCCAACAGGGCCAGTCCCGTGACGGCCACGTCGGCCGGTTTGCCGCCAAACTCTTCGCAGTTCCAGCGTCCGTCCATCTCCTGACTCAGGGCGAGCCAGCGCAACCCCGCTTGTACGGCGCTCTCGGTCATTCGCCCGCCGCCGCCGGCCTCGGCAAGCTTGCGCCGTTCCAGCGCCGAACGCTGGCCGTACGCGCCTCCGCTGCCCCTGCGCAACCCCAGGTGACCCACCCAGCCGTTGCCATCCAAGGGCACGTCGGATAAGGCTCGCGCATCGCCTCGCGCGGCCTTCCATTCTTCTTCGGTCACGCTCACGTCGTGGTTGACCACCACGTCCGCGTCGCGCAGCGGCACGACAGGGTTGTCCAGCACCCGATGATCGTCGAGCATTTCGAACGATTGCAACGAAGCGTCTGGATGCCGCAGGCGCTCCAGCTCCGGAACACGCGGGCGTTCGAGGCTGGTGTAGAACGCGGTATCCTGCGACTGGATGCGCTGGACGGCCACGCCCAACAAGGTCACGAGCATCACCAACAGGCCGTGAAACGCGCCGGAAATCACCCACCACGGTACGACACGCACGCGAGCGACCAATTCGGATCCGAAGTGGGCAGAGCGAGCTTTGCGCACGGACGGCAGCGGCGCAGAGGGCGGCGTGGCGTCGGGCCCGTCCTCCTCCGGAAGCAGGTCCTCATCCCGCCAGGCGAGATCGGGCACGGTTGGCTGGGCCGAGTCGGCATTTTCGAGAGCTGGCTCGCTTGCCATGCCACGCCTCCCTTATTGCCGGCAAACGCCCATTCCTGCGCGAGTTACTGTTCTTGGACGAAGCGGATTAGCGAGGCGTTCCCCAGCATTTTGAATGCTTGCAAACCTTCCCCGAATACGGATAATCGATATCCGCATTAGCTTGACGCCCTTCGGAGAGCAGACGAAGATGCTCCTGTGGGCTTCCAATCATGCTCCGGATACGAAGGAGTGCTTGGGCGATGGCGGAATTCGAAAAGGTACTGAAGAAGGCCGATCTTCCCGAAGGCAAAGGGCATTGCGTGAAGGTTGCGGGGAAGCTGATCGCCATCTGGCACGCCAAGGGCCAGTTATTCGCCATCGACGATGCGTGCACCCACGCCGACGCCTCGCTGGCCGAAGGCTGGCTGACCGACGATTGCACGGTCGCCTGTCCGTGGCACGGCGCTGAATTCGACCTGAAGACCGGTGCGGCGAAGTCGATGCCGGCGGTGGAACCGATCAAGAGCTACCCCGTTCGCGTGACCGGGGACGACATCGAAGTGCAGGTGGAATAACGCTTTCTCGGGTAACGACCATGAACCGCCCTTCCTCTTCCCCCGTCAAGAAGGATGCCCCGGCCATCGAACGCCAGCCGATCGACGGACGCAAGCTCGCGCAAGACTTTCCGATCCTGAAGCAGAAGGTGCGCGACAAGCGCTTGGTGTACCTGGACAGCGCGGCGACGAGCCAGAAGCCGTTCACGGTCATCGATGCGATGAACGAGTATTACCACACCAGCAACGCGAACGTGCATCGCGGGCTGCATATGCTGGCCGAACGCGCGACGGAGATCTACGAATGCGCGCGGACGCGGGCGAGCTGGTTCATCAACGCCGCGCGGCCGACGGAGATCGTCTGGACCAAGAACGCAACCGAAGCGCTGAATCTGGTCGCGCACGGCTGGGGGCGCCGGCATCTCAAGGCCGGCGACGAGGTGGTTGTCTCGCGCCTGGAGCACCACAGCAATCTGGTGCCGTGGCATCTGCTGGCCAAAGATAAGGGCGTCGTGGTCCGCGGCGTGGAACTGAACGCCGACGGGACGCTGCGGCTGGAGGAACTCGAAGAGTTCCTCAAGGGCGGCAAGGTGAAGCTGGTGGCACTGGCGCACGTAAGCAACGTGCTGGGCACGATCAATCCAATCGCCGAGATTTCGAAGCTGGTGCACGCACACGGGGCGATTCTGGTCGTCGATGGCTGCCAAGCCGCGCCGCACCTTCCGGTGAACGTTCGCGAACTGGGCGCGGACTTTTACGCCTTCAGCGCGCACAAGATGCTGGGCCCGACGGGACTGGGCGTGCTGTACGGGCGCTTCGACCTGCTGCAGCAGATGGACGCGTTTCTCGGCGGCGGGGAAATGATCGAGGAAGTAAAGCTGGCGAGCAGCACGTACAAGGATCCGCCGCTGCGCTTCGAGGCGGGAACGCCGCCGATCGCCGAAACGGCAGGCATGACGGCCGCGCTGGAGTACCTGGGCCGTCTGGGCATGGCCAACGTGCGCGCGCACGAGAAGGAGCTGGTCACCTACGCGCTGGAGAAGCTAAAGGAGGTGCAGGGCCTGAAGGTGTTTGGTCCGGCCGATCCCGAACTTCGGGCGGGCGTGGTCACCTTCGAGTTCGAGCATATTCACGCACACGACGTCGCTCAGGTGCTGGACAGCGAAGGGATCGCGGTGCGCGCGGGGCACCACTGCACGCAACCGCTGCACGAATGGCTGGGGAGTCCTTCGACGGCGCGCGCGAGTTTTTACGTCTATACGCATCAGGAAGAAATCGATCTGCTGGCCAAGGGCCTGCTGAAGGTGAAGAAGTATTTCGCGTAGGTTCGCCGGAATTAGGACAGGTGGCTCATGGTATCGGCACAAACCGTGCGCGAAGCGCTGCGCGAGATTTACGATCCCGAGATACCGATCAATATCGTGGATCTGGGGCTGATCTACGACGTGAAAGAACATGCGCCGGGCGATTACGAGATCGTCTTCACGCTAACCAACCCGGCTTGCCCGGTACAGGACCAGCTCGCAGCCAAGATGATTGCCGTAGCGGCCAAGGTGGATGGCGTGGAGTACGTGCGCACGACGCTTACGTTCGATCCGCCGTGGGGCAAGGACAAGATGACGACCGAGGGCAAGTTGCAGGCGAGCCTTTTGGGATATACCTAGCCGCACTCCTTAAAGGCGGGCCGCCTTGCAGCAAAGTCTTGCATTCCGGAGTCCTGGGTTAGGATACTCGTACTTGAAGGCCGTTCGGTCCCTTGGCGAAGGCAGGTGGGCGATGGCGCGTCTCGGTTCGCAAGTCCTGTTGCTGTCGGCGCTTCTGTGGGCGCCCGCGGTTGTGCTTGCCGACACGGTGGTGCTGAAGAACGGGCAGGAACTGGAAGGCGAGATCCTGAAGCAGGACGACGACGGCATCCGGCTCAAGGTTCCGCAGGGGATGGTGTACGTCGAACGCACGAAGATCCTGGCCATCGAAGAAGACACGCCGGAGAAGATCGCGGCTCGGGAACGGGCGGCGGAAGAGAAGCGGAAGTTCGATGAGGCGATGCGCGCCAAGGGCTTGGTGAACTTCGGCGGCAAATGGATGCGTCCGGAAGATCAGGCCAAGATTCTGGCCGACCGGGCCGCGGCCGACGCCAAGAAAAAGGCCGACGAGGCCAAGCGCAAAGCGGACGAAGAGAAAAAAGCCGCCGAGGCCGCCAAGAAGGCCGCTCAAAAGCCGGCGGGTTCCCAACAGTCCGCATTGGATTCTTACCTCGAACAGCGCCGCACCGGGCGCGATTACGACAACAAAAACGACCGCAACACCAACGACCGCTTCGACCGCAATCGGAACGATCGCAACGACCGGAACAGCCGCAACGGAAACAACCTCCAGGAGCTGCAAAACCGGCTGCGCAACAGCAAGATCGACCGGAGTAAGATCAATAAGATGATCGAGCAGTACAACGACCGATAAAGGCCGGCTTTCCCGTAATTACCAGCCGCACTCTCGATGCAACGGGCATATGCTCCTATAAAGGGAGTACGGCTCCGCATGGTCAACCTCAACCTCTTCATAGAGCGGCCGTTCGCCATTTTCCTCGTGTGGATGGGAGTTGCGGTCATGACGCTGGGGGCTTCAGGGACTGGCGCGGGCGAAGGGGACGGCGCAGGTCCGGCGGCGCGCATCGCGCGCTTCTCCGGCGACAAGGACGCCGCGATCTCGTTCACCGTCGACGACGGCTTTAAAGGCGCGACGGACGAATTAAGCAAAGCTTTCGAGCCCTTCGGGTTCAAGGTCACGTGGTACGTCAATCCCGGGCCGACCACCGAGGACATGACGGGTTACAAAGGGCGAACGATGTGGCCGCAGTGGCGCGCGTTACGCGACGCGGGGCACGAGATCGGGAACCACGGCCTGACCCACGCGAATCTCACGCAACTCGAGGCGCAAGCCGCCGCCCACGAGATCGACGAAGCCTACGCCCAGATCGAGAAGCATCTCGGCACGCCCCCCTTTTCTTACTGCCCGGCGTACGGCGCTCGGAACGAAGCCGTCGACGCGCTGATCGCCGTGAAGCACCGTGCTCAGACGGGTGCGCGCCTTTTCTACGGCGGGGACAAGTGGACGTTGGAGAAGGCCAATCGCTGGGTCGATGCCGCCATTGCCAAGAAGGAATGGATCGTCCCGATGCTGCACAGTTATTCGAAAGGCTATGCCGAGTTCAAGGAGCCCGGCGCGTTCGATACGCATCTCAAGTATGTCAAGGAAAACGAAGCGCGGCTCTGGGTCGCGCCGTTTGCCACGGTCGCGAAGTATGTCCGGCTTCGCGATGCCTCGAAGCTGGAATCCCGGCCGGTGGCCGGCGGCGTCGAACTGACGCTGACATCCGAACTCGATACGCGAGTCTTCGACCGGCCGCTGACGGTCGTGGTTAACGCCCCCGGCGCCGTACGCGCCGAGGCCAAGCGCGCGGGCCAGAGCGAGCCGATTTCGGCGCGCGTGGCGGAGCATCGAATTCTGGTGGACTTGCTGCCCGGTTCAGAGCCCGTCACGGTGAGCTGGTCGAAGTAGGGTTTACGCTTTCGCGTCGCTGAGCAGCAGCGCGCGGTGCTCCATTTCTTTGAGCGGCATCAGATCCCCCTTCCGCGAAGCGACGTCGATGCCGCGGCGATAGACGTCGCGCGCCTCGGCTTCGCGGCCGATCTTTTCCAGGGCTTTGCCGTAGGCCAGATAGAGCGGACTGCTGTCCTTCTGCAGTTCCAACGCGTTGCGGTAGACCAACGCCGCGCCGTCCCAGTCGTCAAGCGTAGAGAGCGCATTGCCCAGTCCAAAGAGCGCGACGGGATCGGCGGCGTCTATTTCCAGCACTTCCTCGAACATCGCCTTCTTGCGTTTGGCGTCTTCGATCCGCGCCAGGCGTTCGGCGGCTTCGCGGGCTTCTTCGGCCTTGGCGTCGGCGAAGCTGCTGAAACGCTTTACGGTGGCCTTGGCCTTCTCGTTTTCGGCGGACTCTTTGTCGCCGATCTTCATGTAGAAGAGCGAGAGGTTGGTGTGGACCATCGGTTCGTTGGGCGCGACTTCCTCCAGGCGCTTGAAGATGTCGATGGCTTCGTGGAAACGCTGGCGCCGGCCCAGCATCACGCCGAGCGCTTCGTAGCCGTCGGCGAAGGCGGGATCGAGGCGCAGCGCTTCTTCCAAAAGCGCGATGGCTTCGTCGTCCTGATGTTCGGCGAAGGCGCGAACGGACCGGTCGTGCAGGAATCGCGCGCGCTGGGTGCGGTCGAGCGCGTGAAAGAACGGCAGCAGCGCCACGCGCGCCTTCACTGTCCCGCCGGACACCTGAAGTTCCAGCGCAGCTCCCGGCGTGCGGTGCGCCTTGTCCAGATACGCGAACGCCACCGGCGCGTTCAGCACGGTCGAATAGGCGCGCGAGGCCCACTGGCCGGCTTTCTTTCCGTCGGCCAGGAGCAGCTCGGAGCCGCAAGGCGGAAGGCGATCGAGGAGCGCCGCGGAAGGATCGGCGGCCTTCGCGTCGAACGCCAGACCGCGCAAGGCGTAGTTCGTAGCGCCGTAGGTGCGGATGCGCGCGATCACTTCCTGGCCGAGGTAGCAACCTTTGGTGTAACTGACGACCTGCTGTTCGAGGACCGTTTCGGGCAGCACGCGCGTGCCGGGCTCGAAGTCGAGTCCCGCGCGCAGGACGCCGGCTTCGACGCGCAGGCTTTCGAGGACCGCACCGAGCGCCTCGTCGGGCGGTTCGATTAAGTTGCGCGCTCGGGCCATGCCGCGCAGCTTGCGCACCAGCGGATCGGCCTCCCCTGCTCCGCTGGGCAGCGCCAGGAGGTAGCCGTGTTCGCCGGTGAGCGAACGGCTGAGTACGAAGCTGCCCGGCGGGATGCCATCGCCCCAGAGCATCTGCATGCCGAACTCGGGCATGCGCGCGGCGCCTTCCATTTCTTTGGTCAGCCCGGCGGCCAGGGTGGCGGGGGCTTCGGGGCCTTGCAGCAGCACCCAGTCGAAGGCGTCGGAGGCATCGTCGAGGAGCACGTCGTCGGTGAGGCAATATTTATCGAGATCTTCGCGCAGCGCGGCGACGCCAGCGCTTTCGAGCAGCAGCAGGAATCCGGGCGCGGCCGGCGCTTCGTCGGGGAGCGCGTGGAGGCTGAAGGTCCGCAGCAGGCGGCCTTTGCCGTCGGTGCGCGCGTTGAGGTTCCCCGCGCCGGGCTGGAGCGCCGCGACTTCGTTGGTGAGCTGGCCGTGTAGAAATCCGGCCGCTCCGGCGCCGGTAACGATCAACGCGCCCAAGTCGGCAAGGCCGGCTTGCGGTCGATTGCGATCGGTAACGACGGCAAAGAGGCCGGTCTTGCGGGCTGCGGCAGCATCCTGAAGCACAGTTTGCATGGGGATATTTTACCGATTGAACTGTAGCACTAAAAGTCCTGGGATTTTGTTTTGGCTTCTTTGATTTTTTGGATTGCCTCCTTGGCAAAACTCCGAACTGTATCGTTTTCGTGTCCAAGAAACGTCTCAATCAAGCTAAGCGCGGGTTCCGCTTCCAAGCCCAGGTTGCCAAGATTGCTTATGATGACCCAAGTGAGAATGGGATCCTTTTCCTTCTTCAGGGCCGCTATAAGGCCTGCAAGTACCTCCTTACCTCCTACTTCCGAGCGTCCCAAGACAATCAGTGCCTGACCTCTCGTCTTATAGTCATCCGAATCAATGTGTCGAAGCACGTCTTTCGCCACTGGAGCCGCTTCCGCTCCCAGACTCGTTAAGGAGTTCAAGGCCTCCATTCTGGTCGCCGGATCTTCCAATGCCGCGACAAGAACCTTTAGACCCACCTTTCCACACTTCCCAAACCGTCCAATGGCTTCGATACACTTTTTGCGCACTCCAGGATCTGGGTCGGAGGCCAGATTTACTACCTCAACGGCTGTTTCGGCAGTCTTCGGTTCCAATCTGGTCAAAAACTCAAGTGCGACGACTCGAATGGAAGCTTTCTTGTTCTTTAGAATTCTAAGAAACGCGGGCACAATCTCCGCCTGCTTTTCTCCCATAGCCTGAATGAATTCCGCCACTTCTGCCTTTGACCTATCAGACTCATCCAAAAGCTTGGAGACCACAGGCCAATACTCTTCTGCCCTATCAATTGGTTCACCCGCGGACAGTCCGGTGGCAACCCAAAGCCATGGACAAGCCACAAGTAAGAATAGAACGACTCTAATTAGACTTTCAGGACGAGGTGACGACCTGTTAGCAGACTTCCCTGCCACTCTATCTGCAACCTGGGCCATAGTAGTTTGTTCGAAATTCAGTGGATTGGCGCCTTTGCGCTTGCGCAGAGAACCAATTTCGCCGGTAAGGAGATCGACTACTTACTTCTATCTGGATTCTTGTTTTCAAACTAGACGGAGAAGCTCTCGCCGCACCCGCAGGTGTTCGTAGCGTTGGGGTTCTTGAAGATAAAACCCTTGCCGCTGAGGCCCTTTTGGTGGTCGAGCGTGACGCCGCGCAGGTAGATGGTACTCTTCTTATCGAGGTAAACCTCGAAGCCTTCGCACGCGATGGCCACGTCGCCGTCTTTCTTCTTGTCGAAGTCAAGCTTATAGACGAGCCCCGAGCAGCCGCCGCCGCTCACGGCCAAGCGCAGGCCCAAGCCGACTTTCTTGTCGTCGCGGATGAGGCGGCGGACTTCTTCCTTCGCCGCTTCGGTCAGAACCACGACGTCCTGCGCGCCGGGGGCGGCCGGCTTCGGAGCGGGCGCCGCGGCCACCTGAGCCGGCGGTTCGGCTACGGCAGTCGCGGTGGCCATGCCGCCTTTCAGGTCGGCCGGAATGCCCTGCGTGAATTCGCTGAGGCGACGCACCCAAGCGACTTCCTCGCGCGGCACCGAGACACGAGCGTGCTTCTTCCAGACCCCGAACTTGGCGGCGCGCTTGAGGTACTCTTCTTTGCTCCGCCCGCCCTGCCCTTCGGCGTGCTCGTCGGCGTCGAGGAGAATCACCTCCGCGGCGTCCATATCGTCGCAGCGCCCGACGAAGACCTTCTCGGGCGTCTCGACGACGACGGTGATGCCGTGGAGTTCGTGCTTGTCGTGATGAAACGTACCCATGGGCTACCTCATTCCGGAATTGCTTACGCCTTGACGCAGTGTTCTTCGAACGCGGACTTCAGTTCTTGGGCAATCATCTGCGGGCTGCGCCCTTCGATCAGATGGCGCGGCACGAAATGGACCAGTTCGCCGTCCTTGAAGAGCGCAACGCACGGACTGGAGGGCGGGATATCCGAGAAGTAGCTCCGCGCCTTGGCCGTGGCTTCCTGGTCCTGCCCGGCAAAAACGGTGGCGATCCGGTCGGGGCGGTTGGGGCTTTGGAGCGCCAAGCGCACGCCGGGGCGCGCGCCGCCGGCCGCGCAACCGCAGACGGAATTGACGATCACCATCGCGGTGCCGTGGTTCTGCTTCATGAAGGTATCGACCGCCGCTGCGGTGCGGAGTTCCTCGACGCCGAGGGAGGTGAGTTCGGCGCGCATGGGGGCGACCAGTTCTTCGGGGTAAGGCATGGCGATTTAGCTCCGTGCTTGCGTGCCCGGTACGGGCTCGACCGCACCTATCTTACGAAACTGTACCGAGAAGGGCAAGTATGCGCGCGCCCGAACCTCGGACGGGCTGACGGAATCTTCGCGATTCCTGCCAACGCTTTGTAAAGTATTTCCGCACAAGCGATTGACGCTCGATTGACGCCGTGCGCAGCGTCTGGTTATACTGCTTACGCACGATTGTATCGGTTGGCTGACACGCCTCCTATCGATCGCCCGGGACTGGGACTCACGTGGATACTTCACGTCTCAAACAGCTTGCGCAGCAGATTCGGCAGCAGGAAGAAATGCGCAAGAGCATGAAGATGGCGACCAAACGCCAGATGCGCATGCTGCCCAAAGTCCCGAAGGTGCCCGGATTCGAGTTCCACGCGCTGTACGTGCCGGCGACGAACGTCTCCGGCGACTTCTACGACTTCATCCAGATCAACGACCACACCATCGGGCTGACGATGGGCGACGTCTCGGGGCATGGGATCGAGGCGGGGATCATCATGGGCATGGCCAAAAAGGCCATGCAGATCTACGCCAAGGGCCGCGAGAGCCCCAAGGACATGCTCAGTGTCACCAACGCCGATCTGGCGCAGGATCTGGACGGCGAGACCTTCCTTTCGGCCAGCTACGGGGTGATCGACACTTCGACGCGGGTTCTGAAGTTCGCGCGCGCGGGGCATAACCCGCCGTACCTGGTTAATCCGGCGCGCACCCCTGCGGTGACGGAAGTTAAGCCCAACGGGATGGTCATCGGTGTGGACAAAACCGGTCAGCGCTTCCCGGCGGTGATGAAGGAAGAGACGATCCAGCTTCAGACCGGCGATCTGTTCTTTCAGTACACGGACGGCCTCGTGGAAGCTCCGGATCGCGAGAAGAACGAATTCGGCGACGAGCGCGTCAAAGACCTGCTGCTGCGCAATCATTCGGTCAGCGTGATCGACCTGATCAATCTGATCGAGGAATCGGTACACAGCCATCTGGGCTCGGCGCCGCAGGAAGACGACATCACGTTGATCGCATTCAAGGTGATGTAGTTCGCCTTACTTCACGGCCAAGACCAGCTTCTCGCCCGCCGCGAGGCTCACGCCCGCGGGGAAGTTCACGCCCGCGCCGTCGATTTCCGCGGCGATGGCTTTTCCGGCGGCCGTGGCCTGAACCTGCTTGGCGCCGCGCGGAAGAAGCAGATCCAGTCGATTGAGTTCCAGGCGGCCCGCGCTCAGTTCAAGCGCCGCGTCGAAGCGGGCCTTGCCGGACTTTTGCGAAAAAGTTCCCCACCCCGAGCCGGAGGTGAACGCGCAGCGGAAGTTCTCGGCGTTCATGCGCGGCGCGAAGCCCAGCTTCTTTTCGACGGCGCTGAACGTAAAGCCGCTCAATGCCAGGAGCACCGACCACGAGGCCATGGCGCGGGCGTAGTGGTGTCCGCATTCGAACTCGTTCCAGGGATTTCGCTTCAGGCCATCGTGGCGTTCGCGAATGGCGCCGACCACACGCAGGCCTTCGGCGACGGCGCCTTCGTAGATCAGGTGCGCCGCGACCTGGTATTCGATCCCGGTCCAGACCTCGTCGCAGTAGACGAACGGAAGCTTGGGGCGATTGCCGTGCGGCCACGAGCAGAGCAGCAGGCCGGCGTCGTCGTTGAGTGCGTAGATGCGCTGGACGTTGCTGAAGCCGCCGATGGGGTTGCGGAAGTTGTGCTTGTAGATGGCGCGGACCGCGGAGCGCACCTGCTTGGCGTCGAGGACATGCCCCAGACCCGCCACGTGGCTGGCCCACTGGCCGAGTACCTGGTCGGAGAGGCAGCCCTCGCCGTACTGGTACTTAACTTCGAAGTCTTTACCGGGCACGAGCGCCGGAGCCTTGCCGCCGGGCGGTTCGTTGCAGGCGCAGGCCGGACCGCATTCGCCGGCGGCGAAGTCGAGCGGACCGCGGAGTTTGTCGGGCACGTTCAGTTCGGGAAGGACCTCGACCTTTTGGGTGTAGTACTCGCCATTGAAGAGTTCGCGGTCCATGCGCGCGCGCCCGGAAGCCGCGATCTCGCGGTAGCGCGCCGCGCACGCGGGTTCGCCGAGGTGCTCGGCCATGCGCGCGGCGGCTTCCAGTGCGCCAAGGTACAGCGAGCCCATCATCGTGTTCGGCCCGTAGAACTCGATGTCGTAGGTGTTGTGCTGGCAGCCCTCCATCACGCCGTCGGCGTCGGGATCCCATCCGTGGGGCGCCGTCCAGGCGTACTCGAGCGCGCGCTTGAGGCCCGGCCAGATCTCGCGCAGAAACCCGTCGTCGCCGCTCAGCTGCCAGTCGCGGTAAGCGCGAACGATGCAGCCCATCTGCCCGTCGGCGGCGGGCGCGTGGGTCCAGGCGCGCGCATTGGCCGGCATGGAGACGCGGAAGCTCATCGAACCGTCGGGGCGCGTGGCGTTGAGAAATTCGTTGCGCCGGATGCTGCGTTCGAGCTTGGGAAACAGAAACGCGAGCGACTGCGCGTAATTCCAGACGTGGGTGCACGTCCCGTTGCAGCAGCCGGCGTTGTCGCTGCAACCTTCCCAACCGTAGAACTGCCCGTCGGCCAATCGGATGCAGGTTTGGGTACGGATGATCGAAGCCTGGCTGGAGACGGCGTCGAGGACCTCGGGCGGCAGCGTGCTTCGGAAGAGCGCCGCGTGCCAGGCACGCGTCTGCGCTTCGAGGCGTTCCTTTTCGGCCTCGAGGCGGACCGCAGCGTCCCAGGCGTCGCGGAACTGGGTGCCGACGTAAGTACGCGAAACTACGTTGTCCGTCCACGCCTTGAGATGCGGCGAATGCCAGGCGAGGTAAACCGGTAGCGTGCGCGATTCGCCGGGCTTGAGGCTGACGCGCAGGCAAATCGCGCCGACGCCGCGGCTGTGCTTCGATTGGACGATATCGAAGAATCCGGCGCGCGCGTTCTCGGTGGCGCCCGCGGAGCCCGCTTGGCCGTAGGTGCTGAGGACGCGCGGCGCGAGACGGCCGTCTTCGGCAAAATCGTCCCAGAGCAGATGCGCGGCGTCCCACCAGCCGCCATCGTACAGATGCGTCTGCACGTCCAGATCTTTCCAGGGCGTGGCGAGCGCGGCGGTCATGAAGTTGGGATCGTTGCGGCCCAATTCGGGCGCGGTGTACCAGATCCCGCGCACGCCGCCGTCGTCGCGGTACTGGTTGAGCACGCTTTTAATCTCGCTCTCTACGCCGATGTTCGAGCGGCCGATCGGATTGTGCAGCGCGGCCAGCAAAGACAGTTCGACCTTTTGCTTCGTCGGATTTCGGAAGGTCCAGTTGAAGATCGCGACGGGATAGGAGCTGTCGTCTTCTTGCAGCGGAATGAAGGGCGTGTAGGCCTCCAGGCTGGCTTTGACGGGCAGTTCGCGGTCGGCGAAATCGATCTTCGCGAAGGGATACTCGCCCTGGAAGTGGGCTTCGTCGAGGCGCGCGACCCCGCCCAGCGCATGGCGCGAGAGCCCGTGTCCGGCGTGGTACGGCGGCAGGACGCGGCGTTCGAGAATCTTGGCGACGGGCGCGGCGTCTTTGGCGGCCGGCTTGGCCCAGACGGCGAAAAAGCTCAGCGGAAGCGTCGAATTCTTGTTGGGCCGGTTCCAGATTTCCCAATCGCGCAGTTCGCCGCGGCCGCCGAGCGAGACGGTTCCGGTGCCGATTCCGCCCAAGGGAAAGGCGATCTGAGAGAGCGCCTCTCCGGTGAAGGTTCGAAGTGCTTCACGGGGCGAACGGCGGGCGGCGGGCATGGCGGCTCGGCTCCGGACTCGGTAATTTACATTTGCTCACACGAGTGAGCGCATGGATTTAGGATATGTACCCCATGCGGGCCCGAAGCGCAAGGGCGGCCTACCCCACCGGGAGCCGGCGGCGGTAGGCGCGCGGCGAAAAACCCACCTGCTTGCGAAAAACGCGGCTGAAATAGGCGGGGTCCTCGTACCCCACTGCGCGCGCGATCTCGCCCAGCCGGAGGTCCGGTTCCTCCTGCATCAGTTCCTGGGCGCGGCCGACTCGGAATTTCTCGAGGTATTCCATGGGCGTGAATCCGGTGACGGCGCGGAAGCGGCGGATGAAATGCGATTCGCTCATGTGTGCCGTCTGCGCCAGTTGCGCGATACTGAGCGCACGCTGGTGCTGGAAGCGCATGAAGGCCAGGGCCGCGGCGATGCCTTCCGGCGCGGCATGGGGAGCGACGGTCAGATCCTGGGAGGCGGGCAGGCCCGTACGGCGCAGCCCTTCGATCAGGTTCGCCGTCAGTCCCACCAAATGCCGCCAGACCCACGCGTCGTAGCCGGGAGGCACTTCGGCCAGCAACCGGGCCAGCGCGTGATAGTCCTCGTCGAGCTTCTCCCGCGACGCAAAGGGAATGACGCAGCTTCCGGCCGAGGCCAGCAGCGCTTTGGCCACGTTCGCCACGCCCGGCCCGTCGAAGCGGACCCAGTACATTTCCCACGGATCGTCCGGATCGGCAAAGTAGCTGTGCGGCTGGCGCAGATCCATCAGCACCGCCTGCCCTCCGCGCGCTTCCCACGCTTCTCCGCGATAGGCGCCCGAACCGTGGCCGCGCAGCATGAACATGATCTGGTGCCCGTGAAAGCTGGGCCGGTCGCAACCGAAGTCGGGGCCGCATACCATGTGCGCACCGTTGTGGACGTACCAGTACAGCCGCCGCGCCGATTCGCTGGCAAAGCCTGTCATGGTAAACACGGTACGGCTTCGTTTTGGAGCAGGATTATCCAAGTTATTATCAAAAGCCTCCCGATGCGCCCTTAAAATCCAGGTTGTATGGTACTTCCATAGGGCAAAATCAGTCAACTTGGAACTTCGAGGGCATTCGACATGAGCACCCAGACGGCGCCGGCGCTAAGCACGGAAGAACTGGCCGCGTACGAACGCGACGGCTACTTACTCAAGCGCGGGCTGGTTCCGAAAGATTGGATGGCGCTGATCGACGCGGAAACGAAGTCGCTCCACGAGCGCATGGCTGAGCATACGCCCGAAAACGTAGGCGTGACGTGGGACAAGCAGGTGCCCGGCCGTCCCAAGCGCATCCGGCAGCTCATGAACAGCGAAAACGTCTGCCCGGGTTTGAATCGCCTGCTGCACAGCGACTTGGTCCTGGATGTGGTGGAAGGGCTTTTCGGGCCGAATATCGCGCACTTTCACAGCAAGCTTTTGATGAAGGCCGCGCGTGACGGCACGATCACGCCGTGGCACCAGGATTTCGGGTACTGGAAGAGCGCGTTTACGGAGCCGCACCAGATCAACTGCATGCTGGCGATCGATCCGGCGGAAACGACGAACGGCTGCATCCAATTCGTACCCGGCAGCCATAAGCGCGGGCTGGTGGAGCACATCAAGAAGGATACGGGATACGGATTCGGCATTTACCTGCCGGGGTACTTCAATCCCCGCAACGACGCGGTGGCGGTGCCCATGGAACCGGGCGACTGCGTCTTCTTCGGGTCGCTGGTGATCCACGGCAGCGACGCGAACCACTCCGACCACGACCGCCGCGCGAATACCTTTGCCTTCAATCGGCCGCAGGACGGGCATCATCACGGGGTGTTGCGCCAGCAGCGGACCTAGCAACTACCAGAACCGCCACCACGGCTTCAGAGGGCGGCCGGCCGCGACGGCTTCCACTTGCTGGCGAACGGAATCGAACGACCCCGCCAGAAAGTTCGCTTCGCGCTTCTCCCACCGTTTCGCGACAAAGTTGGCGGGGTACAGCAGGACGTCGCCTTGTCCTGGCAGCGCGCGGACCGCCAAATCGGTTCCCTGCCGGTCGGAGGCGATGGTCCAGGCAAAGCCCAAGCGGTCCACCAAGAACTGCCCCCATTGGACGCCGACAAAATTGATGATCGCATTAACTTCGGCCTGATCACCGGCTTCGCGGCCCAGCCACGCTGCCCAGGCGCGATCCAAGACTTCGAGCGTCATCGGTCCGGACGCGTCGGATGGAGACACGGCCGCCACGAATTGCCGCGCTCCTTCAAGCTGAGCGGCAATCCATTGGCGTTCCGCTTCGCTTAAATCGGAAAAGGTGGGCGCCGTCATGGAAACCTCCTTCGGAGGGTCCGATTACCATCTGCATTTCCAACGCGGGTTCCCCAAAAACCGCCGGATTCAAGATGCTTTGGCCGGCGGCTTCAGGCGTTCGGCCAGCCCTTGTACGTCCGGCTTGGGCGGTTCGGCCGAATGGTTGAAGTACGTCTCGATACTCACGCGTTCTCGCGGCATGCCCGCGGCGAAGAGCGCGCTCCGAAAGAGATGCACCATCTCGCCGTTGCCGACCAAGTGCACGTGCGGCCGGTCCAACCGGCCCAGCATCGGCGGAACCGAATGCGTCACGCGGCCGGTCAAGCCGCGCCACGCGGGCGAAGGCCGGGTCAACGTGTAGCGATAACCGAAATTAGGATACCGGTGCGCCAAACCATCCAGTTCGTCGCGCAGGCACATATCGGACTCTTCCCGAAATCCGGCGAAGAGCGTGATCGGCCGCATCTCGCCCAGTTCCAGCACGCGCCGGGCGTACCCATAGAGCGGGCCGACGCCGGTGCCCGTCGCAATCCCAATAATGCGCTCGGCGCCCGGATCGACTTCGTCCTCGATGGGCCGATGGCCCGGTCCCTGGAAGTAAATCGTCTCGCCGGGACGCAGCTTCTCGAGCCGCGGAGTAAGCCTCCCCGATGGGATCACGCGGTACAGGTGATGAAAGCGGCGCTGCGGCGCATCGCCCACGCTGACGGTATACGCGTGGCGCAGGTACGATCCGTCGGGCTGGCGCAGCCCCAGACCCAGCACATGGCCGGGGCGGAAATCGGCCGCGCGCCCATCGGCGGCTTCCAAGGTGAGCCAGATGCTCCCGCGGGCCATGGGTTCGTTTTGGACTATGCGCGCGGGGCGCCAGGCGGACAAAGCTTCGGCAGGCATCGAAGGCAAATCCCTACGGGTTTGGCGCTCCTTCAACGTCTCCGATTTCGTTCCCGCGTCAAGCGCGGGCGGCCCAAGCGGCGCAGGCGGCCAGCGCCGCCGTCTCGACACGCAGGACATGCGGCCCCAAGCGCGCTCGCAGCGCGCCGGCTTCCACCGCGCGTGCTTCTTCTTCGGCCGTAAAGCCACCCTCGGGTCCTACGAGCACCAGCCAGGGCCGGGGGTCTGCCGCGGGCTCTTCGATCAGGTCCGCGAACCGATGCGGCGCGCGCGGATCGAGCAATACCATCCGCGCGGCCGCCCCCTCGCGTTCCAGCAGCTCGATGAAGGAGCGTTCGGCTTCGACCGCCGGAACCTCCGTTCGCCCACTCTGTTTGGCGGCTTCCGCGGCGATGCGCTTCAAGCGCGCGACGCCTTCGCTCTCGCCGTCCTTAGTCACCACACTGCGCGCACAACGCAGCGGCAAAATCCGCGCGGCGCCCAGTTCGGAGGCCTTCTCCACAAGCATCGCCGCACGCTTGCCTTTGGGCCAAGCCGTGGCCAGCCAGAGCGGCGGCCGCCGGACCTCGATCGTTTCGCGCGCTTCCAGCAGTTCGGCCTCTTGGGCGGCCTCGCCCAGGCGCGCGCGCCAAACATGGCCGTGGGGATCGAAAAGTTCGATCTCTACTCCGGCTTCGAGGCGCAACACGCGGGCGTGCTGCCGCTCGTCGGCAGGCAACGCCAGACGCGCGCCGGCCGCTGCAGCGGACAGGTCGGGAACGGCGAAGCGGCGGATGCGCGCCATTCCCTTAAACCTTCACCACGCGCCCACTGCGCACGCTCTCGATTTCCTTGTGGCACAGTGTCAGCGCGGCCAAAGCGCCCTCGGCGGCGAGCAGTTTACCGTCGTGCTTCCCGCGCAATGCGTCCGCGGCATATTTCAGTTCGCCCACGAAGGCCTCTACCGGATCGGAACTCCCCAGCTTGACGCGTTCGGCCGAACGGTCGGGCTTGAAGAGCGTCAGCGGCATCACGGGCGTGGGCTGTCCGCCCTGGTTGGCCCATTCGAAACATAAGGTGCCGCGCTCGAGGTAAATCTCGAAGCCATGCGTGAACGAGCGCCCGGACTGGCTGACGGCGCCGGACGAAGCGCTGAGGGTGAGCCCCGGATCGGCGTAAATATACTGAGTGGTGAGGTACTGCACGCCTCCCCCGGCCTGGACTCCGCGCGAAAAAACCGCCTTGGGCATCCCGAAGAGGTTACGGATGTAATGCGTATCGTGAATGTGCAGATCGACGGCCGGCCCGCCGGAGCGGCTGTAATCGAGAGCGGCCTTCGACCAGTCGGGGCGGCTGATGATGCGCTTGAAGTGCCCGCCCAGGAGCTTCCCGAAGCGCCCGGAGGTCGCCAGCTTGTACGCGGCGGCGTATTCGGGAAAGAACGGCAGGACATGCGCGACCAGCAACTTGCGCCGCGCTTTCCGCGCCGCGGCAGCCATGCGCCGGCCTTCGGCAGGCTGGAGCGCGATGGGCTTTTCGACCAGCACGTGCTTGCCGGCTTTCAGCGCGGCGAGCGTGACGTCCAGGTGGCGTTCGGTAGGGAGGGTCACGTCGATGAGGTCGAGCTTGGGGTCGGCGAGCATCGCATCGAGATCGGGGTAGGTGCGCACGCCAGACAAGTCCATCCGCGTACCGCGCGGACCGAAGTTGCCTTGAATACCCGTCCAGTCGCCGGCGAGCTTCTTGGGATCGCGCGTCGAGATCGCGTCCACACGCACGCCGGGAATGCGCCCGAAAGCGTGGTAATGAATCATGCCCATGAATCCGAGCCCGGCGATGCCAACACGCAGCATGAAGGCCTCCTCGTAAGATCGTCCGCGCACCATAGCGCTTGGCCTCTCCGACGCCAATAGCTTGACAGCGCGCAAACAGATTGGAGCATAAGTGTTACAGATTCAAAGGAGAAGGTCCGCATGTCCGACGGCGTAAAGCGCATCCTGGTGGCCGACAAGTTTTCTTCCAGCGGATTGGAACGCCTGAAGGCGCTGGGCGCGGAGTTGCGCTACGAGCCGGATTCGAGCGCGGAGAAGCTTCCGGAGATGCTCGACGGCGTCGCGGTGCTGGTGGTGCGTTCGACGAAAGTGAAAGCGGCGGCGATCGATGCCGGAAAGGAACTGCAGCTCATCGTTCGAGCAGGCGCCGGTACGGACAACATCGATACCGAAAAGGCCAGCGCACTGGGGATCTACGTCGCCAATTGCCCGGGCAAGAACGCCGCGGCGGTGGCGGAACTGACCATGGGCCTGTTGCTCGCCGCGGACCGGCGCATCCCGCAAGCCACCGCGGACCTTAAGGCCGGGAAGTGGTCCAAGGGCGAGTACGGCAAGGCCGACGGCCTGAAAGGCCGCACGCTGGGTGTCCTGGGCGTGGGCGGGATCGGCGAGCGCGTGATCGAACGGGCCAAGGCGTTCGGGATGCCGGTGCTGGCGTGGTCGCGCTCGCTGACGGCCGAGCGCGCGCAGGAACTGGGCGTCGAACGCGTTCTGGATCCGCTGGTAATCGCCAGCCGTGCCGACGCGGTCACGATTCACGTGGCCTACACGCCGCAGACGAAGCATCTGGTCGACGCGAAGTTTCTCGCCGCCATGAAGCCGCGCGCCATTCTGATCAACACCAGCCGCGGCGAGGTGGTGGACCTCCGGGCGCTTGAAGAAGCCGTCAAGACCCGCGGCATCCGGCCGGCGCTGGATGTGTTCGAAGGCGAACCCGGAGCGGCGGCGGCGGACTTCACGCTCGCGATCAAGGACGCGCCGGGCTTCGTCGGGACGCCGCACATCGGCGCGAGCACCGAGCAGGCGCAGGAAGCGATCGCGCAAGAGGCGGTGCGCATCGTGGAGTGCTTCCTGAAGTCGGGGAGTGTCCCCAACTGCGTAAACCTTGCCGAACGCACGCCGGCCCAGTGGCTCCTAGCGGTTCGTCACTACGACCGCGTGGGCGTGCTGGCGGGCATCTTCGACGAGTTGCGTACGAACGGGATCAACGTCCAGCGCACGAGCAACATCGTCTTCCACGGCGCCGGCGCGGCTGTCGCGCGGATCGAATTGGACAGCGCACCCGAAGCCGCAACGCTGGCGGCGCTGCGCGGGCAAAACCACGTACTAAGCGTGGAATTGGTGCCGCTGAAAGCCTGAGAGGTATAGACCACTCCACGGGTATTTAGCGGCTTGAAATTAGCTGCAATTCTCGACGGAAAATACGTGTACCCGCTGGGCCATTAATGCTTTGGACTTGCATTCCCGGTGCTTTCCGGGTGAACTTTTCGCCTTCATTAGTTACCATTACTGCGAGTGATTCGAATGCGCGCGCCGTTCGGGCGCCGCATCGCCGGGAGATCGTCATGCCGTTGCCGTACCGAAAGCTTAAAACATGTTTTGTTGGCGCCGCACTGAGCGGGTTGCTGGCCGTTTCCGCGCTTCGCGCGGAGCACGTCTGGATCGAGGGCGAAGCCGCGCAGGAATCCAATTTCGTCAAGCACAACTGGTACGACGCCGTAACCAAGACGGTGCTTTCCGGCGGCGAATGGGCCAGCCATTACGGCCCCGATGCCGGGGAGATCACCTACTCATTCAAAATCGAGGCGGCGGGCGATTTTCGATTCTGGGTGCGTTGCAACAATTTGATGGTGACGATGCAGTGGCAGCTCGATGGCGAGGAATGGGAGCCCTGCGACTTCGCCAAGAAGACCGAAGAGCAGATGATTTCGGAGAAGCCCGACCATCGCAACCTGGCTTGGCACGATTTCGGCACGCTCAAGCTTAAACCCGGCGCGCACACGTTGAAGTTCAAGCTAACCAGCAAGATTTCCAACCACGGCGGGATCGATTGCCTGGCGCTGAGCAGCGGAGGCTTTACGCCTTCAGGCACCAAACGGCCCGACGGCAGCGGCCAACCCGCGGGCGCGGCCGCGCCCGCGCCCGTCGCACCGCCGGCGACGCCCGCCAAACAGGGTGAAGCGAAGCCCGCGGCCGCTCCGGCCAAACCCGCGGCGCCCGATCCGGCTCAAGCCGCACCCAAGCGGGAACTCGCGGGATCAGGGATGAGTTTTTCACCCGAAGTCGCCGCCGGCGTTCGCGCGCAGCTCAAGAAGGGCCTGAAAGGCGCCTCTAAGGATAAAATCCTGTGGGCCGGCAGCGGTACGGCAAAGTCGCCCGCGCCTCCGGCCGGCTGGGCGCAGGCCGCCGCGCTGCCCGCGCTCCAGACCGGGGATGTCACGCCGCTCGACCTGCTGCGCCTCTTGCCCGATCACCTGCTCAAAGAAAAGCCGGCGTTCGTATTTCTGCATCAAGGGTCGCTCAAGAGCGTGCCGGACCACCTTAAGGCCGATTGGGACGACGTATGCGCGCTCTGCGGATATTTCGGCGCGGTCCCGATCCTGGTGGTGCCGGAAGGCGGTCCGGACGACCCGCTGCGCAGCGCGATCATGGGCGTGATGCACGAGGCCAAGGTTCCGGCCATGGACGGCAGCGCCGCGGACTTCCCGCAGCGCGTCGAAGCGATCCTGCGCCTCTCGGCGAAGCATATCCTGGGGCTCGATGTGGGCTCGGGTTCGGCGGCTCCTGGCAAGCCCGGAGCGCCGGCGGTGGAAGAGGAAGAAGAATGACCGCGTCCCCAGGTTCACATTGGATTCGGGCTGCGGTGGCGTTTGCGCTGCTGCTCGCGGCAGGATCCGTCCGCGCACAAGCGCCGGGGCCTATCACTTGGTTCGACAGCTTCGAAGACGACAACAAGGCGTGGTCGAACGGTACTCCGGAGATTGGGAAAGGCGTCCGCCCCAACACCAAAGCACTGAAGCTCGGGAAAGCCAGTTGGGATGCCAACTTGGCCTGGGTTTGGAGCGGCAGGGTCGGCCAGTTCAAGCTGCCGGGTGCGACGGACATCAATAAGGTGTACGTCGGATTCCGCGTCTTCGGCAAGGGCATCGATCAGGTTCGGATCGAGTTCAACGACGGGGCGAAGGGGTATACCTACCGCTACACCTCGACCACGAACGACCGCTGGTTCGACGTGACCACCCCGATGGGCCAGGCGCGCAGCGGCGTGACGCGCATGCCCAACGACTTCAAGCTGAGCCAGATTAAAATTTTCATCGTGGGCGGCGCCGGAATGCCCGAAGTCTGGATCGACGATTTCATCGTGACGACGGGCGCGACACCCGAACAACTCTGGAACGTGGCGCTGGCCGAAGAGATCAAGCGCGCGCAATTGGAAGCCCAGGCGGATGTCGACGGCTTCCGCATCTCGACAAAGACGATCGAGAACGCCAAAGAAGCCTTGCGCCGCCCGTCAGGACGGACCAAACCGCGCACGATCCTGCCCTTGGCTCCGGGCAAGCACGCGGAGGCGTTTCCAGCCCTCGTCGCGGCGAACGTACCGCGCACGGAAATGACCAAAGCTGTCCTGCCCGAAGGATTGAACCTGAACGGCTTCGCCGAACTGCGTGCGCTGCTTCCGTATGTCCTATCCAAGACCGAGAGCGAAACGGTGCTCTTGGCGATGCCCGCGGCGGCTTGGAAAGCGTCCAGTTCGGCCTCGGATGCGCAGCGCATCAGCAGCCGCTGCCTGCAATCGGGGGTTTTGCCGATTTGGGTGCTGCCCTCGGCTCCGGCGGGAGCGACCGACGCTCAAAAGAAGGGGCACAAGGATTTCCTGGCTCGCGTCGGCCGGCAACTCGAAGAGAGCGGCGCGCCGTGGATCGACGCGACCTTCGCCACGCAATGCGCCGCCGACAAGATGGACGGCGCGGACCTGAACGAAACCGGCCTGGCCGAAGTCGCCAAGCTGGCTGAAAAAGCGCTCAAGCACGCCACCGAGACGATCCGCAGGCGCTGAATAGACGGCGGGTTTCGAACATCCCTGTTCCGCTGGGCCGCGCGGCGGGCCGCTTCCCCGCTCGACAGATCGGAGCTACCGAGTACCATTTCGAGCCGGCTTACCCTTCCCTTTGAGATGGATCATGCGTTACGTCACTAAGATGACGGCTTGTGTTTTGTTGACTTTGGTTTTGGCGGCTCAAGCACGCGCCGAAGGCGAGGCCGAAACGCCCGCGCCCGCCGGCGACGCCAGCGGCTTGAAGACGATGGATCAGCGCGCCGGGTACGCGATCGGCTACAACTACGGCAAGCGCTTCAAAGGCGACGGGCTCGAGTGGGAAGGCGTGATGAAGGGCATGAAGGATGCCTTCGAAGGCAAGCCTTCCGTGCTGACCGATAAGGATATTCAGGAAGCGCTGACCGCGTTCCAGCAGGCGTTCCAGCAGCGCATGCTGGAGAAGGCGCAGAAGAGCAAGGAAGCGGGCGCGCAGTTCCTCGTCGAGAACGGCAAAAAGGAAGGCATCAAGACGACCGAAAGCGGCCTGCAGTACCAGATCGAGAAAGCAGGCGAAGGCGATGCCCCGAAGGCGACGGACACGGTCAAGGTTCACTACAAGGGCACGCTGTTGAGCGGCGACGAATTCGACAGCTCCTACAAGCGCGGGGAACCGGCGGAGTTCAAGCTCAACCAGGTCATCCCCGGCTGGACCGAAGGCTTGCAGCTTCTGAAAGCCGGCGGTAAAGGCCGCTTCTGGATTCCGGCGAACCTGGGTTACGGCGAACGCGGCAGCCCGCCGGCGATCGGCCCCAACGAAACGCTGGTCTTCGATGTCGAGTTGCTTGAGGTCAAACCCTAGGAACCCGGTTGTGCAGGCGCATCACCGGCCCCCGCGCAAGCGGGGGCTTTTTTTTAGGGCGCGACCTGCTTCTCGGGGCAGGTCAGCGTCACTCCGGCCAACGGCTTGCCATCGGCATCGGCGAAGCGGACGCAGAAGCCCCAGCCGCCGCCGCCCTGATCGATGCGCAGCATCAAGAGGTGCGTGCCCGCCTCCAGCTTCACCGCGACTTTGTCCTGGTCGGGCGTGACCCCGCGCGCGGCCAGGTTCTTGTGGATCTCCTGGCCGGCCAGATGCGCCGTGACGCCGTCGTCGCTGCCGAGCAGCAGGAAACCGTCCACGGGCGCGGCGACGGTCACGTTCACGGCTGCGTAAGCGTAGCAGTTCACGTTCGGCTTAAGCAGCTTGACGAGGTCCACAATCCCGAACGAGCCGGGCTTGAAGGGCCGCTGCCACGCGATTTTGCGACCGCTTTCCGAATAGGTCGCCGAAAAATCGGGCTTGCCGTTGGGAGCGATCTTCTCCCAGGACCCCGCGTCGGCGGCCTCGAAACCACCCAGCAGAAGGCAGTCTTTGTGCAGCGCGCGCTGCTTCACGAAGCCCTCGAGTGCCGGTTTTAGGCGCTTATGATCTTCGCCATCGGTCTCGAACTGCTCGTTCACGCGTTGCTGCAGGACCTCCGGGGTGAGCCCTTCTCGTTTGGCAAGCGCCGCGTCGAAAAGGCTCTCCAGTTCCTGCTGCAGGATGCGCGTTTCGGCCTTGCGCTTCACCGAGGCCGCAAAGCGGCTCAGGGCGGCGTCCAGATCCGCATCGTCCCACGCCGGCTTGGCCACCAGCCGCGCGTACCCGCGTTCGTCGATCCGCTTCTGGAACAGAGGCTGATACGTTTTGAGCTCGTCCTTCGCGGCGCAGGCCGTCAGCCACGCATCGAATTCGGCCCCTTCCCCTTCGTTTGCGCATTCCAGCAGCTTACCGAGCCAGCGATCGGCGAAGTCGTTGAACGGCACGGTGGTCAAGAGTCCTTCGTAGTGCGTCTGGAGCGCCGGTAGATCCTTCTTCAGCAGCGCGCGGTCGAGCAGCGCGCCAAACGCCTGGCGCGCGTAGACGCGCGCCGCATATGAATCGCGCGCGGCGGCAGGCGCCGCTTGCCAAGTCTTCGCGGCATCCTCCAGGCGCACCGCACGAAGGAACTCTTCGAGCACCAGCGGCAGACTCTCGGCGTCCAGCGATGCATTCGCAGGCGGCTTCTCGGCCAGCGCCAGCGCCGCGCCGCGCGTTCCGCGCCAGCGCGCCACTCGCAGTTCGTGGAGCCACCTGGCGTACGCATCGCCTTCGGCCGAGGCGGACAAGGGCGCTTCGCCGTCGCGGACCAGCGGGCGCTTCTGGGACTTGAGCGGTTTGCGTTCGGCGGGCTTATCGCGCAGCGCGAAGAGCGGATCGCCGGTAATCATCAACCGCCACGGCATCCAGAAATTCTGCGCCGAACGCTGGCGGAAGACGAGCGCCAAGGGCGAGCCCGCGGCGATGCGGGGACCGTAGTAGCTCGGCGGCTGAAAGGAAGTCAGGAACGGTTCGGCGGTGGAGCCAAAATAGAAAAACGCGCCGCCCCAGATCGCGCGTCCGGCCAAACTGTCCGGATTGTAGAGGTCGGCCGAGCTGCCCGAGTGCGTCACATGAATGGCCACCGGTTCGCCGACCGGAAAATCGTCGTCGTTCCCGCCTCCGCCGCCCACCGACCAATGCCGCGCGCCACCGGAACTGTTGATCGTGAGCAAGCCGTACGGATTCCACGGAAACGTCTCCGCGCGGTACGTGCCCAAATGCGCATCCTTTTCCTTCAGGTGCGTGACCGTCAGCCGGTCTTTCCAAGCGGCGGCCGAAAAGTCCATGCGATAGCGGCCCCAGATCGATTTGGGATTGGTGCCGTAGGTGTTGAACAGAAACGCGCGCTCGGGCTGCAGGAAGAGCGAGCACATGGCCTGGTACGCGCTGCGGGCGTGATCGCCCATCAAGCGGCCTACGGCCGCGATGCGCGTGTGGTCGTCGGGACGGCGCCCGATGGTATCGTCGAGGGCGCATGTGTTGCCCCAGCGTTCGTACGTTTCGCCGCGATACCGGTACGGATACTCACCGGCCAGCGTGACAGCCGCCCACGTGTCGTCGCGCGGCAACCCCCAGTTGGCCAAGCCTTCGTACACACGGACGGCCAGCGTCCATGCTTGAGTGGAGTTCAAGGAATCGTTGGGCTGAGCTTTGCGGCGCTGTTCCCCTTCCCCGACCTCCGGCACATCGAGGACCTCGAAGCCCTGAAAGCGTCCGGCGGCGAGCGCCAGTCCGCCGGCGACTTCGCCGGAGGCCGGATCGCCGAAGACGACGCCTCGGGGCGCATCGAGTTTCTTCGCCGCTGCCTGCAGCATCTCGGCGCTGACGGTGGCGGGCAGGTCTTCATCCTTCTCGGTCCAACTCGCCAGCAGCGTGCGGCGCAGCCGCTCTGGGGAGAGCGCCGCGGCACCCGTCTGCGCGGGGAGGACGAGCACCTGCGCGGGTTTGAACGCACCGGCAAAGCGTGGCGCGTAAAGATCGTCCTTGAAAAGCACCGGGAAGAATTCGTCGGGCGTCCATGCGGCGAGGGCGGCCAGATAAGAGTCCATATCTTCGACCAGCACCAGCACGTCTTTCACGGTGCGCTTTGCCCAGCGCGAACGATTCGGTCCATCCTTTCCGCCGGCCAGCGCGCGCATCGCACGTGCGGCGCGATGCAAAACCGGCGATTCGCCTTCGGCGGAGGCTTTTTCGGACAGTTCGTACAGTTTATCGGCGGATGGCGCATCGCCCGCGGCATAAAAGCTATCGGCCAGATCTAGGAACGCATCGGCGCTGTTTCGCCCCAACGGGGCCTCCTTGCGCATGCGTTCGATCCAGCTTTGCGATAAGGCGGCGTCGTCGAGCATCAACAGCGCGTACGCGACGGCGCCAATGGCGGACTGCCACTCGTCAGGCGCCAGCGGCCGGGCCAACAAGGCCGACAGGCGCGATTGGACTTCGGCCTCCCCTTCGGGGTTGCGCTGCATCTTTTCCAGCGCTTCGCGAAAGAGTTCCAGCTCCACCTCGATGGCGCCCGCATGCTGCTCCCGCCAAGCCTTTTGCCGCGCCTCGGCTTCCTTGCCTTCCACCTGCTGGCGATCGGTCAAAAGCTTCGCGTACGCGCCCGCGGCTTCGCGCCCCGTTTTCAGCGCTTCGCCGGATTTGGGTTCGGCCCCGAGCTTCTCCAATGCCGTACCCAACGTTTCGCGCGCGGTCTGCGCTTCTACGGGCAAAGCGATCCCGGCCAGCGTCTCCTCTAATAGGCGGTTCGCGTCCGCCGCCGAAAGAACCTGAGCCTTTTCGTTTTTGGAGAACGTTTCCAACGGATCGGCCGCGCGCCGCAAGCGGCGTGCGACATGTGCGGGGCCTTTGACGTGAAGCTCGGCGTACGCTTTGATCAGTTCGGGCGTCCGCTCGCCCTCGGCCGGCGCGTTTGGGCCGTACCCCATACGGTCCAGCAACGCCAGCGCCTCGTCGGCGCGGCCCAATCCTTCGAGTACCTCCACCGCACGCTTCAGAAGACTCTTATCGTGGGCCGCTCGCGCAGCCCACTCGGTATAGGCGACGGGATGCCGCGCGAGGAGATCCAGCAGTTCGGGGAGTTCCGCGCGCCGGGCGGGAACCTCCGCCACGGCCGCAACCTTTCCATCGGCCGTCAAATAAAGGAAGCCCGCACGCGGCGCTTGCGGCCATTGCTTCAGCTCATCCTGGCCGCTCCAGAGCACCGCGACGTGAAAGCGGTGCAAGCCCAGGTCGCCTTGCTCCAGCCAATGCCCGGCATCCAGGGAGGCCGCATCGCCTTCGCGCCGGATTAGGACCAGGATGGGGCGCGGCTGGGCTTGGGCGGCCTTCAGCGCATCGCCCAGCGCAGCATGAAACTCAGCAGCCACCGCCTCCCCTCCTCCCGAAAGTCCAAAGCATCCCCATCCGCACAGGACCAGAAGACCCGCGTGTAAGCTGCTTGTTTTCGAATACATGAGCAAACCTCGGCAGAAATCCAGGTTGTGAGCAAACGGCGACGCACGAGGCTACCCATGAGGCGAAGCCGCTGCAAAGCCGTTTGAAGAGAAGCGCACGGCGGCCGTTTTATGCTTACCCTTGAGTGCGGCGTGGGGTACTCATAGCGGCTCGCAAAATCGGGGAGGTGCTTGGGCATGCGGTTCTTGACGGTCGGTGTGCTGGGCGTACTGCTGGTTTCGGCCGGCGTTTTTGGAGCGGAGGCCGCGTGGGAGTTGACGGTGGGCACCGACGGCCGGCTCATGGTCCAGCGTGAAGGCAAGACGCTGCTGACCTTGCAGCCTGGGCTTTTTGCCAAAGGCTGGCAAGGCGGCAAAAACGTTCCGCTCAAAGAGGCCGGCCCCGATCCACGAACGAAATTAATGAAGCTCGTTACGCCGGCCGGAGCGGTGGTGCGCGGGAGCGCGCATTACGCACCCGGCGCGGACGGAAAGAGCATTGAAGCCACCTTCACCTTCACACCCGAACAGGATGTCGAACTGAACAGCCTGCATGTCGCCGCGGATGCCGCGGCCGAACTGCTGATCGGCGGCACGTGGAAAGCCGGCGACCAGGAAGGTACGTTCCCCAAGGATCTGGACGGCGAGAAGATTCATCTCTTTGGCGCGGAAGCCAGCGGCTTGGAACTTCGCCTGCCGGAGAACGGTCCTCGGATCGCTCTGCAATTAAAGGAAGCGCGCGGCATTTTGGTGCAGGACAACCGAAAGTGGGGGCCGAGCTTTTCGATCCGCTTGAGCGCCGGGAACGGAGAAGGCGCGGAGCGCCTGCTGTTCAAAAAGGACCGGGCCTACACGCTCGGATTTACGCTCCAACTTTCCGAACCGGCGGCCGTCGAGATCGACGCGCCGGTGGTGCTGGCGGCCGGTCCGGAATGGAAACCCCTGAACCTGGAACTGGACATCGAAGCCGGTAGCGCGCTCGACTTCTCCAAGCTGGGCCACATCGACGCGCCGGCGGGCAAGCACGGCTGGCTGAAGGCCAGTCCCACTGGGCAATTCGTCTTCGAGCAAGCACCCGATAAGCCGGTCCGCTTCTACGGCGTGAATTTCTGCTTCAGCGCGAATTACATCACGCACGAGCAGTCCGATATCCTGACCGAGCGGTTGGTGCGGCTGGGCTACAATTCGGTTCGCATTCATCACCACGAAATCGAACTCTGCAAGGATCAACCGAACTCGACCACGTTTCATCCAGAAAAACTGGACCAGCTCGATTACCTCCTCGCAGCCTGCGCCAAGCGCGGGCTGTACATCACGACCGACTTATATATTTCGCGCCCGGTCAAAGCCGCCGAATACGGCGGCGACGCGCAAGCCGGACGGCGCAACTTCAAGCTTCTGGCGCCCGTACACGACGGCGCGTTCGAAAACTGGAAGCTGTTTACCAAGAACTTCCTTTCGCACGTGAATCCGTACACGAAAAAAAGCTACGCCGAAGATCCGGCGCTGGCGTGGCTGAGCATGGTTAACGAAGGCAACTTCGGAAATTACTACGGCGAATTGAAAAACATCCCGGAATGGCAGGCGGCGTGGAACCGCTGGCTCACGACACGGTACGCTTCGCGCGCAAAGCTGAACGAAGTCTGGCCGGGCGCGTTAAAGGACGGGGAGGATCCGGCGCAGGGCAGCGTCCCGCTTCCGGGCGATCTGTGGAACGCCAAAGACATCCGCCACGCCGATCTGCTCGCGTTTCTAGCTTTTGCCGAAAAGGATTTCTTCGAGCGCATGGCGAAATTCGTCCGCGAGGATCTGGGCTGCAAGGCCCTCTTGACCAACTGCAACGGCTGGACGACTCTCACCCCCGATCAGCTAGCCCGCGACGCTTACGACTACGCCGACGACCACTTTTATATCGATCACCCCGAGTTCATCGACAAGTCGTGGCAATTGCCGAGCCGCTGCGGGAACAGCAGTCCCGTGGCCGGCGGCGCGCGCGGCGGACGCGACCGGTCGTTCACGCGTCTCTTCGACAAGCCGTTCACGATCAGCGAATACAACTACTCCGCGCCGGGACGTTTTCGAGGCGTCGGCGGCATCTTGACCGGCGCGCTGGGCGCATTGCAAAATTGGGACGTGCTCTGGCGCTTTGCGTACAGCCACAATCGCGACAGCATGTTTTCGCCCAAGGCGATGGATTACTTCAACATGTCCGCCGACCCCCTGGGCCAAGCCAGCGAGCGCGCGGCGATGCTCCTGTATGTGCGGCGCGACATGAAGGCCGCGCCGCATCGCGTGGCGGTGGTGATGACGCCCGAGGACCTCGAGCGCCCGGCCGCGAACGCCGGAAACCTCGCTCCGCGCTGGCACTGGGCCGCTTGGGTCACGCAGGTAGGCACGGATGTGGTCAGCGATCCGGCCGCCAAGCTGCCGTACGATCTGGCGCTCCCTTTGGGCTGGAATACGCCGTTGGAACGCTATACCGGTTCGACCACTAAAGCAGGGCTTTCGGCTTACGGCTCCGACGACGCCGCGATCCTGGCGGCCTTGAAGGAAGCGTTTCTCCCTGCGGGCAACCGGACCGATCCGGCGAAAAAAATCCTCGAGAGCGAGACGGGCGAACTGCTCATCGACGGCCCGCGCGACATCATGGTGCTGAACACTCCGCGCACGGCAGGCGGATACGCGCCGGCCGGGCAGACGGTGGACGCCGCGCTGGGCGGTGTGAAGATCACCATGCGCGAAAGCGACGCGACGGCTTGGGTCAGCGCGCTGGACGAAGCGCCGATCGCGAGTAGCAAGCGCCTGCTCGTTACGCATCTCACCGACCTGCAGAATACGGAGATCAAATACGCCGAGCGCGCGAGGCAGACACTGCTCGCGTGGGGCAAACTCCCCCACTTGGTACGAACCGGCCAAGCCGAGATCCGTATCAAGCGCACCGGCGCGGAAGCGCTGAAGGTGTGGGCACTGAGCACCGGCGGCAAACGCCTGGCCGAAGTTCCCTGCCGCCTCGAGGGCGGCGAATTGATCTTCACCGCCGATGTGTCCGGTGGCGGCGAGGCCGAAGGCGCGCGGATGCTCTACGAAGCAGCCGTGAAGTAGCCGCTTTTTTCGAGCGCGTTCGGGCCTTATCTGGCCGATATACGGTCAGGATCCGAACGAGGGCAGGCCGTGCTCGAGCGATGGAACGAATGGCTGGCTCCGTACCGTGCTTGGTCGGACGCTCACCCTCATGCGGCCGCCGCGGCTTGGGCGGTGGCGCTGCTGGGCATCTGGTGGGTGCTTCTGCGCGCCGTGCGCTGGCTGATCGCCCGTCAGGCGCAGCGCATGGCCGGAAAGCCTTGGCTACGCGACGGATTGCGCTTCCGGTCTTGGGAAGTCATCTCCGCCGCGACCGTGCAGCAGTACATGAGGGACTTGGGCGACGGATTGTACGCCATCCTGCGGATGGCCTTCGCATTCGCCTATGTGCTCATTTTGCTGTTCCTGATTCCTGAAACCGCCGACTTCTCCACGCGCACCCTCGCATTTCTGGGGGACCGGCTTTACGCCTTGGGCGTGGATATGGTGCTGTATGTGCCCAGCCTGCTTTACATCGTGGTCGTCACGTTCCTGTCGATTCAACTCATCAAGCTCCTAAAGGCTTTCATGGAGCAAATCGAACAGGGCAAGCTTAGCTTTCCGCTCTTCCCGCCCGAATACGCGGCGCCGACGCGTCAGATCGTCACCTTTTTCGTGATCGTCTTCGCCATGGTCCTGATCGCTCCTTACTTGCCGGGCTCGGGCACGCAGGCGTTCCAAGCCGTGACACTGTTTATCGGGGTGTTGGTTTCGCTGGGCAGTTCCACCGCGGTCGCGAACCTGATCGCAAGCTTCGTGCTGCAGTACATGCGCGCGTTTCGGGTCGGCGATCTGATCGAAGTGGGCGGACACGTCGGAACGGTACAGGCGATCCATCTCTTCAGCACCCGCTTGCGGACGGCAACCAACGACGACATCGCCATTCCCAATACGCTGATGCTGACAGGCGCGCTGAAAAATTACACGCAGTCCGTACCCGTGGCGCTCAAGGGTTCCGTCTCCATCGGCTACGACGTACCGTGGGCGCGGGTGTATGAGGCGCTGTTGAATGCCGCGGCGCGCCACGAGGATGTGCTGCGCGATCCGCCACCCTACGTGTTGCAGCGCTCGCTCGACGACTACTACATCAGCTACGACCTGTATGCCTTCACCGCGTCGGTGGAACGCCTCCCCGCCGCGCACAGCCGCCTCCACGAATGCATCCGAGATGCCTTCGAAGCGGCGGGGATCGAAATCTTGAGCCCCGCGCATACGCATCTGCATGGGAAAATCGGACTGGACCCGGCGCCTCAGGCGCCGGCCGTTTCCGCGCCTTCGGCGGCCTGACGCTTGCGGCGCGCGCGCATCTCGAAATAAGAGCCCGTCGAAGCAAAAAGCATCAGCCAGAACAGAACGTCCATGGCCGCCGAGAACCAGACGACGCGGGGCTGTTCGACCGGAGCAACCGGGCCGTCCGGTATGGCACGCAAGCTGAGGTCGGGGTACAGCACGAGCGGCCAGCCGTAAGTTTCGGAATGCTCGACGGCAACGGGCGAGAGCCATTCCTGCGCCAGCGCGCCGGCAAAATACCGCGGCACGGCCGGATGCACATTGGCCAACATCGCCACCCCGGCCAGCAGCGACAGCGCAACCAACGTGGACAAGTGTAACTGGAACCATGGGCGCCTGGATGCGGGCTTCACGTATACCAGCCTGCCGCGATCCTTGCCGCGCTCAATCGAAGAAGCGGAAGAAGCGCTTGCCCGCATCGAGCTGCCGGACCATCACGGCCAGTTCCATGGCGTGGTAGTCGCCCCATAAACTCGATTCACCGTACGGCGCCCGGCCCTTTTCGGGCGCATGGTCCCACCCGCGCGGCTGGTGATAGATGCTGTGCAACAGCAAGCCTTGGTGATTCGGGGCATCGCTGAGATACGGCGGGCTAAAGAGTGTGCGCGCCATCGTCAGGCCGGCTTGGCGGTATCGCTGGGAAGCTTTCTTATCCTTCGACTTAAGGAACTCGCCAAGCCGCAAATACCCTTGCGCGGCAATGGCGGCGGCCGAACTGTCCACCGGCTCGTAAGGATTGCGTGGCTGCGAAGGTTTGGTGTACACCCCCGGCATGTGCGCCAGCCCCGGCGCTCCGGTATCCCACATCGGAATCCCATCGGTGCAAGTGTGCGCGATCAGGAACTCCGCCGTAACGCGCGCTCCGCGCTCCACCCGCTTCAGCAGCGCCTTGCGGTCGGCCACGCCTTTGAACGAGCGCTCCGGCAGCGCGCTCAGGAACTCGAGTTGCTCGCCGCAGCCGGCCAGCACCCACGCCAGTCCCCGCGTCCAGGTGCTGAAGGGGCTGTAACCCTGCTGTGTGCTCGGACAGCGGTAGCGCCCGTCGGTGACGTTAAAGATCGATTCGTGCACCACACGCCCCGGCACGTCCCAAGTGTCGCGCCCCTTGCCGTAATAGACGTTGAAGGCGAGCGTGTTGTCGAGGTGCTCCACGAGCCGCTTGAGCAGCGAGACACGCTCGTCGTTTTCGCCCATCAGCGCATGGCCGAGCGTATGCGCCAGCGCCAGCGCACGGAGGCTGCGAATCGTGTCGCTGAAGAGCGAGTGCGGACCGTTGAAGCTGTGGATATAGCCGGTGCCGTCTACGAGCTTCGTCCAGCGCGCGGCCTGCACGGCGCCGCTGGTCTTCACGGCCAGTTCGCAAAACGCGCGTAGGTCGGCGTTCTCCTTCACGCGGCCGGTATTCATGAAGCGCCGGATGTTCCCGTAGGTGCTCACGTTGTTGAAGCCGTGGTCGTGCACGCCGATATGGCTGACGTGTTCGGCCATGCGCTCGATCGTGTTCTTGAGCCCCAGCTCGTAAAAACGTTTCTCGCCGGTGGCCTCGAATTGGAGCAACTGGCAGCCGTACTGGAAGCCTTGGGTCCATTCGGTCCAGCCGCGCGTGGTGTAACGGCCGCGGACCGTGAACACGGGGGTGCCGTTCGCGGGATCCCACTTCTTCTGAAGATCCAGAATCTTCCTGCCGCTCAGCTCGAAGAAGCGCTTCAATTGAGGACGTAGATCCTTGGGACGCAACGCGGTCTCGATGCGCATGGGGACTCCTTGGGTGTGGGCAATCAAGTACCGGTATAGCAAACCATTCGCGAACGGCAACGCGCGGGCGCGCATGTTATGATGAAGTGTATGGAAAGGAACGTCCGCCCGATGGAGCCCCCGCAAGACCGCACGCTCAGCGAAGCCGCGCACCCGCGGACCTTTCGCGCATTCACCTACGTCTACCCGGTGCTCTCGCGGCGCAGCGGCGGGATTTCCGTCGGCATCAACCTGAACCCGGACAAGGCCTGCAACTTCGACTGCATCTACTGCCAGGTGGACCGCTCCAAGACTCCGGCCGAGTTTTTCGTCGGACAGCCCAAGCTGGAAGCCGAACTGCGCGCCGTCCTGAGCGGCCTGCGGCCTGGCGGCGCCCTCTGGAGCGAACCGGAATTCGCCGGCCTGCCCCACGATAAACGTATCGTCACCGATATTGCGTTCAGCGGAGACGGGGAGCCCACGACCTTTAAGAACTTCAGCGCGATCGTGAAAGCCTGCACCGCCATCAAAGAAGAGCTAGGCTTCGATACCTCAAAGGTGGTCCTGATCACCAACGCGACGGGGCTCGACCGGCCCGACGTAAAGGAAGGGCTGCGATACCTCGACGCTCACCGCGGCGAAGTCTGGGCTAAGCTCGACGCCGGCACCGCCGACTACTTCCGCTTGGTGGACGGTACCGATTTCCCCTTCGAGCGAGTCCTGGCCAATATCCAGGCTTGCGGTCAAGAACGCTCGCTGGTGATTCAGAGCTGCTTTATGCGGCTCCGCGGCGCGGGCCCAAGCGCCGACGAATTCGAGGCCTACCTGGGTCGCCTAGAAGCACTGCTGGCTGGCGGCGCTCAAATTCACCTTGTGCAAATCTATACCGTAGCGCGCCCACCGGCTTATGGAATAGTATCCAGTCTCAACGCCCAAGAAATTGATGCTATGGCCGCCAAGGTTAGGGCTCGCACCGCTTTACGCACTTGCGCGTACTATGGACAAGTAGATGAAAATCAAGGACTTCTCGGAATAGAACCGGCCCCAAATAATATGCTTCCGAAAAGTTGAAGTACACCCACAAGTGCACTAAGATCACCCTTCTTCTTTCAGTCAGGACCAAGTCAAAGGCGTACTCAGGGGCGTAGCGCGGGGCATGGTTGCACCATAAGGGAGGCTGTTGACATGCGGAAGTTCAAACTGGGTCTTGCACTCGTCCTGCTTGGGTTAGGGGGTTGGGTGGCCTTTGAGTACGCCTCACAAACAGACCAAACGGTTGGTCTGGAGCCCAAAGCGCCTTCCCAACCGCGCCTCGAAGCTTCTGCATCGCCCAGCCAAGTTCGGCCCATCGCCGTGAAAGCCCGTGCGCAAGCGGTCGGACGGTTTGAGCAGGCGGAGGCGGGCACCTTTAAGTCGGAAAACGCGAAGCGCTCGGTCGCGGTGCAGGGCGACCGCAGCGTAGCGGTTTACAGCCACACGGATCACGCGAACACGGTGGCGGCGACGGAAACGCGCGGGATTGTCTGGACGCTCGAGTCGATTCGGCACGGCGAGGCGTCTCTGTATTCGGTTTCGGATTCCAAGCCCGCCACGGAGTTCAAGCTGGCTGCGGGCGAACGCGAAGTGCGCTTCGAGCGCGGGGCGCATTTGGCTGAGCGCCTGCGCTTGCTGCCCGACGGCGTCGAAGTGCTGTGGGACCTTCCGGCGCTGCCGCCGGGTACGGGCGATCTGACCTTCCAGGCCAAGCTGGACTCGCCGGGCTTGTTGGCGCGGCCGGCGGCGGAATCTGCGGGCGGCGTGTACTTCCAGGACCGCACGGGCAGTCTGGCGATGCGCGTGGGCCGCATGCTCGCTCGCGATGCCGGCGGCAAGGAAATATCGGTCGAACCGACGTGGGAAGTCGCGGAAAGCCGGATCGCTTACGCCTTGGACGGACGCTGGCTGGCCGATGCGGCGTACCCGGTGACGATCGATCCGCCGATCATTGTCCTCGATGGGAATCAGTTCGAGATTTCGAACTTTGGCGACACTGACCCGACGAGCCCCGGCATCGCGGCGACGGATACGCATGCGTTCATCATGTACAACGACTTGGCCAACCGCAATTTCCCCGTCATGCGCGGAAAAGTGATCTCACGGGGCAGCATTTCGGCAGATGAAGTTCAACTTACGTTGCCCGAATTCGGTGAAGTGCCCTTAGGCATCGCCCCGCAGCGCACCCAAGTCGCCAGCGACGGCGACGAATTCCTGGCCATCTGGATCGACATTTCCCTGAACGTTATCGTCGGTTCGGTGATCGAAGAAAACGGTGACATTCGCGACTTCGGAGACGTAGACGATCCCCAAGTCCTGATCGGTATCGCGATCACCAGCGGTAAGATTGCCAACGAGCTTCCCCTGATCACGGCCATCGGTCCGGACCGTTATGTGGTGGTCTTCCACGACCGGGTCGGCACCGGCACGCAGATGAAATACGTCTTCGTGGATACGGACGCCGGTACGGCTTCGACGCCTCAACTCATCCCCGGCCCGAGCGTGTCCGTGCGCAACCAATACGGCTTTTTCCTGACCGCCGGTCCGGCCGACACGGCGCTTCTGACGTTCCGCGATAGCAATGAGCGCCCGGTACAGACCCGCGTGATGCGCATCGAAGACAGCGGCGCCAACGGGGCTTTGCTGGACCCCCAGGGCATCAGCGTCTTCAACGACAACCGGCTGGATTTGGGCTACGGCGCCCCGATCGGGGTCGGCTGGGACGACGCCACCGATACTTGGCATATTCTCTCGTCGCACGACCAGCGCGGTGAAACCAACATTTTCCGGCACTTGGTTCGCGACGACGGCATGGTGACCCCCTCGGACGGAACCGTTTTCTGCAATTTCGGCTTGGCGCCTAGCGGACTGACGCTCGAAGATGCTTATCCCAACGCCTTCTTCGGGGCCAACGTGGCACTTCCGGCCGGCGGTACGGGGCCGATGTGGTTCATGATCCACAGCTTTCGCACCTCGACCACCGCCTACCACTTTCTGGGTAAACGGCTGCTCCTGGACGGAACCGATTTGGACCAGGAACCCTTTCAGATCGACGACGCGGACACCACGCCTCGTCGCAATCCCATCGCCGCAGCGATCCCCGATTTCTTCAATACGGCTCCCGATGGAGACACCAGCCGATTCCTTGCGGTTTGGCTGGAATCCGGGACCTTCGGCCCGAATATCGGTTTGTCCGTGGATGGCCGCTACATCAACACCAAGGGCGACCCGGATGCCACCGACGACCTGTTGGCGCGCTTGGACACCAATTCGCCCGGCGGCGATCCGGTTTTCATCAAGCAGAACGCGACGGTGGATTTCGATTTCAGCGCCTCATCGGGGCTTGCGGGCGTGAATGAACAGCGCCTCTTTTACGGCGACGGAGGTTCCGTGCTGGTTCCGGTGGGGACGGAGACCGCATCGCGCAAAATCACCAAAACCGGTAAGCTGTTTTCCTCTATATCGCTCAAAGACGGCTCCTATCTGAGCCTGGATGTCCTGCCCATCGTATCGGGTTTGGGCACCGAACCGATTGGGCCTGACGTTCAGGTCGATGCCGCCGGCTTCCCCGCCGAGACCGCCAATTTCAACGGCAACATGGCGCTCACGCGGATTCAGTTCACGCTCGATTTCTCGCAGTCGACGCCCAACGACTCCGTGCTGATTCAAGGCGTGCTCGACCGGCAATTGCTGCCCGACGAATTGGCCGGGCAGGCCGTGACCGTCAGCTTGGGCAGCTTGGCGCTTACTCCCGGAAACGGGGTTTTCGATGACGCGCCCGTGGACGGGCCCTTTACGGCCACCTTCTTTATCGATCACCAGGGCGACTTCCTCTCCAGCGACGGTCTTGCGGAAGACCGCATGTTCTTCGATCTCAACCCGGTTACCGGAGCGTTCACGTTCCAGATCGCCAAAGGCCGGCTAAGTGGATCCAATCACCGCTTCTTGATCACCGACGAGGATGGCACGTACGTCAACCCCTCGCGCAAACGCCGGATTCAGTTCGGACTGGATGTCGGCGCCAGCGACTTCGGTAATGCGACGGCGGTGGTGCTGTATACGGGCCGCCCCGATCAGAGCGGCGTGGGGAACTACTTCGACAAGGGCACCGGCGACGAAGACACGGGATTCCTGACCTTCAAAACGGCCACCTTTACCGAAGTCGCGGTCAGCAACAAGATCACCCTGATGGTCGATTCGTTCCATACGGTGACGCTGGCCGGCCGCTTGATGCAACCCGGCGGAACCGTGACGACCACCGACCTGATCAGTCTGCCCGCGGATCTGACCGGCAAGTCGTTCCGCTTCCAAGTGGGCGAATTCGACTCGGGACCATTGGATCTGGCCGCCGCGCTGGCTACCAAGCGGCTGATAATTTCGACCTCCTCGATTACCTACAAGGGCGTCAAAGGCGACTTTGTCAAGAGTTTCACGATCAAGCGCCTCACCGGTGACTTCACACTAAAACTGTTTAAGGTGCCGGATGGGGCTCCGGGCATTGGCCTGCCGTTGGCGAAGCTGGGCAAGGGCGCCGAAGAACTGGGCGTCCTGGCCGATGTCTTCGTCGGGTTCCGCCTCGACCTCACGGACCTGCCGACAGCCACCGATTTTACCTACAACGCGAGCGCATATACGCGCATCTTCCGCACGTTGGCCACCCAGAAAGCCTGGAAGATCAAACTGAAGTAACGGCGTAGCAGCCGCTGCACCTGCCGTACATCCTTAGAGCCCCCTCCTCAATCGGGAGGGGGCTTTTGTTTGGCAGAGGATACACTTGCACATTGAGCTTGAAGCAGGGACCGGACTCATACGTCCATCCGAATGCCTGTGCCCGCGCGTTACGGGCATTGAAGGGTCTGGAGAAAAGCGTATCCTGACCCGGTCGGTTTACCCAAGATGGAGGATGTTCCTTGGCGATTTCCTATAAGCGTCCGTTTGGCGCCCGCAGCTTCGCGGCAGGTTTGCTCCTGGCGGCCTGCGCGGTATCGATGGTTCGAGCGGCGGAAGATGCGCCGCCCAGTGCCGGGGAGATGCTCCCCGACAGCACGGTGCTGATGGTGCGATTTGGCACCTGGAGCCAGTGGGCGAACGACTGGAATCAGACCAGCGTATCCAAAATCTGCGGGGAGCCCGAGGTGCAGGCGTTCCTGGCCGGCCCGCTCGCAAAGCTGCGCGAGATGATGGCCGACCCGGCCGCGGCGCCGGCCGACCCGGTTCCGGCTGGGGGAAACGATGTATCCCAAGTCGTCGCCACGATCATGAACTGGCTGCACGATGTCGCACCCGGCCCGGTGACCGTGGCCGTCTGCCGCGGCGCGAAGGATGCGCAAGGCGCCGTCAAACCGCCGGCCACGGCGTTGATCATGCGCAGCCAGAACGTCGGGAACATCCTGACGCTGGCCCAGATCCTGCAGGACAAACTGCTCTTCAAGGTCGTGCAGCAGCAGGACTACCAGACGGCAAAGCTCCTGGTGGTACCGACCGAGCACTACAGCTTCACGATCACCGAATACGGCAAGCACCTGATCTTCACGACCGACTCGGACCTGTGCAAACAGATCGTCGACGGAATCGGCGGGCTGTTGCAAAACAAGCTGTCGGCCGCTCCGGCGTTCAAGGGCTGCGGACTGACCGGCGCCGAACCCATGGGCGCGTATCTGGATGTCGCGGCGCTGCGCGAGATGGTCGGCGCGCAGAAAGATTTAGAGAACGGACGCCTGAAGCAGACGCTCGATTTCCTGGGCGTCGAGGATTTGCACGCGGTAGCGTGGTCGATGCGCCTGGACGGGCCGGCCTTCGCGTCACGCGCGGCGTTCATGAGCAAGGACGGACGCGCGGGGCTGCTCGCGGCGCTCGACGCGCAGCCGCTCTCGCCGGAGTCGCTGAAGATCTGCCCGCCGCACGCGCCGTTCGCGATCGGGCTGAAGGCGAAGCCCGAATACCTCAGCCGCCTGCTGCGCAACACGATGGGCGGCGGCGACGCGCAGGCGCGCGAACGGATGAACAAGGTCTGGGAACAGGCTAAAGCCGACGGTCGCGATCTGAGTAAGGAGATGGCCGAGGCGTACGGGAACGAACTGGTCGTCGCCAGCTACCAGGATCCCGAAAGCCCCACGCTGGGCGCGGGGAATACGCTGGTGGTCAGCCTTTCGGTAAAGGACGCGGCCAAGTCCGAAGAACTGCTGGTGCAGGTCTTGCAGCGCTCGGTGGCCGCGCGCAACGCCGAAGGCGGCGTCCAGGTCGCGCTGCAGGAAGTGGACTACGAAGGGCGCAAGGTCCGCTACGTCCGTGCCGCCCAAGGCGGAACGGGCACCGAAGCCAAATACGTCATGACCGCCGACCGTCTGGTCGTCGCGATGGACATGTTGATCCTCAAGGCCGCGCTCAAGAACCTGAAGGACCCCGGGTTGGCCGGCACGGCGCGCTTCCAGGAGGCGCTCAAAGGCACGGGCGGCTCGCTGGGCAGCCTGTTCGTCTACGTCGATTGGGGCCAGTGGTACGCGGGCGCGTTTAACGTGGGCGCCACGGCGCTGAAGTTCATCGCACCGTCCGCGATGCTCAAGGGCTTGGGGCTGGATCTGAACCTGCTCCCCGCGCCCGAAGCGGTCACGAAGCACCTTTTCCCGGCGCTGGCCGTGGTCGAAGCAAGCGAAAAGGGCGTGGTGATGACCAGCCGCAGCCCGCTGCCTTCGCTGGAAGTCGTCGCCCCGCCGGTGGCGGCATTCGCGGCGGTACTGGCCACGTTCGGCCCGCGCCTGGGCGGCGAGAACGCAGAGCAGAAGTAAGCGCTGAAACGAAGCACGAGTAACCTCACGGCGCCAAGCGCAGGCTTGGCGCCGTGTTCTTTTTCAGCGGCAGGCTCCCAGGGCTGCAAAAATCCATCCACTCCCTATACCGCATCCATGGTTCGAACGGGCTTGGAGTTGTAGAGTTTCCACGGATCGAAAACGCATCGAGCCTGCGCGGTCGGAGTCGCCAAGCCGCGTACGGGCCGGGCTTCAAGGACATCGAAGCAGCCGACAGACGGGCGCCCTTCGGCAACCCGGAGGCGGCGTCGTGCCCGAAGCGATGCGAATCGGACGTCGAACCTTCAAAGGAGCCCGCTCATGAGCGTTGCCTTGGATTTGCCGCAGGTCTCGGTGGAACAGATCGAAATTCATGCCGAGGATCTGGACCCCGCACGCGCGGCGAAGATCTACGCCGAATACGGCGCGCTGGTGGTGCGCGGACTGATGAAGCCGTACGTGGCGAAGTTGCGCGAAGAGATCGAAGCCTGCGCGCAGGAATCGATCGCACTGTTGGGCGAAGCGAAGAAGATCACCGAGGGCTGGACAACGCCCAACGGGACGCTCTTCCTCCCCGCCCCGGCCCACTTCAAGCGCCAGCAGCAGATCATGGTGCTGGGCTTCAACTACTACACCAGCGCGACCTTCTTCCGCAGCGCCTTTGACCCCAAGACGGTCGACCTGGCGCGCGCGGTGCTGGGCGAGAACGTGGAACTCTTCATCAACGGGCAGTGCCTCTACAAAGAGCCCGTCGGCGGACACCCCAAGCACCTGCACCAGGACGCGGCTTACTTCGAACACCGCTACGAAGGGCCGTTGGCGATGCTGGGCTACGTCGTCGACACAAACCTCGAGAACGGCGCGCTGCATGTCGTTCCCGGCAGCCACAAGCTGGGCGTGCTGAAGCATGTCGATACGTTCTCACACCTGGGGCTGGAACACGAGGAATGGCCTTGGGAGCGCGCCTTGCCGGTCTGCGGAAAAGCCGGCGACGCGATCTTCTTCCACGTGAAAACGATTCACGGGAGCAAAGAAAACCACAGCACGAGCGCCCGGCCGGTCTTCATTCATCGCTATCGCGCGGCCGACGACTACGTGGTGGTCAGCGCCACGACGACCGATAATCGGGCCGAAGCCGAGAAGAAGAGGGACGCGGTCAAGAAGGAGAACCAGCGCGGACTGATGGTCTGCGGCACGCGAAGGTACGATGCGGGGCGGATGGCGTAGTCCTTTTTCACCGCGGAGGCGCAGAGCACGCAGTGAACGGCAGGTTTTTGGCAAGGCCAGGAAAGCGATAGGCTCCTGGCCTTGCTTGGTTAACGAACCGCATAGATTCCGGATGCAAAACAGATCGGCCAGTGTAGGCTTCCCTACATGCCAGACCAAACAGCGTTGACTCTAATTGTTGCTTTTGCGTTTCCTATTTCCATTCTTTTGGCTCATTGGTCCTTTCGCCACGTATTGAGAGCGGAAACCCAAGGCAAACCTTCATTTCAGTACGGGCGGAGCGACTTTGTCGCACTGCTCATTGTATCTTCCTATGTGTTTTCCATCCTGTTGTATTGCACTAGGGAGCCGGGTGTATTGGTGGGCACAGGGGCGAGTATCGGCATCTACTGGTGTTTTGGCATTCAATGGGCGAATCGAGCACAGTTTCCTCAACTGTGGCAGCGCGGAATTTTCCTAACCCTACTTCAGCCCTTCGCATGTTTCGGGTTTTTCATGCTAATTTCTACCCCAGCGTACCTAGGCCTACTCTTTGTAAGAGTGTTTGGTAATTCCTTTCTTGCCATCGCTTTTACGGCTGTCCTGATTTCGATATTCGTTGGTGGCAACTTATCGATGTTGGTTGGGTTCTTGGCGAGTCGACTCGCCCCTAAACCCGACACAGTTGAATGTAAAGCATAGACCGATTTTAAGGTCTTCTCGATAATCAGCCTTGCCCTTCTCCGCGTCTCCGCGGTTCAATCGGGCTTCACGGCCCGTAACGCCCGAGGGCTTGCGCCCAGCGCGGCGCGGACGACTTTATTGAACTGATGCAGGTCAGGCAGGCCCACTTCGGCGGCGATGGCTTTGATCGGCTGCGAAGTATGCAGGAGCAGGTGGCGCGCGCGCTCCAGGCGCCGCGCACGAATGTAACTCACCACGGTTTCCCCGGTCTGTTCGCGAAAGAGCCGCGTCAAGTGGTTGTGGCTCAGCCCCACGCGCGCCGCCAGGTTCGCGACACTCAACGGTTGGTGCAGGTTTCGCTCGATGTGCTCGCGCGCGCGGCGCATGGCCGGATGCCCCTCGGCGCTTGGCCCACCTGCTTCGGCCGGCGCGCGGCGCTCCGATAGCTTCCACAACAGTTCCCACAAGCGCGCTTCGGCGCGTCGGCGCTGGGTCGAAAACGCGCCGACGGCTTCCTCCATGGCGCTCCAATAGGCGGAAAAGTCGCCGCCCAAGTCATGCATGGCCAGGACGGGCGTGAGCGGAGTGCGGGAACCTTCGGCCGGTAGATCGTAGTGTGCATAGACGTAGCGCGGGCGGACGTCGAAGCGGTACACGAGCTGGCCCTGCCGCGGCGTGATGCTGGCGCAACCGGGCCGGATGGGGAATTCCACGCCGTCGATGCTCAGGTCGCCCGGCGTCGCAAAGAGGTGCAGGCACCAGAAGTTGAGTTTGTACGGCCATAGGCCCTCCGGGTGGCCGGCGACGGCGATGGTGCGCAGCCGGGGGGGCTCGGCGAGGGGCATGTCAAAGCGGACGGCTTCCCAACTCATGGTGAATTTATACCACTTATGGTGAGCGAGGGCTATTGCGAACCGGGGGCTGCACAGGGGAAAATGAGCCTATCTGGCTGGAACGAAGAGGAGCCGAGAACCGCCGTAACCAAGCGCTCCAAGCCCGCCTCCCCACCGGCGGGCCGGAGCAGGAAAATAGACCACCGGAGAATCGCATGTCCAGCGCCGCCTGCTCGTTGCTTACCGCCGCCCAAATGACTCAGTTCAAAGAGGAAGGCTACGTGGTTGTCGACGACGTCTTCAGCGCGTCCGACTTGCAGCCAGTGATCGACGAAGTCGCCGCGGAGGTGGATCGTCGCTCCCGCGAACTGGTGGCGGAAGGCAAGTTGAGCCGCGATTACGCGGAACTGGATTTCGAGCGCCGGCTGGCGGCAATCAGCCTCGAGACTCCGGAAGTCGCGCGTTCGATCTGGAACGGCACGCTGGCCGGGCCGGCCTTCTTCCACCTGATCACGCATCCGCGACTGCTGGATGTGGCCGAACAATTCTGCGGACCGGAAATCATCGCCAGCAGCGTCTACCGGCTGCGCCCCAAGATTCCGCAGCACGAGTACGGCGCCGTGCCGTGGCACCAGGACAGCGGCTACATGGAGCCCTATTGCGATAAGGCCACGGTCCTGACCGTCTGGCTGCCGCTGGTGGATGCGAACGAGGAAAACGGCTGCCTGTGGGTGCTCCCCAAGGCGCACCGCGGCGAGGTGGTGCCGCACCATCGACGCACCAACAAGCCGTATCTGATCATCGTCGACGAGAATCTGCCCGACGGACAGCCGAAGTGCGTACCCGTGCGCAAAGGCGGCGTGTTGCTGCTGCACAACCGCACGCCGCACGCGAGCTTCGAGAACAAGACGAATCGCGTCCGCTGGAGCATGGACCTGCGCTACCAGAGCGCCGCGTTGCCGACGAACGCGAAGATCACGCGCCTGCCGAACGAGGATGTGGCCGATGGCAAAAACGGCGTCCCGATCGCCTGCTATCCGCCGGAAGCCGATTTCCTCGTCCGCAGCCAGGCTCGGCCGAACGAAGTCGTCACGGAGCCAGCGGTCTTTCACAAGCTGCGCAAGACGCATCAGTCGAGCGGGATGACGAACCGGTGGGCGGAGAACGTAACCGAGCGCTAAAAGACGAGCTCTACTTTCCGGCCGCCGACTGCCACGCCGCCAGCGCGTCGGCGCCCTGGCGATCCAGTTCGTCGTATCCCTCACGGGTGATGATCTGCCCGTCCGGCTTGAGCACGATCAGCGTGGGAATCGACTCGATGCCCAGATCGGCTGCGATCTTCATCCGCGCGGGAGCGTCGAACTTCACGGCGGGCCATTTCATCTGCGCTTCTTGCATGTACCCGGCCATCTCTTCCGCGCCGTTGTCGGCGCTTACGAACAACACCTCGAACCGGTCGGCGTGCGCGTCACGCAAGGCGACGAGCTTGGGCGTGAAGACTTTGCATGGGGGGCACCAGTGAGCTGAAAAGTACAGCCCGATCAACTTGCCTTGGTACGCATCGGCCGAGACGCTCTGCCCCTTCGCGTCGATCAATCCTTCCGCCAAGACCGGTTTCAAATCCACGCGCGGACCGTCCGCGGTTTTTTCGGCGCTCTTGCCCGCGGGTGGCGGCGTGGCGGGCGTTGGAGCAGGCGTCGCCGAACCGCAACCGCTGAAGACCAAAATTCCCAGCGCCAGCAACACCCAGGCGATCGTCATTCGCACGCGCAGATCCTCCGCAAACCTTCTCCTGAAAGCAGAATGTACAGCCATTGAGCAGGTATTCCGCGTTCATACCGCACTGGTGCGTCAATTTCAGGTCCGCTTCGGATTGTTCCACGCGGCCTATTGAGCTAAAGTAAGTCCGGTTGTACTCCTCCCTTTCAGGCTTCGGCGCGAGGTTCGACGCGCATCGCCCGGGAAGCTCGGTCGGCATGGGACCTCGAAGGACAGCTTTCGCGATCCTGGGTTGTCTGCTGGTTTGGGGCGGCGCGCTTGCGGCCTCCCAGGCCAGTGAGACGGTCGCGCGCGCACGTACGCTGCGGCAGGCGTTTGCGGAACATCCGCACGGCTGCTGGCATTGTCTGCATGGCGCGGGCGACAGTACGCGCGTCTACTCGGTCGATCCCATGGGGCAGCGCAAGCCCAAGCCACTGGCGGGCTCGCGCGGCGTGGGCAAACGAGCGGCGCCCGGCAGCCCGATCACCGTGTACCTCGAGTTCACCAGTTTCGCGGCGCGATTGACCGAATTGGCCGACGGCGCGGGCGTGGACGATTTCAGCCCCGCCGAGCGCACCCAGATTCAGGACGATGTGGAGAGCCAGCTCGAAGAAGCCTACGCGGCTTACACGGTTACGTTTACACAGGATTTACCCGTGGGCGATTTCGAGACGCTCGATTTCGGAACGCCGCGCACGACCGTCCTTCCCACCGGCGCGGGCACGCTGGGCATCGCGATGGGCTTCCCCGATTTTCGCAACCAAAGCGGCACGGACTTGGGCTACATCTTCCCCGAAGAGTTTGTCTTTATCCTGAACGAGTTCAGCGGCGGCACGAGCCGGGCCTTGCAACTTGCGGAGCTTACGCGCGGGCTTTCAAGCACCGCGGCGCATGAATTGGGGCATAACCTCGGCTTGCAACATTACGATCCGTACGGCGACCCGCGGATCGTGGATCCCGACGATACGGGTGAAGTTCAGAATGTTCATTTCATGGCCACAGCGAGCACCGGCTTGGGCGAAGCCGCGCGTGAGGCGGTCCGCACGTTCAGCTCTCTTTCGCGAGCCAAGCTGGCGTACGCCAGCGGATTGACCGCCAGCACGCCGGCCAGCCTCAACGAGACCGCCGGCGCGCACGGCGCCGCGGGTACGGCCCAAGACTTGGGGCTGGACGGCGACGATCCGCCGTCGGCCTTGACGGGTACGCGTGCCGTCAACGTATTGGGCGAGATCGCGAGCAGCGGCGAACTGGATTACTACCGCTTTACCGCACGCGCCGGACAACTGATTTTAATCAATGCCATCAGCGATCAGCTTTCTCAATCCTTGGCTTCCTACAATGACCCCATCGACTGCTTCGTACAATTGCTCGATACGGACGGCACGACTGAAATTGCGAGCATTGACGACATTCGTTACGACTATGCCACGATTGAAACCGGTGCTACCTATTACGGAACCGATTCGTTGTTGGCGAACCGAATCATTCCCGCCGACGGCACCTATTACATCGTGGTGAAGGATTTCAGCACCGACACCGGATTCTACGAGCTCCTCGTTACGCTCAGCGATCCGCCGCCCGTGCGCTACGACCCCGCTCAGGACTTGGTCAGCGTTGGAGACGATGCGGGGGACGACGACACGGTCGTCATCACGCAGTCCGGAATCGCGCTCAAAATCGATTTCAACGACACGCTCTGGACCTTTTTCACCGACTATACCATGGTCGATGATATCGAAGTGGACCTGGGTGCGGGAAATGACCTTCTGCGCATCGATTGGAGCGGCGGAAGCAACCCCATCCCCCTGATGGGAGCCATCGATTACGCCGGCGGTCCCAACGGCGGCGCAGGCGATACGCTGGAGGTGCTGGGCGACGGAGTCGTGGCGCCCACGTACGTGACTGATGCGAGCACCACCGGCTCGGGAACGCTGAGCTTTACGCAGCGGTCTATTGATTTCAGCAGCGTAGAACTGCCTTTGCTTGTCACAGACATGCAGTCGCTCACCTTCGATCCGCCCAACGGCTCCACCACGATGACGCTCGCCAATCCGCAAGCCGGATGGGGACGGATCAGCGGTTCCGACGGCGGTGTAAACTTCGCGGCGCTTTCCTTCACGGAAGTCGGGTCGCTGACGTTGGACTTAACGGCCGGCAACGGATTGAGCGTGGATACGGTTACGCTCGGTCCCGATTTATCGCTCGGCTTCGGCGGTACGGTCCCGCTGTCCACTGTGGACCTGGCCACCGGCCCCGGCGACGACACGGTCACCGCCGGGCTTTCGACCACGACGGAAATCGACCTCGATGGCGGCAATCCCGCGCCGCCGGCCAGCCCCGGCGATCTTCTGATCTTCAACGCGCTGGGGCTCGACGTGACCGCGACCGGCGGCGAGCCCGATCCCGGCACTTTTGACGCCGCCGGCTACGCGCAACTCAGTTATCAGAATTTCGAAGCGCAGGACACCACCGGACGCCTGCCGCTGGGACTCTCCAAGCTGCGCTACCAGTTGCTCTTTTCCAAGCGCGCCAAGGGCTTGGGCGAGAACGTCGATACGCTCCTGGCGCAAGGCCTCCTGAACTTCGCGGATATGGAAGCAGCGGGCGTGAACGTGACGAGTTTTGCGGGCGCGAGCCTGACCTTTTCGCTGCAGGGCGCGGAGTTCGATTTCGGGACGCCGGCCTCGAACAACGGTAAGACCGTGGTTTGGGATTTTCTGGACGCTCCGGCCAGCGCGCGCTTTACCCTGACGCTCGCCACCGGCAAATTCACGCTCACCGGGAAGGCACTGGACCTGGATGACGCGCTGGCTCCGCAAGGCGCCGACAACCTGATCCCCCACCCCAACGATGCGGTGGATGTGGTGGTGGGCTTCGAGATCGGCGCGTGGCAAACGACCGCCGCGGTCACGACGTTGTACAAACTGGCCAAGATCGATTCGACCGGAACCGGCCAGTTCAGCTACGGCAAGATCGGCTCGGACCTGCCCGAAGGGCTTTTCGTCGTCTCGAAAGCGCAGCTTCAGCAGCGCACGCACAAAACGCTGGGCTTGCAACAACGACTGCGGCTCGACGTTCTGCATCGCCCGCCCAACGGTACGAGCTTCAATCCCAGTGCGAACGGCGTGGAACTGATCCTCGGCACCTTCGTGGAGACGGTGGGCGACGGCTCGGTGGGCGGTGCGGTATTCGCGAATTCCGGCACGGCCTTCACGTACAAGCGTCCTACCAAAACGCCCGGCGGCGCGGCTATTCCGCTCGACGGTATTTCCAGTGCCCAATACAACCTGACCAAATGGACGGCCCGCCTGATGACCCACTGGCTCGCCGACGGCGACTTGGGCATCGACCCCGTGACCAACCCCGCTGCCGATCCGTTCAGCGTGGACCTCTTCGTACGCCAGACCGTCGGCGGGCATACGGCTCAGACCACGGTGCGCCTGGTGCGTACTGGAACCAGCACGCTGTATCGCCGGTAAACGTCGATGCCAAAACGAGTTGACACCCCTGTAATCCGTAGATAATGCGTCGCTTGTGCTGAACCTTTAACCGAGTGACCGAAGGAGCTGGGCCGAAGCATGCCGAAGGAAAAGAAAAAGATCGTGCTGCCGAAGGTTGAAGAAGTCCCGACCGCCAAGCCGATCGCCGACGAAGTCAAAGAGTGGACCGATAAGGCCGCCAAGGCGCGCACCGGCGCGACCAAGGACGGCAAGTTCAACAAGTACGATCCGAAGTACCGCACCGCGCAGAAGCACCTCAAGCGCGCGCAGCGCAAGCTGAAGAAGGAACTGTACCGCCAGCGCGCATTGGCTGCGAAGCCTGCTGAAGCCGAAGCCAAGGCCGAGTAATCCGCAGGCTGGCGTTTCGAATAACCTCCAAGCCCCGCCCCTAGGCGGGGTTTTTTATTGGGCGGCGGCTTCTTCCAGGCTCTCGCCCAGCACGCGGCCCAGCAACTCGATTTCCGATGCACTAATCGTGAGCGGAGGAACGGCCAGCACCAGGTCGCCGATGGTGCGCAGGTTCACGCCGCGCTTGCGCGCCGCCACGACCACGCGATGCCCGGTGCGGCGCTCCCACGGGAAGGCTCGGCGTGTCGCGCGGTCGGCGACCAACTCCAACCCCGCCATCAGGCCCATCCCCCGCACTTCGCCGACCATCGGGCGCTCGCGCAGCCCGTCCAGCATGCGCCAGAAGGCCGGAATCGTCTCGCGGCGGATATGCGGGAGAAAATCCGGCGCGGCCAGGATATCCAGCGCCGCCAGCGCCGCCGCACAGCCCAGGGCCGAGCCCGTAAAGGTGTGCCCGTGGAAGAAGGTCTTGCGCTCGCCGAAAGCGCCCAAGAACGTGCGGTAAAACGATTCGCCGGCCAGGACCGCCGAGAGCGGCAGGACGCCCGCCGTCAGTCCTTTCGCCAGACAGACGAGATCTGGCTTCAGGTCCAGTTCTTCGAACGCGAAGAGCCGCCCCAGCCGGCCCATGCCGACGGCGACCTCGTCGAAGATCACCGGTACTCCATGCGCGCGCGCGGCCACGACGGCGCGGCGCAAGTAGTCCTTGGGCTGAGGGATGACGCCGCCGGGGCCCAAAATAAACGGTTCGATCACCAACGCCGCCAACTCGGGCGCGCGCTCCGCAATGATTTGTTCGATCGTTTGCGCGCATTCCAGCGCGCAGGTGTCCGGATGGCGCGACCACGGGCAACGATAACAATACGGAGCGGGCACGCGCTCCACGGGAAAGAGCAGCGGTTTAAAAGTGGCGTGGAAGAGTTCCACGCCGCCCACAGAGACCGCGCCCAGCGTGTCGCCGTGGTAGGCCTCGCCCAACGCCAGAAAGCGATGGCGCTGGGGTTCGCCGCGATGCACGTGGTACTGGTAGGCGAGTTTCAGAGCGGCCTCGACGGCCTCGCTACCGGAGTCTGCGAAAAACGCGTGATTGAGCGGCTCGCCGGCCAACGCCGTGAGCTTCCCGGCCAGTTCGGCAGCGGGCTGGTGGCCCAGCCCCAGGAGGGTGGAATGCGAAAAACGCTGAAGCTGCGCGGCGACGGCCGCTTCGACGGCGTGCGGCCGAGCGCCAAGGGCCAAGCACCAGTAGCCGCAGTTGGCGTCCAGGTAGCGCGAACCGTCCATTGCGATCAGCCAGTTGCCTTCGGCCCCGACGATCAGCGGCGGAGCCGGATCGTCGTCCAGGTAGGTCTGCATCTGGGTGAACGGGTGCCAAACGGCGCCGGCATCGAGCCGGCGCAAGCGGGCTTGCTCGTCGGGCGAAAGCGGGGCTTGCATGCGGGCAAGGTACCGCCGCACGAGCGGCACGGCAACCGAAGGCGCTCCGCCTTGCGGAAAAGCGTTCCCGAAACTACGTTAGTAAGCGTAAGGAGGCCCGAACCCGCCCGTGAAGCGGTCCCGCATTCATCTTCTGGCGTCGGTGTGCCTCGCCGCGGGGTTGCTCGCCGGTCTCGCGGCGTGCAGCCGTTCGAAGCGAGCCGCCATACCGGCCGCCGATGCGGCTCCTCCGGCGCAGGCGTTGATCCTCTCGGGCAAGCAGACGTCGGTGTACCACTTCTGCACCTGCCCCTACGCGAAAGATATCGCGGAGAAGGATCAACTGGGGTTTGCCAATCCCGCGGCGGCGGAGCGCCAAGGCAAGATCCGCTGCACGTTCTGCAAGCCGTACGATGCGTTCGAGGAGTATCAACGCGCGCGCGCCGTCGAGGACGCCAAGCGCACCGAATCGGCCGCGACCCCCGCTCCAGCGAGCACGCCATGATGCGCTTGAACCCGATACCGTGGCTTCTGCTCGCGTGCGTTCTCGCGGCCGCGTGCGCGCACGCCGGCGAACCGCAGCCCGTGGAGTTGATGGCCGAACTGGAAGACCTCAAAGTGCCCGCCGAGACCGTTTGGGCGCTGGAGCAGCAGTGGTGGCGCGAGTTGCAGGCGCAGGAACCGCCGCAGACGCCGCCCGATGCCGAGCGGATCAAGTTTCGCCGGCACGCGAGCGAGCGCGAACTGGAGCAGCAACTGTTGCTGCGATACGTACGAAAAAACGAAGTGCGGGCGGATGAAGGCAAAGTCGAAGAGCGCCTGAAGAACATCCGCGACGGCCTCGCGCGCAGCGGCCGGAGTTACGACGATTACCTTCGCTCGATGGGGAAAAGCGCCGAAGAGCACCGTGCGCTGCTCGCGGCGCAGGTAGCGATGGAAATGCGCTTGGCGGAGCACGTAACCGGAGAAGAGCTTCAGGAGCTCTTTGCGGCGGCCAAGGACCGCCTGCCGCTGAGGCGCTGTTCGCACATCCTGATCATGCACCGCGGAAGCGTGGCGGCGGCGCGGGAAGGCGTCACGCGCTCGCCGGCCGAAGCGCGAACCCGCGCGGAAGAGGCGCTGGCCAAACTGAACGGCGGCGCGGATTTCGCCGAGGTGGCCAAAGCGTACAGCGACTGCCCGTCCAAATCCAAGGGCGGCGATCTGGGTTACTTCGGCAAGCGCGACGCGCAGGCGCCGCTGGTTCCCGCCTTCGCCGATGCCTGCTACGCCCTCGAAGCCCCCGGCGCGCGCTCCGCGATCTTCGAGACCGATTTCGGGTTTCACATCGCCAAGCTGGTGGAGATGAAAACCTTTGCCGATTTCGAGCCCGTGCTGAAGCAGCAGGCCGTGGCCGAACGCGTGGCGCAATTCCTGCAACAGCTTTCCTTCCACCAAATGCAGCGCGCCACCTTTTACGAAGATGTGCTGAATCGCCGGCCGCCGTGGGACCGCCCCGCGGAAACGCCCCCCAAGGAAGCTCCATGAAGAACCATGTTTCCGCGAAGGCGGAACGCTTTACCGAGTCGGTGATCCGCGAGATGAGCCGGCTGTGCGCCAAGCACGGGGGCGTGAACCTGGCGCAAGGCTTCCCCGATTTCCCCGCGCCGGCCGCGATGAAACAGGCCGCGAAGGATGCGATCGACCGCGAGATCAACCAGTACGCGATCACCTGGGGCGCCAAGCCACTGCGCGAGGCCATCGCCGCCAAGACCGAACGCTTCGCCGGCTACCGGCCCGATCCGGAACGCGAAATCGTCGTCACCTGCGGCAGCACCGAAGCGATGATCTCGGCGGTGCTCGCCACCGCGAATCCCGGCGACGAAGTGATCGTCTTCGAGCCCTTTTACGAGAACTACGGGCCCGACTGCATCCTCTCCGGCGCCGTGCCAAAGTACGTGAAGCTGCGCCCGCCGGACTGGAGCTTCGATCCGGACGAACTGAAGGCCGCGTTCGGTCCGAAAACCAAAGGCATCGTGATCAATACGCCGCACAATCCGACCGGCAAGGTCTTCACGCGCGCCGAACTGGAGTGCATCGGCAAGCTGGTTCAGGAACACGACGCGCTGATTTACACGGATGAGATCTACGAGCACATTCTTTACGAGGGGCGCACGCACGTGTACCCGGCTTCGCTGCCTGGTTTGCGGGAGCGCACCATCGCGATCAGCGGGTTGAGCAAAAGCTACAGCGCCACGGGCTGGCGCATCGGCTGGTGCATCGCGCCTCCGGCGCTCACCGACGCTATCCGCAAGGTGCACGATTTCCTGACCGTGGGGGCGCCCGCGCCCCTGCAAGAAGGCGCGGCGGTGGCGCTGGCGTTCGAAGACGCGTACTACGCGAAGATGCTCGCGGGCTACGTCGAGCGGCGCGCGTTCTGCCTGCGCATGCTGGAAGACGCCGGTTTTCGGTGCTTCGCACCGCAGGGCGCGTATTACGTGATGACGCAGTACCCCACCGGCGCAGGCATCACCGGCGACGACGTGAAATTCGCGCGCTACCTGGTGGAGAACATCGGCGTGGCGGCGGTGCCCGGATCGAGCTTCTACCGGCCCGACTCGCCCGAAGGAAAGCCGCTGATCCGATTCAACTTCGCCAAGCGCATGGAGACGCTGCAAGCCGCCGCCGAACGCTTACGCAACCTGCCGCGCTGACCCGGCCTCACTTGGCCGGCGGCAGAAACAATCCGTAGGCCAGCGCCGTGCGCGCCTGATTGATCACCACACCCTCCGCCATGCCGGGCGAAGCCTCTTCGGAGAAACAGTACAGTTCCGGCCACGGCCCGTGCGGATAGAAGCTCATCGCGGGCCAGTCGCCCATGCTCTTGCCGCCCGGCGAACCCGCTGGCTTGCCGCGGCTGGGGCCCTCGCACTGCAAGCCCGCGACCACGCCTTCAGGGCTGTTGATGTCCAGGTGGCTGAAGGCGTGGTGAACGTAGCGTTTGCCGATGCCTGCCGTGAAAACCAGATTCATCGGATGGCAGCCCAGCGAGAAGTCGTTGGTGAAGAGGATCCAGGAGGTCAGGCCCGTCTTGAGTTCCGCGCTTTCGCTGGCGTGCGCGGCGACGGCCGGGAAGTACGTCCAGATCGGCAAGCCGCCGGTGCCCCAACTGTTGGGGGCATGGGGACTGCGCATGTAGCGATAGGTGGTCGTCTCGGCGCAAGTTTTCCAGTAACCGGCCAGACCTTCCATCGAAGCGCGAATCTTTTTCTTCAGTTCCGCGTCGCCCTTATCGGCTTCAAGGTACTGCTGCATACCGGCCAGGTGATCGTGCTTGCGGTATTCGAACGGCGGCGCGGCCGGATGCTCCGAAGTAATCACTTGTTTTCGAAAAGCTTCGTCGAAGCGCGCTTCGCCGGTGGCTCGGAAAAGCGCCGCGGCGGCGTGCACGAGGCGATCGCGCTCGCCGGGTTGGCGCGGCGCTTCCGTTTCGGGATGCGCCTGCGCCCACGTCCAGGCTTTCAATGCGCGCTGCAGGAAGGCCTCGGATTCGGCGGCTTTGCCGTTGCGCTTCCAAAGCACCGCGGCGTGCGCGGCCATCGCCGCAAAGTAGTAGCTGGCGGTGCTGTCTTTCGCGTAAGCGAATTCGCGCAGCCGGTCGTTGGCGGGCGTATCGCCGGGCAGCGGGTCCTTGGTGGCTTCAATCCCGTGATGCACGCCGCCGTCTTCGTCCTGCAGGCGCGTCCAGAGGTCCAGCGCCCAATGCGCTTCGTCGAGCAGGTCCGGAAAACCGTTGGCGTTCTCGGGGATGTTCAACTGACCGTCGGTGAATGCGGTGGGGTTCAGGTCGTAGAGCAGGAAGAGCATCTCGGCCACGTCGAGGTGGCTGCGCGGATCCCAGTCTCCGGCGTCGTGATGCCCGCCCCAAAGGTCGTGTTTCTTGCCGTCGGTGGCGAACTTCTCGTCGGCGAACTCCTTCTTGCGCTGCGTGCTGTACTCGGTGGAATTGCGGTGTCCCGCGGGCTGGTAGTGCACACTGAACGGCGCTTTGATATCGATTCCGCTGCGCTGATGGTAAATCCCGCTCATGGCAATCTTGAACGGCTCCAAGTACACGTCGCGCGCGACGCGGAACTCGAACGACCGGCCCAGCCCCGGAATCGCCACGTAATACGCGCCCGAATCCTTGAGCGGCGAGAGATCGAGCTGCCAGACGTGTTCGTAGCTCAGATCGTTCTTGTAGACCGTCTCCGGTCCCGGCGTCTGCTTGGGATCGGGCGAAAGCGTTCCGTTTGCCAGCGCGTACGTCGCTTTGCGCCGCAGCGCGGGCTTCCCTTGCAGCACCACCGCGTGGCTCTGCGCGTCGCGAACTTCGAACGTGGCCGCCTCGGGACCGAAATCGTACGCATTCTGCTCGCCCATCCACATGCCCAGGTACGCGTACTTTTCCTTGGCGTCGGGCAGATAACCGATCTGGTTCACCTTGATGGACAGATTCAGAAGCGCGCGGTCGTCGAAGACGAACGACTGCTTGGAGATGCCGCACGTCAGCGGCGCACCGGGCTTGGCATTCAATTCCAGTTCGTAGCGCTGGCCCTGCTTAAAGGGCTTATCGAAGAGCAGGAATAACTCGTGCCGCTGTGCGAACCGCCACGGCCAGCCGTCGGGGATGTAGTAATCCAGATTGCTGCGGCGGGAAATCCGAGCGGGCGAGCGGCCGGCTTTGAAGTCGTCGTCGCCGTCCGAAGTCACTTTGATGTGCGCCGGATCGGCGAGCTTCTTCTCGTCCAGACCCGAGCCCATGACGATATGCAGCCCGGTGCTCGAAAGCGCGTAGAGCTCGCGCAGGCCGTAGCGCGGATCGAGGTCTTCCGGCTTCACCGCGCCCTTCTCCACCACGTACTTCGCGCGTTTGTTGTGCGCGGCGATGCCCGACGAATTGACGCGCAGCCAATAGCGCTGCCCGTCTTTCATGGGCTTATCGGCCGGCAGCGACACCTTCAGGCGATGGCGCTGCGGGCGCGAACCGCTCCAGCCTTCGGGAAACGGACCGTCCTCTTCGCTGCCGAGCACCTCGACCTTGGCCGCGCCGATTCCTTTTTGGAAATCGGCGTCCGTGGCGCTGACGATCTGGATGTGCCAGAAATCCTGCGGCACCAAGGAGGCCAAGCGAATCGCCGGACCGAAGCGAAGTTCCAGTTCGGTGGGCGACAGCCTTTCGACAGACCGCAGCCCGCCGTTGTGCGTGACTCCGTAGCCCCACACGGAACCGCTTCCGAGGAGTGCTAACCACAGGGAGCCGAGCAAGATCATGCGCATGGGCGAAGCTCCGGAATCGTTGAGTCTGCTTAACTTAATCGAGCGCACACCCGTCCAGCTTTGAATCTATGAACTCATACACTAGGTCCCACTTAAGCACGTGGGTTAATCGAGATAAAGTGCCCGTCGGTCACGCCTTCACAAAACGCTTACCGGGAAGCTGGCGGCACAGCCGGCGCACTTCCAGCACCATCAGGGTGGCGAGGACTTCGTGGGGCTTGAGCCCGCTTTCGGTGATCAGCCGGTCGAGTCCGCGGGGTTCGTGGGGATCGAGCATGCCGAACAGGGCTTGCTCGCGCGGATTCAGATTGATCGCGCGCAAATCGGCGGGAGCGGGGCGCGCATCGGGAACGGACTCCAGCAACGGCGCGGCCGGCTCCTTGTCCTTGCCCATCTTGGGCAAACGCAGGCGTTCGTCGGGCGGCCGTAGTTTCACCAGCGGCGCGGCGACTTCGCGCAATTCGGCCAGCACGTCCTCGACATCCTCGATCAGCTTGGCGCCCTGCTTGATCAAGCGGTGCGGCCCGGCCGAGTTAGGACTGTCAACCGGCCCCGGCACCGCAAAGACTTCGCGGTCCATGTCCACCGCGTAGCGCGCGGTAATCAGCGCGCCGCTGGTGGCCGAGCCTTCGATCACGATGGTCCCCAGCGCGAGCCCCGCGATGACGCGGTTGCGGCGCGGAAAATTCTCACTCGATGGCGGCGTGCCCAGCGGCAGTTCGCTCAAGACAGCTCCCCCTCCCCCGGCGATCCGCGTGTGCAGCTTCGAATTCTCGGGCGGATACACGTGATCGACGCCGGTGCCCAGGACCGCGAGCGTGCGTCCGCCGCCGGCGTCCATGGCCCCTTGATGCGCGCTGGTGTCCACGCCGCGCGCCAAACCGCTGACCACCGTAAAGCCCGCCAGGGCCAGCCCCGCGGCCAACCGCTCGGCCTGCTTGCGCCCGTAGGGCGAACAATGCCGCGTGCCGACAATCGCCACGGCGAGCGCGTCCTCGGGGCGTAACTCGCCCGACACGTACAGGACCGGCGGGGGATCGTAGGTATTCAAGAGCGGCTTGGGATAGGCCGGATCGTCGAGCGTCAGGATCGTGACGCCGCGGACGGACGCGCGCGCAAGTTCCTCTTCGGCCCAGGCATCTGAGGCCGCTTGCCGGATGGACTGCGCGGTCTTGCGCCCGAGGTCCGGCACTTCCTCCAGACGCGCCTGGGGCGCGGCCAGCACCGCCTCGGCCGAACCGAAAATCCGAACAAGCTTGCGGTAGGTGACGGGGCCCACGTTGGACGCGTGGACCAGCCTCAAGGTCGCCAGCCGTTCGGCGCGGCGTTCGTCGGTGCTCATGCGGCTATTCTCGCCCCTGCGGGCGGCGGGCTCAATGGTGGAATGCGCGGAGCGTTTCGTGCCTTACGCGCGCGGGACGTCCTGCCAGACCTTGAGCGCCTCGGCCTCGGGCACGTCCTTGAATACCGCCGTCTTCCCGATGGCCGTGGGCAGTACGAATCGGAGCTGCCCACCGCGCGTCTTCTTATCGCTGAAAGTGGCCGCGTGGAGCAACTCCGGCGCCGGATCGGACAGGCGCAACTTGGTCGGCAATCCGGCGCGCAGGATCAGCTTCTCGACGCGTTCGGCTTCTTCGGGCTTCCAAAGCTTTCGGCGTAGCGCCAGTTCTCCGGCCAAAGCCATCCCGATCGCCACGGCTTCGCCGTGCAGGTAGCCTTGGTAATTCAGGCAGGCCTCGATCGCATGGCCGAAGGTATGCCCGTAGTTCAGGAGCGCGCGGTTCCCGCCTTCGCTTTCGCGTTCGTCCTCGCCCACGATGCGCGCTTTAGAGCGGCAGGAGTGTTCGATGGCGTAGCTCAACGCTTCCGGATCGCGGGCCAGAAGCGCCGCGAGGTTCTGTTCGATCCAGGCGAAGAACGCGGCGTCTTCGATCACGCCGTATTTGATCACTTCGGCGAGACCCGACTTCAGGTCGCGGTCGGGCAGCGTCTTGAGCGCATCCGAGTCGATGAAGACCGCGCGCGGCTGATGAAACGCACCGATCCCGTTCTTGGAGCGCGGATGGTCGATCGCCGTCTTCCCGCCCACGCTTGCGTCGACCATGGCGAGGAGCGTGGTCGGTACCTGAACGAAGTCGATCCCGCGCATGAAGGTGGCCGCGACGAAGCCCGTCAGGTCGCCGATCACGCCGCCGCCCAGCGCGACGAGGCACGAACTGCGGTCGAGGCCTTGGTCGAAGCAGATGTCGTAGAGCGACTTGCAGACCTCCCAGGTCTTCGCGCCTTCGCCGGGCGGAAGCTCGATCAGATCGCCGGAAATCCCGGCGCTTTGCAGCGCCTTGGCAAGCGGGCGCCCGTGCACGGGACCGATGTTACGATCGGTCACCACCAGCACCCGGCGCGCCTTGACGGTCGTGGCCAGCAACTGGCCAACTTTCAGCAACAGGCCCGGCTGAATACGGATTTCGTAGCTGCGCGGACCTAACTCAACGCGCACGACGCGCGCGGCGCCGGAATCGGAGTGCGATGCAGAGTTCATGGGGCTTGGTTAGTGGCCCCGGCGCGCAGAGTCAAGCGCGGTTCAATATTCGTATCTGGGCCTCGTTTTCCACATTGCACATGCGCCTAAATGCTTTGGTCGGCCAATATTCAACGAAGTGTAGGTTTTCGGGCACCGCTGGCTTGACTCTGTAAATTCAGGTGGATACTTTTAGGTATACAGTCGCACTATTAAGGATAGCTGCACGAGGGTCATTAGCCGAGTTCGCGAGACCGAGGACCATCGGGTGCCGCTCTCGACGCAACCGCAACGCGCATCAACCCCTCCGCCTGCTCCGGCGACGAGCAGGGCGCGAGACACGACTGTATCCCAAGACTTGGACCCCCTTAGATTCAGGTTGGCGGAACGGGACGGCCGGCACTATTTCCAGAACGTGCGTTTCGAGCCGCCCGACGCCACGGGCAGACACCATGCGTATGCCGACCGGATCGTGGGGTTCTTCGAAGGCCAGGCTTTGGAAACGCTGACGCTGGAACGCTTGGCCGGAGCGCTGGGCGATGTGCCGGTCTATCCGCGCCTGCGGCGCCTGCTGGCCGAACTTCACGACCTGTTTGGCGATTAATTCAGGGCTGCACGCGGGCCACGAACTGCGTGATGCGCTCGAGTTCCTTCGCGCCCACATTCACGAACTTCAAGCCGACCTGAAAATGCCCATGGCGTGTGGGGTGACGCCACATCACGCGCGCCAGTAGAGGCTGGGCGTCGTCGAGCCCGTCGAGCTCCAGGCGCAGGACCTGGCCTTCGTGGATCTGTTCGTCGGTCAAGAGGCACATGCCGCCCAGCGAGAGGTTGGCGGAGTGCGCCTCGATGGTTTTGCCCTCGCCGTTTTCGTCGGTGCTGTAGCGAACCTTGAGCGACATGGGAATGCGCTGTTCCCGGCGCTTGTCGGCGTCGGCGGATTCGACGCGGTTACGCCCGCCGTGCTTGGCGGAGTAGAGCGCGCGGTCGGCCGCGGCGATCAGGTCGCCGCGGTCCGGAGCGTCGGCGGGGAATTCGGCCAGCCCCACCGAGATGGTCAGGTTGTTGCCGGGCAGCACTTGCTCGTTGGGGAAATCGATCTCGCCGATGCGCGATCGGATACGCTCGGCCACCGCGCGCGCCTGCTCGCGGTCCACCCCGGCCAGGATCACCGCGAATTCTTCGCCGCCGTAGCGCGCGACCAGATCGTTGCGCTTCAGGTTGCGGCGCAACACTGCGGCGACTTCCTTCAGCGCCACGTCGCCCGCGATGTGCCCGTTGATGTCGTTGTACTGCTTGAAGTAATCGATATCGATCATCAGCAGCGAGAGTTTCGTGTTCTCTTCGCGCGCGCGCCCGATGTCGCGGCTGAGGCGGTCCTGGAAGTAGCGGTGGTTGAAGACCCCGGTCAGGCCGTCGGTGACGGCGAGCTGCGCGGTCTCGATGTACTGGCTCGCGTCGAGGATCTTCACGTCGTCGAGCGCGCCCAGGATGTTCTTGAAGTAGTCCAGCGCCGCGACGCGGATGCCCACGTTGCGCCCCAGGCGGTCGGACATCTCCATTTTGTGGGTCAGCAGGTTCACCCACAGCACGCGCGCTTCGGCTTCTTCGTAGCGCAGGTGGGTGAGCGTATAGATCAGGTCGGAGTAGAACGACTCGCGTTTGACCGCCTTCTCGCGCGCCAGGCGCTCTTCCTGTTCGGCGTCGCGTTCGATATCGCGCGCCGCGATCTCGATCACCTCCTGCTGGACGTGCCCCGTCTCGCGCAGGAACTGGTCCCGGATTTCGTGCTCGTTGGCCGATTCGCCGTCGTCGTCCTCTTCCAAGGGCTCGATGTCGTCGGGCGGTTCGATGGGCGGAGGCGGATCGCGGGGTGGCGGAGGGGGAGGCGGCGGAATAGCCATCGTGGCCTCCCTGTTACGGCTGACCGAAGATGCGCATCAAGTCGTTCTTGGTGGCGTAAATCAACAAACTTAGAATGATGAAGAGCCCCACGTACTGGAAGCCTTCCTGAATCCGCGGCGCCACCGGGCCGCCCTTCAGCTTCTCCACCAGAATCATAAGCAGGTGCCAGCCGTCCAGCAGCGGGATAGGCACGAACTGCAACACGCCCAAGTTCACGGAGATAAACGCGATAAACCAGAGGTACTTCATGAAAGACGAGTCCATCGAGACGTCGAAGGTCGCCTTGCCGATGCCCACGGCGCTGGAGAGCGACTTGGGGCTCACGTTGCCCGTCAACAGGCCGCGCAGGATGGTGAAGACCGAGACGGAGTGCCGGACCAGATCGTCCCAGGCCATCCCGAGCGCTTCAAAGACCCCGTCGGCCTTCACGACATGCATCTGTTCCAGATAGATGCTCAATGCCATGTCTTCCGGGCCCGAGCCGTCGTTTTTGATCCGGATGGTCTGCGCGGTCCGTTCCGGATCGAGCGGATCGTAAAAGGCGAGCGTAATGGCGGTCTCGTCACGGTTGGGGTTTACTTCCCGGAGCCAGTACCCCTCGCGCAGGCCCAGCGCGTACGCTTCGCTGGACGGATCGATCTTGAGCACCGGATGGCATACATTCAAAGGAAGGCCGACCAGGTAGACCTTCTTGTCGCCCTCGGTGATCTCTTCGGCCGCAATGGTCAAATCGAGCGTTTCGCCTTCGCGCATGACGGCGAACTGTTGCGGCTTACCTTCGGCGGCTCGGATCTTGTTCATCAATTGCGGCACGTTGGTCAGCGCTTCGCCATCCACCGACACGAGCACGTCGCCCTTCATGATTCCCGCTTTGCCCGCGGGCGAATCCGCCTTCGGGTCGCTGGCCACCGAGACGCGCATCGGCGCATCGAAGCCCAGGCGGTATTGGTGCTCGACCAGGAAAGGGAACCAGCCGATGGTCGCCGCGCCGAAGCGCGCATCGTTGCGCGTAATCACTCGAACCGGATCGCGCTCGGGCTGGTCGGCGCCGTAACGGGGCCTCGCGTAGGTGATCCAGACGGGGTTCCCGGGGCCGGATCCGGCGGCGGCGAGCAGCACTTCCATGTCGCTCTTCACCGCTTCGCCGTTGACCGAAAGAATCAAATCCCCCTTCTGCAACGGGCGCGGCACGTAGGTGTCGCCTTCGGCGAGAGCTTCGGCCTGCGCCAAGGGCGAATCGGGGACCACGTCGCCCACCCGCGGCGTCTTCATTTCCACGCCTTGGTAGAAGGCCAGCGTGAAGAGAACCATGGCGTAGATCAGGTTAAAAATCGCGCCGGCGGCAAGGATCGCAGCTTTCTGGCCGGGCTTTTTGTTGCGGTAGTCGTGAGGATCTTTGTTTTCGGGCAGATCGGGGCGCAGGTCGTCCTGCCCCGCCATCTTCACGTAGCCGCCTACGGGCACCAGCGAGAGCACGTATACCGTCTCGCCCTTCGTGAACGAAAGCACGTACGGTCCCATGCCGATCGAGAAGACATGCACCCGCACGCCATTCCACTTGGCGAGCAGGAAGTGGCCCATCTCGTGCACGAAGATCAGCGAGGAGAAGCCGAAGATGACGCCCAGCCAGCCGTACGCCGCTTCGATGCTCAGAAAGCCCAGCGTGACAGGCATGCCCTGAAAGGCCCACGCCGCGGTATCGCCCAATGCCAACATACCTTCTCCCAGACCTAACCTAAGCGGGTAGCGGTTTATCCGTAACCAAGCCCGCCGCCAAGCGCGGGCTGCTCTTGTGCATGAAACGAGCGCCTTGCCGCGCCCAATGTACTCAGTCTACCTGATGCCGGACGAAGTCGCGCGCCCAACGGTCCGCGGCGAGCACCGTCTCCAGCGAGTCCATCGGTTGGACGCTGTGCTTATCCAGCGCTTCACGGACCAAATCGAAGATCCGCACGAACGGAACTTTCTCTTGCAAGAAGAGGCTCACCGCTTCTTCATTGGCCGCATTCAGGACCGCCGGGGCCGTCCCGCCCGCCTTCCCCGCGCGGTACGCGAACTGCAGCGACGGGAAGCGTTCGTGATCCGGTTCTTCGAAGGTCAGTTCCTTCATCCGTTCGATGGGCAGGACCGGCAGGCCGCCGTCGAGCCGTTCGGGATAGGTCAGCGCATACTGAATCGGCAGGCGCATATCCGGAAGACCCAACTGCGCGACGACCGACCCGTCGGTGAATTCCACCAGCGCGTGGACGATGGACTGCGGGTGCACCCAGACGTGAATCCCTTCGTAGGGCAGATCGAACAGGAAATGTGCCTCGATGATCTCCAGCGCCTTGTTCATCAGCGTGGCGCTGTCGATCGTGATCTTCGCGCCCATGTTCCAGGTGGGATGCTTGAGGGCATCGGCCTTGGTGGCGGTCTTAAGCTTTTCGGCCGGCGTCTTTCGGAACGGCCCGCCGCTGGCGGTGAGCACTATTTTGCGCAACTCTTTGGCCGCGCCCGCGCGCGCCGACTGAAAGACCGCGCAATGCTCGCTGTCGATGGGCAGGATCGTCGCCCCAAACTCGTCGGCGGCCTTGCGCATCAGCGGCCCGCACATCACCAGCGGCTCTTTGTTGGCGATCCCGACTTCCTTGCCCTTCTTTAATGCCGCGAGCGTCGGCAAGAGGCCCGCCGCGCCCACAATGGCCGAGACGACGTAGCCGCTCTCGGGTTCTTCGGCCAGCGCGATGGCCGACTGCGCGCCGCCCAGAATCTCGCCTTTATACCCTTTCAGCGCGGCCTTTAATTCGGGCAGCTTGGCGTCGTCCACCAGCCCCACCCGCGCGGGCTGGAACTCGCGGACCTGCTCGACCAGCTTCTCGACGTTGCGATGCGCCACCAGGCTGCGCACGCGGAAGCGGTCGGGGAAGCGCCGCACCACGTCCAGTGTGCTGACGCCGATCGAGCCGGTACTGCCCAGTATGCAGAGCGCTTTCATGATCGGGAGCAGCTTCCTTAACTCAGGCGCGCCGGCGCGATCGCGCCGGGTCACTCGTTCTCGGTATCGGTTCGAAGCGCATGCATCCTAACGGCTCGCGAAAAAGAGGATACTCGCGCCCGAAAATTTCTTCAATACGTTGCGCAGCTTAAAGTTAGAGAATCACTTGAGGGGCTTGGAAGGGCCGTCGCCGCCCCCCGATGGCTTGGTAAACATGGCCCACAGCATCAGGCCCACGGGCGGCACGAAAAACGCCGCCGCCGCCGCTTCCTGGCTCACGTACGCAAACAGGACCAGGCAGACGGCCATCCAGACCATGGCAAGGAACGTCAGCGATAGCAACATCCCAAGGCAGCCTGAATATCCGGGATCGGCGGAGGGTGCGGCGGGTTTCTCGTCGGACATGGAAAGACGAACCGCCTCGAGAACTTGCGGGCGCGAGGCCCGCGTTACCCCTGCAGACTTACGATGCGATTTCCTGAAGCGCGGAGACCACCCGGTCGCATTCGTCGAGCGTATTGAAGTAGCCGGGCGAGAGCCGGATCGTCCCGCCTTGCGCAAAGGTGCCCAAAGCCTGATGCGTGTACGGCGCGCAGTGCAGCCCCGGCCGGACGCAGATCTCGAAGGCGCTGTCGAGGATCGTCGCGGTCTCCGCGGCATCGCGTTCGCGGATCGCGATCGAGAGCACCCCGGCCTTGCGCTTCGCGTCGCGCGTCCCGAAGAGCGTAAAGCGTTCGTCGGCGCCGAGCTTCTCAATCAGCCGCGCCTGCAGCGCCTGTTCGTGCGCGAGGATCTTTTCGGGGCCGGCCTTCTGGACCACGCGCAAGCCCGCCAACAGGCCCGCGATGCCGAACGTATTGGGCGTCCCGCCTTCCAGATAATAGGGGAACTGCTCCGGCTGGTGCGGCGAACGGCTATCGCCGCCGGTGCCGCCCTCGCGCCACGCATGCAGATCCTGCGGCGTCACGCGCTCGCCCAGCAGCAGCGCCCCGGTGCCGGGCGGCCCAAAGAGCGCCTTGTGCCCTGGGAAGGCCAGGAAGTCGATGCACGCGGCCTCCAAATCCAGCGGCACGATTCCGGCGGTCTGCGCGGCATCGACCAGGTAACGGACTTGGGGATGCTTCGCGCGCAGCGCGCGGCCCAGTTCGGCCACCGGCGTAACCGTGCCGATCACGTTGCTGCAATGCGTCAGCGCCACCAGCTTGGTCTTGGGCGTGACCGCGTCCAGCACTTCATCGACCGTCCAGCTTCCGGCTTCGTCGAGCCCGACGCGGTGCAGTTCCAGGCGTTTGCCGTCGTGCGCATGCTGCAGCGGGCGGTTGACGCTGTTGTGCTCGCCCATGCTGCTGACGACGTGCGCGCCGGCCTGCACGTCCAGATAGCCCTTCATCCCCATGTTCAGCGCATCGGTGCAGTTGAGTGTGAATACGACGCGGTGCGGATCCTTCACGCCAAAGAACTTGCCCAGCGCGTTGCGCGCCTCGTCGAGCAGCGCTTCGGCGCCCGTGGCCATGCGATGCCCGCTGCGTCCGGGATTTCCGCCGGCTTCGTCGGCGCACTGCCGCATCGCCGCGAAGACTTCGGGCGGCTTGGGGAAACTGGTCGCGGCGTTGTCGAAGTAGAGCATGGTGAACCTCGAAAGCAAAACGTAAGGCGAATTCCGCAACAGCCGCCCATCCGGCATCCGGCGCGGCTAAATCTATTCGCTCAAGCTCCGATGTACTTCGCGTACGCCGTCCTCGCCACGGGAACTTGCTTGGTTCCCTTAACGATAGCACGGGCGTCGGGGAAGACGGTGATCTCGAGCCCTTCGTCGCCGCCGGGCGCGTTGAATTTGAGCAGGAACTTGTTGGCGGTCAGGTTCTTCACGTCGCTGGAAGCGCGGAGCTGCCCGGCGAGTTCGTCGAGGTTCACCTTCACGCCGCCGCGCGGATTGATCTGCACCGCGTTGCGTCCGCACAGGCTCGTGGTGTTGCTCGCGCCCTGCCCTTCGAGGAACTCGAAGTGGCGGCGCTTGCAGCACGGGCAGTCGGCGACTTCGCGCGCCCGGGCGATTTTGAAGGCGTGCTGTTCGCCGGTCCAGAGGTCGATCTGGAACAACTTCGTATTGAGGTTGTCCATCCGCCCGGCGCAGATCTTGATCGCCTCGGCGGCTTCGTAATTCCCGATCAGGCCCGTGACCGAACCCAGCACACCGGCGGTGTCGCACGTGGGCGTCATCCCCGGAGGCGGCGCGGTTTCGAAGATGCAGCGCAGACACGGCGTCTTGCCGGGTATCACGGTCATGCTGAGGCCGACCGACCCTACCGCCGCGCCGTAGATCCACGGAATGCCGTGCTTCACGCAGGCATCGTTAAGGACAAAGCGCGTCTCGAAATTGTCCGCGCCGTCCACCACCACCGTCGCGCCTTTGATGAACTCTTCGATGTTCGTCGGGTTCACGTCGCTGACGATGCCCTCGATTTGGATCGAGGAGTTGATCTGCTTGGCCTTGCGCTCGGCGGCGACAGCCTTGGGCAAGTTCTCGCGGCAATCGGATTCGTCGAAAAGCACCTGCCGCTGCAGGTTGCTCTCTTCCACGAAATCCCGGTCGATGATCTTGAGGCGCCCCACCCCCGCCCGCGCCAGGACATTGGCAATGACCGTCCCCAGCGCGCCGCAGCCGATCACGACGGCCGTGGAATCGAGGATCCGTTGCTGCCCTTCCTCTCCGATGAAAGGAAGCAGGACTTGGCGGTTGTAGCGTTCGAGTGACATGGGGAGTCTCGTTTTCCTGGCGGCCACGGTCTCAGAAACGTGTTGCGTGAAACGCAACTTGAACAGTCTCGCGCTTTGCCGATTTCACGTTCTGCGCATCACGCTTCCGGCTCACGGTTCCACGACATTCATTTCCACCGGGTCCACCCGCACGCCTTCCTTGCGCAGCCACTGGATCGAACGGTCCAGCGCGTCTTCGGGGCCCGACAGCGAGAGGCTCATAATGGCCATGTTTTCCTGGCACGAGGCGGTGCGAATGTTCGGGACCACGTCGAACTTCTTGATCAGTTCGTAGATCATCGGCCGCACGGTGGTCTTCTCGTCGAACGTGAGGTACACGCGCACGACTTTGGTGCCATCGGGCAGCTTCGCGGCGACGGGAGCTTTCCTGGCTTTGGCCGCGCCGCCGGCGACGGCGGGCAGGATCGAGACTTCCGTCCCGTCCGGCAGCACCGTGGAGAGGTTATCCTGAAAGCGGATGTCCTCTTCATTGACGAAGATATTCACGAAGCGCCGCACTTGGCCCTTCTCGTCCAGAATGCGTTCTTTGAAGCCCTTATGCTGCGTTTCCAGCGCGTCGAGCATCTCCTGCACAGTCGCGGCCTGGACCTGCACCAGATCCGCACCCGCCGTGAGCGTGCGCAGGGCCTCGGGAATTCGAACCTTTACAGCCATGTGTAGTTCCTTTGGTTATCGTTACCGTTCGCTGTTTACCGTTCGTCGATGACCGGCGTTAATTTCCGCCCGCCGCCACCGGAGCCGCCGGGTTCTTCCCGCGCGTCTTGATCTTCTCGACCAGCACCTCGAAATCCGCCAGCTTCGCTTCGATGATATCCGGGCGCGGCACGGCGTTGGTCACGGCTTCGAGCGTCTTCAACCCGTTCCCCGTTACGCTGATGACGACGCAATCGTCGGCGGGAATCCGGCCCTGTTCGACGAGCTTCTTCGTGACCGCCACCGTCACGCCGCCGGCCGTCTCGGTAAAGATGCCTTCGGTCCGCGCGAGCAGCTTGATGCCTTCGACGAGTTCTTCGTCGGTGACGTCCTCCGCGTGCCCGCCGCTATCCCGGATATTCTTGATCGCGTAGAAGCCGTCGGCGGGATTGCCGATGGCGATGGAGCGCGCGATCGTCTCGGGCTTGACCGGCTTGAAGAGTTCCCAGCCTTTCTTGACCGCGGTGCTGATGGGCGAACAGCCGGCGGCCTGCGCGCCGTAGACTTTGGTGTGGTTGCTCGCGATGAGCCCCGTCTTGTACATCTCGTCGACGGCTTTGCGGATTTTGCAAATCAAGCTGCCGCCGGCCATCGGCACGATCACGTGGTCGGGCGCCTTCCAGCCGAGTTGCTCGCAAATCTCCATCCCGAAGGTCTTGGACCCTTCGGCGTAGTACGGGCGCATGTTGATGTTCGCGAAGGCCCAGCCGAATTTGTTTCCGATCTCGCTGCAGAGCCGGTTGACGCCGTCGTAATTCCCGCTGATGCCGACGACATGGACGCCGTAGATGCTCGTCCCGACCACCTTGCCCTGTTCGAGGTTCGCGGGCATGAAGATGTAGCATTCGAGGCCGGCGCGGATCGACTGCGCGGCCACCGAATTGCCCAGGTTCCCCGTCGTCGCGCACGCAACCGTGTCGAAGCCGAACTCCTTGGCCTTCGAGAGCGCCACGCTGACCACGCGGTCCTTGAACGAAAGCGTCGGGTAATTGACCGCGTCGTTCTTGACCCAGAGATTCTTGAGCCCCAGTTCCTTGCCCAGCCGTTCGGCTCGGATCAGCGGCGTGTAGCCGGTGTTTTTGCCGACGGACGGATCCTGCGCCAGCGGCAGGAATTCGGCGTAGCGCCACATGTTCTTCGGGCGCGACTCGATCGTCTCGCGCGACAGCACGCTCTTGATCGCGTCGTAATCGTAGTCGACCTCCAGCGGACCGAAGTCGTACTCGCAGATGTGCACGGGCTTCAGGTCATACTGGCGGCCGCACTCGCGGCACTTGAGGCTCTTGATGAACTTCGCGGGCATGAATCGTCCTCCCTCGTCCGGCAGCCTGGTGGTTCGAACACACAGGGTCCGCCCGCGAGAACGCGGAGCGAAATCGACGGCCACGGTTGCGGGGAGGCAACAAAAAACCTCTCCGGCCGCGGTCCGTGCGACGAGAGGAGAGGCGCATGCGAGGGGCTCTACGGCCGGGACGTCCGATCCGGCCTATGGCTCGCGGCACCTGCTTATCTCTCGATCCTTACGGCCGTTCCGGTCGTTACCGGTAAGGCCGCTTGGCATCGCAGGAGTTAGCACCCAAGGGGAGCGACAGGGGCGTATCAGCCGTCCGTCGTTCGGTCCCGGGATGCTGTGGCTTCAAAGGGCCTGTCCCTCAGCCACTCTCGATAAGCGGACCGATATTCAGTTGTAGGCAGCAACATACCCGCGCACGGGTGCGCGCGTCAAATGGATTCCGATTCATGCCCTATTTCTCGGGGGTCGGCGCCTGATCCAGCGGAACGGCGACCTCGAAAGCGCCCTTGCCCGATAAGAAAATCACCTGGCGGCCTTGGTCGTGCGGAATGTCGCGCCCGTCCACGTGCAAGCCGGTCGAATCGACCTTGAAGGCTATGCCGCGGAACGACGCGCTCGCTTTTCCGCCGCCGCCTTCCACCTTAAGGCTCCCGGCTTGCGACGAACTGCGGCCACCGCCGCCGATCGTCAATTGCCCCGAAGACTGTCCGTTGTACGGCTGCTCGCGAATCGCGATCCGGAATGGACCCATGTCGATCACGGTGCACGAGCCATGCCCGCGCGCCTGGAAGGTCAGGTTCATCCCATCGAACTTAGCGTCCTCGCCGAACGGAAGTTCCACGATAGCGCGGTCCGCCGGCGCGAGTTTGGCCAACGCCTGCCCGACGGTCAATTCCTTGATCAGCGCCGTCGTGCGCGTCTTGACTTCCAGATCTTCGGTCTGCGTTTGAGCCGCCTTCAGCGCCGGAAGTGCGGCCTCGCCCATCTGGCGCAGGGCTTCGGCGGCGGCATCGCGCGTCTCACCGTTTTCGTGGCCCAATGCTTGGATCAACTCATCCGCCGTCGGCTTCTTCGCGGCTGGGGCCGGCGTGGCAGGAATCTCTCCAAAGCGCGAAGGATCCAGTCGCGCGGCGTGCGCCAGCAAGTCGACGGCTTCCTCTTTCAAGCCCTTCTCGCGGCACCAGAGCCCCAGCTTGTGGTGCGCTTCCGCGTTCTTGGAATCCAGCATGCTCTTGGCGCAAGCCACGTAGTCGCGCGGTTCCACCATCATGACCGGGTAGGTTTGTTCACGGCCACCGACTTTCATTACGATTTCTTTGTCGCTTACGCGAATCAATTCACCACGCATGGCCTTACCGCCAACCCGGACACTGACCGGCTCACTGGCCAGCGATATCTGAGCCGGAATGAATAGTGAAAATACGAGCAACCATCGAAGCATGGATTATTCCTCCTCGAAGCACTTAGTGCACAGAAAGTAATCTCGCTGTATAGGACAGCTATTCAGACGCCTTGGTCCGGCCTTTCGAGAAGGACGTAGGCTTTAATTTTGTTAATGGGGCGCTTAACATCGAAACTTGGAGTGGCGAAGGATGACGGAACTGATCTTCCTCTGCGAAGTCTGCGGTTCGGTGCTCGACGAGCATCACTGCAAAGCGATCTGCCCCAATTGCGGGCGCATGTTCGATTGTTCCGATCTCCCCGCGCTTCAGGCCAACGGCAAAATCGTGATCAAGAACGGGCAGCGCGTCTTCGTGCCCGTACGCACGGCCCAAATGCCTTCCGGAGCCGAGGCCGAAGAACGAATCCGCCTGCGCAAGCAGGACGAGCAAGAGGCCGATAGCTGAAGCCATGCAAGCGATCCTTTTCGATCTTTTTGGAACGCTCGTACCTAACCGCCCGCCCGACCACTGGGCCGGCTGTTTCGCGGAAATCGCCGCCGTATTTGGAGCGGAGCCCCACGCTTTTTACGCCGAATGGAACAAGCTGCATCAGGCGCGCATGGTCGGCGACTCGCCCGACGGCGAGCGCGCGTTCGACCCAATCCTGCATTCGCTGGGTATACGCGCTCAACCCGAACAGTATCGGCGTGCTTACGAACTGCGTATCGCATTCATGCGCCAGGCCGTGGAACCCAAGCCCGACGCGCTCGAGACGCTGGAGGCGCTCGCCTCGGCCGGATTCAAACTCGCCTTGGTTACCGATTGCAGCAGCGGCACCACCGAACTGCTCGACGGCACCCCGCTGGGGCGCTACCTGCCGGTCAAAGCCTCCTCGGCGCTTTTGCGCACCCGAAAGCCCGATCCGCGGATGTACGCCCACGCCCTGAGCGGTCTGGGCGTCCCGGGTTCCCAAGCCGTCTATGTCGGCGACGGCAACAGCGAAGAGCTTCCCGGGGCTCGGCGCCATGGCATGCGCACGGTCTGGGTCGATAACGGCCCCGACCAGCACTACCACGAACGCTTCGTGCCCGAAGGCGACCATACCGTTCGCGCGCTCAAAGAGCTGATCCCTTTACTCGCCGGCCTGCGCGGAATGCATGGCTGACCGCCGCTCTACGCAAGAGTACGCATCAATCGGGAAGTAAAGCGCATTCGAGATCCCTTCGCCTCAAATTGGTCTTCACGCCCCTTGTGTGCGGCGCATCTATTCGTACAATGAGCACGCGTTGAGTAGCGATTCGCGCAGGAGGAAAGCAATCATGGCGTACAACTTCACGGATTTGCGAACCCGGATCACGGACCTGAGTGAGCGCCTGCTGCAGCTCCGGGACTCTCTTTGACATACCTCATCGCCAAGCCCGCCTGAAAGAGATCGAGCACCTGATGGAAGGCGCCGATTTCTGGAATCAACCTGAAAAAGCGCAGAAGCTGGTCAACGAGATGAAGGGCCTGAAAACCCTGGTCGGACCGTTGCCGGCCATCGAACAGCAGGCTAAGGATCTGCTCGAACTCCTGGAGCTGTCCGAAGCCGAAGCGGACGAAGCCACGGCCAAGCAGGTCGAGGCCGAATTCGAGAAGCTGACCCCGCAGGTGGATCGCTTCGAGCTGCAATCCCAACTCCAGGGACCGCACGACCGCAGCACGGCGTACTTGGCGCTGCAGGCCGGCGAAGGCGGGACCGAAGCGTGCGATTGGGCATCGATGCTGCTGCGTATGTACATGCGCTGGGCCGAACGGAAAGGCTTCAAAACCACCCTGGTCGACCGTCTGGACAACGAAGAAGCCGGGATCAAGTCGGCGACGCTGCGTATCGAAGGCGAAATGGCGTACGGACTGTTGCAGTGCGAAGCCGGCGTGCATCGTCTCGTCCGTATCAGCCCGTTTAACGCGCAGGGCAAGCGCCAGACGAGCTTCGCGAGCGCCGACGTCTGGCCGGAAATAGAAGACGACGACAAGGACATGGTGATCCCCGACAAGGACCTGGAGATCAAGACCAGCCGCTCGGGCGGCGCCGGCGGCCAGAACGTGAACAAGGTCGAGAGTTGCGTGCAGATCAAGCACCTGCCCACGGGCATCTCGGTGCGCTGCCAGATCGAGCGCAGTCAGCAGCGCAACCGCGTGCTGGGCTTGCAAATCTTAAAGTCCAAGCTGAAGCAGATCGAACAGGACAAGCAGGACGCGGAGAACTTGCAGGCTCACGCGGACAAAGGACGCATTGGATTCGGCAGCCAGATTCGCAGTTACGTCTTGCAGCCGTACACGATGGTCAACGACCACCGCACGGAGCTTAAAGAGACCAACGCGCAGGGCGTGCTGGACGGCGAGTTGGATCCGTTCATCGAGGCCTTCCTGCGCTGGCGGCTGAGTCAGCGCCCCAAGAAGAGCGCCGTGGGGACGGCGGGCGGGACGTAACGGCTTTACGAATTGCGTGAGCGCCGGGAGCGACTAACCTCCCTGGCATCGGGCGTAGCGGAAGAACGGGTGGCATGAGCGGAGCGGAAAACACACTCTTTGGGCAGTATGCGCTGAAGAAGCGTCTGGGCCGCGGCGCCACGGGCACCGTCTGGCATGCTTTCGACACGCAGAACAATACGCCCGTCGCCCTGAAGTTCCTCTCCTCCCGATTCATCGACAACGAAGACGTCCTGACCATGTTCCAGGAAGAAGCCAAGGCGGGGATGCAGATCGATCACCCCAACGTGGTGAAGACGCTCGATGTCGGCGTGCGCAGCGGCCGGCCGTACATCGCGTTCGAAATGGTCGTCGGGCAATCGCTTCAGGAACTGCTCGAGCACGGCCCGTTGAAGGAAAGCCAGTGCATCTGGATTCTGCGCCAGATGGCTCAGGCTCTGCGTGAACTGCGGCGCAAGGATGTCGTGCATCAGGATATCAAGCCCGACAACATCCTGGTGGAGAGCAGCGGGAACTGCAAATTGGTGGACTTGGGCTTCGCGCGCCAACGCGACGGCATCATCGACTGGGAAGGCGTTGCCGCCGGCACCGCGTACTACATGTCGCCCGAGCAGTGCGCCGCCGTGCCCGGCGTCGAAATCGATACGCGCTCCGACCTGTACAGCCTCGGCGCGACCATCTACCACTGCGCCACGGGGGCCCCGCCCTTCCAGGACGAGAACGAGGACGCGGTGCTGGACATGCACATCCACGCCCCGCTCTTCCCGCCCAACAAGCGCAACAAGAACCTCTCGCCCGAATTCGCCAAGCTCTTGATGCGCATGCTCAACAAAAAGCCGGAAGATCGTTTCGAGACCCCGGAAGACCTGCTTCTGGAACTGCGCAACATTCACACCAAGGCCGAACCGCCCATCGTGATCGGCGCCCGCTTCAAACCTGAATAGCGCTCCATTTTGAAATGCCGATGTCGGATAGCCGACTAAGCCACCGATCGCATTCGTTCCATCGGATTCAAGCTTATTGCTTTTCGAGCGTCTTCTTTACGGAGGAGGGGTCCTCGCCGCGTGCAGCCGTTTGCGCGTAAAGCGAAAGGAGCCCCGTATGGAAACTGCGTTCCCGCTCATCGGCGCCTTATTCATGTTGCTGCTCTGGTTCGGCGGGATGCTCTGCGCCGCCGTGATCGCGGCGTTCGGCACTTGGCTATTAAGCGCAGGGCGCCGGGCGCCTTACGACAAGCCGCCCAACCACGCGATCTGGGGCACCACACCGCCCCAGCGCTCGCCGAATGCTCAGATTTGGGGCTGAGTGCGCCTCACTCCAATTCGATGCGCATCCAGTACACGCGTGCGGCGCCGGGCGGCACCTCGTCCCGGCGCGGCGTGTTCACCGTATTGTTCGGCCCCCAGAACGGCTCCAGGCAGATGAACGGCTTGCCCGGCTGGGACCAGACCTGCATGTGCCGCATGCGCGGCTCGAAGCTGATCGAGAGGCCGCCCAGACCGGGAACCTGAAAGTTCGCGCGGCCGGCCACCGGAGCGGGGACGCCGAAATCGAATTCGATCTCGTTGCCCAGCTTGTCGCCCGTAATGCCCGCCACGTCGGCCTTCACCTTCGGCTTCTGGTCCGCAGGGCAGCAGAAGTACGGATGCCAGCCGGGCGAGACCGGCAGCGGGACATCGCCGAGATTCTCGACGCGCATTTCGAGATGCAAGCCGGCGGGCAGCGCCCAGACGGTCTGCTCGGCTTCAAACCGGTACGGGTATACCGCGCGCGTCTCGGCATCGGCTTCCAGGCGCATACGCAGGCGGGAGGCCGTCCGTTCGCTGGCCGGCCACGGCTTGTTGCGTCCGAAGCCGTGTTGCTTCATCTTCGTCCCGGCGGGCAGGAAGTTTTCGTTCTCCAGCTTGCCCGCGTACGGAAATAGGGTCGGGATGCCGCCGCGTACGTTCTTTGTCGGGTCTTCCAGCGTCGCGCGGTCGAGGTAAAGGACTTCTTTGCCGCCCACGCGCAAACCAACGACGATGGCTCCGCGAGAAGGAACCGCTTCGACTCGGGTGCTTCCGCAGGTCAGTTCGATGCATTCGATACCCATGGCGTGCCCTCGCTCTCAACAGGAAGTTGCCTTAATTCAACGGGAGGTACACGGTAGCGCGAGCGGGGGACGGGTACAATGCACAAGCGAGTTGAGAAGCATGCGCCTTCGCAGCGCTAAACACCTCGTGCACTTAATTGCACTTGGGTCAGTGGATTGACGCGCGCTGTGAAAACGCCGAAAAGAGAGGTTCCGGCGAAACACCGCCGGCTTCCTACGACACGCCTAGCGAGGTTCTGCCGATGACCGACCTGCTCCGCCAAGCCGACCCCGAACTGTACGCGGCCGTCGCGTCCGAACTGACCCGCCAGCAGCGCCAGCTCGAGATGATCGCGAGCGAGAACTACACCTCGCTGGCGGTGATGGAAGCCGTGGGTTCGGTCCTGACCAACAAATACGCCGAAGGCTATCCCGGCAAGCGCTACTACAACGGCTGCGAATGCGTGGACGTGGCCGAGAATATCGCACTCGACCGCGCCAAGAAGCTCTTCGGCGCCGTCTACGCCAACGTCCAGCCGCACAGCGGGACGCAGGCCAACACCGCCGTCTACTTCACCTTCCTCAAACCCGGCGACACCGTGATGGGGATGGACCTTTCCCACGGCGGGCACCTGACGCACGGGAGCCCCAAGAACTTCTCGGGGATGCTCTACAAGTTCGTCGCCTACGGCGTCGATGAGAAGTCCGAGCGGATCGACTACGACAAGGTGAACGCGCTCGCGCAAGAGCACAAGCCGAAGATGATCACCGTCGGCGCCAGCGCCTACCCGCGCGCGATCGATTACGCGAAGTTCCGCGAGATCGCCGACCGCGTCGGCGCGTTTCTTTTCGCCGACATCGCGCATCCGGCGGGTCTGATCGCCGCCGGCTTGCTGCCCAGTCCGGTTCCGCACGCGCACGTGGTCACGACCACCACGCACAAGACGCTGCGCGGACCGCGCGGCGGCTTGATCCTGATGGGCCAGGACTTCGAGAATCCGTTCGGGCGCACGGCGGCTAAGAGCGGCCGGACGCTGATGATGTCCGAACTCCTCGACAGCATGGTGATCCCCGGCGTGCAGGGCGGCCCGCTGATGCACGTGATCGCCGCGAAGGCCGTTGCCTTCCGCGAGGCGTTGCAGCCGGAGTTCAAGGCCTACGGGGCGCAAATCATCAAAAACGCCCAAACGCTCGCCGAAGCGCTGATGGCCAAGGACCTGCATGTGGTCAGCGGCGGCACCGACAACCACTTGATTCTGCTCGACCTGCGCCAGCACAAGCTCAACGGGAAGCAGGCCAGCGACCTGCTGGACAAGGTCGGGATCACCGTCAACGCGAACCTGGTTCCCAACGATCCTCGCCCGCCGCTGCAGACCAGCGGGGTGCGTATGGGCTCCCCCGCCCTCACGACGCGCGGCATGAAGGAAGCCGAATTCCGCCGCATCGCGGGGATCATCCAGGCCGCGTTGGCCGCTCCGAAAGACGCCGCCGTGCACGAACGCCTCCGCGCGGAGACGCAGGAACTGGCCGACGCCTTCCCGATCTACGCCGAGCTGCAAGCCGCCGCCCGAGCCTGATTCTTTTGCGGCGTATGGAGTATACTTTGAGCGCCCGATAGGGAGGCTCCGATATGCGTTCTCCGATTCTTGCGGTATTCACCGTTGGTGTGCTGACCGCCTTGAGCGTGCGTGCCGGAGAGAACGCACCGGCGCTCGACGAAAAGGCGCAAGTCCAGGCCTTCTGGCAGACCATCTCCAAGGCCGACAAGCCCGAATTGAAAGCCGACGCGGTCTACATGTTGCGCGGCCTGAAAAGCAAAGAGGCCTACGCCGCGCTGACGGGGTTGCTGGGATTCACCGATCCGGGCGTGCGCCGCAACGCCTGCCGTGTCATCGCCGAAGCCGACGATCCGAACGGGTATTTCGTCAAGGCCTTGATGGGACCGTTGTACGATCAAGTGCTTGAGGTGAGGCAGGAAGCCGCGGCGGCGTTGAGCAAATCGAAACTGCGCGGGCCGGCCATACGGGCCTTAACCACGGCGCTTACCCGTGAGGCCGAGAAACCCAAGCCCGAATTGGCTTGGGCATACCGCCTGCACAAGGCGCTGAGCGAGCTGAGTGGACATGAATTTAAGGAAGCCGAAAACGCCGCCGATCTAGCCCAGCAGTGGCAAACCTGGTGGAACGAACACCGCAGCGACTTGGAAACCGAAGAAGCCGCCAAAGCCGCGCCATAAAAAAAACCGGCTCCCATCGCGAGAGCCGGTTCGTTACCTTGGAAAAGCCAACCGTAGCGCTTAAGCCTTGGCGCCCGGAGCCGGCGCAGCGGCCGCAGCGTCGCCTTCCGCCGCTTCCTTCTTCGCCTTCTTCTTGGCCTTCAGCTTGATGCTGCGCACCTTGGGCAATCCGCAGACCGACTTGCTCTCATCCCATCGGTCTTCGTCGGCCAAGCGCGCGAGGCGCTCCAGGCGCGTCAACACGTTGCGATGCTTGGTCATCGAACTAGAGGAACGTAGGCTTTGATGAATCGACATGACCGGTACTCCCTTGCTTGAAGCGACTTTCCTGCGTGGCCTCCGACCAGGAGGCGTAAAGGTCGGGTATTGTAGGCGTCTCGCGCACTTGCGCAATCCCAAATTCCAGCCGGTCCGAGGCCGGAAAGCGCGTGCCCGAGCGCCTTTGCAGGGGAAGCGCAGGAGGTCTATACTACGTGCTAAAGTCCCCCAACGAAAGGACCTGCCATGCAACTCACCCTTGACGAGATGGAACAGGCCGTCCGCGACACCGCTATCGAGTTCGCCGCGAAGAAGGTCAAGCCCTTGGCCCGGGAACTGGATGAGACGGGGCGCTTCCCGACCGAACTGGTCGAGGAAATGGCGGCGCAGGGCCTGATGGGCGTGTATGTCCCCGAAGCCTACGGCGGAGCCGGGTGCACGGCCACGGCTTACGCGTATGCGATTTACGAGATCAGCCGCGCTTGTGCGAGCACGGGAGTGATCCTGAGCGCGCACACGAGCCTGTGCGTCGATCCGATCCTGAAGCACGGCACCGAAGAGCAGAAGCAAAAATACCTCGTCCCGCTGGCCAGCGGCGAAAAGCTCGGCGCCTACGCGCTGACCGAACCCGGCAGCGGATCGGACGCCGCCAACCTGCATACGGTCTTCCAGGAGCGCGAGGACCACTTCGAGCTGAACGGAACCAAGCTATTCGTCACCAACGGCAATCATGCCGGCGTGGTGGTGGTATACGCGACCGAGGACAAATCCAAAGCGCACCGCGGCATCAGCGCCTTCATCGTGGAACCGGACTTCCCCGGCTTCGCCTGGGGTAAGCAGGAGCACAAGTTGGGCATCAACGCGAGCGCCACGGTGGAGATCGTCTTCAATAAGTGCAAGGTGCCCAAGTCGAACATGCTCGGCGCGCGCGGCAAAGGCTTCAGCGTCGCTCTGGAGACGCTCGACGGCGGGCGCATTGGGATCGCGGCGCAAGCGCTGGGCATCGGCCGCGCGGCTTTGGAAGCCGGTTGCAGGCACGTCAGCACACGCGAGCAATTCGGCGCGCCGCTGGCGAAGCTCCAGGCGATCCAGTGGATGATCGCCGACAGCGCGACGGAGCTGGATGCGGCGGAGTTGCTGATGGTCCGCGCGGCACGCCTTAAAGACGCCGGCACGGGGCGCTACACGACCGAAGCGAGTATGGCCAAGCTCTTCGCCAGCGAAGCGGCGTTCCGCGCCTGCGACCGCGCGCTGCAAATGCACGGCGGGTACGGTTTCATCAAGGAATACGACGTCGAGCGGCATTACCGCGACGTACGCATCTGCCGGCTGTACGAAGGGACGAGCGAGATCCAGCGCCTGGTGATCGCGGCGAACACGCTGAAAGGGTATCAAACCGCGTAACGGCGCTTACGCGCACTTGTCCCAAAGGTCGGTCAGCAGCTTCTTGTGGACATTGATGTCCGAGCGCTTGGCGACTTTGAAGCCCAGTTCTCGCATTTCCTTTGGCACAGGCTGCGACACGATACGAGGCAATTCCTGAACGGAATCGAAAAGGAAACCGGCGCCTCCGAGAAATTGCTTTAAGTCTGGACGCAGATTCTGCATACAAACGCCAGTACCTGCGGCCATGGCCTCAGCCAGCGCCAACGGCCAGCCCACGTTGCCCAGCTTTTTATTCGCGGTATAGACAAGCCACTGGTGCTTTTTATAAACCGCTGGCATTTGGCTGTGCTCCACCGGCGGTAAAATGCGAACAGGTTCGCCCATCTCGCGATTCTTATCGATCAACTGAGGCGTATTGTAACCTATGGAATAAAGATTGAACTCGCGTCCGCGCATGAGTGCGCCCAAGTCCAGAAAGTCCTGAAAGTTTTTCTTTGGCAGCGACGCGCCCAAGTTGAGAATCGCATTCCCATTGGGAGACGTATCGTGAAAGCGCGCGAAATCGATCACGGGCCAGCAATCGAGAATGCGTTCCTTCGGAATCTGGGCGGATTCCAGCACGGACCGCGTATAGGGAAACGAAAGTACGCCCAAGCAATAGTCCGAGACTCGCAAATCGGGTGGCCGGTATCCGTCGGTATCGAAAGAATGCGCGCGAACCGTGTAGGGCACCCGGTTGTTCGCGGAAATACGCTCCAAATTGGGGATCAAGGTTGCGTAGTGCGTATGCAGGACGTTGGGCTTGAACTCCTGAATAACCTCACGCAAATGAGCCGGGTGCTGCTTTTGCGTGTACGGATAGTGCTCTTTAGCTGGTGAATTGGCGGGCTGCAGGGCAAAGACGCGAATATCGTAATCGTCTTTCAAGGCCGCGATCTCGGCATGAATATAGGTCTCGGAAAGTTGCGGAAAGCGCTCCACTACGTAGAGCACGCGAATCCGGCTTGAACTTGAATTCATGAGCAAGGACTCCTTACGGCCTGTTTGCGCCGTTGAATCGTGCGCATTTCCGGAGGTTGGCCGGCATGCGGACCGCCTGCCGTGCTGCTCTCATTCGGAATTTTGAACGTTCTTGCCCTCGAGCGGTGTCTCGACGAAGTCTTCGTCGTGAACGTATTTGTAGTCGTGCTGCTCGGGGGCCTTCTGTCGCCAAAGCGATAGGATGGTCTTCACGTGCGCCAATTTGTAGCCGTGCTTTTGGAGTTCGAAGCCAATCCACTTATCCGAATGGTAGTGCGGAAAAAGCGGCGACATGGGGTGCCGGCGCATGACCTCCACGCGGGCGGCCAGGACCCCGCCCTGCACAAAGATCCCTTCACCATCGCCTTCGTCGATATGGCTGAGCGGAAAGGTCGTCAACGTACCGGTCATGGCCACCTCGGGCACTTCGAACGGCTTGAGCATATCCGCCAGCCACGTCGGATCGTACATGCGGCCGTGGTTCGCGCAGAGGTACACCAGGAACGGGTACTTCGCTTCCTCGTAGATGATGTTCTTCGACGCGGCGACCATGAGGTTTTGGCCTTCGTTCCAGAAATATTTGAATGGCACCAGGCACTCGCGCAGATACTCGATCAGTTCCCGGTTCGGCTCTGGCTCGTTATCGACGACCAGAATCTCGAAGTCCGCGCCGTGGTAATGCGCGAGCGTCGGAATCACCACTTCGTCGAGCCGCTCGATGATGGGCGACTTGTAGTTAATCAAAGCGACGGTTACCTGCATTCACCACCCGGGCTTATGAAAATCGAAAGGAATGCGGTCGGTGTCCAGCGGCAACCGATATTTATCGGGCCGCGCATGATCGTATGGCACCGTGGGGAAACTCATGTGGCTGGCCGTTTCCTGGCCCAGATTCTGCACAGCATGAAAGACGCCGGGCGGGATCACGCAATACGCCGGCTTGCCCGCGCCGAAGCATAGATCGTTGAACCACCCCCGCGTGGCCGAGTCCTCCCGCGCGTCGAAGAGAACCACCCGCAGATCGCCTTGCCAGAAAAAGAGCCGGTCTTCCTGAAGCTTGTGCATGATCCAGCCCTTGATCATCCCGGGCCGGATCGTGACCTGGTGCGCGTCCACCACCGGCTGGACGAAAAGATCGGGCGGAAGTTGCGTAATTGACCCGCGTGCATCCCAATGCGAGATCAACGGAACTACGCGCACGCCGGCAATTAGTTTCAGCAGCGGCGTACCGTCAGGCGTGACCGATTGCCGGTCTTGGACGGGTTCCATGGCGATACGAGAGGCTACCGAAGCCTGCCGGTAGCGTCAAACCGTTCGGGGGCGGGGGTCAGATCCCGTGCTTGGCTCGAAATAGCTGAATTTCGTCCCAGACTTTTGGCGCGACCTGGGTCTGCGTGACCCGGGAGAACAGGTTGCGCAGGATGATTCTCTCCTTCTCGTCAATCTTCTGGTCTTCCAGCGCCAACCGCTCCAGCATGGCCAGTTCGTTTGCGTCTATGGTCTTATCGTTCGCGAAGACGTGCAGGAACGAATAGCGGAGAATATCGGAAGCGCGTGAACGTGCGGGCATGGTATTTCTCCAAAGGAACTGCACCCATCATGCCGTTCCTATAGCGTGCTGACGATGAAGGTCATTTGAAGACTCGGTGAAGCCGAGGGTAGGGCCTTACCCACTTAGAATCGGGGCCAAGAATCGTTGAGCCATGATTCTGAAACGCGCCGGTATTCGGCCTCCAGCGCCGGATCCGAACAGGATAACTCGCGGGCCTGCTTCTCGGCCTTGCTCAAGGCAAGCGCCGACCCCATCACCAGCCCATTGACCAGCAGAATCGCTACGAAACCGATGACCCGATGTTGAAGGATCAACTGTGCTGTTAAGCCCATGCCTGCGAAGAATAGGGCTGCGAGTGGAAACACCGCCTTCATGTTGCGACGCGCCAGCTTTTTGAACGCCTCCAGGTCACTGCTATGGGCGATCACCTCGTGTTGGCGCAAGAATTGATTGACTTCCCAGCAAGCGTACAGGATGGCCACGATAACCAAGGCGTACACGAGAAGTCCAAGCATGCCGAGGGTCATGCCATCACCTCATGGTCCCAATTGACCCACTGTCCACGGCCATGTCAGGCGGCGAGGCTGTTGAGTCCACCGGCCCATCGTGTACACTCTAACTCCTGTAAGGCAAATGGGTTCCTTTAGGGGGTCGGTATGTCCAGTTTTGAAGCCGGGCGATCTGCGTACGACGCGGCAATCAAGGCCACGCCCGAGCGCAAGGACGGCATGTTTACCACGCTCAGCGGTGCGCCGGTCCAGCCGCTCTACACCCGCGCCGATGTCGCGAAGCTCGATCACGAACATGATTTGGGCCTGCCGGGCGAATTCCCCTACACCCGCGGCATTCACGCCACCATGTACCGGGGGCGGCTCTGGACGATGCGCCAGTTCGCGGGCTTTGGAACCGCCACCGAAACCAACGAACGTTTCAAGTACTTGCTCGAACACGGCCAGACCGGGTTGTCGGTAGCCTTCGATTTCCCGACGCTGATGGGCTACGACAGCGACCACGCCCGCAGCCGCGGCGAAGTCGGACGCTGCGGGGTGGCCATCGACAGCGTCGATGACATGGCCGCGCTCTTCGCCGGCATCCCGATGGATCAGGTCAGCACCTCGATGACCATCAACGGCCCCGCCGCGATGCTTTTTGCCTTCTACATCGCCGCGGCCGAACGCCAGGGCGTATCGGGCGACAACCTGCGCGGGACCATCCAGAACGACATCCTCAAGGAGTACCATGCGCAAAACTCGTGGCTCGTCGGCCCCGAACCGTCAATGCGCGTCATCACCGACATCTTCAAATACGGCCGGGACCACGTGCCGCAATGGAACACCGTCTCGATCAGCGGGTACCACATCCGCGAGGCCGGGAGCACCGCGGGGCAGGAACTCGCGTTCACGCTCGCCGACGGGCTGTGCTATATCGACGAAGGCGTGAAGGCGGGACTTGAGTTGGACGATTTCGCTCCGCGCCTGAGCTTCTTCTTCGACGTACACATCGATTTCTTCGAGGAGATCGCGAAGTTCCGCGCGGCGCGGCGCATTTGGGCACGCGAACTCAAGAAACGCGGCGCGCGCAATCCGCGCAGCATGCTCCTGCGCACGCATGCCCAGACGGCCGGGGTGAGCCTCACCGCGCAGCAGCCCGAGAACAATATCGTCCGCACCGCCATCGAGGCGCTGGCTGCGGTGCTGGGCGGGACGCAGAGCCTGCACACCAACAGCTACGACGAGGCCCTGGCACTGCCCACCGAGAAGGCCGTGCAGATCGCGCTGCGCACGCAGCAGGTGATCGCCTACGAGACCGGAGTGCCGCACGTCATCGATCCGCTGGGCGGGAGCTATTTCGTCGAAGCGCTCACCGACCGCCTGGAAGCCGAATGCTACGAATACTTCCGCAAGATCGAAGAACTGGGCGGGATGTTTCCGGCGATCGACGGGGGCTTCTTCCGGCGCGAGATTGCGCGTTCGAGCTTCCAGCAGCAGAAGGAAGTCGAGTCGGGCAAACGCAAGATCGTCGGCGTCAACTGCTTCGAAAGCGCCGAAGCCGCCGAGCCCACGCTGCTGTACGTCGACCCGAAGCTCGAAGAAGAACAGAAAAAGCGCGTGCAGCGCACCCGCGCCGAGCGCGATGCTCTGAAGGTCGAAGCAGCTCTGCGCAAGCTCGAAGCGGCCTGCCGCAGCGACGATCAGAACGTAATGGCCGCGCTCGTCGATTGCGCGCGCGTGCGCGTGACCCAAGGCGAAATGTGCGGCGTCTGCCGGCAGGTCTGGGGCGAATACCGCAAGCTCGCCGCAGTCTGATCCACCAGGGGTGCTTGTAACAAATTTTTGGACCGGCGAGCGCCTTCCTCTTTAGGCCCGCCGCGCGGAAAATCGAACATGCCCGACGCTCAAGAAGACACTCCTTGGTTTGTGATCGAGAAGACGTACGAGGTCCTCCTGCAAGGCCTCGTGCTGGTCGGCGGACCGGAAACTTCGCCCGATTTCACCGCTCGACAGCGCGATATCGTCGAGATCGTGAAACCCGACGGAAAGGCGCGCAAGACCTGCATTCTAGACATATACCCTTCGCAGCAGCGCGTGGGGGGCGACTTGGTGGTGGACGGCCTGAAATCGGCCGACGTCCCGCCCGGCAGCAAGCTGCGCGTGTACCAGCGCCTGAAAATCAAACCGCCGCGCGAAGAACGCAAGCGCCGGACGGATGACGACAACGAGTAGGCGGCCGTCGGCCCTACGCTCCTTATTTTAGTAGGATTGAACGCCACGCATGGATCCTGGCGAGTACGAAACTTGCACGTACTGCAACCGCAGCATCTTTCCCGACGTGGCCGAATGCCCGTACTGCGGGCACTACACCGATGGGAAAGGCCGCTTCGGTCTGGGCGCCGAAGGCGAACGCCGCATCCCACGCGTTTTCCTGATCGCCGGGTGGCTGGTCGTGCTCGCGCTGGCCCTGCCGCTCCTGATTACCGTCTGGAACTGGCTGAAGAGCCGCTGATGTCGCGCAAGCCATTCCTCCGGGTTGAGTTGCAGGCGCTCAAGGGGGCGGCTAAAAGGTAAGCATGACCGATTCGAACGCACCCAAGCCGTCCCGCAGACACCGCATTCTCGTCGCCAAGCCCGGGCTGGACGGGCACGACCGCGGCGCCAAGGTGGTCGTCCGAGCCCTCACCGAGGCCGGCTACGAAGTGATTTACACGGGGCTGCACCAGGACCCCGAGGCCGTTGTCGAAGCCGCACTGCAGGAAGACGTCGAAGCCGTCGGCCTCTCGATCCTCAGCGGCGCGCACATGACGCTCTTCCCGGTCGTGATGGAAGGCCTGAAGCGCGAGGGCCTGGGCGATGTGCTGGTCTTCGGCGGCGGGATCATTCCTCCGCAAGACGAGCAGGAACTGAAAAATCTCGGCGTCGGAGCGATCTTCGGTCCCGGCACAAGCACGCAGCAGATCGTAGAGTTCCTCGACCGGCATTTTGCCGCGAAAGAAGCGCGCGGCGCATAGACGAGAGGTGCTCGAATGCCGCTATCGAAGCGAACCTTCCTTCATGTACTGCTCGCTGCCGCGATTCTTCCATCGGCCGGATTGATGGCAGGAGAAGCCGCGCAAGAAAAACCTGTCCTGCTGCTGACCGGGTTCGAGCCATTCGGCGGTCTCAAGGTCAACGCGAGTTGGGAAACCGTAAAGACGTTCGAAGGCCAGGAGATCGGCGGCTACCGCATCGTGACCGCGCTGCTTCCGGTAGTGTACGACGAAATGACCCAGCCACTCTACGACGCCATCTCGAAGCACAAGCCACGCGCCGTGATCTCCTGCGGCGTGGGGACCGAGGTCGTTCGGATCGAGACGCTTGCGCGCAACGGCTATCACCCCATGCGCCCTCCGGACAACAAAGGGGTGCGTCCTACGCGCAGCCAAATCGAGCCCAAAGGAGCGGCGGAAATCCCCACCACGCTGCCCACGGCCGAGATTCTGGCGGCCCTGAAGGAAGCGAAGATCGGATCGGCCAGCAGCGACGACGCCGGCGGTTATCTCTGCAACGAATGCTTTTACCGGCTGATGGCGCTGCCGCGCGGCGAGAATGCACCGCCGCTGGTGCGCCGCGGCTTCGTCCACGTGCCCGATTTCGGCACGCCCGATCCGGCCGGCGGAACGTTCACGGCGGAAAAACTGAAAGCGGCCCTGAAAATCGTGATCGAACAGACCGTGCGCGCGGCGGATGGCAAGTAGGCGGGAGGTCCGATGGGCGGCATCGAACGAATCTCGGTAATCGGCGCGGGCACCATGGGCTCGGGCATCGCGCAAGTCTGCGCGGCGGCCGGCAAGCAGGTGACGCTGATCGACACCGGGCCCGCGCAGCTCGAAGCGGCGCGCGTCAAGGTGCAGGATTCGCTGCGGCGCATGGTCAAGAAAGGTGCGCTCACCCAGGCCGACGCCGAGGCCGCGCTCACACGCATCCGCCCGGCCCCGGAATTGGCCGCCGCGAAGGACGCGCAGCTCGTCATCGAAGCCATCTTCGAAAAGGAATCGATCAAGCTCGACACCTGGCACGCGCTCGAAAGCCTCTGCCCGCCGGGCGTGCTATTCGCCAGCAACACCAGCAGCATCTCGATCACCAAGCTCGCCAGCGCCACCCAGCGGCCGGAATTGTTTATCGGCATGCACTTCTTCAATCCCGTACCGGTCATGAAGCTCGTCGAAGTGATCCGCGGCAATAAGACCAGCGCCGAGACCAACCGGATCGTCGTGGAACTCTCCCGGGAACTCGGAAAATCCCCGGTCGAAGTGAACGATTACCCGGGTTTCGTGAGCAACCGCGTGCTGATGCCGCTGATCAACGAAGCCATCTTTGCGGTCTTCGAAGGCGTGGCGACCCCGGAAGCCGTCGACGAAGTCTTCAAGCTCGGCATGGCGCATCCGATGGGACCGCTGACGCTGGCCGATTTCATCGGGCTCGATGTCTGCCTGGATATCATGAACGTCTTGCACGAAGGCTTCGGCGATCCGAAGTACCGCCCCTGCCCGCTCCTGAAGCAGATGGTCGCCGCCGGAAAACTGGGCCGGAAGACGAAGCACGGGTTTTACGCCTACAACGATTGAATGCGGTTCCGGAGCTGCCCCATGCCGAATTTCCTGCGCCTCACCCAAGACGGTGCCCTCGCGACGATTACCTTCACGCGCGAAAAGGGCCTGAACATCCTTTCGTCCGAAGTCCTGAACGAATTGGAGGCCGCCTGGAAGGAATTGGAAGCCGGCGGCCGCGCGCGCGTCTGCCTCCTGCACGGCGACGGCAAGGTCTTTCTGGCCGGAGCGGACATTAAGGAAATGGCGCAACTGGACGTGCCCGGCGCGCAGCGCTTCGCCGAACGCGGCCAGCGGCTCTTCGACGCCCTCGAGTCGAGCGGGATCGTCTCCATCGCGGCGCTGCACGGCGCGGCGCTGGGCGGCGGGTGCGAACTGGCGCTGGCCTGCGACATCCGTCTCGCGGCGTCGGGAACCAAACTCGGCCAGCCCGAAGTCAACTTGGGCCTGATTCCCGGCTTTGGCGGGTCGCAGCGCCTCCCGCGCGTCGTCGGCCTGGGGCCGGCGTTGCATCTGATCCTCAGCGGCGAAGCCATTTCCGCCGAAGACGCGCTGCGCTTAGGGCTGGTGACGCAGGTCTTGCCGCCCGAACAGCTACTCGATACGGCCCGCAAGCTCGCGCAAACGATTCTGGCCAAGGGCCCCGGCGCCGTGCGCCTGGCCAAGCGCGCGACGCGCGAAGCCCTGCAAAAGCCACAGTCCGAAGGCATGCCGTTGGAAGCCCAGGCTTTCGCGGCCTGCTTCAAGGACGGCGAAGCGCAGGAAGGCATGGCCGCCTTTGTCGAGAAGCGCCCCGCGAGCTTCAAGCACGCCTAAAAGGAGCACCCGTGGCCGCCGCACCGTCCCTGCAAGAACTGCTCGATGCCGCCATGGAGGCCGCGTATCTGGCCGGACGCCGCACGCTCGCGTACTTCAACGCCGGCGTGGAGGTCGAAACGAAGGCCGACGCGACGCCCGTCACGCGCGCCGACCGTGAAGCCGAGCAGCTCATTCGCGCCTTCGTCCAGAAGCGCTACCCCGGGCACGCCATCGTGGGCGAGGAGTACGGCGAACAGGCCGGTGACGCGAATTACCGCTGGATCGTCGATCCCATCGACGGGACCAAGTCGTTCGTGGCCGGCGTGCCCCTCTACGGCACGTTGATCGGCATCGAAGTGCACGGCAAGGCCTCGGTGGGTGTCGCGTACCTGCCGGCGCAGGGCGAGATGATCGCCGCAGCGGACGGCCTGGGCTGCCGCTGGAACGGACGGCCTTGCCGCGTCTCGAACGTCGCCAAGCTCTCGGAAGCATCCTTGCTCACCAGCGACGTGCGCATGTGCCAGCAGCGTTCCGACGCCTACGACCGATTGGCCGCGCAAGCCCGCCTCGTGCGGACGTGGGGCGACGCGTGCGGCTACGCGCTCGTCGCGACCGGCCGCGCGGACGTGATGCTCGATCCCGCCATGCATCCGTGGGACTGCGCGCCGCTTCTGCCCATCTTGCAGGAAGCCGGCGGGCATTTCGCCACTTGGCAAGGCGAAGCGACGATCCGAGGCAAGGACGCATTCGCGACCAACGCGGCGCTGTACGACGAAGTGTTGAGCGTGCTTAAATCCGAGCAGCCGCGGAAATCATAGGCGCCAAAGGACTCCCATGAAGATCGCGGTCACGGGCAGCAGCGGAACGGTGGGCAAAGCCACGCTCGCCGATCTGGAAGCGCACGGCCACAAGGTCCGCGCGATCGACCTGCGCAGCACCGAAGTGCACGCCCCCGACCGCCGCCGCGCCGACCTCACCGATTTCGGGCAGACCGTCGGCGCCCTCGACGGCTGCGAAGCCGTCGTCCACCTCGGCGCCATCCCCTCCCCCTTCGGCATGCCAGGCCACCAGGTTTTCGCCACGAATGTCCTCGGCACGTACCATATCCTCGAATCCGCGCGGATCCTGGGAATGAAGAAGATCTGTCTCGCCAGCAGCGTGAACGCGACAGGGCTTTCGTACAGCCGCGCGGCGCGCTTCGACTACCTGCCGCTCGACGAGGCGCATCCGACCTACAACGAAGAATGCTACGGCCTCAGCAAATGGGTGGGCGAAGCGACGGCCGACAGCTTTGCGCGGCGCTACGAGGATTTGACCATTTCGAGCCTGCGCTACCACGGGGTCGTCGCGCCGGAACACTATGCGGAATGGCGCAAGCGAAAGCAGGAAAGCAACCCGGCCGACGGCGCGAAGCATCTGTGGGGTTATGTGGATATGCGCGACGTCGTCCGCGCCAACCGATTGGCGCTGGAAGCGGACTGGAAAGGCCACGAAGCGTTTTTCATCGTCGCGGCCGATTCCACCGCGCTGCTTCCGTCGGCCGAACTGGCGCGAACCTTCCACCCCGGCGTGCCGCTACGCAAGCCGCTGGAAGGATTCGCCGGGTTCTACGATCTTTCGAAAGCCGAACGGCTGTTGAAGTGGAAGCCGGAGTTCAGTTGGCGGACGGGCTAACGCGCTTAAACCCGCTCCACCACCATCGCCACCGCGTTCCCGCCGCCCAAGCACAGGCTCGCCACGCCCAATTTTCCGCTGCGGGCTTCCAGCGCATGCAGGAGCGTCACCAGCACCCGAGCGCCGCTGGCGCCGATCGGATGCCCCAGCGCCACCGCGCCGCCGTGCACGTTCACTTTGGACGGATCGATTTCCATATGCTTGACGTTCGCGACCGCCTGCGCGGCGAAGGCTTCGTTCAGTTCGAACAAGTCCACGTCGGACAACTTAAATCCCGCCTTGGCCAACGCCGCGGGAACGGCCAGGGAAGGCGCGTGAAAGATATCCTTCGGCGCGACGCCCGCCGTGGCGTAGGCGAGAATCCGGCCGATCGGCTTCTTGCCCTGTTCCTTGGACCAGGTTTCGTCGGCCACCAGCAGCGCCGCGGCGCCGTCGTTAAGCGAACTCGCGTTTCCGGCCGTCACGCAGCCGTCCTTCTGGAAGGCCGGCGGCAGCTTCGCCAGCCGCTCCAGCGACGTATCCGCGCGGGGGCTCTCGTCCTTATCCGCCACCATGGCCGGTCCCTTGCGCTGCGCGATCTCGACGGCCACCATTTCCTTTTTGAACAGCCCCGCTTCCTGCGCGGCTACGGCGCGCCGGTGGCTCTCGTAGGCGAAGCGGTCCATATCCTCGCGCGAAACGTCGAAGCGTTTGGCGATGTGCTCCGCCGCGCTGCCCATATGCCACTTCTCGAAAGCGCATTCGAGGCCGTCGGTCAGGAGGGTATCTTCCAGAATCCCGTGCCCGTACGGGTTCCCCGCGCGATGCCTTCGGATCAAATGCGGCGCGTTGGACATGCTCTCGGCGCCGCCCGCGAGGACGGCCTTCGCATCGCCGGCCTTGATCGCCTGAGCGGCCAGCATCACCGCCTTCAGGCCCGAGCCGCAAACCTTGTTCACGGCGAAAGCGGGGATCGATTCCGGACAACCGGCCTTCAACGCCGCCTGCCGCGCCGGAGCCTGCCCCAACCCGGCCGTGAGCACGTTGCCCAGGATCGCTTCGTCAACCAGCTCGGGCGCCACCCCGGCGCGCGCCAGCGCCTCTTTGTAAACCCGCGCGCCCAGCTCGGTGGCGGTCAACCCGGATAAGCCGCCGAGAAACTTCCCGATCGGCGTTCGGACGGCGGACAGAATCACGGGGTTGGACATGGGTAGTCTCCGGTCCTTAAAATCCAGTGGCTAATCTAGCAGCTTGCGAACGATCTTGGGACGAGCATCTATGGGTGTTGCGGTGGCATGAGAATCTTTGACGCTCTCGTTCATAACGAGATAAACTCCCACACCGCTTATTCCAAGGCCGGCCAAAATCAGGAGGTATCCTGTTACTCCGCCTTGTCCGACCATACGATTGACCTTGGGATCCGATGGCAGGTACTCGACCTTAACGGTAGTGCCCGGTGGCACCCATTCGTCGGGCACCGTGGCACCCCCTTGTACGCGAGGCTGGCTGGGATCGGGCGTAAAGGTGTAGGAAATCTTACGGTGCTTGCCACCTCTCCTGGCACCGGTGGATTCCCAATCCCCCGTGAGCAAGGCGTCCGTTTCTTGCCCCCATATCCTTAAACGCATGTCTCGCTGTACCCAGAAGATTCCGAGCACGACCATCAAGCCGCCAATCCCGAATGCTTTCAAGAAGGTAGGCATACTTGGTTTCCTGGCTCCCAATTCACCGGCCTAAAACACGCTGCTCATAAGCCTTATCGAAAATGCGAGAAGCGGCTTCAAAAGGAATTATTGATCCCAATGGAACGGGCCTACAAATCTGACTCTGGACGCCGTCTCACGCCAACCCCATCGCCTTGCGCGGATTCACGCACAACAGCCGCCGCGCCTCGTCGCGCGTCAGGCCCACCTTTTCGATCAGATTCTTCTCGCACTGCGGCATCGTGATCGCCGCACCCACCAGGTGGCTGCCGTCCGGCGCGCGAGCGACCATGTCCTCGCCCAACGTCAAATCCCAGCGCCCCAGCTTATACCGTCCCGGACCCATCCCGGCCGCCGCGATGGCGTCGGTCACGACGCACGTCCGCTCGAAGCCCGCCGCACGCAGGTAATTCCCCAGCGCCGGAAACGCCACGTGCGCCCCATCCGGGATGAAGCACAGCCACAGGTGCTTGTACAGGCTCAGTGCGCGCTGAACGATATTCTCGTGCCGGTGCATCTGCATCGGACACCCGTTGCCCAGATGCGTGAACATCGAGACGCCCGCTTCGATCCCGGCTTTCAGTTCATCCAGCGTCGCGTTGCAGTGCCCGGCGCTCACCACCACCTTTTGGCTGCGCAGAAACTTCGTCGTCGCGAAGCCCGGATCGCGTTCGGGGGCCAGCGTCACCAGCTTCGTCAGCCCTTCCGCGGCATCGAGGAGCCGCTTCATTTCGTCCACATTAGCCGGATGAATCGCATCCGCCGGATGCGCGCCCTTGTACCCGGGCTCTTCGTTCAGAAACGGCCCTTCGATGTGAATGCCCCAGATCATTGACTGGAGCAGCTTGTCCTGCGCGCGCAGCTTCGCCACCCGGCTGAGCCGGTCGCACATCATGCCGATGTGCTCGGTCGTGATGGTGAGTAAAAAGCCGTCGTTGCCGTCCGCCTTCAACGCGTCACAGACGTGGCGGAGTTCCTCGCCGGTCAGGTCGTCCTTATGGAAATCGATGCCCTTGTAGCCGTTATTCTGCAGGTCGAAATAGCCGAGCTGTTCTGCCATGCGCCGCTCCCCGTTCGTTGCCGATCACCCGCGTGAGAGGATAACGCGTCCGGGATGCTTCGTCATGTGCGGCGGAAATCCCACCCCAAACAAAACGGGGCGGGACGCTTGCCGCGTCCCGCCCCGTGTACGCCCGCAGGCGTCTAAACGCTACTTTTTGACTTTCTTCAGGACCGAAGCCACGATCCCGTCGCAGTCCAGCCCGACCTGCGCCAACTGCCAGTCGCGCTTGCCGTGGTAGACGTACAGGTCGGGGATGCCCAAGCGCGTGATCTTCCGCGTATCGAGGCTCAGGTCGTTGCAGGCTTCCAATACGGCGGTTCCGAACCCGTTCTGGAGCTGGTGGTCTTCGGCCGTGAAGACCTGCTGATGGCCGTCCAGGAGCTGCGCCACCAGTTCGGTGTCCAGCGGCTTGCAGAAGCGCGCGTTCGCGACGGTCGCCTTGATCCCGTGCTCTTTTTCCAGCTTCTCGGCGGCCTGCATACAGCGCACCACCATCGCGCCGTACGCGAGGAAAGCCACCTGGCCTTCACCCTGGCGCACGATCTCGCCCTTGCCCAGTTCGAGCGGCTTGAATTCCTTCGTCATCGCCAGCGCGCTGGGTTCCTTCGGCGTGCGGATAAAGCAGGGCTTGTCCGAATCGATCGCCCAGTTAACCATCGCTTCGGTCTCGACCCCGTCCTTCGGTGCCATCAGGACGAAGTGCGGGAACGCGCGCATGTAAGCCAGATCGAAGACGCCGTTGGCCGTGGCGCCGTCGTCTCCGCACAGGCCCGCGCGGTCCATGCAGATCGTGATCGGGATGCCGTCCTGCAGGCTGACTTCGTGGAAGAGCTGGTCCACGGCGCGCTGCAGAAAGCTGGAGTAAATGCAGGCTACCGCGTTGACGCCGCCCTTGCGCATGGCCGCGGCCAGTGCCGTCGCGTGCTGCTCGCAGATGCCCACGTCGATGAACTGGTCGGGCAACTCGCTGCGCACCTTCGAGAGCGTCGTGCCTTCGGCCATCGCCGCCGTAATCGCGACAATGTTCTTGTCGGCCTTGGCGCGCTTGAGGATCGTATCGCTCACCACGTTGCAGTAATCGACCGGCGCGGGCTTGCTCGACTTCTTGATCACCGCCGTGCCGTTCTGGACTTCGTAGGGCTTGGCGCCGTGCCAGTTGATCGGATCTTCTTCCGCCCACTGCAAGCCGCGGCCCTTGTGCGTGACCACGTGGAGCAGCTTCGGACCCTTGATCGACTTCATCTCTTCCAGCCACTCGTGGAGCGACTCGAAGTCGTGACCGTCCACCGGACCGTAGTAGCGGAAGCCCAAGTCCATGAAAATCGCGCCGGGCGAATGCGTCAGGTGGCTGGCCACGCCCAGCATCTGTTCGGCGATGCGCTCGGCGTTCTTGCCGTAGGGCATCTTTTCGAGCACCTCGCGCCCGAAATCCTTCGCGCGCTTGAAGATACCCGTCTTGCGGATCTTGCTGCACGTCGAAGAGAGCGCGCCGACGTTGGCGCTGATGCTGCAGCCGTTGTCGTTGAAGATCACCAGCATGTCTTCGTGGATGTGGCCGCCGTGATTGAGCGCCTCGAACGTCGCGCCGCACGTCATCGCGCCGTCGCCGACCAGCGCAATGTGATGGTTCTTCAGCCCGCGGCGATGCTCGGCGATGGCCATGCCCAGCGTCATGCTCGTCGCCATGCCCGCATGGCTGGTATGGAACAGGTCGTAGACCGGATCTTCGCGATGGTCGGGGAAACCGGCCAGCCCGTCGGCTTGGCGCAGCGTATGGAAGCGCCCGGCGCGGCCCGTCAGCATCTTGTGCGGATAGACTTGGTGGCCGACATCCATGATCAGGCGGTCTTTGCGGAAGTCGAAGACGCGGTGCAGCGCGATGGACAGTTCCGTGACGCCCAAATTGCTCGCCAGGTGCCCGCCCGTCACCTTCACCGACGCGTGAATCTTTTCGCGGATCTCGTGCGCCAGCTTGGGCAAGAGCGCCATGGGGATCTGCACCACGTCCTCATGACCCTTGATGTGGTCGAGGAAGGGCTGCGGAATCGGGCACGGAATATCGGCCTCTTCGGCGCCGATGATCTGCGCGGCCTTGCGCAGAATCTCATCCGACGAAGCGCTGGAAGCCTGGTTGCCCAGCACACCTTGATTGCCGCTCATCACGTCCTCCTTAGAGGTCCGCAACACGGTCGTCCCGTCCGACTCGACGGTTCCAACCGGGCGCTCGTTCACGGGTGTCGCCTTCAGTTTCTTCTCTCCACCACAAACCTCGCCAGCCGCTCCAACGTCTGCGCACGTGCACCTAACGTATGGAGTTCAGCCAAGGCCTCATCCACAAGCTTTTGGGCCTCTACCTTCGCCTTCTCCAGGCCCATCACACGTGGGTAAGTCGCCTTGCCTGCCTGGGCATCCTTACCAGGCGTCTTTCCTAGCTGTTCTGGCGAGCTGGTCTCGTCCAATATATCGTCGAGTATCTGGAACGCCAGACCTATCTTTTTTCCAAAGTTGGCAATATTTTCGTATTCTGTTTGGGTAGCGCCGCCAGCCAGTGCTCCCGCTGTACAGCTCCCCGCAATCAGTGCCGCCGTCTTCCATTCATGGATCGCCCGGACTGAGGCCAAAGTGGCCGGCTGGCCCTCTCCTTCTATATCAAGCACTTGTCCACCCACCATGCCATGGGTGCCGGATGCACGTGCGACATCGCGAACGATCTCCGCCACGCGTTCCTTTTTTGCACATGTGGTGAGGGCTTCGAAGGCGAGAGTCAGGAGCGCATCGCCCGCCAGGATCGCCATGGCGTCGCCAAAGACCTTATGGCAGGTCGGACGTCCGCGGCGCAGGTCGTCGTCGTCCATGGCCGGGAGGTCGTCGTGAATCAGGGAGTAGGTGTGGATCATCTCGACCGTGCAGGCCACGGGCGCGGCGTCGGCGAAGGTTCCGCCCACGGCTTCGCTGGCGGCCAAGGCCAAAGCCGGCCGTAAGCGTTTGCCACCGGCGAAAAGCGAATAGCGCATGGCCTTGTGAAGCGTCTGCGGTACATCCGATTCAGCCGGCAGGAAGCGATCCAACTCGGCATCGACGAAAACGCGGGCGCGCTCGAGAAAGGCCGCCGCATCGTGCCCAACGGCTTCGGTCTTGGAACTGGAAACGGCCAACGCAAGACTCCTTGGACGGGTCCGCGCGCCCGAAGGGCGCATTAAAACTGAATTCCGGAAGTCGCGCATGATAGCTTGGCCCGCCTCTTTTTAAAATACCTCTAACGCCGATTCCACGGCCACTTTGCGCATCGATATTCGTGCGCGCATGGCCGCGGATAGGTAATAGCCGCGTAAAAACAGGGAACCGGACCGCTTGGGATGCGTTATGGGTTTGCAAAAGGTTTGGAGCAGGGCCAAAATCCAAGCGCTCTGTTCACGTCGTGACGAAGGTTCGAGATATAGGTTGAAAAGAGGGCCAGAAGCGCTCCCTCATGCGTCCATTACATGTTGGCGCCCTTGTTTGCTTGCCTGAATAGGAATCCTCGCTCCGCTCTTGGAGGTCGTGCATGCGCTTTGGACGGATCTCCTGGGCTCTCCTCTTAGCACTGGGCGCTTGGGGCTCGAACGGATGGATTCACGCCGAAGGCGAAGGCGAACCCAAACCGCCGGCCGAGGAGCCCAAGCCTGAAGGCCCAGAGCACAATGTGCTCCTGAACGAAGAAGAGGAAGTCAAACGGCTGCTCAAAAAGGCGCGTAAGGCTCGCGAGGCCGAAGACTGGCCCACTTGTGTGCGCGCGTACGCCGATATCCTGCAGAAGTTTCCCACCACCGTTTACCTGTACCGCTGGCAAGGCGACGGCGAAGAAAAAGCCCGCGCGTGGGGATTGGGCGTATACCGGTCCACCGCCGAAAAGATTAACGAGGAACTGGCCAGCCTGCCGGAAGGCGGGCGGCGGGTGTACCTCGTCATGAACGATACCGCCGCTCGCGGACTGTTAAACGAAGCGCAGGAGCGGCTCGACGAGCGGCAAGCCGAACAGGTCGCGCAGAGCTACTTCAGCAGTTCGCTGGGCGACGATGCGTTGATGTGGCTGGGCGAGGTGGCGTACGACCGCGGTGCGCACCGCCAGGCGCTGGTGCGATTGCAGCAGATCGAGAAGCATCCCGAGCCGAGCGTGCCCAAGGTGGCGGTGCTGGCGCGCCTGTTCCTGTCCCAAGTCGGCGCGGGATTGGCGGATCAGGCGAGGTCCACGCTGGATAGGCTGCGGACCGCGGCGCAGGATCCTAAGCATGGAGTGCTGCGCATCGGGCACGCCGAAGGCGAAGCCGCGCTGGCCGATCTTGCCAAACGCTTGCAGGTCGAACCCGAAGCGGTGACGCCGCTTGCCGCCGAAGGGTCGGGCCTGGAAACCTATTTCGGCAACGCGGAGCATCATCGTCCGGTGCCGGCGAAGTCCGATATCGGCGTACTGAAGTGGAGCGAGCCGCTCGTGCGCCTTTTGGGCGCGCCGGCGGGCACCAAAGACGACGGGTTGCAGGAGATCCAGTCCTGGCAGGGCGAAGCGCATCGGGTGCGCATGCTCGATCACCATCTGGTGGCGCGCGGCGGCTGGTTTTTCATCTGCGGCGAGCAGGTCGTCGCCTGTCATTCGGTAAACAACCCCAACCCGGACCGCCCGCAGTTCTTGTATCCGCCGCAGGGCCAAGCGGTGGCGCCGGCAGGCCAGACCAATGTCCGCGGACAGAATCGCGGCGCGCTGACCCAGTATCCGCTTTTCTGCACGCTGGGCGGCGAACACCTCTACGTGGTTCAAGGCCCGCCCGAACCCGTCCAGATGCCGCAGTTCTGGGGCGGAAATCAGCAGCCGTCCAAACCGAACTGGATCGTTTGCGTGGGCAAAAAGAAGGGCGGCACGCTGGGCATCGAATCGGGCAGCCTGCGCTGGTCGCTCGAACCCGGGACCGATCCGGACTTCCGCATCAACGGAAAGGAAGACCAGGAATGGCTGAAGGGCATCCGTTTCTGTTCTTCGCCGACGTATGCGGACGGATCCCTTTACGTGCTGGCCAACGGCGGAACGGGCGCATCCAAGGAATCCTGGGGCATCTGCCTGGATGCGGGCAGCGGCCGCATCCTGTGGAAAACGCTGATCTGCAGCGGCGCACAGGCCTTCTTCGGCGGTCCGGTGCAACCCGCACCCGGATTGCCGGTCGCCGTTGCCGGCGGCTCGGTCTACTGCGTGACGAACCTGGGCGCGGTGGCGGCGCTGGATGCGGCCACGGGGCAAGTGCGCTGGATTCGCGTCTACGACCGCGTCGCGACGGCCGACCAGAACATGCGCGGAATGCAGATGTCCAACGCACAGGACTTCTGGGGTCCTAATCCGCCGCTGATGGTCGACGATGTGCTGGTGGTCACGCCGCAAGATTCCATGTTCATGTATGGGCTCGATCCGCAGACCGGACGGCGGGTCTGGCAGACCGAACGAGTCAGCGACGCGGGGCTGGGCGCGCCGGGCGATGCCGAGCGGCTTAAGCATATTCTGGGCGTGGCGAACGGGCGGCTGATCGTAAGCGGCCGGGACGTGCTGTTCATCGAGGCCAAGGGCGGCCGGCGCGAAGTCCGTGTGCCGCTGCGCGATACGTACGAACTGGTAGGCCGGGGCTGCGTCACCAGCGACGAAGCGTACGTCAGCACCGACCAAGGCATCCTGCGCATCAACGCCAAACTGCATCCCGAAAGCGGCAAGCCGATCGGTAAACTGGTTTCGATCCACAAGTGGAAGGACGGCGGCAAGGACAACGTTGAAGCGGGCAATCTGTTCATCGCCGGCGACGTGCTCTTCAGCATTTCCTCCACGCACGTCAATGCGTTCTTCGTGCTGGAAGAGGTCGAGAAGAAGATCGAGGCGCGCATCCAAGCCGAGCCCAACGATCTGAGTCATTACCTCGAATTAGGCGACGTGCGCATGCGCGGAGAGGCCTACGAGAAGGCGATCGCCGCCTTTAACGCGGGCCTGGAAGCGGCGGTCAAGCAGGAAGGCGACCCGAAGGTCAAGACCCTCGCCACCGAATTGAAAGCGCGCAAGTTCGAAGCCTACCATGCCGCAGGCGAGAAGCTGATGAGCCAGCAGCAGCCCGACCCCAAACTGGCCTACGACATGTACGATGCGGCGCTGAAGAACGCGCAGACGCCCGACCAGCCGGTACGCGCCCTTTGGCGCATGGCGGAAGCCCGGCTGGCGCTCGACGACGCTCCGGCCGCGGTGTTGCTCTTCCACCGTCTTCTGACTGAGTACGGCGACACGGTTTACGGTTTCGGAGCGGCGAGCGCGAGCAAGGCGTCGGTGTATGCCCAGCGGCGGATCGGACAGATCAAGGAAGAGACGCCGGTCGCGGTGGCGGAACTGGAGAAGCTCGCCCGGCAGGCGTTCGACCAAGCCTTGCAAACTCAAGGCGTCGAAGCCCTGGAGAAGGTGGCGCGCCAGTTTCCCAACAGCGAAGCCTACGGCGATACGTTGATGGCGTTGGCCGAGCGGCATACGAAGGCCGGGCAATCGGACAAAGCGCGCACGTACTACCGGCGCTATCTGGTGGGCTTCCGCGAAGGCGCCCGCGCCACCGAGGCGCAGGCGCGCTTGGCGCTGGCCTACGAAAGCGCGGAGATGCTCGGGGCCGCGCGGAGCACGCTGCGCAAACTGGCCAAAGAGCCTTGGGCCGCTAAAGAGCTGAAACTCGACGGCCAGGCCGCTCAGCCCGCGGGTACGTGGGCCCAGGCGCGTCTGACGCAGCCCCAGTTCGCCAAGCCCGCCTCGACCTCCCTGCGCGACGCCGGGCAGGGACAGCTTAAGGAAATGTGGTCGTTGCAGGCCGGTAACAATGTCGTGCCGCTGCTGCCGCGGGGATCGATTCCCTCGAGCCAAGGCCGCTTGATCTTCTGCATCGAGGAAGGCAACAAGCTGATCGCTCGCGACGGCCAGACCGGCCAGGACGCCTGGAAGCCCGCGCCCACGGTGCCCGGCGGCTTCAATCGCGCGCAACAGCACTGTTTCTGGAGCGACGGGCTGCTGATCGTTGCGGGTAAAGCCGAAGTCGCGGCTTTAGATGCGCAAAAGAACGGCGCCGAAGCTTGGCGTTACAAGTTATTCCCCAACGAAGAAACCGGCGGCGGCGATCTGGCGGGCTTCGCGGTAGCCGACCAACGCGTGGTCCTGGCGCAGCGCGGCGGGCGCGTGACGGTTCTGGAAGCGAACACCGGCCAGGAGATGTGGCACCTGAACACGGGACCGGCCGCGATTCTGGATCCGCCGGCCTTGGGCGACGGTTACGTGGCCATCGGCCGCGCCAACGTCAAACCCGCGTTGATTCCGGTGCTGGATCTCGAAACGGGCCTGCGGCGCTTCGAACTGAAGCTCGACGAGAACCTCGTCCAGCCGCCGGTCGCACTCGGTGAAACCATCTTCACCGCGGCGTCGGACCATAAGGTCCGGGCCTACGACGCCAACAGCGGCAAGCTGCTGTGGGAGTACGCGGTCGAACAGGAGATCGTCGAACTGTACGCCAATTACGATCTCCTCGTGGCGGCGCGCAAGGACCTGATGCTGGTCGCTCTGGACCCCAACGCGACGCAAGGCGACAAACTGCTGCGCTGGAAAACGACGGAGATGGGTGGCGAAGCCTTCGCGGGCCTGATCGTGGACGGCGAAGACGTCTTCCTCGCCACGCGCGGGAATAACCAGCGCGGGCAGGCCGTTGCGTTCATGGCCAGCGGCGGAAAGCTGCGCTGGAAGCAACCTACCGCGGGCACGCCCATTTCCGCTTCGGGCAATCTCTTCCGCGGGCATCTCCTGATCGCTCAAAGCACCTTCGACCCGCAGGCGCGCATGGTATCCGCGGCGGGTCTTGCGCATCGCGGCAACGGCAAGCTTACGTGGGTCACTTCGCTGGGCTCGCAGCGCAATTTCGCGCTGATTCCCTTCGACGGCGGCGTCGTCGTCGGGGACGGCCGCGACCTTAAGGGATACGTTTCGGTCGATGCCGAACGCAGCCAGGCAAAGCTCGACGAACTGACCGCCAAGGCGCGAGCGAACCCCAAGGATCCGGAAACGCTTTCCCAATTGGCGCTGCTGCAGTACCAGCTCGATAAGCCGGCCGAAGCGCTGGGCACCTTGGAATCCGTCTTGGCGCTGCCGGACCTGCCGGAAGCCACGTTCGGTTCGGTCTTCGAGCGCTTCAGCCACATCCGTAAGGAAAGTGCGCTCAAGACCAAGCGCACCCTCCCCTTCCAGCGGCTGAAGGCAGCTCCGCAGATCGACGGTGCTTTGGGCGATTGGGCCGGCGTAGCGCCTGTTGAACTTAAGTCCTGGCGCGAGGTGTATCTGGCCGGCGAAGACGACCGGCGCGAGGAACTTAAGCCCGGCCTTTGGAACGGCCCGGCGGATCAAGCGGTGGAATTCCGCGGCGGATTCGACGACCAGCATCTGTACCTGGCCGTTTCCGTCACCGACGACCTGCACGCCAACGCCAACGATCAAGCCGGGAACCTCTGGAACGGCGATAGCCTGCAACTGGCTTTCGACATGGAGCAGGATAAGGAGATGGGCTACCAGGGTCTGGACTTCGAACTGGGCTTCGGGCTAAACGCGCAAGGCCAGTTGCTGGCGTGGCGCTGGGTCGAAAAGAGCAAATACGTGATGAAGCCGCTGGATGTTTCGGCCAAAGTCGTCCGGGACGAAGCGGCCAAGCGAACCGTCTACGAGATTGCGTTGCCGCTTGCCTATCTGGAGTTGAAGCCTGAGACGGGCAAGGCGTTCGGCTTTACCTTCATGGTGAACGACCTGGACAAGGGCGAGAATGTCGAAAAAGGCATCGCGCCCAGCCCGGGCATCTGGAACCCGAAGTACCCGGGGCAGTACGCGCAGGGGCAGTTGACCGCGCAGCCGTAACTTGTGCAGTAAAGTACGAGGAGGCGGACTCGACCTTCGAGACCCCCGCCCACGGAGCGCCGTACACCTGACAGGAAACCGACCTACCAGCCAAGGAGCCCGTTCATGGCCGACGCACAAAACCAGATGTCCGAAAGCGATCTTCAGGCAGTCAAGCAGCTCAATGAGGCCTATCGTTCGATCAAGGTCGAACTGAGCAAGGTCATCGTCGGTCAGGAGAACGTGATCGACGAGTTGCTGATCGCGATCTTCGCCCGCGGCCACTGTATGCTGGAAGGCGTGCCGGGGCTGGCCAAGACGCTGATGATCAGCACCCTGGCCGATGCGCTCTCGCTGAAGTTCAACCGCATCCAGTTCACGCCCGACCTGATGCCTTCGGACATCACGGGCACGGAAGTGATTCAGGAAGACAAGTCGTCGGGCGAGCGTACGTTCAAGTTCCTGCCCGGTCCGATTTTCGCGAACGTGATTCTGGCGGACGAAATCAACCGCACGCCGCCCAAGACTCAGGCGGCGCTGTTGGAAGCGATGCAGGAGCACAAGGTCACGACCGGAGGAACGCGTCGCAGCCTGGAGCCGCCGTTCTTCGTGCTCGCGACGCAGAACCCGATCGAGCAGGAAGGCACCTACCCGCTGCCCGAAGCGCAGCTCGACCGCTTCATGTTCAAGGTTTTCGTCGATTATCCGAGCGAGGAAGAAGAGTTCCAGATCGTGCGGCTGACGACGGCTCCGCAGTCGCTGCAGGTGGGCAAGACGCTGAACCGCGAAGTGATCCTGCAGTTGCAGGACATCGTGCGGCGCGTGCCGGTGGCCGACCACGTGATCCGCTACGCGATGAAGCTGGTGCGTCTGACACGCGTAAACAAGGGCGACACGCCGGACTTCATCAATCAGAACGTCTCCTGGGGCGCCGGCCCGCGTGCGACGCAGTATTTGATTTTGGGCGGCAAAGCCCGCGCGGTGTTGAACGGGCGCTACTACGTGAGCACGGAAGATATCGCGGCCGTAGCGCTGCCGGTGCTGCGCCATCGCATCATCACCAACTTCAACGCCGAAGCGGAAGGCATCACGTCCGACAAGATCGTCCAGGAGCTGCTGAAACACGTTCCGCGCCAGGACAGCGAGAGCCTGTCCGACGAGCGGCTTGCGGACGTGACGGGCGCGAAGGCGTAAGGCGACCATGGTAAAGCGCAAGGCTCGGCCGGGCACGTTCGCACGGAAACCCGAGGCGGAATACGGCTCCACGACGAAAGCCGTCGAGGTTAGTCCTGCCGAGTTGCCGCAAGTTGGCGTGGATTGCATGTTGGAACCAAAGGAGCGCTTGGACTGATCATGGCTCCAGAATCGCCCAAAAAGTCGGACATCAGCAAGTACCTCGATCCCAAGACGCTGACCAAAATCGGCAACCTGGACATCAAGGCGCGGCTGATCGTCGAAGGCTACATCTCGGGCCTGCACAAATCGCCGTACCACGGGTTCTCGGTGGAATTCGCGGAGCATCGCGAGTACACGCCCGGCGACGACCTGAAGCACCTCGACTGGAAGGTGCTCGGCAAGACAGACCGCCTGTACATCAAGCAGTACGAAGAAGAGACGAACCTCCGCAGCTACATTCTGCTCGACACCAGCGAGTCCATGAAATACGCCTCGCCGGGGAACATCAGCAAGCTGGAATACGCCAGCTACATCGCGGCGTCGCTCGCTTACCTGCTCATCCGGCAGCAAGACAGTGTCGGCATGGTGCTTTTCGACAACGCGATCAAGAAATTCATCCCGGCCAGCAGCAGCCCCGCGCATCTGCGTCTCCTGCTGCACGAACTGACCCAGATCGTGCCCGAGCAACGCACGGATGTGGGCACCATTTTTCACGACCTGGCCGAACGCATCAAACGCAAGGGCCTCGTCATTATTCTCAGCGATCTCTTCGACGATCCCGAAAAGATTCTCTTCGGGATGCAGCACTTCCGGCACAAGCGCCACGAAGTCATTCTCTGCCAGATCCTCGACGACTTCGAGATTCGCTTTCCGTTCGAGAACATGACGCTTTTCGAAGGCTACGAAGGCTGGCAGGAACTGCTCTGCGACCCGCGCGCGCTGCGCAAGGGCTACCTGGAGGAGTACGAGTCGTTCACCGAGAAACTGAAGCGCGGCTGCCGCAACAACAAGATCGATTACGTGCCCGTGAACACCAAGAACCCGCTCGACGTGGTCCTGAGCGCGTACTTGTCGAACCGCCTGGGCAGCAAGTTCAAGTGACGGCTGGCGCATAAGGGAAATCGAACCGCATCATGTTCGCCTGGTTAAGTGCCTTCTTTTCCAATCCCGCTCTGCTGGCCGGTACGGCCACGGGCGCGATACCCATTGTCATTCACCTGCTGAACAAGCAGCGCTTCAAGCGCACGTGGTGGGCGGCGATGCACTGGCTGTGGGCGAGCATGAAGAAATCGCACCGCCGCCTGCGCATCGAACAGCTCATTCTGCTGCTGCTCCGCGTGCTGATCATGATCCTGCTTGCGCTCGCGCTGGCGCGTCCGGCGCTTCAGGAAGGCATGGGCTTGCTGGGCGGGCGCGCCTCGGTGCACCGCGTCATCGTGCTCGATAATTCGTACTCCATGGGCCTGCAAGTCGGCGGGACGACGCTGTTCCAGAAGGCGAAAGACTTGGCGGAGAAGCTGGTGGAAGACCTCAGCCCCGGCGACGAGGTCGATCTGCTGCTGATCAATTCGGCCGCCGAAGATCCGCGCTTGGCCAGCGCGACGAAGTATCAGGAACTCATCCGCGACATCAAGGCCGCGAAGCTTTCCGACGGCACGACGCATATCCCGCGCGGGATCGCCGCGGGCTGCGGCCTGATCAAGGATCGCGACAGCAAAAACGTGCGCAAAGAAATCATCGTGCTCACCGACCGCACGCGCAGCGCCTGGGAAATCGGCGCACAACCGCGCAAGCTGGATGCATCCGAAGAGAAGGACATCGCCGACGTCCTCGCCAACCCGAAGCTGACGCCCAAGATCTGGGTGGTGCGTTTGGACGGGGGCAGCGTAAGCGAGAACCTGGCGGTGTCCGGTCTGGAGATCGAAGAGAAGGTCGTCACTCAGGGCGTCGAGACCCAGTTCGTCGCTACGATCCGCAACATGGGCACCGACCCCGCGCGGCGCGTGCCGGTGCAGTTCTACGTGGACGGCGAGCAGGCCGGACGCGAAGAAGTCGAACTGGTGGAATCCATCAAGCCCGGCACCGTTTCGTTCCGGCATACCTTCATGGAACCGGGTTCGCATCACGTGCGCGTGGAGCTTAACCCGGACGTCCTGGCGCCCGACGACTCGGCGTTCCTCGCACTCGACGTGGAGGACCAGATCAAGGTTCTTTGCGTCGACGGCGAGCAACGCAGCGAAGCGAACATGAGCGAGATGGATTTCTTCCGCCAGGCGATATCGCCCTCGCGCGCGCAGGAGTTCAACGCCGGCAAAGTACCCCTGAGCCCCGAAGTCATCAGCGACGGCGCGTTTCCGGACGTGAACTTGGATGACTACAGGCTGGTGGTGCTCGGCAACGTGGCGCTGATTCCCAAAGAGAAGGTGGCGGTGCTCGAACAGTACGTACGGCGCGGCGGATCGCTGTGGTGGTGGCTGGGCTACCGGGTCGACGCGGCGCTGTACAATCAGGAGCTCGCGAGCGTGCTGCCTTGCCGGCTGGGCGACCTGATCGGAACCGGCGATGCGGATTCGCGCGAATTCGAGGCGCTGGACGACAAAGCGATCGACCACCCTTCCCTTGCACGGCTGTACAACAACAAAGATTTGGCGCTCTCGAGCCTGCACGTGTACAGGCGCTTCAAACTTTTGCCGAAGGAAGCCGAGGCCGACCAGAACCGCGTACGCACGGTGCTCAGCTACCCCAGCGGCGATCCGGCGGCCGTTGAGATGTCGTTGGGCGAGGGGCGCGTCGTTCTCTTCGGCACGACAGCCGATAAAGCTTGGACCAACTGGCCGACCAAGAGCCACTACCTCCTGCTGGTAAACATGCTGGCGCTACACCTGATCCAGCCCGAGTACCAGGCGCGCAATCGGATGGTCGGAGAGCCGTTTGCCTACAAACTGAGGCGCGAGCAGTTCGGGCTGGTCCGCCGCGAGGGACTCAAGCTGTCCGATCCCGACGGCGAACCGTTGAGTATGGACATCGAGACGGAATCGCAGCGCGCGCTGGGCCGCCCAACGCGCCGCGCGGGGATTTACTCCGCCGAAGTGCCCACCGATCAAGGCTTGAAGAACATTCACTTCGCGGCCAATCGTTCGGTCGAGGAAGAATCCGATCTCGACACCATCGAAGACGCCGAGATCGTCAGCCGCATCCCGGCGGCCAAAGGCGATCAGCCCGAGCAGGCGCGTCTGTTCGAATCCGAACTGACGCGCGAGCATGTCGAGTTCCTGGGCGCGGATTTCGGAACAGTTCAGGAAGCTTTGAAGAAGCACAAGAGCGGCAAAGAAATCTGGCGCTGGCTGATCCTGGCGGTCCTGGCGTTGCTGGTGGCCGAGTCGATCCTGGCCATGCGTTTCGGAAATCCTAATCGATAGCGAGGAGTCCCGTGCAGTCGTTCATCGCTTGGTTATTGGGCGTGGATACCGAAGGCCTGGGGCCGGATGCCGAGATCGGTTTCCGGCTGAACCAGATGCCCGAGGGCTGGCAGGTTTTCCTGCTGGCCGTGGCCGTGATCGCCTTCACGGTCTGGATTTATCGCCGCGACGGCAAGGATACCGCCGGCTGGCCGCTTCGGTTCACGCTGGGCGTCATTCGCGCGATGCTGCTGATTATCGCGCTCCTGATTTTGACCGAGCCGATCCTGGTCTCGACGCATACCGAGAAGAAGCGCTCCACGGTCCTCGTGCTGCTCGACGACAGCTTCTCGATGAGCCTCAAGTTTCCCTACGCCGAAGACGCCTTGCGCGATCAGATCAAGAAAGCGCTGGGTCCGGACCAGGAGATCGTGCTGGTCGACGAGCAGACCAAGCAGCAGCGCAAGTTAAAGGTGAAGGATCTGGAACTGGCCGACTTCGGAAAAATTACGCGCATGCAGGTCGCCTGCCAAGCTTTGCGCAAGAACGATCTGTTGGGCGAACTGGAGAAGAAGCACGACGTCAAGCTATATACGTATTCCAAAGCCTTCGAACCGCTGCCTGGCGCCGAAGGACGCGCCCCAAAGCTGGAGACCGAGCCCGAAGCACGCGGCAGCGAAACGCGCATCGGCGATGCGCTACGCCAGGCGATGAAGGAGCACCGCGGTCTGCCGCTGGCCGGCGTGATTGTGATCGGCGACGGGCGCCAGACGGCTGGCGAAGACGCCGTGCAGGTCGTCGCGAGCCAGTACAAGATTCAGCGTATTCCCGTATTCACGGTGGCGGTGGGCGATCCGGGCGAACCGAAAGACATCGAACTGAGCGTCGAAGGTCCGGACGTGATCTTGCCGGACGACCCGTCAGAAATTGTCGCCTATGTGCGCCAGCGCGGGTACGACTCGCTCGGCACCCTGCGCATCGAGATGCGACGCGAGAATGGAGAAGTGGTCGGCCAGCCCGAAGAAGTGAAGCTCGGCAAGAGCGGCGAAAAGGTTCCCATCCCGCTGAAATTCCGCGAGAAGACGGCTGGAAAGTACGTCTACACGATCAAGCTGCCCGAACAGGACGGTGAACTGCGCCCCGAGAACAACGTCGCCACGCATACCTTCCAGGTGGTCGATAAGAAGGTAAAAGTGCTCTTCGTCGAAGGCCAGGAGCCGCGCTGGGAGTACCGCTACCTCAAGACCTACCTGATTCGGGACCACACGACCGAAGCCGATATCCTGTTCGCGACCACCGACGGGGCCTGGATCTGGGACGGCACGGCGTCCAAGGAACCGCTGGAGCGCTTCCCGGGCACCAAGAAGGAAATGAACGAATACGACGTGCTGATCCTGGGCGACGTGAACCCGATTATATTCACCACCGACCAGACCACGCTGATCCGCGATTTCGTGCGCGAAGGAGGCGGCTTCATCATGATCGCCGGCGAGCGTTTCGCGCCGGCCGCCTATACGGGCGGGCCGCTGGGCGAGATGCTCCCCGTGGTACCGCAGCGCGCCGCTTACGCCATTGGCGACGAAGGCCTGCAGGAGACCTTTCCCCTCGAGCTGACCAACGAAGGCCGGCGCATGCCTTGGACGCATTTGGACGCCGACGAGGGCGCCAACCGGGAGATCTGGGAAAACCTGCCGCGCCTGTTCTGGTACTACCCGGTCAAGCGCGTGAAGGAATTGGCTACGCCGGTGGTCGTGCATCCGTACGACAAGGACGAACAAGGCAAGAAAATGCCGCTGGTTTCGGTGATGCCGTACGGCGCCGGGCGCAGCATGTTCATCGGCGTCGATTCGCTTTGGCGCTGGCGGCGCGGGATCGGTGACCGCTACCACTACCGCTTCTACAATCAGGCCATTCGCTTCCTGAGCATGGCCAAACGCCTGGGCGGTCAGAAGCGCTTCCTGATGGACGTGGACAAAGTCTCCTACGCCATCGGAGACAAGGTCGTCGTCAACGCCCTGTTGAAAGACGAGAAATTCGAGCCCCTGACGGTGCCCACCACCACCCTGCATATCGAGACGGCCAAAGGCGAACGCAAAACCGAGGAACTGACGCACCGCAAGGAATCGGGCGGCAGCTACGAAGGCCACTTCTTCCCCACCGAAGAAGGCGACTACACGGTTTGGCTGGTCGACCCCAACCAACCGGAGGTCCGGCAGAGCGAAGTGACCTTCAAGGTGGATGTGCCGCAGCTTGAATTGGAAAACCCGCGCACCAACGAGGAACTCCTGCGCGCGCTGGCCGATGCCGGCGGAGAAGGCGGGCAGTTTATCGCCATCGATAAACTCGATACGCTGCCGCCGCTGATTCGCGAAAAGACCGATTTGATTCAGCGCGAGATTCCCACCAACCTCTGGGACCGCTGGCCTGTGCTGGCCCTCTTCACCGCCTTGATTACGGCCGAATGGCTCCTGCGCAAACGCGGCCGGATGATGTAACGGCCGCCGGAACGCACGAATAGACCTTAACGTAGACCGCTTGGGCGGTATTCTGGGCGTGCACCCTACACGCACGGAGAGGCGGGAACGCCATGGGCCGCAAGCGGATCCATCCCCAAAAGAAAAAGCACGTCCTGGACGGCGTAGCGGAGACGCCGGGAAGCGGGAGCCTGACACAACTCGTGCAGGATCCGCGCGCCGTCTTTCAAGCACTCTCCGACCGGCTGGGCGGCGTGGCGGCCCTCGGCGCGTTCTTAGGCTGCTCGCGCGCCACGGCGTACAATTTGGTTAACGGCCGCAAACGCTGGTCCGCGCAATACCTCCAGAAAGCGCTCTCGGCTTTAGGTGACCATCCGGTGGTAAACGTCGAAGCCACCGCGCACGGCAATTACGAAATGGACGAGCGAGCGTACCGCTACATCAAACCGCAAGCCTTGGTCTTGGATTGCAGCGGCGCGCTGAAGGTTCAAGGCAACGAGATGTGGCCGCTGGTGGCCGACGGGCAGTATGTACTTTATCGCAACGCGCAGCCGGAAGACCTGATGCCAGGCGATATCGTGCTGGTCCGCACCCAGCGCGAAACGCTGTTGCGAGCCTGGTACCCCAACGAAGATCGTAAAGGCGAAGTCTTTCTAGGCGCGATCTATCGCGGCCCCAAGAGCTACCGGAAAGACCTGTTTGTCTCGCACAAGATCAAAGATCTACAGGAACTACGAAAAGTAGTCGGAGTCTGGATGGGGTAGTCCGGAATCGGGATCGACACCCCATCTGCAAACTTAGCGCAGGGCCTGTATAAGAAGTGTACATAAATTATTGAACGATTGCGCCAGAACATTCGTTAACCTAGTGCAGTCAAGAGGTTATTATTTTTGGTGATTGGGACGGGCGCTTGCTTAGCATGAGGTGGTTTGTTCTGTTCAAAGGGTGACCAAGGTTGGCTCCATTGATCGACTCGGCGATGCCCATTTCCGCGCAGGCTTCCCCCGCCCAAGCAGGGGCGCGGGCTGCGAAGCCCGCTCGCCCCTTGGCGCGAAAACCTCGGCCGTGGCTGTACTCGGTTCTGATCCATTTGAGTTTTATGGCGTTTCTGTTGGCCACGGCGCCGGTGATCCTTGGACAAGCCGCCCGTTTCGAGCGGCCGTTGGAAGTCGTCCGCATCGAACGCGTGGATCGTACGCCGTTGCCGTCCCTGGAGCGCCCTGCGCTTCCACCGAACGAAACCGATGCTCCACCGCTCGCGGATCTGGAACCGGCACCCGAAGTGGTTTTCGAGACTGAAGCACTTTCGGATCAACCGCTTCCGGCCGAAGACGCGCCCACGGCCGCATTCTCGGAAATTCAGATCGCAGCTCGTCTGGGACACCTGCCCAAACGTCCGGCGGGGAAATCCACAACCCAAGCGCTGACCGACGCTCCGCCCACCCAACTTCCGGCGCCCCAAGCGCCCGTGGCGCGCCCGGCGGCTGCGGTCAAGCCCGGCGGTCCCACCACCGCCGCGCGTCTGCTGCGTCCGATCGAGCCGGTCTATCCGGAACGCCAGCGTCGCAGCGGCGCCGTGGCTTCGGTGGTTCTGCTGCTGGAACTTGATGCAGAAGGGCGGGTCCGGGACGTTTCGGCGGTGAGCACCGAGGTGCATGCCGATTTCGTCCGCTCGGCGATCTCGGCCGCTCGCGCCGCGCGCTTCGAGCCGGCACGGGAAAACGGCCGCGCCGTTTCGGCGCAGGTACGCGTGGTTATTCATTATCGGCAGCTGTAACCGTTACGCTTCGGGGAGATGGATACCATGCGGATCGAACGAAAGGTCGCTCTTGCAAGCCTGCTGCTGAGCGTAATGCTAGCCTCCGCGGTCGCTGGCGCCGAAGGCGGTACACGCCCGCAAGGCGCCGAAGGCCGCTGGAAAGTCACCTTAACCCCTAACGAAAAGAACGCGCTGCCCGGTACGAACCAGGCCTACGAAGACGAACTTGCGTTCGTGCGCGGCACCTTCACGAGCCAAGTGAATCAGAAACAAGGATTTGCCGCGGCGACGGGCGTAGCCGGCGAAAAAGGCAGCGTGACGGTCGAACAGAAAAGCGACCAGCACGGCGTTGCGCGCTGGGAGTTGTCCGTGCAGGGCGACACGATCGCCGGCAGGTTGACTTGGACCAAATCCAGCAAGAAAGCCTTATTCGAAGTTCGAGGCACGCGGATACCGTAATCTGCCCGCGGCATTTGCATTGGAGGTCCGGAGCTACGCGCCGCCCCGGTCCTGTAGGTGCGGGAACGCGTAAGCCTGCGGATCGCATGTTCCCTCTCGTCCTCTGACGCACAACCCGCTCCAGCCATCCCGCGGCCGGCTTCCTCTCGTTGGCCGAACCCCTCCTGCATGGTACAAAGAAAGCGTTCATCCCCGGAGAGCGGCAGTCATGTTCGCGATGCCCGAACCGTCGTCGCCGGCCGGCTCGTACGTTGAAGAGATCGCCCGGGCCGAATCGCGCCGGCAGATGGACGAACTGATCCTCATCCCGTCCGAATCGATCTGCATGCCGGAAGTCGCGCGGCTGATGGCCAGCGACTTCGGCAACCTCTACGCGGAAGGCCAGCCCGATCTGCGCCTGGGACGCTGGTCGACGGATCTGGCCGCCGACAACGAGTATTTCAAGGCCTGGCACCGGCGTCTGAGCGACGGGCGCTTCTACCGCGGATGCGCCGAAGCCGACCGCGTCGAACTGGCCGCGAAGGCGAATATCGCGCAGGCATTCAGCCTCCTCGAAGGCTCGCCGCCCGCCGGACGCATTCATGTCAACGTCCAGGCGCTCTCGGGGTCGCCGGCCAATCTGAGCGTCTATACCGCGCTGCTCGAACACGGCGATACGCTCCTGACGCTGGACCTCTGCCACGGCGGCCATCTCAGTCACGGCAGTCCCTACAACGTCTCGGGCAAGCAGTACCGCGTCTTTCATTACGGCATCGACCCCGAAGCCGAAGGCGCGGCGCGCAAGCTCGATTACGAACGCATCCGCGCGCAAGCGCAGCAGTGCCGCCCGAAGATGATCGTCGCCGGAAGCAGCGCGTATCCCTGGGACTTCGACTGGAAATCGCTGCGCAGCATCGCCGACGAGTGCGGCGCGCTCCTGCTGGCCGACATCGCGCACCTGGCCGGGATGGTGGTGGCCGGGCGGCTGAACAATCCGCTGCCCTACTCGGATGTGGTTACGTTCACGACGCACAAGACGCTCTGCGGTCCGCGTGGCGCGGCGATTGTCACGGCCTGCGCGGAGAAGGCGAAGAAGATCGACAACGCCGTATTCCCCGGTCTTCAAGGCGGACCGCACGTCAACAGCATCGCGGGCATCGCGCGGCTCTTCGAAATCATCCTGCAGCGGCGCGAGAGCTACGTGGCGTTACAAGCCCAAATCATCGAAAACAGCCAGACCCTCGCCCGCGCCATGCAAGACGAAGGATTTACGCTCGAGTATGGCGGCACGAATACGCACCTGGTCCTGATCGACCTGAAGCGCTTCAAGGTTCGAGGCGGCGGCATACTCGACGGTGAGACCGCATCGCGGCTGCTGGAAAACGTGGGCTTGGTCTGCAACAAGAATACGCTGCCCGGCGACCGCTCGGCCGCGGACAGCAGCGGACTGCGCTTCGGCACACCTTGGCTGACGCAGCGCGGGATCAAACCCGAGCAGCTCAAGCAGATCGCCAAGACGACGCGGGAAATCCTCGCGTCGGCGACGGCCTTCCAGGTCTGGGCGCCGTCGGGCGAAGAACGCTGCCGCGGACGCGTGCCTTTCGACGGACTTCTGAAAGCCCGCGCCGAAGTATCGGCGATTGCTCGCAAGCTCCCTTACCCTCAACGCCCCGCTGGAGACGAATCGGTGGTTTCGACGAATGTGATGCCCGCAATGATCGGTTCCCGCGCCGGAATGCTCGTGCGCGGCGAGAAAGCCCGTTTGGGCATCGACCAGTTGCTCACCTGCGACATTCTAGGCCTCGCCGAAGGGCAGACCGTTCAAGGCTACATGCTCGACGCGCAGGGCGGCATCTTGGACGACGTAGCCGTCACCTACCTGGGCTGGCAGGAGAATCCCGCCAGCGGCCCCAACGGCGAGGAGCGGATCGCGCTCTTTCCGCACGCGGCCCAGTACGAGCGCGTGTACCTGTGGCTGCGCGCGGTCAGCGACGGATACGTGGTCCTCGACGCGACCGATCCGTACATGAAGATCGACGGGCCCTTTGCGGTCGAATCGCTCCCCGTTCCGCTTCAGACGCCCGAACTGCGCCACGACGTCAAGAGCCTCCCCGATCTGGGCAACCTGGATCGGGCGCCGGCGAGCGCCATTGCTACCGATAAGCCATTCTTCGTGGGGCAGAAGGCGCTGCGCGGGAAACTCCCCGCCAACCCTAAACCGCCTTTTGAGTACACGGCGCCCGACGGGCCGCTGAAGAAGACCGTACTCCATGGCTGGCACGCCCAAGCCGGCGCGAAACTCGTGCCCTTCGGGGGCTGGGAGATGCCGGTGGAATACCCCGGCGGCATCTTCGCCGAGCACGCGGCGGTGCGCGCGGCCGCCGGGTTGTTCGACGTCAGCCACATGAGCGCCCTGGAAGTACGCGGGCCCTATGCGCTGGCCTTCCTCGAGTGCTGTCTCGCGAACTCCGCCGCGCGGCTGTTGGACCATGAAGCGCAGTACAGCTACCTGGTCCGCGAAACAGGCGAAGCACTCGACGATGTCTACGTTTACCGCCTGAAACGCGACACCTTTATGGTGGTCGTCAATGCCGGAAACTTCGACCGCGATTGGGCCTGGTTCAATGCCGTCAACGACGGCAAAGTCTGCATTGACGCCGAACAACCCGGCAAGCGCGCGCCCGGACCGGTGCAGCTTCGCGCGCTGCGCGACGCCGGGCCCGACTCGAAGCTCGATATCGCCTTCCAGGGCCCGCTCTCGCTGGATATCCTGATCGAACTGGCCGCGGATGAAGCTCAGCGCGCGGCTCTCCGCGCCGGAAAGCTCAACGACATCCACCATATTTCCGTCGGCGGCATCCCGGTGCTTACGGCGCGTACGGGGTACACCGGCGAAGCCGTCGGGTTCGAACTCTTCGTGCATCCCTCGCGCGCGCAGGAACTATGGGAACTCCTTCTGAAGCAGGGCAAAGAGCGCGGCGTGCGCGCCTGCGGCTTGGGCGCGCGCGATTCGCTGCGCACCGAAGCCGGCTTCCCCCTCTTCGGGCACGAACTGGAAGGCCCCGAACAACTCAGCCTCACCGAAGCCGACTACGGTTTCGTGAGCCGCTTTCACCGCCCGTTTTACATCGGGCGAGATGCGTATATCCGGCGGCTCAGCCCGCGCCGCAAACGACTGCTCCGCTTGCGCGGCTCGGGGCGCCGCAGCGTACGCGGCGGGCACGCGATCCTCGACAAAAAGGGCCAAGTCGCCGGTGTCGTGACGAGCTTTTCGTTCAGCGATTCGGATTTCAACTTCCACGTGCTCGCGGCGGTGCGCAACAGCTTTAAGCCGGCCGAAGGTTCGGTGATTCGCGCCGTTCGCGCTACGCCCGACCAGATCGACGGCGAACCGGAAGCCAGTAAGGTGGTCGAGCTGACGGTGGTCAGCCGCTTCCCGGACGAAAACGAGAAATCCGGTTGGAAGGCCAAGTACACCCCGTACGTCCAATAGCCGTCCCCGAAGCGCTCAAGCCAAAGGCTAAGTTGGCCGATAGCAAGGGGTAAGCGCATTCTAAAGGCGTCCGAACTCGACAAAAGCACCTGTGGCGTCTAGACTGTCTGTCTGTACCTGAGCTTGGGATTTAACCGGAAAGGATGTGCCGCGCTGGAGTTAGCTGCGTGGCCCGAGTGATGCGTCAACCTCGCTGCTCATGGATGTCCCTGCTGCTGGCCGGCCCGCTCGCGGTGCTGCTGCTCAGTCAGACGGGCTGCACCAGCCGCGGCATGACGATCACTTCCCTTCCCGAAGGCGCGGAAGTTTCGGTCAATCGGCGCGTCGTGGGCAAGACGCCGATCCGCATGAACTACACGCACTACGGCAGCTACCGCATCGAATTGCGCAAAGACAAGTACGAGACGTTGGTCCAGACCGAAAAGATTCGTCCGCCGTGGTATGGCTTCGATCCGCTGTCCTTCATCGCCGACAACGTGGTGCCCGTTCGCCTCAACGATGAAGTTTCGATGCATTACGTGATGAAGCCCATCGAAGAGGGACTGGACCGCGATTCGTTGATGGACCGGGCGCTGGCGGCTCGCGGCGGGCAGGTCAAGCATCCGACTACGGGCGAGATGATCGCCGTAGATATGGCGCCGTCCAAGAGTGCCGGGATTGAAACGATCGAGCCCGGGACCGAAACGGCCGTCCGGCGCGCGCCTGGGCCGGAACCCAAGGCCGACCTGACCTTGCCGGCCGAACCGGAAGCCGTGGCCGAACAGCCCGCTCAGCCGGCGGCGCGCACCATCGACGAGACGCGCCCCGAAGGCCCGCGCATCGCCCGAGAAATGGGCCTTGAACCCGAGAAGAAGCCCGAAGAAGCCAAGCCCGCCGAAACACCGAAGCCCGAGCCGGTCGCGCCGCCTAAGCGCATGCGCCGCACGCCCACCGGCGAGATCCTGATCTACGAAGAAGAACCGATCGAAGATCCCGAGAAGAAAAAGTAGCCGGAGCGCACGCGCCTCCGCAGGCTTGATCCTCTTCCAATTTTAATGATGGTACGGTTCGCCGCGCTGGATGGTCCGTGCGCGGTAAAGCTGCTCCAACGCCAGCATGCGGCAGAGTTCGTGGGGCAGCGTAAGCTTGGAGAGCGACCAGAGCGTGCCGGCCTTCCGCGTGGCCTCGTCCAACCCATGCGCGCCGCCCAGCAGCACTACCAAGCGCTTGACGCCGCGGTTCTCGAGGTCGTTCAGTCGCTTCGCCAGCCCCGGCGAATCGACCTGCACGCCGCGTTCGTCCAGCACCCAGATCGCGTCACCGGGCTTGGTCAGCGCGCGCAACCGCGCGCCTTCTTCCGCCGCGGCATCGGCGGCGGAAGAAGCGCGGGCATCTCTGCATTCGTGGAGTTCGAACGAGCCGTAACGCGCCAGCCGTCCGGCGTAGTCCTCGCACAGCGTCCGCACGGCCGCGGCACGCAGCTTGCCGACGCAGGCGAGAACCAGTTTCACGGCGCTACTTGGCGAGAACCTTGCGAGCCTTCTCCAGGTCGCTGACGCGCACGATCATCAGGCTCTTCTGGCCCTTGCCCGTGCCGGCCGTCCCGTAGGCGTATTCGATGTTCACCTTGGCCTTGGAGAGCTTTTCGGCCATCTGCGAAAGGGCGCCGGGCTTATCGGGCATCTGCAGCGCCAGCACATCGGTCTCGACAACCAGCACGCCGTGCTCTTCCAGCAGATGCAGCGCTTTCGTCGGGTCGCTGACGATCATTCGCACCACCGCATGGTCGACCGTATCCGAAACCGAAAGCGCGTTGATGTTGATCTTCTGCTTCGCGAACGATTCGCACAGGCGCTGCAAGACGCCGGGCTTGTTCTCGAGGAAGACCGAAAGCTGTTTCTGGATGGTCAGGGGCATGCTTCCCCTCCTGTAGCGGGTCAAGGTTGGCGCCGCACCGGCGCGCGGGAGGGCGAGTGTACGAACTGCCTCGAAAGCTTGCAATGCAAGGTGCGCAATACAGCCTCCATCCCTAAAAGAGAACGAATACGCACACAGGAAGCCTACCGACCGGACCGGGTGGATTTTTGAAGGCGAGCACCCGGCGCTCGTCTCCCAAAAGTCCGTTCCAAGTTCGGGGCATGGCGATACCGATCTTGAGAGGTTCCGTGACGGCGATTAGGCTACTATGTACTCGCTTCGATTCGACACGTTCATGACAGGGCGACGATCCGGGCTTCGCGGCTCGGAACGGGCTCGTTTGGGCGAATGGCGTTCCTCATAAGGAGATCGGCATGGCGGATGATTCGGATGCGGCGTTGATCGTCTGCAAAGGCCTGAGCAAGTATTACGGACCGTTCACGGCGATCGAAAATGTGAGCTTTCAGGTCAAGCGCGGCTCGATCACGGCCTTCCTCGGTCCCAACGGGGCGGGCAAATCCACCACCATGAAGATCCTCACCGGCTACCTGGCGCCCAGCGCCGGTACCGCGATCATCGCCGGGCACGACATGACCACCGAACGCTTGGAAGGCAGCGAAGGGCTGGGATACCTGAGCGAGAATGGCCCGCTTTATCCCGACATGACCCCCGCCGGATACCTGCGCTACATCGCCGCGATCCGGCGCATGGACGGCAGCAAGCGCGACGAAGCGCTCGACCGCATGCTTCACGCGTGCCAGCTTGAGGAAGTCTGGAACAAGTCGATCCGCAAGCTTTCCAAGGGTTTCCGCCAGCGCGTGGGTTTGGCGCAGGCGATGCTTCACGATCCCGATGTCCTGATCCTCGACGAACCCACCGCGGGGCTGGACCCGAACCAGATTCAGGTGGTGCGTGACCTGATCAAGAGCTTCGCGCAGAAACATAAGGCCGTGCTGCTCTCGACCCACATCCTGCAGGAGGTCGAAGCGCTGGCCGATCACGTGCTGCTGATCAGCGAAGGCAAACTGCGCTTCGACGGCACGCCCAAGGATCTGGCTGCCGGCGAGGGGCTGGAAGCGCGTTTCCGCGAACTGACGAAAGGGGTGGCGGCGTGAATCTCTCCGCGATCTGCGCCATCTGGCGCCGGCAATTGGCCAGCCTGCTGCTTAATCCGCTGGGCTACGTTTTTATCCTGGTCTTCGTGCTCGTCGCCGCGGGAATCCTGTTCGTTCCGCGCGCGTATTTCGCGCGCAATATCGCCGACCTCAATCCGCTGCTTACCTACATGCCTTGGCTGCTCGTGGTGCTGCTGCCCGCGCTGGCGATGGGCAGTTGGGCCTCCGAACGCGAACTCGGCACCGAAGAACAGTTGCTCACCCTACCCCTGAACGTCAGCGACGCGCTGGTGGGTAAATGGCTGGGCGTGACGAGCTACTTCACGCTCGCGCTGTTGTGCAGCCTCTTCAACGTGATCGCGCTGGCTTATCTAGGCGACCCGGACAGCGGACTGATCTTCGCCAACTACGCGGGCTGGTGGTGCGCGGGACTGGTCTTCGCGGCACTGGGGGTGCTGGCCAGCACGCTGGTCCCGATGCCCGCGATCGCCTTCGTCATCGGCGTCCTGCTCAGTTCCGGACTGATGGCCGTGGCGTGGTGGGCCGATTGGTTCGATCCGTTCAACCGCGGCCTGCTCCCGTTGGGCGGGTTGGTCACCACCGCCGTATTCGTCGCGCTCACGCTGGCGCTGGCGACGTTGATCGTCATGGGCCGGCGTTTTGGCGAGAACATGGGCCGCGGCTGGCGTCTGGCCGTCATCGGTCTGATCCTTTTGGCGGCCGGCGGCAGCGGCGCTTGGGTCCTCCGTGGAACCAACAGCAGCGGCGCGCTGGTGGGCGCCGGGGCGCTCGTGACCCTGGTAGGCGTCATGGCCGTCATTCCGAACATCATCCGGCCCCACGCGCTGGTCGCGATCTGCAGCGCGATCACGCTCTTCAACGTCTCCGTCGCCGTGGACCGTAAAGCCGTGGACTGGGACGTCACCGACGAGCGGCTGTCCTCGATCAGCCCGGCGAGCATGAAAATCCTCCAAGAACTCGAAAAGCCCGTCACCATCACCGCTTTCATCAGCAAGACGCTGCCCGCCGAAATGACGCTGAAGGGCAAGGAAGTCGAGAACACGCTGAAAGTGCTGGATCGCGAAATGGGCGACAAGATCAAGCTGATCCTCAAGCACCCCGAAGACCCGCTCGACGAGGCCGGCAGCGAAGCCACGCAGTTCTACGGAATTACGCCGCGCAAAGTCATCACCGACCTGGCCACGGGTCGCGACGAAGACGAAGTTTTTCTCTCGGCCGTCGTCAGCAGCGGCTCCAAGACGCAGAAGATCGAACACTTCGATCCGGGGCTTTCGGTCGAGTACGAACTGATCCGCGCGATTCGCACCGTCGGCTCAGGCAAGAAGAAAGTAATCGGCGTCGTCGAGACGGATTTGAAAATCGTCGGCGGCTTCGATTTCCAGGCGCGCCAGCCGATTCCCGAGTGGCAGATCGTGCAGGAATGGAAGAAGCAGTACGACGTCCGCGAAGTCAACCTCGACGCCCCGGTGGGCGACGACATCGGCGTGCTGGTCGCGCCGCAGCCTTCGCGCTTGAGCGATGAGCAGCTCAAGAACCTGCACGACTATATCTGGGCCGGACGCCCGGCACTGATCCTCGAAGACCCCATGCCGGTCTTCAGCGGCCCGCAACTGGGTAGCAGCCAGCCCAAGCGCCCGCCGAACCCGATGATGGGCATGCCGCCTGAAGACGGCGAGAAAGGCGACCTCAAGCCGCTCCTTCGCGCGCTGGGCCTGGAGATCGACTTGGACATGATCGCGTGGTCGGACTTTAACCCCAGCCACGAGTTCCGCAAAATCCTGACCCCGAACTTCGTGTGGAGCTACGCGGACAAGGGCGGCATCGAGGCCGCGCCGGTGACGCGCGGGATCACGAGCCTGCTACTCCCCTTCCCCGGCACCGTCCGTCCCGCGCCCGACAAGCCCGGTGAGTTGAACGTCAAAACGCTCGTACGGCCGGTCGCCGGCGTGGGCTGGGGCCGCCACAGCTACAACGATCACTTCGAACGCAACCCATTCTTCGGCGAGCGCAAGATCAACCCCAAGCGCTTTACGCCCGTGGCCGGCGAGCCGCAGGCCATCGCCGTCGAGATCACCGGAACCATGAAGCGCGCCTATCCGCTTCCGGCTCCCAAGCCCGAAGGCGCGAAGACCGGCGAGGAACCTCCCGTCGAGAGCGGCAAAGGCGTCGGCGATCCCAGCACCAAGCCGATCCACGTCGTCTACGTCGCCGACACCGACCTCGCGCACGACCAGTTCTTCGCCTTCTACCGCAACGAAGGGCAACGCTTCAGCGAGGACGAACTCAAATTCCTGCTGGACCTCAAGAACGTGCAGTTCCTCGCCAATGCGGTGGACGCGCTGGCCGACGACCAGGCCTTCATGGAACTGCGTACGCGCCGCCCAGTGCGCCGCCCGTTGGAGGTACTGGAGAAAGTAATTCTCGAAACGCAAGCCACGCTCCGCGAGACCACCGATGCCGCGGCGGATGAGTACGACAAGAAGAAGGAGAAGCTCGAGGCCGATTTCGAGCAGGAACTCGAAAAGATCCGCAAGCGCACCGACCTGGACGAGAACGCGAAAGCGCAGCTCGTCGAACAGAAGCGCATCTCGGCGCGGCGCGAACTGGACCGTCAGATCGAAACGCTGGAGCACGAAGCCGCGCTGAAGGTACGCCAAGCCAAGATCGAGCAGAACCGCAAGGTCAGCAGCACGATGTCCAAGGTGAAGGTTCAGGTCCTGGCCTACCCCGCCTTGGCGCTGGGACTGCTGGCGTTGGCGGTCTTCCTGATCCGAGTTGCCGGTGAAAGCAGCATCGTGCCGAGTTCTCGTCGGAGGATTGAGTAATCATGCGTGTCGCGCTGGCCCTTAGTATGCTCCTGGCCCTGCTCTCATCCCTGTGGGTCTGGTTCCCGAAGAACGCCGCGGTAGAAGGCGACGCCGAGAAAACGGGCGCGTTGCTCACGGCGGACGGGGAAGCCCTTGAGCCCGAGCGAGTCGCCTCGCTGCAAGTCGAACAATGGGACGCCACGGCCAAAGCCCCCTCCCTCTTTGCCGTCGCCAAGAAAGGCGGCCAGTGGGTGATTCCAAGCCATCACGACTATCCGGCCGACGGGGGCACCAAAGTCGGCGAGACCGCCGGCGGCGTGATGAACGTTCCGCGCGGACCGCTCGTTTCGGCCAGCGCCGACCAGCACGCGGATTTCGGCGTCCTCGATCCCCGTAAGGACGGCACCCTGGACGACGAAGCGCGAGGAAAGCGAGTCACCTTGAAGGACGAGGGCGGCGCGACGCTCGTCGATCTCATCGTCGGCAAGGCCAAGAGCCAGCCCGATATCCGCTACGTCCGCGAATTCGGCAAGGACGAGGTCTACACCGCCAAAGTCAACGTGAACATCTCCACCTCGTTCAAGGACTGGGTCGAAACCGATTTCCTGAAGCTCAATCGCGCCGACATCCGCAGGCTCACGGTTAAGGATTACTCGGTCGACGAAACCAAAGGCGTCATCAAGGAGCGCACCACGACGCCGCTCTTAAAGGCTAAGGACGCCACCGCCTGGACCTCGCCGCGGACGCCCGCCGAACAGCAGGTGGACGAAGATACGGTTGAGAAGCTGCTGAGCGAAGCCACCGGTTTGCGTTTGGCCGGCGTGCGCCCCTTCGATCCCGAATGGCTTCAGGCCCGCGGATTCTTCGTCGCGCAGCAGGGCCAGCAAGTCACCCTTAAAGGTAACGAAGGCGAACTGGAAATCGGCACCAAGGACGGCGTGAACTATTTTCTCTTCTTCGGCGAGATCGCGGTGGACGACGAACAGGATCAGGCCGCCGGCGGAAAGCCGGCCGGCGAAGCGGAAAAGAAGGAGGACGGCAAAGGTCACAACCGATACATGGCCGTCTTCGCCTCCTACGATCCCAAGCTGGACGAAGACGTAAAGGCCTCGGCCGAAGGCCAGAAAACCGGAGCAGAGACCGAGCCTAAGAAGGACGAAAAGGCGGCCGGACTGGCCAAAGCGGAGAAGGCGCAGCAGCGCTTCCAGCAGTTCTTTTACGTGATCGGAAACGAGAGCTTCGAAAAGTTGCGCCCCGCTGCCGAGAAGCTCTTCAAAAGCAAGGAAGTGAAGAAAGAAAATCTTCCTGGAGAAGCAGTGCCGGAAAACGAGTCGCTGCAGAAAAAGGAGCAGGACCTCCAGTACGCCGAGATCAAAAAAGGCGAAGGCGCCGAAGCGCTCGAAGGCGATACGGTGGAAGTGCATTACACCGGCTGGCTGCTGAAGGATAAATCGGAGTTCGACAGCAGTTCGGGACGCAGCGAAGCCTTCAAGTTCACGATCGGCAAAGGCGAAGTGATCAAAGGCTGGGAACTGGGCGTGCAAGGCATGAAGGTGGGCGGCAAGCGCAAGCTCGTCATTCCCCACCCCCTGGGTTACGGCGACGCGGGCAGCCCGCCCAAAATTCCGGCCAAAGCGGATCTGGTCTTCGATGTCGAGCTGCTGAAAATCGCAGGCAAGGCCGCCGATAAACCGCGGGCGGAAGTCAAGCAAGCCGATCCGGCGCCCGTGGCCGCCCCCGCGGAAGCGGCCAAAACCGAGCCGGCCGAAAACAAGACCGAAGCCAAGACCGATGCCGCGCCCAAGGAATAGCGCGCTACCAGGAGCGCAGTGCGCGGAGTTGCGGTGTCTTTTTGGTTTGATGCTCGCTCATGCGCGTCAGCACGTCATGTAGAATGCCGACGGCCTGCGCGATATACGGTCCCTTATTGAGCATCACGCATTCGGCACGCTCGGCCATCGCCGCATCGGTGATCTCCGCGCGCGAAGGCGTGCCCTTTTTCACCAGCCGCTCGAGCACCTGCGTCGCCCAGATGACCGGAACGTGCGCGGCCTCGCACAGCCAGAGCAGTTCCTCCTGAATTTCGGCGAGCCGTTCGTACCCGATCTCGATCGCCAAATCTCCGCGCGCGATCATCACGCCCACCGGCTGCCGGCCGGCCGCCCGCACGATCAAGTCGGGCAGGTTGCGCACCGCGCGCGCCGTCTCGATCTTCAGCACCAAGGCCGTCCGGCGCAGGTCCGTCTCCCGTTCCACCAGCGCCTGCTGCAAGCGGACCACATCGGCAGCGTCCTGCACGAACGAATAGCCGATCGCATCGGCGTGGCGCGCGACGAAATCCAAATCACGCAGATCCTTTTCGGTCAGCGCCGGGACGCGCAGTTCGGTATGCGGGAAATTGAGACCCTTCTCCGGCCGGATACGGTCGCCCTTCGGCCGCGCCTGCGTGACCCGCACCAGCACGCCGCCTTGCAGCCGCGCTTCGACTCGTGCGCCGATCTTTCCGTCGTCGATCCATAACTCCGCGCCCTCGCGAAGCTGATCCACGGCATCCGGCAACCCGCAGACCACCTGCAAGCGCGCCGCACCGAGATCCGCATCCGGCCGCGCTTCGCGGCTCAGCAGAAACAAGTCGCCCGGAAGCAGGCGATAATCGGGGTTCTCGCCCAAAATTTGGCCGGTCCGAATTTTCGGCCCCGCCAGATCCATGAAGATGCGGCAATCCCGGCCCAACTCCTGGGCAGCACGCTTCACGTGATCGATCATGGCCGCCCAAGCTTCGGCTTGGTCGTGCGCACAGTTGATCCGTGCGACATCCATCCCGCGTTCCACCAGACTGCGGGCCAACTCGGGCCGCTCCGCCGCGTCGCCGGGCAGCGTCACCATGATCCGCACCCGCCGCTCCGGGCGCAGCGCACCCAGCACGCGCACCGTCTCGCGCGCAAGCAACCGTTCCCCGCGGTAAAACGTCCGGGCGCGCCGGCGTGGCGGAAGTTCGCTGGCCTCCTCGCCGCAGACGGCGCCCAGCGTCGCGATCACCTGCTCCAGGTTGGATACGACTCGCGCCTCGCTTCGGCCCAGCGAACTCAAGCCCCAAGGTGCCAGTTCGATCTGCAGGCTCCGCAGATCGCGCCGCCGGAAAGCCAGGTAATGCGCGAGGTTCAGCCCGCCCAAGCGGAATGCCCGCCGACGAATGTGCGGCCGCCAGCGTTCGTATTGCGCCCGGCCTTCCTCGAGGACGGCTTGGTGGAGAGATTTCAGGCGATCGAGCAGTTCATGTCGTACGGCGGTGGCTTCGAACACGAGGCGTTTTCTCCAGGACTTAGCACGGTGAAAGTAGTGCCCGGGCGACAGGTGACGGTGAAATGAGCGTAAGAAGCGCGTGAAGATTACGCGGTTAGCGCGCGGCGGCGATGGGCTTGGGAGCGGCGTGCACTCCGGTCGTACCGGTCACCGAGAGGTCTCGCGCAAAGACCTTTCGGAAGGCCTTGGCCTGGCTTTGGACGCCCCAGATTTCGAGCATCGCGTCCCGCGCCCCGGTCAGCTCCAGAACCACCGCCTTGCGCCCATCGGCGCGCAAAACCGCGCGGCGCACCAGCCCCGCATGGCTGCGATCCAGGCTTTCGGCCAGCCGCAGCAACGCGCCCAGCTCGCGGACTTTTTTCTGCGTCGCGCGGTCCAGGCTCGCGAACTCCGGATGCGAACGCTGCGGCGCGGGTTTGCGATGGTACAACGCTACCGTAGCGATCACGCTCACCTCGTCCTGGTCGAAGCCCAGGAGGTCGGCGTTCTTGATGAAATAGTACGAATGCGCCTGATGGTTGGTGTGCGAGAGGATCATGCCTGCGTCGTGCAGCAGCGCGGCGTATTCGAGCAGTTCGCGCTCTTCTTCGCCGTACTCCAGCAGCCCAGCGTCGCGCGCGGAGTCGAAAAGCTCCAGCGCCAACCGCGCCACATGCCGGGCATGCGGTTCGTCGAATCCGCACAACCGTCCCAGCCGCAACACGCTCTGCTCGCGGACGGACAGTTCTTTGAACGGTTCGTGATGCTCCTGGCGGTGCAGATAATCGAGCAACAGACCGTCTTGCAGACCGCGCTCGCTCGTGCGCAACTCCTCGATGCCCAGTTCCTGCACCAAGGTTTCGAGAATCGCGGCGCCGGAGACGATAATGTCCGCTCGTTGAGGATTAAGCCCCTCGACTTTGCGCCGATCGCGCAGCGGCAGCGAGCGCAGATACGCCGCGGCCCGGCCCAGCCACGCCGCCGACAGCGTATCGTCGGCGCCGAAGGCCCGGCCGCGAAAGCGCAGCGACGCCACCTGCGCCAGGCTTTCGGCCGTGCCGCTGCTGGCGATCGCCACGTCCGACGGCAACTGCTTTAAGCGCTGCAATACGCGTACGGCCGTGCTGCGCACGTGACGCTGGATTGCCGCATACTTGCGATCCGAAACCGGGCCGTCCTCGCCGCGCTTGAAAAATTTCGAGGTCAACCGGATCGCGCCCAGACGCATGGTGTCGAGGTACGCATAGCCCTTGTGGTTTCCGACGATGACTTCGGTGCTGCCGCCGCCGATATCGATGAATAAACCCGTCCGCCGGCCCAGCTTGATCCCGTTCGAAACGCCCAGATAAATCAGCCGTGCTTCTTCTTTGCCGCTGATCACCTTCAGTTCCAGGTTCGCGTGCTGGCGCACGCGTTTGAGAAACAAATCCCGGTTGCTGGCTTCGCGCGTGGCGGCCGTGGCGACCGCATGCAACTCATGCGCGCCCAGCGATCGCGCGGTCTGCACGAATCGGCCCAGCACCAGCGAAGCGCGCTGCATCGCCTCGGGCTGCAACCGATTGTCGCGAAATTCGCCCTCGCCCAGCCGCACCGACTCCTTATCGCGGCCCAGCGTCGTGTACGTCCCGTTCGGAAATACCCGGACCACCAGCAATCGCACCGAGTTGGTGCCCAAGTCGATGAAGCCCACGACGCGACCCGCGCCGAAGCGTTTGCTGTTGGCAATCATGCGTGCGCCGCCTGGTGGCATGCCGCGCGAACCTCACCCGGGCCGCGCTCAGGTATTTTAGAGCGCTTGGAACCATTGTATGCCGTCAATAACGCGCGGTGATGTGGAAAACTTTGGGACGCCACCCGAGAACTTACGAACGGCTCACGGCATCTTTACGGTCTGTTGACGATGTGCGATTTAAGCCGTCGAACCCTGCTCGGCTGTGGACGGGGCTGGCGCTTCAGGCTCCGGAAGCTCACCCTTGGAGAGTTCCACCAGCCGGCCCAGCAGTTCGTGCCACGCTTGGCGTTCCTTAAGCTGCTTCCAGCAAGCTACGAATTCGAGATAAACCTGTTTGCGCCGCGCCTGCTGCGCCTGGGAGAAATGATGCAGGCCGGGAATCACCCGCGCCAGCGGACGCGCATGCCCAAAGTACTCGATCGTTTTGGCGCGCTCTTCTTCTTCGAACTTTGCTAGATAGGCGATCCAAACCTCGGAGTCCTGCAACTGGCCCAGCAATTCCTGCACCTGCTTCGTCTGCTTGATATAGTCTTTCAGCTCGCCGCCGAAGGCCGGATTAAAGATCTCCAGCGCATAGCGCAATCGCTTGGTCTCGATGCGCATCTGATGCAATTCGGCGCCCTTTTCTTCCTGCTCGACATAAGGTTCGTACACCAGCACGTGCGCCACGCGTTCGGCGATCAGGTCGCGCGCCCGCTTGCGCACCGAATGCGCGTCGATCCGCGCGCCCTTCATCTGCGCATGCACGCGAATTTGCAGCACCGTCTTTTCCAGTTCGCCCAGTACTTTGCTCTTCTCGAGCTTATCCAGCGCCTTGACAACGTGCGGCTGCTGCTCTTCGCGGTGCTGCTTAAGCCGCAGGATCAGCCGCTCGATCCCCTGCGAATAGGTGTCGTCCGGTGTTTCCTTCAGAAACGCTTCCACGAACTCGATCTGCACGTCCGCGTCGCGCGCCATGCCCAATTCGCGGGTGATCCCGCGGATCGGCTTGGACCACTTCTTGAAATCGGGAATCTTGAGCGAACCTTCGAACAGGTCCAGCGCGGCGCGCAGTCGGCGGCTGGCCACGCGCATGCGGTGGATGTATTCGATATCCTCGTGCGCACGATGGCGTACGCCGTCGATCTCCGCGATCACCGCCTCGATCCGCTCGCGAATCGACTCGGCGCCGAGGTAATCGTAGTTCGGGTCGTGGTGCGGCGCATTCATGAGCGCATAATGTCCGGGCTGGCGATGACCGAACCCTATCAGAATCGCCCCCGCGCGCCAAGACGGCATTCCGCGCAAGGCTGGCGGTTGGCGTAAAGATGAGTAAAGTGTGAAGAATCGGGACCGTGCTCCCGTTTCCGCAATTTCTGAGGAGCCGTGCCGTTGGAGGGATGCTCGCGGACCTTGGGCGATGACGCGATTCCCGCCGCCGGGAAGGCCGCCGCCCCCACGGGCGCGGTCCCGGCCCAAGCCGCGCCCGATTGGCGGCGCCTCGACGACGAGGTGTTGCTTCGCGCCATGGTCGAAGGGCACCGCGAGGCCTTCGACGAGTTTTACGCGCGCCACGCCGAAAAAATTCTTTCCTTCCTCGCGCGCCTCAGCGCCGGCAAGCAGGACCCCGAGGATTTGCTTCAAGATACCTTCCTGCGCGTGCTGACCCACGCTAAAGATTTCCGCAAAGGAGCGCCGATTCGGCCATGGCTTTTCACCATCGCCCGAAACGCCGCATTCAATGCGCTGCGTAACGGCCGCCGCCGCGGCGAACTGGAAGTGCAGACCGACCTCTCCGACTGGAATCCACCGCAAGCATCGCCCGAAAGCCACGACCCCAGCGCACGCGCCGAAAAGCACGAACAGCAGGCGCTGGTGCTTAAAGCGCTCGAAGAACTGCCCCCGCTGCACCGCGAAATCCTCGTCCTTACGCTCTTCGACGGTTTCTCGTACGAAGAAGCCGCGCAGATCACCGGGGATCCCGAAAGCACCCTGCGTTCACGCGTCTACTACGGCTTGCGCAAGCTACGCGAGCGCCTGAAGGAGCGGCCCTGATGGCGCACGATCCCACGCTTCAGGAATTGATCGTCCGCGCCCTTTCCGGACAGGATCCGCGCGCGCGGCGCCGCCTCGACGACGCCGCCGGTCGCGATCCGGACTTGAAGCGCTTCTGCGACGAACTCGACGAAGTCGTCAGCGAACTGATTGGGCACCGCGAGTGGCGCCGCCAGGCGCCTTCGCCCGAACTGACCGCCAAAATCCGGCAAGCCGTGATCGCCAAGCTTCCCGACGCGCCGCCGCACTTCGACACGGTGCTGATGGACGCCGACCTCGGCCGCCGCCGCACGCTCTGGAAGGTGCTCGCGGCCGTTTTACTCGGCGCCGTAGTCCTGACCTTCGTCTTCTGGAACGCCTCGCGTTCGCGGACCGGCTCGCCGCGCCTGGCGCTGGGCGGACGCGTGGCCTTCGAAGCCAAATTGCAGGGTGAGCCGCTGGAAGGATGGACCTTCCTGGGAGACGGAAGCTGGGTCGGCAACGCCGAAGGTTCGCGCCTCGATGCCCCCGCCGGCTCCGAAGCCGCGGCGGCTTACCTCAAGCGCGGGATCCGCGGTGACGAAGCGCTCGCCTTTAACCTCGACGTGAACGCTCCCGAACTCGAACCCGGATCGCTCGTCTCGGTATTCTTCGCCGACGGCGCCGACGGGCCGGAAAGCTCCTTCAGTTCCTCTGCACGCCCCGAACGCGCGCTCTTGCTCGAACTCTCCGGCGACGGGCTCGTGCTTTACGGACCTGAACGTAACCTGCTGCAGTCGCGCCCGGTCACGCAAAGCGGAGCGGGTTACTACCGGCTGCGGCTGGAACACCTGGGACCGGACGTACGGGTTCTGGTCAATGGCGAAGTCTTTTACGACGGGCCGGCCGGGCGGCCGCTACGCGGTCCCCTCCACCCCGGTTGGAGGGTCGCCGGACCTCAAAAAGGAGCATTTCGCTTCAACAGCGCCCGCCTTGAACGGTAATTCCAGATGGACGCACCCGCGCACGCTATGAAACCGCCCGGAGGATGCACGCATGAGCGAGCCACAGGCCGCCGAACCGACCCCCGACGAACTGGCGCTGGCCCATAAGCTCGCCGAGGCGCGCACCACGCTCACCCAGGAAGTCCACAAGCTCATCGTGGGCCAGGACGACGTGATCGAGCAGCTCTTGCTGGCGATCTTCTGCCGCGGGCACTGCTTGATGGTCGGCGTCCCGGGGCTCGCCAAAACCGCGCTCGTCAACACCCTCGGCCGCGCGCTGGACCTGACCTTTTCCCGCATCCAGTTCACGCCCGACCTGATGCCCAGCGACATCACCGGCACCGACATCATTCAGGAAGATCCCGAGACCGGCCGGCGCAAGACCGAGTTCCTGCGCGGACCGGTCTTCGCCAACTTGCTCCTCGCCGACGAAATCAACCGCACGCCTCCCAAGACGCAGGCCGCGCTTCTGGAAGCGATGCAAGAACGCCGCGTCACCGTCGGCGCGAAAACGTACACGCTCCCCGCGCCATTCTTCGTGCTCGCCACGCAGAACCCCATCGAACAGGAAGGCACGTACCCGCTGCCCGAAGCGCAGCTCGACCGCTTCATGTTCATGGTCACGGTCGGCTACCCGACGCGCGACGACGAAATCGACATCATGCGCCGCACCACCAGCGCGTACGAAGCCAAGGTTGGCGCGGTTTTCACCGGCGAAGAGCTGCTGGGGCTGCAAGAAATCGTGCGGAAGGTCCCGCTCGGCGACCACGTCTATCGTTTCGCGGTGGATCTGGTGCGTGCGACGCGCGTCAGCGAAGAGTACGCGGCGCCCGAAGTGAAACGCTGGGTCGATTGGGGCGCCGGCCCGCGCGCGAGCCAATTCTTGCTGCTGGGCGCCAAAGCGCGCGCGCTCCTGCACGGACGCTTTCACGCCACCGTCGAAGACGTCGTCGCCCTGGCCAAGCCCGTCTTGCGCCATCGGCTGGTGCTCAACTTCGCCGCTGAATCGGAAGGCCTTACAGCCGACATGATCGTGGATAAAGTGCTGCCGCTGGTTCAGGCCACCGTGAAAGCCTAAAAGGGAGAAGCCGGACCGCGGCGGCGAACCGCATTTGCACGGCGCGTTCGCCCGGCGTTCCGCACCAGCTATGGCGCTGCCGCCCGAAGTCGTCGATCAGCAGGCGCTGGAACGGGTTTCCAAGCTGCGCCTCGTCGCGCGCACGGTGGTCGAGTCCTTTGTCTCCGGCCAGCATCGCAGCGTATACAAGGGTTTCTCGGTTGAGTTCGCGCAGCACCGCGAGTACAGCCGCGGCGACGAGATCCGGCACATCGACTGGAAAGTCTTCGGCAAGAGCGACCGGCTCTTCGTCAAGCAATACGAAGAAGAGACGAACCTTCGCGCGCACATCTGCCTCGACGCCAGCGGGAGCATGCGCTACGCCGGGAGCGGCGGCTCCAAATTTGATTACGCCCGCAAGTGCGCCGCGGCGCTCGCATACCTCATGATCGGCCAGTCCGACGGCGTCGGGCTCGTCACCTTCGACGACCGGATCCGCACGCACATCCCCGCGCGCTCCACCAGCGGGCATCTCAATACGGTATTCAAACACTTGGCCGATACGAAAGCCGACCGCGAGACCAACCTCGCGCCGATCCTGCACGACCTCGCCGGCCGCATCCGCCGCCGCGGACTCGTCGTGGTCCTCTCCGATTTTTTCGCGCCGACCGAAGACCTCGTCCAGGCTCTCGCGCACCTGCACCACCGCCGCCACGAAGCGATTCTGATGCAGGTGCTCGATCCGCGCGAGATCGAGTTTCCCTTCGACGAGATGTACGAGTTTCGCTGCCTGGAACGCCCCGGCGTGCGCCTGCGCCTCGATGCCCCGCGCGTCGCCAAGCTCTACCGCGAGCGCTTCGCGGCCTTCCAGGACCGCCTCCGTGAAGCCTGCCACCGCTGCCGCTTCGATTACGTCGTCCTCCCCACCGACCGGCCTTGCGACGCCGCCCTTGCCCAGTACCTCACCTACCGGCAGGGGCGCTGACGCATGGTCTTCCTCAACTGGCTTCTCATCGGCGGGCTCGTCGCGGTCTCCGCTCCGGTTTTGATCCACCTCTTCCAGCGCAATCGCGTGATCACCCACGAGTGGGGCGCGATGATGTTCCTCGAGGAATTACTCGCCGAGCGCGCGCGGCAGATCAAGCTCCGCGATCTGCTCATCATGCTGATCCGCATGGGCATCCTCGCCAGCCTCGCTCTCGCGCTCACCCGGCCCGCCCTGCTCATGAACAGCGGCGCGCGCGCACCCGACGTACACACCAGCGCCGTGCTGCTCCTCGACGATTCGTACTCCATGAACGCCGGCCGCGCCAAGACGGCCTGGCAGGAAGCTCGCGAACAGGCACTGCGTTATCTGGATACGCTGCGCAAGGGCGACGACGTGACGGTAATGTTCGGAAGCGCCGCCGGCAAAGGACCGCCCCCCGCCGCACTCTTCGATCTCGAACGCGCCAAGGAGATCGTGCGCAACGCCGCGCCGCGGCACGAACGCACCGACGTCGCGCGTGCTTTATCGGCCGCGCTCCAGCATCTCGAAACCCGCCACAACCCGCGGCGCGAACTGCTCTACGTCACCGACCTGCAGGCCCACGGCTGGGAGTTGGAAGACGGCGCGCGCTGGTCGTTTCTCGCCGGACTCACGCGCAGCAGCCGCATTCGCCCGCACCTCATCGTCGCATCCGTCGGCCAGGAACATCCGTCCAATCTGGCGCTCACGGGCCTGACGCCCTCGCGTTCCGTCGTCGATCCCTACGCGCCCGTCACCTTCAACGTCACCGCCGCCAACGGCGGGCCCGAGGAAGCCGCCGACGTCGCCGTCACCTTCTCGGTCAACGGCGCCCCCAAAGAGACGCGCACCGTCCGGCTCGGCCCCGGCGCCACCGAATCCCTCGCCTTCACGCATAAATTCGAACGCCCCGGCTCGCATCTCGTTGCCTGCAAGCTCCGCTCCGCCGACGACGAACTGCCCGACGACAACGAACTCCTCCACAGCGTCGTGGTCATCGACCGCCTGCCCGTGCTCCTGGTCGATGGCGACCGGCGCACGCAACCGCTGGCCAGCGAGACCGACTTCCTGCGCCTCGCCCTCAGCCCCAAGGACGACGAAGACCCGACTTGGCGCACCGTGATCGAGTCCACCGTCGTGGATCTGGCCGATCTGCGTTATGCCGAACTTTCCAAGTACCGCGTCGTGGTCCTCGCCAACGTTGCCGCGCTTCCGGGCGCCGTCGTCGGCGAACTCGAACGCTTCGTCGTCGCCGGTGGCGGGCTGCTCGTCGCGCCCGGCGACCGCGTACAGATCGAAGCGTACAACCGCGATCTGCACCGCAACGGCGCAGGCCTCCTGCCCGTCGCGCTGCAACGCCGCGGCGAACCGGCCGCGCCGCAACTGGTCCGCGCATCGGGAGCGCGCCGAGACTTCGTGCGCCTGGGCGGCATCGTTACCAACGCCCCCGCGCTCGATCTGTTCCGCCCCGAAAAGGGCCAGGACTGGACCGCCGCCCGCGTTTTCGAACATTTCCAGACCGCCGCGCCCGCCGCGCACGAAGACATCCGCGTTTTGGCGACCTACGAGAACGGCGATCCGCTCCTGATTCAGAAAACGCTCGGCGAAGGCAAAGTCTTTCTGCTCACCACGGCCGTCGATACCGCCTGGTCCGATCTGCCGGTTCATCCATTCTACGTGCCGCTGATGCAGAACCTCGTCCTCGATCTGGCTTCCGCCGTGATCCCGCCGCGCAATCTGCGCGTGGGCCAGTCGCTCTCGTTTGTCGCCACCGGAGAAGACGCCAAGGCCGCGCACGTGCTCTATCGCCCGCAGGAAGATCCGCTCGAACTCCCCGCCCGCCGCCAGGGCGCGCTCACCGTCTTCACCTACGACGCCACCGAACGACCCGGCGCGTACGTCGTCGCGCCCGAAGGCGCGCGCCCCGATGAACGCATCCAGTACACCGTCACCGCCGAACGAAGCGAATCCGACCTCGCGCGACTTGCGCCGGGTGATACGCAGCGCCTGACGCGCGACCTCGACGCACATTTCGCCGCCGATTGGCCTTCGCTCGCCGCGGCCATCGGCCTCGACGGCGGCGGCTACGAAATCAGCACCTGGCTCCTCGCACTCGCGGTTGGGCTGTGCTTCCTGGAAACCTGGCTGCTGCGGAGGTGGGCATGATTACGCTGGCCGCCGACGGAGCCTGGGGGCTGCTCTTCAAAGGGCATGCGTGGTGGCTCGTCCTGCCGCTGACCGGTGCGCTGGTCTGGGCCATCGTACGCCTGTACCGCCACGAGACCGAACCGTACGTTCCGGGCGGCAAGCTGCTGCGCGGTCTGCGCGGCGCCAGCGTCGCGCTGCTGGTCCTGCTGCTCTCGCAACCGGTGATCCACCGCGTCTTCGCACGCTACCAGCCGCCGCTGGTGCTGGTGCTCCGCGACGCCTCGCCCAGCATGCATGTCACCGACGCGCACGAACCGCCCGAAGCGCGCGTGCGCGCGGCCGTGGCGCTGGGACTGATCGACGCCGCCAAGCGCGATACGCGCGCCGAACAAGCGGCCGATGGGATCGCGCGCGCGCAAACCGACGCCGAAGCCGCCGCCGTGCAGGTGCGCCAGGCGCTGCCTCAGTTGCAATCCGGGGTGGCCGATACGGCGCGCGACCGCCTCCACGACGCCGCTCGAACGCTGGGGGCCACTTCCGAAAAACTTACCGCCGCGCTGGAACTCTGGAAGCCGGTCCCTCAAGCCGACGCCGGCGCGCTCAACGAAGCGCAAGCCACGCTCCAGGAAACCGCGGCGCTGAAAGCCGAACTCGACGGCGGCGACCTCGAATCGCCCGAAGCGCGGCAGCGCCTCTCCGAACGCGCCAACCGCCTCACCGAACTCGCCAAACGCGTCGCCAAGCTCGCCTTGTCCGCGAAACGCGAACAGGACCGCCTCGACCGCGCGCTGGCCGAACAGGGCGGCGACGAGATCAAGCAAGCGCTCGAAAAACTCGCCCGGCTCGACCGCGGTGCGCTCACCGCCGCGATCCTGGATCAGCACGTGGCGCCCAAGACGGCCGGCCGAATCGAGACCGTCACGTACGAACTCAACGGCGAACTGCGCCAGCTTCACGAGCCGTCCGACGAGAAGAATTCGGAAGCAAAACCGGACGCGCCGCACACGCAGGGCGAGACCGATCTCGCCACGCCGCTGCTGCGCCTCGCCGAACGCCACGCGCAAGACCGCATCGCCGCGGTGGTGCTCTGCAGCGACGGGCGCCACACCAGCGGTCCCGTACCGGAAGAAGCCGCCCGCGCGCTGGCCGCCCGAGGCATCCCGCTCCACACGCTCGGCGTGGGCAGCCAGGAGCCGCCGCCCGATCTGTGCGTCGCGCGGCTCGACGGATCGGGCTCGGTCTTTCTCGAAGAGACGGTCCGGCTCGTCGCGCACATTAAGGTGGCGGGATTCCAAAACCAGAAAGCCAAACTTGTCCTGCGCCGAGGCGAAGAAACCCTCGCCACACGCGAACTCACCTTCGACCGCCAGGGCTGGCGCCACGAGACGTTCGAGTTCCCCGCCAAACACGCGGGCCCCAACGTCTTCCACGCCGAACTCGAAGCCCTTCCTGGCGAAGCACTTGCTGCCAACAACGCCGCCGAAGCGGTGGTCGATGTCGCCAACGATCGGCTCAAGGTGCTTCTGGCCGACCACCTGCCGCGCTGGGAGTCGCGCTACGTCGCGGCGCTGCTGCGGCGCGAACGCAAGATGACGCTCGACGAACGCTGGCTGCTGGGCGGCGAGAATCTGGGCTCGCGCCCCGCCGCGCTTCCCGAAAAGGAGACCGATCTTGACGCCTACGACGTGGTGATCCTGGGCGACGTCCCGCCCGAACGCCTCGACGAAGCCGCGCAAAAGCGCCTCGCGCGCTACGTCAGCGACCGCGGCGGCTTCCTGGTGCTCCTGGCCGGTCCCGAAGCCATGCCGCGCAGCTACCTCGCCGGACCGCTCTCCGAATTGCTGCCCGTCAGCCAGCAAGCGCCGGCCGATGCCGCCGCGCCGGTTACCAGCGCCGCAGCGCCCGACAAGGTCCGCCTCAAACTCGATCCCGCCGCCGACCGCAGCGAGATCGTGCGCATTCTGCGCGACCCGACACTCAACGAACAACTCTGGCCGGCGCTCCCCGAACTGCCCTGGATCGCCCGGCCCGCCTACGCCAAACCCGGCGCGACCCCGCTGCTCTACACCGACGACGCGCGCCGAGATGTCGTCGTCGCGTTGCATCATTACGGCGCCGGGCGCGTTCTGTACGTCGGCACCGATCAGACTTGGCGCTGGCGCGAAAAAGTCGCCGACCGAGTCCACGCGGTCTTTTGGGCGCAAGCCATCCGCTGGGGCACCGGAAACCGGCTCACCGGCGGCCCGCGCCTCAAGGCCGCGCTTTCGCGCCGCCAGGTTCGACCCGGCGAAGACGTGGAAGTGCTCGCCCGGCCCCTCGACGCCGAAGGGCGCGCCGTCGAGAACGCGGTGGTTCTGGCCGAAGTCGAGACGCCCGAACACCGCCAGCGCGTGCAGCTTAAGGCCATCGCCGACGGCAGCGGCCTGTACCGAGGCGTGCTGCGCAACCTGCCCGCCGGCGCGCACAAGATTTCCGTCAAGGTCGACGCGCCCGCCTTTGCCGGCATCACGCACGAACTGAACGTCCTCGTCCGCGAAGTGACCGGGCAGGAAGGCGTCGAACTCTCCCGCGATACCGCGCGCCTCGCCGCCATGGCCAAGACCGGCGGCGGCCGGCACCTCGATATCCTCCAGGCCCCCGAACTCTTCGAACAGCTTGCCGGCGAAGGCAAAGACGTGACCGTCGAATCGTCCTACGAGCTCTGGTCTTCGTATCCCATCCTGATCCTGGTCACCCTGCTCTTCTCGCTCGAATGGATCTGGCGCAAGCGCCTGGGGTTGCCGTAACGGGAATGGCTTAAACGGACGCCGCGCACGCGGGTACTGGAAGTAGTTTCAACGCGATAAGGAAGCCCGATGGCCGAAACGTCTGCTCTGCCGCCTGCGAACGAGCCGCCGCAACTGGCGCTGCCCGATCCGCTCTCGCGCGGGCTCACGCGTTTTGCGCAGGTGTTGCGCCGCACGCAACTGACCCGTGCCATCGGCTGGGCCGTGGCGCTCCTGCTTGGCGGGTTTACCCTGGCCGCCTTGGCCGACCGCTGGCTCCTGCTCGAAGACTTCTCCCGTCGCGTGCTCGCGCTGCTGCTCTACGCCGCCGCCTGCGGACTGGGTTGGTGGCTGATTCGCCGGGCTCTGCGCAAACGCTCCGCCGCCGAAATCGCCCTCGATCTCGAATCCCGCGTCCCGCGCGAAGCGCTCGAAGAACGTGTCTCGACCACCGTCGAACTGGCCGCGCGCCAGGCCGGGAGCGAAGGCTACAGCCGCGCGCTCGTCGAACGCGTCGCCGACGAAGCCGCCGAACGCCTCCAAAAACTGGATCTCGAAAGCCTCCCCGACCGAAAGCCTATGCGCCGTGCGTTGCAAGCCGGCGGCGCATGCTTGGCCGTCATGATCCTGCTCGCGCTGGCGCCCGGCTGGCACATGCCGCTGCAATACGCCCGCGCGTTCCTGCCTTGGCTGAACCTGCCGCGCGCCAGCACCGTGCAGGTCGAAGTCCTGCCCGGCGAATCCCGCGTCGTAGAAGGCCAGGCGCTGGACGTCGAAGCCGAAATCGGCGGCGCGCCGGTTGAAGAAGCGTGGCTCGAGACGCGCACGGCGGGCGGGTCCTGGCAGCGCTTGCGCATGGACCGCGATCCGCTCTACGACGAACGCTTCCGCTTCAAGCTCGGCCCGCTGCACATGCCGCTCGAATACCGCGTCAGCGCCGGCGACGGCCGCTCGGTCGCCTTCGGCGTCCAGGTGCTCCCCCGCCCCGAGATCGCCGGGCTCGCGATCACCGTCCACGATCCGAAGTACACCGGCCGCGAACCTCGCACCTACGAGCGCACCACCGGCGACCTGGAGGTGTTGGCCGGCTCGCGCATCGAACTGGCGCTCCAGTCCACCACGCCGCTCGAAGCCGCGGTCCTCGAATTCGCAAACGATCGCCGGCTCTCCTTAAGCGTCGAAGAGACGCGCGCGGCCGGCGGCTTCGAAATCGCCGAAGACACCTCTTACCGCGTGCGGCTGCGTTCCACCGAAGGCGTGGTCAACCCCGACGCCCCGCTCTTCACGGTCCGCGCGCGCCCCGACCAGACGCCGCAGGTGGCCGTCTTGAAGCCCCAGGCCGATCAGAACGCAGACGCGCTGGCCGTCCTCCCGCTCGAAGCGCGCGCTGAAGACGATCTGGGCATCGCCAGCATGCGGCTGGTGATCCGCGCCGAACACGACGCCAAGCCCATCGTCTACCAGCTCGCGCGCCCCGCCGACGGCGGAAAGGTCTGGATGGTTTCGCAGCCCTGGGACCTCGCGGGGCTTTTCCTGGGCGACGGCGAGACGCTCACCTATCGCGTCGAGGCCGTGGACGCGAAGGGATCGGTGGGCAAGAGCGACGAGCGCCGCCTCAAGATCGACGCGGCCGGCCGGCGCGTCGAACGCCGCCTCCTCGAACGCCTCGACGAAGCGCAGCGCCGCATGACCGAAGCGCGCAAGCATCTGGCCGCGGCCGCGCGCGATGTCGCCGAAATGCGCCAGGTCTTCCGCGTCGAGGATCCCCTCTTCCAGGCCGCCGAACGCCTGCTACTCGCCGAGGCCTTCGTGCGCGTCGGCCGCGAGGCCCAAGGTGCGGCCACGGCCATCCGCGAAGGGCGCGAACACGCCGAACCCGGAGCCCTGGCCCACCTCCTCGAAGCGCTCCAAGGCGAACTCGAACGTTACGCCGACACGAACCTCCAACCTCTGCGCGGCGGCGCCGCGCGCGCACAGTCCGGCGAAGGGCGCCAGGTCGCCGCCGGGCTCGACGTGCTCCACGCCCTGCTCCCCGGCGCGCAGGAAACGCTCGGCGCGCTCCACGAAGGCTTAAGCGCCGCGCACCGCTACGCCGGCGCGACGCAGGTCGAACATCAGGCCACCGAGATTCGCGAGGCTTCCGCGCGAGTCGGCCCCGTCCTGGTCGGCTCCGCCGGATGGTCAGATTACGGGCCGTTCGTCCCCGGACTGCTCGCCGAATACTTCCGCGGGATCAATTTCGATGCGCTCGTCCGCCGCACCGTCGAAGTGCAAATCGATTACACCGATCCGGATTTGCCCGACCTCGGGCGCGAGGTTTACTCGATCCGCTGGACCGGCCAAGCGCTTGCACCGAAGGCCGGGAAGTACGTCTACGCCGTCTCGGCCGACGACGGCGTGCGGCTTTGGATCAACGGAAAGCCGGTCATCGACAAATGGCTCGATCAGGCGCCCACGGCTTATGAGGCGGAAGTCGATCTTGCCGAAGGCTGGCATGAGGTGAAGCTTGAGTTTTACCAGAACCGCGGTGGAGCGGCGATTCGGCTGCAGCGGCGCGAGCCCGGCGAGACGGCGCTTAAAGCGTTGCCCGGAGATTGGTTGCGCAGCGGCGGCACGGGCGCGGCCGCCAACAAGCACGCGCCGGTCGCGCAAGCCATGGCCGGCGGCGCCAGCCAGGAAGCCGTCGCCGCCGCCACCGCGCGCTTGCAGACCGTCGTGGATGTTTCGCGCGAACTGCCGCGCAAACTTGAGGCTCTCGCCCGCCTGAAGCCCAAGCCTGACACCGAAGTCGAACAGTGGAGCAAGACCTGGACACAGACGGTCCAAACCCAGACCGCGCCGCTGCATCGACTTACACGCTTGACGCCCGCGCTGGCCGTGCCGCTCTTGGAATGGAACGCGCACGCGGCGAACTGGGTAAACCCGTACGCACAGGTCCGGCAGCGCTGGAAGCAAGCGATGGACGCTTGGTCGCAGCGCATGGCCGCCCAGGTGTATTCCACTGCCGCTAAACTGCGGCGCTTGCAGGAAGGCGCCAAAGCCGTCCGCGAGGCGTACACCGAACTGGTGCAGCAAGCCGCGCAGCCCGAATCGCCCAAGCGCGCAGAAGCCATGGCGCGGGCCGACGCCACAGCCCGCGCGCTGGCCGAAGACCTCGACCGCCAAGCCGCGCAACTTGCCGCTCAGCTTAGAGATGCTTCAGCCGATCCGAAGCAGGATCTCGATGCGCGACGCGCGCTTCAGGCGCTGGCCCAGCGCGCCGAGACGCTCGCGCGCGGACCGGCTGCGGAACTCGAACGCCGCATCAACGAAGCGCCCGAACCGCAAGCGCTGGCCGAGACCGCCAAGCAAAACCCCAACCCTGGTGTGCACGCACAGCACCTGGAGCAGGGCGCAGCCGAGTTGGCCGGTCTAAGCGAGCGCGTGGAGCGAGCGCTGGCGCTGCGGAACTCTTTAAAAGATGCCGCTGGCGACGCGCAGGCCGCGAAGACGGCGCTCGACAAGCCCGCGGCGCCGGAGACGGCGATCGAGCAAAAACGCGCGGCGGCAGAATTCCGCGATGCCGCACAGGAAGTTCAGGCGGCGGTTCAAGCCGCGCAGAACCAAGTGCATCCTCAAGCCATTCAGCCTGCGGCGCAGGTCGCGCAAGGAATGCTCCAGCAGCCCGCGCCGAATCTGCTGGACGAGAAGGCCGCCGAAGCGCAAGGGGCGCCGCCGCCCGATGCGCAGCAAGCCGACGCGCGCAAGCAGGCTCGCACGCAGGCCGCCGGGCAGTTGGAGCAACTCGCGCAGCAGGCGGAGGTTGCGGCGGAAGCGGTGAATCAGGATCTGGGCCGATTGGCCGATGCGCTCAACGGCGATGCCGCTCAAAACCTGCGCCAAGCGGCGAACGACGCGCAGCACTCCGGGCAGCACGCCGCCGTCGCGCAGCAGGCCGATCCCAAGCAGCCGCAGGCCGCGCAGCCGCATCTGGATGCCGCCGCCGCACACGCCGAGAACGCGCACAAGCAAGCGGCGCGGACGGCGGAAAATTTGGCGCTGGATGCCGAAGGGCAACGCGAAGCCGCACAGAACGACGCGCAACGCCAAGCCGCCGATGACCTTGCGCGTTTGGGCGCGGCGCTGCGACAGGAGGCCGCGAACGATCTGGAGCCCGCCGCGCAAGCCCTTGCCCAAGCACGCCGCGATCCGAGCCAAGCCAGCCAGTTGCCCAAGGAGATGCCCGCGCAAGCCACCGCTAACGCCAAGACGCTCAACGAGATGGCCGAGATCGCCGCGGCGTTGCGCTCCCAAAATCCGCAAGCGCAGGCTGCCGCGCACGAGAAGCTCGACGCGCTGTTGGGGCAGCAAGGCCAGCAGGCGCAGGTGAACGACGCGGTGGCGCAAGCCGCGGAGCTGGATCAACTTGCAGGCGAATTGGCCGGCGAAAAAAACGCGGCTGCGCCCGGCGCTGAAGCGCAGCCGGGAGCGGAAAAGAATGCGCAAGCCGGCGCGGACCTCGCCGCCGCGCGCAAGGAACTCGCCGAGAAGCTCGGGCAAACCGGTAAGCACGAACAGCTTGGACAACAGGCGCTGGCCGCCGAACTGGGCGACTTGGCCGCGGCGCTGCGCGAACAGGCCGAGGGCGAACGTCAGGCCGCCGGGCATATGGATCAGGCCGGCGAGATGGAAGCTCAAGCCCGTGGAGCACTTAAAGCTGCCGCGCCGGAGTTGCAGAAGCAACTGAATCAGGCCGGCGCAGAAGCCGGACAACTCGCTCCGAAGGCGGCCGGTCAGCCGCTGGGCGCGCCGCTGGAACAGGCCAAGCAAGCGTTTCCACAAGCCGCGCAAGCAGCCGGGGAGATGGCTGCTAAAGCGGACAGCGCACCGTTAGGTGAACTCGCTGCTCAATTGGACGCGCAGGCGCAAGGGTTGCAGAAGCCGGTGGGCGATCTGGCGGCGGCGTTGGGCGATCCGGTCGAAGGCGTGAACGAGCAGGCGCGCGCGCTGGGGCAGCAGGCACGCGAAGCGGCTGGGCGCGAGGCCGATCTGGCCGGCGAACTGCGCCGCGCCGAACGCGCGCAGCGCATGGGCGAACAGGCCATCGCCGCGCAACACGGGACGCGCGAAGAACTGGAAGCTCAAGTCCGTGCTGCGCTTGGCGCGATGCAGGAACAGAATCTCGTGCCCAATGGGCAGGAAGAGGCGCTTGCTCGATTGCGCGAAGCGGCGAACGCACCCGATGCGGGCGAGGCCGCTCAGGCGCGCGCGCAGGCGGCGCAAGCGCGTGCGGCGGCGGCGCGCATGGACGGCATGGCGCACGACTTGGACAAGCTATCGCAAGCGATGCGCGGCAACGCACCGGGGCTTCCCGAAGCCGGCGACGGGCAGCAGGCTTCGCGGACGCCGGCGGCCGATGCGCTTCAGGCGCTCGCGCAAGCCGAAGCCGCGCAGAAGCTTGGACAAGCGGGCGAAGCGCAGGCGCAACAAGCGCGCGCCGCCGAACTGCTCGCTCAAGCCGCGCAAGCTTCACGGGCGCAAGCCACGGGCTTGCGCGCCGCCGGACGCGCGGAAGCGCAGCAACTGGCGATGCACCGCGCCAAAGCGCAAGGCCAGCCGGCTCAAGCGCAAGGCCAGGCTCAGGGCGAAGCGCAGGGCCAGGAGCCGGGCGAACAGGAAGGTCAAGCCGGCAAAGGAAATAGCTCGCAACCGGGCAAAGGTTCCAGCACGCAGTCGAGCCCGGGATCGCAGGGCGAACCCAGCGGCCCGCCGCCGCCGTTGCCGCCGGGTTTGCCGATCGATCAGGCGACGTGGAACCAGTTGCCCGACAGCTTGCGGCGTGACTTGCTCAATGCGGGGAACGCGCGCTTTCCGGCCGAATACGAAGCAAGCATCCGACGCTACTTCAAGCGCGTCGCCGCGGCGCGGGAGAGCGAGCGATGAGCCTAGAGCGCCGGAACCGTCTACACCTGACTGCGCTACCCCGTTGCAGTGCTTGGGGTTGCGGTTTGGTGTTGGCCTCCTTGGCCTTTTCGCTTTGTGCGGGCGAGGCGGAAGAGCAGGGCGCGGTTCCGTTCATGGAGGACGAAGCGGCGCTGTTGCGCACGCTGCAGGAAAAGTCGCCGCGCGATCAGGCCATCGCCAAGGGCGTCGCGTTCTTACTCACGCAGCAGAATCCCGACGGCAGCTTCGGCGCTTCGTTAAAGAATGCGCTGACCGGACTTAGCATTATGGCGCTGATGGCGGCCGGGCATACGCCCGACGATCCGCTGCACGGTCCGGCGATCCGGCGCGGCTTGAACTTCGTGCTCTCGCAGATGCGCGACGACGGTTACTTGGGGCATTCCGACGGCAGCAACATGTACGGCCACGGAATCTGCACCTTGATGCTGACCGAAGCGGCGGGGATGACGCGCGACGAAGTGCTGGAGCGGCGCTTGCTCGAAGGCTGTAAGCGTACGGTGAAGCTGATCTTAGAAGCACAGTCGGTGAAGAAGGCGCCGAACATGCAGGGCGGCTGGCGCTATCATCCCAACAGCGGCGACAGCGATCTCTCGCTCACCGGCTGGCAGACGATGGCTCTGCGCTCGGCGAAGAACATCGGCCTAAATGTCCCGCACGCGGCGATCGAAGCGGCGATTCAGTACATCCGGACCAACGCGCATCCGCAGGGCGGCTTCGGGTATCAAGCGCCCGAAGACAAGCCGCCGCTGCGCGGCGTAGGTCTTTTGGCGCTCCCGGTTTGCGGCATTTACGATGCGCCGGAGTTGGCGCTGAGCACCGCGAAGATGCTGCAGGATCCACCGGCGTGGGGCAAAGGCGGCTGGTTCTATTATCGCATCTACTACTCGGCGGTGGGGATGTACCAGATGGGCGACGAAGCGTGGAATAAGTTCTTTCCGTACATCGACGAAGCGCTGCTTAAGAATCAAGCCGCCGATGGAAGTTGGCCCGAGTGCCCGGGTAACAACGAGTGGGACCGCGGCGCAGCCGTTTACACGACCACGATGGCGGTGCTGGCGCTGGCGGTGCACGAACATCTGTTGCCGATTTATCAGCGCTGAGGTTTCGGAGCGATCCGGATTTCGGCGTGTCGGCCAAAGGAACCCAGCGCCGGCGAGCATGCGCTAAGGTCTGGCGGGGCCTCGAGTACTTCAAAGCGGTTGGTCTTCTGCGCCCAGGCATGCCAGCGCATGTCGGCGTCCTGTGCGATCCAGCGCCCGTCCGGCTCGGCGCCGATGGACCTAAACTCCACGCCGGGCGGCGCTTGCCGAAGCGACCGGCGCAGCGCATCCGAAGCGGTATCGTGCTCATAAATAATGCCGTCTTTTCCAAGCAAAATGAATCGTTCGCGCCCGCTATTGTAAGTCATGGCCAGGGCTTGAAATCGAGCTTCCGTTGCGCGTGCAAAGCGGCTGCGCCGCATCGAACCTTGGGAGCCTTGGCCGTATTCGTAAACCGCGCCGTCGTCGAACAAAGCGTATAGCCCCAAGGCGCAGGGGACGATCTGCCGGACTTCGCCCCAGCGGTCTTGCGCGAAAACCTCGCTGCTGTAATAGGTTGCGCCATCGCTCCCGCGAGCGCGCACGAGCGCTTGACCCTGGGCGTCGGCGGGGAGTTCTTCGGCTTCAGCGAGAGTTACCTCCGGCGGAACGAGGAAGGTGTCTCGGGCCTGCAACACATTCCTCAACACCAAGTTAGGTGTGATCGGATCGGGCCTGATGGCGTTCAGGGATTCTTGAATCGTACGCGCACCGGACTGCTTGAGGATCAGTTCGACGAGCTTCGCATAGCGCGGGACGAAATCGTACATGCAAGCGAAGGCTGGGTTTGCCATTACGCCGACGCCGTCGCGCGGCGCGCCGTGGCGAAGCTGGAGCGCTTCGCGCAAGGTGACGGCGTACTTGGAATAGCTGAGGCAGCTTTGCAACCCGAAGAGCTGATACGGTTTGCGACCCAAGCCGTAGGCTTTGTTTTCAAGGTCCCTGGAGTCGCCCAATCCGAGCTGAAAGCGTGCAAATTCAGCGGGCGTTTCGGATAGAAAATAAGCGCCGGAATCGTGATTCGAATGGCCGTGGTAGAAAAGAAGATCGGCATGGGCCAGGCCGGAGACGAAATTCGCCACGCACCGGACCGTCTGGGATTCGTGTAAACTCGCTCCGGTGGCCCAGATACGAACGCGCACGGGCTGGCCCAGGATGCGTGCCGATCCGAGCAGGAGATCTTTGGATTTGGAGTCCCGAAACGAGCTTAATTCAAAACCCTGCTTGACTAATTCAAGCTTAAATTCCTCGATGTATTTCCATGCGTTAAGCGTACCGCGCTGGGGATCGTAGAGGTTTCCGCCGATCACGGCGATATCGAGGTAGCCGTCGGCAATCCATCGTCTGTAAAACTCGGCGGGGCCGTCCTTTAGCGGCCGCGGCGCGGCGAGCGCCGGAAGCTCGATACCGGGCCGGGCGACGCGGTCGAGAAATGCCTGGTCTTCAGCGGCTTGCTGGTTCAGCCAGACGCGGTCGGGGGCGCCCAGCAGACCTTCGATGGCATTCATGGAACGCCTTAGATAATAGGGACCTAGGGGATCGGGATGGCGCGCTATAAAGAAGCGTAGGATACGCGCGGCGCGCTGGCGGGCGGCGGCGGAGCGGTCGGGGGCGCTCAGCTCTTGAAGTAACTCCGCAGCGTTGAAGAGGTTACGAAAGCGCCCGGTGGCGAGGGTAAAACGCGAGTCGAGGCTGCCGCGCCATTCGCCGCCGGCGGCGGGTGCCTGGAAGAGTTCGGGCACGCCGTCCTGATGCGGATAAAGCCAAACGCCATCTTGGTTTACATCCTGACCCAGGTACTGAAACCAGTAGCCCCCGATATAATAGGAAGCGCCGAGGCGGCGGGTTTCACGCCGGACGGCGGGCGCTGCATTTGCGTTAGGTTCGACGGCGTCGAGGGTTAGGCTCAACGCGGCGAGCAGTAACAGGGCTCTTTTCACTATCCTTTGACGGCTGCAGACTTTAGGAAGGGAACGAAAAGCTCAGGCCCAGCCCATCAGGCGCCGCTCTTCGGTTGTAAATTCAGGCATGAACTGGAGTTGCTCAGGGAACGGGAAGCGCCATTCGGACGCGTCTTGGCGGCGGATGAAGGCCCAGGTGAGCAGGGTGCGGTAGCGGTCGCTTTTGTTCACGTAAGTACCGTGCCACAAACGACTATCGCGTACGATCAGGTCTTCGTGACGGACTTCCAGCGGGACTTCGCGGGGGTGTACGACGAGCTCACTGCGGCGGCAGTGGGAAAGGTTTTGTTCGACGGCGACGCGGTCGAACTCGGCATCGATGTAAGCTTCTTCCATTAAATGACTTCCAGGGATGACGCGGAGGCAGCCGTGGGCGGCGGAGGCGCCTTGGAGGTAATGCATAAAGAGTGTGAAGGGAAGACCTTGCACGTCTCGATGCCAAGGCGTGGCGTCGTTGGGTTCCAGATCGACGAGAATGCCGCAGCGCAGGAGCACGTCGGCGGCGAGGACTTGGCGCGCGATGGCCACGCTAGTCGGGTGCAGATAACGCTTTATAAGCGGCAGCGTATGGCAGACATCGGCAAAACCACGCTCGACCGGATGGGAACACGGATAGCGGCCGCTGCCGCCCCAGCCGGAGCGCCGGGCGGGGGCGAGGGCGGCTTCGAGGCGTTCGTCGTCGGCCGCGGTGTAGAAGCTGGGCACGAGGATGAATCCATCTTCGTGGTAGCGCTGGAGTTGGGTGGACGTGAGCATGGTTTGGGTGCCCGCTTTGGAGGCTGTAAAAACCGCCCTCACCCTACCCTCGCCCAGAGGGAGAGGGGAAAAGGTCAACGGCTACTTCCATAGATCCAAAAGCGAATGATGCGCGAAGCGCGGTCGCGCGGCAAGTTCGAGGTTGGGAACGGGTGCAGTTGCTCAGGTGCCTCGCATGGTGAAAATACGCAATCCGTAAGGGTCTCCAAACGCTGCACGTCGAGCAAAAGTTTGATCGTGCCATAAAACTGCTATAAAACGATACGCTATGTGTAATTTTTTTCATGTAGGTCCAAGCCTGGGCAGAGCTTAGGTTTCGGCGGGGTGCTTTTGCACCAAGTTCGGCGCTTGTGCATTTGAAGAACCGGAGGGGGTAAAGCCGGAGCGCGCCTCTCGCGGCTTGTTTGGTTCAGCTCCCTTGGCAAGGAGGGGCTGCGACACTGGCGATGCTCAGCGCATAAGCGGGTATTCATCGCGTCCCTTCATGACGCGAACTGCTAGGCGACACCAAGAAGTTTTCCGTGGTCTGTGGAGAGTGCGTGCGTTATGCCGTTGGGCATTGGTTGCGATCAGCCGCAGCGCGAGGCGCTAGAATCAAAGGGCGTTAAGGATTCCTGCCGCGCCCTATGCAGAGGGTGATCGGGGAAACACGGAGAATGGGCCATGAAGCGAGCGACGGGATTCCTCTGGCTCCTGGTACTTCCATTGGCGGCCACTGCACTACAACCACTAGCAAACTCGTGGGCAGGTGAAGAACGGCTTCAAGACCCTCCGCTACCCATTAAAGATGGCGTGCTCAGCATACTTGGGGAAAAGAATGAGCAGTCCGTGCACGCGCAAATTAAGGCTGGTGCGCGGGTGGAGCACCTGAAAGGAGTCGCGTTGGATGGCTCCCACGTGCTGCCCGCCTCGCTCGCCGAACTCAAAGAGTATAAACATCTAACTGAGTTGAGCTTACCTTTCACCAATTTGAACGATGAAGGGTTAAGGAAAATCGGCGAACTAACGAACTTAGAATATCTAAGTCTTGCTTCTACCAAAATAGACAACGAAGGCTTTTCGCACCTCACCCAACTCTCCCGACTTCAAGCATTAATACTCGGCGCCACGCGAGTAGATGATCAAAGCGCTGAAGTATTTCGCCATTTTAAGGCATTGAAGAAGCTCCATTTTTACGGCGAAAGAGTATCGGATGCCCTCATTGATGCACTACGAGAAGCCAAGGGTATGAGCGACCTTTGTCTGTATAGATCTGGAGTTTCTGGTACTGGGGTGGCGACCCTTTCCAAAAGCTTTCCTGCTTTGGCTCGATTAAGTCTCGAAAAAACGCAACTTTCCGACTCTGCGCTTCGATCGGTGGCCACCATGGATGCACTCGAATTCCTGAACCTTAGCGAAACCGGGGTCACTGCTGTCGGCATTCGTGAATTAAAAAATCATAAGTCGCTTACATGCATTGTGCTGAGCCGGTCGATTATAGACGACGACATGGCGGGCACACTGCAGGAGTTCAAACGACTGAAATCGGTGGTGGTGTATGGCGCAAAAATGTCGGATGGCGCTCGAAAGTTATTGGCTGATGCCGACCAACGCGGCAAGTTGAAAGTAACCGGACTCAATCGGATCGAAGCTCTTTGGGAGCCCGCTTCGGAACCGCACACTTGGCCGCGCACGATGGACGCCGCTGCCGACCGCTTACTGCAAGAGTTAAGCGCCGAGTCCAAAGCACAACTTAAAGCTACAAAGGCGCAGGATCTCGTGAATTACCATCAAAATTTGGGCAGGACGATTCGTAACAGCTACGGGCTGTGGATGGGCAACGGCGAGTTGATGAAGGACTGCCGTGCGCAGCATCCGGATGATGCTTCGTCTAGGATCGTTGAGGCGGCGTGGCAAAAATTACAATAGGCTGGCACGGTTTCATTACGCCATGCAAACCGAAGAACGATCACGGGATCAAGAAGACAAGCCTGCGCCATTGGCCCACGAGCGGCCCAGACAAGCCGAAGGATTGTCTAGGGGAGCTTGCGAACATGAGAAGAGGGCGAACAAAGCTCCGCCCACGGAGTGCTCGCTGGCACGCGGGTTTCAATATGCCCTTTCAGGGCCGCGGCGTAGGGTGCGCTTCAACCAGGGGGCGTTGCCCTTGGCTACATTAATTTCGCCTTTCAGGCGGAATTGGATTAAATGGCTTTTGCAACGGTGCGAAGCCGTGATGCGGGGCGGCTCGGGCGGGCAATTGCGGTCCTCGCGGCGCATCGGGTACGGGCTGCGTGCGGCCGCTGCGGGGTGTCCCAAACATTCATCCTGCCCCGAAGGAACGTGAACCACTACGGCCTATCCAGACGGAACAGAACGCGTTCGGGATCGTGGCAATATTAGGTCTGTTGAAGAACCTCCCTCACACGGCCCTCTCCCAGCGGAAGAGGGATAGGCACAACGCACATTCAGCGGGTCTATATCGCCGGCAATCATCATCAAGCCAAGCTGGGAAAGGGGCGATGCGTGCACTGAAATATCCTGCCGCGAAGGCGCGGGCGCATTGACCGGTTGCGGGCGAGAAGGTAGGTTCCAACGCCATGCGCGACGATCTGGCGGGAGGCGGGCGGCGGACGAGTGGATTTCGCTTCACGCCGCGTACGGCGCTGGCGGCGCTGCTGGCGTTCTTCGCGCTCTATTTGCTGGCCGGCTGGACGTACAACCGCTTCTTCAAATCGGACGAGACGAAGATCCGCGAGACGATCGCCGAAGCCGCGCAGGCCGCGCGCGAGCGTCATCCGGCTCGCGTGACGAACACGCTGGCCGAAGATTTCCGCGGCCCGGGCGGGCTCGACCGTGAGACCGCTTACCGCGTATTCAGCATGGGCCTGATGAACCTGTACCGCGTGGTTGCGGTGGAGATCACGCCGGCAACGGTGCCCGTGGAGGTGAGCGCGGTGGATCCGACAAAGGCGACGGCGCGCTTCCGGATGGTCCTGCGCGGGCGCGCGACGGACGACAGCCCGTGGGAAGACTTGAATCCTCGCGCGGGCGGGACGGAGTTTCGGTGCACGTTCCGGAAGATCGACGGAGAATGGAAGTTCAGTACGGTGGAAGTGGGGAGCGGTGAGCGGTAGGCGGTGAACGGAAACGGTGCACGGGAAAAATAAAACCGACAGCTACCGGCACGATGAAGGCAGGCGGTCAGGGCTCGTGGAGGTTCGGGGCGGATGGTGGATTACGAAAAGCTGGGCGCGTTCTATTTGGGCCGGGAGTACGACCTCGCGCGGGGCGAGCGTAAGCCGGAGTTGTTGATGTACGACGCGAAGGACCTGACGACACATGCGGTGATCGTGGGGATGACGGGGAGCGGCAAGACGGGGTTGGCGCTGGGGCTTCTGGAAGAAGCGGCGATCGATGGGATTCCGGCGATCGCGATCGATCCGAAGGGCGACCTGGGCAACTTGCTGCTGACGTTCCCCGAATTGCGCGGAACGGACTTCGAGCCGTGGCTGGATCCGCTGGAGGCTGCACGGCTGGGTCAGACGCCGGCGGCGTACGCGGAGGCGACGGCGCGGCGCTGGCGCGAGGGGCTGGCGGACTGGGATCAGCGGCCGGAGCGGATCGCGAAATTTCGCGGAGCGGCGGACGTCGCGTTGTACACGCCGGGAAGCCGGACGGGGCTGCCGCTTTCGATGCTGCGCGGCTTCGACGCTCCGCCGGAGGCCGAACGCGGCGACGACGAGCGGCTGCGCGAGCAAGTGCAGGGCGCGGTCGCGGGTCTGCTGGCGCTGTTGCGGATCGAGGCCGATCCGCTGCGCAGCCGGGAGCATATCCTGCTGGCGCATTTGATCGAGCAGGCGTGGCGGCAGGGGCGGAATCTGGATCTGGGGGCGCTGATCCAGGAGATCCAGCGGCCGCCGTTCGCGAAGGTGGGCTTCGTCGATCTGGAGACGTTCTTCCCGGCGGCGGACCGCTTCGCGCTGGCGATGCAGCTCAACAATCTGCTGGCCGCTCCGAGTTTCGCGGCGTGGCTGGACGGGGAGGCGCTGGATGTCCAGAAGCTGCTGTATACGGCATCGGGCAAAGCGCGGTTGAGCATCATCTCGATCGCGCACTTGAACGAGAGCGAACGGATGTTCGTGGTGACGCGGCTGCTCCACGCGGTCTTGGCTTGGGCGCGGCGGCAGCCGGGGACGGCGAGCCTGCGGGCGCTCTTGTACATGGACGAGGTGTACGGGTACTTCCCGCCGGTGGCGAACCCGCCGAGCAAGACGCCGATGCTGACGCTTTTGAAACAGGCGCGCGCGTACGGGCTGGGCGTGGTGCTGGCGACGCAGAATCCGGTGGACCTGGATTACAAGGGGCTGGGCAACGCGGGGACGTGGTTCCTGGGCCGCTTGCAGACCGAGCGCGACAAGCAGCGGGTGCTGGAAGGCCTGGAAGGGGCGAGCGCGGCGGCGGGCGCGGACTTCGACCGCGCCGAGACGGAACGAACGCTGGCGGGCCTAGGCAGCCGCGTCTTTCTGATGAACAACGTCCACGATGACCGGCCGGCGATCTTCCAGACACGCTGGACGCTTTCGTATCTGCGCGGGCCGCTGTCTCGTGAGCAGATTCAGGCGCTGACGGCGCAGCGCGGCGCGGCGGCCCCGGCCGGAACGGCGCCTGCGGCGGCGGTACATGCAGTGGAGGCGCGGCCGGTGCTGGCGCCGTCGATCGTGCAACTCTTTGTGCCTCCGCGCGGGTTCGTTCCGGCGGGCGGGCGCATGGAGTACCGCGCGGCACTGCTGGGCCAGGCGCGCGTCCGCTTCGTGCAGGCGAAGGAGCACGTGGACGCGTGGCAGGAGGTGGCGCTGCGCGCCGACGCGGAGACGGTGCGAACGCACGAGCCGTGGGAGGCGGCGGTGGCGTTGGATCCGGTTCCCGATCTGGAAGCCGAACCGGCGGCGGGAGCCGGGTTCACGGAGCTTCCGGCGGCGCTGGCGCAGGCGGCGAACTTCAAGGCGTTCGAAGGGGAACTGCGCGAACATCTGTACCGGCGGCACGCGCTGACGCTGCATCGCTGCGACGCGCTGGGGGAAGCCTCCCAACCCGGCGAAACGGAGGGCGCGTTCCGGATCCGGCTGGCGCAGAAGGCGCGCGAACGGCGGGACCTGGAACTCGCGAAGCTGCGCGGCATTCACGCGAAGGATCTGGAGAAGCTCGAGAAGCGGCTGCGTGCGGCCCAGGAGCGCGTGGAGCGGGAGAAATCGCAGTACAAGCAGCAGACGTTCCAGAGCGTGATCGGGTTCGGCTCGGGGATCCTGGGCGCGCTGTTCGGGCGGAAGATCGCGAGCGCGGCGAACGTGGGCCGCGCGGCGAGCGCGGCGCGGGGCATCGGACGGGTCTCGCGGGAGCGGGAAGATGTGGCTCGCGCGGAGGAGAGCGTCGCGGACGTGCAGCGCGAACTGGCGGAGGTGGAGGCGCGCTGCGCGGAAGCGTGCGCGGCGGTGCAGGAGACGTTCGATCTGGACCGGCTGGTCTTGAGTTCGATCGAAGTGAAGCCGCGCAAGGCGGATATTGCGGTGGAGCGGGTGGCGCTGCTGTGGCTGCCGTATTTCATCGACGGGCAGGGTCTGGCGAAGCGGGCTTGGGAGTAGCGGGAACGCGCTGCGCGCGGTTGGGTTGGGTCACCTCCCCTGCCCCTCCTTGGCAAGGAGGGGAAACGGCACCGGCCACGGCTAACGGCAAATGGTTGATATCGATCCGCTCCGCAGCACCTCATTTCTCAAACGGCTCTAAACGCGCGCGGGCTGCGCCGGGCGTGGCGCTTAAAGGCGGCGGAAAAGGCAAACTCGTTGGCGTAGCCGACTCGTGCGGCGATCTGTTTGAGCGGATCGGCGGTGCCGCGGAGGAGTTCTTCGGCGCGCTGCATGCGCATAAAGGTGAGCTGGCGCATGGGCGCTCGCCCGTGGTGCGCGTGGCAGAGCCGATGCAGGTGGACGGGGCTGGTGTGAAGTTCGGAGGCGAGGTCGGCGACGGACCAGGGCCGTGCGAGATCGGCGGCGACGCGGTCCCAGAGCGCCAGGAGGCGCTGCTTGGCTTGGCGGGTGCGCGGGTCGCCGGGGGGTTCGAGTTCGCGGCGCAGGTAGAGCGCGATGAGTTCCACCTGCAGCGCCGCTGCGCGCGGCGCGCCGGGGTCGTCGCGCAAGGCTTCGTAGAGCCAGCCGTCCATGGCGTTGACCAGCGGTGCGGCAAGGAAGGAACGGCGCACGGTGACGGCCGGCGGAAGGGCTTCGGCGAGGGGCGAGCCGGCGGTGAAGTGGAACCACGCGATGGTCCAGGGGGCCGCTCGTCGCAGCCCGTAGGCGTAGGCGCTGCGCGGCGGCGCGAGGAGCAGGTCGCCGGGCTTCAGCATGCGTTCGCCGGCGGAAGTCCGGAGCCAGGCGGAACCTTTCAAGGTGTAGAGCGCGAGGCCGAAGCGCGCACTGGGGCGGCCCATCTCGTAGTCGCGCCGGAGATCGGAAAGGCCGGCGTGGTTGAGCGCCAAAGCCTGGAGCGGGGCGGATTCGGCGCGGCGCAGGGGGAGGAATCGTTCGCGGCAGGCCGGGCCGATGATGGAAGTTTCACGTATGTTTTGGATTGTCGCACCCATGGTAAAGGCACCCTCCCGAGGGGTAAGGTACACGCATGCTTCGCGGCTGGAAAGCAGAGCTTTCGAGCGTTCGCGGGGCACGGACCGAAGCGCGCAGCGCTTCCTCAGGAGAGACCGGACCATGAGCGTGACGCTTCCCCGCCCCGAGTATCCGCGCCCGCAGTTCGTGCGCGACGAATGGCTGTGCTTGAACGGCACATGGCAGTTCGAGACGGACCCCGGCGATTCGGGGCTGGAGCGCGGCGTGCGCGAGCGCGACCTGAAGCGCGAGATTCGCGTGCCGTTCTGCCCCGAATCGGAGCTGAGCGGGATCGGCGAGACCGATCACCTCAACGCAGTCTGGTACCGTCGCACGTTCACGATTCCGGCGGCGTGGAAGGGCAAGCGCGTGCTGCTGCATTTCCAGGCCTGCGATTACGAAACGACCGTTTGGGTGAACGGGAAAGAAGCAGGGCGGCACCGCGGCGGCTGGACGCCGTTCAGCTTCGATCTGAGCGGACTGGCCGCGCCGGGGCAGGAGGCGACGGTGGTGCTGCGCGCGCGCGACGATCACCGCGAGACGAAGCCGCAGGGGAAGCAGTCGAGCCGCCCGGAAAATTACGGCTGCTGCTACACGCGCACGACGGGGATCTGGCAGACGGTCTGGCTGGAGCCGGTGGCGGAGGTGCATCTGCGCCGGCCGCGGATCGTGCCGGACGTCGGCGGAAATCTGTTCCGCCTTACGCTTCCGGTCAGCCAGAACCGTACGGGCTGGTCGGTGCGGGCGGTGCTGAAGGACGGCCAAGGCGCCGTCTGCGAAGCGCGCGCGGCGGCGGATCTGGATCTGAGCCCCACGCTGGAACTGCGCATCCCGCACGCGCGGCGGCGGCTGTGGAGCGTGGCCGATCCGTTCCTGTACGACGTGGAGCTGGAGCTGCTCGACGCGTCGGGGCGGACGGTGGACCGCGCGAAGAGCTACGCGGGCCTGCGCAGCGTGGCGCTGGACGGGAAAGCCGTGAAGCTCAACGGGGAACCGGTCTTCCAGCGGCTGGTGCTGGACCAGGGCTACTACGCCGACGGGATTCTGACGGCTCCGAGCGACGCGGCCTTGATCGCGGACATCGAACTCTCGATGCGGGCGGGCTTCAACGGCGCGCGCTTGCACCAGAAGGTGTTCGAAGAGCGCTTCCTGTACCACTGCGACCGGCTGGGGTACCAGGTATGGGGCGAGTACGGGGACTGGCATTTCCTGCTGCGCCCGCGCGGCGCGGGAGAGCGCGCGATCGACGCGCAGCGGCATCAGCCCGGCGCGGCGATGATGGCGCAGTGGATGGAGGTGCTGGAGCGGGATATTTCGCATCCGAGCATCGTGGGCTGGTGCCCGCTGAACGAGACGGCGGAGGAACTGACGGACCGGATGTCGAGCCTGGACGACGTGACGCGCGGCTTGTATCTGGCGACGAAGCTGGCCGATCCGTCGCGCCCGGTGCTGGACACGAGCGGTTACGCGCACCGGGTGGCTGCGGCGGACATCTACGACAGCCACGACTACACGCAGGACCCGAAGGTGTTCCACGAACGGCAGAAGGGCCTGGCGGAGCATAAGCCGTACCTGAACCGGATCGGCGACAAGGAGGAGTCGGTCGCGTACGCCGGGCAGCCGTACTTCGTGAGCGAGTTCGGCGGGATCTGGTGGAATCCGGACGTGAAGCCGGGGGAGGTGTCGTGGGGCTATGGCGAGCGTCCGAAGACGCTGGAGGAGTTCTACGTTCGCTTCGAGGGGCTGTGCAAGGTGCTGCTGGATAACCCGGATATGTTCGGCTACTGCTACACGCAATTGACGGACGTGTACCAGGAGCAGAACGGGATATACCGGTTCGACCGGAGCCTGAAATTCGATCTGGCTCGCGTGGCCGCGGCGCAGCGTCAGGCGGCGGCGATCGAGCGGAAGGGCGTGGAAGTAGAAAAGTAGAAGGCCAAGGGTAACACGTAAAGAAGAATATCGGCGACGGCCAAGTGTACCTATAACGCGCGGCAGGCAGGGCTTTGCGCAAAGCGTATTCAACAGGGCGAACGGACCGTCCCATGGGGCGGTCCGTTCGCTTTTTTGTTGCCTTCGGGCGGCCGCGGCGGCGGGCGCTCCGGTGGTTGCGCGTACAGGCGTCGGCCTATAATCGATCTCGTTCGCTTCTCCGGCCTGCCCCGCGGCCGGCGGCTGCGCCGCTCAGGAGTTTCCCTTGCCCGCTTCACCTTCTCGCATCGTTTACGAACGGGTCGATAGCGTGGCGCTGCGCGGCAATCCGCTGGGCGATCCGCACGTGCGGACGCTGCCGCTTTATCTGCCTCCGGGCTACGACGATTCGGACGAACGGTATCCGGTGATCTTCGTGCTGGCCGGGTTCACGGGGCGCGGCGTGAATTTGCTCCATGAGCCGGCTTGGGACGAATCGCTGCACGCGCGGATGGACCGCCTGATCGCATCGGGCGCGGCGAAGCCGGCGATTCTCGTATTGCCTGACTGCTTCACGCGCTACGGCGGGAGCCAGTACGTCAACAGTTCGGCGGTGGGGCGCTACGAAGATTACGTGCTGGAACTGGTGGCCTGGGTGGACGCGCACTTTCGCACGCGGGCTTCGCGGGAACATCGCGGCGTGGCGGGTAAATCGAGCGGGGGGTACGGCGCTCTGCGCTTGGGGATGCGGCGCCCCGAAGTCTTCGCGGGCGTGGGCGACCATTGCGGCGACAAGGGCTTCGAGCTGTGCTACCGGCCGGACTTCCCGAAGTTCGCGCGGGCGGCGGCGAAGTACGGCGATTGGGCGAAGGTGCTGGCCAATCCGGCCGCGCTGCCTTCGCGCGAGAGCCCGTTCTTCGATTTGATCAACATCGCCGCGATGTCGGCGTGCTACAGCCCCAACCCTTCCAGCCCGTTGGGCTTTGACCTGCCGTTCGAACTTGAGACTTGCGCGCTGCGTCCGGACGTCTGGGCGCGGTGGGAGGCGCAGGATCCGCTGTTCATGGCCGATGAGCCCCGCGTCCGGGAAGCGCTCGCGAGCCTGAAGCTGTTGTACCTCGATTGCGGAACGCGCGACGAATGGAACCTGGTGTACGGCTGCCGCCGGATTGTCCGCACGTTCGCCGATCACGGGATCGCGCATCGATACGAAGAGTACGACGGGACGCACCGCAACACGCAGTGGCGTTACGATACGTCGCTGGCCGCGCTGAGCCAGGCGCTGGCGTAAACCCCACGGGAGACCTGCATGTCCGACCTGGAAGCCGCATTGGAGTACGCCCGCACGCGCACGGAGGCGTTCAAGCGCGACTTGATCGACCTGGTGCGCATTCCCTCGGTGAGCACCGATCCGGAGCGTGCCGGAGATATGGGCCGCGCGGCCGAATGGTGCGCGGAGCGGCTGCGCGCGCTGGGCTTCCAGAACGTCGCGGCCTTGCCCACGGCGCGGCATCCGGTGGTGTACGGCGAACACCTGGGCGCGGGGCCCGGCGCGCCGACGGTGCTCTTTTACGATCATTACGATGTCCAGCCCGCCGAGCCGCTCCACGAATGGACCAGCCCGCCGTTCGAGCCTGCGCAGCGCGGGGATAACCTGTACGCGCGCGGCGTCTCGGACAGCAAGGGTCAGCTCGTCGCGCACTTGAAGGCCGTCGAGGCGCTGGTCCAGACCAATCGCGGGCGGCTGCCGGTGAACTTGAAGTACATGCTCGAGGGCGAAGAGGAGATCGGCTCCCCCAGCCTGCCGGGCTTCTTGAAAGAAAATCGCGAACGGCTGCGTTGCGACTTCTGCCTCAACGGCGACTCGGGCATCCTCGCTCCGGATCAGCCGGCGATCATGTACGCGCTGCGGGGGCTTTCGTACTTCGAGATCCGCGTGCAGGGCCCACAGCGCGACCTGCACTCGGGGCTCTTTGGCGGCGCGGTGCAGAATCCGGCGGAGGTGCTGGCGAAGCTGCTGGCCGGCATGAAAGACGCGAACGGGCGCGTGACGCTTCCGGGCTTCTACGACGACGTGCGGGAACTCTCCGACGCCGAACGCGCGGACCTGGCGAAGCTGCCGCAGCCGGACACCTGGTGGCTGGAGCAGACCGGCGCTCCGCAATTGTTCGGCGAGGCCGGGTATACCTCGGTCGAGCGCGCGTCGGCGCGTCCGACGCTGGAAGTGAACGGGCTCTTGAGCGGCTTTACGGGCGAGGGCAGCAAGACGGTGCTCCCGTCGCGGGCCATGGCCAAGGTTTCGATGCGGCTGGTGGCCGACCAGGAGCCGGCGAAGATTCAAGCCGGGCTGGAGCGCTACTTAAAGGAGCACGCGCCGCCGACCGTAAGATGGGAGTTGCTCACCTTCGCGGACGCGCGCCCGTCGCTGCTCGAACGCGACAGCCGGGAAGCGCGCGCGGCGGCGGAAGCGTTGAAGGCGGTGTGGGGCAAGCCTGCGCTCTTCATGCGCCAAGGGGGTACGATCCCGGCGGTGGCGCAAATCGAGGAGGCGCTGGGGGTTAAATCCTTGCTGCTGGGGTTTGGCCTGCCCGACGACAACCTCCACGCGCCGAACGAAAAGCTGCACTTGCCGACCTTCTTCCGGGGCATCGAAACGCACCTTCGATTTCTTGCAACCGTAGGTCGAGGCTAAGGTTAAAGGAATCCGGAAGCTCGGCCGTTGCGCATGTGCGCACGATTGCTGCACCTGCTCGGTGAATGGTCCTAAGAATGGCCCCAAGGCAGCGTCCATGCCTCAAGAAAACCGGTACCGAGCCGGACGTATAAGGACTTCCTGCGATGATTGTTAAGCGACGACACGGGGTGCTGCTGGCCGTCTGCTGGATGAGCGCGGTGAGCGGCTGGCCGGCGGCGCTTCAGGCGGCGGACGTGGTGTTGCTGAAGAACGGTACGGTGCTTGAAGGCGAGTTGGTGAATTACGATCCGAAGCAGACGGAGATCGCGCTGAATACGGGTATCCGCAAGGTGACGCTGCTGCGCGCGGAGGTGCGGCGCGTGGAGGTGGATCAGGCGGCGCGGCAAGAGTTCCTGCTGCGCCAGAATCAGCTCAAGGCCGACGACGCGCGCGGGCAGTTCGAACTCTACAAGTGGGCGTGCAGCAAGCGGCTGTACAGCTTCGCCGACGGCGCGCTGCAGGCGACGCTGAAGGCCGATCCCGATCACGCGCTGGCGCGCAAGGCCACGGGCGACGTGTACCGCGACGGACGCTGGATGACGGCGGACGAGGCGGCTCAGCTTCCTGCTCCGAGTTCGCCCGGCGACGGCGCGGTGGAGATTGCCGAGACGGCCGGCGGCGAAGGAACGGAATCGCAGGCCGCCGCGCGCACGGCCTTCGAGAAGAGCATCGTCGAACACGCGGCGGCGCTGGGCGCGAGCGACGGCGACGAGGCCAAGCGCGAAGCGGCGGTGGCGGCGTTGATCCGCGACCGCGAGCAGTCCGGCGATGTGCTGCTGGCGTGCCTCGATTTCCGGCGCATGCCGCAGTCCGAGACGCGGTTGGGCGCGCTGCAGGGCCTGCGCGTCGTCAAGCCGGCCGGTCCGCGCGTTTCGCCTTCGCTGGCGTGGTCGGCGGTGATGGATCCCGAGACGGGCGTGCGCGACGAAGCGGTGAAGCTGATCAAGGAACGCAAGGACGACGCGGCGGTGGGCGGGATGATCCGGCACCTGATGGGCGCGTTCGACGAAGGCGGGGAAGTCCGCAACGCTCCGCTGCGCGACGCGGCCGTGCGCAGTCTCCGGGCGCTCGACGATCCGCGCGTGTACGAGGCGTTCTTCTACTACGTCGTCTGCGAGATGCGCCCGACGCTCACCGAACTGACCAACTTCCAGACGCGCCAGATCGACAGCTTCACCGTGATGCAGGGCGGAAACGTGATCATCCCCATTCTGCTCAGCTTCCCGGTGCAGTTCCCGGAACTGGGGATCACGCGGGTGCGCACGACGGTATCCGCTCCGGCCAGCGCCTTGCGCGCCGTCACGGGGCAGGATTTCGGCGACGATGTGGGCAAGTGGCGGAAGTGGCTGAACGGGTTGAAGAAGTAGGCCGATAGCTTCAGACGGCAAACGGCAAGAACTCAATAACCTTCAAACGGCACCACTTCAAAATACAAGCTTCCCACATCCAACGGGAAAAGGCACGACCTTTGAACCGGTCTGTGGAGCTATCGCACGCGGCTCCTCGGCTAGGCTTCGGCCGGGCACAACGTCCACGCCATCTGTTTCGCGAGCTTCAGGTTCTGCGCGCCTTCGAAGCCGGGCTTGTATAGCCACGCGCCGTACTTCCAGCCGTCCAGACCGCTGCGCTTCACACCGGCGCAGGTTTCGGGATGCCCGGCCTTCAGCGTGGCCGTCTCGCGCCCTTGGGCCAGTTGGGCCAGCGCGGCGAGCATCGCGCCGGGACCGCCCGAACAACCGTTGAGCTTCCAGGCCGCGGGCAGGCCCTGGGTTTCGGCGCCCAGTTCGCTCTGCGCTTTCCATAATCCTTTGAGCACCTCGGCGCGAGAGAGCGTCACGTTGCGCTCGAGCGCATGAGGCGTATCGACGGGACCGGGCAGGCGGCGCGGATCGAGCTGTTCGCGCCAGGCCGGATCGCCGGTCACGCGGGCGGCCAGTTCGCCCAAGGCTTCTTGCGCGCTGAGCGAGCCGCCGCCTTCGCCGCGGTGCTCGATCCAGTCGGGCTGTTCGGCAAGCGGCGCGAACGCGGCGGCGGGCCAGGCCGAAGGCCGGCGCGCGGCGCGCTTACGCTCGGCGGCGGCGGAGAGCGTCTCGTAATCGGTGAACGCAAAGCGCGGATCGGCTTTGATGCGGTCGAGGAAGGCGCTGAGGCGTTCGAAGAGCGCTTCGCGTTCCGCGTCCGAGCGCGCGGGCGCGGGCTCCCAGCGTTCGCGCGGACGGTTGGTTCCGGCGTCGAAGTTCACCTTATCCCAGAAGGTATGATGGAACGTGTAGGTGGGATGGATGCACAGCACGGCCGTCTGCCAGCCCGCCTGCGCGTCGAAGCGCTTCCAGACTTCGTCGACCTCCTGCTTGGCGAAGACGCCGTCGGCGCCGATCGTGTAGGGGACTTGGAGGCTGCCGAGGTACCAGTAGAGCTTCCCGTCGCGGTTGCCGAAGAATCCGCCCGCGTAGGTGGGGATGCCGGCGCGCTGGTAGAGCCAGATCGTTTGCGGCGCTACGTTGCTGCCGGGCGGCACCGCGGTGAAGAGCCGGTCGCGGCGGTGGATCTCCTTCACCCAGCTCATCGCTTCCAATTCGGTGGCGCGGACTTCGGCGAGCCCGCGCGTCCAGCCGGCTTCGTCGCAGCGCGGGGCCAGCGTGGGGTGCACCGAATGATCGCGGCTGTGGAAGCAGATCTCGTGGGGGAGCAAGGCCGCGAGGACATCCTGCCGCCCGCGTTCGCGCAGGACGCGCGACTTTTCGCCGACCATGCAGAAGCTGCCGCGCAGGCCTTTCGAAGTCAGCAGCGTGGCCAACCTCAGGAGCGCGTCGTCGGCGGCGGGACTGACGAAATCCTCGGTGTCGAAGCTGATCAGGACGGCGGTGGGCATGTTCGATTCAACCTTTAACCAGGTCCTGCTTCACGCCTTTGAAGACGTTGCCTTCGCTGCTGACGCGCAGCGCTTGCGGCCCGATCCAGATGCCGGCGTCGGGACCGGCACCGGCCGCTCCGCGCCCGATGGTGTTCCCGCGAAAGACGAGGTCGTGCGTCTCGCCGCGGATTTCGACGGCGGCGAGGGCTTCGCGCTGCCCGTTGTCGAGGATCGTGTTGCCTTCGAAGACGTTGCGGTGCGCGCCCATGGGCTCGCTCTCGTCGCGGAAGAGCACCCCGGCCTTGGCGTTGTTCACGATGGTGTTGCCGGCGAAGAGATTGTCGGTGTCCTTGTGTCCGATGCTGACGCCCTGCCCGCCGTTGGCTTCGATGGTGTTCGCTTCGAAGAGCCCGTGCTTGACGCGCCAGCAGACGAAGATGCCGTCGGTCCCATTGGCGCGCGAGGTGTTGCGGCGGACGACCGGGCGCTGGCTTCCGCTGCCGGGATGGAGACCCAAATGCGTGCATTCGGCGGCGAGGCAGTCTTCGATCCAGACGTCTTGCGAGACCTGAAAGCTGATGCCGTCGCCGGCGTAGCGCAGGAACTCGCACTGCCGGACCCAGAGGCGTTCGGATTCGAAGGCGTAGTACGCGCCGCCGCGGCAGCCGTTGAGGGGCTGGGCTTTTTCCTTGTTCCCATCCAGAACCAGGCCTTCGACGATGGCGTCGCGGACCTGCCACGCTCCGACGATCGGAAAGGCCAGCCGCGCCGTGGCTTCCTGCTTGACCAGGTAGTCGAGGTACAGGCCGCGGTCGAGGAGGAAGGCGCGCGGATCGTCGGCGGCGCGGGCGACAAGGGTCGCGGTGCTGGTCGCGAAGCCGCCGGACTTGGGCGTCTGGACGGAGATGCCGTCGCCGACGCGGAAGGCTTCGGGGCGCGCGAGGGTCACGCGGCGTTCGTTGCAGTCGCCGTCGAGCGCGAGGGGGCTTTCGGCGCCGTCGCAGGCGGCGAGGATCGTTTTACCCGGCGTGCCGCGCAGGCGCACGCGATCGCGCAGCGCCACGGCGTTACGCAGCGTGTAACGCCCGGGCGCGAGTTCCACCGTGCCGCCGCCAAGTTTCGCGACGTACTCCACCGCCGCCTGAATCGCTCGGTGATCGGTTCCGCGCAGATCGCCTTCGTCGGGCCCTACGCGCACGCGCGGGCCGTGCTCGATCCGTTCGTACGCTTCGGGATCGATCGGCCCGGCCGGCGCATCGGCCGCCGCGCCGCCTTTAAGGCGCTCGCGCCAGCCGATCGGGTACCCCAATGCCGCTTTCTCGTCCATCGATCACTCTCTCCGGCGTCACTTGCCGATCGTCGCCTGCTCGCCGCTGGTCTCGCTCTTCAGGTCGATCTCTTCGTAATCCACGGTTACCGTTTCGAGCGGCCGGCCGCCGGAGGTCTCGTCGGCGAAGACGTCGATCGAGGTGACCGTCGCGTTGCTGAGCGTCAGGGTGAAGATGTGCTTGAGGGCTTCGCCGGGCTGCGGCGCCTGGAAGACTTTGATCGTAAGCGTGCGTACTCGGCGGCCGTCTTTGACGCACTTGGCGAGCTGCGGCGTGGCGCGGTCGAGTCCTTTCACGAACGAGAGCGAGTTGGGGCGCTTCTCGATGCCCAGCTTGCTGGCGAAGCTTTTGGAGGCCGAGCGTTCCAGGCGGTATTCCAGCTTCTCGGCGCGGATGGCGCCTTCCATGCCGGCTTCGGCGTGCTCGCCGTTCACGCCTTCTATCTGCACGAAAATTTTGGCCTGCTCGGCTGCCGAGGCGGCGCAGACCGCGCACAGCACGAAGCAAAGGGACGCGAAACGCAGGGGTGCGAGCATGGGGGTCTCTCCTCGGGAAGCCGCGGAGCCATGGTAGCGGAGCGCGCGAAATCGGTAAACGTCCAAGTGCGGCGGGGTAAGCGTCCCGCGTTCCCTAACCTTAGAGGATACCGCACGCTTGCGGGCGCAACCCAGGATCCTCCGGCCGTCGCTTCGAACGCTTTAAACACTCTGTGCGGCGCGCTTTAGCGCCGTTCCGAGGCCGGACCCGGCGGCATTATTTTCGCGTATATCTTTTACAACCCAAGGGTTATAGAATTTTCGAATGCTCCCCCAAGGCTGGCGTCTTTCTTTACACGGGGGCAAATCGGTTACAGGCGGCCGGACAATCGGACGATGCCGATATGCGGAGCAGGTGACGCGGAGGATCAATCATGCATAAGCTGACTTTGATGCTGGGCGTGGCGGCGGCGTTGGCGTTCTCGGGCGGCGCGCTGCGGGCCGAAGAACCGGCGAAGCCGGCGGCGAAGGAAGCGCCCAAGCCGAAGGCCGACGACGACAAGTACACGAAGAAGGACGGCGGAGAAGGCGGCAATCCGATGGTGCGCTTCTTCACGCACACGGTCGGCGAGCCGATGCGCAAGGGGCTCTTCGGCGGCGGCAAGAAGATGGAGAAGGGCTTGAAGTCGGGCGCGGACAAGATCGAAGACGCGTTCACGACGTCGGACGAGGAACGGAAGGGCAAGTAATTCCGGTTTCGTTCTCTAAGCAACTCAAACGGCCGCGAGCGATCGCGGCCGTTTTTTTTTTGCGCGAGAGGCCGCGGCTATTCGGAACTCTTCTTGCGCCGGGCTTCGGTGGTGACGGGGAGCGTAAAGAGTTTGCTGAAGCCGCGGGAGGTTTCGGAGGCGCTGGCGTCGGCGAATTCGGAGGAGGCGGTTTCGGCGTTGTAGAGGCTGAAGTCGCTCTGGCGCGTGACGACCGTCGCGTTGCCTTTGTAGAGCCCCATGGTGACCTGCCCGTTCACGTTCTGATTGATGCGGCGGTAAAATTCGTCGAGCGCCGAGCGCAAATCGCTGAACCACTGCCCGTTGTAGACGCAGCGCCCGTAGGCGAGGGAGAGCCCCTCGCGGACCTGGAGCGTCTCGCGGCTGAGCGTCATCTGTTCGAGGGCGCGCTTGGCGGCGTAGAGGACCGTGGCGGCGGGGGCTTCGTAGACTTCGTGGGACTTGAAGCCGACGAGGCGGTCTTCGATCAGATCTGTGCGCCCGATTCCGTGGCGTCCGGCGGTCTGATTGAGTTGTTCGAGCAGCGCGACGGGGGCCAAGCGCTTGCCGTTGAGCCCCACGGGGACGCCTTCGCGGAATTCGATCTGCACGGTTTCGGGTTCGTTGGGCGCGTTGAGGAGCGAAGCGGTGAGGGTATAGGCTTCTTCGGGGATGGGCTTACTGGTGTCGCCGAAGGCTTCGCACTTAACCGACTGGCCCCACAGGTTGAGGTCGTACTTGTATTCGGAAGCCGGCCCTTTTCGCACGGGGAGGCGTTTGGCCTTGGCGTAATTGAGGCGCGCTTCGCGGTTGCGCAGGTTCCATTCGCGGTGCGGCATGATCACGCGCAGATGGGGCGCGAGGGCCGTGATGGCCGACTCGTAGCGGATCTGGTCGTTCCCTTTAAGGGTGCTGCCGTGGGCGACGCAGGTGGCGCCTTCTTCGAGCGCGACGCGGACGAGTTCGCGGGCGATGAGCGGCCGGGCGAGCGCGGCGGCGAGCAGGTAGCTCTCGTAGTGCGCCAGCGCATGCAGCGCGGGTGTGATGAAATCGTGAAAGTAGCCTTCGCGCACGTCCTCGATCCGCGCGGCCACGGCGCCGGCGGTGAGGGCCTGTTCGCCGAGCAGTTCGAGATCGGCGGTGCCGCCGAGGTCCACGGAGAGCGTCACGACATCCAGGTCGTGATGCTCCTTGAGCCAAGCGATGGCGATGAGCGTGTCGAGACTGCCGGAAAACGCGAGTACACACTTGGGCATGCAGGCCGGTCCTCCCGGAGACCGCGCCGATTATAACACGTCCCTCCGGCCGGAGGTGGACGATTGGAAGAAGGCTCCGCATTCGGTTGCGAAGAGCGAAACGGGGACCGGGGTGTGGAGCCCGTCTTCCGCGGGTGGGACGGCGGAGGCGGGCGGGGCATTCACGCGGATGGGGATCTAGGCGGGACGGGATGGGCAAAAAGGAATTAAAGGCAAGGTTGCCCTGCCAAGCTCGGCGACGCGGGCGCTAGGCGGGCAGGGTCGAAAGCCAGAGGCGCGCGAGTTGTTGGCGCTGGGGGTCGGGGTGCCAGGCGGCGGCTTGGCGGAGGTGTTCGGCGCAGGCTTCGGCGAAGGCGCGCGAAGGCGCTGCGCGCAGGCGGATCAGGTAATCGCGAGCGATGCCCAGATGCGCTTCGGCGGCGTAGGGCTGGCGGTTGGGGTGGTGTTCGAGGAGCCGCGTAAAGGCGGCGCGGGAGGCCTCGGCGTCGCCCCGTTCGGCGAGGTCCAGGGCGAGGACCAGTTGTTCGGGCGGCGGCAGGACGCAGGTGCGATCGAGCATGCCGCTCGAACGCCACAGCGCGTGCGCTTCGGGAATGCGGCGGGCGCGGACTAAGGCGAGCAAGTCGCCGGCGTGGCCGACCGGAACCCCGGCCTCAGCCGCGGGCGCATCGGGGACGACTTCCTCGCGCGGCCGGCGGCCCCGGCCGGTGAGCCAGGCCCAGACGTTGCCGCCGTCGTCGCGGATCAGGCCCGTCAGCGTAAGGAATCCGGCGAGCCCGAAGCCGGTGAGGAAGCCTCCGGCATGGGCGAGGTGCCCCACCCCGCCCTCGATCTGCTGCGCGGCGGCGAAATACCCGAAGAGGACTTCCTGGCCGAAGAAGAAGATCATGGCCACGACGGCGGGGAGGCGCGTGACGCCGGCGAGGATCAGGAGGAAGTAGAAGAATTTGATGCGGTTGGCGGGAAAGAGGAAGAGGTACATGCCCATCACGCCGTAAATCGCTCCGGAAGCGCCGATGGTGGGCACTTCGGAGGCAGGGAAGAAGATCATGTGCCCGTAGACGCCGCCGAAGCCGGCGAGGAGGTAACACAAAAGGTAACCCAGGGGACCCAGCCGCGCTTCGACGTTATCGCCGAAGAGATGCAGGAACCACATGTTGCCCAGCAGGTGCCCGATGCCGCCGTGGAGGAACATGCAGGCCAGCGCGGTCTCGAAGCTGGGGTTCGCGGGTACGAAGGCGTAGCGTTCGACGATCTCGGGGAAGTCCGGCCGCGGATTGAGACTCAGGAAAACCGCGACGTTCGCGGCGATGAGGGTGTACGTGACCCAGACGGTGCGTCCGTCGCGGGGCCTGTCGTCGGCGTAAGGTAATAGCATGGGACGCTCGGACGGTGAACCCCGCAACGCCCGAGACCGGCCCAGCGGCCGGCAACCTGGGCGTTCCAGGCAGCATTGACGCTTGCCTGCCTGTGACCTACAGTGCCGCGAAGCGATTGTAAGGTGAAGACTCCCCTAACGGCCAGCGTAAGCGCTCGGAAAGGCTTAGCGAAACCGTAAAACCTCGAGGTACGCATCGTGACCGTGCGCCGAACGGTTATCCTCCCGCCCGTCCCGCCGCCGCTGCAGCTTTACGAACGGATGTACAAGATCCGCATCTTCGAGTCGCGGATGGAGGAAGAGGCGAAGGCGGGCCGGCTGCCGGGGACGTTCCACAGTTCGGTCGGACAGGAAGCGGTGGCCGTCGGCGCGTGCGGCTCGCTGCGACCGCACGACTTGGTGGTGAGCACGCACCGCGGGCACGGGCATTTCCTCGCCAAGGGCGGCGACGTCTTCAAGCTGATGGCCGAACTGTACGGGCGCGCCGAAGGGTACAGCGGCGGCAAAGGCGGCACGCAGCATGTGGCGGGCCCCGAATGCGGCTTCATGGGCTCCAACGGGATCACGGGCGGCGGCATCCCCGTCGCGACGGGCCTGGGCTTGGCGCTCAAGCGCCAAGGCCGCGAGAACGTGGTGATTAGCTTCTTCGGCGACGGCGCGGCGAACCAGGGGACGTTCCACGAGAGCCTGAACATGGCGGCGATCTGGAAGCTCCCGGTGATCTACGTCTGCGAAAACAACGGCTGGGGCATGTCGACGGCCGTGAAGGACGTGACCGCCGGCGTGAATATCGCTCACCGCGGCGAAGCCTACGGCATCCTGTACCAGCGCGTGGACGGAAACGATCTGGAAGAGGTGCTCGAACAGATCCGCGCGGGCATCCAGATGGTCTTGAACGAGCAGGCGCCGGTGCTGATCGAAGCGGTGACGTGGCGCGTGCGCGGACACAGCCGGAGCGACCAGAACCTGTACCGCAGCAAGGACGTCGAGGCGGAATGGGCGCAGCGCGATCCGCTCGCGCGCTACCGCACGAAGCTGCTCAAGACAGGCCGCGCGACGGAGCAGGAACTGACCGCGTGCGAGAAGCGTTCGGACGAGGAACTGGCCGACGCGTACGCGCGCTGCCAGACGCTGGCGCCGGTCGCGCCCGAAACGGCGGTGACGAAGGTTTACGCGACTCCGGCGGAAGCCGACGCGCCCGACCCGAGCCAGGAGCCCTTGAAAGACGGCGCGTGGGAAGAAAAGCCCTATTGGCAGGCGATCCAGGAAGCGCTGCGCGAGGCGATGGACAAGGATCCGCGGATCTTCCTCTTCGGCGAGGATATCTGCGAATACGGCGGGTGCTTCAAGGTCACGCGCGGGATGCTGGAGACGTACGGCAAGGAACGGCTGATCAATACGCCGGTGAGCGAAGCGGGGATCGTGGGGCTGTGCACCGGCGCGGCGATGGGGGGCGTGCGCCCCGTCGGCGAGATCATGTTCATGGATTTTATCCTGCTGACGCTGGACCAATTGCTGAACCACGCGGCGAAGTTTCATTACATCTACAACGGGCAGGTGAAGATCCCGATGGTGATCCGCACGCCCATGGGCGGCTACCGCGGCTACGGCGCGACGCACAGCCAGTGCCTGGACGCGCTTTTGACGCACCTGCCGGGCTTGCGCGTCGTCACGCCGTCCAATGCGCGCGACGCGAAAGGGCTGCTGGCCACGTGTCTGACCGAGAACAACCCGGTGGTCTTCGTGGAACACAAGGCGCTGTACATCACGAAGGGTCCGGTGCCGAAGGAATCTGAAAAGATCCCGCTGGGCAAGGCCAAGATCGTGCGCACCGGGAAGGACATCACGATCGCGGCGAACAGCTACATGGTGCTGCTGAGCCTGCAAGCGGCGGAGATTCTGGCTAAGGACGGGATCGAGGCCGAGGTGGTCGACATGCGCTGTCTGGCTCCGCTGGACCGCAAGACGGTGGCCGAGAGTGCGGCGCGGACGCAGGCGCTGGTGACGGTGGAAGAGAGCCATTTTACCGGCGGCTGGGGCGCGGAATTGACGGCGAGCGTGCAGGAACTGGCGTTCGGATACCTGGACGCCCCGATCTTGCGCGTAGCGGCGGCGGACGTGCCGATTCCCGCGGCTCCGGAGTTGGAGCGTGCGGTGCTACCGAGCGTGGACAAGATCGTGGCGACGGTGCGGAAGGCGCTGGAAGCGCGGGGGTAGTGGGATTTTGGATTTTGGATTTTGGATTTTGGATTTTGGATTTCTTACACCGCATTGACCTTGTGAACTTAAATTATGGATTTTTCCAAAGGCTATTCGTCGGACTTCATATGCAAGAATTTGGGTTTGGGATGTTTCGATAATACCGAAGAGGCCAGAATAGCCCGCTTTTATGTCCGAATGCTATTTAAACCCTCATGGCACCCAGAATCCTGTGTAACCATTTCTACGCAGAATGACCAAACTATTCTTCGGTATGCGTATTTTGAAGGAGAATCCCTGTGGCACTCGAAAGGCATCCGCACTCCTCTTGCCTTTACCGAACAACACATACTTCCAAGCTCTCCAATAGACGGCCTGCTCTCAATTACCGCAGAAGCAAGCTCCCACGCAGTAGATGTTTCGAGAGGAGTCACCCTTGACGGAATGGGTTGCTGTTTCTTATGGAAGCACCATAGCCAAGTAATGCAGAATGAGACCAACGTCGGCAGCCCTGGATTTTGGAGGGATTGGGCCTGCGCTGTATTGCAAGTGTGCTGGGACGCGGTCCAAAATCCACACGCTAAACAGGTTGTCGCCGCAACCGCATCGTACGTCGGATTAGAATTCAATCCCGCAACTCTTCCACCTGTAAAGCCTCGCACGCATGTATTGCTGCTTGGCGCCGAGGAAGAAAGGCAGAATCTGCTGGATTCGATTCATAAAGCATTCGCCAAAGATGGCGATAAACCTTCCTAATATCGGAGTCCACGATGCCTCGTTTGCTTACGCTGGCTTGTTCCCTGCCGGTTAAGCCTGCTAAGGCTTGGGCGATGTATCTGAATCCCAAAACACATGCGGCGATTACGGGGGCGCCGGTCAAGATCGGGAGGAAGCCGGGGTCGGCGTTCAGCGCGTTCGGCGGGATATTGACGGGCCGGGTGCTGCATGTGGAGTCCGGGCGGCAGATCGTGCAGTCCTGGCGTTCGGCGAACTGGAAGGCTCGCGAGTTGGACTCGACCTTGATCCTCACCTTCCTTCCCGAGGGCAAGGGCACGCGGCTGGAGTTGGCGCACGTGAACGTGCCGGCGTCCGATTTTGCGGGTGTCACGCAGGGCTGGGAGAAGTATTATTTCGCCCCGTGGCGAGCGTATCTAAGCCGGGCGTAATTCGCAGGCCTGCGGCCCAAGCTAGCGCTTTCTTCACGCCGGTTTTTCGCACCTTCCATTCGGGTGGCGCGCCGCGGGCGTGGCGCGGGCTTTACTGATTTCGGGGAACGGTTCATGGCGGGACGGGCCAAGGGTAGCCAAGCGGACGGGGTCGCGGCGCTGCGGCGGTTCCAGCGCGGTTCGGCGCGGATCGACCTGACCTTCGCCAAGCAGGTGCTGCGGGCGGAAGCGAAGGCCGTCGCGAACCTGACGAAGCACGTCGGGCCGGCGTTCCTCAAGGCCGCCGAACTGATCCTGAAGCGCGGCGCGAACGGGAACGGACGCGTCGTCGGCACGGGGATGGGCAAGGCCGGCCTGATGGCTCAGAAGTTCTGCGCGACGCTGGCGAGCACCGGGACTCCGGCGCTGTTCATGCATCCGGCGGAAGCGGTGCACGGCGATCTGGGCATGGTGACCGGGCAGGACGTGCTGGTCGTCTTCTCCAATTCGGGCGAGTCCGAAGAAGTGCTGCGGCTGCTGCCGTCGGTCAAGAAAGCCGGCGCGGCCGTGATCTCGGTGACGGGGCGTCCGAATTCGGCTTTGGCGCGCGCGGCGAATATCGTACTGGAGATCGGCCGGATCGAAGAACCGTGCCCGCTGCGGCTGGCCCCGAGCGCATCGACGACGGCGATGCTGGCGCTGGCCGACGCGCTGGCGCTGTGCGTGCTGAAGGCGCGCAAGTTCACGCTCGAAGATTACGCGCGGCTGCATCCGGGCGGCGCGCTGGGCCGAAAGCTGATGCAGGCCCAGGACCTGATGCGCAAGGGCGAGCGGCTGGTGCTGATCCGCGAGACGACGCCGGTGGGCGAGGCCCTCGACCGCATGACCAAGGCGCGCTGCGGAGCGGCGGTGGTGATCGACGCGCGCACGCGGCTGCGCGGGATCTTTACCGACGGCGATTTCCGGCGCCTGATGCTGGCCGATCCGGCGCAGTTCCGCGCGCGGGTCGGCGCGCACATGACCAGCCCGTGCCGCTCGATCGGCGCGGAGACGCTGGTGGCCGAAGCCCAGGAACTGATGGGCGCGAAGCGGATCAATGTGCTGCCGGTGCTGGATCGCCGCGGGCGCGTAGTGGGGCTGCTGGATATTCAGGACTTGGTGAGTTGGCCGGTGTTGTAGGATTTTGGATTTTGGATTCTGGATTTTGGATTTTAGATTGGGGATGGACCGGCCTCGATCCGAATTCGCTGGATACGCACGCGAGGCTTGGCGAACGACGACGGCACCTCCCCTACCCCTCCCTAGAAGGTAGTAGGGAAAATGGCGCGGAGCCACGGCACGCATCCTCCTCCTTAAAACAGGGAGGGGAGAACCGGCAGGACGGAAGGGCATGCGATGGCGGAGTATCCTCAGGAAGTTCGGCCGGGCGGGCGCGGGTTTCCGGGCGCGGAGGTGTATCGCGCATTGAAGCTGGTAGTGCTGGACGTGGACGGAACGCTGACCGACGGCGGGATCGTGCTGGACGAGAACGGGGTCGAGGCCAAGACCTTCTACGTGCAGGACGGCGCGGGGATCGTGCTGGCGCGGCTGGCGGGGCTGGAGGTGGGGCTCCTGACGGCCCGTACATCGAAGCTGGTGGAACGCCGTGCGGCCGAGCTTAAGATCCCGCCCCAGCGGGTGTTACAGGGTGTGATCGGAAAGCGCCAAGGTTTCGCGAGGCTGCTGGCGGCCTCAGGCGTCCAATTCTCCGAAGCGGCGTACGTGGGCGACGATTTGATCGACTGGCCGGTGCTGCGCGAGGCGGCGTGGGCAGGCTGTCCGGCCGATGCGCGCCCGCAGGTGCGCGAGGTCTGCCACGGGATCGCCGCGGCGAACGGCGGGCGCGGCGCGGTGCGGCAGATCCTGGAGCACTTGCTGCAGATGCGCGCGGACGGGACGTGGGAACGGACGCTGGCGGCGTACTTGGGACGCGAGAGCTGAATGCGGATGCGGTACGCGTACGTTTCGACGTTGCTGCTTTGCACCGCGCTGGCGCGCTCGGGCGACGTGCCGCCGGCCGCTCCGCACGGCGATCCGGCTCCGGGCGAGCTGCTGGTCAACGACGTCTTCCGGGTTTCCGAACGCTTGAATTTGTGGGACGACGCGCAGCGGCGCGCGCGGCTGCCGCTGGAAGCCACCGGCGGGATCGCTCCGCGCACCGACAGCATGATGATGGAAGGCTTCCTCGGCGGGCGCGGGGTGAGCACCGAGGTGTACGCGGGCGAAGGTTCGACGCGCGAACTGGTGCTGGAACTGAGCGCCGACGACGCGATCCGCGAAGACAAGAAGATCAAGCTGAGCCTGCTGCGGATCTGCTACTATATATCGCCCAAGTCGGTGGAAGCCGTCTCGCAGACGATGCGTTCGGCCGGTCCTCCTGGGGCGGCGCCGGCGGCGGCCGCGGCGCTTCCGATCAGCCTGCCGCGCGGGCGTGTGGCGATCACGGCTCAAGGCGGCGTGATCGACATGGAAAACGCCGAAGGCGAAGCCACCGGCGGAGTGGTGCTGGAGATTTACGCCGACGACCTGCCGGGGGACAAGCTGGAGCCGACGGGCGTCCTGAGCTGCCAGCGGCTGCGCTGGCGGACGTGGCGGAATCCGACGACGGGCAGCAGCGAACTGGTGCTGTTCGTGCTTTCCGAAAAGGAAGGCGAGCCCGATCCGCTGGTGCGCGGCCGCTTCCTCGCGTTCAACGCCGATGGCTCGAAGAATTCGATCGACATTCAGGCCGAAGGAATGGTGCTCGAGACGAGCACGCGGGACGACCCGTATCCGCTGCTGGCGAACGGGCAGCGCGTGGGTACGACGACGGTCGAACGGCGGCGCGTGGTCTTCCGGCGCAACATCCAAGTGGTGGCCGAAGGGATGGGTTCGGCGCTGATTCCGTTCCAGCAGGCGCAAGCGGGCGCGCCGGCTGCTCCCGAGCCGGCGCCGGCCGCGGAAGAGCCGACCGTGCCGGAAGCGCGGTCGCGAACGGAAGTGCATTGCAATGGGCCGGCGGTGCTGGACCTGGCGGTGCTGCCGCATCTGATCAAATCGAGCGATCCGAATGCCGAAGTGGTCCTGGCGCGGCGCTTCGAGTTCCTGAACGGAGTGAAGATGCTGCGCCGCCCGCTGCCCGGGCCGGACGGCAAGTTGCCGCCGGACGCGACGCACGCGGATCTGACCTGCACGCACCTTTGCATCCAATATCCGTCGGGGCTGGCGGCGACGATGTTCCCGGAATACGCGGAGGCGCTGGGGCAGGTGCGCATCGGGGGCGTGAAGACGCCGCCGGCGGGTACGCCTGTGGAGAAGCCGCGGCAACCGTTCCGGATCGACTGCCAGCGCATCTACTTCGACGGCCGGACCGACGCGGTGACGCTGGAGGGGATCGCGAACAACCCGCTCGAGATCGTGGACGAGATGGGCGAATTGTATACGCCAAAGTGCGTGATCTCGCGGCGCGACCAGATGCTCTCGATGCCCACGTGGGGCAAGAAGCGATTGGTGATCCGGCCGGGCGCGATGAGCCTCCTGAGCAGCAAGCCGCCGGCGGAGGGGGAGGCGCCGAAAACGCCGAAGACGCCCGAGAGCCCCAGTCCGGCGGGCAATATCCTCGATCTGGGCGCGGGCGAACTGGCGATCGAATGGTACGGAGAGTTCGCACGAAAACTTTACGCGCCGCCGGGACCTCCCGATCAAGCGGTGCGCGAGAAGGAAGTGCTCTCGCTGGACGGCGACGTTTCGATCAAGCAGGAAGCGCGCGGGCTGCTGATTCAGGGCAAGCGCCTGAGCGTCGAGCGCGATGCTTCGAGCGGGCGGCTCGAACGAATGGAAGGCGAAGGCCAGGTGCTGGTGCGGCTGGAAGACCTTCAGGTGAAGGGCGAGAAGCTGACCGCGGGCCTGCGCTACAGCCCGGAAGGCAAGCTGCTCGAGAACATCCTTTCGGTCAAGGCCGCGCCGGGGCAGCAGGCGATGCTGTGGCAGGGCGGTAGCGCGATCGCGGGCCCGGAGTTCGCGATCGACGCGCTGAACAACCGCTTCCGCGCCTACCGCGGCGTGGTGGCGCGCGTGGCGCTGCCGGCTCCGACGACGCCGACGAAGCCGGAAGAAGCCGCGGGCGGCGCGGCGCTGATGCCGGGCCTGTCGCTGGCCGGCGGCGGGAAGCTCAATTTCCAATGCGACGGCGACCTGCTCTTCGACGGGACTTCGGGGCTGCTCAAGATTTCGAAGAACGTGCACGTGTACCAGGACCAGATGCGGATCGTCGCGGACGAACTGTATTTGCGCCTCGATCAGCCCAAGCCGAAAGAGAAACTCGCGCCGAAAGACGCGAAGGCCGAGGGCAAGAAGGAAGAAAAGAAGGACGACAAGAAAGTCGAGAAGAAGAAGGCCGAGACGACGGGGATGTTCTCCGGCACGCCGCGCTCGATCGAGTGCTTGGGCCGGCTGGAAGTGGTGACGGATTCGCAGGTGGTTCAATGCGATCACGTGTACTTCGATATGATCGACGATCAGGCCTTCTTGAAGATGAACGACCGCGAGCATTGGGTGCAGATCTACATCAAGGAAACGAACGGCGGCACGAAGCTGCTTTGGGCGAAGCACCGTCTGGACTACGACGGGAAGCTGGGCGCGTTCCGGCCGGCGGAACGCATTCTGCTGACGCCGTACCAAGGCGTGGTGCCGCTGCCGCGCGACGCCAAACCGCAGGACCTGCGTAAAAGGAGCGCCCAGCCATGAGCCTGCGCCTTACGGCCGTGCTGCTTCTGGCCGCTTGCGCCGGTGCGCTGCGCGCGGGCGAGCCCGCGCCGGGTTTCACGATCACCGAAGCCGAATTGCAGCGCGTGCCGGTGCCTCGCAGCGGCATCTTTCCGTGGAAGCTCCCCTCCCCCGGCGGTCCGAAGAAGCCGGAAAAGGAGAAGCCGAAGACCGATCCGGGCGCGGCCGCGAGCCCGCTGGACGTGACCGGCGGCGACGGCGTGATCCAGGCGCTGGGACCGTTCTCGCGCATCGAAAAAGAAGTGAAGGGCGAAGACGGGAAGCCGGCGCGCAAGGAAGTCCTGACACTGCGCGACAGCGTGGAGATCGAACAGCCGTCGACGGGCGTGGTGCTGCGCGGGGATTCAATCGGCGTGGAGCGCGACATCGCGTCGGGCGACGTGGAGATGCTGCGGGCCACCGGCAAGGTGGAGATCGTGCTGCCGGGGCAATGGGCCAAGGGCGAGACGCTGGAGTACGAATCGCGCTTCGACGATAAGGGCCGGCTGACGAAGCAGACGATTACGGTTTCGGGCGACGTGGAAAAAGGGAAGCCGGCGACGCTGGGCAGCGGCGAGAACGCGCTGCAAGCGTTCAAGTTCGTGATGGACCTGCGGCTGGATACGTACCGCGCACTGGGCGGCGCGCTGGCCGAGGTGCGCATGCCCGAGCCTGAGAAGTCCGCCGAACCGGCCACGCCCGGCACCGGCAGTCTGGTGCCTTCGTTCTCGGTCGCTGGCGGGGGCATCATCACGATCTCATGCGACGGCGAGATGCTCTTCGAAAGCTACAGCGGGAAACTGACGCTGCGGCGCAACGTACAGGTCGAGCAGGCGAGCTTGAAAATCTGGACGGACGAATTGATCCTGAAGGTGCAGAGCACCGAGCCGAACGTCGAAGCGGCGCCGGGGCCGAGCGGGCTGTTCACCGGCAGCCTGGAAAGCATCGAGTGCAAGGGGCGCGTGGAACTGATCGGCGCGGGGAATGTCCTGCATTGCGACCGGCTGCTGTACGATATGGGGCGCAGCCTGGCGCGGCTGGAGATGACGGATCCGGCGCAGCACGTGAAGGTGTACATGCGCGATCCGGCCACGGGCGCGGCGCTCACGGCGGTGAAGATCAAGCATTTCCTGGAAGTAGACACGACTACGAGCACCACGAAGTCGGGCGGTCCGCAATCGACGGAAGCCGTGACCGGCGAGATTCCGGAACTGCGCCCGCACCGCGCCCCGCGTATTCGGATGCTGAAGGAACGCAATTCCGGCGCGGCGGAATAGATCCTTTCGACTGCTACACTCTCGCGCTCTTTCGAACGAGTTCGTTCCACGTCGCGTATCCGTGCGCGCGAGCAACCAGCGACCGAGCTTCATCCTCAGTCAACGTGTCTGACGCTCCAGCCGCGGGTTCGTGCTTCAGTAACCGATCGCGCGCATGGCGCTTGAGGCGCTGCATGCGCTCATGGAGCGGCCGGCGGTCCCATTCGCCGTCGCGTTCGAACTGAAAGTGATCGCCCAGACGCTTGAGCGCCCCGGCTTCGCCTGTGGCGTAGGCGTCCTGCCAATCCCGCGCCAGCGCCTCGTATTCCTCCAATGCCCGGCGCGGCAGCCGGCCCGAAGCTTCGAATGCGTCCAGAATCCGGAGCACCTCGGCATGCCCGCGCGTTTGGGCCCACGCCCGGGGCCGCGCCCAAGCGGGCGCGGCGGGAAGCGCGGGGTTCGCGCCGTGGTTCAGGAGCCATTCGACCATGCGCGCCTTCCCGCAGCGCGCAGCCCAGCCCAGGGGCGTGGATTGAAATTCCAGATCCACCAAATTGGGGTTGGCGCCGTGCGCCATGAATATCGCGGCGTTCTCGACGTCGCCGAACTCGGCGAAGCGATGGAGCGGTGTGATGCGCAGCCAGCTCGGGAAATTGGGATCCATGCCCTGCTCGAAGAGATGCTCGGTCAGACTCTTGGTCTTGACGGGATCGCCCGGCCCGCGGTGGCGCACGCCGACGGCCACGCGTTGGGCGAGCTTGGGCTTGTGGCGCAGCATCAGGCGGACGAATCCTTCATGGCCCTGCCCGGCGGCGCATTCGAGGGCATGCGGGTTGTCCGCTTTTTCGGGGTTCGCGGCAAAAACGGCCGCGGCGGTCTGGATATCGCCGCTGTACGCGAGCAAGTGCACCGGCCGTGCGGCGCCGTAGGAGCAAAGCAGTTCGACCATCGGTTTGTTGCCGCGCGAAAGAGCGGCGCTGAGGGTGTCTGCGGAACTCTCGATCTCCACATTGGGCAGCGCGCCGCGTTCCAGCAATAAGCGGACGATCTCGATATGCCCGTTGCAGACGGCCGCGTGGAGCGCGTGCCCGCGCGGCGCGATCTCTTCTTCGGGCAGGTTGGGATCGGCGCCTTTATCGAGGAGCAGTTTGACGATCTCGAGGTGCCCGCCGCCGGCGGCGTTACGCAGCGGAGTGCCGGAACAGGCGTAATAGGTGACGTAATCCGAAGGCCGATTGGCGAGCTTGGGGTCTTTCCGGAGCAGCGCGCGCACGCGCTTCAGGTCGCCGAAATGGCACGCGGTGCAGAGATCCACCGCGGCGCCGCGAGCGCGCAGATGCTCGTAGATTTCCCGCGGGCTTGGGGCGCTGTCCTTGGGTACGTCGCGCCAGCCGCGGAAGTGATAATCGCCGTTGGTGAGCTGGATCGGGCGCGCGCCGTCGCCGCGCTGCACTTCGAGGTCTGCGCCGCGGGCATGGAGTTCGTCGATCAGGCCGGGCTGGCGGGTCATGACGGCCCAGTGGATCGGCCGGTTGGAGCGTTCGTCGCCGGCGTGCAGAAGATCGGGCTCGGCGTCGAGCAGCGCGCGCACTTGAGCCGGGTCGCGCGCACGGATCGCGGCGGCGATGCGCTCACCCTTACGGGAAGCGCCGTGGCGTTCGGCCATGCGGCGCTCGAGCATGGCCTGCATCTCGGCGTAGCCGCGGTCTTGCGCCGTACGAATCAGATCGCCGCCCACGCCGAACGGCGCGGCGCCGTGATCGAGCAGCCACGCGGCGACTTCCAGACGGTTCTCGCGCACGGCAAAGGAGAGCGGCGTGCGGTATTCGTAGTGGGCGCGCGCCAGCGCCGGATCGCGCGCCAGGAGTTTCTTGACCGCGCCCAGATCGCCCGCGATGCAGGCGCAGAACAGGTCCCAGAGTTCGTCGCCGTACCCAACCGACCAGAAGACTTGCTCGTGCTTGTTCAACTCGTCCGGCCGAATCAAGCGCGCGATGGCGCGCCGCGCTCGCACATCCCAAGCGCTCGATCCCGGCGGCACTCTCCTGGGCGATTGGGCCGTCCGTGGATTCTTCTTTTGGCGCGAGCGAATGGTCGCTTGTGATTTTCGAGTCATTCGGCTTCAACACTCCCATGCTGGATTGCGAGGTTTTCTGATTGGAGCGTACTGCTTAAGCATACTCTGCAAGCACCTTCGGCCTGAAGCGATAGACGGCGGCCGAACCGACTACCAGAAGCGACCGCTGCGCGCTTCGCGCGTGCAAACGCCCTGAAGGCTATCGGAGGTGCTCAGCCGAAGCACCAGGCAGAAGGACACCTGCTTATCCTGTGCCACACGAAGCGAGACGATCAAGGCGTCCAGATCGGCGGCCAAGATCGATTCGGGCATGCTCGCGCGCAGCGCCAGGGCCGTTTCCAAGCCTTCAGGAGCCGGGCGCCAGACGACTTCCTGCCGGTAATAGTCGTCCGTGAATCCGAAACTCGAAAGGGGTTTTAAGCCTAATTCGACCGCGCGGCGATCGAGATCCGGCAACGCCAAAAATAGCGCACGCCCTTTCCAGAACGCGGGCGTCGTACTTCCGCCGTACGGTTCCAGTTCCCGAGCGAAGCATGGAACGACACGCGGCTTCACAAAAAGCGGCCAAGTCAGGTATTGAATCACTGCCCAACCGAAGAAAAGAGTGAAGAAGCCCAAGAACAGGAGCAAGCTCCAAGGCAAGGCACCGCGGCTGAGTTGTAGAGTCGTATACAACGCCAGCGCGGCGAATACGAAACCCACGAGGAAAATAAGCGGCATCCACCAGGTCATATACTGCCTGGTGAGGCGGACCTGATGCTCAATCTGCTCCTGAATCGAAAGCGGCGCATCGCGCGGCGAGGACGGTTCCATACGCCCGCCAGCGTAACCGAGCCTGGCGGTGCGTTTCAATCCTTCACTCTTACTTCGCCACGGAGGCTTCAGCTGTCTTTCCGCTGGCAACGTCGCGCAGCTTCAGGGTCCACGGTCCCGAGCCCGGCACGTACGAACAGTCGATCGCACCCTCGTAGACTCCGTTCTTGAGCGGCAGGTTGACGACGCTCTGCGGGACCGCCTCGCCTTGGGCGTTTATCAGTTCGGCGTGAACGACATGATCCTGCAGCTCGCCTTGGGCTTCGATCGAAACCTTCAGCGGCAGCTTACCCTCCGCGATTTTGCCCAACGTTTGCAGGCGCAACGCACCGACTTCATACGGCAATACGCTCACCAGCAATGGCCTTCCCGGCTCCAATCGAACCGAGATTCGCTTAGTTTTCCCGAAGTACTTGCCGGTGCGCATCTCGGTCACGAAGCCTTCGCGCGGAAGCATGATTTCAAGTTCACTCTCTTCCGCCGCCTTCACATCCGTGCCGTAATCCGCAAGATCGATCTCAATCCGTACGCTGCCGTTGCTGTGCACGCCGATCAGGTCGGCCGCGCCTAATTCGTAGCGAAATACTTCCCATCCAACCGGATGCTTATCGGCGCCCCGCGCACGCACCTGGACCTCGGGCTCGACGCCCGCTTGCTTCAGCAGTGCGGCAAACAAGCGCCGGGCCACCCGCGTGGCGGAGGCCGGCTTATCCGCGGCGCGATCCGTCAGGTAGTTGGGAAGGTCGAAATTCAAGGTGAAAGCCCATCCTTTGCCGATCGCATGCCTGAGCAAAGCCGGACCTGCGGCAGTTCGAGCCAAGGGCTGGGCCGCGCCAGCCTCCAAACCGGGCTCCTGGAATCCCTGCACGAGCAGCTTTTCTCCGGCTTCCAGCCCGTGAAATGCTTCCAGCATTTCCAGTTCGATTTTTCGCCCAAAGCCGCCCTGGTAACCGCGCTTTTCGTCTTCGGGCTTGGACTCTTCTTCCCACGAGAAAGGCGCACGCTTGAGTCCGAAGAGTTCGGCGCAGGCGTCGGTTTCCGGCTGGCGTCCGTTTTCGTTGAACCGGCCCGGCATCAAGTCTGCGACCAGCACGCCGCCTCGGTCCACAAAATCGCGCAAGCCGGCGACTTCACGCGCCGAAAGCCCGATTCCGCGCGGGAGGACCGCCAGCTTGAAGCCGTCCGCCACCAGTTCGCCGCGTTCGACTTGCCGGCTCGAAACGAGCCGATACTGATACCCCAAGTCCTCAAAAAGCTTGTAGAAGCCTTCGCGCCCGGCGGCGCTGTAGTTGTGGCCGCCTTCGTATGAGCTGAAGCGGTTGATCCATGTATTCCCGTCTCGCAGCACCTCGAACGGCCAAGCGCATCGAATCGAGGCGTGGGAATAGAGCACCGCGATCGGCTCATGGCGGGGCCGAGCCCGCCGGAGCAGACAGGGAACGCCTGACCGCGCTTCGGCAAATATGGTTTTGAGATTCCGGCCCAGTTCAGTGGGCTTGACCGTGTCGCCTTCCACGTCCAGCAAAAGCGTTTTGGACGTGTCGTCGCCTGCGTAGGGCCAGACCAGTCCGCCGGCGTCGCCGTGCAACACCAAGTACCACATCCGGCGCAGGCCGCTTTCCACATCCTTGAACGGAATGGCCGCAAGCGCCGGATGCGAACGCGGCATGAACGATCGAATGGCTTCACGCGAGCCCAGCACCTCGTAATGCTCGATCCACGAAAGGTTGAGCCCCATTTTCCAAAAGTCGAACCCGCCCCAGGCCGACGGCATCTGGGTGCCCGAGTATCCCACCGGAGCCCTCGGGTCGTGTTTATGAACGGCGGCGCGGTAGCGCGCAATGGCGGCGTGGAACGTATCGTCGTTGTACTCGCGGTGATCGGCCCAGGACGCGAGATTGGCGGAAGCGATCTGCTTGCGAAGCCGGTCCAGCAGTCCATCCGAATGCGTGGGCCGCACCGCGTCCCACTCCGGAAACGCACTGCCCCATTCCGAGTTCAAAGCCTCAAGGGTTCCGTATTTTGCGCGCAACCAGAGCCGGAAATGCTTCAGGGAGACGTCCGAGAAATCGTAATCGAATGGACTGGCCGCTCCGTTGGTGTAGGTGGCTTCGTCGCGCAGATCGTAACCCAGAGGTTTCAGCGGTGCGCCTGCCTGAGCGCACTCTTCGGCACGCTTTTCTTCCGCGCTCATCGTCGCCGGATCTTCTAGGCTGGGCACGCGTACGCGGTTCGCATCGACGCGGTTCTGTTTAAAGGCATTCAGCGTGGCGCGCCCGGACTTGTTGCGGATGTAAAGCTGATTGCAGAGGTTCGTCCAATAAAAGGGGAAGCGGCTGGCGGCAAAACGGTCCGGCGTATCCCTCCCCGCGGCCACATTGCCACGCACGTAAAGATCCTGGAGCGCCGCGAAGTATTTCGCCGGATCGGAGATGCGGCGTTCGGGCCCCCAAACCTGCGGAACGTAATCGTACCAGTCGGAGGCATAGGGCGAAATCACGGCGGGCGGCGTGTCCCAGACAGCCTCCCCGGTGCGTTCGCGCGGCAGTTCGAGGGGCTTGGCGTCGGCGGGGAAACGCGCGCCGGGCTGCGGCCAGACGGGCAGCGCCTCTTCCGCGGCTCGCGTTTCGAACGCGGCAACGGCCAGGTACACGGTCAGCATCATCGCCAAGATTCTCATCACTCACTCCTTTAAATAGCGTTTCTAGCGCCTGGAAGGCGCGGCCGTCGTTTCGGCCGCATGAATCCGCATGGGTACTCGCACGATTTGCGCAGCTGCGTCCGGTACTTCCATGCGCCGCAGAAGCAACCGCAGCGCTTCGGCGCCCAACACGCGCCCATCGCCAATGACGGCGCTGAGCGACGGACAGAAATCCAGCAAGGTTGCGCCCGAGCATGCCATGATGCTCATATCCCGCGGCACGCGCAGGCCGGCCTCCCGCATAACCTCCAGCGCACCCAGCGCCTGCGTCTCGCTCCAGGTGAGCCAAGCGCTCGGAGCGGGGCGCGCGATGCGCAAGATGGCTCGAAACGCGTCCGCGCCGCTACGGAATTCCTGTTGCGACGCATGCACCCAAGCCGTCTCGCAGGGCAGACCGGCCTCGCGCAGGCCGTCCCTGAAACCCTCCAGACGCTCGGCGTTGTACTCGGGGCGCGTGGAGGTCAGAAGGCCGATACGGCGATGCCCCAGTGCGGCGAGGTGGCGCACGGCCTCGCGCGAACCGGCGGCCGAATCGAGCGTGACGCAGTCGAAATCCGCGCCTTGGAAGTGATGATCGGCCAGCACCACGGGAAAGCGCTTGCGGCGAATCGAATCCACCACGGAGCGGTCGGGAATGCCCACCAGAATCGCACCGTCCAGCGCCAAGCGGGCCTGTGCGGCACGCACGGCTCCAACTTCGCGGCCCGCGACCAAGTTCATATACGTGAGCGAGACACGCGGTCCCGCCGCCGCGGATAGGCCGCCCCAAAGTTCCCCGTAATAGCCGGCGACGCCGGACGGGCTGTAACCGAAGACCCCGATACGGTAATTCCGGACGCCCAACTTGCGCGAGCGCCCCTGGCGGTCGCGAATGAAGACGCCCTTTCCGTGCACCCGCTCCACGCGCTTGCGCTTTTCCAGCAGTTCCAGCGCGCCGACGACGGTCAGCACGCTTACTTCGAAGCGTTCGGCCAGCACGCGGACGGTGGGCAGGACACCCGAAGGGTAGCGCGCGGCGTCGATCTCGCGCTCCAAGAGCGCGGCCATCTGGTCCTTCAGTGCGCGCGGTGCGTCCAAACCTTGGGGCATGAGGCGGGTCGCTCCAACTAGTGTTCTAAGTGTTTTACACCGAGAACAGTTAAAACTCATAAAGAAGTTCCCGCCATCCAGGAATTCTTCGCGCGTTCCTTTTTAAGCCGGCACGCGAAGGCTAGCGGCCCAGGCACCTTGCGCGCATGTGCATCAGCGCCTACATTGAAATCCAGCGGCAGCTTGAACTTGCGGATTGAACCTGCGTTCTGGAATTGGCTTGTGTTTGCGTGGAAGGAAAGCTCGGGATGCACGTTTTAGGATTTAGAGCACGTTGCGAAGGCCCGTTCGGGAGGTGTGTCTTGTCCGATATTCCCAAGTTCAAGCTTCCGGGACGCGACGACGGCAGCCGCCGGCCGGGGCAAGGTCCGAGGAACGTCTCCGAACTTTCGTGGATGCAGCACGAGACGGACGACGAGAACAGCAAAATGCAGAAGCGGTTGCTGCGCATGTTTGTGCTGGCGGTGATGCTGGCGGCGCTCTTCGTGATGTTCCGAGACAAGAGCAAGCAGCGCTCGGAAGGCATGCTGGAGCAACTCACCGAAGCGACCGAAGGCAAAGAGCCGGCGCTGCCGAAGACGGCGTATCCGTCGCCCCAAGGCCAAGCGGACATTCAACTCACCGGACCGGACGGCAAGCCGCTGATCCCCGTGGAAGAAGCGCCCGCGGCGCCAGCGGGTCAGGAGGCCAAGAGCGCGGAGCAAACGGGCGAAGAGGCGAAAAGCCCGGAAGCAGAGGAAGAAGAGGGAGAAGAGACTCACCCGATCGCTCCGCACGGCGAAGAGTCGCAGACCAAGACGCTTGGCGAAGGCCGCCGCATGTTCACCAACAAAGAAGGCCGGCAGATGGAATTCCTGGGCCTGAAGGCGGAATTTACGCCGCTGCCCGAGTTGAATCCCGAGGGCGAGGATTGGGAAGATGCGTATCTGCACGTCTTCGACGAAGACCTTAAGTCCAAGCGCGGCCTATCGGATGCCAACGACTTGACCGAAGCCCGGCAGGTGCTGCATATGTTCATCCGCTACCTGCGCACGATCGGCGGGGACAAGGTGAAACTGGAGGAAGTCGAGAAAGTGCGCGGCGCGGCGCTGGTCGAGAAGCACGGCCGCGGCGCGGGCGTGGCGCACTTTAACAACGTAATGAGCGAGCATTACCGCGATTACCGCGGGATGCCGTACTTGTTCGAAGGCAGCCTGATCCGGAAATACCGCATCTACAACTGGATTGCTGACCAGGAGAACAACAGCGGCGTGCGTTACACGTGGCTGCTGATCTGCCGCGACGTCAAGTTCAAGCAGTACGCGGTGCTGGTTCCGCAGGACGTACGCAACATTCTGAGCAAAGATGATGTGGAGAATCCGGACGTGATCTCCTGGCACGGGCTGTTCATGCAGCGCTGGAGCTTCGTGCGCCAGGACCAGGTTTGGGATGCCATGCCGCTTTATACGGCCCTGGAAGTGAAACGGTTGGAACTCCCCGACAGCGGCACCGGTACATGGGTGCTGATCATGGCCGCGGGGATGGTGGTGGGTTTGTATTTCCTGTTGCGCCAATTGCGTCGTGACGAGGCGAGCGGCGAACAAGTGCTCCGAAAAATGCGCCGCAAGCCCGGCGCCGGGAAGCGCGCCGGAGGCGAAGCGAATCCCGATGGCGCCAGTCCGGCGGCGAGTACGCCCACTGCGCCGGAAGGAACGCCATAGGTACGGCGCAGGAACCGGTGGACCCCGCCCGGCGAAGCTAGAAGCCTACCTGAAGGCGCAGGCGGCCTAAACTTTCGAGCGCAGCTTGGCACCGGTCCTTCGCTTCAGGCCGGCTGCAACGCGGCTTCCTGGTGCGCTTTCAGCCATTCGCGCAACGGGACTTCGTTCGGCTTGGGCAGCCAGAAGGCCATTTCGCTGGAGTATTCGCCCAGCAGTTGGCGCTGGATCGGCGTGGCTTGCGCCAGCAGCGCGGGGTCGGGCACAAGAAAATCCAGCGGCTTCACCCAGCGCCAGCAGTAACCCATGTAGATATTCTTGCGCGTGAGGGGACTGGTGTTCGGCCCCACCGCATGCCAGAGCCGCTGCTGGAAGATCACCGCGTCGCCGGGTTCGGTGAGCACCGTTACGGCGCCGACGGGGTCGATGGCTCCCGCGAGCGTGGGCGGGCACGTGGTCTTCAAGTGGCTGCCGGGAATGACGCGCAGGTTGCCGCCGTTGGGCTTGGAGAGGTCGGAGAGGAAGTAGCCGATCTTGGTGTAAATCCACGGGTACGTTCCGTGGATCGGCAGCACCTCGGCGCAGCCGTCGCGATGCCAGCCGATGCGCTTGTAGTTCTCAGGCGTGTCGGCGGGCTGCGGCGGACGGACCATGCTGTGGCTGGTGGAAAGCGTAATGGCCGGGCCCATCAGTTCGGCGACCAGCGGAAAAGCTCCGGGCCAGTCGAGCAGTTCCAAAAGACCGTGCTCCTTGTGGATCGCGTTTCGAATCTGGACGAACTCATCGGGCGGGGTCTGTTCCGCGGCACGCTCACGCGCATCGAGTTCGTCGATCAAGCGCGTGAAATGCGCGACCGCGGGGGCGTCGAGCGCGCCCTTGATGACCAGAAAGCCATCTTCCTCGAAGCGCGCTTTCTGATCGGCGGTCAGGTGTGGAGCGGCGGGGCGGTTGAGCATGGTACCTTTCTCCTTTAGATGAGCGTGCGTTAGCGTTTCGCGGGTTCGCGCAGCGCGGCCTCGACCGCGCGGCGGCCTTCCTGCATCAAAAGCATCACGGTATCGAAGGGCAACGCGTCGGCGGGTCCGCTGATCGCCAGCGTGAGCGGCGGCACGCCTTCGGCTTCGACGGGAATCGCCGCGGTCAAGCGGTTGGGGCCCTGCCAGCCCTTCAGCGCCAAAATATCGTGGCGCAGCAGTTCGGCGGCACGCTTAAGGCACGCCGCTTCGTCGGCGGGCACGTCGGCCGAAGGGCGTTCCCAGCCGAATCGCGTGCGTGAAGCGGCCAGCGCGGCCAGCGCCTCTTCTTCGGGCCACGCCAACAGGATGCGCAACCCCGGCGAGGAGAGATGCAACGGATAGCCGCTGGCGGATACCAGGACCGGTTCGTGCCCCTGCTGAACACGCAGCAGATAGATCAACTGCCCGTGCCAGAGCGTGACCAGCGAACACATCAACCCGGAGGTCCGTTCGGCCAGTTCGTTCATCGCGGCGCGCGGCCGGGAGACGACAGGAAAGTGCTTGAGCGCGCTGGCGCCCAAAGTCAACACACCGAAGTCGGCCGCAAAGCTATGGTAGTCGGGCTTGCGTACGTAGCCTGCGGCCATCAGCGTGCGCAGAATACGCGAGGCCGAACTCTGATGCAGGCCGACCTGGGACGCGATCTCGGTGGAGGTCATCGGTCGGCCGGCTTCGGTGAGAAGGCGCAGGATTTCCAGGCCGTGGGTGAGCGCCTTGGAAGGAGCCAGGTCGGAAGCGGTGCGCGCGAGGTCAGCAATCATGGGGGCATTCAACCATGCATATTACGCATTGTCAAGAATGCAGAATGCAATAATGGCGAAGGCTATTTTCCCGGTTATTTTACTTGCACCAGCGCATTGAAATTCCGGTTATTTCTCGCAGCAGGCGGCGTTTCTGCGGAGTAGAAAGAGGGTCAAGGTTCTACCGGCAAACAAAACATATTACCGGGATTAATACCATGCCTACGCTGCAAGAGATCGCCTCAAGGACTGGGCTCAGCACCAGCACCGTTTCCCGGGTATTACGCGGGCATATCGACGTAAAGGAAGGTACACGCCGCGCGGTCGAGCAGGTCCTGGGCGAATTGGGTTATCCGCGGCTGGTCCTGGGTCCGCGCCGCGGCCGGCCGCCGAAGCAGACGCTGGCGGCGACGTTGGCCATCGTGGTGCGGGGGCAGGCCAACCTGCGCCGCGACCCGTTCTTCGCGCCGATCCTGAATGCCGCGCTGGAAGCGCCCGTCCGCCTGGGGGCGAAGGCGCTGGGTGTGGACTGGCCGGCGCATCTGACCGAGCCGCCGAGCGCGCTGGACGGCGTGGACGGCGCGATCTGCATCGATCTGCAAGGGCATCGCGTCCCGTTGCTCGCCAAGCGCATGCCGGTGGTGACGGTGGACAACTACCTGCCCGAAACGCATTCGGACGGCGTGGTGGCCGATTACCGGCGCGCGGCGTTCGACGCGATGAACGTATTTCTTGAGAAGGGGCACAAGCGAATCGCGCTTTTTTCGGCGCGCCGGACGAGCTTCGAAGAGTTCACCGCGCAGATCTACGACGGCGCGCGGCGGGCGCTGGAACTTGCGAACGTGGAACCGGGACCCGATTTCCTGGCCGGTTGCACGGGGGTGCCCGAAGAAGGGTATGCGCTGGCGCGGCGGCTGCTCGAGCGGCCCGCGGAACTGCGGCCGACGGCGTTCTTCGGTTCGGACCACGCCATGCTGGGAGCGCTGCGCGCGGCGCACGATCTGGGCCTGCGCATTCCGGAAGATGTCGCGGTGCTGGGCGTGGACGGGATCGAACTGGGCGAATACGCGGTGCCGCGGCTCTCGACGATCAAGGTGGATAAAGAAGCCATGGCACGCGTCGCGGCCGAACGTCTGTTGTGGCGCCTGAAGCATCCCGACTCGCCCTTTTGCAAACTGGTGCTCGACTGTCCCTTTATCGCCCGGGATTCGTGCTGATCCCATTGGACGGTGCGTGTGCAACGCCTCGAACGGAGAAGAAATCGAATGCGCTCCCCTCACCTGCTCTGGACCGGTCTGGTCAGTCTCCTGATGCTCCTGGCCGCGGCTCGGCCGGCCGCGGCGGCCGATACGTCGATCCTGCCCGAAGACCGGCGCATGGACTGGAAGCCGGGGATACCGGGCGGAATTCCGGTGTACCCGGTCTTCGCGAACGTAAAAGACGCGGCGTACGGCGCAGTGGGCGACGGGACGGCCGACGATACGGCGGCGATCCAAAAGGCAATCGACGCCTGCCCCGAAAAGCACGCGGTGCTGCTGCCCGCCGGAACTTACCGGCTCACCGCCCAGCTCAATATGGTTAAGAACGGCGTGGTGCTGCGCGGCGAGGGTCCGGACAAGACCAAGCTGATCAACACGGCCGACGAGAAGCACGCGATTCTCTTCGGCGGCTGGGACAACCCGTGGGGCTCGAAGATCGTCAAAGGCTTCGCGAAAGGTTCGACCTCGATCGATGTCGCCGACGCCTCGCGCTTGAAGGCCGGCGACCTGCTTCTGATCGACCAGCTCAACGACAGCGCGTGCGTCCTGATCGAAGGCCAGGGCGGGACGTGTACGTGGGCGGGCCGCGAGGGCGGGAAGCGCGGGATGGGCCAGTTGGTGCAACTCAGCGCCAAAGAAGGCAACACGCTTACGCTGAGCCGTCCGCTGGCCTTCGCGCTGCAGGAAGCGCTCGCGCCGGAAGCCGGCCGCACTTCGGACAAGATCGTCACGGGCTCCGGACTTGAAGACCTGTATATCGAACTGACCGCGCCGAAGCGCAAGAACGGCTCGACGGTGAAGATATGGAACGCGATGCACTGCTGGGTGAAGAACGTCGAGTGCGCGCGCGGCTGGGACTTGGGCCACGTGAGCACGCAGAACTGCCTGGGCTGCGAGATTCGGGACAGTTACTTCCACCACGCGCACGCGTACGGTTCAGGGCACGGTTACGGCGTGATGGTCTTCGGCAAGACCACCGACACGCTGGTCGAGAACAACGTCTTCTACAATCTGAATTCGGGCGTGAACATCGGCTGCTGCGGGCCGGGCAACGTGATCGCGTACAACTTCTCGACGCGGATTTTCGGGCGCGATTTTCCGGAAACGAACTGGGTGCACGCCGACCTGGTCCACCACGCGGCGCATCCGTTCCTGAACCTCTTCGAAGGCAACGCGGTCTCCGCGATCTTCTTCGACTTTTACTGGGGCTCGTCGAGCCACAACACGCTTTTCCGCAACGCGGCGGACATGCGCAGCCTGAACCTGGACGGCAAGGCGATGACGCAGAACGTCGTCGGCGTGCGCATCGACAAAGCGAGCTGCTTCACCAGCGCGGTAGGCAACGTGCTGGGGCATGAAGGGATCGCGGCGCAGTTCGAGACGATGAGCGACTTCTCGCAGCCGCACGTCTGGTCGCTGGGGCATCCCGGCGATCCGAAGGTCGCGCAGACGCTTTTCAGGCATGGGAACTTCGACTACGTGACGAAGCAGACGCAGTGGGACAGTTCGACGGCGGAACGGAAGCTGCCGCCGTCGCTGTACCTCGCGGCGAAGCCGGCGTGGTTCGGTGCGCTGGCGTGGCCGGCCATCGGTCCGGACGCGAGCCCGATGGCCGGGCGCATTCCGGCGCAGGAACGATTCCTTAAGATGCCGGCGCGCATGCGCGAAGCGCAGGACCGGCTTTACCTGGGTCAATACCTGCAAGCCGCGGGAAAGGCCGAAGCCGCCGCGGTGGCGCTGAAGACCGCGGCCGAACGCTACGCCGACACGCCCTACGGCGTGGAAGCGAAGAAGTTGCTGGAACAGGCGGCGCAGAAGTAACCGCGGGCAACGACCGCACGCGGAACGTTTCGAAACCCAAGCGGTACGAGAGGGGCACACTATGCAAGTTCAGGGACATCGTACGGTGCTGATCGCCGGCCTGTGCATGGCGGCGCTGACGGCGTGGCAACGGCCGGCGGCCGCGGAATCCGGGCTGCTGCCCGAGGACCGCAGCATCCCGTGGAGCCCCGGGGTGCCGGGCGGCATCCCGCATTATCCGGTCTTCGCCAGCGTGAAGGACGCGGCCTACGGCGCCGTGGGTGACGGCAAGACCGACGATACGGCGGCGATCCAGAAAGCGATCGACGCGTGCCCCGAAAAGCATGCGGTGCTGATTCCGGCCGGAACCTACCGGCTCACGGCGATGCTGAACCTCGCCAAGAACGGAGTAGTCCTGCGCGGCGAAGGTCCGGACAAGACCCGCTTGATCAACGAGGCCACCGAGAAGCACACGATCTCGATCTGCAATTGGGACAACATTATCGCGACCAAGATACTGAAAGGCCACACGAAGGGCTCGACGCAGCTCACTTTGGAAGACACTTCGCGCCTCAAGGTGGGCGACGTTCTGAAGATCGATCAGAAGAACGATCCGTCCATCGCCAGCGTGGCGGGCGCCGGCGGCGCGTGCGGCTGGGCCGGACGTAACGGCGGCGAGCGCGCCATGGCCCAACTGGTCCAGATCACGGCCAAGAACGGCAACGACGTGACGCTGAGCCGCCCGCTGTACCACGAATTCAAGGCCGAGTTCGCGCCGGAAGCGCTGCGAACCACCGATAAGACGATCTCGTTCACCGGCGTCGAGGATCTGTACGTCGAGACCCTCAACAAGCGCAAGGACACCAGCTCGACGATCAAGATCTGGAACGGGATTCACTGCTGGGTGAAGAACATCGAAGGCGCGCGGGGCTGGTTCGCGGGGCACGTTTCGCTGCAAAACAGTCTGGGCTGCGAAGTGCGCGACAGCTACTTCCACCACGCGCACGGCTACGGCGCGGGCCACGGTTATGGCGTCTGGGTTTTCGCGCACAGCACCGACACGCTGGTGGAAAACAACGTCAGCTTCAGCACCAACGCCGGATACATGCTGGAATGCGCGGGCCCGGGAAACGTGGTGGCGTACAACTTCTCGGAGCGCTGCTGGGGCCGCGACTTCCCCGACACCGATTGGGCGCACAACGACATCTGCTTTCACGGCGCGCATCCCTACATGAACCTGATCGAAGGCAATCACGTCTCTTCGATCAGCATGGACAATTACTGGGGCTCTTCGAGCCACAACACGATCTTCCGCAACTACGCCGACCTGGACGTGCGCAAGCTGGATGGGACGCCGATGATGGCGCGGATCGGCCTGCGCGTGGACGCGTTTAACCGCTATACGAACGTGATCGGCAACGTCTTCGGGCTCGAAGGCCTGGAGGGCGAAGTACAGGGGTATAACCTGGGCAAACCGATCATCTACCGTTTGGGCAGCAAAAACCCCAGCGGCACGACGGAAGACGATCCGCAGGTCGCGCAGACGCTGCTGCGGCACGGGAACTACGATTCCATCTCGAAGCAGACGCAGTGGGATCCCAAGATCGCGTCCAAGGACCTGCCTCCGTCGCTGTACCTGAAGTCCAAGCCGGCCTTCTTCGGCAATCTGGCTTGGCCGCCCATCGGTCCGGACTGCAAACCCATGGCGGGGACGATTCCCGCGCGCGAGCGGTTCCTCAAGATGGACCAGAAGGAACTCGAAGCGCAGGACGGTTACTACATGGCCGAGTATGTGCGCATGGCCGGCGATACGGCTCGGGCGCAGGAAATCCTCAAGCAGGTCATGAGCAAGTTCGCGGGCAGCCCGTGGGCCAAGGCGGCCGAAGCCAAGCTGGCGGCGAAGTAAGAATCCCGCACGAGGAGGACCGGCGATGCCTGCATCCAAGTCCGTACCCGATGCCAGCGACTGGCCGCGCAGTCCCACGACGTCGCACCTGCCGCCGCGGAAGGTGATCGTGGGCACCTCGCACCGCAGCTTCTGGGGCGCGTACCCAGGCGTGGATGCGCGGCTGAAGCAGTTGACCGGACTGCTGGATCGGATGGACGGCGAAGCCCGCCAAGCGTACGGGCGCGGCGTGGATCTGGCGGTGCTGCCGGAGATGTGCGTCACCGGCGGAATGGAAGGCGATGCGGCGGCGCGGGCGCTCCCCTACTCGGGCGCCGTCCGCGAAGCCTTCTCGAACGCGGCGCGGAAGCTGAACAGCTACGTCGTACTGCCGATGATCCTGCAGGAAGAGGATCGCGTGTCCAATGCGGCGCTGCTGATTGGGCGCAATGGGGAGCTTGAGGGTCTGTACCGCAAGCGGCATCTGGCCGTGCGCAAGGACGAAGAGACGTTCGAGCAAGGCACCGTTCCGGGCGCCGAAGTCCCGGTCTTTTCGTGCGATTTCGGGAAGCTGGGATTGCAGATCTGCTTCGACGATCTCTTCGATATCGGCTGGCAGGATCTGGCTCGGCAAGGCGCGGAACTGGTGGTCTGGCCGACCTTCCGTCCGGGCACGGTTCACGCGCTCGCCCGAGCGCACTGGCACCGCTACTACATCGTCTCGGCCACTTGGGGGCGCACGGCCCACGTGATCGACCCGACCGGACACATCGCCGCGCAGGCGCCCGATGAACAGCCCACGGTGGTCCACGAACTCGATTTAAGTTACGCGCGGATTGTCTCGTGGGCCGGGCGGCCCGGAGAAGACGGTGACGGCTTCAAGCAGCGTTTCGGAGCGCGCGTAGGCTACCGCTGCCATTTCGACGAAGGCTGCCATTTGTATTGGTCGAACGATCCGGCCCAGTCGATCGGCGCGATGGCGCGCGAGATTGGCGCGGTGGAACTGGAATCGGAAGTGGCGCGCACCTGCGGACTTTACCGGCAGGCGGGCGTACGGGGATATGCGTGACGGCGAGGACGTTGAAGTGAACCACGAGCGGCACCCGAGAGGAAAACGAACATGTACGAGATCGGCGAAGAAGAGATTGAGGCGCTGGCACGGCTGATTCGCGGCAAAAAACTCTTTCGCTTCGGGGGCACGCCTGAAAAGCCCACGGAAACGGATCTCTTCGAACGCGAACTCGGCACGCATTTGGGCGCCAAGCACACGCTGGCCGTCAACAGCGGCACGTCGGCGCTGATCTGCGCGCTGGTCGGCGCGGGGGTCGAGCCCGGCGACGAGGTCCTGGTGCCGGGCTACACGTTCATGGCCACGGCCCTCGCGGTGCTGAACATCGGAGCGGTCCCGGTGCTGACCGAGGTGGACGCGGGCCTGATGCTCGATCCGCTGGATGTCGCGCGCAAGATCGGACCGCGCACCAAGGCGATCGTGCCCGTGCATATGATGGGGCACGTGGCGGACCTGGAGCCGATCCTGAAGATCGCGAAAGAACGGAACGTGATGGTGATCGAAGACGCGTGCCAGTGCGTGGGCGGCAGCTACCGCGGCAAGCGCACGGGCACTTGGGGCCGCGCCGGCGCGTACAGCTTCAACTTCTATAAGATTCTCACCTGCGGCGAAGGCGGCGCGATGGTGACGAGCGACGAGACGGTCTGGCAGCGCGCGCGCATCCAGCACGACACGGGCACGGCGTGGCGCGACGACGCGCCGGAATTGAAAGTTCCCGTCTTCGCCGGCGAAAACTACCGCTTCGACGAGATGCGCGCGGCGGTGATGCGCGTCCAGTTGAAGCGGCTGGAAGGCATCCTGAATCGTCTGCGCGCGCGCAATCACGGTCTGCGTGAGCGCTTGGGGCAACCCGCAACGTTCGAGTTCGCTCCGGTTCACGACCTCGCCGGCTTCGCCGGTACGGCCATGTTCCTGCGGCTCGAGAATCGCGCGCAGGCGCAAGCCTTCGCGGCGGAAGCCGGCAAGCGGCAACTGAGTGCGGGGCTTCCTTACGACAGCGGACGCCACGTTTATTCCAATTGGGAGCCGCTCATCAAGCGCCGCGGCGCGTTTCATCCTGCGCGCGATCCGCTGGCGACGACGGAAGCCGGGAAAGCGCAGGCGTACACCGTCGACGCGCTGCCTCGGACGCTGGAGCATCTCGCGCGCACGGTCTCGATCGGCATCGGACTGGACTGGAACGAGCAGCAACTCGACGAAGCGGCCGAAAAGATCAAGCTTTGCGGCAAGCACGCGGCGGCGCCGGTGGCCGCGCAGTAGGTTGAGAAGCGCGGCGCGAGGTTTTAGCATCTGTGCGCGATGAACAATCTGGCGCGCGCGATTACTTTCTTCATGGTCCTCGTCGGGATGGGCGTGGGCTATTACCTCGGCCAGTACGCGATGGTCAAGCGCGGCAAAGCCAAGCCTTACGGCGCCGCGCCTGGATCTTCGACGCCGGCTTGGCCGTGGCCCGCCGAAGGCCCTGCACGCACGGAAGCCGCCGAGCGCGGAAAAGCGGTCTATATCAAGCAGCAGTGCTTTCTTTGCCACGTGCTGCAAGGCGTAAATGACCTGCCCGCAACGATCAGTCCGCAGTTCGGTCCGGAGTTGACGGGCGTGGGCGCACGCCTGGATCGCGATCGCCTGATCGAGTCGATCGTGAATCCCAACGCTCAACTGACGCAAGGCGACGGCTTATACACGGTGGACGGCAAGTCCCGTATGCCCGAGTACCAAGGCGAACTTAAAGTCAAAGATCTGCTGGAAATGGTTGAGTTTCTGGCGGCTCAAAAGGCTCCCGCCCCTCCGCCTGCACCTTAAGAGGTCTGCTCCTGTGCGGGCTAATATGTCTTTGTAAACTTCTCTAAGTCAAGAAATGTGACCCCTTTAGATTATCCCGGTTGATTTTCTTTATGGCACCGGGTTAGTTAGGGATTCGATATCAGAGCGAACCCACGCTTCTTGGTCGAGTCGGCTAGCCGCAGAACAGAGGTTGCTGCATTTGATCTTAAAGAAGGATACACCCCCCGAACCGGCCTCCGAATGGCGCACGGTCAGCTTGCAGCGCGTGCCCGAGGATGTCGCCCGAACGCTGGCCAGTCACGGCCTGCGCCCGCCTTCGTGTCAGATATGCGTGCAAAGCAAAATGCGTTTGGACGGCCGCTTTGGCGAATGCTGGCTGGCGGTGGGGTCCGAGCAGATCGCGGTGGTGGTCCGCAACGGTCATCCGGCGCAGGTGGCTTGGACCACCCCGCTGAATCACGTGATGGGCGCGCGTTCGCAAAGCGTAACGGGCGGCGGCGTGCTGATCCTCGACGTGGCCGGCCAGCCCGAAGAAGTGCTGCGTTACGACAGCGGGCAAGCCTCGCTGTTTGGCGGCATCGCGGGGCAGATCGATAAGTTCGTCGCCCCCAAGCGCGAAGAGAAGAAGAAGCGCGAAGCGGCCAAGCGCGCGGCCGAAGAAGGCAAGCCACCGGAGCCCGAAGCCAAGCCTGAGAAGGCCTCCGCGCCGCCGGTGCTCAATTTCGACGAACTGCTCGCCAAGCAGCGCGATCTGCTTTGCGGCGAATGCGGCCGCGCGTACCCGAAGAATTCCAAAGTCTGCCCCTTCTGCATCAAACGCGGCAATACCATGCTGCGGATCCTCAAATTCGCTGGCCCGTACAAGAAGCAGATCGCGGCCATGGGCGGATTGATGATCTTCGAGATGGTCCTGAATCTCGTTCCGCCGCAAATCATGCGCATCGTCGTGGACCGCGCGCTGATCAGCGATTCGCGCAGCGGCTTGATGCTCATGATGGTTGTGCTGATGGGCTTGGTGATGCTGTTGCGCCATGCGACCGGCATGTTCCAGGCGCGCTTGGGCGTGTGGGTGGGCAGCCATATCACCACCCGCATCCAGCAGCAGGCGTTCAATCACTTGCAACAACTCTCCATGAGTTTCTTCACGAAGCACCAGACCGGTGCGTTGATGAGCCGGATCAACAGCGACGCGCGCCAGATGCAGGGTTTCCTGACGGAAGGCATTCAGTACACGGTTGTGAACATTCTCGTGATCGTGGGCGTTTCGGCGACCTTATTGATCATGAATCCGTTCCTGGGCTTCCTGGTGCTGGTGCCCGCGCCGCTGGTGGTGATCATCTCAGGCTTCGTATGGCGCTACCTGCACCGGCGCTGGCGGCTCGCGTATTCCAGCATGTCGGCCGTCTCGGCGTACCTGAACGACGCGCTTTCGGGCGCTCGGGTGATCAAAGCCTTCGGGCGCGAAAACGACGAGGTCGAGCGCTTCGAGCGCAAATCGGGCACCGCGCGGGACCATATGATCGACGCCGAGACCACATGGCAGACGGTCATCCCGCTGCTGAACATGGTCGTGCAGTCTTCGACGCTGCTGGTCTGGTACTTCGGAGCCTTCGAAGTATACGGCGGACGCCTGACGCTCGGCGGTTTGATGGCCTATGTCAGCTACCTGGGCATGATTTACGGCCCGCTCCAACTGCTCTCGCGGCTGAACGACTGGTTCACTCGCAGCCTGACGGCCGCCGCGCGCGTCTTCGAGATTCTCGATACCGAGCCGGAGATCAAGGACGAGTCGGCGGCGCGCCCCATGCCGAATATCCAGGGGCACATCGAACTCAAGCAGGTCGTCTTCGGCTACGAGAAACATACGCAGGTGCTCAAGGGCCTGAGTCTGGACCTGAAGCCCGGCGAGATGATCGGTTTGGTGGGTTCCAGCGGCGCGGGCAAGAGCACGCTGATCAATCTGATCGGACGGCTGTACGACTGCGACGAAGGCGAAATTCTGGTCGATGGCGTAAACGTCAAGGAAATCCGCGTCAGCGACTTGCGCCGCCAGCTTGGCTTCGTCCTGCAGGACACGTTCCTGTTCAGCGGGACGATCGCCGAGAACATCGCGTACGCGCGCCCCGAGGCCACGCGCAAGGAAGTGATCGAGGCGGCGGTCGCGGCCAATGCGCACGAGTACATCATGAAATTGCCTGACGGCTACGACACGGTGGTGGGCGAGCGCGGGCAGCGCCTTTCGGGCGGCGAGCGCCAGCGCATCTCGATCGCGCGCGCGATCTTGCACAATCCGAGAATCCTGATCCTGGACGAAGCGACCAGCAGCGTGGACACGATCACCGAAGCGAAAATCCAGTTGGCGCTCTCGAATCTGGTCAAGGGCCGCACGACCATCGCCATCGCGCACCGCCTGAGCACGCTGCGCCACGCCGACCGGCTGGTGGTGGTCAAGGACGGTCGCGTCGCCGAAGAGGGCACGCACCTCGAACTGATGGCCAAAGAAAACGGCGAGTACAAGAAACTCGTCGAGATCCAGACCGAGTGGAGCCGGACCATCGCGATCGGAGGTCACTGAGATGGTGGCTCGACCCGAAGACGCCGAAGCGCTCGCGAGCGGCGAGAAGCCCGCCGAAGGCAAGCCCAAGGTCAAGGCCGAGACCGTCAACTGGCTCGACGCGGCTAAGCTGTTGTTCCTATGGCCCGGCGGAACGGCGCCGGTGCGAATGACCATCGAAGGCGAGAAGAGTTTTCTGCGCGTCTACGCGGCGTACGCGTTTCCGCACAGCGATCCCCAGCGGTTTATTCAGTTCTTCGAAGGCAAGCCCGACGGCGGACGGGGCGACGTGATCGGCATTTTGGAAGACTCGAAGCAGCTTTCGGAATCGGCGCGCAAGGCCGTCGAAGAGGCGCTGGGGCGCGGCTACGTCGTGCCCAAGGTCAAGCGCATCGTGGAAGTCCGCGACCGCCGCTGGCTGGTGCAGTGGATAGTCGAGACCGATCGCGGCATCGTGGAGTTCGAGATGAACGACATCTACGAACAGATCCAGGTGCAACTCCACAACCGCGTCATGCTCATCGACGTGCACGGCAACCGCTACGAAATCCAGGACATGACCAAGCTCGATCCGGAAAGTCTGGCGTTCCTGAACCGCTTTCTCTAACGTTCGAGCTACGGCCGCAACGCGCCCCACTCAAAAAGCTGCGTCGTCTCCGCGACCCCCGCCACGCGTTCGAAATTCGCATGCGCGACTTTCGTCAGCACTTCCTGCGGCAGGCGCAACTGCTTGACGAAGCGCGTGTGTCCCAGGAAATGCTGACGCAGCAGCTCGCTCTTCGAAGACGCCAAGCTCACCACCACGTCGGTTCCGAAAAGCAGCCGGTCGGCGTGCTCGATGAAGAAAGCGCGCCAGATCGCGCGGTCTTCGTCGTACATGGTGTCGTCCGCCGCGACGAAGCAGCCGATGGACGTATCCACCACCAGGTTGGGGTGCTTCGCGAAAAGCGCCGCCATGCGCTTGGGGCCGATATGAAGCTGGTGCGCGCCTATGAAGGTGGTCTTGCGGTGCGCCGCCACGGCTTCCTCGAAGTCGCTCAGCAGATCCTCGTTCGTGTACTTTACGCCGTTGGGCCAGCCGACCTTCCAGTACGAATGCAGGCCGCCGCCGGTGTACGGCGAAGCCGTGTGGCGCTGTGTGACGTGCCAGAGCACCGGCAGGCCCAACTCGCCCGCGCGTTGGTACACGCGCTGCCACTCGTCGGATAGAACGCTGCGCCGCTCGGCGCCGCTCTCGATCAGCGGAGCGTTGTGGAGCTTCAGACCCACCGCGCCCAGTTCCTTGCAGCGTTCGAGGTGCTTCACGTCCGGCGCATCGAAGCGCATGCGGCATAGCCACAGAAAGCGGTCGTCGGCTTTCGCGGAGGCGGCGAGCGCATCGGCGCGGTCGGGGTAGCCGTCCACCGCGACGTGGCGGCGCAATCGATGGCCCCACATCGGACCGTGCCATTGAGCGACGGACTGCAAAACGTCCGGCGCGCGCTTTTCGGACATGTGCGTGTGGCAGTCGAGCCAATACTTCACTGAAGGCTGCATCTGCAGGCCCCAGCCGGCGCTAAAGCCTTCGTCCACGCTTTCGCGTTCGGCAACATCGGGGGCGTGCGGACGTTCCGGATGATCCATGTTCGGTCTCTCGGGATGGGAGTAGCGATCGGCAAACGTCATGACGCGTTTCGACGGCGAACTTCCGCCCCCTCGCCTGGCCTCTCCCGAAGGCCGTGCAAGGCGTGGGCTCCGCCGCCGCCGTGCGGAACGACCGGTCAACCGCCCTTCACGTGCTCCAGGAGCCGGCGCACGATCTCGTCGCTGGTGATGCCTTCCGATTCGGCGTGGAAGTTCGTGACCACGCGATGGCGCAGGACCACCGGCGCCACGGCTTGCACGTCGGCGATGCTCGCGGCGAAGTTTCCACGGATCGCCGCGCGCGCCTTCGCGCCCAGAATCAGGAACTGGCTCGCACGCGGGCCGGCCCCGTAGCGCACCCATTCTTTAATGAAAGCCGGTGCGTCGGCGCCTTGCGGGCGGCTGGCGCTGGCCAGGTTGACCGCGTACTGCAGGACCGCCTCGCCCACCGGAATCTTGCGTACCACCTTCTGAACTTCCAGGACTTGGTGGGCCGTCAGCACCGGTTCGAGCTTCGTGTCGCGCAGAGCCGTCGTCTGCCGCACGATCTCCACTTCTTCCTGTTTCGAAGGGTATTCGATCTTGATCTCGAACATGAAGCGGTCGAGCTGCGCTTCGGGCAGCGCGTACGTTCCTTCCTGCTCGATGGGGTTCTGAGTGGCCAGCACAAAGAACGGCTTGGGCAGTTCGTGCGTCTCGCCGCCGGCGGTGACGCGGTGTTCTTCCATCGCTTCCAGCAGCGCCGCCTGAGTCTTGGGGGGCGTGCGGTTGATTTCGTCGGCGAGGATCATGTTCGCAAAGACCGGACCGCGGATGAAGCGGAAGCTGCGCTGTCCCGTCGCGCGATCTTCTTCGATTACTTCGGTGCCCACAATATCGCTGGGCATCAGGTCGGGCGTGAACTGCACGCGATTGAAGCTCAGGTCCAGGATTTGAGCGAGCGTGCGGACCATCAACGTCTTCGCCAGCCCCGGCACCCCTACCATCAGCGCGTGACCGCGGCAGAAGAGCGCGATCAGGATTTGATCGACCACATCCTTCTGGCCGACGATCACCTTCCCGATCTCCTGGGTCAGCGCGGTGTGGCCTTTGCGAAGGGTCTCGACGAGCGCCAAGTCGTCCTGGGAAGTAGGCGGCTCTGCAGCGGCGGACGGCTTCGGAGGTTGAATCTCGGCCATGCGGTCGTGTCCTTCGCCATGGGTGAATAGTGGCCCGAGTTATACCCGCAGGCTCTGGGGATGAAAGTGCGGGCGGGAACGGCGCGCTAGCAACCCGTTGGAAAAGGCTGCGCGGTCGTACCCTTTTTCAACGGGCTGCTAAGGCGAACGTTCGGCCGGCGCCCCTCGAATCAGGTACGCGCCGTAGCGGTGCCGCTCGCCGCGGGGCTCGCCCGGAATGGCTTCCACGTAGGCGCTCCGGGGGAGTTTATCCAGCAGTCCCGCGGTGAGCAGCAGGTATGCATTCGGCTCGGAGCGCAGGATCTTCAGCGCCGCTTCCGGGTCGTTCTCGACCGACTCGACGTGGCGACCCAGGTAGAACAGCAGGTGCGGGCGGCCCAGCCCGGTGTCGTACAGCCGCGCATCCGGCGGAACCGCGGCGCGCACGCGCAGGCAAAAGCCGGCCTCGGACTGTGCCGCGTTTTCGGCTCGCTCGAAGGTTTGTGAATACAGTGCGGCAACCGCGAGGATGCCGCCCCACCAAGCCATCCAGCAGATGCGCGGACAGACCCCGTCGCGGCAGGCTTCCGGGGTGACGCGCGCGGCCTTGAGGGCGCCCAGCAAAAAGCCCACCGCGCCGATGCCCGCAAAGATCCAGACCCAAGCGCCCACGTCCAACTTGTGCTGCGCCCAGCCGGCCAAACCCAAGGATCCGAATGCCAGCAGCAACCCAAGGCCGACGACCGCCCAGCGCCCGGCGTTCAGGTCGGCGCGGCGTTCGCCCGCGGCGTAAGCACGCAGAAGGCCTACGACCCCGTCCCCGATCAGGAGCGCCAGCGGAACCAGCCACGGGATCGCGTAGTGGCGTTGCTTGCCGGTGAGGCACGACCAGAGCACCAGATTCACGCCGAACCACAGCCACCACAGCCGCCGCCGCGGGTCGAGGGCATCGGCGGGCTTCTTGAGCTGCCAGGCGATCACAAACGGCAGCCAGGCGATCCACGGCGCCATCCAGAGCGGGACGTTGGCCAGGTACCAGTACGGCGCTTCCTGGTGCGAGGTCTCGGCGTCAAAACGGTCCAGCCCCTCTTTTCGAAAGCTTTCCCACGTCAGGCCGCTGCGCTGCAAGAAGGGAATCCCCCACCCCAGCACCAGCAATAAGAAGAGCGCAAGTCCGATGGCGTGCCAGCGCCACGGACGAGCAGCCGAAGACTCCTGCGTGCCACGCCGGACCTCGAAAAAGTGCCAGATCAGTAGGGGCGGAACCACCGTGACCAGGATCACGTGGCCCTTGGTCAGAAAGCCCAGCGCCAGCGCGAGATAAAAGACCGCCAGTGCGCCGGATGCCCCATCGAGGCGGTAGCGTTCCCAAGCCCAGAAGGCCAGCACGGTAAAAAGCGCGAGCCAGATGTCGAGATCGGCCTGCCGCGCCTGTCCCAGGAAGCCCAGCGATCCGGCCAATACCAGCGCGGCGAGGAACCCGGCGGACCGGTCGGCTTGCGCATCGCCGGATCGCAAACGGGCCCGCCAAGCGTAAATCAGGAGCACGCTCAGTACGCCGGCCAGGACCGACGGCGCAAAGGCTGCGCGTTCCGTCACGACGCCGCCTTCGAAAGCCAACGCCCAGAGCATCACCGCCCACGAGGCCAGCGGCGGTTTCTTGATCCGCGGCTCTCCGTTCAGGTACGGGAGCACCCATTCGCCACGGTCGAGCATTTCCTGCGCGGCGCGCGCAACGCGGCCTTCGCTGGCGCGGAGCAGGTCGCGCTGGTCCATCCCGTAGGCGAACAGGAAACTCGCCAGCACCGCGATGCAGGCGCCTTCGGCAAGATAAGGCAGGCGGCCGGACATGCGGGCGCAGCGACTCCAGGGGGCCTTCGGCGGACGATCCGCCGCCGCGGCAAGTTCTCGAATAGACTCCTCAAGCGCCCCCCACTATCGGGGATTCCGCTCCGCCCGGCAAACACGGAAGGTGCGGCTGGCCCTGGAGAAGCGAGGGTTCGGGTAAAGGACTTGTGGAGATAGACTTGACGTAATGAAGCGAGGGCGCATAATGCCTCGCTTTCCGGTCGGCCGAGCCGACGGAGACGGTGGTTCGGCAAGGAGTGGCAGCAATGAAGACGAACGAACGCAGGTCTCGCCTCAAGAAGCGCCGGGTCTCGGGCTTCCTCGCCCGCAAGCGGACGAAGAGCGGCCGGAAGGTGCTGAACCGCCGCCGCAGCCGCGGCCGGACGGCTACGGTCTTCGGATAACGCTTCAATTCACCGATTTTTCGAGAGGTTGACAGAGGCCATTTCCGAGCCGGAAATGGCCGCTCTGTTATTTGTTGCCATCGTTGGGTTGCACGTCGGGTTCCGTTTTGGCCGCGGGCACAGGTAGCGATTCAGGCTGGCGCAGGTCGATCGGCGGAGTCGCGTCTTCGGGATTGCGGGCCAAATCCACCGTCACCAGTTGCTTCTTGCCGCCGCGTTCGATCTGCACCGGAATGCGCGTGCCGGGGCCGGCGAAGATCACTTCGCGCATCAGATCGTACATCCCGCGCGTGGGCCGGCCGTTAACGGCCAGGATTTTGTCGCCGTCCTGAATGCCCGCCTTTTCGCCGGGCAGGTTCTGCCCGCGCACGACGGTGGCCACTTGCACGATCGGAGCGGGCAGGAACGGGCGCGGCGCGCCGGGCTTGGGTTCTTCGGCCGGCACGGGCGGCGCCAATTGGCCGTTCTCTTCGTCGATCTCGGTATAGTCGGCGACCTGCTCCCCACCCCAGTCCTCGTTGAGCTGGATGCCGATGAAGCCGCGCCCGCGCAGTTCGATGAGGATCTCGGCGGCGCGCGTGCGAACTTCCGGGTCGGCGTGGTTCAGCGCCACGGTGAGCGGTTCTAAAACGGCGCGCCCTTCGGGCGCGCGCCCCATGCGCAGCAGTTCGTCATAGGCCTGCGAACGCGGCCCGAAGCGCGGATCGCCCAGTTGCTCTACCAGCGCCTTGGCGCGCACCTCGGGTGAAGCCGCCGCGGCCGCCGGCCTGTCGCCAGAGGCTTCTCCGGCGCCGGCCGGCGCGGTGGCGGCCAGCACGCAGGCCAAGAGCCCCGTCCGGAGCGCCGCTCGCCCGAATCCCTGCCCGTGCCGTGTGGTGTTCCGCATACGCATCCTATTGTAGACGCGCGAATCCCGCCGCTCGACCGCAGAAATTCGGGCTCCCTGAAAGCAAACGAGGCGCGCCTTGCGGGGCGCGCCTCGTCGGATGCCTCTTTGTAACTAGCGCACGCTTACTTGGCGCGCATGGCCTTGATCAGGACCTGAGCGACTTCCGGCCGCGTCACTTCGGGCGGCGGAATTTCGCCCTTCTGCAGCATCTCGCGCAGCTTCGTGCCGCTGACGCTCACCGCTTCGGCGTTGGCCGGCGCGGTCTTGAAGCTGACCATCCCACCCGTGCGCTTGTCGAAGTAGGTGTGCTCGAACTTGAAGATCTGGATGCCCAGCTCTTCGGGCTTGAAGCGTTCGAAGATGTTCTGCGCGTCGTAGTCGCCGTAGTACGACTTCCCTTCGCGGTCCTTCACGCCGGCATGGTCGCGGCCGACGATGAAGTGCGTGACGCCGTAGTTCTTGCGGCACAGCGCGTGGAAGATCGCCTCGCGCGGCCCGCCGTAGCGCATCGCCGCCGGGAAGACCGAGAGCATCACGCTCTTCTTGGGGTAGTAGTTCTCGAGCAGGACTTTGTAGCACTCCATGCGCACCGCGGCCGGAACGTCGTCGCCCTTGGTGTCGCCCACCAGCGGATGCACCAGCAGGCCGTCGACGATCTCCAGCGCCACCTTGGTGAGGTACTCGTGCGCGCGGTGAATCGGATTGCGCGTCTGGAATGCGACGACCGTCTTCCAGCCCAGTTCGGCGAACTTCGCGCGCGTCTGCGCCGGATCGAGGCGATGCTCGTTGAAGTCCTTGTATTTCACGCGGTTGACGACCGAGACCTTGCCGCCCAAGCCGACGTTGCCCATCAGGCCCTTGATGCGCGCGACACCCGGATGCCCTTCGTCGCCGGTCCCGAAGGCCAGCTTGGCATGCCTGTCCTGATCGTGTTCGTACTGCTCTTCGACGTGCAGGACCGCCAGGACGTTCCCGTCGGCATCGGTCAGCGCCACTTCATCGCCGGCGCCGACGCGGCCGACCTGATCCTTCGGGCGGGCCAGAACGATCGGGAGGCTCCAGATCGAACCGTTGGGCAGGCGCATGGCTTCGAGCGTGCCTTCCAGTTCGGCCTTGCCCATGAAGCCCTGCAGGGGCGAAAGCGCGCCGCAGGCCAGCATGTCGAGGTCGGAGACTTCGAAATCGTGCAGCCGGATCTTGGGCAGCTTCTCGGCCTTCTCGAGCAAGCTCTGCCGTTGCGCACCGGTGACTTCCCGGTTGATCAAGGTGCCGCCGTGCGGGGCGATGGTTTCGGCCATGGGAACGATCTTCCTCCTAAGAAGCGGCCCGCTCGACGCCTCAGAGTTGGGGGTCAAGGCAGGGGTAAACGGGGCTCGGCCAGGATTCACGAAGCACTTGCAGGGGCGAGCGCGCCTGCACGAGTTACGTTACGCCCCTTAAAGGCCGAAAGCAAGCACACGTGCGTTTCGCAAAATGGTTTACGCACGGCGCATGTTGGTTGACCCTCGGGCATGCACCTTGTAGAGTTAGGCGGGGTTAGTGGGAGTTCTGGTGATCGAATTGGTGCAACGGGCGGCGGCTATCGAGCCTATCCAGCTTCGCAGGGTCTTCGCAGCCACAATCGTGGCCTGCATGGCGCTTTGTGTTTTGACGGCACCTCCCCGGCTTCATGCGGGTGAAGCAGGTACGACCGCGCCGCACGTTCATGGGGGCGGGTGTTGCGGGTGGGATCCGGAAAAGCATTGGCTCCGGTTACCGGGGTCGCGCAGCGTCGGCAAGCGTTCCTTCCTGGGTTCGTCTTCGGATCTCTGGGAACCGGGCGCGCCGGGACAGAAGACGCTGATCACTTTCGAGTTCGTCACCAGCAATGAAACGGTAAACGGTAGTGTATCCTTGAGCGCGATCGCGGATGGCACCGATCTCGGCATCGCAAACTGCAAAGATCAGATCCGTGCGGCCTTCAAAGCTCTGGAAGATCATTGCGGGATCGTCGTCGAAGAGCGCACCGACGGCTCTGGGGCCGTTCGCGTGGGCAAGGGTACGCTGTCAGGAAGCACCATTGGACTGGGTGGCTGGAGCACCGGCGACCCGACTTACATTACGGACGGCTTCGTAAAATTGGATACGGAGTCTGGAGCGTTTGGTTCAGCCGCCGTCCTTCGCGCTACCGCCGCGCACGAATTCTGCCATGCGCTCAACCTAGGACATACGAGCGAAAATAGCGCATTGATGTTTCCATCCGTTTCAGGAACGGAGCGGCCCATCAACGATGATATGTACTTCCTGCAGGTCCTCTACAGCCGCGCCGTGCCCAAGGTCAGCAATCCTACTCCTGGCAATAACATTGCCGACATTCTTGTTCGGAAAGTTTCGCTTCACGTGACAGGCGCCGATACGGCAGACGGAACAGGAGCCGATTCCGCGGCCTCCGTCGAACATTACGAACTTTGGCGCAAACCCGATGGATCTCCGGTCGGCTCATACGCTAAGGTAGGCGACTTCACCGACTCCACGGGCAGTCAGGACTTCAGTACAGGCGATCCAACCTTTACCATCACGGATACCCCCTCAGCCGGTACTTACCAGTACCGAGTGCGCGCCAAGTTTACCAACGCCTCCGCAACGACCAACGAATTCAGCAACGAGATTACCGTAGTTAGTGGTAGTGCCCCTATTGTCGACACCATCACTCCTAATCGGGTCGTGCGCGGCACGTCGGATGACCTCACCTTCGAGGGCTCGGACTTCCACTCCGGCGGCAACACGGTCTCCTTTAGTGGCACGGGTGTCACGGTCAACAACGTCTCGCGAACCGACAGCACCGAACTGATAGTCGATGTTTCCGTCGCCGGGGGTGCGGCCATCGGTTGGCGAAACGTCACCACCACCAATACCGACGACGGTAGCTCATCCACAAAAAACAACGCCTTCCTGGTGGCCGGGCCTGACCCGACGGTAAGCACCGTGGCCCCTCTCTTTGCTTTGCAAGACTTCACGGGAGATTTGACCGTAAACGGCACGAACTTCCACAACTCGGGCGGTACGCCCACGGTGAGCTTTTCGGGTACCGGAATCACGGTAAACAGCGTCACCTTCAACGCGGCCAACCAACTCACGGCCAACGTCTCCATCGCAGCCAACGCCGACGCGTCCATCTTCCGCAGCGTGACGGTCACCAACCCCACCGACGGCGGAACCGTGACCGCCACGAACAAGTTTTACGTTCACCGGGTTCCGGTGGCCGTCATGACGGGTAATGGCGAGAGTGCTTCCGTGGAGATTGGAGGAGGTGACGAGGTCGACTTTAGCGGCGCGGGCTCGTCCGACCCCGACCGCACCAACACCATCGCCAACTACGCCTGGGACTTCGGCGACGGGAATACGTCCCCCACCAACGCTTCCGCCACCATCAGCCACACCTATACCGATCCCGGCGCATACTTCGCCACGCTGGTCGTCACCGACGACGAAGGGGTGCCAAGCGTCGCCGCGAGCCTGCTGATCTCGGTGGCCGGCGGAGCCGACGATGCGGATCTCTACGCCAGCAGCGGAAACTTCTCGATCAGCCGCACCAAGCCCAACGCCGACGCGTTCATGATCCGCGGGAACTTCAACCCCATGGATCTGCCCGCCAATCTGGCCGGCGTGCGCGCCATCCTGACCTTGAACGGGACCGACGTCGCCACGGCGATCCTCGACGCCGCCGGGCGCTTTGCTTCGGCCAAAGGCGTCGTGCCGGGCATAAAGGCGCAGGTGACGCTCAAGTCCAAGATGTTCCTGATGCAGCTTAAAGCGGCGGACCTCCTCGCCGAACTCGGTCCCGACGACCAGACCGGCGTCGAGCAACTCGATGTGGCCGTAGGCTTGCGCTTTACCAACGGCGCCGCGATCACCTACCTGGACCTGAACGGGCTGATCCGATTCGACGTCACGTCCCGCTTGGGCGTCAGCAGCAAGGGCAAGTTCTCCGCCGCGAAGAACATGTCCTTCGGCGGCTTCTTCGTGGTCACCAAGGGCAGCGCCAAGGAAGACACGCGCAACGGCTTGGGGCACCTTTTGAGCCTCAGCGGCTTCCTGCATCCGGCAGGCGGCGCGGCACTGGACCTCTCGGGCGACGTAACCGTGGATCTGGGCGGCGCGACGGGCATCGTGATCCCTGATGCCGTCTTCCTCATCTCCGGAGCCGGTGCGACCGCGACCTTCACGATGAACGCCAAGGACCCCGCCAAGCCGGCCGAGTTGAAGTCCTTCCAGCTCGCCAACGCGAAGAAGACCTTCAAGCTGAGCACCAATTATGTGGCGGGCACGGGGATTCCCAACGCCGGAGCGGGTGGACTCACCTTCCCGCTGGATGTGGACTTCGTGATCGTCACCCCAAGTGGAAACCTAACATTTTCCACCACCTACCTCCTGACCCGGACCGCCGTAACCGGGACCTCGTGGAAATAAACTTCACCCAAGCAAGTACCTAACCGCATAAACGGGCTTACTTTACAGATTCCATCCGGAATCTATTATACTTTTGCACGGGTGCGGCGTTTATCTAGATGGACGCCGAACAGGATTCCAGAGTTTCGTATTGGCGTGGTGCACTTGTGCAGTAAGATGGTATGCGATTGCTCGTTTAGGAACCGTTGACGTCATGGCCATGATTCAGAACTCACCTACGCCTCAGGAGCCCGACGTGTTGCCGGGCGAACCGGAGCTGGACTCGAAGTTTGAAGCGCTCTCCACGGTAAACGACCTGCGCGGGAAGCCGGATTCGTCGCGGACGCGTCGGCGGCGGAACCGCATCGATACGCCGGGGCTGTTGCAGAGTGCCGATTCGTCCACGCGCAAGGCGTTCGCGCTGCGCCGGGGGCGTGGCAAGCGCAAGACGGCCGGAAAGACGGGCCTCGCGCATGTCGTCGTGGCCGCTCAGCAAGCGCAGTCGAAGCTGGGACGCTGGGCGCGCGGTGCCACGGGCTTATGGGTGCTGGGCGTCAGCTCGGTACTCTGCGCGGGCTTCTTGACCTACTGCTTCCTGTACCTCTTCGGCGGCTGATCGGCCGCGCCCATCCATCGCCTAGCCTGAAAACCAAGCGGCGGGAGCTTGCGCCCCCGCCGCGGGTACTCCGTTCCTGTACCGGCGGCCGCTTAGCGGCTGCCGGCGTTGATCGCGCCCTTCACGATCAGCCATTCGGCGGTGAGGATCGCGCCCTTGGCCGCGCCCATCTTGGTGTTGTGGCTGAGCAGAACGTATTTGATCCCGTGGGGCAGCACGCTGTCTTCGCGCAGCCGTCCGAGGGTGGTGGTCATGCCGCCTTCGCGGTCGCGGTCGAGGCGCGGCTGGGGGCGGAAGGGTTCTTCGGTGTAGTGCAGCAATTCCTGCGGGCACGAAGGGAGCTTCATGCCGCGGAGTTCCTCGTAGCTCTGCCGCCAGACTTGCTTGACCTCATCGAGACTGGCCGCTTTGCCGAGGCTCACGTTGACGCACTCGGTGTGCGCTTCGATCACGTTGACGCGCGTGCAGGTGGCCGAGACGCGGAAGTTCGCCGGCTGGATCGCACCGTCCTTGAGCGTGCCGAGAATCTTGCGCGTCTCTTTCTCGACCTTCTCTTCTTCCTTGGGGATGTACGGCACGATGTTGTCGATGATGTCCAGCGCCAGGACGCCGGGGCTGCGCCCCGCGCCGCTGACGGCCTGCATGCTGGTCATCAGGACGTTCTGCACCCCGAAGGCATCGAAGAGCGGCTTTAAGCTGAGAGCCAGGCCCACCGTGGTGCAGTTGGGGCCGGGGGTGATGAAGCCCTGGAAGCCGCGCGCTTTGCGCTGCTTCTCGATCAGCTTGGCGTGGTCCGGATTGACGCCGGGCAGGAAGATCGGAACATCTTCCTCGTAGCGGAAGGCGCTGGCGGTACTGACCACCGGCACTTTCTTCGCGTAGAGGGGCTCGACTTCCTTGGCGGCGTCGGATTCCAAAGCCGTGAAGACGAGGTCGATGTCGTCCAGGATCAACTGGTCGGCGCGCTCGACGTTGAGGCCCAGGAAGGCCTTGGAGCACGGTTTCTCGCAATACCAGCGCGTGGCACCGCTGGCGCTGTCGGTGATCGCCGCCGCGTACGTTTTTCCGGCGCTGCGCTCGCTGGCCGCCAAGCGTTTCAGCGTAAACCAGGGATGGCTTTCCAACGCCGCGAGAAACTGCTGGCCCGCAATGCCGGTGGCTCCAACCACCGCCACTCGCAAGGGCCGTGAGGGGGCTTGCCCGCTCATGCCGTGTCCGCCTTTGCTCCGAGGGAATCGAATCCCAACAAAAAACCCGCTTCGTCTCTACGAAGCGGGGCGCCGTACCGCTTGCGGCCTTCTACTATCCGCCACGAAACGCCGGACGTCAAGCCAACCGCTCGCTGCGCCATGGGTGAAACGCGCGGCACCGGAAAAAAGAGGATCTTAGGAAGAAGGGAAAAGACGACGGCCCTGCCCCAACCGCCTCGGCAAGCCAGGCTTAGTCCATGGTGAACGCGCTGCTGACTTTCATCACGCGCACGCCGCTCGCAGGGGTGGTTTCGGACGAACCCACGACCCCGATGCGCCGTCCGGCGTAGCCTTCGAGTTGCACGCCGGGCTCGGGGACCAGAAACCACGTCACCGAGCCGTCCTTGACCAGCTTGAAACTCGCGCCGCTCGCGGCATCCAGCGGCATCCCTTCCAGCGTGCCGGAAGCGGTGCGGACCGACTCGGCGGCGACCGGCGCTTCCGGGCCATCCGGATTCGCGCGCTTGGGCGTGCCGATGACCAACTCCTTGGTCTTCGTGTAGCCGCTGGTCACGCCACCGGCCACCGTCTGCCCGGCGGACGCGCCGCTCTCGGCAACGACGCCCGCGCCCTTCTTGACGTTCTCGGTCACGACCGGAGTCACGTTCGAGACGGTTCCGGTGGTCCATTCGGCCACTTCATGCCCGGCGCTCTTGAAGGCCGACCCGACGGTGGAAGCGGCGCCCTGCACCTTCTGAATCAGGCCGCCTTCGCGTTCGCCTTCGGCCGGTTCGGCGTACAGGCTCGGATCGGGCTTCGTGTCCGGTTCGACGACCGCGGCGTTCCAGTTCGCTTCCTCTTCCGGAGCTACGTCGCGCGGCTTGGGCAGACGTTCCCCGAAGACGGGGTCTACATCACGCGCCGGGCGCGGGCGGACCGGGGCGCTCAACGGCGCGGAAGCCTCCACGACAGGCGCGGGGGCCGCCTGGGATTCTGGTGCGGGTGCTGCGGCGATGGCCGGTTCCGGCAGCGCCGCCGGTGCTTCTTCGGCGCTGGGCGCGGGAGCCGGAACCGCTGCGGCGGGTTCGGCCGGATTGATCGGATCGGCAGGATCCGGTACGTGAGCCGGTTCCGGTGCGGGGACGACTTCCGGCGCGGCAACGCGCGCGGCGGCAAGCGAAGCGGGTGCGTCGGGAATCGCAGACGGTGCGGGCGACGGTTCGATCCGCGTCGCGGGCGCCTCCAAAGCCGGCGCAGCCGGCGCAGCCGGTTCGAGCGCAGCGGCCATAGGCTCGGCCGTTTCGGGCTCGGGCGGCAAAGCCGCCGCCGGGGCCGGTTCGTCGATGGGCGGGAGCGCCGCCACGGCGGATTCGGTCAAGTTGAGCTGCGGCGGCTGGTTAACGGGCGCGGGCGTGGGTGCGGCCACAGGTGCGACCGTCGGCTGCACTTGAATCGGCGCGGCCGAAGCCACGGGCGCCGCCGCCACGGCGGGCGCAGCCGCTGGGGAACTCGAAGCCGGACCTTGCACGCCCAGCACGGTGTACTTGGCGTGAATGTACGCACGGGCGCCTTCGGGCGGCGCGATCTTGAACCAATCCCCGGCTTCGCCCAAGACGCGGACGCGTTCGCCGCGTTGCGCTTCGCGCAGGACCGGCGCCTGGAGCGTCCCGCGCGCGCGAATGCGCACCCGGTCGCCCGTTACGGTTCCGTCCGTGTCCACGAACGACTTGGAAATCCAGGCCGGCGATGCGTCGGGCCAATCGATCTCAAGCCAGGATCCTTGGCGCGCGTAGGCGTGAATGTAATCGCCGCCGCTGAGCGTCACCAGAATGCCGTAATCGGTACTGGGTCCCGTGCGCACGTTGACCTGCCCGGCACTCACCTGGCCCCACATCGGTTCCGGGAAGGGTTCGCGTACGGCCGGCGCGGCCGACAACGGCTGGACGGCGGGCGTCCGTTCGCGCGGCGCGCGGTCGTACACCGGCGCGATGGGCGTACTGGGGGCGCTGGCGACGAGCCGGCCTTCGGCCTCGCCGCCCCACGCCCACGGCCCGCAAAGCGCGGCTGCGCCTAGAGATAGAATCACAGGGAGTTTTCGGTTCGACGGCATGGGGGTAAGGTTCCTTCGCGTGGGGGCGCGCAGAGCAGCAGATCTCCCCGGCCTTCGGCACGAGCGCCGGTCTTATAGGAATCGGCCCACTAAAGGAGGCGCTTGAGAGCGAAAAACCCACGCGTGCCGGGTTTTTGGGGCGGAGATTCGGTATCATCCGGGGATGCGCTATCCCTATGTGCTTTTCGACCTCGACGGGACGCTGATCGATTCGGTTGGCGATATCGCCGCAGCTCTAAATAAGGCGCGCGCCGAGTTCGGCCACCCGCCGCACCCGATCACGCTGGTGCGCCGCTTCGTCGGCGACGGGGTGCACAAGCTGATCGAACGTGCGTTTGAGCAGCCTGCCGAACGCGAGCAAGCATTGGCCAGCTACCTGGCTCACTATGCCGCGCATATGGCCGACCTGACGCGCCCCTACCCCGGCGTGCCGGAGACGCTGGCGGCGCTGCATGCCGCCGGCTGCCGCATGGGCGTGGTGACCAACAAGCCCGGTTCAAGCGCCGTGGCGCTCTTGAAGGCATTGCACCTCGCGCCGTATCTGCCGGTCGTGGTAGGAGGCGATAACCCGCTGGGCTTGAAGCCGGATCCTGCGCCGCTGCGTTTCGCGCTGGGAGAACTGGGGTGGGCAAGCGGAGAGGCGCTGATGGTGGGCGACGGGCCTGCCGACGGGGAGAGCGCGCGCAACGCCGGGCTGGCCTTCTGCTACGTCAGCTACGGGCTGGGCGATCCGGCCACGCTGCGTGCGCTGCAGCCGCGCCACGAAGTCTCCGACTTCGCGGCGCTGCGGCAGGTGATCCTGTAAAGCCTACTTCACCGGCTTGAGCTTGTGCCCGAAGTTCTTGTCGAGCGCCGCGTTGAACTTCGCGATGCGGTCTTTGGTCTGCTCCTCGAGCGCCGAGGTGTCCCCGAAGATGCGCACGCGAACGATCTTGTGCCCCTTCTGAATCCGGTTGACCACATCCATATCGGCCTTGTTGAGCACCTCGCCGAAGACGGTGTGCTTCCCGTCCAGCCAGCCCGTCGGGATATGCGTGATGAAGAACTGGCTCCCGTTGGTCGATTTGCCCGCGTTGGCCATGGAGAGCGTGCCGGGTTTGGCGTGCTTCAAGTCGGCGACGATCTCGTCCTCGAACGAATAGCCCGGCGTGCCCATGCCGTTGCCTTCCGGACAGCCGCCCTGGATCATGAAGTTGTCGATGACGCGATGGAATGCCAGCCCGTCGTAAAAGCCCCGCCGCGCCAGGTTGATGAAATTGGCGCAGGTGAGCGGCGTTTGAGAAGCGAAGAGCTTCACATGAATCGGCCCGAGCGTGGTTTCGAGCGTCGCGGTGACCTGCGTCATGCGGTCGAGCACGCCCTGATAGCGCGCGCGCAAGCCGGCGTCTTCGGACTTCTTGATCGCCTCCTCGATCGCAGGCTTGGCCTGAGCCGCATGTTCGAGCAACGACTCGACCGCGGCCTCCTGCTTGACCGCGTCGTTTCCGGCAAAGTCGGCCATCCACTGCGCGAGGCCGCCTTCGTCCGCCGCGCGCAACTCCCGCGCGAAAAGCCCCACGACCAGCACCGCCGCCAGCAAGCACGTGGCCTTACGCATGACATCGATCTCCTGTGTCCGAATTGGGAAATGCCTCGTCGAATAGACGCTTCAGCCTTCCGCCTAATCAAAAGAAAACGGGGACCGCAAGGGTCCCCGCCGATAAGGAATTAAAATGGTGGAGCTGAGGGGGTTCGAACCCCTGACCTCCTGCATGCCATCCGCCCTAGGCTAAGCTCAAAAGCCGCAAACCCTTACAGGGTAAGGTACGCGCGTTTGCATTCTTTGCAAGAATAATCCTGAATTAACCGCAGGCGCACCCCATAACGTATCGAAGATACGACCGCCTTTAAGCCGCGTATCCACTATGAAGCCGTTGACCTGCTGGCGACGATTCAGCACAAAGCAGTAACCATGCACGCTTCTCAATAGGTCGAGGGTTTCGATTCTTATTGAGCGCGGCGCGTATCATGCAGGCGGTCGGGGGTCTGCTGCCAAGCGTATCAAAGCAACCTCACGCGACTTTCCGCGCCGCCCGTCACTTCATACCGCCGACGCCTCGAAAGCCCCGCCAGCGCCAACGGTGCGCGAAAGAGAAAGCCCCCAGCCACAAGGCTAGGGGCTCTGCCGTGCCGGGCGTTTCGGAAGGCACGGCGCGCACCGGATGGTGCGGGTACGCTCGAAAACGAGAAAGCCCCCGAACGCCAGTCCGGGGGCTTCCCCTCGCAGCCAGCCGGGTGCGGAGGTACCCAGCGGCGCAGCTCGAAAATGGGGAGCATCGGGCAAGGGGCTTTAGGACGCCTCGCGCGATGCGGTAGGGGCTCAGTTCATGGCGGCTTGGTCGCCGCGTTCGCGCTCCAGTTCACGCGCCACAGTCGAAAGCCGGTCCGTCAAGACGGTCGTGAACGGCTCTTGCGCGTCAAGGAAGCTCAACAACTCCCGCGCCGCGTCGAATAACTCGAAGGCATCCCGCCAGCGCCGGTCAGTAAGCCGACAATCGCCGATGCACACCAGCGCCCGGAATACCGTCTTGGGCGTTGCGGCATGGCTCGCCGCGTAGCGCATCAAAAGCCCTTCCGCGTCGCGCCGCTCGGCTTCGGTCGGCGGAACGCGCTTCGACGCGAGATAGCCGTCCATGCGCGCGAACTCGGCTGGCGTCAACGGCTCAAGGTTCAAAGTGGATTCCAATTTAGATTCCTTTGAATCATGAACTCATTTACCACGCGTTGGTGCCAGGTGCGTTCTTGCTCCATGATTTGGTTGGTGGTGTCCTTCCAATACAACGCGGCTTCCAACTCAAGTTGAGCGTCGGCGTCCTCTTTCGCCTTGTCCGCCATTTTGATAGCCAACTCGCGCCTCTTTTCTTCGCGCGCGCCGGTGAGCCGGTCCACCGTCTCTTGCTTCACCCACTCCCGGATGGTGTCCCAGCTCGTATTCTTTTCGAGCATAGCCCCCAGGCTCATTTGATACTCAACGTCGGGGTGATTCATGAACCTTGCCGATTGAAACCGCCCGCCGCTGTCTTTTCCGAAGGTGCTGGTATGCCGCCTAATCCAGTCCGCCAGGTCCGCGCGCCGCTCGCGCCCCTTCGCCGTCCGCTCCAAGTGCGCTTGGGAAGTGAAGCCGAAAACGCTTGTGCTCGCCTCTCGGTCAAGGTCTTCTTGCCGCGCGAGTATCTGCCGTTGCTGGCGTTGGAAGTCCAGCGCGCCGGTATCGCTCGAAAAGCGAAGGTCAATCGAGCGTTTTAGCCGCGCCGATGCGCCCGCGCCTTCAATCTCGACGCGCCGCTCGTGCTGCTTATCCCGTTCCTCAATCATGTTCGCCGCGTGCCGCGCCAGGATGCCGGTTATGGCGATGCCCGGCCCCGCGCGAACCGCCGCAGCCGACAGCGCCGCGCCGCCCGATGCCAGCCGCGCGCCCAGTTGGGCAACTCGCGCGTTGCCGCTTCGGACGAGCACCGCGCCCAGATGCGCCAGCCCGCCGCCCGCGTCGTTGACGGTGCCGCCGCTAACGTTGCCGGAAAGGACTTGGCGCAGCCGTCCATGCGGATTGTGGGTATTCAGCAGCCGCACCAGCCGCCCCGGAAGGCTCTTATCGACGGCTTGCTCGATGCGCCGGGATTCTTCAAGCCGCTCACGCAGATTGTCGGATTGCGCGCGATACTTGCCGATGCGGTCTAAAGCCGCCGCGTTCTTGACGCTGCCGCCCGCTGCTTCCAGCTTCAAGAGCGCCTTTTCGGCACGCGTAGCAAGCCGCTCAGCCTCTTTCGCCGCCGTGCGCAGGTCGCCCAGCAGTTCCGCTTGCTCGATGCTTACTTTGATGCGTTCTCTGGGTATTTAGGTCGGCTGTCCTTTCGTCCACAGCAAGTACGAGGTGCCGCCCGCCTTGAACGTGAACGCCGCGCAGGTGTTTTGAAGCGGCATCGACTTGCCGGGCTTGATGACGAGGTGCCCCACGCCAGCCGGTTGCGTGGTCGCCGTCGTGCCCGCCAGCGTGTCCACGAAGACAGCCTCGGTCGCGTGCGTGTTCGTCAGCCAGCCGCCGCGCGAATTTACGGTGCCCGTGCGCTGCGTAGTGTCCACCTCGAATTCGCGGGGCGTGTCGCCCAACGTCACGTCTGCGCTCGCTATTCTCGCGTGCTCCTTTGCGTAATCGCCTGCATCCACGGGTCAGGCTTCAACGCCTCGTGCTTCTCGATTTCCAGCGGCTTGCGCGCCGTCAACGCTCGCGCGCCGTTCTTCGGCGCGGGCGCGGGCTTGTTGCCCACGTACTCCACGGTCCAGGTGCCGGGCTTACAGGTACGCGCCGCGCCGGTCTTCGGGTCGGGCGTATCCGCCGTCACGAGTTTGTAGTCCCACGTGGCGACGCGCTTCCCGTCCTTGCGCCGATAGGTTCGGCTCGCCACTTTGTGTTCGGGCACTAGGTCATGGGGAACCGCTTGCAAGTCGAGCACGCTTTCGACACCGGGCCCGTGCTCGGGGTGTTGAAACGCGACAATCAGGTCCGCGCCGAAACGCATCTCGGGGCGCGTGGGCGCGTTGTAGTCGCCCGCGCGGCTCGGGTCGTCGAGCACGAGCACGATTGAGACATACTCCCGCAGAAGCCACGCCGGGTGCTCGCTGCCGTCGCGCTCGATGAAAACCGCATCGGGTTCCAGTTCCTCACCGGATGCAACGACGCGCTTCCACGCCCCGTCCGAACGGCGCTCCGCGCTCGCGGTCAGCTTGCGCGGGCGCGGGCGTCCGCCGCAAAGGTGCAGCGGCTTAGTCTCCGTCTCGTACATTCAAAATCTCCTTGGCTTCGGTTTCGAGTTTGACGACGATGCTCTCGGCTTGCCCCAGCTTCGCCGCCGCGTGAACCCAGCGGAGTAGGTCCGCGAGGCGCTCGGGCGTGTAGCCGTCGGGTAGTGTCGGGCTGCCGTGCTTCAGCACGTAAGCCGCCACGGGCAGCGCGTCGGGATTCACGCCCACGCGTAGCGCCATACGCTTCAACTCGGCGTGGATGCGCTCGCGCTCGGCGGGTGATAGATTGATGCTCACCACAGCTTCGTGACTTTCCCTTCAAGGTTCTTCGCCATGAACGCGCGGCGGAACTTGGGGTTTCGCTCCAGCGCCTCCAGCGCGCGCAGCGGATTGACTCGGTGCCCGTCCTCGGCGGTGAAGGCGGTACTCACCACCTTGCCGCCCAGCGTCGTCACCTCGTCGAACTCGCGTCCCTTCGCGGGCGTCGGTGCAGGGTGCTCGATGGGCGCGCGGGTGCCGGTGCTGCTCGGTCCGGGCGTGTGTTGTGGCTCGCTTATTCGTGGGTCTCCGTGGTTTCGCACCAGTAGCTTTCGCCGGGCAAGGCAAAGTCTCTGTGTGCAACGTTGTACTTGAGCATCGGTCGGCGGCTCGCGGCGGATGGGCTCGGCTCGGGTTGCATGTGCTCAAGGTCGGCGCGGCGACTGGTGACGACGCCGCCGGTGGAAGTCTCGATGCACCGCAGGATGGTGCACGGGAAGACGCGCGTGCCGAAGGCGGAAGGTATGGTCAGTGTGCCTTGTATTCGTGCGCTTCTCCGGTCATGGGTTCCGCGAAAGACGGCTCTTTGTACTGCCTGTCAGTTTTTTAATTTTCCAGTGTGTGGGCTTCGTGCGCCAAGGCTAATATCAGCCTAAAGGGGCTCATTTGCACCCGAAAGTGCACCAGTGTGCACAAGCACCAGCGCATGATACCCGCTTCCGGCAAGTGCTTCACGCTTGGCAACTTCCAGCACCGCGCGCTTCTCCCGCTCGGTCAGCAGCGGTCGCCGCTTTCGCTTCAACGCACCGAGTTTATTACCCGCTAATACTCGCCCGCGTTCGTCCCGCAGCGTCGTGTTCATGGTCCGTTCCCTCGCCGCCTCTTACCGTATATTGCACGAATGCGGACACAACTCAAGTTTTTTTTGTTCAAATATCGAACGACTATCCCGCCCGCGTCCGTCCTGCCCATGCACCCTAATAAGCCCCCTTTTAGGGTGCCGTTAGCCTAGGCCGCCGCGTCCTGTGTGTGCCTAAAAAATACTTAATCAAGTTTTCAAGTCCCGGTGTTCAATGGTTGAACGGTCGCCGTGCTTGCTCATCGGGGCAAGCTCCCCGCGTGCACGACAGGCCCGCCGTGGTCGTTGGTTGCCGTGGTCGTTGGCGCGCCGGGCGACGCTCCCAGCGTCGAACCGGGAGCGCCTCTTTTACTACGTAAAAGTCGAGGGGGTGATTTCGCCCCTACATAGTGGGGGTGATTTCGCCCCCTCATAGGCTTTTTTGTATGGAGGGGTGATTTCGCCCCCTCATAGCAAAGTTTGAAGCGCATCAAGGTCTTGAACTGTCCCGCCGCGTGTGTGGTCGTGTGCTGCCGCCGAATCCAGCCCCCGCGCTCCAGCGCCGTCACCGCTGCGCTTATGGCTTTGGGGTCTTTAATGCCGGTAGCGTCCACCAGACGCTTGCGGCTTGTGCAGACGACGGTGCCGCCCTCGCTCGAGAGCGCCAGCCACACCCAAGCCGCGTTCTTGTCCAGGCCGCGCAATTCAGCCAGGGTCACGGTCGCACCCCCGTCACGTCGTGGGGCGTCCAGCCGTCCATGCGCTGACAGTCGGGCCACCAGCTCAACTTCACCTCGCGGTCGCGCGGTCCGTGCCGGTGCTTGGCGATGTTCACGAAGGCCGTGAGCGGGCAGCCCGCGCCGCCGTTCTCGAATTTGGGAAGCAGCAGCACGCCGTCCGCGTCTTGTTCCGCCGTGCCGGAATCGCGAAGGTCGTGCAAGGTCGGTCCGGTCGTCGCCTTCGCGCCGCTCCGGTTTATCTGCCAGCACAGCAGCACCACGACGCCAGACGCCTTCGCGGCCTCTTTCAACCGCCGCGCCGTCACCGCCGCGCGCTCGAACTCCGTATCCCCGTCCGCTCGAACCCAAGAACGTTGGTCCACGACGGCAAGCCGCGTTCCCTGCCGCCCATGGGCTTCAATGGCGAGACACAGCGCGCTTAGGTCGGCCACTTCGCCCACCACAAGCGGCAGGTCGTGCAGCACCTTGCGCGCGTCGGCTATGGCGTCGCGGCTTCGTTGGTCGAACTCCAGGCGCTCCAGCCTCCAGACGGGAACGCGCGCCGATGCCGCCAGCAGCTTCCGCACAACCTGGACAGCCGGGTCCTCCAGCGTATTGAACCAAGTACGGACGCCGGACAGCGCCGCCAACCGCGCCGCGTTCAGCGCGAACGTAGATTTACCGCAGCTCGTATCCGCAGCGACGATGTACAGCCCGCCGGGCATGAAGCCGCCATGTAGTTGCTCATCCAGTTCATAGAATCCGGTCGGCAGGCGCGAAACGCGCCTATCTAGTTCGCCGGAATCGAGCCATTCGCCCACGCTCCGCGAGTTGGTCGCCGTGGTCGGCGCAAGGCGGTCAATCTCGCGGCGCAAGTCCAGCCGAATGCAATCGGGGCAAGCGCCGTCATCAAGCGCCTGGACGAGCTTAACGGCCACGCCGCGCACCTCACGGGCTTCGTGAAGCTCTTTCACTACGGCGACGTGCCGCTCGATACTGGGGGCTTGGTTGCCGCGCGCCGCAAGCTCTAGCAGCTCCCCACCGCTTAGGTTGTGCTTGGGTGCTTCGCTCAACACCGCGTGCGCGTCGATGGTCCCTGATTCCGCCCATAGTTGCGCCAGCATGGCGAACGCGCGCCCAAAACGAGGCACGTAAAACACGCTCGCGCTCAGGGATTCGACGGCCACGCGCGCCGCCTCGGGGGCCGCAATCATCCCCGCGATAATTCCGGCCTCAGCATGTTCGTCGTGCAGGGGCACGCCGTCGGCCGCTTTCGTTGGCCCGAACTCCAGCCGGTACGCGCTTTCTTGTTCTCGCGCGATGCGCTCGGCGGCTTGGTCGAAGGGGTCGGCGCTCAAAGAGCACCCCCTTGCCCGCCGCCGGGGGAAATGGTATCGTCCACGCGTCACCTTGGCGCGCCCGCGCCTTCCAAGCCGTTAGCCGCCCCGGTTCCACGCCGGGGCGGTTTTGTTTCAGGCCGTTTTCCATTCCGGCAGCGCCGCGATAAACTTCTCGGCATGCAGCCGCTCGATCTCCTCAATCCCGCGTTGACGCTCCCACTCGCCGGTATCTATGTGCCGGGTGATACACGATTCAACCAGCCGCCTAAGCTCGTGCATGGGCATGGCGTCGATTTCCACTGACTCGCCTTCGAAGTTCTTAGAGCGTGTGTCTGACTTCTTGGTTGGCCGCGTCGGAAGGTTGAAGGCCGTGATCTGTTCTTTAGTGACGGCCACGCGGGTAAACGATGGCGCTACACCCATATCGGCGAAGCTCTGCATAATCGCCGGGTCAATCGCCCTGCCGCTCGGGTCGTGGTCGCCGAAGTAGTAGACGTGCACAGCCTTCCCGCGCCGCGCCTTACGCTTAAACTCCTCAGCCGCCACGTAGAGACTGGACAGGGACGCGAAGCCCCTGCACGGGAACACCGGAACGCCGTAGGTGCTCGCCGCGCCGTAGAGAATGGATGCAATCGCATCCTTCTCTACCCAAACCTCAACATAGTGATCTTGTTGTGCCCACAGGTTGCGACGGTAGGCGTCAACCGTGCTCCGTATCGCTTCCTCGATGGAGTTGTGCATGTCCTGCCGGTAATAGAACCGCGAATTATCCGCGAAGGCCGAATACTCAACCGCGCCCTTCTTGCGCCACTTGCTCAGGTGGTTGCATAGCCCCTTGTACGCAGGCTCGGACTTATCAAGTAACCCGTTGCCCACGAGCCGGTAAAAGAGATGCCGGATCGTTATTTGATCGTCCTCAGCGTCCAGGATCTCTTGGACACCATCCAAGAGCCTGTCCAGGTCGCCCTTTGTACGCCGCGCCCGTTTTATGGGACTAGTCCCGTAAACGCTCCCCATTAGTCCAGCCCTTCCGCCGCCGCCTGCTCATCCGCCCGTGCAACCGCGCGGTCGCGCTGTGCATCGGTGCGAATTGGCTTGGGGGCGAATCGGCGTTTCGGGGGTTGCGGGGGAAGGTCGGCCAGCGCCTTTGAGAACCTGTCCAGCGCCTGCACACTGGTCACGAATCTCCCGCCCAACGCGCGAACCTCCAACCGAACGCCGCGAACGCCGCGCCGCGCCCAGCGATGCAGGGTCGCCACGTGCAGCCGCCGCCCGTCCAGCGCCGGGAGTCGCTTCGTTGCTTCGTTAAGACTGATTAGTTCTTCAGTGCCTATCATGCTAAATCCTCCATGTTTCCCATGGAGAATAGACACCGCAATCAGGCGTTTGTATGTACGGTCAATGTACGTTCAAAGTGCGGTCAATGTACGTCGGCGTCGGTGGGGGGCGCGTCGGGTCGATAGTACCCTAGTCCGCGCCGCATCTCGATAAGTCCCGCGTCCTTGAGCCGCGCGACGGCATCGGCAACGCGGCGCTCTGATACTCGGAATATGTCCGCTAACTTCTTTCGCTGGCAAGCCCGCCCGTTCAATTGCTCGTAAATGGATTTATCGAGGTCGAGCATGGGGGGCGCTCCGCGCGCGCCCGCTGAAGCATTCTTTCGAGCAATCTCAATAACTTCATTCATTCGGGATAAAATATCCGGTAGAATTTCAAGACCAGGCTGACGCGCGCCGGTATTCTCGGCGGTCCTGGCCTTTAGGCGCAACAGCCATTCATGCTCAATCACCGTCTCTAAGGCATCAAGCCAGCCAAGGCCGGAATGTTGATACAGGCAGTCAGCGATATGAAAGAGCCTTTCAATGTGTTCACCGACAAGGAGGGCGTTCGGCCCGTCGGACAGCCAGTCTTCTACGAGGGAGGCGAATTGTACCGCCGCCTTTTCGCTACAACCCGTCGCCTTAATCTTATGGATATTCCAGGCAAAGAACACGTGACTTCTTTGGGAATCCGTAAGCGGCGCGCCATCACCATTCGCGCCTTCGCCATAGATAAGTAGGTCGGGCTTCCTTGCCCGCAGCATGTGTAGTGCGTCTCGCGCCGTAAGCCCCCCAAGGGAGCGTTCGGTATGAAATTCATACTCGGACAAAAGCACCTCTCGGACGCGCGCCCAATCTATAAATGTTGGGGATATTCCCCGCGCCTCCAGCGCGAATAGTTCCTCGCCTGAAATAGTGATTTCTTTAAGGCGGTCGTGCTTGCCGGTCCGCCTAAATGGGTACTCGGGTGCTTGAACTTTAACCATCGTCCGCGCCTCCGTTGCGCGTGTACGTCGCTCCGATGTAGATACATGGGCAGGCGGTCGGATTCCGCTTTTCGGGAGCTACCCTAGCCCATGCTCCAATCTACTATTTCCCCGCGTTTTCGCGCGGAAAATCAGACCGACTTTGCCCAGCCCATGCGCTCGTTATACTTCAACGCGAACGCATTCTTCATCGGCCCGAAAGCAGCCACGCCGCCGCACCACGCCATGTACCCGCACGTAGGCCCAAACAGCGCCACGCCCACGCCCAGGCAAGAGCGCCGCATTATCTCCCCAAGCGCGAAGCCCAGCCCCCCGTGCCGCAAGTGGAAGCGCAGCTTTTCCGGATGGTTGCAGTCAAAACACTTCGCCGTGTTCCAAAGGTCTATGCCGATGGGCTCCAAACCCCGACTCACGCAGCCGCTTACCAACTCGCTCCCGATAACCCCCGCGTTCAAGTGGAACTCGGTATTCTTCTCGTCCATGCCAATGACGAACAGCCCGCCCCAGGCGAAGGCGCCGTTTAGTTCTGCAATCAATTCATCCTTCGTTTTCAGCCGGTACGACTCGCGCAGGGACGCCAAACGAGCCTTTACTTGGGCCAGTTCCTCTTGCCGCGCCTCTCGTTCCTTCGCGCGTTTCCGCGCCTCGCGTGCGATGTGTGCCGCCGCGCGTTCCTGCTCCCGCCGGTGTTCTTCAAGTTCCGCGCTCATGCCTGCACCGCCTTCCGCGCGCGCGCGTCGAACCCCTCGCGCGTCTGTTCGCCGAACTTAGGCGTTCCCGGTGGGGGCGTGCAGGCTTCGCGGAACCGCTCGGCAGACGGCAGGCCGTCGAACCATGCTTGCAGCATGTCGCCCGCGTGTCGCACAGACTCGCTTTCCCTGTAGCGCCTATCCCGGTTCAGCCGCGCGCCTAGTTCGAGCAACGCTTGCACAAGCACGTATTGTGTATCCTCACGCGCAAGTAGTTCCTCGCCGCGCGCCAGCGCCTCACGGAGCGCGTAGTCCATGGATTCCGTCACGCGCTCGTAATCAATGGGCCGCGCAAATCCGCGTTGCAGCGCTTCCGCCGACTCCCGCACTTGGGCCAACAGATACAGCGCCGCGAACTCCGCATCTCTCGCGTGGTCCACCACCGCGCGCTCGCCAACCAGCCCGGCACATTTGCGTATCCGCGCAATTACTAAATCCGGGGGCTTTACTTTCTCGCTCACGCCCTACCCTTTCCTCAAAGGGCCGTGCCTATAGGCTTCACGCCAAGCACGGCCAGCCCTTTCCTGGTCCTGCCCAGGGGCACCGGTCGGCGCATACCGCCCGGTTGCCCCGACTATCCAACCTTCCGCGCTACGCTCCGCGCTTTCATCTTGTCGGCTTCGCGCGAATAGTGCGCCGTCATGGCGTGCACTTGATGCCCCGCGAACGCGCGCGCCGCCTCCATCCCGAATCGCTGCTTGATGCGCGTGATAGCGCTGTGCCGCAACTGGTGGGGACTCCACACCGGAACGCCAACCTTCTTACAGGCCCGCGCGATGCAGCGCCGATAGCTGCATGTGGTGTACGAATCGCCCACCGCGCGCGTCGTCGCCGTCTCGTTGGGCTTCTGATTCTCGCGCCGGTGCGTCTTGCACCGCGCGTACCGTGCGCGCTCGGATTCGACGGGGGAGAACAGCGGTTCACCAATGGGCCGCGATTCAAGGTAGGGTTGTAGAACTCTCTGCGCTTTGGGTCCGAAGGCGATACTGCGCGCGTGTCCGTGGTGCTCGGTCTTGTGCGATGCAGGGGTGTAGAGCCATACCTTGCCCTTGCGGTTTATCTCCGTCGCCCGGATGCCGACAAGCTCGCCCGCGCGCGCGCCGGTGTACCATTGGAGCCGCACCAGCGCCGCCACGGGGGCAGGCAGGAGCGGGAGCACCGCCTTAACATGCGCCGCCCGGACAGGCTTCCGCCCCTTCCCTTCCACCGCGTCACAGTGCCCGCGCCGCAAGCCCGCCACGGCTTGCAGCCCTTGGAGCACCGAAGGCGAAATCAGTTCCTCCGCAATCGCCCATTTGAAACACTGGCGCAGCCGGGAGCACATGCCGTTGATGGTGTTCCGCGTCCAGCCCTTCTCAATCATGGCCGCGCGTACCGCCTTCAGCTTCTTAGGGCCGAACGCAGACGCGGGTACTGATTTGTAGAGCCGCCGCATGATGCGCAGCATCGAACGCCGGATGCCGACCTCGCTAGTCGGCTTCCCGTTCTTCTGATAGGTGCGCTTGCAGTGCTTGAAATACAGTACCGCCAACTCGCCGACGGTGATGCCGTCGCCGGTGTCGGTCTCGAGCGAACCGCCCGCCGCCCACTCGGCCAGCGCGCGCCGGTAGGCTTCCTTCGATGCGGGGGTGCCGTACTCGCCGAAGTAGACGCGCCGCCCGCCGAACTCGGCAAAGGCCCGGTCAGCGCCGGTTGTGGAAGGCTGGCGACGGTAAGAGGGTGGTCTCGGCATAGCGGCCTCCAAGGGCCGAAACGTATCAAGTGATACGTTTCGGACTCGGGTTACAGCCGCTCTACCGCTTGGTAGGTATCCCCATAAGTCGGGGATTCAGCTTAGGTTGCGTATGGTGGAGCTGAGGGGGTTCGAACCCCTGACCTCCTGCATGCCATGCAGGCGCGCTCCCAGCTGCGCCACAGCCCCACGTACGCTTTGGAAACTCAACGCCGGACCCGTCAAGGTCCGGCGCGGGGTCTTAGTGTCGGCATCTTCGTGCCGCTGTCAAGACTATTCCTCGCCGGGCGGTTTGACAAAACTTCGGGAGCGGGGTTGAGTGCCCCCATGAGTCACGCACCCGCCTCCACGCGCCGCTCGTTTGGCGCATCCTCGAAGGGAGCCCACCGTGCTCGCGCAGCGTTCCGCGCGAGCGCGCGCCTCTCGCGCTAGCCGCTGTTCGCTCTTTTCGGTAGAGTGCTCCGCTTGCTTCGTGTGCGGCACGCGTGCGGTCCCTTATCGGGATGGGCGCGTGCGTGCACTGGTTTCGTGCGCCCAATGAGGATGTGCCATGCCTTCCGCCAAGTACACGCCCCGCGAAATCGAGCCCCATTGGCAGCAAGTGTGGGCCGCACAGGGGACGTTTAAGACGCCCAATCCCGGCGACGCCGGATTCGATCCGAAAAAGCCGAAGTATTACATTCTGGATATGTTCCCCTACCCCAGCGGCGCGGGGCTGCATGTCGGACATCCGGAAGGCTACACGGCGACGGATATCCTGGCGCGCTACAAGCGCATGAAGGGCTTTCAAGTCCTGCATCCGATGGGCTGGGACGCCTACGGATTGCCGGCCGAACAGTACGCGGTGCAGACGGGCGTGCACCCCCGCATCACGACGCAGAGCAACATCACGAACATGAAGCGGCAGATCCAGGCGCTGGGGTTCTCCTACGACTGGGACCGCGAAGTGGATACGACGGACCCCGAATACTACCGCTGGACGCAGTGGATTTTTATCCAGTTGTACAAGAAGGGCCTGGCTTACCTGGCCGAAGTGCCGGTATGGTGGTGCGAAGCGCTGGGCACGGTGCTGGCGAACGAAGAAGTAATCGACGGACGCAGCGAGCGCGGCGACCACCCGTGCGTGCGCCGCCCGATGAAGCAGTGGATGTTGAAGATCACCGAATACGCCGAACGCCTGCTGGCCGATCTGGAAACTCTGGACTGGCCCGAATCGATCAAGATTCAGCAGCGCAATTGGATCGGGAAAAGCGAAGGCGCCGAGGTGGACTTCGAGGTCGCGGACTCGAAGGAAGGTTCGATCCGCGTCTTTACGACTCGGCCCGACACGCTGTATGGCGCGACCTACATGGTTCTGGCGCCGGAACATCCGCTGGTGGCAAAGCTGACCACGCCGGGGCAGAAGGCGGCGGTGGATGCGTACGTGCGCGCGGCGGCCCAAAAGTCGGACCTGGCGCGCACCGAATTGGCCAAAGAAAAGACGGGCGTATTTACCGGCGCGTATGCGTTCAATCCGGTCTTCGAAAAGTCCGACCCGAAGGCGAAGATTCCGATCTTGATCGCCGATTACGTGCTGACGGGCTACGGAACCGGCGCGATCATGGCGGTGCCGGCTCACGACACGCGCGACGCGGAGTTCGCCGTCCAGTACAAGCTGCCGATCGTGCCGGTGGTGATGCCGCCTGAGGGGTGGCTGAAAGCGCACGCTCCCGCCGAAGCGAAAAAAAGCGGGGCGGATGCGTTACGCGCTCACTTCGCCCAAGCACCTCAATCCTTTGCCGAATTCTTTACCGACGACGGCGTGGCCTTCAACAGCCCGTCCATCGAAGGCCTGCACACGCCCGAGGCCAAGAAGAAGATCACACAGTGGCTGGAAGGCCGCGGGCAAGGCAAGGGCACGATCAATTACCGCCTGCGCGACTGGCTGTTCAGCCGGCAGCGCTACTGGGGCGAGCCGTTTCCGGTGCTGCATTTCGAAGACGGTTCGCACACCTTAATTCCCGAAGCTGAACTGCCGCTGCGGCTGCCGGAGATGGAGGACTTCAAACCCACCGGGACGTTCGATCCGCCGTTGGGCAAAGCCAAGGACTGGCTGTACGTCGCCGCCGAAGTGGACGCGCAAGGGCAGGTGGTGCGTACGCGGCCCTGGCGCGAAGGCGAGGCGCTGAAGGCGAACGAAAAGAAGGCGCGGCGCGAGACCAACACGATGCCGCAGTGGGCGGGATCGTGTTGGTATTACCTGCGCTATTTGGACGCGAAAAACGACCGGAAAGGCTGGCGCCCGGAGGTCGAGAATTACTGGATGCCGGTCGACCTGTACGTCGGCGGCGCGGAGCACGCGGTGCTGCATCTGCTGTACGCGCGCTTCTGGCATAAGGTTCTGTACGACCTGGGGTATGTGCACACGAAGGAACCGTTCCAGCGCCTGTTCAACCAAGGCTTGATTACGGCGTTCGCCTATCAGGACGAAGCAGGGCGCTTGATTCCCAACGACGAGGTCGAAGAACGCGATCAAGGGTTCTTCGTGAAGGCGACAGGGCAACCGGCGAAGCAGATTACCGCCAAGATGTCCAAGAGCCTGAAAAACGTCGTCAACCCCGACGACGTGGTGAACGAGTACGGCGCGGACACGCTGCGCCTGTACGAGATGTTCATCGGCCCGCTAGACGGTTCGAAGCCCTGGAATCCCCGCGACGTGCCGGGCGTCTTCCGCTTCCTGCAGCGGTCGTGGCGGCTGCTGGTCGAAGACGACGAAAGCAAAGCGAACGCGGGCGCGCTGCGCGCCAATCTGTCGAACGGCCAAGCCGGCGACGCGGAACTGGAGCGCGCGCTGCACAAGACCATCAAGAAGGTCGGTGACGACCTGGAGCGGATGGCGTTCAATACCGCCATCAGCGCGATGATGATCTTCGTCAACGAATGCCTGAAAGCGCCCGAGAAGCTGGGGAAGTCGCAGGCCGAACGATTCGTCCTGATCCTGGCGCCGTTTGCGCCGCATATCGCCGAAGAATTGTGGCAGCGCTTGGGCCACGAAAAGGTCTTGGCGTTCGAGCCGTGGCCGGCTTTTGACGAAGCGCAGACCAAGGACGCGAGCCTGGAACTGGCGATTCAGGTCAACGGAAAGGTGCGCGGCAAGACGAGCGTGCCCGCCGACGCGAGCGAAGACGCGATGAAGCAGGCCGCGCAAGAGGCCGTGGCCAAGGAACTGGCCGGCAAGACGATCGTCAAGGTGATTGTCGTAAAGGGCCGCCTGGTCAATATCGTGATCAAGGGCTAACCGCTTCGACGAACGCCGCCGGTTGCACCGCCGCGGGGCTCCCGTAGGATCGTGCCCATCGGAGGCAGAGAACCGTGCCCAAGGCGCCGGCGCTGGTCTACATCGAGAAACCGCAACGCCAGACCCTGCAAGGACGCGTGGCGGCGTTGCCGGAATTCTATCACTTGGGGCACGCCACCTTCACGAAGGTGGGTTCGCTGGGCCGGCACGAGCATCCGGGGCAGTTCGAAATCTGCTTGATCGTTCGCGGCCACGTGACGTGGTGGGCGCAGAAGCGCATCTACGAACTGCGCGGCGGCGACGTTTACTTCACTTGGCCGGACGAACCGCACGGCGGACTGCACGAACTGATGCATCCGTGCGAGATTTATTGGATCGTGCTGCGCATCCCGAAGCCGAAGACCCGCGCGGCGCGGTCCTTCCTGCATTTGCCCGGCGCCGAAGCCATCGAATTATGCCGCCGCGTCCACGCGCTCAAGGACCGCCACCTGCGCGGAGCGGAAAAGCTGGCGCCGTACTACGAGCGGCTGTTCGAACACCTGCGCGCCTGCGGATCGCTCGACGTGGTGCACGCGCGCGCGCTGATTCAGCAGATGCTGGCGACGCTGGTCATGTTGCCGCTGGCCGGCGACGAAACGAAAGGCTTCATACCGCCGGGTATCCGCCGAGCGCGGGAATTTCTCGATGGCCTCCCCCGCCCCTGGCCGACGGTAAAGGAATTGGCGGGCTTGTCGGGGATGAGCGTGAGCCACTTTCACGCCTGTTTCGTGCGCGAGGTGGGCATGGCGCCGATGGAATACGCGCACCGCGAGCGGCTCAAGAAGGCCATTACCATGCTGCGCGACCACGGCGCGACCGTCACAGCGGTGGCCGAGCGGCTAGGGTATTGTTCGTCGCAGCACTTGGCGACGTGCTGCAAGCGGTATTTGGGAAAAGCGCCCAGCCAAATGGTGACTGGTGAAGCGGATCTAAAACCCCAAAAGCAACGCTGAAAAGGCACGCACCGCATACGCCCGCCAAGTTACTTTTTGCGGCCGTAGGCATGCACCTTTTCGCAGATCTCGCGCAGAATCTTTTCCAGTTCGGGACCGGGAGCGAACTGGTGGTCCTGGACGGCCAGCGGCGCGCCGATGACCACGAGGGGCGCGCCGACCGCCGGACATTGGATCGCCTGCTCGATGCTCAATCCGCCGACGGCTTGCACGGGAATCTGGACCGCATCCACCACGGCCTTCAGGTCGGTCATGGGGCTCTTGCCAAGTTCGACGTGCCGCTCGTCGTAGCCGATGTGGTGGATGATGTAATCCACGCCCAAGGCTTCGCAGTGCTTTGCGGCGGCGACATAGTCCTTTTCCAGCATGATGTCCGCCATGACTTTGACGCCAAATTTTTTGCCGGCCTCGACGGCGCCGCGAACCGTCCCGTCGTGGGCGCGGGACATGACCACGACGCAATCCGCGCCGGCGCCGGCCATCATCTCGCACTCCAGGAATCCGGCGTCCATGGTCTTGAGGTCGGCGACTATCTTGTGCTTGGGAAAGCGCTGTTTAAGCGCGCGGACGGCGTGGAGCCCCTCTCCGAGAATCAGCGGGGTGCCGACCTCGAGCCAATCGACGCCTGCGCGCACGGCGACTTCGGCAGTGGGCAGCGCGTCGGCCAGGGTTTGAAGATCGAGGCTGATCTGAACGACGGGCGGATGTTGAGCGGGCATGGGCAGGGCTCCTGTGGCAAGTGAGCCGATTAAGCTACCGCCTGCCGTGAGCGCTGCAAGGTACGGGACGGACTGAGGCCTCGAATTCCAATTTCGATCCGTTTCGTTCAGGAAAAGAAGTGAAATGCCTTGCGCCTCCGAACGTTATTGTGCTTTATTTCGTATAGGTAATGCACGCTGGGAACTCCTCCCGAAATCGAGAGGACGGTGGGACCATGCGAACTTGCGTCGCGGGGGTGCTGTGTTGGGCATTGGCGGCCGGCTTAGTCGCGGGCGGCGAATACGACGTGCCGGGGATCGCCTACGGGATGATGCGTCACGATTTGGACGACGCGCGATGGAGCGCCTTTTGCACCGCCAACCTCAAATGGTTCGAGACGTGGCAGCGCGACAACCCCAGCGGAAACTTCAAGCGCTTCCTCGATGACAAGCTGCTGGAGCGTGCGCCGGGGGTTCTGAGCGGGAAGACCGAGAACCTCCAAAAGTTCATCTACTGGCTGGCGCTGTACCACGAATTTCGCGAGCCGCCGCCGTGGTATATACGCCTCATGGCGCGCAAACACGGCGCGGAATTCGCCGATCTTTTGGATGACTTTTCCTGGGATCGCTTCGCCGCTCGCGTGCAGGGCAAGGCCGAGCGCCTGAAGCAAGAAGAGCGTTCCCGCGTAGCTGAGGCGCCCGGTTCCGAACCGCCGGTGGTGGGCGAACCGACTCGGGAAGCTTCGACGAGCACGGCGCTTCCGGAGGCTGCGGTGGCCACGCCGCAGGCCGATCCGGCGCTGGAGATTCCACTTCCCGCGGCGGTGCGAGCGGGAGTGGCCATCAAGGAAGCCGTACGCGCGCTGGCCCCGGAATTATCTTCCGATCGAAAGTAAACTTCGGAGCGATGGTGCGCACAGAAGAGTGAGGAAAGGCGAGCTTCCATCAGGCGCGGCGAAGGAACCCTGCAGCGTGCTCGGCATGGCGCGTCCTATGGCGCGCAATGCAGGGGGTTGCGACGCCGGCTGTGAACGGACCCGGCCCGCCCGACTTCCGCTCTCCCCGCCCACGGGAGAGCGATTATTTTTTGTGCACGCCCCTGCGTTCTGCCTGCCACAGTTGCCACGTTTCCCACGCGGTACGCTGAAGCCGTTGCGCGCCGGAGGCATCGAAGGACTTGAAGGCGTCGGGTTCGTCGAATACTTGCCACGCGCGGCCTTCGGGACTGCGTTCGCGCAACCAAGAATAAAAAACGCAGGCGGCAAGGTACGTGCCCGCCTGGGACGGATGCCGCCCGTCGCCGCCGTACAGCCGCACGGGATGATTCGCGGCGCGCGTAGCGGCAAAGGCCGGACCGGCGGGAACCACCGGCGCATGCAGCTCCTGCCCTAAGCTGCCGTACGCCGCGTTGAGCGGCTCCTGTTTATCGAGTTCGTTGCCAGGCGCCCACGTGAGGTAGAGCACGGTTTTCGCTCCGACGGCACGAATCAGTTCGTCGAATCGCGTGGCGTAGCTTTTGAACTTGGAGGTGTCCTCGTACGGACGCCGCGTCTGCTCCTGAAGCACTACATAATCCCATCCGCCGCGCTCGACAGCGGCGCGGCGCGTGGGCGATTGTTCCCAATGCTGCTCGAAGGTCCAGCCGCCCGCGCCGACGAACTCGGTTCGTAGTTGCAGATCGCCGCCGTCTTCGGCTACAAGCCGCGTGAGCGTGCGAGGCAGGTCGTTCTGAAACGTGTAGCTGTTGCCGATGAAGAGAATATTGCAGGTACTAGCCAAGGCCCGGCTCCTTTCTCGAAGGAGGAACGTCCACAAACTGCCCCCGCACCCAATCCATGGTGTCACGCAGGCTTTGCTTGAAGTCGATCGGCTGCCAGCCCAGTTCACTGCGGAGTTTGGCGCTGCTGGCGCGCTGGTACTTACCGCCCAGTTCGCGAACCATAGACATCGTGACTTGGCGCGGCATCCCGGCAAAGGTATGCCCCAAGCAGTCGAGCGCCGCGACGGCGGGCAACAGCGCTCGCGGCACGACGGTCCGCGGCGGCTTCAATTCGGGGTACAGTTCGCGCACGACCTCCATTAGTTCCCGCATTGTAACGAAGGCATCCACGGCCAGGTACCGCCCGCGGGCGTCGTCGCGTTCGTACGCCAGCAGGTGCGCGGCGGCCACGTCGCGGACATCCACGAAGCAGAATCCCAGCGGCAGGACGAGCGGGAGCTTGCGGCGCAGCAGGAGTTCGAACGAAAGCGTGCTGGGCGTATGGCGCCAGAAGCCGGGGCCGATGATCGCGCCGGGGTTAATGGTGACCAGATCCAGCCCGTGGGCTTGCGCATAGGCCCAGGCTTCGCGTTCGGACTGAACCTTTGCTCGAAAGTAGGGGCTGGGCGCGGCGTCGTTCCAATCGTCCTCGGTAAGCGGCTTATCGAAGGGCGCATCGCTTCCGACAGCGGCGATGGAGCTGGTGTAAACGATCTTTTTGACACCCGCCTCCTGCGCGGCGCGCAAGGCGTTGCGCGAGCCCTCGACGGTGGGGCGGACGATCTCGGCTTCGGGGTCGCGCGCGTAGGTTTGGTACACCGCGGCGACTTGGAAAAGCCCGTCCACGCCGTCCATGGCCGCGCGCAGCGAGCCCGGATCGAGCAGGTCGGCGGCCACGGGTTCGGCGCCCAGTGCACTGAGGCGCCCAGCCTTCGAGTCGTCGCGCGGATCGCGCACGCCCGCTCGGACTCGATAGCCCTTCTCGCGGAGGAGTTGAACGAGGTTGTAGCCGACGTGTCCGTTGGCGCCGGTGACGAGCACGTGCTTCATCGCCTCGATTGTGCCGGGAACGGTGCGGGAATCCAGTTGCGAGTTCGCTCCCGAACGGCTCCAGGGCTGGACGGAAGCGGGGAGACGGGTATTACATAGGAGCTTGAACTCTAGAAATCGCTCTACGCAGCTATAAGAGGATACGCTCATGGCCGGCCGAATGACCTACGAAGTCAAGGTGGGCGGGAACGTAGCGAGCCTGAAGAAAGCGCCCAGCTACGCGCCCCAGGATCCCCCGTTCTACCGGATGACCGAATCGCGCGACGGCTGCGTGGAGGGCTGGACGGACCGCAAGCCGTTCGAGGTATCCTTTATCATCGCGTTCGCGGGAGCGGTGCTGGCCGTGGCGGGCTATCTCCTGTACCGCTCGGAGGCGATGACCGAGACGCCGCGTTACCTCATCGCGGGAGTCCTGGGATTGGCGGGCGCCGTCGTGATTCTGAAAGGCATTGGGACGATCAGCGACCGCCGCCGGATGCGCGTCGAAAGCGAGCGGATCGTCACGGGGCGCACCTTTTTGTGGATTCCGTTCAAACGCGAAGTTCACTGCAAAGCCGAGCACGTGCTCTGCGCGGCATGGAAGGACAAGCGCGATCCGCGGCTGTGGCACCTCGATGCTTGCGTGGTCTTGCCGCGGCCTTACGGCGGCGTGACGTTCGCGCGGCGCGAGGGGTATGCGCAGATTCCCACCGAGGAAGCGGCGCGACTGAAGCCGTACGAGACGGCGCTGCTGGAGATTCACGAAGAGGCCAAGGAGATCGCCGCGGCACTGGAGGTGGAATTCAAGCCGAACTTCGGACCGGGCCCGGTGCCGGATGACCTGAGCGCGTTCTTCAGCGCCGAAGACCTTCAGGCGGCGCGCGACGCTCATGCCGCCGAAGAAGCGGCGGCTCAAGCGGCAATAGAGGAAACCGAGGCCGAATCCAAACCGGTCAAGAAGCCTCGCGCACCCACCAAAACCCGCCTGCCGCGAACCAAACGCAAGGGCGAGTAAACACACGTTCCCGCATCAGACCTGAGGTGCATGCGGCCGGTAAACGGTCCCGCTCATCCTCTTTTGACGCGCCCGCGGGCGTGGGGTACAACGCTTCCCGTGCTTGTCTTACTTTTCCTGGAATGAGAAAGGACCAAACCCATGGTTACGTTCGGCCTCAATTACGACGTCAAGCCCGAGCACGTAAAGACTTTCGAGGACTACGCGCTGAAGGTGCTGGCCGCGATGCAAGGGATGCAGGGACACCTCGAGACCCGGCTATACCGGGACGTCCAGAAGCCCAACAGCCTGATGATCTACAGCAATTGGGACAAGCCGGAAGATTTCCGCACGTTCATGGCCTCGGACGCGTTCAAGTCAGCGCAGAACTTCGGACGCGATATCCTCGAAGGCCCGCCGAAACACCACGTGTACACCCCGCAGGCGATGGGCGGCAGGCCGCATTAACGGCAAGTAGACCGTGAACAGTTAGCGGTGACAAACAAGTCCTTGGTTGAAACGAAAAGGAAGGGCAGGCCATGCAACCGACGATGACGTGCTTCGGGGTCTGGAGCGGCGGACGCTTCATGAGCTTCGGCGAGAATGTGGGCGAGGAGCGTTTCATCGACCTCGTCCGGCATTCGTACGAGGCGGGAATCCGTTCGTTCATGACGGCCGACACGTACGGTTGCGGCGCGGCCGATACCCTCCTGGGCCGGGCGTTGGAGCCGTTCAAGCGCGATACGTACTGCCTGATCGGTGCGGTGGGGCACGATTTCTACGAAGGGCAGCGCGTGGACGAGGCGTATCCACGCTTCACCGATCCTGAATTGCGCGGTCCAAACGAGTACGCCGACTACCTGAACATGGCCGTCGACAAGCAACTGGAGCGGCTGGGAACCGACCGCCTGGATCTGCTCTTCCTGCACAATCCCGATCAGACCGGCTACACGCACGAGACCGTCTGGCGCACGCTCGAAAAGATTCGCGAAAGCGGCAAGACCGAGTTGCTGGGTCTGGCGCCGGGACCGGCCAACGGCTTCACGCTGGACGTGATCCAGTGCTTCGAGCAATACGGCAGCTTGATCGATTGGGCGATGCTGATTCTGAATCCTTTGGAGCCCTGGCCGGGCGGGTTGGCGCTGCCGGCGGCCGAGAAGTACCACGTGGATGTGATCACACGCGTGGTCGATTACGGCGGGCTGTTCCTGGGCGGCTTGAAGCCGGGCGTAAAGCTCAGCCGCCACGACCACCGCTCGTTCCGGCCGGAGGGCTGGGTGGAAGCCGCGCAGCCGAAGCTGGAACGCTTCGAGGAAATCGCGAAGCAGGAAAACATGAATCTGTTCCAGCTCGCCTGCCGCTGGTGCCTGGCACAGCCGGCTGTAAAGAGCGTGGTCCCGACGCTGGTTCAAGAAGCGGATCCGGCGGCCCCGCGCGTCGAAAAGCTGGCCGAGCAACTCGCAGCGCTCCCGCAAACGAAGGAGCTTCCGCGCAAGACGGTCGAAGAAATGACGGCGCTGGGCGACAACCGCAACTGCATGGCCCTGAAGGGCGGCAATCCGGGTTATCTGGGCCGCGCGCTGGGCGACCAGTGGCCGTTAAATTTGAAGCTGGAGGAAGTCGCGAAGCGCTGGAGTATCCAGCCCGACCGGGACTTGACCTACGCCGACGACCCGCGCGACATTCGCGAAAAGGGCGCTCCTGTGATGGGCGTCACGCAAGCGAGCGACCGCCGGCTGTATTTGCAGCTCCAGGTCTACACCGGCTGCACCAATCCGGATGCGCTTGTCGGAGCGCTCGACAAGAGCGGCGTCGAGTACGTGCTCTACCGCGACGTGGTCGATCCCGCCGGCGTGGGAGTGCTGGCAATCGTTGAGAATCCGGATCTCTTCACTACCCGCCTCCGCGAAGCGCTTACGTCGGACGCGTTCCTTAAGCTGCGCCATAAGCCTGAAATGACGATGATTGGGCGGACCTACAGCGCCGGGCGCGAGCCTGATCTGCTCGACTGGCTGCTGGTCAAGCCGCGCCGCAACGCGCTGAACCCTGAGTATCCCTGGGCGGTCTGGTACCCGCTGCGGCGCAAATCGGAGTTCGCGCTGCTGCCGGCGTCTGAGCAGGGCAAGATGCTCTTCGAGCACGCCATGATCGGCCGCACCTACGGGAAGTGCGGCTACGCGCAGGACATCCGCTTGGCCTGCTACGGCCTGGACACGCACGACAACGAGTTCGTGCTGGGGCTTGTCGGGCCGGAACTGTACCCGCTCTCGCGGCTGGTGCAGGAGATGCGCAAAACGCAGCAGACCGGAAAATGGATGGAATCGCTCGGGCCGTTCTTCGTCGGCCGCGTACACAAGCAGAGCGCGAGCAAAGCTTGATGCGTAAGACGTGACGCGCCATAACGGCCTTGGATGAACGCTTGCCAAGGCGAGCCGTTAGTCGCTCAATACGTTTTACGTTTCAGACTCTCACCGCTGCGCGGCCTGGAACTCGTTGGCGACCGCTTTGAGCAGCAGCCGGATCACGTGAATCTTTTCGGCGTCTTCAATCTTACCGCCATTCATTTCCCGCACGTAATAGACCGCGTTGCACAAGCCCCGATTGGTATCGACCTTGGCGAAGTGGATGTCGCAGCCTAAGTCGGACAAGGCCCGAGAGAGTCCGTACAGCAGGCCGATGCGGTCGCCGCAAACGATGTCGAGGATCGTGTACTCTTCGGAGAGCTTGTTGTCGAACTTGATCTCGGGTTCGATGGCGCGGGTGATCTGCGGCACGCGCGGAATACGGCGGCGGACGGTCTCGATCTTTGCGCGGATATCGGTGTGCCCTTCCAGGGTGCGCTCGATCTCGTCGCAGACTTTGCGCCAGAACGCTTCGTCGGGCACTACCGCGCTGTCTTGCGGCAGGCTGACCTTGAACTGGTCGAGGATCAACCCGTCCTGCCGCGTGTACGCGACGGCGCTGACGATGTTCGCGCCCATGCCGAGGAACGCGCCGGTAATCTGCGCGAAACGCTTGGCTTTATCGGTGGTGACCACCCAGACATCGACAAGCGGGCCTTCGCCCAGGACGGCGGCGAGCGCTTCGCGGTTGCGCGCAATCAATTGTCCAACTAGGCGCAGATGCAATCGCGCTTCGTCCAAACCGACTTCCACTAAATACCGGCTGGGTACCTGCTGGAGGTGCCGGCGGATCGCCTCGCGGTCGTCTTCGCTCTCGGCGCCGGCCAGCAGTTCGGCTTCCAAGTGCCCCGGCGCATGAGGCGCGGGCTCCGTGGCGCCCGGTTGCGGCTCCAGAGTCAGCTCCATGCGCTTGTATAATTCGCGGAGCAGTTCGTCCTTCCAATGCGTGAAGCTCCCCTGCCCCACCGCCGAAATATCGGCGCAGGTGAGCAGATACAGCAAATCGAGCCGCTCGCGGGTGCGAATTTGCCCGGTGAGTTCTTCCAGCAACTTGGGGTCGGCGGTATCGCGCCGCAAGCTGGTCTTCGAAAAGAGCAGGTGATTATCGACGAGCCAGATCAGCGTGCGGGTATCCCGTTCGGGCAGCCCCAGGCGTTCGGCGATGAGCGGAATCATCAACGCGCCGCGCTTGCTGTGTCCCGGTCCGCCCCGGGACTTGCCCAGGTCGTGGCACAGGCAGGCCAGCCGCAGCACGTGCAGGCGCTCCTGGCGTTCGAGAAGCTCGCGCTTGAAGCGATCGGCCGCATCGCCGGTCGCGTACAGGCGGTCGACGTACTCGACGACGAAAAGCGTATGCTCATCGACGGTGAAGTCGTGAAAAACGTCGAGGATCACCAGACCCTGGACTGCGCCGAATTCGGGCAGGTATTCGCCAAGCAAGCCGACGTTGCGCATGCCTCGCAACGCCCGGCCTACGCCCGCACGCCGGCCGAGCAATTCGACAAACAGCCGCGCGGCTTCCGGATGGCGCCTCGATTTCTCGTCCAGTTCGAGCACACGGGCGCGAATCGCGGTGCGGATTTCCTGCGCCAGCGAGACGCCCAGCCGCGCCATGTGGTGAAACGCCTGCATCGCCGGGACCAGCCAATCGGCCCCCGCGAATACGTCGCGCCGGGCCATGTACAGGTGGTCGCCGATGCGCGTGAAGTTGCGATCGAGCGGCCGGCGGCGCAGTTGTTCGATGTCGCGTTCGGCCAGCGCACGTTCTTCGCGGTAGCGGCGTATCACCGTATCGGTGAGGCGATGAATGGCCGTGGCTGCCGTGAAGTAATCGCGCAGCAGCAGTTCGCTGCCGCGCCACTCGTCGGTGTCGGGATAGCCCAGTTCCTTCGCAAGACTGGCTTGCATCTGGTAATCGAGGACATCTTGCTTGCGCCCGCAGGCTCCGTGCAGGCCGGTGCGGAAGGTGGTAAGCCGCTCGTACCCGTCGCGCGCCTCGCGGATGATCTCTTCGCTCACCAGCGGGCGCTTCTCCAGCCGCGGCAGATGCCCCGAAAGCTGGCTGGCGCGGTCGATCCAGAGCGAAAGCTGAAAATCGCGCAACGCCCCGGGGCTTTCCTTCAAGTTCGGCTGCGTGCGATAAATCGACGCACCCAAGCGGCGATGGCGTTGGAGCGTCTCTTCTAACTTCGCTTCGACGAAAGGCCGCCCGCGCGCCTTGAAAAAATCGGACAGATCTTTTTTGAGAAAGAGGTTGGCAAGCACCGTATCGCCCGAGACGAAGCGCGCCTCCAGCAAGGCCGTGGCGGTCTCCAGAGCCAAGTCGCCGGCAACCCCTTCTTCCATGATCGCGATGCACTCTTCGGGCGTGCGTACGGCATGGCCGAGCGTAAAACCGGCGTCCCACAACGGGCGAATCAGACCGCCGAGCAGCGTATCGAGCTTGGTCTCGCTTTCGGGAGCGGCCGAACCGGAGTACAGGACCAGCACGTCGAGATCGGAGTACGGCGACATCTCCCGCCGCCCATAGCTGCCCATGGCCAGCAAGGCCACGCCCGGCGTGCCGCGGCGCATCTGCGCCCGCGAGCCGGCAAAATCGAGCAGCGTGCGCAGCATTCGATCGGCGTGATCGGAAAGAAACAGTCCTGCTTCGCCGCCGCCCGCGACCTTATTCAATTCCACCGCATGCCGGCGGACCGAACCCCAGGCGTTCTTCAGAGCGCCCAGCACCGTAAGCCCCGGCGCGGAGCCGGGCGAGAGATCGTTTAAGGCTTTCTCGAGCGCTCCAAACGCTTCGTCGACGTCGACCGTTTTGGGGCGAGTCAGGGAGGTCCCGGTAGGTGAATTGGGCATGCGCGCGCAGACGTCTCCCCGGCCGACTCTCACATTACTCTAAGGCTGTGGAAGCACGTGACAAGCGAGAGGGCGCGGAAGCCCCGGCGGATCAGCGTTTGCGCTTGGGAAGCGGACGCTTGGCTTCCAGGATATACAGTCCGCGTCGGAGCCGCGCGGCGCTGCGTTGCTCAAGCCAGAACCCGGCCGCTCCGATCAGGAGGATCGTGACGGCCAGGATCAACAGAAAGGTATCGCTAAAGAGCAAGTCCACGGTGCATTCCCCCCGGAAGTGCGATTACCCCAGACGCGCGCCGCGTGAAGCGGCGAAGGCGCGAGCGAGGTGCGTAAAGAGTTCACCGCGCTCCTGGAAATTGCGGAACTGGTCGAAGCTTGCGCAAGCCGGAGAGAGCAGCACAATCTCGCCGGGCGCCGCACCGTCGTGAGCGATGCGAGCGGCATCGACCAGGTTGCGCGCGCGCTGAATCTGCGGAAGCCGGCCCCCGTCGCGCGAGGCGCGCGTAATCGATTCTTCGATGCGCGACGCCGTGGCGCCCAACAGCACCACGCGCCGGGCTTTGCGCACGATGGCCGCGCCAAGCTGCTCGAACGAACTGCCCTTGTCGTAGCCGCCCGCAATCAGCGTCACCGCGCCTTGGAAAGAGTTGAGCGCGCAGATCGCGGATTCGGGCGTCGTGGCGATCGAGTCGTTGTAGAAGGCGACGTTGTCGGCGCTGCGGGCGACCAGTTCGAGCCGGTGCGGGAGGCCGCAGAAGGCCGCGAGCGCCTCGGCGATTTGCCAGGCCTGGACGCCGTGCGCGCGCGCAGCGGCGCTGGCCGCCAGAGCATTGAACAAGTTATGTTTGCCGGGCAGCCGCAGTTCCGAAACGATGCCGACAACCTCTTCCTCGCCGCCGATGCGCACGATCATGCGGTCGTCTTCGACGAAGGCCGCATCGCCTTCGGGTTCGAAGGAAGTGCTGACCCAGATCAGGCGGCCTTTGACCAGCGAGACCCAATTCACTAGTTCTGGATCTTCGGCGTTGAGCACCGCGGTATCTTCGGGCCCCTGATGCTTAAGAATCTCCTTCTTCGCCTCGTAGTAGTTTTCGACGGTGCGGTGCCGGTCGAGGTGATTGGGCGAGAGATTGGTGACGACGGCCACCTGCGGACTTTCGCGCATTTCGGCCATGCCTTCGAGCATGAAACTGGAAAGCTCGAGAACCAGAGGGACGCCCGTCTCCAGGCCACGCGTCTCGGCCAGCAGCGAGCCGCCGATGTTGCCGCCCACCAGCGCGCGTGAATCGGCCAGCTTGACCATTTCGCCCAACAGAGCCGTGGTGGTGGACTTCCCGTTGCTGCCGGTGACGCCCAGCTTGGGATGATGAGGCGTGAGCTTGAAGAGAAGGTTGATTTCGCGCTCGATCTGCGCGCCGGCGCCGCGAGCCATGGTCACCAGCGGGCTGTCGATGGGTACGCCGGGATTCACGACGACGAGATCGGCGGCCCGAAAATCGTCAGGGCTGTGCATGCCCAGCACATAATGGATGTTTAGATCGCTCAACGCATCGAGCGAAGGCTTCAAATCGCCGGGATGACGCTTGTCGGTGACGGTGACTTTTGCACCGGCTTCGGCAAAGAATCGCGCCGCGCCCACTCCGCCGCCGAAGAGTCCCAAGCCCATCACCAACACGCGCTTACCGTGGTATGCGTTCGCGAGCACCGCTGAACCCCCAAGACCCGGCGCCATCCGGCACGGCGCCAAGCCGATTCGATTCCCATCAAAACGCCGAGTGCACCTAGAGAGAATCGGCAGGCCGAGCCTCGTTCCTGAAGGCCAAAAATCCACCGATCGCAAAGGCCCTGCACATGGGCATTAATCGTTAAATATAGCTTAATTAAATGTTTAATCTTCTGTATGCCCCATGGCATCCGTGTAAGCAACATCAAGGAGCAACCGCAATGGCCGACCATTCCCGAATCACCCTGAAGCAGATCGCAGTCGAAGCGCACTGCTCGATCACCATTGCTTCCAAGGTTTTGAATCATGCGCGCAGCAGCGCCATGGTGAGCGATTCACGGCGACGCCAAGTCCTGGAGGTGGCTCGCCGCCTGGGTTACCGGGCCAATTACCACGCGCAGGCATTGAAATCGGGGCGTTCCCGAGCGCTGGGGTTGCTGCTGGATCCTCCTACGCCCCACGAAGGAGCCCAGATCTGGCTACGCAAGTTGGTGGAAGGAGTCGAACTTCAAGCGCGTGATGAAGGTTTGGGCTTGCTGACGCTAGGCCCCACGCGGCAGCATCCGATCATGGCGCGGGGCTTGGAACTGGCGCTGGACGGGCGCGTGGATGCCCTGATCGCCCCCGGCGCAAAGTATGCGCTGCGGGAATTCGATCTTTCCGCGCTGCCCATTCCCATGGTTCTTTTGTGGGACGACCGCTGGAATACCGGACTGCCTTACGCGGGCTTGGACGAAGAGCCCGGATTGCGTGACCTGATCCGGCACGCGCGAGAGTTGGGGCATCGCGAAGCGGTATGGCTAAGCTACGCCGACGCGCGCGGTTTGGAGATCGTTCCGGACCGCTGGGCCTCACTGGCTGGGCTGGCTCAGAAGGCCGGCTTGCAACTGATTGACCGGCGGCTGTCCGCTCCTCCTGAACAAGGGGCTCCGGATCTGGCATCCAGAATGGAATACGCACGCCAGGCGGCTCGCGCCGCGCTGCCAAGGTTAGGCGCCGCAACCTTTGTGATCTGCTACAACGATGCGCTGGCCATGGGGCTTTGCGCGGCGCTTCAAGAAAGCGGCCGGCGGGTGCCGCAGGAGATTTCCGTCGCGGGCTTCGACGATCTCTTTGCCTGCTTCGGCCAGCCGCCGCTGACCACGGTAAGCCTGGAACTGGTGGAAGTCGGACGGCGAGCGGCGCGCATGGCGCTGCAACGCATTCCGGTTCCGCACGGCGCATCCGGGAAACTGCCCTCCGTGGAACGCGTACCCGCCAAGCTGGTGATTCGGTCGAGCACCGGCCCAGTGCAACCATGAAGGAGCGTTTTCGCATGCGCAGCCGGGGGCTTCTCCTGCTGGCGATCGCGGCCACCGCGCAGTTCTCCGTGCGGGCGGAAGAGCCACCGGCCGCTTGGGTGGAAGCGCCAGGATTGCGCACGGGCTTGTGGGTGCTGATCGAACCGCGCGATGCGGCGATGGGAACCGCACTGGCGGGCAAAAATCTGGTTCATGCCCTTTACGCCGATGCGGCCGAACTGGACACGCATCGCGAAGCCTGGGCACTGGCCGGCGAGCTGGGGACGGTTTCCGGCGAGCGCTGGAGCGGAGGCCGCTTGCCGTACGCCGACCGCTTAGTCAACGCGCTTGTCTGCGAGGACTTCCCTGCCGCGGCAAAGCGCAATCTCACGGTACCGGAGATCGTGCGTGTACTGGCGCCGTTGGGTTCGGCTTTCTTGAAAGGGCTGGACGCGGATGCCGTGCGTGCCGCGGCGCCCTCCGAGGAGGGCTTGAAGATCGAACGCTTCGGCTCGTGGGTGCGGATTGAGCGCGCGCGTCCGGCGGCGATGGACGACTGGATGCAACCGTACAAGGACGGCGCACGCAGCAATCGGTCCCGCGATGCCATGGCCGGCATACCCGAACAAGTGCGCTGGATCGCCGATCGCCACTTCGCCGGGAGTTACGGCCGGACCGCTTCAGGCTTCACCACCGCGAACGGGTACGCGCTGTATATGAATCGTCCCGAAGCCGCCGACGGCTTGGGCAAGGAAGCGGGCGGTGTGCTGACCTGCCGCGATGCTTACAACGGCCTGCTCCGCTGGCGTCGGGTAATTTCCCATCCGCAACGCGCTTGGCATTGGGCGATGCCCGGCGCCATCTGCGACCTCGAACGCGTCTACGTGCCGCTCGCTCAAAACGTCCTGGCCATCGATCTGGCGAGCGGGAAAGACGTCTGGACCGCGCCCTCTGAAGGCGGCTGGACGGAAACCCTTCTGTCCTCCAACGGACTGCTGCTGCGGCTGGCGCCGAAAAAGTTTATTCAGGCGATTCGCACCAAAGACGGAAGTCCGGCATGGAAAATTCCTGCGCCGCAGGGCGAAGTCGACTTCGCGATCGGCGACGGCAAGGTCTTCGTCTGGTCGGGCCATTTTGCCGGGGGGAAACCTAACACGCTTGCCGCGTATGACCTGGCAGACGCCAAGCCGTTGTGGAGCGTCACGCCGCAGATTCCGGAGCATCCCAATCCCATCGCTCGCTTAAGCCTTCTTCAATACCTGGACGGGGCGGTGATCGTAAAAGTAGGACGCAAGACCGGCAATGCCGTCGCGTTCCTGGTGTACTCGGCCTCCGATGGCACCTACCGTTTCGCCTCCGAAGGCGGCGGGCTCGGCACGCTGACGTCGGACGGTAAACGGCTCTGGAACGGCTTGACCGGTTTCGATCCGCAAACCGGCGCCGTCACGGAACAGATCAAACAGGGAGGGAAATACCGAGGCACCTGCGGCCAGAGCCTGACAAACGACAAGGTCATCGTCGCCGGACGCCTGGGGTATATCGAACGCGAGACCGGCAAAGTGAGCGGCTATACGTTTTCGCGCGCGGCTTGCAGCTTCGGAGGCGTCTACCTCGTGAACGGGCTCTCGTATTTCGTGCGTCACCAATGTACGTGCGCTTCGATGATTCGCGGCGAAATGGCCATCGCTACGAGTGCGCCGGGATTCAACGACGAGCCCACGCCCGAGGACCGGCGGCTTGAGACGGGACCGGCTTATGGAAAGGTCGAAGCGCAAGCGCTTCAGCCCGGCGATTGGCCGACCTACCGCGGCAACGCGATGCGCGGCGGCATGAGCGAAGCGGATCTTCCGGAGACGCTCGCACCGGAATGGGATGCCCCAGTGGGCAAGCACGCGACGGCGCCCAGCGCCGGATACGGGCTGGTTTGCGTGGCCGATCCCGAAGCGCATCGCGTGATTGCGCTGGATGCGGCGAGCGGCAAGGCGCGCTGGACCTTCACGGCCGGCGGACCGGTCGATAGCCCGCCGACCTTCGCGGAAGGCTACGCGATTTTCGGCTGTACCGACGGCTGGGTGTACGCGTTGGATGCCCGCGACGGCCGGCTCGCGTGGCGCTACCTGGCGGCTTTGAACGAACGCAAGATCGTCGTGCGCGAGCGCGTGCAATCGGCGTGGCCCGTGGCCGGCAGCGTCCTGGTCGAAAACGGAATCGTCTACGCGACGGCCGGTCACCACGGCAACCTGGACGGAGGCCTGCGCTATCTGGCCTTGAACGTTCAAACAGGAAAGCCCGTCTGGCAGCGCACGGCGCTGGGCGCCGGAAGTTCCGGCGATAAGCACACTTGGCCGCTCACCAACGGCATCCCGTGCAGCGACGGCCAGCATGTGTACCTGACGGGACTGGGCGGCACGTGGGACGGCTGCCAGATGAAGTACGGCTTCGATCTCGCGGAAGGCAAGCCCGCGCCGCAGCTATTCAACGAACAGAACAAGCAGCCCAAAGGACCGATCTTGGCGGCCGAAGGCGGCCTCCTGGTGGACGTGCGTGACCGCGCGGCGGCGAGCGACTACCACACCGAGTCGCGCCGCATCTGGTATTACCATCCCAATCAGACCGGCTACCAATATCCGCATTCATCCAACGAGAAGAGCGCCTTTCAACTGGGTGCCGCGCACGGCTATGTGGGCGATCTGCTGGTCTTTCGGCCGGGCGAGGTGTACGGCGCGTGGCGCACCTTCGCGAGCAAACACAGGACGCTGGGAATCTTCGGGCATCCCAAGGCCGACGAGCAGGTCTGGCAGCACGACCCTCAGCGCTGGTATGGAACGCTGCGTGCGCTGATCGGAGCCGGCTCGCGCCTCTACGTTGCTTACGACACGTTTCCGAAGGCGGACGGCGGTGGCGTCCTGCGCATCCACAGCACGGCCGACGGCGCGCAGCTCGCCGAGATGGTCTTGCCCGCCGCCGTGCGTTGGGACGGCATGGCTGCCGCGAACGGGCGGTTGTACCTCGCCACCGAGGACGGCCGTGTGCTGTGCCTGGCGGCCAAGCCCTGACTGGATTGCGCGCCGCTTGGCGTTAGCCTGAAGCATCCCTTGCACCCCCAATAGCGAGGATGCCCGCCATGCCCGATTATCGCGCTCTCGATCTTTCCAGGTACGCCAACGGAGGCGCCAAGCTCGTCCCGGGCGGACGCCTTCCACTTGGGCCTCAATCGTGGCACGGCCTCCCCTTTCAAATCGGCTCACGAAGCAAGCGCACCGGCCATTCCTTGATCGCCTTCGGCGGAGGCTCGCACGCGGCAAGGCTGGAAATTCCACTGAAGCGCTCGGCAACCTCCGTGATCGTCGCGCACCGCCTGCTGGATTCAAAGATCGACCAAGGTGACCCGGTTGGACGGCTGGTGGCCACCTACGTCTTCGCCTATGCAGACGGCTCGCACGTGCGGGCGCCGGTACGCGAGCGTTTCGAAATTGGGATCGTTCCCTGTCCGTGGGGACAGCTCGCTTTCATGGCCTACCCCGATCATGCCGACGGCCTGCACGCCCGCCACGCGGGACCCTGGGGTCACGCCGGCACCCGCCAGACCGAAACCTACGGCTCCAGTCCGCAGCACTTTTACCTTTGGCCGTGGCGCAATCCGCATCCGGAAAAGAAACTCGCGAGCCTCACCGTCGAAGCGGCGGGGCCGCGCTTCTACATCGGCGCGATCACGCTGGGGCACATCGATGAACACCCGTTCGTCCGGCAGGCGAAGCGCGAAGTGAAGATTGTGCTGCCCAACAAGAAAGATGCGGACCGCGCCTTCGCGCTGGAGGTGGAGGTCGATCGCGGCGTGGCCACCTACCCCTACCCGCTCCCGCGCGATCCCGTGCAAGGATTCCTGAACGATGCGTTCAAAGGCTGGGGCGAAGAACCCAACGCCAAAGCCAGTCCGGCGTACGTGGAGATCGCGGCCACGCCCTCGGCTACGGTGACGGTCAAGCAGGACGGCAAGAAACTGGGCGCGGCCAAATGGCGCGAGTTGGAAAAGAAGAAGCGCGTGCGCCCCAACAAACGCGTGCAGCTCATCCTGGTGGATGAAGGGCGCAACTGGGTGCGAACCAAGGTCGTGGACGCCGACTCCGGTAAATCGATTCCCTGCCGCATCCATTTTCGAAGCAAAGACGGGATACCCTACGCGCCGCACGGACACCACGCGCACGTCAACTCCGATCAAGGCACTTGGCACGTCGACATTGGCGGCGACGTGCGACTCGGCCAGATCAGTTACGCCTACATCGACGGGACCTGCGAGGGGTGGCTTCCGCGCGGCGACGTAATCGTCGATGTCGCGCGCGGATTCGAGTACGAACCGCTGCGCGAGAAAATCGAAATCAAGCCCGGACAGACCGAGCTGGTTTTGAAACTCAAGCGTTTCGCCGACCTGAACAAAGCGCGCTACTTCAGCGGCGATACGCACGTCCATTTCCTCAGTACGCAGGGCGCGCATCTTGAAGCCGCGGGCGAAGGCCTGAACGTCGTCAATCTGCTGCTCTCGCAGTGGGGGCACCTGTTCACGAATACCGAAGAATTCACGGGCCGGCCCAGCGTCGATCACGGCGGCGAAACGATCGTTTATGCGACTCAGGAGAACCGCCAGCATCTGCTGGGGCATTTGACGCTGCTGGGCTTGAAAGAGCAGGTGATGCCGTGGTGCAGCGACGGTCCGGGCGAAGCGGAACTGGGCGGAAATTTGGAGACCACCCTCTCGCGCTGGGCCGACGCCTGCCATGCGCAGGGCGGCACGGTGATCATTCCGCACATTCCCAATCCCAACTGCGAACCGGCCGCGCTGATCGCCACCGGCCGCGCCGACGCCGCGGAATTTCTGCGCCAGGATCCGTACGGTCATCTGGAGTACTACCGCTACCTGAATTGCGGCTATAAGTTACCGCTCGTCGGCGGCACGGACAAAATGAGCGCCGACGTACCTGTCGGAATCTATCGCACGTACGTCCACATTCCCGACGATCAGCCCTTCAACTACGAGACGTGGTGCCGCGCGCTGCGCGGCGGAAACACGTTTCACAGCGGCGGACCGCTGCTCGCGTTCACGGCCAACGGCCAGCCGATCGGGAGCACCATCCGGCTTCCCGGCAACGGCGGCACGGTGGAAGTCGAAGCGTCGGCGCGCAGCATTCTCCCGTTCCAGTCGCTGGAACTGGTGCTCAACGGCGAGGTCGTGGCGCGCACCGAGGATTTCAAAGGCGTGCGAAGCTTGACGCTGCGCGAGCGTCTGAAAGTGGACAGGCATTGCTGGATTGCAGCACGCTGCGCGGGTCCGAATTATTGGGAGAGCCGCAAGCATCACGACGGCTGGAAACGTAAACTGATGGCCCATACGTCGCCGATCTACCTGGCGGTGGGCGGCGAATGGTGGATGTTCGACCAAGGTGCGGCCAATTACATGCTCACGTTGCTCAAGGGCGGCATCGACTACATTCACGAACGCTCCCGCCAACATGAACCGGGGACGGTCACGCACCACCATCACCGCGACGATCACCTGAAGTTCCTGGAAGAACCCTTCCGGCAGGCCATCGATGCCATTCACAAACGCATGCACGCCTTAGGTATTCCGCACTAAGAGGATGAACCGAATGCGGATGTTCGTTCGTTGGAGTCTTGCCGCATGCTTGCTTGCGGCGGCCGCGGGCGCCGAAGAACCGGCGCTGGAGGCCACGGTTTATTATTCGGCCGACGATCCGCACTGGACCGAAGCGAAAGCCGCGCTCGAAGCAGCCTTCGCCAAGCATCCGCGCGCCAAACCCGCGTACGTCGCGATCGATACGCCGGAAGGGTACCGCAAGCTCCGTGCGGATGAAGAGCGCCTGAAGATTCAGCCAGGCGATCTGACCGTGATTCTGGGCGCTTTCGCCTTGACCAGCACCGGCGAACGCCGCGACGTGGAACGCTATCTGGAATCCTCGTTGGAACGCATTCTGGCCCACGGAGCAGCCAAGGGCCGGAGGCCGGCGGATCCCCTCCCCTTCGCGCGGGAGGTCTTCGGAGCCGAAGCGAGTATCGGCGAGGCGGAGTCGATCGCCGAGGGCGCGGTGCTGCTCTACCCGGTTCGGGTGGGCGAAAAAACAGCAGGCATCGTGGCCGACGCGTTTCGGGCCATAAGCTGCCCGGTCTGCAACGACGTTCAATTCCTGGCCGCATACGGACCGGCGGGAGGTGCGCCGCTGCGCATCCGGCACCTGCTCCCGCTGGAGCGTTACGGGAAAGCGCTTGATGCGGAAGCGGAAGCCGGATTTACCAAGCGCTTGCTGCGTCCGGGAGAATCGGCGCGGCCCGTTACCGTAGACGCCGTATCGGGTGCGACCAAGACGGCCCATGCTTACGAGGCGTTGCTTCGAATCGTCGATGCCGCGTGGGCGAAGCAGGCAAAGCCTTCCCCCACTCCGTAATCATTCCTGAGGGTACCGCTCCATGCGTGCTCTGATGAGCGGCTCCAGCATCTGAAACTCCGCCGTCAGCTGAGGTCCCAAGGCCGCGGCTTCGTTCAAGCGGCCCTCCGCTGCGTGGCGCTCGGCAGCCTCGGCCAGCGTTCGCAATTTCTGTGCGCCCAGCATGGCCGCGCCGGTCTTGAGCGAATGGGCGTGCCGTTCGGCCTCTTCCCGGTTCCCCGAGCCCCAGGCTGCATCCAGTTGAGCCAGCCGTTCGGGCGTCAATTCCAGGAACATGGCCAGCATCGTACGCAAGAAGGCCCCGCCACCGGCGGCTTCCAGTTGCGCCAGCGCCGCCGGGTCCAGGTCGCCCGGCCGATCGCTTGCATCTGTTTTCATGGAGAGGTTACTCGTTGCCCGTGGACGAAAGCTCACCGGTGGTTTAGAGTCACGCGGTACTCTGTTGAAATCTAAATATCCGGAACAATTGAGATGAGCAACCGGCAGATCCTGATCGTGGACGACGACCCGATGGTGCGCGCCATGGCGCGCGCCACGCTGGAGGGCGCCGGGTACTCCTGCGCCGAAGCGTCCACCGCCGAAGAAGGCGAAGCGCGGGCCCAGCGGGAGCCGTTCGACCTGGTGCTGCTCGATATCGTCATTCCCGAAATGGGCGGCGAGGCGGTGCTGCTCAAGCTAAAGGCCGCGCAGCCGCACCTCCCGGTGGTGGTCTTTACGGCGAGCAAAGAACTCGATCTGGCCGTGCGCTGCATGAAGCGCGGCGCCTCCGACTTCCTGCCCAAACCCTGCGAAGCGCCGCGCATGCTGACCACCGTCGCCAACGCGCTGCATGTTCGCGCGCTCGAAGCGCGCGTCGAGGAACTCGAAGGACGCGGCGCCTCGGCCGCGGCCTACGACCGGCTCTACGGTGAAAGCCCGGCGATGCAAAAAGTCTTCGACCAGCTCCGCACCCTGGAGCGAAGCGATATCAGCGTGCTGATCGAAGGCCCCAGCGGGACCGGCAAGGAACTCGTCGCGCGCGCCCTGCATATGCGCGGCGCACGCGCTCAGGGGCCGTTCGTCGCGATCAATTGCGGCGCGATCCCCGACACGATGCTCGAAAGCGAACTCTTCGGGCACGAGAAGGGTTCGTTCACCGGCGCGATCAACGCCCACCCGGGCTGCTTCGAACAAGCCCACCAAGGCACGCTTTTCCTCGATGAGATCGGCGACATGCGCGCGGACCTTCAGGTTCGGCTTCTGCGCGCGCTCGAGAGCAAGGAAGTCCGGCGCATCGGCGCGACGCGCGCCACCGCCTTCGACGTACGCGTGGTCTCGGCCACGCACCAGGATTTGAAAGCCCGCATCGCGGAGGGGCAATTCCGCGAAGACCTTTTCTACCGCCTCGCCGTTTTCCGGCTCTCGCTGCCCGCCCTGTGCGAACGCGGGGACGACGTGTTGGGTCTGGCCGAGCGCTTCGGACTCGAATACTCGGCTCGTCAAGGCAAACGGTTCCGCGGCCTGTCCCGCGCCGCGGCGGCGGTCCTGCGCCAGCATCGCTGGCCCGGCAACGTGCGCGAACTGCGCAACGCCATGGAACGCGCCGTACTGCTCTGCGAGGACGGCCTCGTGCGCTTGAACGACTGGCCCGACGATCTGGTCCAGGCCGTGCGCGCCGAGGGCGGCACGATTCCACCCGAAGCGCCGGAAGCACGTGCGGCCGAACCGCCCCCAGCCAAACCGCTCGCCATGTCAGCTTCGGCCGGCGCGAGCCCCGCCACCGGCCCTGTTCAATATGGGCAGGCCGATGGAGAAATCCGAACCTTGGAAGAGGAAGAGCGGCGCCTGATCGAACGTGCGCTGGAAGTGCTGAAAGGCGACGTGCAAGCGGCGTCCGAAAAATTGGGCATCGGCACCGCCACGCTCTACCGCAAGATCAACCGTTACGGCTTCGACCTGACGGGTTGGCGCCGGTAGCGCTCACTTTTCCGTTTCTTCGAACGCCTTCAGCGACTCGGGCAGCGTGGCGAGCGCGCGTTCGCGCGTCGTCAGCATGCTGACGGCGCCGTTGTAATCGCTGCGCACCAGGCGGCTTTTTGCATCGACCCAGCACGCGCGGGTGATGCGGCCCATGGCGTGCGTTTCGAACCGCGCGCAAGCCGAAGCTTCCCCGTCCACTTCCAGCGTGTCCGTTCCGGCACAGAGCAACCCCGCAGGACCGATCACTTCGCCGCTCGCTTCGATGACCGCGCTGGCGTGCCAACACGCCCCCTTCTCGATGGGCATGAACGGCGCAAGCTGAGCGAGCAGGTAGTCGGCCATCGCGTCGTCCGGAAGCAGGGTCTCGCTCTCGCGATCCGGTTTTCCGCCGCCGGTCTTGCGCAATTGCCAGGGCAGACCCGGAGTCTCCTTCGCTTCGCCGCGCCGGCCTTCCGTCACGGCCGCGGCAGGCACGAACTCGAAGCGCGTGCGCTTCAAGCGCGGCCGCGGCTCGGCCGTCGCGGCCACCTCCACCTTGAAATCGTTGACGCCCCACTGCGGACCGCCGTCGAACGCGACCCGGCTGTAGAGCAGCAACTCGCCATCCTTCACCGACAAGCGATGGCGTTCCACCCCGCACTTGCGGCCGTCGATGTAGAAGTTGTACCAGAGATCGAGTGGGGCTTTCTCCAGCGCCGAAAAATCGAACTTCACGTCCGTGGCCGGCGGGCGCAGTGCGGTGGGCTGCCCTTTCTTGATCGGTATCACGTTCAGGCCCAGCTTGCCCGGGCGCACCTCGACGGACCGTTCCTGGCCCTTCGAAATGATCTTCGCCGTCGATGCCTCGGCCAGCCCGCCCGCTTGCCTGCGCAAATCGTCCAGCGATGCCACCGGCGCGCCGGCATACTCCAGCAGGATATCGCCCCGCCGGATGCCCACCTCTTCGGCTTGGCTGCCGGGTTCCACGAAAAGCACCATCAGGCCCGTGGCGGGCGGCGCTTCCAGAAGCTTGAGGACATCCGGCAGTTGCAGCACCGCGTCTTCCGCGCGAAGGCTACTCGCGCACGCCAGCACGGCCCAACACGCAAAACTCAGCGCTTTCACGTTCATGCCCCGTCCTCCCGAACTGCACCGTCTACTTCGAGCCCAAAAGTTCCAGGATCAACCCCAACTGCGCCGTGCTGTCGACATACCGGTAGCAGCCGCCCTTGAAATCGCCGCGTTGCGCTTCGCCCATGCCCAGTTTCGCCAAGCCGTCGGCCGTGGCCTCGATATCGGGAACGCGAAACGCGATATGCTGCACGCCCTCGCCGTACTTATCGAGGTGCTCCCGCCAGATGCTCGGCCCGCCGATCGGTTCGATCAGTTCCAGCTTCAGCACGCCAAGATCGAAAAAAGCCAGCTTCGCCCGGCCTTCGGTCGATTGGCCCCGGTAGCGAATGTTCGTCACCTCGGCGCTGGCCGTCTCCCGCCGCGCGGGAACTTCCACACCCAGGACTTCCGACCAGCGCTTCGAATACGCCTCGATATCGCGCACCACGATCGCGACCTGGCAAATGGATTGACCCTGCAATGGTGCGGACATGGGCGCAGCCTTTCTCGATTCAGCGGCTGCAAGACATTATCGGGCACCTGTACGCCACGTCCACGTGAAGAAGCGTGGTGGAGTTAGCCCGGCCTGAATGGAGAGGCTTCGCGGGTCAGGTGGTCGCGCCGAGGGTGCGCTGCCAAGCCTGGTGGGGGTCGCTGAGATCGAAATCGCGCTTCTGGCTCTGGTATTCGAGGTGTCTGAACGCTCCGTCGGCCAAATATTGAGCAATGCAACGGCCGGCGAGTTGCGCCACATCCTGGGCGTTTGCTCCACCAAACCGCCATACCGAGGTGAGCCGCGGGGTCATCTTCTTCAATATGCTGGAAAAGTGGGTGCTTCCGGCATCCGACTCTCCACCTCCTTCGTGCAGCCAATACAACTGGCGGCGGAAAAAGAGCGCCGGAGTCTCACCCATCAGGAAATCGACCGTGGGAAGAATCTTTTCCGTCCCGAACGTGTTGAGGACGAATAGGGAGGGCTTTTCGTTACGCTGCTGGAGCGTCTTCAATATATCCCGCAGATCGGTCAGGCTTGCCGCGAAGGGCCAGTAGGTTACACCCTGAGCGTAAAGCGCTCGCATCGTATGCCGCACGATCGGAACGCAGGGTTCGCCACCAGAAGCTTCGATAAAGATTGCGAAGCGAGTCATGGATACTCCTTCGATACGGACACGCCCCGATAACCCATTGTGCATATCTTACAACGAACTCTGAACTTAACCCATAGGTACGTTAAATACTTTCATCATATAACTTTAATCGATATACCAAAATGATATACGCCAGTGCCGTCGCTTAAGCGACGGCACTGGCGTATCTACCGCTACGGTCCAGTTCCCAATTTTACGGCGTCGCACCGACCGGCTTGGGCTGAGCATGTCCCGGACGCTCCGCCGGCTTGACCGCCGCATCGCTCTTCGCAACCGCGCGGCAGACTGCGTTCAAGTACGCCTTTGCCGAAGCTTCGATGATATCCGTGCTGAAACCGCGGCCGTAGATCACTTCGCCGTCGAAGTCGCACTTGATGTCCACTTCGCCCTGCGCCTCGCGCCCTTCGCTGACCGCGTGAACCTGGAAGTCGAGAATCTTGCCCGAGACACCGGTGATGCGGTCGATGGCCTTCGTGAGCGCGTCGATCGGGCCGTCCCCGATGGCGGCGTCCTGGTAGGTCGCCTGATCCTTGCGCAGGATCACCGTGGCCGTGGGCACCGCCTTGTTGCCCGCGGCCACCTGGAGCAGTTCCAGTTCCCACACCGGCGCGGCGGCGACCAACTGGTCTTCCACCAGCGCGATTAGGTCGGCATCGTAGATGTTCTTCTTTTTGTCACACAGCACCTTGAAGCGTTCGAAAGCGTCGACGAGCTGCTTTTCGTCCAACTCGTACCCCAGCTCTTTCAGGCGGTTCTTGAACGCATGCTTACCGCTGTGCTTGCCCAGCACCAGTTTGGACTGTTCCAGCCCGATATCCTCGGGTCGCATGATCTCGTACGTCGTGCGTTCTTTCAGGAAACCGTCCTGGTGAATGCCGGACTCGTGCGCAAACGCGTTCTCGCCGACGACGGCTTTATTGCGCTGCACGTTGATCCCCGTGACGGCGCTGACCAGCTTGCTGCTGGGGAGCAGCCGCTTGGTGTCGATCCCGGTCTGGTACGGGTAAAAGTCGCCGCGCGTGCGCAGCGCCATGATCAGTTCCTCGAGCGCCGCGTTGCCGGCGCGCTCGCCGATGCCATTGATGGTGCACTCGACTTGCCGCGCGCCGTTGCGCACGCCGGCCAGACTGTTGGCCACCGCCAAGCCCAGGTCGTTGTGGCAGTGCACGCTGATCACCGCCTGCTCGATGTTCGAGACCTTTTCTTTCAGCGTGCGGATCACCGAACCGAACTGATCGGGCACCGCGTAGCCGACGGTATCGGGAATGTTGACGGTGGTCGCTCCGGCGGCGATCACGGCCTCCGTGACTTCGCAGAGGAACTCGGGCTCCGTGCGGCTGGCGTCTTCAGGGCTGAACTCCACGTCGTCCACGAAGGTCCGGGCAAATTGCACGGCTTGCACGGCCTGCCGTACAATCTCGTCCTTCGCCTTCTTGAGCTTGAACTGCCGGTGAATGGCGCTCGTGGCCAAAAAAACGTGAATGCGCGGCCGTCGCGCGTTCTTCACTGCGCTGGCGGCGCACTTGATGTCCTTCTCGAGACTGCGCGCCAAGCCGCAGATGATCGGCGCATCCTTCTCGTCGAGCACTTCGGCGACGGCCTTCACCGCGTCGTGGTCGCCCGGACTGGCGATCGGAAACCCGGCTTCGATCACATCCACTTTCAAACGATACAGCGCGCGTGCGACCTGGATCTTCTCGTCCTGGTTCATCGTCGCGCCCGGAGACTGCTCGCCGTCTCGGAGCGTCGTGTCGAAAATGATGATCCGGTTGGGATCCTGGGGCACGGATTTGAATCGGCTGGAAACGGCTTTCTTGGCGCTCATCGAAGTAACCATCCTATTTATCGCGCGCCGAAGCGCGCCATGCACGGTGGGGTACGAAGCGGCCCGCAGGATGCAAATCCATGCGCAAGCGGCCGGCACGACATCAGTTTAGCGAATTCTGGAGTCGGGGACAGCGAAGGCGGGTTAGCCCGGGAGCACCACGTTCGCGGTGTGCCCGCGAACGCTGAATCCCCCTTGCGCCGAAGCGGCGTGTGCAGTGGCGTAACTCATAGGTTGGACAGTAAATCCCGCGTCAGGAGCGAAGTCAAACTCAAAATCGGCGGCGGTCATCCGAAAAGTAGCCACGTATCCAAATAGTGCACGAGGACCGTCACATAAGCCGCGAGCAGGATCATGAGCGTCAGCAGGGTCTTGAGCGAGAACTGCACGCGGAACGATTCGGGATACTCCAGGCGTTCACTCCGGTTAAGCAGCGCGATGGAGTTAACGATCAGGCAGTCCGCGGTGAGCCATGCCCAAATGAGGGAAGCCCATAGCAGACCGCCCAACGTATCTGCGGGGAAGCGGGTGGTAGGGTTGAACAGGCCTAAAGTTGCGCACCAGAGGACCAAGTAAGCAATCGGGGTAATCCAACCGACCCGGTCTTCGATCAATGCGGATTGCCGACGCATCAATTGCCAAGTCAGGATGAAAAGCAGGGGCGTTAGGACCACACCTGCGTAAGGCAAGAGGATCAGAATCATGCCCAACACGGGTAACGCCATTGGAAGGAGCACGCCTGGCTTCCGCGCGCCAATGGCCATCCGATAAGCCAGCCAACTGTTCAAGCCGCCAAGTGCGGCCATGGGCGGAAACGCCGCCAGCGCGATGGCTGCGGCATAATAGAGGGCCGGTCGTTGCGGCCAGCCGTACTCACTTCTCCATTCAACCCAGGCCGAAGCGGCAAAAACACCGGCGAATCCAAGGACGGCGCAACCGGTCATGAGCACCACACCCAATACGATGCATGAGCGCTGATTCCACAGTCGAAGTGCAGGGGCATCCAAAGGTTCGGGGGTGCCGGACATGCCGTCATCCTACGGCAGAGTATGAACTTTCAATATCGGTAAGATCGCGGCTTGGCTTTCGCGGGTTACGGTACTTCGCGAACCGGTATGCCTTTGGCTTTCAGAAACGCCTTCGCTTCCGCAATGGTGTGCTGTCCATAATGGAAAATGCTCGCGGCCAGCGCGGCATCGGCTTTGCCTTCGGTCAACGCCGCGGCCAGATGGTCGAGCGTCCCGGCGCCGCCGCTGGCGATCACCGGTACGTCCACGGCTTCGGCGATGGCCCGGGTCAGTTCCAGGTCGTAGCCCTTCTTCGTCCCGTCCGCGTCCATACTGGTGAGCAGAATTTCGCCGGCGCCCAGTTGCACGCCCAACTGCGCCCACTTGATCGCATCGAGCCCCGTATCGATCCGGCCGCCGTGGATGAAGACGTGCCAGCGCGAGCCCTTGCCCATCGGCGAGGAGCCGCCCAGACGCTTCTTCATCGCCTGCTGCCAGTCGAGCATTTCGCGGATGCCCATCCCCAGCGCTTTGCACAGCTTGGGGACGCCGTCTTCGCTGTCCACGCCGCCCAGCGCGTTGTACGGAGTGAAGCGTTTGGCATCGATGGCCAGGACCATGCATTGCGCACCGAACGCCTGCGCGCCTTCGGCCAGCAAATCGGGATTCTTGACTGCTGCCGAATTGATGCTCACCTTGTCCGCGCCGGCGCGCAGCAAGCGGCGGATGTCGTCGACGGTGCGAATGCCGCCGCCGACCGTCACCGGGCAGAAGCACTGCGCGGCCGTGCGCTCCACCACATCGAGAATCGTGTCGCGCGACTCGTGGCTGGCGGTGATGTCCAGGAAGCAGAGTTCGTCGGCGCCTTGCTCGTCGTAACGACGCGCGACCTCGACGGGGTCGCCGGCATCGCGCAGGCCTTCGAAGTTCACGCCTTTGACGACGCGCCCTTCTTTGACGTCTAGGCAGGGGATGATTCGTTTCGCCAACATGCCTTAGAGGTACGGGCAAGGGGCGGCGGATGCAAGCAGCGAGTCGCGGGATCCTGCTTGGCGCGAAAGGTCAGTTCCCCGCGGCCAGCCCGACGATCCCCGCCGCAACCGTGAGCTTGCGCGTAATGCTCACGTTGCGGGCGCCGTTGGCACGCGCCTGGTCGTCGTAAACGACCTCGATCCCCTCCCCTTCGTACAGCGAGAGCGTTCCCGGAACGGGTTCGCCAATCTGGAGCGCTGTGCGCACGCTGCCTTCGAAGATCCCCGTCTTCTCGCCGGTTTCTTCCAGGATCGCGACCTCCGTATCGCCGTGGCGAGACTTCAGGGTCACCGAGACTTTGTCTTTCTTCGTGTCGTTCAGGTTCATGTCAAGGTCGGCCACGCGAACGCGCAACGGTTCGCCGATGACCAGCGCGCGCAGCGGCTTTTCGGTCTCGCCGGGCTTGGGAGCCTGCGCCTCCTGTGCCAGATGCGCGGGCAGGTCGAGCTTCCCGTCGCTTCCGCTGAGCAACACGTCGCCCCACGTGTCCGGTCGTTCGCTGGTCCGCACGTCGCTGTTGCCGCCCCAATAATAGTACAGCGGCGTGCCGGTGCAGATCGAAAGATTGAACCCGATGATCTTGCCGGGCACCAAGTCCATCCGCTTGAGGCGCTCGCGCGGAATGTGCACTTCCATCGTCCAGCCGTCCGACGTTTGCTTGGCGGCGCGCCGGAGCTGCTCCGGACCGTACGCCACCCAGCTCCATTCTTTCTTGGGATCGTCCTTGACCGCTTCGCCGCCGGTCTTCGCGTCGTCGCCTTGCGCGCCGAACGGCCAAACCCAGAACTGCTGTGCCCAGTTCGCTCCGCGTTTCTGATCCTTCGTATTCAGCGCGTCGAACCAGATCTCGACCGCGTCGCCTTCCCAGAAATTCCCGGGCTGGACTTTCTTGATCTGCCCGTCGGCGTCCTTCACGTCGTAAGCGAAAAAGAAGCCCGTGTTGTCCCAAGCCACTTTCACGATCTGAGGCTCCACCACCTTCAGGGAGCCGACCTTGCCGCCGTCGAGCGTCTTGAACATCTGCACGCCGGTTATGTCTTTCCATTCGGCCAGATCGCCATCCAGCTTGATCGGTTCGGAGACGAAGGGCACCGCGTTGAAGCGCACCGTCTTGAACTCGGGCTTGTACGCCTCTTTCGCCTCGACATCCGACTCGACGGGCTTTTCGGGCTCGGGCGGCATCAGCAGCGCGGAAGGCCGCGCGATTTCGGCGCTGGCCTCTCCTTGGCTCGTCTCGCCGCTGGCGCCTTCGCGCGTCCAGGCTTCGCCCTGCGCCTTATGCTTGTCGCGTTCGTGGATACCTTCGGTCAGCGCCTTGTGCTGCGCGGCATCGAAGCGGTAGGCGCTCAACTGCGTGCGGCGCATCGATTGGCTGCGCTCAAGCGCGCGCTGGCGAAGCTTCGCGATACCTTCTCCGCCGCTGCCTTCCAGGAAGCCCATACGCCCGGCGTTCACGTTTCCGGCCAGCCGCGAAACGCGCTCGAGCAGCTCTCCTTCTTCGCCCTTGCCTTGCGCCATCTGCGCGAACTGAGCGTCTTTGCTGCCGTCCTTGGCCATGCCTTCCATCTTGCTCTCGGCCAGGCTCTTCGCCGCGGCCTTGGCCTTGCCGGCCACTTCCTTCCCGCGCTGCTCGTTCTTCAAATCCTCGCTCTTGGCCCCGTCGAGGTTCTCGGCTGCGCTCAGCGCCTCCGTGCCGGCCTCCTCGGCATGCGCGCCGGCGGGAACCTTATCCTTAAGCAGCTTGCGGACCTCCGCGCCCACCTGAGCCACCAGTTCTTCGTCTTGCGAACCGGCCATCTCCAGCGTGCTCTTGAAGGTCTCGGTCAGCTTGGTGCTTAAGCGCGGCAGCGTATGCTCGGCGAATTCCTTCTCGAAGCCGTCCTTGAGCATCTCTTTGATTTCGCCGTCGCGCGCTTCCTTGAGCGCCGCGCGGGCAAGCGCCGCGGGGTCGAACTCAGCCTTCTTGGCCGCTTCTTTGGCTTGTCCGGCCGCTTGGGCGAGCTTCTCCGCGGCGGCCGCGGCTTCGCCGGCTTCTTGCTCGGCCTTCTTGGCGTCGCCCGACTGGGCGGCCGCCTTCGTCTCCCCGGCTTCTTTGCGCGCGGTTTTTGCTTCGCCCTTTGCGGCGGCCTTGACCTGCTCCTGAAGCTTTTCCCCGAACGCCGCCGCCTTTTCGCTGGCAGCGGCCAGTTGCGCACCGGCTTTTTCGAGCGCTTGGTCGGCGCGAGCGGCGGTCGCTTCTTCGTTCTTCGCCGTTCGCTCCACTTGCTTGTCGCCCTGTTCGGCCGCTTGCTTGGATGCCTGTTCGGCTTTTGCGAGCCGATCCTTTACGCCCTCCAAGGTGGCTGCGGCCGCGGCAGCCTGAGCTTTGGCTTGTCCCAGCGCAGCCGCGGCGGCGGCTTTTTCTTTCGCGTCGCCCGCCGACTTCGCTACATCGCCTTGGGCTTTTTCGGCGGCGCCCGCCAGCTGCTTCGCGGCTTCGCTCGCTTCGCCGGCTTCCTTCTGCGTCGTCGCGGCGTCGCCCGACTGTGCGGCGGCGCGCGCTTCCCCCGCTTCCTTCGCGGCGGCCGGACCTTCATGCTTGGACGCGCTCTCGGCTTTCTCCTTCGCGGCGCCTTCGGCGTGCTTGGATGCTTCGGCGAGTTTATCCCCCGCCGCTTTGAGCTGCGCTTCCGCGGCGGCGACGTTCTTCTCCTCGTTCTTCGCGCCCGATGCGGCCTGCTCCTTGGCCGCTTCGGACTTCTTCTCGTTCGCTTTCCCGGCATCGGCGACGCGCTGCTTCGCGCCTTCCAGGTCCTTCGCCGCGCGGCGTGCATCCTGTTCCGCGCCTTCCAGCGCACGCTCGATTTCCTTGCGCGTCCGCTCGACGAACGTGGTCTCTTCGCGCACCAGCTTCTGGCCTTCCTGCTTCAGCGGCTCGCCGACCTGGCGCTTGATTTCATTCTCGAAATGCTTGCTTACCGCCGGAGCCACCTCATCCTTCACCTTCGCGATAAATTGCTCCGCGATCTGCTTCGCCGTCATCTTGCGCAACTTCTCGAGCAGCGCGTTGACCATGTCCTTCTTCAGATCGCCCAGGAGATTGCGCACGTCGGCTTCCGTGAGTCCGGCTTCGTGCATCTGCAGCGCGTAATCGTCCAGATCGGACATGAGCTGATCGAGCAGGTCTTCCCAAAGCTCGGTGCGGTCTTCTTCGTTCAGGTCCTGCGCGACGATCTGGTCGAAGTCCTTCTTCAGCTCCTCGACCGCTTCCTTCTTGGTCTCGTCGCGAACCTGCTCTTTCCGGATTTCTACGGCCTTCTTTTCCGCTTCCTCGATGCGCTTCTGCTGCTCCTTCGCCTCCAAGGCGAGCCGTTCCTCGGCCTTGCGACGGAAGTACTCCGGAAGCCCCCAGATCGCCGCGATGCCGAAGTGCAGCAGCACCGATACGATGATGAACAGCCGCAGCTTGTCGCTGACGGCGAGTTTGCGGGGAGCGGCGGGCGGCAGCGTGGCGGACGAGTTCATGTCGTGCTCCGTGCGTATAGGAACGTAATGGGCGCTACTCGGGCTTGCCGATCTCGACTTGGAAGCTCACCTGCCGGATGCCGGCGTTCTTGATCGCGTTCCAGACCTGGATCACGCGCGCGTAATTGGCATCCTTGTCGCCGGCGATCACGACAATGGCTTCCTTTCCTTCCTTCTCGCGCTGCAGCTTGTACGCCTTCAATTCCTCGATCAGGTCCAGCAGGCTTTCGTATTTCTGTTTCTTGTCGGTCGCGCCGGCGGGAGCCACGTCGCCGTCCTTCGTCACCGCGATGGTCCGCGCCTCCTCGGTGCTGATGGTCTCGGGCGCTTCGGCTTTCGGTACGCTGACCTTAAAAACTTTCGCTTCCTCGACGAACGAACTGGCGACCATGAAGAAAATAATGAGCTGAAAGACGATGTCGATCATCGGCGTCATGTCGATGTCTTCGGACGTTTGTTCCGCCAGGCGCAGCTTCATGCGTTCGCCTCCGCGGCGTTCTTGGCTTCGGTCCGCATGTCGAGAATCGTCTCGGCCGCATCGTCGATCTCATCTTCCGCTTCCGCGGCCGGCGCGCTCGCGGCGGCCAGCGTCTGCTTGCGGATGCCGCCGATCTTCGCCGCCTTGATGGTTTCCAGCAGGATCTCTTCGATTTCGATGGTCAGCTTGCGGATCTTCGACTTCAGCGCCGATTCCCCGATCACCGCCGGAATCGCCACGCACAAGCCGCCCACGGTGGTGATCAGCGCAACGCCGATGGCGCTGGCGAGTTTCTCCTTCGCCACGCCTGCTTTGGTCAGTTCCTCAAAGCCCGCCACCATGCCGACCACCGTGCCCAGCAACCCCAGCATCGTCGCGACGCGGGCGAGCGTGTTCAGCGCGCCCATGTTGTTCCACAGCACCTGAAGGTTGCGCTCGGCGGCCGCCTGCAACGAAGTCTCCAGGTCGGCTTCGGTGTATCGAAATTCGTCGATGCCTTTGGCCAGCACCACCCCGACCAGCACGGGGCGCTCCAAGGCCGCCTTTTCAGCGCCGGCCAAATCGCCTTTGCCCAACGCCGCGCGCACCTTCCTCACAAGGTCGTCGTCGATCAATCCTTTGCGCCGCAATCGGATCCCTCGCTCGATCACAATCGCCCAGGAAACGATGGAGCACAATAGGATGGGCCACATCAAGGGCCCGCCGCTGTTAAAGTATTGAATGATCTTGTCCAAGCGTCTGCCTCCGTCGTGAGAGAACCGCAGTCTATCGAAGCTGCCTACACGCCTTCGTTAGCCTTTTAGCATGAAGGCCGTAAGGTCTATACCTCGTTTTGACCTACTTTGATTAACCCGAGAACGATTCCGCGTTGGAAGAAAATAAGGTTCCTGCGATTCTATCGATTCGTTCAACTTCCCTTCCCCATTCAGGTTCGATGCGTAAACCTGAGGTCTCGGCGTAGCCTGCCTATCGGAATCTGCAAATGTGCGCCCCAAGAATATCCAAAGGCCCTATAATCCCACCTGCCTCGTCCGGGTCTTAAGCCCGTTACTCATAAGCTAGCTGCGCCCTGCCCGGATGCGGCGCAGTACGGTCCACGAGAACCCGCTTCATGCTCGACAAGAAACTTGAAATCGTGTCGAGCCTCTCGGATCAAGCTCGAACGAACCTCGACCTGCTCAAATCGGTCGAAGAGAGCTGGCAGCCCACCGACTTCTTGCCCGATTTGACCAAAGAGTCCTGGCGCGAGGATCTGCAGAAGCTTCGCGAGGGCGCGGCCGCGCTGCCAGATGCGCTGCTGGTGATCTTGGTCGGGACGATGGTAACCGAAGAAGCGCTGCCGTCCTACCAAACGAGCTTCAACCGCCTTCCCGGCGTCAACGACCCGACCGGCGCCAGCGCAGAACCTTGGGCGCAGTGGTCGCGCGGCTGGACGGCCGAAGAGAACCGCCACGGCGATCTCCTCAACCGCTACCTCTATACGACCGGCCGCGTCGACATGCGCGCGGTGGAAGTCACGATCCAGCATCTGATCCGCAACGGCTTCGATCCGCTCCACGACAACGATCCGTACAACGGTTTGGTCTACACCTCCCTTCAGGAGCGTGCGACGAAGGTCTCGCATCAGAAGGTGGGCCAGTTGGCGAAGAAAGCCGGCGAAAGCGTGCTGGGGCAGATCTGCGCCACCATCGCCGGCGACGAGGCTCGGCATGAGGAAGGCTATAAGCGCTTCATGGCGCGGATCTTCGAGGCCGATCCAAGCGGCGCGGTGGTGGCGTTCCAGACCATGTTGGAGCGGAACATCGTCATGCCCGCCAACCTGATGTACGACGGGCAGAATCCCACTCTCTTTTCGGCCTTCTCGCTCACCGCTCAGAAGAACGGGGTCTACACCTTCGAAGACTACCTTCTGATCATCGATCACTTCATCGATTACTGGAAGGTCAAGGACTTGAAGGGCCTCACCGGCGAAGCCGCCGAAGCCCAGGACAAGATCTGCGAAATGCCGCGCCAATTGGGCCGCCGCGTGAAATTCATGTCCGCGCGCGCCAACGCCAAGAACGTCACCCCCTTCCTCTGGATTCACGGTCGCCCGGTCTGATCGAAGTTGCGTCCGAAAATCGCAATTGAATTGCTTCTATGGATTCATTCGGGCCGTTTGGGGCAACCCGAGCCGGACCGGCTGAGCTGCCCGGCTCTCGCCGAATGCAGGCCTTTTTTGTCTGTTGCCCTTCTAGCCCGCCTACTGTTCACTGTACCGTTCCCCGCTAGAAGGAGCTTCGCGTGCCGCTGCCGCGCTTCCAAGATACCTCTCGACCCTGGGATGCGCGCTGGATCTGGCATCCCGATGCCACGCGGGACGGGTACGCCCATGTCCTTTTCCGGCACGAGTTCGACCTGCCCGCGGCGCTCGAGCAAACCACGCTTTGGGTCAGCGCCGACGAACGCTTCGTGCTTTACCTGGACGGCCGGCTCGTCGCGCGCGGACCGACGCGCAGCGACCTGACGCGCTGGGTCTGTACGCGCGTGCAGACGGGACCTCTCGCAGCCGGGCGGCATCTCCTGGCGGCGGTTGCATTCCACGGTGGGCCCGATCACGCCGGCATGGGGCAACTCGGCGTCCGTGGCGGCTTCCTCCTGCGCGGGGAAGGCCCCGGCGACTTTGATGCACGAGTCCGCACCGACAAACGCTGGCTCAGCTTCCACGACGCATCCCGTACGCCGCTCCCGCCGCATTGGGGCGACGTCCACGCCTACCATTGCACCGGTTCGGGCGAACGGATCGACGGCGCCGCTCATCCTTGGGGTTGGGAGACGCGCGGGTTCGATGCCGCAGACTGGGTCGCGGCGCGCGAATTCGGATCCGGCGAACCCGCCGGAATGCGCAATGCTGCAACGCCGCACTGGCTGATTCCCGATCCGCTCCCTCCGCTCGACGAAGAAGATCGGCGCTTTACGCGCGTGGCCGAAGCCGAGGGACTCGACGCCAAGGCCCTCGAAGCCTGGCTGGCCGAAGACTTTCGTATCGAGATCCCCGCCAACAAAAGCGTGCGCATGCTGCTCGATCGCGGCGAACTGACCAACGCCTACACGCGCCTCACCGTAAGCGGAGGCCGCGGGACCTCAATCCGAGCCGTCAGCGTCGAAGCGATGTTCGTGGACGGATCCAAGCGCAAGGACGACCGCAACGTCACCGCCGGGAAACATGCTTGGGGGCACGTGGACGAGTTCCTGCCCGACGGCGGCGCTTCGCGCTCCTTCGAAGCGTTCTGGTGGCGCTCGTTCCGTTTCGTCGAACTCACGATCCGCACCGCCGGCGAGCCGCTGATGCTCGAACGCGTCCGTGCGACCTTCACGGGCTACCCGCTGCGTGAAGCGGCCAGCTTCACGCCCGACGAAACGTACCGCGCGCGCTTCGCACGCATGCAGGACCTGAGTTGGCGGACGGCGCGGCTCTGCGCGCACGAGACCTTTTTCGATTGCCCGCACTACGAACAGCTACAGTACGTCGGCGACACCCGCATCCAGGCCCTCTTTTCGTACCTCGTCGCCGGCGACGACCGTCTGGGCCGCAAAGCCATCGACGATTTCTGGGCCTCGCGCATCCCCGAAGGCCTGACCCAGAGCCGCTTTCCGTCGCGCCTGCCGCAGATGATTCCAACTTTCTCGCTGTACTGGATCGGCATGCTTTTCGATTCATGGCGCTACCGCGGTGATACGGCCTTCCTCGCGCCCTATCTGCCAGCAGCGCGGGACGTGCTGGAATGGTTCGCCGCTCGCCGGCGCGGCGACGGAATGCCCGGTGCGCTCCCGTTCTGGAATTTCGGCGACTGGGTGCCGGACTGGAAGATGGGCGAACCGCCGGGCACCGAACACGGCGGGAGCGCCTTCGTCGCGCTGCTTTGCGCGCAGGCCGCGCGCTGGATGGAACGATTGGAATACGCGTTCGGGCTGCCCGAACTCTGTCCGCGCTGGCGCAAAATGGCCGACACCTTGCGCGCCGACACCTTGCGCACCTGCTGGGTCGAATCGCGCGGAATGCTGGCCGACACGCCGGAACGCATCAGTTTTTCCCAGCACGTGAACGTGCAGGGCATTCTCGAAGGCGCCCTGGACCGCTTCAAGCCCCGCGCGGTGCTCGAGGCAGTGCTCGGCGATCCCGGCGTCACCGCGCCCGGGAGTCCGTACTTCCGTTATTACGTCGCGCAAGCGTACAAGGCGGTGAACTGGCGCACGGGCTTCTTCGATTTGCTTGCCCGCTGGGACGAACTGCTCGACGGCACGGGGCTGACGACTTGGCCCGAGAGCGACGGATTGACACGCAGCGACTGCCACGCCTGGTCGTGTACGCCAAGCTTGGAATTTCTGCAGACCGTTCTGGGCGTGGAACCGGAACTGGAGGCGGCCGGCCTTTCGCGTTTGATGATTACGCCTTGCTTAGGACCGTTGCGGGAGGCCGCCGGCGATGTGCCGCTGCCGCAAGGGAACCTCAAAATTCAGCTCGCCCGCATCGATTCCAAATACGCCCGCGTACAGATCGAATCGCCGGTTCCAGGACGAATCGTGGAGGAAGCCACCGGGCGCTCGCATCCCTTCGACGAAGGACGTTCGGAGTGCGAGGCGTTGATTCCGTAGAACGTGGGGGCTCCGCTCAAACCGCCGGGACGGCTTGCCGTGCGGCCTCCGCGAAACGGTCCACCTCAAGGACCAGCCGCTCCAAGGCTTCGCCCGCGTCCTTCAAGTCCCCGGCCTTGCCCAGTTTTTCCAGGTGCTGAGCCGCCTCCCTCGCACGAAGCGCATGAAAATTGGACACCGCGCCTTTGACGGCATGAGCCGTTCCGGAGAGCGCTTGGGCATCTCCAGATTCCAGCGCCGCACGCGCCGCCTTCAGCCGCGCCGGCCATTCCTGCATAAAGAGCTGGAATAATTCAGAGAGCAGCGCCTCGTCGCCTGCTGCCTGCTCGATCGCACGCTCGCGGTCGAATACGTCCTTGGGATCGACGGTATCATGCACCGGCGCCCCATGGCTTCCTGGCGCCTCAGCCGCGGCAGAGTCCGTGGCAACGGCCGCCGGAAGCTTGACGCCGCTGGCAGAAACCCGCCGACCCAGGAATTGCGATAGAGTCTCGTAGAGATTCTGACTCCTGATTGGCTTCTCGAGAAAAGCGTCCATGCCGGCCTCGTTACACAGCGCGCGATGATCGGCCAGCGCGTGCGCGGTTAACGCCACGATGGGCGTGTGTCCGCCGCGCCGGGCCTCTTCTGCGCGAATGCGGCGCGTCGCGCTCAAACCATCCAGCACCGGCATCTGCACGTCCATCAGGATCGCGTCGAACGATTTTCGCGCCGCCCAATCCACGGCTTGAGCCCCGTCGCCTGCTACGGTGACGGCGAACCCGGCCTTTTCGAGGATGCGGGATACGACGGCCTGACTGACGAGATTGTCCTCGGCCAAGAGGATCTCACGGCGCTCCGGCCAAGCATGGGAAGAAGTCCCGACCGGTTGAGACTCCACCGGCTGAAGTTTACGCCGCAGCAGGGCGCGCAAGTCTGGCGCATGCAGCGGTTTCTGCAGGCTGCCGTCGCAGCCTGCCCGCTGCGCGCGTATCGCGTCTTCCGCATGATATCCTGAAGTCAACGCCACGATCACGGCATCCTTGTGCAGCGGTTGCTTCCGAATCCACTCCGCCAGCGCATAGCCGTTGCCGCGCGGCAAGTGCGGATCCAAGAGCACCAGCGGAACGGGTGTGAACGCCGCAGTGGCGGCCTCCAGCAGGCGCTGGGCGCGTTCGCCGTCCGCGGCGCACATCGGCCGCAGGCCCCAACGCTCGAGCAGCCCGCGCAGCGATTTCAAATGAGCCGCTTGGGGGTCGACGATCAGCACAGGCTTGCCCGCCAGAGGTGCGAATACGCCCGATTCGTCCACCTCTTCCGCCGCTGCTTGGAAACGGGCCTTAAAGGCAAACGTGCTCCCCACCCCCACTTTGCTTTCGAGCCCCAAGACACCGCCCATCGCGGTTACCAGGCGCCGGCAGATCGCCAAGCCCAATCCCGTCCCGCCGTGCGTGCGCGCGGTGGCCGGTTCGGCCTGTTCGAACGCCTCGAATATCGCCGCCCGCCGGCCTTCGGGAATCCCCGGGCCCGTATCGCGCACGGCGAAACGCAATTCCACCTCACCATGGGACGGTTCCGGTTGTACCGAAATCTCCAGCACCACTTGGCCTTTGCTGGTGAACTTGACGGCATTGGCGAGAAGATTCAACAGCACCTGGCGCAGGCGCGCGCCATCTCCCAAGACGCAGGCAGGCACGTCGGAAGCCACGTCGCAAACCAGGTTCAAGCCCTTATCGCGGGCCGGTTTCGCCAGCGCTCGAACCGATTCCACCGCCACGCGGCTCGGCGAAAACGGCAAACGCTCCAGCACCACCTTCCCCGCGTCGATCTTCGAAAGATCCAGGATGTCGTTGATTAACGTGAGCAGCGCGTCCGCCGAACCCTTGATCATCAGGAGGTGTTCACGCTGCGCCGGATCGCTGGTGCCGTCGAGCAGCAATTCGGTCAGACCCAGAATCCCGTTCATCGGCGTGCGAATCTCATGGCTCATCACGGCGAGGAAATCGCCCTTAGCCCGGTTGGCGCGCTCGGCCGCCAGCTTCGTTTCGCGTAACTCCTCCAGCTCGCGCCGGCGCTCGGTAATGTCCACCACTTGGGAGATAAAATAGAGCGGCCTGCCCGTCTCGTCGCGCATCAGCGCCACATACAGCGAGCCCCACACCATCTGGCCGTCTTTTCGGAAGTAGCGCTTCTCGAGCCGATACTGCGTGATCTCGCCTTTGAGCAGTTGGTTCACCAAGTCCAGGTCTTCCGCCAGATCCTCCGGGTGTGTAATCTCTTGAAACGTCAAGCGCTGCAACTCTTGCGCTTCGTACCCCAGCATCCGGCACAGCGCCGGATTCACTCGCGTGAACCGCCCGTCCGGCGAAACCGTGGCCATCCCGATCGGGCCATGGTCCAATAAGCGGTTGAAGCGTTCTTCGCTCCGCAGGTGCTCCTGGGTTCGCAGGGCAAGTTCCTGGGCTCCCAAGGCACACCGTTCTTCCGCCTTGACCCGTGGCTCGACCAGCAAGAGGGCTTCACCGTGAAAAAGCCGGATTGCCGCGATCAGGATGCCCGCCTCCAGTACCAGTAGACCCAGCGGCAGATAATGGTTCCTTGCTCCCCAACTCATGCTCAGGTGCGCGACCACCAACGCCAAGGTCATCGAACACACCAGCCAAGGATCCTGGTACAAAGCCACCACCAGGAGGAACAGGAAGCCCACATGGATTTCCGGGGTATTGCTGTACGCATGGATCAGAATCTGAAACAAAAAGGCATGCGCCCAAACCACCACGTGTCTCGGAATGGGAGGCTTGACCTGAGCAAACACCAGGTAAGCCCCCGCCAAACTGCCGCAAACAGCCACAGCCCAAGCGGCCAGAGGAGGTTCCGAACCACGCGTTTCGACTCCACTCAGAAATCGCGTTCCGATCAGCACCAACCACTGTAAACCCAGTAGCGCCAAGAAGAAGTAATTGAGCCGCTCCTGCACTCCTTGGATCCCTTCGCGAACCCAAACTGTAGCCAACCCGGTCACCTGGGTAGGCTGCCGGCTAGGGTTCTCTTCTTTCGCAGACATGCGTTGCCACCTTCCAGAACTACGGACACTTCATGCACCTAAACCTATAAGCAGCAAAACCCAAGCCACTTGGGTGACGGTGCCCCCCGCAGTGCACATGGGACTTGACAACCGCGCCCGTGCACCTATCCTCTCCCTCTTTCCGCCTGCCTGACTAGGCGGCGGTGCACCTGGTTTGCAAGGAGTGGTTCAGATGGCCAAGTCATCCGGCGCGCGCGAAAAGATCCGTATGGTTTCGAGCGTTTCTTCGTACTTCTACACGACCACCAAGAATCGCCGCAATACGACCGAGAAGCTGGAACTGATCAAGTTCGACCCGGTGGTGCGAAAGCGCGTGCTCTTCAAGGAAGCGCGGATTAAGTAATCGCGTGATGTTTCGTTCTTGCTGAACTCGGCCCCGCTTTACGGCGGGGCGTTTTATTTTACGGCACTTCCAGCCCCAGCGTTCGAAGTTGTCCCGCCAGCGCCATCAAGGGCAGGCCCACGATGGCCGAATGGTCCTCCGCGTCGATTCGCTCAAAGAGCGCGATACCGCGGGCTTCCAAGCGGTAGCTCCCCGCGCAATCAAAAGGCCGATCGGCATCGACGTAACGTTCGAGCTCCGCTCGCGTAAGCGCGCGCATGGTCAAGCGCGCGACATCGGTATGCATCCAGAGCCGCCCGTCTCGCCAAACCGCCAAGGCCGTGATCAATTCGTGCGTCCGTCCGCTAAGGGCCTCCAGTTGCGCGAGCGCCGCCGCGCGCGTGCCGGGCTTGCCGAGTATGCCCGCCGGACCGCTGGCCAATTGATCGGAGCCGATCAGGATCGCCCCGGGGTGCTTTCCGGCCAAGCTTTGGGCTTTCAGCGCGGCCAGCCGTTCGGCCAGTTCGCGCGGCGCGTGGCCCTCCTTCTTGATGGCTTCTTCGTCGCACACGGGCGCTTCGCAACGAAACGGAATCCCCAGCCGCGTGAACAATTCACGCCGATAGGGGGAGGTGCTTGCGAGGATCAATTCGGGCATGGCTCTTCCGCCGGTTGGTGGACGCTCATCCGAGTCCTTCCGTTATACTCCAAGCCGAACCGCCTGGGAGGATAACGCCATGAAGGTGATCGCCGATTTCTGTCTCGTTCCGCTGGGCGTAGGCGTCTCCGTCTCGCCCTATGTCGCGATCTGCGAGAAGATTCTCAAGGATGCAGGACTGAACACCCGGCTGCACGCTTACGGGACGAATATTGAAGGAGAATGGGAAGCCGTCTTCGATGCGATCCGGCGCTGCCACGAAGCCGTCCACGCCGCAGGAGCCCCGCGCATCACCAGCACGTTGAAATTCGGCACCCGAACCGACCGCGCTCAAACGATGGATGAAAAGGTGCGGAGCGTCGAAGCGAAACTCTAGCGGCCTGCCGATGCCTTTAGGGGGGCGGTGGAGGCGTACCTTCCGGAGCCGGGTCGGGATTCGGAGCGGCGGTTGGATCGGTACCGGGTGCAGGTTCCGTTCCGGGTGCAGGCTCCGTTCCGGGTGCCGGTTCGGTTGCGGGGGCCGGTTCGGCGCCGGGTTCCGCACCTGGCGGAACCTCAGCCGGCGTTCCTTCCGGCGTTGGCGGGTTTTCCGGCGGTGGCTGGCTGGTACGATCCGGCGCCACCTCCACGGGTCCGGCGTCCGTTTTGGCGTAATTCCGCGTGCCGAGAAAATTGACTCGTTCGTTCGCATCTTCTTCGTACAGCAGGACGGTCAGGATATTGGCGCTCTCGTCGAACCCGCCATGCAGGGGATTCTTGACGTAGTACGCGCGGAACTCGATGCCTTCCTGGAAAAAAGAGCCGCGCTTGGAATCCCAGAGCCGGATTTTATCCTGAAAGCGCAGCGCCGGCGGCCCCATGAATTCTTCCAGATCGTCCCACTTCTTGACGCGCTTCTGCAAGATATCGTACGCCAGCTTGAGATCGGCGGGATCCTTGACCGGCTCGTTCAGCATGCGTTCCAGCGCGGCCTCGAGCTCTTTTTCGGCTTCGGTTCGCTTGTCGTTGGCCTGCTGCCAGCGTTTGTACTGCGGCACGCCCACCACGACGATGAGCGGCACCACGACCAGGAGCGCCATCACGGCGATCCCGATTTTGGTCATTTTGCGAAACGGAACGGCGTCCGCGGGCGCGGAGCGTGCGCTGATCGAAGCGCGTGCGGCCTCGTCCGCCGCGGCGCTTAGGCGTGTGGAACTGAGCATCGCGGTCTGCCGGTCGCTGATGCGCGCCGCCGGCTGTATACCGCGCTCGGATGGCTTGCGGCCACCGGCCGAACCACCCGCCCCGCCCTTTCCGGACACGGACAATCGACCGGTCGCGTCGCGCACGCCCGAACCGCCCGGTGCAGGACCGGCATTCGAAGACTGAGGCATGCCCGCCAGACGGATGCGCTGCGGACCGCTGGTGGCGTTTTTGGGCGGAACCGCCGCACTGCCCGAGGCCTTGGGACCGCCAGCCGCGGGCGCCCGGGCGCTGGATGCCCCCGGCTTCACATTGCCGCTGGATTTCGCCGGACCCGCGGGCTTTACCGCCGAAGATGGCTTGGCGCCCGCCGGCGCTTGGACGGCCGGCGCGGCTTTCCCCGAAGCCGCGGGCTTGGCCGCGGGCGCTTTGGTAGCCGAAGCGGCGGGCTTGGCCGCTTCGGGCTCCGGCTGATCGTCTTCGTCGTAGGTCAGCGCATGGCCGCCGATCTCGATCTTGTCGCCCTTCTGAATCTTCGTGCGGCGAATCTTCTTGCCGTTCACCAGCGTGCCGTGATCCGAATCGAGATCTTCGATAAAGACATAGGGACCGACCATCGAGAACACGGCATGCCGGTCCTGGACCTTCGGACCGCTCAGGCACAGCCCGTTGTCCGCTTCGCTGCCGACCGTCAACCCGTTGCGCACGGGGATGGGCTTCGCGCCATCGGAACTTGGAATCAGCTTGCGCATATGCGAATGGGAACCCGCCCGAAACCGTTAGACGCGACTATTGTACACGCTTCCCGCGCGAGGGGAAAGCACGGCGGGCCCTCAGGAAGTCGCCGCCGGCTCGTCCTTCTTGCCGGGACGCTTGGGATGTTCCGGCGAATCGGGATCCTCGGTCTTGGGTTCCAGCTTAGGCTTGGGCAAACGATCGGGCAGCACGTACTTCGGGCGCTCGTCCCCCCACCCTCGGGAGGCTTGATCACTCAAGGCCTTAAAAGCCTCGCCCAGCGGCGAGAGCTTCCCGTTGGCCTCGGCCCAGCGCCGGCCCAATTGGCCCTGCGCCAGCATGCGCGCGTGGCCGCCGGGGACACTTCCGCCCCAAGCCGACAACCCCACCGCGTCCACGCTGTTTCTCTGCGCCCAGCCGACCATCGCATCCGCCCACTTCGCTTCCAGTTCGGGCGTGCGGTCGCCCCCCACCGGATGCCCGTAAGCGGTCCCGTAGAGCCAGAGGCGCTGGCCGTACTGCTCCGGATGCCCGTGCGAGAGGATCTGCCGTTCGATCGACGCCTGCGACGCGGTATCGAAGCAGCTCACGCCGATGATATCGATCTCGTCCTTGCCCAGCATGCGCATGAATTGCTCGGTATCTTCCGGAATCCAAGTTTGCAATCCCACCCCGACCAGGCGCTCGGGCCGGGTGCGCTTTAGTTCGGTGGCCATCTGCACCAGATGCTCTTCCCAAGCCGTGTGATGGAACTTGACCGCATACGTACCCACGATTTCGCCCATGCGGTGGTAACCGTAAATCGCGGAGGTGATCATGTAGGCGTCCGGTTTGACCTGCCGGTCCAGCCGTTCGATGCGCCGGAAATGGCGGCTGAGAAAGGTCTTCCACGGCTGCTCGAGGTCGGCCCCGCGGTGCGCGGGCGGGACATCGATCAGGACCACCGCCGCGTCCTTCTGTCGCACCTTCTCCGCCAAGTCGACCAGCAGCTTCGTATCCACTTCGTCCGGTGTATCTCCAACCTGCGTCGCCCGGAAGAAAACCACCTTGGCTCCGGACGCCAGAGCCGCATCCACCTCGGCATGGCACGCGGCTGCGATATCTTCCTGGCTCACCAGCCCCACATGATGCGCCCGGAAGACTTCCCCGAAGAGCGGCGTCATGTACGCGCCCAGCATCACTTTGGGTTCGTTCATGGCCGGATGCCGGCCAAGGAGCTGCGTGACCTCGCGTTCCGCGGCGGCGTGCCAGCGGCTGGGCAGCACCCAGGGCAATCCAAGCAAGACCGCGAATCCGGCCGCGCCTGCCGCCAACCAGCTCTTGTTGGGGCGCCGCCCGTCCGTGATATGCGTCTCTTTGCGCGCCAAGCGTAAGGCGCAGCCGAAAACCAACCCCGCTCCCAGTACCGCGAAGTACCGCAGCGCGGTGATTACGTTCGGCTGGGATTCTTCGAGCAGCGCGTGAAAGCTTTCCAGATCCTGAAAACCGCGCATGGCCAGGATGCCCAGCCAGACCGCCGATGCGAGCACCCAGACCAGCGGCCAGCGTAAGTCCTTACGCAGCCGATTCGCCGCGGCCATCCAGCAGATCCCGCACCAGAAAGCCGTGCCGGCAAACGCGAAGACCCCCGGATTGGCCGTCGCCATCGCCATCCCGCCGGCCACCGTACCTAAAATGAATGCCATCAATCCGGCCAGCCACGAGACGACAAAATGGAGGTTCGCCCACCACGGCGCGCGGCCCTGCGCTCCCCATAATTCGGCTTGGGGCGGCGCTTCCGGCTCCGTAACCGGGGCCGGAACCGTCGTCGCCGTCGCTTCGGCCATCGAACCGCCCATGCCCAACTCCTGAACCTGTAGCACCTGCCCCATGACGAATAGCCGAACTACCAGGCAAGTGCCGCGAGATCCTCAACTTAAGACAGGAAAAGGCAAGCGCCACCCTAGAAAGATGTAAAGCCTTATCTACGGGTCGGTTAGCAACGAATTACGGAAGTCTGCGCCACACGCAAACGGCCCGCAGAAACTAAAGCCCCGCCAATCGGACTTCGCGTGCGCGGCCAGCCTGAGTTACGCGTAATACCCCGCCTTCGATCCGAATCGCTGGCGGCTCCGATGCAGAGCCGTCTCGCAGCAAGGTTAAAAGCGGTCCGGCGGAGGCCGCGTAATCAAAATGTACCGGAAACAGCCGGCAGGCCGCGAAATGATAGCCCCAATGCGTATCGTGTAAGGAGCGTTCTGGAAGCAGCCGCAAGACGCCGCTCGGACCCAGGAGGTCCACGCGCAGGGCGGCTTGAGCGCCGCGAATGCTGAAGGCCGACGGACCCAAGGCTTCGGTGGCGCCGCCGGCTTGAACCTGCGCACAAACGCGTCCCGGCGCGCCGAGTGCGCCGGCCAGATCGTCCACTATCGCCACACCCCAGCCGCAGAACAGAACCAGATGCCGGCGCACGCGCCTCGCCGCGGATCCGTACGCGCGCGTCGCATCAACCGCCAGGTAACGCCAATCGCTTCCCTCCGCAGCATGGTAAATCTCGGCCGCGTATTCACCGTTCGCTCCGGGACCGCGGCCGTCGATGAGTGGCAGGCTGTGATCGGAGGGCTGCGGCTTGTAGTACCCGGGATCGATCAACAACCGCTCGCCTTGGTACTCCACCGCAATCGCGCCCGCGTCGTGCTGGTGGTGATGCGTAAAGGGCGGGCGCGCGCCCTTCAGGCCCGCCGTGAACTCGGCCTGCCAATTCGGCGAAGAACGCACGAGACCGTACTGGATGTCCTTCAACACGAGGCAGACCGGCAGCGGCGGCTGATCCGCATCGGTGACTTCCGGACCGTCCGGCCGCAGCAGCCATTCCCACGCCGCGGCGGGCCTGTAAGGCGTAGCGCGGCCGGCCTGCTGCAAGCGCCGATAGGTTCGCATCGCGTGATCGCCGTACCATGCGCCGAAGCGATCGCCGTAGCGGCGCGCACTGAACCAAGCCAACGCCATACCCAGCGGCATAGGGATCGTATCGTTCATGCCGTGCAGGCAGCCGTCGTTGCAAAGGCTGACGCGGATGTTGTTCATGGCCTTCGTGAAGGCCGGGTGCTCGAAAAAGCCGTCGGCGGAGCCCAAGGCCTTTTCCAGCCCCAACGCGAACCGCAGCGCGTTCTCGGTCCCGTATTGCCAGTACTGGACCCCTTCGGTGTTTCCGCCGTCCGGGCCGCTGCAATAATCGAGAAAAATACGAATGTGCCGGCGCGCCCGGTAGAGTGCTTCTTCCGCCAGATCGTGTTCACCCAAGAGCGCCAGCGCGAGCAAACCGCATCCGCCGTTGCCCACCGGGTTGGCGTTGGGCACGCACGTCACAGTCCATGCGCGAGCGCGTGACGTCTCGATAAACTGGTGCAGGAATATATCGGCCAGCCGCCGCCATACCGCGCGCTGCTCTTCGCTTAACATCCCACGCCAAGCATCGTACGCCAGAGCCAGATGGCCCGCTTGCATGCCTTCGTGCAGATGCGTATGCGGCTCCGGCAAATACACCTCGGCCGCGTGCCGCGCCCACGCCGTGGCCCGTTCCAGGCGCGCGGGATCGCGATCGTGAAGCCAGAGTTCGAAGTGCCGCGCAGGCATGCCGGCGGCATCGGCCCCGAAGACATGCAGGCATTCGATCACGCTCTTCAGAAGCATTCGGTTGAGCCGCGCGAGTTCGAACGGCTCCAGCGGATGGCGCCCGGCTTGGCGCAGCAACTCGTCCGCCGCCGCCGGAAGTCGCGCGTCGGCGAAGGCTTCACGGTCGAAGAGGTCTCCGCGCCGCAACAACGCGTTGAACGCGCTTAAGAGCGGCGTCAGTTGCTCCGGCGTGGGCTTCACGGCTTGTACGACGCCCGCGGCGGCGGCTTGAGCCGGCGCACCGAGCAGCCCCCAAATGCGCGCCGGCGCCGGGCGGCTTCCGGAAGCGCCCGCGCCCAGCAGCGACTCCTTGCAGATGCGAAACCAGTTCCCGTCTTCCGGCTTCAAATCAAACGTCGCGGGATCCCGTGCACCTGTATTCGGCACAGCAGGCGCGCCATGCGCCAGCAACTCGCGCGAAGCATCCTGGAACTCGGCGCTGAACGGATGCTCACGCGCAAGCGGAAAGCGCTTCAGTGCGTCCGCATCGTACAACAACCGCGGATGCGGCTTCAGCTCGGCAGCGTTCACGCTCGGCACGCCGGCCCGCAAAACGCACGAGCCCAACTCGTACTCGCGGCCCGCGGAATCCCGCAGCGCGAAGGACCATTCGGAGTATACCGGCCGCCGAAGCATTCCATCGAATTCGGCCAAGAAGCGTCCACCGCGATCTTCGACGCGATGCTCGCTCGTGGCTGCGCCCGTCCGAAGCAGGAGCGCCGCGCCGCGTAATACGGCGGCCTCGCCGTTCAGTTCGGCTTCGTAGCGTGCCGAACCCACCGGCAAAACCCAAGGGCGAATGGCCTGTGGCTTGAGCATCCGTAACCGCTCGATCCAGGCGGCTTGGGGCTCCACGCAAACCAGCTCGGCCATGCGTTCGGTCTGGCCAAAACCCAATTCGGTGGCGGCCAGCGCCAGGATCTCGTGCCCGGGAACCGGCCAGCGCATATGCGCAACCTGTCCGCGCCCGACCGTTCCCGGCGACCATGGAGCGAGCCCCAGATCCGGCCACGCCACGTACGCACGTACCGTCCAGCCATGAGCCGCCGCTTCGGCGCTTGCGGATAAGGACGCGCACTTTTTCCAGAGTCCCAAGCTGTCCCACACGCGCCCGCCGGCGCTGACGATGCACTGCCAATCGCTCTGCCCCGGCCGGCCTACACGCAGATCCACATGATCCTGCATCCAGAATTTCGGGTGCTCGGGCGTCCATTCGGCGACCGTGCGGCACGGCGGCGCCGGCGAGGCGGCATGTAGATAGAGGCCGGTTGCATTCCAAGCCAGCCGGATGGAAGGCGCGGCCTCAGGAACCTCCTCGCCCATCAGGTCCGTCAGAAGCATGACCGGCGGCACGCGCGACCAGCCACGCGGGGAATCTTCGGTGAGTCGGTGCAGGAGGTAACGAGGGGGTACATACCCGTTGCGCGGATCCAGCGGGGCAAAGGACGGGCCGTCGGCCACAGCGTTTCGCTCCGGTTTCAACCAGCCGCCGCCCAAGCCGGGTCGTGAGGAGCTGGCGTCCCCAGGAGGACTCGAACCTCCAACCTGCGGATTAGAAATCCGCTGCTCTGTCCGGTTGAGCTATGGGGACGCGGGGCGAGCGGCGGGATAGACCGCCACATACGCCGAGGTCAATATACGCCATCTTTTAGGCCGCGCCAATGGGGGCAAAAGACTTAGGTTTTTCGTTTGAATAGCGAGGTATGGCTTGCGAACCTTCTGGAAGCTCCAAATTTAGGTCCATTTCGCCCACAAAGCTGGCGAACAAGCCGCCATTCCAATTGCGTCTCAGTACATGCATTATTCTCTTGTTTACCGCTGGGTGCTTATTCTTCTTAAACAGCCTATCGATTCAGTACGAGGAATACACGGCCCGTGGGCTACCGCTTCATTATGAATCTAGTTCTTCGCTCACAAGCATCCCGGCCGGTTGGGCCATCGCCATCAATGCCTATGTAGGACTGGTCGTACTTACGGTTACCGCGCATTCACTAGAATGGATTTATCGAAAGCGACAGGAAGGTACTCTGGCTATGGAGTTGGCTACAGGCGCCTTGATTATTGCGTTTCAGTTCATGCTTCATGCCTTCTATTTCTGGCTCGCCACCTAAGACCAGAGAACTCATTCACGCTCCTTATATTGCCTTCACTCCCTCCCCTCCTTCAGCCGATACCGAACGGGACTCGGTATGCCTAATGCCCGGGGAGGGGTGCGTCATGGCTTGGTCGACACCGGAAAAACGGCGGCAGCGCGCCTTGGAATACACGGCGCTGGGCTTCGCGGCGCTCGGAATCGTGGTGCTGGGCGTGGTGGTGCTGGGAGGACCTGCGGCACCGCAGCGCCCAACTCCGGCCGAACCGTCGGTGGCCGTTGTGCCTTCCGCGCCGCCGGTCCCGATGCCCGCGTTGCCCGCAGGGCCTTCGCTCCTGCAGGTTGCGGGGCATCCGGAATCGGCCGGCCCTTTGCCGCCGGGCGGGCCCATCGTGCCGCCGCGCGGCACCGATCCGTCGACTGAGGTACAGCCTTCCGCCACTCGCGGTGCGGCGTCGATCGTGCGCTGGCGCGGGCCGCTGGCGCAAGGGATGCAATTGCTGGATCAGGCGCGCGCCGGCGATGCGTTGGCTTGGGCCCAGCAACACGACGCGCACCTCGGCGCTGCCGGACGCTTGATCCAGGCGCGCGCGCTGCTCGATTTGAGACGCTTCAACGACGCGCGGCTGGCTTTTGCGGCCGCTCAGCGCGACGCGCAAGATGCGGGCACGCGCTCCGACGCGCAATTCGGTCTGGCGCTCTGCGCGGCCGGCGGACAACCCGAACTGATCGCCTCCGACGCGCTGGCCGTCCTGGCCGCCGATGCATCGGCGAGCTGGGGCATGGCGCGCGCAGCGCTGGCGTACGCTCAAGCGGTAGAAGACGGGCACGCCACGGTGAACGCGCCGGGCGGAACCGATCCGAAGCCGTATGCCGAAGAAATGGCGCGCGCGTACTATCAGAAGGCGTTTCTCGCGCAAACCCTGGAACGTTCCCACGAAGAGCTCTGCCGCCAGCGCCTGGAAGCGCTTACCGACCGCATCGTGCTCAATCCCGGCCGCGCACACCTGACCGAGCAGCCTCGCGCGACGATGCACGCGGTCGAGCCCGGCCAGTCGCTCTACGCCATCGCCAAGCGCCACGGCGTCAGCATCGGCGCGCTGGCGCGCCTCAACCGGCTGGAACGCAATGCGTTTCTACGCGTCGGCCAGACCCTCAAAGTGCTTCCGGGGCGGGTGTCCTTGCACGTGGACCGCTGGCGCCTGACCGCCACGCTGCTCGTCGACGGAGCTTACCTGAAGCAATGGCCGGTGGGCATCGGACCGGACGATAAGACGCCGTCGGGCGCTTTCACCGTGCGTACCAAGCTGGTGAACCCCGACTGGTACTACGGCGGGCAACGCATCCCCTTCGGGCATCCGGAGAATATCCTCGGCACGCGCTGGCTGGGCTTCGACCGCGACGAGCACGGCGGCAAGGGCGCCGGGATCGGCGTGCACGGCACCGCGATTCCGGAAAGCGTACCCGGACGTGAAAGCAAAGGGTGCGTGCGGATGCGCAACGCGGAGGTCGAAGAACTGTACGATTGGCTGCCGCAGGGCGGACTGGTCGTCATTCCGTAGCCGGGTGGGCGCGCGTCAGTCGCCGGCGACCGGCACTTTCGGCGCCGTTTCGAGTTCCACGCCGGATGGCGAAGGCAGCACCACCGTATCGCTCTGCTCCAGCGGCGAGGCTACGTTAAGCTTCCCATCGACAATATGATCGACGCGCGTGGCAAAGCGTTCGAGGCGCGGGTCGTGGGTCACCACCAGCGCGGCTTTGCGCCCCTGCATTACTTCGTCGCGTAATAGCGCCATGATCTGCAGTCCGGTTGCCGTATCGAGCGCCGCCGTGGGCTCGTCGGCCAATATGACGTCGCTGTTTCCGGCCATCGCGCGCGCGATGCAGACGCGCTGGCGCTGCCCGCCGGAAAGCTGGTCGGGCTTGCGGTTCATGCAGTCGGCAAGACCTACGCGCGCGAGAATCTCTTTCGCTTCGCGGTTGCGCTGCACGTACCCGTACCCTTTTAACCTCAGCGCCAGGGTCACGTTCTGAACCGCGGTGAGCGCCGGGAAAAGATTGTACGACTGAAAAATGAAGCCGATGTGTTTCAAACGCAGGCCGGGCAACTGATCTTCGCCCATGTTGGTGACGTCCTGCCCACCGAGCCATACGCGCCCGCGGGTAGGCTTCATCAGCAGGCCCATGATCGAAAGCAGGGTGGTTTTGCCGCTGCCGGAAGGCCCTTGGAGCAGCACGAAATCACCGCGCTTGAGGGAAAGCGAAGCGTGTTCGACCGCGTGCACCGTGACGGGGCCGGAGCGGAATTCTTTGGTGATTCCGTGCAACTGAATCAGCGTGTCGGTCGCCCGACCCGAAGGTGCGCTCATGCCGCCGGTGGTTCCTTATCCGATCCAACATTAGGCAAACGAAACTTCATCTTAGCTTAATTTAGGCCGCTGTCAGCCCCCATCCGCAGACTTCCGCGCGCACGCCGGCTATTCGACGGTCACGCTCTTGGCCAGGTTTCTAGGCTTATCCACGTCGCAGCCGCGCGCCACGGCCATGTGGTAGGCCATGAGCTGCAGCGGAATGGTGCAGACGATCGAGTTCATGATGCCGCGGTCGTCGTGCACGGGAATCACGTCGTCGACGTAATGCCCGATCTCCGCATCGTCGTGGCTGGCGATGGCGATGACGCGCCCGCCGCGGGCTTTCACTTCCTGAATGTTGCTGACGATCTTTTCGTAGCGCCGGCCGCGCAGGGCGAGGATCACCACCGGCATGCGCTCGTCGATCAGGGCAATGGGGCCGTGCTTCATCTCGGCGGCGTCGTACCCTTCGGCGTGGATGTAGCTGACTTCCTTGAGTTTCAGCGCCCCCTCGAGAGCCAGCGGGTAGCCGGTGCCGCGCCCCAAATACAGCGCGTTCGTGGCGTCCTTATACTTCAACGCGACGGCCTCGATCCGCTCCGCGTAGGCCAGCGTCTCCTCGACGCGCACGGGCACCTGCAGGATATCCTGCACGCGCCGCCTTGCCTCGGACGGGTCGAGCCGTCCGCGCAGGATGCCCAAGTGAATCGCGAAGACGTAGAGCGCCGCGAGCTGCCCCGTGAATGCCTTGGTCGATGCGACACCGATCTCGGGACCGACATGCATGTAGATCGTGCCGTCGCTCTCCCGCGCCAAGGTGCTGCCTTGAACGTTCAGGACGGCCACGGTCTTGCAGCCGGCTTCGCGAGCCACGCGTATAGCGCCGAGCGTATCGGCGGTCTCGCCGGACTGCGAAACGGCCAGCACCAGTACGCTGGGATCCAGCACCGGATCGCGATAGCGGAAATCGCTGCCGTACTCGACCTGCACGGGAATCCGTGCGGTGCGTTCGATCATATTCCGCCCGACCATCGCGGCGTGAAGGGCCGTCCCCTGCCCCACCATGACGATACGCGAGACGCCCCGCAGGGCGCCGCCGTCGAGCTTCAGGTCCGGCAAATCGAAGCGCGGATAGGTACCCGGACGGCCTTCGACGCCGGCATCGGCGATCAGCTTCGCGGCCAGCCGGCGCAGCGCGCCGGGCTGTTCGTGAATTTCCTTAAGCATGAAATGCGCATAGCCGCCGCGTTCCACGTCGGCCACGTCCCAGCGAATCTCCTGCACGCGCGGCTCGACCGGTTTGCCTTTGGCGCGCAGTTCGAACCGCCCCGGCGCCAGCGCGACGACTTGATCGTCGTCCAGGTACACCACGCTCCGGGTGTGCTCGACGATGGGCACCGCGTCGCTGGCCAGGAAGAATTCCTTGCGCTCGGCGCCCAGGCCCACGGCCAGCGGCGAACCGCGCCGCGCGCCGACGATCAGCCCCGGTTCCTGGACGGCCAGCACGGCAAAAGCGAACGAACCCTCGATGCGCGCGATGGCCGCTTCGACGGCCGCCACCAGTTGGCCGCGATACAACGAGGCCACCAGATTCGCCGCTGCTTCGGTATCGGTCTCGCTCAAGAAACGGAATCCGCCCGCTTCCAGCTCTTGCCGAAGCGCGGTGTAATTTTCGATGATGCCGTTGTGAACCAGCGCGATGCGGCCGTCGGAACTGAGGTGCGGGTGCGCGTTGGCCACGGTCGGCCGCCCGTGCGTAGCCCAGCGCGTATGCCCAATGGCGGTGTGCGCATCCGCTCCGGCATTGCCGAGGCGGGTTTGCAGGTCGGCCACGCGTCCCACGACTCGAGTGATGTCGATGCGCCCGCCGGCTTGCGTGGCGATCCCTGCGCTGTCGTAGCCGCGATACTCAAGCCGTTGCAGGCCGCTCAAGACAAACGGCACCGCAAGCCCGGGCCCGGTGTAGCCGACGATTCCGCACATGGGCTAAATCGGCTTCCAGTCTTCTTCGTAGACCTTTTTGTATGCCCAGTCGCCCACGTAGTAGTAGCGCGCGTCTTCGCCTTTGCTGGCTTTGATGCCGATCATGATGACGTAACCGATCCAACCAAAGATGATGAGCATATAAAGAGGAATTGCCACAAGCCAAAACAAGCCCATAGAAAGGAATGTTAGCACGCCAATGGGGACGGAAATGACAACCAGCACCAGGAATACGGCCAAATTGAATCCCAATGCTTGGATCGCGTGAAAGCGTACAAACTTAGATTCATCCTTCTTAACCAAATAAGCCACCAAAGGTCCTATCCAGAAGCCAAATGGAACGCCTACCCATTGCGTGAGCGAAAGCATATGCGCCAGCATCCCCCAGTTCTTCTCGTCTTCTTTCAAGCTGCCATCGGCTTGAGGCGCAGGAGCCGGTGCGGCAGGCGGGGTCTCGGACATGGACAGCTCTCCTTAAAAGGGCACAGCAAGGCGGAATGTTAGCCGCCCGCCAATTCTTTGATCCGGCTGGAATACTTATCCACCAAAGCTTGTGCTTCCGTTTCGTTGCGCGCTTCGGCGATCACGCGCATCACCGGCTCGGTATTGCTCGCACGCAGATGCACCCAGCGGTCGGACCAGTCCAGGCGCAGGCCGTCCTCGGTATTAACCTCGGCGTCATGGCCCTCGGCCTTCAGCCTGCGCAGCAGTTCGCGGCTGCGCGCGGCGGGTATCTCGATGCGGCTCTTGACCATATGCCACTTCGGCAGCTTGGCGGCCAGTTCGGAAATCGTCTTTCCGCTGTCGGCCAGATGTTCGAGGATCAACCCCATGCCCACGATCGCATCGCGGCCGCAGTGAATCTGGGGATCCATCACTCCGCCGTTGCCTTCGCCGCCAAAGACCGCGCCTTCGTGCTTCATGTGCTCGGCCACGTTTACTTCGCCCACCGCGGTGCGTTCGACCCGCGCCCCGGCCGCTCGCGCCACGTCCTCGCTCACTCGGCTGGTTGACATGTTGATCACCACCAGACCATCCTTGCCGCCGCGCTTGCCGAGGACGTATTGCATGGCCAGCGCGAGACTCAGCTCCTCGCCCAAAAACGCGCCCTGATCGCTGACCACCGCGACTCGGTCGGCGTCGGGATCGGCCGCGAAACCGATATCGGCCCCGCGTTCGCGCGTAAAGCGGCACAGGTCCTGAAGGTTGTCGAAGTTTGGCTCGGGCGTGTGCGGGAACAACCCATCGGGCGTGCAGTGAATCGGTTCCACCTGGCAGCCCAGACTGCGCAGCAGCCGCAAGCTCACCCCCACTCCCGCCCCATTACAGCAATCCAGCGCGACCTTGAACTTGCGAGCTTTGATCTTTTCCACATCCAGAATCGAAAGCACTTTCTCGACGTGGTGCGTCTCGGCGTCGGGTACCAGTTCAACCGTGCGCAACCCGTCCCAAGGCTTGGTAACGTAGTCGCCGCTGTAGTAAATGTTGAGCAGATCGCGGCCTTCGTCTGCGTTCAGGTAAATGCCATCGGCCCGGAAAAACTTGAGCGCATTCCACTCCACGGGGTTGTGGCTCGCCGAAATCACGATCCCGCCGTCGGCCTTGAGATCCTCAATCATCAGCGTGGCGGTGGGCGTGGCGACGACGCCGATATCGAGCACTTGGCAACCGGCGCTGATCAATCCGCCCAGCACCGCATGCTTGACCATCTCCCCCGACACGCGCGTATCGCGCCCTACCACCACACGGCCCGAGCAGAGGTAAGTGCCGAAGGCCTGGCCCAGCCGCGCCACGAGTTCCGGGGTGAGGCTCCGGCCCACGATGCCGCGCACCCCGGATATGGAAATCATCAAATCGCTGCGCGGTCCGGTTGTGGACATGCTGGTGTTCCTCACGGGTTGTCGGTCGAAGCAGAGCCGCGCAATGCCGGCGCAAGTCGCTTGAGGCGGTAGGTTACGTTCAACTCCTGCATCATCTTGCGCTCGCGATTCGAACATTCCACCGAGCTCAGGTACCGTTCCACGGCTTCGTCGAGCATGCCCGTCTCCATATCGAAGAGCGCGCGCCCTTCCAGCATCTCAACCGTTCCGGGGCGCAAGGTGAGACTCCCCGCGCGATCGTTGAGCCCATCCAGCTTGACCGGCTCGGTTGAGCGCACTTCGCGCTTCAAACCCAGCTTCAACCGTCCCTGCCCCTGCTCGCCTTCCACGCTCACTCGCCTGACCAGCCGTAAGCGCTCCAACTCCGATGACTCGCCCGGCGCGGGCGGTTGCTCAAAGGCCGGCAGCAGTTCGGCATCCACGCTTCCGGGCTTCAGGCCGAAGTCCTTTTGCAACGCGTCATCCAACTGCTGCACGGACTTTCGCGGTACGGCGAGCGTGCGCTGCAGGCGATGCAACGCGTCGGTCAGGTGTTCGGGCTGCCGCGAGCGAACGTCCACGCGGCCCATGCCGTCGAGGCGCACTTTCCAGGACAATTCGCGAAACGTCTCTTCGATCACGCGCGCCAGCAGTTCGCCGCGCTCCGCGTCTTCCCGCACTTTGCTCACGTCGTCGTCGTAGCGCCGGTACGGAGGCAGCGTAAGACGCACGCTTTCCAACGCCATTTCGGCATTCGCCGTGCCGTCGGATTCGACTTCTTCGGTCTTAAAGACCAGCACGCCTTGCATCTCGGTCACCCGGATCAGCGGCTCCAGACCCGGCGTTTCCTGCTTGATCTCGATGCGCTTTTCGTACTGAAAGCGGTACACCGTTTTCGGCAGCCAGCGGTAGCGCGGAGGTCCGGCCTGAGCTGGCGCATGCGGCGGCCGCTGCTCCGGCACAATCTGCTCGGCCAACGCCGAACCTGCTGCCATCCATGCGATGCATACGCACAGACGCAGCCATGCCGCCTCCTGAACACGGCTCATCGGGGCGGCCTCTCGATATTCAGCTTGGCGACCCGGTAACGGATCGATCGGAAGGTCATGCCCAGCAGTTTAGCGGCCTCCGTCATATTCCAGCCCGTGCGTTCCAAGGCCTGAATGATGTAGGCGCGCTCCGTTTCCAGCAAGAAACGTTCGAGGTCCATCCCCGCGTCCGGCAGAAGCTGCGCGCTTTCGGCCTGCGGCATTCCGGCGACCGGAAACACACCCATGGGCGTCACCGGCAGCCGCCGCGAACTGGGTGTCGGCGTCATCAACGCCGATTCGCCTTTGCGCACCGCCGGAATGGCGTAGCCGCTGGCGAGTTGCGCGGAGCTTGCCCCCATCCCGCTGCCGGCTCCCGGCGCCATCGGGCCCACCAATTCGCCGATCGTAATTCGATCGGATATCGAGAGCGCCACCGCGCGCTCGATCGTGTTCTCCAACTCGCGCACGTTGCCGGGCCAGTGGTAGGCGATTAGGCGCTTCATCGCGGCTTCTTCGATGGTGCGTACCGATTTGCCCATGCGCTTGCCGTAACGGGCCAGGAAATGCCCCGCCAGCATGGGCACGTCTTCGGGGCGCTCGCGGAGCGGCGGCAACGCGATGGGAATTACGTTCAAGCGGTGGAATAGATCTTCGCGGAAGTCGCCCTCCGCGCACATCTGCGCCAGCACCCGGTTGGTCGCGGCGATGATGCGCACGTCGGATTTCGTTTCGCGGCTGCCGCCCACCGGCTTAAAGGTGTGGGATTCCAGCACGCGCAACAGCTTCACCTGCATCAGCAGGCTCATTTCGCCCACTTCGTCGAGGAAAAGCGTGCCGCGGTCGGCGGACTCGAATACGCCCTTGCGGTCGGCGATGGCGTTGGTGAACGCGCCCTTCACGTGCCCGAACAGTTCCGACTCGAGTAGCGTTTCGGTAAACGCTCCGCAGTTGACGGGCACGAAAGGCCCCTTCGCGCGCAGCGAATTGTAATGAATCCCGCGCGCGATGAGTTCCTTGCCGGTGCCGCTTTCGCCCGTGATCAACACCGTCGTATCGGTCGGCGCGATGCGTTTGACCATCTGCACCACGGCGTTCATCGCTGCGCTGTTGCCTACCAGATCCAGCAGCGGGAAGTGTTCGCGGGCCGAACCTTGTTCCGCAAGCTCACGCCGTTCCAGCGCGCGCGCGACAAGCTGCCGGAATTCCTCGGTGTCGAACGGTTTGGTCAGGTGCGTGTACGCGCCCAGCCGCATCGCCTCGACCGCGGTCTCCCACGTGCCGAAGGCCGTGACCACGATGGAAAGCGTTTCGGGGCGCTTTTCTTTAAGCAGCCGCAGGAACGTAAGCCCGTCCATCTTGGGCATGCGCAGATCCTGGATAACCAAGTCGAACGCGTTTTCCTCCACCAATCGCAGCGCTTCGTGCCCGTCGTCTGTGACGAGGACCGTGTACCCTTCACCTTCCAGGATCACGCGCATCAGGCGCTGCATGCCGGGCTCGTCGTCAACGACGAGGATGCGGCGCAGCGCTTTGGATGGAGCGCCCATCTGAGCCGGAGGCGTGGCGTTGGCGGTGCTCATGCCTTCGACCGCTCCGCCACGGGCTTGCGAAGATCTTCACCGGCTTCCGGTTGCAGATCTGAAGGCAGCCAGATTTTGAAGCTCGTACCCTGACCCTCCGTGCTCTTGAACGAGATCAGACCTTCGTGGCCCTGAACGATTCGGTCGGCGATGGCCAACCCCAATCCGGTTCCGCTGGGCTTGGTGGTGAAGAAAGGCTCGAATATCTGGGCTTGAACATCTTCGGGAATGCCCGGACCGTTGTCGGTGATCTCAATCAGCACACCGGGCCGGTTAAGCCGGTTTTCGACGGCTTTGGATTCCAATCCCTGCACTTGGTACAGCGGCATCGCGCGCACCTTAAAGACGAGTTTTGCGTCCGGCCGGCCTTCCAGCGCCTGCATCGCGTTGACGCCGAAGTTGAGGAAAATCTGCCGCAACTGCTCCGGATCGGCCAGGAACGGATCGATCTCCTCTCCGGCTTCCAGCGAAATCTGCATATCCTTGGCCTCGGCGCGCGAGACCAGCATCAGGCGCAGATTCCGCAACAGTTCGGTAATCTCGACGTTCTGGAGACGCGGACCGCGCATGCGCGCGTACTTCAGGAAATCGGTAATGATCTGGTCGAGCCGGTCGGATTCGGAAAGTACGATCTCGACGAGGATTTTTTTGTTCTCGGGAATCTCCACCGACCGCGCGATTTCCTGCACCGCGCCACGGATTGAAGCCAGCGGATTCCGTATCTCGTGCGCGATGCTCGCGGAAATCTGGCCCATCGCTTCGATGCGCTCTTTATGCTTGAAGAACTCCTCCATTTTCTTCTCGGCGGTGATGTCATGCACCACCACGATGATGGCATGCGGCGGCTGGCCCGGCTCGGAGAATGGTTTCAGCTTCACCTCGAACGGCAGGATGATCCCATCGGGACGGCGGTTGGCGACTTCGACCCGCCGCGTCGTCGCTTCGTCCAGCACGCGCAGCGCCTGAGCGTCCACATGTTCGCCCAGCAGGTCCTTCAGGGACTTTTTCACGGGCCGCTCGGTGAGCGCAAGCAACCGTATAATTTCGTGATTGTGGTAAATCACCTGGCGCTCGCGGTTCAGCACCAGAATCCCTTCACCCAAGCCTTCCAGAACTTCGTAGTGCAACAAGCGCGCCACGGTCAGGCTGCGCGAGAGGTAGCCGCTTAGGAAAGCCACGAGGAAAAAGCCGCAGATCGGCAGCAGCAGCAGATACACGTAGCGTATGGGACTCAGGTCGCGGAACTTACGCAACTGGGCCTCGCTGGCCGTGCTCTGGTATGACTCGGGAATAAAACCCAGCCCGTAACTGAGTGTGAGCAAGCTGAAGAGCGTGGCCGTCAGGCAGGCCACCAGCACTGCGCCGCGCCAAGACAGCACGAACGCCGCCGAGACCACCGAGACGAGGTACAGCGTGACGAACGGGCTGTCCACTCCGCCGGTGTGATACACGAGCGCCGAGACCAGGCCCACGTCCACGAAAATTTGCAGCGGCGCAAGCTTTTCGGCCAATTCGGATCGCCGCAGCGCCCACGTATAGAAGATGGTGAGGAACAGCACGATCACGACCACCAGACCGACCGGCCTCAAATACAGCGGTACATCCACCGTGAGCGCGTCGCGCTTGGCGCTGGGCAGCGTATACGCCGCCCGCAGGGTTGGGCGGTGGCCTTGAAACTCCGCGCGGGTCTTGCCGCTTTCCACATCCCACAAGCGGATCAAGCGGTCGCCTGTTCCGGTGGCGGCCGTCCTGGCGTCGGGGGCCAGCACCGCCGTCAGCACCCAATCGGTGTGTTCCGCGAATACCTTGAGCTCACGGTTCTGTTTCACCGACCAGAGCATCAACTTGCGGTCGCGGGAAGCCGAAAGAAACCTCTCGCTGTCGGAAGCGAACGAAAGCGCGGTGATGGGCAACTCGTGCGCTTCCCATGCGCGTACGAACTCGAGCTTTTCGAGATCCCACAGTTTCATGATCAGCCCGCCGGTCACCAGCCACCGGCCGTCGGGGGAGATCGCCGCGGCCTGAACCGGGCGCAGATGCGCTTCGATATCGGATTCCGCTTCGAGCGTGTCGGCCTTCCAGGTTCGCACGTGCCCGTCGGCGCCGACCGAAATCACGCGCGACGCGCCGGGCAAGAAAGCGGCGAACACCGTGTGTCTGCCTTCGGATTCGCCCTTAGTCTGCGCAATCTCGCGCGGCTGTTCTCCGGACACCTCCCAAACCCGAAGGCCCTTGTCTCCGCCGCCCAGCACCAAGCGGTCGCCCGCAGGCGACCAAGCCAAGTGGTGAACCTGCGCTTCGTGTGGAATCAATCCCAGGAACTTGCCCGTGGCGGTTTCGTGAATGCGCACTTTGCCGTCGGCGCTGCCGGAAGCCAGCTTCGTGCCGTCCGGGCTGAAAGCCACCGCACGAACGATATTCGCATGCCCTTCGATCGTGGCCAGCTTCTCGCTGCCCGATTCCAAGTCCCAGATGCGTACCGTGGCGTCGCTGCCGCCCGATGCCAGCAACGTTCCCGATGGCGCGTAAGCCAGTGCGTTCACTTCGCCTTCGGGATCGGGCAATCGCACGCCTTCGCGAAGGGAGGCCCCCACGGAGAGGGATTCCTGGAGCAACAGAACGATCAAAGCGAGCGTGGCAAAGAGCAGGCGCAGCGAAATCAATACGCGGTTGCCGCGCAACGTACGCTGATGGCTCTCGACCAACGGCTCCATTTCAAACACGACCACTCCTCATCCGTAGGGTAGAGCCTGGAATGCTCAATTAAGGGGCGAACCCGTCTGCTGGGCGCTCCGTTGAAATACGAAGGGACGCGGGCTGCCGGTTCTCCCCGCGCCCGGGAGCCGGCCCCGGACGCGGCGGGAACGGACCGTTGCGGCTACTTCTTGCGCAGCGCCTCCTGGATCTTGAAGATCGGCAGGAACACGGAGAGCACGATACCACCCACGATCAGGCCCATCACGCCGATCATCAGCGGCTCGATCAGCGCGGTGAGCTGCTCGACGGTCGCTTCCACCTGCTGGTCGTAAAATTCCGAAATCTTCTCGAGCAACTGCTCGAGCGCGCCGGACTTTTCGCCGATCGCCACCATGCGCACGACCATCGGCGGAAACACCGGAGATTCGCCCAGCGGTCTTGCCAATGGATCGCCTTGGCGAATCGCTTCGCGAGCGTTATTCACGGCCTCTTCCACCACTCGATTGCCGGCCGTCGCGGCCACGATCTCCAGTGCGCCCAGGATCGGCACGCCGGACTTGAGCAGCGTCGAAAAAGTCTTGGAGAAGCGCGAGAGCGCGATCTTCTGGAACAATTGGCCGAAGACGGGCATTTTCAGCATCATACGGTCCCACACGTACCCGCCGCTGTCCGTCGATTTGTACCATTTGATCACCAGAAACAATCCCGTCATCATCATGGCCAAATGGATGAAATAGTTCTGCATGGCGTGGGAAATGGCGAGCACGATGACGGTCGGAGTCGGCAGGTCTACGTTCAGCGTTTTGAAAATCTCCTGGAACTTCGGAATGATGAACACGAGCAGGAAGGTGGTAATGCCCAAAATCATGACCAGCGAGACGACCGGATAGGTCATGGCGCCTTGAATTTTACGCTTCAACTGTTCGACCGATTCCATGTAGTCGGCCAGGCGCTGCAAGATGGTGTCGAGCTGACCGGACGCCTCGCCCGCTTTGATCATGTTAATGTAAATACGAGTGAAGACGCCGGGGTGCCGTGCAAGCGCGGCCGAAAGGTCCGAACCGCCGCGCACGTCATCGATGATCGTGCCCACCACGTTCTTAAAGCCCGGATCCTCGGCCTGTTCCTCAAGGATGTCCAAACACTCCAAGACCGGGATACCGGCGCTGATCATCGTCGAAAACTGGCGCGTAAAAATCACCAGGCCTTCGCCGCTGATCCGGGGCTTTCCGCCGCCGATATTGAGATTCCAGCCCTTGCCCGCGGCTTTAGCGCCACCACCCACCTCGGTGATCGAAACGATGCGCAGATTTTGCCCGCGCAGGTTAGCCACTACTTCCTCGCGGCTGCCGCCTTCGATGGTTTGTGTGACCTTTTTGCCGCCCTGATCTTGCGCCACGTATTTGAAGGTGGGCATGTCTTGAATTCTCCGTTTAGGGGCGACGAGCCATCGCCGCCCTCACAGCCAATGTGCTTCGCTCTCGGCTACACTTCGTTTTGCGTCATCGCCACGACTTCCTTCAAGTCGGTACGGCCGCGCATGGAGTTAAGCAGTGCGCAGCGGCGCAGCGTAATCATGCCCAATTCCAGCGCCTTGCCGCGAATGTCCAGAGCCGAACCGCCATCGATGACGATGCGCTTGATCTCGTCGCGCATGCGCATCGTTTCCAGGATCGCGAACCGGCCTTTGTAACCCGCGCTGCAACGGCCGCAGCCTTTGCCTTCCATGAACTTCGCGCTCTCGAGGTCCGTTTCCTTGAAGCCAATCTCCAGCAGCCGCTCAGGCGGCAATTGGATCGGACCACGGCATTCGGTGCACAGCTTGCGCAGCAAGCGCTGCGCGGAGACCAGCACCACCGAACTCGCCACCATGAACGGGTCGATACCCATGTCCACCAAGCGCGATACGGTGCTCGGCGCGTCGTTCGTGTGCAGCGTACTTAACACCAAGTGCCCGGTGAGCGCCGCCTTGATCGCAATCTCGGCCGTTTCCTTGTCGCGGATTTCGCCGATCATCACCGTGTCAGGGTCTTGGCGCAGGATCGAGCGCAGCGCCGCGGCGAAGGACAGGCCGCGCTTATCGCTGACCGGCACCTGATTCACACCGTCCAACTGGTATTCGACCGGGTCTTCGACCGTCGTGATGTTGTCTTCGACGCACAGCACTTCCTTCACCGCCGAGTACAGCGTCGTCGATTTTCCAGAACCCGTCGGTCCGGTCACCAGCGCCATACCGTACGGCTGCTTGACCGCCCAGCGGAAATCCTCCAGCGCTTCCGGCTCGAAACCCAACTGGTCCAGCGAAAGCGACAGTCCGGACGAGTCCAAGATACGAATACAGACCTTTTCGCCGTGAATCATCGGCAGGATCGAGGTACGAAAGTCCACCTGCCGGCCCTTCACGCGCATCTGGAACTTGCCGTCCTGCGGCTTGCGGCGTTCGGCGATGTCCATATTCGCCATGATCTTCACGCGCGAAACGAGCGCCGGGTGCACGCGCTTGGGCAGGCTGTTCGTCTCGTGACACGCGCCGTCCACGCGGTAACGCACGCGCACGCGCTTCTCGAAAGCCTCGATGTGAATGTCGCTCGCGCGCTGCTCGATCGCCGACAGGATCAGCAAGTTCACCATCTTGACCACGGGCGAGTTGCCCGACTTGATGTCCTCGGCCAGATCGATCGCGCCGTCCTCTTCCTTGTTCTCCTTCAACTCCATCGCGCCTTCGACCGAATCGGCGCCCGAAAGAAGCTGGTCCATCTCTTCGCCGGTATCCACTTCCTGGCGGAACGCGGTGGCGATTGCCTTCATCACCGAAACGTCCGTCGATACCACCGGTACGATCTCACAGCCCGTCACCAGCTTCACGTCGTCGAGGATCAGTACGTCGAACGGATTCGCCATGGCGATGGTCAGCATCTTCCCGAGCCGGGATATGGGCAGCACCTGCCACGTCTTGCACTGCTCTTCCGTCAGGCGCTCAAGCGCCATGGGATTGGGCTTCACGCGCTCCAGGTTGATCGGGTGGTAGTTCATCTCCTGCGCCACCGCCGCAATGATCTCCGGTTCCTTGACCACATTCCGGGTCAGCAGCGTTTCGGTAAACGAAGCGTTCGCGCGCTCGGAGTCGCCCAGAAACTGCTCCCGGGTTTCCTCGTTGATCAAGCCGTGCTTGACGAGGATCGCGCCGAGTTTCTTGTCGAACTTGGCCATACATGACCCCTTATCGAATCGCGCCCGCCCCTTCGAAGCACTCTACTTTTTCAGGAATCCAAGCAGTCCGCCCTTGGTCGGCGGACCCTTTTTGGACCCGCCCTTCGGCTGCTGCCCGTCCCCATCCGCCGCCTGGCCGTCTTCTCCGCCCGCGGGCGAGGCGGCCTTGTTGATGCCGCTCTTGCTGAGTTTAGGAGCGTTGCCCGCAAAGGCCGAAAGCCGGCCCGAGGTGTTGGGAAAGCGCGCCGATGCCGCAGGCTTCTGTTCGTCGGATTGCGCGGCCGGAGCCGGGACCGCCACCGGAGGCAGCGGCGTATCGTCATCGTCGTCCGAAGGCAGATTCGAAACGCCCGACTCCAACTGGTCGTCCGACAACCCCTGAACCTGCGCCCCTACGGCCGCCAGCGCTTCTTCCAGGCCCGTATTGGAACCCACCGCTTCCGCCAGATCCTGGGCCAATTCGGATTCTTCCACCGGAGCGATCACGCCGGCGTCATCGTCCGAGTCGCCTTCCAGAAGCATCTTGCCCAAGCTCGTCAGGTCCGCGTCGTCGTCCTTCTTGCGGTCCTTGAAATGCTCGTCCAGCGCGCGGCGGATATCGTTCCACGTACCCACGAACTGGCAGATCTTGCAGCCCGAAATGCGCTCCAACTCGGAAAGCACATCGTGGTTCATCAATCCCGAACCCACGATGATCAAGACCGGCCCGATCCGTTCCAGCGGCAGGAACTGGTATTCCCAGGCCAGCGATTCGGGAAACACATCCAATACCGCTTTGTCCACCTGATATTGCTCGGAGGCGATGTAGGGCAGGTTGAATTGCTGTGCGATGGTCGAGGCGATGGCTTCTTCGGTGACGAAGCCCAACTTGACCATGGCCTCCCCAAGGAAGAGGTTCGACTTGCGCTGTTCGACCAGCGCGGCCTGAACCTGGTCTTCCGTTACGAGCCCCTCGGCCCTGAGCAGTTCGCCCAGGCGCCGTTTGGTCATTCGAGTAACGCGTGCGACCATACCGTTCGGTCCGATCCGTTGTCGCTTGCCCCGAGCGCCGCGGACGCGGCGCACACCCCAACCCCTACTTGTTTTGAATCAGCTTGCGCAACTCTTCCGGATCCAGCGTCGCCTCCATCGCGACGTCGAAACTGATCTTCCCCGCCTTGTACAACTCATGCAGCGAATGGTTCATCGTGCGCATGCCGCTCTTGCCGCCCGTCTGAATCGACGAATAAATCTGGTGCACCTTGTCGTCGCGGATGTTCGCGCGGATCGCGTCGTTGGGCAGCATGATTTCCGGCGCCAGGCAGCGGCCCTTGCCGTTGTTCACCGGCAGCAACTGCTGGCAGAATACGCCTTGCAGCACGAACGAAAGCTGCGTGCGAATCTGGCTTTGCTGCCCTGCCGGGAAGACGTCGATGATGCGGTTGATCGTCTGCACCGCCGTCGACGTGTGGAGCGTGGCGAACGTCAAGTGACCCGTCTCGGCCAGCGTCAACCCCAGTTCGATCGTTTCCATGTCGCGCATTTCGCCGATCAGCACCACATCCGGGTCTTGGCGCAGCACGTGCTTCAGCGCGAAATGAAACGCCTTCGTGTCCGGACCGACTTCGCGCTGATTGACCAGGCACTGCTTGTTACGATGCACGAATTCGATGGGGTCTTCGATGGTGATGATATGCAGTTGCTGCGTGCTGTTGATCAGGTCGATCATCGATGCCAGCGAAGTGGATTTGCCCGAGCCCGTCGCTCCCGTCACCAGCACCAGCCCCTTGGGCAGGTTGCACAAATTCTCGCAGACTTCGCGCGGCAAACCGAGCTGCTCGAACGTGGCGATTTCGTACGGAATCACCCGAATCGCCGCGCCCACCGCCCCGCGCTGGTAAAAGACGTTCACGCGAAAGCGCCCGATCCCAGCGATGCCGAAGCTCATGTCCAGTTCCTTCTCGGACTCGAACTTCGCGATCTGCTCGTTGTCCAGAACCGAGTAAACCAGCTTTTGCGTGGCCTCGGCGTCGAGCATGTCGTATTCGGTGGGGATCAGCGCACCGTCGATACGAATCCGTGGCGGCGAGCCCGCACTTACGTGCAGGTCCGATGCCCGGCGTTCCATCATCACACGCAACAGTTCTTCAAGCGTGACCATTCAATCGGCCTCGATTCCGCACGCTCATTAAAGGGCTGGGCAGTCCGACGCCATCAACCCGCGTCGCCGCCACAGAAGCCACCTCAACCCAGATGCCAAGCTGCACTAGGTGCAAGCAAGGCTTGAGTTTAGCGTCCTCGCCCAAGACCGTCAAGGTATGCCATGCCCCACTTCTAAAAATTGTCACCAACGTCATAACCAATTACAGATCAATATGTTACACAACAAAAACGACTCCTTGGCCAACACGGGCTTATAGTGTGCATAGTTCCCTACAGGCTGCGCAGCCAGGGAACTGTCCTAACTTGCTACCCAGGAAGGACTCGGACACGACGGTCTTCCAGGCGTAAGCGCCCTGCCGCATACAGCCGGATGGCTTCGGGGTACACTTCGCGTTCCGCTTCCTGGACGCGTGCAGCCAGAGATTCCACGTCGTCGCCTTCCAGGACCGCAACCGCGCGCTGCGCCACGATCGGACCGTGATCGTATTCGTTGTCCACGAAGTGAACCGTGCACCCAGCCACCTTGCAGCCGTGCTTCAGCACCGCTTCGTGTACGCGATTGCCGTAGTAGCCTTTCCCGCCAAAGCTAGGCAAAAGCGCCGGGTGAATATTGAGCACGCGCCCCGCGTATTCCGCCGGAATCTTCAGCAGCGATAGGAACCCCGCAAGGCAGATCAGATCGGGCCGGTGCGGGCGTACCGCCTCGAAAAGCGCATCGCTGAACTCTTCGGGCAGCACGAACCGCTTGCGCTCCACCACCGCGGTGGGAATGCCGCGCTGTTTCGCCCGTTCCAGCCCGTATGCGTCGGCGCGGCTGGAAAGCACGAAAACGATCTCCGCCGGTAATTGGTGGGCGGCGCTGAGCACCAGCAGATTCTCGAGCGTGGTGCCGCTTCCGCTCAGCAGCACGGCGATACGCAACGGCTTGGACGGCGTCTGGCTCATGATCCAACGATTCCTTATTCCCGCGCCGGCTTCCACGAACTCCTGAGCTTCCATTCGCTGGCGAAACTGTCCTGCGCGCGCAGCGTCTCCAACCGGGTCTGCAATTCCACGCTGGCGTCCAGCAATCGATGCGGCGCGCCGGTCAGGCGTACCCGCCCGCTCAGCAAGCCTTGAATCTGTACATCGGCCAGGCGGATGCCGCCCCAGGCGAAGCCTTTGGCCTGGCGCGTCTGAAGCTGGCCCGAAAACGTGACTTCAACGATCCCGCGTCCGCCTTCGCGATCCAAACCCGTGGCCCGGCATTGCAGAACGGTGGTGAGCGCCGGGCTGACAGGTACGGGATAGGGCAGCACCACCACACGCTCGAACGGCGTACCGGTCTCCGCGCCCGCTGGAAAGTTCGGCACGAACATCATCCACTCGCGTCCCAGCGCCAGGTGATCGGCCAGCGGCCACGCCAAACCTTGAGCCGTCACTTCCAGTTGTTCGATCGCTCCGCCTTGTACCGTCCAGACGTACCACGGCTCGCCGGTCAGACGCTTCAACTCTTCCGCGGCGGTCGGCGATGCGGCGCCCTCCAGCATCCGTTCAGCCCGCCCGCCCAGACGGTGGTCGTACCGGGCACGGTCAAAGCGCAACGTCTCCTCACCGGCCGGACGCTTTTGGCTGCGCGAAAAGTCTTCCACCGCCAGCCCCCACCGTGCTTCCCCGCCCTCGGCCCCCGCATCCAGGGGCGCGATCCGAACCGTCAACTGAGTGCGATTGGGTATGCGGCGCAGATATCCGACTTCCTGGCCGTTCAGGCGCGCCTGCCCGGACTCTTCGCGCTCAATTCGATACCGCTCCACCGCCGGAACTTCCGGCTGGGCGGCGCCGCCCTGCACGCCGCAGCAGGCCCCTGCGGCCAAGCATGCCCATACCCACACCGTCCTCGTAAGCCGTCTGTGCGACATAGGTTCCGCCAAGCCTCCGCTCCTTTATAAGGTTGCGCAGCAACAGCCTAGCCGATTTTCCAAGCCGTGCAGCAGCATCGTGCGCCAGCCGCCTAAACCGCCCAAATCGAAAAATCCGGCGTTCGCCCTTGCTTATTACTCATAAGAAGGTATTTTTATATAGAGATAAGGACAGGGATTGATCGAGGCGTACCCCAAGCCTAAAAGGAGCGACCGATGAGCAACGAACGACCCATGCCCTACCTGATGCTGGGCATCACGATCGGAGTGGCTTTGCTGGCGTTGGCGCGTTACTTGGTGGTTCTGTCTCACTAGCCGGATCTGGCGGTTGCGTACTCTCCAGGGCGCTGATGGAGGGTCGCACAAGCCGACCGGGCGTTCGTCCTCGGGAGGACGCGGAATCACCGGTAGCGGCCAGGATGCGGGGAAGGTGGCGGTTCCAGAGGCGGTAGGATCGAGAGCGCTCCGCAGAGCGCCCACGCCAAGCGGAACCCACCGGCCGCATCCCCCCCACCCGGCCTCCTCTTGCAGGAGGCCGGTGCTTATTTAGGCATCAAGCATCCGGCTCTTCGGACGGGCGAACGCCGCTGGCAAGCGCAATCGCCGCACCCAGGCCGGCGCCCAGCCCCATGCCATGCGCGACACCCCAAAGCAACATACCTTCGGCGCCGCGCACGGTGTAAAAGAGCTTGGAGCCCGCGAAGTACCCTAGGGTATTGGCTGCAAACAACACCAGCACGATCGCCGGAATCCGCCTTAGCGCTCCGAATCCAAACGCCAACGCGAAGCCCAGCAGCACGCATCCGGACCCGGCGCCCACCCATTCCCCAAGCGATCCGCGCAGGGAAAAGTAGGCGGCCACCCAGGCTGCGGCGTAGAGGAAGAAGGAACCGCCGAAAATCAGGAACCAGCGCGCGATCCGGCGCGGACGCGGCAATACGGGGATCAGCGCCACGCCGCCCAACGCCAAAAACAGGACGGTCCAAACCGCGTACGCGCCGGGGATGCCCAAGTTCCGGTACATCCATTTCTCGCCAAAGGCGACCGTGGCATACACCGGCACGCTCGCCGCCGTGAAGCACAGCGCCCCCAACAACGCGGATCGCAACACCGAGGGCGCGGCCGGTCTCGTCTCAGGCTCGGTCATGGGACTCCCGGGTGCTCTCGAACAGCCGCAACAAGCGAGTGCCGTCGCTATCCGCCAGCGGTCCGCGCGTCAGGCTGGCGCGGTTACGTTCGATCCATTGCAGTTTGCGAATGCCCACGATGACGTGGTCCACGCCGGGTGCAAAGAGCGCAAAACGCAGCAGCGCATCGGACAACCAGGTACGCGCCTCCTCGGGCGGGACGCCTTCAACCTTATGGGCTGCCGCTACGAGCTTATCCAGCAGCCAGCCGCGGTTGAAGGGCGAGGTCGCGAAGCCTCGCCAACCGTGCGCGGCTCCGCGGGAAAATAATGGCGCGGACGGCTGCGCCGGATTGCGCGGTTGGACGAAGAACGTATAGGGTTCGGGCGAACGGTTCAGAAGCGCTTCCGAAGGCGCCCACGTTCCCAGCGCGCCCACGCGGCCCGCATCGCGCCAGCGTTGAGCAACTTCAACCTGCATCGCGTGCTCTTCCGCCGTACCCGCGGGATGCACCACCAGCAGATCGATCCGGTCGGTCCGCAACTGGTTGAGCATTCGTTCGAGGTGCGGCTCGCGATACGGCGTAGGCCCCACGAGGTACGCGCCGCTGGACGGATCGGCAAAAAAGTTCCAGGCCAGGATGCGCGCTTCGGCGCGCCGGCCCAGCTCTTCGAGCACCCGGCCCAGGGCCACGCGTTCGGCCTCGTAGGTGGTATCGAAGCCGTTGATCCCGCTATCGAGACACGCGCTCACGAGGGCGAGCTGCGTTTCGAAACTCGCCGCCGGATCGTTGCCCAATTCGGGAATAAACGAGTGCCCGCCCACCACCAGGTGCGAGGGCCACCCCGATGCATGCGCGCTCATGGCAGCGACCTCCAGGCCTTGCCCGCGGCGAGCAGATTTGAACGCAAGCACCAGCACCTGGGCCGCGTGACGGCGATGCCGGACGAAAAGGAGGGGAGCCGCTCAAGTCTCCCCTCCGACGCCCTACTCCACCCCCACCCCGACCTTGCCCGCATCGCCTTCCACGTCCACATCGAACGTCTTCCAGCCCGGCGGGATCTCTCCCACGCGCAGTTCCGTCGCCAGCGTCTCGTGGCAGATATGCGCCTTGAACTGCTCCGCCCGCTGCACCATCCGCGCCGGCCCCTGCACCGCGAGCTTGATGCGCTGTTCGTACTTGAGGTCCATTTCCTTCCGCGCGCCTTGCACACGGTTGACCAACTCCCGCGCGTAGCCTTCGGCTTCCAATTCCGGCGTGAGGTGCGTATCGAGCACGATCACGACCTGCTTCCCTCCCGCCGCCGCGTACCCTTCGCGCGCCTGGATGCTCACTTCCACTTCCTCGGCGCTCAGCAAAACCTCGTGCCCGGACACGCGCAGCGTGCAGCTCCCGTCGTTATCGAACTTCCCCTTCAAGTGCGACGCGTTCGCCTCCGACAGCGCCTGCTTGATCGCCGGTACCAGCTCGCGGTACTTCGCGCCGATCAGCTTAAAATTCGGCTTCACCTGGTACGAGACGAACTTCTCCGCCAGCCGCGCGAACTCGACGTCCTTCACGTTCAACGCATCCTTCAGCACCTCGGCATGCGCGCGGACCACATCCGTCTTGCTCCCGTCGGCCAGGACCAGGATGAGTTTGGACAGCGGCAGGCGCACCTTCAGCTTCTGCGCGGCGCGGACATTGCGCCCCAAGCTCACGATTTCGCGGATCAGCGCCATTTCTTCACCCAGCGCGCAATCCACCGCCTGCGGATCCGCGGTGGGATAGTCGCAGTGATGCACGCTGGCCGGAACCCTGGCGAATTTATCGAGGTTGACGATGGTCGCTTGCGAATCCCCAGGCTTCGGTCCGGCGGGGGCGGCCTCCCCGGACCCCAGCGGGCCGTACACCAGGTTCTGCCAGATGTCCTCCGCCGCAAACGGCACGAAAGGAGCGATCAGCTTGGAGAAGTTCACCAGGCACTCGTAGAGCGTCCAGTAGGCGTCGAGCTTATCCAGATCGTCGGGATGCGTGCGGTCCTCGCTGCGCCAGGAACGCCAGAACCGGTCGCGCGTTCGCTGCAGATACCAATTGCTCAGGCTTTCGCAGAACGCGCTAAGCTGCTGGGCCGATCCGAAGATGTCGTACTCGTCCAGCCGCTGCCGCACACCGGTCGTGGTCTGGTGCAATTCGCTGAGGATCCAGCGGTCGAGCTGGGTCCGCTCGCTCAGTTCCCGACCGCCGCGTCGAAAGCGCTGGAAGTCGGGACCGCGGCCGGCCGAAGGGTCGAAGCCGTCGATATTCGCATAAATCGTGAAGAAGCTGTACACGTTGCGCAACTTGAGCAGGAAGTCTTTCTGCGCTTCGCGCACGTTCCCGCGGCTGAAGCGGCTCGACGTCCACGGATGGTTCGAGGAATAGAAGAACCAGCGCAGCGCGTCGGCGCCTTCTTCGTCCAGGATGCCCGAGGGGTCGATGTAATTCCCCTTGGACTTCGCCATCTTCTCGCCCTTCTCGTCGCAGACGTGCCCCAGCACCACGCACGTCTTGTACGGATGCGGTTGCGGCGCGCCACCGAAGAGCAGCGTCGATTCAGTCAGCAGCGAATAAAACCAGCCCCGGGTCTGGTCGATCGCTTCGCTGATGAAATCGGCGGGGAACGCTCGCGAGAATTGCTCCAGGCTCCCCGGTGCGTGCGGGTAACCCCACTGCGCGAAGGGCATGGCCCCGCTGTCGTACCAGCAGTCAATCACCTCGGGGACGCGCTTCATGCGCTGCTTGCCGTCGGGTGCGAGGTACGTCACCTCGTCGATCCATGGTTTGTGCACGCGCAAATGAGGATTCAGCGTCGGATCGCTCGCTTGAGCCTTCTCGAACGCGTCGAAGCCTTCCACGCCGGGTTTCTCGCCCAGTTCCTTCAGCGAGCCCACCGCCTCCATGTGCGAACCGTCTTCGCTGACCCAGATCGGCAGCGGCGTGCCCCAATACCGCTCGCGCGAGAGCGCCCAATCGATGTTCGTCTCGAGGAAATTCCCGAAGCGTCCGTCGCGGATATGCTCGGGCAGCCACTTGATCGACTTGTTATTGGCGATCACCTTCGAGATTTCCCGCGTCGTGCGGATGAACCAGCCTTCGCGTGCGTAGTAGATCAGCGGGCTGTTGCAGCGCCAGCAGTGCGGATAGTCGTGCTTGTACGCTTCTCGCTTGAGCAGTAAGCCGCGATCGCGCAGATCCTTGATCAGATTCTTATCCGCTTCCTTGAAGCCCACGCCGCTGAACGCGCCGCAGCCTTCCTTGAACCGGCCGTCGGGCGCAACGAGGTGGATCACCGGCAGACCTTCGCGCTGGCCCAGCGTGTAGTCGTCCGCGCCGTACGCCGGGGCCATGTGGACGATGCCCGAGCCCGTATCGAGCGTGACGAAGTCGGCGGCGCAGACCTTCCAGGCCTGCTCGCGCTCCTTGTCCGTCCCCTGCCACCAGTCGAAGAGCGGCCGGTAACGCCGGCCCACCAGCGCGCTGCCGGGCTCGGTCTTGACAACCTCGTGCGGCACCTTGCCCATGCACTTCTCGACCAGCGCCGCGGCCATCACCAGCGTCTCGTCGCCCACCTTGACATGCGCGTATTCCACATCGGACTTCACCGCGAGCCCCGAGTTGCTGGGAAGCGTCCAGGGCGTCGTCGTCCACGCCAGGTAGCTCACTTTCGACTGCTCCCAGTCGGTCGCGCGGAAGGTCACGAATACGCTGGGGTCCTCGACTTCTTTATAGCCCTGACCGACTTCGTGGCTGCTCAGCGCCGTCTGGCAACGCGGGCAGCACGGCAGCACCTTATGCCCCTTGAAGAGCAGATCCTTCTTGAACAGCTCCGCCAGTGACCACCACACGCTCTCGACGTAGCTCTGGTGATACGTGACGTACGCGTCCTTCAGGTCGATCCAGAAACCGATCTTCTCGGTAAGGTTTTCCCAGTCCGTCGTGTACTTAAAGACCGATTCCATGCACTTCCGCACGAACGGGATCACACCGTACTTCTCGATGTCCTGCTTCCCGCTGATCCCCAGTTCCTTCTCGACTTCGATCTCGACCGGCAGGCCGTGCGTATCCCAGCCCGCTTTGCGCGGCACGTAGAAGCCGCGCATGGTCTTGTAGCGCGGAAAGAGGTCCTTCACGACGCGCGTGAGCACATGCCCGGGATGCGGGCGGCCGTTGGCCGTCGGAGGGCCTTCGTAGAAGACCCACGTGGGACGCCCCTCGCGCAGCTTCAGCGACTCCTGAAAGATCCCGCGCTCTTTCCAGAAGGCGCGAATCCGCGCTTCCGCTTCGGGGAACTTCATCGACGTATCGACGGGCTTGAAGGCCGGCATGGCTTGGGATGAACTCCTCAAAAGGGAAACTCGAAACCTGTGCTGAAAACAAAAAACCACGAGGGCTTACCCTCGTGGTTCACGTATCGCTTCGGATTGCGGCTTACGACGGCGGAGCGAGACGGCCCGAGGGTTACCCCTGGGCCCCGATAATCGGCGATAGCCTCCCCGCCCTGCGCATGGCGTCTTCCTTATCTGGGAGCCCCACCCACCGGCTCAACGGCATGCCAATAGACCACCCGAGGACGGACCTGTCAAGAGGGCGCGACGCGCCCCTTGTCGCTTTGCGGCCTTAAGGATACGCTGGTCGGTTTGGTTGGACCTGCAGCGCCCGTGGGGCCCAATCGCCTATAAGGACTTACGAGTGGCCGAAGCCTCCGAGTTCAGCCGCGCAAATCCCTCCACCCGCCGCCGGCTTTTCGGCGCGGTTGCGGTGGCGAAGGGCTATTGCTCCCAGGCCCAGCTCGACGAATGCCTGGACGCCCAAGGCAAGCTGGGCGAGATGGGGCTGCCCGAAAAAATCGGCGAAATCCTGGTCAAGAAAGCCTACCTCACCCGCGAACAGCTCGCCGAAGTGCTCAAGGACATCCAGGGCAATCCCACGCTCGCAGGTTTCGAGATCCTCGAAAAAGTCGGGCAAGGCGCGATGGGCGCGGTCTTCAAAGCGCGCCAGATTTCGATGCACCGCATAGTGGCTCTTAAAATCCTTCCCAAAAAGCTGAGCGCCAATGCGGTCCAAAAAGAGCGCTTCTTGCGCGGCGCCAAAATGGCCGCCCGCCTCAATCATCCGCATATCGTCGGCGCCATCGATATCGGCGAGTCCGGACCCTACACCTACTTCGCCATGGAATTCGTCGAAGGCCGCTCGACGCGCGACGTGGTCAAGGAGCGCGGCAAGTACGGGCTGCAGGAAGGGCTCGAACTGATCCGCCAGATTAGCGAAGCCCTGAAGTATGCGCACGGGCAGGGCCTGATACATCGCGACATCAAGCCCGACAACGTGATGCTCAACACCCGAAACGAGGCGAAACTCTGCGATTTGGGATTGGCCCGGCCGGCCGAACTGGAAGACGACGATGCCGAACTCACCATGGCCGGAAAGGCCATCGGCACGCCGCACTACATGTCGCCCGAACAAGCCAAAGGCGCACGGGACATCGACCACCGCGTCGACCTCTATGCGTTGGGCGCCACGATCTATTACCTGTTTGGCGCACGCACCCTGTTCGCCGGCGAAAACCCCTCGCTGATCATGTCGAAACATCTCACCGAGTCGGCGCCGGCGCTGAACGAGGTGAATCCGGAAGTTCCGGCCGAACTGGCGCTGATGGTCTCGAAGTTATTGGCCAAAGATCCGAACGATCGCTACCCCGACGCCGGCGCCTTCCTGGCCGACCTGGAACGCCTTAAGAAGGGCGAACAAATCGAAGCGGCCGCATTCAACCGGCCCAGTTCGGCGGCGCAACCCAAACTGGCCGCACGAAGCGGCAAGCGCAAAGCGGTGAATGCCGGAGGCACCACCGGCCCGCGTGTGCCCGTCGGCCCCAAAGGCACCACCGGTCCGCGCGTGCCCGTCGGACCTCGGCACACCACCGGCCCCGTCGGCGCGATCGGACCCATCCGCGTCACCACCGGTCCGGTCACGGCGGTGCGACCTCCCGTGCGCGGAACCGCGCGTGCCGCCGACGAACGGAAAAAGCCGAACGGAACCGTTCTGGCGGTCACCGTCGCCGGCGGCGTGGGCCTCGCGCTCCTCTTAGTATTGCTGATGCAAGGCGGCCCGCCCAAAGAAACGGCACAACAACCCAAACCTCCCGCGCAGCCCGTGCCGCCGCCCAAAACGGCGCCCGTCGTTCACATACCTCCGCCGCCTCGGCCGGCCGCCAAAACGGAAGTCGAAGCCCCCGAGTCGCCGGCCGCACAGGTGCCGCCCGAGCCCGAGCCCGTCCCCGCACCGCAGCCGGTGGCGGCGCCCGCAGAACCGCAGCCTGCTCCTCCGCCGGAGCCCGCTCCGGCTCAGGTCGAGCCGGCGCCACAGCCCGCGCCAGTGGAGCCCGCGCAGCCCGTGCCTCCCCAGCCCGCCGCCGCCGATCCCGCGCTCGTGGCGTTGCGCGCGCGGTTTCTGACCGAACTGCTTACGCTCACCGCCGACGACGACCTCGACAAAGCACACGACAAACTCCGCGCGCGTGCACGCTCGCCGGAATACGCGCCGGCCGCCAAGCTAATCGAGCCCGATCTGAAAGATTTGGAAGCGGCGCACAAATTCGAGACTGCTGCGCTGGAAGCGCTAGCCAAGCAGGAAAAGGAACTGCCGCTCCCGGAGAAGCTCGCCAAAACCTTTGGCGCGGATAAGGCAAAAGTGAAAGCCTACGATGCCGCCCGCGGCATCGAAGTCGAAGTCAAAGGCGCAGGCCTGTACCTGACCGGCAAGCTGCTCGACGCGAAGCGCGTCGTGACCGCGAGTGGCGCGGCGGGCGAAGGCCCGGAGGGCGCGCTCTACTTCTTAATGCGCGGCGCACTCGACGAAGCGCGCGCGCGAATCCCTGCCTTGGCCGAAGAGGCACGCGCGCCGCTCGCCGAAAAACTGGAACTCATGGGCGCCGGCGAAAAGGAAGTGCTCGCCCAGCAGTCTTTTGCGGCGCTCCAAAAGAGCCATGACCAGAAACAGTGGAAGCCCCTGGCCGACGGCATCGACGCCTTCCGTGAGACCCACGGAGCGACCCGCTTCGCCCAACAAAAAGCGCCGGAGCTGGAACAATGGCTTAAGGATATCGAAAAAGCGCTCATCGGCGAAAACCCGTGGAAGCGCATCTTTCACGCGAAAGAAGCCAAGCCCCTGCCCAACGGCTTCGTCGAGCTGACCTACGATTTCAGCGACCCCGGCCAGCTTGCGGATTTCGAGGGCGTACCCAACGCTCCGGTGCTGGAAAACGGCACCCTCAAAATCCCCGCCGGGCCGCAGCGCGACGAGTTCTGCTTCGCGCGCTTCAAAGCCCCGATCGCGGAACTGCTGCGCTTTCATGCCGAAGGCCGCTCGCTCACCGGCCAAAAGCGCCTGGGACCGTACTTCCTCGAGCCCGGCAGCAACGACGGCGCACGAGCGCCCAGGCTCCTGATCCGGCCCTACAACCGAAGCCCGCATATCGAAAACTTCATGAGCGAAGCGGACATCAACCAGCCGTGCCCAAGGCTGATCGGGAAGCCCTTCGACATCACCCAGGACTTCGCCCCCATTTCGGCCGCAGTGGCGGACGGCAAATGGAGTTGGAGCGTCGGCGCCGATCCCGTCGGCGTGGTGCAGATGCCCAAGACTTTGCCCGCCTATTTCCTGATCTTGAACGCCAACGCCGGCGATCATGCGTGGCGCAACGTAAAGCTCACGATTCGCCCCGAAGCCGCTTGGGCGAAAGCGGAAATCGATAAAGCCGCGAAGCCGTAATCCCCGCTTCAGTCGAACGCACCTTCTGCTTTACCCTCCCGCCAAAGCAAAGAATAGGGCCGCAATGCTCATGTGCGATTTCACCAAATACGCGCCGAATGCTGCTGCAAATTCGAACGCACCGGCGTCATGATTTTAAGCGATACGTTGAAGATCGCGCTCACTGCGCTACAACGGTCACGTCTTCGGCTCGGTCGGCTCACGGTTTCGGTCCACGAGATTCCCACACCATGAAGTTTTTCTTCTGCGAAAAGTGCGGGAAACGCCTCACCGACGCGGACGTGTCCGGCGGACAAGCGCGCGACAAGAAACTCAAAGGCGTCTTCTGCAGCGACTGCTCCGTCGGCATCCTCACCATGGAACACGCGGCCCTCACCGAAGATGAAGCGCGCGTGGTGCTCACCCGCGGCGCCGGCAAGACCGCCGATCCGGCGGAAGCGGGCCAAGCCGCCGCGCCCGCTCAGGCGGGAATGAAGTTCTTCTTCTGCGAAAAGTGCGGCGCACGCCTGACCGACCGCGAAATCGCCGGCGGCCAGGCCAAAGACAAGAAGCTGCGCGGCGTCTTCTGCACGCCTTGCTCCGAAGGCGTACTGACGATGGAAACCATGCCCATGACGCAGGAGCAGGCGCGCGAGATGATCGCGTCCCATGCCGCCTCCGCGCCGAAACGGCCAAGCTCCGAGCAGAATATCTCCATCGCCGACCTCAAGAAGCGTAAAGGCAAGCCCTCGTCCAAACTCCGCGCCGGTCGAGCCGAAGGCGCGGCGCGAGCGGAGCGGACCGACCGCGCCGCTTCCGGCACGGGCTCGGCGGGGATGGTTTACCTTCTGATTGGCGTGGCGGTGGCTCTAGTGCTCGGCGTGCTCCTGGTCAGTTCGGGAGGCAGCGAGCCCACGGTAACGGCCAAAGGCAAATCCGGCGAAAGCGCCTCTGCATCGTCTTTGCCCCCCGCCCCGCTGCCTTCGCCCGTGCGAGCCGTCGAAGCCGTACCCCGGAATCTTCCCGACTCCAGGCAAGACGATCGGGAAGCGGAGGCGGCGCGAATGGCGCGGAACGAACTTCAAGAAGAACCCGAGGCACCCGCGGCGGCGCAGCCCGCAGCGGAAGACCTCCCGGCCTGGTTCAAAGGTTTCAAAACGGTGGGAGGGATCATCGAAGCCGACCAGAAGCATGCGGATCGCGACGGTTCCATTCAACTCACCGGTGCGGCCGACAAGAAGCCCGGAATCGTGGGCGTGGAAGGCTCCTTGCGCGTCCCCGAAGGCAAGCGCTGGCTGCGCCTCGCCGTGCGCACCGGCCGGACGCAAGCCCGGTTGGTGATCAGGGTGAACGGCGCGAAGTGGGTCGACGATCCCGTGACCGTGGGCGACTTCTCGATCGCCTTCCTGGATCTCGAGGCGTTTGCCGGAAAAGAGTTCGGCGTGGCCTGGGGCGTGTTGTACCTCGAGGATTCGGGCCGCACGCGCATCTGGCAGCCGCTTTTCGAATCCTCCGTGCCGGCCGGAATCGTGCCGCGCAAGGGACCGCTCGCAGACGAGGCCGTTCCATCCGTTGCGCCCGTGGCCGAACCGAAGCCCGCCGCACCGCAAGCCTCCCAACTGGCCGCCTACGTCCGCTTTCAGCGCGACTTCGTCGAACAACTCCGCGCCGGCGACACCGCGGCGGCTCGAAAGATCTTCGACGCCGCGGCACGGGACGCCGCGCTCAAGAGCATGTCCGAACGCGTCACGCGGCATGCGCTCGCCCTGCAATGGCTCGAAGACCTGGATAAAGCGGTCACGGTGGGCGCCGAAAAACTGAAGGACGTCGATCTGCTCGAACTGAAAATGAAGACCGGCAAGCCCATGAAGGTGGGCAAACGCACCGAATACCAGATCCTCTCCTTTAAGGACGGCGCCTTTCAAGTCGGCACCAAGCAGATGTCGATGGCCTTGAAGCTCGACAATCTGCATCCGGAAATGCTGGCTCAGTTGCGCGAGTCGGGCCTCGGCGAAGACGGCGCCGGATGGATGCGCCGCGCGTTTGCCCGCTTCCTCGGCTTGAGCGACCCGGAGGCCGACCTCACGCCCGTCTCCGAATGGCTCGAAAAGGCGCGCACTCTGAAGGCCCCAGCCGAAGAACTCGCGTACCTGGCCGATCTGTTGGAGACCGAAAGCGCCGAACGCGCGGCGGCGGTCGCATTCACGAAACTGCTCCTTCTCTTCGAAACCAGTCAATGGCAAGCCTATCAGCAGGCCTACACGGACTTCAAAACCTCACACGCACATTCGCTGACGGCCTCGGAAAAGCTGGGCGAACTGGAATCGAGATTGAAGAAAGCCGTCACCGAATCGAAGGAACCTTTCAAATCGCCGCTCAAAGGCGTGGAAGACCTCGACTGGGAAGCCTACGGCCATCTTTCCGGCGATAAAATCGTTCAATTCACCAACCGCCAGCTTAAGGGCCACAACGACCTGATCTGGCTGCTCTGGACGGAAGCATCGAATAAAGTCCAGCGCGATGCGCCCACCGGCATTCCCTTCGACAACGGCGCGCAATCGCACTTGCGCTTCGGATTCACACGCCCGATTCCGGTCTCGACCATTGTCGGCAAAGCGCTCACCTGCACCTTTAGCGTCCTCAAGCCCAACGCGCCCTACCCCGGCGATCTGAATAACGAAGATCACTGGATCGCCGCCCGGCCCATCGCGGCCGACGACCAGACCGTCTTCACCCTCCCGCCGGGCACCCTCACCCGCGCCCTGCGCGTTTCGAACGCCGATGGCAAGAGCGCGTGGTTCTACGGAGCGCGCCTGATCGCGGGGCTCTACACCAACGTCGCGCGTGGCGTGCGGACCAGCAGCAATTTCGAACAGACCAAAACGGGGCTGCTCGTGAACGGACGATCCGAAACACGCGGAGAGTTCTTCGAATCGAAGGGCTGGGACAACGGCGACCAAGGCACGCCGCAGGCCGTCAGCGACAGCAATCAATCCATTATCATGCTGTACTGGGACAAGCCCGTGCAGGCCCACGCGCTGCTGCTGAACAACCCCGGTTTCGACCACGTCGAAGTGTATACCTACGACGGCCCTGACGCGGTCAAGTCCACCGCAGGCGCCTGGACTCACTGGGGTCGCGTGAACTGTTACAATCAGTTTCCGCGCGCATTTCCGCTCGTCGCCAAAGACGTCGGCAAGCCCATGGCCATCACCGGCTTGCGCTTGGTCATTCCCAAACCCTTCTACGAACCGCGCATCCACCCCAACCATACCAACGGCCGCGGTTGCGGCGGCAAGCGCGTCTGGCTCGACGAAGTCATCGTGTTAGGGCCGGTCTTGCCCGGGCTTTGACGCCCCATCCAGGTATACATCAAGTATAAAATTTCTCATTGATTTTATAAATACATTATTATCATATAGTTATAAAATAGATTTAAACCCAATAATGTTATACCAGATACATACCTATGGTGTATGCCCCAGTATGTTGAAGATCCAGCGCTCCGGCTCCTTGCCCTGCTACCGCCAAGTCGAAGCATGGCTGAGGACCGAAATCGAAGCCGGCAGGCTCCTGCCTAACACGGCCGTCCCCGAAGAACGGGAACTCGCCAAGCGCATGGGCCTAAGCCGCATGACCGTGCGCCGCGCACTCGTCACGCTCACCGACGAAGGCCTGCTCTACCGTATCCGCGGGCGCGGAACCTACGTCAAAGCCTCGGCGGCCCCTGCCGCACGCGCCTTGGATACGGTGGGAATCGTGGCGCCCTTCGGGCAGTCCGAATTGCGCGAAAGCTTCTTCTATTACCGCATCATGGAAGGGCTGCAGTCGGCCACCGGCACCCACGGCCTGGCGTTGGTCTATCGCCCGTTGGCCGCGCCCTTCGCGGCCTTCGCCGACGCGCTGGTGCGAGATTCGAACGCGCGAGCGCTCGTTGCGTTGGGCATCGTGGACCCCGAAGTCCTCGGCGCCCTGGCCGCGCAAAAGGTTCCGCTGATCCTGGTGGACAGCAGCCAGCCGCCCGGTCATCCCCCCTGCGATGCCGTAACGCACGAAGGCCGCCACAGCGCCGAACAGGCGGTGCGCCACCTGCTCGAACGCGGGCATCGCAAGATCGGACTCTTGACCTACGGACCCACTCCGGCTTCCTTGGCCCGCGAAACCGGCTACCGTCTCGCTCTGGCCGGCCGCCGAATCGAACTCCGTCCCGAATGGATCGTCTACGCCGAATGCAACGGCGCCGCGGCCTACGCCGCCGCGCGCAGGATGCTGCGCGAACCGGATCCCGTTACGGCCTTGTTCTGCACCACCGACGAGATGGCCATGGGCGCCATCGCCGCCGTGAAAGATCACGGCTGGCAAGTGCCGCGCGACCTGAGCGTCATCGGGTTCGGGGATCTGGGGTACTTCTGCCAGCCCGCGCTCTCTTCGGTGCGCATGCCTCTCGAGGAGATGGGCCGCAAGGCCGCGGAACTCCTGCGCGCGCGGATCGACGAACCTGCCGCCGCGCCGGTCACCGCGAGCTTCCCGTCCGAATTCGTGGCTCGCGCCAGCACCGATTTTCCGCGCGCCGATTGACCGTTTCTGGATCGATGACGCCAGACCGAAAGGACCTCAACATGAAACGCCCGTGCCCCGCACTCCTGGCCTTGACCCTTCTCGCCTGTGCGAGCGCGCTCCAGGCCGCCGAATCGCCGCTCATCGCCGGAGACTTCGAATCCGGCTCGTTCAAGCCGTTCGACGGAAAAGGCGGCGCGCAGATCGTCTCCGAACACGCCCCGCAAGGCGCCAAAGCCCTCAAACTGCCCGCCGGCGCTTGGCAGCACGCCGACCCGGCTTCGGGATTGCCCGCGGACTGGTCGAAATTCGATCTGGTCAAGTTTGAAGCCTTCAACCCGGGAACGAAGACCGTCAAACTCAACCTCCAGCTTCGCGACGCCAAAGACCAAGGCTACTGGTCCTGGCATAACCGCTACTTGGCGCTCCTGCCGGGCGCCAACACCGTTCAATTCGCCGTGGCCGATCTCTGGCGCGGCGAAATCCTGCGCAACGACATGGGCGGCTCCCTCGATCCGCGCGCCATCACCGCCCTGAACCTCCTCGCCGAAGGCGACGTGGTGCTCGACGCCCTCCGCCTCGAACGCTTCGCCGCGCCGAAGGTCGACGTACCCGGCCTGCGCGCGTACAAGATCGGACCCGCCGCTGCGCCCGGCTTCCCGGGCTTCGTGAAGCTGAACGAAAAGGATCTCTACCGAAAAGAGTCCGGCGCCGGCTGGCTCAAAGCCGGATTCATGCGCCTCGAGGACCGCAAGCACCCCGACAACCTTTACCGCTCGTACCTCTCCTGCAGCGACGCCGAACTGGCCGTCGATCTGCCGAACGGAAGCTATCGGGTCCATCTCCAGCTCGAAGACGCGGGCTACTGGGAGTTCATGCAGCATTACACGCGCCGCGAAGTGCTCGCCGAAGGCCGGACGGTCCTCGACGAATCCATGGACGCCGAAGAATTCCAGCGCCGTTACTTCCGCCATCAGGATGCCGACGACCTACCGGGCGAGGATCCGTTCGACAAGTACGTCGAGCCGCGCTTTCCGTGGCGCACCTTCGACGCCGAGGTCAAAGACGGCCAGCTCAATCTCCAGTTCCGCTCTCCAGACATGTACGGAAATACGCTCTCCGCCGTCGTCCTCTACCCCGCCGAGCACTCCGCGCAAGGCGAGGCCTTCTTGAAATACATCAAAGAACTGCGCCGCTTCGACTGGGCGCAGCGCTGGAAGCCCGTCTCCAAGCCCCCCGCGGCGCCCGTATTCGCGGGGCAAGCCGCGCAAGCGGCCGCCCGCGACGGCTTCGTCCTGTACCGAACCTCCCCCTATGCGGGCGGCGACGACGTTAAGACCTACGACCACGTGCCCGCCGATACCGAACTCCTCGACCGTCTCGATGCCGCGGCGGCACAAGGCGAAAGCGAACCGGCCGCCTTTGCGCTGCGGCCCGCCAAACCCCTCGGCAAACTGGACGTCACCCTCTCGCCCCTCGTCAACGCGCAAGGCCGGGCCTTACCCGAAAGCGCCTGTTCGATCTGGACCGGGCGCTACCGCTTCACGCGCCATCAGGGTCATCAATCGGGTCTCTATGCGTTGTGCGAACGCGAGCTGCGCCCCTTCAATCGCACGCCGGCCGATACGTTGACTTCCGATCACGGGCTCGCCCGGCGCTTCTGGATCCACGTGGCCGTGCCCGCCGAGGCCGTCCCGGGCACCTACACCGCCACCCTGACCGTCAAAGCCGAACACGGCGGAACCCGCGCGCTCCCCTTTCAGCTCCGCGTCCTCCCCTTCGCCCTGCCCGATCCCGGACATCTTTTCTCCCTCTACGGCATCGAGATCATGCCTCCGGCCTACTACCCGCGGCCGCCGGCGGAACGCCTGGCGCAGCGCGAAGCCGTGTACCGCGACCTGCGTGACCATGGCATCAATTACATCAAGGATCTGAACGTCAAACCCGCCTGGAAGGACGGCAAGGCCTCCGTCGCCAACGCGGCCGAAATCGCCGAAGAACTCGCCCTGCGCAAGCGCCTGGGTTTCCAGTCCGGACCCGTGGACGCCCCCGGCGGAGCCTCACTCGACGAACTCGCCGGCGGCGGAGCCATCAAAGGCCTGCCGCGCGAACAATTCATCGCCGCATGGCACCTGGAATTGACCCGCTTCTTCCAAGCTCAGGGCTGGCCCAAGCCGTTCTTCTGCTACGGGGACGAACCGAACCTCGCGGAGACCCTGAACAAGCTCGTCGCCGTCAACCAAGCCGTGCACGCCGTCTCGCCCGACATCTGGATGGGCATCGCCTACCACACGCAAAGTCCCGAAAGCTACGCGCTCCTGGACTCCCTCGACGTCCACCACCTGAAGGATTTCTGCAAGGTCGAGGACTTCGCGCGCGCCAAAAAGGCCGGGAAGTTCCTGCTCAATTGCAATGTCGGCAGCCACCGCCCCGCCTACGGGCTGCGCGCTTGGCGCGCCATGCACGAACGCCATACCGACGGCCTGATTACCTATTCCTACACCGGCAACCATGTCGATCCGTACTACGACCTCGACGCCCGCGAAGGCGATTTCCTGCTCGCCCCGCCGCGCGCCGACGGCACCTTCGTCACCACCGCGCGCTGGGAACGCATCCGCGAAGGCATCGACGACTTCCGCTACGCGCGCGCGCTCGAAGCCCTCGCCCGCCGCGCGCAAGCCTCCTCCGAACAGCGCGCCGCCGCCGAGAAGCTCCTCGCTCAAGCTCTGGGGATCGGCGCCGTAGCCAATCTGGATCAAGCCCACCGCCAGGCCGAGGCATGGCGCACCCAGGCGCAGGAAATCCTGGCCCAGGCCGCCAAGCCCTGAAATGGAAGCGGGCGGTCCCGTTCGGGACCGCCCGCGTTATGAAGTCGAAGCATCTTCCCGCACCGTCAATGCGCCAGCGTCTTGACCGCCTTGCGCTGAGCGGCGCTCGCTTCCTGCCACGCCTTGTGAACCTGCGTCGGATCGCCGTACTCGTTCCCCGCCAAATCCCGGCCGCGGGCCAGATAAATCTGGTGCAGGCGATTCCCGCCCGCGCCCACCTCGAACTTCGACGATGCCGGCGCGTAGCGCATCGTGTACCCGCAGCGCCGCTGCGTGCTCGTGTTGAAGTTCGAACCGTGAATCGTCTTGGCGTGGTGGAACGAACACGTATTCGGCCTCAGCACGCAATCCACCGCCGCGGCTTCGTTGAACCGGCCGCGCTTGATCTCCGTCCCGAAGACGTGCTTCTCCGGCTGCGCCACCGGGTCGTATTCCGAATACCCGTTCCGGCTCGTCCCGGGGATCACCCGCATGCAGCCGTTCTCCGTCGTGGCCGGATCGATCGCCAGCCAGATCGTCACCACCTCCATCGGATCCAGCCGCTTGCCCCAGTACGCGCTGTCTTCGTGCCACGGCACCCGCTTGCCCGTTCCCGCCGGCTTGCAGATGAAGTGCGACGACCAGAGCATGATGTCCGGCCCGATCAGCGATTCGACCAGATCCAGCACGCAATCGTCCAGCAGCCACTTGAACAGCTCGATATCCGTGAAGTGCGGCACGTCCATATGCTCCGGCGTCTTCCCCGACGTCGCCTCCCACAGCACCAGTTGCTCCTCGAAATGCGCCTTCAAGGCATCGAACTTCGCCTGCGGAAAGACGGGCTGATCGTAAAGCAGATAGCCTTCGCGCTTGTAGAAGGCTGCTTGTTCGGGGCTGAGTCGGCCGGCCATGAGGAGTCTCCCAAAGAGAGGTGTACCTGCGATGCATTCAAGATAGTTCCACGGAAGAGACTTTTCTTCGCATGGAATGACATTATTATTGTACTTTAATGATATCCGCCCCCGACGCCCCCAAACTGCGCATCGCGAAATTCGTCGCCCGCGACGCCCACTACCACGTCGCCCGCCACACCCGCGGGCCGGGGCACGCCACCGGCGAACACACCCACGACTTCCCCGAACTCTTCTGGCTGGAACGCGGGCGCGCGATCCACCAGATCAACGGACAGCCCAAGGAACTCCGGCCCGGCGACCTCGTCTTGATCCGCCCGCCCGACCGCCACGGCTTCCGCGCGCCCGCCGTGCGCCAGGGCGATACGGCCTTCGTCATGGTCAACGTCGCCTTCCGCAACGCCACGCTCCTGCATCTGCGCAAGCGCTACTACGCCGGGCGCGCGGAAGCCTTTCCGTGGCGCGGAGCCGATCTCCCCGCCCGCTTCCGCATGGGCGCCGACGATCTTCGCCGCCTCGCCGACGCCGCCGAACGCCTTGCACGCGGGCCGCAATCGCGCCTGCGGCTCGAACACTTCCTGCTCGAAGTGCTGGAAAGCATCGAACGCACCGCGCCCGTGGGCTCCGAACAGCCCTCCGAACTCCCCGATTGGCTCCGCGGAGCGCTCGCCGTCTTCGCCCAGCCCAAGCACCTCTCCGGAGGCGTGCGCGAACTGGCGCGCTTGGCCGGGCGCGGTCCCGAGCACATCAACCGCGTCATCCGCCGAGGCCTGGGCCAAACGAGCACCGACCTCGTCAACCGCCTGCGCCTCGACTACGCGGCGCGCGAACTGGCCATGTCCGGTAAGCCCATCGTCGATATCGCGCTCGATGCCGGCTTCGATAATCTGAGCTACTTTTACCGCCTCTTTCAGCGCCGTTTTGGGCACACGCCGCGTCAATTCAGGCTTCAAGGACCGCTTCCTGCGTTCCAATCGACCCCTACTCAATCCCATAAGTGATTGCCAATAAATATCTTATGTGTTCATCTAGAAACGTTCATATACTGGCCGGTTTTCTGCACCCGGACCCCCTCCGTTTCACGACTATCCAGTAAGGGCACATGGTGCCGCGAGAAATCACAGGCAGCGGGAGGACGGGAAGATGAGGTATGCGCAAGGGTTGGGGCTGCTCGCCGGAGTTGCACTGGCCGTATCGGGGCTGAGCGCCGAAGAGGACGATTGGGAGATTCCGAAAGCGAAACCCGAAGTGCGCCACGAAGGCGAACGCGAAGGCAATCGCGAAGGCGATAAAGGCGAGCGGCCCGAAAACGCCGAAAAGGGCGAACGCGTCGGCATGGGCGATAAAGAACGCGGCGAGCGCGGCGAGATGGGCGACAAAGAACGTGGCGAGATGGGCGAAAAAGGCGAGCGCCCGGCCGGAGGCCCCGCGGACTTCGCCGGCTTCAGCGGCCGCGTCGCCGGGATCGTGCTCGACAAGAAGGAAGGCTTCATCAAATTCAAGGTCGTGCACGTCAAGGAAGTCTGGAAGGACAACCGCGCGGCCAACCCCCAAGCCTTGGCCGGACAGACCATCGTCGTCGGCGCGGCCAAGAACCAGTACGTACAGACCTTCATCAACCGCGTGATGGAAACGAACAACGACTACTATTTGGAAATTGGCCACATGGAAGGCCAGGTCTTCAAGATCATCGAACTGAACGAAGAACAGCGCATGGCCGTTAAGCGCATCGTCGGCGGCGAAGGCGGCTTCAAGCGTGAAGGCGACAAACGTGAAGGCGACAGGCGCGAAGGCGAGAAACACGAAGCCGAGAAGCGCGAAGCCGAACGGCGCGAAGCCGAAAAGCGCGAAGCCGAAAAGCGCGAAGGCGAGAAGCGCGAAGGCGACCGCCGCTAAACGAATGCACACACGCCGCGGAGGGCGCCCACGCGCCCTTCGCGGCGCTTCGATTCGGACCTCACGCCACACCCACCCACCGCTCTTTCCGCGAGCGGAAACCTGAGGCGCGCGCAGATGGCCGAAACCGGCACCTCCCCCGCTCCGAAGATCATCGGCGGATTCGAAATCATCTCCAAGCTCGGCAGCGGCGGCATGGGCTCCGTATTCAAAGCCCGCCAGGTTTCGATGGACCGCCTCGTCGCGCTGAAGGTGTTGCCGCCCAAATTCGCCGAGAAAGATCCGCGCTTCGTCGAACGCTTCGTGCGCGAAGCCCGCGCTTCGGCCAAGCTCAACCACCCGCATATCGTCCAGGGCATCGAGGTCGGCCGCGACGAGCGCAGCGGACTGCACTACTTCGCGATGGAATTCGTCGACGGCTCCAGCGTCGGCCAGTTGCTCAAAGCCGGACCCATGGACGAAAAGCGCGCGCTGGAAATCACCCGCCAAGTCGCGCTGGCGCTCGATTGCGCCCACAAGGCCGGGATCGTGCACCGCGACATCAAGCCCGATAACATTCTCGTCACCCAGCAGGGCGTCACCAAACTCGCCGACCTGGGCCTGGCCAAGAAAATGGCCAGCGACGCCAGCCTCACCCAGTCGCTCCCTGCCATGGGCCCCGGCGCCAACGCCAACCTCACGCAGGCCGGCCAGACCGTCGGCACGCCCGATTACATGTCGCCCGAACAGGCCGAAGGCAAAGCCGACATCGACGTCCGCACCGACCTCTATTCCCTCGGCGGCACGCTCTACCACATGCTCGTCGGACGCGGACCGTATTCCGGCGGCACCGGCATGGAAGTCGTGATGCGCCACCTCACCGCGCCGATTCCCGACGCCGCGCGGGAGAATCCCAAAATCAGCCGGCAATGCGCCGATCTCGTGACCAAGCTCCTGCAGAAAGATCCCGCCAAGCGCTGCCAGACGCCGCTCGATCTGATCGCGGAAATCGACGAGGTCATGGCCGCACACGCCGGCAAGACGCTGCGCTACGCCACCACCAGCGTCCAGCGCCCGGTCACCACCGGCGGCCTTAAACGCGTCGGCGCCGGCACCACCGGCCCGCGCCGGCCCGTCGAAGATCGCGCCAACCGCGGGGTCGGTCGAGCCGCCCGAGCCGAAGGAAACTCCTCGCAGGCCGTCACCATCGGCGCCATCGCCGGCGGAGCCGTCCTGCTGCTGGCGCTCTTCTTCATGTTCGGCGGCGGCGGCGGCTCGAACAAGACCGCCGAAACCAAATCCCGAACCAAGTCCGCGCCGGCCCAGCAGCCCGCGCCCGCCGCGGCCAAGACGCCCGCGCTGCCCGCGGTGGTCAAGACCGAACCCGCCGCGCCCGAACCCGCCCCTGCCGCACAGCCCGCCGCGCCCGATCCGGCGTTGCTGCTGGCTCGAGCGCGAACCGGATGGACCCCCGCCGTCCAGAAGCTCGACGCCGCCGCCGCGCACGCGCAACTGGAAGCCTTCGCCGCCGAACAAGGCCTGAGCGAAGCCGCGCAGGAACCGCTTCAGGCCGCGCTCATCGCCGATCTGCGCTCAGCCTTCGACGCCTTCCGCACCGAATTCACCGCGCAGATCGAACGCGGCGCGCTCGCCGAAGCGCGCGCCAAGCTCAACGCCTTCCCCGTCCCGCCCGCCGACAGCGCCTGGCCGCCCAACGTGGCCTTCACCGCCCTGCGCCAGCAGTTCGAGGCGCAGCTGGCCGCCGCCGAAGCCGCCGCGCAAACGCCGGCGGCCGCGCCCGCCGCCGCCGCGGCCTCAGGTCCCGCAATGGATACCCTTTTCGCACAGGCCGAACCGCAATTCGTGAACAACGCGCCGGCCCGCGCGAAGCAAGTCTTCGAAAGCGCCGCGAAGAAGCCCGAATGGGCCGCGCAGGCCGAAGCCCTCCAGGCGCAAGCCGAAGCCACCGCGTGGCTCGACGACGTCAAAGCGGCGCTGGAACAAGGCGCCGCGAAGCTCGCCGACGGCAAGCCCCTTGAATTGGCGACCACGAAACGCCAGAAATTCAAGTTCGGCCCGGGCGCGGAATACGTTTTCGACAGCGTGGCGAACGGGAAGCTTCACGCCAAACACAAAGCTGGGATGGTCGTCGGCGTCAACCTCGACGACTTCGATCCGGCTTCGCAGGACAAGCTCTTCGCGCTCAACGTCCTGCCCACGCCCGAAGAAAACGCCGCGCTGGCCGTAAAACGCACCTACGCCGACCTCGTGCGCATGCGCGCGCTGCCCGAATTGGACGGTCCGTCGCTCTTCCAGATCCAGGAGCGCCTGGCGCTCTATAAGGAAGCCGGCGCGCCGCCCGCCGTCCACGCCGTCGCGCAAGCCTGGGCCGATTGGCGTGCGCGCCAAGCGCCCCCGCCCGAAATGGCCCTCGATCTGGGCGGCGGCGTGACCTTGGAACTCGTCCTCATCCAGCCCGGACGATTCCAAATGGGCACCGCCGCCTCGCCTGCTCCGCCCGGCCATCCGCTCACCGCACGCGTCTCGAAGGACGAGCAACCGGCGCGCACGGTCTTGATTTCACGCCCGTTTTACCTCGGTAAATTCGAGGTCACCCAGGCGCAATACCGCCAGGTCATGGGCTCGAACCCCAGCTTCTTCGTCAACGATCAGGCGCCGGCCGATTCGATCAGCGGGCAGGAAGCGGAAGCCTTCTGCGTCAAATGCTCCGAACGGACCAAGCTCCTGGTCACGCTGCCCACCGAAGCCCAATGGGAGTACGCGGCCAAAGCCGGCGGCGCGGGCTGGATGATCCCCATCGGCGACCCGGCCTTCGGCGGCGACGCCGGCGCCTGGCAGGCCACCAACGAACGAGCCCTCGATGCGCGCGCGTGGTTCAAGGCCAACCTGTCCTGGGGCACCCGCCCGGTCGGCCAGAAAGCGCCCAACGCCTGGGGCCTCTACGACACCTTCGGCAACGTGCTCGAATTTTGTTCGGACCGCTACGCGCCCTACGACGCGCAAGCCACGATCGATCCCCAAGGCCCCGCGGCCGGCGACCTCATGACCGCCCGCGGCGGCACCGCCGTCAGCACCTTCGACCGCTGCCGGCCCGAAACCCGCAACGCCGTGCCGAAAGCGCTCAAGAAAACCGGCTTCGGCCTGCGCCTCTGCGTCCCCGTCGGAAACTCCGGCGCCCCGATCAAGAAGTAAGCCCCCTCCCACGGAGGGAGCCGTCGCCGTCCAACCTCGAAAAGGTTGAGCACCCAAGCCCAGAGCAAGCGCTGCAGGCGCTACCCGGTGACCACGTGCCGTGCCTCTTTCTCCCCCTTGCCAAGGGGGAGTGAGAGGGGGTATCGTTGCCCGTCGCCGTCCAACCTCGAAGAGGTTGAGCACCAAAGCCTAGGGTTGCGCCGCAGGCGCTACCCTGGGACCACGCCCCCCAAAGCCGTCCAACCCTGAAGGGGTTGCGGTCCGTCACCGTTCGCGTCCCGCAGGGACGCGGTGAAAATAGCCCAGCGCTTCAGCGCTGGGATCCCAAGCGCCCCCCCCAAGCCATTCGCGTCCCGCAGGGACGCGATGAAACCGCAGGAGACAAGAGCAGCAGCAAGCAGCGCGGAAAGCCGATCGTCATGTTCCGCGCAAGCGAACGCAGTCGGCTGCGTTAATCGAGCGTCGTATGGTAGCGTGCACGGGTAGCCAACGGCACCAGATCCAAAGGGGTGACGCGCAAATGATCGGTTGGATGGGCTGCCACCGCCACCAGCCAATTTACTCTCAATTTCAGCGTTGGTTGCCTAATACTGATTATTTCATCCAACAAAAACTCATCCGAGCATCCGATGATTGAACCCGATTAACAGTATCTAAGATGCGGCAATATGAAAAAGACAGGATATTCGTTATGCTGGTTGTGTCCGCATACTGTGTAAGACGCAAGCATGGGAAGATCTCACTCGAGGTGCGCTATGACGCCGATTCCAGATGAACTGCTCCAGAAGCCCCTGGCCTTGGGGACAACAAAACCGTCGGAGTTGAAGATTAAGGAGATCCAAGACGAATTGGCCAAGTGGCATGCGGAGGATCAGGCGATCCAAAGGGCTTATTACAAAGATCCTAATCCAAAAAGGCGCGAAGAAGCGGACGAAGTAATGTCCAACAACACTGCCTATTTGCTGGAATTAGTAAAGGAATTTGGCTGGATCGATGTTGAACGCTTTGGAGTTGAAGCCAGTTCGGCGGCATTTCTGATCGTACAGCACAGTGGCCATATACCCATGATGCGGGCGGCGCTGCCCGCGATCGAAGAGGATGTGAAAGCTAAAAAGCTGGGGAGTGCTGCTCCTTATGCGTTACTTTATGATCGCCTTGCCCTGCAGCTTGGCGGTAAACAGCGTTACGGTTCTCAGACGTGTCGAGATGCACATGGCGACCAAGTCGTGCGTCCACTGGAAAATCCCGGTAAGGTTGACGATTTCCGTAAGGAACTGGGCTTGGTGCCACTCGCAGAATACCTGTCCTTCTGGGAGAAAAAGTTTGGCGTCAAGGTAAAGATTCCGACGGAGTGATGCCGTTGTCCGCGAGCATTCGTCCTAGGTGGGCCTGAAGGAAATGCTGTTAGCGCGTGGTGTCGTTCTAGACACATAACGTTGACTTCAATTCGCAGCAAAGATGGAAATTTCGAGTCGATCGGTGAAGCGAAAATCCCGGGCTCCATTAGCTAGTCATCCAAGCATTCGGAGTTGGTCCGCGGGTGTCGATTCCTTCAGGGCAACGCCCTTCAGGAATCGCCACCTGCTTTCTCTTCCCTTTCATCTCGCACTCTCGCTGACGTTGGATACAAGAGCAGTTTCTGCACTAGTAGGCCTGAGACGAATGAAAGAATAATGATTGCTATTGCGTTAACGGCAAATTGGCCAAGATTCCACGTATAGTGCCAGGGGCTGCCGAAATAATGATCGACCGACATATCATTACTGAAACCAGCATCCATTCTTTGGACCTGGACAAGCAGATCGACCTCAGCTTTGGCGGGGGCCTGCATGGTATCAAAGCGGAAGTTTCGTGTTCCTGTGCAACAGGCTAGCGGCCATCCATAGTGTTTGTAAACTTCGCCACTGTAGGCTGTCATATGGTGAACTCGTACATCTCCTAATTCCCACTTAGGTCGTGTGTTTATATAGATGAGCGCGGCAGCAATCATGCTCATCAAGACTGCAGTACGAAGCTGAATCTGGAACAAGTATTAGCCTCTATGCAATGAACGCCACAACTTCTTCTCAGACTGGACATTAGTCGGAGCGCCGAAACATCCGGATGAATATGCTTTGCTATTGAAGGCCGACAGGATCATAGGCGCCTCTGCATATATACCATCCCTAGAGTTAGAGGCGTCGTGTGGGCGTAACCCCGAAGGCTATGCCCATTCGACGCGACGCGATCACTTCAGGCGCCTCCTGGCGACAAGTATTAATTCAAGAAGTAGGACGTTACCGTCACCATCTGGTTGGATAAAAATCTCGAAACTCGGTCCGCTGCTTTCTCAGCGCCAGTGTATTCCAATCCGTGATGATACGCAATCCTGCCTTCCTTATTGCCGCACTCGTTTAAGCAGCCGCGGGAGGCCCACCCAAATCCCCACTTGGTGTGGGTGAACATGCGAACAAGAGGCGCCCACGACGGCATCTTCTCCGGTACGCGCGAACCATGCCGGAAGCTTACCCCGAAAGTATTGCCGCCTCCAGCCTCCTGTGCCCGAAGCACCCGCATAAGCCTTCGGCCTGTATGGGCTACCCGCGCGAACTCGGCGGCACAAAATCCGTTTGCCGCGGGCGCGACCTGCTTGGCCTTACGGTTTCCTGAATCCCAGCCGCTCGAAATAGCGCTCCGGAATCTCGGCCGGCTTTTTGAACACGGTCCAGCCGCAGGGCTGCGCGGGATCCGGGTCGAATTCCGTTACCCAAAGCGGATAGCCGTAGCGCTTCATGGACTCCAATTCGTTCAACGCGCAATGGCTGCAATAGGCGGGCACCTCGCCCGCGCGGCCCCACGTCGCGGGCACGGCATCGGGCAGCAACGCATCCTGCCCTTCTTGCGTGCCGGCCAGTGCGCGCCGAATGGCGCCGCCCGACCCGCACGGCTCGAAGATCAGCCGGTACCGGTCGGATTCCTCCACGACGCGCACCGCTCCCTCGCGCCCCGCGCCCGAAAAATGGGACCGCAAATGCTCGGCGAGAAACGCCGCGCGAGCTTCCGGATCCAGCGCGTGAAAGAGGCCCCAGGTCGCTTCGAAGAAAGAGCATCCGCCCAACGCCGCCTGAAAGGCTTCGACCGCCGCGGCCGGCCCCATCTGCTTCCGGACCGCCACGCCCCACTCCCAGATGTACCGAAACAGCAAGTCGTGCCGGACCCGGCAGGCGCGCAGGTACGACTCGAACTCCACAGCCGCCGCGTCGAAGGCGCGGGCGTCAAGATGCGCCACGATCGCTTCGAATTTCGCTTGAGGAACGCGCATCAATTCCGAAACGAGATTCGGCTCCCGGTCCGTCTGCTGGCGGAGATACGTTTCGACGGCGGGGGGCATCAGACGCTCCGGCGCGAGCAGTTGCTCCATGAACCGCAGCGCCGCGCCGTCGTCTTCACGCAAAGCGGCCGAACCGCCGGCCGCGCGCTGCCAGCGTGCGAACGCTTCCTCGGCCGCCGCCCGCGCCGCCGCCGGCCCCGAGCGGTCCTGCGCAAAAAGCGGCCACCGCAACAACAACTCGCCCGCGATCGCGGCCATGAATCCGTTGAGCGTATGGGTCAGCTCCAGATACCTTCGCGCCCCGGCGCCGTCGAGCGCGCGCAAGCAGCCGCGCAATCGATCCGCATCCGAAACCTTGAGCGCTTCGGGCTCCCCCGCCCGAATGCCGCGGCCCAGCACGCCCAGCGGCTCCAGCCGCTCCGGACCCGCAAACAGCCCTCCCCCGCGCGTCTCCGCATTCCCCGTTCGGTCGCTCATCGTCATGCCCAGTACCTTCTTGAAGTGAGGTTTAACGCAAGAAACGCAGAGACCGCTTATGCACGCATTTAGACTCGATGTCACCCAGCATAGCAGTTCGTAAGAATGGGGCACGACCACCCTGCCGAGTCAGGAATCCCGAATCATGCCGCCAGATGTAAAGCGCGTCACGCCGATGTTGACCGTCCATTAGCCCAATGGGTCGAGATCCTTGATCCGATCTTCGGCGAATTTCAAAAATCCGGTTAAACCCTCCTGAAGCAGCTCGTCATCTCCACGTTCGCTCTTCTTCCCATAGCTGCGCATGGCCGCTTCGATGAGTGGACGATAGCCCGGAAATTGTCGCACTGCCCAGAGGCCGCTGGCGTGTTTCGAAACGACCGGATCCCTTTCCCGGAAGCTGTACAGAATCCGGCACAGATTAAGCACGCCGTAGGATGGGTATTGCGGGTGATCTTTGATGTACTCGAGCTGATAGGCAAGATCGGAGCGCACTCGATCCCAAGTCGGAGCCGGAAAAAGGTCGGTGGGCTCGGGCCCCCAAAGCGTGACAAACCGGCCGGCTCTCACATGCGCACAATGCAAAGCCCAAGCGGTATCGAATACGGCCGGATCGAGCTGGTGCGCCGGAGCACCGGACCGCCGCGCGTCATCCAGCAAGATGAAATACGCGTCCAATTCCGCACCCAACGGAGGAAATCGTTCTCCCAATCGTCTATGCAGGCTGACGATGCTCGCGTGCTCCGCTTCTATAAGCGAACTCTTCAAGATAACCGTGCAATCGATATCCTGAACGGGACCGCCGTCTTGAAAAACCGACGCCCCGTACATGTAGATGCCGTACAACTTCTGCCCCAGAATCTCCGCCACTTCGGTTACGAAAGCGTCGGTGATTCTTCCAACCTCTAAGGAAAGCCGGATCTGCATTGAATAGCGCTCGCTTACCCTAGAATTTCGAAGTCCAGGTCATTTCTTTATGGCGCATCCAGAAGCTCAATTGCGAAAGTCAGGGCCTTCAGACCATCGCCTCGCACCATTGCGGTAACCCACACAAGCCATCGGCTTGTGCGGGCTACCCGCTACCCTGGGAACGTGGCCTCCGTCGCCGTCCAACCTCGAAGAGGTTGAGCACCGAAGCCCAGGGTTGCGCCGCAGGCGCTACCCTGGGACCACGCCCCCCAAAGCCGTCCAACCCTGAAGGGGTTGCGGTCCGTCACCGTTCGCGTCCCGCAGGGACGCGGAGAAAATAGCCCAGCGCTTCAGCGCTGGGATCCCAAGCGCCCCCCCAAGCCGTTCGCGTCCCGCAGGGACGCGATGAAACCGCAGCAGACATGGGCAACAGTAAGCAGCGCGGAAAGCCGATCGTCATGTTCCGCGCAAGCGAACGCAGTCCGCTGCGTTAATCGAGCGTCGTATGGCCGCGTGCACGGGTAGCCAACGGCCGCATCCCGTGCCACCAAATCCAGAAGGGCGAAACGTTCATGATCGGTTGGATGGGCTGCCAACGCCACCAGCCGAAGTTCATATATTCATCAACATCTTATTGGTTACTCCCAAGGACTCACTCCTTTACTCGCTTAGACCTACGGCGCTCCAAGCATTCCCTATATACATCACCAAGAGTATTCCCCGGCATATATACTTCATCCTTGCTATCTGCCAATACCTTGACGCTCAACAGCGTTTGATCGTCAGCATGCTGCATTAGGGCTTCAAGAGCCATTGCCCGCAAAGTAGGCATCGTCTCATCGGAAAGAGATGCGTTTACCAAACGCGGCCATGTCTCAGGAATGAACCCCGCAAAAATCAATTGCTTTGTCGTCAGCTTTTTAATATCGGATTCAGAGAAGAAACTTTCCAATAATCGCCTTGAAGCAGCCTCATGAATTGAAAAATCCGCCAATGCCCCCCAAATGCGTTCTTGGTATTGCGTAGGAAGGTTCTTGTGTAGGTGGCGCATAACTTCCCACTCTTCTGCGAGGAAAAGCTCCTCAACCAAAAGGCTAAATCGCCTTCTTTTGTCGCCGAATTCACTCTTACGACTTGCATCAAGCGTCTTTGCCTTCTGCAAGTAGTAGTCCTGCTTGACGCTAGCATCCCAATTTTTAATGCCACTAGACAAAGTATAATAAGCGCGGTCGCTTTCCCACTGGATCGGAAACCTCGATTCCAGGTCTTCGATGGTCGTTTTCTTTTTACAACCTAGCAGGCTCGCGATTGCTACCATTAGGAGCAGATAACTAATTTTCGCAACATGGCCAGGATTGCTCATACCTATTCCGATCGATTAGAGCCGATTGGGCGGGTGGCCGGGAGCGGGTGCCGCGGAGCAAGCGTAGTATGCTTGCTACTGGGCACCCACTCCCGACAACCTTCTCGAGATTAGCATTCCTTTCATCGCTCGGACTCCTTTTCGTCATTCACAGTCGAGTGACCCGCTACAGGATATTTTTCCCCTACGAGGTGTGCAATAAAAAAGGTTGACTTAAGCCAAAGAGAAACAACAAAAACTGCTGATGCCTTGTCGTTCAACGGGTCTTCCTCTCTTAGATGCAAACCGAGAAAAACGAGAGCAAGTAAAACTATCAGCCAACTAACTATCGAGAGTTTCGCTCTATTCTTTTTGCTTACATGTCTACCTAGAATCCAGCCACCCCATAGGGGCAACAAAAACACAGACCATCCGATTACCGGCAAAAGGTATTTGTCAAACATGCGATACTCTCATTGAGCAATTCACTTTGGGCTGCATGCTGGCGCCGGCTTACCGCAAAACCCAACTCGAACGTTTGGCCCCCTTCGGATTGACTGCCACGGCCCTGCGGCCGTTCGCAGCCCGTACCCAACGGCGTCACGCCCGCGCTTGGCATCGGTCTCCTGAAGCCATACCTTCAACGTCCCCCACAACCCAGCGCACGCATGCTAGACACTCGCCCCGCGCGCCGAAACAAGAAAACCCCAAACAACCGCACCCACCTACGCACACGCGTAACCTCACTGCGCCGCCGAGCGCCGAAGGCCACGGAAGGCCGCGCCTTTTTGAGCCTCCGAGCCGCCTGCACCCGTTCAGCCCCGCGCGCATAGCGCGAAAAGCACTAAGCACCTGCGTGCAAATATACGCTTTGCAGCAGCGCTTTATAGCAGTTTTATGGCAGAATCGAATTTTTGCTCGACGTGCGCGAGGTGGTATAGACCGCGCTTTCGCGCTCATAAGTCCTTAAAGCTCGTTCGAAAAGTTGCCGCACAAGAGCAGCCCGCTTCGCATCGTGAATGTTCCACGTGGAACATTTGCGTTTTTGTTATGGCCTCTGCACGCCTCGCCCAGCCGCTGTGATAGCCGCTCGCTTTTGCCTGAACGATTCGCACCCAACGAGCGCGGCACACCTCGCCAAGTCTGCCGCGATGAAGTCCACCGCCGGCCTCAAGCGCTCGATCTCGCCCAGTAATCCTTGATGTCGTCCACCGCCGGCACGGCGGCGACGATCACCAGCACGAAGGCCAACGGCACCGTCATCGCATAACCCAGTCGCTCGAATCCGAGCGCGCCAACGATCCCGCCTACGAAAAACGCCACCACCAGCAGGGATAAGACCAATAAACGATCCCGGTCGGCCACCACCCGCAAGGCCGGGTCCGCCACGGTCCGATTCCAATACACCAGCTTGCCTAGCTCGATGCCCATATCCGTGATCAGCCCCGTCACGTGCGTGGTCCGGATCACGGAATTGGACACCTTGGTGATGACGGCGTTCTGCAGCCCCATGATGAAGCACAACAGCGCCACCGTGCCTGGAACGATAAGGCCTTGCACGCCATGAAGTTGAGCGCCGATCACACCGAAGAGCAGCAACAGCGCGGCCTCAAGCAGCAGCGGCAAAGCAAACTGGCTCTTCAAATGCCGGCGCTTCGCAAAATTCACCAAGATCGCTGTCGTCATCGCGCCGAGCAAAAACGAGAGCAACGCCCCCAACGCATTCAAGACCAGCCGGTAGTCCCCGAGAACCAGATTGTCGGCCATCGCCGAAACCACTCCGGTCATGTGCGACGTGTATTGCTTGACCGCCAGGAACGCCCCCGCGTTGGTGGCGCCGGCGATGAAGGCCAGGGTCCAACCCAGATGCCGGTTGGAGCGGTCCGTTCGATCTATCCCCGCCAAGCCGCGTGCGTAACCGATGGACATGCCGATGCCTCCCGACCGCAACCCACTCCACTGGAGCTTTGAATCTTAAGCGCTCGCCCACTCAACCGCGAGCAGCGGGAAGGACCGTGCCACGCACCGCGCGCACCTTGCGAACGTTCCACGTGGAACATTTGCCTCTTTGGAAGCCCCGGCCGATCCCTCCCCCGCCCGCCGCGCTTGCTTTTGACCACCGCTCGCGGCAGAACCCATGCGGGTGAGCCACCGGGGAAACCGAATATGCCTACGCTACGCGACAAAGCCGTGCGCCATTTGGCGCGGCATACCGAAGAGATCCTCTCCAAGCAAGATGAGCACGGCGTCTTCTGGCCCGATGCGTACTACAAAGCCGAGTTCAACACCGACTACCAGCAATTCGCCTTCTATCCGCTCGCGTGGCTCTACACGCTCGACCACCCCGATAACCCCTGGCGCGGCAACCCGTTGCTCCTGCGCGCCGTCGAGAAAAGTCTGCGCAACAACCTGGCGATCCTCCTTCCCGACGGCCAGTACCAGATGTCCACCCACGATCACGGCCCGCACCCGCACGCGAACAACTGGCGCAGCTTCCATTGGCTGCGCACGCTGGAGTTGATCGGTCCCCACTTGGACAAGCAGCTCGCCGCCGACTGCGAAGCCGGCTTGCGCCGGGCGCTCAACGCCGTCGAGAAGACCGCCCGCGGCCAAGCCGCCAGCACCGAGTTCTGCGCGCGCCACAACGCGGCGAACCACCCCGCGTGGTACATGCTCGCCACGTACGTGCTCTCGAAAAAGTTTGGCTTGGAGGAAAAGGCGGACTGGGCGCGCGAGCAGCTCGAACGCATCTGCGCCGCGCAGCATCCGGCGGGGCTATGGTACGAACACGACGGTCCCGCGGTCGTCTATCAGCACATCACCATGAGCGCGCTTTCGCACTACCACGCGCTGACGCAAGCCCCCGCCGCGCGCGAAGCCCTGCGCCGCAGCCTGGCCTACTACCGCGTCGGAACCTATCCGAACGGGCATCCCGCCGAAGTCCTCGACGGGCGCGTCCGCTACACCGGCTACGTCCTCTCCATGCCGCCGGCCACCTGGGCGCTGGACCCCGACGGATGCGCGTACCTTCACTTCATCCTCGACAAGCTGCTCGAACAGCCGCTGGGTGCGGGACACCAGGTCCATGGCGGCTGGCTGGGGCTGCCGTTCTTCACCCAATTCGCAAGGGATCTGCCCGATAGCGAGGAACCTGCCGGCGGCACGGCCCTGGCCGGTCCCGGTCTGCACCAACTGCCCGGCCTTCCCGTCTGCTCCATTCAGCGCGGACCCTGGACCGTCTGGCTCAGCGGCTTCACGCGTCCCGCGCAACCTCGCGGACGCTGGACGCTCGACTTTCAAACGCACCTCTCGGTCTTCCATGCCGAACGCGGCCTGATCTTCGGAGGCGGCGGGAGCAAGCGCCAGGCGGCGCTCTCGCTCTTTACCGGCGGCTCGCGACCGCTCGGTCTGCCGTGCCTGGCTCTGAACGGAGCCGTCGAGAAGCGTGGAGACGCGGGCGCGGAATTGCGCCTCGATTACCCCGGCTTCCACGCCAGCCTGCGCGCCGAAATCAGCGCTACCGAAGTTACGCTCGAAGCCCAAGCCGATCCGCTGCCTGGCAGTCCGTCCGCCGAACCGATCTACTGGCAGCTTCCGTTTCTGCTGAAGGGCCCGGGCCACGTCCGCACCGAGCACGACGAAGTCGCGGAACTGGATATCCTGAACGAACTCCTTCCGGAGCACATCGGCTCGTACTTGGGACGGGTGGGCAAGTTCCGGGCGTCCGGATTCTCCGGCGCGCACGCGGTCTTGCACGTGCTCCCCTACAATACGCACTGGCGCGACGGGCGCTACACGCCCGAAAAAGCGCTGGGCATCGTCGCCCAACCGCTTCAGCCCGGCGTCCCGAGGAAACTTACGATCCGCGCGGAATAACCCCAAAACCCAAAGGGCAGGCCAAACACGGCCTGCCCTCACGGCACGGAAGCCACCTCGGTACGCTCAGCCGTTCCTGACCTCGATCCGCTTCGCCGAAGTGCCGGGAAGCTTGGGCAGCTTCACGGTCAGCACGCCATTCTTGTGTTCGGCGGCGATCTTCCCTTCGTCCACGTCCTCGGCCAGCGGCACGCTGCGCGCGAACCGTCCGTACCGGCATTCGGTCCGGCGCATGCCGCCTTCGTCCTTCGTGGCCTCCTGCTTCTTCTCGCCCGAAACCGTCAGCACGCCATCGTGCAGCTCGACATGGATGTCTTTCGCGTCCACGCCCGGAAGTTCGGCGCGCACCGTATACGCCTGGTCATCTTCTTTCACATCCACCGCGGGGCCCCAGTTCTCGAAGCCCGGCCAGACGGGCTCGAATCCGGCCCACGGATCTCGGAAGAAGCGGTCAATCACATGGCTCATTTCGTCCTGGAGCCGCTCCACCGGCGCCGGCGCGAGATCCTCGCGCTTCTTGGCGCGCCAAGGCAGCAGGTTCATGGCATCCTCCTTTCTCGGGGCATCCGCCCCCGCGCTCACCGCGCTTCGATCTCGATGCGGCGCGGCTGCCGGCTCGCGGGCTTCGGCAGATGCAGGATCAACACACCGTCCTTCAACTCGCCGGCAATTCGAGCGGCGTCCACCGCCGACTCCGCGATGCGGAATTCGCGCCGGAAATCGCCCACTCCGTATTCGCCCAAAAGCACCCGGGCCCCTTCCGGATGGCGCCGCGGCACTCGCGCCGACACCGTCAGCGTGCCCTCGCTGAAATCCACCTGCACGTCTCCAGCCTTCACGCCCGGTAATTCCGCAACGACGCGGAACTCGTCCGCCGCCTCGATCAGATCCGCCCTCGGCAGGTAGCGCTGCGCCAACTCGGTTCCCGCCGGAACTTCGCACGCTTGCTGGCTCATGGATCGTTCTCCTTATCTTTTAGGGTGAATGCTTACTCGATCGAACGAATCTCGATCTTGCGTGGCTGGCTGGAAGCGAGCCTGGGCAGCGCGACCGAAAGCACGCCGTCCTTCAGTTCAGCGCGCGCCTGCCCGGCATCCAAGTCGGCCGGGAAACGCACCGTACGCGAAAAAGGACCCAGCGGGCGCTCCCGCCGATGCACCGTGTCCTGCTCACCGAAAGCCGGCTTGTATTCGCCCTTTATCGTCAGCTCGCGCTGGTGGACGACCAATTCCAGTTCATTCAGCTTCAAGCCGGGCAGTTCCGCCTCGACCCGGTATCCTTCCGGCGTTTCCCAAACGTTCAAGGCAGGGAAAGCACCCGCGGACGGGCTTCCGTTCGCTCCGAAAAAGCCGTGAAATAACCCATCCATCTCGCGCTGAAATTGCGCAAACGGCGAAGCCGTAACCATACGTCGCGTAAGCATTGCGTGACCCCTTTCATCTTATCGCCCTTGCCGCGTCCGCTTACGGCGGGCGGCTTCAGGAACGCTGAAAGAGGCGATACAAAGCGCGTGCCACCCAGTTTCACCCTGAGCCGACACGGTAATGTCTTGAAATTTCTTGAGTTAAATCAGGCACAGGAGTCGAGGGGCTCAGCAGCCCCAAGTCAAAGTGACCGGCCATGGGTCAGTTTGAAACGGTGTCCGTCGGCGGCTCGAGTTCAACGCGCCATTTCGCGCATGATGCGCAGACCCGCCTCCAGCTTGGCGTCGGGTGCGGCGAAGGAGATGCGGAAATGGGTATCGCGCTCGGAGAAGACATTGCCCGGCACCAGAAGCAGCTCCCGGCGCACGGCTTCTTCGACGAACGCCTGCCCGCTCGGGTACTTGGGCGGCACGCGGGGGAATAAGTAAAACGCGCCACCCGGCTCGTTGACTTCGTAGCCGGCCGAGCGCAGCCCCTGGACCAGAAAGTCGCGCTTCTGCCGGTAGAGCGGCACCGCCGCGGACAGATCGGACTCGAAGGCCGAGAGCGCGGCCTTCTGGGCGAAACTCGGCGCGCAGACAAACGTGAACTGCTGCAGCTTGGTCATCTGATCGATCAGCACTTTCGGGCCGACCGCCCACCCCACCCGCCAACCGGTCATGGAAGCGGTCTTCGAGAGGCCGCTCAGCGAAACGGTGCCTTCCGGATAATAGGCCAGCAGACTTCGATCGGCGCTCCCGCCGTACGTAAACAGTTCGTAGATCTCGTCGCTGATCAGCGCCAATCCCTTGCGGCGCGCGAATTCCGCCAGTTCGCGCTTGGTGGAATCGTCCAAACACGCACCGGTCGGATTGCCCGGCGACATCGCCAGAATCACTTTCGTGCGCGGAGTGACGAGCTTCTCCAGCGCCGGGACCTTCACGGTGAAGTTCGGATAGGTGTCGTAATAGACGGGCGTGCCGCCGCACAGCCCCGTGAGATGTTTGTAACTGACGAAATACGGATCGGGGACCAGCACTTCGTCGCCGGGATTGACGAGCGCCAACAACGCGAGGGTCAGGCCGCCGCTGACGCCGCTGGTGATCAGGACGTCTTCCGGACGCGTGCCGTGCAGCTTCTCGAAACGGGCGATGACGGCCTTGCGCAGTTCCGGAATGCCGCCGGAAGGCGTGTAGCGGTTAAACCCTTCGCGCAGCGCGGCGGCAGCGGTCTCCTTGACGGGTTCGGGCACGTCGAAATCGGGCTGGCCGATCGAGAGGTTGACCGGATCCTTCAAGGTCGCAGCGAGGTCGAAGATCTTGCGAATGCCCGAGGCTTCCAGCCCCGCCGCACGCTGCGCCACCAAACGAGCCCAATCCATGCGCTACCTCCTCAAGCTGGACGGAGTGTAACGCGGATGAAACGTTAGGCCAGCGCTCCGAGGAAAACGAGGAGCACCAAACAAGCTTCCACGCCCAAGGTCATCAGCGCGGCCGCGGGCCAGTGGTCTTGTTCGTGGACGTCGTACGCTCGATACGCCAGCCAACCCGACCACCCCATGAACACCATCGCCGCAGCGGCCGTGAAGCCGCGCACGGTCAAACTCTCCGGCGCATCCGGCGCGGCGCTAAAGGTCCATCCCAGCAATACCAGCAGCGGCACGAGGGCGAGCAGCGCGACGAGCGCGGCGCTTTTCCCGAAATGACTGGCCTCGCGCGGCGCATGCCACGGCGGCGGCTCTCCGGGACGCCAGTCTTTGCCGTCGAAGTACATGGCGATTCTCCTGCCCGGCTCCCTTTAGGTATACCTGAACCAAGCAAGGGAGTTTGTATTACACAAATACGTGAAATAATTTGGCCGTACGGCGATTCTTTACGCCGCACGGCCAGGAGTTTATTCGGCAGAGACAGCACTCGCCCCCTCCTACCTTCCCTTCCAAGACGTAGCCGTATTCGTCGTACGAACTATCGTCACCGTCGCATCAAAAGACACCACATCGCCGCTCGCGATCTCGATCTCGACCATCACCGGCACGTCGTAGGCGGTTGCACCGCCGGCCGTTGGCACACCGGTAGCCAGCGCGGTCGTCGTCAAGGCAAACGTCTTTTTCGAATTGCTGATCTGGAACTTCGCCGCTTCCGGCGGCTTCGTGATCGCTTTGGTATTCAGGCTGAAGACAGCTGTCGTCCCCGCACCGCTGATGTTCAGCGCACTGGGAGGAATGTTAAACGAGTCGCCATCGATGGTAAGGTCGATCCCGTTTCCTCCCAGATTCAAGCTCGTCGCCGCGCCGCCGCCGGGCGTCAGGAATCCGCTCAGCACGAAGGTGTGCCCGCCGGCCACTTCTTTCACCGAGGCCTTCGTCGCCAGGAAGGCGCCCGAAAGCAACCGGTTTTTAGTCAACGCAAAAGTCCCCTTGGCCGACTTGTTCACCGTAGACGTCACCGTGAATTCCGGCTGCGCAACGAAATCCATGTCGAAGGCAGGAGAAACGCGCGAGAGGTTCAAACCGATGTCGAGCACGTTTGTGTTAATAAAGGTGGCGTTCGAGATGCCTACAATATCCGCCAAGTCGGCCAGCTTGAGGGTGAAGGAGAATTTCCCGCCCTTGGCCGCGATCGAATAGGTCCCCATCGGGGACGAGCCGGCCGGCGAAACAAATTTCCCCGCGGCATCCAGGGCCCCGACCGGTCCGTACGGCGTGCCGTTGAGCGTCAAGGCGACCACCAAGCCGCCCAGATTGGCCGGAAGTTGGCCCGGGTTGATGACCCCTTGAAGGATGAGGATATCGGCATTGGGCTTGGCATGGTTAATGGTCAGTGTGCCCTTCGTAAGCGCCAAGTTGGCGTCGCCGGCCCCGCCGATGACCTCGATGGTCACGGTATCGGCTGCGCTCAAGCCTTGGTCGTTGTCCTCGACGACAAGCGTAACGACATAGGATCCAGGGGTGTCGAACGCGTGCGTCGTGGCTCCGATGGCACTGGTGCCGCTGGAAATGTCCGCGGTATCGCCGTCCGCGAAATCCCAATGGAAGATGTCCACCGTGCCGTCGTCGTCGCTGGAACCGGCTCCGGCAAAGTTCACCACCTCGTCCACCATCACCGTGACGGTGCCGCTGGCCGGCGCCGAAATGACCGCAAAGGGATTATCGTTGACCGGCGTGACGCTGATCCAAACCGTGGAGGTGTTCGAGTTCGCGTTTCCGTCGTTGGCGCGCCAGTCGAACGAATCCATCCCGCTGAACTCGGTGTCCGGTGTGTAAGAGAATGCTCCTGTCGCCGAGTTGAAGGTCAAGGTTCCGTTGTCCACGTCGTTCAGCAGTGCATACGCGGGCGGTGCGCCGTCCGGATCGGTTACCGCCACCGACAGGCTGTCAGAGGCCGACGTGTCTTCCTGGATGTTCATGAACCAGTCCGTGGTCACGGGCGCATCGTTGACGGAGTTAACCATGATGGTCACGGTGGCCATCATCGACATATCCACGGGTATGTTGTCGTTCTGGGCGAAATAGGTGAAGGTGTCGTTGCCGAAGAAGTTGGGATCGGGGTCGTACGTGAACGAACCATCGGCGTTAAGGGTCAGGTCTCCGTTCTGAACGTCGTTGACGAGCACGGCTGTCAGCGTAAAGGTTTTTGCATCGTCGTTGTTCAGCACGCCTGTGGCGGAATTAACGATCAGGAACCCGTCCTCCGCAACCGCGTACATGTCGTTATTGGCCACCGGACGTGTAGCATCCACGACCGTCACCGCGACCAGGCGTTCCGCGCTGAAGGTATCGTTCCCGCTGTTCTCGTAAACCGCGCGATACCGGTAACGGTAGTTGCCGCTGGCCGGTACGGACATGTCCACCGCGGTAAACGTATTCGAGGCCAGCGCCACGGAGGGGTTGGCGTTGTTTCCGCCGCCGGCCTGGATGTTGTTATTCACCGTTACGTAGGTGCCGTCGGCCTGGCCATCCAGTTTGCGCTGCAGTTCGTAGCGAAGGACGTTGTTCTGCGTGAGGGCGCCGGTGCCCACGCCCGGCCCAAAGGGCGCCGGCGCGCTGCCCTGGAAGGTCTGGTCGCTGGTGGTGCCGGTCATCTGCTGCGCGACCTTGCGCATCGAGACGGTGACTTGGCCGCTGTTATCCACCGCGTTCAGGATCGAAGGCTGCGCGCGCCCGTACAGTCCCGCCTGCGTCCACCACATCTCGTCCTGCGCCGGACCTACGATCGCGCCGACGGAGGGAAACATCAGCGAACTGATGTTCGTGTGCTGCAGGCCGATGGCGTGCCCGATCTCGTGCGCCGTTACGGTCAGCAGGAAGTTGGTGGTCCAGGTGCCCGCGGTGGTAACCTCCTTGTCCAACTGCACGAAGCCGCCGGTGATGAAAAAGCCCTGACCCTGCGAAGACGCGGTGAAGCCGCCCAACCCGACGGTGCTGCCTGGCAGCGTCCGCTCGCCGATCTTCATCTGCGCCTGAGTATGGTTGAAGACGCGCACCAGGTTGATGCCGCAGGCCACGTTCCACGATTCCACCGCGCGCGCGATGGTGTCCGCGGTGGTTCCCACGCCCAGATACAGCGATTCGTCGATCGGCTCCAGCGTCTGGCCCACGTGCGTGAGGTTTCCCACCCCGCTGGAGGTCAAGTTGATGAAGTAGTTGACCGTCACGCCGCGATTGTTTTCGGGTGTGGGCAGCGACGGCGGCGTTTTGCTGAAGCGCGCGACGCTGTTCCCGTTCAGCAGATTTACGCCGCGCTTCCCAACCACGGACCCTTCGAAGTCGTAGCGGTTGGTTTCGAACGACCAGCCGCACGAACAGGTGGCCGCGTGTTCGTGCGCCTCCAAGGCGCCCGCCAACGCCGCCACCGCCAGGATCCAGCTCATAGCTCCAGCCGTCTTGCTCATGCGCATGACGCCCACTCTCCCGTTTGGGGTGAAAAATAGTTCCGATCCCAATCCAACCGTTTTACCGCCTGCTTGTTGGGTTCACGAATAAGCAAATGACGGGACAAGAGGTGAACTTCCTGCCTCCGAGCGTCACGCCACTCAGGTGCTGCACGCGTGCGTTCGCAGATCGAACAGGCGTCGAAGAATGCGCCAAAGGGGCTGTTGTCCGATTGACCTGCGATTGCCGTAAATGGTCAGTGGTTCTATCGTTGCGCAAGGATCAGGCCACTTTCACGAGGAGCTTAAATCATGAGTAAGCGCGCATTGGTCGTCTTCGGGGGCTGGAAGGGGCATGAGCCGGACCTCGTCGCCAAGCTGTTTGAAAGCATCCTTAAGGATTACGGCTTTGGCGTCGAGATGTCGGAGACCCTCGATTCGCTGAAGGATCTCGAAAAGCTTAAACAACTCAACCTGATCGTCCCGGTCTGGACGATGGGCTCGATCACGGGCGAACAGGAGAGCGCGTTGTTGAAGGCCGTGGAAGCGGGCGTCGGCATCGGCGGCTGCCACGGCGGCATGTGCGACAGCTTCCGCAACAACACCGGTTACCAGTGGATGACCGGCGGGCAGTGGGTGGCGCACCCGGGTAACGACGGCACGAAGTACACGGTGAAGATCACCGATCCCAACCATTTCATCACGCGCGGGATGAGCGACTTCGAAGTCAGCAGCGAACAGTACTACATGCACATCGATCCGGCGATCAAGGTCCAGGCGGTCACGCGCTTTCCCGTGGCCGACGGCCCGCACAGCCCCAACGGCCCGGTGGACATGCCGCAAGTCTGGACGAAGTATTACGGCCAAGGGCGCGTTTTCTATTGCGCACTGGGGCATAAGGCGGACGTCTTGCAGAAGCCCGAACCGAAGCGCATCTGCGCGCGGGGTTTTTTGTGGGCGGCGAAGGCTGAGGAACTGGCCAAAGACTAATCCGGTGATGGCCCTGCCGCTTTACCGTACGGGGCCGCTCAGCGCGGCCCCCTTTATTTTGCGGCGCACCAACCGGAAGCGGCTCGAATCGTTTGCCTATTGGCCTCGTCTGCCTGTCTGATACGCTCTGCGTTTCGTTGGCCTCCACGGGAGTGCCCATGCTGCCTGGCCCCGATGAAACCCCGCCCCAACCCCACCGTTTCGGTGAACTGGCCGTCGAATTGAGCCTGATTACCGAAGCCCAACTGAAAGAAGCCGTCGAACAGCAGTGGTACCTTAAACGCCGCGGCGACCGCACGCGCTTGGGCGACTTGCTCGTCAAAGCGCGCGTGTTGGATGCCGAAGGCGTCAAACGGATCCTGGCCGAGCAGCGCAGGCGCCGGATGGCCGACGCCGACAAAAAACTGCCCATGGAACGCTTCGGCGACTACCGGCTGCTCGAACGCCTGGGGCGCGGCCGGATGGGCGATGTCTACAAAGCCAAACACGTCCTTGCCGAACGCGTCGTCGCCCTGAAGGTGCTGGGGCGCAACAAGAACCTCGAACGCGAAAACCTGGAACGCTTCCAGCGCGAATTGCGCTTGGCCGGGCAGCTCGAACATCCCAACCTGGTCAAGACCTACGATGCCGGCGTCCTGAACGGGGTCCAGTTCCTCGAGATGGAGTACGTCGAAGGCGAATCCCTGGACGCTCGCATCGCGCGGCTGGGAAAGCTCGACGAGGCCGAAGCGCTCCAGGTGGCCGTCGGTTTGACGCGAGCGCTGGAACACGCGCACGCGCAGGGCCTGGTGCATCGGGACGTAAAGCCCGATAACGTGCTGCTGGCCGAAAACAACCTCGCCAAGCTTTGCGACCTGGGACTGGCCAAATCGCTCGAGGACGGCTCGGAATTGACCCTGACGGGCCAAGTGGTGGGCACGCCGCACTATCTGTCGCCCGAACAGGCGCTGGGGCAGAAGCCCATCGACCACCGCGCGGACCTCTATAGTTTGGGCGCGACGCTGTACCACACGCTGACGGGCCGCACGCCCTTTGAGGCCCATTCCGCGGGGCAACTCATGGAGGCCCACGTCCGCGGTAAGCTTACGAATCCGAAGGATGCCAATCCCGCGCTGAGCGGCGGCATCGTGGCCGTCGTCACCAAGCTGATGGCGAAGAACGCGGCCGATCGCTACGCCAGCGCCACCGACCTCCTCGCAGACCTGGAACGGCTTCAGCGCGGCGAAGCCCCGCTGCATGCCGGATTGGACGCGAACCGCTCGGTGGTCCTTCCTCCGGGCGTGGCGCCGGAACGGCTTCAAGCGCGCGAACGGAGCAAGCGAGCGGGTTGCTTAGGACGCGCGGGGCTGCTGGCGCTGGCGGCGTACTGGCTGGTGGAACGGTCGGGATACCTATGAATCTTCCTGCGGTCCATCTTCGGTAATCGCCTTAGGCGACCAAGCGATCGACCCGTTGGCATTGACGATCTGGCGCACATGCTCGCCGTCGAAATCGACCTGAAAACCCACCGGCATGAGCAGGTAATTCACGAGCTTGGGGCGCAAATCGAGCAAGCGAAACGCGGGCATGACCTCCCAGCGCCGCGGATCGGCTTCGACGCGCTTGATATCGGCCGGATCGCCGGGGCCGACCTGCCAGCCCGACTTGCCCGGAGCGGGAAAGTCTTTCCGGAACAACCGCACCAGCTTGTAATCGAGGCACCCGCGCGCGACCCGGATTTCGTCGGTGAACAGGCTCGGCATCGGCTTGCGCACCTGCGCCAGATCCACGGCCTCCTGCTGCGCCGCGGTCACATCGAAAACCTTGGTCAGGTCGTCGATCAGGTCGTCGAACGGGTTGCGTGAAAAGTTGGGCGCGCACAGAATGCGCTCGTCCACTCGCGGCTGCACACCCAGCACGAACCAGTTGAAGACGAAGCGAAAATCCTCGGGATAATCGCCCTCGGCGTTCACCAGTTCGCTGACGAATTGCAGCAGTTCCATGGCCCGCGACTGGTACTTCGGGTCGGTGCGCAGAAGCAGCGTGAGATGGCCGAGTTGCTTGCGGCAGATCAGGCGCGTGTCTTTCTGGTCTTCCTGTACGGCCGCCTTGGGTTTGGCCTTCCAGGCCATTTTGGGCGGCGCCAGCCCTTTGAATTTATCGGCGTTGGGCGACTGCACGGTACGGCTTCCGGCGGTGCTCCCGAAGGCGTTGTGCCGTCCCGAACCGTGCGGCGAAGCGGTCTCTTCCGTCGTATCGGACGCGGGCTCGGCCGGCTCGGGAGCCGGCTCGGAAACGTGAACGGGCGCCGGCGCCGGAATCGCCGCCGTGGCCGGCTTGCCCGGCACCCGCAGCTTATTCGCGCACTTCGGACAGCTGACGACGATACCTTCGAATCCGGTGAGATCCGGCCATTCGTGTCCGCAAACGCATGCAACCGGCAACGCCACGCTTGAACCCTCTGGAATCGCAGCCAAGCCAAGTGCTACAGCTCTGGGATGCTACTCAATCCCCATGCGCTTGTCACCAGAAGGCTGCGGATCGAAAAAAAGAAGGCCGCCCGAAGGCGGCCTTCCCGATCGTCCCACGGCCTCTATGTTTATTTATACTGGCTCATCAGGTCCTCGGCCTGCTGTGCGGCCTTGGTGCCGGGATAACGCTGCACAAGCATCTGGCAGCCGCCCATCATCTGCTGAATGGCGGCAGCGTTCGCGCGGCGGAACTGCTCGTTCTTGGGATTCTTCTGCCCTGCAACCGGCTTGAGCGCGTCGTTCATCTTTTCGATCTGCAACCAGACCCCCGCGGCTTCCAGCTCTTTCTTTACCGCCGGATCGTTGCGCATCGTCTGCGCTTCTTTTTTGGCCGTCTCGCCGATTTCGTCCCCGGCGAACTGCAGCGAAATGCGCTCGAGGTTCTTGAGGCTCCCCGCCGGATCTTCCGCCTTGCGCGCCAGTGCGGAATCGAGCTGCCGCTTGGCCGCACCTTCGAGCGCTTCGAACATCATTTTGGCTTCACCGGCTTCTGCCGCATCGGTGCTGTTGACCTTGGTGCGCAAGGTCTTGAGCACAGCACCCAGCCCTTGGCCGGCCTTGATCTGCGCCGCTTGCGCCGCGAGCTTTGCGTACGGTCCCGGACCGGCCATGGCCGCCGAGGTCTCGTTCAGCAGCTCTTTGACTTTTTTCTCGAGTTCGGCGCCGTGAGGATCTTCGACGGCCAGTTTGCCGTCCGCGCCGAAAAGGAACCCGTGAGGGATGCCGCGCACGTTGGCGCCGCGCAGATCACCGCCGGTTGTAAGCTGAAACTTGACGCCTTTACCCTGCGCCATGCTGACGATGGCGTCCTTCGCACTGCCTTGGCATTCCAAACCTACGATGTGAAAGCCCTGATCTACGTACTTATTGTATAGCTCCGCCAACCTGGGGAGCCCAGCGACGCACGGCCCTCACCGCGTACCCCAGAACTCAACGAAGACTACCTTACCCTTCAAGTCCGCCGAAGACAGGCTCGGACCGTGCACCGTCGTGCCGGGATTCAAATCGTCCAGCGTCATCGCGGATGCAACGGACGAAATCGTCAGCACCCCCGCTAGGACCAAGAGACTCGTACCGCGCATGGCCATGGCTCCTTTCAGCCCAAGTCACCCAATCAACCCACGATCACTATCCAACAAGGTAGCCCCTTCCACGACACGCTACAAGTATCGAGTGTACGGCTTTACACAGACCTACCCTGTCTAGTAAGGTGGACGGAGGTCTAGTCCACTTGCTTCAACTAAGCTGAGAAAGTCTCCCATGCACACCTCGCCTGCCCTAACCTCCTTGGACCGCTTGACCTTAAGTGTGATCCCCAAAATTCGCCAAGCCACCCAAGGCAAACGCATGGTGGCGTTGGTCAAGCAGCTCGTCGCCACCGAACGCTGGAACCGCTTCGACCGCTGGCAAAGCACGACCCGCACGTTGGTCCGAGCGTATCGCGATGCGGGCGCCCATGCGGAGGTGTATCGCGCGGCGACCGGCGGCGCGTTGGGCTCGGGGCGCTGGATCGTCGCCGAAGCCTCGGACGTGCACACGCTTCGCGCCGAGATCGTGGCGCCCTTTCGCCGCACGCTGCTCGACGCTCAAGAGAATCCCTGGCACGCGGTCCAATGGACGGCGGGCACTGCAGCCGAAGGACTCACCGGTACCTTGGTGGTGGAAGACGATCTTGAAGAACTGAAACGCCGGCCGGCGGAACGCTTGCGCGGACGGTTTGTGCTGACGCGGTTGGAACCGCGCGTCACGCGAACGTTGCTTTTCGATAAAGGCGTGTTGGGAGTGGTGTACGACTGCCCAGTCAAAGATCTGCCCGGCGCGACGGGGTGGCTCAAATTTGGCTGGGGCTCCTTACCCTACGGCGAAGCATCGGCTCGTCTGGTGGGCATGGCCCTTTCGCAACGCGCGGGAGAGCGCCTGCGTACGGAACTCGCGAAGCATAAGTCCGTCCGCTTGCGGGTGAAGGCCAATGTGCGGCGCTATGCCGGAACGCACGACGTCGTCAGCGGCGTGGTGCGTGGCGCGGCCGATCCGCAGGACGAAGTCTGGGCGGTCGCGCACAGTTCAGAACCCGGAGCGCTGGACAACGCCAGCGGCGTCGCGGTCTGCGTCGAGATCGCGCGCGTCCTGGAGGCGCTGATCGCCAAGGGTGCGCTCCCCCGCCCCAAACGCTCGATCCGTTTTTTGAGCGGCTACGAATGTTACGGATTCTTCCACTATCTGGAGCACGCACGGCGCTTGCAGCCGCCGCTGGCGGGCGTCTGCATCGATACCGTCGGCGCGAAGCCCGAACTCTGCGAACGGCATCTGCGCTGGCACGCAACGGTGCCCGGTTCGGCCGATTTCGTGGACGAACTGGGTGCGCGCTGCCTGGACGCCGCGGCCACTATTGATGCCGCCGGGTATGTGCTCGAACGCCGGCCCTTTGTCTCGACCGAAGACACGCTGCTGGGCGATCCGCAATTCGGGTTTCCCTGCCCGTGGCTGACCAATCATCCGTTTCGCGGGTACCACAGCGACGCCGACACGCCCAAGCTGCTGCATGCGCCGGGCCTGGCCCTCAGCGCCGCCGCCATGGCCGGGTATCTGTACTATTTGGCCGATGCCGCGACGCCCGAAGCGCTCGACATGGCGGAGTCCGTCACGTCCCGTACGCTGGCGGCGCTGGCCGAGCCGGGCCTCTCGCCCGCCGTGGCCCATCTGCGCCGCGAGGCCCATCGCACCAATCTGAATCGCTTGCGGCGCTGGTGGTGGGGCGGCCGGAAATCCGAGTTGGAAGCGCGCTTCGCCGCCGCTGCCGCGCGCGTGGCCGCGGCCGGACCGCGCGCGGAGCCGTCTACCGCAAAGTCCAGCCCCGTGGTGCGCCGAACCGCGCCGCTGGCGCCTGCCGCCGAGAATACGCCGCCCGATCTCTGGCAGCGCATCGCGCAAAGCGGCCTGCCTAAATGGGCGCTCTATTGGGCCGACGGAAACCGCACGCTGGAAGATATTCGCCAGCTCATCGGAGCCGGACGCAAGCAAGCCCTGGAAGCTCAGGCGGTCACCGACTACTTCCGCGCGCTGGAACAATTGGGCTACGTGCGCCTGTCCCAACCGCGCGGGCAGGCCACGCGCGCGCAATTGGTGCGCGACCTCAAGCGCCTGGGCGTCAAGCCCGGGATGGACCTGATGGTTCACAGTTCGCTCTCGAAAGTCGGACCCGTGGCCGGCGGCGTGGAAACCGTGATCGACGCGCTGCTCGAAGCGGTCGGATCCCGCGGAACGCTTCTGATGCCCTCCTTCAACCACTTCGCCGCGCGCGTCTACAATCCGCTGACCACGCCCACCACCAACGGCGCGCTGCCGGATGCATTTTGGCGGCGCCCCGCGGCGGTCCGCAGCCTCCAGGGCACTCACGCGGTGGCGGCCTTGGGACCGAAAGCCGAATGGTATTGCGCCGGACACCTGGAACACGGGATCTGGGCCGCCAAAAGCCCCATCGGCCGGCTCGTCCACCACGGCGGCTACATCCTGGGGCTGGGCGTGGACAACACGAGCAGCACGGCGTACCACATCGGCGAAATCTCGCTGGGTTGCGGCTGCCTGGACATGTTCGGAAGCCGTGACTGGATCGTGACGGAATCGGGCGAAGCGCAGGAAGCGGGCGGTCTGGCCTGGCGCGCCGGCGGCTGTCCGGTCAGTCCGCGCAAGCTGGACTCCGACCTGGACGCCGCGGGATTGCAGCGGCACGGCAAGGTGGGGCAGGCCGACTGCATGCTGGTCAAGGCCTACGACGTATGGGCGACCCGCCGGAAGCAACTGGAAAAGATCTGCCCGGAGTGCTCGGTTAAGCCGCACCGCCGCCGCGGCGGACTGTACGCGGAGATCCACCCGGTCTGAGCGCAAAGCCCGCCGGGTGGATTCCGATCCGAAAGCAGCGCGAAGCGTTATTGCGCGGCGACGGGCTCGGCGATGCTCTGCAACACCTTACGCGCGTAGCCGCGCACCAGCGCGCGGTGGTCGGCCGTGTAGCGCTCGGCGATCTCGCGCGCTTCGGCCACGGCGCCCCAGTGCGCGAAAGCTTCAGCCGCCGACAAGTGCAGCTCGAAATGGCGGTCCTGCATCGAGCCTTTGGCGCCCGACGAGCTGACCTGGAGCGTCAACTTGCCCTGGACATCGGGGCGCTTCAGGACCGTGCGCACGGCCTCGAGCGCCTCGGCCGCCGTCGCATGCCGGCCCAGCAGGCGCACCGACTGGACGGCCTTGGTGAGACTCAATTCCTGGTCCTGGAGGATCTCCAATGCCAGCGGAATCGCGCCATGCGCGCGTGCGCCGAGCTTCTCGAGCACAAAAAGCGCGCCCGACCAGCGCGCGCCCGCGCTGCGCGCTTTGGCTTGGTCCTGCCGCCGCGCACGGACCGTCGCTTGCAACACCTTCACGCCGTCGGTCATGCCCTGCAGCCCCAGGTTCAGCGCCGCCATCAGCTTTGCGTTCTCGTCCTGGCCATTAAGCGCTTCGCGCAACGCGGCGTGAGCGCCGGCTCCACGGCGCATCAACTCCGTCTGCGCCGGCCCTTCGCGGTCGGTTCCGAAGTGCGACAAGAGCTTGGCCACGTCCGACTTGGGCAACTCCTCGTCCGCCGGCAAGGTGGTACCCAGGCCTTTCCCTTCCAAGGCCTCGGGCGCGAGCGCGCCGCGTTCCACCAGGCGCTTCTGCAGCGTCTTCACGTCCACCTTGCGCACGCTGGTTCCGTTGCGCTGCGCCACGCCGGCCGCCACGGCCGCGGCCTCGCCCAGCGCCTGCATGTCGCGCTGCATCCGGAAAAGCTGGTGTGCGTCGTGGGTCATGCCCACGGCGCGGCAGGCGACCAGGAGGTTCTCGACCTGCAGCGGAACCATGCAGCGATACGGCACATCGTGGCACATCAGCGTGCGCCAATTGCCGGACGAAGTAACCCACAGCGCGGCTTCGAGCGATTCGTTCTCGTAGTCGAGCGCGTGGTTGTCGTAGTGCGCCTTCGCGCGCGCGATGCAGTCGGCAAAGCGGCGCTGCTGGACCTGATCTTCGAGCGTCACCACATACTCGGCGTCAATGAAGCGGCTCTCGCGCAGCCCCAGGATCGGCGAAACGTACAGCATGCGGTTGGCTTCTTCGTAGTTCGTCTTGCGCAGATGCGTGCGCCCCTCGAACTGCGCGCGGCTCTGGTCGCGGGCGTTGGTGGCGTCGATATACCCGGCGTCGAAATTATGGAAGCCGACGGATTCGAGATTCTTCACGAAGCCCGGCGCGAGGCTGTAGGGCTGCGGAGCATGGTCGCCGCTGCGCCCGAACCGGAACGGCGCGCCCGCCGCGGCCGCCACATCGGCATCGCCGGTGCTGTCGATCACCGTCTTCGCTTCGATCCAGCCCGGACCCTGGGGGCCTTCGACCGCCACGCCGCGCAGGGCCTTGCCTTCCAGCACCGCGCCGACGAAGAAGTGGTTGTAGAAGCAGCGCACCTGGGCTTCGTCGGCCAATTCCTGCAGCGCCAGTTTCTTCGCTTCGGGATGGAAGCCGCTGGCCTTACCGCCCAAGCGCTTGTTCCACGAATCCGTGCGTTCGTCAATCTGGACCTGCACGCCCGTCTGCAGGCCGTGGTAGTACATGTGGATCCCGCCGCCCGTTCCGATCCCGCCCAGGAACGCTTGGGGTTCCACCACCGCCGTGCGCAGGCCTTCCTGCCCCGCCACGATGGCCGCCACCGCTCCCGCGGTGCCGCCGCCCACCACCACTACGTCGAACGAGCCCAGCTTCGGCAAGTCCGCGGCCAGCGCTTTGGCGCGGCCCTGAACTTCCTGATCCGGCAGGCGATTCGTGCGCAGCGACAGGCTCATGGACGGGACTCCCTCGTTGAGTTCGGTTCGTAGGTGGCCTTGGTACGAATGACGTTACTTGGCGACGGCGGCCTTCAGCCGCTCCAGCGCCGCCGTTCCCGCCTCCACGCCCAAGCGGGCGCGTTCCTGCAGACTCGGCTTCCGGCCCAGCACGCTCGGACCGGCCACGCGCAGGTTTTCGTGCAACGACGCGGCTTCCAGGCGCGGAACCTGAAGCGCGAAAGCTTCGTGGGCGGTGAGCGCCAAGTTCGCTTTATCGAACCCAGGCTTGCGGGCGCGCAAAGCTTCGACGGCCTTGGCGATCGCAAAACGCTGCTCGCTTTCGGCGCGATCGGCCGATGCGGAATCGACGACGAACGAGACTTGCGCCTCGCTCTTCCAGAGCGTCGGGCGCACGAGGACTTCGCGCAGGCCTTCGATCTCGAAGCTCTCGGGAGCGGCGGGCGGTTCGACGGCGCAGACCATGAAGGCCCGCGAAACGGCTTTCCCGGCCGTACCTTGGAATTTCGCACCGGCGCTGCGCGCGAGCCGCGCGTTCTCGGTGGCATCCACCAGCACGTTGGCTTGAACCGCCAGCGGGCCGGATTTCGTGGTCAGTCGCACCAGTCCGCGATCCGCATCGCACGCGCCGGCCAGCGCGCGGAAGTGCACCCGAATCTTGGCCGCCTGGACCAGTTCGTCCATCAGCAGTTCCCAGGCGACCGGATCCAACGTGCCGTCGCGAAAGGCGTTACGTTCGGTCAAAGCATCGACGATGCGCTGCAACGCGCCCGGCACCGGCTGCCCGCTGGCGAGGTACAATTCCAGCCCGTGAGGTACTTCCCAGCCCAAGGCCCCGCGCTCTTCGACGAGCAAAGTCTCGATGCCGGCTTCGGCCAGGGTCAGCGCCGCCGTCAACCCGGCCAGCCCTCCACCTAGCACCGCGGCCTCGCCACGATCCAGAAGGTCCAAGTCCTGATTGAACTTAAGTGCGTCGGTCATGCGCGGAGCTCTCCCGGTTCCCGGATCAAGTGGACTCACTAAACCACGCCGAGGTGCACTTGGGAATGAAGGAAGGCGTCGAAGTATCTGGACTTTCCGGCTGGCCGGCCAATCTGGAAACGAAAAGCGACCCAAAAGCGTCCCAAGGGTTACATTAAAGGATAAGAGCTGCTTCGACTTCCACCCGGATGATCCCCCGCAAATGCGCGCATCGTGGTCCAAGCTACCTAAAGGCATAGGCCGGATCGGTTTACTCCTGATCGTCGCGTTCCTGGTGTTAGCCGCCGCCGTGGTCGTCATGGGCTTCAACGGCCGTGCGGGGGCACCGCCCGTTCCACCGGCCGCGATGCTCGTTTGGGAAGCCGAATCCGCGCGAGCGCTCGCCCATCCCCTGGTCTTCGAGCCGGACCGCGAGGCCGCGCACGGCGCGGTACTGGCCATTCCACTGGGAGCGGGCAAGGCCGAACACGCGCCGCCGGCCGGCGCGGAGTACATGCTCGACGTTCCCGTTTCCGGCACCTATGCGCTGTGGGTCCGCGCGTGGTGGACGGACGGCTGCGCGAACTCGGTGGCCGCCTCCGTGGACGACGGCGAGCAGCACGTGCTGGGGAACGACGGGACCTACCACGCGTGGCATTGGGTCGAAGGCCCGGACGTACAACTCAAAGCCGGTGCGCAGCGGCTCAAGCTTTACCACCGCGAGGACGGGATCAAACTCGACCAGTTCGCGCTCGTGCCCGTGGATTCGGCCTATGTTCCCGTCGGACTCTTGCCGACTCAGGCTCCGGATACGGCCGTGGCCCAACTCGAGCCGCCGCCTTCCGAAACGATCCCGGTCCAGTCGAAGTCCGCCGAACCGCGAACGGAGGCGGAAGCTCCGGCCGTTGCGGAGCCGCGCGAAGCTCCGGCGGAAGCGGCGCCGGTCCAACCGCCCGAGCCCGCCCCTCCGCCGGAAAAGCCGCGCGCCAAGCCGTTCGTCGCGGGCATCGCGGGCTGCTACCGCGACGGATTCGAAGGGCATTTGGTATCGCTTGGCATCCCCTACGTCCGCCTGTACCAGCACGAACTGGAAGACCCAGAGAAGCTGAAGGACATCGACCTTCTGGTGCTCAGCGACCCGCGCGCCAACAGCACCAAGCTTTTCCAGACGCTGTACGCCTTCCTCAAAAGCGGCAAAACGGTAGTGATGGAGATTCTGCCGAACGAACGCGCCCCGCAGAAGCGCGACGATCCCGAGGATCTGTTTCTGCAGCTTGAGAACCGCCAAGGGTACTGGAAGCGCGGCTTCCTCCTCGCCGACGACTCCCGTTTCTTCACCGGCGTGCCGAAGGAACGGAGCTACCACGAGGACGTCCGCTGCAACGGCCTGCCGCTTGCCACGCGCGCCCCCGGAGCCCAAATCTTTGGCCGGCAGGCGTCGCACAACGCCGGCAACGTGAGAGGAGGTGCGCTGCTGGTTCGTGAAGTCGGCGCCGGCAAGCTCTACTACATGGGCCTGCCCGCGGCCTTCGCGGCGATGTGGCGCGAACGGCAAGTCGATCCGTTCGTCGTGAACATCCTGCGCGACGCGCTTCAGGACCGGTATCCCTTCGCGTACGAGCGCTTCGCGTATGCGCCCGCCGACCGCGCGGCGGTGCGGCTCAGCGACGACTTCATGCGCACGCCAGGCGAAAAAGGCGGATGGAAGGTGCTTTCCGGCCGCTTCACGCTCACTGGTGAAGCCGGCGGCGGCGAAGAAGCCTTCGCCGTCCGCGCTACGGGACCGGCATGGTCGGCGGCCGGACAAGAGACCTGGCGCGATTACCGCACCATGGCGGCGGTGAAACTCCTCTCAGGTGAGGCCGGCATCTGGCAAAGCACCCCCGACGGCGGCCAATTGAGCCTCACGCTGCGCGAAGGCGGCGCCGAAGCAGTGCTCGCCCTGCATTATCCGGATAAGGTTCGCACGCTGGGTTCGGCGCAGGTTCCTGTTTACGCAGGTTGGCGCAGGCTCGCGCTCTTCCGCCGTGACGGAAAAACCCAAGGCTTCGTGGACGGTGCGCGCGTCCTGGAGGTCGCCGACGCGCCCGATGCCCGCGGGCGAACGGGGCTCTGCGCGATCACCGGCGATGCGTGCTTCGATGACGTGCGCATCGTCGATACGGCCCTCCTGACGCCCGGCCGCGACGTGGCCCCGGACGAGGAATCGTCCGAACGCTGCATGGACCGCTACTACCAGCGCTGCTTCGAGAAGCTGAGCGTCTACGCGCCGCAGTGGTTCCTCACGCCCGATCCGGGCGATCCGTCGCGCCTGAACATTCCCTTGCCGCTGTATGCGGGCGGAACGCTGGAAGCCGATGGGGAGCGCGTAGCGCTTCCCGCCGGTCCGGACCTGCCCGGGCTGAAGTGGCCGCAAGGCCATGCGCCCGCACGCGATCTGGCGCTGCACACGGCGGGCTGGAAGGATTTTCAGTTCGCGGGGCGCGTCACCGACTGGTACGCGGGAAGCGGGCGCTGGGGCCAGGTCAATCGCTGGAGCTGCTCGCCCGATTATCTCTGGTACGGCGGCGAATCGCGGCAGGATGCGGTGCTTTGGTACAAGCACGAAGTCAGCGGGCCGGTGGCGGTGGAAGCGCTGATGGCCCCGCGCGCCGACGCGCGCTACGGCGAAGAAATAGGACGCGATCTCGACTTGGTCCTGTTCGGGAATGGAAAGGATTTAAGCCAAGGCTATCAATTTACGGTGCTGAGCGAGAGCGACGGCTGCCGCGTCACCAAAAACGGAAAAACGCTGGGCGAAGCGCGCGGGATCGGACTGCCCGCAGGTCACGCGCTGCATCACTCATGGTTCAGCGTCGCCGCGCACTGCTCGGGCCGTAAACTGCGCTTCTATTTCGACCGCAGACTCGTGCTGGAAATCGACGATCCGGACCCGCTGACGCGCGGTCAATTAGGCGTCTGGACGCAAAAGAATAAGATCAGCCTCGCGCGCTGCACGCTTTCGCTGGCCGGACCCGACGGGAAATAGGCCTCCATCCCAGACTCGAATGGATCGACATCGGAGCGTTTGGATGCAACGATCGTGTTTCGGCTCCGGCCGATACGCGCGCGACCGGATCGAATTCCAGGTTATTACTTAAATTAAATAACCGCTACTCCCCAACAAATCCTACGCCCATGACTGCGGTTGCATGCCTGCCGCCGTCCCCTTCCTTCAAAGCATAGGTACCGCTTGCAGAGCGCTCCACGCCCGCACGATCCGGCCTGTCGTTCGCTTTGTCGTTAGGTAAGGCGGTCTTAGAAGATCGCGGCGCTTAGCGAAAGGATCCGGTCATGGCCTACGTCGTCACTTCGGCTTGCATCGGCGTGAAAGATCTGGCGTGCATCAAAGTATGCCCCATCGATTGCTTCTACGACGCCGGCGAACAGGTTGTGATCGACCCGAATGCGTGCAACGACTGCGGACTGTGCGCGTTTGAGTGTCCGGTCCAGGCCATCTTCCGTGACGAGGACGTTCCAGAAGCGGAGGCGGCCTATATCGAGCGCAACGCCCATTTCTTCAAAAATATGAGCCCGGAGGAGTGGGAAGCGTTTCGCATGCGTGCATGAGGTTTTACACACGCCTTACTTCCGAGTTTCCGAACACGGACTACTATCCCTGGAGACGAACCCGAACCCCAGGAGAGGCGGTTATGCGTAAACTCGTATGGATGTGCGCCGTTTCGGCGTTGGCGTGTGCCTGGAACGCTTCAAGCGTCGAAGCCGACGGCGACGGCTACTACGCGCCCACTTCGGCCCAGCGCGCGGCGGCGGAGCGGCTTATTCCGGATTTGGCATCCGAGGACTACGAAATCCGGGAGGAAGCGAACCGGAAGCTGCAATCCCTCGGCCCGGTCATTCGTCCGATCTTGGAGCGGCAATGCGCATCGAACGGCGATCCGGAGGCGCGTTTGCGCTTAGCCAATCTGATTTCGCGTTGGAATCTCGAACGAATGGCGGTGCAGCGGTTGCCCTTGTTCTGCTTTTGCCGCGCGTTGAGCGCTCCTCCGGTGGTCCGCGGGCGCTACCCCGTACTGCCGTGGTCGCCGGCGACGGAGCACGCCGCGCGAAACGTGTGGGGCGGTGTGCCCCAATCCAGCGCGGTGAGGCTGCAACGCTCGAATCCCTACGCACGCTTGATCGAACTGACGTCCGATACCAGCCCCGTCATGCTGGCTCTGCCGCAGCAGCAACGCTTGGACATGAATCCCGTCCAAAACGATTGGGGCGATATGGACTCGCAAGTGGAACAGGTTTTATTGAGAGATTGGGCGGCATCGGAATAGTTCGCGGATCACAGGAGTATGCGACCATGCCTAAAGACCACTGGACCTCCCGGATCGGAATCGTGGCGGCGCTTCTGAGCCTGCCCCTTTGCGGGTTTGCCGAAGAATACCGGGCTTGCGGATTTCATTCGGCGGGCAGTTCAAGCGAGTTCGAACGGTTGACCGAGCAATTGAGCGCGGACGATTTCAGCGTTCGAGAACGCGCATCGGAAGACCTCTATTACCTCGGCCCCGTCGCACGGCCCAGGCTTTTGGAACAACTCCACGCGGAGCTGGACGCCGAAGCTCGATTGCGCCTTTCCAACGTCCTCGCGCGCTGGGACGCGGATGCTCGGGCAATCCGGCGGCTGCCCATGTTTCGCTTCGCCATCGCCTCGCGCTCGCCGTACGTATTAAACGGGCGGTACGTGGCGCTGCCGTGGTCGCCGCAACCCACGTATGGGATCTGGTCTGCGAAGCTCGAACAGTCGTTTCCCTACGCCTCCCTGCAACCCGCCGCAAATGTGTACGCCCGCATGCTGACCTTGACCGGGCAGGTTCAGGAGGAAACGCTCACGCCGGCGTACAACGAAACAAACAGCTACTTCTCGGATTCCCGCATCGAATCGCACGAATGGTGCAACGAGGATTACTTGCTTTATCGCATTAATGACGGCTGCTAATCGCGCCCATCGAGGAACGCGAGCATGCGTTCGGCGGCGCGCTTGGAGGCGCCGGGGCCGCCGAGTTTCTTCGGCAGTTCGGCCAGCGCCGCGCGCTGCTGCTCGATGTACTTCTGATCGGTCAGCCCGCGTTCGATCTCGGCGGCGATGCGCTGAGGATTGACTTCGCTTTGAAGCAGTTCCGGGACGGCGTACTTGCCGAGTACGATATTCACGAGCGAGAAGACAGGGATATCCACGAGCATTCGTGCGATGGAGTAACTGACCCACCCGCCGCGGTAGACGACGCACATGGGGTTGCCCTGCAGCCCTGCTTCGAGCGTGGAGGTGCCGGATTTGACGACGGAGAAGTCGGAGAGGGCCGGAAGCAGACTAGAGTGAGCTATGTGCGTATCCGCCAGCACCTTTAATTTATCCATTCTTTTAGACAAAAACTCCTCCGGACCTCCAGCTATGCACCCCTTATCACCGATTACAAAATGGGGCTTGGGAGTTTTTCGAACACTCATTTCATATTCGTACTCACCTTTCGTTATCCCATAATACCCTCCCAAATGTGCTTCATAGCCCATTGCATTAATGGAAACCAACTCAGGGGATATTTCGCTTATCCCGTTGGGTATGGAAAAGAAGCAGCCACCTATAGACAACTTCGCGCTAACACTCTTATATGCCCCTAATAGTGGATAAAAATGCTGTACATACTCGGCCAACCTTGACCCAGGAAGAAACGACACCAACTTTAATCCATCCAAATCGGCTAATCCGAAATCCGAAATTTTAAATCGGCAATCCAATATCGGATGCCCCACGAACTCCGTCTTCATCGCCCGCTGCGGCGACTTGAATTTATCGAAGAACGGCGGCTCGAATTCGAAGACGCAGTACGCGCGGTCGATGAACTCCGCCATCTTCGCCGCGCGCTTGGGCTTCCAGGCCCAGACCTGCGGGACGATGTAGTACAGACAGGGTATGCCGAGCTTCTTCACTTCTTTCGCGAAGCGCAGGTTGAAGCCGGGGTAGTCGATGCAGATCAGCGCATCGGGCTTTTCCTGCTTCACGCGGTCGAGCAGTTGGTAAAAGACCTGCTTGAAGAAGCCGTAGCGTTTGGCGACTTCCCAGAAGCCGACGACCTGCATCCCGTCGAGGTCCTTGAAGACCTCCAGCCCCGCCGCCGCCATCTGCGGACCGCCCATGCCGACGCAGCGCACGGATGGATCGAGCGCCTTAAGCGCCGCGACGAGTTTGCCGCCGTGAAGATCGCCCGAGGCTTCGCCGGCGAGGAAAAAAAGTGTGCGGGACATGGGGGGAGGTTACGGGACGGGGAAAAAACGTAAAGATGGGTTTCCGGTTTCCGGAGAACGGCCAACCGGCCCGCGGCATCCAAATGTCCGCTGCTTTGATTTTTTCGCCTTTAACTGGAAACCCGAAACCGGAAACGGGAAACTCATGCCAAAGGAGGTTCCATGTCCACCACTCTGCGCATTGGCATCGTCGGCGCCGGCGGCATCTGCCGCAGCAAGCATATCCCGAACTTCAAACAGCTTCCGGGTTGCGAGTTCGTGGCCGTCTGCAACCGCTCCCGGGAATCGGGCGCCAAGGTCGCGGCCGAGTTCGGCATTCCCGAAGTAGAGACCGACTGGAAGAAGCTCGTCGCGCGCGCCGACCTGAATGTCATCGTGATCGGCACCTGGCCGGACATGCACCGCGACGTGACGGTCGCGGCGTTGAAGGCCGGCAAGCACGTGCTCTGCGAAAGCCGCATGGCGTGGGACGAGAAGCACGCGCACGCGATGCTCGCCGCGGCCAAAGCCGCCAAGCGCAAGAAGCGTGTCACGATGCTCTGCCCGCCGCCCACGGGCTTCCGGGGCGATTACGTCATGCAGCGCCTGATCAAAGAAGGCGTGCTCGGCAAGCCGACTCAGCTTTACGTGCGGCACATGAACGGCGGGCTGCTGGACGGTTCCAAGCCGATCTACTGGCGGCAGATTCGGAAGTTCCAAGGCATCAACGCGCTGACGCTGGGGATGCTCAACGAGCCCGTCGAACGCTGGTTCGGCTCGACCGTCCGCGTCATGGCGCAGACGAAGATCCTGACGCCCAAGCGCCCGGCAGCGGCCGGAAGCTCGAAACTTCAAAAGGTCGAGCGGCCGGACCTGATCAGTATCCTGGCCGAAATGAAAAACGGGATGCAGGCGACGTACATGTTCAGCGGCTTGGCCCTGCACAGCGGCATGAACGTCGTCGAAGCCTTCGGGACCGCAGGCATGATCCGCTACGACTTGGACAGCAACCGGATCTACGCGGGGCGTTCCGGACAGGCGCCGCAAGAGGTGGCCTACGGCGATGCCGAAGCCCGGCATTGGACCGTGGAAGCCGATTTCGTGCGTGCCGTGCGCGAGGGTACCCCGGTGACGCCTTCGTTCGAGGAAGGTGTGAAGTACATGGATTTTAGCGCGGCGGTGGAGCGTTCGGCGCAGACCGGCAAAGCGGTGCGCGTGGGCACCTAGCGGGCCGTCCGTCTAAACGTGTTAACCCTCAATGGGTTAGCACTTACAGGGAATTACCCGATCTGGAGTCGGGCAGATTTATTCGCGCTTTCCTGGCGCTTGCCGGGTACCTGCTGCGTCTATAGATTAGCCAGCCGGAACACAGCGTGCAGATATTGCAGTCCACGAGGTGCGTCGTCCGTCTAACGGACACCTCCCATGCCTGCCCGCAGGGCGTGGAAACAGGGTGCGTAACCCGCAAGGAGCCAACCTCTTCGCCATGGCGTCCACGGTTAGCCCCGAACCCTACAAGACCTTGTGCGTGCAGCTGGGTCTGCTTTCCAAGGCGAAAGCGGAACAGATGGCGCGCTTGCAGGAGCATGTGGCGGCCACCACGGGCTTGGAGAAGGATTATCTGGAGATCTGCGTCCAGAAGGGCTCGCTGACCGCGGAACAGGTGAAGCAGGTGCGCGAAGAAGCCAAAAAACGCAGCAACACCGAGGCTCCGGCGGCCGAAGGCGCGAAGCCGAAGCTCAAGGAACTGGCCGGGTTCGAGATCATCGAGAAGGTCGGACAGGGCGCGATGGGCGCGGTCTTCAAGGTGCGCCAGAAGTCGCTCGACCGCATCGTGGCCTTGAAGATCCTGCCGCCCAAGCTGGCCAAGAACAAGCAGTTCGTCGAACGCTTCGTGCGTGAGGCGCGGGCCAGCGCGGCGCTGAATCATCCCAACATCGTCCAGGGCATCGACGTCGGCGAAGATCAAGGCATCAACTACTTCGCCATGGAGTTCATCGACGGCGAGACGGTCCAGGACCGGCTTAAGCGCGAAGGCAAGCTGCCGCTGCAGGATGTGCTGGAGATCGGCCGGCAGACTTCGCTGGCCTTGGCGCATGCGCATCACCGCAACGTGATCCACCGCGACATCAAGCCGGCGAACCTGATGCTGGTCAAGCCCGCGAGCGCCCGCCAAGGGCTCACCGTCAAGGTGATGGACCTGGGGCTGGCGCGGGCGCTGGAAGACGAGGAAGGCCACCGCACCGAGGTCGGTTCCGCGCTGGGCACGCCGTACTACCTTTCGCCCGAACAGGCGCGCGGCGAACAAAACCTCACCGGCGCGTGCGACCTCTACTGCCTGGGCGGAACGCTTTATCACCTGCTGACCGGCAAGCCGCCGTACGAGGGCGAAAGCTCGGCGGTGATCATGAGCAAGCACCTGACGCAGCCGGTGCCCGATCCGCAGGCGCTGGCGCCGGATCTGCCTTACGAAGTGAGCGAGATCGTCAAGAAGCTGATGGCGAAGAAGCCCGAAGAGCGCTACCCGAACGGGGAAGCGCTGGCCGACGACTTGAGCGCCGTGCTGGCGGGGAACAATCCAAAGCTGATCAAGCTGAAAGGCGCGCGCGGCAAGAGCACCGGGCCGGTGGGGCCGATCACGTCCAAGCTGGGCACGACCGGCCCGCGCGGCAAGGTCACGACCAAGCCGGCCGGGGCGATCGGCGCGCGGCGCGAGTCCGAAGACGGCAAGACTGCGCCGAAGCGCTTGCCCATGATCCCGATGGCGATTGCCGGCGTGGTGCTCCTGGGCGGCCTGGTCGCTTTGTTTTCGGGCGGATCGGGGGCTCCGGCGAACTCGACGACCGCCAAGCAGACGAATCCCGAAGCGAACAAGTCGCCGGACGCGGCGAATCCGCCCGGCGAGAAGGGTCCGTCTCCCGAAGAGATCGCCCGGCTGAAGGCGCAGGAAGAAACCAAACAGGCCGAAGTGGAGCGGCTGGCGCGGCTGGACGCGCAGAAGGAAGCCGCGCTGAAACTCGACCAGGGTGCGGCTCAAGATTTCACCGCGCGCGAACGGGCCTGGCTGGATCTGAAAATCGCCGCCGGCGGGGATCACGCGCTGGGGCAGATGGCCGAACAGAAGCTCAAGGCGCTGGGCGAGCAGCGCGGGGCCTTCGCGGTACAGCAAGCCGAAAGCATCGCCGCCGAAGCGCGCGCGCGTGCGGCGGGATCCGATTTCGACGCCGCGCTGGCTCACTTGGGCACGCTCGACTCCAAACTGCAGCTCGAACCCGCGCAAGCGATCCTGGAGCGCGCGCGGCAGGAGATCGTCGCGCAGGCTGTACAGGCCGGGCAGAAGGAACTGGCGGCGGCGGGCGAACTGGCGGCGGCGGGCAAATGGGACGAAGCGGTCGCGGCCTACGAACGGGCGGCGGCGTTCAAATACCAGCCGACGGTACAGGAAGCGCGGGCCAAACAGGGCGAAGCCAAGGCGAAGGTGGCCGAGCGCCTGGCCGCCGCGGAAAAGCTGGCTCAAGAAAAATTCGGGGAACTGCTGGCCAAGCTGGGCGAAGCGCTGGAGAAGCGCGAGTTCGACGCCGCGCAGACGGAAATGCGGCGCGCGCTGGCGGATTCGAACCTCGCGGCCCGGCGGGACGCGGTGGAAGCACTGCCCGCGGCGCTGGAAGGCGTGGAGGTGGTGGTGGGGTTGGCGGGCAAGCGCTTGAGCGCTGCGGGCGAGAAGGGCATGACGCCGCCCGGCGGCAAATCGGTCTACTACAAGCTCGAGAACGGGCGCCTGCACTACCGCCCGTACCCCGAATTCCCCCAGGTCTCCAACATGGCGGTCGAGCGCGCGCCGTGGCCGGATCTCTTCTATTTGGCCGGTTTGCAGGGCGACGGCGCGGTCGCCGGCCTGCGCGCGGTGCCGCTCGAGAAGGCCGAAGCACTGGCCGGGTTGCTGGCCTTACTGGGCGAGCCCGATCAAGCGCTGCTCCTGCTTCAGCGCATGCAGGACCAGGGCAACGAGCACCTCAAGCGCCGCGCGGCGCTCTGGACGCCCGTGCTGGTGCAGTTGAGCCGCGATCCGCAGGCGCAGCTTGCCGCCGAAGCGATCAAGAAGCTTCAGGAAGCGGTCGCCAACGAACGCTGGGACGAAGCGGCCAAGTCGCTCGCGGCGCTCGAAGACCCCGGCTTGAAGAACCACCCCGTAGTGGCCAAACAGGCCGCCCAGATCGCCGCGTTGAAGCAAAAGCTGCCCGCCGCGGCCGCACCGGCGCTTACCGGGTTGGCCAAGCTCTTCAAAGGCAAGTTCACCGAACTGGGCGACGGACGCGTACAACTGGAGTACGACTGGACCGACGCCGCGCAGCTTGAGGATTTCCCGTACCGCTTTGGCGGCGTGCGCGTGCTGGCCAACGAGCTGCAATTCTTCACCGGCCGCGAAGAGAACCTGGGCGCCGTGTACCACATGGCCTGCTGGCAGCCGCCCATCAAGCTCGCCTTCACGGGCCGGTCGATTCAGCGCGTCGGCGCGATGCTGAATAACCAGGTCCAGACCGTGGATCCGAAGGAGTGTTGGAAGCAGGGCCTGTACATCGATGTCGGCTCCAAGGAGCTGGCCCGGATCTTCCGCCTGGGCACGGAAGTCTATCGCAAGCCGTTCGTGCTTCCGCCCAACCGCGAACCGGTTCAGGTGGAGATCGGCTTCGACGGCAAGGACACGCTGTTGGTCTGCCAAGGGCAGGAATTGATCCGCTACCCCGACCAGCAGCCGCCCGGCGCGGATACGCACAACCGCTGGGGCCTGATGTGCACGCTGGACGCGTCGTACGGCAAGGTCACGATTTCGGGCAAGCTGCAGGCCGAGTGGGTGGCGCAGGCGCTGAAGGATCCGGCCAGCGTCCGCACGGTTCCGGCGCAAATGGCCGTCGCGGCGCCGCCGCCGGGGCCCAATCCTCCGCCGCCCGCTCCGGATACCCCGGTGGCCGCGCCGGCGCCCGCTCCACCGCCGGCCGAACGGAAGATCAAGCAGCGCGTGCAGCTCTACGCCCACGGCAACCTGCGCTGGCAGGACACCAAGGTGGTCGTAAACGCGGGCCAACAGGTCGAGATCGTGGCCGAAGGCCAGTGGAGCCAAGGGCCGCGCAACCCGCCCGTCGGCCCCGAAGGCGCCAAGGAACCGCTGGGCGAATGGCCGGCCATGTCGCTGCTGGTCAAGCGGGGGGGCGGCGATGGCGGCATCACCCTGGTGGGCAAGAAGTGGAACGGCGCCATCGAAGAAGGCGGGAAGCTCTTCGTACAAGCCAACGACACGGCTCACAAAGACAACCTGGGCTTCGTGACGGTGACCATCACGGTCTTCGAGTAACGGGATTGACCGCCCGGACGCCTAGCGCGCCAGGAAGGTCAACTTCCAAGACTCGATGCCGCAATCGCTCAACGTCTTCGCACCCGAAGCCACCATCCGCCTGGCGCCGTTCACCCGATCCCGCGTAGCCATGCTTGGCGTACCAGGCGCCGGGGCGGCCCCGTTCGTCGTACACAGCGCTCCGAACCCGATGTACACGATCCTATGATGGCGGGCCGTGCACGCCGCGCGGGCCGGCCGGTTGTATCTTGATCGTGTGTACAGGCTGGCCGCCGGTACCCGCGAGGAGAACCCGATGAACGCCGTGCTCGAGGTCAAGCCCACCGTGACGGTCACTCAGGCGCAGATCGACTTCTTCCACACCAACGGATTCCTGGCGCTGGATGCGATCACGACGCGGGCGGACGTCGAACGGCTCCAATCGACCTACGACCGCATCTTCGCGCAGAAGGCCGGGCGCGAGGAAGGCAATCAGTTCGATCTGGGCGGAAGCGACGAGGACGGCAAGCAGGAAGGACTCCCGCAGATTCTGAACCCGATGAAGTACGCGCCGGAACTGGCCGACATGCTGGCGCGGGTGAATGCGCGCGCGGTGGCGCAACAGCTATTGGGCGAAGGCTGCATGGATCGCGGCAGCCACGCCATCCTGAAGCCCGCCGGGCACGGAGTGCCCACGCCTTGGCACCAGGACGAAGCGTACTGGGGTCCGGACCTGGTCTACCGCTCGCTGAGCGTCTGGATTCCCTTGCAGGACGCGACCGTGGAGAACGGGTGCCTCTGGTTCGTGCCGGGCAGCCACAAGCTGGAGGTTCTGCCCCACCGCTGCATCGGCGGGGACACGCGCATTCACGGGCTGGAGTTGGTCGACGCGGAACGGCATACGCGTAACGCGGTGGCCTGCCCGATTCCCGCCGGCGGCGCCACGTTCCACCTCAACGGCACGCTGCATTACGCCGGCCCCAACCGCACGAACCAGCCGCGCCGCGCGCTGATCCTGGGCTTCGGGCTCGATGCCAAGAAGCGCGAGACGCCGCGTCGCTTTCCCTGGAACGAAGTCAAAGCCGCGCCGCGCCAGGAGCGCGCCAAGCAGTTCCAGGAAAAGGCCAAGCAGGCCCAAGCTCCGGCCAAGTAAGCGCCGACTTCGAAAACGCTAACCTCAAGACGAGTTCGCACCCTGAGTGGGCGCGAACTCGTTCCCTTGCGCTTGACATCGTCGGCTCATGTCCTAAATAGGACGCTTCACGCCATGAGCGGCGGCCGTCCTGGCCGTCCGTGCCGGTTCCCCGGTAGCTCAATGGTAGAGCATGCGGCTGTTAACCGCAGGGTTGAAGGTTCGAATCCTTCCCGGGGAGCCATGCGTACTTCTATGAGATAGACGGGGCCGCGTGTTCCCGTAAGAACCGGGCGATTTGCGGCTTGTCCGTATTTCCAGTGGCGACCAAGAGCACGAAATCCACTAACTCAGGCTCCGGAATATCCACGGGCACGTCGTTCATTTCCAAAAAAACCAGCGCTGCAACCGTTCCCGTTCGCTTATTACCATCCAAGAATGGATGATTCTGGACGATGTGATACAGGTATGCGGAAGCCATGGCGTACAGGTCTTCGTGCAAAAACTGCCCACCGAAAGTAGCCTGCGGCATGGCTACCGCCGATTGCAACAAGCCCAAATCACGGATACCGGCGTCTCCGCCGTACCGTTCGGTCTGATCCTGATGGATTTCCAGGACCTCTTCGAGCTTGAGAAAAACGGGAGGCATGGCTCACTCGGCCAGCTTCTTGAGCGCCCGGGCGTACTTTCGATTCACGTCGCCCATGGCCTTCTTGAACTTGGCGCGGTGCGCGTCGTCTCGAACGGGCGCGATCGTCAAACACTGCCCGTCCGTGGAAATCTCCAACGGCGTCTCGGACGTGATCTTGAGCAGATCCAAAATGGCGCGATCGATGATCAAGGCGTAACTGTTGCCGTGCTTGGTAAGTGTCTTAACCATGGCGAATATCCTCATCCGTGGATCCAATGTATATCCATTCAAATGAATGTCAATACGGGTCATTGCATGTGTTACAACGAGAAACAGAGCTCCTACTTCACCGCCGGGAACCGTACGGCGAAGCAGGCGCCGCCGCCGGGCGCTTCGCGGTAGGAAATGCCGGCGCCTTGCGCGTGCACCAGCGCTTGGGTCAGCGCCAGTCCCAGGCCCAGACCGGCGGGCGCGTCGGCACCGCAGCCGCGCGAGAAGGGCTGGAAGAGCCGTTTGCGCAGCGCCTTATCGATGCCCGGACCGCGATCGGCCACCGCCAACTCCAAGCCGCCGTGCGCATCCGGCGTGATCTTGATGCCGATCGAACGGTCGCTCGAGGTCCGGCTGTACTTCTCGGCGTTATCGATCAGGTTTTGAAGAATCTGGTGCAGCGCCTCGGGATCGAAGCGCGCGATTCGCGTGGCGGCGTTGGACTGCACCTCCACCGTGGCGCCCAAGTGTTCGAGCGCCGGGCGCATCCGTTCGACGCTGGCCTGCACGGCGGCTACTAAGTCGCCGGGTTCGGCCGCGACTTCCAGCACGCCGCGCTCAAGCCGCGAAAAATTCAGCACGTTGCCGACCACCCGCCCCAGGCGCTCCGCTTCGTCCGCGACGCGGCGCGCGTAGTCGCGCGTCTTGGCCGGATCGCCCAGGCCTTCGGCCAGCATCTCGCCGTACATGCGCATGCCGGCCAGCGGCGTGCGCAATTCGTGCGCGGCGCTGGCCGCGAATTGCGCGCGCTGACGAGCCAGTTGCTCGGACTGGCTGACCAGCAGCACCACGCAGCAGCCCGCAAGCACCGCGATCAGCGCGCCCGACCAGAAAGTCCACAGGAACTCGGATTCCAGTTCCGAGGCGTATTGTTCGCCGGCGGCCAGTGCGGGCGCCGGATCGACCGCGACGTGCCAGTGCGCGCCGTCGATCGGCAAAGGTGCGTGATGCGGCAGCCGGCTGAGTCCCGCTTGCAGCGACGCCGCCATGACCGCCGAACCCCGCGAAGCCAGATCGGGCAGCTTCAGCAGCCGGTCCACCTCGGCCTCGGAGAGCAAGATGCCCTGCGTCAGCGCGCCCAGCGGCGTGGTCACTTGCCGCAGCGCGACCAGCCGCGCGCGGGACTCGATCGGGACCGTCCGCCACACGAAATCGCTCTCGTAAATCACCACCTCTTCCCCGCCCTGCATCGCGGTTTGAGGCTCCGTATGCGCATCCCCTGGATCGCCTTTGCCGCCGATGCGCTTGTTCTTGCGCGACTGAATATCGATGTAGGTCGAATTGGAATTCAGGATTTGGACCCATGCGTCGTTGTCGATCTTCTGCTCGTAGCGATTGCCGTTCCAGGCGTTCTGCTGCGGCATCGCCTGCTGCTGCTCTTGAGACGGCTGCGGCGCAGACGAAGTCGAACTCGCCGGCTGTTGCGGAGCCGCGCTCTCGACCTGAACCTGCTTGACCTGCTCCGGTCCTTGCGCCTCCTGCTGGCTCGCGGTCTGTTGCGGCTCGGCAACGCTCTGTTCGGCGGTCTGGTAAGGCGCGCTCGTCCACGGGGATCCCGCCGGATTGCCGTTCAAGGCGACCACGCACGAAGCCGCGGCCGGCTCCAGCACGCTCAAGAGTTCCCTCTGGCGCGGCAGATCCATGGCGACGTTGCCTTCGGGCACGACCGGATTCAAGGTGGGCAGCGAAACGCGGTTCTGCGGATCGATCTGGAAATACGCTTCGATCAGCGGCTCGCTGGGGCCCTGCGCCAGCGGCGAAAGCTGCACCGAAGGCCCTTCACTCGCCCCTTTAGGATCGTGGTACAGATTATTGTAATAGTAAAAGGGACGCTTGACCTCGTTCTCGATCAAAGCCTGCAGCCGCGTGGCGATGCGCTCGGCCAGCACCACCGCCTTTTGGCGCGCGAGCCGGCGCGGCTGTTCCTGCGTCAGGCGCTGAGTCCGCTCGATCAGGTCGTGCCGGCCGGTAATGTACCACGCCGCGATCGGCAGCCCCAAGGCCGCGGCGGTCAGCAATGAAGCGACCAGCGTCCGGCTGGGCTGCCAGGCCATGATCGTCATGCGTCCTTTACGCCCCAAGCGTAGCCGATGCCCTTCACGCTCACGACGATGCGCGGTTGCGCCAGATCGCGCTCAATCTTCTGGCGCAGATTGGCGACGGCCATATCCACCGTGCGCGTCTCGAGCGTGCCCGGCACGCACCAGACGTGTTCCAGCAATTCGGCGCGGCTGACGGCACGCGCGCGGTGCCGGTGCAACCAGCGCAGGATGCCCACTTCCCGAGCCGTAAGAACCGTCGCTTTCCCGTCGCGCAACACTTCGCAGCGGCCCAAGTCCAGTATGCAGCCGTCCACCTCCACGCGTTCGGGCTCGGCCTGGCCGATCTGGCAACGCCGCGCCAGCGCCTGCACCCGCGCGAGTAGTTCCTTGACGCCAAAAGGCTTGGTGACGTAGTCGTCCGCGCCCGAACGGAGCCCGCGGACTTTATCTTCTTCCGCGCCACGCGCCGTCAGCATGATTACCGGAAGCGCCGGGCGCGCGGTTTTGAGCCGCCGGCAGACTTCCAGCCCGTCGAGCTTCGGAAGCATCAAGTCCAGCAAAACCATATCGAACGGTTCGTCCACGCCCAGCTTCGCCGCGGCCGCGCCATCTCCAACGGCCTCGACTTCGTATCCCGACGCGCGGAGCAAATCGACGATGCCGTCGCGCAAAACCGGTTCGTCCTCCACCACCAAAATCCGCATCGTCGCACTCCCGATCGTGACTGGCATTATAGCGCCTCCTCGAAGCTCCCCAAGTATTCCCGTGGGCGCTTATATAAGGGGGCGCGCTTCCGTTACGGTGTAACGGCTTCGTAAATAGATTTAACCTGCTTCAAATCAATGGGTTACATGTATGGTTCAAGCATTGAAAACTAAGGCTAGAATACCGGAATCCTGGACTCGTTGGAGCTGAAGCCATGCCCATGCGACTGTCGCCCGAGCGCCGCGCCGGACTGATCGTGAACCTGCAGCGCGAATTTCAGAGCACCTTCGAAGAAGAATTGAGCACCTACCGCGCGGAACGCTTGCTGGAGTTTTTCTTGAAGCACCTTGGACCGCCGGTTTACAACCAAGGCGTTCAGGACGCGCGCAAATTCATGTTCGACAAGCTCGACGACCTCGCCGGCGAGATCCACGAACCGGAAGGCCTCGCATAAGAAACCGCTACAAGCGGCCCTTAAAGGCCCCAGCATAGCCCACTAGTTCGACGTAGCCGCGGCCCTTGGCGGGTTGGTCCTGAACGCGGCCCTCGAAACCGCACAGCCCTTCCCAATAATTCACGTTGGTGGAACCTTCGGTGCGCAGTTCCTGATCGTCGAGCAGCGGCGCCACGGAAAGCTCCAGCCGCTCCTGGGGAATCGTTAAGGTCCAACCGGCGGGATACTTCGCGCCGGTGTGCGGACTGGTCCAGTGCTTACGGACCTCGACCGTCGCGGCCTCGCGGGATAGATGCACGCGCCGGCCATCGGCGAAGCGCAACGTCCCGCTGCTGGCCGGGTCCGCCGAGCCGTCCGAGCGGCGCAGCCGGTAGAGCATCAGGTCTGTGCCTTCGTCGAGCGGCACGCTGAACCAGTCCCAGCCGATCTGATCGGCGGAGAGTTGATTGCTGCCGAACTCCTGGTCGTACCAAACCGTGCCGCGCACCGCTCGTGGCGTTTCACCGGGCGAGGCTTGGAGCGTGCCGCTCGCTTCCATGCGCGTGTGCGATACGTAGTAGGACGCCTGACCGGGTTCGGAGCCTTTGATGCTCAAGCCCGGCGTCGAACCGTGCAGCAGAGGCGGGCGGCGCGGTTGGAGCTTCAAGGCCACACGCCGGCCTTGCACGGTGAAGGTCAGCGACCACGTTCCGTCCCCTTCGCTGCGTAAAACGTGCTCGAATAGCCAGACGTTCAGGCCATCGGTATTGGACCCGGCCCAGGTGCTGGCGGCGCGGGATGTCGCGTGCTCATGGGCAAAGCGCTTGCCGTTCACGTCGGTCAACGCGCCGTGGAATAGAATCGCATCGCGTGCCGCCAGCGTGCTCGTGCGCGGCGGCGCGGTTCGGCTCAGGCCGCGGCGGAACCACGTCGCTTGAAAGCCGAAGACCGCTCCGCGCTCGTCTTCCAAGGAACCGGTCAGGTACCACCATTCGGTCTGGTACTCCGGATGACTGCCGTAATCACGTGGAAACTCGAACGCCCGGGGCTCGACGGCACGAAGGAATTCCGTAGCTTCCGCCGCGCCAAGCTCAACCGACAGCACGCAAGCGAATAGCGCACAGATCCGCCAAAGAAGCGCGCAAATACCTGACTCGCATCCGACGCGCCTGAGTCCATTCTGAAACTTTGCATTCATGCCCTAGCCCATCCGTTACCGTTTACTGTTCACTGTTTACTGTTCACCTGCCCCACCTACTCCTCCCTCAACGCCGCTGCGATCGACTGTCGCTTCGAAAGCGCCAGCGGAACCACCGTTGCAAGCAATCCGGCCAACAGCGCGCAGCCCATCGTCGTCAGGACGGGAGGCCATGGCCACCGGTAGCCGATGGTCCAGCCGAAGCTGCGCAGGTTCACCACATCGATCAGAATCCAGGCGAGCAGCGCGCCGAGCGGCAGCGCCAGGAGCACCGGGAAAAAGGCCATCAGCAGCGACTCGGCCGCGAACAAGCGCCCTATTTGCGTGATCGGCGCACCTACCGCACGCAGCGTAGCGAGTTCGCGTGCGCGCTCTAAGAACAACCCTACAAGCGTCACCGCAATGCCGGCCAGCGCCATCACGGTGGCGATGGCTTGCAGCAGATACGTCACCGCGAAAGTCCGGTCGAAGACATCGAGTATCCGGTCGCGCAAATCGGCGTTGCTGCGCACTTGGACCAAATGGCGGCCGGCGAAGCTCGCGCGCAGCGCATCGGCGACTGCGGCTGGGTCGGCTCCGCGATCCAGATACAGCGCGGCGTTGCGCACACCCGACTCACCCAGCGCATCCAGAAAGCGTGCGGCGCCGGTCAGCGCGTACCCGCGGTCCCAGGAGTAATCGCGCACGATCGCCGCGATTCGAAATGCTTCCTCGCCGCTCCGCCCGTTCACGCGCAGCGTATCGCCCACCTTCAGGCCATGGTGATGGGCCAGCGGCTCGCTGATCAGCACTCCGCCCGCCAGCGCGAGATCGGCCGCCGAATCCAAGTCGGGCCCGTCGAGAATCTCGAAGCGCAACCTGCTTTCGGGAATCGGTAGGTCGGCGCCCAAGAACAAGAATGACGTATCCGCGTAAGGCACCTCTTTGACGCGCAGCGTATCCACCGCTCGCACGCCGGGCGTCGCGCGCGCAAGCTCGATCGCTTCGTTCGGCACTCGCGCATGCTCGGGATCGATCTTCTCGTGCGGATCGCCGAGGTACAGGTCAGCGCGGATCGCGGCGCCGATCCACTGCCGGACTTCCTGCTCGAAGCTTCCGACCATCACGATCACGCCGACGGTCATCGCCAGCGCCACACCCAAAGCCGCCGCCGCACCGCCGGTGCGCGAAAGCGAGCGCAAGACCGCACCCGAAGCCAAGGGCCAGGTGAGCGCGCCCATACGCTCGGCGGCTTTCTGAACCAGCGGCAGCCCCACCGCCATGACCAGCGGGAGCAGCGATGCGCCGGCGCCCACGAACGCAAAAGCCGCGAGCAACGCCGGCCACCAGGCTTTTGTCGGAAACGCCAGCGCCGCCGCGCCCACCGCTGCTTCAGCGAACGAGAGCATCAGGAGCCGCGGCGCCTGCGCTCTAAATGTAAGTTCGCCGTGGCTGCGCAGGCCCACCATGCGCGGCGGCGTGCGCGCGGCATCCAGCGCCGGGAGATACCCAGCCGCCGCCGCGAGCACGCCCGCACCCAACACCGCGCCGACGGCCGTCCGTGCGTCCAGCGGCGCGACCTCCACGCGCACGAAGCCGTACAGGTTCGTGATCGTCTCGGCCACCGAACCGACCAGACTTTGTGCGAGCACCGTACCTAGCGCCACGCCGAGTGTGCCTCCCATAAGCCCTAGCAGGACGGTCTCGAGCAAAACCGCCGCCAAGAGTTGGCGGTGCGCCGCACCCAGGCAGCGCAACTGGCCGAGGAGCCCCAAGCGCCGGACCACATTGAACTGCGCGGCGTTGTAGACCAAAAGCGCGCCGACCACGAGGGCCAGGGCGCCTAAGGCGAGCAGATTCAGCTGAAACGCTTCGACCATTTTTCCCACGCGCTCGCCGCGTTCGGCGGGCAGGACCAGCCGTTCGCCCGGCGCCAGCGCGGCTTCGACCATCGCTTCCGCGCCGGCGGCGACGCGCAGATCGAACCGCGAAAGCACGCCGATACGCGCAAAAATTTCTTGAGCCGACGCCACATCGACAAGCGCCGTATCGCGAGCGGCTTCGCCCAACGCGTCCAGTTCGAAGGAAGACAAAACTTGAAGCTCCACCGCGCGCCCGCTCACTTCGGCCACCAGCGTATCGCCTGGCTTCGCTCCAGCAGCCTCGGCCCAGGGGCCGGGCAACACCGCAGTCCCCGGCTCGGTAAGAAATGCAACGAAGTCCGCGCCCTTCACCAGCGGTTCATGCGGGCGTTCGTTCAAAAAAGGCGCGGCAAAGAGCGGATCGAGGCCCAGGATACGCAGCGGGGGCAGGTTTTCGCGAACTTCGGCGCCGTCCCTCCGCAACGACCGGATCGAGACGCGCCCCTCGACGACCGGTTGCACGCATTCCACGCCGGGAAGTGCGCGGAACGCCGACAGCCGCGCTTCGTCCACCCCGCCCTCGCGCACCACCTGATGCGTGGCCCGGCCCGCCACGGCTTCCACGGCGCTGACGAAACTGCCGCGCGCCGCGCTTCCGGCGAGATGAATAGCGACGAAGACGCCCACGCCCGCGGCCATCGCCGCCACGGTGGTCGCCACCGACCCCGGCCGCCGGCGCAAGTCGCCAAGCAGCACCCCCAGCAGCGTGCGGGTCGCGTTCACGCGTCACCTGGGGGCGCCGCCGGCACGAGTTCGTCCGCCGCCAGCTTGCCGTCCACGATGCGAATCATGCGGTCGCAGACCGCGACGACGTTCTCCCCGTGCGTGGCCATCAACAAGGTGACGCCGGCTTCGCGGACGACTTCGCGCAGCAGGCGCAAGACCTCCTCGCCGGTGGCCTGATCGAGCGCTCCCGTGGGTTCGTCGGCGAGGACGATGCGCGGGCGGTTCACCAGCGCGCGGGCGATGGCGACGCGCTGCTGCTGGCCGCCGCTGAGCGCATCGGGGTAAGCCGCGAGCTTGGATGCCAAGCCGACGCGCGCGAGCAGTTCGGCCGCGCGCGCCTGCGCATCGCTCGCAGCTAGGCCCGCCAACCGCGCGGGCAATGCAACGTTCTCGAGTACCGGGAGCGTGGGAATCAGATTGAAGAATTGGAAGACAAAACCCAGCGTCTCGCGGCGATAGCGGGCGGCGGCGGCATCGTCGAGTTCCGCCAGATTGCGCCCGGCCACCTCGACCCGTCCGGCGGTAGGCGTGTCCATCGCGCCGACCAGATGCAGCAGCGTGCTTTTTCCGCTCCCGCTGGGCCCCACCACCGCCAGCACCTGGCCGGCGGGAATATCCAAATCCAGGCCCGCGAGCGCAACCGTGCGTGCGCCGCCCGAACCGAAGACACGTTCGGCGCCGCGCAGTCGGATCAAGATCGGCGCTTCGGCCTCCATCCCTTTCATCCTCCCACCCGCGCGGGGCATTCGCCGCGCCGATCTTTCTTCGTTGACTTAAGTCATATCATGCATTAATTTCTGTTCAAACAGAAATGGGAGAAGAATCCATGAAGCTATCGCCCATCCAGGAAAAGTTCATCCTCCACTGGGGCGAGATGGGAACGCGCTGGGGGATCAACCGTACCGTCGCGCAGATCCACGCCCTGCTCTACGTCAGCCCCCAAGCGCTGCACGCCGAAGAGATCGCCAAGACTCTTTCCGTCGCGCGCAGCAACGTGAGCACCAGCCTGCGCGAACTGCAAGGCTGGGGCATCGTCAAAATCGTCCATGTCCTCGGCGACCGCCGCGACCATTTCGAGTCGATGACCGACGTCTGGGAAATGTTCCGCGTGGTCTTCGAAGAACGCAAGCGCCGCGAGATCGATCCGACGCTCCAAGTGCTGCGCGAATGTCTCGCCCAGTCCGAGAAGTCCGGCAAGGAGGAGGCGCTCACCCGGCAGCGCATCGGCAACATGCTCGAGTTTCTCGAAACGATGGACGCCGGGTTCGAACAGGTGCGCCGAATGCCGACCGAGTCCCTGGCCAAGTTCATGAAGACGTTGGGCAAGATCCTGAAGACGCTGGGGCTAATGAGCTGAGTGGAAGGAGCGTCCAATGTCGCTGCGCATATCCGACCTCTGGACTTGGCAAGGCACGCTCGACCGCGGGCCCTATGCGGCTTGGGGCTTGGGGCTATCGCTGCTGCAAGCCATATTCAATAACCTACTGGCTTGGTTCTGCTTCGGACGTTCGTGGCCGCTAACGGCATTTCTGCTTCCCGAGCCCGAATCGGATTGCGACCTGGCCGGACGCCATCTGAATTCGCTGGTGCTCTTGGCCGCGCTTCCCTTTGTTGCGGCAGGGCTGGCGTTGACCTTGCGGCGCTTGCGCAGCGCGGCATGGCCTTCATGGTTGGTACTGTTCTTTTTTGTGCCACTCCTGAACGCCATCCTGTTTGCCGCCCTTATACTGGCGCCGACTCAAGCGCGGGGCACCGCCGGCAACACGCGCAGGGCTCCTTGGCGGCTGCTGGCGGACTTCGCGGTCCCCGAGCATCCTGCCGCGTGCGTAGCGGTGGCCGCGCTTCTAACGCTGACCCTCCTCGAAACCCTCCATGCCTGCGGGCTCTACACCAAGATCCACGGCGGTATCGCGCTCTTTGCCGCCACCCCGTTCTGGCTCGGATTCTTCGCGGTGCTTTGCTACGGCTATCATCAACGGCGAGCGAAAACAGCCTGCTTGGCTTTGGCCGTCCTTTCGTTTTGCTTCGTCAGCGTGCTCCCCTTCCTGGCCGGCCTCGAGGCGCTGACTTGGACGCTGGGTCTGCTCTTGCTCGCCTCGCCATTGGCGGCCTTGGGCGGATGGGCGGGATACGAGATTCACCTCCGCTTCGAACATCGGCTACCCGGCGCTACCCGACCTGGCGCGTTCACGCTCGCGAAGGAGCACCCATGAGCTTTCAACCGCCTCCCAACGTATTGAGCCAAGCCGCTCACGCGCGGCTGGTGGAAACCGAAGGCGCGCCGCTCCTGCTTGCCAATTGGTCGCGCACGCTGATGCTCCATTTCGAGGCCGATGCCGATGCACTCCAGCGCGCGGTGCCCTTCGAACTCGACCGCCACCACGGCGTCGCCTACGTTTCGCTGGTCGCCTTCACGCAGGAACGCCTCCGCCCGCGGCGCGGCGGGCGCTTCACCGAGTGGCTCAGCCGGCCTGTCGCCACGCACGGCTTCCTGAATCTGCGCACCTACGTGAAGCACGGTGGCGAGCGCGGCATCTTTTTCCTCGGCGAATGGATTCCCAACCGCCTCGCGCAATGGTTGGGGCCGCGGCTGTTTGGACTGCCTTATCGCCTGGGTTCGGTGGCCTATCGGCATGCGCACGAATCCGGCACGCTGGCGGGAGAAGTCCGGCCCGCCGATGTGCCCGGCGGACTGCGCTACGCCGCGCGCATCGATCCGAGCTGGGAGTTCGACCCGCCGCCGCCGGGATCGCGCTCGCACTTCCTGATGGAACGCTATTCCGCGTTCTGCGCGCGGAAAAGCTGGCGCGGGCGCTTTCGGATCTGGCATAAGCCTTGGCCGCAGGTGCATGTGGCTGTGAAATTCGATTCGCTCGACTTGCTGCAAGGGCTAGGCGCGTGGGCGCGCGAACTGCGCTATGCCGGGGCGAATTATTCGCCGGGCGTGCAGGATGTCTGGATCGGACGGCCGGCGCGGTTGGAAGCGCCCGTGCCGCGCGCGGCGCCTACCGCCGCTCGTCCTTCCACCGCACGCTTGCGCCCGGCGGTCGAACTGCCGCAATCGAAACCGGGATAGTCCGGCTACTCGCGCACACCCCACGTTCGCAGCGCCTGCTGCAACGGCGGCGCTGCGCCCGATCCCGAGTTCTCGAAGCCCGGTCCGGCCGAACCTCCGTCGAGGACCACCCCCACCTTGAGGCCCGGCCCCAGCGCCAGCCCGCGCAGCTTGAGTTCCTCGGCCTTATCTTCGACGCGCACGGCCATGTCCGAATCGTACAGCGCACAGCCCAGGACGCTCACTTTGGCTCCGCCGTTCTTCCCCGGTCCGCGCAGGCGCAGGCCGATTTCGTTGTCGTACAACACGCAGCCTTCCACGCGCGCATCCAGGTGCTCTTTCAAGTTAAAGGCGGCCATGTTCGAGATCGAACCGCCGCGCCAACCGAAGGCCACGCAATTGCGTATGACCAACTCGGCGCGCGAATCCTTCTTCGGGTGCTTCGTATCGATGGCGTTCTCGCCGGGCCGCTCGCCGCGCTTGAAGCCGCCCATATCGGCCTCCAGCGGTCCGGTCCAGATCCGGCACTGTTCAACGCGCACCGGTCCCCAGTGCTCGCGCGAAGGATCGAACTGGATGCCGTCGCCGGAGACGTGGTGAATTTCGCAATCGCGGATTGTCAACGTGCCGGGGCAGCCGGAGATACCGTGCGCATCCTTCTGATCCTTGAAACTTCCGGCCAGCATATGGTGAATCAGGCATTGTTCGATCACGACGTTCTTGGCGTACACGGAAATACCGTTCACCGTCCCGTTGCGGATCGTGCAATGCCGCAGCGTCACGCCGTCGCTTTTGATGCGGACCAGGTGCCCGGTCTTGAAGCCTCCGTCGATCAGATAGTTTTCGTAAATACCGGGCTTGTCGATGACGAGTTCGTTCGCCACCTTGGGCTGAGCGCCGGCGCCTACGAATCCGCGCGGACCCGCGGGCGGCGCCAGCGGACGCGGTTCGGGCACGCCGGGCTGCTCCGCGAAAAGGCCGGCGCAAGCCATCGCCAGCAGCAGGCACAGGCGGAGACGGACGATCCTATCGATGGCGGGCATGCCTTCCTTATACAACGTGCCCCGCCGACCTGCATCTATCTGCCGCGCCGGCGAAGCCGTCCTATGGTACTATGGCGGCGTCCACTAAACGCCCAAGGAGTGCCGCCATGCCCGCATCGGCTTCGCCTCGACCCGTCACCGGAACTCACGAGACGCCCCGCGGAATCACGGTCCGCCATCCGCTCATGGTCACCGACGCGTACATCGCCGATCTGCGCGCGATGCGCCGCGAACGCCGGGCGAGGCTGGCCGAACTCAAGACCCCCAAGGATGTGCGCAAATATCAGGAGTGCGCGCTCGAAGCGATCGACCGCGCCTTCGCGCCACGACCGCCCAAGACGCCGCTAAAGCCGCGCGTGTATGGAACCGTGGAGTTTCCCGGCGTGCGCGTGGAGAAGCTGACGTACGAGAGCCGGCCCGGCGTACTCGTCACCGCCAACCTCTGGCTGCCCGCACATGCCGGCGCCGCGCGCCGCGTGCCCGGCGTGGTGGTCCCTTGCGGGCACAGCGGCGACGGCAAACTGAGCTATTTCCGAATCGGCCAGCGGCTCGCGCGCGCCGGCTTCGCAGCCATCATCTACGATCCATACAATCAGGGGGAACGCGACCAGTACTACGGCCTCAGCGGAAATCTGGCCGAGCGGACCCGCGCCAATTGCTGCTTCGCGCACAATATGATGGGCAAGCAGCTCGAACTCTGCGGCGAATTCTTCGGCGCCTGGCGCGCCTGGGACGGCATCCGCGCGCTGGATTTTCTGCTCACGCGGCCCGAGATCGATCCGGCCTGCCTGGGCGTCACGGGCAATAGCGGCGGCGGAACGCTCACTACCTGGCTCTGGGCCACCGAACCGCGCTTCACGATGGCCGCACCGAGTTGCTTCATCACCGGCTTTCTGCGCAATCTCGAGAACGAACTGCCCGCCGACAACGAACAGTATCCGCCGGGGGTGGTGGGAGCGGGACTCGAACACGTCGATTTTCTGATCGCGCGCGCGCCCAAACCGCTGCTGCTCTTGGGCCAGCATTTCGATTACTTCGACCGCCGCGGGTTGCGTGATTCGCACCTCGAGTTGAAGCGCATACAGGCGATCCTGGGCGCACCGTCTGCCAGCCATGACCTTTTCATCGGGCCGCAGGGACACGGCTATTCGTGGCACAATCAGCAGCGCATGATCGAGTTCTTCCATCGCCACGCCGGCTTCAAAGGCAAGCCGATTCAGCTTACCGACGAAGAACTGCCCGATACCATCAAGCCGTCGCTGAAAGTGCTGCCCAAGGGCAACACCGTCGCGCACGGCGCCACGCCGATCTATGCGCTGATCGCCGCGCGCGGGCTTGAACAGAACGCGGCCCGCAAGCGCAAGGGCGCGCCCGCGCGCGAAGGGCTCATGAACGCCGTACGCAAAGTGCTTGCCATCGAGCCGGAAGCCGGGAACCGGAATGGCCGCCAGGATCCTCCGCATTACCGCAACCATCCGCCCGCGCATTACGGCACGTACCGCGGGACGTGTTTCGCCGTCGAGACCGAGTTCACCGACAGTCACGACGCGCCAGGTGCGCGCATTTGCGCGTTCCTGCATCAACCGTGCGAGATGTTCGGCCATTCGCTGGACCTATCCGAACGCGTCACGCTCTGGCTGCCGCACGTCAGCGCCGAAGCCGAACTGAACGCTCCGGACCTGGCCGGCGCCCTGATCGGCAAGTCGGCGCTCCTGGCGCTCGATGTGCGAGGCGCCGGATACTCGATGCCCCCCGACGAAGACTTCTTTCATCCGTACGGCTACGACTACATGCATCACGGGTACGGCCTGCTTTTCGGCCGCAGCTACCTCGGCCGGCGCGTCTTCGACGTGCTGCGCACGCTGGATCTCCTCAGCGCTCAGGGTGTCCGGGAAGTCGAATTGATCGGACGCGGCCAAGGAGCGCTGATCGCGGCGTACGCGGCCCTGCTCTGCCCGGATCTGGTTCGCAAAACCACCCTCCACGGCGCGCCGACTTCCTACCTGAGCTGGGCGACGGCGCCGGTGGTGGCTTGGCCGGCCTCGTGCATGCCGCGCGGGGTGCTCAAGCAGTTCGACCTCCCCGACGTGTATCGCGCACTTGGCGCACGGCTGCGCATCGCCAGCCATTGGGACGAGCAGATGATGTCGGCTCGTCCGCAGCGCCTCAAGGCCGCCAAAGCTCGAAACGGGCGCAAGCGCCAGAGCGCCTAATCGCTGCATCCGGACCGGAAACGGGACGATACGCCTATAAGGGTGTGTCCTGTTCCGGAGTCCGTCATGGCCCAGCACGAATCGTACACCGAATCCAGCGTGGACCTGCGCACGCTGGCTACCGAAGCCTCCAATCCGCGCACGCGCGACCTGGACCGCCTCGGCACGCTCGACCTGCTCGAACGAATTAACGCCGAAGACCGCAGCGTACCCGACGCGGTGCACGCGGTGCTGCCCGCGCTCGCCCGAGTGGTCGAGGCTGCCGCATCGCGCATGGCGCGCGGCGGGCGTTTGATCTACATCGGCGCGGGAACCAGCGGTCGGCTGGGTTGCGTCGACGCCAGCGAAATGCCGCCGACTTACGGCGTCCCGCCGGAATGGGTGCAAGGCATCATCGCCGGCGGGCCCGAAGCGCTCCTGCGCAGCATCGAAGGCGCGGAAGACGACGCGGCCGCGGGCGTGGCCGATCTGGCGGCGCGGCACATCGGCGCCACCGATACGGTCGTGGGGCTCTCCGCCAGCGGACGCGCGCGCTACGTCCGCGCCGCCCTGATCTACGCGCGCGAACGCGCCGCGTTTACCGCCTGCATCACCTGCAACCGCAATTCGCCGCTGATCGCCTGCGCCGCCGAATCGCTCGTTGCCGAAACCGGGCCCGAAGTCGTGACCGGGAGCACGCGCATGAAGGCCGGGACGGCACAGAAGCTGATCCTCAACATGCTTTCGACGGCCGTGATGGTGAAGTTGGGGCGCGTGCGCGGCAACGCCATGCTGGACGTACAACTCAAATGCGAGAAGCTTCATGAGCGCGCTCGGAACATCCTGGTCGACGCAACCGGCTGTTCACCCGAAACCGCCGCACGCACGTTGCATGAAACCGGCGGCTCGGTGCGCGCCGCGTACGAATTATTAGCAGCCCAGTCTCCGAGCTAAACCACGCCGAACCTGCACATTGCACGCGGTGCCCGCTCACATTCTTTGTTCCGGCAAGGTAGAATACTGCGAAGGTTCGCCGCGCCTGGTTGGCTCTTACTCAGCGGCCCGGAGGTTCCCTGCATGTCCCGCCCCGTCACGCTTGGCATGATTAATGTGCTGCTTAAGAATCAGCCTCTCGAAGAGCGGCGGGCGCGGCTCCTGCAAGAAGTGGACGCGGCCGGTAAACTCGGCTGCCAGATCGTTCTGCTGCCCGAGTTCGCGGATCACCACGTTACGCATGAGGCGGGACAGGCGCGGCAGAAGTCGATCGACGAACTCCGTCGCGTAGTGGGTTTGAAGTGGGACAGTCCGTTCATCGAGGCCCTGCGCAAGCGCGCGCAGCAGTACGGCATGGCCGTCATCCCCAACGTGCTCTGGACCGGCGAGAGCAAGCCCTACAACCGAGCGGTGGTCATCGGGCCGGAAGGCACCTTGCTGGGTCACTACGACAAAACTCACCTCGCGCCCGAAGAAGAACATTGCGTCGCACGCGGCGGCAGTTTGAAGCCCATCACCACCCCATTCGGCAAGTTGGGGATCTTTATCTGCTACGACGTGAATTTCCCCGAGATTCCGCGCTGCTACGAACTCCAGGGCGCCGATCTGCTGCTCTGGACCACCATGCGCCAATGCGAGACCGAGGACATCCTGTACGGTGCGGTCCTTCCGGCCGTCGCCTACACGCATAAGCTGCCGTTGGCGGTGGCGACGTACGTCACGCCTAATCAGCGCGAGACGCGCCGCCCGATGACAAGCGCCGTGTATAACGCTTGGGGGTTGCAGGTGGCCGGCGGATCGTTCGCCGAAGGCGTGGTCGCCGGCTCGCTGGATCTCGACGACGTGCCGCTGCAGCGCCGCGCGTGGGGCACGCCGGAATGGGTCCGCGGATGCACCTATCAGCAGCGCCAGCGCCGCCCGGACCTGTACAGCTCGCTCACCCAGGAGCTTACCGGCGACGCCGCCAACCCGGCCGCGGAACCCACCGTGGCCGAGCACCCCGAGCTGCTCAATCCCAAGCTGTAAGCGCCGCGCGAAGTGGGACCGAAGCCCGCGGCGCGGCGTGAGCGTCTATAGCTTCTGATAGCGCGGGCCGTCGCCGCCGGGCGGCGTAACCCACGTGATGTTGCCGTACGGGTCCTTGATGTCGCAAGTCTTGCAGTGCACGCAATTCCCGAAGTTGAGCTGCAAGTGCCCTTGCTTCGGATCGGCGGCCTTCACGCTATCCTTCGTCACGTCCACGTACTCGACGTTGTTGCCCATGCGCGGGCCGGCCCATTCGCCGCGCCGCGGAAAGCGGAAGCTGGGCGCTTCTTTCGATTCGGGCACCACCCATTCGTAAACGGATGCCGGACAGAAATGCTGGCACGGGTTTCCGAACTCGTGCGTGCAGCGGTTCACGCACAGGTCCTGGTCGGGCACGACCAGATGGCAGGGCTGCTGCTCGCCGTGCTTGGTCCCCGAATGATACACGCTGGTCACCTTGTCGAAGGTGAGCTTGTTGTCGGGTGTGAATTCCGGGAGCGGTTTGACGCCGTCGCTGTGGTGCTGGCGCAGGTAGCCGGTATTTTCGTGGTCGGCCTTTACCGTCATCGGGTCGGAGAGGCCCCTCCCGCCGGTGGCGCGCTGGAGCATCTCCAGCATGCCGCCCTTGAGCAGCCCCTCGGCGTAGGCCTGGCGCCAGTTGCGCATCGCGTGCAGCTCTTCGAATGCCCAGGACTGCTGGAACAGATCGTCGAAGCGCCCCAGGCTCTTTTCGCTGAAATCCTGTTTATGCAGCGCATCCAGAATCGCGTCGGCAGCCAGCGCGCCGGTCTTCATGGCCAAATGCGCGCCCTTCAACCGCGCGGCGTTCAGGAAGCTCGCCGCATCGCCGATGATCAGGAAACCGTCGCCGTACGTGCGCGGGATGCTGTAGTAACCGCCCTCTGGGATCGCCTTCGCGCCGTAACTCACCAGCTTGCCCGAAGCAAAGATGGGCTTCAGCGCCGGGTGCAGCTTCAGCCGCTGCGACTCGTAGTGCGGATCGAGCGCCGGATCGGCGTAATCGAGCCCCACCACCAGCCCGTAGGCAACGTGCGTTTCGTCCAGCCCGTAGACGAAGCTTCCGCCGAATGCTTCGCGCCCGGCCGTCTGCAGCGGGTAGCCCAGCGTATGCAGCACCTTGCCCGCCGGGAACGTACCGGCCGGCACTTCCCACAATTCTTTCACCCCGATGGCATACGTCTGCGGGTTGCGATTGCCTTGCAGATTCGCTTGGCGCGTCAGCACCTTGGTCAGGTTCCCGCGCGGGCCTTCCGCAAGGACCGTGACCTTCGCGCGAATCTCGGCCCCGGGCGCGTAGTTCGGGCCGGGTTTGCCGTCTTTGCCGACGCCTTCGTCACCGCAGCGCACGCCGGTCACGTGGTCGCCGTGCATCAGCAGTTCCGCGCCCGCTACGCCTTCCAGAATCTCGACGCCACGCTCGCGCGCTTCGCTGGCCATCCACGCCGCCACTTCACCCAGGCTGACGACGTAATAACCCTCGTTGTGCAGATAGGGCGGAATTACCGCCTCGGGCAGCGGGAGCTTCTTCGTCTCGGTCAGGAACGCGATCTCTTCCTCGACGACCGCTTGCTTGATCGGCGAGGTGTAACGCCACTCGGGCAGAATCTCGTTCAGGCCCTTCGGATCCAGCACGCAGCCCGACAAAACGTGAGCGCCGACGCTGGGGCCTTTCTCCAGCACCAGGATCTGGAGGTTTTCGAGCGGCGAGCCGGGATGCTCGCGGTTGTGGCGTTTGACCCGGTCGGCCAGACGAATGGCGCAGGCCAATCCGCCCACCCCGCCTCCCACGATCAGTACGTCCACCTCAAGCACTTCGCGCTCGGCCATGTATGGGCTCCTGAAAGCTAGATACGAAGGATAGTTATGTTTACGAACCAGGACAAGTGCAGGGCTGCGCCATTCGTACGTCTTACTTCCGTCCAAGGCACGGGTTAAACCATTTTTGACCCGTATGCAAAGAGCCAACCTCTTTTGGGTATAATCCTTATATGAGTTCCTCCGCCCCGCCCACCACGCCGTTCAGCGGCAATGTCCGCCCGCGCGATCGCGCCGGCCGGCGCTGGGCGAAGGCCTTGGGGCTGGTCGCGCTCATCCTGATGGCCTGCTGGTGGACCGGTCAGCACCTTGCCGAACAAGTCCGCGACCTGAACGGCGCCGAGTTGCGCCAGCGCATGGCCGACGAAGACACCTTCGAAGTCGAAGAAGCCATCCGCCAAGTCAATCGCCTGGACGTCCGCGCGCGCCGGGAGGTGATGCAGAGCCGCGAGGCGCAGCGATATTTCGAGCGCCTAAAGCCCGATGCCCGCGTGCGCTTCGTCAAGGAGACCCTTGACCGCGGCCTGCAGGAACAGATCGAGCATTACCGCAAGATGCAACCCGAAGAGCGCAAAGCCTTCATCGAAGAAGCCAAGAAGCGCCAGGAGCAGGCCCGCGAAGACCTTGAAAACCTTCCGCCCGAAGAACGCGCGCGCGTACGCGAGATGGTCCGCAACGGCAACATGGAGGAGATGGTCGAGCGTGCCACGCAGCAGTTTTTGCGAGTGACGACCAGCGAAGAGCGCGCGGAACTGGCCCCGCTGTACGAGGGCGCGCTCCAGAACCTACAGCGTGCGCGGACCTTGCCCCGATGAAACGCGGCTTCACGCTCACCGAACTCCTGGTCGTTTTGGCCATCGTCGCGCTGCTGGCGGGGCTCTTGCTGCCCGTCCTCGCCCGCGCCAAAGCCGAAGCACGGCGCACTCAGTGCAAAAGCCAACTCGGCCAAATCGCCAAAGCCGTCAACCTGTACGCCGACGAGCACGGGCAGCGCTACCCCACCCTGGCCCTCCGCCCGACGATGAACGACGGCGCGCGCCTTTGCGACGCCTTGCAAGCGTACGTCCCCGATCCGCGCCTCTTCCGCTGCCCCGCCGACGACCGCGGGCTTTTCGAATCGGAAGGGGCAAGCTACGAATGGAACGTTATACTGAACGGACAGCCGCCCGCCGGATTCCTGGAGCAGGTCGTGGGCTCGTCCAAAGCCCCGATGCTCTACGATTACGAGAACTTCCATCCCGATCCGGGAACCGGAAGCTGGGGCGGCAAGAACGTGGTTTTCTGCGACGGTTCCGTGGCGCATTGAAAGAGTGACCGCATGTCCAAGAAGAAAGCTCCCGAAGATACCGCTTCCGCCGCACCGGCGGCTCCCGAACCTCAGCTTCCCGGCAGCGGTTCCTGGACCGTGCCCAAGTGGGCGCTGATCGCCGGCGCGATCATGCTGGCCGCAGGCTCGTTCGCATTCGCGCGCAAAGATCGATCCGAGCGCGACGGCCTCATCAAGGCCATGAACGATGCGCGCGTCAAGGTGGACGACGAAGCCAACGGCCTGGAACGCGGTTTTGGCGAAACCAACCTCGAGACGAACCAGAAAGAGTTCCTCAAAGTGCTCGGTGCCATCTCGAAGCGCCCGGCGTTGGCGCAAGATATCTTCCGCACCGTGATCGGCAACGGGACTACGCAGGGCCGCATCCTCGCTTGCCGCATGGCGCCACACCTGGCCCATGCGAACTTGCTCGAAGAAGCGGACGTCAAAGCCATCGTCCGGCAACTCGACGCCAAGGAAGAGGCCTCCCTGCGCCGCGCCGCGCAGGACGCGCTTTCCTGGGTGCTTGCCGTGGCCGATCCCGTGAAGGGCAAGCAGTTGGAGGCGCTGAAAGCCAAATCCGATAATCCGAAGGAGAAGTGGCAGGCCAAGACGTTCGATTCCGAATTCTTCGGCCAGAAGTTCCAGATCGTGCGCTGGTCGGCCCCCGGCGCGTGCGCGGCATGGTTCGAGGAGCATGCGGGCCAAATGAAGTGGGACAACCACCTCAAGCGCTACGCGATCGGCGAAGCGCCGAAGCCCGAGACCGCCGTCGCGCCCACGGCTCCCGCGCAGCCCGGTACCTGAACGCGCACGCGCGACGCATGACCGCCTCCTCGCGCGAACCGCTCCTCGTTCTCGAAGGCTTGAGCAAAGTCTTCACGCGCCGCTGGCTAGGGCGCGGGCGTGAACTCACCGCCGTCCGCGATCTTTCGCTGACCGTCTATCGCGGCGATCTCTTTGGCTTTCTCGGCCCCAACGGAGCCGGCAAATCGACGACCCTGCGCATGGCCTTGGGCCTCATTCATCCCACCGCCGGCCGCGTGCTTATCGCGGGACACGACCTCGCCGCCGAGCGACTCGCTGCGCTGCGCCAGGTGGGGGCCTTCGTCGAAGCGCCTTCTTTCTATGGATACCTGAGCGGCCGGAAGAACCTCGAGATTTTTGCCGGCTTGTCCGGCGGCGTCGCGGCCGCCGAGATCGACGCCGTGCTCGAACGCGTCGGCCTGCGCGGGCGCGAACTCGATCCCGTTTCGGTCTACAGCCACGGCATGCGCCAGCGCCTGGGCATCGCCGCGTGCCTGCTCCCGAAGCCGGGCCTTCTGATTCTCGACGAACCCACCGACGGGCTCGATCCCCACGGCATCCGAGACGTCCGAGAACTGCTCGTCAGCCTCGTCCGAGACGACGGGCTCACCGTCTTTCTCTCCAGCCATCTGCTCAGCGAAGTCGAACACCTCTGCAACCGCATCGCCATCCTCGAACAGGGCGAACTTATCCTGCAAGGCGAACTGTCCGAACTGGAACGCGAGCATCGCGGGCTGTCTCTAAGCGTCGACCGGCCGGCAGAAGCCGCGGCGCTCCTGCGCGAACGCTGCGGCGTGCAGGCCGAAGCGCATCCGCCGCCGCGCGAAGGCGTGCGCATCCGCCCAGGATCCGCCGATCCGGCGGTGCTCAACCGCGCCCTGCTCGAGGCCGGGTTCCGGGTCGCCGCACTGGAACCCGAACCGCATTGGCTCGACCGCCTCTTTCTCGAACGCACCACCACGCGCGAAGCCGCGCCCGCGGGGGCGCGGCCGTGAGCGGACTCTTCGCGCTGTTGCGCTTCGAATGGACCAAGCTGCGCGGGCGGCGCATCACCTGGGTGCCCTTCGCCGTCCTCGGCGCCGTCGTCGCCGTTATCGTCGCCGTCTTTCACCGCCTCGAATTCCAGCACATGCTCCACCTCCTCCGCGCCAGCTTCCAGCTCACCGGCAAGCAGGATTTCATGAACGGCTACTACATGACCGCGCACGCGATGAATCCGATTTTCAACGCACTGCTCCCGATCTTCATCGCCGTCGCCTCGGGTTTGATGGTCGCCGGCGAAACCGAACAGGGCACGCTCCGCGCCTGCCTGATCCGGCCGGTCACACGCCGCGCGCTGATCCTCGGCAAGTTCGCGCTCCTGAGCGTCTACGCCTTGGCGCTCTGCTTCTTCGTCCTCGCCCTGCTCGTCGGCGGCGGCATCCTCAGCTTCGGCCACGGTCCTTTGTACACGCTCAACATCCTGTTCCAGAACGGGCAGGAAGGCGCGAGCATGATTCCGGCCGCGGAAGTCCCGGGACGCATGTTCCTGGCGGGCCTGATAGCCACCTTCGGGATGACCGTCCTCGCCGCTTTGGCGCTTTTGATCTCCGCGCTGGTCGATACCGCCGCCATGGCCTACGTCCTCACCCTCAGCTTGTACTTCGCCGTGCTTACGCTCCGGTCGCTTCCGCTGCTCGACTGGCTTTATCCGTATCTCTTCGTCACCCATATGCTGCGCTGGCAGCAGTGCTTCTACAGCCACCTGCCCATGGGCCAGATTCTCGTCTCGTTGGTCCATCTGGCGTGCTACCTCGTCGTCTTCCTCTCGGCCGCCGTGCTCCTGTTCGAAGAGCGCGACATCAAAACCTGAGCACCGTTCTTCCGCGTGCGCCCGCGCTCCTCTGTGGTAAGAAAGACCCCCGCGTTCACCGGAGTTTCCGCAACATGAGCACCACGCTGCGCGCCGTACTCTTCGACATGGACGGTCTGTTGATCGACAGCGAAGACCTTCACATGCGAGCCTTCGCCGCCACCGGCGCCGAACTGGGCTACGCGTGCGAACCGCGCGAATATTCGTGCTGGATCGGGCACAGCGCGATGGAATTGGCCGAATGGATGGTCGAACGCATCGAAACGAAAATCGAACCGGCCGAACTGCTGCGCCGCGAACAAGAAGCCTTCTTGAACATTCTGCGCCAGGAACGCCCCACCCCGCTCCCCGGCGTGCGCGAAATGTTCGACGGCTGCGACACGCTCGGACTGGCGCGCGGACTGGTCAGCAGCACCTTTTACCACCAAGTGGTGAAAACCATGGCCGTGGTGCTCGAACATCTCGAGCGCGAGCCCGTCCTCGAATCGCACTTCCGCACCGTCGTCACCGGAGACCGGGTAAAGAATCTGAAGCCCAACCCCGAGCCGTACGCGAAAGCCGCCGCCGGGCTGGGTCTTAGCCCCGAGCAGTGCATGGTCTTCGAAGATTCCCCCGCCGGCGTGACCAGCGCCCGGGCCGCGGGCTGCAAGGTCGTCGCGATCCCGAACCTTTATCTCAAGCACGAAGAGATCGCCCCGCTTGCGCATGCGCATTTTCCCACGCTCCGCGAAGCCTACGCCGCGCGCGTCTGGGAACGCTGGTAGTGCCGAAAGAATCGCCGCCGAGCGCGGATTAATTCAAGCGTGGGACGTCTCCGGAGGTCCGATCCGTGAGCTGCTCCAAACGGCCGATGCTCGATACCCCATACGCAAAAAGAAACGCAGCTTTCCGCGGAAGGGCTCGCCTCTGCACTTGGGCCCTGGTTGCCGGACTGGCTTGGGCGCCCAGCCTCGGGCTTGCCCAGGAATCGCCCGAAGCCGCCGTCGAAGTCGAAGCCACCGAAGCCGCCGCGCCGGCCGCCGTCCCCGCTCCGGCCGCCTCGCTCGCGCAGATTTTCCTGTCGCTCAGCGGCGACGCGCTCTCCGGAGTCGGCGGCTTGGCCTACGACCTGACTTCCGCATCGGTCTCCTGGGGCATCGGGTTGGGCTTGCTGGCGGCGCTGGCCGGGTTCCTGCTATGGCGCGAACTGCGCCGGCGCGAAGCGCTGAACTGGAAAGGCAAGCGCATCGGATGGCTCGTGGCCGTCTGGTGCGTGGCGCTTACCGTGCTTCCGGGCGCGGGGGGCGCTTACAGCGGCATGTGGTACGGCGGCGGGCGCTGCCTCAAGCATTACGTCGACGAACGCCGCGTCCTCGATCAGGCCGTCGCGCGGCTTTATTGCGCCATCGTGCTCGATCAAGCTCACTACACGCCGACCGGCGAAGAGTCCCTGGAACAATTCGACAAGATCCTGGCCGACTCCAAGGAGCTTCAGCACATCGCTCGCGAAGACTTCGACGATGGCGTCGCGACGCTCGCGGGCGTCGAACCCGACGGGCTCCTGATGAGCTGGGCATTGCGCGCACTCTCGGCGCTGGTGGGCGATCAGCTCGGACAAGCCGTGGCCGGCGCCGACCCTCGTGCGGCCTTCAGCTTCCTGATGAAAACGCCAAACGTGGAGGCATACCTGAAGGAACACCCCGAAGCCAGCCCGTGGATGGCCACCTTCGCCGAGGCGTTGCAGTCGCTGCGCAAGCAGGCCGTCCGCACCATTGACGGCTGGGTCTACCCGAACATGGTCGTGGGCTGGGCGCTGGGCTTAGGTCTGCCGCTGCTGGCCCTGGTCTTGTACCGCTGGGGAGCGAAGGCCAAGCCGGAGCCGACCCCGCCGAGCACGCCGGCGGCCGCGTCCGTCAAAAGCTGACGCGCTCACCGCGAAGCATTGAAGCCGGAGCTGCCTGCGAATGGGCTACGGAGCCTGTAGCGCGTGTCCTTCGAAGCACCAGCAACACGCCCTGGTCCGGGCCTCTGTGGTACAAGAACCTACGCGATTCGCGCCATGATCTCGCGCATGTGGCGAGCTTTGTTCAGTACGTAGAAGTGGACGCCCGGCGCACCCTTCGCAAGCAACTCCTTCACCTGAATCGCGCACCACTCGATCCCGATCTGCGTGCAGCGTTCGTCGTCCTCGCCCGCCGCCTGCAGTTCCTTCAAAAGGGGCTCCGGGAGCTTCGAACCGCACAGCGACGCGATGCGCTGGATCTGCTTCCCCGACTGGATCGGGAGCAGCCCCGGCACGATCGGCTGCGTGATGCCCAGCTTCCGCGCATCGTCCACGAATCGGAAGAAGTCCGCGTTGTCGAAGAATAACTGCGTGACCACCACGTCCGCGCCGGTATCCACTTTACGCTTCAGGTTGCGCAGATCGGCCGCGAGGTCCGGCGCCTGCACGTGCTTTTCGGGATACCCGGCCACCGCGATCCCGAAGCGCGGATGCCCGGTCCGCTCGCACCAGCCGCGGATATGCGCCACCAGCTCGTTCGCATGCGCCAGCCCGTCTGGCGGCGGTTTGAATTCGTCCTGCCCCGCCGGCGGATCGCCGCGCAGGGCCACGATGTTGTGGATCTCGTGCCGCGCCAGGTTCGCGAGGATCTCGTCAAGCTGCGTGCGTGACGCGCCCACGCAAGTCAAGTGGCTGGCCGTTTCCAGCTTGTACTCGCGCTTGATCAGCGCCGCGATCTCCAGCGTCCTCGCCTGCGTCGTGCCCATCGCGCCGTATGTGACGGTCATGAAGGACGGATGCAGTGCGAGCAGCTCCGGCAGGATCGTCTTCAGGCTCTCGAATGCCTTGTCCGTTTTCGGCGGAAAGACCTCGAAGCTGATCACCGGCTTGGCCGCGTTGCGAAAGTAGTCGGGAAAGCGCATGAGACCGTTCACCTGAGCCCATTCACCGCGTCAGTATCGCAAATTCAAGCGCGCAGCAGCATGGCGCACTCGTTGACTTCCGACAAGCCGCACGTCACATCGTGCCACGTCCACCGCCTCGGCGGGCAGGCTCATCGGCTTGCAACATGAACAACCGGCCCTACTACTTTGCTTGAGCTGTCGACCATTGGGGCGGCCTTGGAGTCCTGGCGGTTAACTCCGTAACCGCGCCTCCGCCGCATCCAGGCTCTTCAACAGCGCCCGAGCCTTGTTCTGCGTCTCTTCGAACTCGCGCTCCGGCACGCTGTCTGCCACGATCCCCGCTCCGGCCTGTACGTGCGCGTCCCACTTTCCGTCCGCGCGCGCCTGCATCACGAACGTGCGGATCGCGATGCAGGTGTTCAGGTTGCCGAGCAGATCGATCACGCCCACCGCACCGGCATACGGCCCGCGGCTGTCGGGCTCCAGTTCGTCGATGATCTCCATCGCGCGAATCTTGGGCGCACCGGAGACCGTTCCCGCCGGATGGCTCGCGCGCAGCACGTCGAACGCGCCGCGATCCGGCTGCAAGCGCCCGTGCACGTTGCTGACGATGTGCATGACGTGGCTGTACTGCTCGATCACCATCTTCTCGGTCACTTCCACCGAACCGTAGTTCGAGACGCGCCCGACGTCGTTGCGGCCCAGGTCCAGCAGCATCACGTGCTCGGCGCGTTCTTTCTCGTCGGCGAGCAATTCCGCACCCAGCGCCGCGTCTTCTTCGGGCGTCGCGCCGCGCTTGCGCGTCCCGGCGATGGGCCGGACCGTCAGCAAGCCGTCCTGTAGCCGCGCCATCACCTCCGGCGAACTCCCGACCAGATGCACGTCCGGCGCCCGCAAGTAGAACATGTACGGCGACGGATTGATCGCGCGCAGCGAGCGGTACACCTCGAACGGCGGCGCCGTCGTCGTGCGGCTGAAGCGCTGCGAGAGCACCACCTGAATGATGTCGCCCGCGCCGATGTACTCCTTGCAGCGCTCCACCCCGCGCTCGAACTCTGCGCGCGTCTGGTTGCTCTGCACCGCCCCCGGCGCTTCTGCGGCCATGACGATTTCGCTGAACGGTTCGGCCCGCGGCGCGGTGAGCTTCTTCACCAGCGCATCCAGCGCCTCCTGCGCGCGCGCGTACGCCGCATCCGCTCCGCCCGCGCGCGGATCGGCATGGTGGATCAGGTACACCACATTCTTGGCGTGATCGAAGGCCAGCAGCGTGCGGTACACCGGCACCAGCACGTCCGGCACGCCCGGAAAGCCGCGCTTCGACGGCGGCTTCTTGGCCAGCCGCGCTTCGCACAGCCGCACGATGTCGTACCCCAAGTAGCCCACCGCTCCGCCGGCAAACGGCGGGACGCCCCAAGCCGGATCGGGCGCCAGACCGCGGTGCGCGGCCAGGTACGTTTCCAGTTCGGCCAGCGGATCGCCGGCGCGCGGACGTTCTTTCTTACCGTCGCGTTCGACCGCCACCTGCGGCTTGGGCACCACCTCGCCGCGAAAGACCACCTCGGGCGCCGCGCCCACGAAGCTGTAGCGCCCGATCCGTTCGCCGCGTTCCACCGATTCCAGCAGGAAGCCGTACTCCGCGTCGGCCAAGCGCGTGAACGCCGCGACCGGCGTCAGCGTATCGGCCAAAAAGCGCCGGTGGACCGGGATCAGGCGGTCGGGATGCCGCGCCGCCAGCGCGCGGAATGCGTTCAGATCGGGCGTCACGCTCATGAATCGAACTCGCACGGAGCCCCGCGCCGCCGCCGAGTCTCGGCCCGGCCTTGCGCGGGACGCAAGCTCACCAAGGTAGTCGCCGCGCGTGGAGGCGCAAGTCGTGCTCCGAATGGAATCGCACGGGGTTGGCGTGGCGGACCGGCGTGTTAGACTCCTGCCATCCTTACCGGGAGTTTCAGGCGATGAACGCCTCCGAAGCCGTGACCGAAGGCATCCGCATCCGCGTGCAGAGCCGCTATCTGGCTTCGGAGTCGGATCCCAAGCGCGAGCATTACTTCTTCGCGTACACGGTCCGCATCAGCAACGAGGGCACGCTCCCCGCGCAGCTCATCTCGCGGCACTGGGTCATCCGCGACAGCCACGGGGCCCGGGACGACGTCCGCGGGCCCGGCGTCGTCGGCAAACAGCCGCATCTGGAGCCCGGCGAGCAGTTCGAATACACCAGCGCATGTCCGTTGCGCACGCCCTTGGGCCAGATGCAAGGCACGTACCTCATGCAGCGCGACGACGGAGCCGAATTCGAAGCGCGCATCGCGCCGTTCAGCCTCGCGGCGCCCGAAGTCTCGGGCTGAAATTGGACAAGTTCGGTCTCACGAGCGCCCGTCCGCGGCCGTCAAAATGCTTGTATTCGGGCATCTTCCCCGTAGAAGGGGAAAGCTGTTGTTTCAACTGAGTCAGCCGGCGGAACGATGCTATGAGCAGTCCTTCGGGATCTTCCACGCGCCGCTATCTCAAAGGCGAACAGACCCGCGACCAGATCCTGCAGACCGCCAAAAGGCTCTTCACGCAGAAGGGTTACCACAACACCAGCATTTATGACCTCTTCGAAGACGCGCGCATCACCAAAGGCGCGTTCTATCACCACTGGCGCACCAAAGAAGACTTGGCGCTCACCATCCTGGACGAGATCCGTAACAGCTACACCCAGCACTACTACCCCGTGTTGGAACAGGAGATGAAAGCGCGCGAGAAGATCGAGACGACGCTGCGCAAGATCGAGGAACTCCACCGCAACAAAGACTGGTCCTACTGCAAGCTCCTCGCGACCTGGAGCAGCGAACTTTCACCCGACCAGGACGAACTGGGCCGCACGGTACACGAGATCCGGACCCGCTGGCTGGCCTTCTGGGAATTGCTTCTGCATCAAGCTCAGGAGCAAGGCGACCTGCGTAAAGACATCGCCCCGCGCGACCTAAGCTTCGTCGTGACCAGCGCGATCTGCGGCGTCTATCTGATGGATAAATCCGAAGACGAATCGACGATCCACGGGGCAATGGAAACGCTTCGGAAACTATTGCTCACCTAGTGCAAGTCTGCCGGGCCAATCAAAAACCGCTAGATTTCCCAGTTATTGCACACGCGCAACTCTGTCTCGAAATAGAACACGGAATAAAACCAACCGGTTGGTTGTTAATCATATTGACACAGTCTTCACCATGTGATTTAGTTAGGGTGCAACTACCGAGAATAGACCTAGATCGGACGCAAAGCACCTGTTCATAAGGGATTAAAACTTAGGATTAAGTTAGTAAGACCTTCGGAGCAAAATAGTTCAGGAAAGAATGCGGTTCAACTCAAAAGCTTGAAGAAACCGACTGGTACGGCTGTCTAGGGAGTAGAAGCACTGAAAAGAAGAGATTGACGCGCTGAATAAGGTGAGAACCGAAGACTGGCGCAGGGGTTGCTGAAGAACTAGGAAGAAAGCACCTTAAGTCCGGAAGGCAGGACCCGAACAGTAAGGATGGTTGAACAAGCAGAATGAGTTCTCCCGGATGGCGCTCTGAGGGACGGAGTCCTTGGAAACCCCTCCTCCACATCCGTCCCGAAGGGCGGCATCCGGGAGGCTGAGCAAAAGAGATGGGGCTCGGCGCGCGGGCGCCGGGCAGATGAGATCTGACCTAAGCAGAAGGAGGTTCCGAAGTAGCGACACGCGGGCGGGGAAGAGACCAAAGTTGACCCTCCGTAGTACTTAACGAAGGTCTACTTTCCCACGATTAATGGCTCACCCCAAATCCGCAGTTCAATCGGCTTTGGTCTGACCCCGCCCCGTGCCGCACGGACCTTCTTAAAAAAGCCCGACCGCAACCCGGTCGGGCTTTTTTTATGCCCTCGATTTTCCAAAAGCACTCCGAACGCACCTTGTTAAGATGGCTGCACCCGGAGGTCCGGGTGGCGAACGGCCGGGCGATGGGCTGCGGCCGAGTGGGCTCCGAAAATCGAGGACCTGGCCGGAAACCGGCCGGGGCGGCGTTCGGCGGACCTTGGAGGATAGCGGCAATGAACTTCGTCTCGATGCTGACCTTGGGAATCGAACCGGTCTGGATCGTCCTGGGCGTCCTGGCCGTGGTGACGCTCGTCGTCATCGCTTGGTTCGTCGGCTCGTACAACGGGCTGGTGCGGATCCGGAACGAAGTGCGCAACCAGTGGAGCCAGATCGACGTGCAGCTCAAGCGCCGCCACGATCTGATCCCGAACCTGGTGAATGTGGTGAAGGACTACATGGGGTTCGAACAGGAAACGCTGGAGAACGTGACGAAGGCGCGCAATTTGGCGATGGCCGCCTCGGGCCAGGGGCAAGCTCAACAGGCCGCCGCCGAAACCCAGCTCACTCGTGCACTCGGGGGGCTGTATGTGGTGATGGAGAACTACCCGGAACTGAAGGCGAACAAGAACGTCTCGGAGCTGCAGGAAGAGCTGACCAGCACCGAGAACCGGATCGCGTACGCGCGGCAGTTCTACAACGATACGGTGATGCGCTTCGACACGATGCGTGAGCAGATTCCGACGAACATCGTGGCGGGGATGTGCGGGTTCCGGCAGGAGTTCCAGATGTGGAAGACGGAAGAGGCCGAGAAGGCGGTGCCGAAGGTGAGCCTGCGGTAGGCCGGTGAAGGGTGAAGGGTGAAGGGTAGACTTGAGGCGGGGGCTTGGACGGAAGGTTGTAAAGAATAAGAGGCGACGGTGCGTGGAACGGTAAGCCCGCAATGGCATTCAATGCTTAATCGCCTCCGCTTCAGCCTACCGAGCGCCATCTTGATGATGCTGGCTGGCGCCGTCGTGGTTGGGCTTAATGTCATCGGAACGGAGCACCGTAATCGCCTAGGCATTCCATTCCGCACTAAGGGTTGGCCTACCCCTTTTTATATTGAATATGACGGTAAGTTTGAACAACCCGTGTGGACGCCCGTATTCTTGATCATCGATCTAGTCGCCTTCGTAGGCGTAGTGTTGTTGGTCGGCTTTGTTTCCGAAAAGGTATTCGGCAAGAATTATGGTGCAAAAAGTGGCGGTAGCCGAGTAGTTTAGAGGCATGTCTCTCCCCTGCACACACCGATGACAGGCAGTCGACGGAAATAGAAAGGCTCATATTTGATTGAGTTCGTAGCGGGCGATCTTCTGCAATCCAATGCGCAATACATTGCACAGGGGGTCGCGGAAGGGAATCAAGAGGGATTAGGCACGGGGTTGGCTCTGAAGATTTCTAAGCGCTGGCCAGATGTTCAGGCCTCTTTCAAGAAGTTCGCGAGGTCTGGTTCCTTCAAAGGCGGGACGATCTGGATTTGCCCTCCTACGGATGAGCGCCCTGGCGTTATCTATCTTGCAACTCAACCGGATATGTACCATGCGACGGCGAGCCTCGTCCGGAAGGCTTTTCGAAAGCTTGCAAAATGGGCTGAGAAGGAGCAGATCGAATCGATTGGGTTGCCGAAAATCGGAGCCGGACTAGGTAAGCTCTCTTGGGATCTCGAAGTTAAGCCCTTGATGCGCGAATATTTTTCGGAGCGGGCTTGCCGCTATATTGTCTATGAAGATTTTAGGATTGAACATGAAACTGCATAGCTTTCCGAACCTCGACTAACCCTACCGAGACGCTCATGGTCTTTCGGCGCGACCGCTTAGCGCGCAGCGGGCGGACGGGTCGATTCGCCGGGAATAAACAGGATGGGGGCGCAGACCCTGCGCGGTTGACGCATGGCAGGACTGAACCTTTCGGAATGGAGTTCTTCGGCCAGATCGAAGCTTCGCTTCACGAGGTTCTCAAGCCGCAGATTCACGCTGGCCATGGGGATCCCGTTCACGACCAGCTTTTCGTTTCCCCACCACGCCGTCACGATGGACATGTCCCGGGGCACGCGCAATCCGTGCCGCGCCAGTTGCTCCATGAGGGGAGCGATGACGGCTTCATAGGTGGCAAAAAAGGCGGTGGGTCTTTGCTCTAGGGGCGACGCGGCCCATTGGGCGACGGCCGGCACCAGGAAATCGGCGAACAGGCGCCGTGTCGAGCCTTGCATGCGCGGATACGGGAGCCGCCATGGCGTCCGTATCGTCCCGCCCAATTGTCCCACCGTTCGTTCAAATCCAAACCGCCTGTCGGCCCAATTGGGATCGCAGGCATTACCGGGAAGGTTGAACTCTTCGAGCACCGCAAATCGGCGATGTCCCCATTCGTACAGGTGCCGCGCTGCAATCGCGCCGACTTCGAAGTCGTCGAAGACCACGCTGTCGAGGCCCGCCGCCGTCGCATCCTGGTCGACGACCAGCAGGCGATGTGCGAGCAGCTTCTCGGCATCGGCAGCAATGGTCTCGGCGGCTTCCACAAGAAAACCGATATCGAAAGTATTCCAAGGAATTTCAGCGAGCCGAATGCGGTGCCGGCCGGGGGTGGTCAATCGGCTGTGCGGATTGGGGCACTCCACCAGAGTCATGCCCCGGCGCCTCCCTTCCTGGAGCAACTCTTGAATAAGCGCAGTCGAGTTCCAGTCGGCCCGCGACAATTTGCTTAGCATTCCGATCCGCAACTTCGCCGGGCTTTCGGGCACCGCTCCCTGCCCCGCCCGAAACCAGCCCACGCCGGATACGGCACGAACCATCCCCTGTCTGCTCAGTTCGCGCAGCGCGTTCTGGATGGTCATGCGGGCGACCCCGTGCGCGGCCGCCAGTTCGCGAGTGGAGGGTAATCGTTCGCCGGGCGCAAAGGCTTCCTGCACCTGTCTGTGCAGTTGGCGCAACAGTTCCTTGAACACTTGATCCTTTGTCGCCACGGACTCGATTGTTAAATGGGCAGGCCTCTTTGAAAGTGGAATTTTCGGCCACTCTTGCGCCACGTATCCAAGCGGGTGTGGCGCACGTAACCCGGGGCACAAATCGCGCCGGACTCCGCCCCAAGCGCTTACCGTCCAACTTGTGTCCATTCGAGGCCGCGGCCATTTTTCCGCCGCGATTGCGGTGTACTATGTCCAGCGCCTCGTGCCGGAAAGCGTCGAGGCCGTTTGAGCAGCGGTTTTTTCCATGAGGATCCGAACATGATACCCAAGACCCTGGCGCTCTTGATCTTCGTGCTGCTCGGCGCGCCGTGCGGCGTTTGGGCCGCGGGCAGCGTGGGCGATCCACAATTGATGAGCGACCATCCCTACTGGCAAGGCGAGCTTTCGTGCTCGACCTTCGACCGGCTGTTCAAGAGCCAGGCGGAACTGTATACGCGAGTCACCGGCCGCAAGACGGACCAGGAAGAAGACAAGGCGCTGGCGAGCTGGTACTGGCGGAATACCCACTATTTTCACTGCACATCGCTGCCTTTGCCGGACGTACTCAAAAAGGGCGGGCCCGAATTCGAACGGGAGTATTGGAACAGCTTGTTTTCTTTCGGGCACGGCATGTGCCAGGAAAATCACGCTCAATATACCGCGGAGATGGAATACCTTCTGGGCCATGCCCGCGCTCGCAGCATGATGGTCCAAGGCCATACGTCCTTCGAAGCCTTTATTACGGGCGGCGCCTACAGCACCGGAAAGTGGGTCTTGCTGGACAGCGACATCACCACCGTCTGCTTCGATAAGGAGCAGAAGATGTTGATGAATATCGAGGAACTGGCCGCCAGCGATCGCGCCGCGTACCTGACCAACCGGCCTGCCAAGGATAATCGCGGCTGGCTTCCCGAGCTTTATCCTGGCGACGGTGAAGGGTATCGGAAGACGCTGGCCTATGCGCCCCTGTCCGGATACGCCGGAGCCCCTCCGATGGTCCACTTGCGCCCGGGCGAGACGTTGCGCCGGTTTCCCCGTCCCGGCTTGGGCCAGGGGGAGCAAGGTACGCTGGTTTTCTGGGGCATCTGCGTGGACGGTCTGGATGGCCCGAACCGCCACATTACTTACCTGACCGACCCAGACCGAAGTTTCAATGCCACGGCACGTCCCCAATTGGAGCGAGACCCCAACCGCCGCGCTCGCTTCGGAAATGCCGTATTCACCTACAAGCCCTCCTTTCAGGATGGTTCCTACAAGGCCGCCGTGGCCGCGGAGGACGACCAATCGGTGACTTTCCAGCACCAGTCGCCGTTCGTCATCGGCGTCAAACCTTCCACCAAAAATTGCACCGACCCCGGTGCTACGCTGGGGCTGGTGCTCCAAGGCCGAGCAGCCTGCCAAGTCCGCGTGTCCACCGACGGCATGAAGACCTTTTCCGAACCGGTGGATTTCAAAGACGGTCTGGATCTGTCCGACCTGGTGAAGGGGCACTACCGTTACTGGCTGCAGTTCATGACCGCACCTAAAAATCTGGCCGACCAAGGGATCGTGATCACCACCCGTTGCATGGCCAGCGGCTACGTCATGCCTCACCTGAAGTCCGACGGCACGCAGATCACGTTTAATTCTTCGGGCTTGGCCGTGGAAACCGTCGGCCCGCAAGCCGAAGCGCTGTCCCGGCATATCGTCGAAGGTTCGCTGGGCGGGCCTTCGTTCACCGTCAAACTCAAGACGCCGCGCGGAGAGAAAATCCAAACCGTCTGCTGGGCTACTCGTTCTCCCACGGGGTGCCCACCCAAGCCTGAATTGGCCTTCAAGGCCGAATACTCGAAGGATGGAAAGAATTGGAGCCTTTTGAAGGACGATTGGCGCATCAATCCGCCGGAGCCCTACAACCCTCCGGATACCTGGTCGCAGACCTTCTTCTTCGGCACCAAGGATATCTCCGGCGACCAACTGAACGAGGTGCTGATTCGCATCAGCAACAACATGGGCAAGTACTACCAGATGGGCCAATTCTCCGCGGTTTACGCAGCCCCCAACACCGCTCGAACTAAAGTCACCTATTGCTGGACGGAAGACGGCCAGGAAAAGACCGAGTCGCATGTGTATCCGGCCGGCGCGCAGATGGACCGTTCCTGGAAGATCGCCACGGGCAAGGAACCGGCCTTGAAGTGGATCGAAACAGAGCCCGTAGAATAATCTCTGGAAAGGTGCTCAGACCTTAGGCTTTGTCTCCAATCGCTTCTTCGGCATCTGCTTGCGGGGACTTGCGCCGTAGACTCACGAACCCCCTTCAGATCTAGCTTGGCCCGAACGGCCGTGAGTGTATTCGTATCTTGAGCGCAGGCTCCGATTCCCACTCTTCACAACCTCAGTCGTGCGTATTGGAACCCTAAGACGCCTCACCTCATCAAACTTCGGCCACTCAGGTTCTCTCGAGCACAACGGTAAAGCCTGCGCGATCGTGCACCACCTGCACATGCGCATGCAAGTCGTTGATGTGGCGAGGTTTTATCGAAACCTTCGGGCGCGGGTTTGTTATTCTAGGGCGCGGGTGAAGGGCTTGACCGCCCTTCTCCCAGAGGGAGAGGGAAACGGCGACGGCACCCCCTCTAACTCCCCCTTGTTAAGGGGGAGAATAGGAGCTAGGGCCGGGTGAAGAGCTTGACCGCCCTCATCCCTGGCCCTTCTCCCAGAGGGAGAAGGGAACGGCGACGGCACCCCCTCTAACTCCCCCTTGCTAAGGGGGAGAATAGGAGCTAGGGACGGGTGAAGGGCATGACCGCCCTCATCCCTGGCCCTTCTCCCAGTGGGAGAAGGGAACGGCGACGGCACCCCCTCTGGCTCCCCCTTGCTCAGGGGGAGAACTTGAATCCGGAGACGGACGCAACGCAGCCATGTGGGATCTGATCCGATCCAACGAGCGCAAGTCGCTCCTCTTGATGATGGGGCTCGGCGCGTTCACGGTGCTGGTCGGCGCGATCTTGGGCGCGGCGGCCGATCCCGAGCAGGGCTTGGTGACGGGCGCGTTCCTGGCGCTGAGCACTTGGCTGGTCCTCACGATCATCACATACTTCGCGGCGGACTCGGCGGTGCTGAGCATGTCCGGGGCGCGCGAGGTTTCGCACAAGGAATTTCCGCAGCTCTGGAACGTCGTCGAGGAACTCTGCATCGCCTCGGGCTTGCCGCGCCCGCGGATCTACGTGATCGAGGACACGGCGCCCAACGCCTTCGCGGTAGGGCGCACGCCGCAGACGGCGGCGGTGGCGATCACGTCGGGCTTGCTGCAGAAGCTGACGCGCGACGAACTGGCCGGCGTGATGGCGCACGAACTGGCGCACATCCGCAACCGCGACACGAACTATCTGATCCGCGCGGCGGTGATGGTGGGCACGATCGCGCTGTTGTGCGATTTCTTCCTGCGCTACGCGCGGCTGTTCAGGTTCGGCGGCGGCAAGCGTTCTGGCGGGAGCAAGGGCGGCGGAGGCGGCGGCGCGCAGCTCGTGCTGCTGGTCCTGGCGCTGCTGCTGGCGATCCTGGCGCCGATCATCGCCCGGATGCTGTATCTGTGCATCAGCCGGCGGCGCGAATACCTGGCCGACGCGAGCGCCGTGGAGTTCACGCGCAACCCGGAAGGCCTGGCGAGCGCGCTGGAGAAAATCTCGGCCGACCAGGAGGTACTGGAGGTCGCCAACCGCGCGACGGCGCCGCTCTTCATCGTCAATCCGATCAAAGCTCACGAGGAGCGCGCGAAGGAACTGTTCAGCACGCATCCTCCGTTGAAGGAGCGCGTGGGAATTCTGCGCAGCCTGGGGACGGGCGCGACGCTGAACGATTACGAGCGGCAGTTCCGCTTGATGGCGAAGGATGGGAAGCGCGGGCTGTATTCTGCGAAGGATTTGCAGCAGGCCTCGTCGGAGCGCGGGACGCGTCCGGTTCCGAAGGGGCAGGCCGAGGCGGCGTTGCAGCCGGGCCAAGCTCCGTTCGGTCTGGAGCACTTAAAAGGCGGAGGGGCGCGGACGCCGGAGGCGATGCAGCAGCGTCTGGAGCCGCTGGCGCGGGTGCTGACGGCGGGCGCGGTGGCGCAGGGGCAACTCCCGCCCGAGGCGGTGCTGGCGGCGCTGTTCGCTCCGGGCGGACTGGGTATGGCCGGTGCGCTGATGATGTCGTGCGCGTGCGGCGAGCGGCTGGCGCTTCCGGACCGGCCGAAGCTGGTGGTCTGCGCGAAATGCGGCGCTCAGACGCCGGTGGCGGCGGAGACGCTGGAGCAGATCGCTCGCGCGAAGCAGCAAGCGCAGGCCGCGCCGCAGGCGGCGGGCGCAGCGGCGCCGCTCGCATCCAGTACTCTTCCTGGAGCAGGAGGAAAACTACGGCCGGTTCCCGCACCTGTCGGCTCGGGCGGCGTTCCGGTTCCGCCGCCGCCGAAGCCGGTGGCGGCCGGCGCGAGCTACGGCGTGCGCGATGCGGATGGGGATGGGAAGCTGGACAGCGTGAAATTCGAAGAGCGGCAAAGCGGCGCGGCGCGCTGGGAGATGTTCAAAGAACTGGAGGTCGATAATTCGCGAGGCGGGAAAGTGCTGCGCGGATCGGACCTGGATCCGAGCGCGCGTCCGCCGGTGCCTCCCCCGCCCGCACCGGGTGCGCGGCGCGGATCGGACGGCGTGCCGCCTCCGCCGCCGGCCGCGGCGAAGGGCGGGCAGCCTCCGGACGATCCGGGGAGCGACGAAGCGCGGCGGGCGCTGATTCCGGATGCGTTCTCCTGCGCGTGCGGTTACACGCGCGAGGTGCCGGCGAACTTTAAGGGGAGCCGGTTGAAGTGTCCGAAGTGCGGGGCGCAGCAGGTCTACTATTTGGTGAATGGGAAGTAGAGCGCGGATGGTTAAAGGAACCCTTCAAGCGGTAAAAACCAAACAAACGGCAAAGCTCGAACGGCTCGTGAACTGGGTCCGAGAAAATCGGTACGCTCGGAATAAGCGGCCCCCGCTCTGGCATCGGTAGCTCAAACGGTTCTCGCTTGGTTTCGCGCGGCGCGCGAATGGCGGGGGCGTGCACGCCCTGATGAGGAGCGACGTTCGAAATGATTCGAGTTCGATTTGCGATGCTGGCCGGGTTGCTGGGGATGAGCGCGGCGCTGGCGGCGGCGGAGGGCGTCGCGGAGAAGCCCGAAGACGCGAAGGGCTTGGCGGTGGGCGATGCGGTCCCGGCGGCGACGTTGAAGAATGCCAAGGGCGAGGCGGTGGAACTGGCGGCGCTGCTGAAGGAGAAGCCGGCGGTGGTGATCTTCTACCGCGGGGGCTGGTGCCCGTTCTGCACGCGGCATTTGGCGGCGTTGCAGAAGGTCGAACCTCAACTGGCCGAACAGGGCTTGAAGCTGGTCGCGATCACGCCGGACGACGTGGCGAAGCTCGCGCCGACGGCCGAGAAGCACGGCGTGTCGTTTACGCTGCTGAGCGATCCGCAGAACGCGGCGGCGAAGGCGTTCAAGCTCGCGTTCAAGCTGGACGCGGCGACGATCGAGAAGTATCGCGGGTACAAGATCGACCTGGACGCGCAGGACTGGACGCTGCCGGTGCCGGCGGTGTACGTGGTGGGGCGCGACGGGAAGATTTTGTTCGCGCATGCGAACCCGGACTACAAGGCTCGGCTGGCGCCGGAGGATGTGGTGAAAGCGGCCTCGGCAGCGGCGAAGCCATGATAAACTGAAGGGATGAACGCAGGCTCGGCAGAACAGGAAGCCGTCGCAAGCGGAACCCGGCGCGCGAAGCGTCCGCGGTTCCGTTTTCATTTGAGGCGGCTGGCTCGATTGCACTGGTGAACTTCAACGCACGCAGCGGTTAAGGCGCTTGGGATACGCTTTGCTTTAGGCGCCGGTAAAACGATAGCATTTTTATTCAACAGGTGTGCGCGGGCGGGGTTGTACCGATGTAGCCGTTCTGCATCCTTATAAGGAGCCGACGATGCCGCGTACGCTCAGGGCTTGGGGCCGGTTGGGGCTGGCGGCGCTGCTGGCGGCTCCGCTGGGGTGTGGATCGGGCGCGCCGAAGGACGCGGCGGCGGCCCCTGCTCAGCCGGCGGCGGAGGCGGTGAAATCGGCCGAGCTCGCGCCCATGAAGGCGATCGAGCCCGCGTCGCCTGCGCCGGAGCCGGCGACGGTGGTGCAGGGGCCGACGGTGACGAAGGTCGAGACGCCGGCGCCGGCGGTGACGGGCAGCTATCCGGAACTGATCGAGAAGCTGAAGGCGCAGATCGCGTCGGGCGAGTTCGGCCCCGCGCACCGGTTGTGCTCGGAGATGCTGCGCACGTTCTACGAACCCGAACAACAGAATCAGCTCAGGGATTTGAGCGAGCAGCTTCGCGATTACCGCGCGAGCGCGGGGCGTGCGCTGGCGGCGATTCAGTCGTTGAAGGCGACGGGCGACGCTCGCAAGCACGCTCGCGTGCAGTTGCTCTCGATGGGCGAAGTCGCGCACATTCTGCTGGCTCAGGCGTTGAAGGATACGGACATCGGGTTGGCGGCTCAGGCGGCGGAGTTGCTGGGCAAGCGGCGCGATCCGCGGGCGGTGGAGGCGCTGCTGCAGCGCTTGAACGGCGAACCTCCGCCAGAGTTGCGCGGCGCGCTGCTGACGGCGCTTGCGAGTTTCGGGCGCGCGATCCCGGCCGATCAGATTCCCAAGCTGTACGAGCAGACGAAAGGCGACGATGCGAAGTTCGAGCGCCGGGATTTGGTGGGCGTGCTGGCGACGGCTTGGGCGACGACGGCGGGCGGGGACGCCGAGCGCTTCGGGCGGATGGCCGGCGACGCGGAGGCGGGGCAGCGGCTGAAGGCGTACGTCGAACGCGCGTACGCATCGGGGCTGCCCGATATCGTGGCGTGGGCTGAGGCGCATTTGGGCGACGTGGGGATTTATCAGCCGGGGCTGTGGGGCCAGTTCTTCGAGGGGCGGAATTTCGAGAAGCAGCTCCACGAGAAGCTCTGCGAATCGGTGAACCACATGGAGAACAATTTTCCGTTCCCGGACGGGCGGCAGGAGGAATTCAGCGCGCGCTGGACGGGATTCCTGAAGGTCGATGCGGCGGGGACGTACACGTTCTACTCGACGACGGACGACGGCTCGCGGCTGTACTTGGGCGAGAAGCTGGTGCTGGACGACTGGAATCTGCACGGGACGGAAGAGCGGCAGGTGCAGGTAGAACTGCAGCCGGGGATGCACGCGCTGAAGTACGAATTTTTTCAGGGCGGCGGCGGCGCGGTGGCGAAGCTGGAATGGCAGCGCCCCGGCGGTGCGCGGGAGCTGGTGGGCGTGAAGGACGTGCGGTGCCCGCCGAAGAAAGAGCAGGGCCAGGAAGAAGGGGAGTTCTGAACGGCGAGCGAACGATTACCGGTAAGGGCGCCGCACTGTATAACGACAAAAATGAGGACCGTATTCTACCGGTGGTTGTCCTTGGCGGTGCGGGTTACTGAATTCCGCATGGCCATTCATGCGTATAGGTTGCCCAATCCAAATCCCTGAATTTCGGTTGGTTTAGGCCGTCCTTGCCCCTACAAGGGAGCCGCGTCCGCAATCACGGCTAATCAAGGAGGGTTGAGCATGCCCAGCAATGCGATGCGTATGGCGGTATGGGTTCTGGCGAGCTTGGCCGGGCTGGGGCTTCACGCGGGCGAAGGCGAGCTGGTCAATACGTGGCTCTTCGTCGAAGGCGGGAAGTTCTGGCAGCTTACGCTGACGGCGGACCGGCAGTATGCGATCACCTCTCCGGGCGGCCAGAAGGTTCAGGGACTTTATGCCGCTACGAGCACGGATTTGGCTCTGACGTATCCCGACGCGGTGAAGGCGCGGCGGCATTTCCGTTATACGGTGGCGGCCGACACGCTGAGTTTGGCGGCGACCGATAAGGATGCGCCTTCGCGCGACGCGCATTTGATGAACGATCTGCCTCCGAAGACGGGGCGGGCGGACTGGCAGAGCCGGGCGGGATACGAGCGGGCGTACCAGGAGCAGCAGGCACGCGAGACAGCGGAGCGGGCCGCGAAGGCCGAAGCGGAACGGAAGGCGAAGGAGGAAGCGGAGCGGCTGGCGCGCGAAGAAGCGGCGCGGCGCGAGGCCGAAGCGCGCGCAGCTCAGGCGCAAGGCCCGGTGGCGCCGCCCGTGGCTCAGCCGGCCGTGCGGCCTGTGCATCCTCCGGTGCCGGCCGACGCGTTGCGGCCGCCGGAAAATTACCCTGAGCCGCTGCTGGCGCTGTGGGAAGAAGCACGCGGCGACGAGGCGTACCGGCAGCACCGCGAGTTCGCGGACCGGGCGTTCTTGAAGGGCGAATGGGAAGCGGCTCACGCGCACTACGAAGCGGCGCTGCATCACGATCCGGAAGACGCCGAAGCGCGGACGCGGGCTTCCGCGGCAGCGGGCTGGCTGGCGGTGCTGCGCGGCGACGCGGCGCGTGAACGGCGTGACTGGAAGACGGCGAAAGAAGAATATCACCGCGCGGGCGTGGCGTATCCGCCGCTGCGGGAGGTGTACGGCGCGCGGATGTCGCGGATGAACAGATCGCGCTCGGGGCAAGGCCAAGGCCGGCCTGGCGTCGCTCCGGGCGAAGCTCAGGTCGCGGCCCAGGAAGCCCGAATCCTGGACCTGATCAAGCGCGACCAGTTCGACGAAGCGGCGAAGATCGCCGACGCGGCGACGGTGCTGCACCCCGAGCACGAGGGGCTGCTGCAGCTTGAGGACGGACTGGCCGATCTGCTGGCGACGCGCGAGCGGGCGGTGCTGGTGGGCGCGGCGCGGGGGCAGGCGCTGGAGTTGCACCAACAGGCGCTGGCGATCGATGCGCGCGATGCGTACGCGGCGAAGCTGCTGCCGCAACTGGAGGCGCTCGACCAGCGCCTGGGCGCCTCGGTGCGCTCGGCGCGCGACCTGCTGCTGGCCAAGCGCTTCGCAGAATTGAAGGGCCAACCGGCGGCGGTGCGCGCGAGCGCTCGAGAGCTGGGAGAATGGTCGGCGGCGGCGCGGAACCATTACGACGCTCAGGCGCGCGAAGCTCGGGAAGCCGGCGGGTTCGACTTCGGCGTTTTCCGGGTGGGGAACAAGGAGGCGAGCGAGAAGGGCAAGAAGCTCGCCGCGTTGTCGGCGGCGTATGGAGAACTGGCTCGCAGCGCGGATGAGTTGAGCCGGAACTAGCAGATTTTGGATTTACGATTTTGGATTTTGGATTGAGGCGCGGCGGGGATGCGGGGGCGTGCTTCCCTCATCCCTGCCCTTCTCCCAGAGGGAGAAGGGAACGGCGTGCGGGGCTGTAAATCCGCGGACGAGTGCTGAGTATACCTCCCTCATCCCTGCCCTTCTCCCAGAGGGAGAAGGGAACGGCGTGCGTATTATTCAGGCGTGGCGTTTCTGTTTTCGAATCCCCTTTGTTTCTTACTTCACTGGCGGACGGGACGCCCGCCATACCTGAAGGCGCCGACGCGCAGTTACCGTTTACTGTTCGCCGATCACCGATTATTCTTCCTTTCAATTCTCCATCTTTCCGGCGAGGAAGCAGGCCATGAGCAAGACGAAGGCGCCCGGCGCGGGCGGTCCGGCGGAGCGCGCGGCGCAGCTCCGGGCGGAGCTGGCGCGGCACGATCACGCGTATTACGTGCTCCAGAAGCCGTCGATCAGCGACCGCGCGTACGACGCGCTGTACCGCGAACTGGCGGACCTGGAGGCGGCGCATCCGGATCTGGCGACGCCGGACAGTCCGACGCGGCGGGTGGGAAGCGAGTTGCCGGAGGGCGAGAAGTTCGCCACGATCCCGCACCGGCGCCCGATGCTCTCGCTGGACAACACGTACAACGAAGAAGAGGTGCGGCATTTCGACGCGGAGACGGTGCGCAAGCGGCTGGCCAAGGAAGGCGTGAGCGAAGCGCCCGAGTACGCGGTGGAGCTGAAGATCGACGGGACGGCGGTGAGTTTGTGGTACGAGCGCGGGGTCTTCGTGCGCGGGCTGACGCGCGGCGACGGGACGCGCGGGGAGGAGATCACCGCGAATCTGCGAACGCTGAAGGAGATCCCGCTGCGGCTGCTGACGGCGGGGGAGCCGCCGGCGTTCGTGGAGCTGCGCGGGGAAGTGTACCTGCCGCGTACGGAGTTCGAGCGGACCAACAAGGAACGCGAGGACGCGGGGCTGGAGACGTTCGTGAATCCGCGCAACGCGGCGGCGGGGGCGCTGAAGCAGAAGAACCCGGCGGCGGTGGCGGAGCGGCGGTTGCATATCTTCATACACACGCCCGGCGAGATGGAAGGCGCGTCGTTCTCGCGCTACCACGAGTTCCTCGACGCGGTAAAGGCCTGGGGCCTGCCGGTGAACCCGCACCGCGCGGTCTGCGCGTCGATCGACGGGGTGCTTGCGTTCATCGCCGAATACGAGAAGAAGCGGCACGGCTACGATTACGACACCGACGGGATCGTGGTGAAGGTCGATCAACTCGCCCTGCACCGCACGCTGGGGACGACGTCGAAGGCGCCGCGCTACGCGATCGCCTACAAGTACAAGCCCGAAGAAGCCGAGACGACGGTGCTGGATATCGAAGCGCACGTGGGCAAGACGGGGGTGCTGACGCCGCGCGCGCGGTTCGAGCCGGTCTTCGTGAGCGGGACGACGGTGACGTATGCTTCGCTGCACAACCAGGACGAGATTGACCGCAAGGACATCCGCATCGGCGACCGGGTGATCGTCGAGAAGGCCGGCGAGATCATCCCGCAGGTGGTGCGCGTATTGACCGAGAAGCGCGCGGGGGACTTGCCCAAATACCGGCTGCCGTCGAAGTGCCCGGTCTGCGGGACGAAGACGGTACGGCGCGAGGACGAGGTGGCGCTGCGCTGTCCGAATGCGCGCTGTCCGGGGCGCTTCCGGGAGCGGATCGTCTATTTCGCCAGCCGCGGCTGCATGGATATCGAGGCGCTGGGCGAGAAGATGATCGACCGGCTGATCGGAGCGGGCCTGCTGAAAGATCTGCCCGATATCTACGCGCTGGACCGCTCGAAGCTGATCGAACTGGAGCGGATGGGCGAGAAGTCGGTCGATAACGTGCTCGCGAATATCGAAGCCAGCAAGAAGAACGACCTCGCGCGGCTGCTGGCGGCCTTGAACATTCCGCACGTGGGGACGCGCAACGCGGAACTGCTGGCCGAGCATTTCGAGACGCTGGAGGCGCTGCGCGCGGCGCCGGCGGAAAAGCTGGAGCAGGTGGAAGGCGTGGGCGAGGTGCTGGCGGCGGCGATCGTGGCGTTTTTCCAGGATGCGGACGAACGGCGGCGGCTGGATGCGCTGGTGGCGGCGGGGCTGAATACCCGGAGCCTTACCGCGGCCACCCGTAAGCAGGCCGCCGCGGCGGGCGGGCCCTTCGCCGGAAAGGTGTTCGTTTTGACCGGGACGCTGGCCAAGCTGGGACGCGAGGAAGCCTCGCAGTTGATCAAGGACCGCGGCGGGAAGACGGCATCGTCGGTGAGCAAGAAGACCGATTACGTGCTGGCGGGCGAAGAGGCCGGGAGCAAGCTGAAGAAGGCGGAGCAGTTGGGCGTGAAGGTAATCGACGAGGCGGAATTCGAGCGGATGCTGAAGGGGTAGACTATAACCTGCCGTAAGCGCCGAAAGAGAAGGCCCGCAGTGGTTATTATTCGACCATGACTCCATTTGTCCTGCTGCTACTTGTCGGCTCCGTGCTGGTGGCGTCGTTCGTATTCGCGCTTTATCGGACAGCCAGAGCGCTGCTAAAGCAGACCTCCTTTTTCCTATCCGAGTTGCTTCTTGCGGTGGGGATAACGGGCCTATTTACGGCTATGGCCAGCGCCATGATTTACCGTTCGTTCATCTTCGCCGGGAAGGAAGACTGGGTCATCGCGCTCTTCATGTCCTTCTTCATGCTAAGCGTATTGGCTGCCTGGGCCCGTGCGCTTCACCTTCTCGCCGGCCGGGAGCATACACCACCCAAGTTCCGTCTCTATATTATCCTGCCGCACTGCGTGATCGCGTGCTGCCCCTGGATCTTCATCCTTTATGCGGTTTTAAACGGGTAATTCGTCACTTCAGGCGTACCCGAGTTCGTCCAGACGGTCCTCGTCGAGGCCGAAATGGTGCCCGATCTCGTGGAGCACCGTGGTCTGAATCTCGCGCTTGAGTTCTTCCTCCGTGTCGCAGTCTTCGAGCAGCGGTTCGTAAAAGATCGAGATGCGCGGCGGCAGGCCGGGCGGGTCGTCGACGTGGCGCTCGGTCAGCGCGTGTCCCTCATAGAGCCCGTAGACTTCCTCGTCCGGTTGAAGTTCCAGTTCGCGGCGCTGGGCGGCGCTGGCGCGGGGTTGAAGGCTCAAAACGCATTCGGCGACGGCAGCGCGGAACTCTTCCGGGAGCGTGGCGAGAGCCTCTTCGGCAAGGCGGCGGATACGCTTCGGGGGCAGGTCAAGCGGCATGTCCGAACCTCCGGTGCAGCGCGGCGCGGCCGGAGGAATTCGATCCGACCCGGGACGCGCGCCTCGCGCTGACTCTACCGCGCCCGGCAAATGAATTCATTCAATCCCGGATTGAACGCATCCGGCGCGCACGCGCCTCAGCGCCAAAGAGCGGCCGCGCAAGCACTTCAAGCGAGCGGAATCGGAAGCTCGATAAATACCCCAAAAACCCTGGCGGATTCAGGAAATACGGAGTATATAGACTTAGGTACATAAGATAGGAATAGGCATGGCCGACCCCCTTTCGCATGGCCGTTACTGGAAGCTTCCGGCACAATCGGATCAGCCGCTGTATCAGCAGATCCGCGAATTGATTCTGCGTCACTTGGAGGCCGGGCGCGCCAAGCCGGGCGATTTGCTGCCGTCGTACCCGTGGCTTTCGAAGACCTTGGGCGTCGCGGACAAGACGGTGCGGCAGGCGTATGCGGACCTGGAACGCGCAGGGGTGCTTGAGATCCGGCGCGGCAAGGGGACGTTCGTCGCGCGCAGCGGGACGGAAACGGGCGAGGACTTGGCCAAGACGGGTGTTATAGGCATCCTGCCCCCGCCCCTCCCCGTGGACCTCTCGGACGAGACCTTTTTCTGGCGCGTCATGCGCGGGATGCAGGAGGCGGCGTTCGCCGAGCACCTGGACACGCTGGTGCTGGCCCGGGCGGGCGACCTGCGCAACCCGGGGTCGGCCGAACGGCTGGCCGACCGGCGGCGCATGGACGGCCTGGCGCTGCTGGGGCAGGCGGCCGAGGACTTCCTGACGCGGCTGCACGCGCTGCATTTCCCCGCGGTGCTGGTGGACGCGCATTTCGAGCACGCTCCGGTGGACTGCGTGGTGCTGGACAACGCGGGCGCGGGGCGGGACTTGACCTACCGGCTGATCGGGCTGGGGCACCGCAAAATCGGCTTCCTGGGCATCCCGCGCGGGCAGAGCAGCAAAGAGCGTGAGGCGGGCTACCGGCACGCGATGGGCGCGGCGGGGCTGCCGGTATCGCCGGACTGGATCGCACGCGCGGACGTGGACTTGGGGGAGTCGGGGCAAGCGGCGGCCGACGCGCTGCTGGACCGCGGCCTGACGGCCGTGGTGGCCTTCAACGGCGGGCTGGCTCAGGGTATCGCGGAAGTGGCCGCCAAACGCGGGCTGCGCGTGCCGCGGGATATTTCGATCGTCGCGACCGCGGCTTCGGGGCTGTGGATGCTTCCCGGCGGCATCCCGCTGGAGCATCTGGCATTCGATCCGCAGGAATTGGGCACTCGCGCTGTGAAACTCTTGGCCGAACGGATCGCGGGTTCGGACGAACTGCCCCGCAAAGCGGTGGTGCCGGCGCGGCCGGTGGCGGGCGGCAGCCTTGCGCCGCCGGGCACGACGGGTTCCCGGTAAGTCGTTCTCGTTCATCAGGCATGCGAAGCATGGCACGGGCGGCGTCACGCCCGCGTGTATGGGAGGATCGAAGATGTCGACCGGATATGCGGTGTGGGTGGCGGTGTTGGCGGGAAGCCTGGCGCTGGGCGTGTACGGCTCGGAGGCGCCCGAAGCGCCGAAGCGATTCGCGTACGGCTGGTTCCCGAAGAACATGAAGGATTGGAGCACGCAGGCGCTGGACTGGTCGGCGATCACGCATCTGTGTTTCCGTTCGGTGGTGGTGCAACCGGACGGGACGATCAAGATCGGCGGCGCGTGCAGTCCGGAACAGATTCGCGCGCTGCGCAAGGAGTCCAAGGAGCACGGCGTCAAGCTGTGCGTGCTGGTGTGGGGCACGAACAAGGCGAACAGCGATGCGTATCTGGCGCGGCATACGGGCGTCTTCGCGGAGCAGATCGCGGCCTTCGTGAAAGAGTACGAACTGGACGGCGTGAATTTAGACGACGAGACCTGGCACGAAAAGAATACGGTGACGGGGGAAAGCAACCGCGAAGCGGTGACGGCGCTTTTCAAGCAGACGCGGGAGCAGTTGGACAACATCCGGCCGGGGCTGCATCTCTCGTACGCGTCGCCCCCCGTGATCAGCGCGGAAGACAAATTCGGACAAGCCTGGATGGACTACCGGGCCATCGCGGCGCAGATCGACCACTTCACGATCATGAGCTACTGCATGACGCCGCCGACGATCGGCTGGACAGGAAGCGCTCAGGCGGTGCGCGGAGGCGGCAAGGTGGGCGAGCATCCGCGCGACTACGCGACGCTGATGGATGATTACTTAAAAGCGACCGGCGGCGCGAAGGAGAAGCTGATGCTGGGGATCGATTTGGGGCGCGGCGGGACGGAATGGACGGCCGCGGGGCCTGGCCGGGGTGCGAGCATCGTTGGCAAACCAAGGGCGCTCTCGGCGGCCGAGGCGCGCGCGAACGCCGAGAAGCACGGCCGGAAGTTCGATCCCGAGCAGCAGGCGCCTTACTACGAATACTCCGAAGGCGCGCAGTGGATTCAAGGCTGGTACGAAGACGAGGAGGCGTTCGCGGCGAAGTTGAAGCTCGCACGCGACCTGCAACTACCGGGCGTCTGCCTGTGGGTACTCGACGGCGTAGCGGAGCCCGCGAGCACGTGGAAGGGTTTGAAGCAGGACTGGCTGCAGGCCCAGTAACCCGGTACCGCGAGGCGGAGCACCCGATGCGCACGGCACAGGTTGAAATCCCCGACGAGGTCGAAGCGTTGGCCGTGGTGAGCGACGTTCACGGCTGCGCGGAAGCGGTAGCGGCGTTCGAGGTATTGCGCGAGTCGCTTCCGCCTCACCGGCTGGCGGTGAACGGGGATCTGGTGATGGGCGGACTGGAGCCGGCGACGGTGGTGGAATGGGCGCTGCGGCGCGCGCCGGACCTGACCACGCGGGGGAATCACGACGCGGGGCTCCTGGCCGGCGGAAGCCTGGACGAGCCGGCTTACACCGAGGGCGGATCGTACGCGCGGCTGTCCGATTCGCAGCGGCGCTTCATGACCGACCTGCCCGACGCGATTCACCTCGCCTGGCGGGGCCGGCGCATCCGCCTGATCCACGGGCACGTGACGGCTCAGAGCGACGCGAGCGGCTGCAAGAGCACGCCGGCCGACCTAATCGAGCGCTTCGGTTCGCCGGAATTCGATCTGACTTGCCTGGGCCACACGCACTTTCCGTTCGCCGCGCGCGGAGTCGCCAACAGCGGCTCGCTGGCGCAGACGTACGTGCGGCATTGGCTCCCGGACGGCTCGCGGTACTGCCTCAACGGCGGCGACCCGCGCTTCGACGACCGCGATACGCGTCCGAGCTATTTGCTGCTGCGTGCGGCGGAGGGGGTCCTGCGCGCGGAAGTGCGGCGCTTCGACTTCGACCGCACGGCCGCATGGCGGCGCATGGCCGAGGCCGACCCGGAGCATGCGGAGTTCTGGCGCGCGAAGCTGCTGGAAGGATCGCCCGATGCGCGCTTGAAGCCGCACGACGTCACGCTGGCGCGCCCGTGGCGCTGACGCTCGGCGTGCTTTATCGAATTTCACGAGACCAGGAGCCTACTCATGCCCGACCCCATTCGCATCGGCCTCATCGGAGCAGGACAAAAAGCGGCGGGGCACGCGAAGGAGATCGCGCGCATGCCTCAGCGGGCCCGGCTGACCGGTGTGGCCGATATCGACCGCGCGCGCGCCGAAGCGCTGGCCAACCCGCATGAGGCCCAGGCGCATACGGACTACACGGCGCTCTTCGCGAACGCCGACGCGGTGCTGGTGGTGAGCCCCAACCATCTTCATTACGAGCAGACTCTCGCGGCCGCGCGCGCGCGGAAGCATGTCTTCTGCGAAAAACCGCTTTCGCTGGATGTCGCTCAGGCCGCCGAGATGGTGGCGGTCTGCCGCGCGGAAGGCGTAAAGCTGGGGACTGGCTTCGCGGGACGCTTCGGCTGGGTGGGCGGCGAACTGCTGCGGCTGGCTCATTCCGGCGAATTAGGCACGCTGCTCTCGGTCTGGGATCGGCGGCTCGATTACATTCCGCCCGCGGCGGTGGCTCCGTGGCGGTTAGATCCCTCGCAAAGCGGCGGCGTGCTGTTCGAGTATCTGACCCACGAACTGGATTGGCTGCGGGAAGCGGGCGGCCCGGTCAAGCGCGTGCATGGACGCAAGGCGCTGCGCTGGTCGGCGCCGCATCCGATGGCGAACGATCACATCTGGGCCACCTTGGAGTTCGAAAGCGGGCTGACCGGAACGCTGGAAGGAAGCATCTGCGCGCATCAGGCCGAATACACAAAAGGCGTGCAAGGCACGCTGGGTGTGGCGTTTTCCCGCGCCGTGCCGGGGCAAGGGCACGTGCTGTACCTGAAGCGCGAAGGCGACCGCGAAGCGCAGGTGCTGGCTCCGCAAGGCACGCGCCCGACGCCTTTGCAGGCTTTCCTGGACGCGCTGGCCGAAGGACGCGAACCTCCGGCGGACGGGGAAGACGGGCTGGCGGTCACGGCGATCGCGCGCGGCATTCTCGATTCGGCCGAGCGCGGCGCGGCCGTCGCGGTACGCGGCTAATCGCGCGCCTTGGGGGCGGCCGGACCTTCGTCGAGGGTGTTGACGAGCGGGCGGTCGGAGACTATGGCGCGCGGATTTTGGGTGCGAAAATAGCGTTCGGACCAGTCGCTGCTGAAGAGGACCACGGGTTGGCCCGCCGCATCGAGGACTTTAACGCTGTCGGTGGGCAGGATCAGGTCGTCCAAATCGGTGGCGCCGGGGGCGGGACCGACCCAGCGCAGGACCGTCCAAGGGCATTTTTCGAGGCGCGACTGAACTCCGTACTCGCTCTCTAGACGGTACTGCACCACTTCGAACTGCAACGGCCCCACGGCGCCCAATAGCGGGACGCGCAGCGCCGCGTCGGGCATTTCGAACGTCTGGATGACGCCTTCCTGCAGGAGCTGTTCGACGCCGGCGCGGAAGCGCTTGAACATGGACGGCTGCGGGCAGTGCAGGAACGCGAAGCATTCGGACGGAAAGCGCGGAATCTCGTCGAAGACGATGGAGGTGTCTTCGGTGAGCGTATCGCCAACGCGAAAATCGGCGTGGCCGACGACCCCCACGATGTCTCCGGGAAACGCTTCGTCCACGGTGTCGCGGTCCTGGCCGAAGAGGCGGTGCGAGGCGGCGAGGCGGAGCTTTTTTCCGGAGCGCGCATGAGTGACGGTCATGCCGCGCGTAAACTGCCCGGAGCAGATGCGGACGAAAGCCAGGCGGTCGCGGTGGTGGGGGTCCATATTGGCTTGGATTTTGAAGATAAATCCCGAGAAGGCTTCGGTCTCCGGTGCGACCAGGCCGCCGCGCGCCATGCGCGGCGCCGGCGGAGGCGCGTAAGACAGGAAGCCGTCGAGAAGTAACTGGACACCGAAATTATTGAGCGCGCTGCCGAAGAATACGGGGGTCAGTTCTCCGTCCAGGACCGCTTTGAGGTCGAAAGGCGCGCCGGCGCCTTCGAGCATCTCCAGCTCCTCGGTGACCTGTTTATGCGTATCCGGAGGGACCTGCTGGACGACGAAGGGGTCCGCGAAGCCGGCCGTTTCGACGGGAGCGCGATACGCGCCTCCGGGGGTGCGTTCGAAGAGGTGGACCTTGCGATCCAGGCGGTCGTAGACGCCCTGGAATTGATTGCCCGAACCGACCGGCCAATTCACGGCAAAGGCATGAATGCCGAGCACTTTTTCGATTTCGTCCATCAACGAGAGGGGTTCCCGCGCGGACCGGTCGAGCTTGTTGACGAAGGTGAAGATCGGAATTTTACGGCGGCGGCAGACCTCGAATAGCTTGCGCGTCTGGCTCTCGATGCCCTTGCCGGCGTCGACGACCATTACCGCGGCGTCTACGGCGGTAAGCACGCGGTAGGTGTCTTCGGAGAAGTCGTTGTGGCCCGGCGTGTCGAGGAGGTTGACCGAAAAGCCCCCGTACTCGAAGTGGAGCACCGTCGAACTGACGGAGATGCCGCGCTTCTTTTCGAGCTCCATCCAGTCCGAGACGGTTGCGCGCTGGTTGCGCCTCGCCTTGACCGAACCGGCCAATTGAAGCGCGCCGCCGTAGAGCAAAAATTTCTCGGTGAGCGTGGTTTTTCCGGCGTCGGGGTGCGAGATGATCGCAAAGGTCCGGCGTTTGGCGATTTCGGCTATGGCGCGCATGGTTCGTTCTGGTTTCGAGAAGTGGAAATGGGAGAGCGCGGAGCCGCCGCGTGCGGGGCTCCGATCAGGGCGGCGTACAGCCGGCGGCGCAAAGCATGCGGGCGCTATCCATATCCTTCTTATAAAATGCGGGCGCGGAACTGGCAACGCCGAGAATGTGCCGATGCCGCGCGGAGAAACGAAGATGACGGTCTACGCCATGGCGGGTGCGGCGCTGGGGTTCCTGGGCTGGGCGGCTTACCTGCCGGTGCTGCGCGTGCCTGCATGGCGCAAGTCGATGTGGCCGGTCTGGGGCCTGACGCTCTTGGGCGCCGCGCTTGGCGGCGGCGCGTGGCTGGCGGCGGGCGAGCGGAGCACGGCTCTGCATTTCGGGGCCGCGGCTGCACTGGGCGAATGCGCGCTGTGGGCGCTGCTATTTTTCACCTCGATGCGCGTCCCCGCTCGGAGCGGACGGCCCGCGGCCGGGACACCGTTTCCGCCGCTGGCGGTGCTTTCGGAACACGGCGAGACGCTGCATACCGAGGCGTGGCGCGGCCGCGGGCCACTGCTGCTTGTCTTTTTCCGCGGCTTCTGGTGACCGTCGTGCGTCCTGGAGCTCCGAGGTCTCGGAGCCGTCGCGCAGGAACTGGAACGCCAAGGCGGACAACTCTGGTCGATCGCACTGCATACGCCGGACGAGTTACGCGCGGGACGCGCTTCGTATCCGGAGATTCCCGGCGTGCTCGGAACCGTGGAAGACGTGAAGGCGCTCGAAGCGCTCCACTTGCTGCATCGTTCGGCCTTCAAGACGATGGCCGACGCGTCGAACATTCTGATCGATCGCGACGGCATCGTGCGTTGGACGTACTACAGCGCGCGGAATACGGATCGTGCAACGCCGGAGGAGGTTCTCGGCACGGTGCGCGGCCTACCCCAAGCCGGTCCGTAGCGCATCCTTATTTGGCTTGTATCAGAGCGATGATTTCCTCGCGGGCACGGTCCCAGGCGGCTTCTTCGTAGCTCCACATGGGCTTCTTGGGATCGTAGGCTTCGGGCGCCCAGGTCCGGCGCCCCATGGCGGTATACACTTTATCGACTATCGCCTGAACCTTGGCACGGCCGGCCTTGGCTTCGGCGAGCTTGAGCAGTTCCCATTCTTCGAGCCCTTCACGGAGGAGTTTCAAGCGCCGGGAGACGACGGGCATTTTGAGATCTTTAATCGAGGAAAATTCGGGCGCTCCCGGCATGCTGAGGTCGCCGGGGTAGATTAACTGCCCGTCTCCGGGCGGAAATTTAGGGTGGGATTTCCATCCGTTTACGTACATCAAATCCCAATACAGGTGCCCGTAAGCTTTCTCGTACCACCACGCCCAACCCATGACGCGGGGCTCCCAGGCGGTCTTGACGGTCTGAATATCGAAGGTGAAGTAAGGCCAGCCCTGCGCGTTACTGACGTAGAACCAGAGTTCCTTACCCTCGGCACGAGCGCGGTCCCATTCCTCGCGCCCGCGGGGAAGCTTATTCTGAGCGTACCAGGGCCCGTATACTTTCAGCGCGCGAGAATAGTGCGTAAGCACTTCCTCCAGCACGGAGCCGTCCCGGTTGAGGGTGCAGAGGAGCTTTCCTTTCCATTCGGTAACTTCGCGCAAAACAATTTTTGCTGTCTCCAGGGCTCCCTGGATAGCGCTCTCGTCGGGCTCGTCTTTCAGGTAGACGAAGCTTTTCTCGAAAAGCTTTTTCTCCTTCAAATGAGCAGCGATGCGCTTGAGTTGATCGGCCAATTCCTTTTCCCGATCGGGCGTGGGCTTCACGGCGTCAGGAACGTAGACGCTCACCCACCCTTTCCCATCCGGATTGAAGCGGTCAAGAAACTCGAGTCCGAAATCGGCGCGTCCGGCCAGCGCCAGATAATGGTACGAAGTCGCCTGGATACGGTGACGCTGCATTTCGCGCGCATAGGCATCGATGTTCGCTTTGACGTGCGGATGCGCGCGCAAATTGTAGAGCGAAGGGATGGTGGAATCGGCCGGGATCGCGGCATCGAGCACGGTTAAGACGATGGGGACGGCGACGAGGGCCTTGTCTCCTTCGCGCAGTTCGACGCGCCCTGAATAGGCGCCCGGCTTCGTATCGGCCGGAATGTACAGGTCGAGCCAGAAGGCGATGGTCTTCTGCGGTTCCGGCCGAACGGCGTTGGCCACATTCGTACCGTCCGCGAGCTTCAGGGGCACCAAGGCATCGGGAAAGGCTCCGAGCTTCCGGACACGATGGGGATCCTTCGCTTCGTCCACTTGCGTTCCGTGGTCCACCACGATTTCGGCGGCCCGGTAAAAGGCCAGGTGCTCCTTCGCGAGCTCCGTTCCGCCCGGCCCTTTCAGTGCGGTCCATTCGAGACTTAAATCGGCTTGGGGGATCGCGTCGACGCGCAACGCGAGCTGCGCGGTGACGAACTCGCCGCGCACGCCGCTTCGGACTATGCGTTCTTCGGACCCTTTGACTCGGTCGGGGAGGATCATCTCGCCCGATGATTCGGGCCAGAAGGAAACTTCCGCGCGCACCGAATGCGCGGCCCAGGCGGCCACGAGGGCCGCCAGCAGGAACCTGATCATGGCGTATCTCCGTTGGGGTGCTTTACCACTGCCCGTGCAACGCGGCTTTGTATTCGTCGCGAATCTTTTCGATCGCGGAGACAACATCGGGCGTCAGGACCAGATCGGCGGCGGCCAAGTTATCCGCGAGCTGCGCGGCGTTGCTCACGCCAAGTATCGCGGCGTTTACCGCGGGGCGCTGGATGACCCACGCCAGGGCGAGCCGGCCCAGCGGAATCTCAACGCGCTTGGAGAGTTCGGCGAGTTTCTCGACGGCGGCGACGCGTTCGGGCTTAAGGAGGCGGTCTTTCCAACTGGGATGATCCTTCACGTGTACGTCGAGCCGGCTTCCGGCGGGGATGCCGTTGGCGTACTTTCCGGTCAGCATGCCGCCGCAGAGGGGGCTGTAGACGACGAGCCCGTAGCCGAACTCCTGGCCCAGCGAGGCGAGACCCACGTATTTGCCGTGATCTTCGACGAGTCCCGGCTGGAGCATGCTGTATTCGGGCTGGTGCGAGACGGGGTATTCGACCTTCAGCTCGTCGCAGGCTTTAAGCATTTTCAGCGTAAACGTGGAGTTAAAATTCGAGAGGCCCCAGTACAGGATTTTGCCCTGCCGGAGCAAGCGGTCGATGGTGGCGGCGATCTCTTCCAGCGGCGTGACGCCGTCGTAGCCGTGGAGCTGATACAGATCGATGAACTCCACGCCCAAGCGCTTCAGACTGGCGTCGCACGCATGCACCATATGCTTGCGGCTCAGGCCGCGGCGGTTGGGCCCTTGCGCGCCGTAGCCCCAGCGGCATTTCGTCGCGAGAACCACCTCGTCACGGGGCAGGTCGCGCAAGCGCTTGCCTAGCAGCGATTCGACTTCGCCCTTTTCACCGTAGGAATCGGCGGTGTCGATGAAGTTGATTCCCGCATCGAATGCTTGCCGAAGCAGGGTTGCGTCCGCGTTCTTGTGTTCGAGCATAGTTCCGTATGCGAATGCGGAAACTTGCATGCCGCTGCGGCCCAGTTTTCGAAATTGCATGGTTCACACCCTTTCGAGCTTGCGCGTAATCACTTGGCCTTGCGTCATTCGCAGGGCCTCCCGTGCTCCCTTCAGGCCAACTTCAACAGCGCGCCGGCCATTTCACGAGGCGCGGTGATCATCGGGTCATGCCCGGTCGTAAGTTCCAGGCGTTCAAACCTCGGCGGCGCTTCTTCCACCATCTCTTCGGGCCAACGGCACTGGATGAACGTCCGGCCAAAGGTCCCGTCGTTCCAACCTGCACCCAGCCGCGCAGGCTCCAGAAAACTGCGCAGCGGATGCGGCGTCAATCGCGCGCGGAGCCAAGCGAGGTCGCCGGCGTCCTCGACGCCGAAGCAATCGTTATCGGGCGGCGGGACCAGCCACCCGCATCCACCGCGTGCGGCCCTGTCCCGCGAGCGCGCCACGAAATCCGGGCCCTTCTGGTCGGCCAACGAGCGGCCGTCTACGGCGACGAATCCGTCCAGGATCACCACGCGGGCCGTCCGATGAGGAGCGAGAGAGGCGGCGGCGCATGCGACGATGCCCGCGTAACTATGCCCCACCAGTACGACCTCGCGAAGATCCTCCCATTCGAGCAGCCCCAGCACGTCGCGGACATGCGTCTCCAGGCCCACCTCCGGCGCGGCAAGATGGGCGCGTTCGCCCAACCCGGTCAGCGTGAAGCCATAGGCCGCATGTCCGGCCGCGCGCAAAAGCGGGATGAGTCTTTGCCAGCACCAGCCGCCGTGCCACGCGCCGGGTACAAGCACGAATGCGGCCACGCGATTCCCGCCTTCCCGCGCGATGCGCGCTACTTCAGGACCTCGGGCTTTCCACCGGGCACGAGCGTGTACTTGCTGCCGGCGGCGACGCCCTTGCATTCGGTGCGGACGGTTTCTTTGCCCGGGAAGGTCACGCGCAAGTCGAAGGTCTCGAGCGTTCCGAGGCCGACGTGCACGGCTTGACCGTCCGGGCGCGCCTTTTCCGACCAGATCGGCTTGGCGTTCGGCTGTTCCATTTCACCGGGCTTGAAGACTTCAACCAGCGCGCCGACTGCGAACGGATTGGGCTTAGCCATGCGCGGGAAAATGCGCGCAAAGCGCCCGGGCTTCACCGCGGATGACAGGTAGAGCTGAATCTGCTCCCCGCGGCCGCCGATGCAGACATCGAGCGTTCCGTTGTCGTCGATATCGCAGACGACCACCGGATTGGCATCCCAACCCCCGGTGCTCAACACCTGTTCGAAGGTTCCGCCCGCATTTTCATAAACTTCCTCCACCCCGTTCCGCGGATTGGAGACAACGAGATCCAGATCCCCGTCGTTGTCGAGATCGTTGGGCCATGCACGGAGCATGTAGGGTCCGGTTTTTTCGAGGAAGCTCTTGAGTTTACCGGCCTGAATGGCGAACTTTCCTTTTCCATCGCCGAGGTAAAGGCCGGCCTCCGTACCAAAGGCCACGATGACGTCCAGGTTTCCGTCTCCGGTCAGGTCGCGGACGAGGATCGGGGTTCCGTTCTTCGGCAGACCCAGTTCGGCGGTCCGATCGGCAAGGGCGCCGTCTTCGGCGGCAATAAGGTAGCGGCCGGCCGAGGTCGCGCCGTAGCCGCCCGATAGGGCCACGTAGGCGTCGGCGCGCCCGTCTCCGTTCAGATCGCCCGGGATGCGCACGTCCCAGCCGAGGAAGCGGTTGTTCTTCTGCTGCTTAAGCGCCGCGAATTCCTCAAGCAAGGCCGCGGGAATACGCTCTTCGGGAACGACTCGTATTTTCTTCTCCGACTTCGCCTGGAAACTCTTGACGGACGGATCGAAGTGGTAGTTCAACCGCGTTTCCCGATGATTGCCCCATAGGTCCGGAATGCCGTCCTCGTTCAAGTCGATCACTTCCGCGGCATGCGAGAGCGGGTGAAAGCTGAAGGGCGCTTCGGCGAACTTTTTACCTTCGAGATTGAAAAAGCTCTTGGCCTTGGCCTCGTCCGAAAAGCCCGCCAGATCCAGCCAGCCGTCGCCGTCGAAATCCCATGCCCACGGGCGGTCGTCGGCGCCGCTAAGCTTCGGGACGCCCAAATCCTTTATGACGTCCACGAAGGTGAGCTTGCCGGATTCCTTCAGCATGTTCTTAAACAAGCGGCCGCCCGGCTGGCCATGATGCGCGGCCACCAGGTCGAGGTCGCCGTCGTTGTCGTAGTCGAACGCGGTGAGCCCCCACGGCCACCAGCCGTGGCTGCCGAATTTGCCGCCCTGGCTTTCGAGTTCGTCGGCCTTCCATTTCTCCATGATGGCTTTGAGCCCGGTCTCTTCGTCCTTGGCGGGCGTGAGGACGAGATTCTCGGCGCGGCAAATCCCCGCGGCCAGCAAGACGGAGGCGAGGACGAAAAGCCATCGATCTCGAATACGCATGACGTTCTCCTTGTAGACGGCCTACTTAATGATGGCCGAGAAACCTTTGACCGTCACGGCGCCTCGACCGGCGACGCCTACGCCGAAGCTTTCGGTGTCCCTGAATCCCGCGCCGGCGCGGTAGCGGAATGCGGAGAGGACCTTGCCTTGCAGGTCCATCACGCGCCAAGTTTGAATGTGCGAGCGCTGCGTGACCAGATTGAACCATTCGTCATTCCGGTACGCGGCGCGTAAGACATCGCCGGTATGGCTTGGATTGCTTTCAAGGACCGCGGAAACGCCTTCGCGCCATGCCGGATCGAGGTAGGCGAATTCCGTGGCACCCGTGCGACGCACACTCAGCAGCGCGCGACCGCCTGGCGCGGCCTTGGCCTGGAGCATGGCGAAGCTCGCCCGCTTAGCCGGAGGCATCCAGAGAAACGCGGGCGCGCCGTCCGTAGACTTGAGCACCAAGCCTTCGGAGCCGGACTCGAGGGCCAGGTTGGCGGTCTTTTCCCAACCTTCGGCGGCTTTGGGGTCGAGCGCGGGAAGGGGCTTGGCCATTTCTTCTTTATTCTTGGGGGTGATGGCTTCGGTCTCGCCCACGTCCCCGCCGTAATCCGGCCCGGTGGCCGGATCGAAGGAGACTTCGGCCTTGACCTCCTCCGGAGTAAGCGGCCGGAATTTGATGTTCTTGTACTCGTGGCTGGCGGTGTCGAAGACGCGCGCGCCGGAGAAGCCGAAGGCGATGCGCCCTTGGCGGAAATCGGCGCCTTCGGCGGCACTCCAGTCGTCGAAGGCTTCGGTGGTCCAGCGTTCGGGCTCGGGGGCGCCGGCCTTCCAAACCTTGGCCTTGAGTTGCGGTCCGGCGCAGCGCACGCGCAGCGAGAGCCAACCGGGATGGATGTAACCCTTATACCGGCCGCGGCCGACAAAGACCGTCCTGTCGCCCTTGATGCGCTGAATCTGCAACGGCGCGCTGTAGCCGTGCATGCCGATCGAATACCCTTCGCCCTTTTCGTTCAGGCGGAAACCGACCAGCATGAATGGACAGTCGGCGAAGCCCTTGTCGGGCATGACCCACTGAAAGTCCCAGCTCATCTCGAAGTCGCCGAGATCGCGGGGCCAGTCTTTTCGTGTTGCCCAAACGGTTCCGATGCCCTGAAGCGCTTCGATCTTCTTGCCTTCAAAGAAGGCTTTGCCAAGGTTCATTTTTCCGACCAGTAGGCCGTCGGCAAAGGTGAAATGCTTCTCGACGGTGGGCGTGTGTTCCTTGAGCAGCGACGCTTCCAGGCGGTCGGTATCGGTGGTGGGCACGAGTTCCCAGCCGTCGGGTCCGTCGGCGGCCCCGAGGGAGGCGGCGAAACACCACGCGGCGCAAGCCAAAACGATACGGAAACGGGCGGTCACTTGGAATCCTCCTGCAGGCCGTTGGGGGTGATGGTGACACGGGCGCGCGCTTCGACGGCGGAAAGCGTCACGATCTTGGGTTCCTTGCCGGGAAAGGTGACGCGCAGGTCGCACGATTTCTCGGCGCCGAGCCCCATCGCGATCGCCAGTCCGTTCGAGGGGGCCGCCACGCGCCGGAAGGGGCGGGCGCCGGGCTTGCTCATCTCGCCTGCCTTAAAGGACTCCAGCAGAGCGCCGACCGCAAACGGATTGGGCTTGTCCATGCGCAAACAAACGTTCAAGCGGTGGCCCGGTGTGGTGGAACGATTGAGGAACACGGAGACCGTCGTACCGGGCCCGCCGACGCAGACATCTTCCGCGCCGTCGCCATCGAGGTCGCAGACGACCACGGGATCGGCGTCCCACGCGCCGGTGCGGGCGACTTCGCGGAACGCGCCGTCGCCGGCGTTGGCGTAGATCACCGCGGCCCCGCCGCGCGCGTTGGAGACGACAAAATCGGGGCGCCCGTCGGCGTCGAAATCCGCCGGATAGATTTTGTGCGGGTAGTTTCCGCGCGCCTTGAGGAATTCGGTGAGCGGGCCGGGCTTCAGGACAAAGCGTCCGCCCTCGGCGCTCGCGTACAGCCCCGCGCCGATTGCAAAGATATCGTCGCGGCCGTCGCCGTTCACGTCGGCGAGGTAGACGGGTGTGGCGTCGAGCGGAAGCCCAAGGGACTCGGTGGCGTCGGCGTAAGTACCGTCGGCGGCGGCCAGCAGGTAACGCCCGAAGGTCGCGCCGCCGTAGGCGGCAAAACCGTTGACCACCAGGTCCGGAAGTCCGTCGCCGTTCAAATCGCCGTTATCGATGAGGAACGCTTTCAGGAATCGGTTTTTAGCGTCCTTTTTCAGCTCGGAAATGTACTCTTTGACGGTGGCCGGCAGCTTCTCGAAGCGCGCATCGGCCATGTCCTCGCGCTTGAACTTTCGGGTGGCCGGATCGTACAGGTGTTTGGAGCCCGACTTCACCGACGCCGCGTCGAGGTATCCGTCGCCGTTCAGATCGCCGATCTGGTTCACGCCTTCGAGTTGCCCGAAGGCGTAGCCCATCGCTTCGAACGACTTGCCGCCTTTGTTGAACCAGAGGGTATTGGGTTCCGCGCTGTTGTAGCCCAGGTCCAGGAAGCCGTCGCCGTCGATGTCCCAAACGACCGGCCGAAACGTGCCGCTCAAGGCTTCCGCAGGCAGCCCAAGTTCGGGGTTGGCGTTGACGAACGCGAGCTTACCCGTCTCCTTCTGCGTATTCTTAAGGATCATCGACCTCGGCGCGCCGTGGTGCTGCGCGACCAGATCCAGGTCGCCATCGTTGTCGTAATCGAAGGCTTCCAGGCCCCACGGCCACCAACCGTGGCTGCCAAACTTGCCGCCCTGACGCTGAAGCTCATCGGCATGCCATTTTTCGATAATCGCCTTGAGTCCGGTATCGGGTTCCGGCGCCGGCGCAAAGACCACCGTCTCGGCCTGCACCGAGCCAATAAGCGCGATGGCGAGCAGGATGGATAAGGCCAGTTTCGACATAAGCAACCCCTTCCCAATTGGATCGTAATGCTTTTAAGGTCAATCCTTTAGAGTTTTGATCAGGCTCAAGTATCGAGTCTCGTTTTCCTGTTTCTGCCGCGCTTTCGAGTTGACTAAACATCTTTAGTTCACTAGTGTATACACCGGGTTTTCAAAGAGTCTCTGAAAAAGGGGACGATTCCTAGGACGGCAGGATTGCGCGAAACACGTGTGCATGGAATCGGGCGAAATGGCGAAACGGACTTCCAAGCAGGAACGACCGCTACCTAAAGGATGCTCGCTGACGGCCGTGGCCAAACGCGCGGGCGTTTCGATCACGACGGTCTCGTTCGTGCTGAACGGTAAATCGGCCTCGATCAAGATCGCCGAAGCGACACGGCGGAAGGTGATCGAGGTGGCGCGTGAACTGAACTACCGTCCGCGCGTGCCTCGGCTGTACGACGCGCAGATCGCGCCGCTCTTCCGGCATATCGGGCTGGCGTTCGTGAACGCGCTGGGGCAGGAGGTCCACGAATTTTTCGGTCCGGCGGTTTACGAGATCCTGAACCGTGCGGGCAAGGAAGGCGTGCTGATCCACAGTTGCGACGGGCTGGCGCCCAAAGAGGTGGCGGGGTATTGCACAGGCCTGCGCGAGCGCGATTGCGACGGGCTGATCCTGTTCACGTTTTCGACGGAGCGCGAGGCCTGGGTGGACGACGTGCGCGCTTCGGGGATGCCGTTCGTCTTTTTTAACCGCGATTTCGGTCCCGATATTCCGTGTGTGTTGATGGACCACGCGGGCGGCGCGGCGAGCCAAGCGGCGCTGCTGGCTCAACTCGGACATCGCCGGATCGGGCTGTTGGAGACGGTGCTGCCGGGTCCGGCGTACGAAAGGCTGGCGGGCGCGCGCGCGGGCCTGCGCAAAGCGGGCGTGTACGACGCGGCGCTGGAGTTTGCCGCGCCGTACGATCTGGAAGCGGCGAGTAACCAAGCTTGGGAATTTCTGAGCGCCCATCCCGAAGTGACCGCCGTATTGGGCACCACGGATATCGTTTCGATGGGCGTCCTGCGCGCCGCCGCTCGATTGGGCCGACGCGTGCCCGCGGACTTGTCGGTGGCTTCGCTGGACGGATACGAACCGGGGCGCTACGCCGATCCGCCGTTGTGTACGATCGAGTACCCACGCGTACGGATGGGCCAGGAGGCGCTGGAATTGCTGCGAGAACGCGTCTTGAACGGCGCGGTATCGCCAGCCCGGCGAATCGTGAGCGGTGAGCGGCTGCCGGGGCGAAGCGTCGCACCACCGCGCAAGTAATGTCAACTCGCCGAACGATCTGCGCCGGCTTCGAGTTCCTGCCGCTGGCGCACGCGCCAAAGGAGAACCTGGCCGCCCGCCAACGCCAGCGCGCCCCATGCTCCGGCGTAGCGGATGGGCGCGGTCTCATACGAGAAGAGGCGATCCAGAAAAACCGGCCACGAAGTCATCAGCGGCACGGCCAAGCAGTAAAAGACGAGCAGCGATCCGCAGCCGGCCCCGATGTACGTGAGTGCGACGCCCAGCGCATAGCACCAGCGCGGGGCGGCGCGCACATGCCCGCGGCGTGAAGCATGCAGGAAGCTCACCACCAGCGCGGCGCCACCGGCCAAGCCGCCCAGCACCCCGTACGGCACAAGTTCGTCCGGAGATAGCGCTTGGTACGTGGTAAAGTAGAGCGCAAGCAGGAACGAGACGCCGATCAGATCGGTGGTGTAGAGCAGCGGTTGCGCATCCTGTTCTTCGGCGCGGCGGCGGCGCTCCAGGACCCACAGGCGCCAAGCGGCCAGGACCATCGCCGCTCCGGATAGGCTGAGCGAGAACCAGCCGGATTGCGGGCGCGCGCCCACGCCGTAGAGGAAAAAGTATCCGACCATCACGAAGCCGGCCGAAGCGACGGACAGGATGCCCCACAGGACGGCGCGTTCGAAGCGAGGATTCCAACCGATCCGCTTCGCCACGTCGCTCGCTCCCAGTATGCTTTGCACATCGAATCTTATACCGGATACGCACGAACGCGGCGTGGAGTTTGGCATGAGCAGCGCGATGGAGTTTCCAATCAAGGCCGTCCCGGGCGGCGTGGAATTTGCCGTGCGCGCGACCCCCGGCAGCGCGAAAGCCGGCGTGCGCGGATTGCACGGCGGTGCGCTGAAGGTCGCCGTGCAGGCTCCGCCCGAAAAGGGCAAGGCGAATGAAGCCGTCGTCGAGGTGCTGGCTACGTTTCTCGGCGTGCCGCCTCGAGCGGTAACCGTGGTGGCGGGGCACACGTCACGCCAGAAACGGGTGCAGGTGCAGGGCGTGGACGCGGCGGCGGTGCGGCAACGGATAACCTAGCTGGCCGTTGAAAAAATGTACGACCGCGCAGCCTTGGATTTGTGGTCCGGATCAAGGCACGCGAAGGGAGCCGCATCAAGCCGATGCGACGACCGCAGCGCAACGCAATCAGCACCCTTCTTCAACGGGCTGCTAAACCCTGCGTCCGGGAAGCTCCTAAGCGTACGTGAACGGTCCCCCTCCCTGCGCGGCAAGGCGTTCGCGAACTTGGACGCCGTTCAAGGCCGCCACGGGCTGCTTCGAGCGGACGCTCAACGCAGCCGCACAGCCGGCGGCTTCACCCAAGGCCATGGCGGTGACGGTCACACGGGTGCTGCTGGCGGCCACGCGATCGGCGGAATGGCAGCGCCCGGCGACGAGGAGGTTCTCTACGCCACGCGCGACGATGGAGCGGTACGGGATGTCGTAAGGTTGCGGCGGGACCACCTTCTCTTCCTTGGGATGCGCGGAGCCTTCGGTGGCTTTATTGGGGTGCAAATCGGTGTACCAACTGCCCGTGGCGATGGCGTCGTCGAAATCGGTGCGCGCCCGAATCTCCTCCCCGCTCAACACATGCGCTCCGGCGATTCGGCGCGTTTCGCGCACGCCGATGTACGGACCGCTGCCGATGAAGTAACTCTCTTCGAAGCCCGGCACTTCACGCTTCCAGACCTGCCACATCGTCCACGCATCGCGGCGGCCTTGCATTTCGGCGCGCGTGAGATCGAACGGATCGATCGCATCGCCGGGCACCCGCACGGCATGCACGTACGCCTCGTCTTTCGCAAAGGCATCGCAGAGTCCCGGGCCGTAGTAGTGGGGCAATTCGCCCTTCTCGTGCGCGGCTTTGACGGCCTCGCGGGCAAGCGTGCGCGTCTGGGGCTGATACCGGACGTTGCCGACGCGGAAGTGCATCGTCATCGGCATGCGCTGCGGGTTGGGATCCAGCGGACAGTTCGAAAAGGCCGCGACATCGGCATCGCCGCTGGCGTCGATCACGACTTGGGGTTCGATGCGCAGGAGCCCTTGCTTGGTGGCGACGCGCACGGCTTCGATGCGGCCGGTGCGAACCTCGGTTTCGCAGGCCACCGCGTGAAAGAGCACGCGCACCCCGCCTTCGTTCAAGGCGTCGTCCGCGGCGAGCTTGAACTCGTCTATGTTGAAGAGCGCAATGCTGCCGTGGCGCGTCAGGCCTCCGACAGCGGTCTTGATCTCTTCGATCTGTTTCGCGCCGGGGTGCGCGAGGCCCAGGCGTTCGCACAGTCGCAGCGCGATGCCTTTGACCACCAGCCGGCCGGTGTGCCAGCAGGCGAAGCCGTCCATGAACGGGAGGCCTACGGCGGTGACGATGCCTCCGGCAAAGGGCGCGCGCTCGACGAGCAGCACCTTTGCGCCTTCCCGCGCCGCACCCAGGGCCGCGCCGAGCCCGGCGCAACCGCCGCCACAGACCAACACATCGATTTTCATGGCAGGTTCCTTGAAGCATACGGCCGATCCGCCAACGGCTCGGCCATCTCCGTCCAGGTCAGGCTTGCGGCGGATGGGGAAGAAAATCGTTCAGGCCGAAGCGGTCTTCGCCGCTCAGGAGCACGCACGAATGCCCGGGAAAGAGCGGCGGGCCGTCTTGGTAGACCTTCACGAAGGGCACCGAAAGGCGGACGGTCATGCCCATACGGCGGCGGTTCGAGACATTCTTATTGGACTGATGCAGCAGGCGCTCGTTAAAGAGAAAGAACTCGCCGGGCTTTAATTCCATGCTCACGGCCTTGGACTCGTCGATCAGCGACGCATCGGCGCTTTTGTCGAAGATTTGCTCGGCCGTGGTGGGGCGCTCGGGCAGAATCTTCTTGTGCGAGCCGGGGATGACGCGGACGCAACTGTTCTCGACGCTGACGGGATCGACGGCGATCCAGGCGGTGAGGTTCAGGGGGGGCTCGATGGGCCAGTATTGGAAGTCCTGATGCCATGGGATTTCCTTGCCCCCGGGCTCCTTGGTCCAGAAGTTGGTGCTCCAGCAGAGCAAATCCGGGCCGAGGAGGCTGGCGGCGCGCTCGACGAGCGCCGGCTTGTGGATCAGTTCGTAGAGCCGGGCGTCGTCGAGGTGCCGGCAATGCCCGCGATTTTTGGGATTGAGGCCGTCGCGGGTCAAGACTTGGGCGTCGATGTGCGCGCGAAGTCGATCCATTTCGTCCTGCGCGCAGATGGCAAAGGGCCCCAGGAAACCTTGCTCGTGGTAGCGGAGCGCCTCGGCCTTGGACAAGCCTTCCATGGTACAGGTGGGCATGCGTGATCCTTTCGCTCTAGAACGCCGCCATTCGAATGGGTTCAATTTATCCCTAATCGGGTATAGACTTCCATGGAGCCAAGTCGATAGTATTTGCACTTAACCGGAGATTACTTGTGCCCAGTGTAGGCCACATCAAAACGCGTGTTCTGGACCCCGCCGCCTTCCTGGCGGCGCTCGCCGCGCCCCGCCACTCGCTGGAATTTTCCACCCACGGGTATTCCACCATCCCCAAAGAATGGATCGTGATGACGCGCGCGATTCAGGAGCACCTCATCTACATGGTGGACGAACACGCGCTCGAAGGGCGCGTGGCGAATCGCCGCCTGCGCCTGGAAGCGGGCGACTTCGTCTGGATCAGCCCCGGCGTCCTGCACGAATTCGGAATCCCCCGCGGCGCACCGCCGCCGCGCATGTACCACATGAAGATGACGATTCGGCCGCGCGGCGGGCGCATCAGCCTGCGCCTGAAGCGCGACTGCATCTATCTGAAGCAGTCCGAAGCCCTGCAGCAGCCGCTCAAGGAGTTGATCGAGGAAGCGCGGGGCGATCTGCCTTACGCCGACGCGCGGCGGCGGGCGGCGGCCGCGATGCTGGCCACGCGGATGCTGCGCCTGGCCGGCGCACGGCCGGCCGACGGACCGGCGCTGGACTTGCGCCAGCGCCGCCTGCTGGCGGAGTATGTGGAAGCGCGTGCCGCCCAGCGCCCGGCGCCTTCGGATCTGGCGGAGGTGCTGCGGCTGAATCCCGACTACTTCGCGCGGCTCTTCAAGCGGACCTACGGTATCGCGCCGCGCGAGTGGCTGGTGCGCGAGCGGCTGCATGTGGCGGCGCGCCGCTTGCAGTCCAGTGCGCTCTCGATCGGCGAGGTGGCCTATGCGCTGGGCTACCGCGATCTGTACCTGTTCAGCCGGCAGTTCAAGCAGGTCTTCGGTCGCAGCCCGCGGGCGTTTCGGCGGGAGACGTAGCGTTGCGCCGACCGCCGCTCAGGCCCCGCGAACCGGTTCGGCATCGATCAGCAGATCGACGGCATCGGCGGCGCATCGATACAAGCTCGAGCGGGCGTGTTCGTGCAGCGCATCGGCGACGCGGGAGACCCAGGGACGCAGATGCCGCTGCGCGAAAGAGGTGCAGCGCGCGCGACAGCGTTCGCGCTGCGTCTCGTCCCGGGCTTCGGCCAGATCGTTCCATTGATGGGCGGCAACTTCGAGCGCGGCGCTGACGTGGTCGCAAGGCGCGCCTAACCGATCCACGCAATAGGTATCGCCGAAGGGGCACGGTTTCCCGGCCTCGTAGGGGCAGACGTCGTCGCAGACGTGTGCAAAAGCCATTTCGTCGCATTGCGCGTGCGCGTACGGAAGGGAGACGCGTTGCGTGGCGGTTTCGTCGAGGAGGAGGCGAAAGTCGGTCCAGGCGGCTTCCTGCTGGCAACGCGAGACAGACGCCACGCGCGCTTCCTGCGCCAACATGCGAGCGGCGGCGCGCAACACGTCAGGGCCGTGTGGAAGCTGGCCCAGCCGGTCGGCAATCGCATCCAGCATACCGGGCTTGGGAGGCTGCCGCAGCAATTCGGCCAGCGCGCCGTACAGCATCGCCCGGCAAGCGGCCTCGGGGCAGTGCGGCGCCGCTTCTTGCACGGCTTTGAGCGATACAGCGGCGGGAGTGAGGTGCATGATCCTTCCTCCTAAAAGGCTCACTTCCCCTGGCGTTGAACCGGAAGCGCCTTCTTACCCTTAGTAAACCCCATCTTTACGCACTTATCAAGATTAACGGATGTCCTTATGCGCTATAAGCTTGGCGTAGCGGAGCCACCGGGTGGAACGCAACGGCTCTGGGATGGAGCGATTCCCAAAACGCTTGCTAAGTCAAAGGCGGCGCATCGCCGTTTCCATTGCAGCCACACGAACTTCCGTGGTCTTAGCGATCTTTTCGGCGCAGCACTGCGGCGAAGAACCCGTCGGCGCCGTGGCGGTGGGGCTGCACCTTCAAGAATTGCCCTTGGGGATCGGCCAGCTTGCGAGCTCGCGCGCCGCCCAGAATTTCGGCGATGGGCACCAAGCTGAAACGTGCGTCGCGGAGGAGGCGTTCGACGACGCGTTCGTTCTCGTCGGGGAGCATGGAGCAGGTGGCGTAGATCAGGCGGCCGTTGGGTTTGACCCAAGCCATCGCGGCGCGGGCAATGCCTTCCTGTTCGGGCGGCAGGCGGGTGAGCGCTTCGTCGTCGAAGCCCAGGCGCAGTTCGGGATTGCGGCGAATGGCGCCGGTGCCGGTGCACGGCGCGTCGACGAGCACGCGGGCGGCTTTGCCTTCCAGTTCGGTCAGTTCTTTGGGCCACGGTTGGGCGAGGAGGTCGGCCTTGATCGCGCGGTGGCAGAAGAGTCCGGCGCGGCGGGCGCGGCGCTTGAATTCGGTGAGCCGTCCGTTGTGGCGGTCGACGGCGACGAGCATGCCCTTGTTGCGCATCCAGGCGCCCAAGGCAAGCGTTTTGCCGCCGGCGCCGGCGCAAGCATCGATGACGAGCGTACCCGACGCGGGCGCGACGAGTTCGGCGACGAGTTGGCTGGCTTCGTCCTGAAATTCGACGCGTCCTTCGCGGTAGGCGGCGGTGGCGAACGGATCGCCGGGGCCGTCGAGGATCAGGGCGGTGGACGAGTACTCCCCCGCTCTGACCTTGAGACCGGCGGCTTCGAGTTCGGCGGCGGCGGCTTCCCGAGTAGCCATCAAGGTGTTGACGCGCAGAGTGCGCGGCGCGGGCAGCGCCAGACTTTCGGCGAGCGCTTCGGCGTCGTCGCCAAAGGCATCGAGGAACGCTTCGGCCAGCGGATCGGGAAAGCCGTACGCAAGACCGAAGCGGCGCGCGGGATCGGCTTCTTCGGCGATGCGTTCGTCCACGGCGGCGACGGCCTCCCAGTCGACGCGGGGGAATTCGGCGGCGGCGGCTTCGGGGGTCAGCTTGCCGGTGACCACGCGCGAAGCGAGCAACCAGGCGCGTTCGCGCAGCGGCCCGGCGTGCGGCGCTCCGGAGCCTTCCAGCGCGAACTCCACGCGCCGGGCATTTCGGATCAAAGCGTAAAGTTCCTGCGTCACGCGGCCCTTGAAGGCAGGCGACGTGGGACCGGCGGCGCGAAAGGCTTCGGCGAGCGCTTCGCTGGCCAAACCGCCCCGCGCAACGGAATCCCAGAGTTCGAGCAGGATGGGATCGAGGTCGACGGGGCCTTTGGGAGGCGGGGTACGTGGCGGCATCGGGGCATTGTGCCGGGTGGTTGGGATTGCGAAAGCGAAGGAACATCAGGGGCTTTGCACCGCGAAGGCGCAGCGCACGCAGAGAACGGCGGGTCGGGGGAATGGCTCAGAACCCCAAGGCGATGGCAAGAGCGCACAGAGCGAGGCATCCGATCGCGGCCCAACCGAAATACCAAGCCGTGCGGCGCAATTTCTGACCATCCTTTGAAAAATCGTTCATCCCCTTCCAGAGGTAGGGATGCTTCCAGAATCCTTCCTTATGTTCAAATCGCGCGGCCAGCATCAAGCAGGCCATCACGACCAGACATACGAAGGCGAGCGATCCGGCCACATAGCCCAACATGAAATGCGATCAAGGCTCCATGGAAGTGTTGAGGCTCAAAAGATAGAAGGAAAGGGAGAGCACTACTTAAGGTTAGTTTTGATGGTAAGGCCTTTCTCCTGCCAGTCCTGCCGTGCTCTGCGTCTCCACGGTGAAATGGCCTACGAGTCGTGCCCGGTGGGCCAGGCGTCCTGGGGTTCGTAGCCGAGGTATTGCTTGGCGGAGGCGATGCAGAAGCGGGTGTGGTGGAGCGGCTTGCTGGTGCCGAAGCAGACCACGTGGTCGAACGGGACGGTGGTCTCCACGGCGCAGGCAAAGAGGAGGCCGGCGTCGCCGGGGCTGAGGTAAATGTCCTGCCCGAAGTCCCACTTCTTGATCTGGCTGATGTGTTCGGAGGTGCGCGGACACCAGCCCAAGCGGAGCGAGACGTTCTTCATCTTGTACTGATGGGCGTAGGTCTGCGCGGCGGCTTCGCCCAGGAGTTTGCCGCTGGCGTACCAATTTCGCGGCGTGGGCGGCATCTCGGGCGTGACGGGCCAAGGACCCGCGTGTCCCGAGACGGTCTGTCCGGTGCTGGCGAAGATGAAGCGTTTGACGCCGTTGAGGCGGCAGGCTTCGAGCACGTGGTAAAGCCCCACGATGTTGTTGGGGAGGAGTTTGGAGAGAAAGTCGTCCTCGTCGGGGACGGCGGCCAAATGGCAAACGGCTTCGATCCCGCGTGTGGCGCGCTGGAGCGCCTGGAAGTCGGACAGATCTCCGGTTAGCGAATCCTCGACCCCCGGCGTAGAACGGATATCGAAGCCGCGGACCTTGTGTCCGCGTTCGATTAAAGCGCGGCAGACGGCTTGGCCGACGCGTCCGCCGGATCCGGTGACCAGCACGGCTTGAGGGTTGGGCATGGCGAACGCGCTCCTCCAAGTTCACAGCTGCCGGTTATGCATGGGCGCGATAAACGGTAAACGGTGAAGGGTAAACGGTAAAGGGGACGGCGTTGAGGAAGCACGGAATTCGGAGGACCCTCAGACCGCAGGCTTCAACCGCTGTTCTGCTTACGGCGTTTGCATTTAGCGCAAATTTGGGTAGCACTAGCGGCTTGTCCTAGCTTCCTCCTACGTTACGCCCAGATTAGGGCAGCCATTCCTATAAGGGGTCTAGCGATGTCGGTTTACATGCGAAACTTGCGTTCGGCGGGCTGGCTTTCGTGCGCTTTGGCGGGAGTGTTAAGCGTAAGCGCCTCAGGGGAAGAAGAGGCGGTCCCTGCGGCCGACCCGCCGCCCCAGCATACGAAGACCGAAGCACAGGCCCAACCGGCCGCCGCACCGACGCCGGCCCCTGCGCCCACTCCGGCTCCCGCGCCGGTGACGCCGCCAATGGTGGCGGCGCCGAAGCCTCCGGCGGAACCCGCGGGCCGGAAGGTCCCGCCGCTCTCCAAGGAAATCACCGAACGGACGCACCCGCGCTACTTGATGGATCTGGCCGACGTGGAACTGCGTTACAACTCGCTGGAGCGCGCGGAAGAACTGCTGAAGCGGGCGCTCGAGTTCAGCGCGCGCGAAGAGGACAAGTTGCTGGCGCAGAGCAAGCTGGCGGGGCTGTTGGAGCGGCTTCAAGATTGGCCGGCGGCTGTCGAGTTGTACGAAAAGCTGGTGGAATCGGAAAAGAACGCTGGGCAAAAGGCCAATTATGCGATGCGCTTGGCACAGATGTACATGCGCGGCGAACAGTACGACAAGGCCGAGGCGCTGCTGACGCCGCTGGCCGGCGCCGCGCCGGCGGGCGATCAGCCCGGGCAGAACGATTGGATCCCGCGCCTGGCCAACGAGCGCTTGATGCAGGTCTGGAAGAATCAGCCCGGCCGGCTGGATGCGATCGTCAAAGAGTGCGAGGATAAGCTGGCCCAGGATCCCAAGGACATCGCGACGCTGGAGAAGCTTTCGAATCTGTACAGTTCGGTCAAGCGGGATCCTGCGAAGTCGACGGAGATTCTGCAGAAGCTGGTGGAACTGAAGCCCGACGATCTGGACGCTCGCGACAAGCTCGCGGCGTCGTTGCAGGCATCGGGAAATCTGGACGGCGCGCTGGTGCAGTACAAGAAGCTGTTGGAAGCCAAGCCCGGCCCGGAAGGCGCGCGCTTCTCGTACCGCGCGGGACAGATGCTCCTGCAGGCCAACCGTAAGGATGAAGCGGTGGCGCTGGTGAAGGAGCACCTCGACAAGCCTGATGCGCCGGTGGGGAACCTGAACATGCTGGCGGCCTTTTACACGCAGGCGCAGATGACGGAACAGGCCGAAGGGGTGTACCTTAAGCTCGCCGAAAAGGCGACGCAGCCGGCCCAGCGCGCGGACTTCCTGTTGCGCGTGGCCGACATGGCGCGGCAGGCGAAGAATTACGACCGCAGCGAGCAGCAGTTGCGCGCAATCCTCGAGCAGTTCAAAGACAATCCCTCGGTCAAAGCGCGGGCGAATCGGTCGCTGGTTCAGCTCTACGAGGAACAAGGGAAGGTCGGCGAGCTGAAGATCGAGAAGTAGGCGCAAGCGCGGGCGAGCGCCGTTCGCGGGGAGTCTGCATGGCCGGCTGGTTCTTTACGATTCGAGGCAAGGCGCCGCGCGCGACGGGCGTGCTGCTGGGGCTGGTTCCCGTGGCGGCGCTTCTGGGTTTGTGGTTCGTGCTGACGCACGGCGAGGTGGAAGACCGGAAGATCAGCCCGACGATCCTGCCGAGTCCCTCGGAAGTCTGGTCGCAGATTCCGGCGTTGCGCGACCGCGAATTGCTCAAACACACGCTGGCGAGCCTGAAGCGCGTGGGATTGGGTTACCTGTTGGCGCTGGCCGTCACCTTCCCGCTGGGCGTGCTGATGGGGTCGTTCGGCAGCGCGCGCGCCCTCTTCAACCCGGCCATGACCGCCAGCGGCTACATTCCCATTGCGACCTTGGTGCCGCTGACGATGAGCTGGTTCGGGACCGGCGAGCAAATGAAGATCATCTTCCTGGCGCTGGCCTTCGCGATTTACATGCTGCCTCTGTTCGTGAACGCCATCGACGCGGTGCCGGACGTGTACCTGCGCACGGCGGCGACGCTTGGCGCGAGCCGCTGGAACCAGGTCTGGAGCGTGCTGATTCCGGTCGCGCTGCCGGATATCTGGAACGCGATGCGCCTGGCCTTTGGCGTGGGATGGACGTACCTCGTCCTGGCGGAAGTGGTGGTGCTGGACGACGGGCTGGGCTATCTGGTCGAGTTCTCGCGCCGGCGCGGCCCGCGCGAACACATTTACCTGATCATCGTGGTCATCACGCTCATCGCTTGGGTCGTGGACCTGGCCTGGGCAAATCTGGGGAAGTTCATTTTCCCTTACCGGAGCGACCGGCGATGAGCGAGATCAAGGCTCCGCGTGGCGGACTTCCGGGATCGGTGGCGACGCCGATCGTCGAGTGCCGCAACGTCTCGCTGCGCTTCGGCTCCTTTACGGCACTGCTGGATTTGAACCTGAAGGTCGAGGACCACCCGGGCAAAGGCGAGTTCATCACCATCGTGGGGCCATCGGGCTGCGGGAAATCGACGTACCTGAATCTCGTGGCGGGCTTTCTGAAGCCGACCGAAGGCGAGGTGCTGGTGCGCGGAGAACCGGTGAAGAGTCCCGGACGCGACCGCGGCTTCATCTTTCAGCAGTACAGTTCGTTCCCGCATTTGACGGTGAAGCAGAACGTCCAGTTTGGCCTGAACCTGAACTGGAGCGAGATGGGATTGACGGCGGCCGAGCAGCAGGACCGAGTGGACGATTTGATCTCGACGGTGGGCCTGGCCGATCACGCGAAGAAGTATCCGCACCAATTGAGCGGCGGGCAGCAGCAGCGGGTGGCCATCGCGCGTTCGCTGGCGATGGAACCGCGCATCTTGCTGATGGACGAACCGTTCTCGGCGCTGGACGAACCGACGCGCCTGGACATGCAGGAGCTGGTCCTGAAACTCTGGTCGCGCATTCACCCGACGGTCTTCTGCATCACGCACAGCATCACGGAAGCAGTGTACTTGGGCGAGCACGTCTGGATCTTCAGCAACGCTCCGGGTCAGATCGCTTACGACATTCGCGAGGGCATCCCGGCGACGCTGGACGTTCCGCCGTTGGAAGCGCAGGAAAAGCCGGCCTTTAAGGAGGCGGTTCGAGCGGTCACGGAGGCGTTTCGGCGGGTGAGCGAAGGCGCGCACCCGAAACGGGCCTAAATCCCCGGTTTCCCTGCACGTGGCAATAGCCGGTTCGGGCCTTAGAATGCAGCGCATGAAACCGGGCTTCTGGGATTACGTTAAAGCGGCCTTCAACGCACGCCCCGCGGGCATGTTCGTGCCTCCGAACTGGGTGGGCTTGGGGGCCTTCGGATTGTTGGGCCTCGCCAACCCAGGCTTCTGGGTCATCGGCGCGGGCCTGGAACTGGGCTACCTCTACACCCTGGGTACGAACAAGCGCTTCCAGCGCACGGTGGACGCGAACGCGCTGAAGAAAAGCCAGAAGTCCTGGATCGATCGCAAGAACGATTTGCTTGGACGGCTCGACGGGGAAAGCCGGGCGCTATACAGACGGCTGGAAGAGCGCTGCCAGACCATCCTGAGCCAGTCGTACGGCGGGACGGCGGCGCCTTCGACAAGCTTGAAAGCGCAGAGCGACGGGCTGGCCCGGCTGCTCTGGATTTACCTTAAATTGCTTTTCACGCGGCAGCAGATCCGGCACGGCGTGCTGAACGAATCTTCGGGCGACCGCGAGGAGATTAAGCAGCGCATCGCGGACCTGGAGACGAAGCTGAAAGACGAGGGGCTCGCCGAAAACCTCAAGAAAAGCCTGAGCGGCCAGATGGAAATCCTGCAGCAGCGTCTGACCAAACGCGAAGAAGCGCAGGAGAAGCTGGACTTTCTGGACGCCGAACTGACCCGCATCGAAGAACAGGCGGAACTGATCCGCGAACAGGCGGTGCTGAGCACCGATCCGGACTCGGTCTCGAACCGGATCGACGAAGTCACGGCGGCGCTGGACGGCACGGCGAGCTGGATCCAACAGCAGCAGAAGCTGTACGGCGCGGTGGAAGACTTGATGGTGGATGCGCCGCCGATCTCGGTCGGCCCGGTGGCGGAGGAAGCCTGATGAGCGGTGAACTGGCGGGCTGGGCGGAGGAGATGCGCTCGCTGTTCCGTTCGGGGAGCGTGGCACAGTTCATCCTGCACGGCAACATTTTCGACCTCTTCCCCGCCCCGGGCGGCGCCAAGCGCACCCTCTCCTTGAAGCAATACCTCCAGGAAGTGATGTTCGGCGGCTACGACACGATCCTGACCTACGACCGCGGCAAGGGCGTGCGGGCCGTGAAGGGCGGCGAAGACTGGGGTGAGTGGCTGGAGCAATTGACCGGCGAGGAAGACAAGCTTTCGGTGGCGCAGCTTCGCGACAGCTACCGCGCGCTGGAATTGATCGACCGCTATCTGCTGCGGACCATGAACTTGCAGGCGTTGACGAAGGGCAAAGCGCAGAAGATTCCCACCAAGATCGCGGTCCTGATCGAGTTCGCGGAGTTCGTCGCGCCGCGCGGCGACCCGCTGCAGCTTTCGGGCAACTTCAGCACCAACATCGTCAAGATCCTGGGCTGGGCGAACGATCCGGCGATCCTGCAATGCAATATCGCGACGGTGCTGCTCACCGAGGGCTTGCACGATCTGAACGAACTGCTGGTGGAGAATCCGCACGCCTCGAAGCTGCACGTGCCCCTGCCCGACGAACGGGAGATGAAGGAATACCTGCAGGTCATGACCGAGACTCAGTTCCCGGCACTGCCTTCGAAATGCGAAGTCCCCATGGATGCGCTGGCTCAGCGGATGACCGGCTTGAGCCGCGTCGGGGCGCGCACGGTCCTGGCCACTGCGCTGAACAACGACAAGCCGATCACCGCGAAGTGGCTCTCGAACATGAAGAAGGAGATGATCGAGCGCGAATGCGCGGGGCTGCTGGAGTTCATCGAGTCGGACTGGACGCTGGAGCACGTGGCGGGGCTGGACGCGGCGAAGCAGTGGCTGCGCGAGGACGGCGAACTGCTGCGCAAACAGAAGCTCCATGCGCTGCCGATGGGCTACCTCATCGCGGGGCGGATCGGAACCGGCAAGACGTTTCTGGTGCGCTGCTGGGCGGGCGAGCTGGGCATCCCGTGCGTGGTCTTCAAGAACTTCCGCGACCGCTGGGTGGGCGCGACGGAATCGAACCTCGAAAAGATTTTCGGCATTCTGCGCGCACTGGGGCAGGTGCTGGTCTTCGTCGACGAAGCCGACCAGGCCGCGGGCAAACGCGAAGGCGGCAGCGGCGACAGCGGACTGTCGGGCCGCGTGTATTCGATGCTCGCGAAAGAGATGTCGGACACCGCCAATCGCGGCAAGATCGTCTGGATCTTCGCCACGAGCCGCCCGGACCTGCTGGAAGTGGACCTGAAGCGCCAGGGCCGCTTGGACGTCCATATCCCGCTCTTTGCGCCGCAGACGGCCAATGAGATGAAGGTGCTGCTGAGCGCGGTGGCGAAAAAGCTCAAGTTCCCGCTGAAGACCGAAGACCTGCCGGATCTACCGGAGGGCCTGCAGTTGGGCGGCAACGAACTGGAAGGCATCCTGGTCCGGGCGCTCCGCGTGTACGAGCTGTCGGAGCCTAAGAAACCACTGAAGGAAATCCTGAGCGAGGTGATCAAGGAAGTGCGTCCCAGCGCGCATTCGCGCAAGCTGGAATACATGGATCTGGTAGCGGTCAAAGAATGCACGGACTCGCGATTTCTCCCCGAGCGCTTCCAGAAGCTCTCGCCGGAAGAATTGGAATTCCGTATCGACGAGCTGCGTCGATTCGTATAGCGAAATGAGCGGGCACGGGCCGCCGCGGTGTAAGCCGAATAGTGCGGCGTAACGGCTGAATCGAGAATCCCGGGATGCCCAAGCTATGAAACCGATTGCCTGCTGGTCGCTGATCTGCGCGCTGCCCGCCTTGGCGTTGGCCGCACAAGAGCAGAGCGCGCTGATCGATGGCGCACAGCCGTTGGGCGGCTGGAGTTTCCTGAACGGCCCCGAGTTCCCGGGCGCCAAGGGCGAACTGGCGCTGCTACCGGACGCCGCGGGGGACGGACAACCGGGCTTGAAGCTTTCCGGCGATTTCACCGGCGGCGGGAATTACGTGCAGGCCACACGGGAAGTCAAGAGCGCGGGCGCGGAGCGGCTTTCCTTCAAGCTCAAGGCGCCAGGCACCACAAAGCTGACCATCCGCTTGATCGACGACAGCAAGCAATGCCACCAGATCGATCTGAAGTTCGAACCGCGCGACGACTGGCGCGTAATCGATTTTCCTTTGGCCGAATTCTTCAAACGCATGGGTACTTCGGCCGCGGTGCCGAACGTCTCGCGCTACGAGAAATGGGGCGGCAAAAACGACGGCAAATTCCACGCGCCGGCGCGAGCGATGGGCATTCTGGTGAGCAAGCATACGAAGCCCAACGATCTGAAGCCCGTGATCGAACTGAGCGGCATTCGTCTCCTGGGCGCGGCCTCGGCGTTCGCGGAGGATTTCGAATCGGCCGCGGCCCTGCCGCAAGGCTGGTCGGCCAAGGGCGCGGTCTCGGTTGACGCAGAAGGCGCGCACCAAGGCAAGCATGCGCTCAAGCTGAGCCGCGCGCTCGAAAACTTGCAGGATGAAACCGGCACTGTTGCGGCGGCCTTCACCGCCGCGCCAGGCCTTTGGTCGATTCGCGGAGCGGCCCGGACGGAACTGAATTCGCCAGACAGTTCGTACAACCTGACAGTCGGCCTGGAGGCGCTCAAGGCCGGGGGCGGCGTGCTCGAGACCCTGGCGGTACACGAACCCTTCGGCAAAACGGGCTGGGCGGCGTTCGAGAAGAAAGTGGAACTACCGGCGGGCACCGCGGCGGCTCGCCTGACCCTTCGTCTGAACAAGGCCGATGGCGCGGCGTGGGTAGACGAACTGTCGGTCGCGCCGGTCGCGCAGGATTACGAAAAGCACGTGGAGCGGATCGTGGTCTCTTCAGAGCGGCTGGGGCACCTTTTTCTGCCCGACGACAAGCCGGTATTCCAAGTGCAGGTAGAGACCGTACGCGCGCTGCGCGAGCCCGAAGCGCGGCTGTCGTTCGCGGTGCTGGATTATTGGGGCGCGGAGCAGGCCGCTTCCGCCGAAACGAAGCTCATCGAAAAGCAAAAGACGGGGCAGAACGTCACGTACACCGCGGAAGTGGACCTTTCCGGATTGACGCTGGAAACAGGCCGCTACTACGAATTGCACCTCGGCGTGCCGCGCGAAAAGGGGCCGGAAGAGACCGAGTATGCCGGCTTCGCGAAGCTGCCTGAGGCCGTCACGGCCAAGCACAAGCCGGAGGACCTGCCGTTCACGATCCGCAACTGGGACAATCGCGTGCCCGACTATCTGCGCCTTTCGGCGCGTCTGGGTATCCGAACCATCGGGCTCTGGTGCGGCTGGGACTCGAAGGCGCCGTACAAGCCGAACGCGCCCTGCCTGGACTTGTGCCAGGAGCTTGGCGCGCGCTGGATTTCCACGACTCCGGCGGCCTCGGTGGAACGCGTAGGATTCAAAGAGTACGACGAAACGGCGCTGCGCGAAGGGATGCGGAATTTTCTCAAGACCTTTGGCGACAAAAAACCGTACCTCATCGCACTGGGCAACGAACCCCATGGCAAGCTGGAGAAGGTGAAGGAGAATGTTCGCGCCTACCAGATTCTCTACGAAGCGATCAAGGCGCACGATCCGAATATCTTCGTGATCGGCACCTCGGTGGAGCCGAACGAGGACTACTTCAACCTCGGCTATTACAAATACCTCGATGCCTACGATTTCCATATTTACGAGCATCACACCAACGTTCGCAAGACGATGCAGGCGTACAAAAAATTGATGGAGCAACACCAAGCGGTGAAGCCGCTGTACTCGACGGAACTGGGCCTGAACAGCCAGGGCCAGCCGCGCCACGACGTGGCGGTGAGTCTGGTGAAAAAGCTGGCCGTCTTCTTCGCGGAAGGCGGCGCGAACGTCTCCTGGTTCACGATCAACTACCCCGATCCGAAGGGCAAAGCGCGCGGCTCGTCGGGCGACTCGCATTGCGTATTCGACTGCAAGTACAGCAAGTACAATCCGCGCCTCGACGCGGTGATGTACTACTGGATGGTGAACGGGATCGAGGTCAAGAAATTCGCGCAGGAGCGCGTGTACGCGGACGGAACCGAAGCCTACCTGTTCCGAGATGCGGAAGGCAACTGCCTGCAGATCTTATGGAACGAGAAAGCTGCGCCGGTCGTGGCGCTGGGGCTGCCCGGGGTGGACCGAGCAGAGCTGATTCGCATCGACGGAAGCCGCGCCGAGCTAAAGCCTTGGGACGGAAAGCTGAATGTAGGCGTGTCGAACGAGCCGGTTTTGCTGCGCTACCTCCAGAAGGACGGAGCGCTGGCCGAGACTCTGGGCGAGCCGGCGTTTAAGGTGGCTCCGCCGCCCAAGTCGCTGGCGAAGGGCCGTACGCATGCGTTCGTACTGGAAGGCGCGAAGCTCACGCCGGCGCAGTTCCGGGCCATCGCGCCGCCGTTGTGGAAGACAGCGTTGAGCACGAAAGAAGGCGGCGGCGTCGAATGCCGTTTGGAAATTCCGGCGGATACCCGGGCTCGCGAAGCGCGGATCACGCTTCAGTACATCCCGGCCGAAGGCGCGGCGGCGGGCGAAGCCACGCTTACCTTGCCTTTGGGCGGTCCGTAATGCACCGATCGGTTCTTGGCCTCCGGCCGCGCGCGGCATAGGGTTTAAGGCCGATTCGCATCGAGGAGCTTCGTCATGTCCTTGTCCGATAAGCTTTTTGCCTTGGGCGGAAAGCTCGGCATTTTAAAAGTATCGGCTCCTAAGGAACCCGCGGCGCCGCAAGCGGGCCCCGCGAAGTTGCAGATGCGCACGATCACGCTGGCGGAGTTGTCTCGCGAAGTAAACGCACCGGGCCTGAATGAATTGGCCCAGCAGCCCGATTTCCTCGCCGCACCCCTATCCGATATTTACGCGGCGGCGGGGTTGCAGCCGCCCGAAAACGGCTGGGGCGTGGAGCGCCTGACCGAGCATCTGAAAAGTCCGGCTTTGAAAGGACTTTCGCGCGCCGAGGTTCAGGCCGAACTGTCGGGCATGTTTGTCTCTCCTGCGGCGGTAGAGGATGTGCTGCGCGAAGCCTTGGGGCGCGACCAGGCGCTCGACCGCTTCGAGACCGTGGCGAAGCAAAAGCTCGAAGAACGCGCTGCTCGGCGCGCCAAGGAAATAGCCGGTCTGGAGCAGCGCATCGCCGAGTTGCAGGCGGCGCTGGGTAAGCTCAAGCAGGAGGCCGCGGCAGCGGCTGCGCTCGATGCCGAACACTGGAATGCCTGGCTGACGGCGAAGGATGCGGCCGAGGCGGAACTGGAGTGGACCGTTAGCTTCCTGACCGAAAAGCCCATCGTCACGAGAAACGGTTCCTGACCGCAGCGCCGGCCTCGGATTCCAGCCGGGTTCGCCGAAAGCCTTAAATCTCTATTCTGATACATAGTGCGGACCCGCAGGACCGGCTAAAAGGTGGGGCCGGAAAGGCTTGTGAGCGGCGCACCGGCTGGCTACAATGCCCGCATTGCTGCTCACTCGATGAAGGAATACAAGCGCCATGGCTTTCTTTGCGCGTATCGGACGTTTGTTCAAGGGCTTCCTGGGCCTCTTCGTCAGCGGCCTGGAAGAAGCCAACCCCGAAGCCTTGATGGAGGCGGCGAGGCAGGAATTCCGCGACAAGATGGCGCAGTACAACATGGCGCTGGCGCGGATGGCCGGCATCGCCGAACGGCTCAAAACCCAAATCAAGACCAAGAGCGCGAAGCTTAAGGACCTGGAGCGGCGGGTGCTGGCCAACCACCGCGCAGGGAACCTGCAGCTCGCCGGTGCGCTGGCGCGCGAACTTCAGGAAACCCGCGCCGACCTCGAGAACGATACGGCCGAATTGAAGGATACCGAAGAGGCCTACACGGCCAATCTGCGCCAGGCCAAGGTCGTCCAGAAGGAGTTCGAAGAAAAAGTCCGGCGCCTGGAGAAGCAACTCTCGCAGGTGAAGATCAAGGAAGCGCAGGCCGAAGCGGCCGCGGCGCTGGGCAGCGTATCCTTCGAAATCGGCGACATGGGCGACACGATGAAGACGGTGGAGGAGGTCCTGAACAAGCGCTACGAAGTTTCGGCGGGCAAAGCGCGCGTTGCCAAGGACATCGTGGACATGGAAAAATTGAACGCCAAGGAAAGCGAAGAGAAGGCGCTGGAGTCCGCAGCGTTGGCGGAATTCCTGGCCGAGCAGGGTATCCAGGCTCCGGGTTTGCCCGATGCGGCGCAGAAGGAGATGGGACCCGGCGCCACCGAAGCCGCGCCGGGCGTGAAAGAAATGGGTCCGGCGAGCCAGCCGGAAAGCCCCCAAGCCGGTTCTTAACCTGTCCGCTGGACGGCCGTACTCGATAAAGATGAGACGTTGATTCGCCAAAACGAAAACGCGAGGAACCATCATGTCGGATGAAGCCGGAAGCTCCCTGACGCCCTTGGGCAAGCTGATCTCGATCGTCCTGATCCTGGGGTTGGTGGGTCTGGGCGTCTATATCGTGATGGGCAAGGGCGAAACCCCTAAGCCCAACGGACCCGGACCGGTCACGAAGAAAACCGGAGATGCGCCGGCGCCCGACGGGCCCGAGAACCCTCCGCCGCCCGGCGAAAGCCTGGAAGCGCCCGACCTGACGGGCATCACGACGGTAAAGGAATACAAATACGTTCCGGCCGACAAACTCCCGCCGGTGAAGGGTGCGGCGGCCTACAAGTGGGACGAAAAGAACAAGACCTTCGTCTTCAGCTACAACGTCTGGGCCGGGTGGCTGCCGGTCATCGCGGCCAACCACGGCACCGAACCGAACGAAGAGAGCGTCTTCTTCAAGAAGTACGGCTTCAAAGTGCAGATGAAGCTGATGGACGATCCGGTCGCGGCGCGCGATGCCTTCGCGGCGGGCGAAGTGCATAGTATGTGGGGCACCGTGGACATGCTGGTGCTTTTCGCGGGCGAACTCCTGCGCGACAGCCGGACGAGCCCGCGCATCGTACAGCAGATCGACTGGTCCAGCGGCGGCGACGGGATCGTGGTCCGGACGAAATCCATCAAGAGCGTGAAAGACCTGGCCGGAAAGACCATAACCCTGGCTCAGAACGCGCCGAGCGAGTACTACCTCACCTCGCTCCTGTTGAGCGCCGGGATGAAGCCGGCGGACATCAAGCCCAAGTACACCGCGACCGCTTTCGAGGCCGCGGCGGCGTTCGTGAGCGATCCCAGCGTGCACGCCTGCGTGACGTGGGCGCCGGACATTTACAACATTCCCGAACGCGTGGCGGGAACGAAAATCCTCAGCAGCACCGCCGACGCGAACAAGCTGATCGCCGACGTGTACGCGGTGCGCGCGGACTTCGTGCGCGACCATCCCGAGATCGTCGAGGGCCTCGTGGCGGGGATCTTCGAAGGCATGGACATGGTCAAGGCCGATCCCGCGCCGGCATGCGCTTGGATGGCCGCCGCGTTTCAGATGACGCCGCAGGAAGTGGACGGCATGCGCGGCGACTTCCACACCACCAACTTCGCCGAAAACGTGCAGTTCTTCCTGAACCAGTCGAACCCGACCAACTTCGAGCGGACCTGGAGCAATGCGGGCTACGTGTACCGCAAGCTGGGCCGCATGGATGCGCCGGTGAATTTCGACCAAGTGATGGACTTCGGCTTCATCAAGAAGCTTCAGGAAAAGGGTACGTTCAAGCACCACCAGGACGAAAACGTGGCGAGCTTCACGCCCGGCGCGGTCAAGCAGATCGCCGAGGCTCCCATTCTGACCCAGACGATCCGGATCAACTTCTTCCCGAACAGCGCCAATCCGTACGAAGGCGCGCGCGATCAGTTCGGCAATCTGGTGGCCGGAAAGCTGTACGATCCGAACGTCGACGCGACGCTGGAGCAGTGCGCACGGCTCTCGGGACAGTTCGACCGCGCCGTGGTCCTGATCGAAGGGCACACCGACTCGAGCATGCGCGGCAAAGTTCCCGAGGACGCGGTGAGGCGCCTCAGTCTCGACCGCGCCAACTCGATCAAGCAGGCGCTGATCGAAAAGTTCAAGTTCGACCCGAACAAGTTCATCGTGAAGGGCGTCGGCTGGGAAAAAGCATTCGATCCGAACCAGCCGGACAACCACACGCTCAACCGCCGCGTGGAGATCAGCATCTTCCCGCCCGAACAGCAGTAGTCCGCATTCGGTCCGCCCGAGTACCGGAGGCCGAGGCGCGTAGCGCGTCCCGGCATCTTCCTTTATATGCGCCAGCGGGCCGGGCTTTCCGGTATACTGGCCGCGTACGTTCGAGGACGGACTCGCCGCATGAGCCATACCCCCACCCCATCGTCATCGCTGCGCCCAAGCTGGCAGGGCTACGCCGTCGCTTCGCCTTTGCCCGCGGCGGAAGCCGCGCCCGAACCGGAAGGCCCGCAGGGCGAATACAACCTGCACTCGCCGGAGGCGCCGCTTTCGGTGCCGCTCCTTCCCGGGCAGGCGCCTGCCCGTCCCGCGGAACTGCTCGCGCCGGCCGGCGGGTTCGACGCGGCGTGCGCCGCCTTTTATTACGGGGCCGACGCGATTTACTTGGGGCTTCAGAAATTCTCGGCGCGCGCCGAAGCGCAAAATTTCACGCTCGAAGAGTTGGATGTCATCACCGCCTTCGCGCACAGCCTGACTCCCCGGCGGCGCGTCTTCGTGACGCTGAACACGCTGATCCTGCAGCACGAACTCCGTGAACTGGTGGATACCGTCGCGGCGCTGGAAGACATCGGCGTCGACGCGGTGATCCTGCAGGATCTCGGCGTCTACGGCCTGCTGCGCAAGCATTTCCCTGCGCTCGAACTCCACGGCAGCACGCAGATGGCGGTGCATAACCGCGCGGGCGCCGAAGCGCTGCGCGCCATGGGCTTCGCGCGCGTAGTCCTGGCGCGCGAGCTGACCTTCGAGGAAGTGAACGAGATCACGGCCACCTCCGGAGTGGAGACGGAAGTCTTCGTCCACGGTGCGCTTTGCTACAGCTACAGCGGCCTGTGCCTGTTCAGCTCGCAGCAGGTGGGCCGCAGCGGCAACCGCGGCAAGTGCGCGTACACGTGCCGCGACAGCTACACCGTCGAAGGCGCTCCCGAAACGCTGCGCGACGGAGCGCCGACGAAGCGAGATCCCGGCAACGGCTTTCCGTTCAGCATGAAGGATCTGGCGTTGCCCGACCATCTGCCCGCGTTGCAGGCGGCCGGCGTGAGCTGCTTCAAGATCGAAGGGCGCAAGAAAAGCCCGCTCTACGTCGCCACCACCACCGATTATTACCGCGGCCTGCTGGACGGTTCGATCGCGCCCGACGAACGCGCGGCGCGCGAGGCCGACCTCCAGACCGTCTTCAGCCGGCCGTGGACACGCCTGTTCGTGCAGTCGCACCGCGACAAAGAGGTGGCTGACCGCGATACCGTGGGCCACCGCGGGACGCCGGTGGGCGAAGTCGATCAGGTGGTTAACGACCGCCACGGACAGCCGTGGCTGCGCTTCCGCTCCAATCGAGCACTCGAGCGGCACGACGGATTGCAAATCGATCTGCCGACGCTTGGCCGGCCGTTCGGCTTTGCCGTCGAAGAGCTACGCGTCCTGGACGGCCGCGACAACTCCGAACGCGCGTACGAGGCCCCGGCCGGAAGCTACGTGGAGGTCAAGCTGCCCGAAGACCATCCGCCGCTCCCGCAAGGCGCGGCCGTCTACTGCTCCAGCTCGCAGGACGTGAAGCGCCGTTTTGCCTTCGACCGGCCCAATCCCAGCAAGTTCCGCTCTCGGCGCGATGTGAGCGTTGAGCTGACCCTGGCGCGCGAGGCAATGGCGGCGGTGCTGCGCGTACCGGCCCGGCACGAGCGAGAGGAAGCCGTTGAGGTCCGCGAGACGCTGCCCGGCCCGTTTGAGGCGGCGCGCGATGCGGCAGGCACCGAAAAGGCGGTGCGGCAGGCTTTCGAAAAGCTGGGCGAGACACGCTTCGAGCTGGCGGAACTTAATCTGCGCAACCCGAACGGGCTCTTCGTACCCGCATCTAAACTCAACGCGCTGCGCCGCGAACTCTGCGCGCGAGCCGAAGCGGAACTCCAAGCCCGCGGCAAGCGGCGCCTGGATACGCTGTGGGCCGAAACCGAGCCGCGCGCCAAGAAGACCACGGGCGAGCGATCCGCGTTTGCTTGGGCGTTGAAAACCGATCACATCGGCGCGCTGGATGCTTTGGAAGACGCGGACTTCGAAGGCCTCGACGAGCTGGTGGTGGACATCGCCCGCGACGGACTGGCGGCGCTGGAGCCCCAACTGGAGGCGCTTTCCGCACGCTTGGGCCGCGAGCGCATCCGTCTGGCGCTGCCTGCGCTGACGCGAAAGTGGGAAGAGCGGCAACTCGTACACAAGATCGAGAAGCTCCGCGCTGCCGGCTGGACGAAATGGGAACTTGCCAATGTCTCGGGCTGGACGTTCCTGGGCGTGCCCCCGGACGCCGCTGCCGTCCGAGCGGCGGGCCTGGATCTGGCCGCGGACTGGTCGCTGTACGCGATCAACCGGCTGGCCGCACAGCAATTGGCCGAGATGGGCGCCGCGCGCTTTGTCTGTTCGCCCGAGGACGGTTTGGAGAATCTGCGCTCGCTGCTGGGCGAATTCGCCGAACAGGCCACCGTGATCGTGCACCAGGACACGCCGCTCTTTTTGGCGGAGAGCTGCGCGTACGCCAATCTAATCGGCGGCTGCCCGGGCAAAGCGAATTGCCGCTTCGAACAGATGGCGCTCACGAGCAGCTTCGGCGAACGATTCTTGGCGCTGGATTACCACTGCCGGACCATCGTGCTCAGCGAAGGCGCGTACTGTCTCTCGCCGCGATTGAAGGATTTGGCCGCCGCCGGCGCACGAAACCTGCGCGCTGAGTTCGTATACCGCGCGTACGAGTCCGCCGAGTTGCGCGCTCGTTGGCGCCAGATCCGCGCCGGAAAGAATGTGCCGCAAGGCCACTGCGCCAACTTCGACCGCGGCCTGCTGTAGCCGCTCTGGCGGCCCTGGCTTTACTCGAACGCCGCTTTCCGAAAACGCTCGAACGCAGCCACGCATTCCTCCACCTTTACCGGAGCGGTAACTGCCTTGGACGCCGCCTTCTTGAGTGCGGCCTTATGCGCCGAGAAAATTTTAGCCAGCGGCTCATCTATCGCTTCGAACTGTACCAGGGGATTGGGCAGGTAGAGCCCGTTGGGCCCGCGTTTCTTGATGAAGCGCTCCAAATCGTCTGCTAAACCGGTAAGAATCCAGGTTCGATCCTCCAACTCGCTGAGAAAGATCAGATGGAAGATGCCTTCCCCCGCCCAGGCCACGGCAAAGGCGTTGGAAAGTCCGGTGTAAAAGCGAACGCACGATTCCACCGTGAGCGCACCGCGGCGTTCTTCCCAGCATCGGTCACCTTGTGCCTGCAGCCCCATCTTGTCGAGCTTCTTGTCCAGGCGCTTAAGCGCCGCGGGCAGCGGAAGTTCCTCAAGGTCCGCCACTTCCGGAAGGACCTCGGAAAGCACCATGCCTAGAAATCCGGCGTCGTAATAGGTCTTCTTCTCGAGTTGCGCCGGCGCCAACTCCGGTCCCAGGCGCTCCTGCGGACGCACGTCCAGCACCTCTACGACAGCCGGCAGCCAGATGTGGTGGTGCTTGTCTTCAACCCGCGTTTTGGTGGCGTCGCGGCGGCCGAAAAACGCTTCGGCGCCGTCCCATTCGCTCATATTGGTAAGCGCCGCATACCCGTACTCATCCAATTCCATGCCTGCGGGAGGCGGCAAGCGGCGCGCATCGTCCCAGGATGCGGCAAACGAACTGACGAGCGTGAGACCCGCCGCCGGAACATGGGTCCGTACGTAACCGCCCGGCTTTAGGCCCAGCTTCTCGAGCGCGGGGGCGTCCAAGTTCAGAATGTAGGTATCCCAGTAGTCGTCGAACCAAGCGAGCGCTTCGGCGCGGCGGCCGTCGATCTTGTAGCGCCCCACCCAGCTTGTGTCGCGCCGATGCTGGAACGGCAACAGCTCAGCGGCGGCATCCTTCGGGCTCCCGCCCGGGGTCAGGACGATGACCTCTTGCGGCCCTTCCCACGCCAAGCCTTCCCGGTCGAGTGCTTCGTGGTCGATGCGGTAGAGCGTGAGGCGGTAATCGCCGGGCGGCACCTGAACGCGCCCGCCTTCGGCGGCGTGCTCTTTCAGGTACTCCGGCCCCACACGGCTGGCGTCGTTGGATTCGATGCAAAGCGTACCGGACGGCAGGCGCAGAAACGCGGTCTGCGGTTCGAGCCAGCGCGCGGCGGAGCTCTCCTTTTCCGAAAACGGCTTGCCGACGAAAACGGCCAGATGGACCTCGTCGTCCTGATACAGGCTGTACCCGACGATCAGGCCTTGCTGGGTCTTTGCTTCGAAACCCGGCGGCATACCGCCAAAGCCCTTGTCGGAGCCCTTCGCGCCGCGAATCGACGCAAGGTTGGCGTCGTCGTAGAGCCAAACCTCCAGCCCGGAATTGGTCACCTGAACCGTAGTGCCGCCTTTGCGTACGCCACCCAGGCTTGCGGACTTCTTGCGTACGGCCGGTTTCTTCTTGCCCGATTTGGCCATGGCGAAGCACCCTTTCCCGATCGGAAATCGATCCCGAGTATGCTGAAGGTATCCCGAATTTCCAGCGGCTGCCAGGAACCACGCGCTCGCCCATTCCGCTAAAGTTTTTCGTTTTCTTGGCGCAAACCGACCTCCCATCAGGGTATTAAGTATTAGCAATATTGGAGATGGATATGCCTCCGGTTTCGCGCCCCGACGCCGCACCCGAGAAGCCCAAACGCATCACCATGACCCAGATCGCAAAGGAAGCCGGGGTTTCGCAGCCTACGGTAAGTCTCGTGCTGTCTGGGCGTTCGGCGGAATTCCGAATCCAATCCGAGACCGCGCAGCGCGTCTGGGCGACGGCGCAACGGTTGGGCTACCGGCCGCGCGCGCGGCGCAAGCGGCTCCATCGCGGCGCATCGTCCTCCACCGTGCGCGGTCCGGTGGTCGCCGCGCGTCCGGCCGTCTTCGGCACGCTCTTCATCGAGTACAAAAGTCTGGCCGGCGACATCATGTACAGCCCGGCGCTCATGGGTCTAAGCCGCGCGGCCACCAGCATCGTGGAGATCAAGCAATTCGGAGGCATCGGCATCGACGGTTTGGCGGACTTTGTGCGCAATAACCAGGAAGTGCGCAGTTGCGGGGGCTTGGTGGTGGTCACGCACCGCGACCACACCGCCGAAAAGCTCGCGCCGCTCGACGAACTGGGTATCCCGTGGGTGCTGGTGAATCGCGATCCCAACGGCTTACGCGCACCGCGCGTGCTGATGGACACCTACGGCATGGCCTACGGCCTGATGGAAGATCTCCTGCGCCGCGGGCACCGGCGCATCGCGGTGCTCGGCACGAACCGCTCGATTCCCAGTGCGACCGGACAGCGCCAAGGCTACCGCGAGGCGCTCACTGCCGCCGGATGCTACGACCCGGCGCTGGAATACCTGGACCTCAACGACGCCGGCGATGCGAGCAGCCGCGACTTGATTCAGCGCGTGCTGCGCGAGCACCCGGACGTGACGGCCGTTTATGTGTTCTTCGATCAGGGCGCGGCAGGACTTTATGCCGGCGCGCGTGCGGCGGGGCGCCGCGTGCCCGAAGACCTGTCTATCGTGGCCAACGGCGGGCAGGCGGCGGCGATGCGCGTCGATCCGCCGCTCACCACGATGCGTTACCCGCTGCTGGAGATGGGCGAGGCCGCATTCCGCATCCTCGACCGCATGTGGCGCGGCGAGCCGGTTCCGGAGCGCACCTATTTGCCGGGCGAACTCTGGTCGGGCGGCAGCGTGGGGAATGCGCCAGGCACTTAACCGTCTATGGCCTTGGGCGGGAGTGCCTACGGTTTCAGTAAGGTGCGCACTTCAAGACCTCGATACGCGATTTTGCTCTGCTTCGACGCGAATAAATGCAGGTTCCAGCCTTTCGCATCGCACTTTTCCGCCTCATCGGTGCGCAGCACCAACATTTCGCTCATGTAGACCCGTACCGTCGTGCCAGCGACTTCGATGCGCCATGCATGCGGCTTGGCCGGATCGGCGTTGACGGTTTCGTAAACTCGGTTGGGCTGGCCGGGCAAGTACCGGTACAACTCGACCGTACCTTTCTGCCCGTGCTTCAAAAAGACGCTGGGGGCCGTCGCCGAATTGAACGGCGACCATCCGAAATGATACGCCCCGCCCTGGTGGTCGACCGATACGCGCAGTTCGAAACACTCCGGCAGGGCGCGGCGCGATTGCAAATATGCGTTCTGCTCCGCGCCTTCCCCGACGATCGCGCCCTGCTCCACCCGCCAGCGCGGTACTTCGGTGCTCCAGCCGGCCAAATCCTGGCCGTTAAAAATGGGGAGCAATGCCCCCACGCTGGATTGGCGCGTGACAATCGGCATGGCCACCGGCGGTGCCTCGTCCTCCGGCTCATGCGTCTTGGCCGCCGGCTCGGCAGATGGGAGACTGGCCGTCTCGGCGGGTGTGGCTTGATTGACCGGGGTGGGAGGCGGCACAGCCGACGCAACCGGAGCGGCCACCGGGGCCGGAAGCGGTTCGGTTTGGGGTTTGGACGGGCCGGGATTGCGCTGAATGATCACCCACGCCACACCCACGGCCAGCACCGCGAAAGCGGCGATGAATATCGGCAGCACGCTGAAGGCCGCGCGAACGGCCGGTCCCGGCCGCGTCGTATCGCCGATGCGCCGGTCGCGCCGGATCGGTCCGCGCGTGCGCTTCCCTTGCGCCGGCAGCAGCCCAAAGCTGCTTTTGCCCGCCGCCAAGGCTTTCGAATCCACGCTCTGCCCCGCCGCCAGCGCCGCGAATTCGCGCGCGATCGTGCGCAGGTCGGCCGGCCGGTCGTCGCGTTCGCGCGCCGTAAGCTGTTCCAGCAGCGAGCAAAAACCGTCGCTCAATTCCGCGCGAACCGTTTGCGGATGCGGCATCGTCTCGGTGAGGCGCTTGCTCATCACCACCGCACCGGTGGGCCCCTCGAACGGCGTGCGCCCGGTGGCGGCGTGGTACAGCGTGCAGCCCAGCGCGTAGGCGTCGCAGCGTCCGTCCAGATCCTTCGCGCCGCGGGCCTGCTCGGGCGCCATGTAATGCGGCGTACCGACCGCCGTGCCCGTCTGCGTCAGATCCGAATCCTCGCCGCGCTCGATGCGCGAAAGCCCCAGGTCCAGCAGCTTCGGCACGCCGGCGGAGTCGAGCAGGATATTCTCGGGCTTCACGTCGCGATGCACGATCCCGTAGCGGTGCGCATGGGCCAAAGCATCGGCCATGGCCGCGCCGATGCGTGCGAGCTCCTTTTCAGGAAGTTTCTTAAAGCGCTCCATGAGCTGCCTGAGCGTCTGGCCTTCCACGAACTCCATCGCGAAAAAATGCATCCCCTCGTCGCAGCCGACATCGATGCCGGCGACGATATGCGGGTGACTCAACCGCGCCGTCGCGCGCGCTTCGCGCTGGAAGCGGGCGACAAAGGCGGGGTCTCGAGCCAGTTCGGGCTTGAGGAGCTTCAAGGCGACCAATCGGTCCAGCGAGGTCTGCCGGGCGCGGTACACCGCACCCATGGCGCCCGTGCCGATCAGTTCCAGCAGCTCGTAATCCCCGAGGCGGCGTCCCTGGAGTTGCGCATCCATTCCTGACACTTTACCCCACGTTTATCACGGTGCGCAGGCGGAAGTACACATGGAGTATGGGAATGCGCCGCACGAGTGAAGCACCTGTGCGGACCATCCCGCCCTTATGCCGCACCGCCGTAGCACGATCGCTAACTTAGGGTATGACTGCTGCGTGGAGCGAACCGTATGTCCCAGCCCCTCATCGCGATTCTGCGCAACAACCTGCTGCCCTCGATCGAAGGCTTGACGCGCACCGAGCTGATCCTTCCCGATCAAGCCGGTAAGCCCGCCGTGGGGCCGTGGCCGCCCGAACCGGCCGCGGGAGCCGGCGAGCCGGCGGGCGCCGATCTGCCCGATGCTTCGTTCGGCTACGGCGGACACGCGACGCTGGAAGTCGTCTTTGGGTTTTCGGGCCGCGCCGAATTGGTGCTCGGCGGGCAGCGCTATATTCTGGCCGAAGGCGAAGCCGCCCTGGTCCCGCCCCACGTCCCGCACCTCGAACGACTGGCCAGCTTGCACCAAGCCTATCACCTCATCTGGCTGCGCATCGCCACCGACCGCATCGCGATTCACGGGAGCAGCTACAGCCGCGGCAACCGCTTTCAGTTGGTGCGCGGAGCGACGGTTGCGCCCAGCGGCGCGATCGCGCGTTTCTTCGAAGGCGCGGTCGAAGAATCTACCTCGCGCGGGCCGCTCTGGTTTACGCTCGTGCGAGCGCGCATGGCCGAAGGGTTGGTGCGCATCGTTCGGCACCTTGACACACACGGCCTCGGCCAAAGCCCCGAAGACTCGCGCCGCAACGTCATCGATGTGGCCAAATCGTTCATCCAAAGCCACTTTTCGGAGGACCTCTCCCTCGAACAGATCGCCCGGGAAGTCTACTTGAGCCCCAATTACTTCAGCTCGTTGTTCACCCAGGCCTCCGGCGTCACGGTCTTCGAGTACCTCCAGCAAGTGCGGCTCGAAGAAGCGATGCGCCTCCTGCGTGAGAGCGAGCATTCCATCTTGGGCATCGCACGGCGCGTGGGGATTCACTCGGCTTCGTACTTCAGCCGCCTCTTCAAGCGCCATACGGGGCTCTCGGCGCGGGATTACCGGCAAAAAGCCCAAGCGGGCGGCCTCAAGCAGGCCGGGGAACCGTAAAATCGGTCAAGAGTTTCCGAAGGGCTCCGAATCCGGGGCCAATTCGGTGGGGTATCTACTGGTATAGGCACGCTTTGCCGGTTCCCGAGTGGAGGTTTCGCATGGCCCGCTCCCCTTCCCCGCTTCAGGTTGGCGCCGCGATGCGGACGATCAATCCGCCTTTGGGCGCGCCGCTGATCGGGTACCCCTCCGACCGCCCGAACACGGGCATCGGGCTGGACCTGTGCGTCCGGGCGGCGCTCTTCGGTCCCGCCGGTTCCGGGACGCCGGCCTCGGCCGTCGTGGTCCTGGATACGCTGGGCGTAAGTCCCGACCTCGTGGCCGAGATTCGCGCGCTTGCCGCCGCCGCCGCGCCGGGCTTGCCCCGCGAAGCGATCCTGGTGGCGGCCACGCACACCCATTCGGCTCCGACCTTGATGCCCTTCCGCAAAGGCAACATGGATGCGCAACCCGACCGCGCCTACCGAACGCACGTCCTGGCCCAGATCGAACCGCTGATCCGCGAGGCCTGGAGCAACCGCGCCGACGTGACCGCGCGTGTGGGACTCACCGAAGCCAAGTGGGGCATGAATCGCCGCGTCGTGGATAAAGCCGGAAAGGCCACGAACGTCTGGCGCGATCCGCAAGGCCGGCACCCCGGCTACTGCAATTCGAATCTGCGTTTCGCCGTCTTCGAACGCCTCTCCGACGGCAAACCTCACGTGATCCTGAATACCTACGGCTGCCATCCGGTGGTGCTGGGCGGAGGAAACACCCAAGTCAGCGCCGATTACCCCGGCTACCTCGTGCGCAAGCTGGAGGCGCAGACCGGCGCGGCCTGTCTCCACCTCACCAACGCGGCGGCGCAGATCAATCCCCGCGACCCGCTGCACGACGACCCCGAACGCGCGCGCCCCATGGGCGAAGCGCTGGCCGAGGAAATCGCCGCGGCCCTGCCCTTCGCGCGCCCGCTGGAAGGAAACGCCTTCGGGCACGTGCGCGTCTCGCTGAACCTGAAGCTGGGGCCCGAAGCGCGCGCCAACTACAGCGCGCGGGCCAAGGACAGCAGCGACGGACAGACCCTCGCCAGCGAAATCCAGGCGCTGAAGATCGGCGACCTCGCGTTCGTCACGGCTCCGGGAGAACTCTTCGCCGAACTCGGCGTGGCCTTGGAGAACCAGAGCCCCTTCCGGCATACCTTCGTGGTCACCTACGCGAACGACAACCTGGGCTATCTATTCACGGACAGCGCTTACCGCGAAGGCGGATACGAACCTAAAGGCGCGATCTCCGAAGACATCGAAGCCCCGCTGCTGGCCGCCGGCCGCTCGGCACTGGAAGCCGCTTACTCGCCCGCCGCACAAGGAGCCTGAACTATGCGACCGCTCGCGCTGCTGCTTGCCTTTTCCCTTCCCGCGTTGCACGCGTACGACGCGCCGAAGATCGACGACGAGAAAGATCGCCAGGTGCTCGCCGGGTTCCTGCAGCACACGGCCAAAGTCACCGAAACCCTTACGCCCGAATACGCCAAGACGCAAGCCGCCAAGGACTCCGAAAGCTATTGCTGGATCGTGCTCAAGCATCAGAAAATGCCGCTCACGGCCTACCACCTCACCGGCGACGCGAAGTACCTCGACCAGTTCGTCGCCTGTTTCGCGAACCTTCAAACCGCGCTGACCCAAGACGCCAAAGGCTTCAAAGGCTGGTACGGCAAGCCGCTCCCCATCTTCCAAAACCCCGATCAGCCCGACCTCGCGCTGGATGTCATCATCACCAGCTTCAGCGCGGTCAAGGTCCTGAGCGAATTCATCGAAACGATCGACGCCGAACCCGCGCTCAAGGAAAAATTCGCCAAGGAACGCGCGGCTTACCTCGACCTGATGGAAAACCACCTGGTCAAGAAATGGGAAGCGCGCGGCAGCTACGTGGACTTGGGCGCGACCGGCGCGATCTACCGCGGCAATCCGGAATTGCGGGCGACCAAGGCGCTGCTCACTCAGCCGCACAACAAACACGAGATCATCACCGCCGGGCTCCTGGCGCTGCACCGCGTCACCGGCAACGCCGAGTACCTTAAGAAGGCCATTAAGCTCGGCGTGCGCTTCAAGCATTGCCTCTCGATCAAGGATGGTGCGTACGCCTGGAATTACTGGGATCCTGCCGGCGCCTGGGACATCGACACCGCCGATGCGGCCAAGTGGAAGCACTGGATCGGCGTTGAGCATAAGGGCGGCTACTATAGCGCTTCGCTCACCCTTGCCGTCCTCCTGCACCATCACGGCCTTGTCTTCGATGCCGAAGACATGAAGCGCTTCGTCAAAACGCAGACGGAAAAGGCCTGGAACGGCGACTTCGAGAATCCCAAGTGGGCCCGCTGCGACGGCACCACCTCCGAAAAATACATGCAGGGCGCGTACATGTGCGGGTCCCTCGCCCCGTTCGACGATCGCATCGCGAAGTTCTGCTTCGAAGGCGCGCGGCAGGAAGAACGCGTCAAGAACGCCAATCACGGCTGGCAAGGCGGCATCGTGGCCTCCGGCTACCTCGAAGGCAAGTACGTCGGCCGCCCGAAGGCGCTGGGCGGCAAGCAGGTACACAAGGAAGTCGGCGAGCGCTTCCGGGCGAACTCGGAGCACGCCGCGTGGCTAAAGGATTTGGAGTTCAACGTCGAAGGCGCGGGTTACGTTCCGCCCAAGACGCCGCCCGAATTCAAGAATCTGCCTGCCGAACCGGCAGCGAAATAGCCGGATAGTCGCGGACCTAAATCCAAGCGAAAGGAAGGGCTTCGTATGAACGCTCAGCGCACCGTATTGCCTTTGCTCCTGGCCTTGGCCTGGCCGGGCCTGGGAAACGCGTCCGATGCCGCTCCGGAGGCGCCCAAACTCGAAACCCTGGAGCAGCGCGCTTCGATCGAAAAGGACGGGATCACCTGGACCTTCGAACAGCCCGCGCGAGTCGGGCGCTTCGTCACCGGCGACTGGTACGTCGTGGGAGCCGCGACGGTCGTCAAAATCGATCCGGCGCCCACCGACGAGCGCAACAATTCCGCGCTCAATCTGCCGGCCGACGCATACAGCGCCGGCGCGAGCCCCTTCGACAGCCGCGTCGAACAAGGCCGCGGCGAGAAAGGCCTGAAACTGCGCGCCAAGCTCCCCATCGCGCTCAAACCCGGCGATGCGCTCATCTCCTCCATCAGCACCGAAATCCGCTCGCTGCCCAGCCCGCTGCGCGAGAGCGACAAAAACATCAGTCCCGTGGGCAGCGTTTCGATCCTCACCTGCCTCAAGGAACCCGCCCCAGCCGACGCTTTCCGGCCTTCGTACTGCGATCGCGGCCAGAAGCTGTATTTCGCGCGCGACCTGAAGCGCAACCTGCTTCCAACATTGGAGCGCACGCCCTCCGCACCGAAGATCGAAGACTTCGCCAAGCTGTATGCGCGGCCGTGGCTGGACGTCTGCTTCTTCAGCTTCGATGCGCCTGCGCTTTACCAGCCGCAGTACGGACGGGAGCTCGGACGTGCCGCGGGCATGGGCGCGCTGCTGCTCTGCTCCGATTTCAAGCCCGCCGAAAAAGAACCGCTCCTGATCGGCTTTATCCAGCGCGGCATCGACCTGTGGGGCATCGCGCGCGCCGGATACGGCGGCTGGCCGGCTCACGGCGGGCACGGCAGCGGCCGAAAGCTCCCTCTGGTTTTCGCCGGCATCCTGCTGGGCGATGCCGAAATGGCGCAGCCCAACAAGACATTCCCCAACCTGCGCTTCGGCGAAGACATGCAGACGATGTACGACGAAGGCTGGACCGGCGCGAAAGCCGTCTACGCCGGCCACGTCGGCAAGGACGGCGTGCCCGGCAAGCCCGACTGGGGACGTTACGAACATCTGCCCCCCGCACAGTGGCCCGGCGATCTGGGCGAAAGCTACCGGCGCTGCTGCACCAGCCTCGCCTGGGTCGGCCAGGCCCTGGCGTTGCGGCTTCTTAAGGCCCAGCCGCAATGGGATCACGCCGCCTTCTTCGATTACGTCGACCGCTGGATGACCGAGGACGACACCCAGGCGCTGGAAGAAATCAAGAAGGGCCGCGGCAGGGACTTCACCGCCGACTGGTCGCGCCAGCGCCAATGCTGGGATAAATTCGTCGAAGAAATGTGGAGTAAATACCGCAACCTGAAGCCGGATGCCTCCGGCAAGGCGGGTGAATGATGCATTCGAGCGCCTCCATGGAAACGCGCAAGCGCGCGGTTCGTTTCGAGCCCGCGCCACGTACGCCCGAACAGAAGGCTTTCGTCTCCGCCTTCGAGTTCGAGGACCCCGGCGCGCCGCGCTTGGCGCAGCTTCTGGAACGCTACGCGCTGGATGCCGTGATCGCGCCCGGTTGCGGCGAGCTCGAAAAGCTGCGGCTCCTGAGCGACTGGACCTACGAACGCTTCCGCATGTTCGGCCGGCCCTCGGCGAAGACCGAAGACGCGCTGGAGATCCTCGAACACTGTGCCGCGGGGCACACCTTTTATTGCGCGCATTACGCCATCGTGATGTGCGCCGCGGCCACGGCCTTGGGCTGGCACGCCCGCGTAATCAGCCTGCGCCGCGCCGATTACCCCGGCCGCGTGAGTAACCACAACATCGTCGAACTTTGGTCGGTCGAATACGCCAAGTGGGTGCTCTGGGATCCCACGCTCAACTATTCCCTCGAACGCCGCGGCGTTCCGCTCAACGCTTACGAAGCCGCGCGCGCATGGTTTCGAGACGACGGCGCGGATGTGGATATCCTCGTGGGTCCGCTGGCCAAACGCTACGCCAAGGAGGATCTGCCCCTCGAGTACCGGCACTATCCGAATTTCGGCTGGCAAAAGCTCTGCGAGCGCGGCATGAGCAGCTTTGCTTGTCTGGCGTACGTCCCTACCAACCGGCTCCTGGGCGCCTACCCCGGCCGCACCATCGAACATTGGGCCGATTGGCCCGGCATCCACGTGATCGAAACCGCGAAGGAGCCGGCTTGGTCGGAACAGGCCGAGATTTTGGCGCCCTATTACCCTGTGATCGGAAGAGAATCGTAAACCGTCACTCGCGAGGATCGTACATCATGAGCCGCTTCGTCTCGCTGCTGCCGCTTGCCATATGCTGCCTCTCCCAAGCACTCCTTTCCGCCGAAGCGGTCAAAACGGTGGAGATCGGAGCGCAGCGCGAACTGCGCGTGAACGGACAGCCGTATTTTCCGATTATGTCCTGGGCACAGGCCACGTCCCGGTTCCAAAAGCTGAAAGACCTGGGCTTCAATACCTTTTGCGGAAGCGGCAAGACTGCGAAGGAAGCGCTGGAAGCCGCGCAGGCCGCCGGTGGTCTCGCGCTGGTCCATGCCAGCGCCTTCGATTCAGGAATCAAAGGCCACCCCGCCCTGCTCGGATACGCCTTGCGCGACGAGCCCGATATGGGCATCGGCAAAGGCAAGCCCAAAGTCGCGGTGGAAGAGATCGCCGGGTGGTACAAGACCATCCGCGAACAGGATCCGAGCCGTCCGGTGTTCCTGAATTTCACCGCCGATTTCATGCAGGAATTCTTCGGTAAAAAGCCAGATGTCCAAGCCTACTACGCCGCCGCCGCGAAATCCGCCGATATCCTCTGCTTCGACATTTACCCGATCTACCAGCAGAACCGCGACGACCGCCTGATCTGGGTCGCCGAGGGCGTGAGCGAACTGCGCGCGCTGGGCGGAACCGCCAAGCCCGTCTGGGCCTGGATCGAAACCAGCAAGGGCAGCAAGTGGATCACCTACGAGCGCCAGAAGGACGTCACGCCCGAGATCACCCGCGCCGAAGTCTGGATGGCCGTCATCCGCGGCGCCACCGGCATCGGCTACTTCACGCACGCGTGGCGGCCGTCGTTCAACGAGTTCGCCCCCGGCGATGCCATGCAGGCCGAACTGAAACGCACCAACGAACAACTCGGCCGGCTGGGACCGGTGCTTCTGTCGGATCCGGTTGCGCGCAAGGCCTCCATCGCTTTCGATTCCAAGCAGCCCGGGGAAATCTTGCTGCGCGAGCACGGCGGATGGGTCTACCTCTTCGCGAACAATCTGGACATGCAGGATCTCGGCGCGCGCAAGGACGACGTCAAAGCCGCCTATCGCGCGGGCAGCGCCACCCTGAGCGTGGAAGGACTCGCGGCCGGCACGAACATCGAAGTCCTCGACGAAAACCGTTCGATCCAGGCCCAGGCCGGCGCCTTTAAGGACGACTTTAAGCCCTTGGAAGTACACCTGTACCGTTTCAAGCGGCCGTAGGCTCACGGTCCATAAAATCCGTCAAAAGCACCCCCCCGATTCCAAAGAAAGTGCAGCCGCTCCGGCGGTATCTTCCATCAAGTGGAAGCCGACCGTTCAACCCGGAGACCGCACGCATGCCCCGCCCCGCCGCCCCGCTCGTTCGCTCCAAACCCGCTCTCCTTGGCGGCAAGCCCTTGGTCACGCCCGCCATGCGTGTCACCTGGCCCCCGCGCGGCGAGCCCGAACGCAAAGCGATCCTGGAAGTGCTCGATAGCGGCCAATGGTGGCGTGGAGGGACGCGGCAGCAGATGGCGCAAAGCGTGACCGGACGCTTCGAGCGCGCCTTCGCCAAGTGGCAGGGCGCGAAACACGCCCTCTGCGTCAGCAACGGGACCGCCGCGCTGGAATTGGCTCTGAAAGCCGGCGGCGTCGAAGCCGGCGACGAGGTGATCGTCCCCGCGCTCTCCTTCGTCGCCACCGCCACGGCCGTTCCGCTCATCGGCGCACGCGCAGTCTTCGCCGACGCCGATCCCGAAACCTACCAGACCGATCCGGCCAGCGTCGAAGCCGCCATCACGCCGCGCACGAAAGCCATCGTCGTCGTCCACTACGGCGGCTACTGCGCCGACATGGACCGTTTCACGAAGCTCGCGAAGAAGCATAAACTCCTGCTCATCGAAGACTGCGCGCACGCGCAAGGCAGCCAGTGGCGCGGCCGCGGAGCCGGATCCTGGGGCGACGCGGGCTGCTTCAGCTTCCAGCAAAGCAAGGCGCTCACCGCCGGCGAAGGCGGCGCCGTGATCTCCAACAGCGATGTCCTCGCCGAAAAGCTCTACAGCTACCATCACCTCGGCCGGCTCGAAGATCAGGGCTTCTACGACTTCCACCGCGTCGCCTGGAACCTCCGCCTCACCGAATGGCAAGGCGCGATCCTGAACGAACAGCTCAAGCGCGTGAAGAAGCTGACCTTGATCAAGCAGCGCAACGGCGCCTGGTTGAGCAAACGGCTCGAACAGCTCGGCGGCCTGCTGCCGCTCAAACGCGATCCGCGCATCACCCGCCGCGGCTACTACTTCTACCTGATGCGCTACGACGCCCGAGCATTCGGCGGGCTCACCAAGGCGCGCTTCTTCCAGGCGCTGCAAGCCGAAGGGCTCCCGGTCAGCCAAGCCTACGGCCGCGCGATCCAGCGCAATCCGGTCTTCGCGCAGATGAAAGACGAGCGCGGGCGACTGATCTACGCACGCACGAGCACCCCGAACGCCGACCGGATCTGCGCCGAAACGCAGCTCACGCTTGGGCACACCGCGCTGCTCTCTCGTCCGCTCTTGGAAGCGTTCGTCGCCTCGGTCGAACGCATCCGGGCGCATGCAAGCGAAATCAGGGATCAAGGCAAGGATGCGGCGCGCGCGGCGGGATGATGCCTCTCACGCTTCCGGCGGCGGCGGAACCGCGCCGCTGCCGCGCACGAAGACCAGCCCGCGCAGTTTGAAGAGCACCGCCGATACGCTGAACAGCGTGAAGACGCCCAGCGCCAGCAGGCATTGCTGGACATCCCAGCCCAGCTTCGATCGCATCAGCGCGTAGCATCCGCCGCCCGCGGCAATGAACAGGAAGTTCACGAAGTTGTAGGTGCCCAGGATTCGACCCACCAGCTTGTCGGGGCTGCGCGCCTGGATGATCGACTGGAACGGGATGATGAAGCAGCCCGCGAAGCCGCCCAGCACCAGCAGAATCGCCTGAAGCTTCACGTAACTGGGATCGCCGAAGCCGCCGGGTTCCGCCGCCGCCGGAAGCGGCAGAAGCCCCATCGCCGCGTAACACGCGGCCATCCCCGCCACCCCCAGCGGAACCGAATTCAAATTCCGTGCGGCGTCCTTGAACATATAGCCCGCCAGCACGCTCCCGACTCCGATCCCGATCATCAGCGGCCCCACCAGCAGCGCCACGGCCTGATCGTCGATGAAAAGGGTCGCCTTGAAATCCGGCAGCGCGAGCACCGTCATCACCGCGATCTGGTAGAAAAGTCCGCCGCCCAGGCACAGCCACAACAGCACCCCGTCGCGGCCCATGAACCCCAGCGCATTCCAGTAGGGACCGACCGGCGTGCGCGAATACGTCAGCCCCGGGTCGCGGGCCGTCACGCGCGTCAGGAAAAAGCTGGAGATCATCCCCGCCAAGGCGAGCCCCACCATGATCAACCCCGGCGCATAATCGTGCTCGGGGTAGCGCTTGCTCAGGAATCCGCCCAGCAGCTCGCCGCTCAGGATGCCCACGTTGGTAAGCATGTTGATCGTGCCGTTGGCGCGCCCCAGCGCGTCGCGCTCGAGAATCTCGGGGATCATCCCGTACTTGGCCGGGCCAAAGTAGGTCGCCTGCAGCGCCAGAACCATCAGCGAAGCCAGGCCCAGCGAAAAACTTTGCGTGGCCAGCGCCACGAGCGCAGCGAGCGAGATGGGAACTTCGAGAATCTTCATCCAGACGGCCACGCGCGTCTTGCTGTTGCGGTCGCCGAACTGCCCCGCCCAGCCGCTGAAGACGATGAACGGAAGCGTGAAGAGCATCGTCACGATGCCCTGCCCGCCGTCGCCCAGCACCCCGGCCCACACGCCGCCGGTCGTCACCTGCAGGATCAGGAACTGCTTCCAAAGGTTGTCGTTGACCGCGCCGAAGAACTGCGTGACCAGCAACGCGTTGAACCCGCGGGTGAATACGCGCTGCATGCCGGCGCCTCGATCGAAGTGGACGGAGCGCCGTGAAGAATAGCCGCGTTCGCCGCGCCCGAAAGCGGCAAAGCCGGTATTTCACCTAGCGGAAGCACCTATGTCCATTGCCTTTGACGGTGCCGTTACCCCTCCTTGCCAAGGAGAGGTAGGGGTGGTGAACTCAACAAGCCGCGCGCAGCGCGCTCCAGGAACGAAAGAAACCTAGGCGAGACCGCCTAGCTACAAGCGTTCGGCCTCCGGCAAGCTTCGCTCCATCCAAGATCGCGTCGGAGGCTCGCACTTGAACGTGCAGACCTCGCACCGCGGGCCGAACGCGAACGGCGCCGATTGCCGCAATTCTCGTTTCAGATCCGCGGCGGCTACGGCCACGCGCCCAAAGAACGCCTTTCCTTCCGTAAACCCAGAGACCCAGTAGTACCCGGACTCCGGGCTAGGCTCGATGATGACCAGATTTTCGCGCTGCCGAATCGCTACCGCAAAACCAGGCAACGGCACGAAAGCGTGCTCGGATTCCAGTTTCTGCTCCGGTTGCATACACGGCCCTCCATAAACCTCACATAGTGCAACATACGCGGTGTTTTCACGAACTGGCAAGTTTTTGAAGCGTGAAGGTTTCAGGCGTTGCAGATAAGAGCACATAACGGCGTACAAGTGCGTACTATATCTCTAAGGCTCCGGATTTTACGCTCGCTGCGTTGTGTAGTCGAACAGGCCGGTCTGACAACCTGCTCCGTGGCCGGCGCTTTGGCCCTAAACGTCGGCCGCGGGCATGCTGTTGGCCGCCCTACCGGCCTGTTCGATCTTGGGATGGTGAACCGTGCGCCCGCGCCGCCGGCCGGCGCTACAAACGCGTAGCGCAAGCCGGAGCGCGAGCCGGCGGTGCTTACTCGTAGAAGTCGTTGATCTCCTCGTCCAAACGATCCGCGTCCGCGCCCACCACCGCCTTCAATTCCGCGCGGCTGCCGCCCGTACTGAACTCGAAAATGGCCAGGAAGCGATGGTAATACTTCACCGGATCCGTGTTCGAATAGAAGGGCGTATCCTGGACCACGTCGCCGATCATCGTGTTCAGCGGACCGACACCGACCACCAGCAGCTTCTTGCCCGACGGAATGGCGCCCGAAGTCCCCGACGGAAGCCGATTCTCCGGATAGATGCGGTCGACGATGGCCTTCCCGTCGTCGTCCAGCACATTGATCGTCGCGTACGTGTCGCCGTCCGCAATCGTGCGCGGAATCGTGAAGCGGTCCCCGGGAATGCCCGAGGCGCTGCCGTCCAGGTCCAGCATCGTCGTGATGCCCAGGCGCGAGAGCGAGCGAATCTCTTCGTCGCTCTGGAAGGTCGCCGTCGTCAGCTTCTCCGGACTCGCCGGCACCGGCCCGCCCACCAGTTGCGGCTCCAGACCCGGATCGGCTTCGGTCGCGGCTTCCCACAGCACCGGCGTGGCATCCGTCGTCACCAGCGAATCCCAGCGGTCCGGGTAGAAATTGTGGAGCACGCGGTAGGTCTGAATGTACCGCGATACGTCGTGAATATTCGAAGCGGCCACCGCCTTGTTCGACTTGAGCTGTACTTTGTCCAGCTTCGGCAGCACCAGCCCCGCCAAGATCACCAAAATGGCGACCACGACCAGCAGCTCGATCAACGTGAATCCTGCGCTATGAGTCCGACGCAGCGTACGCATGGCGACATCTCCTCCCGTGACGCGCGGCCTCATGCCGCACGGCGGTTCCGTTTCCTGAAGGGGCGGAACGAGTCCCCTATCCGCGCCGACCGCGGCGCGGAATCCAAGCCTGAAGCGTTTGGTAGGTGATTAGATACGCAGCGCGCGGGGCCATTCACCCGGCGAACGCGCTACTAGAGGTACGCGGGGGGCCCGCGGTTTTCTCGAATCAGATCGAAGCTGACTCGGCGTCCCAACGGCTGCGGCGAGAGTCCGGCGCATCGCGTAAGCAGCGCAACTCCGGCGCTTGCGGCGTTCGAATCCGGCAGGTCCGTCTCGCAGCCGCAATCCTCGGTCTCGCTCGAACACGTCGCCGCCCAATTCGCGTTCAGCGGAGCCGTGGGCTTGGCGCGTAAGCGCGGCTTGCGCGCTTGCGAGGGACTCTCCCATGCCAGACCCGTCGCCATCGCCAGCAGGACGGGCAGCAGGAGCACTCGCAGCCAAACCATCATCCGGGGAATATTCACGAGCGGTACGCGTGCAATTTCTAGGCCAACGAATTTCGCGCCTGCGCTCCCCAGAGCGAGCGAACGATGCTTCCTGGGGTTGACGCGAAGTTGTACGGAGGCTGATCAAATCTTCGGCGCTGGGCCGGCGGCTTCAACGCTTTAACGGCACCCGCGTTCCGGCCAAACTCGCTTCGAGCACCTCCTGCGGACCCAGCACGAAAACATCTTGCTCCGCGCCTCGCGAAACCGTCACCGCGAAGCCTTCGCCCCGCACTTCCCACGCGACGCCCGTTACCGTGCGCGGCGCATCGCCTTTCAGCGGCTCCAGCACCGCCGCGAAACGCACCTGTTTTCCCGAGCGCGTCAGCGCCGCCAGCGGCACGCGGTCGTCCACCGACGCGCCTACCCCGTCGCCAATCAGAACGCTCGTTTCAGGATGCACGTCGAAAAGCAATTCGGTCGACACATCCGAGCCGGAAAAGCGTACGCGCACCGCTTCGTTCGAACGACCCGCCTTCACCTTGCGTAAATACTCGGCGCCCGTGTACCCCTTGGGCAGCGCGCCCTCCTCCACTGCCGCCGCGCACTCGGCTTGCGTGCCGCGATGGTGGAACCACCAGTCGAAGCGCCGCTCCCGGTCCGCTTCCAGCGCATCGAAGACAAGCAGATACCGCGCCGTCAGCGCCAGCCAGCGCCGCTGCGCAACGCCCTTGTACGCACTCGCGCAACGCGCGCCGGCCATCGTCACGCCTTCCCCCGCCGCGAAGCCCAGCAACTCGCCCCCCGCGCCGTCCTGCGACTTCCCGTCCACCACCACGGCGTTGTGGCTCACCGTCGCGCGGTACCAGTTCCCGTGGATCGGCAGGCGATACGCCTGGCTCTTGGCGCGACCGGGATCGACGCCCAACTCCGCGCCGTGCCCGAAGAATACGAAACTCAACTTATCGAAATGCCCGTGAAAGCCGCCGAACGGGCCGAAGGTCATCACGCCCGCCAACTCGCCCGAACGCAGGATCGCATGCCCCGCGCCGGGAAAGACCGCGCTCTCCAGCGCCGGACGTTCGGCCGCTTGCTCCGTATCGCGCCCCAACTGCACCGAAAACCAGCGCGGCTCCTTCAGCAGCACCGCCAGGATCGCCGGATCGCGGTATGCGTGATACGCCACTTCCATCCGCTCGTCGCCGTCGACGCGGGAGGTCACGTCGTCGCCGAAGCGCGGCAGCGTTCCGTCGGGCATCGTGTACCGCACCGGCAGCGTGAACATCTTGCGAAACGCCGGATGGCTCCAGACATCCACCCCGATCCGCCGCGCGCATTCGGCAATCTGCACCAGCGCCGAAAGCGTATAAAAGTGGTAGCCCCAACTGTTCTCGTACCACATCCCTTCGGCCGTCACCGAGTGCTCCATCTGCCAGGCGAAGCCTTGCCCGTCCTGCGCCAGCGCCTTGCGCACCCACTCGGCCTCGTCCATCGCCGCGCCGCCGCAGATCATCGCGGCGTTGTGCCAGGTCTGCCAATTGCTCTTGCCCGCTTTGTGCTTGTCGATGTTCTTCAGCATCGGCAGCAGCAGTCCGTCGCGAATCTGCGCGCGCTCTTCGGCGCTCAACGCGCCGTGCATCAAATCGAAGGCCGGTGCGATCCGCGTGGCCATCCACGACGCTTCGCCCAGCGTCTGCTCGTTCAAATGCCCGCCCGACTTCGCCGCCGCCGCGCCTTCCTTGCACGCGTTGTCGTGATACGGATAGGTCCGGTAGCGTTCGGCGTAACCCAGCAGCACGCGTTTGGCGAACTCCAAGTACTTCGCCTCGCCCGTCACCGCATGCGCCCACGCGGCGTCCAGCATCCCGCGCAGATTCGCTTCATGCACCCGGTAGAAGACGACGTCGTCGTACGGCGCGCCCGTGTACACCTTCTTGCAGCGCGGGCACTGGTGGCCGTCCTTCACCTTCACGAGAAAGTGTTGGCACGGCTCGCATTGGTACCACTGATTGTGCTGAGCGCCGCGCGGCGGAAACACCAGGTCCGCCGCCAGCGCCTTCTCGGCTTCGTTCACGCGCCAGAGCACCGCCTTGTGCGGCAGCCCTTCGCCCTTCCACGCCGCGCGCAGCCGTTCCAGCTCTTCCGGTGTGCACGCCACGCACGGATGCCGCGGCGGATCGGGCAGCTTGATCTCCGGCATGGTCCAGTCCTCCCCCGCTCCGCACGCGCCGGCCAGCAGCACTCCGAACCACCACGCCCCGCCCGCACGCGTCGCCATACCGGTCCCTCGCCTAAGCGCGCCACCCGATCCGGTACTGCCTACACCGAGGAGACCACGCGGCAGGCCGCGGAATGCCCGAACTCACCGCTCGCATCGGACCGATCCGCCCCGGAGCCTGCATGCCAGTGAGGTTATCGTGCTCCGTACTGCTCGTCCGAAACCTGCTCCAGCCACTCCACGGCCTTGCCCTCGAGTTTCTCGTGAACCGCCACATGCGTCATGCCCGTCGAAGCCGTGGCGCCGTGCCAATGCTTTTCGCCCGGCGCAAACCAGATCACATCCCCCGGCCGGATCTCCTCCACCGGACCGCCCCAGCGCTGCGCCCAGCCGCATCCGGAAGTCACGATCAACGTCTGGCCCAGCGGGTGCGTATGCCAGGCCGTCCGCGCGCCCGGCTCGAACGTAACGCTCGCGCCCGCGGCCCGTGCCGGAGCCGGCGCATCGAACAACCGGTCGATCCGCACCGATCCTTTGAAGTAAGCCTCCGGCCCCTTCTCCGTAGGCTTGGAACCGCAGCGGCTGATTTCCATGAATCGTCTCCTTAGATACCTGGAATCTGGCTCGGTCCGATTGTACCGAAAGGCCGGCCGTGAGGAACGGCCGGTCCGCGCCAAGCGTCAGCTCGCGCTGCGAATCTTTACGTGCCAGGAGGATCTAGAATCGTCGCACGGTGAGGAAAAATGGTGGGCGATACAGGATTCGAACCTGTGACCCCCAGCTTGTCGAGCTGGTGCTCTAGCCAGCTGAGCTAATCGCCCGTGCGAAAGGGAGCCTAGTCAACCATCCTCGCCGCGGAAGTCAAGTGCAGGCGAACGGGAGCGCGATGCCAACCCGCGGCGGGCACCGCTCAATTCGGAGTCCCGTCCTCGCCCGGATACATCGCCGGAGCCGTCTGAGAATAATATCGATTCAGCAGCGTACGGCTCGCTTCGTCGTGACCCACCGCCTCCAGCGCGTAGGCCAGCAGGCTCAGATGCAGTTCCGGAGCCACCGCCACCGTCTCCCACTCCGCCTGCCGCAGCCATTCCAGCGCCTGACGCGCGCCCCACAGCAGCGAACGGCCTTCCTCCGCGCGCGGCGGATGCGTCGTCCGCACCAGCGCCGGCGTCTCCGAGCCTTCGTGGTTCATCCGCAGCCGGTCGTACATCTCGTCCACCGAAGTGAAGCCCTTATCGTCCGGCGAAGCGTAGAAGAAATCGCACCACGCCTGGCTCTCGCGATGCGACGCCACCGCGCGCAGATACACCGGCACCGCCGCCGCGCGCAGCGCGCTCGTCCCCGACGCCCCCGATGGATGCTCCAGCGCCCGCGCGAACTCCTCCCGCAGCAGCGGCGCCAGCGTCTGCGCCCGCGCGCCCAGCCGAGCGATCAACCAGTAGCCCGTGTAGCGCGTGCGCAGGTCGTGCGCCTCGAGTAACCGCGGCAACTGCAACAGCGCCTCGTCCCCGGCCGCTTCCAGCGCCGCGAACGCCTCCGCGCGCACCGCGGCCTCGCGGTCGTTCAAACGGTCCACCCACGCCCAGACGCTGTGCTCGCCGATCGTCGGCCCCAGCAGTAAACGGTCCAGCGCGTACCGCAACGGCTCATCGCGCGCACCGGAGCGCGCTTGCAACAACTCCGGCACGCAGGCCGGCCCCAGACGCCGCAGCGCCCGCTCCGCTTCTTCGCGAGTCTCGTAGTCGGGGTGGGTCAGTTGAGCGAGCAACTCCGCGAACGCAGAGCCCGGCGGCCCGTTTTTCTCGAACATCTGGCCGGCCTGCATCGGCGTGGTGTGCAGGATCAGCCCGAGGATGGCCGCCGCAGCAGCGTATCGAGCGCTAGAACCTAGGTGCGTCACCTGGGGCATATCGAATCCTCCTACCCCTGTACTCACCCTCCTTATCGGTAAGAATAGCCCACACAACACCCAACGTGCACTTAAATAGTTAAGCTTTTGTGTGATTTATATTTAAATAGCATTAAAAATAAGGCGCCGGGCTTCCGGTCCATCGAAATCGAGGTCGATCGGGTGCTCCCGTAGCCTTACCCGTGCGCGCTATGAACCTCGCTGAAATCCCGCTCGCCCTGCAGCCCGGCGCCAGCATGGAGTATAGTAATCGTTTTGCGCCAGTCCTCAGGCGCCCACCGGGAATCGACCCATGCCTCGTCGCGTTTACATCGCTCGCCACGGCAACCGCATCGACTTCGTCGACAAGACCTGGAAGGCCCGCGCCGAACGCCCCCACGATCCGCATCTCTCGCCCGACGGCCTCGATCAAGCCAAGCGCCTGGCCGAACGCATGCGCGCCACCGCCGTCCGGCACGTCTTCGCCTCACCCTTTTACCGCTGCGTCCAGACCGCCCACGAAACCGCCGCCGTCCTGGGCCTCCCGCTCAAGATCGAGCACGGCGCCTGCGAATACCTCAACGCCGAATGGTTCCCCGTCGCGCCCGAATTCCTGCCGCCGGCCAGGCTGGCTCGCGATTTTCCCCGTGTCGACGCCGCCTACACGCCGCACGTCTCCCCCGCCTGGCCCGAACCCAACGAACGCGAGCACACGTGGCCGCGCTGCGCCCAGACCATCCGGCTCCTGCTCGATCGCTACGACGGCGATCTCTTCATCGTCGGACACGGCGCCACCGTCCTGGGCCTCACCTACGGGCTGGTCCCCGGCGAACCCCACCTGACCTGCGGCCTCACCGGATTGGTCGAACTCGAACAGAACGGTTCGGCCTGGACCCTCGTCCGCAACGGCTGCCAGGCGCATCTCGAATCGACCGAGTCCGAAAAACGCTTCAACTGATTGCATTTGCGCACTCCGCTCGATCCGGCATCTTGATTGAGCCACTTATATGGGGCCAAATCGAACCAACCTTTTCCAAGGAGAACGAACCATGCGTATGCGCTTAGCCGTGCCCGTCCTCTGCCTCGCCCTGAGCGTCTCCGCCTTCCGCGCCGCCGCCGAAGAAGCCGCGCCGCCCGCCATGGACGAAGCCGCCCTGAAGGCGATGCTCGAAAAAATGTCGCCCGGCCCCGAACACGCCGCCTTGATGAAGCAGGCCGGCGCCTACGAAATCGCCTCCAAGGTCTGGATGGACCCATCCAAGCCGCCGGAAGAGACCAAAGCCTCGGCCACCTTCAGCGTGATCCTCGAGGGCCGCTATCTGCGCCAGGAGTTCCAAGGCAGCATGATGGGCCAGCCCTTCACCGGACTGGGCATCGAAGGCTACGACAAGGAAAAGAAGGAATACGTCTGCATCTGGTTCGACAGCATGGGCCTGATCCCCTTCACGTTGCGCGGCAAGAGCACCGACGGCGGCAAAAACATCGAGTACTACGGCTCCTTGCCCTGCCCCATGGACGGCAAGGAAGTCAAGCAGCGCTACACCTGCCAGCACCTCGACGAGAACACCTTCACCTTCACGATGTACGAGACCCGCGAAGGCAGCAAGGAAGTGAAGGGCATGGAAATGACGTACACCCGGAAAAAGTAACAGCCATCGAATCGAACCGCCGCAACGAAGGAGAGCGCATGGATACGAATACGCAGCGCATCTACAAAATGAAGTTCTCGAGCGTCTATCCCCTCTATGTCGCCAAAGCGGAACGGAAAGACCGCACGAAAGCCGAAGTGGATGAAATCCTGCATTGGCTGACGGGATACACCCAGAAGCAGTTGGACGCGCAAATTAAAAAGGAAGCGGACTTCGAAACCTTTTTCGCCAAGGCCCCGAAGCTCAATCCGGCGCGGTCAACGATTAAGGGCGTGGTCTGCGGGGTCCGCGTGGAAGACATTAAAGATCCCGTCATGCGGGAAGTGCGCTACTTGGACAAATTGATCGATGAGTTGGCCAAGGGCAAAGCCATGGAGAAGATCCTGCGCAAGTAACGGATCTCCAGGCTCTGTCCCGAAACGCTTCGCAGACGGATGCGCCGCGCGCGTCAGATCAAGCTGCGCCGCACCGTCGCCCGGTACGCCTGCGGACTCTGCCCGAACGCCGCCTTGAACGCGCGGCTGAAATGGAACGGATCGCGCATCCCCACCGCCGCCGCGATCTCCTTCACGCTCCGCGAACCGCGCAGCAATTCCTCCTGCGCCCGCCGCAGCCGCAGCGCCGTCCAATACGCCTGCGGCGAAACCCCCAGCACCGCCTTGAAGACCGCATGGAAGCGCGACGGAGAAAGATGAGCCCGCCGCGCCAGTTCGTCCAGCCGAAGCGGCTCGGCAAAATGCGCGTTCAGGAACTCCAGCGTCCCCGCCAGCCGCTCCACGCCCGCCGCCATCCGCGCCGACTCGGGGCGCTCGCGCGCGTGCTTCAAGACCGTCTCCAGCAAACTCCAGCCCAGCGCCTGCTTCCGCGCCAGATCCGCCAGCCCCAACCCCTCCGCGCCGGCCCGCGCCGAAACCTCCACCAGCTCCGCATTAAGCGCCCCAATCCGCTCCGAATCCGGACCGCTCACGAACGAAGGCAGATCGACGAAGCGGAACGGGTCCAGCGAACCGAAGAGCAGATAGCTCACGTGCGACCAGCGGCTCACGCCGGCCTGCCGCGTCGACTTGCCCAGACAGTGATGCAGCCCCGGCGGAACCAGCGCCGTATCGCCCGCGCGGATCAGACCCTTGCGCCCGTCGGCGAATTCGTACTTCGACGGATAGCTGATGCACGCCGTCACCAGTTGCGGCAGCGTGCGCCAGCCCGTCCCCATGAACCCCGACTGCGGCGTCACGCCGCCCGCGTCGTACTCGAAACGCAGCGAACGCTCCGCCAGACGCAAGACCGCCCCGCTTAGACGCATGCAGTCGATTCCAACAGGCGAACGGTCATATCCGGCATGGCGCTCCCCATGCCGAGCGGGGTACGGTAACGGAGTCCAGCGGATTACGCAAGGTGACCCCGCGAAGGCCCCGAAGCCTCGACCACCCACCAGGAGCAGCCCCCATGTCCCGCCTCAGTGAACAGCAGGTGAACTTCTTCCGCACCTTCGGCTTCCTCGGCCTCCCCGGTTTGCTCAAAGCCGATCTCGCCTGGATCCTCGAAGAGTTCGAAGCCGTCCACGCCGGAACCGGCAAGGGCCACGACCCGTCCAAGCGCACCTGCGTCGCCGGATTCCTCGACCGCAGCGAGAAGCTCAGCGGATTCCTCGAACATCCGGCCATCGCGGGGATTCTGCACGCGCTCCTGGGCGAAGACTTCAATTACCACGGCAGCGACGGGAACTATTACTCCGGCGACACCGGCTGGCACGCCGACTGCGCCGACGAACAGATTCACGGGCGCTACCTCAAGATCGCCTTTTACCTCGACCCCCTCGACGGCCAAAGCGGCGCGCTCCGCGTCGTCCCCGGCAGCCACCGCGTCGGCGAACCCTACGCCCAAGCCGTCCGACACGCCCTGCGCACCCGCGGCAGCCTGCCCTGCGAACCCCGCGACCTCCCCTGCCAGATTCTCGCCACCCAACCCGGCGATGTCGTCGTCTTCGACCACCACACGCTCCACGCCAGCTTCAACGGCGGCAACCGCCGCCGCATGTTCACCCTCAACGCCGGCACCCGCGCCCAGACCCCTCAGCAGTTCGAAGAGATTCGCCGCATCGTCCACGGCGCCGCGCGCTTCTGGTCCGATCGCTGCTACGGAGACGCGCTGATCCGCACCGCCACCCCCGAACGCCGCAAGCACCTCGAACAGCAACTCGCCTTCGAACCCGAACTTCCCGCCCTCGTCGAAGAAGCCAAACGCCGCATGCCCGAACCCGCGAGGGGATAGCCGGGGCCGATTTTATATTTTGGGTTTTAGATTTTAGATTTTGGATTCCGACGCCGCGCCCTGAGCCCTGAGCACTGAGCGGTCAACGGTCTACGGTCTACGGTCTACGGTCTACGCGAAACACCCTGCCCTCCCATCTATACTTTTGAACCTAAACCCTTAAATTCCCCGCCCTGCCCTCATGCCCTAATCCAAAATCCCAAATCCAAGATCCCCCGCACCCTTGCCCTCCCCGCCCCCACGGGGTTTAATGTCCCCATATTCCATTCGTCCGGAGCCCGCCTATGGACGCCCCGATTCTTCCGCTTCGCGCCGCCGTCAAACCGCGCATCTGGGACGAAGAACTCGGCGGCACCGTTCCGCTGGAAGACGAAATCGTACGCATCTTCAAAAGTCAGTCCGCCCGCAACGTCGTCCTCGTCGGGCCCCCCGGAAGCGGCAAATCCACCGCCCTCGCCCATCTTAAAGCCGTCTTGCCTGAGCACTTTCCGATCGAAATGTACGATGCCAACGTTTCACAAAGGGCGGAAGTCACACCCGGCCGCCTGCGCATCTCCTCGCGGCGTACCGAAGGCTGGAATCACGCATTCGGCACGGAACAGCTAACCATCGCGCCTTGGGGTTACGACGAGTGGATCGAATACCTGCTGGCGCGGCACCCATCGGTATGCGCATCCGTCATGAAGCGGCTTCACGAACATCCCGAGATTAAAGCGCTTAACGGGCTCCCCGCGCTCTGGAGCGTCGTGCTCGATGCCATGGCCGAAGACGAGACGCTTGATGGGCCGCTGCAGGCCCTTCAAAATTACCTGGCCAAACGCATGACGAGACCGCAGCACAGGCGGGCGGGTACGCGCAGCTTGCTCGCGTACCTTGAAAACGGGTGGGTACTAACCCGTTCTCGAACCTGCCTGCCTGGGGCTGGCAATGCGGCACGAGAAACTGCGCTCAATCGGCTTTGCAGCCTCCCCTGTACCGAAATCGCTCCGGAATGGGCGCAGTTGGAGAACCTTTCCGCCAGCCGCCTGGTGCTCGCGGCCGATTTCATCGCACACGACCTCGAACGCTTCGAAGCCTGCGACTACTTCTTGTGGCGATTCCCGTCCGATCTGATACAGCAGGTCGGCATACTGCTCCGCCGCCGCCCCGCGCTCTGCGCGCATGCGGTCACGCTGGCGACCGGCGCTGATCCCAACCTTCATGCCACCGCCGCCAGCTTCCTGGTCGCCGCCGACCCGACTTGGCGGCCGCCCCAAGGCAAGCCGCTCAATCTGGCCGGCGCCCTCCTCGCCGGCGCGCAGTGGACCGGCATCCGCTTGCCGGACGGCAACTTCTTGCACGCCGACCTGCGCGGCGCCCGCTTGGACGGAGCGAACCTGGAATCTGCCAACTTAAAAGCCGCCGACGCTTCCGGTGCGGATCTCTCCGAAGCGTGCCTGCAAAACGCCGATCTGACCCAATCCATTTGGGCGCGCTCGAACCTGGAAGGCTGCGACCTCAAATACGCAACGGCCGGCTTCGCCCATTTCCGGCGCGCCATCCTGCGCAACGCGGAACTCTCCCAAGCCGATCTGATGTTCGCCGACCTGCGCGACGCCGACTTCCGCGCCGCGAAACTCCAAGGCGCCGTGCTCCAAGGCGCGAAGATCGCCGGAGCGGATTTCCGCGCCGCCAACCTTAAACAAGCGAACCTCGCGAAGCTCGTCCTCCGCGAAGCCAACTTCCTTGGAGCGGACTTTCCCGCGGCGAACCTCCGGGGCGCCGACCTCCAGGGCATGGAACTCCCGAACGCCGATTTTTGCGCCGCGGACCTGCTCGGAGCCGACCTCACCGGCTCACGCATGCCCGGCGCCAATTTTCGAGGCGCGATGCTCGGCAACACCGGCCTCGCCGGCGTGGATTGGGAACGCGCCGATCTGCGCGGCGCGTGCTTCGCCAACGCCAGTTTCCACATGGGCTCCAGCCGCAGCGGCCTCGTCCACAGCCCGCTCGCCTGCGAAGGCAGCCGCACCGGATTTTATACCGACGAGTTTTACGAACAGTCGTTCAAAGCACCCGAAGCGATCCGCAAAGCCAACCTCCGTGGCTGCGATCTACGCGGAGCCAAAATCGAGGACATCGACTTCTACCTCGTCGACCTCCGAGACGCGAAGCTCGACCCCGAACAACGCGACCACCTCCGCCGCTGCGGAGCGATCCTGGAACACAAAGCCGCACCCGCCTAGAGAGCAGTCCGGCGACTACCGCGATACGGTCTACGCGAAACACCCTGCCCTCCCATCTATACTTTTGAACTTAAACCCATAAATTCCCCGCCCTGCCCTCATGCCGTAATCCAAAATCCAAAATCTAAAATCCAAAATTTGAAACCTCCCCTCCCTCTTTCCCTGTTTACTCCCTCCCGCCCCCTCACTATTCTACCTGCGAACGGCAAAGGGCCCCGAATGGACCGCTTCGAACTCCGCTCCGACTACGCCCCGCGCGGCGATCAGCCCCGCGCCATCGAGCGCCTCGTCGCCGGAATCCGCGGCGGCCATCGCCATCAAGTCCTCCTCGGCGTCACCGGGTCCGGCAAGACCTTCACCATGGCCAACGTCATCCAAGCCGTCCAGAAGCCGACGCTCGTGCTCAGCCACAACAAAACCCTCGCCGCCCAGCTCTACGCCGAATTCCGCCAGTTCTTCCCCGAGAATGCGGTCAGTTACTTCGTCAGCTACTACGATTACTACCAGCCCGAGGCCTACATTCCCGCACGCGACATCTACATCGAAAAAGACGCCGCGATCAACGAGGACATCGAACGCCTCCGCCTCGCCGCCACCACCGCCCTCATGTCGCGCCGCGACGTCATCATCGTCGCCAGCGTCTCCTGCATCTACGGCCTCGGTTCGCCCGACGTCTACCAGCAGAACGTGATCCTCTTCGAGCGCGGCCTCGAAATCGAACGCATGGCCCTCTTCCGCAAACTCACCGACGTCCAGTACAAGCGCAGCGAACTCGACTTCAAACGCGGCACGTTCCGCGTACGCGGCGACGCCGTCGAAATCTTCCCCGCCTACGACCAGACCGCCGTGCGCGTCGAGTTCGAATTCGACCGCGTCGTCGCCATCGAGGAAGTCGACCCGCTCACCGGCGAAATCCTCGCCGAACACGAAAAGCTCGCCCTCTTCCCCGCCAAGCATTACGTCATGCCCGAAGAACAGCTCGGCCCCGCCCTCGAACGCATCCGCGCCGAACTCGACGCGCGCCTGATCGAACTCCGCGGACAGGCCAAGCTCCTCGAAGCCCAGCGCCTCGAGATGCGCACGCGCTACGACCTCGAGATGCTCGAGGAAGTCGGCTACTGCCAGGGCATCGAGAACTATTCGCGCCACCTCGACGGCCGCGCCCCCGGCACCCGGCCCTTCAATCTCATGGACTTCTTCCCCAAGGACGAATACCTCCTCATCGTCGACGAATCCCACGTCACCGTCCCGCAGGTCCGCGGCATGTTCAACGGAGACCTCGCGCGCAAGACCACCCTCGTCGAGCACGGCTTCCGCCTCCCCAGCGCACTCGACAACCGCCCCATGCGCTTCGACGAATTCGAACGCGTCATGCCGCATACGCTTTACGTCAGCGCCACCCCCGGGCCCTACGAATACCGCCGCGCCCAGGAAGACGAGTCCCCCGTCGTCGAACAGATCATCCGCCCCACCGGACTCGTCGATCCGCCCATCGAAGTGCGCGCCACCGAAGGCCAGATCCCCGACCTTCTTGCCGAATGCCAGCGCCGCGCCGCGAAGAACGAACGTGTCCTCGTCACGACCCTCACCAAGCGCCTCGCCGAAGATCTCAGCCAGTACCTCCGCGAAGCCGGCCTCAAATGCCGCTACCTGCACAGCGAGATCGACGCCATCGAACGCGTCCAGATCCTCAAAAGCCTCCGCCTCGGAGATTTCGACGTCCTCGTCGGCGTCAACCTGCTCCGCGAAGGCCTCGATCTGCCCGAAGTCTCCCTCGTCGCCGTACTCGACGCCGACAAGGAAGGCTTTCTGCGCAGCCAGTCCTCGCTGATCCAGACCATCGGCCGCGCCGCGCGCAACATCAACGGCGAAGTCATCCTCTACGCCGACCAGGTCACCGAAGCCATGCAGCGGACCGTCGACGAATGCGCCCGCCGCCGCGAAAAACAGCTCGCCTACAACCGCGAACACGGCATCACGCCGCAGGGGATCCAAAAAGCCATCGGCGAAGGCATCGAAGAGATCCTCAAGCTCCGCGAAGCCGAGGAAGACGCCACCGGCATCCCCGCCGACCGGATCGATCAAGCCGAGACGATCAAGCTGCTCGAAGAGGAGATGGAACGCCTCGCCGGCGAACTGCGCTTCGAAGAAGCCGCCGACCTGCGCGACAAAATCCTGCAACTCCAAGGCCAGCCCGTCGAACGCGGCATCGGCGGCCTGCGCAAGAGCCGCAAGAAGCGCGGCGCCCGAGCCGCCCCCGCCCAATCCATGCGCGGCATGGAAGCCCCCGCCCCCTACGGCAAACGCAAGAAAGGCCGCCGCAGGAATCCCTAACGGACTGGTTTTGGATTTTGGATTCCTGCAACGGCTTCAGCACTCAAATCGCAACCCTAAAGCCCTTTCATTTCACGTTGCCTTTTGAATTTAATTTAGGCTCCTCAACGCAGTTTCGGATTCCCAAGCCGCCACACGCCCACTCCCCATCCCCTAATCGCGATCCGTCAGCATCCAAGTTCTGACGCCCAACTCCTTTTTACATCCCCGTGACGCGCAACAGGGTAGAATGGTTTCATCTGCAAGGGCCCGGAGCCCGACCGCGATGGACCAACCTGCCGGTATTCCGTTGCTCCTGAGCTACTTTGCGGCGCTCGAATGTCTTCTCGCTATGGCGCTGATCCTGCGAGTCTTTCACATCCCGCTCTGGCCCCAGCGCTGGGTGCGCAGAGACGCCGAACGCCTCCAACCGCATTCCTGGATCGTCATAGCCTTCGAACGCGCCGTGGCGGCCGCCGCGCTCTGCGCCTTCGTCGTCGCTCATTCGCGCAACCTGCTCCACTTTGAAGGAGGCAACGATACGTGGGGCGGCTTTGCCGCGATGGGGCTGGCCGTCGCCGCCGGGCTGGAAATCCACGCCGCCTACGCCGCCGCCCACACCTGGCGCCGCGAAGGCAACGCCCGCGCGTTCGGCATCCATCTGTTCATTAATATCGGCGTCATGTGCGCGCTCGCGTACTGCGCCCTCTATCAAGTGCCATACGCCCTAGAGGCGCCTTTTCGCAGAGCATTGGGACTGGCCTGGGATCCGCTTTATGTACTGCCCGCCACCCTAGTCTGCGTCACGTTTATGGCCTTCATACTGAATGTGATCCCTCCGCGATGGAACCGCAGACGAGGCCTCGCCAAAGCCTTGTGCGTAGCATTAGGAATGCTTCTACTTTGGAAAGCGTTGGTTCCCCTCCAAGCGCGGTATCTGGCGGCCTATGCTTCTTCCATGCCCGAACCTTACCTATATCAAGAACGGCCCTCACCCGGGTATGTGCGCTACCTAACCTTGAAATCGCTAGCGCCTTACTTGATCGATTACACGCCCTTGAACAACCTCGATCCGGCCCTATGGCACGGCGTCACCTATGGGATATCCCCCTCCGACGATCCGGTATATCGCGCACAGCTTCTACGCGCGGCAAAAGGAGGGTTTGGACTGGACCGCCTCTGGTTAGTAGACCCCGAAGAAGCGCGCTGGTGCGCCACCCGGCGCCTGCGCTTAGAACTCGCCGGAATGAGAATATGGCAGTACGACGATGCTTCCGTCCTCTTTCTTTACGAGCCCAATCATCTCCTGTTCCGAGAGTTAATACCCGACGCCGCGAAGCGCGACGCCACACACCGCCTGTTGGTGGCTTGGACCAACCGATTTACGACCCTATACACCCACCGAGTCGGCACGAAGTACGAACCATCACTGTGGCTCGAGCATCGCCCTCGGCATGTGGGATGGAGGTGGCTCAAGCGAACCTTACAAGACATCGACAACGACCTCTGGAAGTGCCATGTCCCGGGCGTCTGGCTTGAACTGGAAGGGCAGCTCGTACCTTATGACCTGATGGTTCCCGTCACCCGCCTATGTACCTTCAACAACCCGGATGTAATGTTCCAATGGCTTGCCTGCCCGCACAAAGAAGTCGCCATGGAAGCCTTAAATCAGATCATCGATTATTCGCGCAGAACTGGAACTAATCGACTGGTGAAGGGGTACCCAAATGATCTAAACCTTAGTTATGCATTGTATGCGCTTCACCCCGATCATCTGGTCACCTTTCTTCAACGGGTAGCTATCGCATACGGCGAAGCGGAAACGCTACACGAGATAGAGTCGATGACCTTTCCATGGGAAGGCAGTTCCATAAACCGCGCTCAGATTCTAGTTCATTGGCATCAAATCGCCCTAACGGCCCCGCGCTTCGTGGTTCAAGACCCCTCTCAAATCGATGCGGAAGCCTCGAACTACCTGAACAACCGCCTCCAATTCCTCGACACAAAAGCCACCGAACCCAATCCCCTCTCGGACGTACCATCCGCCGAGAATCCCAGCGCGGAGACGCTCGTCAATGCGCCGTAGCCGTATGCCCCGGAGCCCTCGTCGTGCCTGCATCCTTCCGCCGACTGGCATTTGCGCTCAGCGCGTCCAGCGCACTGCTCTGGACAGCCCTCTGGATTAGTTCCGGCCTCGGCGGTCGTGGCTTCTTCTCACCGGATACGTTGGAATACCGCAGCCAATCGGAACGGACGGTTTTCGCTACGGAGATTCCGCTCTATCGATCTGCATTCCGCTACGATTCGCACGAACTGGTCAACTACCTCGTCGAGAAAGGGTACTGGTCGCCCCGGCCGGCCTCAGAACCGCGCTGGATATTCCTCTTCCATTGGAACAGAAACTGGAAAGACGGAGAGAGTTGTTTTCACCGGAGCTTTTTCTGGAGAAAAGACTTCTGGATGGAATGGACCGAAAAGCACCCCGAGCGCGCGGCCGAAGTCTGGCCGCAGGTCCTTGAACTCCTGCGCGCGGGTCGCGATGCCGAGGTCGCACGCCTGCTGGTAGACATCCAATACGAATCCTGATTCGAAGCAGCCCCCCGCCTCCCGCACCGCCGATTTGACTTTCCGCATCGCATGAGGTTAGTTGCAGCCTGTGCTTCAACCGATCGCTCGAAAGGGAATGACCATGCAACCCACCCAGACCACGGAAGCGCGAGATGCAGGGCTCTTCGGCGGCGGCGTACGATAACGCCAGACGGGCCGTTCCGATCTTCGCCCAGCTCAAGCAACCCGTTGAAAAAAGGTGCGCGGTCGTTCCCTTTTCAATGGGCTGCTAGGCTCTGATCTTCTCTCCCGCGCTCTCCCTCTGAACACCTGAATCCCAGGTCAGCCGCCACGTCCGCGTGCCGCAAGCACGCGCGCCGTGACCCCGGCCGTTCGTTTTGCCCGGCACGATCGTGCCGCGGCCGCAGCGTGTTGTTGGCTCGAATCTGCGATGGAGAAGTCATGAACGAATCGAATCTCGAAAACGTGCGCGTGATCGCATCGGATAAGAACTGGATCGAAAGCAACGCCGTCGCGCAGCTTAAAGGCACCGCGCGCCTTCCGGGCATGCAACTCGCCGTGGGCTTGCCCGATCTCCACCCCGGCAAGGGCGGCCCCGTCGGCGCGGCCTTCGTCACGCAAAGCGTGCTCTACCCGCACCTCATCGGCAACGACATCGGTTGCGGCATGGGGCTGTGGCAGTCCGAACTCGAGCGCCGCAAACTCAAGCTCGACCGTTGGTCGCGCAAACTCGGCGATCTGGATGCGCCGTGGGACGGCGACCGCGAAGCGTGGCTGGAAAGCTTTCGGCTCGAACCGTCCGAGCAGGACCGCGCGCTGGGCACCATCGGCGGCGGGAACCACTTCGCGGAATTGCAGGAAGTCGAGTCCGTCGAATGCCCTGAAGCCTTCAAACGACTGGGGCTCGAAGCCGATCGCTTGCTCCTGCTCGTCCATTCGGGCTCGCGGGGGTTGGGCCGCGAGATCCTGACCGAACACCACGCCGCGCAAGGGCACGCCGGTCTGCTCGAAGACTCCCCAGCGGCCCTGCGCTACGCTTCCCGCCACGATTACGCCGTCGCCTGGGCGCGCGCCAGCAGAGCCCTGATCGCCAAGCGCTTCCTCGAAGCCCTCGGCTCCGGAAACCGCGCGGCGCTCGACCTCCCGCACAACTACCTCGCGCGCGAGGAACTCGTTGGAAAAACCTGCTGGATTCACCGCAAGGGCAGCAACCCGTCGGACCGCGGAGCCGTCGCGATCCCCGGAAGCCGCGGAGCGCTCACGTTCCTGGTGGAGCCGCTCGGCAACCAGGAGCGCAACGCCCGCAGCCTCTGCCACGGCGCCGGCCGGAAGTGGAACCGCACCGACTGCAAGGCGCGGCTGCGCGAACGCTACGACGAAGCCTCGCTCGTTCGCACCGCATGGGGCGGACACGTCGTCTGCGAAGACCGCGACCTGCTCTACGAAGAAGCGCCCCAAGCGTACAAAAATATCGAAGTCGTCGTCCAGGATCTGGTCGACGCGGGACTCGTGCGAGTCATCGCGCGCTTGCGCCCGCTCCTCACCTATAAAGTGAGGAGGGCTGCGTCATGACCTCCTGGTTTCAGATCTCCTCGGGCCGTGGCCCCGAAGAATGCGCGTGGGTCGTCGCCCAAGTGCTACGTGTCTTGACGCTGGAAGCGCGAACCCAAGCCGTGAGGGTGGAACTCCTCGACGCCGTGCCCGCACGAACGAAGGGCGCCTTTCATTCCGTCCTGCTCGCCTTGGAAGGCGAGCGGCTCGCCGGCCTGCACACCCGCTGGGTCGGCACCATCCAATGGATCGGCCGCAGCCCGTTTCGACCGCTCTACAAACGCCGCAACTGGTTCGTAGGCGTCGAGGCCTTCGCCGAACCCCAACCACTCGGCGCTTCGCTCGCGGACGTGAAAGTCGAAACGATGCGCGCCTCGGGCCCCGGAGGGCAGCACGTCAACAAAACCGAAAGCGCCGTGCGAATGACCCACCGCCCCACCGGCCTGACGGTCACCGCGCGCGAAGAACGCTCCCAAGCCGCCAACCGCAAGCTCGCGCGAGCGCGACTCGCGGCGCTGTTGCGCGAAACCGCGCGGTCTCAGGCCGAGCGGGACAGGCAGCGCCGCTGGACGCAGCACGACGCCCTGATCCGCGGCAATCCCGTGCGCATCTTCGAAGGACCCGGCTTTCGGCCGCGCGGAACGTAACCCGCGGCCGGCGCTGAGCGAAGCCAGCTTCGCAAAACCAACTCCTCTAAGAAAGGGATACGCCATGCAGGGCTACGACGAAGCCAGCAAACTCTATCGCGACGTCACGCGCGGAGACGAAGAAGCAGCCGTCCGGTTCCTCGAGCAACAAGCCGCCGGCGGCCCCGCGCTGGAACTGGGCATCGGCGCGGGCCGCATCGCGCTGCCGCTCGCCGCGCGCGGAATCCGCGTCGACGGCATCGATATCTCCCCCAGCACCGTGGCTCAAATGCGAACCAAACCCGGCGGCGCTTCGATTTCCGTCGTCATCGGCGACATGGCCGAAGCGCCCATCGAAGGCGCATACCGGCTGATCTATGTGGTCTGGAATTCGTTCTTCAACCTGCCGTCCCAGGAAGCCCAAGTGCGCTGCTTCAAGCACGTCGCTTCGCGCCTCGCCTCCGGCGGAAAGTTCGTCGTGGAAGCGTACATGCCGTCCTTTCTTTACCGCTTGCGCAACGATCAATACGTGGACGCGGAAGGGATCTCGCTGAACGAAGTGCGCCTGGACGTGCTGCGCCACGACGCGGCGAAACAGCGCCTGGAAGAAAGCCACGTTTCCATCACCAAGGCGGGCATCGAGCTCTCGCCCGTGGTCCAGCGTTATGCCTGGCCCAGCGAACTCGATCTCATGGCGCAGCTTGCGGGCTTGCGAACGCACGAACGCTGGGGCGGCTGGAACCGCGAACCGTTTCAATCAAGCAGCGAGACGCACATTTCGGTATTCGGCCCGTGAGGTTTCCCCTGAAAGCCAACGCGCCGAGGCTTCGAATGCGCTTCAAAAATCGCATTCCAAACGCGATTCCCTTCACTTCGGCAGGGCCGGAACGCCCGCCTCCGCGCCGCTCGGCGAAACCGTGAGCGCACCTTTGGCCTCCAGCCCCTTTAACTCCAGCGTCTTCGGAGTTTCGCCCGGAAAAGTCACCCGAGCGTCGAAGGTCGTCGCCGCGCCCACACCGATCTGAACCGGGATCGCATTCGAGCGAGCGGACTCGACTCGAAATGGCTTCGCGCCCTCCTTCCCAAGTTCGCCCGCGCGGAACACCTCCACCTTCGCGCCCACCGCCGCCCAGTTGGGCGGCTCCATGCGCAGGTATAGATCGGCGTAATGGCCGGGATCGGGGCATGCGTTCAGAAAAATATCGACCTGCGGCTCTTTGTCCTTCACGCGGCCCACGACCAGATCGAGAAGCCCGTCCTGATTCATATCGCAGATCGCGATCCCGTCGATCCAAGTGCCGCCTTCCTTCAGAGCGCCGGAAAAATCGCCCGACCCGCCGTTGAGGAAAACGGCCACGTTTTCCAAGCGCCGCCCCGAGATCACCAGGTCAAGCCGCCCGTCGCGGTTCAGATCCTCGACGAACGCACGGTGCGGATACGGCCCTTTCTTCTTCACGTACTCGGCCAAGGGGCCCGGCTTGTGCGTGAAACGGCCCTTACCGTCGTTGACGTACAGACCCGCCGCATCGGACGCGATCACGAGCACATCGTCGGCGCCGTCGCCGGTCAAGTCCCCGGTGTACAAGGGGGTCCCCGCGTCGGGCAGCCCCGAACCTTCGGCCTCGGTGAGTTTGCCTTCCGCGTCCGCGAACAGGTAGCGGCCCAGGCAGGCGCCGACGCCGTAGCTCGCGAAAGCCGTCACGATCAGATCGGGAATCCCGTCGCAGTTCAAATCCGCGCCTCTTTTGTACCCCCATTTGCCGGAGAATTTCGGATTCCGCTGCTTCTCGAACGCGGCAATCTCGTCTAATTCCTTCTGCAAAGCCTCCGGCAATTTCGGCAAATCCGGACCCGGGAGCACGCGCGAAGCGAATTTCGATCCCGCGCTGTCGTAGAGCAGCTCCACGCGCCCCTTCGAACTCACCTCCCAGACATCGAGGTAGCCGTCCGCGTTCAGGTCCGCGAGCCCGGCCGGGTAAGCGAACCCGAAATTCGTGGACGCCGCCTTCTCGAATTTGCCTTTGCGGTTGAAGACGCAGGAGGTCGGCGTGTCGTTAAACGTGCCGAACACATCCAGCCACCCGTCGCCATCGAAGTCCCAGATCCACGGTTCCTGGTCCGCCGCAGGCACCAGCCCTTCCATCCCGGTTTCCTTGGATACGTTCGTAAACGCGAGCTTGCCCGTCTCCTTGAACTCGTTCCGCAGCAGCATCCCGTGCGTATCGAAGGGCGCTCCGTGAACCCCGGCGATCAGATCCAAATCCCCGTCGCGGTCGTAATCGAAAACGTTGAGCCCCCACCACCACCAATCGTGGCTCCCCATTTTGCCGTTGCGCTTGGCCAGCACCGCTTCCTTCTGCTTGGCGAAAATCGCCGCGGTCCCGTTCTCTTCGCCGGAAACCTTCGTGAACGCCGCCGCCTCGGCCGCCCCAAGCGTGCCCGATGCCAGCAGCACGCCGGCGACGACCGCCTGAATCCACCGTTTCATCGCGATGCTCCCAGGTCCGCTACTTGGACGTCACGCCCCGAACCGTCACGCTTCCCGTCCCCGCCACGCCCACGCCCACCATGCGCCCCGCCCCTCCGGGCACGAAACCGCTGGAGAACGCAGCGTACTCCTGCGTCGCCGCCGGGTCGATGATCTGCCACTTGTGCCAATGCGCGTTGAGCGAAACCAAGTCGTACCACGTCTCTTGCTTCCAGGTAAACGCGTACGCTCCGGACGTATGCCCGGCATCCTGATACAGCAGCGCCGTTAACCCCTCGCGCCAGATCGGATCGAGGCACGCCAGCACCTGCTGCCCATCCGATGCCGTGCCCTTCAACGCCAGCAGCGCGCGAGCGCCGCCCGCAGACTTCGCCCGCACCGCGTTCAGCTTCGTGTTCGTCTTACGCCAAGCGTACGCCGGCTTCCCGTCGCTCGACGACAGCACCAGCCCGTCCGGACCCGCGCTCACCTTCAGGTTGGCGTCCTTCTCCCAGCCGTTCAACGCCGCCTCGTCCGTCCACGCTTCGGCCGGCTCGCCCATCTTGATCAACGTCGTATCGCTGCCCTTGGCGCGACCCGTATACGCCGGCATCGTCTGCGGATCGAACGAGCGCTCCGCCGCCTTCTCTTCCGCCGTCAAAATCTTCAACTCCGGATTGCGGTACTCGTACACGCACGTATCGAACAACTTCCGGCCGGCAAACCCGACCGCGATCGCGCCTTGCTTGTACAGCGTCTCCGGGCTCGAACTCCAATCGTCGAAACCCTCCGCCGTCCACGTCGCCGGCTCGGGCTTCTCCGCGCGCCAGATCTTCGCCTTCAAGATCGGCCCCGCCGCGCGCACGCGCAGCTTCCACCAAGCGCTCTTGCGCCCCGGCAGCGTCCCGTGAGCCACCACGATCGACCGGCCTTCCGGCGTGAGCCGCTTGATCAGAACCTGCCCCAGCATCCCCCAAGTCAGGTAATAACCCGCGCCGTTGGCGTCGAGCCGGAAGCCCAGCTTCAAGTCCGGAAAATCGCCGAACTGCTCCATCGGCTCTTTCTGAAACCATTGGTACTCGACGGTAAAATCGAAATCCGCCGCGTCGGTGGGCCATGCCGTGCGAGTGGCCCACAACGGGCCGGTGCCCACGAAGACGTTCGACTTCTCCATCGCCTTGTAGAAGTCCGCGCCCAGCGCGCAGCGTCCCTTGAGCACGCCCTCCACGTCTTCGAAGTGCTTCTCAAATGTAGGCCGATACTCTTTCGCCTGGCCCTTATCCGCACTCGGATGCAGCGCCCACTCCGATGCGCCCAGCATCCCCGCCAATGCGAACGGCAACGCGCACGCGATCAGGATCTTTCGTATCATGCCCAGCGCTCCTGTTCTGCCTTCAGCCCCGAATCGAATACGCCCCGCGGCATCTCCCGAAAGCGCACCGCGCACCAAAATCCCGAGCCCTTGCCCGTCCGTTTCCCCTCCTTGCCAAGGAGAGGCTGGGGAGGTGAACCCAATCAGCCGCGCACCGCGCGCTCCAAAATCCCGAGCCCTTGCCCGTCCGTTTCCCCTCCTTGCCAAGGAGGGGTTGGGGAGGTGAACCCAATCAGCCGCGCACCGCGCGCTCCAAAATCCCGAGCCCTTGCCCATCCGTTTCCCCTCCTTGCCAAGGAGGGGTTGGGGAGGTGAACCCAATCAGCCGCGCGCTCCAACCGCCCGCCCCGTCCGTCGCGCCCCTCCCTATAAGGTAGGCCCATTCCGCATCGCTCCCGCGCCTACCCGTAAACCTCGAATCCCCAAACCCTTATACCAAAGCCCCGACGCCCGCCCCCTACCCCGCCTTCATCTTCGTGCCCCCGCCGCCGAATCACCTAAAACCCTTTAGTCCTATGAGGTATACACCGGTTTTTCGAAGCAACCCGAATAATAGGTACACGTATCGATTAAAAGTTGATCCGATCGGAAAAAGCAGGTCGACCGGAATGCATCCCGCGCACGCCGTTGCGGCGCCGCCTCACTCGGCCGATCTATAACAGGTCGCCTCTGGGGTCCTGATCTCACGGCGCTGCCGCCGTGCGCAACCCGAGCCCTTCGCGCCCAAAAGGGACGCGCTGAAAATAGCCCCGCGTTTCAGCGGGTAGCCTACATAAATCTCCGATTTGTGTGGGTGAGCTTGCGAACAAGAGGCACACCGCAGGCCCCACGAAGTCACCTCATGACACGACCTCCGCCGAACAGCCACGAGCGGATGCTGGAGGATGGAGGGCGCGGTAGCCGAACCAATCCGCACTTCACGCGCGGCCGATTCCCGCGCTCCACGCCGTCATACGCCGCGCTTCGCGCCCCTCCCACCCGCCTGCGTTCGTCTCTGCTATTCTACTTTTTCTTCGACGGCTTCTTCATCCCCTGTTCCGCCACGCGATGAGTTTTTGCGTAGGACGCGCGGGACGCGATTTTAGCAATCAAACTCGATGAGGTCTTCGATGGCTTGCCTCAGCCACTCGTAAAATGAAGCAAAGGAGGCACTTTGCTCCCAACCAACCGACGCAAAATCGTGGATCACAAAGACGCTCTCTGAGTCGCCTGCCTGCCAACAAGCCACGTCGTCATTGTCCTGACGCCGGGCAAAAGGCACCAACTGACGCTCTGGGTAGCGTTGCGCCAAACCGGCCTTCGCATCGCGAAGCGCTTTTCCGTGGAGCACATACCATGGCTCCAGATCGAGCAGGCCAAGCTCCACGATATGCTCAAATTGGCGTGGATAACCAAAGCCAACAGGCAATTCCGCGCTCGAAAACAAATCAATCTTACTCATTGTGATGATCCAGTGACAGGGGAACCACTCAGGTAGGTCTGACGGAACAGACGATTTTGCTGCAATACACGCAACTTAACGGCCTCACCCCTCCTGGGCACCAACACTACCCACTGCATTGTTACGCCAGGGTTTTCCGACCCACTGCTGCAGCAATCGTGGCGGGTGGCCGGGACCGGGTGCCACGGAGCAAGCGTCGTGTGCTTGCTCCGTGCCTCACCGACCGCGCACGCGCAAGCCTCCACCCCTTCTTCCACCGCCACGCGTTCGCCCTCTGCCATCCGCCCCAATTACAAGACGGGGCTTAAGTCGTAATTTATACACTTCCCGCTATCCAAAGACTCAAGTACTGCAATGGATTCCCGAATCTCCACACATCGAATTAAAGTCTCGAATGAGTCTATTTTTATTATGTTCAGCGAACCATCAATTAATACAACCCCAGTCTCAAAAATGAATGCACATCCATTCCTTCGAATATCAAGTATTCTTCCATTGGTAAAAAATTTATATACATCATAGTCCTTTGAGAATGTGTCGGATCTATTCAGAGTTTCACAGTCGAAAGAAATCGAGTAAAAGGCATCCGAGCCAACGATAATTACTCTATGGGGCAGGGCAAGACAAGGCAATACGTTCTCCTGTAGGACATGCTCTTCTCCGCAGAACCTAACCGTAAAATTATACGTACAACTAACTTCCTCAATAACACCAAGTGTATGCACGCCTCCCTCGACGACCTTCAGGCACCAACACATAGGGCCTTCACACCCACTGGGCTCAATGCTGATCACCTTTTTGCGGTATACCCAGTGGTATTGATGCTGTCCATTAAATTGACGTATACGGACCATATTACTAGAGCTGCCTAGTTCCAAAGTAGGTTCGTCAAAGGAAGAAAGGTTCAAGGCCATGAAGTTCAACACAACTAACTCCCTCTCTTACGTGTAGCCCACCCAAATCCCCGATTCTGTATGAGCTACCCCGCTCCCGCGCCACCCGCCACCCTTCTCCGACGCTTACTCATAATACCAAGATCCGACGGGTGGCCGGGACCGGGTGCCGTTGTTCTCGCCGTCCAACCTCGAAGAGGTTGAGCACCGAAGCCCAGGGTTGCGCCGCAGGCGCTACCCTGGGACTACGCCCCCCATCGCCGTCCAACCCTGAAGGGGTTGCGGTCCGTCACCGTTCGCCGATCGCTGTTCGTCGTTCGTCGTTCGTCGTTCGTCGTTCGTCGTTCGTCGTTCGTCGTTCGTCGTTCGTCGTTCGTCGTTCGTCGTTCGTCGTTCGTCGTTCGTCGTTCGTCGTTCGTCGTTCGTCGTTCGTCGTTCGTCGTTCGTCGTTCGTCGTTCGTCGTTCGTCGTTCGTCGTTCGTCGTTTGCTGTTCTCCGTTCGCCCCAGAGGGGCGACAGAATTTAGCCCACGGCGCAAGCCGTGGGACGAAGCGGAGCGAAGCGCGTAAGCCCCAGCGGGGCGACAGAACAACACCGCCCGCCGCCCAACCTACCTAATGCGTAAGCGACCAGATCCAGCCGTGAACAGTACCCGCCGAACGCCGCCCGCTACCCAACCGCCATCTGGCCGTGTACCGGAAGCCGTTCCGTTCTGCCGCCCCTCCGGGGCTTGCGCACGCTTCGCGCGCCACCACCCCGGGCTTACGCCCGGGGCTAAATGCTGTCGGCCCGCTGGGCCTTACGGCGTACACGCACACACGACCTCTCGGCATATGCCAACATCCACCACGCCCCACCGCACGCATGCTAGGCACTCGCCCCGCGCGCCGAAACTAGAAAACCCCAAACAACCGCACCCACCTACCCACACGCGTAACCTCACTGCGCCGCCGAGCGCCGATGGCCACGGAAGGCCGCGCTTATTTGGCCTCCGAGCCGCCTGCACCCGTTCAGCCCCGCGCGCATAGCGCACAAAGCGCTAAGCACCTGCGTGCAAATATACGCTTTGCAGCAGCGATTTATAGCAGTTTTATGGCAGGATCGAATTTTTGCTCGACGTGCGCGAGGTGGTATAGACTGCGCTTTCGCGCTCATAAGTCCTTAAAGTTCGTTCGAAAAATCGCCGCTCAAGTGCAGCGCGCTTCGCATCGTGAAGGCTCCACGTGGAACCTTGAAACTCGTCCGCGCCCTACTTCTCGTCGCCCGGAAAATCCGCCGGCTCGATCGGCCGCGGCCCGCCCTTCAAATGCTCGGTCCCGCGCTTCTTGCCGCGCTGAGCGTCGCGGATTTCGAGTTCCTCCGCGTTCCGGCTCTCCCGCGTCGAAGGCTGTACCGAATGCGTAACCAGTTCCTGCCGAAAGACTTCCTCGCCCACGAAATACTTGCTCCGCCGCACCAGCCCCACCCCCGGCGCGAACCAGTAGCGGTACATCACGCGCCGGTCCCGCGTCTCCTCGCGCGCCACCGCGCAACCGTGAAACGTCCCCGCCGGCGTCGTAACTTCCGCGTGCGGCTCGACTTCGTAATACAGATTCTCGCCCGACGGATCCGTCACCACCCAGCGGTACGTGCTGTGCGCCGGCAAAATCAGCAAGTAGTGCCGCCCCTTGGCATTCTGGAAACTCACGTACCCGCCGCTCTTCGACCAAACCTGCTCGTACTGATCGTACTTCGCGCGATACGTCAGCTCGTTGATCGCTTCCTTCAGTTCCAGCACCACGCGCCGAGCTTTTTTCGCCGCGGCCGCCGGCGCCTGTTGCGCGGGCGCCGATGAAGCTTCTCCTTCTGGCGTAACGACTTCCGCGCGCGGCGGCAGCGTCCCGATCAGCTCCTCCTCGCGCACCGAACTCGCCGCCAGCTCGGTCTGAACCTCCACGCCTTTCTCCACCGTCTGGAGCAGCGCGCGATCCAGCAAGCGATACTCCCAGCGGTTTCCGTCGCGCATGGGCATGTAATCGAGCGTCGGAACGGCCCGCTCGCAACCGGCCAGAAGCATCGCGAACGCCGCCAGCATCAGGCAAGTCGCGCCGCGGCGAAGAGTAAGAAGAGGAAGCATCGGCTCAGCCTATTCGAGGTTCGGATCGATCTCAACCGGACGCACGCCAGCGCCCGGATCGTCAGGCGCTTCTGCAAGTATCGGCTGCTGGAGCCTTTCGGTTCGGCGATTCGAAGAAAGCGCGTGCACGACGTGGGCGGTCGGGTAGGATGCACGCTGCTAAAAAACTGAGCGGGGCGTCCGTGCATGAAAATGCAAGACATCACCGGCGCGTTGTTGAATCAAGCCGTCGCGATTTACACACAGCACGCCTTTCGCGGCCAAGCCGAGCGTGCGCGCAACCTTCCACGATTCGTCGAGACTCATTCGCTGGCCGAGATCCTCGGCGGAAAGCATCCGTTCGAAGACCTGACCGGCGGCATGCCCAGCACCTTAGCCGCCGAACCCGTCCCGCTCACCGGCGGAAGTTTGCCCCGCGTCTACGCGCTGCGCCTGGGCAATATCGCCTACCCGCACATGAAGCTGGCGCTCGTCGAAGCCTATTTCGCGGACGAGTTTGTATTCGCGGTCGACCGCCACGATACGTTCCATTTCGAGCCCAACGTGCCGGGCTACGACGCGTGGTGCGAACTCAAAGAGATCAATCGGCTGGTCAAGGAATCGATCGAAGACGCATGGCATAAGGCCGGCGTCCCGACCTTCCGCGGCCTGCGCGAGAAAGCCTTCAAGCATCCCGACTTAGTGCGCCAGTTGATGCGCGAAGGCCAGACGCTCATGGTCCTCGACGACGACGAAGCGCGCGCCGATATCCTCAAAGGCGTGCTCGCCGAGGACGGCTACGTGATCGTTTCCGGGCCCGCCGGCCCGCCGCCCGCGCCGTCGGAGCAGGACAAGTACAGCGCGGCGGTCTGCGATCTGGTGCGCGAACATCGCGTCGCGCTGGTAGTCCTGGATGTGTCGTACCTTACGGGGCAGGGCCCGCGCGTGGCCGGCGCGCTGCGCCTCGATGCGCGCAGCCAGGCCGTCCCGATTTTGGGCATTTACTCGCGCCGCGATTTCGGCCCCGATCCGGATCTCTTCGACGCGGCGCTGCGCCGGCCCTACCGCAAAGAAGCGCTCCTCGAACTCGTCCACACCACGCTCGTCTCGCGCGGCCGCGGCGGTTCGGGCATCCACAACGCCGTTCATTAGTTATGGCGCAGCCTTTGGATCACCCCGTTCCCCCCGAGCGGCTGGCGCGCAACCTCACCGCCGTGCGCGAACGCATTTCCGCCGCCGCCGCCCGAGCCGGCCGCAACGCATCCGGCGTCACGCTCCTGGCCGTCACCAAGTACGTGGGCCTGCCGGAGATACGCGAACTGCTCAAGCTGGGCGTCAAAGACTTAGGCGAAAACCGCATTCAGGACGCACGCGAGAAGCTCGAAACGCTGGCTGCGGAAGTCCAAGCCGCCGGCGCGCGCTGGCATTTCATCGGTCATTTGCAGACGAATAAAGCCAAGTACGCAGTGCGCGGCTACGACTGCCTCGAAGCCGTCGATTCCGTCGCGCTGCTCGAAGCCTTGGCGCACGAATGCCTTAAGCGCGGGCGCGATCGGCTCGAATGCCTGGCCGAAGTGAACATCAGCGGCGAGACGCAGAAACACGGCTTGGCGCCGGCGGAACTGGAAGCGTTTCTCGCGGCCGCCGCGCGCTTTCCAGTCTGCGCCGTGCGGGGCCTCATGTGCATGGCGCCCTACGGCGACGATCCGGAAAAGCTTTCGCGCCCAGTCTTCCGCCGCCTGCGCGACCTGCGCGACGAAGCGCAATCCAAGGGCTGGTATCCGCAGCCTTTGAGCGAACTATCTATGGGCATGACGCAGGATTTCGAGATCGCCATCGAAGAAGGCGCAACGCGCGTGCGCGTCGGTTCGGCGCTTTTCGAGTGAAGCGGAGCCCGTGTTTTAACTATTGGCAACTGCTCTAGGTGCGTTAGCATCTGCGGTTTGGAGCCGTCGGGAGCGCTCCCTCCTTATGAGGAGCGGGCGAGACGCGCTACAGGATTCGACGACGTATGGACTTATCGTCCCGCACCCTTGGGCTGTTGGGCGCCGGCAATATGGCCGAAGCGCTGGTGCGCGGTGTAATCAAGAGCAAGCTGTTGCCTCCGCAACGCATGGTGGTGAGCGATGTTGCCGAAGCGCGGCGCCAGTTGTTCAGCTTGGAACTGGGCGTACGCGCGGTGCCGACCAACCGCGAAGTCTGCGCGGCCGCGGACCTTTTGGTGCTCTGCGTGAAGCCTCAGCAAGTCGATGAGGTGCTTGAAGATCTGAAGCCGGCGTTCGACGTGTCGCGGCAGGTGCTCGGATCGATCTGCGCGGGCGTGACCTCGGCGCGGCTGGAACGCCATCTGCCCGCCGGAGCGCGTGTCATTCGAATCATGCCCAATACCCCGATGCTGGTGGGGCTGGGAGCGAGCTGCCTGTGCGGCGGTAAGCATACGCGTGACGAGGACTTGCGTGCGTACGAGGCGCTTTTTTCGAGCGCCGGGATCGTCTTGCGCGTCGAGGAACCGATGATGGACGCCGTCACCGGGCTTTCGGGCTCGGGTCCGGCGTACCTGTTTTACCTGGTCGAAGCCATGGTCGAAGCCGGCGTGGCCGAAGGGTTTACGCCGCAGCAAGCGCTTCAACTCGCCTCGCGGACGTGCCTGGGCGCGGCGAAGATGCTCGAAGACACCGGCCTGGCGCCGGATGAATTGCGCCGCCGCGTCACCAGCCCCAACGGCACGACGCAAGCGGCGGTCGAACGGCTCGATGCGGACGGCGTGAAGTCCAAAGTAGCCGCGGCCATTCGCCGCGCCGCCGAACGCAGCAGGGAATTGGGTAAAGGGCAGTAAGCGGTTACCGTTAGAGCAGTTAGGGGTTCTCGATGCCACGGATGGTCGTCGAACGCGGCAACGAAAAGGGCGTAAGCCTCAACTTCACGGAAGAGGACCGCGCCTACGTGATCGGGCGTTCGGCGCAGTGCGACCTGATCCTCACCGACTTCCTGGTATCTCGCACGCACTTCAAGATCGAGAAACGCAAAGAGCTGTTCAGCATCAGCGACCTGGAGAGCCACAACGGAACGCTGGTGAACGGGATGAAGATCGAGAAGGAAACGATGCTCTGCGTGGGCGATACGGTGCGCCTGGGCGAGACGCTCCTGAGTTTCCTTTCGGATACCGACAAGAGTGAGGGTGCGCTGGCCGGGCAGAAGATCGGCGGCTACCACTTGCAGACGCGCATCGGCGTGGGCGGGATGGGCGAGGTCTACAAAGCGACGCAGATCTCGCTGGGCCGCACGGTGGCGCTCAAGATTCTGGCCCCCGAACTCGTCCGCGACCGGACCTTCGTCGAACGCTTCCTGAGCGAAGCGCGCGCGGCCGGACGTTTAAACCATCCCAACGTGATCGGCGTGCACGAGGTTGGCGAAGAAGGCGGCGTTTACTTCCTCTCGATGGAGTTCGTCGGCGGCGGCTCGGTGCAGGACCTGATCTCGCGCGGCCGCAAGCTCGAACCGCAGCGCGCCACCGAGATCGTTTTGCAGTCGGCGCGCGCGCTGGAGTACGCCGAAAAGTGCAAGATCATCCACTGCGACATCAAGCCGGACAATTTGATGCTCACCGAGTCCGGCGAAGTGCGCCTGGCCGACCTGGGCATCGCCAAGACGCTGAATGACAAGGGCAAGGCCGACCAGAGCGAAGGCGTTTTCGGAAGCCCGCACTATATGGCGCCCGAACAGGCCCGCGGCCTGCCGCTGGACCATCGCGCGGACATTTACAGCCTCGGCGTCACTTACTACCGCATGCTGGCCGGCAAGGTGCCCTTCACCGGGAAGGACGCCAAGGAGATCATGGAGAAGCAGGTCTTCGACGATCCCGATCCGTTGGAGCGGATATTGCCCGGTCAGGCGCCGATGATCTATTTCGCCGTCGACCGCATGATGCGCAAGAAGCCCGGCGAACGCTACCAGACCTCCAGCACGCTGATTCGGGACTTGGAGCGCGGTATCGAACAGATCCGGACCGGCGTCACCGACGGCGACACCACCAGCTACCGCAGCCCCAGTGGCGCGATCTCGGCGATCCATCGCGCTTCGAGCCGCCGACGCAACCGCAAGAGCCGTTTCTTCGGCCTCTTCGGCGACAGCAAATAGCTCAACCCAAAGCCTCGTCTTTGTTTTTCAGCGGCGTAAGCAGCAGCTTATCGACGCGGTTACCGTCCATATCCATCACTTCGAACTTCCAGCCCAACGCTTCGAAGGAGTCCGCCGTACTCGGCACGCGCTGCAGCTTATGCATCACGAAACCGCCCAGCGTCTTGAAACCCGCCCAATCCTCGTCGGGCAGCATTCCCACCTTAAAAACCGCGCGAAATCGCTCGATGCTCACCAGTCCGTCCACCAAATACGAGCCGTCCGGACGTTGGGCGATATCGGGATCGGCCGCGGCCGGCCGCGGCAATCCGCCGACGATGGCTTTCAGGATATCGTTGAGCGTAACCATGCCCAGAACCACGCCGTATTCGTCGATCACCAATGCCTGGTGGGTTCTCGTTTCCTTGAAGAGTTCGAGCAACCGGCTTCCGGTACTGGTGTCTGGGACGTAGAGTGGAGCGGACAGCCGTGTGAGCACATCGGGATTGGCGCCGGCCATCGCTTCGGCCCAGAAATCCTTTACGGCCAGCATGCCCAGCACATGATTCAGATCGCCTCGGCAGACCGGAAAATGGGTGTGCCAACTGGCGCCCAGAGCGATCCAATCGATCGCTTCGGGCCTGGAGGCGTCGATCCAGACCAGTTCGGCGCGCGGGGTCATCAGGTTGCCGATGCGCAGGTCGTCGAGGCGCAGCACGTTATCCAGCAGCGCCTGTTCGCCGCGCTTGAGCACCCCCGCCTGCGTGGCTTGATCCATCAACAGCTTCAGTTCTTCCTCGGTGACGGCCGGCTCTTCGGCATGCTTGAACGGCAGCAGCTTGAGGAACAGGCCCGTCGAAAGACTCAGCAGCCGAACGGCCGGGTGCGCCAAGCGCGCCATCAGCGCCATCGGCCGCGACAGCCACTCGGAGATCCTTTCCGGATGCGCCAGCGCCAGACGCTTGGGCAACAGTTCGCCCACCACCAGCGAAAGGTAAGTGATCAAGCCGACCGTAATGCCGAAGCTCAACACCTGCGCGTAAGGCGCCAGCACTTCGATGGACTCAACGTACGCCTTCAAGTGAGCCGACAAGCTGGCTCCGCCGAACGCGCCGGCCACGATGCCAATCAGGGTGATTCCAATCTGGACCGTGGAAAGAAATTCATCTGGGTTCTGCTTCAGCTTAAGCGCGGCGGCCGCTCCGCGATGCCCCGCGCCGGCGCGGCCCTGCAAACGAGCACGGCGCGCCGATACGATGGCCATTTCGGCCATCGAGAAGACCCCGTTGACCGCCACCAGCACCAGCACGATGGCGAACTCGATTGCGATTTCCATACAGCGGCGCGCTCCTTGCGTTAGGCGATAAAAGATAGACGGCTCCTCGGCGCGAATCATCACCCAGAACGCATGGCGAGCCGCTTTTCGGAGCAGGATCGAAACTTTGGAAGGGACTTCCAGCTGCAATACCCAAGAGACTTCGCCGCTCCGGCGCCGCTGCGGATGCGCGCTTACCTCGCCGCGAAATGGCGCTTCACGAAGTCGATTTGAATGCGGTGCAATTCCCAGGACGGGAGATCGTGGTGGCCCATGCCCGGCACGGCGTGGTATTCGACTTGGTGCCCGCGTTCGAGCAACGCCTTCACCATCGGATCGGAATGCGCTTTTCTGCTGACCGCCACATCGGCATCGCCGTGCATGAACAGATAGGGAATGCGCGGCATATGCTCCACCTGGCTGAGCGGGGAGTGCTCACGAAAGAGCGCTTCCATATCTTCAGGATAACCTTGGAACGCCGCGTACACGGTGCGCGCCACGTCGGGGCGTTCGGAGAAGCTGAACTTCACGTCGGTCACGGGATGCAGCGCGGCGCAGGCGGCGACGGGCCGCCGGGCATAACGCGCGTACAACAGCGCCGCAAAGCCGCCCAAACTGCCGCCCGTGGCGATCAACGGCGTGGTGCCTGAAAGCATGAAGTTTTGGTAGAGCCCGTCCACCAGTTCGTCGGTCGCCGCGCGCGACTGCCGGTTCATCCAATACCACGGTCCCAGGTAGGGCATGACGATCAGCGCGCCGGCGTCGGCCCATTCCAATTCCGAATAAGAAGGCGCGACGCGAAGGCCCGGATCGCCCAGACCGTGAAAACGAAGGACCACCGCGCGTATGGGACCGCTGACGAATGCGTCGGCGATCCAAGCCGACTCGCGCATGCGTTCGAGACTCATCATGCCCGGTTCAGCCCCGCCTTGATGAATTCGATCTTGGCGCGCCAAACCGAAAACTGCGTCGGCTCGTGGTGGCCCATACCGGGCACTTCGACGTACGTGACGTCGTGACCGGCCTTGCGCAGTTCGGCGACCATACGGTCGGAGTGGACGGCTTTGTTCACGGCCTTGTCGGCGTCGCCGTGCAGGATGAAATACGGCACCCGCGGCATGTGCGCGGCTTGCATCACGGGCGAGTGTTCAACCAGCAAGTCTTCGAACGGCTCGGAGTATCCGGCAAACGCATGATGGATCGTGCGCGGAAGATCCGGGCGCTCGGAGAAGTGATACTTCAGGTCGGTGCACGGAAAGATGGCGGCGCAGCGCGTAAACGTATGCCGCGTGTAGCGCGCATACAGCAACGAGCAAAACCCGCCCATACTTCCGCCGGTCAGCAGGAGCGGCACGCTCTCGGCGAGGCCGAAGTTTTCGTAAATCGCATCGACCAGGTCGTCGACCATGGCGCGGGCTTGGCGATTCATCCAGGACCACGGTCCGGCGTAAGGCATCACGACCAGTCCGCCGGCGGCGGCCCATTCGGATTCGTCGTAGTTCAGGACGCTGCGCAGGCCCGGATCTCCGAGCCCGTGAAAGTTCAGGATGACGCCTGTAATAGGCTTGCGTACTTGCCCCTCGCCCAAAAAGGCGACGGCGCGCATCTGATCGGCGTGCATGGGAAAGGGTTCCTCGACTCGGAGCGGTCCGGCAGTCGAGCAATGGTAGCGTGCCGCGCCGGCGATTGCATGGCTGCTTCGCGGCGCGCTTACTTCACCAGGACCGCTTTACCCCACCCGCCGCGATCCTTGGAGTTGCGCAGCGAACCGTTCCACATCAATTGGCGCAGGCGGATGCGTCCGTCGGCGCTGTCGTCGATGCCCAGATCGAAGCGCAGCGTCCGTCCGCTTTCAGGCGCGGCGCTCAGCCCCAATAGCGCGAAGGGAATGGAGGCTTCCACCACGTAGCCCTTGCCGTCCACGTGTGCGACGGCGGCGCTTTTGATTCCAGCCGCGTCGGCTTGAGGCACGTAAACGTTCGCGTGCTTGGCGTGAGGCGGCGCCGCGCGCAGCAGCACCTGCCGGTCGCCGGCGCGCAGCGGTCCATCGGTCTCGGGCGCTTCGGAGCCGAGGAAGACTTCGATGCAATCGGCGCTCCAGAGGCTTTCGGCCTCGCGCTCGTTACGCAGCGGCGTCGCGTCGCGGACTTCCAGCAGGAGGTACAGATGCGCGTCGTCCCAGCAGAGCTTGAACGTGGCTTCCAATCCTCCGGCGTCGGCGCCCTGCACCATCCGTTCGGAGCCGATGCGTTCGGCGGGTATGCCGGGCCAGCCTTCGGCGCGCCCGTCGATCTCGATGGGGCCGGCCGCGCGCAAGACCTTCACCGATTGGGCTAGGGGAACGCCGAGCTTGAAGCGCGGATCGTCGAAGACGAACGGTTTGCGTTCGCCCAACACCACCGCATAGATCTCGTGATTGGTGCGCGCCATATGCGCGACCATCTCCTTCCACGGCCGGTCGGTCATGGCCAGCAGTCCGTCGTTGGCGTTCTCACCGCCGATTTTCGAATAGCCTACGCCGGTAAACGCCATGTCGTAGAGCGTGTACCACTCGACGCCGACTATAAAGTCCATTGCCGCGGCCTGTTCGACGTACTGGCGGTAGGCCAGCCCGCGCTCTTCCTGGGTCTTCACATCCTTCACGCCGCCGGGCAGCCCGGATGCGGAGGGAGCGCTCCAGTAGAACTCGCTTAAGATCATCGGCTTCCCGCCGGTCCAGCTGCGCACTCGTTCGAGAAATGCGCGGTCGAGCGCGTAGGTGTAGTAATTAAAGGACCAGATATCCATGTACTTGCCGCCGATGCGGCAAAGCTGCTCGTTGTTGATGGTCCCGAACTGAAGGCGGCATCCGAGGAGCAGGTGGTTGCGGTCGTACTTGCGGACCGTCTCGGTGGCTGTGCGGAATAATTCGTCGAGAAAAAGGGCGGTAAAAGCCTGCATGTCCTCGCCGGCGGCGGGCGTCTGGACGGGCAGGCCCTGGTCGATCAGCGCCTCAAAGGACTCGGCTTTGAGGTTCCAGGCGGCATTCAGCGCCTGAACGGTCTTGTATTTCGCGCGCAACTCTTCGACGAGGCGGCGCTTGCAGGCCCATTCGCCCTTCAGCTTGGGCACCACGCGCGGGATGTCTTCGTAGAGCGGTTCGTTGGTGAGAAAGTAGCCGATCAGGAGCGGGTCGTCCGCCTTTGGAGCGATGCTCTTGGCGCAATTCTCGTCGAATTTCTTCTGCATTTGAGGATCGAACGGATCCCACGTCCGCGTGATGCCCGGAATGGGCTTGATGCCCGACCACTGCGAGAGGGGCAGGTCCGAGACATGGGGGAAGTTCTTCTCGGCGCGCGCGCTCGCGTCGCCGGCGCCGAATGCGCCGGTGGAATTGAAGCCCCAGGCGCGGACGCGGTCGATGTTCCGGGCGGTGAATTCCTTCACGCTGGGCACGGCGCCGTACTTGCGCCGCATGTTCGCGAGCAGGAACGAAACTTCCGAACCTTCCCAACCCCGGTAGCACCCGCCCCACTCGGCGTCGTGCGGCGGCAGCCACTCGAAGACCGACTCGCGGTCCTTCCAGTACGTTGCTTCCTGGTAAGACGCGAAGGAGCAGACGCCCAAGTGAAAGAACGCGTTGCCTTCGGGGTTGACGAGATACCAGCGCTCGCCCTTGCGTTCGACGTGGAAAAATCCGGTCTTCGCCAAGCCCAGCTTCTGCCCGCTGCCGGGCAGTCCACCGTAACGATCCAGTTCCGGCGGTTTGAAACTCGCGTAGTATGCGGTTTCCTCGAGCGCGTCCTGCTTCAGTTCTTCTTCGGACTTCACCTTGCCCGGCCAGTCCGCGCGCGTGTACTGCCCGAAGCGGTCCATCAAGACCACCGATCCGGCGGCCTGAACCGCCTTCACGCTCACCTTGAACGAATCCCCGACCAACGGCGCGTGAAAGCTCCAATGGTTCATCTTCCAACCCCACTCGCGGTTGTCCTGGAGCTGCTGGTATGCATGGGGCGGTAACGAAAGCGCGAGAGTCGCTCCGTCGACCGATGCGAGTTCGAAGGATTGCGCATGGCCTTGGTACAAGTGGGGCTTGGGCGGCTTTTCGGCGGGCAGCGGCGTCTTCTCGCCCGGTCCGACTCGCCAGGTACCGCCCTGGTTGAAGTGCTGCCCGATCTCCATCTCCATCTTGAACGAATCACAAGCGGCGGGCACCTTCGAGAAGCGTAAATCGATCTCGCCGCCGCTGACCTTTAACACCAGCGTCGCGTCGTTGGCGTATTTGAGCGTGGCGCTCGCGCCTTGCAGCGTGGTGTCCACCGGCTTGAACGTCTGCTTCGCGCCTTTGGACAACAGGTGCGGATAGGAAAGCGTGAAATGCCCCATGCCGCCGGCGTCGATCTGCACGCCGCCGTGGACGGGTTTCAACGTTTCGGCCCGCGCGTGCGGCAACGCCATCACGGCGCACGCAACGAAAACAGCCATCGAGTAACGCACCGGCATCCCCCTTACTTTTGTGCGGCGGGTGCGGTGGAACCGCGCACCACCAGCGCAGGCCGCAGGCGCAGGCAAGTCCCGTTCGGCACACCGCCGCGCCCGGAACGGATCTGCATCAGCAGTTCGCGGGCGGAGAAGCGGCCCAACTCCGCGGCGGGCACGCGCACGGTCGTGAGCGGCGGATCGGCCAGGACGGCCGGTTCGATATCGTCGAAGCCGACCAGACTGAGCTGTTCCGGCACGCCTACGGAGGCCTCACGCGCGGCCTGCAACACGCCCAGCGCGATGAAATCGTTGCCGCACAGCAGGGCCGTCGGGCGCTCCGGCGCGCGCAGAAGCGTCCCGGCCCATTCGGCGACGTGCGCCATATGGTTCGAGCCTGTATGGATCCAGTTCTCACGCGTTTCGAGCCCGCGGGCGGCGCATTCGGCTCGGAACGCGGCGAGCCGCTCGCGAAAACCGGTCATGTGCTGCGGCCCGGCCGCCATGCCGATGCGGCGGTGCCCCAGGGCGGTTAGGTGCTCCAGCGCCTGTGCGATGCCTGAAGCGTTATCGAAACTCACCGCCAGCGGACCGTGCTCGTATACCAAATCCGCGAAGACCAGCGGGCGCTTGCAGCGCGCGGCGAAGCGGAGCATCTCGTCGTCATAAACGCCCAGCAAAATCGCGCCGCAACGCTGCGGACCGTTCAGTTCTGCGAGCCAATCCGCGTCGAGCAGCCCGCGGCTGGGCGTCACCACCGCGCGATATCCCCAGCGCAGGAGTTCTTCGACGATCCCGTCGACGATGCGCAAGAAGAAGGAGTTCGAAAGGCGATGCTGCGGCCCCAGCAGGTCATCCGGATCGACCGGCTTGAGCGGATTGATCGTGAGCCCACCGGGACCGTGTTCGACTTGCTCCATAGGCGTGGGGATATGCAGCACCACTTCCACCAACCGCGTGGCGGTCTCCGAAATGGCTTCGCTGGGATTGTCACGGCGGTACTTGCGCGGCACAAAGCCCTGCTGCTTGAGCACCTTCAAAATGGCTGCGCGCGTCTCGATGCCCACGGCGCCGCGGTTGTTGATCACGCGCGAGACGGTGGCCGCGGAACATCCGGCGGCACGTGCGATATCGTCGAGCGTGGGCAAGCGGGCCTCCTTGTTAACGAACGGCTCCAAGCAAGGTACACCACCGCTTGGGCCCATGCCGCATTATCTTCCACTTTTTTGCCGCAAGAATGCAAAATACAATAAACTTTCATCACGATCATATAACTTATTTTATGGAAATGAGTAATAGATCAAAGTAAGGAGGGCAGGAGTTCAATTTCAGGAACGCGGCAGGGGCGGGACGGCTTGGGAACGCTACTTTCCCGTGGCGGTCGGGAGGTTGAACGCCGCGGCGAGGGCGGGCAGCGTCACCTTCTCGGAGCCTTCTTTGGACGGATGGAGCAGGTCTGGCACCAGCTTTTTGAATTCGTCCGGCTGCTTATCGAGCAAATCCTTCCACACGGGATAGAGATCGATGAGAAGCAGATTCCGCGCTTTCGCCACGTCGCGATAAACCTGATAGAACTCGGCGGTCTTGTTGCCGCGGCGCGCTTCTGCTTCGCCGCTGGCGCAATTCATCGTGAGCAGCACGATCTGGCATGCCGGGCGCTGCTTCTGGATCCGGTCGATCATATTCTCAAGGTTGCCGCGCGCGATTTCCGTCGTCGCGTTGAAGCGCGTGACGGCATCATTGATGCCAAACTCGATGAAGACGGCGTCGGGGTTCGCGGCCAGGACCTTGGCGTCGAGGTTCTTGACGCCCCAATCGGACCACATACCGCTGGCCGCGCCGTTCACGAACTTGGCGAGGCCGGGGAACTTTTTGTTCAAGAGCGCTTCGAAGAGCTTGGGCCAGGCGCTGCTTGCCGTCAGGCTGGTGCCGTAGGTGACGATCGTCTGCGGCCTGCCCGCTTCAAGATTCTTGATGAAGGACGGGCCTTCGGCGGCCGAGATGCCCGCGCAGGCAAGCACCCAAAGGGCGGCGCACACACCCGGCACCCAGAAGCCCGCGCAAAGCCGGTCCAGCAGGGAGTCGGTCATGGGTCGCGAGCCTCGGCGAGATGCAGCGGCTACTCGATCTTGAAGGTCACAGCGGTGATGTCGTCGTGCTGTTCGGCGTTACCTTGGTGGTCGGCGATGGCCTGCTTGAGCGCGTTGGTAAAGTCGCGGCTCTTTTGGTCGCCGTTGTTTTTCAGGAATGCGATGAGCTTGTCGTCGCCCCACTCTTCGTGCTTTTCGTCCATCGATTCCACGATGCCGTCTGTATACAGCAGCACGCGGTCGCCGCGGTGCAGTGCGATCTTCTGTTCCTTGATCACCTTGTCGAAGAGCGTGCCGCGGTCGAAGCCCAAGGCCATGCCGGTGGGATTGATCATCTCGACTTCTTTGGTCGCGGCGCGGTACAGCATCATGGGGTTGTGCCCGGCGCTGGAGACCGTGAATTCGCGCGTGCGGACATTAAGGATGCCGTAAAAGACGGTCACGAACATGCCGCGGCGAATATCGCGGGCGACATGGAAGTTGACCTTGGAGAGCACGTCGGCGGGGCTGAGGTTCATGGGCGCCATCAGGCGCAGGATGGTTCGGGTGGTGCTGACGACCAGCGCACCACCGATGGATTTTCCGGAGACGTCGGCGACGAGGAAGGCCAGGTGCTCGTTGTCGACGGGGATGAAATCGTAGTAGTCGCCGCCGACTTCTCGGGCGGCGTAGTAAAGCGTGCCGGGATCGATGCCGGGCAGCTTCGGCAGCTTGGAAGGCATCAGCCGCGCGACGATCTCTTGAGCCAGATCGAGATCGCTGGAGAGGCGCTGCATCTGGACTTCCTGGTCGCGCGCCGCCGAGAGGCTCTTGGTCATCTGGCTGAGCGCGAGGGCCAGCAAACCCAGTTCGTCCCGCGAGACCACCTGCGGCTTATGGTCGAAGTTACCGCGTGCAATGATGTCCATGTCCGCGACCAACTGCGATACGGGTTTGCTGACGGCTGAAGCCAAACCCATGGCGATGGCGATGCCGGCGCCCAGGAAGATCAGCCCGAAGACGGTCAGCTTGATCGAAAGCGCGCGGACTTCCATGTCGATGTGCGAGATGGGCGTGACCGCTAGAACCGTGGCGAGGGGCTTTTCGCCCTGGAGTTCGATGGGCGCGCGGAAGAAGAGCGCCGGCACGGTACCTTCCTCGCTGGTGAAGGTGGACTGCCAGATCTGAACGCGGTTGTCGTCGCCGGGCGGGTGGATGATCTTCGCGTCGGCCGGAGGCCCGAATTCGGTGGGTTTGGTCCCGCCGTGCGCGGCCACGGCGCTGGGATTCTCCGTGGGGCCCGTGGGCGAGACGAGCACGCTGATGCTAAACAGCCTCGGTTCGGCTTCGACGATGGTCTGCAGGAGCTGCTGGTCGGCTTTTTGGCGTTCGCTTTCGGGATACTGCCGCGCGGTGTCGGCGCCTTCGCGCACGTCGTCGAAGACGCGCTGACCGAAGCTGCGCAGCGAAACCACTTGCCCGTACCCGTACCGGACGATCTCGTTCCACAAGTTGGCGCGGAAGAAGCTGGTGACCGAAAGACCCACGATCAGCGCGACGAGTCCAAAAGAGAGCGAGATGACCAAGCCGAACTTCTGGCGCACCGACATGCCGCGGCGATGGTAAATGCCGATCTCGGCGCCCGCATCGCCTCCGGCGGGCACCGCCGCGCCGCCGGTGGGCGTGCGCCGACGCAGCGCCGATGCAAGCTTGCGCGTGCCGCCGGCCGGAGACGCCTTGGCTTCCCCTTCGGGCACCGGCGTCTTGCGCCGTAACGCGCTCAAGCCGGGCGTCTTGGCATGCAGCCCGCTCGTCTTGCGCTTACCCGGCTGTCCCCGGCCCGAACCCGGTGTCTTGGCCACTCATACTCCTTAGCTCAATATCCACCGGCGTCCTGACGGCTGGCCAGGAAGCGACCATGATACTTCGAAACAGCCGGTGCGAATACATCGGTTTAAGGCCTTCCACGCCCGACGGCAAGAGCGCTCTTGCCTCCGTTTAAGCACGGTGCACAAATTCGGCGGCTGGCTTGACAAGGACGGGCTCGACGTGGTTGATTAATTGTATGACAAATAAACGAATGGACCCCGGTCGCGTCCGATCCGCTCCGCCCCCGCGTGGCGCACGAACCCAAGCGCTTTCGCAAGCCTTCCTTAAGGAGCTTCTGCGCAGCGGAGCCCGCCCAGGCGACCGGTTGCCGACCGAGCACGAATTGGCGCGGCGTTTCGGGGTCAGCCGGCCGACTGTGCGCCAAGCACTTAAATCCTTGGATGCCGCGGGGTTAGTCGAATCCCGCCCGCGCCGCGGAACGGTTCTGAAACACGCCGACCCGCGCTCGCTGGGGCCGTGGTTCGCCGCCCACGTAGCCTTGGCCGTCGCCTCCGGTCAGGACGGTCCAGAGACGACAGGCGACGCGCTGCGGCAACTGGCCGAAGCACGCTGGCTCTTTGAGCGTGGGCTGACCGATTTGGTCGCGAAGCGCCGAAACGAGGCAGACCTCACGGCGATGCAGAAGGCGGTCGGTGACTTTTCTTTGGCGATGGACCGCGGCGACCGGCCCGGGCATCTCGCGGCCGACGCGGCGTTTCACCGCGCGTTCGCGGCGGCGGCCCATAACTCGGTGCTGCAAGGTTTGTCGGAAGTGATCGACGGGTACTTCGAAGCGTGGCAGGAAGCGCGCAAAGTTTACCGCTGGCCCAGCGCGGACCGGATGCGGCGCACGCTGAACGAGCACGAAGCGATACTCGAAGCCGTGCGCGCGCAAGAAGGCGCGCGCGTGCTGGCGCTCCTGGACCAGCACTTCCAGCCGATCTTCGAGTTGCTCGACGCGGAAGAACAAACCTGACCAATTAGTCCCACTGGATCGGTCCAAACTTGGCGCCGATTTCGCACCACTTGAGGAGATGAGATGCCTACCGCCCTGCTTACCAAAGACGACTGCCGCGGAATTCTGGCGCCAATTCTGACGCCTTTGCGCGACGACGAATCGCTCGACGAAGGCGCCTTCGAAGCGCTGGCCCACCGCCTCTTCGACGAAGGGCAGCCGGGCCTGTACCTCACCGGAGGGACCGGCGAAGCGTATGCGTTGGACGACGCGGTCCGCGCTGCGGTGTACGTGCGCGCCGGGCGGATCGTGCGGGAGCGCAAAAAAAGCGAAAAGCTGATCGCGCACGTAGGCGGCGTACCGACGCGGCGCGCGGCTTCGCTGGCACGGGCGGCGGCGGAAGCCGGCTGCCACGCAGTGGCCGCGATGCCGCCGCACGGCGGGAAGTACTCGTACGAGGAACTGACCGCCTACTACTCGGCACTGGGCGCCGCTTCGCCGCTGCCGGTATTCGTTTACCACATTCCCGAAGCGACGGGCTACGACTTCGACCGCGCGAAGCTCTCGCGCTGGCTGGAATTGCCAAACGTAATGGGCATGAAATTCACGAGCCTGGACCTGTACCGCATGGAGCGCCTGTGCGCGCTACATCCCGAAACGGTGATCTTTCATGGGAACGATCAGGTTCTGATGCTGGGGTTAAGCGTCGGCGCGACAGGCGCGATCGGATCGACCTACAATTTACTGGGGGGTTTGGCGATCAAAATCATGCACGCCGTTTGGCGAAACGATCTGGCATCGGCGCGTCGCGGACAGGGCGCGCTGAATCACTTCATCGAAGGATTTCACGCACACGGCGGCTTGCGCGCATTCAAGGCATTGGCGGCCAAGCGCCTGGGCTGGAAGCACGCAGTCTCCCCCGCCCCCGGACGCTGGCCGGCGCCGGAGGCCGTGGCGGAATTCGAGGGCCGGCTGGAAGCCGCGTTGGCCGTTGCCGGTGAACTTCCCGAGTGAATCGGGAACGAGTTTGAACCAGCGAAATCGAGCGCAATCACGGGAGCACGTGAACATGAAAACCGGACTGCAGGTAGTGGGCTTGAGCAAGGTGTACGATCCGGGGGCGCACTGCGCGTTCACCGATCTGCATGTATGGCGCGGGCGCGTCTGGCTGGCCTGCCGGGAAGCGGTGAACCATGGCGTCCACCCCAGCAGCCAGATCGTGGTGCTCTCCAGCGCCGATCACGGCCGGAACTTTTCCGTGATGTCGCGAATCGCGGCGCGCGGGCTGGATGTGCGCGACCCGCATTTCTACGTCGTCGACGACCGCCTGCACCTCACCATTCCCTGCTGGACGCAGCCGCCGTGCGACACCAAGACCGGCAAGCGCATCACCATCCTGGCGCGGAGCGACGACGGGCTCTCCTGGGAACAGCATCGCGAGATCGCGGGCTTCGAAGGGCAGACGATCTGGCGCCCGCGCAAGCACCCCAGCGACGGGCACTGGTACGTGGCGGCTTACGACCGCGATTACGATCGCGATACCGGGCGCGTGGCTTTGATGCGCACACTCGACGGATTGAAATGGCAGACGGTGAGCGTTATCGAGACGGACGAATTCCCGAACGAGACGGACTTGTGCTTTTTAGCGGATGGAACCTTACTGGCGCTGGTGCGGCGCGAAAAAGCCGACGGGATTCCGCTGCTGGCGCGCGCACAAGCGCCCTATACGACGTGGAGCAAGACCCTCGGCGACCGCTGGTTCCGGGGCCCGCTATTGGAGCACCTGGGCGCGGGGCGCTTCATGGCGGTGGGCCGGGTGTATAAAGACGACGCCTCGAAGGCCTACGTCACGCGCATTCACGCGCTCGACACGGAAACCGGGAAGATGCAACCGGAGACCACGCTGGAGAGCGGGCACGACACTTCGTATGCGGCCTTCGTGCGCTTGCCGGAGGGCTCGGAGTCCGGAGCGTTCGGCGCGGGCAACGCGCTGCTGTCGTACTATTCGGGACACGAGTACCCGCATGGCGCGTACCGCAACGGGGAGCAGTCTCAGCGATGCGCGATCTACGTGGCGCGAGTCAAGGTGTAACGCTTGGTGCTAGGCACGCGCGGAATTATGGGCGTGGCGGGCTCGCCACCAGATCGGACGGACGTGGAGGTGAAGTGATGCGAAGTTCGATTTTGGAGGTTGGATATTAACTTTTGGATTCGGTGCGATCGGGGAGGTCTAAGGTGGAATCGGGCGGCCGCATTTGGCGATGAGCGAGGCGAAGCAACAGGACTTCCATGCCGAACCAGGTAAAGGCGAGGATGAAGAGCGCGATCAGCGCGTTGGCGGTGACGGCGAGGCTGAAGGGGTACGGTTCTTCGGTGGGAGGCCAGTGGTAAACTTCACCAGCTTTTGCTTCAGGCAAAGTAGCGTTACTCCAATCAAGCCTGACTCGAAATACAAAAGGCCAACCTTGCCGAAACACATTGTATAAGGAAAGTTCATTGGCCTGCCTGTCTGTGCTCAGTATGAGTTCGTTGGCCTGCCCGTCTGTGCTTAGTTTGGGTTCGTTGATGTTGTAGATTCTTGAACGGTAGGAAATTGCCTCTTTTCGCTCGTCCAGATTTCCCCACATCAACGCGCCGGCGACAAACATCAACACGACCGCGGTGGGAAGTTGGAAGCGGTACCAAGCAGATTTCTTGCCCGGTGTCCGGGACGGTGTGTTCAGGAAGTTACTCTCCATTTAAATCATCGGGCGGCGCGTCCCCCCACCAGCGCGCACGCTTTTCATCCAATTCAGATTGCTTCCCGACAGAGCTTTGCCTGCGAATCATAAGTTCGCCTTCAGTACTTCCGAGATTCTCACACATTTGCTCGCAAAGGTAGGCCGGAAAGGCGGCGATAAGTCCGAGAATGAAAAGTAGGGCCGCCAACCACAAAGCTCCTATGATAGTCCCAAACGATTCGATCAACTGCCTAGGCGAGTCGGGCATGGCGGCGAAGCCCAAAGCGATGCCGACGCACCAAACGAGCACGGAGACGAGGTGAAACCGAAAGCGTGATTCGCTTGGGCTCAAAGGTCCTCGTCTCCCTTCAACGGACATTTTATTACTTGCTTCCATTTTATGACTTCACGGCACCCAACCATAGCACGTGCTTCTTTAACGCAGAATTTTGCAAAGCGTTTACAAGCTTGCGGTCGGCGGTCAGCAAGGGGGCTTGGGAACGCACAGCGAGCGCCAAATAGAGGCTGTCGTAGACGGTGCGATCCAGGCTCATGGCCAGTTCCAAGGCGTCGGGAAGCAATGCGGCCGCCGCGTGGATCTGAATCGGCAGTGTAAGCAACTGATTCGCCAGAGCGGCGGCGGCAGCGTGCTCGAGATCGCCCCGGCGCGCACGCTTCCAGACGACGTTTAGCGCTTCGGTCCAGAGCAGGTCTGGTGCAATGGGTTCGACGATATGGCGCATGGCGCGATCGGCTTCGCCGGACAGGTCTTCGTCGAAGAAGAGCTTGAGCACGACGCTGGCATCGACGACGCAGCGCTTGAGCTTCATCGGTCGCGATCGCGGCGAAGGACGGAGGTGCTATCGTCAAAGCGCTTGCCCAACTTAACCCGCCAACCGCGCGCAGCGTCGAGGACTTCGGCCATGGGCTTATCGGCGGCGCGCTCGAGGAGTTGCTTGACTTCGCTTTGCAGCGAGCGGCCGTTGCGCTTGGCGCGCGTTTTGAGGCGCTTGACGGTTTGGGCGTCCAGCCCTCGAATCAGAATGTCGCTCAACTCGATATCCTCCCCTAGATGATATCTGAATGATAGCACGGAGAGCCATAGGCGCAAGATACGCCGGTCGATAATATCCAGACCATGCATCGGCTCGCGCCGCGCGCGGGCGCGTGGTAGCATCCGGCGCATGAGTATACCCGTGGTGGTCACCGGTCTGGGTTCGGTTTCGCCGCACGGCCGCGGCGCGGCGGCGCTTTGGGCGGGCTTGCTCGAAGGGCGTTCGGCCTTGCGCGCGGTGACGCTCTTCGACGCCAGTGTCTTCCGCAACGCGCAAGCCGGCGAAGTGGACGGCTATCCCGCCGGCGAGGGGCAACCTCCGCGCGCCGTGCGCATGCTTTGCGACGCCGCTCTGGAGGCCTTGGGCGACGCGACGGGCTTGGGGCTCGCCGCGGCGCCGGATGCCGTCCGCTCGGCGGTGGCCGCGCAGCCCGGCTTGGCGACGGCGGCGCTGGTGGCCGGTACGAACTTCGGCGGGATGTCCGCGGCCGAGCGCGCCCTGATCGACGGCAGCGCAGACGCGGGCAAGGCCAGCCTGGACGGCTATCTCTTCGGAACGGCGGGCGAAGCCGTCGCCCAAGCGGGCGGCTTGAGCGGCCCGCGCATGAATCTCTCGCTGTCCTGCGCCAGCGGCGCGGCGGCCATCGGACAGGCCTTCGACCTGCTGCGACTGGGACGCGCTCAGGCGGTCCTGGCCTGCGGCTACGACGAACTCTCGCTGTACATCTATGCGGGGCTCTCGGCGTTGCGCGCGATCACCACCGAGACGATCCGCCCGTTCGACAAGCGGCGCAAGGGCACGCTCTTCAGCGAAGGCGCCGGCGCGATCCTGCTGGAAACAGAAGCGCATGCCCGCGCGCGCCAAGCGCCGAAGATATACGCCCGCGTGCTTGGCCGCGCGATGAACAACGACGGCTATCACATGACCGCGCCCGAACAGGAAGCCCTGGGCATCAAAGCGCTGATGCGCGCGGCGCTGCAAGACGCCGGCGTGAAGCCCGAAACGGTCGATTACCTGAACCTGCATGCCACGGGCACGCCGTACAACGACAAGATCGAGACGAAGGCGGTGCACGACGTCTTCGGCGCGCGGGGCCGCGAGATTCCAGTCAGCAGTATCAAGAGTTCGATCGGGCACACGATGGGCGCGGCGGGCGTGCACGAATCGATCGCGGCGATCCTCACCTTGCGCGACCAGAAAGCGCCACCGATTTTGGGGCTGGATCCGGCCGAGAAAGATCCCGAATGCGATCTGCATACGCCGACGAACGGTCCGTTGAGTGGAAGGTTCAAGACCATCCTGAAAACAAGCTACGGCTTTGGCGGAACCAATGCGGCGGTGGTCTTCGGGAGCGTATGACGGAACCCAGAGGGTCCTTCCGTCGCGTCCCTTCCGCAGAGCGTAAGCGCCGTTTCATCCGTATGGATTTCGTTGACGTACCTTGACTTCCCGCGAAAAGCGTTCAATATTCCAACACGCAACCGGCGCGAGGGCGCTCGCGCGGAGAACCGTCCTGCATGGCTTACCTCACCGTCCGTACCGAAGAAGGCCGCAAGCTGATCGAACTGGGCGACTCGTGCATCATCGGCCGCGGCGTCTCGTGCGAAGTGCTGCTGGACGATCCGCGGGCGTCGAAAAAGCACGCCGAAGTGCGCCAGGTGAACGGGCGGTACCTGCTGCGCGATCTGGGCTCGACCAACGGAACGCTGCTGGGCGGCGAAACGCTTAAGAACGAAATCTCGCTGCAAGACGGCGACGAATTCTCCATCGGGCAAGCCACGCTCGTCTTCACACGGCATTACCCGCCGGGCACGCAGACGGCCTTGGCGCGGATGCGCTCGACGGTGGCCGGCAGCGACCTGACGCCGCCGCTGGACGAGAAGAGCGGCGTGCTGATGCCCGACGAAAAGGGCTTGGGGCGCGTTCCGCGCGGGACGCTGGTGGTGCCGGTCGAACGCTTCGGCCTGCGCCCGATGGTCGGCAAGAGCTTCGAGACGACGATCCTCGAGTCGCCGCAACTGGTCAGCGACCGGACGCAGTGGCTGCATTGCCTGTACCGCATGCTGCGCGAAGCCAATCAGTGCGAGACCGAAGACGGTTTGTTCGAAGCGGCGACGCGGATTCTGGGCGAAGCGCTGCCGGGTTCGAAGGTGCAGGTGGTCTTCGAAGCCGCGGTCGCGGGAGACGACGGCAAGCGCGAGAAGGATATCCAGCTCACGGTCTGGGCGCCGCCGGGCAGCCGCACGACGCGCCTGCTGGACGATCACATGGCCGGCGCGCGAACGGTCCTCCTGCGGCACGCGCGGGAACGCGGCGTAGCGGTGCTGTCGCCGGACGTCGAATTGGATCCGCTCGTTGCCGAGGCCGTCGTAAAAGACAAGACCGCCTCGCGGGTGCTGGTGCGCAAGGAACTGGAAGCCGAGAAGGACCGCGAGCGCTTCGCGCTGATGATCGCGCCGCTACTGACGGGCCGGACCGCGCTGGGTTATCTGGTGATGGAACGCGCCTACCGGCTCGCCGGCCGGCGCGAACCGTTCACGCAGGAGCACCTCGAATTCCTCGCCGCCGCGGCCTACCCGCTGGCCACGATGCTGGACAATTTGCGCCGCCGGCAGAGCGTGGTGGAAGAGAACACGCGCCTGCGGATGACGATTCAGGGCAAGCACGAGATGGTCGGCGATTCGCCGCGCTTGCGCGAAGTCCTGGGCTTCGTGCAGCGCGTCGCGCCGGTCGATTCGCCGGTGCTGATCCTGGGCGAGAGCGGGACCGGCAAGGAACTCGTGGCCCGCGCGATTCATTCGTACAGCCGCCGCGCGCAGGGGCCGTTCGAGGCCATCAACTGCGCGGCACTGCCCGAGAATCTGGTCGAATCGGAACTTTTCGGGCACGCGAAAGGCGCGTTCACCGGAGCGACGCGGGACCGCGCGGGCATCTTCGAGATCGCCAGCGGCGGGACCCTTTTCCTGGACGAGATCGGCGAACTTCCGGCGCCGGTGCAGGCGAAGCTGCTGCGCGTGCTGGAAGAATCGAAGGTCTCGCGCGTGGGTGAATCGCGCTTGCGCAGCATCGACTGCCGCATCGTCTGCGCGACGAACCGCGACCTGGCCGCCGAAGTCGAGGCGGGGCAATTCCGGCAAGATCTGTACTACCGCCTGCGCGTGATGGAGATCCTGCTCCCGCCGCTGCGCGAACGGCTCGACGATTTGGCGCTGCTTTGCACGCATCTGTTGGAGCCGTTCGGCAACTACGCGCTGCATCCGGATGTCCTGGCGGTATTTCGGCGCTACGCGTGGCCGGGGAACATCCGCGAGTTGCGCAATACGCTGGAACGCATGGCCGTCCTGTCGCGGCCCGGCGGGCGCGGCGGCACGCGCAGCGGGGTAGTCACGCTTACGGTGCTGGATATCCCGCTGGATATTCGGCGCGCGGTGGAACATCCCAGCGTGCCGCCTTCGGGCGCTCATCCGGCAGGCTTGTCCGCCGCAGGAGACGCCGCGGCAACGAACGCGCCGCATACCTTCGCGATTCGCGCGCCCGAGATGCCGCTCTTGGAAGTCTTGCAGGTGCAGTATGCGCGCTGGGTGCTGGAGCAGGTGGAAGGTAACAAGACTCAAGCGGCCAAGATTCTAGGCATCCAACGCAGTACGCTCTATGCGTGGACGGAATGGGGCGAGAAGGGCAAGAATAAGGATAAGAAGAAGGACTAGTAGCACGCCCAATGTATGGTTCTCAGTGACCCAGGCACCAATGACAGCCGCGGGCTTGCTGGCTCTTAGATCACACAAAACAAGTATGTACATATGTTTGCATGATTATTAAGATTGGAGCGAGGATCCAATTCTTATTTTACATCGTGCATGGTTTCCTATAGACTTTCCGAATGCACAACGTGTTGATTCGCCCTTGGATTGGCTGCCTCCTGCTTGCTTGGGTTTGTCAGGCACACTTGCAGGCCATCGAACCTGATCTGCCTACTACAGAGGCCAAAACGCAGGCTCGGATCCTCAAAGCGGCCATTAAGGTTACGGGGCGTATCGTTGGTGCGGACGGGCAACCGCTGCCCGGAGCGACTGCCGAACTGCACGGGCTTACCGTAATAGCCAATACGAAGGGGATTTTTCTTTTTAAGCGCGTGCCGCGCACGAATGCGTTGCTGACGATCTCGGCGCCCGGATACCGCAACGAAATTATCGCGCTGCATCTCGCGCTGCCTTCCCGAAGCCGGCAGGTGGCAATGGGCGATATCGTGCTGACGCCGGCCGATGGCGCAGTTCGGATGCTTTTCGGCGGAGACACGATGTTCGGGCGGCGCTTCCTTGATCCCGACACCGAGATCCCGTTCGACCAAATGCCGCTCGACGATCCCCTGGCGCTGATCCAGGTAAGCGATCCGCTGCCCGGGACGAAAAACGTGGTGCAATTCATCAAACCGTTCTACCAGGAGGCGGATTTTGGAGTCGTAAACCTCGAGACGCCGGTGACGGACAACCCCGCGACGCCTCATCCGACCAAAGACTTCGTCTTCTTCACGCTACCCGGCTCGCTGCCGGCGCTATCCGATTTGGGCGTCGATTACGTCTCCTTGGGCAATAACCACGTATACGACTACCTCGATCCGGGCGTAGTGGACACGCGCACACACCTCGATAACGCTGGAATTCCGCACAGCGGCATGGGCTTGACGCCCGAGGAAGCCTATGCGGCGTACCGAGTCACGCTAGGCGGACACCCATACGCGCTCCTGTCATCGTGCGCGGTCAGCGGATCGCAGCATGCGGTCACCTACGTGGCGGACGATACGAAGGGCGGCGCGGCGGATGCGCGCGTGAACGCCGACTTTGCCGGTTCCATCGAACGCGAACGGGACGCCGGCTACATCCCGATCATGCAGATCCATGGCGGCATCGAATACACCTTCGAGCCTTCCGCGTTCCTTCAAGGCCGCATCGACCTTGCCGCGGCTTCCGGCGCGGCGCTGGTGGTCTGCCACCACACCCATGTGGCTCAAGGATTCGCTAAAGTCGGTGACGTGCTTGCGATTCATAATCCGGGCAACTTGGCCATCGACCAGGCGCGTGTCGAGACGATGCTGGGGCTGCTGATCCGGGCCGACATGGACGGCGCGACGGTGCGGAGCGTGCGTTCCACGCCGGTCTATATCGAAGATTTCCCCCCCAAGCCGGTAGGTGGGCGGTTGGCCGGCGTGCTCCTGCGCCGGATCGGCGAATCGTCGCGGCCGTTCGGCGTGCTGCACTATCCCTACAACAATCAGGGTTACGTGAGCCTTGCGCCGAACGATCATACGGTCCACGACCGCACGGTGATCGCCAAGCTGACCGTTCCCGAATCGGGTGTGGCGGTGCTGGATCTACGCCTCTATGGGACCGGGGACGAATCGCTGATCGCGGCGCGCACCGTCAGCGGCGGCAGCGGATTGGGCACCGGGCAAATCGGTCGCGACCTGTTGGAGCACGGAGACTTCGAGGACTACGACACCGACCCCGACCGCTTGGAGATCGAGCGCTGGGATGTGGAGAGCGAATCGCGCTACGCGTCGGTCATCAAACCTTTCCGCGGACTGGCCTGCGTGCGCAGCACGCGCAGTTCGGAGCGCGAGACGGATTCGATCCTGCCGCTGCGTAACCGTATCCGCGTCTTCGGCGACGCCATTGACCAACCCAACAAGGATCTCTCCCTCTTTGGCTACATTACCGGACAGAAAGCCGGCCCGGTGAGCGTCTATGCGCGCATTGGGGCCAGCGTGGGCGATAAGGAGTTCGGCGAGGTGACGATTTACGATCGAGCACCGGGCAGCTACAAGTGGCAGCCCTTTCTGGCTGATATCCCGATGCCACCGGAAGATCCGGATCTCCCGCCGCCGGCCGACGAACAGCAGGCGCGCGCCGTGCGCGTCTTCTTTCGCCACAGCCCGCCGGACAAGGGGTTTGGGGTCGTGGGCTACGACGAGTTGGCCATCGTCAACTGGGAAGAAACCTTCGATATGGACGCCGGCGGCGCCTTCGCCGCGCCGCATCCGCGCGAATTCATCCGCGTGACCGGCGCGCCCGGCAAGTACACGGTCTCGCTCACCTTCCGGTCCTTTAAGCCTGCCACGCCCTAACCGCGTTCGATCTCGCGACCGCGATTGACCGGTTTAAGGCGGCTCCCTACGATAAAGGTTCAGCCAAATCCTTTATCGGAGTCGCTACGTCTGCCATGGCTTCTACACCCGCCCCATTCGCCGAATCGCCCTCGTCCAACGATCCCGCGGCACTCGGCTCCGAGCCCGGCGCGCCGCCCCTTGGAGCGTTGGCCGTCGCGCACCTGAAGCTGGTGAACTACGCGCTGGCGATCATTCCGCTGGCGTATTCGAGCTTCTTCTTCGCCTACAAGCGCCATGAATACCTGGTCGACATCAAGCCCACGTTGGAAGATGCGGCGCTGTACGTGCTGGGATTCCTGATCCTCACCGCCTTGGGGCGCTTTGCGGCCAACCGGCATGCGTTCTTCCTTTGGTATGCCGGCCTGGGCGGGTCGTTCCTGATGCGCGAGCTGCATTTCCCGCACGCGACGGCGATCATGTTCGGTTGCGTGGCGATGCTGGGTCTGATCGCGTGGCGTAAATACCACAGCCTTCTGCCCTACCTGCGCACACGGCTGCTCAACAACTTCATCTACCTGACCCTTCTCGCCTACGCGGGCTCGCAGGCGATGGATAAATACAAGCCGCCGGACCGCCACGACCGCTACCTGCTCAATCCCGTCGAGGAGACGCTGGAACTCTTCGGGCACGTCTGCCTCTTGCTGGCGGTGGTCTTCATCCGCAAGCCTGCGGAACCGGCAGCACCGCCGGACGCCCCGAGCAATATTTCCACCTGATTCCTGCCCTCGTCAAGCGCGCGGGAATCCTCGTTTCCGCTGCGCTTGAATCGAGTGCACATGGGCGCTATAAACTGCCCCTTCTTCAAGGCGGCCACTTGCAGCCTCTTTCTTAACGCCGGTTCGTTGGGAGTCCGGCAGGGTCCGGGACGGACCTCGAGGCTCGAACGTGCCACGGTCCCTAAAGCGGAGATGCGTACCATGGCGAAGCGTGTGTACTTTTTTGGCGGCGGCAAGGCGGAAGGACGCGGCGATGCGAAAACGCTGCTCGGCGGCAAGGGCGCCGGCCTGGCTGAGATGACGAACATCGGCCTGCCCGTGCCCCCCGGCTTCACGATCACGATCGACACCTGTGCCGAATACTGGAAATTGGGCAAGCGCTACCCGTCGGGCTTCGAAAAGGAAGTCCTGCAGGTGCTGAAGAAGCTCGAAGCCGTGACCGGCAAGAAGCTGGGCGATTCGTCCGATCCGCTGCTCGTCTCGGTCCGCTCCGGCGCCGCGCGTTCCATGCCCGGCATGATGGAAACGATCCTGAATCTGGGCCTCAACGACCGCTCGGTCGAAGGCCTGGCCACGAAAACCAACAACGCCCGCTTCGCCTACGACAGCTACCGCCGCTTCATCCAGATGTACGCCACGACCGCCATGGGGCTGAGCAAGGAACCCATGGAAGAGATGCTCCACGAAATGAAGCACCATAAGGGCGTGAAGAACGACACCGACCTCTCGGCGGACGATCTCAAGAAACTGTGCGTTCAGTTCAAGCAGTTCTATCAGGAAAAGCGCGGCGAACCCTTTCCGCAGGATCCGACGCAGCAGCTTTGGGGCGCGATCTCGGCGGTCTTCAACTGCTGGGAAGCCGACAAGGCCGTCACCTACCGGCGCGTCGAAAAGATCACCGATCTGAAGGGCACGGCCGTCAACATTTGCACGATGGTCTTCGGAAACAAGGGCGATAACTCCGGCACGGGCGTCTGCTTTACGCGCGATCCGAACAGCGGCAAGAACGAGTTCTACGGCGACTGCCTGATCAACGCGCAGGGCGAAGACGTGGTGGCCGGCATTCGCACACCGATGCGCCTGATCGAACTCGATACCAAGCTGCCGGCGGCCTACAAACAGCTCTGCGACGTGCGCAAGACGCTCGAGAAGCACTACAAGGACATGCAGGACCTCGAGTTCACCGTCGAAGACGAAAAGCTGTACATGCTGCAATGCCGCACCGGCAAGCGCTCGCCGCAGGCGGCCTTCCAGATCGCCGTGGACATGGTGCAGGAGAAGCTGATCACCAAGGAAGAAGCCGTCGGGCGCATTTCGTCGGCGGACATCGAAGGGCTCTTCTATCCGATCATCGACCACAAGATCGGGAAGGACGTGCTGAAGGCCAAGCTGATCGCGACGGGGATCGACGCGGTTCCCGGCGCGGCTTCGGGCGAAGTGGCGTTCTCGGCGGCGAAGGCTGAAGAACTGGCCGCCAAGGGCACGCGTGTACTGCTGGTGCGCAAAGAGACGAGCCCCGAGGACGTCGGCGGGATGCATGCGGCGCAGGGCATCTTGACGCAGACCGGCGGCAAGACGAGCCACGCGGCCGTAGTCGCGCGCGGCTGGGGCAAGTGCTGCATTGTCGGCTGCGAAGCGCTGCGCATCGACTACCACAAGAACGAGATGGTCGTTGGCGGGCACACGGTCAAGCAGGGCGACTTCCTGACCCTGAACGGTTCGACGGGCGAAGTCTTCCTGGGCGAACTGCCGCTGGTGAAGCCCGAGCCGCCGGAGAGCTACTACACGCTGATGCAGTGGGCCGACCAGATCCGCCGCCTGAAAGTCCGCACCAACGCCGACACGCCCTACGACAGCAAGAAGGCCGTCGAGATGGGCGCGGAAGGCATCGGCCTGTGCCGGACCGAACACATGTTCTTCGATACCGAAGAGCGGCGCCTGGCAATCCAGGAAATGATCGTCGCGAACACGCTGGAAGCCCGCAAGCGCGCCCTGGAAAAGCTGCTCCCGTTCCAGCGCGAGGACTTCATCGGCATCTTCAAGGCGATGGACGGGAAGCCGGTCACGATCCGGCTGGTCGATCCGCCGCTGCATGAGTTCACGCCGAAGGACCAGGCGGGGATCGAACGGCTGAGCAAGGCCACCGGGTTCCCGGAAGACCTGATCCGCGAGCGCTGCGAGCAGTTGCACGAATCGAACCCGATGCTGGGGCACCGCGGCTGCCGGCTCTGCATCACGTACCCGGAAATCCTGGAGATGCAGGTCCGGGCGATCATCGAAGCGGCGGTGGCGTGCCAGAAGAAGGGCATCAAGGCGCTGCCGGAGATCATGCACCCGCTGGTGCTGGACCGGAAGGAACTGAAGCTGCTGGAACAGCGCACCCGCGCGGTGGCCGACGCCATCATTTCGGAAGCGGGTGTGAAGCTCCCGTATCTGGTGGGCACCATGATCGAGATCCCGCGCGCGGCCCTGATGGCGCACGAGATCGCGGAAGTGGCGGAATTCTTCAGCTTCGGGACCAACGACCTGACTCAAATGACGATGGGGCTCTCGCGCGACGACGCCGGACGCTTCCTGCCCGAGTACGTGGACGAGAAGAAGGCCGGCATCTTCAAGGCCGACCCGTTCCAGGCGCTGGACGTCAGCGGCGTGGGTCAGCTCGTGGAGATGGGCATCCAGAAGGGCCGCTCCACCCGGCCGAAGCTGAAGATCGGCATCTGCGGCGAACACGGCGGCGAAGCGTCGAGCGTGAAGTTCTGCCACAAGGTCGGGATGGATTACGTGAGCTGCTCGCCGTACCGCGTCCCGATCGCGCGTTTGGCCGCGGCCCAGGCGGTCCTGGAAGAAAAGGCGAAGGCTAAGGCCGGAGCGGCGAAGGCGGGCAAGGCGACGGCGAAAGCCGTAAAGGGCAAGGCGAAGGCCTCGAAGCCAGCCAAGAGCGCGCGCAAGGCCGTGGCGGTGCGCGGCAAGAAGAAGGCGAAGGGGAAGAAGAAGTAATTCGAAGCTCGTAAAGCCTAGGACGCATTTAGAACAAAGGCGCGGCTCCGGAAGGAGCGGCGCCTTTGTTGTTTTCAGAACGGCCCCAGGGGCTGAGGGCGAAAGAGTTCGAACGGGGTGCGTAAGATAAGGGTGATTCTCCGTGAAAACATGAAGCAGGCGGCAGAGCAGGCGCGGGGTGACCGTATTAGGTGACTGGGAGAATTGAGCGGTGGACTTGCTAAGGACGATCCTTGGATTTATGGGCCTACTGCTTTCTTTGGCGATGGGCGCGTTGTTGTTGTACGGATCTGGAAGCGTATTATTGAGGCCACTAAGACTCGCTGCGCGCAATAAGTCGATATGCCCCGCGCCCACCACCTTCGGATTAATGGAAGTGTACTTACTGGTCGCTCAGCTCGCATTGAGCGGCGCTTGGATTTTTTACCTCTATCGGCATTCGGAAAACGAGCGGAACTTGGTGCGGCTGAGTATGGCTTGGTTGGCGCTTAGTTGGACCTGGTGGGTGTCCGTGCGCTGGCTTTCCCGGGCCGCGGTGACTGGGACCGGGCAGCGAATGGCGGTGCTGGGAGTAGCCGCGCCAGTGGGATTCGGTGTTGCGTTCTGGATAATGTGGTTAACGGGCAATGGCGTTGAGTTGTATTCGCGCATTATGTCCCGACTTCCGAAAGCTGAAGCCCAGGTTTGGATGGAAGCAGCCCTTCCCGTACTGCTGATCGGCTTGGCACTGGCGATCGCATCCACATGGTCGTTTTGCAGCGGGATCGCAGAGTGGGCAGTGCGTCCATGGACCGGGGCTCCGGAGGAAAACAGCAAGCCCCTTCGCGCGCCGATGGCCGGTAAAAGCAAGTCCGCTTGGGCCCTCTTTGCATGCTCGACGGCAATCTTGGCGGCGGGCCTAAGCTTCCTATATGTAAATGGGCGACAACCGGAAGGCTTGCAGACGGCGACACTGTACGCTCGTATCAAATACGGTGACTACGAGAAGGCGACGATTAGTTTCGAGCACGGCGTGCGAGACGACTACTTCGGCATCGCGAAAAATGACTGGGACCTGGAATACGGAAACGGGCAGAACGACGAGTTGAACGTCTGCACGGTGACCGATGACCGCAGTGTACTGGTCGATCTAGGACCGAGGGAATGGAGTGACGTAGGGCCGCTACCAATGCTCCCACCAGGACCGGTGACCACAACCGTGGGCCCGAACATGGCTGCGCAACTGGGGCACCTGTATTTAGTTCATACAATAGATAGTAATACAAACTTGTACGTTCTCTTTCGCGTGGACGAACTGATCCCAAACGACCAGATAGTGATCTCGTGGCGTTTGGTGCGATCGATCGAACTGGAAAATGTGGCGGTCGAGGAAAGTAATAAGTAAGAAAGACAGCTCGTATCCTAAATTACAAGATTGCGTTCAGCGGTTGAGACACGCAATTCCCGTAGTTACACGTTACGGTTTATCCTTTGCTGCTCCCACTTCCTCGCATTCGATCAAGTGCTCCTGCAGGAGCGGCTGGGGGAGCGCGTCGAGCTTCACGGCTTGTTCGACGGTGTAGGGTCCGACGGCGGTACGCCGCAACGCGGCCAAGTGTCCGCCCGTACCAAGCGCTTCGCCCAGTTGGCGCGCCAGACTGCGGATGTACGTGCCACGCCCGCAGACGATGCGAAGACTCAGCAGCGGCCATGAGTAATCGAGCACCTCGATTGTATCGATGCGCACTTTTCGCGGCGCGAGTTCAACGTCCTGACCTTTGCGCGCGTAGGCGTAGGCGGGGCGGCCGCCCACTTTCAGTGCGCTGTAGACGGGCGGCTGCTGTTCGATGAGGCCGGTGAAGCCGGGAAGCGAGGCCTCGATGGCCGCACGCGAGGGCGGCTCAGGGACATCCACCGCTTCGCGCGGACCTTCGGCGTCGTCGGTGGCGGTGAAGGCCGAGAGATCCACGGCGGCTTCGTAGACTTTGGTGAGTCCCATCAGCCGCTCGACGGACTTGGTCGCTTTGCCGAGGCAAACCACCAGGACGCCGGTGGCAAGCGGGTCGAGCGTGCCGGCATGTCCGGTGCGGTGGTTCTCGGCGGCGCGGCGCACGACGCGGATCACGTGCATGCTCGTCGCGCCCAGCGGCTTATCGACGATACACAAACCGTTGCGCGGCGGTCCGGCGGGGGTGCGGCGTCCCACGAAACGTACCCGTCCTTCCCATGAATCCGGAGCGATCCGTCAACGCGGCGGCGCGGTGACGAGGTAGCGGATCACATCGCACAGCCAAGCGCGCTCGTCGTGGTTGAGCCCCTGCCCGAACTCCAGATTCAAGCGGTCGCTGCGGGCGATCAGGGCGCCCCTGCCGCCGCTCAGTTGTTGCGTGCCAATGAAACTGTTGCTTAGTTCCTCGAGTTCGTCGGACGAGAGTTCCTTGCGGTCCCACCCCTTCCCCGTTTCGCGTTCGAGCACAAGGCCGCGCGTAGAGACGGTGAGCCGTTCCGCTTTCACCGAAGCGTGAATCATCGCCCGCGCCACGAACCCGGCCCCCAGCAGAGTCGCCAATAGCCCGACCGCAACGATGGCCGCGGGGGAACCGACGCCCATCGCACCGAGGATGCCTCCGCCAAAGACGAATGCGAATATCCCGACGAAGACGGTGACGAAAATGATGGAGAGCACGATGGCGCCGCCTTGCGGCGGCACCGGCAGATCGAAGATCGCGGCATCGCCCTCGACGCGCTCGGAAACGCGGCAGCCTTCGGGCTTGGTGGGCATCTCCAGCACCACGCCCTCGCGCTTCAGGCGCTGGCGCATGTTCTCGTCCAGCGTGCCCTTTTCGCGCACGATCTCGTTTCCGGCACTGACATCCCGCACGCCCAAGTCGAGGAACTTGGCGACCCGCTCGGCCTCGCTGCGCGCTTCCTCGTACACGCGCGGCTCTTTCCAGGTGATCTTTTCGGCGCCGGCCACCACGCGAACGGGAAAGACGGTGTAGCTGCTGTTCTTGGTCTTGCGGATTTCGCGATTGATATGCACCCACGCACCGTCGCCAACCGATATCTCCGTGCGGCTGAAGGGCACCAGCAGCCCCCACCACTTCGCGGCAGTACGGGAACTCCGGTTGAGGATCACGCCGGACCGGCCAAAGACGAACCCCGCGCCGATGCTCGCGAAGATCAACCCGAAGGGTACGGCAAACCAGACCGGCGAAGGACCCCCTCCGGAATTCTTGACCTGTCCGGTCAACGCGGCGTAGGTGAACATCAATCCCATGCCTAAAAACGGAAGCCCGAACAGCATCAGGCAACCGCCGCCGTTCTTGATCTCAATCTCGTCGCCTTCGTCCATGCGAACCCCTCATCCGGCTCCACGGGTCCGGATGGTATCGGAATCAGGAAGTTGCGCAGATTCTTTTCGCGACCGAAAAAATGCGGAACCGGACGCCAAGGCCACCGGGCGATCACCAGCCCAGATCGAAGAATGGGCGGTGCAGCAGATAGAAGAGCCCGGGCAGGGAAACCGGGGAGCGTGCGCGGATTTCCCATTCCTGGCCTTCGGCGGCGGGAGGGATCAACTGGAAGCGCAACTGGCCCAACAGCGGGCGGAGGGGCGCGAAGGCCGGCGGGAGATTCGCTTCGTTTGGCGTGCCGTACAGGTTGTTCCAAAGCTGGAACGGCAGCTCCAGCACCTGCCCTCCGTTACCGAACCCCACCACCGTGGCGTTAGGCGCCAAGTCGGCATCCTTGAGGAATTCCTGCACATCGGCGCGGTCGGCCAAGCGTTCGTTTCCGTTCGCATGCGCCACGGCGGCCCAAGTCAGCTTCATCACCTCCGGTTCGGAAGCGTAGACGAAGCGGCGTTCATGAATCCAGCAGCCGCCGGCTTCCGGATCGTCCTTGGGCCGGAAGAAAAGCCCGCCGGACTGCTCCTGCTTCATCCATTCGGCCTTCTCGCCCTGACACGCGGCTTCGAGGGCGGCCTGCACCGGCGCGGGATCCTTCAGCACGGCGCTCACAATCAGCGCCAGCGGCGGATCGGGAGGCAGGTCTTCACCGATGTTCTTGACCAGCCAGCCCAGTTCGAGCGGACCTTCCACCCGCGCCAGGAGGGCATCGAACGGGCCGAGTACCTTTTCGATAGCCGTGACGGTGGTTTCCACGACCGGCAGCGGAACGGGCGCCGCCACGCCGGGATCGGCAAGCAGGCCCATGCGAGCCTTTTCGTACTGGCGCAGCGATTCGGCGCAAGCCGCGGAGTTTGCGGCAAAGTTGCCGCGCAAGGAGATCCAAGCCGCGGTATGCGGCGGCAGCGCCTCGAGCGCGCGCGGGCCTTCGCCCGGAGCGGCGGCCGCGGCGCTTTGGCCCCATGCGGGAATCAACCCCTTCGGATCGCCCAGCTTGACGAGGTAGCGCTCCTGCACGCCCGTCGCATCCACCAGCCATGCGCCCGTTGCGTGGCCGCCTTTAACGAAGCCCAGTGCATCGAGCGTCGTGAAGAAGTCAAAGAGCATGATGTTGTCGGTGACGGTTTCTAGAAGATCCAATCCGTCGCGGGAAAGGTGGAGCGTTACGTCGGGATCGGGGAAGAGCTTGGCGGCCCTCTCGGCGTGCGGTTTGAGGGAAGCTTCCGGCGCTTTCGCCAAGGCTTCCTGCAATAGCGCGAGCGCGGATGCCGAGAAGCCGAAGAAGCTTGTCTGCGGCAAGAAGATCGATTGCCCGCCCAGCGCGTGTTCGAAGACGCGCATTCCGCGTTCGTCGCGGCCTTCGTCCGGAGTGTCGCCCTCAAGTTCGAAATACTCGCGTAAGGCCGGCTCCATTTGGCCCGGCGCCGACTTGTGCTGCAGAAATACCGCGAACGGCGGCTCCAGATCTTCGTCCTTCACCGATTCGGGCGGTCCCAGCACCAGCGCGCCGCGGCCGTCGAGCATCCCCGCGATGCGCCCATACAAACCAATCTCGGCAAGTTCGTCTTCGCTCAGTTCCTGCTGTTTGTATTTTCGCCACCATGTCTGGATCTCGGGCCGGGCCCACGTCTGTCCTATCGGCGACTGCGCGATCCGCAGTGCGGTGCGGCGAAAATCGGCGGCCTCCAGGAAGAATATCGAACGCGCCGGATACAGCGGTGCATAGCCGTCCATCGGCATGGCGCCGACGCCGCCAATGGTCAGGGCGAGCTTCTGCGCGCGCGCGGCGATCTCGGGAATGGGCGAAAGCTGCGCAACCTTGAGCGGCACCAGCGCAGGCTCGCCGATGGCCATGAGCGCCTGCTCGGCCTTCTCGCGATCTTCCACCTCAGGCGCGTTGAGCTGCTGAATCAGCTTCTGAATTTCGGTTTGGCTGACTTTGGTCTCGGCGGGCTGCTCCTGCCCCGGCGCGCGCTCTGGAACAGCTCTCGGCGCTTTCAACTCCGGGCCGGCCCAGACACTCGAGGCCGCCAGCCCAACGGCCAGCAGTCCGGCGATCCAATGGTTACGACGCATGGCAGAGCAACTCCCTATTCTTAGGTATGTTTAACTGGTCCAGCAGGCCTGAAGTCACATGTGCATTACACCAATCCCATGGTCAGACGATTGAGGCGTCCATTCCCTCAGTTTCTAGCCGTGGAAACCGAGGTCATTCCACTAAATGCCCATGTGCAAATTCCAAGTGTAGTCGGCTCGAATATTCGGGTCAAATCCGGAGCCTGCGGCGTTGACAGAAGTTTGTAAAGGGGACAGAATTAGCAAGGTTTGAGCGATTGTGAATTCGCGCTGATTTTGTAGACTTTTGGAGCGTTCGCACAACCACTCTAAACCCTCGTTCCGAAACCGTACTCGCGGTCGGGCGGGCGGTTTCGTGATTCGGAAGGCCGGATTGGGCGTCGCAGGAGGCCGCAGGCATGCCAACCTTCATGTATGAAGCGATGGACAGTCAAGGCAACACGGTAAAAGACACCGTGGAAGCCGCTTCAGAGAAGGAGGCGAACGACAAGATCCGGGCGATGAATTTTTACCCGACCAAAGTTCAATCCCAAGGCGGTGGCGGAGGCAACGCGGGATTGGCGACGCCGACGGCGGTGGCGCGCAAGCGCGGCGGGATCTCGTTCAATTTCGGCGTACCGAACAAGCAATTGACGGAATTCACGCGGCAGTTCGCGACGCTGCTCGACGCGGGTCTTCCTGTGGTGCGCAGCCTGGACATTTTGCATAACAACTTGCGCCCGAGTCTGCTGAAGGATGTGATCGCGGACGTGAAGGAAGACGTGGAAGGCGGCTCGGCGCTTTCGGAATCGCTGTCCAAACATCCCAAAGCCTTCGACAAGCTGTACGTGAACATGGTCAAGGCGGGCGAGGCGGCGGGTATTCTCGACCAGATCCTTTCGCGCTTGGCCGACTACCTCGAAAAAGCGCAGCGCCTGAAGCAGAAGATTGTCGGCGCGTTGACCTACCCGGCGGCGGTCATCTCGATCGCATTCGCGATTCTCGCGCTGATCATGATTTTCATCATTCCGAAGTTCGAGCAGATGTTCATCGACATGGACTTGGGCGAAATGCCCTTCCTGACCACGCTGCTGCTGGGCATGGCGAACACGCTGGTGAACTTCTGGTATCTACTCCTGCTTGTGCCGTTCGTGATCTGGGGCGCGTACACCGGGATCTGCAAGACTAGCCAGGGGCGCTACTTCTTCGACATGGTGAAGCTCAAGTTCCCGATCTTCGGCCTGATCGTCTCGAAGTCTTCGGTGAGCCGCTTCTGCCGGACGCTGGGTACGCTGATTCAGTCGGGCGTGCCGATCTTGAACGCGCTGGCGATCATCAAAAACGCGACGGGCAACGTGGTGGTGGCGACGGCGATCGAGAGCGTGCACAACTCGATTCGCGAAGGCGATACGATCGCCGAACCGCTGCGGCATTCGGGCGTCTTCGACGACCTGGTGGTGAACATGATCCAGGTCGGCGAGGAAACCGGCGAACTGGATAAGATGTTGATCAAGGTCGCCGACACCTACGACAGCGAGGTGGACACGCTGGTAGGTTCGCTGATGAGCCTGCTTGAGCCGATCCTGATCATCGGCATGGGCGGCACGGTCGGCTTTATCGTCATCGCACTATTCCTGCCCATGATCACCATGATGGAACGCATGGGCAAGTAAGGACAACGAACCGGTTGTCACGGGGCGCTCCGTCGTATGGGCGCCTCGTCTTTTTTATGGGCTTGAGCAACCTGCCGCTTGAGGTCCGCCGCCCGCTGGGAGCCCGTACATGCAGGTCACGAGAGCCGTGGATTACGGGTTGCGCGCGCTGGTGCTGATGTCCCGCGAGCCTCAAGGCGCCCGCTTCTTCCTGCAGGATCTGGCCGAGCGCGCCGACTTGCCGCGCAATTACCTGGTCAAGATTCTCAAAAGCCTGGCGAGTAGCGGGATCGTGCGTTCGCACCGCGGGATCAAGGGCGGCTTCAGCCTTGCGCGCGAGCCGAAGGAAATCAGCATCCGGCACGTGGTCGAAGCGATCGACGGTCCGGTGGTCGTGATGCACTGCCTCACCGACAACCAGTCTTGCGCGTATGTGGGCCGCTGCGCGATCGAGGTCTTTTTCGGCGACCTGCGCGGCAAGATTCTCGAGGACCTGCAGAACAAGAGCCTCCAGGACATCATCCAGCTTCAGGGTCAGCTAGACGGCGGAGCGTGCCCGTGCCACGGCGAGCCGTGCGCGGCCGAGGCCGAGGCACCCAGCCAGACGGTCTGACGCCGCACGCGCGCCTGCTATCTGTCTGGCTTGTGCGCACGCTGGAATTCCATCGACCACACCAGCTCCGCCGGACGCCGCGCCGGTGTATTCCTTCTTATCTGGATTCCGGGAGGCCGGCCATGCGTTCGATCCTGATCGCGATTTTGCTCGCGTGGCCCTTGGCGGGGCACGGCGCCGAAGCGTGGGGCCGCCGCATCCCGGATGTACGAACGCTGGGCGAAGCGCCGCCTGCTCCGGCCTTCGAGTTGCAGGACACCGGAGCGCGCATACTCGATTACGAGAAGTTCGGGCGCTTCGAGAATGCCGGCAGCGTGGCATTCGCCTATGTCGCCACGGACGCGGCCAAGCTGGCGGAGGCCGCGGGGGCGGGCATCCCGCCCAACACGAAGCACACGTCCGACCCCGGCTATCTCGAACTGAAAGCCGCCGGAAAGCTGGCGCAATCGTCCAATCCTTGGAGCGTGCACGGCGGAAACGATCACCGTCTTGCGTACTACACGTGGCTGGACGCGCGCGAAGACCCCGGGGTTCGGCTGTTTTTCGCGGCGAGCCACCTGCGCGCGGGCGGGCACTTGGCCCATGCGATCAAGGCGTATCACGCCTGCATCGTCCAGTACCCTCAATCGGTCTGCTGGGGTGGAAACGGCTCGTACGCGTGGTCGATCGCCGACGCGGCATGGGGCGCCATCGCGAATCTGGAGGCGGCGTATCCGGACTTGGGTCTCACGCTGCAAGGCTGTGCGGTTAAGCGCGTGGGCGACAAGACGGTGAAGCACGGCTTTCGCATGGCCGTCACGCCGGGTCGGATCGTCGAAGCCGCGGGCGCAGCCGGAGCAGCCGAAATCAAGATCCCCGGCCCTGCAGGCAAAGCGCGTACGGAAATCGTCCGCGACAGCGCGGGACATTGGCGGCTGCTGGTGGAGGGCAAGCCCTTTCTCGTACAAGGCGTCAGTTACGGAGTCACGCCGTTGGGCGAGGTACCCTGGAAGTTCAAAGGCATCGCGCAGTCCGATCGCAATCAGAACGGCACGATCGATATCTTCGACTCCTACATCGACGCCAACGCCAATAACCGGCGCGACGAGGACGAGCCCGTCACCGGCGATGCGCGCATCTTGCACGAACTGGGCGCGAACACCATCCGGCAATACCTGGGCCCGGATGTCGAAGTGGACGTGTACCGGCGCATGTACCGCGAAGGCGGCGTCCGGGTGCTGGCGGGGGATTTCTTTGGCGCGTACTGCGTCGGCTCGGGCGCCCAATGGGAATCAGGCACCGACTACACGAATCCCGAGCAGCGCAAGAAGATGCTCGATCGCTTGCGGCAGACCGTCGAAAAGCTGAAGAACGAACCATGGGTGCTGATGTGGCTGCTGGGCAACGAGAACAACCTGCCCGGAAACTACAACGGAGTCAACGCGACGCGCACCAATGCCGCGCAACATCCCGAAGCGTACGCCGCCCTGCTCGAAGAAGGCGCGAAGCTGATCCACGAACTGGATGGCCGTCCGGTGGGCGTGGGCAACGTGAACCTCGGGCTGGTGGAGTTCTACGCGAAGCACGCGCCGAGCCTGGACTACATCGGCGTGAACAGCTATCCCGGCCCCGAGGGGTTTGGAACGCTCTGGCACCACGCTCAGGCCGCCATCGAGAAGCCACTCCTGATCACCGAATTCGGTTGCGTCTCGTACGACCCCGATCCGGCGACAGGCGAAGCGAAGCAGGCGGCCTACCTGCGCGGGACGTGGCGCAATATCGTGTATCACACGGCCGGAAATCCCGGCCGCGGCAACGCGCTGGGTGGACTGGTCTTTTCGTATCTCGACGAATGGTGGAAAGATACGCACGCGGACAGCAATCCGAATACACAATCCACGCGCGACGACGGCAAGGAAGAGTGGTTCGGGGTGCTGAGCATGGGGGACGGGAGCGACAGCCCCTTCTTGCGCCGCAAAAAGCGGAGCTTCGGCGTGCTGCAGGAGCTTTGGAAGAAGTAAGCCGAACGCCCAGACCGATCCGCTTCCGCCCGGCTACGCTTCCGGGCCGGTTGCCTGCCCTGGCGCTTGCGGCGGGCGGATCGACGCGCGCGGACCCGAACCGCCTTCGCGGCTGCCGGGCGGCTTGAATTCGTCCGTCCGATGCCGCACGATCTCGCCGTCGATCATGTAAATCACGTCTTCGGCGATGTTCGTCGCGTGGTCGGCGATTCGCTCCAGATGCCGGGATACGGCCAGGAAGTTGATCAACTCGTCCACATTTTCGGGATGCGCCCGCATCGCTTCGCGCACGGTTTCGAACATGTGACGGTCCAGAGCATCGACTTCGTCGTCCGCGGCGCAAACCTGCCGCGCCAGCGGAGCGTCGAGATAGATCAAGGCGTCCAGCGCTCGCTTGACCATGCTCTGCGCCTTCTCGGCCATCCCGTAAAAGTCGAAGGGGATGTCCACACTGCGGTGGTCGGCCAGATAGGTCCCGCGTTCGGCGATGTTGACCGCCAAGTCGCCGATACGCTCGAGATCGTTGTTGATCTTCAGCACCGCAACGATGAAACGCAGGTCGTTCGCCACGGGCTGATGCAGCGCCAGAATTTTGAGGCACTCTTCTTCGACATCCACCTCGCGATGATCGATTTCAGGGTCGTCCTTGAGCACCTCATGGGCCAGCGTCCCGTCACGGCGCTCGATGGAAGCAACCGATTTGTGCAGGACGTCTTCGACCAAGGCGCTCAGCTCGAGGAGCATTTTTTTGAGGCGGTCGAATTCTTTGTGCAGTCGTTTTGGCATGTGCGCTCCCACGCGGAACTTAGAACATTTAACCACCGTGTAGGTGAGATAAAAGAACCGAAAAATTGAGTCGCCCGACTCCCCGGCGCGCGGTCCCGGCCTGGAGTCCAGGGCTTCATATTACTGCATACCCTGAAACAAGATAGGCCGGTCCCTTGGGGACAACCGTGGAACCGCCCTGCCATTTGACAAGCCACCCCTAAGTCTTTATGAACTCTTCTCCAAATCTTAACTCTTGGGGATGGTGGGGCCACGATGCTGTTTGGGTCAAAAGACAAGCACTTCTTCGACCTCTTCGAACGCGCCGCGGAGAACATGGTTCGAACCGCGGAACTGTTTAAAGAGATGCTGACCGAATTCGATCGGCGCCAGGAAATTCTGGGCGCGATCCGCGAAGCCGAACACCGCGGCGATGCGATCACCCACGAGACCATTACGCGTCTCGACCAAACTTTCATCACGCCGCTGGACCGCGAGGATATTCACCACCTGATCGCCGAAACGGACGAAGTGGTGGACCTTCTGGATTGCGCGGCACAACGGATCGTGCTGTACAAGGTCAGCCGGCCCACGGAAGACTACGTCAAACAGGCCCAGATCGCGCTGGAGACCGCGCGGATGCTGGCCGAAGCCATTCGCGCGTTGCGTACGCTGAAGAAGCCGGAACAGCTTTCGGATCTGCTGATCCGCATCCACGGCTGGGAAAACAAGGGCGACGAACTGTACCACGCCATGCTCGCACGCCTCTTCGAAGATTACCGGCATGACCCGATCTTCGTGATTCAATGGAAAGAACTCTACGAACTGGTCGAATCCGCGATCGACGCATGCGAGACGGTGGCGCATGTGATCCGCTCGATCATGGTCAAGAACGCTTAGCCGCGGTTCCTGGACGGTAGGCCATCGAGATGCCCGAGTTCAGTCTGCTCCTCTGGGCCGTGATCATCACGGCGCTGATCTTCGACTTCGTCAACGGTTGGAACGATTCGGCCAACTCCATCGCGACGGTGGTAGGCACCCGCGTGCTCTCGCCGCTGCGCGCCGTGCTGCTGGCCGCGGCGCTGAACCTGGTCGGTTCTTTCATGGGCCAAGCCGTCGCACAAACGGTGGCCGGCTCGATCGTCGATCCCGATCTGGTCTCCCACACCGTCCTGATCGCCGCGATGGGCGGCGCGATCATCTGGGCGGCGGCCATGACGATGATCGGCATGCCCATCTCCGGTTCGCATTCGCTCCTGGGCGGGTTTCTCGGAGCCGCGGTGGCCAAAGCCGGCATCCAGGTCGTCTTTACCGGCGGCGTCGTCACCATTCTCGCCGCCATGCTCATTTCGCCCATTCTCGGGTTCGTGGTCGCAGGGCTTTTGTACAAGGTGATCGCCGCCCTGTTCGCTCACCGCGCGCCCGGACCCACCGGCCGCCTTTTTGGGCGACTCCAACTCGTCAGCGTCTCCGCGATGTCGCTGATGCACGGCGCCAACGATGCGCAGAAAGTGATGGGCATCATCACGCTGGGCTTATTGCTTGGGGGTTATCAGGACACGCTGGACGTTCCGTTCTGGGTGGTGCTCGCTTGCGGAGCGGCCATCTCGCTCGGCACCGCGCTGGGCGGCTGGAAGGTGATCAAAACCCTGGGTCACGGGCTATCGCGGCTCAAGCCCGTGGACGGCTTTGCCGCCGAAACGGGCGCGAGCCTGATTCTGCTCTTTGTCGCCAAGCTGGGTGTGCCGGTGAGCACCACGCATACGATCACCGGCTCGATTTTAGGCGTGGGCGCTACGCGGGGACTCGGCGCCGTACGCTGGGGGCTGGGGCAGAAGATTCTGCTCGCCTGGATCTTTACGCTGCCGTCCACCATGGCCTTGGGCGGCGGGTTGTATTGGACGCTCTGGGCCGCCGGCGGGCTGGACCACGAGCCCCCCGCGCCGTGGAAAGCGCAGATCGAGCAGACCCCCGATGGCGCTATCGCGCTGCAATGGCCGGAGGTGGAGGGGGCGGAGTCCTATTCCGTCTACCGCTACCGCCGCATCGACCCCGCGGCCGAGGCCAAGCACCTGGAACGCCGCAGCAAGAAGAAGAGTTACCGATTCTCAAAGCATGTGCCTAAGCCCGAGCGCGACGCGCTCGTCGCCGAAGGCCTGAGCGAAGCGCGCTGTATCGACACCCGCGCCGACCCGACGAAGCATTACATCTACCGGCTGCGTGCGGTGAATGCGCACGGCGGCTCGCGGCTTTCCGAGGAGTTCGAGTACATGGCCCCGGAACCCGAAGCGGCGCCTCCAGACGAACCTTGATGCCGGGACGCCGCGCGCGTCAGCTTTCCGCGCTCTCCACACGCGCCGTCGGCACCGTGGAAGCGCGCTCGGCCCGCACCAACCGAGAGAGAACTTTGTCCAGCAGCGCCAGCCCCTTGGCCGCTTCGGCCCGGGTCAGGCACAGCGGCGGACAGAAACGCAACACGGCTTCGCCGGCGCCGAGCATGATCAGCCCCGCGTGGAAGAGTTCGTTCACCACGGCGTCGCGGAGCGCTTTATCGGGCTTGCGGGTACGGCGGTCGGTGATGAACTCGATGCCCAGCATCAAGCCGCGGCCGCGCACGTCGCCGATCCGGTCGGGGTGCTTTTTCTGGAGCGCCTTAAGCCGCGCCATCATCCACGCGCCCACTTTAGACGCGTTCTTCATGTAGCCGCGTTCGATCAGGTCGATCGAAGCCAGCGCCGCCCGGCAGCTTACCGGGTTCCCGCCGAAGGTGCTGCCGTGCGCGCCTTCCAGCCAGTTCATCGCCTGCTGCCGCGCAATGATCGCGCCCAGCGGCATTCCCGACGCGATTCCCTTGGCGACGCAGATGATGTCGGGCTCTACGTTGCTGTGTTCGATGGCAAACATCTTGCCCGTGCGCCCGAAGCCCGTCTGAATCTCGTCTGCGACGAGCAGGATGCCATGGCGGTCGCAGACCTCGCGCAGCGCGCGCAGGTAGCCCTCCGGCGGCACGATGTAACCGCCTTCGCCCTGGATCGGCTCGACGAAGATCGCCGCCACTTCGTCGGGCGGGATGGTGGACTTGAAGAGCGTCTCTTCCAGCACGCTGACACAGGCAAGCTGGCAGGTCGGGAAGGTCAGGTTGTAGGCGCAACGGTAGCAATGCCCGAACGGGATATGGTGAACTTCCGGCACCAGCGGCGCGAAGTGCGCGCGCTGCGAGATCTTGCTTCCGGTCAGCGAAAGCGCGCCGTACGTGCGCCCGTGGAACCCGCCCAGGAACGCAATCACCCGCTGCCGCCCCGTGTGGTAGCGGGCGAGCTTGAACGCCGCTTCCACCGCCTCGGCGCCGCTGTTGGTGAAGAACACTTTCTTCGGCGAAGGCCCTGGCGCGATCTGGCAGAGCTTTTCCGCGAGCTTCGACTGCGGCTCGTTGTAGTAGTCGCTCCCGCACATATGGAGCAGCTTGCCGGCCTGGTCGCGGATCGCGGCCACGACCTCCGGATGGCAGTGCCCGGTACTGTTTACCGCGATGCCGGCCGTAAAATCGAGGAAGCGGTTCCCATCCAAGTCCTCCACCATGCAGCCCAGCGCGCGCTTCACGGCCAGCGGAATGTAGCGCGTGTAACACGGCGAGCTGTAGCGCCGGTCGAATTCGATGGCGCGCTTGGCCTTGGGGCCGGGCAGATCGGTCCGGATGTACGGCACCGGCTTCGATGCCGGCTTGCGTGGACGGGACGAGGTCTTGGCGCGGGGCATGGTGCGCTCCTGTTGGCCTGTCGAACAAAAGGCTTCTACCACATTCCTAAAAGGGCTGCACGTTGCAGGGCGTTTAGGGGATCCGCACCCTAAAATCCGTGCACCGGGCAATTTAGGCTTTCGGGCATTTCGCGGGACGGCTACACTTTTCGGCCACGCGCAGCGAACCCGTTGCGCGGGCAAGCGCGACGGGAGCGCTCTGCCACCGCGGCCTATCATGGCCGGGAGAATGTAACGATGCTGACCCTGACGTTTTTGGGCGTAGGTTCCGCGTTCGCCAAGCGCAACTTCAACTCCAACGCCCTTTTCGAGTTCTGGAAAAAGCCGTGGAAGGGCGCCAAGCCCCCCACCCCGCCGGACGACACGCTGCTCGTCGATTTCGGCATGACCGGACCGCTGGCCATCCACGAACTGAAGCAGAAACCGGGCTTCGAGCATCTGCGCCACGAAACCGGAATGAACAACTACACGGCCATACGCAAAGTGTTCATCACGCACCAGCATGCCGATCACATCGGCGGGCTCGAAGAAATGGCTTTGATGAATTTCTTCGTCTTCAAGGACAAGAAATCCGGCAAGCCCTTCAAGTCCGAACTGATCAGCACGATTAACATTCTCGTCAATCTGTGGGACCACTCGCTCAAGGGCGGTTTGAATACGATCCAGAACCGTTACTGCCTGCTCCAGGACTACTTCTTCATTCGCACCATGATTCCCGGGCAGCCCAAGAAAAATAACTTCAACATGGGGCCGTACCGCTTCGAGATTTTCCCCACCGACCACGTGCAGATCGAGCGCAAGTATGACTGGCCGTCGTACGGGCTGTACATCAAGCATACGCAGACGGGGCAGACGGTTTTCTACAGCGGCGATACGCGCTTCGACTTCCCGGCCTATTCCTCGATGCTCGAAGAAGCGTCGCTCTGCTTTCACGACTGCAATTTTTTCGACGATCCCGTGCACGCCTGGATCGAAGACCTCAAGACCCTGCCCGAAGAGATCCGGCGCAAGATGTACCTGTATCACTACGGCGATGGATTCGATAACCCCAACCTGCAACCGTCCATCGCGCAGTTCAAGGGGCTCACGCAGGCGCACCAGCGCTACGCGCTGTTCGATGGGAAATGAACGCCGCGCGTCCGCCCGGGTATGTGCTGCGAGTAGCTCAGGACACCGACATTCCCGCCATCGAAGCGCTCGATCGCGAAAACATGCGTGCCCAGGTTGAACGAAATTATCCGGGTTCGTGGGACGACCAGTGTTCGCGCGATTTGATCGCCAGGCATCTTGCGCAGGCACGCATCATGGATTTTGCGGGCCAAGCCGTGGGACATTTTTACTGGTGGCAAGATCCGCCGGGCACAGCCATCCTGCATTCGATCCAGGTCATGGAAGCGCACCGGAGCCGCGGGTTGGGCCGTTGGATGCTGGCGGAGTTCGAGCGCGAAGCAATAGCCGCGGGCTGCCATACGGCTGAGTTGGCGGTCTTCGAAGACAATCGCGCCCGAAATCTTTACGATCGCGCGGGCTATGCACAGATCGGTATGGACGGCCCGCACGCCTACGTACTTGCAAAACGGCTCACACCTTAAGCCGCAGCGTGTACAGCTCGTCAATCCGTGCGGCTTGGCGCAGGCGGCCCAAAACTTCCGCCGGCACCGGATCGTCCAGCGTCAGCGCCACCACCGCTTGGCCGCGCTTCTCGCGCCGGCCCACGGTCATGTTGGCGATGTTGATATCCGCTTCGCCCAGGATCGTCCCGAACTTGCCCACCATGCCGGGGCGGTCTTCGTAGAACATCAGCAGCAGGTGCTGCGACGGTTTCAGATCCAGCTCGAAATCCCCCACGCGCACGATCCGCGCTTCACGGTCGTCGAAGCACGTTCCGGCCAGTGTGATCTCGCCCTTTTCCGTCTCCGCCGCCACCACCAGCAGGCTCGCGTAGGTGCTCGCCTTCGCCGACTGGTGCTCGACCAGCTCGATCCCGCGCGCTTCGGCGATCACGGGGGCATTCACCAGCGTAACGGGATCGGTGCTCGTGTTGCCCAGCAGGCCCTTCAGCGCGCAGAGGCTCAGCGGCTTGGTCTGCAACTGCGCGAGCTTCCCGTAGCTGCCCACTTTGACGGTGCGCACCGCGGCCGGAGCCATCTGCGCGGCCATGGAGCCCAGCAATTCGGCCAGCCGTCCGTAGGCCAGCGTCTTGGGGTCCAGCGAGACCGAGAGATTCACCGCGTTGCGCACCGCTCCGTCGCGGAAGTACTCCACGAACTGCCGCGCGATGTCCTCGGCGACGCGTTCCTGCGCCTCGGCGGTGCTGGCGCCCAGGTGCGGCGTCAGGATCAGGTTGGGCGCGCCGCGCAGCGGGCTGTCAGCGGCGAGCGGTTCCTGCGTGAACACATCCAGCGCCGCCGCAGCGATGCGGCCCTTCGTCAGCGCCTCGGCGAGCGCCGCTTCGTTCACAATCCCGCCGCGCGCGGCGTTGACCAGACGGGCAGTAGGCTTCATCTTCTCGAACTGTGCCAACCCGAGCAGATTTTCGGTCTGCGGCGTCAGCGGCGCATGCACGCTGATGAAATCCGCCTGCTCCAGGAGCGCTTCGAGTTCCACCTTTACTACATTCAGCTCTTCGGCTTTGCGCTCGGTCACGTACGGATCGAAGACCATCACGTTCATACTCAGGCTCTGTGCCGTGCGGGCGACGATGCCGCCTACCTTGCCGAATCCGACGACGCCCAGGTTCTTGCCGGTCAACTCGACCCCAGTGAGCCCCTTCTTGTTCCATTTGCCGGCGTGCATTTCCTGGTCGGCGCGCGGGATGTTACGCGCCACCGCGAAGAGCAGCGCGATGGCATGCTCGGCCGCCGAAGTAATGTTGCCCAAGGGGGTGTTTTGAACCACGATCCCGGCTTTGGTCGCGGCTTCGACGTCGATGTTATCCACGCCCACGCCCGCACGGCCCATCACCTGCATCCGCTTCGCCGCTTCCACGATCCGGCGCGTCACATTCGTCGAGCTGCGCACGATCAGGCCGTCGTACTCGCCGACAATCCCCACCAGTTCGTCTTCCGACAGACCGGTTTTGACGTCCACCTGCAAGCCAGCTTCGCGCATTAACGCGAGCCCTTTGTCGCTCAGGCTATCAGCCACAAGAATGCGGGACTGGGTCAACGGAGTCTGAATGCGGTTGGATGTCGAAGCGTTCAACGCAACCTTCCTTTCGGGACTAACGTCAGGGAAAACCGTCGTATCCGCTCCGGCCGGGAGCATCAAGTGAGGCCCGCACTTCGTGATTGTTTCCGGCGCTCCAAAAACGCGGCCGTCAACTATAGCGCGTAACTTCCAATGGGCTTAAGAGCTTCCGATTGGGCATGTCTTCAAAAGGCGACCGGGTTTCCAGCCGGCGCAGCCAAGCCGCCGCCTCTTTCGCTGCCGGCGTGCCCGGTCCTTCGGACAGCACCGCGTAGAGATCGGCCACGCCCAGCGGCTTTTCCCCGCGCTGCAGCCGCCGCTCCGCGCGCACCATCCGCGCCGACGGATGATGCTCGTTCAGATGCAAGAGCACCGTCGCCACCCTTTCGGCTTGCAAGGATTCGTGCTTCGAGTCGTACAGGTTCAACAAATTGTAGCACATGCGTAAAAGCAAATCCCGGGTGCTCACCGGGCGCAGGTGCTCGCCGGGCACGAAGCGGCGGCCCTGGGACTCCACCAGCTTCTTGCACGCCGGCACGTCCAACGGCCGGGCGTGGTGGAACGGATCGACGTAAACCACACCCTCGCGCCCATCCTGCTTCAAGGTCACGCGTACGATAAAATGCCCCGGCAATCCGATCCCCTCGGCGGGCAAGCCCAGCCTGCGGGCCAGCGCGAGGTACACCACCGAAAGCGTGATCGGCAGTCCGGTCTTACGCTCCAGCACATCCGGGAGCAGGCTGTTCCGCGGGTCGTAGTAATCGTCGCGCTTGCCCGCGAACTGCTTGGTGCGCCAGAATTCTCCCAATCGCAGAACCACGTCGAGCGGGCGCTCGTCGAGCAGTTGTTGGTCCAGGGGCCGGCCTAAGGCCTGACCCACGAACTTGGCCGCCGCCTTGCCCATCCGGTCGATTTTTCGAATCGGAGCCTGAGGATCGAGGTCCGGATATCGCAGCCTCGCCAAAACCGCCGCGCCGACTTCGGGAGCCAACTCGCCGGGCGCATAGTTCAGCGCAAACGCCAAGCTGCCGCCGATCTCGTCGCAAACCGCCATTCCAACGCCCAAGCTCGCCAGTTCGCGCGTATGCGGCGGCAGAGCGCTGTCCGCGGCGGCGCGGCGAAGTTCCGGGATCGCGGCAGAACCCGCCAGTGCGAACTCGCGCAACGCGAAATTCAGCGGAAACCTACCGCCGGAGGCCGAACGCTCCAGGAGCGCATGGACCCGCCAAAGCTGGCGCAGCGGCTCCCCCGCCGGCGCCGGCTGCAGGCGCGGATCGAACGGGATAAAGAAACGCGGATCGGGCATCGAGCCAGTAGCTTGCGCGCCTTCCCGCGCGCTTCAAGTGCTAGGGCGGGAAAATATCCGGCCGAACCGGCTCCGGCATCCGCGCGTAGGCCCTGATGGAATGGATTGAAAAAGGAGGCCCCATGCGCGCTGCTTCAGCAGCCGGATTCACACTGGCCGAACTGCTGGTCGTACTGGGCAGCATCGCCGCATTGTTCTTGCTCGCAGGACTCCTCAAGGCAAGGACCTCCCGAACTGGATCCCGACGCGCGCATTGCGCCAGCAATCTCAGCCAGATCGGAAAAGCCTGCAACATGTACGCCGATGTGGGCACGAACATGGGGCACTTTCCCAATGACGGAACCAGCGCGCTTCGTTCGCTGAACTTGACCCACAAAGGGTACGTTCAGGATGCCCGCGTCTTTCAATGCCCGCTAAATCCCAAGGATTCCACGAGTGTCGTAGATACCTGCAACGAAAACGCAGCGCCCAATATGAACCGCAGCATGACCGCCTACGGATACGACCGCCGGCATACGCAGTCGCACGGCCTAGCCGCCGTAGCCGCCGACCACGGGGATCTCGATCCGGCTAGCGGAAACTCGTTCAATCACAAAGGAGCGGATGGAAAGGCGCCGGGACAAAATATGCTGCAAGGCGACGGGCACGTCGAATGGCTCACCAGCCCGCAACGCGATCTCGATGGCGACGGCACGCCGGACGACCATATCTTCGCCAATGACACCCCGAAGTTGGGGGATGACGAGGACGGCTGGATTCGCGACGACTGACCGCGGCTCAGCGCGTAGCGGGCTTGGGCTCCACGGGCAATCCCGCTTCGGCCAGCGGCTTGCCGTGCTTGTCCACCTTCAGCACGAAGCGCTTGATGTACCACGTCTCGATCAGACCGAAGCACGCGCTGGCGGCGAAATACAGGATCAGTCCCGCCGGCATGCGGTAGAAGAGCACCCCGAACATCACCGGCATGAACGACATCATCTTGCGCTGCATTTCCTGCTGCGGATCGGGGTTTTCCGGCTTGGGCATGCGCAGCGTCGTGACGATCGTCATGCCGATGTAAATCACGGGCAACAGATTCAGCTCGTGCGGCCAGAAATTCACGTGCAGAAAGCGGTCCTGCAACGAGAGGTCTTCCACCCACAGGAACTTAGCGTGCCGGATCTCGAAGGCGCGCGCGAACGTGCCGTACAGCGCGAAGAAGATCGGCATCTGGAGCAGCATCGGCAGACAGCCCATCGTGGGATTGACGCCTTCTTTGCGCATCAAATCCCACTTCTCCATTTCCTTCTTCTGCTTCTGCTCCGGCTTCGTCTGGGTCTTGTATTTCTCTTCGATGGCCGCCAGCTTCGGTTGCAGCATCTGCATCTTATGCATGCTCACGTTCATCTTGCGCTGCACGGGATGCAGCGCCAGCTTGACCACCAAGGTCAGCAGGATCACCGCCAGACCCCAGCTCCCGAAGAGATGCTGGATGCCCCGGAAGATCGCCAGCAGCATGCCGGAGAGCCAATCCACGCGCGGCCAACGCGTACCCCAGATGTCGCAGTACTGTACGGCCTCCTCCAGATGCATCGGCCGCGGCAAGGCCAAGGACGCTTCCCAGTCCCGGATGTGTTCGGGTTGCAGCGGTCCCAGGTACAAGGCGTATGGCTCGGCTTCGCCGGTTACTCCCGCGGCGAGCGGTTCGCTTTCCTTGCGGAAGAAGATCGGCGTCAGGTTGTCGTGGTGAAAACGCTTGTCGTCGAGCTTGTCCTCGCGCTTCTTGCCGTAAATCGGCTCCGCGACGATCTGCACGACCTGCGTCGGCTTCAGGGCCACCAGTGCCGTGAGGAAAAAGCGATTGCTGAGCGCCGCCCAAAGGTTTTCTTCACCGCTGACTCGCCGCTTTTCCAAATCGGGCACTTTATCCGCCGGATGCGGGAATTGGGTCAGGACGTCCGGATGCTCCTGGCTGATCAGGCGGCTGGCGAGTTGGAGCTTAAGCTGCACGTACGCGCCCTGCTCCGGATCCTTCTTCGGCCCGTCCAGCAGAATCCCGGCCGGACCGCGCACTTGGTAGGCATAGGTCGACGGCTGATCGGTCAGGTTCTGGACGCGCACTTCCATCAGCAGGTGCTGGCCTTGAGGCGGCAGCACGAAGCGCTTGAAAACTTTCGCCAGCGGCTTGCCTTCGGCATCCGCCAGCGTCGTAGCGTACGCAACGGCCGCCTCGTCCGAAGGTTCGGACGCGGCAACCTTTTCCCAAAGCCGCGATTCCAGATCGGTGAATTCGTAGGCATTGAAGCGGAACTTCACCAGCGCAAGGCTGCGTTTGCCCGGTTCGATTTCGTCGAGCAGTTCCAGACCCTTTTCGGATTCCGGTGTTTGAGCCGTCACGTACTCCTGCGCCAGCATCCCGTGCTTGAGCGTCGCGCCGGCCTGCGTCAGCGTCAGCTTGAGCAAGTCGCCTTCGGCTCCGCCCAGAACCACGTCGTCCACCGGGGCGGCCTGCTCCACCTTGACCGGCGCCGGCGCCTCACCGTTCGGTTCGCCAGTTTTGGCGCCTTCGGAGGTTTTCGCGGTCTTGGCTTCGGCGGGTAACGCTTCGCCGCTCTTCGCTTCACCGGGCGGAACCACGCCGCTCTTGGGGCTTACGAGAACCGGCTCGGTCTTTTTGAGCAGTTCCTGACGCCGCAATTCGGCCTGCTGTGCCTGCCACTCGGCCGCGCGCTTTTCGTTTTGAGCGCTGAAGTAGAATTGGCCGCCAAAGAATATGGCCACGGCCAAGGCGATCCCGACTACCTTCACGAGATCGATGGAACTGCGTTTCGCTTCCGCCATGGCTCTCAGTGACTTCCTTTATCGGCAACGGACGGCGCCATTCCGGCCGGCGCGGCTGCGCCCGGCTCGGGTGGCACGGGATCGGGCCCGCCCGGATGAAACGGATGGCAACGCAGCAACCGCCGCACCGCCAGCCACCAGCCCTTCAGCGCTCCGTGGCGCTCGATCGCTTCCAACGCGTAGCGGGAACACGACGGCGTAAACCGGCAATGCCCACCCAGCAGCCACGCCAGCGTCCACAGGTAGACATGCACGGGAAACATCGCTGCCCGGCGCGTCCAGCTTCGTTTGGCCGCCACGAGGCGCTCCTCGCGCGTAAGGACGCTACTCACCTTCCGCGTCCGCAATTATTCCTTTCGGCCGGCCTCGTGCGGCGAAGGCCAACCTTGCCGGCGCACCATGCGGTGTAACTCCTCGCAGGCGCAATCCACCGTCAAGGTCTGCTCGCTGCGCCGCGGCACGAGGACAAAATCGTACCCCGCCGGCATTTCGTCGCGGCAGGCCCGGAACGCCGCGCGCAAAACGCGCTTTAGCCGGTTCCGGCGCACCGCGCCGCCGTGCTTCTTGCCCACCGAAACGCCCATGCGGATCTGCGGCAACTCGTTGGCGCAGATGAAGATGACCACATGCTTGCCGTGCCACGCCCGGCCCGCGTCGTAGGCCCGCTGGAAATCCCGGGTCGCGCGCAAGCGGTCGAAACGGCTCAAGCCATGCGGCCGCGGCGGGTCCGCCTTTGCGTCCGTCACCGCCACTCTCCACAGCCGGCATCCAAAAACGGGATTCTAGGTCGTTACGGACCGAAGTTCAAGCAAGGCGCCAGACTGCTTTTCTCCGGCGGTGGTTGCCCGCTTACGGCCAGCGAGTAGCATCCCCAAGGTCCGCGAACCTTAACGCATCCGCGCAACCGGGAATCCGAGGAACCCACGATGGCCGATGCCGTTCCCGCACCTCCGTTGCGCCGCCGTCCGCTGGGAAGCACAGGGCTGAACGTGACCGAAATCGCCTTCGGCGCCTGGGCCATTGGCGGTGGCGCGCGCGTCGCCGACCGCGCCATGGGCTACGGGTCTACCGACGACGCCGTCAGCCTCGCCGCCCTCGCGCGCGCCTTCGAACGCGGGGTCAATTTCGTCGATACCGCCGACAGCTACGGGAACGGGCACAGCGAACTGCTCGTCGGCAAAGCGCTCCGAAATTCGCCGCGCCGCGTCCACATCGCCACGAAAGTGGGCACCGTGCGCCGCGATCCCGAACCGCCGCAGAAGGACTTTTCGCCCGACTACATCAGGCACGCCTGCGAACGCAGCCTGCACCGCCTCGGCGTCACCAGCCTCGATCTGTATCAGCTTCACAATCCGCCCCGCGAGACTCTAGCCGACCGGGCCGTTTGGAACACGCTCCGCGCCCTTAAAGATGCCGGGAAGATCGAACATTACGGCGTCTCGGTCGGTTCGCCCGAAGAAGGGCTGCTGGCGATCCAGCACGGAGAGGTGGAGACGATCCAGGTCGTCTACAACCTGCTCGACCGCGAGGCGGCGAAGCAGCTCTTTGCGCGAGCCGAACAGAAAGGCGTCGGCATCATCGTGCGCGTTCCGCTCGCTTCGGGCCTCCTGACCGGAAAATTCGCGGCCGACCACCGCTTCGCCGAGGACGACCACCGCCGCGACCGCTTCCCGCCCGACCGGCTCGCCCGCGATCTGGAGCGCGTCGAGCGCTTCCGTTTCCTGGCGCAGGATACCGGCCGCAGCCTCGCTCAAGCCGCGCTGAAGTTCTGCCTCGTTCCCGAAGCCGTGAGCACCGTAATCCCCGGCGCCAAAACCGCCGACCAAGTCAACGAGAATCTGGCCGCCGCCGCCGTGCCCGATTTCACGCCGGAAGAACTCCAGCGCATCGAAGCACTCTAGAACGTTTGGTGCACGCGAACACACGTACGCCGTGCGCCCCACGCTGCGAAGATTCGGTATCGGTTTTGGATTGAATGCGGCAGTCGCCCGCGCTCAGGCGCTCTCGCGCCGGGGAGCATCGGCCGCCGGGCGCGGCTTGGCCTTGGCCGGCGAGTCGTCGTCGCTCGAGGGCGGAAGCGCTTTGAGCACCTCCTGGCTGCCTCCGTCGACCATCGCGGCGGTAATCTTGAGTTCCTTTACGTCCTTACGCGATGGCAACTCGTACATCGTATCGAGGAGCAGGCCTTCCATCACCGTGCGGAGGCCGCGCGCGCCGGTTCCTTTGGCTTTGGCCTTCACGGCGATCGCATGCAGTGCCGCTTCGTCGAGCGTAAGTTCGGTGCCCATCAACTGCATGAGGTGCCGGTACTGCTTGACCAGCGCGTTCTTGGGCTCGGTGAGGATGCTGACGTAAGCGGCTTCGTCGAGCGGTTCCAGCGCGGTGATGATCGGGAAGCGCCCGATTAATTCGGGGATCATGCCGAATTTGAGCACATCGTCGGTCTCTACCTGCGAGAGGTACTTGCCCTTGTCGCGCAGCAGACCGGACTCCTGGCCTTCGGCGCCGAAGCCGATGCGCTTCTTGCCGATGCGATTGGCGATGTGCTCTTCGATGCCTTCAAAGCTGCCGCCGGCGATGAAGAGGATGTTCGAGGTATCCATCTGGATGTACTTCTGCTCGGGATGCTTGCGCCCGCCCTGCGGCGGAATGTTGGCGACGGTGCCTTCGAGGATTTTAAGAAGCGCCTGTTGCACGCCTTCGCCCGAGACGTCGCGTGTGATGCTTGGGTTCTCGCTCTTGCGCCCGACTTTATCGATCTCGTCGATGTACACGATGCCGCGTTCGGCGGCATCCAGATCGTGGTCGGCGGCCTGCAACAGCCGGAGCAGGATGTTCTCGACATCCTCGCCGACGTAGCCGGCCTCGGTAAGCGTCGTGGCGTCGCCGATGGCGATGGGTACTTGCAGGATCTTCGCCAGCGTTCGCGCCATCAGCGTCTTGCCGCAGCCGGTGGGGCCGATGAGCAGGACGTTGGACTTCTCGAGTTCCACGTCCGGCCCGCCGCCGCGTTCCTTATTGAGGATGCGCTGGTAGTGATTGTGCACGGCGACGCTGAGGATGCGCTTGGAGCGCTCTTGGCCGATCACGTAGGCGTCGAGTTCGCCCTTGATCTCTTTGGGTGTCGGGATGCGTTTGAGCTTGAGCGGGTTCTTGCCACGCTGGGCGGATTCACGCTGCAGGATCGAGTTGCAGAGTTCGACGCATTCGTTGCAGATGAAGGTTTCGGGCGGTCCGGCGATCAGGCGGTCCACCATGTCGGCGGAGCGTCCGCAGAAGCTGCAGCATTCGTGTGGTCGGCCCGGCCCCGCCGGAGGAGCCGTCGGACCGTTGCCGCGCTGCTTGGCCATGATCTCAATCCCGTTGCCAAAGAACGAGCACGTTCGAACCGCGCCCTCGTGGCGACCTTGGAACCCGAGCCGCAACTTAAAATTGTAGGCCCGAACCGCCCTACCGGCTACGTTAAAATCTCGTCCACGATCCCGTACGCTTTGGCTTCTTCGGCCGACATGAAAAAGTCGCGGTCGGAGTCCTTGATGATCCGTTCGATAGGCTGGCCGGTGTGCTTTGCAAGCAGTTCGTTGAGCTTGTTCTTGGTGCGCACGATCTCTTCGGCCTGGATGGCAATATCCGTCGCGGTGCCGCCGGCGCCGCCCCAAGGCTGGTGGATCATGATCCGCGAATTGGAAAGCGCGAAACGCTTGCCCTTGGTGCCGGCCGCGAGCAGGAACGCGCCCATGCTCGCCGCCTGGCCGATGCAGTACGTCTCGACTTCGTTGGTGATATGCTGAATTGTATCGTAAATTGCAAGCCCGGCGTTCACCGAACCGCCCGGCGACATGATGTAAATGCTGATCGGCGCTTCCTTGTTTTCGAGCTGCAGGAAGAGCAACTGGGCCACGATCAGCGATGCGATGGTGTCGTCGATCGGCGTGCCCAGGAAGATAATTCGATCCTTCAACAGCCGGCTGAAGATGTCGTATGCGCGCTCGCCACGGCCGGTGCGCTCGATGACCATCGGAACCAGGCCCATCGGAATGTCCTCTCGGTGAACGCGTTAAAAATCAGAACGACTCCGCCTAGGAGCCTTTGCTCCCGCCGGCATCCGGCGCCGGAGCCTCGTGGGAATGATCGTGGCCGTGGTCGTGATCGCAATGGCCGTGGTCGTGGTCGCAATGCTCGTGCGACTGCGTCAGGTCGGGCTTCTTGCGCGGCACGACCTTGATCTCCGCCTGCTCTTCCAGGTAATCCATCGCCTTCTTGGTCTGGAGATCCTGGCGCAACTGCTCGATGCCGCCTTCGTGCTCCAGACGCTCGAAGAGATCCGCCGCGCGCATGCCCCTGGAACGGGCTTGCTTGACGATCTCCTCGTCCACCTCTTCGTCTTCAACCTTCAAGCCTTCTTTGACGCTCAGCGCATCGAGCACAAAGAACTTGCGCAGCTCGTCCTCGGCGTCCTTGACCGCCCGCTGCATCAACTCGTCCTTGCGCGCCGCAAGCGCATCGCTGTCGACCCCCATCTGCGCCAGCATCTGCGCGCCGCCCTGCGCCACGCGCTGCGTGTACGTCTCAGTCAGGCGCTTGGGCAGTTCGAAAGTCGTGGCCTTGAGCACCTGCTCAACCAGTTCGTCGCGGGCTTTCTTGCGCACCTGCTTCGCCAGATGGTCGCGCAGTTCTTCCTTGATGCGGTCTTTCAGCGTGGCGAGATCCTTCTGTCCCAGCTTCGCCGCCAATGCGTCGTCGATGGGCGGAGAGACCGGGCGCTGAATCTTTTTGACTTCGGCTTCAAGGACCGCCTGCTTACCGCGCAGCGCTTCCTGCGGAAAACCTTCGCTGAGGGCCACGTTCTCGATCTTGCGCGATTCGCCGGCCTTCGCGCCCATCAGCCACTTGTCGCCCAGATGCGCCCAAGCGCCCAGCGTGTGGCCGTTCATGACCATCAAGCGCGCGTCTTCTTCCGTGTGAACCAACTGGCCGTCCACCGCGTACTTGAGCACGCCCGAAACGATATCGCGATCCTGCACTCCGGCGTCGGCGGGGGCGTCGGACTGTTCGGCGAAGCGTTCCGCGACGGCCTTAAGCTGCTGATCGATCTCTTCGTCGAATATCTCGACTTCTTCCTGCTCGACGGCCAAGCCCTTGTAATTTCCCAGCTCGAAGGTGGGCTTCACCTCAACCTGCACGTCGAAGCGCAAATCCTTGTCGCGCTCGACCTGAATCTGCTCGGGGTCGAGATCGGGCAAGCCGACGACGTCCAACTTCTCGCGTTCCAGCGCGGCTCGGAAAGCGCGCTCGACGACATCGGATTTCACCTGCTTGACGATGTCATCTTTGAATTTCTTCTCGGCGTACGCACGAGGCACCTTGCCCGGCCGGAAGCCCGGCAGACGCAGATTGCCGGCCAACTCCCCCACGACTCCATCGTAGATCTTGGCGATCTCTTTCGCGGGTACGGTGATGGCCACCTTCTTGGCCCAGGTGCCGGCCTCCTCGACCTGGGTCTGGACTTCCAGGGCGGGCGCCTCGCTACCGCTCACATCGGGCGTCGGTATGGCCATGAGACTCTACTGCTCCAGGAAATGCGGGGCCGATCTTCGGGTCCTGCGGGGGAACACGGCCCTAACCCAAGCGACCCCCGCAGCGCCGGATACAACCTCCAGCGCGGGATGGTCTTTATAGGTGCCCCGCAAGGCCCGTCAAGCGAAAGGGAAGAGCACGAGGAAGCAACGCTCCGCAAGGACTTGCAGGGCTTGAATCGTAAGCCAAATCGCTTTACAAGCCTCGGAACCAGCGGCGAATGCCCGAATTTTCTTTGAGCACATTCGTCAAACCGGAGTAAGTAGTCTAGACATCGACCGGCTGCCTTCTTGGTGCATACTTTTGCTTTTAGGCCTTCGGAACCGCAGGCGAGGCACTTTGGGGATCCTGATCATGCGTTTGAGCCTTCATACATCGGTTCTTTTGTTCGCGCTGAGCTGCGCAGGAACCGCGCTTCAGGCGGGCGAGGTCAAATGCGCCGCCTCGCGCGATGTCTGGCTTTCGGCGGCCAACAAATCCGAGTCGGATACCAGCGGCGGCAAGACCGAGCGGATCAAGCTGAAAGTGTGGCAGGAATTCGGGCTCCTCGATTTCGACGTGGCTGCACTAAAAGGAAAAAAGATCGCTAAAGCGGTGCTGCATGTCGCGCCGGCGGGCGGGGAAGTCCACGGCAAGGGCCGCGGCACCGATCTGCGCTGGTTCACGATCTCGACGGTGAGCAGCGAGTGGGTCGAAGGCCAGGGCGGCCAGTATGGGACCGACGAAGCCGGAAAAGGAGCGACGTTTAACGAGGCGAGCTACAAGACGCGCGCCTGGGCGCATCCGGGCAGCAAAGCATGGGACGTAATCTTGGGCAACGGGCACACCCTGCGCTGCGACGTGGACGCGGGCGATCCCAAGGGCGGCTGGTTCGAGATTCCACTCGATAAGGCGCTGGTCGAAGCGCTGGTGGCGGGCGCGTCCCATGGATTCATGATCATGGACGGCTCCACGGGCGTGGACCGCAACAGCTATATTGCCACGCGCGAGAGCAACAAGGCGCCTTACCTGACGGTGGAACTGGCGGGCGACGATGCCGCCGCGCCGGCCACGCCTGCCGCACCCAAGCTCGAAGCGCTGCCCAACGATGCAACGAAGGAAAATGGCGCTGCGCGTCTGACCTTTACGGTGCCGGAAGGCGCCTTCGCGTACCGTATCAAAATCGACGGCCAGGAACTTCCGCGCTGGCAGACTCCGTTCGCGACGGCGGCCGGCAAACCGCAATCCATAGTGTTGCGCTGGCTAAAGCCCGACACCGATCTGAGCCTCGAACTCGTCGCCGTCGATGCCTCTGGAAACGCGAGCGAGCCGGTTGCCGTGAAAGGCAAGAGCAGCCCCAAGCTCACGGTCCCGGCGCTGCCGACCGTCGATTGGAAACCGCAAGCCGGAGAAGCACCGGCGGTGGGCGACAAACTCAAAGTTTGGGCCGTGCCGCAGATTTGCAAGCTCGATCCTGCCAATGGGCAGATCGTTCAAGAACAGGACATGGGAAACGCTTCCAGCAACAATTCGGTCTGGGTGGCTGGCTCGAAGACGATCTACGTGGCCTCGGCGCGCGGCGAGATCGCCGGTTTCCAGCTCGCGCTGCTTGCGACGGGCGCTCCGGTCGATGACATCGAAGTGCATGTCCACGGTCTGCCCGCGGGCGTAACCGCCAAGCTCTGGCGAACCTGGTTCATCAACAAGAAGGGCTGGCAGGCCGACTACGCGCTGCCGGTCAAAGCCGGCGAGAAGCTTTCCATTCCGGCCGCCGATAACAAGATTCCGGATCAGAAGTGCGCGGTGGTGGCCGTAGACCTGATCGTACCGGCGAACGCCAAAGCGGGCATGCAAGGCGGAACGGTCCGCGTGACATCCGGCGGCGCGACCGTCGAACTGGCCTTGAAACTGAACGTGTACGACGTGGAGATTCCGAAAGAGCTGAACTTCGTGCCGGAGCTGAACTGCTACGGCGGCCCGGGCCAAGCGGGTACCGAGCACTTTTTCGAGAGCTTCCGGATCGCGCACTATCACCGCAATACGATCAACCGGGTGCCCTACAGCCAAAGCGGGCGCACCCACGAAGACTGGATGCCTCAGGCCGGTGAAGACGGAAAGATCAGCGACTGGTCGGGTTGGGACAAGAATCTGGGGCCGTTGCTCGACGGCAGTGCATTCAAGGACAATCCACGCGCGGGTGTGCCGATTCCCTGTCTGTACTTGCCGCTGCACGAAAACTGGCCCGCTCCGATGCTGAAGCATTATCAACCCGGTCCCGGAGTGCCCACGACCGGAAAGGGTTGGAAGGCCATCCATGACATTAAAGCCAAGCCGCCGGAAGAGGCCTTCACCAAAGCGTACAAGGATGCGTTCGTGACCTGCACCAAGGAGTTCGTGGCGCACGCCGAAGAGAAGGGCTGGACCCGCACCTGGTTCCAGGCCTACAACAACAACAAGCAGTATTTCGGCGACGAAGCCGCCGGCATTCGCGGCACGGCGTGGACGATGGACGAACCGTTCGAATACCTTGACTGGCACGCTTTGAAATTCTACAGCCGGTTGTTCCACGAAGGCGCCAAGGACGCGAAGAAGACAACCTGGCAGTACCGCGGCGATATCTCCCGGCCGATGTGGCAGGGCTCCTGCATGGACGGCCACATGGAGATCATGTACGTCGGCGGCGTTCTTTTCGAAACCTACGAGATCGTGCGCGCGCAGGCCGAGCGGATGCCGACGATCCTTTTCGCGTACGGCGGCTGTAACGACCAGACGCGCGCGAATCACGAGTCGGCGGCGTGGTGCTTGAAGAGCTACTGCGTCGGCGCCGACGGCGTGCTGCCGTGGCAAAGCCTCGGCGGAGATAAAGCCTTCGACAGCGGCGACGATGACAACGGCAACTCCCTGATCGTGGACGGCACCAAGCGCTTCGGACTGCATGCGGTGGCGAGCTTCCGCGTACACGCCATGCGCGAAGGCGCCGAGATCGTGGAACTCCTGCGCCTCCTGCAAAAGAAGAACGGCTGGGGCCGAGGGCATATCGGCGTGCTGGTCGGACAGACGATCCCGTTGGGCAGCGAGTTCCGCCAGGCGTTCACCGACGACGCCGCGGCCCTTACCTTTAAGGATTTGAACGGCGATGCGTTCGTGAAGTTGAAGGAAGGCGTGCTGAAGCTGCTCACGAAGTAGGGCGACGTACCAAAAATGGCTCGAGAGGAGAAGGTTTCCGATGCGATGGACCGGTCTTGTGTTGTGCGCCGCGGTGCTGCTGGCTCCCCGCTTCATTCACGCGGAAACGATCAAGCTTGAAGCCACCCGCGATACCTGGCTCAGCTCGGACAGCCAGGAAGTGAATATGAACATGGGCGGCGCGAAGCACCTGAAAATGAAGGGCTATCAGGAATACGCACTGCTGGACTTCGACGTCTCCAAGCTCAAAGGCAAGTCCATTCGATCGGCGAAGCTGTACGTCGCGCCCGAATCGGGCGTGAAGTTCGGCGGCGATCGCGGAACCGACCTGCGCTGGTTCACGGTCTCCACCGTGAGCAGTCCGTGGGAAGAGGGCACCGGCGGCGACTACGCGGAGAAGACGCCGGGGGCGACCTTCAACGAGGCCGACTTCGGCAAGCGCGCATGGGCGCATCCCGGCAGCCGCAACTGGGATGTAATTCTCGGCAACGGCGAGACGCTGCGCTGCGACGTGGACGGCGGGCATCCGAAGGACGGCTGGCTGGCCATGCCCGTAGACGTGCGCTTGGTGCAAGCGCTCGCGATCGGCGCTTCGCATGGCTTGATGCTCATGGAAGGCAGCGCGTTCATCAGCACCAATTCGTTCATCTATTCGCGCGAAGGCGGGAAGGCCGCGTTCTTGGAAGTCGAGGTCGAAGCGCCAGGTCCGGCGGCTCCGCCTCCCCCACCCGGTGAAGTCAAGGCCGAACCCGCTCCGCTGGAAGCGCTGAATGACAGCGGAGCGCTTGCAGTAAGCCTCACCGTGCCGGCCGGTGCTTTTGCCTATCAGGTGAAAGTGGACGGCGCGGAAATTCCGCGCTGGCAGATTCCATTCGCCGGAGCGCCCGGATCGAAGCAGTCCTTCTTCTTGGCCTACCAGAAGCCCGATACCGAAGTGAGTCTCGAGATCGTCTCGCTCACAGCGACCGGCCAGAATGCCGAAGCCGTAACCGCCAAGGCGCGTACCAGTCCGGCGATCGCGGTTCCCAAGCTGCCTCCGTCTGAGTTCAAAGCCAGCGGCGGCGAAGCGCCGAAGCTGGGCGATAAAGTCACCGTCTTCGCTTATCCCGAAATCTGCAAGCTCGACCCGCTCACCGGAAAGCTGATTCTCGAAGAGGGGATGGACGACGCCGCGAAGAAGAACAGCGTCTGGGATGCGGCGTCGAAGACCGTGCGCATCGTTTCCGCGCGCGGGGATATCGCCGCGTTCCAGCTTGCGCTGCACGGTCCCGCCGAAGGCATCGCCGTTTCGGTCGAAGGCTTGGACGGGATAAAAGCGAACTCCTGGCGCACTTGGTTCGTGAAGGTTGACGACCACTGGCAGGCCGAGTACGCGATCCCCATGAAGGCCGGCGAGGCGCTCGCGATTCCCACCGCGGACAACAAAATCGAAGGCCAACAGGCGGCGGCCGTATCGGTGGACCTGATCGTACCCAAGGACGCCAAGCCGGGCGTGCGCGAAGGCACCGTGAAGCTCACGGCCGCTGGCCTGGGCGAACTCTCGCTTAAACTGGTGCTCGACATTCGCGCGCCCGTGATCCCTGACGAACTGAATTTCCAGCCCGAGTTGAACTGTTACGGCGGTCCGATCAGCGATGCCGGTACGGATGCGTTTTATGCCGCGCACAAGATCGCGCATTACCACCGCAATACGATCAACCGCGTCACGCATAATCATAACGGGCGCACGCACGCCGACTTCAGCGCCAAAGTGGACGCCACCGGCCGCGTCACCGACTGGTCGACCTTCGACAAGAATATCGGCCCGATGCTGGACGGAAGTTTATTCAAAGGCAATCCGCGTGACGGAGTGCCGATCGCGGCGATCTACTTGCCGTTCAACGAGTCCTATCCGCTGCCCATCAAAGAGCACTACCGGCCCGGCGAAAAGGCGGAGCTGGTGGGCGAAGGCTGGCATTGGAAGCACAACATCTGGGCCAAAGCCCCGGAAGATTCTTTCTCCCAGGAGTACAAGGATGCCTTCGCGCGATGCGTCGCCGATTACGTGAAGCACGCCGAGGAGAAAGGGTGGACCAAGACGCTGCTGGAATGCTACAACAACAACAAGCTCCAGTATGGGCGCGTGGATGTCGAAAAGGACGGCCAGAAGGTCAAGGTGCCGGGCATGACAGGTACCGCCTGGACGCTGGACGAACCGCAGACGTTGCTCGACTGGCAGGCGCTCAAGTTCTACAGCCGCCTTTTCCATGCCGGGTTGAAGGACGTGAAGACCACGCAGTTCGTCTACCGCGGCGACATCTCGCGTCCGATGTGGCAGGGCAGCTACATGGACGGGCTCATGGAAGTGATGGTCAGCGCGGGCAACCAGTTCGAAATGCTCCCGCTGATGCGCGCCAGCAAGCGCCGCATGCCGACGAAGCTGTACGCCTACGGCGGCTGTAACGCCAACACCCTGGCCAATCATCAAAGCACGCTATGGACGCTCAAAGCGTATGTCCACGAATGCGACGGAGTACTGCCTTGGCAGAGCATCGGCGGCGATGCGTGCTTCGATAAGGGCGACGAAGGTACGAGCGGCAACGGGCTGATCGTGGACGGCTCCAAACGCTTCGGTGTCCTGGCCATCGCCAGCTACCGCGTTCATGCGATGCGCCAAGGCGCGCAGATCTGTGAGCTGCTCCGGCTGCTTGAACAGAAAAAGGGCTGGGGCCGCGCGCACAGCCGCGCGCTGGTCAGCCAGAAGCTGAACCTGGCGAGCGATTTCAAACAGGCCTTCTCCGACGACGCGGCCGCCGTGACCTTTGGAAAGGTCAGCGGCAACACGCTGGTCGAACTGAAGGAAAGCATCCTGAAACTGCTGGCCGAATAGTGCTCAGAAGATGTAATCGGTATTGATGAAGTTCGAGGTGCGCTGCAAGAGCACGCCTTGCAGAAGTTCCTTGTTTGCCCCGTTGCTCGGTGCGGCGACCATGGAGCGGATCGAGAAGCAGCGCAACGCGTCGCCGACCGAAAGCGTCCCCTCCGCGCTGTCTTTGCGTCCGGTAAAGGGATACACGTCCGGTCCGCGCTGGCACTGAGCGTTCAAATTCACACGGCAGACTTCGTGCACCAGCACGTCCACCAGCGGCCCCACTACCGCCGGGTGATGCCCGAACACGCTGGCCTGTTGCCCGAAAGGCACGGCCGTCACGTAGTCGAGCACTTCCTTCACGTCTTCGTACGGCACAACCGGGATCACCGGCCCGAACTGCTCCTCGTGGTACGCGCGCATCTTCGCGTTGACCGGATACAGCACCGAAGGGAAGTAAAAGCTGCGATTGGACAATCCGCCGAAGCGGTTGGCGGACTTCGCGCCAAGTTGCGCCGCATCGTCGACCAGGCCCTGAAGATACTCAGCCTTACCGGGCTCGGGCAGCGGAGTGAGTTTCACGCCCGGATCCCACGGCAACCCGAAAGGCAGCGCGTCCACGGCCGCGGCCAGCTTCGCCACGAACGCATCCGCAATACTCTTATGCACGAAGATCAGCTTGAGCGCCGTGCAGCGCTGCCCGTTAAACGAGAGCGCGCCCATCACTACCTGCTCCACCGTAAGATCCAAGTCTGCGTCCGGAAGCACGATGCCCGGATTCTTGGCATTCAGCCCCAGGATGCAGCGCAGCCGGTTCGGCTTGGGATGCTGGCGCTTAAGGATATTTGCGACCTTCGCCGAACCGATGAACGCAAGCGCGGCGAGATGCTCGTTCGAGATCGCCGGACCCACCACCACCGGACCGTCGCCGTTGACGATGTTGACCACGCCGGCAGGGAACGCGGTCGCAAAGCAGCGCAGCAGCGGCGCGCTGCACAGCACGCCGAAGCGCGGCAGCTTGCAGACCACCGTGTTGCCCATGATCAGCGCAGGGATTAGCGTCGTGAATGTTTCGTTAAGCGGATAATTGTAAGGCCCCATGCACAGCGTCACGCCCAGCGGGCTGCGCCGGATCTGTGCCAGAATGCCGTCGTGAAGCTGAAAGCGCCCGCCTGAACGGTCCACTTCCTTCAGGGCATCCACCGTGTCGTGGATGTATTCGACGGTGCGGTCGAACTCCTTCTCGCAATCTTTCCGTGACTTCCCGATTTCCCACATCAGCAGGCGCACGACTTCCTCGCGCGTCCCCGACATCAGTTCGGCGAAGTGCTCCACGCACTGAATGCGTTCGGCGACTTTCATCTGCGGCCACTTGCCGCGTCCGCGTTCGTACGCGCGCACCGCCGCGCCCATGGCCTCGCCGGCCGTTTGAGCGTCCAGGCTCGCGGCATGTCCGATCAGGCGCGGCGCGATCTGCCCGTCTCGACCTTCCACGCACAGCGGCGAATACACCTTCTCCATCGCGCCCGACCACTTCCGCACCTCGCCGTCCACGAGGTACAGATCGCCCCGCTCGTACAGCCCGCCGCCGGGCGCAAAATCGTGCGTCCCCGGCACGTCGTGGGCCTTGGGCCAGAGCTTTTCGATGCGTGAGCGGATATCGGTGGTCGCCACGGTCCGTTCTCCTCCAAGGTTTCGGATTACTCGTCCGGCGTGTGCTCTTCCGGTGCCGGTCCCAGACGTTCCTGAAACGCCGTCATCGCACGAATGGGATCGAAATCCTTCTCCGTCCGCGCCAACTCCCGGAATTCGGGTTCCAGTTCGATCGCACGGTCGAACGCTTCGATCGCCGAACCGGCTTCACCCAGCAGGCTCAGGTAACAGGCTTTGTTGTAATGCAAAACCGCCACGTCGGGATGCTGCTTCACCGCCTCGGCGTATAAGGGCATCGCTTCGGCCAGCCGCGCCAGGCGCTTCAAGCACCAACCCGCGCTCACCGTCGCGCCCACGTGTCCCGGTTCGATCCGCAGGACCTCCTCGAAATACGGCAGCGCGGCGGCGTACTCGTCGCGCTCACGGAACATCTCGCCGCGCCAGAAGCGGCATTCCGCCGCGAATTGACCGCTCGCCTCCACGGGCTCCAGGTTTTCCAGAGCCAGATCGTAGAGGTTCAAGTCCACGTATCCCGACACGCGCATGAAAGCTCGCTGCGCGCGCTCCGGAGTCATCTCGCTCAAGGCATTCCTCGGTTGCTTCGAACCGGTCCCGGTTTTACCCACCGCGCAAAGCCATCAAAGCGCAAAACAGCGCGCAAGATACGGACAACCCTCCCCGCGGCAGCGCTGCGGTTCGCGCGCTCGCGGGCCTTCCGTGGCGGGGAGATAAACCTCCGCTTTCGGTTCGGCGCCCTCATGCTGAGCCAGAAACGCCTTTAGCCCGGCCTCCACCGTCGCGGCCGAAAGCCCTGCGCGCAGCGGAGGGTCGAACGGCAACGCATGCAGTTCGCACGGTTCGGCCGGTTCGTCTTCCAGGAACAGCAGCGCCGGACGCACGCGCTGGGACTCCACGCCCAGCACCTTTGCCGCAACGAACGCATACAGACCCACCTGCCAGGCATAGCGCAGCAACGCCTCGCGTCCCCCGCCCTCCTGCATCAGATGCTGTTTCGAAGTGAGCTTGTAGTCGACCACCTGCCAGCCGCCGCTGCTATCGGCACAGAGCGCATCCAGTGTCCCGGTAACGATCACCGCGCCGCCTTCGATATCCGCGCGCCAGCGAAACGGACGTTCGGCGAAACGCCGCTCCGGCGGCAAGGCCAGCATGGCACGGCCCCATGCGCCGCCCAGCGTGGCGGCGATGCGCTTCCACGCTTGCGCCGCACGCTTGGCGCCGGGACCAGACTTCTCTTCGGCCAGCGCGGCCTCCCACGCCTGGCGCGCGGCGTCTACGGCTGTTCTTTCGGAGCCGCCCGAGCGGACGGCCGCTTCCAGTGCCGCATGCGCGGCGGTGCCCAACGCGCGAACCGCATCCGGCGCTCCGCGCTCGTGGCTCTCGTCGGCCTCCGCGCGATCCTCGTAGTCCTGATGCCTGCGCTCGCGCGGCCGGTCCTCAATCGAATGCCCGTCCCACGCGCTGCGGCGCGGACAGGCCAGAAACTTCGCCAGCGCTGACGCGCTGACTTCGACCACGCGCGCACGCGGCGCCTGCGCGGGCAGCGTCTGCGCGGACTCCAGGAGCGCGCGCAAACGCTTTCCTTCGCCTGCAGGCGCTTCACCCGGAACGCCTGCACGCACGGAGGGCGGATCGGCGTCCCAATCGAGCAGGCTCGGCGACGGTGCGGGGGCGGCGGCGAGGAGATCGGGGTGGTCGTACGCCACTCGCAGCGCCGCCGGAAGATCGAGCGGCACCGCAATCTCTTCGTAAGCGCGCAGCCAAGCCAGCCACGTTTCGTCGAAGTTCGCGGGCTTCTTGGCGTAGGGCGCATCGTCGCAGAAGACCAGGTACTCCCGCGCGCGCGTCAGCGCCACGTACAGCCTCCGCTGCGACTCCTCGCGTTCGGCGGCGCGCTCGGCATCCTTCGCCCGTGCGTACGCCGCATCGCCTTGCTTGGGCAATCCTTCGCGCGCGAAGCCCAGGCTCAACCCCAACCCGCAATCGGGGCGGTACAGCGCGTCGGGCTGGCGCACATTCGGTGGCGCGCTCAAATCGGGCAGCATCACGATGGGAAATTCCAGCCCCTTCGCTTTGTGGACCGTCCCGATATGCACCGCTTCTTCGTGGGCGGGCAAATCGGGCTCCAGGTCGGGGCGCTCTTCGCCGCCGCCCGGATCGTCGCGCTCGGCGTCGGCCTGCTCGCGCAGCCATGCGACAAAATCGCCCAGCGTCTGCGCGCCGCGTGCTTCGAATCGCCGCGCGGTCTCGATCAAGCGCCGTACCGCCGCCACACCGACCTCCCCTTGCGGCTGCAACGCCAGCACGCTCAGGAATCCCGTCGCCTGGCAGGCGCGATCGATCGATTCGGCGATCGTGGCGCGGCCGTTTCGTGCGCGCAGATCCTTCAGCAGCGCCGCCGCTTGCGCACAGGCCTCGGCTTCCGGCCCGGCGAGTCCTCGCGTATCGCCCGCCGCGATGCGATCCAGCAATTCCATCTTCGGCGCCGCTTCCGTGGATGCGGCATCGAAAGCCAGGCGAAAGATCGACCCGTCGGACAGCGGTACGAACGGCGAGCGCAGGAAGCCCAGCAGCGCGCCGCGATCGGTCGGATCGGCGGCCGCGGCCAACAAATTCAGAACGTCCAAAACATCCTGGCGCATGTAGAAGCTCGCACCGCCCAGCATGCGGAACGGTATGTTGAAGCGGGTAAGCCAGACTTCCAGCGGCAGCCGGACATGCCGCAAGCTGCCCGCCAGGATCGCGATATCGCCGTAGCGCACCGCCTCGCGCCGTTCGAGCCGTCCGTCGTGCTTTTCCCAAATAACCGGCCGCGGCAGCGCCGTGCCCTCGCGCGGCGCGACAATCGTGCGAATTCGCTGCGCCAATTGCCGCGCCTGCCTCCAGCGCCGCTGCTCCGCGTTCTCGCCGCCTTCCGTCTTGGGTGCTTCCAGCCACTCCGCGGCCGGACCGTTCCAGCCGTGCCGCTCCGGCGCCGACGCCGGCCGCACCAGCCGGTGATTCGCGTCGTAAGCCAGCACCGCGGTGGCCGCCGGAGGCCAAACACTACGCTCGAACAGCGCGTTAACGTAATCCAGCACCGCGCCGCGGCTGCGGTAGTTCTCGCGCAGCGGACAAAGCGCAAGCTCCGCGGCGGCCTGCCGCATCATCGAGACTTCCGCGCCGCGAAATCTGTAGATCGACTGCTTCTCGTCCCCAACCACCGCCAGCCTCGGGCGTGTGCGCTGAGTCTGGCCTTGAGGCGGGAATGCGATGCGGAAGAGGATATCCCGCTGCAGCGGATCGGTATCCTGGAACTCGTCGATGAGGACAAACCGAAAACGCGCCGCCAGCGCCGGAATGCGCGCCAGGAGCGCTCGGGCTTCGCTGAGCAGGTCATCGAAATCCAGCGCGCCGCGCCTGAACTTTTCGGCGCGATACCGCGCTCGAGCCGCCGCGGCGTAACGCAGCAGCGCCGCGCGATACGGCGCGTGAGCGGCCGACAAGGCCGCGGCGAACTCAGGCTCCAAATTGGCCTTTTCGGCCCATTTCAGAAGACCTTTACCGCTCGCGTTGCTCGCGCCACTCAGCAGCGCGTGCACGTGCCGCCGCAACCTTTCGGCCGCGCCATCCGGCACGCCCGCCGCCACGAGCTGCCGCAGTTCCTCCGACGGCACCGATCGCCCTTTTGGCGGAGCCGCCGCGATTGCGGCGTGAATCGATTCGATGTGCGCGCGCAGGTCGGTCTGTTCGCGCTCGGGATCGCCGGCTTCCAGCAACTCTTCAGGCGTCCGAACGTGGCGCGCCAGTTGCCGAGCCAGCGTGCGCGCAACTTCCAATACCCCGCCGCCGAACGCATGCTGCACGCCCCATTCGCGGGCCAGTTGCTCCAGCATCGGGTCGGACTCGTTTTCGAGCGCTTCGGCCAGTGTCTCGCGGTACGCGCGTTCTTCCAAATCACGGCTGTCCGCCGGTTCGAGCATCCCGAAGCCACGCGGCACGTCCGCTTGCGCGCCGGCTTCGCCCAGCAGGGTGCGGCAAAAGCCGTGAATGGTCTGAATGGGAGCGCCGGGCAATTCATGCCGGCAACGGTCGAGATGCGTGCGACGGACCGGATCGGGTTCCAAGCGGCGTAGTTCTTCCAGCCGGATCCGGATGCGCTCGCGCAGTTCCGTCGCCGCCTTTTCGGTAAAGGTTACCGCGACGATCTGCGGCGGGCGCAAGCCCGGAGGCGCGTCCGCGTCCATCCCGTCGTACGGCACCCGGCCCTGCAGGAGTCCCAGGTAAATCGCCGAAAGCGTATGCGTCTTGCCTGTGCCCGCGCTGGCGGAAATTACGCGGCTCTCCGGGTGGCCAAACGCGTGCCGTTGCTCCTCCGAGAGTTTCATCGAATCGGTGGGCGGCTCGGGCAACGCGTCGAACAAGTTCGAGTCGGCCGGCGGCGGGGTTCGGCGGGCCATGCGTCAGCCCTCCCCGGTCGCGGGCGAATCCGCGGCGCCCGGGACTTCGCGGTAGCGGCACGCAAAGCGCGCCGCACAATGGGTTCCGCCGCATTCGAGCGGCCGGACCGCGAAGCGGCCGGAGAGCGCCTCCGCGACGCGCGCACGGACGGCCTCGAAAAGAAGCGCCTCCGTGCCTTCGGCTCCGTCCACGAACGCGCGCAGCGAATCGCCGGGCCACGCCTTGGGCGCCAGCAGCGCCGACTTGCCTGCGCGCCGGGCTTCCGGCAAATCGCCCAGCGCGTAATACGCCGCGGTGCTGTGCTCCCACAACGCGTCCCAATCCACGCGCAATTTTTGGGCGGCCACTTCGGAGCGCAGGAACTGCACCGCCGCCGCCAAATAAACCGGTAGCTGCGCGTTCAGAAGCGCCTCCAGCGCCTCCGCTTGCAGCGCATCGCGCAGATACGCGCCGCGCCCGGTCTTGTAATCCACCAATCGCAGGCCGCGTACGAGCGGCACACGCGAACGCGGATCGTCCACGCACAAGTCCAGCCGGTCGAAGCGACCTTCCAGCAGGAGTGTTCGCGGTCCGCCCGGATCGGGAATGCGTACTTCCACCGCCTCGCCGTGCATAGGACCGCGCGCATCCGAACGCTTCGGGCCGAACGCGAACTCCACGAACGCCGGCCGATAAGCGTCCGAACCTCCGCGTTCCAGTTCGGCGAACTCGTGCTCCAGCCACACGCCCAGCCCCGCTTCAAGCTGCGTGCGCTGGAGTTTCCATAAGCCCGGCTGGCCGGTGAAGTGGTCCGCTTCGGCCTCGGCGCACGCTTCGCGCGCCAACGTCTCCAACCGGTTCAGGTAGGCCACGCGGCGGGCGGGATCCAGGATCGCGACATAGCCGCCTGCATCTCGCGCGGCTTGAAGTTCCGCCTCGTAGAAGCGTTGCAAAACGGTATGCCATAGACTACCCCGTGCGAGCGGCGAGAGTTCCTCCTCGGGCTCTTCCCGGTCGCGCGCGCCATACAAGCGTTCGGACAGGAACCGAAAACCGCACCGCGCGAGCGTCTCGATCGCCGTGGGCGCCATCGGTTGAACCTGGTTCGCGCCGGCTTCTGAAAGCCAGCGCCGAGCCAGCATCCCGGCTGCTTCGGGCGCATCCAGACCTACATCGCCGTCGAACGCGCCGGCCGCCACCTGCGCGTTTGAGGCGTCGTGGGTTAGCTCGGGAGCTTTGGCATCGAAAAATGTTCGCCGGCGGTGCTCGATCTGTGCGCGCGCAACAAGCGTGCGCAGCCGGCCGGCCGGCGGCTGCGCCAACGCAGCCGCGCTCGCGCGCTCGGCCTCCCGGCCCGTTCCGCTGCCGCTGCCGCCGCCGCCCAAGATCCAGGCCGTGCGCAACTCGGCTTCTTCGGGCAGCACGCAGCGCGGAAGCGGCGGGGCCGGTCGCACCGACGCAGCGGGTTCTTCCTTGATCTCCCTAAACGCGTCTTCGTCCCAGAAGACGCTCGCACCCGCGGGCTTGCCGTCCGCATCGGTCTTGCTCCGCGTGAGCCAAAGTTCCCCGCCGGCGGCCGCGCGCCAAGCCAGCGCCAGCAGCGCGCGCTCGTCTTCGTAGGCTTCTTCGCGCAGCCGCGGTTCGATGCCGGCCAGCGGCCCGGCTTGAGGCGCGGCCCGTGCGAACGCGCGGCGCAACGGCAGAGCGATACCACCGCCCAGCAGCGCATCGGCGCCCGGAAGCGCCGGAAAGTGCGCTTCCATCAGGCCGGACAATATTACCTTCTTAAAATTCAATCCGCGCAAATCGTAGAGGTTCAGCACCCGCACGCCGCCTGCTCGGTCGTTACCCTCGAGCGTTAGGTTCTCGCCGCCCAGCACGCTTTCGAAGAGTTCGGCAAACTCCTCGAGCTTCAGGCGTTCGGTCCGCGCGCCGGGGCCTTCGGCGCAGGCATCCAGCGCCGTATAGAAATTCCGCAAGCTCGCCGCATCGCGCGCCTCGTTCGGCACGCCGCCCGCCGCCAGCCCCGCATCCTTCCAGAAGGTTCGCCACGCTTCCACGAACTTAGACCGCGTGCGTGGCGCGCTCAAACTTTCCAGCCTCTGCACGATCGACTTAAGCGCGCGCACCGCGCGCGAATCGATCTTCTTCCCCGCTCCCGTGCGATAGGCTTCGTACGCATCGAGTTTTCGCGTCCAGACTTCGGCGGCGCGATGCCGGTCCGCGCCGTACAAGCGGCCCACCCGCGCGTCCTGCGCCAGCGCACGCAGCGCGAACGGATCGAGCGGCTCGCGTTCGCCGGCCAGCGCCGCCGCATCCACCGGCCCTGCGCACAAGAAGCGGAACACGCTTTCCGCGTCCAACCCGTCGCGCACGGCCTCCAGGGCGGTCAGCGCCACTCGCACCAGCGGCTGAAAGCGCAGCGGCTCACCACGCCGCTCGTAATACGGCACACCCAAACGGCGAAACACATCGGCGAGGAACTGGCTGTACGAACCCAAGTCGCGGAAGACGACCGCAATCTCGTGCGCCTGTGCCGCCCCCGCTTCCAGCCATGCCTTCACACGCCGGCCGATCTCGTAAGTCTCGGCGTAAGGCGTCGGCGCCACCCAGCGCTCAATTTTCTTTGGCGCGGGTTTCGCTTCCGCCGGTTCGTACGCCTCGCGCAAAGGACCTTCCGCAGGAAGCAACGAAACCAGCGCGCCAACGGTTGGTTGCGGATCGTTCGCATCCACCGCGGGCCGTACCCGCACGCGCGCGCCCAATTCGATCAGGCGCGTCCAGACCGCGCGATGAAACGGCGGCAATCTCAGCGTGTCCTGCACCAGAATCTCGGCCTTTGCCCCGGCCAAATCGTCAGGCAGGCTGGAGGCCGCGTGCAGGCGCGCCAGCACTTCCTGCTGCCAACCCTCGCGATCGGTCCACGCTGTGCCCAGCGCGTCTTCGTACGCGCTCCAAATGGCCGCCAGCGGGCGCAGGGTCGCGGCCAGATGCGCGGCGGGCGGCTCAACCGCATCCGCCGCGCGACGCGCGTCGTCCGGGCGCAACCCCGCGCCTTTCCACGCCGCCACCAGCCGCGCCAGCGCCTCCAGCGCGCCGCGCGTCGGCTCGCGCCACGACGCCGGCAACGTTCCTTCCCGGGCCGCGCAAGCCAGCCAGACCTCGCGCAGCAGTGCCAGCCGCGCAGGTTCGCTCAGCTCTTGGGGAATGGTGTCGCCCGAACGCGGCAGCGCCCGGTCGAGGCGTTGAAGCCATTGCTGAAAGGTCAGGTCATCCTCGGCCCAAGCGGCTCCGCCTTGAACGGCCGCTCGCGCATCCAGCGCCGCGTCGCGCGCCAGCGCCGAGGGATAAATCGTGATCTTGCCCGCGTCCGCCATGCCCCCAAGATAACCGATGGGCGAAAGCGTCCAGCGGAAGGGCCGAAATCCGGCTGCGGCGCCGCGCGGCCTGCCGCAGCCTACGGCGCGTCGATCCGCATGCCGCCTTGCGGGCGCTTGGGAAGTTCGTCGGGCAACTGTTCGCGCGTCTTGCCCTTGTTGGCCTCGCACCACGCCAGAATCCCGTCGATGTGCTTCTGCTTGGCGGCTTCGTCAAGCCCGCTCCACTCGCCCAGCTTGGCGAGGTCCTTCTTCGCCGCCTCGTTGAGCACCGCCGCCACGACGTAGTTCACACGATGGATTGTGCGCTTGTGGTGAAAATCGCGCCAGTAGCCGAACGAAGGAATGTACGCATCGTCCTTCACGAACGGCGCCAGCGCCGCGAGATCCTGGGGCTGGAGGTTCATGGCGCGCAACTCGTTAAACGGATTGATTACCTCGGTTTTGCCGCCCTGCGCATAGGGCTCCGCGAACTGCTTGTCGGCGTAATTCACGTCTCCGGGCTGGCTCAACTGAATGCAATTCAAGAGCTTCAGGCGCTCGGCCAAGTACGCGATTCGAGCGGGGCGGTCGAGCTTCAACTGCAAGGTTTTCCATTCGGCGGGCGTCGGAAGCTTGAAGGTTTTGAAGTCTTCGCCGCGCTTGGCCAGTTCCCCGGCCAGCTTTTGCGCTTCGTCCTGATACGTGTACTCGTCGAAGATCGGCTGCGAGAGATGCAGGGCGAGCTTCAGCGCCGCACCGTAATCGCGTTCGTGCGAAAAGTGGTAGAGCATCTTCTGGAAGTACGGATGCCCCAGCAGGTCGCGGGCGACCCACGCCAGCCAGCGATCGTCGGCCATCGCATCCAGGCGCGGAAACAGAAGCGCCGCCGCCGCGGCCTTCTCGCCCTTTTCGAACGCCCATGCGCCCACCAGCGCTTCGGGCAACGCGACGAAGTTCGGCTCGAACTGGCCCGTCATGCCGCCTTCGCGCGAAAGTTTTTCCACCACGTCCCGTGGCTGCTTCGCATTCGCGCGCAACTCGGTCAATTCCTTCGCCGCCGCCGCCAGCGACCACGGTTCGGCCTTGACCTGATCGTGCGACAGCTTCTGCGAGCGCCCCCACCAGTCGATCACGTGGTAGCTGCCGCGCTGCTCTTCCAGCACCACGAACGCGCCAAAGGATCGCGCGTTCTCGCCCTTCGGCGTGAACTTCATGAACGACGCGATCGAAGGAATCTCGTACGCCACGCACTTACGGATCTGCTCCAACTGCCCTTCCAGCCACGGCGTGAACGCGGCTTCCGCGGCATACGCGGGCGGCTTCGCCACGCCCGCATCCGGCGCCGCCCCGCGCGCCGCCTCGCGCACGCTTGTCCGGTAATGCCCGCACAGCTTCGAGATTTCCGGCGCCAGTTCCTTCATCTTGCGCTGGCCGGCGAGCGACACGACCTTTTCCGCGACCTTCGCATTCGGGTGCGGCTGCGCCAGCAGCTTCTTGAACAGTTCCGCCGCCGCCGGACCCTCCAGGCGTTCCAGCGCCTGCATCCCCGCGGCTTGGTTCGGCGCATCCTTCTCTTCGAAGAGCAGCCATTCGATGGCCGCCAGCGACTCCGCGCCGCCGGCTTGCTCGCCCACGGCCTTGGCCACCGCCTTGCGGTACTCGCGCGCATCGCAGATCGGCCGCCCGCCGAAGAACGGCGTGCTCTTCCACGGCGCCCGGCCGTTGCTCTCGTCGGCGAAAAGCTGCTTCAGGAGAGCATGCAGGTAGGCCCCCGCCGCTTTGCGTTTGGCCGCGTCGGCGCCCTTCAGGTCGGCCAGCGCCCGATTTAGCCCGGTCTCGGACTTGTTATTCGCGTAATACGTTGCCAACTCGTCGAAAGCGCGCTGCCCTTCGGGGCCTTTCACAACCGGATCGAGACTGCTTCCCGCCCAGCACGTCGAACAGGCCACCAGCACCCAAAGCAGATACGCGCGCATCGTCCAGCCTCCGTAGATTGGGAATCCAACGCACTGGTGGGATACGCGAACGGCATTCGCGTTACCGAGGTTTAATAGAATGATGCCTGCACTTCGGGCAGTTCAGCGCGGCAGCGAGCGCACGAACTGGCGCGGCCCTATCCCCGTCGCACGCTTGAAAACACGAGAAAACTGCTGCACCACGGGGTAGCCCACCGCCCGCCCGACTTCCGATACGTTCAGGCCGCCTTGGCGAAAGAGCTCCTGAGCGCGCCCGACTCGTTCCGAGCGCAGCCAATGCAGCGGCGTAAAACCGGTATGCGCATGAAACAGCCGCGCGAAATGGTGCGGACTGAGATGCGCGATCTTCGCCAGCGCGCCCAAGTCGAGCGGGTCGGCGAGATGCTCCCGCGCGTAAGCTTGCGCATTTGCAACCGCGGCGCCGCCGGCATCGCGCCGGCCGTGTTGGGCATGAGCGATGCGGCGCAGCAGCGCGAAGAGTTCCAGCAACTGCGCGCTCGACTCGTACAACGCGGCTTCGCCGCCGCCCCGGAGCCGCGCGTGGATCGCCTCCACCACCCGCCCGGCCTCGTACGCGTTGGGCACATGGATAACGCCGTCCAAGCCGAGCATGCGCCAAGCCTCGCGCACCCACGCGCCGTCGAACTCGATCCACAAGCCTTCCCAGAAGCCGGTTTCCGGATCGGTGGCGTAGGTATAGGGCTGGTCTTTGGGCGTAAACCAAAGCGACCCCGCCCGCGCGCGATAGGTCTGTCCCGCGATCTGAGCCAAGGCGCCGCCGGCAAGCGTGTAGTGCAGGTGTTCGACATGCCAGCCCTGCAAGCGCTGCCCTTGCCGCGGGCCGTCGAATTGGAAATGCCCGATCGACACCACCGCCAGCCGCGCCAGCAGGTCCGGAGGAGGCGTGAAATGCAAGGTGTAGAAGGGTCGCTTGGCCATGCCCGGATTATAGCAAGAATCGTTAACTTTTCAGCAAATCTACACACAACCCACGGATAGCTATAGTAGTTACGAAAGGGTATAGATCTCTATCGAAGCACATAATTGGTCACTTGGAGAAGCCGAACCATGCACCCCACCCAACTCGAACAATACCGGCGCGACGGATTCCTGATCCTGCCCGACCTGCTTTCGCCCGAATTCGTGCGCGAAGTCTGCGCCGAAACCTCCCGCATCGTGGCGGCTTGCCCCTACGGGCAAGACCAAAAGGGCGTCTGCTGGGATCGGCAGATAAAGGAAGGCGTCGTGAAACTCAGCGAAGCCGACCGTGAGTTGGGCGTATTCAAGCTGCACCACTCGTACAAGCACGACGCGTACTTCCGCGCGCTGCTCGACCGCATGCCCGAACTGGACCTCGTCGAAGAACTCCTTGGCCCGGACCTGAAAGCTTACGCGCAGCAACTGATCATGAAGCCGCCGCACCACGGCCAGTGGCAGCCCTATCACCAGGACGGCTGGTACTTTAACTACACGCCCTCCGAAGGGGTGGCGGTCTGGATCGCCCTGGACGATGCGACGGTTGAAAACGGCTGTCTCTGGGTGATCCCCGGTTCGCACCACGGTCCGCTGGTGAACCACCACGTGCCCAAAGATGTGAACCATCTCAATGCCGGCTTCCTGGAAGCCGAAGGGACGAAACGCGACGAAGGCCTCGCCGTTCCGCTTCCGGCGGGCAGCGCGGTCCTCTTTCACAACCGGCTCTTCCACATGTCCGGCCCGAACAAGACCGCCTTCCGCCGCCGCGCCTTGGTCACGCACTACGCCAGCGCGCAGTGGAAGCCGCGCGATCCGTCCAAGCCCTGCGAATCGGTCGCGCTGCGCGGCCGCTCTTTCGCAGGTTGCATCTAATCCGCCGGTCCCATCGGAAACGACGCACTACTCGGAGTCGTGAGGAAGGTTCGGCGCGCGCAGCGGATTGGGCAGGTTCATGGGCTCGGGGTGGGCCGGACACATCCCGCAAAAGCGCTCGTCCTCGCGCGCGAAGAAAGCCGCCAGCTCCGTCTCCGAACAATCGGCATCGAGCGGCCGGTAGTGCAAGTACGGCTGCCACGCCGGACTCAGCGCATACTTCGCCGCCTGCATCGGCAGATAGGCCAGCGGCGGGCATTTCCAGATTCGGCCGTCGTGCAACTGCGTGCAGTACTTGGCCGGACACGCGTCCCAGCTTTGCCGCGGCAGTCCGTCCTCGAACGGGCGCATCTCCGCGCCGAAGCCGCCATACCGGCGCGTCCAGTGCCGGTGGCTCATGTACAGCACCAGGCGAATGCGGTGCTCGTTCACCCACCCTTCCACCAAGTCCAGCACCGGCTCCAAGCGTTCCATATATTCGGCGGAAGCGTGATGTACGGACAGATGCAGCTCCGCATGCGGATCGTCTCGTAGCGCCCACGGCAAGTCGGGATGGCGATGCAGAAAGAAACCGTTGGTGACCAGCCGCAGAATGCTGTCGTGAAAATACCGGCGCGTCAGCGGGATAAATTCGGCCAGCCGGGGATGAATGGACGGTTCGCCACCCAGCAGCGAGAACGTCCGCGGCTGCACGCGCGGCGCCCAAGCGCGCATCCAGCGTTCGGCTTCGGCCAGATCAAGGTTGCCCGCATGGTGCTGGTTGGAATAATGGGAGCAGCTTTCGCACGCGAGGTTGCAGGCGTGCGTGACGTGAAGCTCCAGATTGCGGATCTCAAGCATGTGCTATTAACGTTCGGCTTCCGCCTCTACTCCGCCCTGCGTGGCGACTCGGCCGCGCGGCGCTCCCGGGCCGGAGTGGGCTGCGCTTCGCCCAGCGCTTCCGGCACCGTCTCGGCCGTTTGCCCGGTGTGGCCTTGCCAAAGCATTTGATAAGTTGGCGACGTCTGCAGCAACTCCTCATGCGGCCCGACGGCTTCTATCCCACCGCTCGCCCGAAAGACGACGATCCGGTCCACCGAGCGCAGCGTGCTGAGCCGGTGCGCAACGATCAAGCTCGTGCGCCCTTCGGCGAGGCGATGCAGCGCGTCCTGAACCTTTTGCTCTACGTTCGAATCCAGCGCGCTCGTGGCTTCGTCGAGCAGCAGAATCGGCGCGTTGCGCACGATCGCCCGCGCCAGCGCGATGCGCTGGCGCTGCCCACCGCTCAAGGACACCCCGCGTTCGCCGGCCACCGTCGCGTAACCTTCGGGCAGTAGTTGGATATCCTCGTGGATCGAAGCGGCCCGCGCGGCGGCCTCGATCTCCTCCTGCGTCGCTTCGGGTTTGCCGTAGCGGATATTGTCGGAAATGGTGCTGTGGAAAAGAAACGGATCCTGGCCCACGTAAGCGATCTGCGAGCGCAGGCTCTCCAGCGTAACTTGCTTCAAATCGGCCCCGTCGATCGTCACGCGCCCCGAAGTCGGATCGTAGAAGCGCAGGACCAGCGAAAGCAGCGTTGATTTTCCGACGCCCGTGCGCCCTACGATGCCGATCCGCTCGCCCGCCTTGATGCGCAAATCCAGGTGCTCGAAGACCGGACCGCGCCCGTAGTCGAAGCTCACGTCCTCGAACGCCAGTTCCTTTTCCAGACGCGGGCACGCCACCGCGCCGGGCGCGTTCTGAATCTGCGGAACCGTCTCCAGCACCTCGAAGGTCCGTTCGGCCGAAGGTACGAACTCGGCAATCTCGCCCAGCGCCGCGATCATTCCGCGCACGGGCGAATAGAGCATCGCCATCGCGCCGACGAAGGTTACGAACTCCTCGATGCCCATTTCATTGTTGATGACCTGCAGGCTTCCGATGTACAGGACCACCACGCCACCCATGCCCATCACCACTTCGGCCATCGGCCGCTGCAGCGCGCGATTGCGGGCGCGGCGCATGCTGGTCCGAAAAAAGCCGTCGGCCAATCGTTGGAAATTGCGCCCTTCTTCTTCCACCGCCCCGTACGCCTGGACCGTGCGCATACCGGTCAGCGCCTGCAGCATCTCCTGCGCCATGTCCGCCGCCTTCTGGCGTGCTCGGAGCGCGAACTTATAGATGTTTCGCGTCACGACCAAAAGCGGAACGACGATCATGGGCACCAGCAGGACCGCACAGAGAAATAGCTTCCAATTCATCCAAAGCGCGGTGCAGACCAGCGCCACGATCAGCGGCGGCTTCTGCAGAAAATCGAGCGTCATCTTCGCCGTCCTGCGCAGAAACTGCGTATCGCCCGCCATGCGAGTGACCAGATCGCCCAGCTTGCGCCGGTCGAAGTAGCCGATATCCAGACCCAGCATGTGGTGCATCAGCTTGCTCATCGCATCCGTGCAGAGCCGGTTCGATATCCAGCCTTGCATGTACGTATCCAGGTAGCTCAAAACGGCTTTGAGCAGGATGCTGACCGCGATCGCGGCGCACAGCGCCGTCAGGTAGGCCTTATCGCCTTGAAAATGCGAGGCGATGTGATCGTTGACAAAGTGCCCCAGCCAGTCGTTGTGCCGCAGCGGCTTGTCCTGCAAACGCTGCAGCCAGGCTTGGCCCAGAAACAGGGGCAGACTTTCCAGCACCGCCAGCAGGACGGCGACCACCAGGTACAGCGCCACCATCCCCTTGTGGGGCAGCAGGAGCTTCAGCGCGCGCAGGAGGTATTTCAAGGTCGGACCGGCTCCGCGCGCGCCGCCTGGCTGTCGTCCGAACGATGCGCATCCTTCACGCCGTCGATTTCGCGCGCCGTCGTCGTGCCCGCGTCGTACGCCTGATGCCGCGGCTTGTTGGAACGGATCAACGCATACAGCTTCAAGTAGCGCACGAACCGCGTAAAGCTGCTCACCGCCGCGATGGTCAACCCCGGGATGCCATCCAGGATGCCCAGCCGCACGAAATAGACGCGGAAGAACTCCCAGGCCGGATGGAGCACGAAATTCCACGGGTAGGCTTTGCGCCCTTCGCGGTAGTAGCGTTCGGCGGCCTGCGTGGTGTAGCGGTTGAAGCGCTGGAAGTAGCGGTTAAGCCCCGCGATCGTCGGCGGCAGGGTGATGTGGTCGAGCTTCCCCTTAAGCCGGCCGCTGGAACCTTGAACCTCCACGTCGGCGTGCACTTCGCGTTCGGCGTAGCGCCCCTTCTCGCGCCTGAACAGCCGCTGTACGTCGTTGCTTGCCCACCCGCTATGGCGCACTTCACCGCCCAGGAAGTAATTCCGCCGGACCATGAAGTACCCGTCGCGGTCCGGTCCCTCGGGCCGCGCCAGGAGCGCCTTGATCTCATCACGCAACTCGGGCGTCATGCGCTCGTCGGCGTCGATGATGAAGACCCAATCGTGCGCGCACTGCGGGATCGACCAGTTCTTCTGGGCGGCCGAATTCACGTATTCATGCTGCAAGACCCGCGCGCCGGCGGCCTCGGCGATGGCCACGGTCTTGTCGGTCGAAAAGCTGTCCACGACCAGGATCTCGTCGGCCAACCCCTGCACGGAAGCCAAGCATTCCGGGAGGTTCTCCTCCTCGTTAAAGACCGGAATTAGGACGGACAGCTTCGCCGCCATGGCGGGGCCTCGAGGTTTGTGACCGGCTCAGGTAGGGAACAAGACGCACCGCGCCGGCGGAACTTGAAACCGTCAGCTTAATCGATTCGAAGGCGCATGGGAGCCGCGAATCCGGGCATCGTCGGCCTGGTCCAGTATGTAGCACACCAAGGCTCACACCCGATGAAAAGGCAAATGTTCCACGTGGAACATTACACTTGGCTTTGTTATGAGCCCTCTCATAACAGTTTCCCGCCGCCTATAACACCCGGAGTGCGGTTGTTGGTTCTAATGCGAGGCGTTATCGAGGAGGAAGGTGTGTTATGTCTCACTTCTGAAGCCAGCGCTCAAGCATCGCGTAAAGCTCGCGGTAGACCAAACCGCTTTGCTCCCAGCCCAGCGCCGCCACCCCCGCCACATGCTCGCCACAGCCGCGCGCCGACCCGGAAAGCGTCAGCCCCAGAACCGCTGCAATGACCGCCAAATTGCCGAGGTAGATTACGACGATCGAGAAAAGCCAACCGTCCGGGCGCAGGTCGGGCTGATCGCGCCTAAGGCTCCAGACCGTATAGGCCACGTGATACGCCAGGGTAAAGCCCAGGACACCGGCCAGGATCCAGCGGTAATCGCCCAGGGGGCGCCACCACGCGTCGAGCGCCAGAAAGATCCCAGCCGCCAGAAGCGTGTACAGCGGTATGAAGTACGGCGCGAGGCGGATGAACGTATTGCTTTTGCTGGTCGTTACCTGCCCGCCGGTGGCCGAAACTCGCAAGTTGCTGACCCGGCCCAGACAAAGCCACGTGGCCAGAGCATGTACGAGCTCGTGGGCGAACAGGTACGGCATCAGCGGGCGCCAGAGCAGCGCGGCAAAGATCGTAAACGCCAGGATGCCCCAGCCCAGCCACTGGACTTCGACGGGCCAGCCAAGCATCTGGACGCGAACCTTCGCGCCGAGGTGCAGAAAGTGCGCTGAAAAGCCTTGGGTAAAACCGAGGCAGGCGGGCAAGAGCAGAATTGCGGCCAGCAGCTTGGCGCCACGCAGCCACGCGTTGCCTCCCGAACCCGCGGCGCTGGCCCGCGGGCTCGTGACCGCAGCAGCGTCCAATGGACGCACCGCGACAGTGTCGGCACTCCCCCCCATGCCGCGGAGTATCGGCCTTGGGAGACGCTGAGCTTAAGGCATTCCCCAGCCGGTCTATGGCTCATGGAGATCTGCGGCCTGCCGAGCGCGTGCCGGTATAGCTTTTCCACGCGAAGCGCCATCCAAGCCCTGCATGGCTCCTCATTATACGCGCGCGTGGAGTTTTAAGTCTTAGTACTTCAAAGGCAAAGGCCGTACAAACCCACACCTAGGCCAAGATTCAATCCGAAATAGCCTTTTGTATGACTTATAGTAACAATTTCATACTACATCGTAAATAACTTATATTTAATTATTTATATAATTAGATTAGACATAAACCTGAGTACATAAGTTAATACAAAACATTTATACACTATAAAATTCTTCTTATTTTGGGCGGTAAACGGGCGCGAATGGGGCGGTTCCGGCTCTTTTGGTAAATCACTTTTGATTCTATCGTCACGGCAATTGATTCACCCTTAAAGCCCTGGATTGCTCAGGCTCTTGGGGGTGAGGGCGCGCGCACGCGATAAGCACTTAGTGCAATTAGCCCGCCGTTTTGGCCCTCGTCCTCTCAAGCTTCGGATCGACCTTGGAATAGGGAGCGAGGCCCTAACAGAGAACTCGAGCCAAGGGATAACCCTTAAATTAGGTCTATAGTTGGGTATTTACGGTCCTCAAACCAACACCCAAAACCGGGGGGTAATCGGCCGTTTGGGGGCCCCTGGATGGGCTTGATTTAATGCCTCTGCAAGCACGCTGAGGGCAGGGCCGAGCAAGCCCTAGTGGGGCTTCTCCGACGGTCAGGAGGCGAATTCAGGTTCGACTAGCTTGGGCAGCAGACCCGCTTGGTGCCCGGCCTTCAGGAAACGCTTGATGGCATCCCGGCCGGCTTGCCCGTAGTCCAGCGTGTAGTCGTTGACGTACATCCCGACAAACCGGTCGGCCTTGTCCATGCCCATATCGCGGGCGTACTTCAGGGCGTATTCCAAGGCTTCCTGGCGGTGGTCCAACCCCCATTTTATGCTGTCGCGGAGGTGCCGGTTGATCGTCCGGATACGCTCAGGGCCCAAGTTGCGCCGGATCCCGTTCCCGCCCAAAGGCAGCGGCAAACCGGTCTGGTTCTTCCACCATTCGCCCAAATCCACAACCTTCTTGAGGCCGCCGCTGGCCTGTTCGTGGTAGGTCAACTGGCCTTCATGGATGATCAGCCCCCCATCGAACTTCCCGGCGGCGACCTCCTTCATAATCTCGTCGAACGGCACAACCGTCGAATCGAACTTCGGCGTCTTTGCGGCGTCTGGCGGCGCCCCTGCCCCGCCCGTCTGGCCTGCGGCGAAGAGGTTCAGGGCCAGGAAGGCGCTCGTCTGCTTGCCTGGAATGGCGATGCGCTTCCCGGCCAGCCAAGCGCGCGGATCGGAGCCGTCGTAATCGCCCGGCCGGGCCACGATCATCGGTCCGTAGCCGTCGCCCATGCTTGCCCCGTGCGGCAACAGCAGGTAACGCTCGGTCAGATATGCGTACGCGTGGATGCTGAACGCGGTGACCTCGTACTCGCCTCGCGCGGCCTTCTGGTTGAGCGTCTCGATGTCGAGCAGATGGTGCTCGTACGTCTCCGGCGCGGTATCGAACTTCCCGAAGGTCAGCGCGCAGAACATGAACGCGTCGTCGGGATCGGGCGAATGGCCGACGTGTACGGTGGCGGACATCACGGTCTCCAGGTCGAATTGCACGGTGCAACCAGTACGTCATAGCCGCTTGCGGCGGAGGTGTCCACGGCAAGGAGCGCGCAGGCGAGCCCGGTAAGTCCAAACATTCTTCCGCTTGCGTATTGTTTTATGTTTGCCTCATGCTATTCCTAGTGCGTACGCATTTTCGAAAGGCGCCCCGGCATGTGGAATATTTTGATCGGTGTGTTCTTTATCATCGGCGGCCTGAGCGGCACGCACGCGATTCGCGGTACCAACAGCACGCTCGGGTTGGCCGTGCTCGGCGCGGTGCTGGTGGTTTGGGGCATCATTCAGGTATCGTCTTCCGGCAAGTCCTCGCCTGCGCCACGGATCAAGCGCCGGCCGCGCGCAGGCAGCGAAACGCCCGATCGGCCCCGGCGTCCGAATGCCGGCGCCAAGCCCCCTGCGCGCCGGCCCCGCTAGCTGCTCCGTCCGCCTGCACTTCATCCGCGCGCCGAACTCGCTATGCTGCGCTCCTGCTTTTGGAGAGGAACCCCGCATGGCCAAGCGCCGCCCCAAGCCCGCCACCAGCCCCGGCCCCGTCGAATGCTTCCCCAATCGCCATCCCGGCCGCGATTACGAGATCCGCATCGTTGCGCCGGAGTTCACGGCCGTCTGCCCGCGAACGGGCCAGCCGGACTTCGCGACGCTGACGCTGACTTACGTCCCCGACACGTTGGTGATGGAGCTGAAGAGTTACAAGCTGTACCTGCAAAGCTACCGCAACCGGGGCATCTTTCACGAGCACGTGACCAACGCGATCCTCGACGATCTGGTCAAGAGCTGCCGCCCGCGGCGGATGACCCTGGAGGGAGCCTTCAATGCCCGCGGCGGGATCGCGACGACGGTGACCGTGGCCTACCCGGCCGCACGAACGAAAGCCCCTACCCACGCCCGTAGTCGCGATTGAGTTCCAGCCTCAAGCGTTCCAGTTTGTCGATCAACGGTTGCGCCCTTTGTTCGGCGCTGGGATCGGAAAGGCTTTTCTCGGAAAGCTCCAGCAACGCCAATAACGTCTGGTGAAATTCGCGCAGCCGTGAATCGGTCACTCCGCCGATGGGCAGGTGATTAAGCTGCCGGCGCATGTCGCCGGGCGAGAGGAAGACCTGCTTGTCCAGATTCTGATCGAAGCGGACCAGTGCATTCCAATAGGTCTGGTCACCCGCCGGCTTGGCCGTGGCTAACTTGATCACTCCGCCGATGACGACCACGGCCACGATCAGGCCGATGCGCACCATAATCAGGCTTCCGGAGTCCGATTCGTTTCGGCGGACCGGCCGCGCCGGCTTCCTGCGGATCGGGCGGCGCGGAGCTTCCGGCGATTCGGCATTCGCCGCCCCCGGACTCGGCTGCGTGGGAATGCGCGGCGGTGCGGCGGGACCTGGCGTAGTGCGCACGGGACGACGGCGGGGCGGTAGGGCGGCCATAGACGAAGCCTCGGCGATAGAGTTCCGCCCAAGCTAGAGCGCTTTTATCTTGTATCAACTTTTATTTTTACGTACTCCCTATACGACAGCTACTTCCATTTTACTCCACGCCGTCCTTTAGCTCCGGATTCAGCTCCGCCATCAGATCGATGTAAAGGTAATGCAGGCGGTCGATGCGCGGCAGATTTTGGGCTTCCGCTGCATGGTACAGCGCCTCCCCGGCGGCTCGAGCAGCCAAGCGTGACGGGAACATCTTCTGCCAGCGCCGCGCCTCCTCGTAATGCGCCTCGGCCTCCTCAATCCGGTCCGCTTCTTCCGCCTGCAAGCCTTGGATCACGTGGTAATGCGGGTGAAAGACCGTCCAGCGCGTGCAGGCGATCACGCCCAGCCAGAGCCCAAACGCGAGGACAATCAGCGACCAGCCGATGCGCTGATGCTTGCGCCAGTACTCAAAGAGGCAGCCAAAGGCGAGTCCGAAGATCAGGCCGCCCAGATGCGCCCAGTGGTCGATCGCCTTCATAAAGAACGAAAGAACGAAAAGCATGCCGATGAAAAAAAGCGTCTGCTTCACATCGCTGCTCTTCAGCGCGCGGCGCCAATCCCATTGCTTGATCAGATGCACGGCCAGTTGCGCGCCCAGGAGCCCGAAGATCGCGCCCGATGCGCCGACCGAGGTATGCCCGCCCAGCACCACGCTGCAGCACGCGCCGCCAATGCCGGTTACGAGCCAGAGCGTGCCGAAGTTGGCGCTCCCGAAATGAACTTCGGCGCTGGGTCCCATCGTGAAGAGCGTCCACATATTGAAGCCGATATGCACCAAGCCGCCGTGCATGAAGACAGGCAGTATGAGATTGCGCCATCCGCCGGTCCAGACGGCTTCCCGGTAGCTGGCGCCGTACGCGCGCAAGAGTTCGCCGTCGAAGCCCAATAGCCCGTTGCCGTACCCACCGCTTTCGTCCGCGAACTGCGCATTTCGAACGGCCAGAAAGACGAAATACACGATGCAGACCGCCATAATGGCCATGCTGAAGGGCGCGACATCGAGCAACTGAGTGGGACGGCGATTCATGGCGCGGTCGTACCGCGATTCGGGAGACGAAGCAAGAGCGCTAAGCTCTCCGCGCGTACACGCTTGGCCGGCTGCCGGCGAGCTTGACGAACAGGCGCGAGAAGTAATACGGATCGGGCACGCCGACGCGATGCGCGACTTCTTTCACCGAGAACCCGCCTATGCGCAGCAGCCGCTTGGCTTCCCCCACGCGCAACTCGTTCAAGTAGCCCACGGGAGAGCGGCCGGTCGCTTCGCGAAAAAGCTTGCGCAAATGGTCGGGGGAGGCCGGGAGTTCGTTCAGCGCGTCTCCAACCTGAAACTCGGAATCGTGCAGACGCTCGGCGAGCTTGCCTTTCAGCGCCTCGACGAGCGGATGGGTTCCCGAGCGATGGCTCCATTCGGCAAGGTAGTCCATCAGCACACCGAATAGCCTCTCGACGATCGGATCCTTTTGCGTTCGGCGCAGCCCGCATTCCTGCAGCAGCACCGAGGCGACCTGGAAATAAGGCCGGTCGGCGCGGTCCTGAATGATCGGAACCGTTCCGTCGAAACGCGCGAACTCACGGCAGTGCATGAAAATGTTGGTGAAGCCGTCCTCGGAGCGTTCGTCGTGCGGCACGATCGGCGGAAGCGCGACGATCGTCCCGACCTGAAACGGGATCGGCTGTTCGCCGACCGTAATGATCCCGCGCCCATGGGTGTAAATCACGATCTCCCAAGTATCCGGATGCGCGTGCCGCGGATGGCTGGGCTTCGGGTGCGGAATCTTTCCGATGGACACGAATTGCGGCATCGGGCGGCCCCCATCTCGGTTTTGTCCATCATATGCCCTACCCCGTCCATTTACCAGAAGCCCTTCCGGCGGGTAGGGTTGCAGCACGGACAAGACAGGCAGGAGGCACCACCATGCTGAACTGGAACCAGGTTCAAGCCTTTGAGCGCGACGGATTCGTGACGGTTCCGAGCGTTTTCTCGCGCGCGGAAGTCGATGTGCTGCTGGAGGGCGTCGAGTTGTCGCTGGCAGCGACACGCAAGGTCGGGGACATGCCCGATGCGGCCGGCCGGTCGAGCAAGATTTCGCTTTGGATGGATACCCGCGACGACGTCTTTGGACTCGTTACGCGGCACCCTCGGCTGCTTAACGGCGTGCGCGAGTTGCTCCGCGAAGACGTCTACCACTGGCACAGCAAGGTGATGCTGAAAGAACCGCGCGTCGGCGGCGCATGGGAATGGCACCAGGATTATGGGTACTGGTACAACGATCACTGCCTCTTTCCGCGCATGATTTCGTGCATGGTGGCGCTCGATCCGGCCACGCAGGCCAACGGTTGTCTGCAGGTGATCCCGGGCTCGCACCTGCTGGGCCGGATCAACCACGGCCGCGTGGGCAACCAGGCCGGCGCCGACCCTGAACGCATCGCCGCCATCCTGGAGCGCATGCCGCCTCAGTACGCCGAGATGACGCCGGGCAGCGTGCTCTTTTTTCACTGCAACACGCTGCACGCGTCGGGACCGAATACGTCGGAGATCCCGCGCCGCGCGTACATCTGCTGCTACAACGCGTTTTCGAATGTTCCCTACGGTCAAAAGGGCCACGGCAAGCCCGAGTCCGTCGTGCCGGTGGCCGACGATGCGATCCTGTCCTTCGCACGCCAAGCCAAAGCCGCCGTGTAAGCGAAGCCCGGCAATTGAGGAAGCGAACCGATGAGCGCAAAAATACGGATCGGAATGGTCGGCGGCGGCTACATGGGTCAGCTTGCCCATCTGGCCAACTACGCGCAGCTCGAGAACGTGCAGGTCGTTGCGCTGGCCGAGGGCCGGCCGGAGCAGGCGCGGCTCGTCGCTCAGCGTTACGGCATCCCCAAAGTTTACGCCAATCACCGCGAGATGCTCGACGGCAGCGCGCACGAGCTGGATGCCGTCGTCGCGATCATGGGCTTCGGGCTCCATCACGCCGTGGTTCCCGACATCCTCAAGGCGAAGAAGCATCTCATCACCGAGAAGCCGATTTGCGTGCGCACCGATACGGCCGAATCGCTGGCGGGACTCGCGCGGCAGCAGGGCGTCGTCTATCAGGTCGGATACATGAAACGCTTCGATCCAGGCACGCGCACGGCCAAGGCGCAGCTTGACGATTGGCGCGCGAGCGGAAAGGCCGGCAAGCTGCGCTACGCACGCATGACGGCAGCGATGACCGATTGGATGTGGGGCGTCGAGAAGCCAATCAACTCGAAAGAACCGTACCCGGAATACGAGGGCGAAAAGCCCGAACCGGCGCCGGCCTGGATGAGCGAAGAACAGGGCAAGCAGTACCACAGTTTCGTGAACTTCTGGATTCACCAGGTCAATCTAATGCGGCATCTGTTGGGCGAGCCGTACGGATTGAAATACGTTTCGCGCGACGGACTCTTGATGGTCGCCGAAAGCGCCGGCGGCGTGCCCGTCACCTTCGAACTGCATACCAACCGGATCAAGAACCAGTGGGAAGAGCGCTTCACGCTCTGCTTCGAAAAAGCCCAGTTGGACCTGAACCTCCACGCTCCGCTGCACCGGCAGGCCCCGGGCGAAGTGACGGTTCGCACCGAAGGCGAGCACGGCCCCGTGGAGACGCGGCTCTTTACCGGAAACGGCTGGGCGTTCTTCGAACAGGCGCGCCTCTTCACGGCCAGCCTGCGCGGTGAGGCCCCGGTCCTCTCCCCCGCACTCGAAGCCGTCGAAGACCTGCGCATCGCGGAACAATTCATTCAACTTTCCAAGCCTTAATTCAGGGAGCCTTGCCATGAAGATCGCCATGCACGAAATCACGACGCGCGACGGCAGCTTCGACGACCACCTCAAGGCCTACGCCGAAAGCGGCTGGAAGCATTTCGAAATCAATCTCTGGAAAGCCGGTGAGACGATCCAGCGCGACGGTGCGGCCCCCGTGGCTCGGCGCGTGCGGGATGCGGGCCTCACCTGCGTCGGCGCCACGGGGCACGCATTCAAGACCTTCGGTTCCGCCGAAGAGCGGCAGAGGGATCTCGACGCCATCCGGCAGGCCGGCGAGACCATGCAGGCGCTGGGGTGTTCGGCCCTCGTGGTGGGCGGCGGCGGGCCGCCGGATCAGGACAAGTCCAAGCACGGCGAGTACCTCGAACGCCACGCCGAACACCTCCGCGCCGCGGCCGATACCGGCCGGCCCTTCGGCGTCTCGCTTTGCGTCGAAGTAAACTGGACGGGCTTGTGCAAGAGCTTTCGTACCGCGCGGAAGCTGGTGGAGCTGGCCGCACATCCGAATGTCGGTTTAGTCTGGGATCCCGCGCATTTCGTCAGCACGCCCAGCCGCGTGGAAGACTTGGCCGACTGCCGCGGGCGCTTCAAGCATGCGCACCTGAACGACATACGCGAAGTCTGCTGGGAAGTCATGAACATCAACGCCGACCGCGTGATTCCCGGCGAGGGCGTCCTGCCGCTGCGCACCTGGACGGATGCGGTGTCCGCCGCCGGTTACGACGGCTGGCATTGCCTGGAACTATTCAACGAAACGCTGTGGGCCAACGATCTGGCGTCGATCTGCCGCAAAACGATGGAAGGCTGCAAGCGCGTCTGGCCGGAAGCGGTGTTCTAAACGTCTTGTGCCGAAGCCGAAAATCGGGATGATGAAATCTTCGCATTCCGAGGCTGGCCATGTCCGACGGTTCCTCCCACATCCGATTCTGCGTCCTCGGCTCGGGCTCCTCGGGCAATTCGGCGCTTTTACAGACGCCGCACGCACGGGTGCTGATCGATATCGGCTTCACGCCCGACGAGATCGCCAAGCGCCTGGAAGGCACCGGTGGCGGATGGGAAAGCCTTTCGGCGGTGGTGCTGACGCATACCCACGGCGACCACTTGAAGAAGCGCACCCTGAAAGCGCTGGTCGAGCATCACGTGCCGTTTTATTGCCACGAAAGCCACGCGAAGCACCTGCAGGGCGGGCGGTACTTTAAGAAGCTCGTGCAAGCGGGGCTGCTCTTCACGTACGGCGCTCCGCAGCCATTCGAAGTAGCCGGCGAATTGCTTTTTCATCCCCTGCGCCTGCCGCACGATTGTCCGCCCACCTTCGGCTTTCGTATCGAGACGGCCGATGCGACCGGCCGCGCGCGGCGAATCGGGTACCTCTCGGATTTAGGCCACTGGACCGACGCGCATTTGGAGGCGTGTCTCGACGCCGATCTGTTGGCCTTGGAATTCAACCACGACGTGGCGATGGAAAAAAACAGCGGACGGCACCCGAGTTTGATCGCGCGCGTGCTGGGTTCCGAGGGGCATCTTTCCAACGCACAAGCCGCGGATGCGCTGACGCGCATCCTGCAACGCGGGCCCAACGGCGGCCCGGCGCGGGTGGTGCAAATGCACCTCAGCGGCGACTGCAACCGCCCCGATCTGGCTTTTGCCGCCGCGCAACAAGCCGTCGCCGAGTTGGGCGCGCATACGCAGATCTTTTCCACGCGCCAGGAAGCGCGCGGAACGATCCACGAACTCTAAGCGAATTTACTTGGGCTTCTCGCGCCCGTAGCCTTTGGCGTAATCGGTGCGGCATCGCAACTCGATCGCTTCCGGATCTTCGCCCAATTCCTTCAGCATGGCCGCGTGCAAGCGCTCGACGAGTGGCGCGTGCGCCGGATCGTGGGCCAGGTTGCGGTGCTCCTTCGGATCCGCGCTCAGGTCGAAGAGTTCGCGCTCGGGGCCGTGCCGTTCGTTTGCCCGGCTGTGGTAGACGTACTTATGCCGTCCCTGCCGCACCATCGTGATTCCGCTGCAGATGTTGTGCCCGTAGTATTCCGTGAGCGCGAAGTCCTTCCAGTCGGCGCGCGGATCGTCGAGGTACGCAAGCATCGAGTCGCCGTCCCATTGTTCGTGCGCTTCGGCTCCGCCCAAGGCCGCCAGCGTCTGAACCACATCCACCAGCGAGCACGCGCCGGAGCGGCGTTGCCCGCCCTTCCAGCGTTCCGGCCAGCGCACGATCAGCGGGACGCGCGCGCCGTGCTCGTAGAGACAATTCTTCCACCACATGCCGTGATCGCCCTTGTTTTCGCCGTGGTCGGAGGTGTACACCACGACGGTGTTCTCGGCGAACGGGCTAGCGGCCAGCGCGTCGAGCACGCGGCCCACCTGGACGTCGTACCAATCGGTGAGCGCCCAATACAGATCGCGCCCGTACTGCGTCAGTTCGTCCGGTACATCGACGGTCCCGAATCCGTAACGCTGATGCTTATAATTTCGCGGCAGATTATCGATCAATCCCGGTGGGAGATCGGGCATCGGCACGCGGCCTTTGTAGTGGTTGTAGAGATGCTCGGGCGCGATGAGCGGGAAGTGCGGCGCCAAGTGCCCGGCGAATAGCATGAACGGCGCCGCATCCGGATCGCGGCGGTCCAGAAAGCGGCACGCCTCTTCGGTAACGATACGGTCGTGGTCCAGCACCTCGGATTCGTATCCGGGATGGAATTCGGCGGAGCGGTTGGTCCACGACTGGTGCGCGATCTTCACATTATCCGGGTCGCTTCGGCCGCCGCGCCCTGTCTTGAATGCGTCGTTTAACTCGGGAATCAGGTCCGTCGTGAATCCGTAGCGGCGCGTGGCGTCGTAGTGCTGCTTTCCGCACAGCACCGTTTCGTAACCCGCGCGAGCCAAGGCGCGAGGCAACGAAGGATAATCGTCGCTGGGCAGCCAGCACGAGTTGTTCCAGCCGCCGCAGCGGCTGACGTACTGCCCCGCCGTAAAACTCAGGCGCGACGGCACGCAAAGCGGACTGTTGCAATAGCACGCATCGAAGGTGATGCCTTCGGCGGCGAGCCGGTCGAGCCGCGGCGTGCGCACCAGCGGATCGCCGTAGCAACCGGTGACCGCGGGGTCGTGTTCATCGGACATGATCACCAGCAAGTTGGGGCGTTGGGGCATAGTTGCGCGTTCCTCCGGATAAAAGGGTCCACGTTCCGGGCGCGTTCGGCGTCCGGTTCTGAATCGACCTGCAGCTTCGCGTTCGAGCAGCGGCGACCGCTATGCGGCGCCGAGTCCGGCGAGGATCTTTTTCAATGCTTCCGCGGCGGCTTTAAAACGAGCGGCGCCGTCCAGCGATTCGAATCCGGGCGTTTCCACAAGATGCGGCTCCAGCGTCAAAAGCCCGGTCCAGTTTTGTGCCCAGGCATCGGCCAGGACGTCGCGGATCTTGGCCAAGCCGGTTCCGGCGGGTACGTCACGGCCTTCGGCGTTGCGGTCCTTGATATGAAAATCTTTGATCCAGCGCTTCAGGGTATTCCAAGCAGCGAGCGGATCGTCGCCGGCCGCAACGCAGGAAGCGAAATCCAGGGTGACCATCAGGTTCGGAGCGCCTACCGCCGTCACGACCGCCGCCATCCGATCGGCGGTATCCACGCACGTACCCGGCGCGTTTTCGAGCAGTAAGTTGAGCGACTGGTCTTTCGCATACTGCGCGAAGTCTTTAAGCCGCTTCACCGCTTCGGCCTGCTGAGCAGCCGGATCGCCGGCCTGAAAGCCGTACACGCCTACCACGCGCGTCTCGAACTGCTTTGCTCGCGTACAGGCCTTCTTGAAGCGCTCCAATTCCGGTGCGAACGGATCGGCGATCGAAACGTTTCCGCACGGCGAAGCGATGCACGAGAATTTGATCGCGCGATTGAAGAACTGAGTCTTGATCAGATTGATTTGGAAATCTTCAAAATCGAGGACTTCCTTCTTATTCGCGCCGCGCAGCGCGCAAAGCTTGACGTCGTTGTCCAGCAGGTGATCCATCTGCCGCTGGATATCCGCGGAAATTTCATCGCCGAAGCCTGCCAAGCGGTAGGGCATAAGCGCAACCTCTGCCTCCGTCCATTCGTGCCGTGATACGATAAAAGTATTCTACACAATTCCAACGCCGAATGCGGCACCAATCCGGCAGGAAAAAGAAAACGGCGCGAACCGTTTGCCGATTCGCGCCGCTTAGTCGCTCTCTTTATGCATCGAATGCATGTAAGACGAAGGTTACTTCGTGGCTTCCTTCACGGCTTCGGTCTTGGCAGCCTCGGTCTTCGCCGCTTCGGTCTTGGAGGCTTCGACCTTCGCTTCGCCTTCCTTCTTCGCCTCGCCGGCCTTGCTCTCGCCTTCCTTCTTCGCTTCTTCCGCCTTCTTTTCAGCGGCTTCCTTCTCGGCCGCCGCCTTCTTCTCGGCGTGCTTCTTTTCCTTCGCGGCCTTCTCTTCCGCGGTCTTGACTGCGCCGCCCTGTGCTTCCTTCAGCGCCTTCTCGGCCTCCTTCACCTTCTTCTCGGCGGCCTTGTGCGCTTCGCGGGCGTGCTTCTCGCCTTCGCGCGCCAGTTCGACGGTGTTCTTTGCGGCTTCCATGCCCTTCACAGCAGCCGCCAGTTCTTCCTGAGCCTTCTTGACCGCCGCTTCGGCATCGGCCGCAGACGGGGCCGGGGCCGCCGTTTCGGCAGGCTTGGCCTCTTCCTTCTTGGTCGCCTCGGGCTTCTTCTCGCCTTCCGCCGGCTTGGCCTCTTCGGCCGAAACCGACCAGCCCGCACACGCCAGCAGCAGCACGCACCATCCCGCAAACCACGACTTCATGACAAACCTCCCGCTTTCCATGAATCCGAACCACTCGCGTCGTACGGCCGGCGCATCCGTTTGCGCGGCTCTATTCCGCACGACACGCGACCTTCGGCTACTTGGCTTCCCGCGCCTTCTTGAGCGCGTCCTTCTCCTTCCCGGTATCGGGAAGAAGCTCTTCGTCGTAGCGCCGCTCGACCTCGGACCAGTTCACGATGCCCCAGATCGCCTTCAGGTAGTCGCCGCGCTTATTCTGGTATTTCAGGTAGTACGCATGCTCCCAAACGTCGATGCCGAAGATCGGGACGTGCTTCTGCATCAACGGGCTGTCTTGATTGGCCGTGCTGTAGACGTGCAGCTTGCCGTCCTTGTCCTTCACCAGCCACGTCCAGCCGCTGCCGAACCGCTTGAGACCTTCTTCGTTTACCTTCTCGGCCAGCTTCTCGACGCCGCCAAACCCGCTCTGAATCGCTTCCGCCAGCTTGCCCGTAGGAGCGGCCTTGACCTTTTCCTTCGGACCCAGCACCGACCAGAACAGGCTGTGGTTGGCGTGCCCGCCGCCGTTGTTGATCACCGCCTGGCGAATCTCCGAAGGCACCTCGCCGGCCTTGTCCACCAGCAGCGCGCCGACGGTCAACCCCGCCAGTTTGGGCTGGTCCTTCAACGCCTTGTTCAAATTGGCGACATAGGCGGCATGGTGCTTGCCGTGGTGAATTTCCATCGTCTGCTTGTCGATGATCGGCTCCAGCGCATCGGGCGCATACCCGAGTTCGGGCAACCCGAACTCGTTGCCTTCCGCGCGCGCTGCGCTGGGCAGCCACAATCCGCCGGCCGTCACCGCGGCGCCGACCAGCAGGCCTGTAGCCAGAAAATCCCGCCGATTCAAACTATGTTCGCGATCGTTCGACATGAAGCTCTCCTTAAAAGAATTCAATCTGCCTCGCCGTCCCGGCCGCTTCCGGCCCGGATTGACCATGATTCTCGATTCCTGAGCGGCCGTCAGGATACGGCATGGCTTGCCTCACCCGCAAGGGCACTTCGAGCCGAGGCGGGCTTTGGGGAGACGCTCAACCGAATGGGTTCTTCGATGCTAAATGCGAGTCGCGTGCGGCTTATGCGTCGTCATCATCGCCGCCGGCCGGGTGCTTCTTCGTCTGGAAGCGGGCGATCTTGTCGCGCAACCGAGCGGCATCCTCGTAACGCTCGTCCTCGACGGCGCGCTGCAACGCACGCTGGAGTTTCTCGATCTCGCTCAGCGGTTTGCGTTTGCGCAATTCGCCGTCCAACTCTTCCAGCGCTTCACGGCTGCGCTTCATCTCGTGCTGAAAGGTCTCGTTCTCCTGCGGCGCGAGTTCGTCCAGCCGCTGCGTGCAAGCCTGCACCGCCTCCATCGCCTTCTCGATGCTGCCCGTGCGCAACTCCTCCATGGCTTTGGCCGTGAAATGGATGCGCAGGATGTACGGCCACCAGCATTCGAGATGCTCGCGGTCGGCTTGCCGCACTGCGTATGTATTTACGAAGCGGAAAAGCCGCATGTTGCGGTCGGTGTCGCGCATCACGCGTTCGAAATCGCCGAGCTGCAAGAGAATCACGTATCGGTGGTAAACCTGCCCGCTTTCGTCGAACAACCGCTCGCACTGCGTGTGCGTGACGCGAAAATCCTTCGCGATATTTCCGCCATGAAGATGCTGCGAAAGCTTCTTTTCGAGGTAATCGAAATAGAAGGATTCGCCCTGCGGTTTCTCGCCATCGGGTCGCCCGTCGCACTCGAACTGAAGAATACCGTTGAAGCTGTCGATGCAGACGCGAATCTGGATCTTCTCGCTGCCGTCTTCGCCGACGATGCGGCGGACGTTGCTCCCTTCTCCCAGTGGCCAGTCCTTCAACAGGCGAGCGATGTCCATGATCGCGCTCCAGCCTCCACTCGTAGGCCCAATTTAGCACAAGCACCGGCTCGATTCACCCGGAAACGCTCAGGGCTTTGAAGCCGGAACCGGCGCGCGCGAGGCCAGCTCGCGAACCAGCTTCTGGTACGCCGCTTCGCCGCGCAGCGCCGCGAGATCCTCGTCGGCCTGGAGGTGCGCTCCGTCGCCGAAACCGAGCTTCACCGCGCGGTCAAGGCTCGCCAGTGCGGCTTCTTTTTTACCCGCACGTGCCTGCGCGCAGGCCAACGCATAGGCCAGAGTAGGATCTTGGAGCACGCTCAGCGCGCGCTGCAGAATCTCCTCGGCGCGTGCGTAATCCTTCCGCCGCATCAAGAGCCGCGCGGCGAAGGCCATCTTCTCGGGCAGGCCGTCAAGCGACTCCTGCACACGCTGCGCCGTGGCCGTTCCGGAATGCTCCTTCAGGAACAGACGGTACAGCTCGAGCGCGCGCTCGAAACGTGCGGCCGGATCGGTCAGCGCGTCGAGTTCCCCGCGCAGTTCGGCCATGCGCGCCGCGGCAAGTTGCTCCTTCTTGAAGCCCGGTCGCGCATCCAGCGCGGCCAGCGCCGCCCGGGCTTCCGCCTGAATCGGAGTGCCGGCGCCCAACTCGGTCAGTTCGGCGAACCGTGCGTGCGCCGCCAGCATCCCGTGCGCATCCTCGAGCATCGCCTTCGCATCGGCCAACTCTTCCTGAAATAGGTCCTGCGCCGCCGCGCCGCCGGCTTCTCCGGCACGCACTCGAGCCAGCAGATCCATGTATCGCACCGCTTGCGTCGCGTGCGAAGCGGGCGGCCAATCGTGCCCGCCGTCGAACTCCAGAACCCGCGTGCGCAGTCCCATGCCGGCAAGCTGGCGCTCCACGCGGTTCAGTTCGTCGTAGTTGAAATCCTGGCGGCCGGCCAGCCCGCAGACGGCGAAGGTCAGGCCCTCGCGCGGCGGCATCTCCGCGGCATACCCCGCGCCGCAAGGCAGCCAACCGGCGAAGGGTTTATCGCGCGTCAGCGCCATCGCCCATGCCATCCGCGCGCCGCCGCTGAAGCCCGTCGCGTACAGCCGTTTCGGATCGATGGGGAAGCGCGTCCACGTATCTTTCCACAGCGCTTCGATCGCGGCTTGCACGGGCTCCATCGGACCGTTCCGCGCGTTGTTGCTCCCGACGACAATCCAGCCGAAGCGTTCGGCCGCCGCGCGATACAGGTTGACCGGCGTGCTCCCTTGGGCGCCCGGCGAAAAGCAATACAGAATCGGCCACGTCTGATCGGGCGTAAAGTAGCTGGGCAGGTAAAGTGCGTACGTCTGGCTCGCATCGAGCTTCACGGCCACGCGTTCGTGCACCGCGCCGGGGATCAGCGCATCCGGATCGGGCGCGGCTTCTTCGCCCGGATCCGCATCGGGCGCGGGCCGGGGTTCTTGCGCGGCCAACGCGAAACTGAGCAGACTCGCCAGCCAAATCCCATGCTTCTTCGACACACCACGATCTCCGGGAGCCGCGCGCATTATGGCATCGCGAAGGGTTTCCCCCAAGCAGAGGAAATCGCCCCAAACAGGGACGATTTGACACGGAGGGCCTTCATGGGGTTAGTTGCGATGTTGATGTTGGTTTTCGGAGCGGAAGCGATGCACTCGACGGTTCTCGAATCGATCGCTAAACGGCAAGTCTGGGCTCGCCCGGACGCTGGCCGCATCGAAATCGGTGCGCCGGCGTTTATGCGCGCCTGGCTCGACCGTCCGCCTCCGGCCTGATCCCCTCATTCGCCACGCACGAAATTCAGGGGCCGGAGGCCATAAACCTCCGGCCCCGCTTGTTTTCGGGGCTCGTGCGCGGCGAGGAGCAAGGAAACAGGAGAAGGGAGCGATTTATGCAGCGGCTATCGCAGGAGAGACCCAGTTCCAGGCGGCTTCCATCGCCGCACCGGCCCATGCGCGGTTCGCGCATGCTCCAGAATCACTGTCCGCATTGCAGCGGCGTCTTGCGTGCGTTTGGGGACACGGGCAAGTGGGCGTGCGAGCGCTGCCAGCAAGTCGTGACGCTGGGCCGCGCGAAGCGCAGGCTCTAATGCACGGCATGCGTGTGCCTCCGGCCACGGGCCCGTTCTTCGAGGAACGGACGTGAGGCCGGCGGCATACGCCCGGGCTCATTTGAGCGGTTCGAAGCGCTGCAGCAGACGCAGTACGCGTGCGCGCAGTTCGGGAGCTTCGGCCTTGGATAACACTCGCCGCAAGTTGGGCTCGGCAAACCGCCCCAATTCGCGCAGCGTCCGGCTCGCGGCGTCGCGGCATTCGAAGTCCGGCGCATCGAGCTGCGCGACCGCGCCCGCGACGCGGTCCTCCTGTTCCGGCGTAAGGCATTCCAGGCGCGCAACCATAACGCGCACGGCCTCTTGTGGCGCGGGCTCGACCTCGAGCGGCAGAATCGCGCGGGTCAGTTCGTCGGGCAGCACGTACAGCACGCGCAGTCCCGGCGTGTGGAAATAGCTGCGGTTCCACGTCAGCGCCATCGCGCGCGCCTCTTTGGGATACAGGCCGCACGCGGTCAGCGCTTCCTCCAGCTTTTCGCGCAATCGCGCGGCATGCTCCGGCAACTCGGGCGCATCCGCCGGCAGGGGAATGCTCCGCTCAAGCCGCGCTCCACCGGCCAGCTCGGGCACGTACTGAAACGTTCCGCGGCCGTCTTCCACGCGCAGCAAGAACACATGCCGCAGCGCATGCGAGCTGGTGTTGCGAAGCTCCAAAGCGCCGCCTTTGCGAGTATTCGCGCGCAGGGGCATCTCGCAGCGGCCCAAGCCGCGGTAAAAAAGGTATTTCTCCGTCTGCTTCGAATACCCGCGCGAAGGCTGCCAATCGTTTACCTGCACCAGCGCCGCGTCGGTTTGGCGCGCGTAAGCCCAGGGATCGTCGACACCCACGGGCGGCAAAAGCGCCTCCCCTTCCGCGCTCGGCGATACCAGATTCACCTCGCCCCAGTCCAACACCCCCTGTTTCAGCTCCAACTTCGGTCCGCCGGCTTCCGCCAGGTCCGGAACGAAATGCCGCACGTTAGGGTACCACTGAGTCAAAATGCCCGCGGGAAACCGAACGCGCACCCGCACGCACATGGGCCGCGAAGGATAAAAGTAGGTGACCGGCGTCTCCATCTTATTGAAAGCATACTCCCGCAAAGCGACCTCTTCGGGGCTGAGCAGATCGCGCGAATAGACGAAGCGCGGGAGCTGCTCTTCGTCGTGGTGCAGGCCTTCCAGGGTCACCCCATCGGAGCCCTGCATGGTGGTGAAGGTGCCCCACTCGTGGACGACCAGCCGGGGCGGTTCGAGGTCCGTGCTCTGCTCGGCAGCGGCCGGTAAGCCAAGTCCCGCCATACACAGAACCATCCACCACAAACAGGTCGCCCGCATCGTCTTTCGCTCCAAATGTGTTCTTTAAGAAGGGGCGCTCCCGTCAGGAAAAGATGACGGAAAAAGTGCGCTTGGGACGATCCTGACCCATCAGGCTTCCGGCAAACACTTGTGCGTCAAGCAGTTCGCAGAAAAAGGGTGCTGACCTCCTTGCGAGGAGCTTTTGAACTGGGACAGGCGTCGCGCAGGGGGCCGCATCGTCTCGATGCGCCTTGAGCCGGAGCACAAGCCCGTGGCTGCGCGGTCCTGCCCTTTTTCTACGGGCTGCTAGGGATTCGCATTTTCTTTAATCTCGGTTAGTTTCCACCGGCATGTCCCAGACGGATTCCAAAGCGCCAACACACCCCAGCTCAGGTCCACCGACTCCCGCATCCCTATGGGGACGCGATCTGGCGGCAGGCACCCTCTCGGGCTTCGTCGGCTTCGCCTCGACGATCAGCTACGGCGTATTGATCTTCGGAGTGCCGGCTCTGGCTCCGCACCTGGCCACGGGCTTCCATACGATCCTCCTGGCGAGTTGCATTCTGTGCTTGGTGGTGGCGCTGGGCAGCAGCAGCCCGTTTTCGATCGCCGGTCCGACGCCCAAGCCCACCGCCATCGTAGCCCTGATGGCCGCCTCGCTCAGCCGCGACCTCGTCGCCGCCGAAGTGCCTCCCGAACAAATCCTGATCACGGTGCTCATGATGCTCTCGGTGAGCGCCATTCTGACGGGGCTCTTCCTTTACCTGCTGGGCGCATGGCGCTGCGGACGGTTGCTCAGCTTCGTGCCTTATTCGGTCGTGGCCGGCTTCATGGCCAGCACCGGCTTTCTGCTCATTCGCGGCGGCCTGGAAGTCTTGCTCAAGGAACCGCCCACGTTGCAGATGCTCCGCCATCCGCCGGAAGTCGCCGGACCGGCCTTGCTCAGCGCCGCAGCCGTCTTGCTGGGCGTGCCGGTGGCCAAACGATTCATCCACCCGGCGCTGGGCATGCCCATCGGGCTCATCCTGGGCAGCGTGGTCTTTTTCGTCAGCCTTCAATCGTTCGGCATGACGCCCGATGCCGCCCGCGAGCAGGGGCTGCTCTTTAAGCTCCCGCGCCTCGTAGAATCCGGGATTCACCTGCCTTCGCTGGACGGCGTGCGCACCGACCTATTGATGAAGCAGTGGCAGAACCTCCTGGCGCTCGCCCTCGTGGTCGTCTTCTCGATCATGTTCACTTCGATGGGCATGGACGTGGCCACCGAGCAAGATGTCGATTTCGACCGTGAGATGCAGGTGAACGGGTTGGCCAACGTGCTGGCCGGACTGGCCGGCGGCATCGTCGGTTGCGTCTCCACTACGCGCAGCCTGCTGCATCACAAAGCCGGCGCGGTCACGCGCAAAGCCGGCGTCTGGTGCTCGGTGCTGATCCTGATCGCCACGCTCTTCCTATTGCCCTACGCCGAATACCTGCCCAAACCGGTGCTCGTCGGACTGCTGCTCTTCTTGGGCCTCGACATGCTCCACGCCTGGATGTGGAAGTCGTACCGGCAGCTCTCGCACTTCGAGTTCGCTCTGCTGATGGGTATCCTGGTGCTGGTGGCGGTGCAGGGGCTGGTGGTGGGCGTCGTCTTCGGACTGATGGTCGCGCTGGTGTACTTCGTCTACAGCTACAGCAAGACAAACTGCATCCGCTATAATTTTACGGTGGCCGACCGGGCGTCGAACAAGGAACGCGCCCTCGAAATCGCCGGAGCACTCAAGAAGCACGGCCGCCAAGCGCGCGTCTTCAGCCTCCAGGGATACGTCTTCTTCGCGCTCGCCAGCCGCATCCTGGCCGAAGCGCGCATGCGCATCGAAACCGAAAAGCTGCGCTACCTGATGCTCGACTTCCGTCTCGTCCAGGGGCTCGACGTCTCCTCGGTGATCAGCCTCTGTAAACTAGAGAAGGCCTGCGAACGTAACGGCGCCGAGCTGGCGCTGTGCGGCGTCAAACCCGATATGGACGCGTTGCTGAAACAAGGCGGCCTGTTGCCCAACCCCAGGATCATGCAGTTCGCGGACATGGACCGCGGGCTTGAGTACTTCGAAGAGAAGATTCTGGCCGATCCGTCCACCCAAGGCGACGCGGTCCCCACCAGTACGCGCGGCGTCATCGATGCGGCAGGCACGATGACCTTCATGTCCATGGACGACGTGATGCGCGGGCTGCTCGCGCCGCACTTCACCGAGGCCTCGCTCGATATCATCCTTGCCCGCATGGAAGCCCAGGCGCTTCAGGAGGACGAACTCCTCTTCAAGCAGGGCGATCCGGGCGACGACATGTTCTTCATCGAACGCGGGGAAGTGACCGTCCGCTTGAAGCTCGACGACCGGGTCGTGCGTCTACGCACCTTCGGGCCCGGCTCGGTGGTGGGCGAAATGGCGCTCTATTCGCACCTGCCACGCAGCGCCGAATGCGTCGCCGACTCGCCCTGTCGCGTGCAGCGCTTCCGCTATAAAACGCTTCTGGATCTGGAGAAGACCGAGCCGCAGGCGGCGATGGAGTTCCACCGCTACATCATCAAGCTGCTCTCGCAGCGCATTATCGTCGCGAACGACCAGATTCGAGTGCTGTTCTAACGGACGCGGCATGGCCGGCGGCCGGCCGATGCTTCCGGGCGGAGCCTAGGTGCCCAGCACGCCCCCGCCCTTCTTGACGATCGCCACCACCGACGGACGCGGCGGCATCCCGTTCTTGAAGTCCGGCCAGCGCGTCGCCGGATCTTCGAAATTGGAACCTTTCTCTTCGCCGGGATGCTGCACCGCCACGAAGATGGTCGTGTTGTCGGGCGTCAGGCACGGCCCGCAGATCTCCGCTCCGAGGGGGCCCGAGAAGAAATGCCGCGTCAGGGCACGGCCGGGGCCGGTGGTATCGCAGACCCACAACCCGTCCCCGATTTTCGTCTCACCTTGGCGCTTACCCTGATCGGTCGCGATCCAGATGCGGCCTTGCTTGTCGAACGCCAGATTATCGGGGCAAGCGAACCAGCCGTGCTTCGAAAGATCGGGGTGATACTTGGCGCGGTGCTTCTTGTCGCGCGGATTGCCGGCCAGGATGAAGATCTCCCACTTGAAGGAATCCGCCGCATGATCGGCGTCTTTTCCTTCGCCCGGCGGAATCATCTCGACGATGTGCCCGAAGCGGTTGTCGTAGCGCGGGTTTACGGCGTCCAGACGGTCGATGTCGCGGCTATCGTTGTTCGTCAGCGAGGCGTAGACGCGGCCGGTAACGGGGTTGATATCCACGTCTTCCGGGCGATCCATCGGAGTCGCGCCCATCAGGTCGGCCGCGCGGCGCGCTTCGATCACCACATCCGCCTGCGAATGGAAACCGAACGCCGGCGTCAGCCGCCCCTGTCCGAAAACCAGCGGACGCCAGTTCAGCGTGCCGTCGTCCTCGAAGCGCGCGGCATACAGCGTCCCCTCGTCCAGCAGATCCTTATTCTTCGCGAGGTCCTTGGCGTCGAAGGCGTTCTTGGTGACGAACTTGTAAATATACTCGTAGACCCGGTCGTCCCCGCTGTAGACGACCACCCGGCCGTCCTTGTTGAGGACCATCGCGGCGCCTTCGTGATTCCAGCGCCCCAAGGCCGTGCGCTTGACCGGCACCGACTGCGGATCGTACGGATCGTATTCGACCAGCCAGCCGAAGCGGTTGGGCTCGCTCGTCTCGCGCTCGACGTCGAATCGTTCGAAGAAATCCCCGAAGTTCCAGCGCGGCTTGCCTTTGATCCCGTAGCGCAAGTGGTTGGCGAGTTCCGAACCCGACGGCTTGCCGCTGAAATAGAAGTCGAAATTCTCTTCGGCGATCACCACCGTGCCCCAGGGCGTCACGCCGCCCGAGCAATTGTTCAGCGTACCCTTCACCCAAAGGCCGTCCGGATCTTCGAAGGTCTTCATCCGGTCGTGCCCGGCGGCAGGACCGGAAAGCCGGCACTTCGTCGAACGCGTGGTAATGCGGCGGTTGTACGTACCGTTAGGCACCGTCTGCCACACATCGCCGGTCTTCTTGATCTCCACGACCGAATGCCCATGCGCCGCGAGCATGACCTCCACTTTCGAGCGGTCGCGTTCGCGCTCCTGCAACCGCTCTTCGGGGCTCGGCTGGGGCTCGGACGGCGGATCGCGCGGGAACATCAATTCGGGGCTGGCGTATTCGTGGTTCACGCACAGCAGCCCGTGGTCGGAATGATCCGAACCGCGCGGCAACGGCATGAAAGCGATGAAGTCGTTGTTGTAGCCGAACTGCTTCTCTTGAGCGTCGGGCGTCTGAGCGTACGGGTCGAACGAAGGCGCGCCCGAAACCACCCCCTGCCCCCAACTCAGCAACACCTTCGCGTCGTACCCGCGCGCCACCCGGTGAAACTTCTCCAGCCGGCCTTCGAGTTCCTCGAAGCCCAGCGTGCTGCCGCCAGCCGCCGGTTCGGCATGGGCCAGACCGCCGCGAACCAATTCGGCAAAGGTGGCCAGCACCGGCGAAAGCACCAAACTCGTCAACACTTCGCGGCGTGTCAGGCGCGCATCCATGATCGCACCCAACGGGCGCTCCGCGCTGGGATTCACGCGTTCGTGCGCGAGATCTTCGCCGGCGGGATCTTCCTTCAATCGAGCGTCAGACATGGGGCCGATTGCCTCTTCCTGGATCCTGGCGTCTGCAAAACCGAACACACGGAGCGCTCCCGGCGATACGCAAAACCCTCCGGGCGCCTGGAATCGGGCGTCCTCGCGTCGGCCTTCGGTATCCCTAGAAACACCCCTGCATTATGGCCGATTTCCCGGGTCAGGCCAAGAAACTTATGCCTTCACCCCTTCTTAAAGCATCCTCCCGGGCGATCGGCATTTCGGGCTACCCCGCACCGGGCGGTTCGTATATAAAAGCCGCCTGCACTTACGCGCATGAGAAGGGACCGGCAAGGGCATTCGCACGCCCTTGGGAGGAGACTTGAGTATGCACGTCAGCCCGATTCGATGGTTGCTTATCGCCGCGAGCCTGATGGCTTCGTTCGGATCCGCGATTCGAGCCGAGGAAGAAGTTCCGCTCGAAGAGCGCGTTCGGAGGCTCGAAGCACTGCTCCAGCTTACCCAGCAGCAGCTTCAGGCCAATCAGCAGCAGATCGCCGAAAAGGACCAGCACATCGTCGAGCAGGAACGCCGCATCCGGGCGCTCGAGCAGACCCAGACCAAGAGCGACAAGACCGTCGAGGAACTGCTCGAAAAACGCGCCTACTTTGCTCCGCTGGCCGACAGCAAGGACGACAACACCTTCAAAGCCTTCTGGAAGGAAGGTCTGCGCTTCTCCACCGCCAACAAAGAGTTTCAGCTCATGGTCGGCGGCCGCATCATGTTCGATTACATCAATCCGTGGGAAGACGACACGATCTCGGACAGCATCGGCGAACAGGAAGTGATGACCAACTTCCGCCGCGCGCGCATCGAGCTTGGCGGAACCATCTATAAGAATTTCGTCTACAAGGCCGTGTACGATATCGCCGAGGATGGCGACGGCGCTTCCGAGTTCAAGGATGTCTACTTGGGCCTGACGAACCTGCCCGGCATCGGCACGGCCACCTTCGGCAACCAGTTCGAGCCTTGGGGCCTCGAGATTCAGACCAGCAGCAAATACATCACGTTCATGGAACGCGACCCGATCAACGAAGTCTTCTCGGCCGGACGCAACCCCGGCCTGCGCCTGGAAAACAGCCACCTCGACGACCGCATCACCTGGGCGCTTGGCGCGTTCCGCTTGGGCAACGTGGACGGCGAGAACAGCACCGACGACGACGCCGACATCATCGAAGGCGACGGAACCGACGACTACCGTCCCAGCGACGGGCAAGCCAACTGGCGCTTCGGCGGGCGCGTCACCGGCCTGCCCTGGTACGAGGACGGCGGCAAGAAGCTGATTCACCTGGGTCTGAACTACAGCTACCAGATGCACCCGACCCGCACCCTGCGCCACCGCGCACGGCCCGGAGTAGCCACCGTCGAGCGCTTCGTCGATACCGGAACCTTCACCGCCGACGACAGCCATGTCTTCGGCGCGGAAATGGCCTTGGTGTACGACAGTTGGTCGTTCCAGGCCGAATACATGGCGCGCCTGGATCAACGCGGCATCGGCAACTTTACCGACGACGCCGGCACGCCCCCCGACATCGGCATCGATAACGCCGAAGACCCCTTCTTCCAAGGCTATTACGTGATGGGCAGCTACTTCCTCACCGGAGAAAGCCGCCCCTACAGCAAAGACAGCGGCCTCTTCGGACGCGTGAAGCCCAAGCGGAATTTCTGGGCCAGCGATACCGAGATCGGGCTGGGCGCCTGGGAAGTCGCCTTGCGCTACGGCTGGCTGGATCTCGACAGCCGCGGGCCCGAAGCCAGCGACGGCGGTGACACCAGCTCACGCATCCGCGGCGGACTGCTCCAGACGCTCACTTTCGGCGTCAACTGGTACCTGAATCCCAACGCGCGCTTCATGTTCAACTACGTCTTCGCCGATGTGGAAGACGGCGACCCCAACGACGTGGTCCTCGACGGTGCGGCCGCGGACAACCTCCGCACCAACGGCCAGATGCAGACCTTCATGATGCGCTTCCAGGTGGACTTCTAAAAGAAGGCCACCGCCAAGACGCCGGGAACGCAAGAAGACCCACACCACCTGCTTCATGAGGGAACGGCTGCGTTGCGTTGCCAATGCCCCGGTTCGTGAAGTTCACGGCGGCTGGGCGGGTTCCGTGACCTACCCGACTGCATTCGGCGCGGCCAGCGCGCGCAGCTCCGCCAAACTCAACGCCCGGCGGTACACCGCCAGCCCGCCCAGCAGCCCCGCGAACCAGTTGCCCATCTCGCCGCTGCGATGCACCGCACCCACGGTAAAGTCCGAGCCTTCCGACTTGCCGCCGTGCAGCCCGCCCGCGTACGGGTACGGATTCAGCCCTTCGCGCGCGTCCAATTCCCCATTCAGGTACGCCCGCGCACATACCCCGTCGTAGGTCATCGCTACGCAGACCCACGTCTCGTACGGAATCGCCGTCGCGCCGATGGCCGCATCCATGCAGTACTTGTAACCCGGCGTCGGCCCGCCCACGTTCGAGACGTGCGCGCAGAGCTGGTCGCGGCTGCCCCAAAGCCCCAGGTTCAAGAACATCCCGTACTGCCGGCCCAAGTGCGATTCGTTCCACTGTCCGGCCACGAACTCGCAATGTACCTTCGCGCATCTCGCACGCTGCAGCCACGCGATCACCGTCAGATGCCCCTCGGGTCCGTGAATATCCAGCGCCGGACACTGCGCACGCGGAAGGTTGAACCACTGGCCTTCGTTCAGCTTCGCCGCAAACGGACCCCACGGCGCGCCGGGGACCTCGACGCGCTCGACCGGGCCGTTCTGCTCGCACAGCGCATAGCGCTGCGGCCCGCGCGATACGCGCGCCTCGCCCCCGGCTTCCTGGAAGTCCCAGAAGACCAGCAGCCCCGGCACTTCGAGCGGCGTCAGCGGCAGGCGGTGCTGGATGGGCGGCATCTCGGAATCTCCGGTCGCGTCAAAAAAGCGCGGCCTCGATGAGCTTCATCGAGGCCGCGCCGGGTACCTGCCTACGGCTCGCGATCAGCCCTGCTTGATCGTCAGGTCCGTGAAGAATTCGCGCGCGTTCACGCGATGCGCCGCGTCGTGCGGGCAGGCGTACACACAGCTCGGCTCTTTCAGGTCCGTGCACAGATCGCACAGCGTCGCTTTGCGGTCCACCGTGGCTTTCTTCACGCCCGGCTGCGACGGATCGGCCTTGTTCGACTCGAACTCGTGCATGTTGATGTTGCCGTACGGGCACTGCTGCGCGCACAGCCCGCAACCGATGCACCAGTCTTCGATGATGACTTCCAGCGATTCCTTGCGCCGGATCGAGCCCACCGGACAGCCGACCATGCACAGCGGGTCCAGGCAGCTTCGGCACGAGGTCGCGACGAGGTACTTGTCGAAGCGCAGGCCTTCGCGCACCAGCCGCGTCACGCCGTCGTGGGCGTCGCTGCACGCGCGCACGCATTCGTCGCAGCGCACGCAGCGCTCCAGGTCCAGCAGCAGCAGGCTCTGCGCGTGCATCAGCCCTTGAGCCAGGAAGTCGTCGAGGCTCGTGGACGGCGCCATGCGCGTCATCCGCTCGGTCATTTCCTTGCGCTTCTTCGCCTCGGCCTCCAGCTTTGGCCGCAGGTCCTCGAACCAGCCAAGCATGAAGTCGAAATCGGTCTTGCGGATGCGCACCACTTCCACGTGGTCCAGCGCGATGACCGACGCCATGCGCGGACTGCGGTCCAGCAGCGCCATTTCGCCGAAGTACTCGCCGCGAGAAAGATACGAAAGCACCATCTCGCCGCCCGGCAGGCTCTTGCTCACCTTCACGCAGCCGACGCGGATCAGGTAGAAGGCGTCGCCTTCCTCCCCTTCCCGGATGATCGGCTGGCCCGGATCGTAGTGCAGCAGCTCCACGCGCGCCTTGAGCTGGTCGATGAACTTCGGATCGTCGATCGCCGAGAAGATCGGCACGCTGCGCAGATGCTGACCCAGCGCGCGCTCACGGTAGTTCGCGTCGAGCTGGTCGCGGAACTTCTTGTTCTTCTGCAGAACCTGCAAGACGCTGCGCAGCATCTCCAGCATCTCGCAGTCTTCTGCCGCTCGTACCGTCGCCGAACGCGGCTGGAACGTCAGACAGGTCATTTCGCCGAACAGGTCGCCCTCGTTCAGCTTCGCGATCGGATTGTCCAGCGAGAGGTCCACCGGTGCGTCGATGGGGATGAACTTGCGCTCCCCTTCTTCGCGCGGGTCTTCCTTCTTGCCGGCCAGCAGATGCTTGAACTTGCTGAAGAACCCGGCCGACTGTTTCTTATCGCTCTTCACGTGCGCCATCGGCGTGGTCAGGAACACGTCCGCGGTGCCCTTGAGCAGGTAAAACGCCGTGCTGCCGAACTCGCCTTCGCGGCAGATCACGTCGCCCTTCTTGAACTTCCGGCGCACCACCGACCCTTCGTTGCGCTTCAGGAATTCCGAACTGATCCCCTGGAAAATCGGGATCTGCAGCATCTCGTCAACGGTCAGCTTGTCGCCCGTCTCGAGCTGCACGCCGGCTTCCTGGCGGCTGGTGATCGCTCCGGTCGGGCACGAGATCATGCACTCGCCGCAGTTCACGCAGCTCGAACCGCCCATCGGCAGGTTCACGTCGAACGAGATGCTCGCACTGTAGCCCTTGCCCATGCGGCCAATTACGTTGTTGTGCTTCACTTCGGTGCAGGCGCGCACGCAGCGGTCGCACAGAATGCACGCGCGGTGGTCGATGGCGATGGAGGGATTGGAAAAGTCGGTCCCCTTCTGCAAGCGCCGCGGGCTCTGGTCTTCGGCGAAATGAGCGTCGTCCGGCGCCACGCCGCGGGACATGAACGTAGGGCTCCAGAAGCGCGGCTCCGGCACGGGCGCGCCCGCCGCCAGCGGCTGCAAAATCCCGTAGCGTTCGCCCAACTTCTCGAGTTCGCAGGTGTGCGTTTGCTTGTGCTTTTCGCAGGGCGCCGGATGGTCGGCCAGCAGCATTTCGACGAGCGTTTTGCGGTTGCGCTCCAGCCGCTCGTGGCTGGTCGTCACCTTCATCCCGTTCTCGGCTTCGCGCACGCACGACGCCGCGAAGACGCGCGCACCCACGTCCACGACGCAGACACGGCAGACGCCCACGGGATTCAGCGGAGGCTTGTGGCACAGCACCGGGACATCGATCCCGTTGCCCTGCGCGGCTTCCCAGATCGTGGTGCCTTTCGGCACCGTCACGTCTTTCCCGTCGATCGTCAGCGTCACGGTGGCGGATGGGGCATTCATCGGTCGGATTCCTCGGTCGAAACGGTTCGCGGCGCCTGCCGTACGAATGGATCCGAACGCCTACTTGATCTTGGCGTCCACTTCGCCCTTAAAGTGCTTCAGCACCGAATCGATCGGCGCGGAGACTACTTGGCCCAATCCGCAGATGCTCGTCATCAGCATCGTGTCGCTCAGGCGCTGGATCGTTTCGAAGTCCTCGCGCTTCCCTTCCTTCTTGGCCATCCGGTGCAGCAGGTCCACCAGCTTCTGGCTGCCCACGCGGCACGGCACGCACTTCCCGCACGACTCGTTGCGGTAAAACTGCGTCGCGTTCAGTGCCAGCTCGACCAAGTCCGTCCCTTCAGCGATGGCCACAATCGCGCCCGAACCCAGCATGCTTCCCGCGTCGGCCATCTTCTTCCAATCCATCGAGAGATCGACCATCGAGGCCGGCAGGAAGCCGCCCGACGGACCCGACGGCGCGAAACCCTTCAGCTTTTTGTCGCCCAGGATGCCGCCGGCCAAGTCGTAGATCGCTTCGCGGTAGGTCGTCCCCATCGGCACTTCGAAGACGCCGGGATTCTTCACGTGCCCGCTCACGCCGATCCACTTCAATCCTTCGCTTCCGTTCTTGCCCTGGCCCTTGAACCAGTCCACGCCCTTGACCAGGATCGCGGGCACGTACGCCAGCGTCTCGACGTTGTTGATCACCGTGGGTTTGCCCCACAGGCCCACGAAGACCGGGAACGGCGGTTTCACCCGCGGCTGGCCGCGCTTGCCTTCGATCGCCTCCAGCAGCGCGCTCTCTTCGCCCTGCACGTACCCGCCGGGGCTGACAAAGACCTCCATGTCGTACTTCTGCCCGCTCCCGCAGCAATCCTTCCCCAGGATGCCCGCTTCGCGCGCGCGCTTGATCTCCTCGTCCATGCTGTGGATCTGGTCGTGGTATTCGTGGCGGATGTAGATGTAGCCCTGCGTCGCGCCCGTCACCAGCGCCGCGATGGCCATGCCTTCAACCACCAGGTGCGGCAGCGACTTCATGATCTCGCGGTCCTTGAACGTCGCGACTTCCGCTTCGTCCGCGTTGCAGACCACGTACTTCTCGTCGTTCTGGCACTTGCGCACGCCTTCCCACTTCACGCCCGTGGGGAAACCCGCGCCGCCCATACCCTTCAGGTTCGCGGCCTTCAACTGCGCGATCACACCCTCGAAGTCTTTAGACTTCGCCAGCGCCTTCAGCGCGCCGTACTTCTCGCCTTCCGGGTAAGGATTGGTCTTGAACGGACCCTTCGCCATCGGCCCGAAATGCTGCTCCGCGATCTTCTTTCCCGCGATCGCTTCCTGAACCAGCTTCAAAATCTCGTCTTCGCTCTTGCGCGCGTACGACGCATCGTTGATCTGCACCGCCGGACTGCCGTCGCACTGCCCCAAGCAGCTCACCCCGCCCAGTTCGATCCCCGGCACGCCGCTTTCGCGCACCAAGTCCTCGATCTTTTGCCGCAGCTTCGGAGCGCCGCGCAAATGGCACGGGAAGTCCCGGCACACGTTGATGCTCGCCTTCGGCGGCGGCGACGTCCGGTAGCCCGGGTAGAACGTCGCGACCCCGAAAACCTCATAGACCGGGATCCCGTTGCGGCGGGCCAGTTCCCGCATCTCCTTCTCGGGCACGTACCCGTACTTCTCTTGCACTTCGTAGAGTTGTCGGCAGAGCATGCGCGTCCTCTCATTCGGGCGGGCGGCTAGGTCATGCGCAAGGTGAATACCTTGTACACGACCGCTACCGGAGTACGCAGATGGAAATTTCCTGTTCACTTCTAGTAATCTGGACAAGTTCAGTCAAGAGCGAATACATTTCCATAACCAATGATCGGTACGTGCTTTATAAAGTGCACACAGCGCCTTTGCAGACACCGCCACCTATCAAGGTGCAGGAGCTAAGCGCGATAGCGCTTTCGAGGCTGCTTCCGCGGCCTCTGGCTGCTCCTTCAGGATGCGATAAACCTCTATGGCTTCGGGGATTCGATTCATGGCTTCCAGCGCCTGAGCCTTCAGCTGCAGCGTCCGGGTATGCGTGGGCCGATCTTTCAAGGCCGCATCTAAATGGTGCATCGCCTTTGACCAATCCGGTGGATTCTGCATCCTCGCGATCTCGGCCAGCGCGTAATGCGCTTCGAATATGGACGGCTTCTCGTTCTCACGCAGTTTCTCGGCCGGAACGGCCAGCATCTTTTCGAAGAACGGGACCGCTTTATCCAACTGACCCAGCATGAACAGGATCGTGCCTTCGCGGTGCTCCAACAGCAGCGGCGCGGGATGCCGTTCGATGTTCACGCCCAGCCGCGCCGCGCGGATATGCTCCAACGCGCTCTCCAGCAATTCGATCTTCGCTTCCTGGCTGAGGCTCTCGCCGCCTTCCAGCACCGTCACGACGTACTGATCAGCCAGCCAGTACCGCCCCAACCCGCTGCGCGGTTCTTTGCGAATGCTGTCTTCGAAGAGCGCGATCTCGTCGCTAAAGACGGCGCTGCGATTGCAGGCTTGCCAGCCGAACAGTCCGGCCAATGCGATATACAGGACCAGCGCGAAACCGCGCGCGACCTGTTCCATAAAGTTCATCACGTAGCCGAAGCGGCAGAAGAGACCGTCCTGCATCAGCGCCAGCCCCATCGCGATCCCCGGGAGCGCCCAATACAGGAACCGGTCGTGCATCAGCGGAGCCAGTCCAGGCCCGCGCGGCATCAGGAACAGCCCCAGCGATCCGAAAACCCAAAGCACCATCAGCAGCGCCGCACGCGTCTGCAAGACGGCCCAGAAGAGCGCCACGATGCCCACGACCGCCACCGCCAACCCGATCAGGAACGGACCTTCCGTAGGCGTGAGTACCGGCGGCACGGCGTACGCATAGGCCAGCTTGAACGGCCAGCACAAATTGAGGGCGTAGTACCCCAGCACCGAAACGGCGGTCATGAAGTACCTGCCGAAATCCCCCTGTACCGGCCCGACATCGACCGAGGCGTAGGTCTTCATGTTGACCCAAGCGCACAGGCCGCCCAATACAAGGAAACTCAGCGCCCGGCCCAACCGGCCCACGAGGGAGCCCCGGACCATCAGTATTTCGAAGCCCATCAACGCCGGAGCCCAGGCTACGGCGCTGCCTTTGGACAGGCAGGCCAACGCGAAGAGCGCCCAAGCGCCCAGCCAGCGTCCCACGCCCGGCGGCTCGAAGGCCGCTTCGGCTTCAGAGAACGGGTGCCGGCGCGCCAGCACGCACAGCGCCGCCATCGCGAAGAAGGCCGCCAGAACGTTGTTGCGCTCGGTGATCCACGCCACCGATTCGACGTTCGTAGGATGCACCGCGAAGAGCAGCACCGGCAAGCCCGCCCACGCGGCGTAATTCGTCTCGATGCGCGGCAGGAACTTGGTGATGAGCCGCCAGAGCAGCAATGCGGTAGCCAGATGCAGCAGCAGATTGATCAGCCGGCTCAGCGCCGGATGCTGGCCGAAAAGCGCATGCTCGATGCCGAACGAGACGAACGTGAGTGGCAGATAGCCCGGCACCGTCCATTCGCCGCGAAAGGGACCGGCGAAAGCCGCCTCCAAACCCGCGGCGTTCAGTCCCTTTTCCGCGATTGGATTGCCCAGCACCAGCAGGCCGTCGTCCCAGTGGTGCAGATACCCGGCCGTAAAACAGCGCGCGACCAGCGACGGCGCAAGTACGCCGATGAGTACCGCCACGGCCACTACCCGAACGAGGCCCTTGCGCTGCTCCACCTACAACCCCCTGCACCGCCGATAAAAAAAGGGGCCTCGGTTCGTTCCGAGGCCCCTTGATTGTAGCTAACTCCCGTCCGGCGCGCTCCGCTTACTTCTCCTTTTTGTCCTTATCGATGCGCTTCGAGCGGAGGAACTCGTACAGGGACTTGTTGGTCCGTTCGTGCTTGCCGAAGTTGACCGCCGCCCACTCCTGCAGGACATGCTCCTGTTCCGTCTGGGCCTTCAGGTACACGTCGGCGTAAGCCTCGGGCTTCACTTCGGCCAGGCTCTTCAAGGCCGCGAGGCGCAGTTCCGTCGCGTTCTGGCCGTCTTGGAAGACGCCCAGCAGCGCTTCGGCCGCCGCATCCTTCATGTCGCCGCCGCGCGCCTGCCCGATGGCCGTGGCCGCCGGAATGCGCACGTCGTCCTTGCGGTTCTTCAGCGCCTCGGCGCACGCCTTCACGCCGTCGGCCAGCACAATGTTCGTCGCCCGGATGTCCAGCTTGCTCAGCGCCTGCGCGCAGGCCACCGAGATCTCGTGCGCTTTGCGCTTCGGAATCGATTCCGCCGCGCGGCGCTGCTCGATCTTCTCGATCGCGCCCTTCAGATCATGGCCCTTCATTTCGCGCTCGACCGTCGGGATCTCCGTGCCGTAGCGCGCGCGCACCGGATCGCGGTCGGCCGTCAGGTGCAGGATGCCCACCGGCGTGTAGCGCGTGCGCACGTCCGCGCGCAGTTCTTCCATCAACTGTTCCGGCGTCAGGTCGCGGCGCAGTTCGGTCGCGATCAGGATCGTGTCCTTCGGCGGGAAGCTGCGGGCCTTGATCAACCCGTCGCGCCCGTCCACCGCGTCGGTGACCAGATAGCCTTCGGCTTCCAGCACCGTGCGCATGTGGTTGCGGTTGTTGTGGTCTTCGTCCACCACCAGGATCTGGATGGGCTGGTTCTCGCTCACGCCCCGCGCCAGCAGGCTGCCCACGCGCTCGCTGCCCTGCCACGCATCGGGGAAGCGGTTGATGCGGGCCAGCGCCAGAGCGCAGGCGTACTCGATGTTCTGGTCGTTGCAGGTCAGCCCGTTAATCAGAGCCGCGCTCGTCGGAGTCGGATCGGCATCCACCTCGATCGGCTCCGGCAGGCCCGAACCCGAACCGGCCGGGCGCGTCGGACCTTCGCCCGGCGCCGGCGGCGGCGCCACCGAGGCCGTCGCTTCGGCCTTCTGCGCGCCCATGATCGTGCCGTCCGGATTCAGCGCTTCGGCCCAAACCGGATACGGACCGCCCGGATCGCGGCCGGTGTACACCCCCGACTCGTCGATCGTGCCGCCTTCGCACGTCCAGCGGAACGCCACGCCGTCGATCTTCTTCCCGAACTGGTCCAGAGCCGTGGCCTTGAAGCGGCGCGTCTGCCCAGGCGATACGTGGGCATTGGCCGGCGAAATCGCGATGCTGGTCAAAACCGGCGATTCGGCCACCGGAGCCGCAGGCGCCACCACCGGAGGCGGAGGCGGCGGGGGCAGCAACTCACCCGTCGGATCCAGATCCGCCAGCCGTTCGGCCAGGAAAACGCCCACGCCCGGCAGCTTGCCGTGCCCAGGGTAGCGCTTCAGGTCGCGGTAAACCTTGTTCAAGCCCGCGTTGACGTAGTACTTGCCGCACGCCGAAACCAGATTGCGGCAGTCGATCAGCTTCTGATTCCACTCCAGCACCTGCTGCTTCTCTTCTTCGCTGTAGTAGTGCTGCAGCGGCGCTTCGTTGATCACGTCCACCAGATCCTTGACTTCCATGTACTGCGCCGCCCAGATGCACGCGGCCAGCGGATAGAAGTCCGTCTGGTCGACTTCCAGGCTCATCCCGCGCAGCGCCAGGTCTTCGGCCATCTGCTCGTTCCAGGCCCACAGCGGATACAGGACCGGGATCAGTTCGCCGCCTTCGTTCAGGTGCCAAATGAAGCCGTCGACTTCCTCGGCTTCGTCGGCCGCGCCGGCGCGCTCGAGGTAGTACTTGTTCGCGGCTTCGTAGTAGTAGGTGCTGGCCTTCTTGAGCTGCGCCGTCGGCAGGCCCGTGACCTGCTCGATCGCGCGCGTCGCAAGGCGCTTGCAGGTCTCGGACTCCTTCGCGTCCTCCAGGCGTTCCTTCAGAGCCGGAATCGCGCGCTCGTCCAGCGGCTGGATGTCCGTCAGCGTCAGGACCGCGTTCTCGCGCATCAGCACGTCCGAATGGCGGGTCAGCTCGATCAGCGGCAGCACCGCGCGCGAACCCATCCGCGCCAGGACGATGCGGGCCTGCGTCCGGAAATCTTCGTGCTGCTGATCGTTCAGGTACTTGGCAAGCGTCGGAATCGCGTAGTGGCCCAGTTCGCCGAACTCGCGGTAAAGCTGTACGCGCTCATCTTCGCTCGTCGCCGGATCGACCACCCGCGCGGCCATCTTGGCCATGCGTTCCTGGTCGGCCAGCTTGCTGACGTAGTATTTGCGGTAAAGCTGCCAGACGTAGGTGGGCTCGTTGCCCATCCGCGGATTGGCCATCATCTGCGCCACGATGCGTGGACCGGCCTCATCCACCAGCCGCGCGGCCATCTCCTTGCGCGGCTCCATGCTCAGCAACTGATGCAGCTTGCGCTGAGCTTCGGTGAAGCGCCCTTGCAGGTAGAGGTCCACGCCCTCGCGCCACAGCGCTTCCATCTGCGCGGGGTCGGCCTGCGCGTGCGCCACCTGCGGCGCCACCACCGCCGCGAGCACACCCGCCAGCACCAGCGTGCCCCAACCGGCCCTGAAAGACCGCGGCATTCGCTCCGTCATTCCGGCTTCCTCCGAACGCCCGGGTACGCGCCCACCATGCGCCCCGCGATAGCCCAAACTATGCGCCCGCGCTCCCCGAACGGGAAACGCGGCTCGCGCTCGGCCAAGCCGATGCGAGGTCCGCAACTCGCTCCGGTTACATCTAAGGAGCGGTCGCAGCTAGCCTTTACAAACATTGAATGACGCGCGAATCGTAGTTCCGTACGGAAACCATGTCAAGGCTGAAAAACTCACCGGCGCAAGGGCTTAACTCTTTCCAATTCGACTCCCGTCATCCATCATGCCGAGAGCCCCCGGCCCCCTCGTTTCCTTCTTCCCGAACCTCGGTTGACCAATAAAATGCATTTCGATATGCACGCGTGCCCTATGCCCCCGGTCAAATCCCTAGCGCAATTTAATGTGTTCTACACCAATGCCTTACATTTTCTAATGACGCTCATGCCGCTTGAAATGCAGCTTAGCATTGATGACATAATAGGCGCAAATGACTACGGATGAAACATCATTACGCTTTGTAGCTGCATCCGCGATTGGAATTGGATACGCTATGCACCCTATGGAATTCAGAATGCTTCACCGCGCGGCGGCCCGTAAGCCAAACGGAGAGGTTTCGGATGAAACGAGCTCAGAAATAAGGGGGCGTTCCGTGAGCCGTTGGGACGATTCAACCAGTAGGAGGGGCATCCCGCTTCCATGTCGGCCCATTTGAGTCCCACGGCGAATCTCCGCGATTCGCTCCTGTACCCGGTCCATTTCATTCCGTTCTCCACCAGCCCAAAAGTGAAACAGGTGAAACGCAATTTCGGCTTGGCGATTGACCTTGCGCGGAGAAGTCGTAATTAGGGGTTCTTGTACCTACCTTCTTGTTCTTGCTCAGGCGTCATGAGGATCCTCCGTGTCGGACAGAGACAAGACATCCGAATCGCGTCCCAAACCCGATCCGCGGACCGATCTCATAACCTACCGCATCCGATTGGGCATGACCTTACGGGATATGTCCAAGAAGACGGGCCTCAGCCCGGCCACGCTCTTTCGCCTAGAACACGGCAAGGTAAAGGCTACGCCTCGTTCCAAAGTAAAGCTGCAGGATGGGTTAGGCTTATCCACGGAACAGATCGACTTCCTGCTGCGCCAGTGCAACACGAAGCCCCGAAGCAAAAAGGTAAACGGGCACTCGTAAGCCGTAATCGCTCGAATTACTTCCGTGAGCGCCAGATGCGCCGCCACTGACGGAAGAGCAGGACGAAAAAAGCCAGCCCCACCCCCACCATAGCCCCAAGCCAGAATCGATCCATGGGCAGCGCCTAGGGATTCGCGGTCTTCGCTTCCGCGGGCGGTGGAGCCGGGTCTGGCGACGGGGGAGGAAGCGGTAAGGTGCCTTGGCCCGGCCGCGCCGTGGGCGGCGGCTCACGCTCGTTCTCGAGGCGATAGGCCTCCACCGATTTCAGGCTGAAATAATAATCGTCGTCGCCGGCGCGCTTTTCGACCACCCCCACCAAGGCTACCTTATGGCCCATCAGCTCACGGCAAGCCCTTTCGGATTCGGGGGTCTTGATGATGTAGTAAATCTCGCTCAGCGCGTCGGTTATCTGCGCGCACGCACCGGGCTTGGCGGTCTTCTCCAGCGTCCCGAGCATCCGCTCTTCTACGGCTCCGACGCCCCAACAGGCCACCGCCAAGCTTGCCAGCCACCACCATTGCACCCTGTCGCTCACCGTTCGCCCTCGGTAGACCGCTTGAGCACCCTATCCTTACCTTACTGACGTGCCTCTGCCTTCCGATTTCAGCGCTTTTTCGCGGGCTTTCGGGGTTCGAGCACATCTTCGATCCAGGCCATGAACTTCATGCCGTTCGGGAAGCCTACGGTGCTCATGGCCAAAAACGCCGCGTGGCGTAAATCCGCTTCCTGCAAGCCTGCTTCCAATCCTTTGCGTACCGCCGCATGCGCCGCACCTTCCATCTGCGCGCCAAATGCCAGCCCCAGCTTGACCAAGCGCTGCTCCCTCTTGTTCAGCGGCCCGGCCTGCTCGCACGCACGAGCGAAACCTTCGTACGCCGCCAGCAGCTTGGGGTGCCGCTTGCGAACTTTCAGGTACCGCGCCGGAGGTTTCCCATTCTTCTTGGCCATGCTTGTCCATCTCCCTTGATCAGCGTACCGGAAGATCCGCGTTCGTTCGAAAAGTCGCTCGTTCGGTCTTCGCCGGCGCGGCCTCGGCTTCGTGCCAGGCCAACGCCATCTCGATGCCCAAGGCGAGCAGCGCGATCGCGGCGAAGCCCAAGCGCAGCCGCCGCATGCGGGCATGGTACTGTGCGCATGCCTGGGGGTCTTGCGCATCCCGCTCCAGGTACGCCACGCGCTGCGCAATCGAACCGTGATGCCAACTGTACAGGTCGCGGATGCCGCCGGCCATCGTCCCGATCTTTTCCAAGGCCGAGATCAGCGGGCGCGGCGTACCCACCAGTTCCGCCGAAGCCAGATCCGCTTCGCGCTCGCACGAACGCGAAATCGCGCCGAAGAATACGCGCAACCAGACACCCAGGAGCACTACGAACAACACCGCCTGTTCCCAGGCCGGCCAATCGTCCGCCAGCCGAAGCACGAAGTTGCTGACCGCCGACAGGACAACCACGAACAGCAGCAAAAGGCTCAGGTGGCCGTGCTTTGCGTGACCCAGTTCGTGCGCCAGCACCGCTTCGCATTCGTCCAGATCCAGCGTCTCGGCCAGTCCCGGGCTGATCAGGATGTAGCGCATAGGCGCCCACGGCCCCAGCACCGCCGCGTTGGCCAGTCCCGTGCCTTTGGGCCCCCAGGACAGGATCGCCCGCGCTTTGACGCCGCTTTTTTGCATCAGGGCTTCCAGGCGATCCTTTAAGGGACCGTCCGGCAGCGGCTTGCATTGCCAGACCCAAACCACCAGCCAGGGCAGAATCAGCACCGCGAAACCGCCCAGAATCACCAGCGGCAGCAGCACCGCCAGCCATGGCGCCGGTCCCGTGCCGTCGAACGCATCCTCCGCGTTAAACAGCCGCAGCAGATCGGTCAGCAGGTACATCGCCAGCCACAGCACGCACGGCAGCAGCGTCAGACGCGCCTCGAAAGAGATGAACCGGCGCAAGCTCACCGGCCGCCGCGATACGTGTTCGGCCAGACGCCGCTTCGGAACCCAACTTAACAGCAGCATGACCAGAAACGGACCCAGATCGGTGAGGCAGCCGATGACCGCGCTCGCCCCCAAGCCGTCGCACGTTTCGCGGCTCAGGACTCGATGCAGGCCCAGCCACTCAGGCCAGCCCATCGCCTGCATGGGCCAGCGGTAGTACCAGGTGAAGGCGAAAAACAGCGCGATGCAGAAGGCCTGCGCGATCCAGACGCCTCGCGCATGCGCTTCGGAAGCGTGCCGGCTCAGCGGACGCACGCCGTACGGATCGAGCCCCGCGGGCAAGTAGCCCCAGCGCGTGCGCCACTCGGCCCCGCGCGCCAGGCCTTCATGCACCAGCCACGCGATCAGCCACAGCGCCAGCAGCGCCACCAGCGCGTCCAACGGCCCGCCGTGCTCCGCTCCTACCGCGATCGAAGCTCCGCGCGAAGGCAGGTGCCCGTAGAGGACGTAAAATTCGGACTTGAGCGCTTCCAGGCCGATCAGCGCGATCAGGAGATCGAACGGGATGCGCATGCGGGACTCGCGGGCCATCGTCCGGCCGCCCGCGCTGGCGCGCGCGAATGGCGTCCGGTAGCGTTACCCTATCACTCTTTCAGCCGGAGGACACCTGCGAGATGAACGGGACGGCGAAGCAAACGGGCGTGGCGCTGGTGACCGGCGGAAGCCGCGGCATCGGGCGCGGGATCGCGGTGGAACTCGGCCGCCAAGGCTGGAAGGTGGTGATCAACTACGCCTCCAACGCCGACGCGGCCAAGGAGGCCGTGGGTCTGATCGAGCAGGCCGGCGGACAAGCCGCGGCCGTGCAGGCCGACCTGAGCCAGACCGCGCAGCGCAAGTACATGCTCGACTTCGCCGTCGAACGCTTCGGGACACTCACCGCGCTGGTCAACAATGCGGGCGTCGCGCCGCAGAAGCGCGCGGATTTGCTCGAAATGGGCGAAGAGAGCTTCGACCGCGTGCTGGACGTGAACCTGAAAGGCCCGTTTTTCCTGACCCAACAGGCCGCGCGGCGCATGATCCAGTTGCGCAAGGAGGGCAAGCTCGACCGCGGCTACATCGTCAACATCACCTCGATCAGCGTGTATACGGCCTCGATCAACCGCGGCGAGTACTGCATCGCCAAAGCAGGTCTCGGCATGGTCACGGCACTCTTCGCCGCGCGCCTGGCCGAAGAGAACATCCTGGCCTACGAGATTCGGCCCGGCGTGATCGCGACCGACATGACCAGCGGCGTCAAAGAGAAGTACGATAAGCTCATCGACGGCGGCCTGACCCCGATCAAACGCTGGGGCACGCCGGAAGACATCGGGCTGGCCGTCGGCGCCATCCTGCGCGGCAGCTTCCCCTTCAGCACCGGAGCCGTCTTCGACGTGGACGGCGGGTTTCACCTACGAACGTTGTAGCGCTGCGCCCCTCGAGCGTTCTGCGCCCGCAATAATCGCCTCGTGCAGTAGAATTGAGCGCGTATTTGCGGTTCCGCGGAGCATCCGGCGAGGAGCGCTCGGGTTGGCCATCTGGAATTCCATTGCCGAATGGTGGCAACAAGTCACGGGGCTGGACCCGGTGCTGCTGGAGTCGTTGCTGAGTTCGGCCGTGGTCTTGGCGGTTTATCTCGGCCTGCGGCTGCTTTGCTTGGCCTTTGTATATCAGCGCGTATCGGACGTGACCCGGCGCTATCACATCAAGAAGGTCATCGAATACGCCTTCGCGATTCTGTTTATTTTGGTGATTGCCAAGATCTGGCTGCGCGGCAACGTCAGTCTCGGCACCTTCCTGGGGCTGGCCGCCGCCGGCATCGCCATCGCGTTGCAGGAGCCGCTTTCCAATATGGCGGGTTGGCTTTTTATCCTGCTGCGCCAGCCCTTTCGAGTGGGCGACCGCATCCAGGTGGGTACCGGCATCGCCGGCGATGTGATCGACGTTCGGCTTTTCATGTTCTCGGTGCTGGAGATCGGCAACTGGGTCGATGCCGACCAGAGCACCGGTCGAATCGTGCACGTACCCAACAACAACGTCTTTCGAAGCACGATCGCCAATTACACCATGGGCTTCGAATACGTCTGGCACGAACTGCCCATCACAGTCACTTTCGAAAGCGACTGGAAACGCGCCAAGGAAGTGATCGAAAAGTGCGCCGCCGAATCTCTGGAACCGGTCTCCGCGGATGCCGAGCGAACCATTCGCGAAGCAGCTCAAAAGTTCATGATCTTCTACTCCACCCTTACCACCATCACGTGGGTCAAGGTGGCCGATCACGGCGTCACGCTCACGCTGCGGTACATGTGCAAGGTCCGCTCGCGCCGGAAGGTCGAATCCGAATTGTGGGTGGCGATCCTGACTGCGTTCGCTCAGGAGCCTTCGGTCGATTTCGCTTACCCGACCCAGCGGCTTTATTGGAACAAGCGAGAAGGAAAGCCGGAGGCGGGCGGACCGCCTTCGGTCATCCCTTGACGAAACGATCCCGTATCTTTAAGTAGCCCAGATCCAATCCGTTCAGGTTTGGGGCTTGCCGAGCGCGTCCATTCTATCCTGAATAAGCTTGCGGAATTGCTTGGACGAAGCGAAGCCGATTTTTACGCCCTTCACGGAACCGGCCGGGGACTTCGCGTCCGTGACGATGCTGAAGCTGCCCAGTTCCTTGAACGGCACGTATTTGCCTTCTGCCATTTGAGCGGCCAATTCGTCAAAAAAGAAATGCACGACGTCTTCCACGGTGGCGGGAGAAAGGCCGAGCCGATAGGCGACCGAATTCATCATATGCATGCGCGTCGCACGCGACCACTGAATCCGATCGGCATGAATTTCCAGCATGGCGCGGCATACGGGGCAAGCGGCCATGCGCTTTTTGATGGGCTGAGCGGAGCGCTTCCGGATTCGCAGCTTATGGCTGCAACAGGGACACTTGCGCAGAACGCCCGACCCCGTTACGCTTTTGACCGCCGCCAGTTCCCGCGAATTCTCCCGCTTGACCGCGTCGAGCAGGTGGCTGTCCTCTTGCCGCTTCTTCAGACTCCCGGAATTGCGCAATTCGGCATAGCAGAAGCGGCAGTAATTGCGTCCGTCGCGATCCAAGGTTAAGCCGGAATCGGCCACCCACATCGGCCAACAGCCGCCCGCATCGATTGCAACCGATCACGCCCTTTGACATGGCTGCTCCTTACACGCCCGCCTTAGGCGTTCTTCTCCGGACGCATCAGCGGGAACAGGATCACGTCGCGGATCGAGTCGCAGCCCGTAATAAGCATGCAGACGCGGTCGATCCCGATGCCCATCCCGCCGGCGGGAGGCATGCCGTGCTCGAGCGCGTGGAGGAAGTCTTCGTCGATCAGCAGAGACGGGTCTTCCAGGCGCTGCATGCGTTCGAAAAAATAGTCCTTCCGTTTCCAGGTCTTGACCTGAGTCTCGATCGACCGCAGCAGCCGGTTTGCATCGGAGTCGCCGGTGGGTTGCCAGTCGGCCGAATGTTCGACCCGCTGCACGAGGCCTTCTATCCCGATCTTCAAATCGGCTCCGATGGAAGCACCCGGCTCATCCAGCACTTCGCGCATGAACTTCGCCCATGTCTCGCGCATCTGCGCCGCCAGCCGCTTGCGCTGCTCCAGCGGATCGTTCAACTCGCTGTACGCGTTCGCGATCTCCATGCTCGCCGCAAAGGCCTCGAAGCGGTGCGCCTTTGCCGCATCTTCCGGATGCGCCTTGCACAGCGGGCTCATCTCGACGGGCTGGTTGATCACGAAACACGCGTCGGTCAGGTGCGGCTCGGCGTACGTCCCGAAGACCGAGTCGATCTTGTCCACCATCGAGAGCCCTTCGGGGTTCTCGCCGGCTTCGCGAATCTTGCGGTCCAGCCCCGCTTCGTCGGTCGCCTTCACGCCCGCGTGCTTCTCCAGCAGTTCGCAGTAGTCCAGCCGCGGCCAAGGCGCGCCGAGCTTCACCGGCTTGCCCCGGAACGTGACCGTCGTGCCGCCGGTCAGTTCCCGAGCGAGGTGGCTGACGAGGTTTTCGACAAGCGCCATCATGTCGCGCAGGTCGGCATAGGCCTGGTACAGCTCCACGGTCGTGAACTCGGGGTTGTGGCTGTAGTCCACGCCTTCGTTGCGGAAGATGCGCCCCAGTTCGTAGACTTTGTCGAGCCCGCCGACGAGCAGCTTCTTGAGCGGAATTTCGGTCGCGATGCGCATGAACATGTCGATGCCCAGCGCGTTCAAGTGCGTCTTGAACGGGCGCGCCGCCGCGCCGCCGGGGATCGTCTGCAGGACCGGCGTCTCCATCTCCAGGAAGCCCTGGTCGTCGAGGAAGCGCCGCACGCCGCTGACGAGCTTCGCGCGCGTGATGAACGCTTTGCGCGAATCCGGATTGCTGATCAGATCCAGGTGGCGGTGCCGGTAGCGGGTCTCTTTGTCCGTCAATCCGTGATGCTTCTCGGGCGGCGGCGCGAGGCACTTCGTCAACAGCTTGATCTCGGTCGCCCACAGGGTGGGTTCCCCGCGCTGCGTATAAGCCAGTTCGCCCTCCACGCCGATGAGATCCCACAGGTCGAGCGATTCGCGCAGGAGGTCCAGCGTCGCTTCGGGAAGCTTCTTGTTCCAGAGCGCCACCTGCAACTCGCCCGACTGGTCGGCCACGGTCAGGAAGATCAGCTTCTTGGACTGGTCGCGGCGGAGCATGACGCGCGCGGCGATGCGGCCCGTGCCCAGCGTCTGGTTGCTGTCCGGCTGCTGGCCTTCGGCCAAGGGCGGGAACTTCTTGCGCAACTCTTCGATGGCCGAGAGGTTGGCGAAACGAGCGCCCCATGCGCTGCCCGCGCCGTGCACGGCTTCGTACTTCTTCAGCTTCTGAAGCCGCTCGTCGCGCAGCGCTTCGACGCCGCTTAGCGCCGGACCGCCGGAAGCCAGCCGCGCCTGCGCCTCTTCGAAGCAGCCTTGCACGGCGGCCTCGAGTTCCTTCGCGCGCGCGCCGACTTTGGGCCGGTCTTCGGCAGCGGCCTGGCCCACTTGCGCTTTGGCGTCCTTCAACTTGCCCTTCTTGCCCAAGTACTCGATGCGAACCTTTTCCAGGTCCTCGGCCGACCTCACCGCGGCGAATGCGCTACGCGCCTCCGCTTCCAGAGCTTCCAGGGCTTCAAGCACCGACGCCATCGAAACCGCTCCCTTCCGATTCGCGGGGATCCACACCGCCTCCCCAATAAGGAGGGAGCAGATTAGGCTAACGACCGGCCATCGTCAACGCGCGCGAGTGCGCCTGAAAGGATAAGCGCCGATGAGGTAAGATAAAGAGATGCAGACCGAATCGCCTGCTATGTCCGGGAGACTCGACCGCGCGGCATTGGCGGCCTGGTACCTCTGCCCAGGCCACCGCGTGCTGTGGCAACTTCCGCTGGCGCTGGGCCTGGCGATCGGGCTGGCCTTGGTCATCATGCGGGTCGACGCCGGAGATCCGCAAGCCAACTACGCGGAAAGCAAAAAGCGGCTGCTCGAGTTAGCGCCGCCGCCGTTGGCCGATGAACACAACGCCGCGCTGCTGCTGAATAAGGCCTTCGCGGCCTTTCCTGTTTATGCCGCCGGCGCCACCGAAGACATCGAAAGCAGACTCGGGCATTACCTCCCCGAGATGTGGGACGATCCCAACGTGGCCGCGGAGTTCGCGGCCCTTCAGCCGTCTCTCCTGGACCTCCTGAGCGCGGCCAAGTTGGAGCGCAGCCACTGGAATCTGGATTATTCAAAGGGTTTCGGGATACTGCTTCCGCATCTCGCGCAACTCCGGCGCGCGGCGCGAATACTCGCTCTCGACGCTCTTTGGCATGCCAGAACCGGCGACCATAAAAGCGCGGCGCAACGGTTGCAGGCGATACACCGGCTGGCCCGATTCGCCGAGACCGATCCGATCCTGATCAACGGCCTGTTGGCCGTTGCCTTGGACGGCATCGCCGACCAAGCGCTGCAGCAAATCGTGGATCGTCATACACCCGGTCAACTCGAAGACGTGCGCGTCTACCGTGCGGCCAACCTTTTAAAGCGCCAGCCCCTGGAACGTGCGGCGCGCATGCTGGACGGCGAATCCAGGTTCGGCATGTACACCTTCGACGGCCTGTTTTCGATGAACGTGAGTCCCGCGGCCGCGGGTTTAGGCCTCCCCGTGCCCCGCGCCGGAGGCATTTGGTCCATCTGGTACGGATCCGAACGCCAAGCGATGGAGAATATCTACGGCTTCATGCTTGCGAAGCTACAAGCCGGCAAGCGTATCGAGCCCGGAACCGTAGACCGACTCCTTAACGAACAATCGTACGGCCCCACCGCGCTCACTCGGTTGCTGATTCCGGTCATCGAACGCTTTGCCGACAGTTACATTCGTTCCGCCGACCAAGCCCTCGCCGCCGACACCGCGCTCGCGGTGCTCGAATTCCGCATAGAGCACGGGCGCGATCCCGAACGGATCGAGGATCTGGTGCCCCAGTACCTCGAACGTGTGCCCACGGATTCAATCAATGGAATGCCATTGCGCTGGCGCACCGACCCCTTGGGCTTCGTGCGGCAATTTCCCAATGCGCCGGAAGAACCCCCGCTCCATCCGGGCTTGTTGCGCATCTACGGCGTGGGAGCCGACGGACACGACGACGGCGGTTACAACCACTGGAGCAACGAGCACGTTCCCGAGGCTGCGCTTCAAAAATTGAAGATGTCGGGCAAGCCCACGCTCAACAGTTCCATTGCCCCGGCCGACGACTCCGTATTCCGCCTGCCGCCCGCTAAGCCTGAGCAGCCGCCCGCCGAGGAACTGCGCGAATGAGCGAGCAAGCTGCGGCCTTGACCGTACCGCTCACGAACCGCTCGATCCGCGCGAAGCGGGTGGGCTTCGATATGGGCAAGCTCCGCTGGGCCGTCACGCTCGGGCTTTTCTTCACCTTGGCTAACCTCTTTATTCTCACGCCCTGGCTCCAAGCCATCGGCAGCGCCGCCAACGTGGCCGTCGCCGCCGGCTTGGGCCTGTATTTCGGGCATCTTTTGTTTCGGCGCCTTCAATGCTCGCTCGCCGAGTGGCTCGTCATCGTCATCGCCTTGGGCTCGGCATTCGGGATCATGGTCGCCACGCCCGGTGTGGGCATCGTCTGGGAAGTATCGATCTGGCTCGCCCCCTTGATCGTCGCCTGGATTTTTTACGGTGCGGTACTCGGGCTGGTGCATGCCGAACTGCTGGGGCTCACGAGCATGCTCGCGCGCAGCACGTTGATAGCGGCCGGATGGGTCGCCACTGCCTCACCGGCCTGCATGGCCTTGGCCGTTGCCATCCGCTTCGGCAGCATCTGGCCGGGCTTCGTGGGCGGACGCCTCATGGATTGGAGCGTGCCGCTCGGGATATTCGGCGCGCTGGGGATGATCGGCGGCTACACACTGCGCCGGCGCGTCGCGCGCGCGGCTCGGGACATTCTGGCCGCGCGGTAGCTTCCGTTTCCGGCGCGGGCAAGCGCCGCGGTCCGCCGTATACTGGCGCGCATGGACGAGAAAACCGTCGGCGCGAACATCCGCAAATGGCGCCAGAAAAAAGGCTCCAGCCTCGCCGAGGCCGCCGAACGCGCGGGCCTCACCAAAAGTACCCTTTCGAAGATCGAAAACGGGCTGATCTCGCCGCCCATCTCCACCGTGCTGCGCATCGGCGACGCGCTACAGGTGCCGCTGGCCGAGTTCTTCAGCGAATCGAACGACCGCCCGAACTACGTCCTCACCCGTAAAGGCCAAGGCGAACGGATCACCCGCGACGGTTCGCAGTTCGGGTACGCTTACGAAGCGCTGGCCCTCGCCATGCCCGGCAAAACCATGGAGCCCTTCCTGCTCACCATGAAGCCCACCGACCCGCCCGGCACCTTCCAGCACGGCGGTGAGGAATTCCTCTACATGCTCGAAGGGCGCATGGAATTCACCATCGAGACCGACACGATGGTGCTCGAGCCCGGCGATTCGCTCTACTTCAACCCGCGCCTCCCGCATACCGCCCGCGCCCTGGGTTCGAAGACCGTCCGCTACCTGGACTTTTTCGTGCAAGACGAACCGGCCGGCGCCAAGCCCAAACGCTCCAAAAAACGCTGATCCTTGCAGGCGAAGCGTAATCTTTCGAGCAGCCGCCCCCTTGACATCGTTTCTTTTTAAGATACAGTGTTTCTTGTAAAGAAACCCTGGAGGCCGGTCATGCCCCCCCGCCCCGTCATCGTCACCTGCGCCATCACCGGCAGCGTCCACACGCCCAGCATGTCCCCGCATTTGCCGGTCAGCGCCGAACGAATCGCGTCCGAAGCCATCGCCGCCGCCGAGGCCGGGGCTTCCATTTTGCACCTCCATGCGCGCGATCCGCTCGACGGGCGCCCCTCCCCCGACCCGGACGCCTTCTTTGCATTCCTCCCCGAGATCAAACGCGCCACCGACGCCGTCATCAACATCACCACCGGCGGTGGGCAGAACATGACCGTCACCGACCGCTTGCAAGCGGCGCTGCGCGCGAAGCCCGAGATGTGTTCGCTGAATATGGGCTCCATGAACTTCGGGCTCTACCCGATGCTCGAAAAGCCCAGGGAATGGAAGCACGATTGGGAACAAGGCTACCTGTCCGGCAGCAAGGACTTCATTTTCAAGAATACCTTTGCCGACATCGAACGGATCTTGAAAGAACTGGGTGAAGGCTGCGGCACGAAATTCGAATTCGAATGCTACGACACGGGACACCTCTATAATTTAGCTCACTTTCTGGATCGCAAACTCGTCCGGCCGCCTATTTTCATCCAAACCATTTTCGGCATTTTGGGCGGCATCGGGCCCGATATGGAATGCCTGAATTTCATGGCGCAGACCGCCGCACGCCTGTTCGGCAACGCCTTCCACTGGTCGGTCCTGGGCGCGGGGCGGCATCAGATGCCCCTCGCCACCGCCGGAGCGCTGCGCGGGAGCCACGTACGCGTGGGCCTCGAAGACAGCCTATACCTCGGTCCGGGCGAACTGGCGCGCTCCAACGCCGACCAGGTGCGCAAGATACACGGCATTCTGAATTCGCTTTCGCTCGAAATTGCGCGGCCCGAAGAGGCGCGACGCATGCTCGAATTAAAGGGCAAAAACCAAGTCGCATTCTAAGGAGCCGCCCCATGCCTTCCGCCCCGATCCGATCGGTCACCGTCTTTGGAGCCGGCACCATTGGCGCCAGTTGGGCCGCGCTCTTCGCCGCCCGAGGCCTGGACGTACGCCTATACGACCGCAGCGCCGAAGCGCTGGCCTCCGGCTGCAAGAAGGCCATTCGCATCCTCACCTCTTGGGAAGACGTTTATGCGCCTGCCGCCATCGAACGCATCCATCTCTGTCCGGATCCGGATTCCGCCTTGGCGAACGCGGCTTTCGTGCAGGAGTCGGTGCTCGAGGATTACGCGGTCAAGCGCGCGGCGCACGAGACCATCGAACGCTTTGCGCCCGCGGACGCCCTCGTCGCCAGCAGCACTTCGGGCCTGCTCGCCAGCCGCATGCAGGAAAGCTGGACCCATCCAGAACGCTTCCTGATCGCGCATCCGTTCAATCCCGTGCACCTGATTCCCCTTGTCGAACTGGTCGGCGGGCCGCGTACCGCGGCCGAAAGCCTGCGCAAAGCGCACGAACTCTACACCGCGCTCGGCAAAGTCCCCGTCACGCTCAACCAGGAAGTTCCCGGCCATCTCGCCAATCGCCTGGCAACGGCCGTCTGGCGCGAAGCCATCGACCTCGTCGCGCGCGGCGTCGCAAGTCTGGAAGACGTAGACAAAGCCCTCTGCGCCGGGCCGGGCCTGCGCTGGGCGTTCATGGGCCAGCACCTCACCTACCATCTCGCTGGCGGCCCCGGCGGATATCGCAACTTCTTCGAGCACCTCGGCCCCGCACTGGAAGTTTACATGGCCGATCTGGCACGCTGGGACCGCGTGCCCGAAGCCGCGAAGCGCGAGGTGCTCGAACAGATGGACGCGCACCTCGCCGGCCGCGGCGTGGCGGAACTCGAACGCTGGCGGGACGCCAAACTCGTGGAACTCGCGAAACATTTGTACGCGCACGAACCTGCCGAGTTGACAACGCACGAACATGTGGTTTAGTTCCCGCACTTCCTTCGCTTGATGCGAAGACCCACCCCGGAGGGTCCAAATCATGAACAAACTCGCGACTGACGTCCGCGGACCCGCCGGCGCAGGGCACGCCTCGTAAGCGTAAGCTCACGCTTTCGCATGCCGGGCGCGCTCGCCCGGCGGTTCCGCTTCTCTCCGATCTGACTGCACGCACGCTTGCACGCGTCCGCGCCGAACTCTCACGTCCTTCGTGAGCGTCGGCTCGCGGCGCGGGCATGCTTGCGTGCGATTCATCAATCGCTAAGCGGAGCACCGAGCGTGAACGAAAGCATGGAAGCGTGGGGCTGGAATCCGTTCTTTGATGCACAAACGACTGGGGAGCGGACGCTGCCGGGCCGCTTGGCCCGGATCGTCGCCGAACACCGGACGTTGTACGAAATCGCGGGCGCGGAGGGCGCGGCGAAGGCCGAGCTATCCGGCAGGCTGAAGGCCGAGGCCGAATACGATGTACACGTACGCCCGGTCGTAGGCGACTGGGTGGAATTGAGCCTCGTGCCCGGCGGAGGGCACGCACGCATAGAGCGCGTCTTCGAACGCCGCGGCGTTTTCGTTCGCCGCGCTCCCGCCGCACGTGGCGGCGTGCAGCCCATCGTGGCCAACGTGGACGTGGCAATCCTAGCCACTTCGCTGAACCAGGAATTCAACCCGCGCCGGCTCGAACGCTACTTGGCGCTGGCCGCCGAAAGCGGCGCCGATCCGGTCGTGGCCCTGACCAAGGCCGATCTGCATCCCGATCCCGAGCACGCCGCGGCGGAGGTCGAACGCGCCTGCGGCGTCTGCGCCGTGGCGCTCAGCGCGGTGAGCGGCTCCGGCTTGGACGCGCTTGCCGCCTGGCTCACCCCGGGCGCCACTGCGGTGCTGCTGGGCTCGTCCGGCGTGGGCAAGAGCACCCTCGTCAACCGGCTGCTCGGAAGCGCCGCGGCCGAAGTCCGCTCCATCGGCAACGACGACAAGGGCCGCCACACCACCACCGCACGCCAGATGCACCGCCTGCCCGGCGGCGCGCTGCTGATCGACACGCCCGGAATGCGCGAACTGGGTCTCGCGGAGGGTGGCGGCATCGGCGATGCCTTCCAGGACGTGGAAGCGCTCGCTCTGCAATGCCGCTTTCGCGACTGCCGGCACCAGGCCGAACCTGGCTGCGCGGTCCGAGCCGCCCTGGAAGGCGGACAACTCGAACTCGGACGCTGGTCCAACTTCGAAAAGCTGCGTCGCGAGACCGCATTTCAGGAACGCCAAGCCGATCCCCAATTGGCGCTGAACGTAAAGCGCCGCTGGAAGCAGATTCACAAGGCTCAAAAGCTGCGCCGCAAACTGGATGACTCGTGATCGTCCGGTGCCCGACGCGCGAGTTAGAATTAAACGCAAAAAACGTCCGATAATTAAAGCGAAGCGTTGACAGACACCCTGTCTATGGGATTACTTATGCACAGGTGCAAGACATGAAACGATAAACCCACACACAATCAGGAGGCGCGACATGTCCGCATCCGCCCGGCCTCAATGGCACTCCGAAGTTCGAAAGTTGGAGGGCGAATGCGAGCGACTCAGGCGTGAGACCGACCGACTTATTCAGCGCTGGTTGCGATTGGAAGCCTGGTGGTTAGCGCAAGAACCAGCCGATGCGTTTGCCGGCATACCAGGACCCTTGGTACTCCGTCATTTTGCCGCAGCGCTCACCTACGACGACAGCGGTCCGGATCTTATCCACGGTCGATTTCAAGAGCATTTGGCATTGCGCCGAATAGCCTACCAGTCGCGGACGCTCGAGCGCCTGCGTGATCAGCAAGATCGCTACGAAACTTCCTGGATGACCCTGCAGGCTTGGGCGCAAACCGAATCCCAACTGGAACATTGGAACCGCAAGAATGGAACCGAGGCGTTGTTCGCCGTTCGCGGCTGGATTTGGGATTGGTGGGCCAAGTTCGGACATTTGGAGGACATTCCGCAGTTTGCATTTTAGTCCCCAATCTCGCGAACCGTGCGGAGGGAATTGCAATGGCCAACCCATACCTTGTCGAATTACGCAAGCGCTTTGAAGCTGCCCAGCGCGAAGCGCGTTCCTCACGCGCAAGAGCCGATTACCTCCAAGTGCGGTGGGACCGATTGTATGCCTGGATTGACGCCCATCGAGCCGATCGATTTCTTCTGGCCGATCTCAACTCCTACTATTTAAGAGCTGTCTTGTATGCCATGAGGCAAGAGCCTGTGGGGCCAAATGTAGAATCGGAAGAATTCGAAATGGCTCTTCTGCGCCTCCAGATTCATAAGCTGTATCACGAGAGTAATTGGCAAATCAGCAAGCACAATGCCCTCAAGACGGCATGGGATGAGCTCTACCAGTGGCTCCTGCGCGAACCGGATTACCCGCATTGGGATCGAACATCATCCGGTGAAGCTCGCGAAATGATCGTCAAATGGATTAACGAAACCAGGTGGTCCTTTGGAACGCGGCCATGGCTTCAGCGTAAAGAACTAAACTGGGAGTTCATCTGACTTCCCGCCGAAGACATGAAAACGGGCGGCCATCGCCCCCTACCTCCCCAACTCTTGCAGCCGCTTCAGCATCGCCATCCGCGACTGCGCGAGCGCTTCGTCGGTCCACTTCCCCTCGTCCGCGCGGTATCCTTCGACGCTCCACCCCTGCAGCGCCGGATCGTCCGGCTTCGCGGCCTGCTCCAGCGTGTATCGAATGCGCGCGTCCAGCAATCCTTCGCGCACGCCCAGCCATGCCGGCGTCTTCAGGGCGCCCAGCTTCTCATGCACCAGAAAGCACGGATACGAAGGCTCGCGGCTGTCCAGATTATGGAACGCGAAACCCTGCGTGAAAATGCCGATCCAGTCCATCCGGCCTTCTGCGCCCAGCTTGAAATTCCGCCAAAGGTGAATCCCCTGCCCGTAGCGGCCCAAGCCGTTGTTGTAAACCCACGGATGCTTGCCCGCCGCGCTCATCTCCTGCAGCCACTTCGCATCATGAATATTCACCGCCGGTGCGTAGCTGTTCGCAACCAACTCCTCCCACAGCTTGTCGCCGCGATGGACACTCGTGTAACCGATGGTGCGCAGTCCGGCCTTCGTGTATGGCGCCAGGTAAGCCAGCACGCGCTGCTTCTCCGCGTCGGTCCCGGGTTCGTCGTAGCTGTACCAGAAAAACGGGGGCAGTCCGTGCTCCTGCTCGAAGGCCTTCATCCCAGCCGCCAGCGCCTGTGGATCGCCCGCACCTTGATGCAGGCGGTTCGTATATCCGCCGTAATTCGTAAAGCCTTTATCCATCCCGTACTTTGCCGCCAGCTTGAGATACTTAACCGCCGCGGTGCCTTCCATCTTTCCGTTCGACAAGCGAATATCGAGTCCGGGCCCTCCCGAAGTGCAGGTCAGGCCTGCGCGGCCTTGTTCTTGCAGCAGGCTCTCTTGCAAACTCCACCACGTCTCTTCGCCCACCGTCTCCGGACCGAAAGGCAACGCGTTCTTGAACAAACCTACCGGTCGCGGTATCCCGGCGAGCTTCACGGCCACGACGTTCAGCTTGACCGGCAGGTCCAGCTTCTCGCCGCCGCCCGCCAACGTCACCGTGCCCGTGTAAACGCCGGCCTTCGCATCGGCCGGCACGTCGTACTCGAACAACACCGGTCGGCTGACCTCGGGACCGCACGAGAAATTCGGTTCGGGCCGGAAGTGATTCACATCCAGCCAAACCGCCCCTACGCCGTATGTCCGTTGCGGCATGTAGCGCCCGTGCGCGACCTGCGGTACGGGAAGCTCGCCGGGTCCTTTAAGCGCCGAACCGCTCGCCGTCAGCGCCAACTCCTTGGTGGCGTAAACCCCCAACTGCACCGTCACCTTCTGCCCGGTCACAGCCGTCAATTCGGGAATCGGCGCGCCTTCGGGCTTCGACGGCCAGTCGCGCGGATACATCTGCGCTCCGGGTTCGAGCGGCTCGGCAACCAAAGGCTTGGCGGGCGCCGATCGGTCTTTGCGCCGGCCGCGGTCTTGCGGCGCGTAGATCGTCGCGATCGTCTTCTTCTGCAGCGCCACATGCGCGTCCAGAAACGCCTGGCCTTCGGGCGTGTCCGGAGCGAGCACCATGCCCGCGACGCGCAGCGGCAAGCGTTGCGAATCCGTTACGTCGAGCGTGAAGGTGTTCTCGCCCTGCGCCGCCTTGAACTTGAAGGTGGCGATGCCCGACGCCGGCCAGATCAGCTTTTCGGATACCTGCGCGAGGTCCGTAATTTCCGTGTCTTGAAGCAGGAAATGAGCCGCACTGAGCGCAAAGTCGTGCTCGTGCACCGTCGCGCCATTCGCCTTCAACGCCGCGTGCCGGTACTCGCAATGCTCGTCTTCCCAGAATCCGCTGCGTTCGAAAGCCACCCATCCCAAGTAATCTCCGCCGGGCAATTTGACGCGGAAGCCGCCCCCGTTGAACCCCAGACCGTCGCCCAGCAGCGGCGTGGGATAGGACGTGACCTTGTTGAGCGCCGAGGGCCGCTCGCCAAACATGCCGTAGCCCCGCGCCTCGTCATACTTCGTGTTCTCGTGCACGCCGGTATACTGGCCCATCACCTGATGCTCGGATTTCCCGAAGTCGAACGCGAATCCGCCGGGCGTTTCGAGCTTCTTCAGCTTCACGACTTGAATCCGATCGAGGAAGATGGCGCCCTCTCCCCCGTTGGTGAAGCTCACCCGCGTGATGCGGCCCACGTCGATGGGCGTTTTGATCTTGCCCCGGTACGGCTTGTTCTCTTCGCCGCGCCACAAGCCCCCGCTGAAATTCAGTTCGATCGTGTGCTCCCCGGGCAGCACGCCAAATCCGTTCTGGTGGCGCTCGTGAAACTGCCCGTGCTGATCCTGCAATTCGAATCCGATGCTTACCGTCTTGCCGGTAGGATTGTTAACGCGAATGCGCAGCGCCGTGTACCCGTTCCAATCTTTCAGCTTCAGCGTGCTCAACGCCGCCATCAGTCCAGCGTCGATGCGCAGCGACTGCTCGCCGTCGGCCTTCCATTCTTTCGAGAAGGCGATCTCACCCGGCTTTTCCGGCGGCCATTTGCCGATCTCGAACGCTTGTTCGAAATCCTGAACCACGGCCGTAGGTTCTTCCTCCGCGGCTACCACGGCCATCGCCAGGTACAGTCCGAGAACCAGCATGACTCCACGCAGCATGTTCGAAAGCTCCCTGTCCGAAAGCGGGACGACCGGCATCCATTCACCATTCACGGTTCATGAGATACACCACACTGCGCGAGAAGTTGAGCGCCAATCGAGGAAGGCCTGCAGGTACTGCGGGGAGACCAGAAAGCGTTCAGACGGTCGTTCGCGAGAACCGCGCAGGAGTGCCCAGCGGCGGCGATCAGCATTCGAACGAGGAAGCAGTCCCAGACGATCCGCCATCGCCACGATACGGGCCAAACTCGAAAGCCGCACGGCAGGCGTGCGAGCCATGACTTCTTCTATACGAAAGCGATCCATCAATGCCCAGCGGCGCCGGTAGTCAACGGCCCGTTTGCGCGTGAGCATTGGAGTCTGAGAACTGCGACGTCATGCGCTCCGCGTTTCACAAAACCTACCGCACCCACTCGAATTGAATCGTATCCGTCCACACCTTAAGGCAGTGTGTCGGGATGCCCAGGGCCGTAGCCTTGCCGTTCAATCCGCATTCCGAAATCGCCTGTGCCTAGCTCTTCCCGAAGATCAACCCCTCACCGTTCGGCGCGGCGCTCACATGAATCGAGCCGCCGTCGGCGTAGCCGCCTGCCAGGAGTTCGCGAGCAAGCGGGTTGACCAGATGCAGCTCCAACGCTCGCTTCAACGGCCGAGCGCCGAAAGCCGGATCGTAACCGATGCCGCAGAGGTACTCCTTGGCCTCGCGATCCAGGGTCAGCTTCAGCTTCTTCTCGTCGAAGCGATGCTGCAGTTGCTGGAGTTGGATCTCCACGATCTTCAGGATCTGCCGCCGGTCCAGCCGTCCGAATACGATCTGCGCCGTCAACCGGTTCAGGAACTCTGGGCGGAAGTGCATCCGCGCGGCCTCCAGCACCAGCGTCTTGGCCTTCGCATCGTCTTCCATCTCCAGCAGATACTGGCTGCCCAGGTTGCTGGTGAAGATTACGATCGTGTTGCGGAAGTCCACCGTACGGCCATGCCCATCGGTGAGGCGCCCGTCGTCGAGAAGCTGCAGGAATACATTCAGCACCTCCGGCGCAGCTTTTTCCACTTCGTCGCACAGCACCACGCTGTACGGTCGGCGGCGCACGGATTCGGTGAGCTGCCCGCCTTCGTCGTATCCGACGTAGCCCGGCGGCGCGCCGATCAGGCGGCTTACGCTGTGCTTCTCCATGTACTCACTCAGGTCGATGCGCACGAGCGCCTGCTCGGAATCGAAGAGGAATTCGGCCAGCGCCTTGGCCAGTTCGGTTTTGCCGACGCCGGTCGGTCCCAGGAACAAAAAGCTGCCCAGCGGGCGGTTCGGATCGGCCAGACCCGCGCGCGCACGGCGCACCGCGTTGGAAACTGCTTCCACCGCTTCGTCCTGCCCGACCATGCGCTGCCGGATGTTGTCTTCCATCCGCAGCAGCTTGGCTTTTTCGCTTTCCAGCAGCCGCGTAACCGGGATTCCGCTCCAGCGCGAAACGATCTTCGCCACATGCTCGTCGTTGACTTCCTCGTTCAGCAGCGCCCCGCCGCCCTGAAGCTTCTTCAGCGCGTCCTGCTGACCGGCGATCTTCCGCTCCAGTTCGGGAATCTTCCCGTACTTCAGCTCCGCCGCGCGCTCCAGCTTGCCCTGCCGCGTGGCCAGTTCTTCGTCGTGACGCAACGCCTCGATCTGCTCTTTGTCTTTGCGGATCTTGAGAATCACGTCCTTCTCGTTTTGCCAGCGCGCCTGCAACCCTTGAGCCTGCTCGCGTAATTCGGAAAGCTCCTTCACCAGCTTCTCCAGCCGCTCGGTACTGGCCTTGTCCTTCTCGCGCTTTAGCGCCGTCTGCTCGATCTCGAGCTGCATGATGCGGCGGTTCAGGCGGTCCAGTTCGCTGGGCATGCTGTCCATCTCGATGCGCAGCGCGCTGGCGGCTTCGTCGATCAAGTCGATGGCCTTGTCGGGCAGGAAACGGTCGGCGATGTAGCGCTGCGATAACGTCGCCGCCGAAACCAACGCGCCGTCGGTAATATGGACGCCGTGGTGAACCTCGTACCGTTCCTGCAAGCCGCGCAGAATCGCGATCGTATCCTCGACCGAAGGCTCATTGACCATGACCGGCTGGAAACGCCGCTCCAACGCCGCGTCCTTCTCGACATGCTTGCGGTATTCGTCCAGCGTCGTGGCGCCGATGCAGCGTAACTCGCCGCGCGCCAGCGCCGGCTTGAGCATGTTCGCCGCGTCCGCCGCGCCTTCCGCCGCGCCCGCGCCCACGATCGTATGCAGTTCGTCGATGAACAGGATCACCCGCCCGTCGCTCTCCACGACTTCGCGGATCACCCCTTTCAAGCGCTCCTCGAACTCGCCGCGGAATTTGGTGCCCGCGATCAGCGAGCCCAAGTCCAGCGCCACGAGTTGCTTGTCCTTCAAGCCTTCGGGCACGTCGCCGGCCACGATGCGCCGCGCCAACCCCTCGGCTATGGCCGTCTTGCCCACCCCGGGTTCCCCGATCAGCACCGGATTGTTCTTGGTGCGCCGCGAGAGCACCTGCATCACGCGTCGAATCTCTTCGTCGCGCCCAATCACCGGATCCAGCTTGCCCTTCCGTGCCAGCTCCGTCAGATCCTTCCCGTACTTCTCCAGCGCCTGCATCTGAGCCTCGGGCGTTGCGCTGGTGACTCGCTGGCTGCCACGCAACGCCTGCAATCCCTTAAGGATGCCATCCCGCGAAACCCCCGCATCCGTGAGTAGTCGCGCCGTTTCGTCCTTCGCAGCCACCAGCGCCAGCAACAGGTGCTCGGTACTGACGTAATCGTCCTTCAACTTCTTGGCTTCGTCTTCAACCAGCGCCAAAACCTTCTGCAACGCCGCGCTCGGATGCGGTTCCCCGGACTGCCGTGGCATCTTGTCGAGCTTCAGCATCACCTCGGTCTTCAAGCGGCTCGGATCGGCGCCGATCTTCTGAAGCAGCGGCGAAACCAACCCGCCGTCCTGCCCCAGCAACGCCGCGAGCAAATGGGTCGTCGTAAGTTCCGGATGCTCGCTCTTCAGCGCCAACTGCTGCGCATCCTGAATCGCCTCTTGGGCCTTGATCGTAAATTTGTCGGCTCGCATCTCATTTCCTCCTTAACTTGCCATGGAATACCTAACAACCTTCGTACCAGCGCACCAAGCGCGGTACTAATATGTAAACTCATATTTAGAAAGGCTTTAATCGTGCACTTAGATTCTCTTCATTCACCTCATTCGCGTCTCGTCAAGTCAAAATGACACACCCTTAGAGCCAAATGCAAAAGAATCACCCCAAAAAGGTTAACTCATTTAAGTGCGGCAAACTTCCCGGTGAATACGTCATCCAAGCAAGCCGAATGCTTGAGTGAAGGTTCGGCTGTGCTATCCAGAACGATTTAAGTACACGAGGACCAACCGATGTTGCATACGCGTCCGGTGCTTTGGAGCTTTCTGTGCCTTTGTGCGATCCCGTCCACATGGGCCGCACAGACGGGGCATTTCAAACTCACGCTTAAAGACGATCCTGGACAAGAGTACTGGATGAAAGTCCCGGGCGATTACAAGCCCGAACGCAAGTACCCGCTGCTCTTCTCGATTCACGGTTCGGGAGGCAACGGGCAGCACTTCGCGACGATGTGGAATCCCGACGGCACGGCGCTGGACGGAGGACGTAAGCTAAGCGGCAGCGAGTACATCGTCGTCGCGCCCACCTTCAACCACGGCAACTGGACGCGCAGCGAGCAGGCTACCGGCAAAAAAATCGACGCGATACTGGATGAGGTTTTCGCCGCCTACAGCATCGATACGTCCAGTGTCTACTTGAATGGCTTCTCGGCCGGCGGAGCGTGCGCATGGACCTACCTCTGGCTGTATCAAGATCGCAAGGCTCCGAAGAGTCCGTTTACCGGCGGCGTATTCCTGACCGGCGCGAACTGCTGGAGCATGATCGTTCCCGACAAGCGTTACCCGCTCGACCTCCCCTGGTTCATCGAAGTCGGCGACGGCGAGTGGAACCTCGCCAACTTGGGACCCGATGGCGTCACGGCCGAAGCCAATCTAAAGAAGGCCGGCTACCGCAGTGTGGTCTTTCATAAGATGGAAGGGCAAGGGCACAGCATTGGCCCGAAAGCCAAAAAGCTCATATTCGAATGGCTGTACGACCAACTCCACCGCGTGGAGCGCGCACGGTTGGCGGAATTCAAGCCCAAGGTCGATGCGGCGGCCAAAGCCGCCGATGCGCAACGCTTCGCCGAAGTCTTCAAGCTGACGGAAGACGCGCCGAACCTCCCTGCCGATGCGCCCGAAGTGAAGCAGGCGCTTGAACTGCGCGCCAAGATCGACGCCGAAGCGCGCACGGCCCTTGAAGGCGCCGAAGCGCAAGCCAAGCAAGGCCAGCATGCCGCGGCGATCGCGGCCTTCCGCGAGACTTCGAAGCGTTTCCAGGGGCTTCCCGCCGGACAACAGGCCCAAGAGCGCATGAATGCCCTCGTCAACGATCCGGCGATCAAGGCCGGCGTCGCAAAGCAGGAAGCCGAAGCCTCGGCCGAAGCGGCGATAGCCCAAGCCCGCAAGTTCGAAGCGGACAAAGCTTACCTTCGCGCGCTTGAAGCCTACGACAAGGTGGTTCAGGCGTATCCGGATACGGCGCATGCAAAGAGCGCCGCCGAAGCCGCTGCCAAAATTCGCGCCGACAAAACGCTCATGGCCTCGCTGGAATCCAAAGCGAACGAACGCGATGCCGTACGTAAGCTGAAGACCGCGAAGAATTACCTGGCCAACGGATTGAAAGACCAGGCGCGCCCGGTGTTGGAAGACCTGATTCAGAACCACGCCGGAACCGAAGCCGCCGAAGAAGCCAAGCGCCTGCTCAAGAGCTGACTTCAGGAGCCTTGCGAGGCGGCAGGATGCGGTAGTGGATTACGCGCGCATCCACCGGTCCGATGCGAATCGGGTATTTCCGCTCTGACTTGAGCCCCAGATGCCGCGTGATCTCGGCGTTGCCCGAAAGGATCCACGCGTCCGCATCGCCGCAGTGCCCCTTGAGAAACCGGCCCAGCGCTTTCCAATCCGCCTCCAGATCCGCCGGCTGCAAACGTTCGCCCCAAGGCGGATTGCTCACCACCAGCTTCGGCTTCTCCGGCGGCGTGTAGTGCGCCACATCCTTATTGCTGAAGCGAATGAAGCGCTCCACGCCCGCCGAGCGCGCGTCCTTCTTAGCCAGCGATAGTGCGCCGCCGTGTATGTCGTTGGCCATCAGCAGCGCGGGCGGCTCCTGCAAGGCGACTGCTTCCGCGGCCGCGCGGACTTCCTTCCAAGCCTTCTTGTCGAAATCCGGCCAGCGCATCAGCGGGAAGACATCCCGCAGCAACCCGGGTGCGCGGCGCATCGCCAGCCAAGCGGCCTCGATCACCAGCGTCCCGCTGCCGCACATCGGATCCAGAAGCGGCGTCGTTCCGTCCCATCCGCTCATCAAGAGCATCCCAGCGGCCACACACTCGTTCAGCGAGGACTTATGCAGCGCGTCGCGGTAACCGCGCTTATGCAGCGTCGTGCCGCTCATGTCTCGGTACAACACCGCCACATCGCGGTGCAGGTACAGGAAAAGCGGCAGATCCGCGTGATGCACATTCACATCCGGGCGCGCACCTTTCTTATCGCGAAAGGTATCGCAAAGCGCATCCTTGATTGTCAGCGCCGCGTACTTGCTGTGCGTGACCGCGCTGTCCCAAACCCGCGCGTCCACGCTGAAGGTCTGCTCGACTTTCATCAACGCCGGCCAGTCGATGCCACGCGCCCATTCGTACAGTTCTTCCGAACCGATCACCGTCGCGCGCGCATGTTCCTGGAGCACGCGCACGCCGCAGCGCAACCAGAGGTTCGCGCGGTAGCCCGTCGCACGGTCACCCGAGAAATAGACGCCCGAACTGCCGGGCTCGATCGACTCCGCGCCGATCGCCGGCGCACGCAACTCGTCGGCCACGACCTCTTCGAGGCCCTTGGCGCACGTCACGAAGTAATTCACCGATGCATTGGACATGGCCGCTTTATAGCGGCGCCGCCGCTTTCCGGCGAGCACCTTGCCACGAATGCGCGCACGGGTAGAACCGCTTCGCATCACGCTCCGTTCGCACGCGCCTCTAGGAGTCCTCGCATGGCTGCTCCATCCGTACCTGCTGCCGACCACCGCTTGCTGCAAATCCGGCATCTCGATTATCCGTTTCGCTTCGAGCCGCCCCGCACGCTGGCCGAATGGAAGCGGCGCCGCTCGGACCTGGTCGCGCAGCTTCGCCTGGCGCTGGGGGTTTGGCCCGCGCCGCCTATCGCACCTTTGAAGCCGCACGTAACCCGAACCACGTTGTGCGACGGGTACGCCATTGAAAACGTATACTTCGAGAGTTTCCCCGGACTGCTTGTGACCGGGAACGTGTACCGCCCGCACCCGCTACCAATGCAGCGCCGCGCCTGCCCCGCCCTCCTGGTGCCGCATGGCCATTGGAAGGAAGGCCGGCTGGTGAACCGCGGCCCGGAAGACGATTCCATGCCGGGGTTGTGCATCAACGTCGCGCTGCGCGGCGGCGTGGCCTTCGCCTACGACATGCTCGGCTACAACGACGCGCTGCAGATCCAGCACCGGTTCGGAGCCGATCGCGTCGAAGAGCTGGCCTTGAGCGGGTTCTCGATCCTGGGCCTGCAGACGCTGAACAGCATCGCCGCGGCCGGCTTCCTGCTTGCGCGGCGTGAAGTCGATCCCGAACGCTTGGCCTGCACGGGCGCCAGCGGCGGCGGTTCGCAGACCTTTCTGCTGGCCGCCATCGACGAACGCATCCGCGCCGCCGCGCCGGTGGTGATGGTCAGCGGAACCATGCAAGGCGGCTGCCTCTGCGAGAATGCGCCGCTGCTGCGCATCGGCACGAACAACATCGAGATCACGGCCTTGATCGCGCCGCGACCTCTGCTGGTCGTAAGCTGTACCGGAGACTGGACCGCCGACGTGCCCAGCCACGAGCTGCCGGCCATCCGCAAGGTTTACCGGCTATACGGTAAGGATGCGGCGCGGCGGGCCGAAGGCTATCACCAGCACGCCGGGCACAACTACAATCGCGCCAGCCGCGAGGCGCTGTACGGCTGGCTGGGGCGGCTCTGGTTCGGCATTGACGATCCGGCCTACGCCCGTGAGCGGCCCTTCCAAGCCGAGCCCCTCAAACGGTTGCGCGTTTTTCCCAACGACAAGCTGCCCGCGTGCGCGCTGAAAGAATCCGCGTTGGCGGAGTCCTGGACACGAACGGCCATTCGACGCGGTCCCTTACCCAAAACACCCGCCGCGCTCCTGAAATTCAGAGGCAAACACCAGCCCCTGTTCGATGGGTTACTGAAAGCGTCTGCGCCTCGGCCCGAAGCCGTGCAAGCACGGCTGGAACCCTTCGCTTCGTTCCAGGGCAAGCGAGTGCGTGGGTGGACACGCGTTTTGCTCACACGGCGCGGTGAAGGCGACCTCGTACAAGCACTCTGGCTACAGCCGCCCGCGCCCAAGGCGCGCGCCCCTTGGGTGGTGCTGGTGCATCCGTACGGGCATTCGGCGTGCGTCGATCCGGTGGCCGGCACGCCCGGCGCGATGGCGGCCGCATTGCTTCAGCGCGGAGCGCATGTCCTGGCCGTCGATACTTTCGAGGCTGCGCGCGGCTTGCCCAAGCGTCCCTCGGGGATTTCGCACGGACTGACCTACAACCCTGCTTCGGTCTGCCATCGCGTGCAGGACCTGTTGACGGCAACCGCTTGGGCGCGCACTCACAAGAGCGCCGTTCACTTAGCCGGGCAGCGTTGGGGCGGGCTGTGGTGCGTCCTGGCGCGCACGCAAGCGCAAGGCCTCGCCCGTGTCGCGGCCGACCTCGACGCACTCGACACGTCCGCGCCGCAGGATTACCTCTGGCGCGTCTCGATCCCGCACCTGATGCGCGCCGGCGGCCTGCCCGCCGCCGCGGCGCTCTGCGCCCCCGCCCCGCTATTCCTGCATCATGCAGGCGCGAAGTTCGACCTTGAACCGGCAAGCGCGGCGTACCGGGCGGCCGGGGCGCAAGCAAAGCTCAAGCTCGAGCGAAAACTCGCTTCCGATGCATCGGTGGCCGACTGGCTTTTGGGTTAAGCTCCCGCCCTCACTTGCCAAACCCGCGCGGGCCGTAACAATTAGCGCACTTAGAGTTTCAGTCTACGGAGATGCGGCATGGCAGGGGTGCGCGACGTCGCGCGCGCGGCGGGCGTTTCGACCGCCACCGTCTCGCGGGTCCTCTCGGGCTCGGCGGATGTTTCCGACGACCTGCGGCGCAAAGTCCGCATGGCCGCGGCTTCGCTGAATTACCGGCCCGAAAAGGCACGCCGCGGAAAGCGCTCCAAAAGCGCCAAGGCGACCGCTTGGACCGGCGCGTCCGCGGCTGCATTGCCCGCCGGCGGCGCCGGATCGATGCTCCTTTTCGTTCCCGACACCCATGCCGCCGCGCTGCACGACCGCTCCATCGGCTATTTCGCGTACGTCTTCAGCGGCGTGATGAGCAAGGTTCAGGAGTACGGGCTTTCACTGCAGCTCACGCCCTACCCCAACGGACGGCTCGCCGATTCCCTCGAAACCGAACACCTCGGCCGCCTCAAGCGCGGCGGCGCCAAGGGCCTGCTCTTCCTCTTTTCGAACCACGAAGAAGACGCCATGCTCGTGCGCGCCAAGCTTCCGTTGCCGTGGATCGCGCTCAATCGCAAGCTCGACGGCGCGGAGTTGATCGTGCGCACCGACGAGCGAGGCGGTGCGCACTTGGCCGCGAAGTATCTGATCGATCAGGGCCATACGCGCATCGGCGTGATGGCCGGGCCCGAACGCTACCAGTTTTTCGAAGAGCGCGTGACGGGCCTGCGCGAGACGCTCAAGGCCGCGGGCGTCAAGCTCGCGCCGGAATGCATCGCGCGCGCCGAACTTTCCCGAGCTGGCGGGCTCGAGATGGCGCGCAAGCTGCTCGCGCTGAATCCGCGCCCCACCGTGCTGTACGCGACCGAAGAGGAATTCGCGGCGGCCGCGCTGGACGTGGCCGCCGAAATGGGACTGCATATCCCGCAGGATTTCTCGCTCCTGGCTTTCAGCGACTTCGTGCTCGGCACGCGCAGGGGCTCGGCGGTGACGGCGGTAAGCATCCCCGCGTTCGAGTTGGGCTACCTCGCGGTGGAAGCCCTGGTGAATCGCAGCCGCATCGCCGCGCCGATGCGCATGGAAACGGTGCTGCAACCCACGCTGGTCGCGCGGCAGTCGGTGGCGAAACTGAAAGCGTAACGCTTTCGAAAAGGGGGATGAGCATGGCCGGAAAAACGGTTCGGATCGGGTTCGTGGGCACGGGCGGGATCGCCGGAGCGCACCTGCGGCGCCTGGCGGAAATTCCCGAAGCCGAGATCGCGGCGCTCTGCGACATCGACGAAGCGCGCGTGAAACAGGCCGCGGCTCCCTTCGGCGCGGCCGTCTACACCGACGCGAAGAAAATGATCGGCGAAGCGAAACTCGACGCCCTCTACGTCTGCGTCCCGCCCTTCGCGCACGGCGACGTGGAGATCCTGGCCGCCGACAAAGGCATCCATCTCTTCGTCGAAAAGCCGGTCAACCTGTACCTCGATCAGGCCAAGAAGGCGTGGCAGCACATCAAGAAGGCGGGCATCCTGACTCAGGTGGGCTACACGCTGCGCTACCTTCCGGGACCGATGCGCCTGAAAGCCTTCCTCACGGGCAAGGAAGTGGGCGCCGCGCATATTTTCCGTTGGGGCGGCCTCCCCGGTACGCCGTGGTGGCGCGTCTACGACAAGTCCGGCGGCCAACTCGTCGAAATGACCACGCACCAGGTCGATCTGCTGCGCTGGGCGATGGGCGAGGTCGAGGCCGTCGCGGCCAGCTACAGCTTCAAGCGGCTCCACCGCGACGACGCCAGCACCACCGTCCCCGACAGCCAGGCGGTGCTGCTGCGCTTCAAGAGCGGCGCGGCGGCGACGGTCAGCACGGGATGCGCGGCCGGCAAAGCCGGACAAGGCGGCATGTACTTCATGCTCAAGGACGCGAAAGCCGTCCTGGACGGCGACACGCTGACGGTGAGCCCCGAGGGCGTCTACGAAGTGCCTCCGGCGCCGGCCGAACAGCCCAGCATCGACGCGGCGTTCGTGCGCGCCGTGGCGAGCAACCAGCCGAAGCTGCTGCGCAGTGATTTCCGCGATGCGCTGATCACCGCTGCCGTCACGCTGGCCGCTAACCGCGCCGCCGAAGAAGGGCGCGTGATTCACGTCGCCGAACTGGTGGGCGAAGAGATTTACCGCGAAGGACAGTAAACAGTCCGGATACGGCGGCGGTTCGGCGCCATAGGAGACGGATCATGGAACTCGGCGCCTGTGCCGGCGGCGTGGTGGGTGCTTCGCTCGAAGCGAAGATGGAAGCGCTTCGAGCGCTGGGCTATGACTTCATCGAGCCGGCGTGGAACAAGGAAGAGTGGCCGGTGCTGGGCGCGGGGTTCGGCGCGGAGTTGCGCGCACTGGGCGAAAAGACCGGCTGCCCGGTACGCTCGGCGATTTACGGCGGCTTCCCCGACCTGGGGCTGCGCCTGGCCGATCCTGAAGCGCTCCCGCGCGAGCTGGACATTCTGAACCGCGCGCTGGAAACGCTCGCGGCCGCCGGCGGCGACGTCCTGTTGCTGCCGATGTGGGCCGGAGCGAACGAGCGCGGCTACGACGATCGCTACATCGAATTCCTGCGCGCCGGCGGCGAACGCGCGCAGAAGACCGGCACCCAACTCGCCGTGGAACACATTCCGGGGAGCAAGTACCGCAACACCGCCGCACAGACGTTTCGTCTGATCGAGCGCACCGACCATCCGCGCGTGGGCGTCTACTTCGATATCGTCAATGTCCTGCACAGCGGCGAGGAACCGGTTGCCGCCGCGCGCATGGTTGCGCCGCGCACGAAGCAATACCACGTGAAGGACCACAAAAAGGCCAAGCGTCCGCTCGAAGCCCAGCCGCTCGTCGAAGTGCGCGAAGTCATGGCCGCAGCTGGATTCAAGGGGCGCGTGGCCGTCGAAATGGGTCCGCGCGAGGCGGCCGAGCCGCGCACCAATGCTCACCTGGAAGAGGCGATCCGCGTCCTGCACGCACACGGCTACGGAACGCCTACCTGAAGAACGACGGCGGCTGTCCGTCGAGAGCCATATCCACGTTGGCAAAGAGCCGGTTGGCGCTGGCGCGCGGCGGAAGCTCGATCGTGCCCGTGTCCGGTTTGTAATCCCAGGTTCCGCCCATCGGGTTGGTCGCGCAGTCCAACTCTTCGCCCAGCGCTTCCAGCATCGGAAACGTAGCGTGATTGGGCGGCTTGAAGTATGCGCGCACCCAAAGGGTCAGATCGTTTAAATCGGGAGGGAAGTGCCCCCGCTCGCGCCGGTAAATCGCGATCAACGTCTGAATCACGGTGCTCGCCTGTAACGCGCGCTGGCAGCGGTATCCGTCAGAATACGGTTCGCCGGATTTCGGATCGAGCGCGATGGGATAGCCGTACGCGTCGGCCAAGTCGTACTCCGGGCGGTCGAAGAGCGCGCCCAGTTTGGGAGGCGCCTGCCCCACCGACTTGCGGAAGGCTTCCAGGCGCTCGCGCACGCGCTGCACGCGCAACAACGATTCGGCCTGCAACCAGGCTCGCGAAGCGCTGTCGCGCAACGGCTTGGGATTTTCGCGGTTGCTCGCGACCTCCCATAAGTACTGCGCGGCGATGTCGTAGTCCTCGCCTTCCGAACGCAAGCGAGCGACCATGTCCTTGAGCGATACGCGCATCTCTGCCGGAAGGGACTCGCGCCGCAAGGCCGTCTCGAAGTAGTTGGCGCTGCGTGTCGAATAATCGCGCAGCAGGCTGGGCCGTTCGGGCGGAACCACGAAAAGCCGGCCGGCCTCCATGGGCAGCACCCAGTCTTCTGGATTGGCGGCGATCGACCGCATGAAGAAGCGCTCGGCGCGGTAGCGGTCGGGATCGATCGCACTGAGCAGCTTTCCCGCGCGCGCGTGAATCGTCACCCAGCGCGGATCGAGATCCAGAACCGTCTCGTAGAAGCGGTACATCATCTCGAATTTCTGCCCGCGGCGGAACGGGCTGGACACGTACTGCAAGCTGGTGAGCCAGACCGCATCCGCGGCGAGGCTGTCGTTGCCCAGGAAAAGGTAATGCAGCGCGTCTCCCTCGGGCAAATACAGGTAGTGCGACTTAACCACTTCTTCCACCGCTTGCGGGCCGCGGCGCTCGGCTTCGCGCAGGTCGCGATCCATGCGTACCCAGCGGTCTTCGATAAAGCCGCGCTCGGAGTCGATGCCGCGCTGATGACTGATCGCGCAGAGCACCAGCAACAGCATGGCGGCGGCGCACCCGGCGTGAGCACGTTCGAATGCCGGAACCCCGGCGGGAAGGGCGCTGGAATCGGCCCAGCCCCGCAGCGTCAGGACGCGATGCCGGGGCCAGAAGGCCCAGCCCACCAACAGCGCCGCGCCCAGGGCGAAGAGCGCGAAGTAAAGCACGTAGCCCCAATCGCCCAGTTCCTGGGCGAATGCCATGCGCTCGACCTGCGCCGCGCGCTCCCGGATCTCCTGCATCTGATAGGCGTCGTAGACCTGTTTCAGGTCCGCCGCCTGTTCGGCCGGAGCTTCCATGCGAAAACCTCGGTCCTGCCGATCAGAAATTGCGGCGCCGGAAAATCAGCACCGCCGCCAGCAATACCGCGGCCGCGTAGGAGAACGCGTACACCGCGATGCTGAAGGTCTGGTCCGCGCTCACGGCCCAGCCTTCACCGCGCCCCGCGGCCTGCACAGCCTCCTGCCGCACGTTGAAATTATGCAGGTTCGGCATCAAGTAATAGAAGAGCTTCAGGAACAGCTTGGCCCAAGGCGCCTGCCCCTGAACCTGCGCCCCCAAATCCACGATCCACTTGGTCAACTGGCCCATCCCGAAAAGCATGAACGTGAAGACCGCCGAAAGCACCGGCGTGCTGGCCGAACTGAAAAAGATCGCCAGCGCCGTAACGACCACCATTTCCAGCAGCGTCAGCAAGAGCGCTTGAAAGATTGCGCCGGTGAGCGGCGCGCCCATCAGGTAAAGGTAAGCCAGGAATACCGAGGACAGCAGCACCAGGATCATCGCCGTCGTCAGCAGCAGGCCCAGGTACTTTCCAAGCACAAACTCCCAACGGTCGATGGGTTTCGAGAGAATGGTATAGAGCGTTCGCTTATCGATCTCTTTGTAGATCATCTGCGTGCCGATGAAGATCGAGATCAGGGCCACGAAGAGCCAGATCGCGAAGAGCCCCAGGTCGGTCATGATCTTGTGCTCGCCGCCGTAGCTGATCCAGCCGATGGCGCGCGAGACGACGATCAGGAGTATCCCGAAGACCACCAGGAGGTACAGGATCTTGTCCCGCACCGCTTCGCGGAAGGTGTTGACGGCAATGGCCCAGACGTTCACGCCTTGGCCTCCTTCCCGCCCGGCTGCGGCGTGGATTCGCCGATGGGCTCCGTGCGGCCGCCCAAGTTGGCGATCTCGCCGTCGCGCGTCACACGGACGAAGTACTCTTCCAGCGATTCGTAATGCGGCACCAAGCTGCGTAGTTCGCCGCCGGATGCTTCGATGAGTTGCTTGGCCTTGCGCGCCTTCTCGTCGTCATCCAAGAGCATGCGGTACAACTCGCCGTCGTGCCAAGCGCGGCGGGCCAGTTTCGCGGCCTCGGGCAGGCCTTCGGGCGGTACGCCCGACGCCGAAAGCTCCACCTCCAGCACGCGTTGCCCCAGGAGCTTGTTCAGCCGCCCTTCGGCCACCTTGCGTCCCTGATGAATGATGCAGACCCGGTCGCAAATATCGGCCACGTCCGGAAGGACGTGCGAACTGAAGAAGACCGTGCAGCCCGCGTCGCGCAGCGCCAGAATCTCGTTGCGGATGTCGCGGCGGCCCAGCGGATCAAGCCCGGACATGGGCTCGTCGAGGATCACCAGCGGCGGCTCGTGCATGATCGCCTGAGCCAGCCCCAGGCGCTGCCGCATGCCCTTGCTGAAATCGCGCATCGGAACGTTGCGCGTCTCGCCCAGCCCGAAGCGTTCGAGCAGGTAATCGCCGCGCCGCCGGCGCTGCGGACCGCTCATCCCCGAAAGCCGCCCGTAAAATTCCAGCGTCTCCCAGGCCGTCAGGTATTCGTAAAAGTAAGGGTTCTCGGGCATGAACCCCACACGCTTGCGGCAGGCGCTGTCGCGGATGTCGGAACCGAAAATCCACGCCCGTCCCGCGGTGGGAGCCTGGAGGCCGACGAGGATCTTGATGCTGGTGGTCTTGCCTGCGCCGTTCTGGCCCAGGAATCCGTAAATGCTGCCTTTCGGCACTTCCAGATCCAACCCGTCTACCGCCAACTTACTGCGCTGGAAGAGCCCAGGATTGTAAACCATCCTCAAGCCTTCGATGCGCAAAGCCGGCTCGTTAATGACCGCCGTCCCCGTTGATATGGCCACGACGCACCCTCGGCTGACTCGGGGCCTATTCTATCCTGCTTTTTGAAGTGTCGGCAAGCCGACGTGTAATACCGGCGTAAAAGAAAACGGACGGCCGAAGCCGTCCGTTTCGAATGGCGTGCAAGATTGAAAAGGGATCAGAGGTCTTTATTGCGAACCAGCTTCCCGGTGTCGTCGTCCAGGACGTCGATGGTAAAGAGCCCCATCACGAAGTCCGCCGCTTGCATGGGCCGGATGTTCACATCGACCAAAATGCCCGCGTGAACTGTAAAGCCGATGCCGGTAAAGCTGCGGTCCTTATCGCCGCCGTACACTTCGGCGGTATCGAGGTCCATGTCATCGGAACGAATGGACTCCACCCAACCGCTGATCCGCTCGCGCTCGACCTTTTGGTAGTACAGCAAGCTGAAGCCGATCTCCGTGCGCTTTTCGCGCCAAATACCCGCGCTGCGGCCGCGGAACCCCACGCGCCACGAATCCGACCAGCCGCCGATCGCCTGCGCAAGCTTGGTCGCGCGGACGTGGATCAGGAAGCCCGGGCCGGCACCCAAGGAGAAATCGACGATGTCCATCAAGTCCCACCAGCGATTGATGAAGTAATCGCCGACCATCGCGCCGGGGTTGGTGCCTTCTTCCTTAAAGGAAGAACCCCGCACGCCTGCATCCTTGGCCAAGCCACCCGCCGACGTACCGCCCACGCCGGGCATGCTCGAACTGGAGCTGGAACTTTCGGCGAATACCGATGCAGAAACCATCGCGACCGTCATCGCCAGACACAGAGCCAACTTACGCATGGATCGACTCCCCTCATACCGAAGTTCGGTTGGGCTCGTCAAAATCGACTTACCTTTTGGAGCAGGCATTAGAATCTCTTTTTTCTAACACCTTGTCAATACCGAATTTCAGGTGGCTGGAGCGGGATTTCCGATCCATGCCTATCTAGAGTCCGGAAAGCCCTTCGACGGGTGGGGTATAGCTCCACAAACCCATGCCTGTTAAGCACTAACGGGATCCATCCGGTCAATATGGCGCGTGAGGAACGCCATCACACGCCTGCCCACCCAAAGCGGTACCACGGCTTCCGGCGCGCCCGCGGGCAGATCGAAATGCCCGTGTGTGGTCGGAAGGGTAACCGAACCCGGGCTTTGGATCGCGTTAGCCACCGAGAACTGCCCCGGTGGAATCACCGCCGGATCGAACATGGCGGCCTCCGTAGCAACCGGAATCGTGATGCGCCGCGCGGCCAAGGCAGCATCGTAATATCGCAGCGTCCGTTCGATGCCAGGTTCACGCAGCCAAAGCCTGCGCACGGATTCGCCCGAACCGGTGCACGGATACCGTAGTCGAATGGGATGATTCCCGAAGGTCGGCACGCTGAGATACGCCGCCCGATAGCGCGCATCCCAAGGCAACATCAGCGCGCCCAGCCCACCGCCAAAACTGCCGCCGGTGAAGATCAAACGATCGGCCCGATTCGGAAAGAGCTGCTGCAGGACACTCCCCGCCAGCCACAAATCCATCACGCAGGCACGAAGCAGGTAGCTTTCCTTGGATTCGATGCCATGCACGACATGGGAAGCCGCCACGAACGGCACGCCGTCGTGAGCGGAACGATGAAAGCCGCGAGCGCACGGCAGCAGAACCGCACAGCCTCGGCGCGCCCATGCGGCATCGTAGGTTTCCCGGCCGCCGTACCCGTGACCCGTGACCATCAGCGCGCGAGGTTCGCGTCCCTTAGGTTCGCAAAGCCAACCGCCCACCTTGAACCCATCGTACCCGTAGTATTCGATTTCGCACACAGTCACGTCCTCGAGCGCCGTCTGGACCTCCCGCCGCTCGATGCGCAGCCTTCCCTCTGTAGCGCGAGCCGTTTCGTAACTCTGTCGCCAGAACCGCGCGTAATCGTGCGGCTCCTCCGGGGGCGGCTCGATGGCAAGCAATTCCGGCAAGCTATACCCAAAGCGCGGGTCAAAGGGCAGCGCGTGGCACACGCGCAGGCGGTCGGGCAAGTCAGGGCATCGTTCTATGGTGCGCATCTCATCCTCGGTAAGAATCCACGGTTCGATGTCCGAGGACTCTACCGAATCGCGCGAACCGGCGCGAGGGACGGACCGCTACCGCACGGCCAGCACCTCGTCGAGCACCGGAAACAGCTCGCCTTCGAGGAGTTGGCCTTCGCTTAGATTCAGACCATCGGTGACCTTATGCGGTATGGCCCGATAGACCGTGGTCAGGTCCACGCTGTTGACGACGTGCGCGTAGCGCGGTTCGCTCGTGCGGTTCGGGTGCGCGGCATGCGCTGTGACCGCATGATGGAACGTACAATCCCCCGCCCGAAGCGGAACGCTCACGAAACTCTCGTATTCCAATTCGGGGCATTGCCGAAAGAGACAGCCCGGGTCGCTCACGTCGATCTTCGAAGCGAGGTTCCTACGGCGATGCGAACCTGGAATAAAGCTCATGCAGCCCTTGCGCGCGGGCACGTCGCAGAGCGCGATCCAGCAGGACGTGGGGTGCTCGGTCTTGGTGATCGCCCAATGCGGCAGGCCTTGGTGGAACTCGGTGGGCTGCCCACCCGGCTTTTTGATCAGACTCTGGTCGTGCCAGAGCCGGAGCTTCACACCGGCGAGTTGCTGGGCGGCTGCAATCACATGCGGATGAAAGGTCAGATCCCGCATCGCCGGCTGCAAGCGCCAGTGATTGACAATTTGGGTCAAGACGGCTTCCTGACCCAAACCCGTGTGCGCTTGTTTGGCCAAGTACCGCTCCAACAGGCCTCGGAAACGCTCAACCTCTTGCTTTGAAATAATTTGCGGGATTCGAACAAACCCGTTCTCGCGAAAAAAGGCCACCTGCTCGGGTGTTACTCGGAAGTCGGTCATGCGCTGCTCTCTGTTCATCATTGTTTACTTACACGTTCTATTTTGAACGATTACAGGCATGATGCGCAAGAATCGTATTGCAATATTGTGAATAATAAATAATGTTGAACACATGATCCAATCTGTCGAACGAGCACTCGATCTGCTCACCGCCGTAGCCGGCAACGAAGAAGGCTTGGGGGTGCGCGAACTGGCGCGCATGACAGGCCTCAAGGCGCCGACCGCTCAAAACTTGCTCAAGACCCTCGCCAAGCGCGGCATGCTGGAGTTCAACGAGCTGACCCGCACTTACCGCGTCGGCCACTTTGCGATCGTGCTGGCCGACCATGCGGACTCACAGCCGCGGTTGGAGCGCTTCGCACGGCCCTACATGCTGCGGATCGTGCGTGAGTTTCACGAAACGCTGGACGCGTGCGCGCTGGTGAACGGACGTTTTGTGCGCTTCGCGGTGGTAGATTCGCCCCAAGTGCTGGCGGTGCGCGAGCATTCGCGAACCTCACCCTACCCGCACTGTTCGGCATCGGGGGTATTGCTTTACGCGTATGCGTCCGAGGACTTTCAGCGCGCGTACGCCGAAAGTATCGATTTTTCGCAGATGCCGCCGAAGAGCCCGCAAAGCGCGGCGGCTTTGCTCACGCACTTCGCCGAAGTCCGCGCGCGCGGTTTCGGCGAGAACGTTCAAGTGACGGCCGAGCATATGGGCGCGCTGGGCGTGCCGGTCTTCGGACCCGGCGGTTCGATCGAGCTATCGCTGGGCCTGAGCGGCCCGATCGTACGCTTCGATGCGGAGCGCCGCGCGCGTATCCTGCCGCTGTTCCTCACGCACGCACTCACGATGAGCCGCGCGCTGGGGTATCGAGGCACGATTCCGCCAGCGGCCATCGAAACCTAAGCGGCTTCACGAATTCCAAAGGAACGCAAGACCACAGACCTATTTCGATGCGGGCGATGGTACGGCTGGCTTCGGCGGGTTGAGCGCCTGCTTCACCCATGCCGGATCTAGGCGGCCGGTGACCTGCAGGGCCGTAATCGTAATGTAGGTGTCCCAACCGCTGATAAGCGTGATGCCCACTTGTTCACTGGGTTGATCTGCTTTTTCGAGCATGGTCTGCCCGTTGCACTTGATGCGATACTGGCCGCCACGGCAATCCACCTCCAACCGGCCGCTCTCAGGCGGCGGGGTAGAACTCCCTTTGTGTATGGGACGATTGTCCAAGCCCTGTACGGCCCAGCCTTCCTTGCCGAACGCCAGTACGTGAGCCGGCCCTTTGCCATCGGTTACCTGTCCGAAGCATCCGATCCCTATGAACTTATTCCCCCAGCTCGCCTTCAACTCCTTAAAGTCCATGGCCAGCGAGAAGGTTTGGGAGCGCAAGAATGGCAGGCACAGCACGCGGCTAAAAACGGCCTTGCCCAGCAGCTTGATGGAGCCTTTACGCCAATGGGCGCCCGTCTGATCGCTTCCGTCATGCCATGTACCCAAAAAATCTTCGCATTGTCGCTGCTCCTGAAAGTCGTACAGAAGCGTGATTTCGAGCGTCTGGCGGTCGAATTTCACGACTCGCCCTCGGAACAACCCAAGCAATCTGGGATCGTTGGCAATCCCGGCCACCGAGAGACGTTCATTTAGCGCCGCGCGCTCCTCGGGGCGCATATAGTCCTTGGCGAATGCGGTTGAACCGAAGCGCGCGTCCCAGGCTTTGAGTTCGGCGCTCAGCTTGTCGGCAGCCGCGATAGTCTGCGCTTTCTCGGCTTCGGCCCGCAAACGCTCCCACTCGGTCCGCGCTTCTTCTTCCAGCCGTTCGGCGCGTGCTTTCTTCAATAGTTCGGCCAGCGCCGCGTGCAATGGATGAGCGGGAAAATCCTCCAAGGCCTTACCGGCCGCATCCAAATCTTTGTCGGCGAAGGCCTCCAGTGCGCGTGAGATACGGCCGGCATCACCCGGCAGCGCGATCGGCGCCGCGAAGCCCTCGCGCGCCTCCGCCGATACCCGATCCAGCGCCACCGCGGTGCGAAACTGACCGCGCGTCTCGCCGTTCACGATCATGGGGCGTTCCACGGTAAGCGTACCTTCTTTGAACTCAACGAGCGTCCCCTTCACGCGGCCGGTCGCGGTCGGCAGATCGATCGGCTGGCCCACGCGCCCTTGCAGCGCCGCGGCAATGGCCACCTGGCGTGCTTCACGAGCTTCGAAATACAGGCGCAGGTCGTCCAACCCAGGGGCGTCGGCCGGGCGCGCGTCGAGCCAAGCTTGAGCACGACCGTGGTTTTCGGTCTGCAATGCCGTCAGCAATTCATGCCAAGGCCAAGTCTCGGCACGCAAATCCGGCGCGAGAGGTGCGGGACCGGCTGGTTCGGCGGCTGGCGTCTCAGGCTTGGGAACCTCCGGCGCTGCCGTAGGCGGAGTTCCGGATGGAGGTGGGGGTTCGAGCGGAGGTGGCGGTGCTTCGTTTACTTCCACAGGCTGTTCCGGCGCGGGAGCTTCGGGCGCCTCCGCGGGAGCCTCTTCCGGCGCAGGGCTCTCAGGCGCAGGAAGCGTGCGGACTGGATCTGGGATCGTGGCATGCGGAGCCGGACTCGGGGAGAGTGTCTCGACAACCAAGGTATCACGCGGGCGTGCGGATTCCCGTGGCGCGCCGACTGACAAGAGCACCGCAGCCAATACGGATACGGTCAGGACGACCAATCCGGCGATCGCCAGGGGTACGGTGGATCGAGTAGCAGGAGCGGCGGGCGTCGCGGGATTCTTGAAGCGGCCTGCTCGCAGTCCGCTGTCGCTTGGGCGCGGTTGATCGACAGGCGGGATTACGCGCTGTGCACCGGTGGTCCGGCGCGCGCTGCGCACCACCGGAGCAGTAGGTGAAGCGGGTGTTGCGGCGGCTGCGCCACTTGTAGAATCGTGCTGAAGGATTTTGCGCGCATTCTCCTCATCCATCGGCATCGTTTCGAGCGTCATGACGCCTTCCGCGCAGCCCGAACACATCACGCCGCGCAGCTTTTTATCGCGAGCTTCTCCGCGCTTAATGTCGTTCTCGGTCAGGCGCTGACCGCACTTCTCGCAGAAGTAGAATTTCATCCGGTGCCGGCCCCAAGGTCCGAATCGGATTCCATAGTAGCCAAGCGGCCTGTGGAAGCAATCAGGAACGAATTTCCAACTGTAGCGGTTTTCCGTACGCCGTTCGTCCTTGAACAGCTTGCGCGATAGATGAAATTAACGCTCAATTCGGAACACGAATAACGAATTCTGCACGAGGGCGCTCGGGATTTAAAGCCACCGTGACGCGCGCGAGCGCCGCCTTGGGGCCGGAAGCGCGGTCGGCGGCGTACGAATTAAAAGGGCGGTACGGCCAAATCAGCTTGGCCTCGGGCGGAAGCTCGATCTCGAACGCGCCGCAGCGGAATCGGCCGCCTAAGTCGGCGCCGGAGCGCTCGAATGGCTCGTTCAGATCCCAATCGACTTGCTTGCCCGCGGCCGAAGCGATGCGCCACTCCGCAGGGATAAACGTAAAGCCCGCAGCGAACGGCCCGCGTGAGGCGGCAGGATCGACGCTCAACTGGACCTGCAAAGCCCGATCGTTCATCGGACGCATAACCACCGTGCCAAAGAACGTTTTGTATGCAGCGTGCACGACCCAAGCCCCGTCTTCTTCGCCAACGCTGCCGCCGCATGGCCAGTAGTCCGGCGCGTAAGCGGCCGCCGTGGCGAACGTGGAATTCTCGGGCTGACCTTTGGCGTGCGAGCCGTCGAGGATCAATCCGGCGCGAGCGTGCCAGACGGAAAATAGCTTCTGCTTCTCGAGCGCGAATGGATTATCCCGATAAGCCGGATCTTCGGCGTTGGTTGCGCACATGGCATTGAGCCCCACGCACCAGTCGCCACGGCGAAAGACGCCCGCGGGCAAGGTCAGCGTGGCGCGATGATCCGCGCGCTCGAAAGGCGCCGGCGCGTGCTCGCCGTCGTGCCAGTAAAGCGCGTTTTCGCAGTGGCGGGCGAGCGCTTCGGGCGGCGCGCTGCGTAGATCGGCCACGTGTGCGCGCCAACTGGCAAAATGCGCCCGCGCGGCGCCGCGGCCGGATGCCGTGTGCGAGAGCCCAAAGAGGCCCCAGATACGCCCGCCGTGGCCGTGGCGCACGCGCTCGTCGATCAATTCCAGAAACTGCGCATCGGGGTAACAGAAGTTTCCGTGGAAGGCGGAAGAACGTTCCACCGCGGCTCGAAAGACGGACTCGCCGGTCCATTCGTACATCAGGCTCATCGCGCAATGCGTCAGATAGTTATAGCTGGGCGTCGGACCGCCGGATCGAAGCAGATCGCCGTGTTCTTCCCAGTAGCCGTCGGGATGGACGTCTGCGGCGAAGTTCCGCGCGATGGCCAGCGCGTATTCGGAAAGATCGGGCTGGCCGAGCACCTGCCCGGCTCGGTAGAGGGTCGTCAGGTACAGCGAGACGTGATTGGCGCTGGTGCCCATGACGCGGCCGACGAAGCGGCGCACACCCTCCAACTTACGCAGGCGGTGCTCGATCAACGTCTCGCACGCCGCCGCGATCTTCTTGCCCCAAGCATCGTACGGAAAATCGGCGCCGCCCTCGCGCAGCAGGCGCAGGCCTTCCGTCCACGCATAGGTAAGGCGCTGATCGACGCCGCAGACCACGTTGCCGTAGGAGCCCCACGTAAACTCGCCTTTCTCGCTGAAACGCTGGACGAGGTACTCCCCCAGCCTGCCGATGCACGCGCGAATCTTCTCGTCCTTCTCGAACGCATGATCCGGGGCCAGTCCCGCCCAGCAATACGCCAACGGAAAGATGGCCTGCTGCGGATACACCACCGGCGCGGCCGCGTCGTAAACAATGCTCCCGTCGGGCTGCTGGTGTTCGAGTATGCCCGGAATGCCGGCGACGACGGCGCGGCCGAAATCGATCGGAAGTTCGATGCGCGAATCAGACATGGCGAATTCCCCTTACCGTAGGCCTACCCCATATCCACCAACCCCAAGCGCTGCGCAAAAATTTGCCGCACGCGTTGCTTCAATCCGGCATGTTCGGGCAGCTCGAGTTTCGTGTCGCGGGCGAGGAGCGCGAACGCATCTTCGCGCGCCTGCATGAGCAATTCTCGGTCGCGGAATAAATCGGCTACCTTCAGTTCGGGCAGACCGGACTGCGCAGTGCCAAAGAATTGCCCGGGGCCGCGCAACCGGAAATCTTCTTCGGCGAGTTCGAACCCGTCTCGGGTGCGCGCGAATGCTTTCAGCCGTTCCTCCGCGTCTTCGGTCGCCGTTTCGGCGAAGAAGACGCAGTAGCTCTTGCGTTCGCTGCGCCCGATGCGCCCGCGAAGCTGGTGCAAGCTGGCCAATCCGAAGCGTTCCGCGTTCTCGATCAGCATTACCGTGGCGGTGGGCAAATCGATGCCGACTTCAACCACCAGCGTGCTGACGAGCACATCGATCTGGCCGCCGCGAAGCTGCTTGAGCACCGCATCTTTCTCTTCACCGCTCAACCGCCCATGAAGCATCCCGAAACGCAGGGTGGGCAGGTGCGCGCGCAGGCGCTTCACTTCGTCCTCGACGCCTTTGATCTCGTTCCAAAGCTTACCGCTTTTCGCGGGCGCAACGCTTTCCGCAGCATCGCCGTCGATGCGCGGAAGGACGACGTAGGTGGCATGGCCCTTGCGCGATTCGTCGATAATGAGTTTGTACACCTTGGACCGGTCTTCTTCTTTCACCCAGCGCGTGAGCACTTCACCGCGGCCGGGGGGAAACTCGTCGATCACGGAAACATCCAGGTCGCCGTACAGCGTCAGGCTTAACGTACGCGGAATCGGAGTGGCGGTCATGACCAGCACGTGCGGCGCGGAGCCTTTCGCGCGCAGCGCCATACGCTGCTCGACGCCAAATTTGTGCTGTTCGTCGACAACCACCAACGCCAAGTCCTTGAAGCGCACATCGTCGCTCAGGAGCGCATGGGTGCCGACGGCAATGTGGACGTCCCCCGAGCCCAAGCGTTCTAGAAAGACGTCGCGCTGCTTCTTGGCCCGCCCGCCGCGCAAGAGTCCGACGTTGACGCGCGAACCTTCCAGCAGGGCATGAAGCGTTCGTGCGTGCTGCTCAGCGAGAATTTCCGTCGGCGCCAGGAGCGCGGCCTGCGCGCCGTGCGCAACCGCGGAGAGCATGCCGGCCACGGCCACGGCCGTCTTGCCCGAACCCACGTCGCCCTGGAGCAACCGGTTCATCGGCTGGGTTCGTGCCAAGTCGGCAGCGATCTCCCCAAACGCGCGCGCCTGCGCGCCGGTAAACGGAAACGGCAAGCGCGCCTCGATGCGTTTGCGAATCGTCTCGGTGACCGGCAGCTTCCTGGACGCCGTGCGCGAGGCGACCTGCGCGCGGCGCAATCCTACGCCCAGCGAGAGCAGGAATAGCTCCTCATAGGCCACTCGCTTGCGAGCGGCATCGCGGCGTTCGAAGCTGGGCGGAAAATGAAATTGCCGGACCGCTTCGGGCAAGGCGGGCAAGCCGCGGCGCTTCTGGAGCGCCACGGGCAAGACATCGCTCAGCGCATCCGGTGCTCCGCTCTCGAGCGCCTGCCAGACGAGCTTGCGCAGCACCGGCTGCGAAAGCTTCACTTCGGGCGCTTCGGTCCCGTCTGCTCGGCGCTGCTTGGGGCGCAGATTGTAAATCGGCACGATGCGCCCGAAATCCGGACCTTGCACTACCGGCGGCGGCGCGGTGGGGGTGAGCGCGTGGGCGGCAAGGGGAAGCATCGGAGCTGGCGAATCGTCCTCTTCCTCTTCGCGTGCCAGAATCTCGAAATCCGGGCCGGCCAGTTCCAGGAATCCTTTCTTGTTCGTTACCACCTTGCCGGTGAAGAACGCCCAAGCGCTCTGACTGAGTTTGTCGGCCACATACGGGTTCCACCATACGGCCCGAATTTCTCCGCTGGGGTCGCGCAGCAAGGCCTCGACGCGATGCTTGCCCTTGTGATAGATCGTCTTGGCGTGCAGATCGAGAATCTGAGCGCGCACGTTGGCCTCCATGCCGGGCGTGAGCCGGTCAATGGGGGTCAAGCTGGCGCGGTCCTTATGGTCAATCGGAAAGAAGAAAAGAAGGTCTTCGACGGTCTCGAGCAGAAGCCGTTGAAGCAGCTCGAACTTCTTCGGCCCGACGCCTTTGAAAAACTGGAGGGTACGCGTGAGCCGCTCGTCGCGCGGGCCGGCGCGGCCGCGCGCGGGATCGGAGAGCGTGCGGGGTTCGGACATGGGGAAAAGTCTACGCGCGCGCGCCTTCGGCGCATAGAGCGGCTACGGTTGCGGGCACCCCCCTCTAAGGATACGATAGTGCCTGCTTAAAGAACCTGTCCCGAGGATAGAGCCATGACGCTGGATGATGTGCTTTTGGACGCCGAAGACCGCATGATCAAGACGAACGCCGATTACGAGCACTTCCTGAAGGGCGTGCGCACCGGCGAGGCCTCCGTCGAGATCCTGGACGGTGTGCAAGCCGATATTCCTTCCTTTGGCGGACTCGTGCCGCTCAAGTCGGTCGCCGTAGTCTCCAAGCAAGGAGCGACGATGCTGGCGATCAAGCCTTTCGATCCCAAGACCATCAAGGAAATCGAGCGCGCGATCATGCTCAGCGAACTGGGCATCACTCCTTCGAACGACGGCAAGGTGATCCGCCTCGCGTTTCCCTCGATGAGCCAGGAACGGCGCGAGCAGACGGTGAAGATGATCAAAGAGCGGCTCGAACAGCACAAGATCGCGCTGCGTAACGTCCGCAAGGATTCGCAGAAGCATATCGAAGGCAATAAGGGCGAGGCCGGCGTGAGCGAAGATGCGATCCAGAAGGCCAAGGACGACCTCCAGGAACTCGTCAAGACGTACGAAGCGCAGCTCGACAAATCGTACGAGAAGAAGTCGAAGGAAGTGATGACGTTTTAAGTCCACCCTACATGAAGTTGAGCGCAAATCGCCGGGGCCCTGGGATGACGGTACGAACGATCGGCCTTTGGGTGTGGGCCCTGCTGCTGGCCGGACGGCTCTGCGCTCAGGATTCCCCGCGTCCGGCGCACGGCGAACCGGCCGCTCCCACGGAATACCCGCGTGCGGAGCTCCTGGTCGAGACCGAACAACTCGCGCTCTGGCTGGGCAAAGACGAAAAGGCACCGACCCATCCCAATTTAGTGCTGATCGACGCGCGCACCGCCGAAGCCTTCGAACTCACACATCTGCCCTTTGCCCAGAATGTCGAGTCGGACCCGCTTCAGGCGCCGGATTCGCCTCCGTACTTCATGCCCGGTCCCGATGCGATCGCCAAGTTGGCGGAAGCCTGTGGCATCCAGGCCAACAGCCGGATCGTCGTTTACGACGCCGAAGGCGGGCGGCAGGCGGCCCGCGTTTGGTTTACCTTCTGGGCCTACGGGCATGACCAGGTCTCCATCCTGAACGGCGGCTATCCCAAGTGGCGTGACGAAGAAGGGCGTGTGACCCGCAACGCGTACAAGCCCGCAGCGGGAACGTGGAAACCCCTGGATCGTCCGCGCGGCCTGCTGGCGCGTGAGGACTTGGCTCGCTACCGGCCGCGCCAGACGGCTCCCGGCCAACCCACCCTCACAACCCTGCTCGACGCCCGAAGTTACGCCGAATACATGGGCCAGGATGCGCGCGCCAAACTGGGCGGGCACGTGCCCGGCGCGGTGAACTTGCCCTACGACGTGCTGCTCAATGCCGTCAGCCCGCGGCAAAAGGACCCCAACAGCAAAGACGAAGGCTACTGGGTCTGGAAGCCGCCACAGGAAATCCATGCGCTCTTTCGGGCGGCGTGCATCCAAAAATCCGAACCGCTCGGCGCCTATTGCCAGTCGGGGGTGCGCAGCGCGCATCTGGTCTTCAGCTTGCGGTTGATGGGCTACGAAGTTTCCAATTACTACGGCGGCTGGCGCGAGTACGGCAATCGCGACGACGTGACGATCGAAAAGTAGCGCGCCCGAAGTCTGGTGCCGTGGCGCAAGAGGAGGGAGCTCGAGTCATGCCCACCGCGTTACTGATCGTCGACCACGGCTCCAAGCGCGAAGCCGCGAATAAGATGCTCGAAGAGGTGGCCGTAATCCTGCGCCGGCAGCGACCCGACCTGATTGTTCAGATCGCGCATATGGAATTGGCGGAGCCGACCATCGCTCAAGGCTTTGAAGCCTGCGTGCGCGAAGGCGCGACGGAGGTGATCGTGCATCCGTATATGCTCTCGCCCGGCCGGCATGCGGCTCAGGATATCCCCGTCATGGCCAGCGAAGCGGCTAAGACGCACCCAGGGGTTAAATGGCGCTGCACCAAGCCTCTGGGGCTGCACGATAAGCTGGGCGAAGTGATCCTCGAGCGCGCCGGTTTAAGCCTGTCTCCCGAGCCGCAATCGAAGCCGGTCTGAACGATCCCCTGCGTTCAACCTGTGCATACGCCTCCCGGCAAGCGAACCGATTGCTTGACACCGCATTTACCTAAGTTTTTTCGGCTCGAATTTGACAGTACACGTACTTTGTGGGGTATAGTGTGAGCGGTGGAAGTCGTACGTAATTGAGATCGAGCAAGCCAGGTTTAAAGCATTCGGGCTCGCCGGAGTGGGCGGCCGCCAGGTTGCACCCGTAGCCCCCCAGTCCGGTCGAGCCCGTCTCAGAAGCAACGGTTTTTGGGGCGCGTGGCGCCCCCGGCCGCTCGGACAGGACACCCCCTCCTTCCTGTCCGAGCGGCCACTAGGAGCAAGCAGTCGTAGAGCGCGTGGAGTGTGCCGGGAGCGCGGAGAGGTTTGCGCCGCGTGCACGAAACCTGAGCGCGTTGAGGGCCAAGGCACGCGGAGTGCGGCTGCTGAAGGCGGCGTGTGAGTGGGCTGGCCCGAGCGCGGGCAGGTCCGATCACACGCCGTTTTTGTTTCCGCTCGAACCCTAAACCGCGTCCGAGCCTTGTACTTCGACGCGATTACCGTCCGGATCGTCGGTAAAGAAGCGGTCCACGCCTGGAATCTTGGTGCGATCCCAGCGCACGGGAAATCCGGCGGCCTCGACGGCTTGTGCCGCGGCACGTACGTCGCTCGTCCAAAGCGCCATATGCCGGCTCGTTAACGCATCCGGTTGCTTGACGACCACCAGATGCAGGAACGTTCCATGCAAGTCGTACCACGCGCCGGGAAAGGTGAAGCTTTCGGGGCGCGGTACTTCCCGCATCTTGAAGAGGCCCCCGTAAAAGCGCATCGCGCGATCGAGGTCCGTGACGTTGACGGTGACGTGGTCCAGGCGTTCGACGTTCATGATCGGCGAGTAGCCTCCGGCGCAGCTTCTATCCTACCACGCAGAGCGGGCATGCAAGGCGGGCTCCGCGAGGACGAATACTGGCGCATGCGGCCGTGGTCCGAACGGCGGCTTTCACGGACTTGCGGACTTCGTGTCCTGCTCGGGCGAGCCTTCGATCCGCTGCAACGCTTTTTCGGCGGCGGCGCGTAGATCGGCCGATCCTTCGCGCAGCATGGTTTTCAACTGAGGGATCGCGGCTTTCGCGCGAGGGCCGATCCGTCCCAACGCCTCGGCGGCAGCTTTGCGAACGTCGGCGCTGTCGTCTTTCAAGCCGCCAACCAGATCCTCGACGGCGTCGGCGGCGGCTTCCCCTTTGAGGCCCAGCGCCTCGGCGGCCATGCGGCGCGCGTCCGCCTCGGTGGCGCGAAGCTGCTGCTTCAAATCGTCGACGGTGAGGCGCGGCTGATCCGCAGGTTTGGCTTCCCAAGCGCGCCCCAAGGCGAACGCGAGAAAAATCATCGCTCCGCCCAGGATGAAAAAGATGATGCCGCCGAGGCAGCCTTTCACGCCGAATTCTCCTTCCCGCAAGGAGCGAGGATACCCCATCGGCGGCCGGTAGCCCAAGACCGGCTAAAAAAAAGCCCAAGCACCAGGCTTGGGCGGGAAGGGCATGAAAAGGTCGCGCGGCGGACTAGCTGGTCTTAGCGCCAGCCTTTTGGGCCTTGAGGCGGTTGACCAACAGCGCCAAACGGGCCTTCTTGCGGTGCGCGCGCTGCTTCGGAATGGCATTCTTCCGGGCGGCGATATCGAGCGAACGATGAGCCGCAGCGAGCAGCTTTTCGGCCTCCTCGGGCTTCGCCTGCACCTCGGTAAGGAACTTCTTCATGTCCTTCTTGAGGTTGCGCTTATTCGCAATGTTGCGTTCCTGGCGCTTTTCATTCTGGCGCTCGCGCTTGGTGGCGCTGACTGAGTGGCCCATCGTGCGTCCTTCTCCGTAAATCGTTTGGCTCCCGGCTCGGTCCGGTCACGGCCCGTACGCGCGCTGGGGAAGGGAAACATGTACCGTGTACGGCGGTCCCGGTCAACTTCCGAATGGAAACCTACTTAGCCGCGGCCAGCGCGCTCAGCGCGGCCTCCGGATCCTCGAAGACCTGCGGGGGGTTCTCGGTACCCAAGTTCTCGAACAACCGGTGCACGCTCTTGCGCAAACTGCACAGGCCGAACGAAATTTCCTGATCCTTGCATTCGTCGCGGAAATGGACCAGTTCGTGAACGACTCGAGAGGCCAGGTTCTGGATGCGGGAGAGGTCGAGTACGATGGCGCGGGGTTGGGCTTCGAGGAGGTGCTTGAGGTTGCGGTTTAGCGTCGGAAGGTCACTGACACGGTCGGGGTCGGCCAGGAGCGCCACGATCATTCCGTCGCGCTGTTCGAGTTCGAAGAATCCCTCGCCTACGGCGGCGGTAAGTTCCTCCGAAACCGCGGCCATCATCCCCGTCTGAGTGGGCTCCATGATCTTCGTCGAGCCGCCCGGATCGGAACGGAAATCCACGGCCACCGTCTCGGTAACGGACGAATTCAACAACGCACGCATCTCTTCAACGCGCTTCTTGATCAGCAACGGCTCATCGATCGGGGAACAGCTTTCTTGAATGCGGCGCAAATCGGAATACGTGCCTGAAATCAGAGTCTCACGGCGGCGGTCTTCGAAGACGAGAATCAGCTTCCAACCGGAGGTAAACGGTTCGCACTGGCCCAGGACGACTTCGCCGCGTTCGTCGAATTCCGGATCTTTGGTAATAAGAAGGAGGCGACGGGGCATACGCGGCAATCCGTGGACATGACAGCACGGAACCGGCCTTGTCGAACAAGGCTCGGATCATTCGAATCCCTAGATAAACCTCGTTTTACGCCGATGCAAGCCTCTTTTGCCCGAGTCCGCCGTATGCTCACCTGGGTGCGCGCTCGGCGGCCGGCTGAGGGGCCTGTTCGGGGGTGGAGGCTGCTTTCTCGCCGCCGGCCGTGGCGGACGCCGAATCTTCGCTGCTGAGCCGGAAAAATCGGTTCGCCCACTGCACGGCGGCCGCGCCATCGCCGGCGCGCGCGGCTTCCCGAAGCGCCGCCAGTGCGCCGTGCAAAAGTTTGCCCTGCATGCGCTGCAACGCCTGCTCGACCTGCCGCAACGCGGCCTCGTCAAGTTGTCCGGCCGAACGGAGCCGTTCAATTTCGGCCTCTCGCAGCCCGTCGCCCATGCGAACCAGATCCCGCGCCGTCTCGCCTGGGCCTGGATCGCGCATCTCGTTCAGCAAGGCTTGCGCTTCCTGGCTGAGGCGCGGAGTCCAGTGCCGCGCAACTTCCTCACGCTGGCGACGGCCCTCGTCGGCTACCTCTTCCAGGTCGTCGATGTCGTACAGGAACGTATCGGCAATCTTGTGAATCGCCGGATCGACGTTGCGCGGCACGGAAATGTCGATCACGAAGAGCGGGCGGCCGTGGCGCGCGGCGTGCGCGCGTTCCATGTGCTCGGTACGCAGGATGTAGTGCGGCGCGGCGGTGCTGACCAGCACGATATCGCTGGCGGCCAAGTGCGCATCCAAATCTTCTAACTTGCCGCAGCGCCCGCCTTCGGCCTGAGCGAACGCTTCGGCGCGCTCCAGCGTCCGGCTGAGCACCACCACGTCCGCAACCCCGGCGGAACGCAGAGCCCGCAGGATACCGCGCGCCATTTCGCCCGTACCGGCCACCAGCACGCGATGGCCCTTCAGGTCGTCGAAAATCTTGCGCGCTAGTTGAACGGCGGCAGAACTGATCGAGGCCTGCACGGCGCCGATACCGCCGGAAGCGCGGACTTCCTTGGCCAGAAAGAGGGCGCGTTCGAACAGGCGCCTCAACAAGGGGCCGGCCGCTCCGGCAGCGGCGGCGGCGCGGTACGCTTCCTTGGTCTGCGCCTGAATCTCGGTTTCGCCCAAGATTTGGGAATCGATCGATGCGGCCACTTCGAACAAGTGGCGCACGGCTTCGGCGGCGTGACGCTCGTAAAGCGCGTGGACCAGTTCGGTGGCGGCGACTCCGTGGTATTCGCTCAGAAAGGCACGCACGCGCAGACTCACTTCGGCGGGCGAACCGGGCGCGGCAACGTAAAGCTCCACGCGGTTGCAGGTGGAAAGAATCGTCGCCTCGGCGGCGCCGGCGGACTGCCGCAGCGCGGCCAGCGCCTCCACGAGGTCTTCTTCCCGAAAGGCCAGCCGTTCGCGCAGCGCCACCGGCGCAGTGCGATGCGAGAGGCCCACGACCACCAGTGCGGGTGCGGCGCTCATCGCTCGCCCTCCCCCCGCCCCAGCGCCGTACGCGCAGGCGCCATGGCGCTTTGCCCGTCCGCCGCTTCACGGAAGGGATGGGCAAGGAAGAACGTACAGACCACCAGCGCCGCACCGAGCAAGATGGTGCGCGCCGTCGCGCGCCCCGCCAGCCGACCGCTGGCGCGGCCAACCACCAGCACCAGGAAGACGATCCAGGTCAGCCACGTCGAAACGATCTTGGGCTCCAGATACCACGCCACCTGACCCGAGCGTTTGGCCATCGTCGCGCCGGTCCCGACGGCGACCGTGAACAAAACGAACCCGATCCAGGCGATGAGCGTCTCGGCACGTTCCATTTTTTCGAGGCTGGGCAGCGCTCGGAACACGTAATTGAAAATCTTGCGCTTCAACAGGGCCTGCTCGAATAAATACAGCAAGCTAACCGCGGTGGCGGTCATGAAGAGCCCATAGCCCAAGTACGCGCTGAGAACGTGGACGGTAAAGAGAGGATGGGCCGCCAGGCCCGCGGAAGGCGGCGGGCCGGGTTCGCGGAAGGCAAAGGAGATCAGGAGCAGCGCGGCGCTTAAGGGCAACATCAGCGCGCCCAAGCTGCGCAGGGACCAGCCCACCAGCGCAACAAGGTAGCCGATCGCCAGAGCCCAGGAAGCCAGCCAGAGACTTTCTTCGATGCTCGTAAAAAAGTGCGTCTGGCTTTGGGCGCAGTGCACGCCGATTCCGACCGAATGAACCGTGAGACCCAATCCCAGCAGCACATGCTGCCAAGGCCCCTCGCGCACCTCGGTGCGCTTGAGGCCCACCAAAGCCGCGATGGCTCCGGCCAAATAACAGCCCGCGGCCAGCAGTTTGAACGCTTCGGGGCCCATCGGCGCTATGCCTTCTCCATCGAGAGTCGATCGGCCCGCGCCACTCGGTCGATTTGCGCGTCCATCTCGGCCGCCACGGCTGCGTGGCCGCGCTCGCGGATGCGGCGCACCCAGCGCGCGGCGCCCAGATCCTGCAACAACTTTCGACGGCGCGCCGGATCGGTCACCCGGCGCTTAATGCGTTCGCGCCGAGCTTCCAGCAGGGCCAGAAAAACGCCCCACGCCGGATCGAGGCGGAGTTCCAGTTCTTCGCGCAGGGCCTTGGATGCCGCGGCCGAAGCGCCGCCCGTACTCATCGCGACCTGCAATCGTCCCCGGCGAACCACGGCCGGCAGAATCAGGTCGCCCGCTTCCGGCGGCGCGGCCACATTACACCAAATCGACCGGGACCGGCATTCCGTGGCGATCCGCGTGTTCAGCGCCCGATCGTCGGTGGCCGCAACAACCAGCCGCATGCCGCGCAAGTCCGACGAGCGGTAGCCGCGGCGCTTCAAAATCACGCTTTTACGCTTCGCTTGCACCAAGGCGCCTTGCGGGGCCACGATCGTGATTCTAGCGCCGGCACCGGCCAGGCCGCGCACCTTTCTGGCCGCAACCGCACCTCCACCCACCACAAGCACCGGGAGGCCCGCCAATTTGAGAAAGACGGGGTAGGTTGAGCCCGATCGAGCCGCCACGCACGCGTTTCCCCGTAACTACTGGCGCTTCACAAGGTATTAGAGTATAGCGGCTTACGATGGATTAGCGAGGCCAATCCAGACCCGATTGCGCAGGTGCAGGAACGAGGCGTTACAGACTGTGAACTTGGCCCTTTTGACCAGTGTGGCCGGCAATGGCGGCTCGGCGTCCACTGCCTTTCACCTGACCCGGTTGCTGTGCCGTGCGGGGCATCGCGCGGTGCTTTTTGCCCCCGGCGAGTATTGGCCGGAACGCGGCCGCGCCGAAGGCGTGCCGGTTCAGCCGGGCTTGGAACTGCGGCGCGGTTTCCATGCCGCGAGCTTCTTCCGCGATTACCGTACCTTGAAGCAATACGTAAACGAAAATGCCGTCGATGCGATCTTGGTGCAAAAGAGCCCCGAACAATGGCTGGCGGCGGCCGTTCGCGCACGCGCGCATAAGCGGCCCGCGCTGATCCGCTTGCGCGGCGTGGTCTTCGAAATCAAGCCCACGGCCACGAATCGCTGGCTGCATAACTCCATGCCTCTGGTGGTCTGTTCGGCGAGCGCGATCGCCCGACAGTTTCAGGTCCTGCCTGAATTTCGCACCGATACCGTCAAGGTTTTGCTGGAAGGGATCGACACGCAGCGCTTCAAGCCGGCCAGCGCGGAGGAGAAGCGCGCGGCCCGGCAACACTTCGGATTACAGCCCACGGCGCTCTACTTCGGCACGGCGGGCCGGCCCAGCCCGGTCAAGGGCCATGACTTGCTCGTTCGTGCGTTCGGGCGCTTATGCACCGAACATTCCAAAATGGTCGAACGCTTCGACGTGCGGTTGGCGATCTTCAGCGACGAATCGCGGCGCGGCCCGGGCAGCTACGCCGATTTACGGGACTTATCGCTGGCCTGCGGCGCGCCAGACCGAGTGGATTTGTGCCCCGGTTTCGTAGAGGACATGCGTGACGTGTACCGCGCACTGGACAGCTACGTGCTCCCTTCGCGCGGATCGGAAGGCAGCAGCCGGGCGGGGCTCGAGGCCAGCGCCTCGGGGCTTCCGCTGATCGCATCGAGCGTGGGCGTCTTGCCGGATCTGGTGCGCGACGGCGAGACGGGCCTGCTCGTGCCGCCCAACGACGAGGCGGCATTGGCTCATGCGCTGAAGCGCATCCTCGACGACGAATCCTTCGCCCAGCGCCTGGGCACGAATGCACGCAGACGCATGGAAAACGAGTTGCGCGAAGATCTGTATGTCGCGCGGCTGGCCGAATTGCTGACGGCGGCCTGCACGTCCAAACCAAAGGCCTGAATGGAGCGTTTCCCGCGCTTTCAATCCCTAGGCGCGATTCTAAGATCCCCAATCTCATGCGCCTCTTCTTCGTAAACATGCACAAGCTCTGGGGCGGCCAGTCGGCCGTCGTGGTGCTGCTGGCCGGCGAGCTGAAAAAGCGCGGGCACGAGGTGCTGATCGCCGGCTTGAAAGACTCGGAGCTGATCAAACGCGCCGCGGCGGCGGGATTGCGGACCTACGACCAACTGGAACTGCGCCGCGGCTTCCGCCCGATCTCCTTTTTCCAGGATCAGTCGAGGCTCCGGAAGCTGTGGTCCGAGTTCAAGCCCGACGGAATCCTCACCAACGGCAGCCAGGACACTTGGGCGTGCGCGCTCGCACGCTGGCGTTTTCGCGTTCCGGCCTTCGTGGTCCGCTGGCGGCACAACTCGTTTGCCATTGGCGCGCATGTCTTCAACCGCTGGCTCTACAGCCGGCTGATCGACCACGTCGCCGTGAGCAGCCCGGAGATCGCGCCGTATCTCACCGAGCCGGGACTGGTGGATGCCCGGAAGATCACCACCTTTCCGCCTTCGACGCCGCTGGAAGCCTATCTAAGCGCCCAGCCGACCGGCGCCTTGCGGACCGCACTGGGAGCGGATGCCGCCGCGCCGATAGTGCTGAGCGTGGGCCGGCTGGCGCCTGAGAAAGGGCACGAAACGCTGGTGCGCGCGTGGCGAATCGTGGCCGACCAACGCCCCGACGCCAAGCTGGCCATCGCGGGGCATGGCAGCCAGCAGGAAGCGCTAGAAACGCTGATCAAGGACCTTCAGCTTGAACGAAGCGTGCACCTGATCGGTTTTCGCAACGACGTGCCGGCGCTGTACGCGGAATCGGACCTCGCGGCGCTTACACCGATCGCGGGCGAGAGCTTCGGGATCGCGCTCTTGGAAGCGTATGCGGCCGGCAAGGCGTGTGTCGCCACCGATGTCGGCGGCGTGAAGGATCTGGTGCTACACGGCGAGACCGGGTATTTGGTCGCACCGCGCGACGCGGAAGCCGTGGCGCAGGCGATCCTCGAATGCTTGAGCGACGCACGTTTGCGCGACAAGCTCGCCCAAGCCGGCAAAGCCCGCGTGTTGGAGCGCTTCACTCCGGCGAAGCTCGCCGATGTGGCCGAAGGATTATTCGCCAAGCTAGCGGCTCAACGATCCAAGTAGATTGAAAACGCTTCGGGTTTCTTGATCCGGATCTTCATGCGCAGGCCATCCGCAGCGCTGGGCACGCCGATCATTGCGGCACGCGGGCGATGCAGGACGATCGCACCGTTCACGCGCACCGTATGGAATACCGACTCTTCCAGCTTGATCTCGGCGCGGCCTTCGTAATCGCTGTTCGTTCCCGATCCGCTGTCGCCGTACTCGAACTCGATGAAGACCCCTTGCAGCGGATGATCGTGCTCGTCGAACACTAAGACCTCCGCGATCCGCGGCGTGCCGCCATAGGTCCAACTGACCTCGGCTTCCGGGCCGCTGGCGGAGGTCTGCAAGTGCGGCCAAATCCAAAAGCCCGCGCCACCGGCTGCGAGGAGCAAGAGTACCGCCAGTACGATCAGCGCCTTTTTCATCGGCCCTGAATTATAGCAAGTATGTGAGGCTTGCTTGGTGCATCCGCTTGAGAGTTGTTAAAGCACTACGCGCACCCCGAGGTGCGTATGATAAGTGGGATTGGTTAACGATTTATCTATGCTTCATAGCGGCAGGTATCCTGTTCACCGGATTCGTTTGAGGTAGGATGTCGCACCGGTGCTGGTCCGGCAGTTGCGGTCCAATCGCGTTCAAATAGCCGGCATGGCGCTATGGAGTGTGCGTTCTCGGGCGTGTTGGAGTTCCATCCACGCGCGCGTGGCAAAAGGTAGTGCTGAAAGGGGTGCAGGATGGCCAAGAAGAAGCAGGCGGCGCGCAAATCGGCAGGCTCCGGTTCCGCTGGGTCCGCTACACGCGGAAGGTCCAGCAGCAGCGCCAAACGCTCCGGCACACCCGGCAAATCCGATTCGAAAAAGGCCACCGCGACTCCGCGTGCCCTTAAGTCCTTTCCGGCGTTAAGCGACAAGAAGAAGATTTCGAAGAAGGCAAACGCGCCGGCCGCGAAGAAGACCGAACCAGCCAAAAAAGCGGCGGCAAAGCCTGCCAAGCCCAGTTCGAAGCGCATCGCTCCCGCGTCGAAGACTCCTACGCCCAAGAAGCTCAAGCCGCTTGCGCCTGCGGCCAAAACACCTGTCGCTCCGAAGATGGCGGCGCCGGTGAAGCCCGCGATCGTCGAAACGAAGCCCGTGGTTGCTGCCAAGGCCCCGGCGAAGCCCGCAGCTCCGGCGAAGCCCGCCCCGGTTGCTTCGAAACCGGCTCCGGTGACCTCGGCGCCTGTGGTTGCTCCCATCAAAGCGGCAGTTCCCGCCAAGCCGGCAATGGTAGTGGCGAAACCGGTCTCTCCCGCGCCTAAGCCCGTGGTGGCGGCGGTGAAACCTGCGCCGAAGCCGGCTCCCGCTGTGCCGCCTCCTCCTGTCGCCAAGCTTGAGCCTGCCGCACCGAAGGCTGCGGTTCCGGTCAAGCCGGTCGCCGTGGCCGCCAAAGCGGCGCCGGCGGTCCAGAACCTGAAGGTTCCGGTCTCGGCATCAGAGATCTCATCACTGAAGAAGAGCCCGCGCGCCGGGCGAACGCCGAAGCTGGCGAAGAAGGCGAAGGTAGCCCAAGTAATCAAGAAGGTGGAGGTCAAGCTAGCCACCGTGAGAGTTCCGGTTGCGCCGCCTCCGCCCCCACCTGCCGCTGCGCCGATCCCCGAACCGCTGCCTGCGACCTTCATCGACCGCGGATTGCCGATTCCCGACAGCTACGGCTGGGACCGCATGGTCGCGCTGCCCAAGGATCCGCAGTGGATCTTCACCTATTGGGAATTGACCGGAGGCCGGATCGACGGCATTCGGCACGACCGCGGACAAGGGTTCATCGACGCCTGCGCGTGGGTGCTGCGCCTGCATCGCATCGACGAAGATTTGGCCGTCGATCTGGAGATCGATCCGTCGATCGGAAACTGGTATCTCCATGTCGGCAAGACGGGGACCTATCAAGTCGAACTGGGGCTCCTCTCGCCCGATGGCGAATGGATCTCGCTGGTCGCATCGCAGCTCGTGCGCACGCCGGGCGAAGCCCCGTCGGAAATTTACGACGAGCAGTGGCGCCTGAGGCCGGAAGAAGAAGCGCGGCTGCATAACCGCATGCTCAAGGATCTCGGGTTCGATGCTGCCGGCAAGCCGACATCGCAGTTCCTGGGCGCAAGCCGCATTCCGGCGAGTTGGCGGCTGGTTTCGAGTTTCCTGGGCGCAAGCTGGAGCGGACAGCCCGTGGCGGGTTCGTGGGCGTGGAGCTTCCAAGGCGCCAGCGGCGCGCTCAGTTCGCCCGGCGGCAGCGGAAATGTAGCGTGGCTAGTCGGCGCGGACGGTCGTCACGAGCCGTTGATGGTTCGTCCCAGCCATAGCGGCGGTCCGAACTGGCACTTCCAGGCGTACTTGCCCTCGGCGCCTGGCGGGACGAATTTCAAGAGCAGCCAGCCGCACTTTAAGGTAAAGCTGCCGCGAATCGTCAAAGGCGCGCCGCGCCCCGAAGCGACCTGGCCTCCGAAGCCTGCGCCGATCGCACGCGAGCGCATCCCTAGCTTCGCGGGCGCCTGATTCAGCTCGGCCGCAGGATCAATCGAGCGAACCCGAACGGTGGCAGCGTGAGACGAAGCGCCTCGCCGTCGCACGTCACGGCCAGTTCACGTGGAACGATCCGGTCCGGAACCTCACGGGTATTTCGATCGTGCATGGCCGCGCCGTGCAATTCGAGGCCTTCCACACGGCCAACGGCGAATCCGGGCACGTCAAGAGTCACCTCCAGCGGTCCTCGGCCCACTCCGCGGTGAACCAGGCAAGCAACAAGCGTTCCTCCCGCCTGCTCGACCGAGAACGCATCCAGCACCGGAACCTGAGCCAACGGCGGGATATGCCCGAAGGTGTGCGAGGTCGAATAGGCATCGCAGCCGACTTCCAACGCCACAGGCGTGCCGCCGCTCAGTTCGGCGCATAGCGCGTGAACGTAATGGACGGGATTGGCCCAAACGCGCTCGCGCTGCTTGCGCAAACCGCCACCGTGGTTAACCGTCGCCGAATGGGTGAGCATTTCGCAATAGCCGTCCAGGCGCGCCAGTTCGAAGAGGATTGTGGCGAAGTAGAGGGCCTCGCTGACGGTATCGGGGCTGGGCATCGTCGCGCGGCTGAGCTTCGCGCCGGGAATCTCCTCGCCGCGAAACCGCGCGAACAATTGAAGCTCGGTGACGGCCAGCCGACCGCGTGTCACGCCAGCCGATCGCATACGCGCTCGCAGCGCGCGATAATCGGCTCCCAACTTGCCCGCGAGCCCCAGGAAAGCGCCCAGCAATTCTTCAGGATCGGTCCGCCCATCGACCGGCCCGCCGGTGAGCAAATGGTCGGTCAGGCACAGGTCCGTATCCGCGCCCTCTTCGATCAACCGAACGTTCCAGCGATCTTCCAGCGCCATCGCGTTTCCGGTCGCAAGCAGCCGAATCGACGGATCGGCTTTGCGCATGGCCGCGGCAAAGCGCCGGTGCCGGTCGAAGTAACCGTCACCGGTAGTCCAATGAACTTGCCATGAACCGTACAACTCGTTCCCGATCTCCCAGTAATGAACGCCGAAAGGTTCGGGAAAGCCGTGCTGACGTCGCAGCGCCCCCATGGGCGTATCCGCTGAACCGTTGCAATACTCGATCCACTCCGCGGCCTCTTCCGGCGTGCCGTCGCCGGCATTCACGCAGATCATCGGCGCGCATTCCACCGCGCGGCAGAACGCGATAAACTCGGCGGTGCCGAAAAGGTTCGGCTCCAGGCCGTCCCACGCGGGATTGGGACGCGTTGGGCGCGCATCGATGGGTCCGACGCCGTCGCGCCAGCGGTAGCCGCTGACAAAATTACCACCGGGCCAGCGCAGCAGCGGGAGTCGCGAATCTTTTAGATATCGAATCACCTCAGGATCCGCGCCGTTCACGTGATCGGACGGGTAAAGAAGAACCCGATCGAGTACGAAATGCGCGGAAGCCGGAACCGTAAGCGAAAGCGTATACAACGCGCCGGCAGGCGCCGACTCCGGAAGCTCTAAGTGGCCCGTAAGCGTGGTCCATTCCGCTCCCACGCTCAGGGATGCCGCGGCTCTCGTAGCGCCACCGTCTCCTGCCAGGGTCAGGGTCAACTCGACCGGCTTCATCGCACGCGCGACCACGCGGTACGCATAGCGCCGGGTCCGTTGCAGCGGTAGATAGGTCCACTGAGCCAAGCCGGCAGGCGCGCCGGAATCCGCGATCTCAATGCGTTGCGCGCGATGGCCGAACGGACCGACATCGGGGCTGCAGCGCACTGACGCCTCCCTGCCGCAGGAAAACCACGGATAGGCGCCACCCCCACGCCAAGCGTCGAAATGGCGCGCGCCGTCGGGCCAGCCGCTTTGCGCAGCGCGGCTCTTCATATGAGCTGCAATGGCCTCGTGGTCATGTTCGGCGCTGATGCCTCCGTCGGGATTCCTCTCTCCCGCGCTGAAGCGCCAGGCGGCGAAGGTGGGATTGCGCAGCAATTGGGCATCCATTCCTTGCTGAATGTTGCTGCCTAAATGCTCGCAGAATTTCCCCAGCAGGAGCGGGCTGAAGGGAACCGAGCCGCGCGCCGCGCGGTCGATGCGCACGACGGCGCGAGTTCGATCGGATTCAAGGCGGTGCCGGAACCATTCGATAGCAGCGTCCATGCTTTCAATCTCCAAGAAGAGGATGATTGCGTTCTATCCCGCACTATCGGTGCGGCAAAGCCCGTTCGATACCGGCGGGAAACACGCTAGGATGCCGAAATGCCTCGCCCCCTGCTTTCGCCGCTGGCCTTCGGAGTACTCGACACGCTCCTTCGCGACGGCGCGCAAACCGTGGCCGCTTTGTATGTAGTCGCAGAAGCACGCTGGAAATCCGAGCCTGCGGACCTGCTGAAAGCCTTGCAGGACCTTTACGACTATTCCTTCGTGGATGTACGCGACCGGACCTCGGGCGGGACGTTTAGGGACCGCTTGGCGCCTGACGATTGGGCGAACGCCTACCGGCATCTGGACCGTTATTCCGCGGCCGTCTGCGTGGCGCACGGCGGGATCGAAGATCCGTTCGAACTCAGTGCTTCGCATCTGGGCATCGCCGAGCACGCGCATCCGCCTGTAACGTTGGACCCCGGCGCGAAGCGGCTGCCGCCGGAACAGACCTTGCCCACTCTCCCTTTCGAGTGATCCTATGCCGAACGTCGAACGAGCATTGCTCCAATGTTGTGCGCGGCTCTTCGACGATCCCTCACGCCTCATACAGTCGGCGCGCATCGCCTTCGACGGCCCACTGCACCGGCCGGCACACGCCCACCTCGATTTGCTGCAACTGGATCTGCTGCGAAACGCGCACGGTTCGTGGGTGGTGGATGGCCGGCCTTATGCCGCTGCGGGCACCACGGCTGCCGTCTTTTATCCCGGCGAAGCCCACGCTTACGCACTGCAATCCGGCCGCGAACCCGGGGAACTGTTCAGCCTCAAGATACGCGTCGATGCCAATTGGCTCTTGCTGCGCAACCGGATCTTCGCGCCCTTAGCTCAGGGGCTCACGGGCACGGAACCGCTGGTGCGCGCACTGGGACGGTTAAGCCGGTCGATGGCACTCCCCGGCTTGCCGTCGGCCGCCCGGATCTCGGCGCTGGCGGACGTCCTCTGTCTGTGGCCCAGGAGCCGGAGCGCCACAACCCAACCGCCGCAGGATCCCTCGCTCGCTTCGGACGAGCGAATCGTGCGCGCGATGCATACGATCGACGCGCAGCTTGCCCAAAGCCACGGCCTGGATCGTCTAGCATCCGCCGCGCACCTGTCGCCAAGGCATTTCGCACGGCTCTTTCGCGCGCAAGCGGGCTGCACGCCGCACGCATATCTCGATGCGCGAAGGAAGCAGCGAGCCGAGGAACTGCTCGCGCAGGGGCACCTCAACGTGTCGCAGATCGCCGAAGCGCTGGGATTCTCCTCAATCCACGCCTTCTCGCGTTGGTTTCGACAGCGCACAGGGCAATCGCCCAGCCATTGGCGTGCGCCACGCTCCTGGCTGTAATTGAAGTAATAAGTCCTGATTGGATAAGCTCCCCGTCCGGCCTCGCTCAATACTTACCGCTCCTTTAAGAGCATAATTCACTTCACGGGCTTCGAACGGTCTTCTCTGCCAGGCTTCTAAAGTCCGGAAAGGATCAACGATGCTGACGATTGAGGAACGCAGGTTCTTTCAAGCCCAGGGTTACCTTCGTTTGCCCGGCTGGCTTGCGGAACCGCGAGTCGCCGAGCTGAATGTGCTTGCCGATGACGAATTGGCACGCGTGCGCACCCCCTCCGGTTCTTCGGCGTGGAATCTGCTTGAAAACGCGCCCAGCGAGCCCGGAAAGGGACCGGCGGTGTACCGCCTCTCGCGTATCGCCGCCCGGCACTCGGCATTCGAAGAGGTCGCCCGCGAAGCAAGAGTGGCCGAACTGATGCAGGAAGTTTTGGGACCGGATGCGGCATGGTGCGTCAACCGCCACAACATGATGCTGATCAAAGCGCCGCGCGTAGGCCGTGAAGTGCCATGGCATCAGGACGGTGTAAACTGGGGCCACACCGGGATGGTTTCCCTTATGGTATTCCTCGAAGAGGCCAAACCAGACAACGGCTGCCTTCAGATCGTACCCGGCGCGCACCGCGAGGGGTTATTCGATCCTGCGCCGAACAGCGGCAACATGAACGCGGCGGATCCCGTGCAGGGGTCGTGGCTGCGGCAAGCCGTTCCCGTGCCTGCTCGTCCGGGAGATGCGCTGCTCTTTCACGCCTGCACGCCGCATTATTCGGCGGCTAACGGATCCGAGTGCTCGCGGCGTAATCTCATCTTCGCCTACGTGCGTGCGGGCGAAGCGAATGGTTCGCGCTCGCGCATGGAGCCGCTGGAATGCCTTGCGTTCGGTTCGGCGTGCGCTACGCGCGGTTGATAGAATCGATCAGCATGCGCAAGCGCCCGAAGTTGCGTCGATTGAATGGAAATACGATGCGCGGCAAGCCGAGCAATTCGGGCTGATCGCGCTCTTCGGGTAGCGCGGTCGTGACGCGCATGCGCTCCTTGGAATGCGCCATCAACGCATGGTGATCCTTATTCAACTGCTCTATCACGCCATCGGGCAAGGGCGAAGCCATGCGAATCACCAGCCTGTCTTTCACAAAACGGCTGGAATGGTAGCGCTTGTAGAAGTGCGTGATCTCTTCGGCCGCCCAGAGCGGGTCGTCGGTTACCTTAAAGAGCGCCATATCTTCTTCACTGATCAAGCCTTTGCCGAGCAGGTGGTCGGCGACGTAGTCGGCCCATTCGCGCCAATACACCCCTCCCGGCCGGTCGATGAATACGATCGGGACCGTCGAAGCCTTGCCCGTCTGGACGAGGGTGAGCGCTTCGAATCCCTCGTCGTGCGTGCCGAAGCCTCCGGGAAATAGCGCGATGGCACTAGCCTCTTTCACGAAGCAGAGCTTACGCGTGAAAAAGTAGCGAAAGTGGATCAGCTTGCGGTCGCCGTCGATGACAGGATTGGCGCTTTGCTCAAACGGCAAGCGGATGTTCACGCCAAAGCTCTTGTCGCGCCCAGCTCCGCCTTGAGCAGCCTCCATAATACCCGGCCCCGCCCCGGTAATGACCATGAAGCCGCGGCGCACCATCTCGGCACTGAAGCGGCTGGCTTGCTCGTATTCGGGTGCGCCGGGCTTGGTGCGCGCAGAACCGAAGACCGAAATTTTGCGGTGGCCTCGAAACTCGCGAAAGACGCTGAACGCATAACGCAACTCACGCAGCGCCGCGGCCATGATCTTCAGCTCGCCGCGATCGGTTCCGTCCCGCACGGTACGCAGCGCCGTGACGATGAGATCTTCGATCAGATCGGCGTCGGGGTTAGTGCCCTGCAGGCCGATCAACTCTTTTACTTTGGCTTCGAGTTGCTTGCGCGTGAGCTTGGGTACGGCGCAGGCTGGCGCGACCGGATGATACGTTTCGGCGCCGGGCGCGGGCGCCGTGGGCTCGACCATCTCCGGTTGCAACGGCAACGGCCCGCCCTTTTCGTGCAAGAGCGGCGCAGGGATCAGTTCGGCTTCCAGTTCGCGCTCCGCCTTGGACAGGTTGGCTAAAGGATCGCGCGAGCGCGCCCCGCCGTGCCCACCCGCAGACTTGCGCTTCGACGACACGGACGATTTGGACGAACCGGCTCGGGACTTCGGCATGCGGATTACCTTCATGAGTGATCCGAGCGGGCGGCGGGACCGCGCGCCTCACCCAGGCTGCGCGGCGCGCCCGCAATGGCCGGGAAGCATACTCGATTTCCCGAAGCATGCGAGAAAGGCGCGGCGTTCAAAGCGCCACGGGCTTGCCATCGGGGCCGACCCAGACCGCATCGCCGCCATCGGCAAAATACTCTTTCTTAAAGACGGGAACGGTGCGCTTTAAGGTATCGATCAAGAATCGGCAGGCATCGAACGCCGGCGCGCGATGCGCCGCGCTGACCGCGATCGCCACACTCGTTTCGCCGATCTCTACTTTGCCCAGCCGGTGCCATACGCCGGCCTCGGCAATCTCCCACTTCTCGCGCGCTTCCGCGCAAAGCCGCTCCAACTCTTTCCGCGCCAAGGCTTCTTGAGCTTCGTATTCCAAATACCGTACCGGCCGGCCTTCGTGGCGATTCCGCGTCGTGCCCACGAATGTCACCACGGCGCCCGCGGAGGGGCGCTCCACCAACGCCGCCAGGCTCGAAAGGTCCAACGGTTTGCGCAGGAGCGCAACCAAGGGTATCGACTGCACGCTCAGCCTCCTCCAAAAGGCGGAAGCAGATCGACGCGGTCGCCTTCATTCAACGCATCGCCAGATTCGACGAACTCGTCGTGCACCGCGGCTCGAATGCTGGTCTCCAGCTTCCTGAGCCCCGGATAGCGCGCAAAAAAAGCATTGAGCAGGTCCCGCAAAGTAGGCTGCGACCCCGGCAAGTCGAACGATTCGTTCGTCCGGCCGGTCTTATCCCGCAGCAGCGCGTGATAGTGCACGAACACAATCATGCCCACAGCAGAATCCGATAGGGACGAACGGTCAAGTGCCGTACGCCGCATTGCATTCGCCCGCGGTGGGTTTAGATTCGTCGACATCACCGGATTCGGGAACCGATTGCATGGCCGTTCGGCGCGGAAATGCCGCGAATACCACCGCTTTGCTGCCCGCCCAGGTACCGCAAGTCTGGAGCGGCGGGAAACTGCCGCCCGCGGTGCTGGTGCTGGGCGCCGAAACGGCGCTGCGCCACCAAGCGCTCGATGGGATTCGCCAAGCGGCATTCGGCGATGGCGACGGGGGCATGAACTGGATCGTTTTTCACGCCGGCGAGGCGGGCTCCGAACCGCTCGATCCGGCGCGCGTGCTGGACGAAGCCTGCACCCTATCCATGTTCGGCGCCGGAGAGCCCAAAGTCATCGTGGTACGCCGCGCCGAAACGCTGCTAAACCTCAAGGATCCCCGCGAAATCTTCGAGCGGAACATCGAAAAGATTCCCGAGTCGGCGCATCTGGTCTTTGAAGTGGCGGAACCCGGAGCGTTCAAGAGTACGCGGCTGTTCAAGCAACTCGAAGCGGCCGGCGCGATCGTGGCTTGCGAATCCTTGCGGGACAGGTACGGGCACGAGACCCCGGATTCGCCGCTGGCGCAGGAAGTCGTCAAGCGCGCGCGCGCGCAGGGACTGCAACTCGACTCGGTCGCCGTGATGGTGCTGCTGGAGCGCTGCGGCAGCGAGTTGGGCATGCTGGAAGAAGAGCTGAAGAAGCTCGCCGCCGCGCTGGGCGCGGAGAGCGGAGGAAACGTCCGTGTGCAGGAAGCGGATATCGCCCGCATCTGCGCGGATACACGGCTGCCCAGTTCGTTCGAATTCGCGGACGCTTTAGCCGAGCGAGATTCCAAGCGCGCGCTGGAAGCCTTGGGTCGCATCTTTTCCCACGGACTCGGCGATTATAAGAAGCCCGGCAAGGTGATCACCAACGAAGCGACCATCTCGATGCAGCTTCTCGGCGCAGTGACATACAAACTCACCAAGATTCAGGACGTACAGCTCGAACTCGCCGCGGGCAAACGCGAGGATATCGTCTTTAAGGAGCAGCGGCTCTTTTACGAAGCGCGCTCCAGTGTGCAACGCGCGTTGCGGCGGCACGACGCACGGAGCTTGCGCCAAGCCATCGACGCGCTCTTTCGCGCCAATCTCGATTTGCGGCTGGGTCACGAGAAGCAAGAGGTGCTTGAACGCCTCGCGTGGAACGTTTGCCGCGGCGCCCGATGAACCGTTCCCGCATCTGTTTCGCCATCGCAGTCTTCGGCAGCCTGTTGCTTCCGGGCATCCTCAATTCCGGCATCGTGCCGCTCGAGATGACGAGCATCTACGCCGACTTCGGATTGGACGAGATGAAGTTCGGGATCGTCGCCGGCGGTGTGACCGTAGCGGCGGTGATTCTGGGCATCACGGCGGCGTGGGCGGTGCCTCGGTACGGCGCCTACCGCACGTGTCTGGCGGGATACGCGCTGGTTGTCCTGGGTTTGATCGGAACGTCCCTAGCTTCGGTAGGGGTCGCGGCACTGGGGCTAGGCGTTTGCCTGGCGTGGGGCATGGCGTATCTGCATCTGGCCAACGGGCTGGCCGTTCAGTTCGCGCCACGCCGCGCCGCGACAATGACCAACCTGCTGCATGGAATAAACTCGCTGGGTAAAGCCGCGGGACCGCTTTTCGCGCGCATTGGCCTCGGCTGGCGGCCACCGTTTTTTGCGTTGGGCTGCGTGGCGGCGGTGCTCCTGGCCGTGGGCCTGCTGGGCCGCACACCCGACTCGCAGGCGGACGTGGCGGATGAGCCCGCCGAGGCGCCGCCAAGGGAAGCGCTCCGCCAACCGCTGTTCTGGCTGTGCTCGGTGCTTTTTTTCCCCATCGTCGGCATGGAAGTAACGGTGACCACTTGGCTGCCTCGGTATTTGGATGCCCACGCGGGACTCGGACCGGAGGCAGGCGCCGCGGCGGCCGAGACCGCGGCGCTCGCGATGCTCTGGACGATGTGCGGCCTGCGCTTTCTCGCCCCGCTGCTCCTGCGCGCCATTCCACCGCTCGTTCTGCTTCTGGCCAGCGCCGTCGCGTCCTGCGGCATTCTGCTCGCCACCGAAGGCGACGCGTACACCGGCCCCCAAGCGATGATCGGTTTTTTGCTCTGCGGATTGGCTTTTGCGACGCCGTGGCCCACTTTCTTCGCGCTGGCGTGCGGGTACTTCCCGCGCCACAAGGGATTGCTCAGCATCGCCAGCGGTGCCGCGACGAGTATGGCCTACATCGCATTTTATGCGTTAGGCGGCGTACTTACGCATTACGCCGGTGCCGAATGGACCTTGCGCATCGCGCCGATGCTGGGTGTGCTGTTCGGAGCCGGCGCCTGCATTGCTTGGCGCATAGGCGAGCGCAAGGTGGCTTTGGAACGCTCGGCACAAACTCCTGGCTAGGCTTCCACGGTCATCTTCGAATCCTTCAGCCACGCGGCGGCGCGCTTACGGCCGCGTGCGTCGAAGCGTTCGACGCGCACATCGGCATCCAGGGGTACGGGCTGTCCCGGAAGGCGAGCCGAGGGATCCTGGCGCAGGTAGATCCGGTCGCTATGCCCATCCCGAAACGTAAGCTTGATCCCCAGAACCCCGGGCGGCATTTTCGGGAGGCGCGCGACTTCCAATCCGGCATCGAGCCCTTCGAAGTACGGCACCAGCGCCGTCGCGAGCCGTAGCGGCGCAGCGCCTTTAACCGTATAGCTGAGCACCGGCGCGGGTACGTCTTCGCCTCCGTCGCTGACCCAGCCTTGCACGGGATCACGCTGACCGCAAATCAAATCGGCTTTGATTCCGCTGCGAGGGTCCAGCGTCGCCACCTCCAGGTTAGGCCCCTTCAAGCGCATGGTTCGCGCGCGGTGTGTGCGCGCTTCCAGTTCCACGCGCATTGGCGCGAAGTGCCACAGCGCCTCGAGCGACTGAGCCGCCGCGCCGCGCACCTCATCGAAGACTAAATAGTAGTCCGGACGCACGAATACGACGATCCGCTCGTGCACCAAACCGGCAGGCTGTCCTGCGTATCCGTCCCGATAGGTCGCGCGCACGCAGTCGAAGACGGGACCGCACGCCGCGACGACCTGCTCCCTTACGCTCTCGGCGTGATGGTGCGGCGTAACCGCGCGGCGGTTCTGCTCGGCGCCGTTAACAAGTACGGTGGAGTGCGCGTGTGTCCGCCGGTAAAACGCGGTCCAATCGTCCTGCAGGTAACTGGTGATGCCCGGATCGACCAGGAAAGGCGCGTCCCCGGCGAAAAGTTCCAAGCTCAGCGCGTCCTCGTGCTGGTGCGAAGCTCCGAAAGGTCCGGCGTCGAACAAAAGCCAGCGTGCTTCGCGCCCGGTGCCGGAGGCTAGCACATGCAGGCCGCTGTCGGGAAATCCGCGCGAGCGTCCGGCGTAAGGACCTTCGGGGCCGGCCAGCAGGTCGGGGCGGTTAAAGATCCGCGCGCCGCGTTCGAGAAACGCCCTGCCCCGCCCGTGCCGGTAGCCGTGCGAATCGTTGATGGAAGGAAGCGTTCCGTCCGGCCGGGTGAGCCCCGCTATGTATTCGAAAGCACACGGTAAGCGCTCGTCGTACAAGGGCGGCAGCGAGCGGCCGTTAAGCTTGGCGACCTCGTACACATCGAGAAAGCCGGCGACCGCCATCATGTGATAGCCGGGAGCGAACTCCCAATCGGCTCCGTCGGGCATGATCTGCTTCCCGAGTTCGCCTTCCAGCCGCGCGATTCCTTCGTCTGCCCAGGCCGAACCGCGCTTGAACTCCGGAAAGAGCATTCCCAGCAGCGCCAGCACGCGCGATTCGACGATTAACCAGTTGTTGCCGTAGCCGCGATAGGCCATCAGGTGTTCGGCATGCCCATGAAAACTCTTCAGCATCGCCAGCCGCGCCGCATCGGAGAAATTCGGATCGTGGAGCAACGCAAAGAAGCACTCCAGCCAGGAACCGTACACGCGCACGGCGGTGGACAGCGTCTCCCACGCCGGATCGCCGCCGCCGTTATGCCCGACGGGTTCGGGATTCGCCGCGATCCAGCTCTGAAAAAGCTCATCAAGCTTCCGCACGTAGCGAGGCTCGCGCGTCCGGCGATACGCGTACAGCAGCTTCATGAAAAACCCAGTGCGATTGAACGCGTGCTGCCATTCCAAGTAACCGTTGGGATTCGCCCGCCAGTTCACCGGCGTGCCGACGTCGAAGCCGTTGATCACGTGTGTGCATATCGCATCGGCTTCTGCGATAGGCGCTTCGGCTGGATCTCCGGCGCCGGTGGCGTAGATATGCCGCGGTGTCTGCCGCGTTCGGAAGTGCTCCAATAGCGCGCCAAGCGCGCGCTCCGAATCCCCCGCATGCGCCCGCACATGCCCAAGGTCCGGCCGTTCCAAATCAAGCGCATTGAGCAGGCCCGCGTCCGTTAGCCGCGAGCCTTGCGCGCGTGCGCGGCGCATGCCGCACCAGGCATGGACCCAGACCGGTCCGGAACCCTGAAGCGTGAGAACGACTTTCGCTACGCCTCGCACACCCGGCGCGATGCCGTAGATCAGGAAGTTCTCGAACGGTACCAGCCATTCGCGCCAATCCTCCGAACTGACCGGTTCGGCGGGGCCGCTTCGGAAGTGGTCGGGTTTCGGGAGTCCGGAGGTTCGAGTAGTCAGGTCGATGGCCAGCGAACAGCGTACGGTAACGCTCTGCGGCGTGGACAGCACGAATGCGAACAGATCCAAAGAATCAAAATCGGTCCGAGGCAACGGAAGCTCAAGATGCGTGGCGCCTCCTGCCAACTCTACGCGCACGGCATCCCGCCCGGCCCGGCTCTCCAGCGGACGCTGCCAAGCTGAAGCCAGCGCTTGAGCATCCGCCAGTACCTCCTGATGGATTATCGCATCCTGCAACCAAAGGCTGGCTTCCATCGGATTACGCTCCCTATCCGGCCTCGATCGTGCGGCGGTCCTGGAATCTTGAGAGGATACTCGCCATAATCCAAGCCGAATTTGAAAGCACCGCCATGGAATCTTGAAACGAGCACGATGAACGAAGCTTTGGATGCTGCCGCCCGCCCGGATGCCCCTGTCGTTTTGCAGGCCTCGGGCTTGACCAAGCGCTTCGGAAACTTCACGGCGGTCAACGATTTGAGCTTCGAAGTCCGGCGCGGCGAGGTATTCGGCTTCCTGGGCCCGAACGGCGCGGGCAAGACCACCACGATCCGCATGCTGATGGGCATTCTGGTGCCCACCGAAGGCCGCGCACGCATTCTGGACCAAGACTGCATGCTCGACCGCGTGCCGCTGAAGCGCCAGATCGGATTCTTGCCCGATGCGCCCGCCTTTTACGACTACCTGAAAGGACGCGAGATCCTGAGTTTCGTGGGCGGCATGCACGGACTGGAAGGCGCGGAATTGAACCGGCGCGTCGACGATCTCTTCACGCGTATGACCTTGGACGAAGCCGGCGACGAGTTCGCGGCGAACTACAGCACAGGCATGAAGAAAAAGCTGGGCTTGGCGTGCGCTCTGATCCACAATCCGCCGGTCCTGATCCTGGACGAACCCACCAACGGGCTCGACCCGATTGCCGCGCGATTGATTCAGTCGCTGATTCGAGATATCGCCGCCGAAGGGCGAACGGTCTTCCTGAGCACCCACCTGCTCGACATGGCGCAGAAGCTCTGCCACCGAGTGGGCATCGTCATGCAAGGCAAGCTCGCGGCGCTGGGCACCTTGGATGAGCTGCGTACGGCCTTGCGTGTAGGCGGTTCGCTGGAAGATCTCTTCTTCGCCGTGGCCATGCCGCAGACTGCGGAGCCGGCCCATCCGGCTGCCGACGCTCCTCCGGCCGCGCCTCCGCCCGAGTCGAATGGTGTCTGATTCCCCTTCCCTCGCGCCGCCGCCGATCCGGGCCTCTCGGGCGATCCGGCTCTACCTGGGCTTGAGGCTGCGCCGCTTTAGCAACCTGTTCCTCAGCGGGTTCCGCGGTCGCGCCAAGAAGAAGGATGCACCCGCAAAACGCCAAGCATCTCCCGGTAAACGCGGAATGGGCTGGGTGCTTCCGGTCGCGCTGGGGCTGCTCTCGATCCTGCAATCCATCTTTATTGCTCATAACATCGTGACAGGCATCGTGTTCGCGATCGGCGAAGCCAAGCTGGCCGAAGCATCCGCGCTGCTGCTGACTCAGCTTTTTGCGACCTTGATTCTGCTCGGTTTCGCTCAGCGCTCCAGCGACCCGGCGCGCCTGGAGTGGGATCTCGAGTGGCTGCTCACCCTCCCAGTCTCGCCTCGAACCATGCTGCTGGCCAAGATCGCAGAGCAGACCGTGCTCGATTTCTTCGGCTGGCTCTCGGTCACCGCGTTTTTGGGCTGCCTCTCCTGGCATTGGGGTCTGCGCTGGAGCGCCCCGGTGCTCGCACTGGCGCTGGCGGTCCCCTTCGTGGCGCTCATCGGAATGGGACGTGTCCTGCTGGAAACAACTCTCCGGATGTGCTGTCCGCCGTCGATGCTGCGCAACATTCATGGCATGACCATACTGCTGAGTTTGGTGGGTCTCATGCTGGTCATGGCTCCCATGGCCGGCATGAAGAAACCGGACTACTTTATCTGGGCCTGGCTCAACCTCTGCGGCGACTGGTGCGCCTGGATTCCCGGCGGGTGGGTGGTGAACGTGGCTTGGGCCATGGGCCCGGGCGAGCAAGCCGTCGGCGCCAGTCTCGCGGTTTACGGAGGCGCATGCGCGGTATTCGGAATGCTGGGCTGGCGGCTTCTCGAACGGTTGACGGCGCGGGGCTTTATCGAGTCAACCGGTCCGCTGCAAGGCACGCGCGGCTTGCCGCCACCGCGAACCGGAGCGCGTAAGCCACTGCTGAGCGGCGTAGCCGGCAAGGATCTGCGGCTGCTGCTGCGCGATCGCACTTTTTTGGTCAGCACCCTGTTTACTCCGCTGGCCATCGCGGGCATGCAACTCGTCTTCAATCCCGACCTCCTGAAGAAGGGCTTTACCGACGTGCGCCATATGGGTGCAATCGCATTCGGGATGGGCGGATACGTGCTGCTCTTCAGCGCCGTCACTGTCCTGACCGCCGAAGGTCCGGCCCTTTGGCTGCTGTATACCTTTCCGCGCCGCCTGGACTTGATGCTCCGTCAAAAAGCACTCCTGTGGGGCGGATTGGCCTCGTTGTACACCGCGGCGATTTTGGGATGGGGTTGGTTCACCTTGGGTCCGTCAGCCGATCTGGTAAGTGAAAGCGCCTATGCGCTGGCGGGATTGCCTTTGTTCGCCCTGATCGCCGCCGCATTTGGGGTCTTCGCCTGCAATCCGGAAGAGAAGGATCCGCGCCACCGTCTACGCCCAGACTATCTGTATCCCCTAATGCTCTTGGAAGGACTGTACATCTACGGTTTTTACGCCAACAGCGCGTGGGCGAAGATTACGCTGTTGGTGCTCCTTTCGGCGTTGGCCTTGGCGCTGTGGCAGAAGGTAGCCGCGATGGTGCCCTACATTCTCGATCCCGTCTCGAGGCCCCCGGCGCGCCTGACCCTTAGCGACGGGCTCATCGCCGTGGTGCTCTTCTTTGTACTTCAAGGCGTCTTTCTCTTGTTGAGCCTTGCGTTGAGAATCCCATTCGGGGCGGCGCAGTTCATCGCCTTTTCCGCCGCCGGTGCGCTGACCTTGGCGCTGACCCTCTACACGCTCTGGCGGCACGAAGTTCCGCGGCTCTGGAACACCTTGGGACTCGTACGCGGGAGCGGCTGGATCGCCACCCCGTTGGCCGGCACGATCTGGGCCTTGCCGGCCTTGGGTGCGGGCGCGGGTTATCTATGGCTGGCGGAGCACTGGCCGTGGCTGAACTACTGGTTCGAACTCGCGCGCAACGATGCGGGCGCCCAGCTGCCCAGCTTAGGTTGGTGGATCGTGCCGCTCGCCGTCGTCGCGGCGCCGCTGTGCGAAGAAGCCATTTTCCGGGGCATGATTTACCGGGGCATGCGAGAAAACTTCGGCATCTGGCCTTCCGTGCTGCTCAGCGCCGCCGTCTTCGCGACCGTTCATCCACCGCTCTCGTTCCCACCGGTATTCGCGATGGGCGTCTGCGCGGCGTTGGCCTTTGAGCACGGTAAATCGCTTCTGGCCCCGATCTACGTACATGCGCTGTACAACGCCATGGTGCTCTGGCTGCAGCGTCCAGTTTAAGAATAGGGCCCAATAAAAAAGGCGGCCCGCAGGCCGCCCTTTTTTCATTCGAACGGGATCAACCTCAGGACTTGCTTGCTTTCTCCTCGGCTTCGAGCTTGGCCTTCTTACCCATCGCATCGTAGGTGGCGTACTTGTACAGTTCGCCCAACGTCGGGTAATTGAAGCAGGTATTGATGAACAATTCGTTCGTCGCGCCCATGGTCATCGCGCACAAGCCGGTGTGAACCAACTCGCTGGCGATTTCGCCGATTACGTGCACGCCGATCAGCTTCATGTCGTCCCAGCGGAAGACGAGCTTCAGGAAGCCGTCGTAGTCGCCGATGATCATGCCGCGCGCGTTCTGGCCGTACTTCGCGGTACCCGAGACGGCCTTGATGCCCTTCTCGCGGCACTGCTCCTCGGTCAGCCCCGCGCTGGAGCATTCGGGGATGGTGTAGATGCCCGCCGGCAGGATCGGCGCGACGGCATTCTTGTAGTTGGGCAGCTTGAGGCCCTTGATCATCGCGAAGCGCGCCTGCTCCATACCCGTGCTGGCCAAAGCCGGAGCGCCGACCACGTCGCCGGCCGCGAAGATATGCGGCACGTTGGTTTGGTAGTCTTCATTGACCTTAATCAAGCCGTACTTGCCCAGTTCTACGCCGGCCACTTCGAGATTCAGGTCGCCGGTATTGGACTGCCGTCCGGTGGCCAGCATCACCGCATCGACGATGCGCACATCGCCGCTGGCCAGCTTGAGGTGAATGCCATCCTTCTCGGCGGTGACCCCGGCCAGGCGCTGCGGCATAAGCAGCGTGACGCCCATCTTCTCCATGGCATTGCGCAGCGCGTAGGAGATATCGCGGTCCAGGAAGTCGAGCAGGATATCGCGGCCGTGAATCAAGCTTACGTCGACGTCCAGCGCCGCGAAGATGCAGGCGTATTCGCAGCCGATGACGCCGCCGCCGACGACGCACAGGCTCTTGGGCATCTGCTTCATTTGCAGGATCGAATCGCTGTCGTAGATGCGCCCATCCTTGGGAAACTCGTCCGGGCGGCGCGGCGACGACCCGGTGGCGATCAGGATCACATCGCCGTACAGGATGTCCGGCTGCTTGCCGGGCGCAAGGATCTCGATGCGGTGCGGATCCTTGAAGCGGCCGGCGCCTTTGAAAATGTCCACCTTATGCCGGTCCATGTTGAACTGGACGCGGTTGCGTTCGGTCTGCTTGACGACCTTTTCGTGATGCAGGAAGTCCTGCACCGTCACATGCCCGCGCAGCGAGATGTCGACACCGTGAAGCTGGCGCGCGCGGACGCCGGATAGCGCCATGGCCGTTTCGCGCAACGTCTTGCTGGGCACAGTCGTACCCGCGGTCGCGCCGCCGAGGTAGTAGTCGCGCTCCACCATGGCCACCTTCTTGCCGAAGTAGGCCGCTTGCGCCGCGCCCTTCTCGCCGGCCGCGCCGGAGCCCAGCACCACTACATCGTATTTATGTTCCGCCATGAGCCGTCCTCCCGAGTAATTTAGGCCTCAAGCACCGGGGCTTCGCTCCCGCGGGCGTTGAGTTCATCCTTATAAGGAACTGCCCTGCGGGCAGTCCGGTATCCCATCCTGAACCCGCGCATTCTATGGGAGGGAGCCGGTCTGGAAAGTGCACCCCGAGGATTTTATCGAACCGTCGGCGCCCGTTTACGCACTTGAGCGTTTTCGTATCACTCATATTCGCATCCGTTGATGTTCTGTTCAGAGTCGGCTTGTGCGCAATCGCTTCTCCGCTAGCATGGGCTCCACTCGTCGTGTTCCTTGGATATCGGTTTTGTTTCCCTTCACCCCTTTTCGGGAGGAGTTTCACGTGACCACCACGCAAGCCGATCTGGACCGCTTGGCCGTTAATACGATTCGCACGCTCGCGATGGACGCGGTGCAAGCCGCCAACAGCGGGCACCCCGGCACGCCCATGGCCATGGCGCCGGTCGCTTACGAATTGTGGCAGAACCACCTGCGCTTCGATCCCAACGATCCGATCTGGCCGAATCGCGACCGCTTCGTGCTGTCCATGGGCCACGCTTCGATGCTGCTGTACTCGATGCTGCATCTCACCCAAGTTAAGGCCGTCAATGCGGCGTACGAAAGCGTCGGCAAGCCCTCGGTGACGCTCGACGACATCAAGCGCTTCCGCCAGATGGACAGCCGCTGCGCCGGGCATCCCGAATACCGGTGGACCAGCGGCATCGAAACCACCACAGGACCGCTGGGACAGGGTTACGCGACCAGCGTCGGTATGGCCGTCGCCGGTAAGTGGCTGGCTGCTCATTACAATCGCCCCGGTTTCGATCTCTTCGGGTACCACGTCTACGCGCTGGGCGGGGACGGCTGCATGATGGAAGGCGCCGCCAGCGAAGCGGCCAGCCTCGCCGGCCACCTGAAGCTCGATAACCTCTGCTGGATCTACGACAACAACAAGATCACCATCGAAGGCAACACCGGCTGGTCCTTCAGCGAGGATGTCGCCACCCGCTTCGTCGCGTACGGTTGGAACGTAACGCGCGTGAGCGATGCCAACGATCTCGAGATGCTCAAGCGCGCGTACAACCTGGCCAAGGAGACCAAGGGCCGGCCGACGCTGATCATCGTGGACAGCCACATCGCCTGGGGCGCTCCGAACCTGCAGGACACCCACGAAGCGCACGGCGCGCCGCTCGGCGAGGAAGAAATTAAGCTCACCAAGCGCAACTACGGCTGGCCGGAAGACGCCAAATTCCGCGTGCCCACCGAAGTCCTGGAACACTTCAACAAGGGCATGGGCAAGCGCGGCGGCAATCTGCGCAGCGAATGGATGAGCCTCTACGAGAAGTACAAGGCCAAGTTCCCGAAAGAAGCCGACGAACTGGTCCGCATCCAGAAGCGCCAACTCCCCGACGGCTGGGACAAGAATCTCAAGCCCTTCCCGACCGATCCGAAGGGATTGGCCGGCCGCGACGCCTCGGGCAAGGTCCTAAATGCGATCGCACAAAGCGTGCCGTGGCTGATCGGCGGCAGCGCCGACTTGGCGCCGTCCACCAAGACGCGGCTCACGTTCGAAGGCGCCGAGGATTTCGGCCCTCCCGGACTGGCCGCCGATCCGCATCATCCGACGAAGATTCACTTCGGCGGACGTAACATGCACTTCGGCATCCGCGAAATCGCCATGGGCGCGGTGCTCAACGGGATGGCCCTTACCAAGGTCCGCCCTTACGGCTCCGGCTTCTTCGTCTTCAGCGATTTCAGCCGCCCCTGCATCCGCTTGGCGGCGATCATGGAAATCCCGGTCATCTACATCTTCACGCACGACAGCATCGGGGTCGGTGAAGACGGGCCGACGCACCAGCCCATCGAGCACCTGGCCAGCTTGCGCGCGATTCCGGGTCTGATCACGATGCGCCCGGGCGATCCGAACGAAGTCCTCGAAGCGTGGAAGACAATCATGAAGATGCGCCACGAGCCGGTTTGTCTGGTGCTCAGCCGCCAGAACATGCCGACTGTGGACCGGACCAAGTGCGGTTCCGCCGAAGGCGTCGCCAAAGGTGCGTACATTCTTTCCGAAGCCGAAGGCGGCAAGCCCGACGTGCTCCTGATGGCCAGCGGCACCGAAGTCGCTTTGGCCATGGACAGCCAGGCCAAACTCAAGAGCGAAGGCATCAAGGCGCGCGTGGTCAGCATGCCTTCGTGGGAGCTCTTCGAGCACCAGGATAGGGAATACCGCGATTCGGTGCTGCCGCCTTCGATCAAGGCGCGCGTCTCGATTGAAGCGTTGTCCACCTTCTGCTGGGAACGCTACGTCGGACCGACGGGTGAATCCATCGGCATGCGCACCTTCGGAGCTTCGGCCCCGCTGAAGGAGCTGAACAAGAAGTTCGGCTTTACTCCGGAAGCCGTAGCCGAGGCGGCCAAACGGACCATCGCCGCGAATCGCTGAGGATCAGCCGGATAGTCGATGCTGCTGCACCGCGGCGGGGGCGCCTGCCCCCGCCGCGGCTTTTCAGGGCGTTCCCAATCAAGGGTTTCCCTGCATGCCCGAAGCCGAATCGCCTCACGCGCGAGCCAAACGGATCGCCACACTGAGCATCCTGGCGCGCGAATTCCCAAGTGTCGACGCCGCCTCCTCCGAAATCGCGCGGCTTGCCGCAATACTCGAATTGCCCAAGGCCGCGATTCACGTCATCAGCGACGTGCACGGCGAATACAAAAAGCTCCGTCATGTCATCAACAACGCATCCGGCCGCCTGCGCCCCATGATCGAGACCCGCTTCGGCCAGCGCCTCGACGCCGCCGAGCGGCAAGAATTTCTGAATCTCGTCTTTTACCCAGCCGAAGTCATCGGCCGACTGCAGGAGAGTCTGCCTGCGCCCGAAGACCGGCGCGCGTACGCCGAAAAGATGCTCGGCCGACTCTTCGAACTCGTCCGCGAACTGGCCGGCCAATACAGCTTCAAGCACTGCATGCGCCTCTTTCCGGCCGAGTACCGCGACCTCTTCGCCGAAGTGCTGAACAATGCCACGCTCGAACGCAATTCCGACAACACGGCGGGCATCGTGCGCGAACTGAGCCGCCGCGACCGCGCCCTCCATTTCCTGCATCTCGCCGTACGCGTCGTTCGCAATCTGGCTATCGGCGAATTGATCATCGCGGGCGATTGCTGGGATCGCGGCGAACGCGGCGACAAGGTCGTCGATTACCTGATCCGGCAGCCCAACGTTTCGTTTACCTGGGGCAATCACGACGCCGCGTGGCTGGGCGCATGCCTGGGCCAGGAAGCCTGCATCGCCCAAGTGCTGCGCATCTCGCTGCGCTACCGGCGCCTGAGCCAGCTCGAAGAAGGGTACGGGATCACCCTGCAGCCGCTCGAGCGCCTCGTCCGCGACGTTTACGCGAACGACAAACCGCCCACCTTTAAGGTTAAAGGCGGCGGCATGCGCGAAGAAATCACCATGCGGCGCATGCAAAAGGCCATCGGGATCATTCAGTTCAAACTGGAAGGCCAGCTCCTGGCTCACCACCCCGAGTGGGCTCAGGAACATCGCCGCCTGATGCATCTCCTGGACACGAAGAACGGTACGCTCACGCTCGACGGCAAGTCCTACCCGCTGCTCGATACGTTTCTGCCTACGGTTGACCCCTCCGATCCGTACAAGCTCTCGCCCGACGAACAGATCTGCATGGACCGCATTAAAGCGTCGTTCCTGGCCAGCGCCAAACTGTGGGATCACGCCCAGTTCGTCGTCAAACAAGGGCGCATGTTCATCGTGCGCGACGGTATTCTGATCTTCCACGGCTGCTTGGCGGTGGATGCGAAGGGCGATTTCCTCCCGCTCACCATCGACGGCAAGCCGCGCGTCGGGCGCGAGCTCATGGAATCGATCGACCGCGTGGTTGTTCGGGCGCTGGAAGAACGCAAACAGCCGGACATCGACCTGCTCTGGTACCTCTGGTGCGGACCGCTCTCGCCCCTCTTCGGCAAAGACCGCATCACTACCCTGGAACGCGAACTGGTCGCCGATCCCGCCACGCACGAGGAAACCAAGAACCCCTACTTCAAACTGATCCATGAGAAAGCATTCTGCGCCAAAGTACTGGCCGAGTTCGGCGTCGATCCCGCCACGGGCTGGATCGTCAACGGTCACGTACCGGTGAAAATCGAGAAGGGCGAGGACCCGGTCAAGAAAAGCGGCATGGCGATCACCATCGACGGCGCTTTCAGCGAAGCTTACGGCGATCACGGCTATACGCTGGTGCTGGAAGCCGACCGCACCTTCCTGGCCAAGCATCACCACTTCGAATCCGTGGATGCCGCGTTGCGCGACGGCGTAGACATCATTCCCGAAATTCGGGAATTGCGCCGGCACGAGAAGCCGCGCCGCGTGGCCGATACCGAGCGTGGCGTTGCCCTTCGCGCTCAGATCGAATTACTGGAAGAGTTGATCGAGGCTTACCGCAGCAACGAATTGCGCAGCAACCGAACGCAACTCGACTGACCTTACTCGTAATAGTGGTTCATCGCGCGAGCGAAGGCTTCCAGGATCAGGGGCATTTCCTGGCCCTTCAGGCGCTCGCGAAAGGTCGACCCGCGCATGAACATCACGAAGAGCCGGTTCTTCTGCCACGGGAATTTCTCCGCGACTTCGTGAGGTTTGATACCGCCTTCGATGATCTGCCAAGCCATGCGCGCCGGGATTTCCCCCTGCTCGTACGGCGAAACGGCCACCGCCATCATGCCGCCTTCCTCGACGAAGAAGCCCCAGAAGCCCAGGGTCGGCAGCTTGGTGTTCTGTTCGGTCCACGTCACCACGTCGATAGGCTTGATTATTTTCGTAGGGTCATGGTCATCCTTGAGCGTGTGGTAGTGCGTAATCAGCAGGCAATCGCATTCGTCCTCGGCGTCCTTCACCGCCTCCTTCCATTGCCCGAAGGTCGCGATCTGCTTGGATTCCACGAACTTCAACGGGCTCCAGTCGAAGTTCTCGATTTCCTTGTGAATCGCCACGGAGGTTTCCGAGTCGTCCGAAATGTGGTACACGCGGCGCTTATCGGAAGGCAAGAGCTGCAGAAAAATGTCCCGCGCCGCCTCGTACGGGATGCGCTCGATGATCCCCGTCACGTTTTTGGCCGTATGGAAGTTGTAGTCCTGAAGCTCGGCGTTAAGCCCGCTGAACAAAATCACCTTGTTCGGATCGTCGATGTAGTACCGCGTCACGTATTTCTGCGCGTTATCGTCCACAGCGATGATGATATCCGGCTGCCACTCATCGATCATCCGGCGTGCCGTCAAGCCTGCCTTTTCCATGAACTCGGGAAACGGATGCCGCTTCGTGTCCATATAATGAAAGCGCAAGTTGTACGGCCGCGAACCCAGCTCGCGCCTGATCCCGATATCGATGTCCTTTACCCACGCGTAATCGGTGTAGTAGCTGTGCAGAACCAGGATGCGCGGCCGCTTCAAGCTTTCGTGGATCAGGAACGATCCCACGATCGCCAGGAACAGCACCATAAACGCGCTGGTGATCTTTTGGAGGTTCATAGCAGCCCCAACAGTTTCCAATAGGGCACCGAGGCGAACACGGCCCCTATGCGAATGACGTTGGAGAAGAGGTTATACCAGAGCATGCGCTTCTCGTTGTAAAGCGGGACATCGTCGCCTTTACCCTCCAGTTCTTCCTGAAACTGCAGGTAATAGGTGCACTGGTAGGCCATCACGAATCCGTCGCTGACCAGCAAAATCACGAAAGCCAGGATCCACGCCGATACGCCCTGTTCATCGGCGATCGGCAGGAATACCGTGCACAGCAGCACGATGGCCGCGTTATTGGGCATCACCAGACGAATCAGGAAGATGAACGCCGAGAGCAGCAGTAAGAAAATAAAAAGGTCGTCCCGCAGGTACTCGCCCATCCACTCGATATGCTTCTTCAGCAGGTCGTCGAGCTTCAGCTTCTCCATGGTATTCACGATGCTAACCATTCCCGCCAGCATCAACAGGAACGGCCAGTCGATCTCTTTACGCAGATCGTTCTTGGAAAAGACGCCCAGGTTGATCAGCATGTACAGCACGGCCAAACCGATCCAGGGCGGCTGGACTTTGTGCAGACTGCTCGTCAGCGCTCCAAGAACGAAAAAGACAATCCCCGAAAGCGCAATCCACTCTTCCTTGCTCATCGGCCCCATCACCTTCAACTGCGAGGTGACGCGGCTCCGATTCAAGTAGGGCTTCTCCTCGTTTCGAAAGAAGACGAACGAGAGCGCGAAGTGTCCCAGTATGATGATGCCGCCCACCACCGCCGCCGCGACGATCCAATAGCCCCAGGTGAACTGGAATTTCACCTGCGCCGGAAAGAGGTCGTACACCGCGAAGTTGATTGACTTGCTCGTCAGGAAGACCGCCGAAAGCGCCGTGGCCCCCGTAAAGGTGGCCGCGGCCAGCCGCGTCGCGGCCATTTGCCCGCGTTTGTAGCGCACCGCATCCGTGATGTCTTCCAGCAGCGGCGCCATCAGCGAGACACGGCCGTTTGCCGATGGCAGCACAGGCGTCAGCAGCAGCCCCACCAGCATCATCGCGCATTCGTAGCCCAACTGCGTCGCCGGCGCGTGCTTTAACAGCCACAGCGATAGCCGGTAAATCAGGCCCGAGCGCACCAGCACCGCGCCGATCCCAAACACGCTCATCGCCATGAAAAAGCTGCCCGAAGCGAACCCCGAGAGCACGTCCGAAGCCGGAACCACGCCCAGAATGATCGAAGCCAGCACCACGAAGATCGCGGGAATGTATTCGGGCAGCAGGCGGAAGACCCACATCAGCGTCGTGGCCGTAAAGACCGCCAGATAGTTCGTTTCGCGGGACTGCATGCCATTCGCAGAAGCGATGTAATACACAAAGGCCGGGCCCACAATCGCCGCCAGCCAGCCCACGGCCTGCAACCAGGAGCCCGAATCGCCCGACTTCTTTTTCTTGCCAAGTTCCACCGGGAACTCGCGCTCGCCGGCAAAGTGGTTGATCAGACTGTGGTAAAAGCCGGCTTTGGCGTTTGGATCCATCTTCGAGAGCGCCTGCAGCGACTCCCGCGAGATCCCCAACGCAACGACTTCCTCGGAAGCCACCGCGTCGGTCAGGTAATGCTTGCCTTCCACCGCCGCTTCTTCGCCGACGAAGCCATCGTGTACCGCTTCGATGACCCGGCCGCCTTCCATCAGCCGAACCGACCCCCGCCGCAGCAGATACGCCTGTGCAGCGGGATCGTTGCTCCCGTACAGCTTCTCGCCCGGCTGAAAGCGCAATTCCACCGCATGCGGCACCAGGCGCGCCAACGCCAGCCGGTCGCATTTGCCCAGAATCGGCGCATTGATCAAGGCGTCGGCAATCGTATGGCCGTGGATGGCTGGTTCGCTCATTAATCCGAGGTCCGCGACGCACGCTGGGGGTTCGAGGAATAGACAATCCGCATGAGATCCCTAGTCCTATAGGGTGCGCTACGTAAACGCAACTGCCCCAGAGCCTTTCACGATCCCAGCCCCTCCATGCGCATGGCGTAAAAACAGACGCCCACCCACGCCAGCACCGTCAGCGCCAGCGGAAAATCCTGCCACAACGCGTCCGTCGGAGACTCGCCGCCGTCCAGACATTCCACGATATAGCGATACCGAAAGAACCCGAACAGGACCAGCGGAATTGAGAGCGCCAATTCCTTGCGCACAGTCAGCGCGAAGATGCCGTAAAACAATAGCGCCCCCACCGCCGCGAGAAACGCAAAGTACTCCAGTAAGCCCAGCGAATACTGCTTCAATACCGGACGAGCCGAATCCTCGTGCGCCTTTTTTTCCTGGAGCCGCTTCGTCGTCACAAGATACAGCGCCAGGCATAAGGTGGTGTTCAGCATCCAGGGCGAGAGCGGAACGTCCAGAATCACCGCCCCTGCATAGACCCGCAGTACGAATCCCGCCGCGATACAGAACAGGTCCACGATCGGCACATCCTTTAGCCGCACCGTGTACAGCACGTTCAATGCTTGGTATGCCGCAAGCACCAAGCCCACCCGTCCCAACAGCACGGCGGCTCCCGCCGTTACCGCCTCCAGACACACCAACAGCACCCAAGCCGCCGAGGGAGAAATCGCGCCCGCCGCCAACGGACGGCGGCGGCGCTTTTCCGGGTGTTTCCGGTCGTCTTCCAGATCGAACAGATCGTTAAAGACGTACACCGCCGAACTGGCCACGCAGAACAGACCGAACAACGCCACGGCGCGAACCAGCGTCGGCTCCTGGTGGTACAGCCCCGTGAAGACCAGGGGTGCGAAGACAAAGCCGTTCTTGACCCATTGGCGCGGACGCAGCAGGCGCACCCAAGGCGCGCGCATCGGCGTTTCGGCGGCAGGAGCTTCGGCTTCGGACGATTCCGGCATGCTTACGCTTTCAAAGTTTGAGCCGTTTGAACACACGCTCGGGTACCGCGCCAATCAGCAACATGATCCCGCGCCAGAAGCCGGGGACGTACGCCACGTCGCGCCCTGCGGCCAGCGCCGCGAAGATGCCTTCCGCCGCACGCTCCGGTGTGGCCACGCCGAACAATCCCGGCTTGCCCCACGTCATCCGAGTATCCAAGAATCCGGGTTTGATCGTAGTCACCTGCACGCCCGAGCGCCAAAGCCGGTTTCGCAGCCCTTGCGCGTACGCCGCAAGACCCGCTTTGGCCGAACCGTACAGGTAGTTGCTCTGCCGGCCCCGGTCCCCGGCCACCGATCCCACCACGCCGATCACGCCTCGTTTGCGCGGCTCGAAGTACGCGGCCGTACGCTCCAGCAACGAGACCGCGGCCGTGTAGTTCGTATCCAGCATCGCCCGTGCCGCATCCCAATCGCGTTCCGCGGCTTTCTGATCACTCATCGAACCGATGCAGAATACCGCCACGTACAGCGACTCCCCCGTCCGCGCCGCCACCGCTTCGAAAAAAGCGGCGTGCGTCTCGAACGCCAGCGCATCAAGCGGGCAAGCATGCGCGGAAACCCGGTGCCGAATGCGCAGGTCGGACGCCACGGCCTCCAGATCCTCCCCCGCCCGGCCGGCAAGAAAGAGTTCGTAGCCGCAGCGCGCGAACTCCCGCGCCAGCGCGCGCGCCACCGGGCTCGTCGCACCGAAGATCAACGCGCTCCGTCCGGCGCCCTGGCGCAGGCCGCTCATGCGAACGCCTCCGCGCCCGCCCGCGCCAATCCCAGCCGCCGCGCCAGGCTGCTCGAAAGCAATCCCCGAGGATCCAGTTCCGCGCGCAGCGCGCGAAAGCGTCCCAGTTCCGGATACATCGCGCGAAACGCGTCGGCGGTCGTCAATGCGTCCTTCGCCGCGTAGATCCGCCCGCCGTGCGCCAGCACCCGGCTTTCCAGTTCGCCCAGCAGGCGCGGCAAGCCATCGCGCATCGGCAAATCGAGAGCCAGCGTGAATCCGGGCGAAGGAAACGAGAGCCACCCCGCGTTCGCCGCGCCGAACCGCTTCAGCACCGCGAGGAACGAAGCGCGTCCCGAAGCCGAAAGCTTCTCCAGCACCTCCGCCAGCCCCGCTTCCGCGCTCGCTGCCGGAAAGCTCACTTGGAACTGCACGAAGCCGCGCCGGCCGTAGAGCCGGTACCAGTGCGCGATCGAATCCAGCGGATAAAAATACGCGTCGAAGTCCACCAGCTTTCCGGCCGCATCGCCGTGCGTGGCGTAGTACAGCGTGTTGAACGCGCGCACGCTCCATCGGTTCAGCGTCAGGGAGGGAAGTTTGAACGGTACGCCGCAGCGTCCCCGAGGCGGCGGCCACAGCGGATTGGGCGTCCCCGACGGCAGATCCGACAACCGCGCATGATTCGCGCGCATCAGTACGCTGCGGCCCAGGCTTTTCCCGCGCGCCAATCCGTCGATCCATGCCACCGAATAGCGATACCCCGCGTCCGAATCCAGCATCGCGCGCATGGCCTCGGCAAGTCCCTTCACCCGCAGGTGATCCGCCTTCAAGTAGGCCGTCTCGACCTTCAGCATCCGAAAGCGAGCGTCCAGGATGAATCCCGTCAACCCCGCGCCGCCCACCGTCGCCCAGAACAGGTCCGCGTTGCGCTGCGGCCCGCAGACGACCCGCTCGCCGTTCGGTGTCAGGAGCGTCATCTCGTTCACCGCCGCGCCGAAGGTTCCGTCGGCGTGGTGATTTTTACCGTGGATATCGTTCGCGATCGCGCCGCCCACCGTGACGAATTTCGTCCCGGGCGTCACCGGAGGAAACCAGCCTCGCGGCAGGCACGTCTGCAGCAACGCCTCGAAGCTTACGCCCGCTTCGCAGCGCACTTCCCCCGTGTCTTCGTCGAAATTCAGGAATCGGTCGAGCCGCGTGAGGTTCACCACGCCGGCGCCTCGATTCAGCGCGCAGTCGCCGTAACTGCGACCCAGACCGCGTGCGATGTAGCTGCTCTGCCCGCCGGACGCCAGAATCTCGGCCACCGCCCCGCGCCGCTCCGGCCGGAACTCGTGGCAAGCCTCCACCGGGTAACGCGCCCACCCGGAAAGTTCGCGTCGCACCCACGGCGGCATCGCTTCGCCCGGCCTCCCGTACCATTGCGGAACGGGGTATTACTTATCCGATTCGCGCGCTTCCCGCACCCGGGAAACCCGCGCTGCGCTTTTCAGATCCGGGCTTTGCGGCGAGAATCGACGCCATGACCAGCCCCAACCAGCTCGTTCTGATCGACTGCCCCGACCGCACCGGCCTTGTGCACGCCGTTTCCGGTGTGCTTTTTCGCCAAGGGCTCAATATCGTCCGCAACCAGGAATTCGTAGACCGCGACGCCCGGCATTTCTTCATGCGCACCGAATGCGCCGGAGCCCTCGATCAGGCGCAGGTCAATGCCGAACTGACCCGCGTCCTACCGGCCGAGGCCTGTGTGCGCATCGCCGCGCTCGAACCCAAGCGCATCGTCGTCTTCGCCGGCAAGGAACCCTACTGCCTGGGCGAACTGCTCCTACGGCACTCCTACGGCGACCTGCATGCCGGCATTGCCGCCGTCATCAGCAACCATGCCGATCTCGAAGACCTGGTCCGGCGCTTCGGGCTGCCGTTCGAATGCGTGCCTCAGACCGGGCTCGAACACGCGGAGCACGAAGCCAGACTGCGGCCGCTGCTCGAGCGCTACGCGCCGGAATATCTCGTACTGGCCAAATACATGCGCATTCTGACGCCTGAATTCGTCGCGCGCTGGCCGCGCAGGATCGTGAACATCCACCACTCGTTCCTGCCCGCCTTCGCCGGCGCCAATCCCTACGGGCAGGCTTTCCGCCGCGGCGTGAAGATCATCGGCGCCACCGCGCACTTCGTAACCGACGCGCTCGACGAAGGCCCCATCATCGCGCAGGACGTGACTCACGTGGACCACACCTTCAGCGCCGCCGCCATGGCTCAAGCCGGGCGCGACGTCGAGAAGCTGGTGCTCGCCAAGGCCCTGCGGCTGGTCTTCGAGGAACGCCTGTTCGTGCACGGCAACCGCACCATCGTCTTCGATTAACGGGCAAACGCCTGCTTCAATATCGCCACCAGCCCCGGAATATCGTGCTCCGCGGCCTCGCCGCTCAACGGCATTTCCAGTTCGCGTACGGTCTGGCTCGTGATCGGGCCGATGGAAAACAACTTCAGCCGCGGTGAAGCCAGCGCCTGCTTGAGGCGCTCCGGCCCCAGAATCTCCGCGAAGTTCCGAGCCGTGCTGCTGCTGGTGAAGGTAACCGCATCCACCTCCCCCGCGGCCAGCGCTTCCAGGGCCGCTTCCTGCCCGGTCGTCTCCAGCACCGTGCGGTACGCGATCACTTCCGTAACGCTGCCGCCGTTCTCGCGCAGCAATTCAGGCAGCGTGCTCCGCGCGATATCGGCGCGCGCCAGCAGGAAGCGCGGCGCCCCAGCATCGGGCTTCGCGAACGGCGCGGCCCCGTCGCTCGAAAGCGCCACATCCAGGCTGGATTCGCGGGGCGGCGGCGCGCCGAACACGCCCGCCGCGCGCAGGCTCTCGACGATCGATTCGGCGACGTACTTCGGCGGCACCAGGTCTGCGCGGACACCGCGCTCCATAAGCCGCGCCTGCGTGGACGGGCCCACCGCCGCCACCTTCGCCGCGCCCAGCGCCCGCGCGTCGCGACCTTGCCTGGACAGTTCGTCGAAGAGTGCATCGACGCCGTTCACGCTCGCCAACACGATCCAGTCGAAGCGGTCGAGATGCCGCACGGCCGTTTCCAGCGCGCGCCGGTCTTCCGGCGGCTCCAGCCGGATCGTCGGCAACTGCAGCGCCTCCGCGCCCAGCGCCGTAAGCCGCTCGGCCAGGTCGCTCGCCTGCAGCCGGCTGCGCGTGACGACGATGCGCCGCCCGAAGAGCGGGCGCGTCTCGAAAAAGTTCAGCCCCGCGCGCTCCTTCACCACATTCCCGACCACCGTCAGCGCCGGCGCTTCCAGCTTCGCCTCGCGCACCTTCGCTTCGATATCCGCCAGCGTCCCGGTCACCGTGCGCTGCTGCGGCGTCGTGCCCCACTGGATCACCGCCACCGGCGTCTCGCGCGGCAGATGCTTCGAAAGCTCTCCCGAAATCCGGCCCAGGTTCTTCACGCCCATGTAAAAGCAGAGCGTCCCGATCTTCGAAAGCGCCGCGTAATCCAGCGCGCTCTCCGGCTTCGTCGGATCCTCGTGCCCCGTCACGAACGCCACCGCGCTGGCGTGTGCGCGATGCGTCACCGGAATCCCTGCGTACGCCGGCGCCGCGATCCCCGCCGTCACGCCCGGCACCACTTCCACCGCCACGCCGCGCTCGATCAGGTACGCCGCTTCTTCCGCGCCTCGCCCGAAAAGGTACGGATCGCCGCCCTTGAGCCGCAGGATCTGCCTGCCGCGCTTCGCCTGCTCCACCAGGATCGCGTTGATGTCCGGCTGCTCGACCTCGTGCTTGTTCCCGCGCTTGCCGACATAAATCCGCTCCGCGCCCGGGTTCGCCATAGCCAGGATCGGCGCCGTGACCAGCGCGTCGTACACCAGCACGTCGCAGCGCTCGAGCAGCTCCTTCGCCCGGAGGGTAAGCAAACCCGGATCGCCCGGGCCGGCGCCCACCAAATAGACGCGGCCCTGCGTTCGTGACGGATCGTTGGCTGCGGCGGTCATGAGCTTCCCCGAGATCGACGCGCCCATAGTACCCCGCGCGCCTCCTTTCATCCAACGCCAGCCGCTGCTCTGGCGGACGCGAGCGGAAATCCGCTATACTCCGCGCCGTTCGCGAGGGACGGACCGATGGCCGACATTCGCATCGATGCCGACGCGCTGTACCGAGCCGTGACCGCGTTCGATTACAAACTCCTGGCGTACTACCTCGATCTGCGAAGCGGGGAGATCACTTCGCGCACCCTGACACCCGAAGAAGTTAACGACGTGCCGCCCTCGCCCCGCATCGCGCCGCTCCCGCCCGGCGGCGGCGACGTGAATATCCGCAGCGAACCCGTTCCGTTCGGTCCGGCCGGGGGCGTGGCAAAAAAGGCCGACCTCTTTAAGGACGATCCGGCGCCCAAGAAGGACACATTCGGCGGAGATTTCTGGAAGCGCGAGAAAAAGGAATCGGCCAACCCCTTCGGCGGCGGCGATCCGCGCCGCGAATCGAGCGCCAAGAAACTCGCTTCGCTCTTTGGCGAGAAGCCGCCCGAGCAAACGAAACCCGCGCCCAAGCCGGCCGCGCCCACGGATGCGCCCGGCGATTTCTCCGGCCACTTCGATCCCAGCCAGCCGCTGCAACGCATTCCTGTCGCCGACGTGGAACAGCACCGTCTCTGGCTGCGCGCCTTTGCCCAGGACTGCGGCGATCCCGAAATTCGCGACCAGCTCCTGCCCGCGTGCGAATCCGCACAACCGTTGCAGTCGTTCTTGAAAGTCCTTCGCAAGTTTCAGCGCATGGGACAGCAATGGGACAAGTTCCACCGCCGCCAGTCCCGGCACTTTGCCGAACAATGGCTTAAAGCGCTACCTTTAACTTGGGAACTCGTGGACCCGCCTCATCCGTGAACGGCTCTTTTCCCGGCAGAGCGGTCAATTTCCAAGCTTCCATCCGACGAAACCGTGCGGGCGGGGTATGTGCGATAGACTCCTTGTCAACCCATGAAGGCGGAAGCTAAATCGTGGCCGATTCGTACCGGGGCGGGCCTCGTTTCGACGCCGAAGATCGCGCGCGCCTGCAAGGGCTCGACCACGCCCAGGCCACGAATCCCACCGTGCGCGGCTGGGCCGCCGGCCTGCTCGCCTGTGCCGCGCTCAGTTACCTGATCCCCCAGATCGACTACGTTATCCGGCATACTGTCCTGACGCTGAATCTCCTTCCGGCATCCTCGGTCGTCCTCTCCTTCGTACTGATCGTGCTCTGCAACGTCGCGCTCGCGCACTGGCGCGAGACCGTCGGCCTCAGCCGCCAGGATGTTGCGCTCGTCTTCGCCATGACGATGCTGATCAACCCGCTGCCCGGGTACGGCTTCATGGCCTACGGCACGGTGGCGCAAATGGGCAGCTTCTACTACGCCCGCCCCGAGAACGACTGGGAGAACCTGCTACATCCGTTCATCCCGGGGCATCTCGCCGCGCGCGATCCCAGCGATCCCCTCAGCACCGATCCGCGGCCCGTCGAATGGTTCTTTGCCGGCCTCCCGCCCAATACTCCGGTTCCGTGGCAAAGCTTGATCGGACCTTACCTCTGGTGGTTCCTCGCGCTCGTCATGGTGCTGGGCATGTTTTTCGCCCTCTCGGCGCTCCTGCATCGGCAGTGGTCCGACCGCGAACGCCTCCCCTTCCCGCTGGCCCAGATTCCCGAAGCCATGACCGTCGGCATGGGCGGCCGCGGTGGCGTGCCCCTGTTCTTCAAAGACCGCCTTTCCTATTGGGGCCTGGCCGTCACGTTCCTCCTGCACGGCTGGAACGCGATGGTCGACTACTTCCCCACTTGGCCCACCATCCAGCTCCACAACACGCACATGGATTGGACCTACCTCACCGAACCGCCGTGGCGGCATCTGCACCCGGTCTACATGAATATCTATCCCTCCGTCATCGGGATCATGTACCTCATCTCCCTCGAGGTGAGCTTCTCCCTCTGGTTCTTTTACATCGTGGTCTTGAAGCTCGGGATTCTGCTCGCCGTGCTGGGCTTCGGCTTGGGCAGCAACGGCTGGTACTTCTCGGGCTTCGACGGTCCCCAAAGCATCTTCACCTCACAGGGCATGGGCGCGGCTTTCATGATGGTCCTGATCGGATTCTTCATGGCGCGCACCATTTTGCTCGACAGCCTGCGCCAGGCGCTGGGGCTGCAAGCCGAAAACGAAGCCGGCGCCGCCAGCAAGGCCCGCGCGCTATGGTTTCTCCTGATCGGCGGCCTCATCGGCTCCGTCTTGTGGATGGTCCTCGTCGCAGGCATCTCGTGGCACTGGGCGCTCGCCGCCGCCGTGATCCTGCTCCTCTCGGCCACCGCCATCTCGCGCCTCGTCAGCGAGGGCGGCGTCTTTTTCCTTCAGATGGGCTCCAACCCCGCCCAGTTGCTCGCGCAGATCTTCACCCCCGTCGCCATGGGGCCGCAGAACTTCATCATGCTCAGCATCTGGAGCCGCATCTTCGTCTTCGACTGGTACCGCAGCAATCCGATGATCAACATTCTGGGCGCGCTGCATCTGGGCTCCGTCACCAACCTGCGCCGCAAACCTCTCGTCATCGGGCTCGTCGCGGCGCTGGCCGTCACCTTCGGCGTCAGTTTCTTCAGCTTCTACAACACCGCTTACCGATATCCGGGCGGCGCGCGCCAGTTCGGATGGGCCTTCGACAACCACCCGCAGGGCGAGTTCCGCTCGATGGCGGATACCGTCTCCAAAATGAACGCTTGGGAAAAGAAAGAAGCCGAGTTTGCGGAACGCGGCAAGGAGGTCCCTTCCGCCGAGGTGCCGAAGGTGGCCCGTCCCGACACGCACAAGATCGTCTGGATGAGCGTCGGTGCGCTGATGATGGGCGGGTTTTTGCTTCTGCGCACCCGCCTCTTCTGGTGGCCGCATCCCATCGGCTACGTGATGTGGATGGGCCCTTGGCCCATCCACCGCATGTGGTTCACGTACTTCTTAGGTTGGCTGATCAAGACGCTGATCGTGCGATTCGGCGGCCAGCGCGTTTACCTGCGCGGGCGAAACTTCTTCATCGGGCTTATCGTCGGCGAAGCGCTCGCCACCTTTTTCTGGATCGTCGTGGCCGCGCTCAAGGACCACAAAGGCGGCTACGGGATGCACTACAACTGACCGGACGGCGCCTGCTCAACCGCGGAAAAGCCGCTTCGTAAAGTCCAGGTTCCGCTTCGCGCTCGCCAGCGGATCGTCCCCGCCCGGCGTCTCCAGCACGAAAGGTCCGCGATACTGCGCCTTTTCCAGTTCGCGCTTCACCGCCGGAAAATTCACGCTGCCTTCGCCGAGATGGCAGTTCCGGTAATCCTTGATGTGCACGACCGTCAGGCGCTTAGCCGCCGCCAGTTCCGGAATCTCCTCCTCCGGCTGGTGGCCGCGGTGCATGCCGTTGGCGGTATCGAAGTACACGCCCATATTCGGCGGCGCCGACGCCGCGGTCAGAATCGCGATCGCGTCTCCGGCCGAATGAGCGAAATCCCGCGCGCAAAGCTCCAGCCCGGTCTTGACCTTCGCCTGCTTCGCCGTGGGCACCACCTGTCCCAGCACCTCGCCCCAGCCTGCGCGCTGGCTCTCCACCGTCGCGCCTTCGTGATGCGTGAACGGCGCGAGGATGTACGGGATGCCTATGGCATCGCACCCGGCGATGGTCTCGTTGAGCAGCTTGGCCGCCCGCGCGCGGATCGCTCCGTCCGGATTCGAAGGACTCAGCTTCCAGAACGCGCCGAGGCAGATCGAGACCAGCTTCACGCCGCTCTGCGCGGCCAGCTTTTGCAACTCGCTCCGCCCCGCGGCACTGTAGAGCGGGAAATCGGCGTACTCGGCGTCGACGTCCAACTCCAGGCACTCCGCGCCGGCTTCCTTAGCCAACGCGAACGCCTCCCGCCAGCCCGCAGAAAGACAGCCGTTGCGAATCCCGATCGGATTATCCGCCAGCATACGTGCTCCTAGCTCCGCCCCGCGCCGAACTTGCTGCCCGGCGGCAGGACCGCGTCCAGTTCGTCGCGCAGGAAATCCGCGATCTCGGCCACTTCGTCCATCCCCATCACCTTCCCGGCGATCTCCTTGAAGCGCTCGTACGTCCCGCTGCGCACGATTGTCTTCACCTCGGGGATCAGCTTGGGCGTGACCGAGACTTCCGTCAGCCCCAGTCCCACCAGCAGGGGCACGTAGATCGGATCGCCCGCCATCTCGCCGCACATCGCCACCGGCACTTCGAACTCGCGACCCGCATCCACGATCATCTTGACCAGCGTCAGGATCGCCGGATGCGCCGGCGTGAACAGATGCGCCACGTGTTCGTTGCCGCGGTCCACCGCCAGCGTGTACTGGATCAGGTCGTTCGTCCCGATCGAAAGGAAATCGCACTCGCGCGCCAGCGCGCGGATCTGCAGCGCCGCTGAAGGCACTTCCACCATGATGCCGATCTCGATCTCGTCGTCGAAGCGTTCGTTACGGACGCGCAGTTCGCCCTTGATCTCTTCGATCGTCGAGCGCCCCCAGCGCAGCTCCTCGATGCAGGAGATCATCGGCAGCAGCAGCCGGATCTTGCCTTGCGCCGAGGCCCGCAGGATCGCGCGCACTTGAAGCCGGAAATTCTCCGGGCGCTTCATCGATACGCGGATGCTGCGCAGACCCAGAAACGGATTGTGCTCCGATACCGAGTACGCAGGATCGATCTTGTCCGCGCCCAAGTCGAAGGTGCGGATCACCAGCGGCCGCCCGCCCAGATGCAGCAGCGACTGCTTGTACGCCTCGAAGTGGTCCTGCTCCGTCGGCATCACGCCGCTCTTCAGGTACAGGAACTCCGTCCGGAACAGCCCCACCCCCGCCGCGCCGTAGTTGGTGATCGCGTCCAGCACTTCCTCGGGGAATTCGACGTTCGCCATCACGCGGACTTCCCGGCCGTCCTGCGTCACCGCCGGCAGGTCTTTGTCCTTGATCAGCGACTTCTCGAATTCCTGGAACTCGACCTGCAGCTTCTTGTAGCGCGCCAGCGTCCGGTCGTCCGGGCGCAGGATCACGATCCCGCGGTTCCCGTCGATGATGATCGTCTCGCCGCCGGTGATATCGGTGCTGATTGTCTCCAGCCCCACCACCGCCGGGATCTGCAGTGCGCGCGCCAAAATCGACGTGTGGCTCGTCCGGCCGCCCGCGTCCGTCGCGAAGGCCTTGATCTTGTTCCGGTCCAGCGCCGCCGTTTGCGACGGGCCTAAGTCGTGCACCACCAGCGCCACCGGACGCTGCAAGTGCTCCAGGTCTTCGCCTTCCTCGCCCAGCAGTTCTTTCAACAACCGCTTTTCGAGGTCGATGATGTCCGAACTGCGCTCTTTGATCAGTTGACTCTGGCTTGCCGACATCACCTTGGCGACCTCGCGCAAGGTCCGCGCGACCGCGTACTCGGCCGAATGATGCTGTTTGATGACCCGGTTCGTGATCCGCTCGCGCAGCGACGGATCGCGCAGCAGTTGCGTCTGAACCGAAAGGATTGCCGCGAGGTTGGGGCCCAACTGCGATTCCGTCACGCCGCGCAGGCTGTCCAGTTCCGCCAGCACCTGCCCCGCCGCGGCTTCGAAGCGCGCCGCTTCCGCCTCCGCGCGATCCGGCGGCACCATCCGCTTAGGAATGCGCACTTCCTCGCCTTCCAGCAGGAAGGCTTCCCCGATGTACACACCGGGCGAGACGGGAATCCCTTTAAGAATTTCCATGGCCGAATCCGCGAGCGAGCCCGCGCGTTGAGCGTCCTGTTGTGGGTCCCACGCTCTTGCCGAGCTTACATTTAAAGCCCGACAAGCCGCACGATGCAGCCGCTGCACCGCCTGTGAATTTCAGGGAAATACCGCCTGCCGCACACAATAATAAGGAACGCACCCCGTGCTGGCAATGCGCAATTTTGAACAGCCTCGCTTGAACCTCACTTTCGAGCGATTTCGAATCGCCGCGGTCGTACGCGATAGGAGTCCATTAGCCTATATTCCGATGTGAAATGCGATTGTCGTCTCGAATGCTTCTCACCTATAAAGTGGCTATACGCAGCTTTTCGCCGTATCCGGTTTTGCGCGTAGCGAGGAACCTGTTTGTGACCACCAACCACCAAAGGCTCAATCAATGGGTCGGAGAGATCGTCGCCCTCTGCAAGCCGCTGAACGTCCACTGGTGCGATGGCAGCGCCGAAGAATACCGTTGGCTGACGCGCCTCATGGTCGATACGGGCACGCTCATCAAGCTTAACGAGTCGATCCGGCCGAATTGCTTCCTCGCCCGCAGCGACCCCGCCGACACCGCGCGCGTCGAAGACCGCACCTACATCTGCTCCGAAAAAGAGAGCGATGCCGGACCGACCAATCACTGGGAAGCGCCCGGCAAAATGCGCGCGCGCCTCAAGGAACTCTTTGCCGGCTGCATGCAGGGGCGCACGCTCTACGTCATCCCCTACAGCATGGGGCCCGTCGATTCGCCCATCGCCAAGATCGGCGTGCAGATCACCGACAGCCCTTACGTCGTCTGCAGCATGCAGATCATGACCCGCGTCGGCCGCCGCGTCCTCGAAGCCCTCGGTGACAACGGAGAATTCGTCCGCGGACTGCACTCCGTCGGATACCCGCTTACCGATCCCAAGCAGCCCGATATCCCCTGGCCCTGCAACGCCACCAACAAATACATCTGCCACTTCCCCGAGACGCGCGAGATCCTCTCCTACGGCTCCGGCTACGGCGGCAACGCGCTCCTCGGCAAAAAGTGCCACGCGCTGCGCATCGCCAGTGTCCAGGCCCGCGACGAAGGCTGGCTGGCCGAGCACATGCTCATCCTTAAAGTCACTCCGCCGCGCGGGCAGCCGCATTACTTGGCCGCCGCCTTCCCCAGCGCCTGCGGAAAAACCAACCTCGCCATGCTCATCCCCACCCTGCCGCACTGGAAGGTGGAAGTCATCGGCGACGACATCGCCTGGATGAAGTTCGGACCCGACGGACGGCTCTACGCGATCAACCCCGAGGCCGGCTTCTTCGGCGTCGCGCCCGGCACCAGCGACGAAACCAACTTCAACGCGATGCGCGCGCTCGACGCCAATTGCATCTTCACCAACTGCGCCGCCACGCCCGGCGGGGACGTCTGGTGGGACGGCATGACCCGCCGCCCGCCCGCGCACCTCGTCGATTGGCTGCGCCGGCCCTGGACCCCCGAATCCGGGCGCCCCGCCGCGCATCCCAATGCTCGCTTCACGGCGCCGGCCTGGCAGTGTCCCGTTATTGCCGCCGAGTGGCAGGATCCCCGCGGCGTGCCCATCAGCGCCATCCTCTTCGGAGGCCGCCGCGCCACCACCGTGCCGCTCGCCTGCGAAGCGCCGTCGTGGTCGTACGGCACCTTCTTGGGAACCTTCGTCAGCAGCGAAAAAACAGCCGCCGCCACCGGCACGATCGGCGACCTGCGCTTCGATCCGTTCGCCATGCTGCCCTTCTGCGGCTACCACATGGGCGACTACTTCGCGCATTGGCTCAAGATCGGACGCGAGCACGACGCGGCCAAGCTCCCGCGCATTTATCTCGTCAACTGGTTCCGCAAGAGCGCCGACGGCCGCTTCCTCTGGCCAGGCTTCGGAGATAACAGCCGCGTTCTGAAGTGGATCGTCGACCGCATCGAAGGCCGCGCCGACGCGGTCGATACGCCCATCGGCCACGTTCCCACCGCCGAGTCGCTCGACCTCAACGGACTTGAAGTCACCCCCGAGGATCTGCGCGAACTCCTGCGCTGCGACGCGCCGGCCTGGTTGCGCGAGATTCCCGCCATCCGCAAGCATTACGAAAAGTTCGGCGATCGCCTGCCGCCGGAACTGAACCGGGAACTCGACGCCCTCGAATCGCGTCTCAAGCAAGCGGCGTCCGCCTGAAGGTGCACCCGATAGAGCGCCCGATGGAGCGCCCGATGGAGCGCCCCCTGCGCCGTGCTCGAATCGCACCCTACGCGGCGCTGCTGCTGGCGGGGAGTTTCCTGGCCGGCTGCGAGCATCGGACCGAACCGCGCGACACGCCCGAAACCGCCGCGGCCGCGCCGGCCTGGATTCGCACCGAATGCTACCTGGGCATGAACATCCCCGGCGGAGGACAAGTCAGCGCCGCCGAGTGGCAGGCCTTTTTGGATTCGGAAGTCACCCCGCGCTTTCGCGAAGGGCTTACCGTCTTCGAGGCCAGCGGCCAATACTTGGGACAAGACGGGAAACTCGTCCGCGAACCGACCAAGGTGCTGCTCGTGCTGCACCCCGACGGCGCCGAACACCGCGCCCGCGTGGACGCCGTCGCCGCGGCCTATAAGAAACGATTCAAGCAGGAGTCCGTGCTCATCGTCCGCACGCGCGCGCAGGTTTCCTTCTGAAAAGGCTCTACACCGCCGCGAGTTCCGCCAGCGCCACGCTCGGATTCAGGTTGAAGCGGTCTTCGCCGCGCACCATCGTCAGCGTGTACCCTTCGTACAACGGCGGCACGTGCACGAACGGAACCGTGTAGCGGATCACCATATTCTTGCGCCAGCGCGCGGACCGGTTCGCTTCGCTGTGATGCAGCAGCCGCTCGTTGAAGAGAATGAACTCGCCCGCTTTCAGCTCCACGTCGATGGCCTTCTCGAGCGGCACCAGCTTCGGATCGGCCATCTTATCGAACAGCATCACTTCCCCCGCGGCCACGTGCGGCAGGATGCGCTTATGGCTGCCCGGAACGATCTGCATGCACGCGTTCTCGCGCGTCACGTCGTCCAGCGCCAGCCAGCACGTCACGTTCACCGGCGGATCCAGTTCCCAGAACTCGGCATCCTGGTGCCACGGCACTTCCTTCCCGCCGGGCGCCTTGAAGAAAAAGTTACTCCTCCAGCACGCCAAGTCCGCCCCGTACAAACCGGCCAGCCGCTCCACGATCGCCGGATGCGCCACCAATCCGCGCACCTCCGCGCTGTCCAGGTGCCGCATTTGATCGGGATGCTTCGCCCAAGGCCCCGGCGTCGGCTGAACCTCGCGCTCCAGCCGGGCGCAGATCTCGCGCACCGCTTCGGGCCGCCCGATCGAGTACGGACCCAGATAACCCTCGCGATGAAAACGCTCCCGCTCTTCGCCGCTTAACCCGATCGTCTCGATGGACATGGGACGTTCCGCCTCCAGGGATTTCCGCGCACCCTCGTATTCAATCACGCCCTCCGCCGGAACGCTCTGGAACGAGCCGCCGTACCGTCTGGACCTTTAAGCTATTCGACAGAACGCCGCAACGGGCATAAGATGATGCGCGAGTCTTTTAATAGCGGCATTCCGGAGGACCTCGCGATGCTGACCGACCTCGAAAAGCAACACCTCCAGGTGATCCTCAAGGCCGCTTACAATCGCCACGCCTTGAATCTTACTTACTTCACCGCGCTGACCGGCGAAGAAAAGACCCGCCTCGTCGAACCCTACGCCGTCACCGAGACGCCCGCCGGCGTCATGGTCAAGGCGTACCAGCTCAGCCCCGATCCGGGTTGGCGCTTCTTCCACCTGAACTTGATCACCAAAGTCGCCGACGCCGACCAAACCTTCACGCCCCGTCGCCCCCTCGCCATTCGCGTGGGCGACGAACAGAAGAAGATCGGCTTCGCCGAATCCAAGAACCTGGTACAGGAGAAGTACCGCAAGGTCCTGCTCGAAACCCTCGCCAACATGCAGGTCACGCGCGAGGAAGTGGACAAGCTGCGCAAATACAAGAAAGAGTTCGGCATCTCCGAGGACGAAGCCCGCGGCGTACATTACGCCGTCTTCCTCGAATGCCTGCAGTCCGTCAGCGCCGACGGGATCGTCACCCGCGACGAGCACGATCTGGTCAAACACCTGCACGAGGCCCTGCGGGCCTGCGGCGGAAGCGTCGTCGATTAACCGCAGGATCGGCCCGCGTCGTGGGCCTACTCTCGCTTGTAGAATACCAGCGCCACGATCTGCCACGATCCCGACGAACCGCGGATGATCGTGAACCGGTCCACCCCGCGGTCCACTTCGGCGCCCTTCACGAGCTTCCATTCCGCCGTCACGCTCGCCGCCGCCACATCCTCGTGGACTTCGTACCGCTCCAGCGTCTCCCGCATCGGGGTCGCCGCTTCGCGCACCAGCCGTTCCTGCTCCGCCGCGAACTCGGGCAAGTCCTGAGCGCTCACGATCCGCCCAGCGCGCAGCACGTAGATCCGCGCCTGCGGATGAAAGTGCGCCCGATAGGCCTCCATCTCGCCCGACGACCAGCTTTGGAAATAACTGTGCAAGAACGCATCCAGGCTCTCGCTGGCCTTCGTGCGCGTTTGCAGGACCGCCTCAGGCCGCTCCGGCTTCTCCGTCGCAGGCAGCGCGCCGGATGCCGAGATCGAAGGCGCGGTGGCAGGAGCGGTCGACGGAGGCGGATGGGGTGCGGGCGGCTTGTCCGGCGACCGCGGCCGCTCGCCCTGCCCGCAACCGATCGCAATCAGACCCAACCCAAGCGCAACGGCGGCGGCTCCACGATTCATCCGGCGCCTCCTGTCGCTGTACATTATCCGGCGGTCCGTGACCATTTCGGCTTCACTTCCGCTTCGGCGAACCGTCCCGCTCCCGCCAAGCCCCGCCCGCATCGTTGGCCTTGGGATTGCTCCACGCCTTCCGGCGGACGTAGTGCCCGGAAAACGAGGGGCAAAATGCGCAACCGGACCAACCCGCTTATACACCGGACCACGGGCCGCGCCTCACGCGCCACTACGCCCGTCATCCTCGTCGTCGACGACGATCACGGCGTCGCGCAGGCCCTCGCGTGGTGGCTCGACACCATCGGCGCGCGCCACGTCGCCGTCAGCACCGCCGGCGAAGCCGTCGAAATGCTGCAGGATATGGCCTTCATCGAAGAACGCTTCGACGGCATGCTCGTCGACTTCCGGCTGCCCGACGCCGAAGGCTGCGAGGTCGTCCGCTCTTTCCGCCAGACCTTCCCGCAGGCGCCCATCGCCATGATCACCGCCTTCGCCGACGAGGGCTTGCGCAACTGGCTCCGCGAATGGCGCGTGCGCCTGATTCCCAAACCGCTCTCCAAAGACTCGCTCGCGCAATGGCTAAGGGAAATACCCCCGCGCGTTCAGGGCGCCGGCTTGGAACAACCGTAACCGTCCAGCACCGCCTTCGAGCCCACCGTCACCGCCGTTTCCACGTCCATCTTCGGCAGCCAGATCTCCGAATCCACCTTCAGCGTCCCGCCGTCCAGCGGCAGGCCCAGGATTTTGCGCCATTCGTTCATCACCGTATCTTTCGCCTTCACGTCCGCCTCGGCCACGTTGCGGTCGATCACGTTGCGGCTCATATACCGCGCGCCCCACGCCAGGCCCACCGGCGCCTGGAACTCCTGCGTCACGTTCCCGGTGCTCTCCGGCGTCAGCTTGTCCGCGTCGTCGGCCATCGCCGCCGCGCCCATCTTCGTGTCGAACTCCACGTAATCCGCGAAGAGGTTCCCGCGGAAAAGATTCTCGGCCAGCGTCAGCGCCGCCTGCTTCTGGTTGTTCACGCCGAAGCGGTCCGAAAACGCGAAGACGTTGCGCTTCGCCGTCACCACCGCCACCGCGTCCACGTTCAGCGCGTCGCCCGCGATCGTGCCGAACGCGTCGTACTTTTCCGTGAACAGCACCGTGTTCCGCTCCAGCAGGAACGCCGGCCGGCCTTCGACTTCCTTCGGCTGAAAGCGCGAGAGGCACGCGATCCCCACGCCCGTGTTGTTGATCACCAGGCAGTTGCGCACCGTCGCCTTCGTCGACTTGTAACCCCACAAATTCAGCGCGCCGCCCGTCGGAGCGCAGTTCATCACGATGCAGTTCTCGACGAGCGCCTCGCCCTGCTCGTTCAGTTCGATGCTCAGCCCCGCGCTGTCCGGCGTCGGATTCTCCTTCGCCGCCGGGTTGGCCTTGCGCACGATCTTCGCGCCCTCGCCGGCGTAGCGATTCCGCCCCGCGCTGTCGATGATCAACCCGTCCACCTTCACCAGACCGCCCGGTTCGCGGATCTTCTTTAAGCTGATGCTCAGCCGCGGCCCGCGGTCCAGATTCACGCTCGTATTGATCCCGCTCAGGATCGTCCGGTGCGCGCCCCACGGATCGCGCTTCGTGAAACCTTCGTCGTACCCGCCGATAATCGTCACCGGCACCTCGATCGTCACCGCGCCCTTCTCGCTGCGCTCGACGTACACCCCTTCCGCCATATGGATCGTGTCGCCGGCTTTCAGTGATGCCAGCAGGTAGCCGAGGTCCTTCGCCGGAGCTTCCTTCGTGCCCGCTTTCCCGCTGCCTTTGGGCGAAACGTAGTATTCGGCCGCGCCGGCGCATCCGCACAGGACCGCCGCAAATAAGAGTAATCCGCGCATGGACATGACTTTGCTCCTCGCCTGGTGACTCGAACCGGAAGGCCTACCTTATAGTGGCTTCGGGCGCGCTGTCCAAGTCCCGTCGTTCGCGGTAGCATGTCCGCATCAACCACGCCAAGGAGTCCTCTATGAAACACGGCGCACGCAACGACGTGACCGGCAAGGTCTCGGCCATCCTGAAGGGCGACGTGATGAGCCTCGCCAAGGTCAAGGTTAAAGGAACCTTCGAACTCTCCAGCGCCATGACCACCGAATCGCTGAAGAGCCTGAAGCTGAAGAAAGGCGACCGGGTGCGCGTGATCGTAAAAGCGGTCAACGTGCTGCTCGTGCGGGACTGAACCATGCCCAGAAACCAACCGCCGCCGTTGATCCTCTCGCTGGTCTTCTTTCTGCTGGGGCTGGCCCTGCTGGCCGGCGGAGGGTACGCCGAATACCGGTCCCAGAGCAAAATCGCGAACTTCGCCGTCGCCGAGGGCGAAGTCGTCCAACTCGTCGGCTCCGGCAAAGGCGCCAAGCCCCTGGTCCGCTTTCACCCCGCGCCGGCTTTCGGACCGCCGCCCGCGCCCGGCCAAGTCGAGCAGCCCATGCCCGCCGTCGAAGTCCTGGGCACCGTCAGCAGCAGCCCGCCCGCCTACGACATCGGCGAAAAGGTGAACGTGTACTACGACCCCGACGATCCGTTGAATACCGACAAGCCGGTCATCGCGGGCTTCCTCGAACAGCACTTCGTCGGGCTGATCCTGGGTTTCATCGGACTCGTCTTTGCCGGACTCGGGTCCGCGTTTATTGCCATGCGCCTGAAAGGCTCCGCCGCGAGCGCAGCCTGATCTTTTTTCACGCGAGGACTACGACATGCCGGCGAATCGCCCCAACATCCTCTGGATCAGCCTCGAAGACACCAGCCCGCGCTTCGGGTGCTACGGCGATCCCCTCGCGCGCACGCCGAACCTCGACCGCCTCGCCGCCGAAGGCGCGCGCTTTCCCAACGCCTTCTGCACCTCCGGCGTCAGCGCCCCCAGCCGCAGCGCGATCATCACCGGCCTATACCAGACCGCCCTGGGCACCCATCACATGCGGACCACCCACAAGAACCGCGCCACGCCCGACCTGCCCACGCCCTACGACGCCGTGATCCCGCACTACGTCCGCTGCTTCCCCGAATACCTGCGCACCCACGGCTACTACTGCTCCAACAACGACAAGACCGATTACCAGTTCGCCCCGCCCTTCACCGCCTGGGACGATTGCAGCCGCACGGGTCACTGGCGCAACCGAGCGCCCGGACAGCCCTTCTTCAGCGTCTTCAATCCCACCGGCACCCACGAAAGCGGCATGTGGCCCAAGGACAAGGCCCTCGTCACCGATCCCGAGAAGGTCGAACTCCCGCCCTATCTGCCCAACACCCGTAAGGCCCGCGAAGCCCTCGCCCGGCACTACGACAACCTCGCCGACTCCGACCGGCGCGTCGGCGAACTCCTCGCCGAACTCGAAGCCGACGGCCTCGCCCAGAACACCATCGTCTTCATCTGGAGCGATCACGGAGAAGGGTTGCCGCGCCGCAAACGCTGGCCTTACGACAGCGGCACGCGGATTCCGTTGCTTGTGCGCTGGCCCGGAGGACCGATCAAGCCCGGCAGCGTCCACGATCGCCTCGTCAGCCTCGTCGATCTCGGGCCGACCGTCCTCTCGCTCTGCGGCGTGCCGCGGCCTGCGCATCTGCACGGGCAGCCCTTCCTGGGGCCCGACGAAGTCCCGCGCGAATACGTCTTCTCCACCCGCGACCGCCACGACGAAGCCTACGACATGGTCCGCAGCGCACGCGACGCGCGCTACCGCTACGTCCGCCACTACTACCCCGGCACACCCTACCTGCCCTGGATTCCCTACCGCAACCGGCACCCCGTCACCCAGGAACTCTGGCGCCTGCACCGCGAAAACCAACTCGCCGGCGACCAGAACTTCCTTTTCCGCGAACGGCCGCCGGAAGAACTCTTCGATACGCAAAACGATCCGCACGAACTGCGCAACCTGGCCGGCGATCCGGCCCACCGCAACGTACTCGAACGCATGCGCGGAGCGCTCGACGACTGGCGCCGCACCTACGGAGACCTCGGCGACATCCCCGAAGAACAGATGGTCCGGCAGTGGTATCCCAACCGCACCCAGCCCCAGACCGCCGCGCCCATCGCCGTCCCCATCACCGAAGAAAACTGCGCTCAGGAACCCGTCGCCCAGACCGCCGCCTACGCAGCCCCGCTGCTGGTGCAGCTCCATACGCCCACCCAGGGCGCGTCCATCGGCTACCAGATCGACGGCGACAAAACATGGCGCGTCTACACCGCCCCGCTGCGCCTCGAGAAGACCGCGAACCTGCGCGCAAAAGCCATCCGCATTGGCTTCAAAGAAAGCGACACCGCAACCTGGAACCTGCGTATCGAATAACCGAACTCGCCGCCGCTTCCACAAAGGGCGTGAAGCAAGTGTTCAACGATCCGTTTGCCGTTTGATTGTTTTTACCGTTGGTTTGGCTTTTGCCGATGGACCGTTGCCTGAACCGCTCACGTACCTAATCTCCCTTCTGCTCCCTGCTGAAAAACCCCGCCGGCGCCCGCATCCAGCGCATCATCGCCGGCATCACGGTCTGGATCAGCACCTCGTCCGTCGCCTGGCTGCGCGGTTCGCGGATCCGCAGCGCCATCGCGATCGCCCCCAGCCGCAGCACAATCCCGATCGCAAAAACGAGGTGGTAATGATTCATGGCCATGCCCATCCATACCTCCGCGTAGCCGTCCCAGCGTTGCAGCAGATCCCCCGCGATCAAGGCCGCCGCGGCTCCCGCCAGTCCGCTGCACGCCTGCACCGCCGCCACGTACATGCCCCGGTTCTCGCGCGGCGATTCCCGCAGCACGTAACCGTTGTGCCCGATCAGCAGCCCCGTATTCATGATGTTGTCGAAGACGAAGACCGGCGCAAGCACCCACGCCGCCGAAGCCGGCGTCACAAAGAGAAAGGCCAGCACGATGCCCGATTTCAGCGCCGTGCACAGGATGATCACCGGCCGCTGGCCCATCTTGTCGATCAAGCGCCCGAAATTGGCCGTGAAGAGCGCCCCGCCCAGCGCGTGCACCAGAAACAGAGCCATCGTCGCCGGCAGGCTCAGGCCCAGTTCCGTCAGCATGTACAGCCGAAAAAACGGAAAGCTCCACGTCGCCGCGAACGACCAGTACGCCGAGAAGACGATGAAGGGCCGGTACTCCGCGTCGCGAAACGGAGCAGTAAAGCTCGCCCAGCCGCCGTCCGCGGGCCGCGCGTTCGGCGGTTCCGGCACGCCGATGAACAGCAGGATATCCGCCACGCCCGCCGCCGCGCCGGCCAGCGAGGCGGCCAGGAAAGTCACGCGGATATCCACCGCGCTCAGCCACCAGAAAAAGCCCGCCGATGCCAGCAGCGCGCAGGCCGAGGTGAACGCCTGCGCGCGCCGGCGCATGCTCCAGTATTCGGCCAAATGGCGCGGCGGAAGCAAGTCCGCCATCCAGCCGAACCACATCGGCACGCCCAGATTGCCCAGCCCGTGGCTCAGCGCCAGCAAGCCCAGCATCGTCCAGACCCACGTGTGCGAATCGGCCGCCGGCATCGCGTACGGCACGATCGCCACTGCCACCGGCACGAGCCGGTGCAGGGTCATCAGCGGGATCCAGACCCGCTTGCGGTAACGCAATCGATTCAGCCAGAAGGCCGAGAGAAACTGCAACAACAGCGCCGCCGACGGGATCGCGCCGAGCACTCCGAAGTGAAATTCCGTCGCGCCCAGAGACCGCGCGTATTCCACCTGCGCCGCCGAGCCCGTGAACTCCACGTATACCATCGCCAGACAGCCCGCCAGCGTCACGCGCTTCAGGATGCCTTGGATCGCGGGGGTCCACTCGATCGGCACGCCGTCCGCGCGCCGGCTGATGGGCGAATCCTCCGGCGTCATGCCGGTGCCGGGATCGGAGGGTGCGGCCGGAGCCTCGGAGTTTTTCATCGCGGATGTGGACGTCACGCTAACGGTACAAGGCTCTGCTTCAAGCGCACCGGCGTGCCATGGGGTATACTGAAGGTGCTTGGGTCAAGCGCTTGGCGCCGCCCCTTCGCCCAATGAGGATTCGAACATGACACCCGCCACCATCGTGCTTGTCGACGACGATCGCGGCGTGCTCACGCTGCAGCAGAGCGTGCTCGGCGACATGGGTCTCGCTTCCGAGGCGTACACCAGCGGCGAGGACGCTTGGCAGCGCCTGCGCCGCGGCAACGTCAAGCTCGCTATCGTCGATCTCGAAATGCCCGAGCCCGACGGACTCGAACTGCTGCGCCGTTTGCGCGATCAGCCCGATCCGCCCGCCGTCATCATCCTCAGCGCCCACGCCGATCCGCTGCGCGACGCCCGCAGGCGCCTCAGCGGCGGCTCGGAAACTCGGATTCTTAAAGAAATTACCGAATCCGTCGCCGGCATACTCTCGAAGCCCTTCAACATTGCCGCATACCGCGTCCTCATCCGCGAAGCCCTCCACTTGCCCGATACCTCCGCGGACCCCGCCGCCAATCGGTAGCGCTTCCAGCCCACGGGCCGGAAACAGCGGAAACCCCGCGCCGAAGCCCGGCTCGAGGGTATGTAACGGTATGACCGTACGCGGAACGATCCTCTTTCTGCTGGCCGTCGCCGGCGCCCTCCGCGCCGGAGAAACCAAGGAGGCACCTGCACCCATGCCGCGCCCCACCGTCGGAGCCATACGTTGGGACGCCTGGTCCGGCGGCCCCGTCACCGCGCAAGTCGAACGCACCCTCGGCCACCCGCCGCACCGTTTTCGCCTGCCGTGGTTCGCCCGAACCGTGGAAGCCGAGCCCGGCGTCGAAATTCGCGGCGATACCGACGCCGTGATGGGCCGCGAGATCGAATGGGCCGCGGAAGCGGGCATCGATTACTGGGCCTTCCTGGAATATCCCGAAGACGGCGAGATGTCGCGCGCGTTGCGGCGCTACCTCGCCCACCCCCAGCGCGAACGCGTCCGCTTCTGCATGATCCTGCATAGCCAAGTCTCATGCGCGCCCGAGGCGTGGCCGGCCGTGCTCCAGCGCTACCTGAAGCTCTTTCGCGAACCCGGATACCTGCGCGTACTGGACGGCCGCCCGCTGCTGTATCTCTTCAAGGGCGGCCCCGTCGATGCCGAACCCGTCCGCACCCGTTTCGCCGAACTCCGCGCCGCCGCGCGCCAAGCGAATCTCGGCGATCCTTACATCGCCTACATGGGCTTCAACCCCGCCGCCGACTGGGAAAAGGCCCGCCAGATGGGAGCCGATGCCATTTCCGCGTATGCCTACGCGAACACCGGAACCAAAATCTTCGCGCGCTTCAGCGAAAATCTGGAACGCGATTACTGGAACCGCGCGCGCGACCTCCAGGCCCCCTGCATCCCGCTCGTCAGCACCGGCTGGGACAAGCGCCCGCGCATGGACCACCCCGTATCCTGGGAAAAAGATCACGACTACCACCGCACCCGCACCTACGTCGAAACCGCACAGCCCGAGGAGATCGCCGCGCACCTGAAGCGCGCGCTCGCATGGGCCGCGCAAAATCCGCAAGCCATGCCCGCGCGCACCCTGATCGTATATTCCTGGAACGAATACGACGAAGGCGGCTGGATCGCCCCCACGCTCGGCGCCGGCGGCAAGCCCGACGACGCGCGCATTCGGGCGTTCAAAAGCGTCCTGCGGCCCTGACGACGCCTCCGGATCAAGCACCTGTGCGCGATATACCTCCCGCCCGCCCCGGGCGGACCATACGCTTTGCGCTTATACCGGTTCTTCCGTAGCATCCGGCCGTGAAACAAGCCGCAAAGCGGTCTCTGGAAATTCCCAGGACCGGTTGTATAAGCAACTAGACATGCACGTACTCGCGTCAGATGACAGGTCAACTCGATGCCCATTCGCTATACCCTTCATGCCGCCGCTTCGTTCGCGCACCTGACCGCCGAAGGTCCCATCAATTATAAAGAACTCTCCGCCGCGATCCGGAAACTCCTGGAAGAGCCCGACTTCAAGCCCGGCATCCAGATCATCGGCGACTTCCGTACCGCCGAACTCGAAGTCGGCTCCACCGAACTCTGGAATCTCCTGTACCTGCTCCAAGCCTTTCCCGAGCGCGTCGAACGCACGCGCTGGGCGCTGCTGGCGCAGGCCCCCGCCACCTTCGGCCTCCTGCGCATGCTCTCCAGCTACGGCGAACGCCTCCACGTCAAGATCGGCGTCTTCCGCACGCTGGAATCCGCGCGCGAATGGCTCAACGAACGCGATGGCCTGCCCGCCGGCCACTCCGACCGCGCCTTGCCCCCCGGAACCTGAAGCGCCCGTTAGAGCCCCGATGCGCTGTTCACTCCAAGCGCGCCCCGGTATAACGTGAGCCGGCAGGTACTTGGGATGCGAGGCACGGCCATGGTTTCCGGCGGACTTCCCGATATCCCCATCTTCGAGCAGATGAGCAAGCTGCAGATCGAAGATCTCAGCGAGTGGCTCGTCCGCTCCAACCATCCGAACGGGCATATCTTCTTCCGCGAAGGCGAACCGCCCAGCGGGCTGTATGTCCTTGCCAAGGGCCGCGTTGCCGTCATGCGCGATACCCCCAACGGACCGGCCGTCATCACCGAACTCGACGGCCCCAGCGTCTTCGGCGAAATGAGCCTGTTGACGCGCGAAACACGCAGCAGCAGCGTCGTCGCGCGCACCGACGTCATCGTCGGACGCCTCGACCTGGCCGTCTTCGACGAAAAGATCGCCCAAGGCCATCTCACCGCCTACCGCTTGGCCTACAACGTCGGCCGCATCGCCACGCACCGCCTGCGCTGGGCCCTCGACCGGCTCATCGAACTTTCGCACATCGCCCCGCCCGAGGAAGTATCGCAGGAGAAGCTCGCCGCCGTCACCCGCCGCCTCAGCGGCATCTTGAAAGCCGTCGGCCGCAAGGAACAGCCGTGATCGCCCGGCGGCGCGCGTCCGGCCGAGCCGGCCCGAACGCCGCACGCCGCCTCTGCGCTCTATCTTTCTTGGCGCTGTGGCCCTGCGCACTCTGCTTGGTTGGCCTCAGCGCCGGTGAAGCCGCGCCCGCCTTCAAGCCCGCCGAACTCGAACGCCTCGTCGCCCAGCTCAAAAGCGAAGTCTTCGGCGAACGCCAGCAGGCCCTCGAAAGCCTCCGCCAGGCCGGCACCGCCGTCCTGCCGTACCTCGCCAAGCTCGACGTCACCGGCGACCCCGATCTCAAGTGGCGCCTCACCACGCTGCGCCAAGCCGTCGCGCTCGCCGAATCTCCGGGCCTCGAAGAACGCCTCCGCGAGATCGTCCGCACCTACCCGCTCCAGCAGCCCGAGGAACGCGCCGCCGCCGTCTCCGAACTCGCCCAGCGCGGCCACGCCGCCGCCGTACCCGCCCTCCTCGAACTGATGAAGACCGAACAGGATCCCGGCGCGCTCGAAGCCATCGTCCGCGAACTCGGCTGGCTGCCTCTGCCTCCCGAGGCCGGCGCGCCCCTGCGCGAACTCTACGGCCGCGGCGATCTGGCCGAACCGCTCCGCGCCATGACCCTCTGGGCCCTCGCCCAGGATCAAGGCCCCGCTTCCCTCAAGCTCGTCCGCGAAGCCCTCGAATCGCCCCGCGAACTCCTCCGCCTCCAGGCCATCCGCGTGCTCTCCCTGCGCCTGCGCGATCCCGAAAGCATGCCCGCGCTGCGCAAACTCGCCATCGGCGACGGCGAAGTCCCCGCCGCCATCCGCGGCGCCGCGCTCACCGCACTGCGCGACATGCTCGACCCCGAGGCCGCTCCCGTCTTCAAGCACGCGCTCGAAGCCGACGACCGCGAACTCAAGCTCGGCGCGCTCAACGGATTGGCCGGCCTGCGCGACGCCGCCAGCGTGCCCCTCCTCGTCGAGATGTACGCCAAGCCCGAGAATCAGGACCTCCAGGACTTCATCGTCGATACCCTCGGCGCCATCGCCGACCCCGCCGCGCTCCCCACCCTCAAAAGCGCCCTTAAGCACGATTCCGCCGCCGTCCGCATCTCCGCCCTTCACGCCCTGGTGGCCCTCAACGCCCGCGAGGCCGCTCCCGAAATCGCCGCATGCCTGAAGGACGCCGATCCCGACGTGCTCCAGGCCGCGACCTCCGCCCTCGGCCACTTCGAATACAAGGAAGCGCTTCCGCAGATTCGCGCGCTCAACCTCAGCGAGGTTCGCGAAGGCGAGATCGAGAAAGCCCAGGCCCTCGCCAACCTCGGCGATCCGGCAGGCATCGAAACCTTGATCCGCATCGCCGAAGGCCGCGGCGCCGCCGCTCAAACCGCGCTGCGCCTCCTCGCCGACTGGCGCGTCCGCGAAGCGCTCCCCGTCTTCCGCTCCAAAGCCGCCGACGGCGACGATCAAGCCCTCCATGCGCTCTACAAGCTCGAACACGACCGCCAGTCTTTCGAACGCATCGTCCGCCGCGCCTTGCTCATCTATCGCGGCGAAGGCCGTGGCGGCTACGCCGCCAGCGTCGCCGCCGGTACCTTCGAACGCCTCGGACTCACCGACCGCGCCTTGCGCATCCTCGAAGCCGAACTCCGCAAGCCGGAACCGGAAATCGGGCTGCTTCATCAGGTCGCCAACGCCTGCCACGAAGTCGGCCGCTACGCCGACGCGCAAGCCGCCTTCGAACGCATCAGCCGTGGCAGCGAAGAAGACGTCGGCTATTTCAATAATCACGCCTGGTTTTACGCCACCAGCTTCCTGCCCGAGTACCGCCGCACCGGCGAAGCCCTCGCCCTCGCCACCCGCGCCGTCAGCATGGAACCGCGCGAAGATTACATCGTCGATACCTACGGCTGGGCGCTCCACGCCGCCGGGCATTACGAGGCCGCCGCGCGCGAACTCCGCCGCGCCCTCGAACTCAAAGCGCCCGCCGACAAACCGGGCCGAGCTTGGCAGCGCACGCGACTCGCCCGCTCCGTCTGGGCCGCCGGACGCCACGACGAAGCCCGAGCCCTGGTCGGCCAGGCCCTCGAGGACGCGCGACGGGACGAGCGCGTCTGGTTCGAAGCCGCGGGATTTTACGCCGCCATCGGCGCGCGCGACGAAAGCGTCCACGCGCTCCACGTCGCCGTCGATTACGGATGGCTCAACTGGCACGCCATGGAACTCAACCCCGAATTCGCCGCGCTCAAGGAGGACTTCGGCTACACCTTCGCCATCCGCCGCGCCAAGCAGGAACTCCAACGCCTCGAACGCATCGTCGACCGCATCGCCGAAGCCGCCGTCCCAGAACCCGATTCCGTAACCCCCGAACCCTCCATCGATCCCTGAATCCTGCCCTGCGTATCGCGGGCGTCCCGCCCGCCGCCCTTGCCCTGTTTGCCCTTTGAAGTTTGCGGTCTGAAGCTTGCGTAGTTCTGGCCGTTTGAATGTGGAACTTGGAACGGCTCACCCCTGTATTTGAATTTTCCCGTTTCCCGCTGTAAAGAACGTCATGCCCGAAGCCCCTACCACGCCGCGGCCCGCCGACGCCCGCACCGTCTGGACCCGCTGCGCCGTACCGCCGCTCAGCCTCGAGACCCCCCTCGCCTGGCAGCCCAACCTCGCCAACTGGACCGAACGCTCCGCGCACCTGCGCTGGGAAACGCTCACCGGCACCCCGCTCGAACTCAACTGGATGTGGCTCCCGAGCGACGCCAACGAATCGCCCGCAAGCGTCGAGAAGCGCCTCGCCTCCGCCTGGAAGCGCGAACGCACCGCCGCCGAAAAGCAGGCCAAGCAGACCGGCGTCACCATCGAGTGGAAAGGCGAACCCCGGACGCTCGACGATTATCTCGGCACGAAGGCCGACGGCACCGCCTGCGAATACCTCTGGAACGGCCAGCGCGGCTGCATGGCCGTCCTCAGCGTCGCCGCCGAAGGCCGCCGCGCTTACGTCGCCGCCGCGCTCTGCCCCACCGGCGACGACGATCCGATCCGCACCGCCAAGCGCGTCCTGCGCTCGTTCAAGCTCTACTCCGCCAAAGACTCCGTCCGCTTCGCCCTCGCCGGGCTCCAGGTCGATCTCCCCGCGGGCTACGATCTCCTCGGCTTGCGACTCGGCGAAGCCCAGGTCCACGCCGAATTCGCCTCCCCCGCGTGCAAAGTCACCCTCGCCCGGCTCGGCATGGCCGAACAGCACCGCGCCCAGATCGACGAAACCGAACTCCAGACCCGCCTGATGAAAGTACTCTTCGACCGCGGCGAAGTCACCGACCCCGTCTCCCGCGAGATGACCGGGCCGCCGCGCATCTTCGGGCCCGGCATCGAGAAGGCCGCCGGCAAGCACGGCCGCACCGCCGACGACTCCGTGCACTCGCACAAAGCCGGCCTGTACCTCGAACGCCGCCGCGCCCACATTCGCGGCGGCGACTGGATTCTCCGTAAGCTCGGCAGGCGCTGGTCCGGCGGAGCCGCCGGCCTCGCCTGGACCTGCGCCGATGCGCGCGCACTCTTCGCGCTCTGCGTCCGAAAAGGCGACGCCGATGCCGAAGCCGAGTTGCGCGCCCTCACCGAACGCATGTCCTGCCACGCCTTGCCAGACCAGCACCCCGTCGATTGGCGGCCCTTCGTGTACGCCGAGGCCGGACTCAAAAGCGACGACGACGCCCAAGGCGAACCCATCCCCGCCAAGAAAGAAAAGCTCAGCGCCGTCGACCTGCGCCGCAAGCAGCTCCGCTTCCGCGTCCGCACCCGTGACGAAGTCCGCTTCGAGCCCAGCCTCAAGGACGAGACCGCTTCCCTCGTCTACCCCGTGCAAGGCGGCTCCGGCATGTTCGTCACGCTCCTGCGCGGCGGACGCCCGGCCGAAGTCTTCCACCGCCGCCTCGCCCTCGACCCCATCGGCCGCAAGGTCTGGGAAAAACTCGCCCACGGCCCCACCGTCGCTCAGGTCCTGGCCGAACTCTGCGCAGAACTCGGCGTCCATCCCGTCGTCATGTTCACCAAGCTCCTCCTTTATTTGAAGATGCTTGGAGAACGCCACCTCGTCGAGACCGCCACCCCCGAGGCCGCTGACGGCGGAAGCGAGCAGGCCGAAACCGCGGCCAGCACACAAAAAGAAAGCGCCTGAAGCGCGAGCCCCTTTCAAGCCTTCACGGAGCCTCCTCCCGCGGATAAAAAAATTCGCGCTTCACCTGTGCAAGCTCTCGTTTTCCGAGCGCCGTAAGGTACCATCATCAAATAACAGGCTGGAAGATTACCAACGTATGCCGCGAGAATGGCATTTCGTCGTCCAAGGCCAGCAGCAGGGCCCGGTCGATGGCGCGGAACTGCGCCGGCTCTGGGTCATGGGCCAACTGCCGTCCGAAACGCCCTGCTGGAAAAAGGGCATGCCCGATTGGCGTCCGTTCAAAGAGATCGAGCCCACCCTCGGCGATCCCGTCGTCCCCGGCCAGCTTCCCGGCAGCGCCAAGCGCCCTTCCGAACGAATTCCCGTGCCGCCGCCGCCCTCCGCCAAACGCGCCGGCGGCGGGACGCAGGCCCCCGTCCCGCGCCCTTCGGCTCCGCTGCCCCCGGTGCCACCGCCCGCCGCGCAAGCGCCCCGGCCATCGGCGCCCGTGCCCGCTCCGGCGGAACCCAGCGCGCCGGCCGATGCGCCGCCCGAAGCCGCGCGCAAAGTCGCGGTGCCCCAAGGCGGCTTCCGTTCCGCGCCGCCCGCGCCTCCGCCCGCCGCCGCGGGCCGGCCCGTACCGCTGGTAAACGCCAAACGCAGTCCACAGACGCTGCTCGTCGTCGCAGCCGCCTTCGTCGTGCTGTTGGCCGTCGGTTGGCTGGCGCTGAAGCTGCGCACGCCAGAACCCGCTTCCGGAGCCGCCCCCGCCCACGCCGGCGGTGCGCATCCTTATATGCTGCCCGCCAGCTTCGAAGGCGACGGCCTGGGACCGCTCACGATCTTCCCCGTCCGAAAAAGCCAGAACGAACGCCTGCCCGATCGCGTCATGGACGCCATCGCCCCGCTTAACGCCAAGCTCGACGATCCCGGCCTGAACAACGAAGAACGCCGCGACCGCCTCCTCGATACCGCGCGCGCCTGGGCCGGCCTCGGCTTCCCCGAGATCGCGCTCCCTTACGTCGACCGCGCCCGGCATTACGGAGCCGATCTCGTCTCCGACCTGCGCGTCATCTACGCCGTCGGGCTCGCCAGACTCGGGCGCTGGAACGAATCCGAACCGCACCTCGCCAAAATCGCCGAACTCTACCCCGATTCCCTGGACCACACCGTCGCCCACCTGGGCTGCCAGGCCGAACGGATGCTCCAGAAGCTCGAACTCGACCGCGCGCTCGAACCCACCGTCGCGGCCTTCCTCGAACTCTGCGCCTACGCGCCGGCCGATCTCTCGTACGACGCCTGGAGCAAGACCGGCGGCGTCCTTCACGCCGCGCTCCTCGAAACGCTCCGCTCCGGCGCCGAGGTGCCCGCCCTCGATAAGCTCTGGCCCTACTTCACCGCGGCGCAGGCCCAGGCGCTTGTCGAGGCCTGGAAGCAAGGCAGCCCGCCTGCCGCCCTGCTCGAAGCCGCCGATCCCGCGAACGCCGCTTCCGCGCCCGCCGCCGCCCTGATCCTGCGCAGCCTCTGCGCCCGCGAAGACGCCGCCCACGCCGATCCCCAGCTCTCGATGACCCTGGCCCGCTTCGCCGCCGATCGCGCGCGCAAAGACAAGGACCCTAAGCTCCTCCTCCACGCGCTCTGGAACCTCGCCGACGCCGCGCGATTCGCCGGCAACCTCGAAGCCCTTGGCGGCACCGGCCTCGAAACCGTCAAACTCGCCGAAGCGCGCAAGAATCCGCACCTCCTGGCCTCCGCCCACCACCGCCTCGGCCAGCTTTACGCCTCCCTCGGCAATCTTCCCGAAGCCCTCCGCCGCCACCGCCAGGCCTTCGACCACGCCGCCGCCAACCAGCTTACGCTCCTCGAATACCGCTCCGCGCGGGACCTCATCGTCGTGGCCGGACAGTTGGGCGTCGAAGACGCGCGCATCGAGGAAGGCTTGCGGGAAGAAGCCGAACGCCTCGACCGCCTCCAGGTCGGCGCGGCCGAGATCGGAACCGCCTGGTATCACCTGGGGCTCTGCCTCAGCCGCAAAGGACGCCAGGCCGACGCCATCCCGATTCTCGAAAAAGCCCTCGCCGGAGCGGCGCATCCCGACACGCCTTTGGCCTGGCTCGAAGTCGGACGCTGCCAGCTCGAACTCGGCCAGCCCGGCAAAGCCGAAGCCGCCTACCGCAAGGCCGGCGAGGCCGCCGCTCAGACCAAGAGCCAGGAGTTTGCCTGGAAGTGGCGCGTCGGCGTCGCCAAGTCCGCGTACAAGCAGATGAAGCCCGAAGCCGCGCGCAAGGGGCTCTACGAAGCACTCGACCTGATCGAAAGCCAGCGCGCCAGCCTGCGCGATTACCACAGCCGCCTCTCCACCGGCGACAACAAGTACGAAGCCTACGAACTCGCCGTCTCCCTCGCCGTCGCGCAAGGCGACGAGGAAGCCGCGTTCCTATGGGCCGAACGCGCCCGCGCCCGCAGCCTCCTCGACAGCCTGGGCCAGAACGCGCAAGCCGCCGCCACGCCCTTCGCCTCCGTCAAGGAACTCCAGGCGCTCTGCGGCGACGATCTGGCTTTCGCCGTCTACTTCCTGCGCGAGCACGACATCCTCGCCTGGACCGTCACCAAGGATAAGTTCCAGCGCCGCAGCCTGCCCTTCAAGCAGGCCGAACTGCGCGAAAAAATCGTCGCGCTGCGCCTCGCGATCCTCGCCGACAGCCGGCAACTCGAACAGTTGCCCGAACACCTCCGCGAAGAAGCCAAGCGCCAAGGCGACTGGAAATCGATCGCCCAGGAACTCCACCGCCGCCTCTGGGGCCCCCTCGAAGGCGGACTCGGAAACGCCAAGCGCGTCTGCATCGTCCCCCACCAGGCTCTGCACTACCTCCCCTTCCAGGCGCTCAACGACGGCAGCGGCTTCCTGGTCCAGCACTACGAGCCGTTTTACGCGCCCAGCGCCAGCGTCTACGCCGCGCGCAAACGCCTCACCTTCGAACCCGCCGACTCCCTCATCGCCTTCGACGCGCTCATCTCGCTCGATCCCAACTCGCCTTTTTACCGCAGCGAAACCGGGCAAATCGCGCGGTCCTTTCCCAAGGCCCGCTTCTTCCTCGAACGCGACGCCACCGCCGCCAAGTTCCGCGAAGCCGCGCCCGAAGCCGGCATCCTCCACGTCTCCTCGCACGGCTCCTTCGACCCGCTCGTGCCTTCCCAGTCGGGCATCCATCTTTTTGCCCGCATCGACCACGACGGCCGCGTGCCCGCGGAGGAAATCTACGAGTACAAGCTGCCGCACACCGGACTCGTCGTCCTCAGCGCCTGCGTCAGCAGCATCGGAGGGGAAGGCAGCGGCGACGAAGTCGTAGGCGTCACGCGAGCCTTCCAGCACGCCGGCGTGCCCAACGTGATCGGCACGCTCTGGGAGGTCGAAAACGACGCCACCACCGATTTGATGAAGATTTTCTACGAGAAATTAAAAGACCGACCGCGCGATCCCGTCGGCGCGCTCTGCGCCGCGCAGCGCGCCTTCGTCAAAGACGACCGCACACCCGCCCACTGGGCCGCCTTCCAGCTCAACGGCATCGGCACCCTCGAAAAATAGCCGCTCCCGCGCCGCGCTTGCTCCGCCCCGAACCTACTCCCCCGCGAACTCCACCGCCCCCGCGTCCCGCGCCTTGCCCGTCGGCTTGCGGCCCGTGAAGTCCCGCAGGAACGGTCCGTCGAACTGCCACGCGTACAGCTCCGCGATATTCGTACGCGCGTCTTTCAGCGTACCGTGAGCGATGCGCACGAAGTCCACCGCGCCGCTCAGGCACTCGCCCTTCGGCGTCCCGCCCACGTACAGGTCCGCGCCGTTATTCAGCGCCGCGCCCGCGTCCGGCCCTTCGCCCTCGGCGTCCTTCTTGCCGTCCAGGTACAGCCTCAGCGTCTTCGCCGTGCGGTCCGATTCGGCCACCGCGTGGTGCCACTTCCCGTCGTTCACCTGCACGCTGCTCTTGATCTGGAACGTCGCCGACTCGCTCTGCGCCGCGAAGACCAGCTTCCCGTCGGCCCCCGTCTCCAGCGCATAGCCGCGCTCCGCGCGCTTGCGCACCAGCACGCCGGCGCCCGAGTTCGCGTCGATCTTGAAGTACGCCTCGATCAGGAAGTTCGATTTGTGGATGTCCGGCGTCTTCAGCCGCTCCCCTTCGTAGGTCTCGTCCACCGTCTTCTGATTCTTGCCCTTCCCCACCGTCTTCTTCACCGCGAACGGCTTGGTCATATCCGCGTGCGCCGCCGCCGCGAAGCGGTCCTTCCCGTTCAGCTTCAGCGCGCCCGGCGCCCAGTCCTCCAGAGCACCCGTCTCGTAGTCCGCCGCAGCCGCGCCCGCAACCTTCAGCGGGTAGCGCGGATGCTTCGAATGATAGTCGTGCCGGTCCAGGTCGTACTCCGTCATGTACCAGTGCTCGTCCAGAATCACGCCCGGATCGTTCCCCGCCGGCACGAAATTCCACTCGGCCACCACGCCGTACAGGCTCCACGGCACGAAGTACTTCGCGCCCGCGTCGATCGCCGCCGAACCCGGCGCCGGACTGAAATCGAAGTTCGCGGGATCCTTCAGCACCGGAGCCGCCGACTCCACGCCCAGCGACGAGGCCATCGCCTTCCGCTCCGCCAGCGCCGACTGGAACGCCGCGAAGCTTTCGAGCTTCCGCGCCTTCTGTTCGAAGATCGCGAACTCGTTCGAGGTCTTGTGGAAAACGTTCCGCGCGAACGCGTTCGTCTCGTGCGGATGTTCGTTCGCCGCTTCGCCCTTGTCTTCCTTCAGCTTCCCGTGAGCGAAGACGTAGCTGCTGATGTCCTCGTACAGGTTCCCGATCCACTTGTGGTAGCCCCCGCGCGGCGACCAGTTCGAAGACTCTCGGAAGCGGTAGATCGTGTTCTGGAAGAACGAGTTCTGCACCGTCGGCACCGCTTCGTAGTAGGCCACCGCCGCGCACAGCGGGCTCGAAGGATCGCTCGACTTGCCCCACGCGATGTTGTTGAAGTTGTAGTTCTTGAACGCGCCGTCGTGGTAGTACGCGAAGCCCAGCCGGGCGTTCTTGCCCTTCACCGCGTTCCAGTTCCAGAACCCGCCGGGGTTCCCCGAGATGTTGTTGTAGAGGTAGAACGGTCCGCCCTGCCACGTCTCGATCCCGCCCCAGTCGTTCGCCGCCAGCAGCGAATCCACCACCTTGTTGTGGTGAATCAGCACGCGCGAGAGCGGGCTCTCGCCGGTCTGCCCGCCCTGCTTCCCGCCGAAGACGAAGATCCCCGAGCCGTAGCAGCGGTGAATGATGTTCCCCGCGATTTCCTGCTCCACCGCGAAGTTCACCTCCACGTTATGCCCGTTGTCCTGGCGGTGCGGGCGCTGCCCCACCACCTCGAAGTTGTTGCGCAGCACCAGCGCCTTCTCGAAACTCCCCGAACCTCTCGCAAGCCGCACCGCGCCCAGGTCCGTGTGCCGGAACGAACTGTCGCTCACCGTCACCGTCCCCGTCGCGCAGCGCTCTTCGATCCCCGAAACCGACACGCCCCGCCCGACATGCTCGAACGCGCAATGCCGGATCGTCACGTCGTCGCACGATCCGCGCAGCCGAATGCACGCATTCGGCACGCACTTATGCATCCACTCCGGGTGCTCCAGATCCCACCACGTGTTCGTGAAGCGGAACGTCAGCCCCGAGACCTCCAGGTGCTTCACGCCCGTCACGTTCATCTTCGCCTTCTGGTCTTCCGGGAAGATGTCCATCCGGTCCGGAGCGTCCGAAGCCGCAGGGTCCAGAATCAGCTCGTAGCGTTTACCCGCCTCCACCCGCAAGCCGTTCGGATCGGCGTCGCCCGGCATCCGAGCGTACAGCCGCCCGCCCTCGCCTTTCCGCTCGAACCAGAACTCCCCCGCCTCGTCCAGAAAGTTCGGCTTATCCTCCAGGTAGTAGCGGTTCGCCGTGATGATTTTCCCGCTCGTCCCGAACCACGGGCCCTGGAACGCGATCCCCTTCTTCGCCTCGTCGAACGCCTCCACCTTCGTCGGGTACGGCGTCCCCATCACGATGCCCCACTCGCTGCGCACGATCGCGCCTTCGTAGAACTTCGCATCCTGCGTGAGGTTCTTCTTGTCGATCCCCAGATGCATCTCGCGCTTGTTGACCGTGGTCTTGTTCAGATCCTTCCACCACTCCGGTTGCTCCCATACCCACCACTCGCTCATCACGTCTTCGGGATTGCTCACCTTCCAGTTCGGAATGCGCGCCAGATTCAGCCGCGTGATCTTGGCGCCTTCCACCAGCCACACGTTCCGCGGCAGGTAATCCAGGTCCGCGTGCCAGACCTTCGCGCCGTCGGGCATCGCCGCGTGCGCCTCGCCCTGCTTCCAGTTCTTCACCAGTTCCGAACCGCAGATCACCGCCTCGCCCTGGCCCCAGTTCGGATCGCTCGTCAAGCGCATCGGATTCCCCGCCTCGCCCGACTGAGCGTTCCGAAGTTCGCCCCGGTACACCACCCCGCGCTTGAAGACGTACGTGTGAATCCCCGTGCACGCTTTCGACTGCCCCGCCGCCTGCGGATCCCAAGGATGGTGCTTCCAAGGCGCCTCCTTCGTGCCCGCCGCCCCGTCGTCGCCGCCTTCGAAATCGATGTACTTCACCGACGCGCCCGCCTCGAAGCGGTACGCCGCCGGCGTCCACTTCAAGTCGCCGCTCGGCGTCGTCTCCGCATGCGCCGTCGCCCACGAATACGCTTCGCCGCCGTGTGCCACCGCCATCACGGCCAACCCACACATCAGCACCAGTCCAATTCGCATGGCGGCTTCTCCCTTTTGCGACTCGCGCAGGCCTTACCCGACCCTTGTTACACCAACGCGCACACGCGCGGCGCATTTAACCGAACCGTTATTTACAGGAGATCGGCGAATGATGCTTGAAAATAGTGGAAAGAAAAGAAGCCGCACAGAGCTACAGAATCCATAGCGCAAACGCCACGAAGCAAAAATTTTATAAGATCAGTGCGCCACGCGCCAAACCCAGCCAGCCCTGTAAATTACAGCCAACTAAGCCCCGGCACCTGTGCACTCGCTTACAGGAAGCTGCGCTCCGCCTGAAAGACCCCGTGCGCGAACGCCAGGTTCCGACGCGCCGCCTCCACCGCGTCCGAACCCTTCGGCGTCTCCAGCACCAACGGCCCCCGATAACCCGACCGCCGCAGTTCGAACGCAACCTGCGGAAAGTTCACCTGCCCTTCGCCCAGCATCCGGTCCGCGCCCGTACGCATCCGGTCCTTCAGATGCACGCGTACGATCCGAGCGCCCAGCAGGCGAATCTCCTCCGCCGGATCGGCGCCCTGAGCCACCGAGTTGCCGGTGTCCCAGTAGCAACCCACGCGCGGCGAATCGATAGCCTTCAGAAGCGCCAGCACCTCGCGCGCGCTCAGCGTCGACTCCAGCCCCAGCGTCACGCCAGCCGCTTCGGCCTTTGGAGCCAGACGCCGAATCCGCGTGGCCAGCCGCTCCGCATCGTCCGGCGTGCGCAGCGTCGCGAGCCCGAAGAACGGAACCAGAATCGCCTCCGCCCCCAGGTCCACCGCCCAGTCGATGCCTGCGTCGAGCAACGCCAACGCTCGCTCCGCGCGAGCGCCCTGGCCGCCCAGCGGCAGCGCGTTCAAGAAGCCCAGGCAGATCGACGCGATCGGCACCCCCCGCCGCGCCGCCCGCTCCCGGTACGCCAAGCGCCCCTCCGATCCGCCCCAAGCCCCGGACTCCTCGCCCGGCCGCAGCAGCGCCTCCACCACCCCGCTCCCCAGCTCCGCCGCCTCGTCCACGAAATCCGCACCGCGCTTCGTCAGCATCCCCTCGCGCAAACCGATCTTCGGCATGCCCGTCTCCTCGTGCGCCGTTCCGCCCAAGCGCGGTCGATGCAGCCTTGCGCTCTACCTCAACCCCGCCCGCCGCGCAACGCGTTCGACCCCGCCGCCTCACGCACGCGCGCAAATCCTCACGCGAAAGTAGTCCCGATTAAACACACGAGCCCGGTTTTCTTCGGCGGATTCCATGCCGAAAAGCGCAGCAAGAGCGTTCCATCGCCCCAACCGACCTCTTCGAACGGAAACGCGCCGCCGGATTTCCCTTGAACGGACCCTGCCCGCCGATCGCCAAGATCACTCGAATACCGGCCGGAAGAAGGTCCGCTCATAGCTGAGGATGCAACGGGTTTCCTCGGCGTACCGGAAGGCCGCTTGGCATTCGGGATCGTTGAACGACTTCGTTCGGTAGTCCTCGTAGGCCGCGAGCGAGGGGAACGAGAAGGACGCCAGCGCGATGTTGTTGGCGCCCTCCGAAGGAAGCAAGTAGCCGTGGTGGATGCCGCCGAATTTTGTCACGAGCCGAATCCAGGTTCTGCCGTAGTGCTCGAACTCCTTGAGCTTGGCCGGATCGAGGACATAACGAAGATGACACGTGATCATGCGCAGAAACCCCTGAATTCAACCGGACGCTGCCCGGAATGCCGCCGCGCTACGAAGCAAGCGCTGAACCTGCGCCGCGCCTCACCACCCCCGCCTACACCAACCTTACTCTCTGCCGGTACTCCCACACACCAACCTTAGCCAACATTCCGCTCGCGCCCGCCCCACTCCCTTTCCAACCCTCCACCCTTGCCCCTCAACCGACAAGCCGTCTTCGACCCTTGTGCCGAAAGCACAACCCGCGTTAACCCAAGGCAAGGCCGCCCTGGAAAGCCATCGGCATTTCCAGCCTCCCCGTACCTAATCGCAGCCCGCTGCCGCGCGCCTTCTGTCCTATACCCTCTGCCGCGGAAAGCTGCTACAGTGAAGCAAGCGCCCGAGGGATCGCCACCATGCCGAAGCCGTCCTGCACGATTTTAGTCGCGGACGACGACGACTTCATTCGCGACGACCTCGGCGACCTGCTGGGCAAGAATCCCGAATACAACGTCTTGTACTCGAAGACCGCGAAAGAGACGTGGGAAACGATCAGTGCGCAGCCCGTAAATTTGGTCCTGCTGGACCTGAAATTCCCCGACGCCCAGGATCTCGCACTCCTGCGCCGCATCCGCCAGGAACGGCCCGGCACGGAGATCGTCGTCCTAAGCAGCCAAACCGAAAACGTCACGCAGATCGTGGAAGCCATCAAGTGGGGCGCCTACGACTTCGTCGCCAAGCCCTTCTCCCCCGCGGAACTCGCCAACCGCATTGCGAAAGCCCTGCAACTGCAACGCCTGAGGAACGCCCACGACCTGCTCGTCCGCGAACTTTCCGGAAAGCACAGCGTGTCCAGCTTGATTGGTCCAAGCGCTTCGATGAACGCGGTGCGCAATACCATTTCGCGCGTGGCGGATCTGGACGGCTGCGTGCTGGTGGAAGGCGCAAGCGGCACCGGCAAAGAACTGGTCGCTCGCGCGATTCACTTCGAAGGCAAGCGGCGAGACCAGCCCTTTGTCGTCGTGAATTGCGCGGCCATTCCGGATTCCCTGGTGGAATCGACCCTCTTTGGGCATCGTAAGGGCGCCTTCACCGGAGCCATCGAGAACGCGCGCGGAAAATTTGAAGCCGCCGGATCAGGCACGGTTTTCCTGGATGAGATCGGCGAAATGCCGCTCGCACAGCAGGCGGCGCTCCTCCGCGTTCTGGAGTACAAAACTTTTACCAGGATCGGCGAAACCCAAGAGCGCGAATGCGCGGCGCGAATCCTCCTGGCCACGAACCGAGACCTGCGCGAAGAGGTTAGCCGGGGGCGCTTCCGCGAAGACCTCTACTACCGCATTCGGGTCGCGACCATCGAAATCCCGCCCCTCGCCTCGCGAGCCGAAGATATTCCCTATCTCGTCGCGCACTATTGCGAACGCCTTTCGAGCGAAATGGGGCGCTCCCCCGTCGTGCCCAGCGAAGAAGTGCTCCAACTGTTCAAAGCGTACGATTGGCCCGGAAACGTGCGGGAACTCAAAAACCTGCTCGAAGGCATCATCATGCTCCTCGACCCGAGCCAGACGGTTATCGAAGAATCCTCTATACCCCTCGATCTGCTGGCCTGCGGTGCCGAGCCCGCCACCGGAAATCTTTCGCAGAAAGAAAGGGCTCAAAAAAGGGATCTGATCAAGGCCTTGCGCCTGGCCAACGGAAACCATTCCCGAGCGGCACGAATCCTGAAATGCCATCGCAATACCGTTCGAACCAGAATTCGAAGCTTCGGACTTTCCAGATTCAGCGTGGAAGACGCGGACGAAGACGAAGCATCCGCGATCGATTGATCCTCCCAATCGCGTTCGCGCGGGATGCGGATTGGGGTGCCTAAGCGTACGCCTTAATCCGTCACCGAGCTTCTCGGCATGTAGGCTCATTCATCGTTAACCCGCCGTGTGAACCTCATTTAGAGCCGCTTCCCTCTGCGCATCCAGCGCAACGACAAAGACAGCTCCGCCCCCAGGGCCATTCGCGGCCGTCAACGTTCCGCCGTGGGACTCGATAATCTTCCTGCAGATCGAAAGCCCCAAACCCGTACCCGAGCCCCGCTTGGTGGAAAAGAACGGTTCGAATAGCCGCGCCATGGAAGACGCTTCGATGCCTGGACCGTTATCCTCCACGGCTAGCAGCACTTGGCGGCCCTGCAATCCGGTATGCACCCGAATGGCAGGAGCAGAAACCTCGCCCACCGTTTCCACCGCGTTCTTTATTAAATTGTAGAGAACCTGCATGAGCAATTGGCCATCCGCGTGGACGAATTGCGCCTCTGGCGCGAACGCGGAAGTAAACCGAATGCGCGCGAAGTTCTCATGCTGCTCGAATTCTCGCCAAACCGAGAGCGCAAGCTTCGAAAGATCGATCCGCTGCTTGCGCAGTTCCATGGGCCGTGCCAAATCCCGCAGGTTGGCCAATAGATGCTGGATGGCCGCCAAACGGGCCTTGATCACGCCGTAGAACCGGCGATGGTCGGGCTTGTCGAACGCATCCTCAGAAAGCACGTTGACCTGATACTGGATCGGCTGGACCAGATTTTTGATCTCGTGATTGATGCTGGCAATCATCTCGCCGACCTTGGCAAGACTGTCTTGTTTCCGGGTCAAAGCCTCCATCTGTTTATGTTCCGTAATGTCATGAAAAATGGCGAGAAAAACCTGCTTATCGGACCGCGCATCGATGGCCCGAAGACTCACCAGCAGATCCGCGTGCCGAGGCACGCCGATCTGAACCTCCTGGTTGGTGAGCTTCCGGCCCGGTTGAGCGAAGGCCAGCAGCACCTCCGCCAGGCTGGACGGACCGCACGCAAGCGCACCCATACGTAGCCCCGCCGCCTGCTGCGCGCCAGAATCGGTAAGTAATCTCAACGCCGACGGATTGGCCTGCAAAATCAAACCCGTTTCATCCATGAGAATAACGCCCGCCGTCAACGAATCGAATATCCGCTGCTGCAGCGCTTGCAGCGTCTTGAGATCTTCCACCGAGCGCGCATTCCCCAGCGCCAGAGCGGCCTGCGCGGCCATCGCCTCGGCCCAACGCATCTCCCCTTCCTCATAGGGATCGTCCGCGCGCTTCGGATCGGCCATCAACACACCCAGAAGGTCCTGCCGGAAGTAAATCGGAATCGCCAGAGCGCTCTCCGGCGTCCCGAACTGAATCGGCGGCGACCCCTCGGCCGCCGGAGGACGAACCAGGTAGGGCGCCGCGCTTGCGCCGGCGGTTTTCCAGACGTCGGGCGCCAACGGTACGCCTTCGGGCCACGGAGCCGGACGAAACTCGCCGTTCAACTGCCCGTAAAGCGCCGGTTGCGAACCAAGCGCGTCGCAAAGATACAGCTTCACGTGAGCGGTTTTGAGTCCTCGGCCGACGGCGTGGCACAGCAGCCGGGCGACCGCGGATAGATCCAGCGTAACCGACGCTTGGCGGGCAAATTCGCTCATGATCGCCTGCCGGTCGACCCACTCGCGGAAAAACAGCCGGTCCACCATACCCTGGATGAGGTCTAGCAGCGGCGCGGCGAGGAACCCCGCCACCACCACAAACAGAATGCTGGGAAGCACCTCGAAATCGGACAAGCCGGAGCGGTTTGTAAAAATCGGGATACACAAGAGCAGGCCGTACAGCATGCCCAAGCAAAGCGAGACGCCCGCATAAGCAAGCCCTTTTCGAATCACGATGGATACGTCGAACAGTTTATGCTTATAAACCGCATACGAAATGATGACCGCGTGCAGGATGAAAAATGCCCCGCCCGCCGGATACAAATCCAGCCCAAAGCTGATCAGGAAATTAATCCAGCACATGAACCAGACCGGCGCGGCCCCCACCACGTAATAAATGAGCTGGAGCCGGCGCTTGCGGTTGGGCGTGATGAAAATCTGGTACAGCGGTACCGCGACGCTCAGGGTCAGGTAGAAGCTCGTGAAATAGAAAAACTGCCCATACCCTTGATCGAGGTTGGGCACCCAAGTGTACTTCGCCCAGAAATAGTCGCTGACCCAATGCCCCGTGAATAGCATCCCCATGAACAGAGCCGTACCCGCCCAACCGAGGTACTCGATCCATAAGAGCACCTTGGATTTCGATTCGGAAAATTGGCGCGCAAAATGATAGTGCGAAATCGGGATGCAAATCACCCCCGGGTAAAAGACCAGCGCCCATCCCGCGGCATGGCCTTTCGCAAGGTCCGGATACGGACCCGGCACGCTGAAATGTAGCAACCAGACGCAAAACAGATACAGGACCAGCATCCCGAGGTAGAAGCAGTAAGCGCCCCGGATGGGCGAAGCCCGCAAGCCGCGCAAGGCCGAGATAAAAAGCCCGGCCGAAACATACAACGCCAGCAGCCACGCCACCGAATGTACGTTTAATTGAAGCGATAAACCCAAACTAAGCAACACAAAGAGCGCGGAGAACAAGAAGGCGCTGAAACGTAGCACGGGATGCAGTCGGTTGCGCGAATCCATACCGGCCAGCGTAGGGCTCCTTGCCCCTTTTTCAAAAAGCGTTCCGCCGGTGGCGTGTGGCCGGTGGCGTGTGGCCGGTGGCGGGTGGCGGGTGGCGGGTGGCGGGTGGCCGGGACCGGGTGCCGCGGAGCAAGCGCCGTGAGCTTGCTCCGTGCCTCACCGGCCGCGCACGCTCAAACCTAGCGCCCATCGTCCACCGCCACGCGCTCGCCCTTGCCCGAAGCCCCGCAGGGGCGACATACTAAAGCGAGGGGCGCGAGCCCCTCGACCCAAGCACCCCTCTCCATCAGGAGCCCTGAATGGGCGACCTAAAGCCACCCCGACCCGAAGAACACCGAGCGCCTCACCAACCGCGCACGCGCAAGCCTCCACCCCTTCGTCCATCGCCACGCGCTCGCCCTCTGCTGCCCGCCTATTCTACTTCTTCTTCGACGGCTCCTTCATCCCCTGTTCCGCCACGCGATGAGTCTGTGGGGAGGACGGGAAGAAATTCCCTGCACTAAATCTCCCGCTGGCCTCCTAGATCGAAAAGGTATGTCTTTCCCCTAGGATCCACATGTATTATCAACATCGAATCCGTAGCAGGCGGATCCGAGGGGGAGGGACTAAAGTGAACGGACCATATATCTGGAACTTCTTTATCAACGCGAATACCAGCAACTCTGTATGCTCTTTGCCTCTCTTCGGCCGATAAAAAAATGACTTCCATCAACTGACCATGATCAATCCCTGCTCTTGCCAACGCAGCAAGGGCAAGGGCGGTGGCTTCTTCTTTCGTCATGGTTTGCCTCCAACCATTATCTTCATGACATCCACTCCAAACTCTTCTGGCGGGTGGCCGGGACCGGGTGCCGCGGAGCAAGCACCGTGAGCTTGCTCCGCGCCTCACCGACCGCGCACGCTCAAAACCTAGCGCCCATCATCCACCGCCACGGGCGCGCGCCCCAGCCCCAGATTTCAGCAGGGCGATATACCAGCGAGGGGCGCGAGCCCCTCGACCCAAGCACCCCTCTCCATCAGGAGCCCTGAAGGGCGACATACAGCCACCCCGACCCGAAGAACACCGAGCGCCTCACCGACCGACCACTCTCAAGCCTCCACCCCTTCGTCCACCGCCACGGGCTCGCCCTCTGCCACCCGCCTATTCTCCTTTTCTTCGACGGCTCCTTCATCCCCTGCTCCGCCACGCGATGAGGGTTTGCGTAGGACGACAGCTAAATGGGGACATCTGTATTTCTAGGCTCATCAAGTAAATCAGAAGAGAATTTCCACAATGAGAAAATAAACTCCACCGCTTCTTCACTAGGCAAATATATACTTTGCATTCCCATAAAATCTGAATTCGAAAAGTCGTGGTCATCATCGATAAGCTTTGATTCAACTCGCAATCTAACCACTCTATATATATAGTCCTGGTCGGCAAAATATGGGAAATTTTCTTTGAATGCCAACATCCTTCCTGCGTGAACGCGCGAAAGACTAATAAATTCGCGATTGCCTTCGAATAGACACTCGACCTCGGCGGCAGCCTGTCCAATTGTACTAAGTATGCTCTGTAATTTAGAATTGAACATTATTTTAGTCTCCATTTAGTGAAGAAAATTCTTACCACTCTATTATCCCGAAGATGAATTTGTACATGCCTCATTGGCGGGTGGCCGGAACCGGGTGCCACGCAGCAAGCGTCGTGGTCTTACTCCGCGCCTCACCGACCGCGCACGCGCAAGCCTCCACTTATTCGACCACCGCCACGCGCTCGCCCTTGCCCGCAGCCCCGCAGGGGCGACATACTAAAGCGAGGGGCGCGAGCCCCTCGACCCAAGCACCCCTCTCCATCAAGAGCCCTGAAAGGGCGACATAAAGCCACCCCGACCCGAAACACACCGAGCGCCTCACCGGCCGCGCACGCGCAAGCCTCCACCCCTTCGTCCACCGCCACGGGCTCGCCCCCTCGTCGCTCCTGCTCCAGCCACCGGAAGCTCGACCAGCGCCAAGCATCCGGCGAGGACGTATAGAAGTAAGCAGAGCCCGACAAGTTGTAGCGAACCGCCTTACGATACACAAATCCGCAGTGAAGCGACATGCCACGGAGCCTAGTCCGTGCGGTCAACCAGGCAAGGAGCAAGCACACTCCGCTTGCTCCTTGGCACCCCTCCCCTGGCGCCTACTCGCAGCAACAAAATCCGCTACCGGCCACCCTCCTTGGGTTGGATGAAGCGGTGGAGACGGGTATATATACAAAGGAGCAGCACGAGACATGCATGAGGAAAGTTAGGGCGGCTGCCGATAAGGCAAAATAGCTATGGCACTTACGTATGACTTTTCGCGCCAGATTGCTCGTAATCTTGCGGAGCTTTGGAATTTCCACAAGAAAAGATTATTTCTCACTTATTGTTCTAGCGTATACAAACAGGAAATCGTGGAACTACCGTGCTTTGAGATGATTTACATTGCAGAGGTTTCAAATGGCGATTCTAGAATGGGGGTAATTGGATCCCAAGTCTGTAGATGGTGGGGAGTTGATGATAAGGGGCTAAGGGAGTGTGAAGTTGAGGTGCTTGATTTTTCTATTAGGGGAAGCTTCTATGTATGTCCCGTACTAAAATTTTTGGCGCACGGTTCATGGTGTGCGATAGGCGAGAAGTTAGGCCCTCAACTGGCCAAGCGGGAAGTGGCAAAGTTGCATGTGAAACAGGGAGAAATATCTATAAGCGAAAGAAGAGTCATTTGGATTGGTAAACCTGACAACGTTGACCACATTGATGGCTGATCAGAAAGAAGGAATACTTCCTTCTCTAGGTAGGAGAATTCGTTGGCTGCTGGCGCTGGCTAAGGGGAAAACCAAACTCGAGCCTGTGCCCCCCTTTGGACCGGGCGCCACGGCGCTGCATCCGTTCGCAACCCGTGCCCAACGGCGCAACGCCCGCGCTTGGCATCGGTCTCCTGAAGCCATACCTTCAACGTCTACCACGCCCCATCGCACGCATGCTAGGCACTCGCCCCGCGCGCCGAAACTAGAAAACTCAAAACAACCGCGCCCACTTACCCACACGCGTAACCTCCCGCCGCCGCCGAGCGCCGAAGGCCACGGAAGGCCGCGCTTTTCTGGCCTCCGAACCGCTTGCACCCGTTCAGCCCCGCGCGCATAGCGCGCAAAGCGCTAAGCACCTGCGTGCAAGTATACGCTTTGCAGCAGCGATTCATAGCAGTTTTATGGCAGGATCGAATTTTTGCTCGACGTGCGCGAGGTGGTATAGACCGCGTTTTCGCGCGTATAAGTCCTTATTCCTCGTCCGCCGTTTTGCCGCACAAGAGCACCTCGCTTCGCATCGTGAATGTTCCACGTGGAACATTTGCGTTTTTGTTATGGCCTCCGCCGCCCCCGCTCAACCGCTGTGATATTCGCCCGCGTCTTCGCCGGATTGGCATCTCAACGCAACCCCTTCCGGCCTTCCCCGATGACCAACTTCGTGGATGATGGAGCGCCATGAACCCCGGTCGCGCCCTCGATCCGACTACGAATTCCCTCCAGCCGCACGGCGCCCTTGAAGCCGCCGCCGCATGGCTTTCCGCGCATCCCGGTCGCGCCGCGTGCTTTTTTCTGCTCGCCGGGCTGCTCCCGGTCTTCGGCTGCCTGAACGCGCCGCTCTTGCTGGCGTACGACGACGTCTACTGGACGGTGCGGAATCCGCTCCTGGTCCACGGCTGGAGTGCCTTCGGCGAGCTGCTCGCCTTTCCGTTCCGTCCCGCGACGGGCGAAGGTTTCCAGACCGCGCACTGGGCGCCCGTTTCGCTGGCGTCGCTGGCGCTGGAACACGCGCTCTTCGGGCAGGCCTCGCACGGGCCGCCGGGCGCGGAACACTTCGCCCCGTGGGCCTTCCGCCTCAGCCAAGCCATGCAGCACGGCTTGGCCGGGTGCTGCGTCGCCGTCCTTGGGCGGCGGCTGACCGGGCGCGCGGGCCCAGGGCTCTTCGCGGCGCTGCTCTTTCTCTGGCATCCAACCGTCTGCGAGAGCGTCTGCTGGATCGGCGCGCGCACGACGCAGCAGGCGATTCTGTTGGGCCTCGCGGCGCTGGTCGTCTACAGCGGCGGCGACGCGCAACGCGGCCCGGGCTGGGCGCGCGTGGCCGCGGCTTCGGCGATCCTCTTGCTCGCGCAGGGAACCAAAGGCGTCGCGGTGGCGTGGTGGGCCGTGCTGGTGGCGTGGGATCTGCTCTTGTACGCCGAAGCCGGCCGGCGCAAACAACTTGCACGCGCGGCGGCGCTGCTCCCGGCGCTTTTGTGGACCTTCTTCGTGATCCGCAAATCGCACGCGGATTTACTGCTCCCGCCGCTGGGCGAAGGCGTATTCGGCCCGTGGCTCATGAGCGCCTATCTTTTCATGCGGCACTTGGGCTTGCTGGTGGGGCCGGTCGGCTTGAGCGTCTACTACGAAGTGCCCGTGGCCGGACTGGATCTCGGCGCGGGACGGTATCTCGCCGCCGGCGGCGTATCCCTCGCAATCGCCGCGTGGCTGAGCATCCGGTTGGGAATTCCGAAGTCGCGCGTGGCGCTGTACGCGCTCTGGATGGCCGCAGGCATCGCGCCGATGATCGGACCGTTCGCGCAGCTCTCGTTAGTATTGCAAGACCGCTACACGTATCTGGCGCTGCCGGCTTTCGCGCTCTGGCTGGCGGAAGGGCTGAGCCTGCTTGCCGCCGCCCGGCCTCGCTTAAGCGCGGCGTTCGTAGCGGTTGTACTGGCGCTTTGCGCGGGACTGGCCGTACAACGCTCAACCCTCTGGCGGGATACGCAAACGCTGGTGCGTGACGGCGCCGATAAGGCGCCGGGTTCGGCCTACGGGCACGCGTACCTCGCGCATCTCTTGTTCCACGGCGCGGCGGACGAAAAGGATCCGGACCGCGCGAGCGCGATGCGCCTGGAAGCGCGCGAACGCTTCGAGCGCGCGCTGCGTTGCGCGGACTTCGACCGGATGATCTATCCGCTGGCGCTCCAGGCCGAGTACGCGCATCTCTGCGCCGGCCTGGACGATTGGCCCGCCGCGCAAGCGGCGGCGACTGCGGTCTGGAATGCTCGCGCCGAACGCCCCACCGAACGCGGCGCGAAACTGACGGCCCTGCGGCTCCTGGCCGCCGATGCGTTTCGCCGAGGGGCTACGGAAGAGGGGCTGGCCTTCACCGAGTCGGGCTTGGCGCTCGCACCGGACTTGCCCGAACTGCTGCGGAACCGGCTCCAGGCGTGGGTGGATTTGAAGCGCGCGGACCGCGCCCGGGCTGAGGCCGAACGCCTGGCGGCGCATCCCGAACTGGGCCCGTTCGCCCGGGCAGTCCTGAAGCAAATCGACTCCGGCCTTTGAGCGCGGGGCGCCCTTCGTGGTACGATGCGCCTGCGCTCGCACCCCGCGCGCGCACGAATCAGGTGCTTGCAGACATGACGGCTTCCCCCGCCCCGCCCGTTCCCAAGGCCGCCACGGCTTGCTCCGAAGCGGAGATGGTCGAAATCTTCGCGAAGCTGCGCGAACCGGCTTTTCGCGTCACGCAGTTGCGGGAGTTCCTCTACCGCAAGGGCGTGGCGGGCTACGACGGCGTAACCAACCTCTCCAAGACGCTGCGCAAGCAACTCGCGGAACGGATGCCCTTGTACGAACTGGACGCGGCCGGCCGGCAGGAAGGCGACGACGCCGCGAAGTGGCTCTGGAAAGCCCGCGACGGAGCGCTGATCGAGTCGGTGCAGATCCGCGTGCCGGGGCGGTTGACGAGCTGCCTGTCCAGCCAGGTGGGTTGCGCGATGGGCTGCGTCTTTTGCGCGACGGGTCTGGGCGGCTTCGAACGGAACCTGGCGGCGCACGAGATCGTCGAACAGTACCTGCAGATGTGGGGGCACTCGGGCGAGCACAGTTCGCACGTCGTCTTCATGGGCATGGGCGAACCGCTGCACAACTACGACGAAGTCATGCAGGCGATCCGCACGCTCAACGCGCCGCCGCCCAAAGGCTGCGGCATCGGCGCGCGGCGGATCACCATCTCGACGGTGGGCATCGTGCCGGGCATCCTGAAGCTGGCCGGCGAGCAGTTGCAGCTCGAACTGGCCGTCTCGCTGCATGCGCCGGACGAAGAGACGCGCGCGCGGCTGATCCCGGCCTCGCGGCGCTACCCGATCCGCGAAGTGATGCCGGCGGTGCGCGAATTCTGCCGCAAGGCGCGGCGCATGGTCACCTTCGAGTACGTGCTGCTGGCGGGCATCAACGACAGTGTGGCGCAGGCGCGCGAGTTGGCGGGGCTGCTCCAGGATCTGCCCTGCAAAGCGAACCTGATCCCGTTCAATCCGGTGGCCGAGACGCCCTATGAGCGGCCCAGCCGGGAAGCGCAGGACGCCTTCAAGGCCGTGCTCGACGCGGCCCAGATACCGACAACGATCCGGTTCAGCAAAGGCAAGAGCGTCGCGGCGGCGTGCGGGCAGTTGAGGCGCGAGCGGGCGCCGTCGGCTTAAGCGAATCGAGCATGATGGGGAACGCCGGTTACTCGGAAACGACCCAAGCGGTGTCCGGATCGAAGACGGTCAAGTGCGTGTTCTGACTCATGCCGCGATCGCGCTGGTACACGGTGCCGGTGCCGTTGATCTGGAATGAATTGCGCCCGGTGGCATCGTAAAGGTGCGGAATCGCCGAAAGCCCGTATCCGGCAATCATGTTGTTATGGACGACGTAACTCTTCGATCCGCCCGGCGCATTGGAACCCTGCCCCGTCAATACCGAAAAGACATAGCCGGCCTTGGGCGGCGTGGTGCTCGGATCGCCCTGCGCGCGCGAAAACGCCAAGTCAACCAGTTCCACGTCCCCGGCCACATCCTTCGTGTACAGACTGTTGGCGCCCGAGGTCGAGGTCGAATACTCCAGCACCCCGTCCGAATCCCAGTCCGTACGGCGGTACACTTCCTGCGCGCTGCTGAATTCTTTGCATGCGGCGATGGCCGCGGATTCGTTAGCCGCTTGGCGCGAACGCAGCAGGTTGGGAATCGAGATCGCCGCGATGATGGCGATGATCGCGACCACAATCATCAGTTCGATCAGCGTGAACGCCGGGGCTCCGTGCTTCGAATATCGGATCGGCCGGATGGAATGATTGGAGGTGAGTCGCATAACCGGCACCCGCACCTGTCCGATTCCCAAAACCTCAACCCTTCTACTATAAGGGCGAAAAAAAAGAGGGCGGCCGTTGAGGCCGCCCTCTTTGCACGATACGCGATTGGCAGCCTTACTCGGAGACGACCCAGGTCGTGTCCGCGCCGTACACCGTGAGGTGGATGGTGCCGCTGCCTTGGTCCTTCTGGTACACCGTACCGGTGTTGTTGATCTGGAAGCTGTTACGACCGCTGGCGTCCCACGTGCTGGGAATCGCGCTCAAGCCGTAACCGACCGTCATGTTGCTGTTGACGACGTAGCTCTTCGAGCCGCCAGGAGCCGAAGCGCCCTGACCCGTCAACACGCTGAAGATGTAACCGGCCTTCGGCGCGGTCGCTTCGACCGTACCGCCGCCGCCCGGCGTGTCGCCTTCTGCGCGCGCAAACGCCGCATCGACCAGCGTCAGGTCGCCCGTGCCCGAGGTGATTTCGTACAAGCTGTTGTCGCCGCGAATCGTGGTCGCATACTCGAGCACCCCGTCGCTGTCGTAGTCCGTGCGCCGATAGATGTCCTGCGCTTCGGCGTACGTCTTACAGGCCGCGATCGCCGCCGACTCGTTGGCCGCCATGCGGCTGCGGAGCAAGTTCGGAATCGCGATCGCCGCGATAATCGCGATGATCGCCACGACGATCATCAGTTCAATCAACGTAAAGCCACGACTTTTCATCTTCTCTCTCCTTAAAGTGTTTCGAACCCAAAATCCCAATCGTTCGCCAGCGGCTTCCCAGGGGCCGCTTACCCTCAAACAACCTCCGCCTTTAGCCAGCCCAACCTTCTGGACTAGGTTTCAGGGGTCTCAGCCCTGTCCGGCGTACTGTTACCGAGTTCGCACCTCCTTCACCCTGGGCAAGCCGGAACGTTAGATACTTGTTAGTGACTGATCTACCTCAAATCTCGATTAGGTGGCAAGCAAACAAGGATCCAACATGAGGCCTAAAGCCAACAATTCCACAAAGCCTTGTATCGCATACCTTTGAAGATGACCCGTGGCCTTGGAATGTACATCCTGCACTGACAACCTCCGGCGCGTTTGCCGCTTAACGTCAAATTTCCTGACAACTTTTGTCAAACCCTCCAGGTGCAGCACCTGAAGCCTTTGTGCCCTGTGGGCCAGTAGCCGAGGATTATTAGCGGCATCGGCAGAATTGCCGGGGAACTCTACCCATTTGGGGCCGCAAGGCCACTTGAGGCCGTGGGAGCACCTTTTACTCCATTCTCCAGATTGAACTTATAATCGCTTGACCTCAATGCTCAAGGCATAGGATGAGGACAGGAGCTCGAACGCTTTCAACGTTCAACCTCGGTACGCGCATGATCCGGCTCAAGTCATTCTTTGATGGGCTCGTCAAATTTTTCCACCTCGAGTCCTGGCTGCGCCTTCTGCTTTTATGCGTACTTGTAGGAATTATGACCGGCTTGGGCGGCGTGGTCTTCGATACGGGTCTGCAGGGCCTCAAGGATTGGTTGCTGCGCGACTACGAAAGCGGACTCTTCCGCATCCAGCCCGGCTCTTTCCTCAGCTTATTGTTAATGATCGGCATTCCCGCGCTGGGCTTGTTGCTGGCGACGGGCATCGCGCTGCGCTACGCCCCCGAAGCGCGAGGGCACGGCACCGACGCGGTGATCGACGCGTTTCACCGCAAGCAGGGCCAGATCCGTCCGCGCGTTCCTTTTATCAAAGGCATCTGCACGATCCTGACCATCGGTAGCGGCGGAAGCGCCGGCAAGGAAGGGCCGATTCTGCAGATCGGCGCGGGATTTGGCTCGTACCTCGGGTCGGCACTGGGCTTATCGGTTCGGGATCGCCGCATTTTGATGCTCGCGGGTTGCGCCGGCGGCTTGGGCGCGGTTTTGCGCGCTCCGCTGGGTGGCGCGCTCTTCGCGGCGGAGATGCTTTACCGCGAGCCGGACTTCGAGCACGATGTCGTGATCCCGAGTGTCATCAGTTCGGTCACGGCCTTCTCGGTCTTCACCGGAATTCGCGGACATGAGCCGGTCTTTCACATTCCCATCGCGTTAAAATACCCCAGCGTGGGCGGAAACATGTTCGGTGAGTTTCTGCACTACGCGCTGATCTCGCTCCTGTGCGCATTGGTCGCCTTCGTATTCGTGAAAAGCGTTTCGTTCATCGAGCACAAAATCTTCGGAAAAGTGCCTTTGCCGTCGCTGGCCAAAGCCGGCGTGGGCGGGATGGCACTGGGCGGGTTCGCGGCCTTCGCCTTGCTTCTGCTTCAAATCACCCCGGTCATGATCATGGCCGACGGCGAGCCGTTCCTGCGCTACATGGTCGCCGACCAGTTGGGCGGCGCCTCGAGCGCCGATGCGGCGGCGTTCGAGAGTCTGTTTCACGGGCGCGAGTTAACGCTAACCGTCCTGGGTCTCGCGCTGGTGTTTAAAATTCTAGCCACGGGCATCACGCTGGGCGCGGGCGGTTCGGGCGGCTTGCTCTTCCCGACGCTGCTGGTGGGCGCGATCAGCGGCGCAGCGTATGCCAAGGCGATGCAGTCCTTGCCGCTGCCGCATTGGCTGATGCCGACGCCAGAGGCCGGCGTCAGTATGATCATGGTGGCGATGGCCGGCCTGTTCTGCGGCTGCACCAAAACCCCCATCGCGAGTCTGGTCATGGTATCGGAGCTTACCGGGTCCTACGGCTTAGCCGTTCCGTTGATGCTGACGTGCGCCAGCACCTATGTGCTCACCACCAGCTTTACGATGAACGAAAGCCAAGTGAAGGACATGGCGCACTCGCCGGCCCACCGCGGCGATTTCCTGATCAACGTGCTGGAAGATCTGCGCGTGCGCGATGCGCTGCCGCAGCGCTCGGCGCTGGAATTAATTCCCGCCGATCTGCCCTTCGATAAAGTGCTGGAACGCATCAAACACTGCATGGCAACTACGTTCCCCATCGTGGACGAGAACCATTGCCTGGTGGGCATCTTTTCGCTCTCCGACATTCGCCAGATCATGAACGAGCAGGAAGTCGGGAACCTGGTGGTGGCCGGCGATCTGGGCACCACCAAGGTCCAGACCGTTACCATGGAGACAAACCTCAGCGATGCGCTGGGCCTGTTCACGCAGTTCAACATCAACGTGCTTCCGGTGGTGGAAATGGTCCAAGGCAGCCAGCGCAAGGCTTCCAAATTCGCGAGCGCCGTCCGCGCGCCTCGCGGTGCCGTGGGCGAACGGCGCGTGCTGGCAATGCTCACGCGCCAGGACCTGATCACCGCCTACCGGCGCAAATTGACGGAAGCCCAGGACACCGACGAGAAAGAGCAGGCCGGGAGCCGCATTTTCGAAGATGCGCAATTCTCCAAGAATGAAGCCGCCCCGTCCTTATTCGGTGCAGCAGAGCCGGATGCCGAATCGTTGCGTTCTCCGGCCAGCGGTCCCGCGGAACTGGACCGCGAAGTCTTTAACGACCTGCCGGACGACCATGGCGAATCGCCCAAGCCCTAAACCCTCGAATTACATCCTGTTTTGGGTTGACGCCGTTCGGATTGCCCGTAGAGGTTAGGTTATCCGTCCGCATCTGCGGCACAGGTGCTCCCCAGGCAGGGGATTGGAGCCCAACATGCGCATGCCCTCGCATTCTTTCCTGAGTCTGCTGCTGGCGTTGGGAGTTGCGACCTCAACCTCAACGCTCATGGCGGACACGGTCACCTTGAAGGATGGCACCGTGGTCGAGGGTCAGGTGGTTGAAGAGACACCCGAAAAGATCGTGATCAAAATGAAGTTTGGGACCGTCTCCTATACGCGAGGCGAGATCGAAAAAGTCGAGAAGAGCAGCGGCGCAAAGATCGCAGACGCGGGATCGTTGCGAGATGTGGTGGTGCTGAAAAGCGGTGAGCGGCACGAAGGGCTTCTGGTCACCGAGAACGCCGAAACGGTCGAGATCGACCTTTTGGCCAGCGGCAAAGACGTAAGCAAGACGCTGCTGCTGCGAACCAAGTTCAACCGTGCGGAAGTCGCGGAATTGACGCAGTTAACGGGCGAACAGCGGGAAGCCGCGCGCAAATTCCTGCAAGGCATCCAGGAAGAAGCGGTTCAAGACAAACGTCTGGCAAACGAATTGATCGTTGAGCAGATCAAGTGGCCGTCGAATAAACCCGGCGTCACGATTCCGGCGCTCCGCACGGAGTTGGAGCATTTCGTGCTGGAATCCAACACCGAAGAAGAGTTCCACAAGCGTTGTGCCTACGCGCTATGGAAAGTCTACGGTTCGTATCAGTCGCATTTCGGCGTTTCGCGGGAACCCGACGAGAAGGTAAGGGTCGTCATCTGGAATTCGATGGCCGAATACTACGCTTCGATCGGCAATCAGATCAAGAATCCCGCGTTCTACATGCCGGCCAAAAAACTGATCTACGCCGGCTGCGATGTGGCCGGATACAAGCGGCTGGTGGCGGAAATCCGGGAGCACCACCGCAAGCTGACCGATCTGCTGGAGCAGGTCAAAATTCAGATCAACATGGCGCGCGCGGACATGCAGGCGAAAGTCAAAGCCGCCGAAGCGCAGATATTTCGCGCCGGAAAAGCGTCGCCTGCCGGACAGCGCATGTGGCAGCAAATCGAAGCCCAAAAGCGGCAGTGGCTCCTGAATATCGGGCAGTACGAAAACCGCGCCAATCAGATTCAGGAAGAGATCCGGGATCTCAATCGGCGCAACGATGTCGTCTTCCAGAATGTCACCAACGACATGTTCGAAACGCTGTACCACGAAGGCTTCCATGCGTTCCTGGACAACTTCCTGTTTCCCGAGGGCATGGAAAAGTATGTGCCGCGCTGGCTGAACGAAGGTTTGGCCCAATACTTCGAGGTCTCGCGCGTAGAAGGCTCGCGCCTGATTCTGGGCCAGGAAGACCGCGATAAAATCTTCATGCTGCGGAAATGGAACAAGGACGTGAGCCTCCCGCCGGTGGCCAAGGTGGCCACCTCCGGAGCCGAAGACTTTATCGTGCACGAGATCACCAATTTAGAAAACTCCACCAAACACTACCTGATGAGCTGGGCGTTGGTACACTGGCTGGGCGAGCAAAAGCGGCTTTCCAAAGAACACCTGACCGCCTACATCCAGAAACTCCAGAATGGGACGGAGCAATTGGCGGCGCTGCCCGAATTAACCGGCATTCCTAACCCTAAATTCCAGGAGGAGATCGACAAAAAACTGGCCTACGACTTCAAACTGGACGAAAAAGCCACGGCCGCTCCACCGAAGCCGTGAATTCATACGGGAATCGTGGAAGAAAATGGCCTCTGGAAAACGTCTGATGGCGGGATCGACGCTCCGTGCGCGGCATTAACTTCTGGACGAATAGCGGTCATGCAGGTAGATTATTGATATGAGAACCGTAGGCCTCATAGGATTGTTGGCAGTAGCCCTCAGCTTGGGGATATTACCCGCAGGCGTGTGCGCGGGTCAAATCTCGGGCACATGCTGCTGCGAGGCCAAAGCTCCGGAGCCCCAAGGATGCACCTGTTGCGGTTCTCAAAAGCCACCTCATAAAGGTGAGCACGCGGTCCAGAGTCCCAACCATTTCAACCCTCAAGCCTGCTGCCATGCGCTCCCGCTTAACTTGGATCAGGCCGCTCGCTATGTTTCCTCGCAGCATATGAATTCGATTTCGGCTGCGCTTTCGGTTCCTGCCGCCCCGCCCGTCTGGGCGAGTCTGGATGGCTTAGCCGCTCAAGCACCACCCACGGGCCCGCCGCTTACCGCCCGTACCGTTCTGGATCGCACCTCCCGTCTCTTAATCTGATCCCTTGAATTCATACGTCTCCGTGGCCGCGCAAGGGTGCGCTGGCCGCTGGTGCCCGTTTGGATTCGAGGAACCGCCATGTCTACTCCGGGTTCGGACCTTCAATCGCTTTCGCGTCCGCATGCCGTGCGCCCGCCGGGAGGAGGCATCCCGCCGCCGGGCCGAAAGTGGAAGTCGCGCGTACTCCTGCCCGCAGGATTGTTGGGCGCATTCGCCCTGCTGCTGTTGATCGCGGCCCAGGATGCGCTTTGGCCGGCCTTGGATGTGCAGGTCATTCCCGTAGTCGTCAAAAGCGTCCAGGATGAAGGCGGCCGGGGCGGCATGGTTTTTCAGGCCCCCGGTTGGGTAGAAGCCGATCCGTACCTGATTAACGTCACCGCATTGGCCGATGGGATCGTGAAAGAGGTTCTGGTATTAGAAGGCTCGCCGGTTCAGGCCGGGCAGGTGGTCGCCCGGCTGGTGGACGACGACGCGAAACTCGCTTTGGCGAATGCGGAAGCCTTGGTCGCGCAGCGTGAGGCGGAACTGGTTTCCGCTCGCGCCACCCTTACCGCCGCCGAACGCGAGTGGAAGCACCCGGTGGAGCGGACCCGTTCGCTGGCCGTGGCCATGGCTCAGGTGGCGCAGACGCAAGCCAATTTGGCACAAGCGAAAGCCGATGTTGCGGTAGAGACGGCGCGCTTGGCGGAACTCGAAGAGCAGTTCAAGCGTGAGCTGACGTTAACACGCGACGCGCTCCCGGAATTCACGGTGATACAGACGGAGCTGCGCGTGGCGACGCAGCGCGCGCTGGTGCAAAGCGCACAAGCCAAAGTTCCGGCCATGAGCGCCGAGTTGCAGCGCATGGAAGCCGAACGCGACGCAGCTAAGGAAAATCTGGAATTGCGCATTCCCGAAGCTCGCATGGTGGAAGAATCCAAAGCCGCAGTCGCGCGCAGCGAGGCGACGCTGCTGGAAGCCCGCGCGAAACTGGACGAAGCCAAGCTGCGGTTGGAGCGCATGAACGTACGCTGCCCCACCGACGGGGTGGTGATGCGGCGGCTCGCCGAGCCCGGCTCGAAGCTGATGCTGGGCATGGATTCCATGCACAGTGCTCACGCGTTGCACGTGTACGACCCCACGCATCTGCAAGTGCGCGTCGACGTGCCGCTGGCGGAAGCGGGCAAAGTGAGCGTGGGGCAAAAGGCCGAGATCGTGGTGGAAGTGCTCCCGGACCGAATTTTTACCGGCGAGATATCACGCGTCGTACACGAGGCGGACATTCAAAAGAATACCCTGCAGGTCAAGGTACGGATCGAGGTTCCCGATGCGGCTTTGAAGCCGGAGATGCTGGCGCGCGTGAAATTCCTCACCCTGCCGCAGGCCGGTAAGCGCGGCGACGGTCCTAGAATCTTTGCCCCGGCTCGACTGCTTATTCCCGATGGCGCGCAGACCTATGCGTGGGTCGTGGATAAAGGCCGTGGTGTGGCCGAACGGCGGAATGTGACACCCGGCGTCATCCGGTATGACGACTGGATCGAAATCGCTGCGGGATTGTTGCCGGGTGACCAATTGATCGTCGGCAACCCCAGTGGATTGCACGACGGCACGCGCGTGCATGTATCGGGCGAAGCCGAAACCGGTGCGTCGCCTTTCGCCCCCGCGTCGCCCGCCCCGCAAGAGAAAGGGAAATCGCATGCCTCTCATTGAATGCCGGAAGCTGACCCGCAGCTTCAAGAAAGGCACAAGCGAAATTAAGCCACTCGACGAGCTGGATCTGGACCTCGAGGCCGGCGCCTTTGTAGCGCTGATGGGGCCTTCGGGCAGCGGAAAAACCACTTTACTCAATCTGATCGCCGGTATCGATCGTCCGACGTCAGGTACTTTGACCGTGGGCGGCGTGGAGATCGGCGGGCTTTCGCGCGGCGCGCTGGCGGCGTGGAGATCCGAACACATCGGCTACATTTTTCAGCTCTACAATTTGGTTCCGGTACTGACGGCGTACGAGAATATCGAATTGCCTTTGCTGCTGCACGATCTGACCAAAGCGGAGCGGCACGCGAAGGTCAGCACCGCGCTGGAGCTGGTGGGGCTCGTCGACCGGCACGACCACTTCCCTCGGCAACTGAGCGGCGGGCAGGAGCAACGCGTGGCGATTGCGCGCGCGATCGTGGCCAGCCCCACGATCATCGTGGCGGATGAGCCGACCGGCGATCTCGACGGACAGTCGGCCTTGCAGATTATGGATCTGCTGAAGCGCCTGAACAAAGAGCTTCAAAAGACGCTGGTGATGGTGACGCACGATCCGAAAAGCGCGGCCGTAGCAGACCGTGTCTTGCATCTGGAAAAAGGGCGCCTGGTGGGCGAGCCCGACGCCGTGACGGCGGGTTAAGGAAAGGAACGGCTTATGCTGGCCCTTAAATTCTGGCCCGTGGTGCTGAAGCAGGTCACGCGCAGCCGCACACGTTCGATCTTGACGGTGCTTGGCGTCGCGACAGCGATGTTTTTGTTCGCGGTCGTCGAGTCGCTCCAGGAAGGGATGCGCGCGGCGACCGAGGAAACCGCGGAAGACTCGACGCTCATCGTTTACCGCGAGAACCGTTACTGTCCGTTCACCAGCCGGCTGCCGCAATACTACGAGGATCGCATCCGTAAGGTTCCGGGCGTGGCCGGTGTGGTGCCTGTGCGCATCACCGTGAGCAACTGCCGCGCGAGCCTGGACGTAGTGACCTTCCGTGGCGTGCCGCCCGACCGCTTCACGGAAGCTTACCGCCAAGAAGTGCAGATGATCGCGGGCAGCATCGAAGAATGGCGCACTCGGACCGACGCCGCGTTGCTGGGCGAGGTGCTCGCGCGGCGGCGTGGCTTGGGTGTGGGCGACCGATTCGACGCCAACGGCTTGACCACTTACGTCGCAGGCATCATCACCTCCGACCAGCCGCAGGACCAAAACGTGGCGTACGTACATCTCGATTTTCTTCAGTATGCGCCCGGGATGAAGGACCGCGGCATCGTGACGCAGTTCAATGTGAAGGTGGACGATCCCGCGAAGCTCGAGGAAGTGGCCGTGGCGATCGACCGGGAGTTCAAGAGCGATCCGGAACCCACGAGCACGCGCAGCGAGAAAGCGTTCGTGGCGCGCGCGGCGGGAGATGTGCTGGAACTGATCCGCTTCTCGCGCTGGCTGGGCTGGGGCTGCCTCGCGGCCGTGTTGGGGCTGGTGGGAAACGCGGTGGTGCTCTCGGTGCAGGGGCGCGTGCGCGACCACGCGGTCCTGCAAACGCTGGGCTTCAGCGGGAGCCTGATTGCCCGGATGATCGTGGCGGAAGGTATTCTCTTGAGCCTCGCCGGCGGAATGCTCGGTACGGTGCTTGCGGCGATGGCGCTGCATTGGAGCGGACTGAGCCTTTCGAACGAGGGACTGAGCATTTCGTTGAATGCCGACCCACGCATGTGGCTGTGGGGGCTGATCGTCTCGATCGCGCTGGGCGTCCTCGCGGGACTCGTGCCCGCGTGGCAAGCCTCGCACCGCGAGATTGCCACCTGCTTCCGTGCGGTTTAATCGAGGATCTTGGCGATGCGTCTGCTGCCTTGGGAATACGCCGTGCGCAATCTGGGCCGAGCGCCCCTGCGGCTGGGCCTGACCGTGGCGGGCAGCGCGCTGGTTACGCTCCTGATTTTTTCGGCCGCGGCGTTCGTGCGCGGGATGCAGCAGAGTCTCAGCGTGAGCGCCGGCGCACGAAACGTCATCCTGCTGGGGGCCGGAAGCGAAGAGAGCCTGGAGCGCAGCGAGATCGCGCCGGGCGTCGACGGCATCCTTGCGGCAAGCATTCCAGGGATCAAGTCACGTCTAGGCGTCGCGTACATTTCACCGGAGGTCCACATGGCCACCGTGCTCAAGACCGCCAAGGACGACCAGACCGGCTACATGGGCATGCTGCGCGGAGTGCGGCCCGCGGCTTTCCTGGTGCACCAGAAAGTCCGCATCGTCGAAGGCCGCGCGCCAGGACCGAACGAGCTGCTCATCGGCCGTTTGGCAGGCTCGCGGATGGGGCTGAGCGAAGAACGGCTCGCGGTAGGCCGAACGCTCTGGTTCGACCACCGCGCGTGGACGATCAGCGGGCGTTTCGAAGCTCCGGGTACGGTGATGGAAGCCGAAGTCTGGTGCGATCTGAGCGAATTACAACTCGCCGCCAAGCGCAATAACCTCTCCTGCGTGGTAGCGACCCTGGACCGCGGAGAGTTGGAAGATGTGGAGATTTTCACTAAGCAGCGCCTGGATCTGGAACTCGTCGCCATGCGGGAGTCGGATTATTACTCCAAACTGCTCGAGTTTTACCGGCCCGTGCAACTGGTGGTTTGGGCCACGGCCTTCCTGGTCGCGTTGGGAGGATTCTTCGGCGGACTGAACACGCTGTATGCGGCCTTTGCGGCGCGCATTCGCGAACTGGGCGCTCTGCAGACGCTGGGCTTTTCGCGTACTGCGGTGGTGGTAAGCATGATCCAGGAAGCTACGTTGGCCACCGCGGCCGGTACGCTGTTGGCCGCGGCGGCGGCGGTTCTGGTTCTGGATGGCGTGGCGGTGCGGTTCAGCATGGGCGCCTTCGGACTCAGCGTCGATACGACTGTTTTGATGTTGGGACTCTTGGCCGGATTGAGTTTGGGGCTGTTTGGCGCACTGCCGCCGGCGTGGCGCTGCCTCAAGCCGCCCATAGCCGAAGCGCTTAAGGCGGCGTGAAGTTCACGGGAACACTCGATAAGGAGCACGAATACGATGCGCGTACGATTTGCAGGATTCTTCATTGCGGCCCTGTGCCTGTGGGCGCTCGCCGCCTGCGGTTCACCTTCCCAGGTAAATCCCCCCGCCTCCGGAAACGGCGGTTCAGCCACACTCCCGGCAGGCCTGCTTCTCTCGGTTGCGCCGGAACACGCGAAAGGTGTGGCGGAGGTTAAAAAGGAAGCGAAAGAGAACGACGATGTCGTCTTGCGCGGCCGGATTGGCGGAAGCGTCGAACCCTTCACTAAAGGGCGCGCAATCCTGGAGCTGACGGATTCGTCGCTCTTGATTTGCTCCGAGCGCCCTGATGACCACTGCCCTACGCCGTGGGATTATTGCTGCGAAGACAAGGACCATCTGGTGGCGCATAAGGCCACGATCCAGTTCGTCGATGCGCAAGGCATGCCATTAAAAATCGATATTAAAGGCCAGCATGGCTTGAAGGAAAGCGCCACAGTGGTTGTGAAGGGCAAGGTCGGCCCGCGTCCCGATCCCAAGGTGCTGGTGATCAACGCAACGGGGGTGTTCGTGGAACCCAAAGCCCCGTAGTCGAAGACTCCCGAAGGCCGCGTCTCCGGCGCGGCCTTCGGGCAGTCCTGTCATTAAATGGACACGATGACCTTAAATCCACCGTAGGCCATACGCTTCAGATCGAAGGGTATTTTCTTTGATTTGCACATCGCCGAGAGGCGCGGATCTTTCATAACCTTGGCGTTCACTTTGTCGCGGTGAGCGCGCGATTTGTAAACGATGTAGGCGAAGATGACCGTTTCGCCACGCTTCACCTTTGCCAGCTTAGGAAACGGAAGGCCGAAGCCCGCATCCAGATGATCGCCCACGCACTCGCGGTAGTCGAGCGCACCGTGATCCTTCCAGACTTTAGAGGCCAGCTTAGCCATCCGGACATAGGCCGGAATGTTTTTCTTCGGCAACGGCAAAACAAATCCATCGACGTAGGGCATGCGTTCGCTCCTTAATGGGTTCCTTCCAACGTCCCTAACCGCCAGCCATGGCTCCAATAACCATAAACGGCTCCCTGCCTTCGGCCACCGCATCCGGCAGCGGCGCATCGGGGCTTTCGTGCGAAAGGTCCAATCCGGTTGCGAAGAAGCGCACGAAGGCTCGGCGCTTCAGAGTTCCGTGATCCCGGATCGCACCGCGCAGCACCGGAAAGCGCGCTTCCAACGCGTCAAGAATGGCTCGCTGCGTTACGGGCGCCGGTACCTCAAGCGCCACCTCGCCGTCGACGCGCGCCAGCGTTTGCAAATGAAAGGGCAGCACGACACGGATCATGGCAGCGTCTGCGCTTCCACGGAGAGCACGGCCGGCAAGTCGCGAACGATGGGCGACCAGCGATCGCCGCCATTGGGCGAACCGTAGACCTGGCCCCCGGTTGTGCCGAAATACACGCCGCACGGATCGAGCTTGTCTACGGTCATGGCGCCGCGTAGTACGTTCACGAAGCAATTTTCCTGCGGCAAACCGTCGGTCAGCGCCTCCCAATCGTTGCCGCCCTTACGACTGCGGTAAACGCGCAACTTACCTTCCGGCGGATAATGTTCCGAGTCGCTCTTGATCGGCACGACGTAAACGGTTTCCGGATCGTGCGCGTGGACCGCGATCGGGAATCCAAAATCGCTGGGCAAGCCCGCACCGATATCGCGCCAGGAATCACCGCTGTCGTCGGAGCGCAGCACGTCCCAATGCTTCTGCATAAACAAAACGCCGGGGCGCGAAGGGTGCATGGCGATGCGATGCACGCAATGGCCCACTTCGGCGTGTGGATCGGGAAGCTGGTAGAGCGACTGCAGGCCCTTGTTGATGGGAAGCCAGGAGGCTCCGCCGTCGTCGGTTCGGAATGCACCGGCGGCGGAGATGGCGATGTACATTCGTTTGGGATTGCTGGGGTCCAAGACGATCGTATGCAGACCCATGCCGCCAGCGCCCGGCTGCCAGAAGGACGGACGCGAACGGTCGCCGCGCAGTCCGGCCAGTTCCTGCCAAGATTGAGCGCCGTCGGTGGAACGAAAGAGCGCCGCGTCTTCAGCTCCCGCGAAAACGGTGTCCCGCTCGGTCAGCGAGGGTTCCAGATGCCAGATGCGTTTGAACTCCCACGGGTGCTGCGTTCCGTCGTACCACTGGTGCGTGCCCGGCACGCCTTCGTATTTGAACTCATGGCCCACCGGATCCCAGGTCTTACCGCCGTCGTTCGAACGCTGAATCTGCTGCCCAAACCAAGCGCTGGTTTGGGATGTGTACAGCCGATTGGGATCCACCGGGGATCCCTTCATGTGAAAGATCTCCCAGCCCGCAAAGAGCGGGCCTTGCACATCCCACTTTTCGCGTTTCGCATCCGTCGTCAGAATGAAGGCGCCTTTGCGCGTACCTACCAACAATCGAACTCCGCTCATGCACTCGCTCCTTGCGCCTAATGTTTGTGAATCAAGCTCTGGATTTCATCAAGTATTCGGCTAATCGGTCCAAGGTTCCGCTCCAACCTTGGCGCATGTCACCGTGCGAAGCCCCGAAAACCTTCCGTTCCTCATCGCTGGCATTGTAAGGTATCCAATTAATCGTAAGCGTCGTTTTGCCCGCCGATTCGGTAAACGTGAAGGTGGAGAGAATCTCCAGCGGCCAGACCGGACTCATCGAATGCCGGGCCAAGCCTCCTTTGTCATCGGAAAACGAATGGAGGTATACGATCTTCTCGCGCGGTACGATCTCCCGGTACACGAATCGAGCCCACATTTCCATGCCTCCCGGAAACGTGAGGCAGAAGTGATACATTCCACCTGGTCGAAAGTCCATCTTCACGACGCGCCCGACACAGCCTACCGGCCCAAACCACCGTCCCATATGCTCCGGCTCGGAGCACACCTTCCAGACCAGGTCGCGCGGAGCATCGAACACGCGTGAGATCACGAATGCGCCATCGGCCGGTAGCGCGGATGCATCCTGCGGAGTCATTCGATACTCTCCAATGAGTTCGGAATAGTCCGAGCGATTTACTTGGAACCGGCCTGCGCCGAGGCTTCGGCGGCCATTTTCAGTTGAACCAAGCCTTTTTCGAAGTCGCCGCCCACCATCTTGTCCATATCCATGAATAGGTGGATCGCTTTACCCATGAAACCGTTCTTGCCAAACATGCTCCAAGTCACCAAAGCGCCATCGCCTTCGGCCTTAAAGGTAAACTCCGCGGTGTTCGTGGCCTCGAATGGCTTCAAGAACTCGAGCTTAATCGAGATAAGCTCGCCGGGCTTGCTTTCCAGGATCGTCATGCGGCCCTCACCGACCTCATCGTTCCCGGCCCACTCGTAGACGGACCCGACACCCGACTCTGCGCCGGAGTAGGTCGTTTTCATCTGCGGATCACGCTTAGCCCAAGGCGACCAAGCCACCCAGCGCCTGAAATCATTCACCTGATCGAAGGCCGCCGCGGGCGGAGCACTTACGGATGTGGAACGCGAGACACGGAAGTCGGCGGGCTGCAGGGCCACTAACGCAAGAAACAGCACCACGGCAAGCGCCAATCCGATCAGAACCTTCTTGAGCATGAACACGCTCCCGCAATGCGTTTCGTATCCAACAACCGCCAAGCTAGCGGAACGACTAATACCCGGCAAGACGAACCAAGGTCCGCCAAGCACCACGAAGTGAGCTTTGCCCAAATCCTCAACTGCCAGCGCCGCAATCCCGCGTAAAATACACAGTCGCTCCAGGCGCTTCTCGGCGCAACCGGCAACACCACCACCCTACTTTTTCCTACCTCGCCTTTTCTGTTTGGCTTGAAGCTCTCGCAGGTAATCGTCCAACCGGTCGAGACTTGCTTCCCAGAACTGCCGATAATGCCCCACCCAATCGGAAACTTCCTTAAGCCGCTGGACTTCCAAGCTGCAGGGCCGGAACTGCGCTTGGCGGCCGCGTTTGATCAATCCGGCTCGTTCCAGCACCTTCAGATGCTTCGAGACACCCGGCAGCGACATATCGAAGGGTTCGGCCAACTCAAGCACAGACGCCTCACCGTTTGCCAAGCGCTCGAGAATCGCTCGCCGCGTGGGATCGGCTAAGGCGGCAAAAGTTGCGTCTAAGTGGTCGCCGGACTTCAACTATTTAGCCCTTTAGTTAATTAGCTAGATAGTAAAATACAGCAGGCATTGAACTCTGTCAATGCCTAAGCCGCACTCGAAATCACTTTTGGACATTGGTCACAGGGCGACAGTGCCGGATCGAAGGTCCCGTGCAGGGCGCCAGGTCCTGCTTGCCGTAGCCAAGGAGAAAGCGTACCTTACCGTTATCGGCTCAGATCGCATCGAGCCACCCTAGCTCAGCTGGTAGAGCAGCGGTTTTGTAAACCGCAGGTCGTGGGTTCGAGTCCCACGGGTGGCTCCAATATTACAAGGCTTTACGAGATCGTGTGCCGGTCCGTGTGCCGGACTTTGTGCCGGTCTTGCGGGGCTTGGCTTGGGCGGCTGGTTCAAAGGAAAGAACGTCGGCTACCTCGTGGCTGGTTAGCAGTTTCCATTCCACGTAGTGCCGCTGCGCCGTTTCAGGGGAATGCCGCATCTGTGCTCCGGCCGCTTGGGTTGAAACCCCGGCCTTGTAAAGCCTGAAGTCCACTAGCCGTCGGAGTGCGCCCCAAGTAATCGTCCTGGGCAGACCATTGGCCAGTCGAAGGTACTTCAGCGCTTTATCCATGCCTTCGCGCGTGGTTCCGGCGAGTATGTCGTCGGGTTGCGGCTCAGGCTTTCGAGTGCGCCGCCAGTGTTCTAACTTCCCCGCCGCCCACTTTGAAAGTGGCATGGGGACGCTCTCGTTTTTCTCTTTCACCCACACGACTCGCTTCTTTAGATCCACGTCTTTCCAAAGCAGCCTTGAGACACCGATCGGCCGGCAGCCGGAAAGCATGAGCACGACGACTGGCAGGAGTTCCGTATGCTGAGCCGCCCGAATTAGTGCGTTCACGTCGGCCTCCTGAATCAGGGGCTTTATTCGGCGCTCGACCTTGGGGGTTTTCACGTGCTGCGCAGAAGCGGGGTTGTAGGCCCAGCTCACCCACTTCGCGCCATCTGGTTCGCGCTTAAGCATGAGCCATGCGCAAAATCCCGAGATCATGACGCGATCGTTGCGAAGCGTTAGGGCTTTTAGAGTGAGTCCGCGCTGCTCAATGAAAGCGCTAATTCGAGAACTCAGCGCATCGGCACTCACGGCGTCAAGGCGAAGGTCTGCGCCGACGGCGGCCGCAAAGCGGTTCAGCCGGGTGGCTGCGCCGCGGCGGTGGGACGCCGAATAGTCGGCAGGCATGCTATCGATGTACGCTTGAATACATGAGCCAAGCGTGCGCGGAACCGAGCTTTTAAGCGCAGACTGGGCAATCGCTTTGACGACTTTATCCCGTGCGATCGACCTTGCGTCTCGCTCGATCGCGTGTCCCGTGGACGCGCTGTACTTCTTTCCGCCCAGCCAAAAGCGATACCAGAGCGGGCCGTCGGGGAGTCGGCGGCGGAACAGGTGAACAGTGACGTTGTGGAGGCCCTCGCGGGCAATGAAGGAGAGGGTGTTTGCGGGCATGTGGCCTAGTCCAGAATGTCCTTGAATAGGACGAGTATTACGACCTTGAGGTCTTGAGGTAGATCCGGCCGCACAATGTCCTCCATCTTCTTAATACTTCCTTCTTTTACGCGCCTGGCCACACTACTAACATTGGCTTGAAGTATCGGATCTAAAGACAAGTAATAAGCCCATAATTCTTTTCTCGATTTGAAGTATAAAATCGGGTCGAGTTTGGGGTTTTCTAATACGCTTTTCGCATGCTCCTTTGCCGCCCTTAGCTCCCTCATCTCGTCAGCCAACGGCTTATCGCGCGCAAGCTCATCGGCCAGCACTCGGCGTTCCCGATCAATCCGTATGGCCTTGGCGCATAAGTCCCACACCACCGCCGGGTCCGCCTTTGGGTGCCGCTCTATAGCCTCCTTAACCATTTTCCTAAATGCCGGATCCCCGGCAACGTCCCGGTACTGCCTCTCAAGTACGGCCTCTGCGCCAGACTGGGCGGCCGACCCCTCGATTGACTTTATGCCATCTCTTTGAATTGTAGTTACCATAGTCCCCACCCTTACCCGAATAGACTCCTCCGACTCGGATATGACTACGCCCTCTAAGACTCCCCCGTCCTTTGTATGAATGATCGATATTTTAGAAGCGCCGTCTTCGGCCGCGGTGGCGTACGTAAGCAGTAAAACTGCAGCGTAAATAATTGAACATGCCCTCATTTTTTATTCCCCCTCCCTCTTGGCTCGACCGATCAACTTCGCGTAAATTCGAATGGCCGTTTTCCTTGTGATCGAGCGTGGCTCCCACTCGGCCGGATTGTCGGCCACTACCAGGAGCGTCCAGTCCGTTCCGTTGTGTCCGGGCTGAATTTTGATCCGCTTCAAAGTGGGCTCTTCGTCGTTGATAGAAAGAAGGCAGATATCGTCGTGCGCGATGTACTTCCTAAATATCATCAGCGTCGTCTTCTCGTCTTCCGATTTAATCTCTGAAAGCGCCAGCCCGCCCTCGCCAATCTCCTGGAGTAAAACAATGTCCTTCGGAACAAGCGTGTCGCACATGGACTCACCCTGCACTACGACCGAGTGAACGCCTTTCCAGTCGGGGAGTTCGCGGAAGTACAGATAGTCCGGAGAGCGCTCCAACTCCCGGCCCGAGCCGCAGGCGGCTGAATACCATAGGGGCAGCTTCACTGTATTTGCCGAAGCGCGCTTGGTTATCGTGAAGGATAGAATCTCGTCTCGCCGATTAACTCTTCGAGTGTTAGGCGCAACCGGAGAGACCGACAGTGACTCATTCGACCGGCTGCTTATCAGTGCGAGAAAGTCTTTTTTGTGTCTCCGAATGTCGCTAAGGGCGATGCTGTAAATGCCGGGGCCAATCTCTCTGAACGCATCTCGAAGCTCGCCTAAAATCTCAAGCTCTTCGGGCTTAAGCCCGCTGCCGCCGCCATCCTCAACGCCGAGCAACTGATCGACCCTAACCCCAAGCGCCTTGGATATGGCGACGAGGGTTTCGACCTCTGGATTTTTGATCTTATCGGCTTCGTACCGAGATATTTGCGGAGCAGAAACGCCACTTAACCGAGCAAGGTCGGCCGGCTTAAGCGCAAGCGCCTCTCGATACGCCTTAATCCTTCCGCCTAAAGACTTTGCAATTCCCATTATTGCTCCTTTGTTGCACGTCTACCATACTTTCGGGATGAATATACGCAACTAAATTCCCACCTTTCAAGGATTCCAAACTTGACGTTGCGTTTACGCAAGTTGTATTGTTTACGGAAAGGCAACGGAGACGGGAATGGAACGGGCGAATGAATCTGGATTGGGTGCCGAGATTATATCGTTACTCGATGCCAGGATTGAACTTAGGATCAATCAGCTAATGGGCCGATCGGCCCAGACGCCTCGCACTATAAGGATAGCCGCTGGCTTCCGGACGGCCACCGCCTTGGCGGAGGCTTCGGGAGTCGCAAAGGGCTATATCTCCAGAATAGAGAACGGCTTAGTGCGCTCGTTAGGTATCCGATCGGGTGCCGGTGGCCCGTTGGATCGCCTCGCGCGAGCCTTGGGTTGCAGCCCCGAGGAGTACCAACTGGCCGTGGAAGTTGCCTACCAGAGCCGGAGGACCGTCCGGCCCAAGCTCCCACAAAAGGAGATCGATGCGTTCGGACCCGTCGTCAGCGCTAAGGAACTGGGACGCGGAAAAATTACGCTCGCCAGAGGCGCCGGCCAAGTGCGAGGCGTGCGGAGCACGGCTTAATTCGCGCAATCCGATGCGTTGGTGTTCTCCGTGTCGGGAAAAGGAGTGGAAGAGTCGGGTGCTAATGTCGGCGCCGGCTTGCGAGGAGTAGGGGTACTTACCTGGGCTGCCGTGCGGCCCGAAGCGTTGCGGATGCAACGCAACTCGCCGGCCAGGCGGGCACTCGAATGAGTGAGCACGGGGATGCAGTCGGAATCGCCGGCTTGCGCGGAAGCGCAGTAGTAAGGAGCGGATCGGATGCAGTCGTTTTGCGGGATCGTTTACACCATTCGGGATGTTGACCACCGCAACGCCGAGAGAATTGCGCTGCGCATGTTTAAGGCCGGCGCCGAGGCTGTCTGCTTCGCGACGTGCGAGTGCGAGAAGCCGCCAGACATTTTTGGCCGCGCGTACCACCGCCGGATTTCACCGGACCATTACTTCTGGTCGGCGGTTGCGGAATGTGAGTGGTTCGCGGGTGGGCGCGCCTGCCTAATCGCTCGCGCCGACGAAGAGTTCGACGTGGATCTATGGCCGCTGGCCAACCGCTTCGCCGACAACGACTGGAAAGGCTGCGTAGTTGCGCTGGCGCCCTACGGAAAGGCCGATGTTCGAGTGGCGCGGAAAGTGAATTTTTCGCCGGCCCCGAATAGGTGGATCGAAAGATTCGAGACCGCGCCGACGCCCAATGACAAGTTATCCCGAGACGATTTCTTACTCACGGGAGTCGGCATCTACGACGGCAGGCTCTGGGATGTGCTCAGCCGAATGCGGGACGAAAAGCTCGAAGACGATCTTTCCGTGCCGTACGCCTACCTGCACGACCGCTCGCTCGACTTCCTGGAAATTAACGCCGGGTACAAGCGAGACTGATTTTACATGGGCCGCCGCGCGGCCCGAAGCGCCGTCACGTGCGGCGTAATCCGGCGGTTAGCCGG